>OZ242283.1:0-3812474 GCA_965207465.1 Dehalococcoidia bacterium | reverse complement strand
CTCTCTGCTACCAACTGGCCGAGATACGGATACACTCCTGACCTCGCCTTTCTTCTTGAAAGGGGCGATTTTACTACGGTGGGGTTCACAGCGTAGATTCAGACCACCGCTTATCAAGCTCCCACCAAGCGCCAGAAGTGCATGCCCCGAGTATCTCGAAGCCGACGAGGTTAACGCCATCATCAGGGCAGCGCCCAACCCGAAGGCGAAACTGCTGATGCTGGATCAGTGGCGGACCGGTCTTCGCGTGTCCGAGGCTCTCGACCTCGAAGTGCGCGATCTGGCGCTCGACACGCCCAGCCCTACGATCAGGGTGCATTCTGACAAGAGCGGCAAGTCACGGCTTGTGCCGGTGCATCCGGATCTGCACAGGGTACTCAGAAGCGCACTGAGGTAATGTCAGAAGTTGTGGAAATTGCAAAAGCGTAAGTAAAGGAAAAGGCGTATCCTTCCAGGCAAGCAAACCGTCTATAGGACGAGAAACTGGAGGAACACGCCGTGAGGGAAGTATACCAGAACGAAGGGAATGAGAACGTAGTGGAGGACATGCTGGACCAGATCGTGAGTGAAGGAGCAAGGCGGATGCTTGTAGCGGGACTTGAGGAGGAGGTGAGCAGATTTCTGGGAAGGGAGCGCTACGAGAGAGGCGAGGAGTTTCGCGGATACAGAAACGGATATCATCCCAGTCGGGAGCTGACAGTGGGATTGTCGGCGGTGGAGGTGAAGGTTCCGAGGGTATCGGACGTGCCGGCTGAGGTGTCTGCGAACGGTTTCGAGTCGAAGATAGTGAAGCGGTACGAGAGAACGAGTCGAAAGACGCAGGACCTGTTCCGGAAGCTGTATATGGAAGGGTTGTCGACCGGGGACTTCGAGCCGGTGTTCCGTGAGCTGGTTGGGGAAACGGCGGCGTTGAGTCGGAACGCGATCGTGAGGTTGAAGCAGCGTTGGGAGTCGGAGTACAGGGTGTGGTGCTCAAGGATGTTGAACGAGTACCGCTACGCCTACATCTGGGCTGACGGAGTGTATTTGGGAGCGGGAGTGGACAGGGAGAAGACTGCGTTGCTGTGCGTGGTGGGAGCGAGGGAGGACGGTGAGAAGGAGTTGCTCGGGATGGAACTGGGCTATCGGGAGAGTACGGAGAGTTGGTCTGGTGTACTCAGGAGCTTGCGGGACCGAGGCATGAGCGCGCCTCTGCTGGCGATGGGAGATGGCGCACTTGGTCTGTGGTCAGCGCTGGATGGGGTGTTCCCGACTACGGCACACCAGCGCTGCTGGAACCACCGTGCGCTGAACGTGCAGGCGAAGTTACCGAAGGCGCTGCATTCGGAGGCTAGGCGCCGGTTAAGGGAGATGTCAGTCGCGCCCACACGGGCGGAGTGCGAGCGGCTGCGGGACGAGTACGTGGTTGATCTGAGCGCTGATGGTCGCACCGATGCCGCTGAGACGGTGGTCCGGGACTGGGAGTCGTTCGTTAGCTTCTATGACTTCCCGACCGAGCATTGGGTCCATTTGAGGACAACGAACCCGTTGGAGTCGGTGTTCAGCGGGGTGAGGCTGAGGACGGACGTGGCGAAGCGTATGAAGCGGCGTGACAGTGCGTTGTACCTGGTGTTCAAGGTGGCACTGAGGCTCTCGGAGCGTTGGAGACCGTTGTATGGAGGTAGAAACCTGATGAAGCTGCTGATGGATGGAGCGAGATTCGAGAATGGGATCCTAACCGAGTTGCCGGTGACTGCTGAGGAGGCAGCAGCCTGATGAGCTAAGTCGCCTGGAAGGAATTTCCACAAGACTTGACACAAGCTCAAGCGCACTCGCGTACGGGAACATCAGTCAGTGCAGGATAGTCGAGACACACTCCGCGACCGCTTGGCGCTGGGTGCAGGCCGCGGGCAATCGCGCTGAGGAACTGGGCGCTATAGCGTCGGGGAAGTGAGTTGGAACGCACACACTGCGCCATAGCTAAGCCCGCCATCTGCTGATGAACGGCATCCCTATCAACTATCTTTCGCGCTGGCTGGGGCACTCGTCGATACAGACGACGCTCATTTATCTGGAGCTTGTGCCGGATCCGACTGGTAGCCTTACTATGGTGCCTTGATCTGCACCGGTCAGATATGCGTGATACGCCAACTGAGCATAGAGGAGATGTTCGACATGAGACTTCTGAAACGACTGCCCCTGCTGGCGCTGTTCATTGTGGCTTTCGCGGCGCTGGCCGTCCTGTTATACGCCTACTGGATAGTGGACATCACCCCCAACGACGTCCTGAATTGGTCTATGTTGGGACTGACCGGCGTGTGCGTCGCGGTAATGGTGGTACTGGCGGTAGCGACTAGAGACACGGTTACGCGATGGCTGTCCGCAGGACTGATAGGAGTTGTGGGCCTCGAGTTCTCCGCGCTGACTATCATCAGTATTGGAATCGCCATAGCGCCGTTCGCTCTTGCCCTAACGATCATATCCTGCTTCATGCTGATTCGGCATATGCTATCCTCAGCGAGCATCGACAGGCCGTAGCCAACGCCCGAGCCACTGTCCCCGGATGCTGTCGTGCTGTGCTGGGTGCAACTCTGTCCAGACAACGCTCATCTACCTGAAGCTTGTGCCGGATCCGTCGGGTAGTCTGGCGATGGTGCCGTAATTGACGTTCTGAGTGTATAATGGTCTTATGCAGCAGAATTTTCGAGAACCACTGACAGATGATTGTCCACCCGATGATGCAGATGAGGTCAACCAACCGAGAGTCGTATTTAGGCTAGTGAGTCACAACCCGCCGACCGAGGATGACTTCAGGTCGCAGCGAGCTGAACACCCCAACCGGACATTCCGAAATGTGTCCGAGTGTGTTGCGCGCGGTCTGTCGGTCCATTCCGAAGTTCGCGCATCGGAAAACATACTCAAACTGCCGCACATGCGAAGACGCGGCATGATGGTCTGCCAAGTTGTATTGGATGCAGGCGCGGGATATATTCAACAGACAGGCAGGGAACAGTATCACCATACATGGTGGCCCCTCGCGAGTTACGACATATTGAATCGCTGCTCAATAGGTGAGGCCCAATGAAGAAAATTCGCCATACTGAAACTCTCGTTTACTACGATGGCGCTCAGATCTTTGAGGGGCGGGATTTGATGGGCAGCTGCTACGTCGGCGTGCTGATAGACTCTCTCGACAGTACTGACCATTACGTTGTCGCCGGAGTTTCTGCGAGACACATGGAGAGGTTTCGTGCAGGAGCGCTAGACCTGAAAACACTTCTGGTCGAGGGATCGAAGGACGCCTGGTATTTGACGCAGACTCGTGACGATTTCACGGACCCATTGGCGCTTCAAGAGCAGAGCGGGTCAATTGCAGACACAGATTTCTTGCCGGAAGACGACTTCGTGCTGTGCGAATCTTCCTTGTCAATGCCGTGATCACGATTTAACAGGGATGGCTTTCGCGGAATCGGACTGAAAACGGCGGATTTGACGCAGACCCACACAAAGTCAGCGTAATCACCTAGACTCAGCCACGTTAGCCAGAAATCCGCTCGAACGATTTCATCTCTTGTTCCTCCCCCCGTCCAGTTCCAGCGCCGGCACGGCACGATTCGGTGGGTTCGCGTTAAGGGAACTTACTTTCACTGGTGGCAGCCTCATCACTCGATTGTCAGGATGATCAGTTGCGATTGTTCCCCGTTCTCCACTCGGCTACAATTCGACGCCCTGGCGCGAACTCACTCCGGACGTTGCGATTGTTCCCCGTTCTCCACTCGGCTACAATCGGATCCCGAGATGCGCTACACCCCCAACGGTTGCGATTGTTCCCCGTTCTCCACTCGGCTACAATCCACAGAGAGACACGCGCACGCCGCTGATGTTGCGATTGTTCCCCGTTCTCCACTCGGCTACAATCGTAGTGCGCGGCACAAACGGTGGCGTAGTGTTGCGATTGTTCCCCGTTCTCCACTCGGCTACAATCCACGACTGCGCCGCCCACGTCGTCGCCCAGTTGCGATTGTTCCCCGTTCTCCACTCGGCTACAATCGAAATCATACGCAGTTACGCCGGTGCATAGTTGCGATTGTTCCCCGTTCTCCACTCGGCTACAATTACAGCTGCTGGAAGGGTCAGGCGGATTGAGTTGCGATTGTTCCCCGTTCTCCACTCGGCTACAATCCGGGTGGTGCGCGACTCCTGCCGAGCGAGGTTGCGATTGTTCCCCGTTCTCCACTCGGCTACAATTGAGCGCCTGTGCGCTGCTTAGGTGTCATAGTTGCGATTGTTCCCCGTTCTCCACTCGGCTACAATGATATTCCACCGCTATGTCCTCGACCTGAGTTGCGATTGTTCCCCGTTCTCCACTCGGCTACAATGTCTCACCAGGCGGCTGCGTCTGCTGCGTGTTGCGATTGTTCCCCGTTCTCCACTCGGCTACAATTGTGGCCACGAGCACGAGACCCTGGCTGCGGTTGCGATTGTTCCCCGTTCTCCACTCGGCTACAATTAAGGTCGAAGACGGCAAATACGCGGTCGAGTTGCGATTGTTCCCCGTTCTCCACTCGGCTACAATGGGCAGCACGAAGGGCAGGTGTCATCTCTAGTTGCGATTGTTCCCCGTTCTCCACTCGGCTACAATCAAGCTCGCGGCGTGCCGCGCGGAGGTTACGTTGCGATTGTTCCCCGTTCTCCACTCGGCTACAATACCTGATACTCGCGCGAGATGGGCGGCTGAGTTGCGATTGTTCCCCGTTCTCCACTCGGCTACAATCGACGACCGCTCCAGTAGGTGGTTACCAGGCTCATAAGGAAAGCTAGACAGGAAAAACTGAGGTTCAGGCGTCAGAATAGTGCGAACTGCTCCGGATTTTTGTTTGGAGGTTCCCGCTTCGGGCCACTGAAACTGACAATGTTCTCGTATTGCTTGTCAGTAATGTAGATAATCTGCACATTGCCGGATGGCGGGAGCGAGGATCGCACTCGCCGAGTGTAAGCTTGAGTTTGCTCCTTTCCCGCGCAGAAGCGCATGTAAACTGAAAACTGGCACATGTTGAAGCCTTGGTCTTGCAAGAACCTGCGGAACTTGTTGGCGTTCTTGCGCTCCGCCTTGGTGACCACGGGAAGGTCGAAGAGGACTATCATCCACATAAGCTTGTAGCCGCTTAACATCGCGCGTCCTCAAGCTTCCATTACTGGGTTTGAAGGGAAGATAAGGGAAGGCTTCTTGTCTTCAAAAGATTGAGCGAGCGACTGTGCGGCGCGCTCGATACACACTTGCACTGGGGAAACCCCTCTAACCGTGTTCATGTCAAGCGCAAGCACTCCCACCAGCGTGCCCTTAGCCTCGTTATCCACTTCCCGGGTTCCCAATTGCAGCAGCCTGGCAACGGTGTAATCCACTAGAGGACGAAATGGCTCAATCAGATCGTCAACCAGACACATGGGATTGCCGCGGTTGTGGTGGTGGACGCCAACTGATGGATGCAGCCCAGCGGACACGACGGCTCTCGCAACCGCTGCTCTGAGCACCGTGTAACCGTAGTTGAGGAGCGGGTTAGGCATGGGGCCGAAGCGTTCTCGCTTGAAGTCACTTCCGAATAGGAGCTGCCAGTATAGCCGCGCCGCGTGTGCCTCTACATTGCTTGGGTCTCCCGATCTAACCTGACGGGCGAGCGACTTCAGGCTACCGCTCGGTATTCTCAGCAGTTCCAGTGTTCTGCTCTGCTGTGCGATTTTCTCCCTGACTATCGCCTGCCATAGCCTCTTGCACAGGGGCTTTGACGCTTCCAGCTGGCAGCGCATACGCAAGGTCTGACGATGATTGCCTTCGATGGGCCATATCCACGAGACCGGCATGTAATTGTTGCCGCACAGGACAACGACAACGCCGCGGCGGGAGAGTTCGGTCATCAAGCCGTTGGAATATGTAAGCCCGCGCGCGTTGCACAGAAGGACGGCGATGTCGTCCAGCGGGATGCGACCTAGCTCATTGCCGTCGCTCGATACCATCATAAAGCCGCGCAATCGCGTGAGATGCCGCCCGTCGTTCGCAATCTCTATCACTCTGCCTATCATAGCGACCTCGGTCCCGGGTCCCCAATTCGCCCTATCTCGTCCACATGTATCTTGCGGAAGCCTTGTTCCTTCAGTTGTCTCGCCGAGTATTCCTTTCCCTCGTAAATGTTATTGTGGTCATCCAGTACCACGCCTGTTCTCCCGCTGGAGCGTCCAATAATTTTCCGAACTCGCACGATGCGGCGCTCCGCGCCTTCTCCGAAAGCGCCCATGTCGTCAATTTGAAGCCGCATGAGCCACTTTGCCGCAGGGTCGGGCTTCCCTTTGTATTTATCGCGCGTCGTTTTTGGGCGGAACTTTTCTATGTCAAAGTCAGGCTGATTGGCATCGAATTTGGTGACAACCACCATCTGCCAACTACAATCTCGCATTCTCCACACATCGGCGAATTCGTTGCCGTCAGGCAAGTAACCTTTGTATGGCTTTCCCTCACTGTCTCTGATTGCAATCACGCGTTCCCTTTCGCATATTCGCACGCCACGCACCTTTTGGCGGCGTCCGTTCAGCACTACACCTTCTGACCAAGCTCTATCGGCGAAGCGTGCCTTGTTGCCACCTACGTCATCCCAAAGCGTGATGAGAGCGGCTTTCAGAGCCGGATCGCGCACACTGTTCAATCTGCTGCGACTGATGTCGGTGAGCTTTACGCGATGCACGACTTCTGATGCTCCGTCTTTGGCCAGTTCGATGATGCCGTATGCGGTGTCGTTGTGCAATTGCCCGGTCGTCGCGCCACCTGCTTTATTGCCGCGCTTCCCGTGGTCGGGCCTGTGCGAGACGACTATATCGTAGAGGAACGGTTTCAGTTGGTTTCGGTCGAAGTCGTCCCACGGCAAGGGAACTATCTCGGTAAGACGTTCGGTTTCACCTTGCCATGAGGAAGCGGACGCTTGTGCGAACCTTCGAAGCAGTCCTTGAGTAGTGTTGGCGACTACGAAGGCGTCTATGGCGTGGTGGCGGTGGTCGTCGCGCTGCTTTCTGACAGGTTCGCTGTCCGGAGTATCGCTAAGCATGCCTTCCAACTCCCAGCCACGCCTGAGCTGAGCAGTCATGTGCCCGGGAATAACCCTCACGTGCTGCTTGCTCTCACCTTTTCTGTCGTATAGGGACGCCAGATAGGTTCGCGCCGTCCTGGACAGGTAGCGGGTTTCGTTGAGTTGGCGAGCAAGAAAGTCGTTCTCGTCCTCGAAACGTTCTATCGCATCTGGCTGGAAGCGCCAGCGCTTGTTATATGGGAAGTCGGCGACATTCTCCAGTATCCGCTCATAGTCGTAACCGGGCGGATTGTGTCCGAATGCTTCGTGAGGCGTCCAATTGCCCTTCGACCGATTCGCAGAGGTTAAGCATACTACCTTGTTCGCCATTGAATCATCCAGAGTGCGGGAGAACGGCAGGATGTGGTCAACTTCGGTCTGCGCGGAAATTACCATATTGAAGGATATGTTTCTGCCCGTGTATGGGCAGATATGAAGCGCGCCTTTCTTTTGCTCGTCCCATAAGCGCAGTTTGCGAACTTTTTCCGAAGTTACGGTTTCCTCAGCGGATTCAAGCATCTCTGTGAGACGCTTGTTACGGTCTGCGCCTTCCCTTTGTCGCTGAATATCACGCCGCTTCTGCTCACGGTTCTGTTTCAACTCACGCGCCAGCTCCACTACGATCTCCTCCGGCTTGCCGTATACTTCGATGAGCGTGTTGACGACACGGCGGAGTTGGTTCAGGCCAATATGGACGGTGGGATTGGCGATACGACCATAGCGAGCTACTTCGCCATCTTTCTCAGGGTCTTTCCGAGTATCCGCGCCTACTACGGTGCGTGGAAGTATCTGGCCGTAGTAGGGAAGACTATCGTGCGCTTCCTCTCCTCGAAAGTTCGAGTGGTGCTGGTAGCCGGCGGCTTGTACGGCGTCCGAGTAACTCGTACCCGATTTCAGGTGAGGCAGTATCTTGCGGATAGCCTTTTCGCTCAAGTTGCCGTAGCCGCTTACGAGCGACACATTAGACACGGCGATGGCCTGCTCTTCAGCTAATCCCCACTCCGCGACGGCCTTTTGACGTACAGCTTCCGGGTCGTCGGTATGGAGCAGGAACTTCACTATGTCATTACGCTCTTCAATCTGTAATTTGAACCACTTCGCGCCAAACAGGTTCAGTTTCCTGAGCTTTGCAGTGGTTTCGTCACCTTTGATTACAGAGCGTCCGGCGGCAGCTAAATTGAAGTCGGCGCCGGACGGGAATCCGAGGCCATCCTTTATTTTCTTCTGTTTATCAGCATCGAGATTGAAACTGTTGCCTGCTTGAAGTCGCTCCAAGGTGCGCGCTCTTTGTTCGTCATTCAAACGGCATTCAGGTTCTGCGCCAACATGAAGCATGAGATTGGCGAGCTCTTGAAGCAAGCGGAACTCTTGGAATAGCGGCAAGGCGCGCGCCGCTCGACGTTCACCTTCTTCAAAGGTACACAATCCAGGATCGACGGGTTTCAGGGGACGCTGGAAGAAGATGACGTCACGCAAGTTCTGCCACTGCTCATCGCTCAGAGATTGATGAGCCTGCTGCGCGACGCGGATAGCATCGAACTCTTGCTCATACATGGCGCGGTCTGGATAAATGTTCATACCCGGGCGAGCGCGCACCGGCTTGCGCTTCTTGCGTCTGCGATGCAGGTACTCGCCGAGCGTCCTTGCGCCACTTTCGTCGATGCGGTCGCGCAGTTCGCTTATGTCGGCGCGTGTCTTCTTAGATTCATTCTCATCATCGCCGGCAGCGTTCCGGTTTGACTTGAAACCGCGACGCTGGTTCAAGTGAAAGATGGCGCGTCCTAGTTCAAAGGGATTGAGCGGCCGGTCTAGCGCCTGCGCCCTGAGCTCGTAAGGGTCAAAGTTCTCCGCAATATCCTTGCTTTCTTTGGGATCGCTGGACATCAAGTCGTATCGGACAAGAGCGTTGATGAGTTTTGATCGCCGCATGAGATAGCGGTCTCCACGACGGCGCATACCGCGCGCAAGTCTGCGCTGCGCTGTATTTGAAGTTTCATCTCTAGGGCCGCGCCCGTCGGAGAATATACGGACGCCCATGTCGAGAATACCGCAGGGTTCGCCGTTCCCATCAAGCCTGATTGCGGCCCAACCTATGGAGTTTGTGCCCATATCCAAACCGAGACGATAGTTGATAGCGTTATTGCCCATTGCAGGCTCCCATCAGGCACTGATGTCGGCGGTGCGTCTTGGTGCGCCTTGTGTCCGCTCGGCCAACTCTTGGAATCGTACTTGCATTGGTGTTTTGAGAATGATATAGTTTTGACGTGCATAAGGTCAATTGTTCGCGTTGATTGTAACCGAATGGAGAACGGGGAACATTGGGGAATCCGTCTTTGCGGATGAACCAATCGTTAACAAGTGCAAGAGACTTTGCGCAACAAATTGGAGCTTGCTCTAAGGGGCGAGCTCCTTCTCATTATGCACTAGTCAGTATGCGCAGAGCGCCAGTTCCCAACGCTACTTCATTACCTTTGCAAAAGTCTCTCCTCCATTGCGGGGAGGGTCAGGATGGGGTGAAAGTGGTTTTCATCACCAATTGAGAGATACTTCCACAAATGTATCTCGTGGGCGCTGCCCCTCACAGAGCCGGTGAAATGTCCGACTCTTCTCGCTGTTCCCGCACCCATAGCAGAATCAGGAATCCGACGATGAGAAACACCGCAAGGAGCGACATTGCGATTCTAAAGCGGACTGCGCCCAAACTTATCAGCGTGGTCGTTATCAACCACCACAAAGCAGGTCCTAGCGCCGCTGACAGCCTGCCGGACATCTGGAACAGCCCGAAGAACTCGCCCACCTGCCCATCAGGAGCAAGCTTCGTCAGCAGCACGCGGTCGGCAATTTGCGGCGATGCCCAGGCTAAGCCTCCAAGCAGTCCGACGGCCCACAATGTAGCAGGCAGCGACAAGCCGAAAATCGTTAGATTCACGCCTATGAAGGAGACGCCCACCACCAGGGAGACACCCAACACGACCACCGTCCAACCTGCTATACCAACCATCAGCACACGCTTCGGGCCAAACTTGGACACCAGGAAGCCGACAGCGACCGAGGCGACCACAGCGACCAGCAGCAAAGTGGTAACAAAATTCACTGCCTCATTATCGGTAGCTACGCCGATTTCTACCAGGTAAAGAACATAGAACGAGCTGACCGTGTTGACTGCTTCCGTATAGGCGAAGCGCGCGATGATGAACCGAAACAGGTTGACATGCGCGCGGGCACGTTGAAATGTGCTGAAAAGCTGACGATAAGATTCGATGACAAGCGACTTGTCCAGACTTCGCCTTGCGCCGCCTTCCTTGAGTATGAACAGCAGCGGTAGCGCGAACAGTACATACATCCCAGCCGTGGGCAAAAACGCCCACTGGTTGCCGTACTTCTCGACCTGCGGCTCAAATAGCAGGAACGCGACAAACAGCCCTATGTATCCTGCGCCAATGCCAATGCCTGAGACTATGCCGCGTGTCTCTTCCGAACTCACATTGATAATCAACGAGTTGTAGAAGATAAGCCCCGTCTGGTACAGGTAGTTCGCAATGAAAAAGAGCGCGAGGCCGGTCGTCAGTCCGCCGAACAAGCCTATCACTGCCGTAAGTGAGGCACATGAAATCAGGCAGACGGCAAGCATGGGAATGCGCCTGTTCAGCCTGTCGGAAACCGTGCCCATAGCCGGCGCGGTGAGCGCGACCAACAGTGCGGACAGCGACAGAGTTATCGCAAAGACGGCGCTGCTGCCGCCGGCGCTCTTCATATCCTCAGCCACCCAGAGGGGAAAGAAGAAAGTAAGTATGCTCGCCGAAAATATAGTGTCCGAGAAGTCGTACAGCGACCACGCAGGCATCGCGAGCTTGCTCCTCAGCGGACCCAGCCACCCATCAAAGTCTCCCCCGGCAACTCTGTTAGATTGGTTCGTCAAGTCTCCTCCGTAATCGACATCTTTGATAGAAAAGCCGAGCACGCAATCGCTGTCCAAGAGGCGCGACTACCAGGGCGATTGCGCCCGCGCCCTGGGTGTCCTTCCAGCCGTTCTTGAAGGCGGCGACGGCCGGTATATCCACCGCATTGACGGGAACAGGAGGATGGCCGTCCGAGATTACGCTGCGCCACCCAATGCGGGATATTGATGCTAGCAGAACGCATTGTAGTACATTCCCGTATGAGCTGCTCGAAGCGATGGAGAAATAATGACGTTCCCCCGTTCACGCATTCCTATCATGTCAGGGATGGGGCGCGAGAGCGGCGTAAGCGCGGCGGGCGTAGGTTCGCCTTGACAGCATCCCCTCGATGGTAGTTTGCGAGGAATGGATAGTCGTGACCCTTCGCTCCTGATCCATAAATTGTAGGTCGAGCCTCATCGTTCTCGCAGATACGGCGATGCTCACGCTGCTCTGAGCAAGGGCGGCGTGGACGCTATCCAAGACGCAGGACGGCGCAACTTCCAAGCGCCAGATGCCCACACTGAAGTATCTCGAAACGGAGGAGGTGAACGCCATCATCAAGGCTGTCCCGAACCGGAAGGCGAAGCTGCTGCTGCCGAAACAGTGGCGCGCCGTTCTTCGCGAGTCCGAGGCGCTAGACCTCGAAGTGCGGGACCTGTCGCTGAACACGCCCAGTCCAACGATCCGGCCATGACGCTTTTGCCGAAGGCGTCAATGAAAATACTCTTGGCGGTTGGAGCCAAGTCCGCAGCAGGTTCGCTCCTGCCAACCCGACTTCACAACTTCTCCTCCCCGCAGAGAAATATGGCAACCATCACCTGTTCAAGTTCGAGTTCAGTCAAGCAAGCCTGGCTGTCTAACAAGTGACCGCGCCATCCGGTCTTGGCGGCCAAGGCTGCCACTCCAGAATAATTTTCGACTTTCCATTCAAGATTCGAACTGCTTTTGCGCGTGGCACCAATGATCCACCCGAACTGTGGCCTTCAGCAGACCAGAATTCCCGACTGCTCCATCCGTTCCCTCCGGGCTGCAGACGCATGGATTCTCGAAACCGGCCGGCCACAACGTCATCCAACAACTCGGTGAGCACTTCGAAGTTTTCCTCCAGCATTTCGTCGCACGCATCACATCCGCAGGATGGGAACTTGTCAGTGACCCAGAGGCCTACCCGGACCGTAATGCCAGGAAAATCGGTGAAAGCAATCGTGATGGGCGCACAAGAATCCTGACTCGGAGTCAGCTTCATTATCGGCCTCGCAAGTGTGGACAGTTCTAATTCGTAGTCCGTTAATTTGCTCTCTTCCAAGGTGACGTCGTACTCCGTTAGTAGTCTGTCGACGACCTCAAGTGCCCATTCGTGCAACGGCCAGAACCGTTCCGGCTCGGTTACACGCGAATAGGCTTCATCAGGCGGCTCTTCTCCGCCCCAGTCCCAGTTGAATCTTCCCAACGTAGTTTCTCCCGGTTAGTCCCACTATCTGTCCCATTCTACGACAGGCATCCGTCGAGGGTGACCTTCCTGTCACGCTGCTCACTGAGGCACTCGCCGATTCAGACGACTCCCACCTACTGGAGCGTGTGCCGGACCCGACTGGGAGCCTGCGATGGTGCCGTGAGAATCTGGTCCTCTCCGGTACTGGCGAATCGGTGTGGAGCGTCCTATTCGCTGGGGTCCAACACCCGGCCCAGGAACAGAATGGTGCCTGTTTTGTCGTCCCGGATCAGGAAGATAAAAGGTCGGTCCACAACGAGCTCAACCGGAGGCTCCGACGACCCGCCGGAAGGTACGGCGACCATCGCTGTTGCCGCGGATGCCTCGGTGCCCTCTTCATCCACCAGCACGAATGCCTTGTGAATTGCGTCCGAGACGAATAGACAGAATGAAACCCCTGCCTGACACGAGTGCCCGTCCATGCCTGAATAGTCCGCCGCCCTGTCATCGAAGGCGTTCGGCATACCCATCACGCGCAGAGTATCTACGAGAGCGAACTCTGACTCAAACCCGAACTTCGGCATCGTCAGCATGACTTCTCTGGCCTCCATGCTCTCAAGGATGCGACTCACAGACTCATAATCAAGTGATTCCTCGAACTCTTCGAAAGTTCCTGAATCCGGGACCAGAACTGTCATGGCCATACTGCTGTGGATATAGCGCAGATCAACCGCCTCATATCCGTCTCCACTTGCGTATCCACCCATAGCATCCCGCTCCATCATCGGTACGGCTACGGCGCCTCCTTGAAGCGGATGGAAGTCCACGGGCTTCGGCAGCTCGTCAAACCCATTGGTCCATGTCCCATTGAAGTAGATTGCGTTCGTAAGCACCAGCGCGGGCGCGTTTCCCTCGAATTTCCCCGGGGGAATAATGTCCTTGACCTTATCCTCCGTCTGCTCGGCAACCCAGTCGTTGATCCTGACTCGCGACTCCTCCGGCTGTCCCTGGAAGTCTGTCGGTCTCACGCCGGCACCATAGTTTTCGGCCACAACCGTCGTGAACCCATCGAGGATTCGGTAGTCTCGTTGTCCCCACAGCGCATTTGCGATGTTCAATTGGAACGCCGAGGGGTCGTTGTCGTCCTTTCCGCCACCTCGGGAGTGGATGTCCAGGTAGAGAGTGTTGAATGCGGGGTGAAGCCTGTCCTGGGGAAGCATGAAGTGGAGCGTGTCCGCCATCTGGCTTTCCGTCTCCCCTCTCGCGCCTGCGAAAGTCATACCCAGCGCAATCGAAATGCTGTAAGGGGAGAAGAACAGGTTCCCGTCTTCCGCACTGAGTGTCCGGTAGAGGTCGAATGCAAATGCGCTGTTGCCTCTCACCAGTTCTTCTACCTCGTTTCCAGTGGCAGATGACGCTGCCCTGTCGGGTAACGCGGTCGGGACTGGTGTGGGGAAAGGCTCGACCGGGACAGGCTGCGCAGGTTGCACGACTTGCCTGGTCTCAGGATTCGCTGGGACTGTCTCGCTACGCAGGTCAGTAGTCGGGACAGGAGCGGAGGGAGGTGGTCCGCCACAAGCAAGCACCGACAGTGCGGCAACTGCCATTACGAGAACTGTTATTGGAAAAGAGTATTTCAATGTTGTTGTCTCCGGTAGATCTGGCCGACTTGCCATCCAGGCGATTGTGATGCGCTTCTACATCTGAAACGTCAGACGGAGCCGGTTTGTTCCAGGTAGCTCTCCGGATGCAACACTTGCAGATTGGCGAGATTGCCCAATTCTGGTGGGATATTGCCGGTCAAATTGCTGTCACTCAACTGCAATACTTGCTAATGGGTAAGATTGCCTGACTCAGGCGGAATGTTGCCTGACAACCGCCGACCGTAGTGTCCGTGAAGATTTAATCGAACTACTCTGTTGCGAAAATATCCACCATCCAATGTTGAGGTCAAGTCCCAGCATGTGGTGTGGGAGATTGTCAACCTTTTTGTTCTGCTAAGCCGCGGTCGGTTGTGTGAGCTGCACCTCCGGCCGGGCTTCAGTGTAGGTCGTTGATGCCGGCGTCAGGTATCGCCTGCCGACTATCCACTCATCGTTCTGCTCGGCGAGCACCGCGCCAACTAACCGTATCGCCGCCGATCTATTCGGGAAGATGCCCACAACATCGGTCCGCCTTCTTATCTCTTTATTCAGCCTCTCCTGCGGGTTGTTCGACCAGATCTTCTTCCAGTGCTCCATAGGGAAGTGCGTGAACGCAAGTATGTCCGCTCCGGCTTCGTCCAGCATCGAGGCCGCCTGCGGGAAGCGCTCGGCCAACTGCTCGACTACCTTCTCGTGCTGGATGCGCACCTCCTGCGCTGACGGCTGCTGGTAGATGCTACGCACCATCGTCGCAACCCACGGCTGTGTCCTCTTCGGAACCCGCGTCAGCAGATTGGTCATAAAGTGCGTGCGACATCGCTGCCAACTCGCTCCGGCGAAGACGGTTGCTATGGCGTCCCTAAGCCCTTGGTGAGCGTCCGAGATGACCAACTCCACGCCGGCCAGCCCTCTCGCCACCAGCGAGCGCAGGAAGCTCAGCCAGAAGGCTCCGTCTTCACTCGTGCCCACGTCCAGCCCCACGATCTCCCTCTTGCCCTCCGCGTTCACGGCGGTGCCCACCACCACGCTCACGTTGACTATCCTGCCTCCCTCTCGCACCTTCTGAGTCAGCGCGTCCAGCCACAGATACGCATACGGTCCCCCATCGAGAGGCCGGCTCAAGAACTTCTCCACCACCTCGTCCAGCCCACGGCAGATACGCGACACCTGACTCTTGGAGATGCCCTCGCATCCCAGCGCCTTTACCAGGTCATCGACCCTCCTGGTGGACACGCCCTCCACGTACGCCTGCTGTATCACAGCCAGCAGAGCCTTCTCGCTCCGACGCCGCGGCTCTAACAGACTCGGGAAGTAACTCCCGTCCCTCAGCTTCGGTATGCGCAATTCCATCGTGCCCACTCGCGTGTCCCAGTTCCTGCTGCGGTATCCATTGCGCTGGGTGACTCGCTCCGCACTGCGCTCGCCGTATCCCGCTCCCGCCTTCACCGACGCCTCAGCGTCCATTATCCCCTCGACCAGAACCCCCAGCGCCTCACGCAGAAAGTCCACGTCTCCGTCCACCCCTCTCTTGCGCAACAACTCCAGAATGTCCATACTGTCTCTTGCCATCGTCGTCCTCCTTTGATCGGGTTTCTACTTCCTACAAGGATGACGCGGTGGCTTTACTTATTCCACTCCACCTACTCTGTTACACCACTTGTATGTTGCATAAGCCTCACAGATAGGCCAATCTGTGGGGTGGGCGAGAGGGGCGCGTCGTTCACCACTGGGTGAGACCAGGACACAACCCTGGACTGCACCGTCGTAAAGTTAGACACCCCTCCGCCGCCTTGGTCGCTCCGAACGGATACATGGGCACTAGGCCCGCATCTACAAGTATGGAGGACATCAGGCATTATCACACAGGGAGGTGAGAAAACAAATGACGACTGCAGTCGGTGTTGACGTGGGGAAGAAGAATCTCGACGTATCGATCTCAGAGGAACCGGTGGTACGGTTCGATAACACGAAGGTTGGCATTACGAGGCTGCTGAAGTACCTGAGTAAGCATGATGACGCTCTGGTCGTGTGTGAAGCCACCGGTGGGTACGAGCGAGCGCTGGTGAGCCGGTTGAGGGAAGCAGGAGTAGCGATACACGTGGCCCATCCTTCGCGGGTGCGCGCCTTCGCGAAGGCATGCGGCTACGAGGCCAAGACTGACCCCAGGGACGCACAAGTCCTGTCCCGCTACGGACAGGTCTTCCCCGATGCGAGGGTACCGCAGGTTGAGTTCGACCCCGAAAGGGAAGAACTGCGAGACATTCTGAACCGGCGTCGGCAGTTCGTAGCGCAGCGGGTACAGGAGCTGGGACGTCTGGACAAGGGCACCAGTTCGGTCACCATCAGATCCACAAGACGCCATATTGCCTGGATGGAGAAGGAGATCGACCGACTGGACGCCGAGTACCAGGAAGCGCTGGACAGGAGCGTCCAACTGGCCGACCGGGCCGCTTTGTACCGCAGCGTACCGGGTATCGGGCCTCTGACCGCAGCCATACTTGTCGCCTTTCTGCCTGAGCTGGGACACTGGGACAGTAAAGCTCTGACCTCTCTTGTCGGGTTGGCGCCATGGTCCCGGGACAGTGGGAGCAAAAGAGCCAAGCGTGCTATCCGTGGCGGCCGGAGCACAGTTCGGTCCGCGCTGTACTTGTGCGCGTGGTCGGTCATCCGACACGACACAGAGATGCGCCGCTTCTATCGGCGTCTGCGCGAACGAGGCAAGCCTGGCAACGTCTCGAGGTAATGTCAGAAGTTGTGGAAATTGCAAAAGCGTAAGTAAAGGAAAAGGCGTATCCTTCCAGGCAAGCAAACCGTCTATAGGACGAGAAACTGGAGGAACACGCCGTGAGGGAAGTATACCAGAACGAAGGGAATGAGAACGTAGTGGAGGACATGCTGGACCAGATCGTGAGTGAAGGAGCAAGGCGGATGCTTGTAGCGGGACTTGAGGAGGAGGTGAGCAGATTTCTGGGAAGGGAGCGCTACGAGAGAGGCGAGGAGTTTCGCGGATACAGAAACGGATATCATCCCAGTCGGGAGCTGACAGTGGGATTGTCGGCGGTGGAGGTGAAGGTTCCGAGGGTATCGGACGTGCCGGCTGAGGTGTCTGCGAACGGTTTCGAGTCGAAGATAGTGAAGCGGTACGAGAGAACGAGTCGAAAGACGCAGGACCTGTTCCGGAAGCTGTATATGGAAGGGTTGTCGACCGGGGACTTCGAGCCGGTGTTCCGTGAGCTGGTTGGGGAAACGGCGGCGTTGAGTCGGAACGCGATCGTGAGGTTGAAGCAGCGTTGGGAGTCGGAGTACAGGGTGTGGTGCTCAAGGATGTTGAACGAGTACCGCTACGCCTACATCTGGGCTGACGGAGTGTATTTGGGAGCGGGAGTGGACAGGGAGAAGACTGCGTTGCTGTGCGTGGTGGGAGCGAGGGAGGACGGTGAGAAGGAGTTGCTCGGGATGGAACTGGGCTATCGGGAGAGTACGGAGAGTTGGTCTGGTGTACTCAGGAGCTTGCGGGACCGAGGCATGAGCGCGCCTCTGCTGGCGATGGGAGATGGCGCACTTGGTCTGTGGTCAGCGCTGGATGGGGTGTTCCCGACTACGGCACACCAGCGCTGCTGGAACCACCGTGCGCTGAACGTGCAGGCGAAGTTACCGAAGGCGCTGCATTCGGAGGCTAGGCGCCGGTTAAGGGAGATGTCAGTCGCGCCCACACGGGCGGAGTGCGAGCGGCTGCGGGACGAGTACGTGGTTGATCTGAGCGCTGATGGTCGCACCGATGCCGCTGAGACGGTGGTCCGGGACTGGGAGTCGTTCGTTAGCTTCTATGACTTCCCGACCGAGCATTGGGTCCATTTGAGGACAACGAACCCGTTGGAGTCGGTGTTCAGCGGGGTGAGGCTGAGGACGGACGTGGCGAAGCGTATGAAGCGGCGTGACAGTGCGTTGTACCTGGTGTTCAAGGTGGCACTGAGGCTCTCGGAGCGTTGGAGACCGTTGTATGGAGGTAGAAACCTGATGAAGCTGCTGATGGATGGAGCGAGATTCGAGAATGGGATCCTAACCGAGTTGCCGGTGACTGCTGAGGAGGCAGCAGCCTGATGAGCTAAGTCGCCTGGAAGGAATTTCCACAAGACTTGACACAAGCTCAAACGTCTCTGTGGTTGCGGTCATGCGCAAGCTACTTGTTCATCTGAACGCAGTTGCCCGAAGGGGAACTCCCTGGGTACTGCAAGCGGGGTAGACCTTCGCCCTCATAGACCTCTCCACAGGCTTGACAATTAACACTGCGATAATACCTCATGGGCTACCCGGGAGTGGGTCTGACCTAAATTAACACTGGCCCAGATGCCTTCTATCCGATCGGATACTCTACGGGACACTACTCCCAGAAACAGCGCATGCGCTGTCCGATGGTAATCTGTGGCTGCCCTTGCAACCCGAACCTATGTCGTTTCCGATAGCGCAGTTGAAGGATATAGGGCAACGGGGACATGACCATCAGATGTTTATAAGTGCCGCGCACAAGGGGCCATTCATGAAAGCGTCTGCAAGTCCTACCGCAACCTATCCATCTTTGTGGAATCACGATGGTGAGAAAGAGAAGCGGATGATTTGCGTTCCAGACTCACAGATGAGGGTAAAGAGTGGGATGGAAGAAAGAGTCTATGAACTTTGGCAAACTGCAAGTCGGTCGCACTTGACTCTGGATTTCAGGTTCACCTCTCAACCGTTATCAGTCGCGTTCACCGAGCGAAAAACGATAGGTGGCACAGCATGGCCGAATGTCATATCCGAAGATGAACGCTACGACTACGCATTTACAGTATGGAGCAACAGCACGCTAGGCTTGCTTTCATACTGGTGGCATTCTAGCCGTCAGCAAGATGGGCGCGGGCGCACAACTATGCGTACAATCGAGACACTGCCGACACTCGACCTCCGTGCCCTCACCGACGCCCAGCTCGCCACCGCGTGCGACATATTCGACCGGTTCCGCGCGCTCGACCTGAAGCCGGCGTATCTGGCGGACAGGGACGACAACCGCGCGTTGCTGGACAGGCTGGTGGTGTGTGACATGCTGGGTTTCGGCGAGGATGTGTACGAAGGCGTGCGCCTGCTGGCAACGAAGTGGTGCGCCGAGCCGTCGGTGCATGGGGGGAAGGCGCGATAATCCCAAAAAGTACCTTCCCCCTCGACGGGGGAAGGTTAGGATGGGGATGGTGTGTGCACCGTAACTGATAGAACTAACTTATCACACCATGGGAATCACGCCGTGGGAACGAGTTATTTCAACGCTAAGTGCAAATTCTGACTCGCATTCTGGACAAGATGTATCCATGACTAATTTCCCATGTATATTTAGCATTCTGGATTGGAGAATTGACTTAACCCTACGATTGTAGCATTTTGGGCAAATGTAGTGCAGAGGTTCATCTTTCTGTGCATCATTTCCGCGGAGCAGATAAATGAGCGTAGCTCCCGCCCATGAAGCGTTGACGAGTTTGTATCGCGCTTTCTCTGCCTCCCAGTTCTCAAACTCCGCGATGGTTTGTTCGAGCTCCCTTATTCTCGCTGACTGCTTCGATTGCGCCTCTTGAGAAGCCAATGCGTCGGATTGAGCGTCAATCAAGGCGAACTGCATATCCGCAATCTTGCCGTTAAGTTCGGCAGCATATTGGGAATCCAAGCCCTTGGACTTGGCTTCCTGTATAAGCGGAATGAAGGTCTTGGCAATGTCGGCGGCGGCCTTGAGGTTGCCTAGATTGAAAATCGAAGCGTCGTCCGTCATCGTGTTATCCTCACCTCATGGTATAATAATAAGAACATGCTATCGTTCCTTCGCTCCGTGGTCAATGCGTTTTCGGCGTGGGCACTGCAAGATTAGACTACGTGATGTACCGCAACAGCCTTACATCGAGAAAAGAGGCAGAAATTGAGAACCACATTGAACATAGACGACGACATCGCCGATTTCCTGCAAGAGCAGAGCCGCATCCACGATAAGCCATTGCAGCAAGTCGTCAACGAAACTCTACGCCTGGGCATAACCCGGACGCCAAAGCGCGCGGACGCCGGCGCCAAGCCGCCATTTCGCGTCAAGCCCAACAACAGCGGCTTCGTCGAAGGCATTGAAACAGTCCGCCTGAACCAACTTTTGGCCGACATAGATACTGAAGAGTTTCTGTCAAGGCAGTCAGAATGATAATTCCTGACACCAACCTGCTCGTGTACGCTTACAACAACGAAGTCTCCCAACATGCTGCCGCTCGTGAATGGTGGGAAAATCTGGTTGCCGGAAACGAGATTATCGGCATTCCCTGGGTAGTATCAACGGGGTTCATAAGGCTGATGACAAACCCTAGCGTGTTAACTTCTCCTCTTTCCACATCGGACGCCGTCGGCCATGTACGGCAGTGGTTTCGACACGAGCATATCATGCCAGTGAACCCGGGGGCAGACCACCTTGTGCATTTCCATCAAGTCCTTCAAGCCGTCGGAAGAGGCGGAAATCTGGTTCCTGACGCTCATATCGCAGCCATTGCCTTGGAACAAGAGGCAGAGGTGCATACTTACAATGCCCGTGACTTCGCCCGCTTTCCCGGTCTGCGATGGCGCAATCCGCTTTAAGAACTCCATCCTACCCTGCAAGATAGATCGAGGACAGCGATGATGCCGGCGATGGAGTGGCTGCAGGAGTCGAACCGAAATGATTGACATAGTGGCGACGCTTCACGCGCAGTGAGGCGGACATCCAAGTAGTGCATGAGGCTTACTCGGCATGCACTACTTCAAGTCGCTCTCCGAGCGCGCCCACCAATGGATGGACTACAAACTCGCAGACGAAAGCCTCTTCCTCAACGGCGAACTCGTCGTAGAACTCCGCTAAGCCGACGACCTCAGGGAAGGCCTTGCCAACTACGGCATGGTCTTCTTCATCCCGCAGTGGATGGACAACCCGCCCGCCCCCTGCGACGGCTGCCATGAGCCGATACAAGGCGACGCCCTAGACAAGCCGATAGTCAAGAGCCCCCACACCTGCGAACACTGCGAAACCGCAGGCTGCCAATCCTGCATAACGACTATGAGGGCATGCTGTGGGGGATGAAAATCACAAAGGATTTTAGAGCGAAACGCAGCAGGCTACCGATACACATCGCCCCTAGCGCCGGCGTGATATATATGGACGACATTCTCGCCATCTATCACTTCGTACAGCAGCCGATAGTCTCCCTGACGCCAGCGATAGTTGCAGTGCCACCTGCCCTTCAGATGGTTGATGCGCCCGCCCTGCCTGGGCGATTCCACGATACGGCTGCTGATTTCGTCCCAAATCGCCGCCAGTTCATGATGCCTCCTGAGAAACCCCCTTACGCTTCTGTGCAGTTCCACATCATATCGCCGCCGGCCGGAAGTCATCTATTCCGCGCCTCTAGGCACCCGTCGCCTGGCAAGTATATCGCCCATATCCTCGCCCGCCGCAACCGTCTCCTCCATCGACGCGAACCAGTCGTTCAGCAGCCGTATCGTCTCCAAGTCAGTATCCCCGTTGCGAATAACATCGACGGCGGCGTTCATCACGGCGTCGGCGAACCCCCTCAGGTCGTCTATCTCCAATCGTGAGACGACCTCCTCCACTTCATCCGCGCTCGGCAGCATCTCTATCTGAATGCTGCGTTCTTCGCCTGCCGTTTCAACGGCTTGTAAATCAAGAGCCATGCCATTCTCCGCTTATGTTGGATTTCCGAGTCGCCAACGCTTCCTACGCAACAATGATACATACGCCGCAATGAGCATGCAACGGGCGCGCGGTAACTTGACGGGATAGACACTTGGCGCAACAATCGGGTAAGGCGGTTTTGTGGCGCGATTGCCGAAGTGGAGGGAGCATGCGAAATGAACATACGCAAAGGCTCGGTCAAAGGCAACACAATAGTATTCGACGAGCCTCTAGGCTTGCCTGAGGGCGCGCGTATTGAATGTGGAAGCTCATCTCGTTGACAATGAGCGGAAGCGCACGGACGCCGACTCCAAGCCCTCGTTCCGCGTCAAGCGCAACCACAGCGGACTTGCCGAAGGCGTCGACCCGCTCCACTTGAATCGTCTCATCGACGACCTCGAAGTCGAAGAGTTTCTGGCGAGGAACGAAGCTGAATCAGGCAGTCGCCCGACGCAATGAGCCTTGAAGCCGCCTTCGGCTCGGTGAAGCCGTCGAACAAAACCCGAAGACTTCAACGAAATCATTGCAATCGCCAAGCAAGCCAAGTCCGAAAAGACGGCGCAAGAGTTGAACGACGCATATCCTCATAAGACGAAACTTTGAGCTACAATTCTGGTGTAGCGATAACTTGTCAGAGAAATTAGATTGTTTGACGAGGAAAGTCTCGGCAGAGCGATAATCCTTCTAATCATAGGCGCAGACATAGGAACGATTTACGGACTGCTAATCGCATACCTTGCCCTATTGGCCGAAACGCGAGAGAACTCCGCTTGAATAGAAGCTGACAGAGAGCGAATCGAACTGCTTTGGGAAGCGCATTACATACAGCACGACCCGCCTACCGAGGACGGAGGCAAGAGCGATAGGTAACGCATTCATCGTGCTAGGCTGCACCATGTTTGGCCTTCCTATGCTTATAATGCTGCTTATTGTAGGCGTAGGCGTGGGCATTCCCCCGTTCATCCTGCACAACGGCGGCTGGTCTGTGGCGCTCGGCATTATCGTCGCAGGCATAGGTGCTACGATGACACTGGTGGAAGGATAGCGACGCTAACGCTTATATCCCCCGCCTCCCATTCCCTAGCGGCCTATACGGATGCGCCGCCACCACTTCCTCGTTGAAGGTCAGCCCTAGCCCCGGCCACTTGGGCAGTTCGACGTAGCCGCCTTGCTGTCTGGGCAGGCCATCGAAGACCTCGAAGTAGTGCGGTTCGTAGAATTCGGCGTGGTATTCCTGGATTAGGAAGTTGGGCATGGCGGCATCCAGACGGAAGCTGGCGACGGTGCCCACCACGGCGTTGGTGTTGTGCAGTGCCGTCATAATGTGCTGAGGCTCCCCAATCGGCCCTATCTTCTTCAGCTCGGTGATACCGCCCGTGTTGCACATATCGGGCTGGAGTATGTCCACCACCTCGTTCTTCACCAGCTCGAAGGACGGGAACTTCGTGCATAACTCCCCGAAACACTCAGCGCCGTAACCTTGCCAAGATGCACTTTCTCGCGCACATTGTGCGCTGCTTCTGTTATCTGCCTCCGGCAGCTTGGCGCAAAGGAATGGCAAAAGGGGAGGTTCGGATGAGCGATACGCTTCACAAGCGCGAGGTGTCGGCAAGAGTGGCGGAGCTGATGGGATGCTCGAAGCACAGGGCCGAATTGGCGCTCAACGCTGTGTTGCAGAGCATCACGGACGCGATTCGGGATGGGGACAAGGTGGTGCTGACAGGCTTCGGCACGTTCGAGACGCGCGATGTCAGAGCCGGATGGTGCGTCCCGTAAGAGGCGCGAACCGCGGCGATCTCATTGAGGTTCCGGCGCCCAAGACCGTGCGCTTCAGAGGAGGGCCAAACGCTCAGGCAGGTCGAAGGAGAGTAGAGAATGTAGATGCCGGAACCGCGACTATGATTGAATATCCTACAAGTAGGCGTGCCGTGAAATTGGCGAATTGTCATTATTTCGGGTCAATCGCTGAATTGTTGAAGCATCTCTTTCCTATTGCGATGCCACAACCTTGACGTCTGGATGTACACTTATGAGGGATCGAACCCAATGTACCCTTCCCATGGCATCACATAAAGGAGGTTCAATCATGGGCACGATATCTGTTAACCGACTAGCGGGCCTGTCCCTCATATTCGGCCCGATAGTAGCCTTCGTCTTCTTTCTCATAGAGCCAGGCGGACTATTGATAGGACAGCGCCGAACTGTCAGACGCTGTTGGCTCCATAACGGCCAAGGGTGCCAACGCCACTCTGACCAATGTAACCAACATCGGGATAATCCTTGGCCTGGCCCTAATCCTCTCCGGCCTCTATGCGCTGATGTGGAACGTAACCTTGCAGGGCAACGGCAAGGCATTAGTCCAGATGGGCTTCTTCGTGATCTTCGTCGGACTGACCGGTTCGATTCTATCCGGCGGCATGGACTTTATTCTGGCCGATGCCCAGACCGATGCCCAGATCAGGGAAAGCGTTCCGGTCTACTACGTCGGCTCCGCCTTCCTCTACGCCGGTGGGATTGCAGGTGGGTTTGGGGGCTTCATTTTCGCGTTGGGTCTCTCCACGAGAGACGACTTCAACCGGATAATCTCCCTGTTGGCTGCCCTTGTCAGCCTGGCCGTAATGGTCTTCTTCATGATAGCCGTACTCAACAACGCCGGCAGCGACACCTTTTACACTCTGGCCCGAAGCTGCTATGTGCTGTTGGTTATCTGGTATGGATATCTGGGCATCGGACTGATGAACCGACCCGACCCCGATCTGTGGCAATAGACGGAGTTTAGGACTTGCCGGCCGCCGCCTTGAGGTCAGGGGACGATAGCTTCAAACGAGCAGATGCTAAAGTGAGCCTAGGGCCAGGACAACTCTGGCGGTGATACGCGACAATAACTTGTATGTTGTCAAAGAGCTTCAGATGTGCCAGTTTGAATGTCCAGGGGAGGACGCGTTGCCTCAACAAAAACGATGCTTCTATAGATGTCAAGCGGCTTTTTCAAGTGGTTGAGCGGGCTTCTGGATGATCGAGTAGACTTCGCGAGCGACGTAGCGTTTGAGGCAACGGATGACTTCGATCTTGCTCATTCCTTCCGCGGTTCTTCGGCGCAAGTATGCCTTCGTCCTCGGATCGTGGCGCAGCCTGACGATGACTATGCGATAGAGAGCTGCATTGGCCTGGCGGTCGCCACCGCGGTTGAGCCGATGCCGGTTGGTCTTACCGGATGATGCCGGTACGGGATTCACCCCGCACAGCGAGGCGAAGGCGGCCTCGGAGTTGAGACGATCTGGGTTGCTGCCGATGGCGATCAGCAGATCCGCAGCCGTGTCGGGTCCCACACCAAAGGC
Source organism: Dehalococcoidia bacterium (assembly GCA_965207465.1). GTDB lineage: Bacteria > Chloroflexota > Dehalococcoidia > Lucifugimonadales > JADFKI01 > Bin90. Next base: position 3,787,309 of record OZ242283.1, on the reverse strand, counting down.
ATCAACCAGCGCCGGTGCCGTTGTCCGGATGAGCCGCTGAAGCTCGGCCTTCAGATCGTGGATCTCGTTGCTGAGTTGACGATAACGACGGGCAAGCGAACGAAGTGCGTACTTGGCGGCTTCGGTGGGAGTGTCCAGATGACCGGGGCGGAAGCTTCTACACCGTGCGGCGAGGGCATCGGCGCCGAGACCATCAAGCTTTTCTCGAAGCTCAGTGGGAGCTGTAACAACCAGCGCCTTCATCTGGTTGACGGCCTGAGTACGGGCCTTTACTGCCGAGTTCTTGGCGCTCTTTAGCATTCGGATCATCTCGACTTCGCCCTCGCCAGACTTGGGGATCGCGTCGGCGACACCTGCAAGCACTGAGCGCGCTGCCATCTCTGCATCAGTGGGATCGCTCTTCCCCTTGCGATAGCGGACAGAGCGATCCGGCCTGTTGACCTCGATGACGGTGTAGCCTCGACAGGTCAAGAAGCGTGCGAGCCCGGCACCGTATGAACCCGTGCCCTCCACGCCGAACGTGTGGACCTGTCCCAGGTTGCGCGACCACCGCTCAAGCTCCTCATACCCGCAGGTGGCAGCGGACACGTACTTCTCGCCCAGTTGGACACCTCGCCCGTCAATCGCCACCGCCACATGTTGGTCCTTATGAGTGTCGACTCCGATGATAACCTGAACGGCACGACTGCTGATGTGACTAACGGTTCCTGTCATCTCTGCCTCCCGAGTATGACTCACGGGCTTGAGTGAGCGGACAAAACTGCGATGGGACTTGACGTCACGCTTCTATAAGGTCACTGCTCGCCGAAGCCTCTGATGCTCTATGGACCACCCCGGGAGCGGATCGACAGATCGTTTTGAGGGCATCTGAGCCAGTTACCTAATGGGTCAGATCCAGTCCCGGATGGCCCATAAAGTATCATCGCAGTTACCGAACTTGAGCTATTGCCTCACGTTGATGTTACCGAAATAAGGTCATTGCCTCACAATGGTGTTACCAAGATTGAGGAGGCACGAGATGACTGGAGAGATTAGTCTGGCGACGAGGACTGAAGTGCTAGGGGCCATTCGTAGTCGGTACGGAGAGGCATCGAAGAAGGACAAGAGTCGGATGCTGGATGAGTTCGTAGCCATGACGGGCTGCCACCGCAAGCACGCGGTCAGACTCCTTGGGCAGGGTAAAAGTGGATCGACCGGGACAGTTCCCCGGGGGCGGAGGATATACGGCGAGGCGGTGAGGGAGGCGTTGACCGTGGTGTGGGAGGCATCGGACAGGATATGTGGTAAGAGGCTGAAGGCCGCACTGCCGAGTATGGTGGAGTCCCTGGAGAGACACGGGCATCTCGACCTGGACACTGACGTGCGGCAGCGACTGTTCGCTGCCAGCGCTTCCACCATAGACAGATTGCTCAAGCCCATCAGACAGGAGGCTGGTAGTCGCAAGAAGCGAAGGCAGAAGAGGAAGATGGGAAGTCGCATCCCGGTTCGTACCTTCTCCGACTGGAATGAACCAGAACCTGGATACCTAGAGATAGACTTGGTGGCCCACTGCGCCGACTCCATAGCAGGCTCGTTCATCAGCAGTCTCGTGGTGACCGACGTCTGCTCGGTCTGGACGGAAGCGATCCCACTGTTGGCGCGTGAGCAGTCTCTGGTGGTCGAAGGACTGGAAGCCATCGCGCGGCTGTTCCCTGTTCCGATCCGCGGCATAGACTCCGACAACGACAGCGTGTTCATCAACGAGACTCTACTGAGCTACTGCCAGGAGAAGGACATAGAGTTCACACGCTCGCGTGCGCATCGCAGTAACGACCAGGCGTGGATAGAGCAGAAAAACGGTTCGGTCATACGGCGCTTCGCCGGTCACAATCGCTACTCGGGACCGATAGCCGGTCAGGCTCTGGCCCACCTGTACGGCGCTATGCGCCTGTATGTGAACCACTTCCAGCCCTCATTCAAGTTGCTTGACAAGAGTCGCGACGGTGGCACCGTCAGGAAGCGATACGAGAAGCCTGCTACTCCCTGCGACCGCCTGCTCAGGCGTGTCGACGTTAGCGAAGAGACGAAGCAGAGACTGAGGAACAGTCGAGTAGAACTTGACCCCGTATCTCTGCTGCACACGATACGGGAAGCGCAATCTGCGCTTGCTTCGATCAAGGACTCTGCTCCTGTGAGCGCATCGACCAGCGAGAGCAACCGTCTCTAATGTCAAGTTGAATTGGCCCGAGGAGTCCAGTGCTGCCCCGACTTCACCATCGCATTGAGTATTGTCAGCAGTTTCCGCATGCAAGCCGTCAGCGCCAGCTTTTTCGGCTTGCCAGCTTTAAGCATTCGCTGGTAGAAGTCTCGTAGAATTGGATTGCACCGACTGGCGACCAGCGCACCCATGTAGAGCACTGCTCGCAACCGGGATCTGCCACCCCACACGCTGCGCTTGCCTCGACGAGGACCGCTGTCTCTGTTGAAGGGCGCCACGCCGACCAGAGCGGCGATCCGCTTGCGGTTGAGCGTACCCAACTCCGGCAGGTATGCCAAAAGTGACAGTGAGAGCTGCTCTCCCACACCGGGCACCGAGCGCAGAAGGTCATCCTTATCACGCCATATTGGACTGCGGCGTAAGGCCCTTCGCAGGTCATCGTCCAGGTCATTCAACTCCTGTTCCAGCCAGCTGATGTGGGACTGGATGCTGGGGCGCACAGCGTGGGAAGCTCGCCTCAGACGATTCTTCTCGGCAACCAGCATCGTCATCAGCTGGTTGCGCCGTGTCGTGAAGGCGCTGAGCTCCTGCGTGTCCTCGTCGCGCAATGGACGCACGGGCGGACGTACAGCCTCGGCGAAGTGGGCAAGCACCTGAGCATCCAGCGCGTCTGTCTTGGCAAGCTTGCCTGTGGCCTTGGCGAAGTCGCGCACCTGACGGGGGTTGACCACCACCACCGGCAATGCAGCCGCGGCCAGAGCTGACACCAACGGCATCTCGAGGCCACCGGTTGCCTCCAGTAGCACCGCGGCAGGTTCGGCAGTCTGCAGGCAGGATACAAGCTCACTAATACCTCCCTCGTCGTAATCGACACACCACATGTCCCCGCCTGGGCGTACGGCGACATCCACCCGGTCCTTGGCCACGTCGATGCCCACATAAGTCTCTTCCTGTTTCATATTCATCCTCTCCTTCGGTGATGGCCCTTACTTGCAAGATACGGGCTTGGTTAGCCCAGGCAACCGTTCGGGCTCTATCTCGAATGTGTGCGGCGACCCTCGCTCTCGCACGGTCTATGATGACCTAGTCTGGATCGGTCTGCCGCACACGGAACCGTCTCGTTCACTGAATTGTCCCCCACATGTCAAGATACAAGTCTGGAGCAGTTCCTCGGCAGGCTACCGGATCTGTGGAAACAGGGCGAGGTTCGTGCAACGCACGAGTCAGACGCGCAGAAGGCGAGAAAGCCTCACACTTGGCGGACGCGTCCTGACCCGTTCGCGGGAGTGTGGTGCGAGATACTGGACTGGCTTCAGTGCAAGCCGGACGCCACCGCCCGAGAGTTGCTGGACCGGTTGATATGCCGTCATCCCGAGCGCTTCAGCAGGAGTCACCTCCGAACGCTGCAACGCCGAGTGCGACAGTGGCGTCGTGTGATGGCGCGAGAGCTGGTGTATGCTTCTGGTGAACGGAGCGAAATGATTGAGGCTGACCAAAGGAGTATCAGACCCGTGGGCGTCAATTAGAAGCTGAGAAAATTACGGTAACTGCGATGATACTTTATGGGCCATCCGGAACTGGATCTGACCCATACGGTAACTGGCTCAAGTGCCCTCAATATGATCTGTCGGTCCGTTTCCGGGGTGGGAGCTTGTGTCAAGTCTTGTGGAAATTCCTTCCAGGCGACTTAGCTCATCAGGCTGCTGCCTCCTCAGCAGTCACCGGCAACTCGGTTAGGATCCCATTCTCGAATCTCGCTCCATCCATCAGCAGCTTCATCAGGTTTCTACCTCCATACAACGGTCTCCAACGCTCCGAGAGCCTCAGTGCCACCTTGAACACCAGGTACAACGCACTGTCACGCCGCTTCATACGCTTCGCCACGTCCGTCCTCAGCCTCACCCCGCTGAACACCGACTCCAACGGGTTCGTTGTCCTCAAATGGACCCAATGCTCGGTCGGGAAGTCATAGAAGCTAACGAACGACTCCCAGTCCCGGACCACCGTCTCAGCGGCATCGGTGCGACCATCAGCGCTCAGATCAACCACGTACTCGTCCCGCAGCCGCTCGCACTCCGCCCGTGTGGGCGCGACTGACATCTCCCTTAACCGGCGCCTAGCCTCCGAATGCAGCGCCTTCGGTAACTTCGCCTGCACGTTCAGCGCACGGTGGTTCCAGCAGCGCTGGTGTGCCGTAGTCGGGAACACCCCATCCAGCGCTGACCACAGACCAAGTGCGCCATCTCCCATCGCCAGCAGAGGCGCGCTCATGCCTCGGTCCCGCAAGCTCCTGAGTACACCAGACCAACTCTCCGTACTCTCCCGATAGCCCAGTTCCATCCCGAGCAACTCCTTCTCACCGTCCTCCCTCGCTCCCACCACGCACAGCAACGCAGTCTTCTCCCTGTCCACTCCCGCTCCCAAATACACTCCGTCAGCCCAGATGTAGGCGTAGCGGTACTCGTTCAACATCCTTGAGCACCACACCCTGTACTCCGACTCCCAACGCTGCTTCAACCTCACGATCGCGTTCCGACTCAACGCCGCCGTTTCCCCAACCAGCTCACGGAACACCGGCTCGAAGTCCCCGGTCGACAACCCTTCCATATACAGCTTCCGGAACAGGTCCTGCGTCTTTCGACTCGTTCTCTCGTACCGCTTCACTATCTTCGACTCGAAACCGTTCGCAGACACCTCAGCCGGCACGTCCGATACCCTCGGAACCTTCACCTCCACCGCCGACAATCCCACTGTCAGCTCCCGACTGGGATGATATCCGTTTCTGTATCCGCGAAACTCCTCGCCTCTCTCGTAGCGCTCCCTTCCCAGAAATCTGCTCACCTCCTCCTCAAGTCCCGCTACAAGCATCCGCCTTGCTCCTTCACTCACGATCTGGTCCAGCATGTCCTCCACTACGTTCTCATTCCCTTCGTTCTGGTATACTTCCCTCACGGCGTGTTCCTCCAGTTTCTCGTCCTATAGACGGTTTGCTTGCCTGGAAGGATACGCCTTTTCCTTTACTTACGCTTTTGCAATTTCCACAACTTCTGACATTACCTCCGGGGTGGTCCATAGAGCACAGAGGCTTTGGTGAGAAGTGACCTTATAGTAACTGTGTCCAAAGTCAAGAGGAATTGTCAGTCACCTTCAGAGTCACGTCATACCAGGGTGAACGATGCCTGAGCATGGAGTTGAGGGTCACGAGCAGTTTTCGCATACAGGCTGTTAGGGCTAGCCAAGCCCGTATCTCGCAAGGATGGGCCAGTAACTGGCAGGAGGTTCTCATGGAACAGGAAGCGATCTATGTAGGCATCGATGTAGCCAAGGCCCGGGTGGATGTTGCTGTCCGGCCAGCGGACGATGGCTGGAAGGTCCCCAATGACGATGCGGGGATCAGGCAGTTGGTCTCTCGGCTTAAGACCTTTGAGCCGGCGATGGTGGTGATGGAGGCGTCCGGCGGACTGGAACTGCCGCTTGTGGCGGCTCTGGCATCAGAGGGCTTGCCGGTGGTGATAGTCAACCCAAGACAGGTGCGCGACTTCGCTAGGGCGACAGGGAAGCTGGCCAAGACCGATGCCCTTGACGCGGCGGTGCTAGCTCACTTCGGCGAGGCGGTCCGGCCTGCTGTGCGTCCCCTGCGCGACGCTGAGACGCAGGCCCTCAGTTCCCTAGCTGTCAGAAGACACCAATTGGTGACCATGCTGACCTCGGAGAGGAATCGCCTTAACACTGCCATCGCCATCACCGTACGATCCAGCATAGAAGCCCACATCGAATGGCTTCAGCGTGAGCTGGACGACCTCGACAAGGATCTGCGACAGACTATCCGCCAGAGTCCCGTATGGAGGGAGAAGGACGATCTGCTGCGCAGTGTCCCCGGTGTGGGGCCGCAGGTGTCGCTGACACTGCTCGCTCACTTGCCGGAACTGGGCACGTTGAACCGCAGGCAGATCGCCGCTCTGGTTGGTGTGGCGCCCTTCAACCGCGACAGCGGCAGCCTGCGGGGACGCCGCACGGTATGGGGTGGACGGGCCAGGGTGCGTGCCGCGCTGTACATGGGAGCGCTGGTGGCTACCCGGTACAACCCCGTCATCGGTGCCTTCTACCATCGGTTGCTTGCCGCCGGCAAGCCGAAGAAGCTGGCTCTCACAGCCTGCATGCGCAAGCTGCTTGTGATCCTTAACTCCATGCTCAGACATCGTTCCGCCTGGTGCGATCTGGGCATCCAAGTTGCTGGGTAGCCTATTGACTTTTAAGACAGTTGCTCTCATCGCACCGCTGTCGCGGTTGAAGGGAGCCACGCCCACCAGTGCGGCGATCTGCCGGTGGCCCAGAGTGCCCAGCTCGGGCAAGTAAGCCAGAAGAGTGAGGGAGACCTGCTCTCCGACTCCGGGAACGGTGCGCAGGAGATCATCCTTCGCTCGCCATACGGGACTGCGTTCAATGGTCTGTCGTAGGTTCCCGTCCAGGTCGTTCAGCCTCCGATCCAGCCAATCGATGTGGGCCTCGATGCAGGGGCGTACGGTGACGGTAGTTGCGGTGCTCAGGCGGTTCTTCTCCGAGACCAGCATCGCCACCAACTGGTGTCTGCGGGCGACCAGCGAGCTGAGCAGCTGAGCCTCTGAGTCCCGCAGAGGGCGCACCGGAGGCCGGACCGCTTCGCCGAAGTGGGCCAGCACCGCCGCATCCAGAGTGTCGGTCTTGGCCAGCTTCCCGGTCGCCCTGGCGAAGTCGCGCACCTGGCGTGGGTTGGCTACAACGACCGGCAATTCCTCGACTGCCAGAGCTGCCACAAGGGGCAGTTCCAAGCCTCCGGTCGCCTCCAGCACGACGAGGGCAGGTTCCAAAATCTTCAAGCGGGATACCAGTTGTCGGATGCCTGTTTCGTCATTCGAGACCGTCCAACTTTCATCCGTGGGACGGACCGCGATGTCCATCCCCGCCTTGGCTACATCAATTCCTACATAGGTTTCCTGCGGTTCCATGAGCATCTCCTGTGAATACTGGCCCGTCCTTGCAAGATGCGGGCTCGATCGGCCCAGGTAACTTGTATGTTGTAAAAGCCCCGCAGATAGTCCAATCTGTGGGGTGGGCGAGAGGGGCGCGTCGTTCACCACTGGGTGAGTCCAGCGCATTAGCCTGACTGCACCGACCTAAGAGTTAGACACTCCTCCCGTCGCTTTGGTCGCTCCGAACGGATACAAGGGCAGCAAGGCCCGCATCTACAAGTATGGAGGACATCAGGCATTATCACACAGGGAGGTGAGAAAGCAAATGACGACTGCAGTCGGTGTTGACGTGGGGAAGAAGAACCTCGACGTATCGGTCTCAGAGGGACCGGTGGTGCGGTTCGATAACACGAAGCCTGGTATAACGAGACTGCTGAAGTATCTGGGGAAGCATGATGACACCCTGGTCGTGTGTGATGCCACCGGCGGCTACGAGCGGGCGCTGGTGAGCCGGTTGAGGGAAGCAGGAGTCGCGATCCATGTGGCCCATCCGACCCGGGTGCGCGCCTTCGCGAAGGCGTGTGGCTACGAGGCCAAGACTGACCCCAGGGACGCTCAGGTGCTATCCCGCTACGGACAGGTCTTCCCCGATATGAAGATAACTGAGGATGAGTTCAACCCCGAACGGGAAGAACTGCGGGACATTCTGAACCGGCGTCGGCAGTTCGTAGCGCAGCGGGTACAGGAACTGGGACGCCTGGACAAGGGCTCCAGCTCGATCACCATCAGATCCACGAAGCGCCACATCGCCTGGCTGGAGAAGGAGATCGATCGGCTGGACCGAGAGTACCGGACAGCTCTTGACAGGAGCGTCCAGCTGGCCGAGCGTGCTACTCTATACCGCAGCGTACCAGGCATCGGTCCTCTGACCGCAGCTATACTGGTAGCCTTTCTGCCGGAACTGGGACATTGGGACAGTAAGGCTATTACCTCTCTTGTCGGGTTGGCGCCATGGTCCCGAGACAGTGGGAGAAAAAGGGGCAAACGCACGATCCGGGGCGGTCGGGGCACAGTTCGGTCCGCGCTATACCTGTGCGCGTGGTCGGTTATCCAGCACGACACGGAGATGCGCAACTTCTACCGGCGTCTGCGTGAACGCGGTAAACCAGGCAACGTCTCCGTAGTGGCTGTTATGCGCAAACTACTTGTTCAATTGAATGCGGTTGCTCGCAGAGGGACTCCTTGGTTACCACAAACTGCCTAGGCCCTTCGTTCTCAAATAACCTCTCACAAGGCTTGACTTTCAACACGGATACTGTTCGGGCTCCATTAGGAAAAGGTGCGGCGACCCTCACTATAAATCGGTCTATGATGACCAAGAAGCAGTCGGTCTACCGCACCTCGCTCCACCTCGGTAAGGTCATTTTACAAGCTAGAATCAACATACAAGAAGCGTGACGTCAAGTCCCATCGCAGTTTTGTCCGCTCACTCAAGCCAATGCGCCACACTCCAGGGGAGGCAGAGATGACAGGAGATGTTAGTCACATCAGCAGTCGTGCCGTTCAGGTTATCATCGGAGTTGACACACATAAGGACCAGCACGTGGCGGTAGCGATTGACGGGCGAGGTGTCCGACTGGACGAGAGGCACGTGCCCGTCGCCACCTGCGGGTACGAGGAGCTTGAACGGTGGTCGTGCGACCTGGGACAGGTCCACGCATTCGGAGTTGAAGGCACAGGTTCCTACGGTGCTGGGCTCGCACGCTTCCTCACCAAAAGGAACTATACGGTCGTTGAGGTCAACAGGCCTGATCGATCTGTCCGCTATCGCAAGGGGAAGAGTGATCCCACTGATGCAGAGATGGCAGCGCGCTCAGTGCTCGCGGGTGTCGTCGCCGCCACTCCCAAGTCAGGAGAGGGTGAAGTCGAGATGATCCGAATGCTCAAGAGCGCCAAGAACTCGGCAGTGAAGGCCCGTACCCAGGCCGTCAACCAGATGAAAGCACTCGTTGTCACAGCTCCTGCTGAGCTTCGCGAAAAGCTTGATGGTCTCGGCGCCAATGCCCTCGCCGCACGGTGTAGAAGCTTCCGCCCCGGCCATCTGGACACTCCAACAGCAGCAGCCAAGTACACGCTGCGTTCGCTTGCCTGTCGTTACCATCAACTCACAAACGAGATCCAGGACCTGAGGGCCGAGCTTCAGCGGCTCATCCAGACGACGGCACCGGCGCTGGTCGAAGCCTTTGGCGTGGGACCCGACACGGCCGCGGATCTGCTGGTCGCCGCCGGCAGCAACCCCGATCGTCTCAGCTCGGAAGCCGCCTTCGCAGCGCTGTGCGGAGTGAATCCTGTACCAGCATCATCCGGCAAGACCAACAGGCACCGGCTCAACCGTGGAGGCGACCGCCAGGCCAATGCGGCGCTATATCGTATAGTCGTCGTCAGGCTGCGCCACGACCTGAGGACACAGGCGTACCTGAGCCGACGAACCGCGGAAGGAATGAGCAAGACTGAGGTCATTCGTTGCCTCAAACGTTATGTTGCTCGCGAAGTCTACTAGTCTAAACTCGATCCTCCAGAAGCCCGCTCAAACACTTGAAAAGGCCGCTTGACATGTATAGAAGCATCATATTCCGATGAGGCAACAGGACCAACAAGTGTTAGAGGGAGGGATTAACCCTGTGATACCGTCCCGTCGGAACCGCAAGGCACAACGAGAATATGATAGTTATCTGTATAGGCTACGTCATCTCGTAGAGAACGGATTTTGCCAGTTCGAAGAGTGGCTCGGCATATCGATGCGGTATGCGAGGAAGGTGTCATCATATTTGGCGAACTGTCACATTCGGGCGATTGCTATCTGGGCTAAAGTGATTTGACGACACGCCCTAGTTTCTGCTTCATGCAATAATCGTAACGCATTCCGTCGTGAGATAGGAGAGCACAACCGACCGGCAGTTTCATCATTGACTGGTTCAATATCATCAGACAACAGGAACCTGAGTGGTCTATGCCACCGTAGTTACGCGTTTGACATAGATGGTCTTAGACTCGACAATGACACACAGTGGCACACCCAACTAATGAAGTCTTAAGGATCTGACCAATCACGGCTACCAAGATGCTTACGGCGACTAACCCGCAAAATACGTCTGCAGAGGAACGAAAGCGCCTCTACGGTCGCTTTGCGGACCGTATATCTGTTGAGGATAGTCTGAGCAGAAAGTTGGTCTCCTATCAAGGAAACAAGGACATCCCGGGCTTACGATGGATGAAATACAAGGAAGGCTTTTCTGCAGAGCTAGTGCAGAGTCTTCTGACTAAAACCGACGCCGGGACCGTTCTTGACCCCTTTTCTGGTTCCGGCACTGCCCCTCTCACCGCGAGCAGTATGGGGATGTCCGGCACAGGCGTTGAGATCATGCCCGTTGGGAATCTGTCAGCTCGATCTATTGTCGCCGCGGCCAACGGACTCGTTTATGATGATTTCATCCAAGTATCAAGCGACCTGATCGACTCTCTGTCGAGCGACAATTACGATGCTGCCTGGTTGCTTGACCACGTACCAATCACGGAGCACGCCTTCACCGAACAAACGGAACGGGATCTGGCTAAGGCCCGAAAGTTTGTAGCCGGGATTCATGACCCTTCGCTACATACCCTTCTGACTCTGGCATGTGTGAGCGTACTTGAAGAAATCAGCTACACTCGAAAGGACGGACAGTTCCTGCGCTGGGATCCTCAATCGGGCCGGAACGTGAGCCCCAGACTGCATAAACCTTTCCTTCCCACCCTCGCTCAAGCTCTCAAACGACGGCTAGACGAGATTGCTACCGATATTCCTGTGCTCCAGAAAAAATATGGCGGCGGGAGACCGGAGTTTATCGATGGGTCCAGCCTCACAGAACTACAAAAGTTACCCGACGGGAGTTTCGATGCTGTAGTGACATCTCCTCCCTACGCGAACCGGTACGACTACACTCGTATCTACGCCTTAGAGCTGGTTTACCTCGGTTATGACGCCGACCGCTTGAAGGAGCTGCGCCAGGAACTTCTGTCAGCAACGGTGGAAAATAAGTCTAAGCGAGAGCTGCTACATCAGGAATACGGGGAATCATCCTTGCTGCAACACGCATTCGGCATTGCCGACAACCAACCAGCTTTGCAGGAGGCGTTGGGTGTCCTCGTTCAGGAGAGCAATAACCTGAACAACCGCAACGTAATTACCCTCGTGGAGAATTACTTCACGGAAATGGCTGTGGTGGTAAGCGAGTTGGCTCGATTGGTGACTTCAGGCGGCAGCGTGTTCATGGTGAACGACAATGTCCGCTATCACGGCCAGGAGATCCCAGTCGACCTAGTCCTCTCAGACTTCGCGGAACAGTCAGGATTCCGATGTGAAGCAATCTGGACTTTAACCAGGGGGAAGGGGAACTCCAGCCAACAAATGGGACGCTTCGGAAGGCAGGAATTAAGGAAATGCGTCTACCACTGGAGGAAATGCGATGGTTGATCGCCAAGCTCGCCTTGAAGAAGCCATTCAACGAGCATTGATTATAACCGCCCATATACGCAGCAGAGCCGACGTAGAAGTTCGCCAGATGATTGAGGACTTCAATACACCTTTAGACTTTGAGAATCGTTTAGACGATCTGGCAATTGCCCAGGAGGCATGGGATTACGTCGCTCAAGAGCAAATTGACCCAAAATTGGTCTTTGCCTATCCAGATCTGATAAGAACGCATCCGCAAACGTCCCTTCACTACCGGGGAATCGCCACGTTGTCGCTTAAGCGAGTTCAGTTGATGGCGGGTTCGGTAAACAGTTGGGAAGACGGTTCTCTTAAGCGATCTCCCACCCTTGATCGATGCCTCAGAGTGGCCCGAATCTACAACGCTGTCATCTCCGTGATCATCACTGGAACGGATGGTTGGGCTCTCGAAAACGGGTACAGGAACATTCTGGTTACTATCGGAATCACCGAAGACGGTGCGTTGCGTAACATCGTCGGCCAGGAAGGTGAGGCGGCAGTTAAGGAACGAATTGCCAAGTGGTTGGACGATAACGATGCGATCCCCACTGAAGTCCAAGGGGCAGTCACGCTAATCGGAGCCGAGGGTGATTTGCGAATGATCAATGGTTCCGAGCCTGACATCAAGTTCGAGAGACTTATCGAAATCGCGGGTACGGACCCTATCGAAAGAGAATGGCAGATCATATCCACGGTCGAGATAAAGAGCGGTACCGATCCAGCTGGAGCACTCGAGCGTCTAGGTGCCATTCAGAAGAGCTTCGAACAAACCCCGACCAGGTCACGCAATTTCGCCGTTCTCGGAGTTGTAACGACCGAAATGAGAAGACGCTTAGATGAACTGAATGTTGCGAGGGACTTCGCACTCTATCAAATCATGAACGACGCAGACGCGTGGGACGACTTTATACAGGAGATTTTCCACCATACACTTCGTGTCATCTGAGCACACTCCGGAATGACTACCTTAAAGTGAGGTCCTACCACACCCAGCAAGCCCTTACGGGCGCTTATGACTCGCTGGTCAACTGCGGCTTCCTTGTCTCTGTGTTCTCCCGCATCCACTCCAGCAGATCTTCAGTCTCCGCCGCCCCACGTCCATGCTACATTATGAGAGCCAGCAGAATATGAGTGACACGGGCATTCGCGACTCCGCCGGCACTTTACGTATGCCCAAAACCACCCGATCAAAGGGACGAGCGATGACGACATTCCCGCCGGTCTCGGCAGTACGCAACCCTAGCCGGCCGGCAGCACCCTGGGATCGTCGGTGTAGGGTGTGACCAATTTCGTCTCGGAGACGGGTGCCAGACAGACCGCGGCGAAGGAGCTAGCGCCAGCGCAACAGAAGTCCGCCTCAAGGAGGCAATCGCAAGGAATTGCCAGAAAATCTCCGGTATAGACCATGTAGTCATGGATGAGGATTACCTCAACGGCGTCAAGTCTGCTTCGCATCTCGGCCAGTTGACATATTTTGGTTGACAACGCCTGCCGTCGGTTCTTCCTTGTAGAAGTAAAAGCAGTTGTGACAGGAGTCTAGCACCGCTGCCGATGTTGGATGAATACAAGGAACTCTCGGAAGAATTTCTGCCAATGCTTAAAGCAAAGGCTGAGTGTTTCCGCTCTTATATCGAAGAACTTAAGAAAAAGTTCGGGATTCCCACCGGACAAGACCAGAGGATCGACGAAGTGATAGTCGTGAGCCATCGCCGGTTCTGGGTAACAATACACGAAGAACGACTGCCCATCCTAGACGACGACGAATTCTTGACAAGGCTTGGCGCAAGGCAAGACCTGTTAAGCAATCTCAATCGCACTAAGGGATGAGTTTGACGCCGTGCCATTCTACCCAGGGGCTAATTTCGAACGCGAAGGGCATGGTAGCAATCGTCAGAAAATTGAACCCAGCATATCAATCATCCCATTTTGACGCTGTGCTATAGTGCAGGGCAAAGTGAAAATTGAGGTGGACCCCCCAGGGCAATCGCATTCTCGGTCATTGAGCGAGAACGGCGAGCAGGAAGTCGTTGTCCCAGCCTGCTCTCTTGCGTTTGCCCTTGATGGAGCCTTTGACCGTGCTGTCCCGTTTCAGAAGATTCAGCACCAAGTGCCTGAGCAGCGCCAAGTTCTCAGGCGCGTTGCCCTCCCTCACCCTACTCTCATCTTCTCGAAACGATATGTCCAGAACCCAGTGCAGCGAGTTCTCTATCCCCCAGTGCGCCCGCGTTGCCTCAAGCAGCGTCCGCGCGTCAGATGGCAGTGATGAGATGTAGTAGCGAGATTCTACTGATGTTTCGCCTCGTTCCGTCCGCTCAGATTCCACCATTGCGATGCTTGCAAGTTTCTTCCATTGTCCCTTATCGTCCAAGTAACCAAGCCAATCCGGGTCAGATGTTGCCCAACATCTGCGTTTCTCTATTCGCCCGTGAGATTTCTCCACCGTCTCGAAGAAGTCCAGGCCCGCAAAGTTCGCTTCCCTCGCCTGCGCGAAGGTGTCAGTTATGTCTTCATACAACTGAGGTTGGTTCTTCTTCACGGACAGCGCATAGTCGGCTCCGCACTTGACTATCGTCTTGGCAATCTCCTTCTGACAGCCCATCGCGTCTATGGTGACTATGCACCCCGACACTTCCAGCATATTCAGCAACTGCGGTATCGCAGTAATCTCGTTGGAACGGTCATCCACCTTCACTTGCCCCAGCACGAGCGAGTTCCGCTGCGCCCAGGCGCTCACCATGTGAATCGCAGCCTTGCCACTGCGCCTGTCGTATGAGCGCCTCAATGTCTTGCCGTCTATCGCTATCACTTCTCCCCGGGTCAACTCGCTCACCGCGCTTACCCAGTTCACAAAGCAGCGCTGAAACTGAGATGGCTCTATCAGCGAAAACACCCTGCCGAATGTGTCGTGTGATGGAATGCCGTTGGGCAGTTTGAGAAAGCGCGTCAGCCAGTCTTTCTTGGACTTGCCGAACAGTTCTACGTCTGCCCAGCCTTCCGCACCGCATATCACCGCGCATATCGCTATGGCTATTATGTCCATCAAGTCGTGACGCTTGCCACTTGCTGATCGAGGATCGTCGATGCCCGAAAACGCTGCAACTACATTGCCTGACCCCATTTCACCTCATTATCCCTTCATTTTCACTATCACCTACCACTTGCTCTATACCCTCATAATATCCTCGTGTCTCTATCACCGAGAATGCGATTGCCCTGGTGGACCCCCCAGTTAGGACAGCGCGGGGGCTAAGTTAAGAGAGACTCCCGCTGTAATGTCTGACGTTGCCTCACGAGATGATAAGGCCGACGGCTGGTCTGGTAAACACCTGAGCGGTCTTCCCGACGCGAACACCTGGCCCGGAGTCCGATAGCCCAAAGACTGGTGTGGCCGCTCCCGATTGTAAAAGTCCAGATAAGCGTCAATGCCTCTCCTCGCTTCACTGCCGTCGCGATATGCTTTCAGGTACACCTCCTCGTACTTCACGCTCCGCCACAGACGCTCCACAAAGATGTTGTCCAGGTATCTGCCCTTGCCATCCATGCTGACCTTGATCCCCCGCTCCAGCAGCAACCCGCTGAAGGCTTCGCTGGTGAACTGGCTCCCCTGGTCGGTGTTGAAGACCTCCGGCTGTCCTTTGCCCAGAGCCTCCTTGAGAGCATCGATGCAGAAGTCCGCCCCCAGGGTGTTGGAGAGCCTCCAGGACAGCACGTACCGGCTGTGCCAGTCCATAATGGCCACCAGATACAGGAATCCCCGGGACATGGGCAGGTAGGTGATGTCCGCCGCCCAGACCTGATTGACCCTGTCGACCGTCACTCCTTTCAGCAAGTAGGGGTATGTCCTGTGTCCCGGCGCAGGCTTGCTGGTGTTGGGCTTGCGGTAGATCGCTTCCAGCCCCATTGCACGCATCAGCCTCTGCACCCGCTTGCGGTTGACCCGATGTCCCTGGGTCCGAAGCCACGCCGTCATCCTGCGAGAACCGTAGTAGGGCGTCTTCAGATACTGCCTGTCCATGCCAGCCATCAACTCCAGGTCAGCAGACCCGGTCGGCTTCGGTCGGTAGTACACCGCAGAACGACTGAGCTTCAACAGACGGCACTGCTTCACCACTGAGAGCCGGGGGTGTCCTCGATCCACCATAGCCATACGCCGACTTCGACTCATAGCCCGGACTTCCCCGACAAAAAATCCCGCTCCACCTTCAGCTGCCCTATCTGCTGGTACAGATGCGCAGTCAGCGCCTCTTGATCCCTGTCCGCCTTTGCGCTGCCTTTGCCGAAGACCTCGGGTGCTCCCTCGATCAGCGCCTTCTTCCAAGCGTGAATCTGCGTGGGATGAACTTCAAACCGGCTGGCCAGCTGCGCTACGGTCTCTTCTCCCCGCAGCGCGGCCAACGCCACCTTGGCCTTGAACCCCGGACTGTGCTTCTTCCTGCTCTGCTTCATTTTCCTGCTCCTTTACTTCCTTCATTCTAGGAGCGGAACTCTCTCTCTTAGCTACCTGTCCGATTTTTTGGGTCCACCTCAAATTGCTGGGGCAACCTATAACGAATAGCTCTGTCCGGATCTACACTCGGATGGCTGAGTTTCATGAGCAAAAGTGCGATATCTGCGAGGCGGATATTCGGATTCTGAAATCCGGCTCCATGCCCTCCGAAGACGCAATCTTACCGAAATTGACAATCGCCGACCTGTTCGCCGGTTGTGGCGGTCTATCGTTAGGCATACAGAGAGCGGCACGCGACTTAGGCTACTCCGTGGATGTAAGGCTTGCAGTGGATTCTGACGAGGTTGCTACAGAAGTTTATCGAGTGTCGTTCGAGAATGCTCGGATCGAATGCAAGCCTATTGAGGAAATGTTCGCTGGCGAGTCTGATTCATCTCCGACTGACACCGAATCGATTTTACTGTCCGAAGTAGGACATTTAGACATTTTATTGGGTGGTCCTCCGTGCCAAGGTCATTCCAACCTGAACAATCATTCAAGACGAGATGACGACAGAAACGGCCTATACCTCTACATGGCGAGGGCAGCGGAAGTGCTCCGTCCGTCGGCGATAATTGTCGAGAACGTTCCGACCGTAACCCGAGATGTCCGCGAGTCGGTCAAGAAGACGGTCGAAAGGCTGAAAGAAGTCGGTTACAAGTCTGAACAGTCTGTCATCGACTTATGGAAATTAGGGGTGCCTCAGAAGAGACGGCGGCATGTTACCATAGCAACTCTGGATGACAGTATCGATGTGCAAGCGATAATCGATGATTTGAAGGAACCGATATGCGAGCATTTGCCTAGAAGCGTAGGATGGGCAATCGGCGATCTGAAATGCGTGGAGCGCTCCCGAATGTTCGACACGCCTTCAACGCCTTCTGCGGACAACCAAAAAAGAATGAAGTGGTTGTTCGACAACGAAGCGGACGACTTGCCCAACTGCCACAGGCCCCCATGCCATCAATCCGACCATAGTTACACCGCGATGTACGGGCGCATGTCCTGGGACGCTCCGGCGCAAACCGTGACAACGGGTTTCAATAGCATGGGACAGGGCAGATATGTCCATCCACGCGACCGAAGAGTCATAACGCCTCACGAAGCGGCGAGATTACAAATGCTTCCGGACTATGTAGACTTCGGTCCGGTTCGGACGCGGAAAAACCTATCCACACTGATAGGTAATGCTGTGCCGCCGCCGTTGACTTTCGAATTGGGAAAGAGATTGATTCCATATCTGAAAGACAAACCTACATCCTCGGATGGATGCCATAAGTCGAGAGAATAAGCTGTGGCAACTGCACAGAACCTTCAAGATATTCAATTCACCGTAGATGCAGAACTTCTCCGTGAACTCGGTGAGAGGCTTGTCGGACGCCAGTACATCGCGCTCGCTGAGTTGGTGAAGAACAGCTACGACGCCGACGCGACCAAAGTGGAGATTCGCATCGAAGACGACTGCATCAAGGTGTCGGACAACGGTCATGGTATGACTTACGAAGACTTCTCCAATCGTTGGATGCGCGTCGGTTCAACGCATAAACTCGCCGAGATGAGGTCACCCGAATTCAATCGTCCGCTCACCGGCTCGAAGGGAGTAGGGCGTCTTGCGGTGCAATTTCTGGCACGGGATCTGGAGTTGGTTTCCGTCCCTAACGAGAGACGAGTTGAAGACAAGACCATCCCGCTAGAGCTTTTGGCAGTGGTAGATTGGGACTCGGCAGTTCAGGCAGGCGATCTGACTTACGCCACCGCGTTGTATGAACAGAGAGAACCCAAGGACACAAACTTTCCGCTGGGGACACCCCACGGTACTACCGTGACATTGAATAAACTCAAGCATGAATGGAGTCCTGAAGAGTTCGAAGACCTCGCAAAAGAGGTATGGTTTCTGCAGCCACCGTTCCGTGCGCTGTCCGGTTTCGCCGAAGGATATGACAGTGGCAACTTCAAGGTGGAATTACACTCGCTAGACCCGACTATGGAAGCTGCCTTCAAGGAGCAGATGCCCCGCATGCTTGACTTGCACGACTCTCGCATAGTGGGAAAGTTACTGCCAGACTCAGGCCCTGGCGCGAATTCTCACAAGAGAAAAGTGATGCTTTCACTGGAGTTGGAGGGGGGCCGCCCCGCCCCTACGAATTTCGATTGCCCGTGCGCGGCGGCGAAAGGTGTTTGATTGACAGACTAGAATTCGAGATACGCATCTTCAGTTTACAGGGTAGGCAGCGTTATGGGATTCAAGTGCGGCAGGCACGGGAATACATGGCGGAGTGGGGAGGCGTTCATATCTACGATGCCGGCTTCAGAATTCCTTATGCCGGCCCCGATGCGGACTGGTTGCGTTTGGAATTCGACCACTCTCATCGCCTAACGCAGTCGCGACTTCTTCCTAGCGAACTGAATGTCAGGATGGGGTTAAACTTCCTCCCAACCAATTCGCGAGTTCTCGGCGTCGTGAACATCGATACTTCGCGTGAATCAGAAATGGCAAGGCGAAATGATGTCCCTTCGAATCAGAGCTTACAGATACAAGTGTCCAGGGACAGGTTGGTGAGCAATGAGGCGTTTCGGCAGCTCAGAGATGCAGTTCGCTTCGCCCTGGACTACTATTCGACCCGTCTCGCGGTCCTTCGACTTGAGGAGAAGGGAGCGAAGCGGAGCGTGGAGACGCCTCAAAGCTTAGTTGAAAATGTGTGGGATGTTCTTGACCGGCATGAGGACGAAATACCAAAGCCGGTAGCAGTCGAAATCAGAAATGAACTTGCCAAGACTATAGACTCGGTAAGGGAACAGTCCGAATGGACCAGAAACCAAGCAGGCTTGCTCGGCGCAATGGCGACAGTGGGAGCCACGGCTCTCGCGTTCGACCATCAACTGAATCAACAACTCGGAGTTTTGGAACATCACGCCGCCACGTTGGAGAATGCTATCAGGGAAAACCCTGAACTGAAGCAGTCAATCGGCGCGGTCTCGGCGAGCATTACGAGGTGGATAAAGGATGTGCGAGAGACTCGCGTGGTTTTCTCTCCCATTTCCGATGAGCGAAACCGCAATGCCGTAGCGCGCTTCCGGGCCAAGCCTCTGATACAAACTTTGGCTGGTAATTTGCGAACTGTTCTGAGAGATGTCAAGGTCGATGTGTCACTTGTTGACAGAGACTTGCTACTACCGGCGACAAGCTTTCCCGTTTGGATGGCAATCTTTCACAATTTGTTCACTAACGCCGCCAACGCCATGCTGGATAGCGACCGCAAGTGCATATCGGTGTCATCATTCGAGTCTGGAAGGCAGCGAGGGATAAGGGTCCAAGATACGGGAGTGGGCATCGACTTGAGCAAGGCGGAGGACTTCTTTCAGCCACTGGCAAGAGGACTGGAGATTACGCCGGCGCGACAAGGGTTGATATATGGCGGAACAGGGCTAGGGCTTGCGATAGTCAGAATGCTTGCCACAGACTTGAATGCAGACGTGCGCTTCGTAAAGCCGACGTCGCCGTTCAGCACATGCTTTGAGATATCATGGAGCGAGGAATCATGAGTGCATTGAAAGTCTTGGTATATGATGACGAATTCGACGTTGCCAAACGAATAGCAAAAGATATACAAGACGCATCCAATGGCGTCGCCTCTGCACAGCCTAAAAGCAGGAAAGATTTCGATGCTCTGTTGCGCCTACTCGATGACCGAAGAACGGCGACTAACGATACAGAAAGCGGGAGTGGCGAGGCACAAGAGGTTGACCAAGCGGATGTAATCGTGGTGGATTACGACCTTCGCCTTTACTCCGGCTCAGCGACTGGCAGCCGATTGGCCTATCTTCTGCGCTGCTTCTCCGAGTGTGGCTTCATCGTGATTGTGAACCAATATGGCACTAACACTTTCGACCTTGGCTTGAGCCTGGGCTTTAGCTCGGGATTCAATAATATGCACTTCGATTTTGCCGACTTGCACGTCGGCGATGCACAGATGGGAAATCCCGGGCTTTGGCAATCCGAAATTGCAGGGTATAGACCCTGGTACTGGCCGATAATCCCTGACGCAAAGGAGAACTTCAAGAAATGTGTGGAAGATGTCCGTGAGCATTACGACGAATCCATCATCGACTTCTTGGGATTGAATGGAGTAACGGATTGGATACCGGATCGGGCACGCTCATTCTTGTCTGGCGGCTACGACATACGGGAAGTTACTTTCGAGAGTTTTGGACAGGCGCACCACTCTGGAATCGACCGCAAAGACAGGGACGTACTCACTCCCGAACTGTTCCCGCGAGTAATCGCGGCACGGGTCATTACTTTCCTGAACTCGGTACTTCTACCGGAGCAAAGCGTCCTTGTCGACGCACCCCACCTCATATCGCAGTTTCCGAGCCTTATCCAAGGAACCCGTGCGGATATGGACAGTTGGAATGCGTTGTGTAATCCTTCTGCCAGTAATGAGGATGAACTGCTGTCAGACAGGTTGAAAAAGCACAAGTTCAAAAAGCCTCATTGGCTCTGGCGAGCAGCATGGCTTTGGCCCGACATCTTCAGAGACACGAACGTCGCAGAGGTGCAGAATCCTTGGGCTGTCGAACAATTCGATTGGGTATTCTGTGAAGATATTTCCCGATTCATCCTTGAAGAATCTGCCAGGGCATTCAACGCGCTGGTTTCTCCGCCATTTCTCAAGCGTTTCTTGCTCGACAGTGATTCGTTAGAGGCTTCCGACTATGCTCCTCAGATTGGGAACCGAGTTCCGCAGGACCCATCACAGGTCGACTATGCACCCCAAGCAGCGTTAAGCTTGTAAGGAGACCAAATGTCTGTCAAGGGAGTTGACCGTAGGACGCGAATGGCAGTTTCGGAAATTTTGACCAGATTTTTGGTCAATAACGATCGGAACAATAGACATTTAGACGCACTTAAGCCTGCCGTACCTTCTGGAACCGGACCATATCAAATCCAATCTTCTCAGCTCCAGTCTGAACTGGGTTTGTTGTTGTTCAGCATAAACGTCACAAGTAACTGTTCAGCAATAATGTCACATTATGGAGTATGTGACGTTGAATGGACGACTCAACATCGGTTTCTGTTTCTTGAGCCTATAAAAGACGAGGATATATTGCCGTTCTTGACTTTGCAAAGTTCAGACAACTGGAGACAGTTCAGAATCTACGCACTGCTGGCTTTGTCGGACGACAAATCAAAACACCAATCACTGGCAATCAGGTTTGAGACTCCGGAAGGGGAATACATTGAAGATAGTAAGCGCGGTAAGCACGACTTCTTCCACGCCCAGCTGTGCAAGAATATATTCGATAGTAGTCGAATAGTGGTAGCTCAGGCGACGACTCCAGAATGGCTACCGACCTCACAACCTTCATTTCCTCTGGACGCGGACAATCAAGTAAGCCTTGTACTCTGCATGCTGACGTCCTTGTACGGTGGTCGCTATGTACTAAGCAAGTTCCCTGCTACTGGTGACAAAAACATTCAAGAGTACATTCAGAAAGTACGGGCGTTGCGTACCTGTCACAAGCGCGTGAGTGGGCAAAATACCGATTGAGTCAAAAAGCGGCACTGGCGGCAATCAGGTTAAGCATATAGCGAGGAAATCAGAACTCGTCGCCCTGGGTCTCTTGTGAATGGATACAGTGGACACTAAAACACGCTCGCGTCTGATGTCCGGCGTCGGGCAAAAGGACACTCGTCCAGAAATGCTGATTAGGTCCGCCTTGCACCGTACAGGGCTGCGATACCGTCTTCATGTCAAAGGGTTGCCCGGCACCCCTGATATGGTATTCCCACGCTACAAGGCAGTAATATTCGTCCATGGTTGCTACTGGCACTCACACGGCTGTTACAAATCCACCGTTCCGAAGTCGAACCGAGATTTCTGGGAGGAAAAATTTCGCGCCAACCTCGAGAGAGACGAACGCAAATGTATTGAACTGCTGAAGCGCGGGTGGCGTGTCTTGGTCGTCTGGGAATGCTCGTTACTCGGAAAACATGCACTTCAACTCAATGACCTTGTTGAAGAAGTTGAGTCTTGGTTAAAAGGTACAATTGAAGGGCACGAAATTTCAGGTCGTCAGAGAGGTGTCAAGAAGATATTTCAGACTCTGAGACCGCCACCACGGCTTGTCTAAAAGCCAGGCTCAATTCAAGGAGACTAGAATTCGCCAATGGAGTGGAATGAGGCCGAACTCTAAGCATGGGACATAGAGAGGCTATGGAAGTCGAGCATCCTCAGAGATTTGTGGGAAATTATGTGGGATATAGACAAATATTCATTGGCATGAATGCCTTTAACAGCGGGTAAATGGCATATTATATCACTCCCCCTATCTCCACCACTTCCTTCTTCCCACACCGTTGCCGCCACCTCCCACCTCGTGCTTGTTTTTTCACCGCATAAGGTCACATTTGTCATTCCAGTCTCCTGTTAGCTCCTTCAGAAATTCACATTTGACGCTGGAAAACTGTAAAATAAACCAGATTCCACATTGAAGTGAAGTGCAGGAGAATGGCTAATGGACCTCGAACTACAAGGCAAGACCGCCCTAATAACCGGCGGGAGCAAAGGCATAGGCAAGGCAATCGCCATCGCATTGGCTGAGGAGGGGGTGGATGTGGCAATTGCCGCCCGCTCCCAGGACACGTTGGACGAAGCCGCTGAGGAGATAAGGTCAGCCACGAAGCGAAAAGTCGTCACCATATCGGCCGACACAACAAGCTGGGATGATGTCAAGCGAATGGTCGAGACCACCGTCGCAGAGCTTGGCAGCGTCGATATCCTCGTCAACAGCGCCGCGATGGTAGGAGGCCAGGTGCGGGGCACTATCGACGAGGCCGACGAGAAAGACCTGATTGAAGACCTAGACACGAAGGTCGTGGGCTATTTCAGAAGCATAAAGGCAGTCGTGCCCCACATGCGCGCTAAGAAGTGGGGGCGAGTCATAAGCATCGGAGGCGTCTCGGCGCGCCAGTCAACGATTTACGGCCTTCGCAACGCGGCGGTAGTCCACATGACTAAGACCCTATCAGATCAGCTTGGACAGGACGGAATTACTCTGAATGTCGTGCATCCTGGTCTGACACTTACGGATACCATCAACGAGCGGTTGGACAACCAGGCAGCCCAGCAGGGTGTATCGCGCGAGGAGGTCAACGCTCAGGCGGGGCAGAACGTCGCCATACGCCGGGTGGTAGCGCCCGAAGAACTGGCGTGGCTTACGGCATATCTCGCGTCTCCCAAGGCGGAATGCATCACAGGCGAGGTGATTGCGGCAGGTGGCGGAGCGGTCGGCGCCGTACACCAGTAAATCGACGGCAAGACATGGAAAAAAGGAGGAATTGTAATGCCAATGAATAAGACTGACCAGACGTTTGAAATAGAACAGGAACAACTCGACTGGCTCGGTGAAATCGCCGAGAACTACGGACTCGCGGACGAAGACAAGGCTCTGCGGGTGCTGCTGGACTTCGCCATTCAGGACGGCGACAGCGACCTCATATTTGCGACCGAGAACATGAGGTGCCGCTTCTGCGGCTAGGTAACTCGCTCGGGTTGGGCAACAGGGCATCGCTAATGCACCAGCAATTGCGCGTAGTCCAACCCTCTCAGCCCTCCGACTCCGGCGGCTCGCCTTCTAAGTATCGCGTCCGCAGAAACGGGTCCTTGGCCGGAAACATCCCTATGATTCTGGCCGGGCCGTCTCCAATCGCCGTGAACCCGTGCGGCACGTTGGGAGGCACGACCACCGTGTGGTCTGCGCCGACTTCGTGCGTCTCATCCCCGTACCGGACGCTCAGGGTTCCGCTAAGTATTACGATCAGCTCGTCGTCCTCGTGCGTATGCAGCGGCGCTCCCTTGCCTATTCCGACTTCGCTGATAGCGGCTTCCGTCGAAGTCGTGCCGTCTCCTTCTTGCGTGATTAGCCACTTGCGGTAGTTCGGCCTCCACGGGACCTCCGGCGCGTTGTTGTGATCTACGATTGGCATGTCCATACCTCTTGTGCGTACTTTGTCGCAACCGATTATCCTGCATCCGTACCGTTCCTTTCAACACATTGTACTTCATGTTGACTCCATCCCCGCCAAATAAAGCCAACGCCTGTATAATCCAGTGAGAGACAGCCCCGCAGTCAAGACAGCATGGAATAATGGGAGGTGTGGTATGGCAACCATCAACTCGGTGCTGGGACCATTGGATACAGCGGAACTTGGGTTCACTCTTCCCCATGAGCACCTAATCGATTCGTCTGCAGGCGTCAAAACTACATACCCTGAACTCGAGCTCCGCGACCAAGCCTTGGAAATGGCTCTGGAGTCATTCAATGAGGCTAAGGGGGGCGGTGTTGACACAGTTGTCGAAGTCTCTCCAATGGACTTGGGACGGGATGTCTTGCTTATGAAAGAGGTTTCCGAAGAGACCGGGGTACAGTTCATTTGCTGCACCGGCTGCTGGCTGGATGTTCCGAGAAGTTTCTGGGGCAGGGACAAGGACTTCATCGCGGACCTTTGGGTGCGGGAAATCGAGCAGGGAATAGACGGCACTGAGATCAAGGCCGGAATCATCAAAGTGGCAACCAGCGACCCCATAACCGAGAACGAAGAACTGATGCTGCGTGCCTCCGCTCGAACGCACCTGTGCACCGGTGTCCCCATCACCACCTACACCCCTGCTGAATCACGCATAGGCTTAGAGCAGGTGCGAATCCTCAAAGAGGAAGGCGTCGAGACTCAGCACATATATGTCGGACACCTCAATAATACCCTTGACCCAGATTATCACCGCGAGTTGGCGCGACTCGGCGTCTGGCTAGGCTGGGACATAAACAATCCCTTTGGCCGCCCGGACCTTCCGCCGTGGCAGCAGAGAACCGACTATCTGAAAGAACGGCTGGACGAAGGCTTAAACGCAAACATGATGCTGTCTCACGACTGGAATATCGTGCTGTCCCGCATCGGTTCGCCGGGCATGCCGGGCAGGGAGCAGAACCCCGACGGATACCTCTGGCTCAGCCGCGCCGTGATTCCCAGATTGATAGAGTCCGGTGTTTCCAAGACGGTCATAGACCGGATGATGATCGAAAACCCCAGAAGGTACTTCGAGGGCATCCGCCCGTCAGACTGACCGACCGCCTCTTCATTTGATATACTCCTGCCGATTTCATTCGGTCAATGCGAGGCAAAAGGAGTGCTGCTATGCAATATGGATTCTGCCTGCCCAACACGATGGACGGCGACGAACTGTGCAGGTTCGCGCAGAAGGCTGAAGAGCTGGAGTTTGAATCGGTGTGGATAGGCGACCATATCGTGCTTCCCACCGCACCTACAAACCAGTATCCCTACACTCCTGACGGCTCGTTCAGACGCCCGCACGATGCGCCGTTCCTTGAGACATTGACCATTCTCGCCTATGTCGCAGCATGCACCAGCAGCATCCGCATCGGCAGCACAGTCGTCATCGTGCCATACCGCAACCCCATCCTGCAGGCGAAGATATTCGCCTCGCTCGATGTACTATCCAAGGGCAGAGCAGTTTGCGGCGTGGGCGTGGGCTGGCTGGAGAAGGAGTTCGAGACGCTTGACGTGCCATACTCAGAGCGCGGTCCGATGACTAACGAGTGGCTGGAAATCTTCACGAACCTCTGGACTGAAGAGGAGCCGGCATACAGCGGCGAATACTACAGCTACGACGGCATCTTCTTCGAGCCGAAGCCGGTGCAGCAGCCGCGCATACCGATTTGGGTTGGCGGGCACACCCGCCGCGCGCTGCGCCGCACTGCAAAGTACGGCGATGCCTGGCATCCCTCTCGCCAGTCGCCGGAATATGTCACCCGCAACCTGCCATATCTTTACGAGCAGGTCGAAGCGGAAGGACGCAGCCCCGACGAAATCACCATATCACTCAAGCGCAGCCTGCACATCTCTGACATAGGGGTGTCGGGGTCTGGAAGCGGCAACGAGACAACCGGTGCGGGCATATCCGCGAACACGCCAACCGTAATTGAGGACATCAAGAAATGCGCTGACATCGGCATCCACCAGCTCACTTACGACTTCCCAACAAACGACATCGAGGAGTGCATACGCATTCTGGAGCACTTCGCAGAGAGGGTGGCGCCGGCCGCGTCATGAGCGCCAATGTTCGGGTGACGTATTTAATTTTCAGCCCGTCACTCCCGCGCAGGCGGGAATCCCCAGTGGGGTTGAGCCGGGCAGAAAGAGTGAAGGGGCAGCCTTCCGACTGCCCCTTCCTGATCGCTGATAGCTGACCTCTTATATCTACACAGCCAGCGCCCCAACCTTCTCATAAGTCCCTTGAACGATGGGCTTGGCTTCCACTTCCAGCCAATCTTCGAGAATCTCGGTGTACAGACCGCGGAAGTCGAAGTTGAACGCAAGGTCGCCCTCTACCAGCGTGTGTGCTTCAAGCGACGGGTATTCGTTGTAGTGCCCGCCCTTCACGCCATCGCCGATCAGGAACGATACGCCGCCGGAGCCGTGATCGGAACCATTGCCGTTATCCTTCACGCGCCTGCCGAACTCGGTGAAGACCAGCATCAGCACGTCCTCGCTGGCGTCGTGCTGCTTCAGGTCAGTGTAAAGGTCGTAGATGCCGCCGGAAATGTCCGTTAGCAGCCGCTCCTGAAGCGCAACCTCGTTCGTGTGCGTGTCGAAGCTGCCGTGCTGCGTGTAGCAGATGCGCGTTCCGACATCGGCAAGCAGAACCTGCGCCACGCCTTTCATGCTCTTACCGTAAGAGTCGGAGCCATACTCAACATCGGACTGGTACTTCTCCGGAGCGGTCTGCAAGATGTCAGCACCGCGCAGAGCATCCAGACCCGTCTTGCTAAGGAAGTCCATCACTGGCCCGCTGCCGATAGCCTGCGAGTACATATTGGCGAACACTTCAAGCGCCTCTGTGCGCTGCTCCACGCCGTCGATGTCGTTGAGCAAGCCGTAACTCTCAAGGTCGGTAACCGATGCTACCGGCACTCCCGGCGATACGAGCGCACGAGGCAGACCCGCCCCAAAGTTCACGGCGCCGACCACATTATCGCCGCTGGGGTCCACCTCCCGCAGCGCCTGGCCCAGCCAGCCCTGGTTCCCGACCTTCGTCGGCTCGGCAGTATGCCAGATGTCCATTGAGCGGAAGTGCGAGCGGTTCGGGTTCGGATAGCCAACACCATGAACGATGGCAACCTTGCCTTCGTCCCACAGGTCCTTGACTGGCCCCATGCCCGGATTGAATCCATAATCCTCGTCGATGGGGATAGCCCGATCTTCCGTGATACGGATATTCGGGCGGTTATCGGCATAGAGAGGGTTGTTGTACGGCACAACACAGTTCAGGTAGTCATTGCCACCCGAAAGCTGCACCACCACCAGTTTGCGATTCTTGCCATTGCTGCTCATTGGATTGTTTCCTCCTTGTATTAAAGACGGATAGGTTCAGTTAAGAAGCCTGCTTGATTGAAGTCGCCGTCGAATGCGAATGCTGTGTAAATGTCATACTTCTGCATGACAACGAATGAAACACAGTCAACCAGCGAATACCTCTTGTCGCTATGTCGCTTGAAATACTCCCATCCTTCCATCAGCAAAGGTTCGTCCACTTGAATCATTTGGATGTGAGGGTTTGCCAACAAGGTCATTCCCGCTAACAGAGCCTTATGGTGATAACCTCTAGCGTTAATGAAGGTAACCGTTTCAACTAGCACAAGAGACGTAGTTACAATCTCAAAATTACCCTGCAAGACTCTAAGCCAATGATCAACAGCGTGCTCATGATGTTGATCATTATCCAATGCCAGCGCAACAAGATAGCCTGTATCAAGAAATACCGACGCCATATCAAATTAACTAAAGCCCGTAGATATATTTGTCATGGTTTACTGATCCATCTGTGATTTCTGGATCATGTACAGGATTGCGCGCCAACTCTATCAATGGGAACGGGCCATCTTCACCAATGCCTTTGTTCTTGCGAACCGGACTTCTCTCCAATTCGCTTAAAGGCGCGTCGGCCTCGGCCGGCGAAACCTCAACCACGCCGTTCCGCTTCCGAATGTCAACCTCGTCAACATCGGGCAGAAGTGATTTAGGAATTGTTATGCCTTGTTCCGTTACTTTAGCTCTCATCGGATGCAAACCTTATCCGCACATTTCTCATCTTGCCAATGCCATCCGCCGCCTTCTTGCCAAGCACTTTAGCTTGCTCAGCTGACTTCTGTCCAGCGACGGTTGCCTGCTCAACGACCTTTTGCCCAGCCTGAGTTTCCAAGGCCATAGAGCCACCCTTATATGCCAGATACAATGCAGCGCCACCGGCGAGGGCAGTTCCGCCAGTAGCCACCGCTGCGCCAGTCAATCCTGCAACGCCAATAGCAGTTCCACCTGCGGCTATGCCAAAACCACCACCACTGGTGAATACAGCAGCTAATGCTCCGCCGGATATTCCGCCTAGCAGACCAGCCTTTTCAGCGGAAGGCCGAAGAGGAGTAAGAGCATGCCTTAAGGCTTCTCCAATACTCTGACCTTCCTTCTCTGTCACTTCATCGACGAGTTCTTCCATCAACGCTAACGACACAATGTAATGACCAGCGGCGTCATCTGGAACATCTTCGCCGCTCTTGATCAGAGCAACATTCAGATTCCTGTGAATTTCCTCAAACTGCGGCTTGAGTTCCTTAATGTCCTCCGGTGTGAGCATCGCAGCACTTACCTTTCCAGCGTTTTATACCTTCTCATACACCTGGAACCGATGCCTGCAAGTCTCCAGCACGTACACGCGCTCCTGCTCGTCCAAGACAACCGTTACCGGGTCCCAGAAGAACGACTCGATTCGCGCCGACGCCTCGTGCTCATCCTCGACATCTACCTCGAATTCCGGCACGAACCGCGATCGCGCGTCCAGTTCGTCGGCGTTGGCATTAAGGTATTCCACCGCCCATTCGCCCAGCGTCGCTTCGCCGCGCAGCGATGTGATGTAGTTGCCGTCGTGGTCGAGCACCTGCACTCGCTGGTTGCCCCAATCGGCGACATACATATTTCCGTCAGAGTCAACCGCTAGACCAGATGGGCGATTGAACTGTCCTTCGCCGTCGCCGGTCGAGCCGTAAGCGGCAATGAATTCGCCATCGGGTGTGAACTTCTGTATGCGGTCGTTCCGCCAGTCAGCGATGTAAATCTGCCAGTCCTTGTCCTGCGCGATGCCCCAGGGCAGGTTGAACTCACCATCGCCAGTGCCATAAGAACCGAACTTGCTGATGAACTGGCCGTCCTTGGTCATCCTCTGTACGCGATGATTGCGGTGGTCAACCAGCAGCAGGTTGTCGTCAGCGTCGAACGCCAAGCCTGACGGCCCATCAAACTCGCCGTTACCCGAGCCAACCGTGCCCCACTTGGAGACATAGTTGCCTTCGGCATCATAGACCGTAACACGCTGCAAGAAGTCGTCTGCCATATACAGCGTGTTGTTGCTGTCCAGCGCCACCGCCGATGGCCATATCATCTGACCGTCGCCTCTTCCGTAGCCATATAGCTGACCGAAGAACTGATGGTCAACCGTGGCCATCTGTATTCCAACGATATCCAGGGCCGTGGTATTGCTCCGACTTGCGACAAAAATCCTGCCGTCCTCGCGGATCACCATGTCGGTAGGCAGGTGAAACCCTCTACCCCCCTGGTCTGCCACGAACCCAATCGTGTCGAGATACTTCAGGGTGAAGGGCTTTGTAAGTGTTTGTGTAGCCATGGTCTTTCCTTCTCAATGATGTGTTTCTGGGGCAGTCAAGACGGATTTATTCTATCCGCCAGAAATGCGCGCTATCATGTTCGCCAGCGTGATAAACCCGCCTATCGTGATCGATATAAGCGCAATGAACCCGCCGATGACGATTGACAGCAGTGTCAGAAAATAGCGGTTGACTTTCCTATCAAGTTCCCGAACCGTCTCAATTAAGTCTTCGAGACGCCTCAGCCCTTGTTCCTGCCTGCCTTCAATCAGACCCAGGTCCCTGTCTGTGTACTGTCTCTGTTCGGTTTCAATCGTGGGAGTTGCCATTCCGCTCCTCCATCTCTACGCCAACTGGTACTCCTGTGTGGTCACCGTCATCTGAAGCATCGTGATTATCTTCTGCTCAGCGAAGCCGGCAGAATCGTCGTCGTCAAATGATAGGTCTCCCCACTTGGCGGCGTAGTCGATCAGTCCTTGCCGGGTGCTGTCCAGCACAGGCATAGGTCCTATGACATCGAAGCAGGCGTCAACCAGCGTCTCAGCATCAAGTACGCCATCCTCAGCGTAGCCTTTGACGTCAGATATCAGCATACGCAGGCCCGGCTTGTTCGGATTACCAAGCACCTTGCTCGCGAAGTTGACCCGGCTCATATACGAGCCGGTGTTTATCCATTCGACGCCGCCCTGCCAGCCCTCAACGCTCGGTGGCGCGTACAGCGCCTGTCCCATCTGCGAGCACACGCCTGCAGCAGCATAGGTCTCCATTGACGGCAGCTCAAGCCCGCCTGCCAGTCGCAGCGTGCCCACAACCATTTCGGCGGGACTCTTGATCCTTCCGAAGCGCACCGCCTCGTCCTTGAAGAAGTCGGAGTTGAACATCACACGCAGCATAGCGGATATGTCGTAGCCCGAATCAAAGTACGCCTGCGTCATGATGTCTATCGCTTCGGGGTCCTTCGGGTCTTCGTAGGGCCACTGTGGAACCGGAGACTCGTCCGCCACGAAGAAGTGGTACATGTGCCGAGCTATGAAGCGTGGTGTCGCTTCCTGCTTGCATATTATGTCAACCACATCTTCGCCGTTGAAGTCGCCCCTCTCACCGAGGAAGAACTTTTCATCGTGGTCGTGGTCCTCCTCGTCATAGTTGAACTGCCAGGCGATATAGCCGTAGGGACGCGCCGTGTTATTCCGCATCTTAATCGACATGTAATCGGGATTGACCACGCTCCAGCCTGTAAAGGCCCTGGAGCATTCCTTGATATCCTCTTCGGTGTAGTTGCCCACACCCATCGAGAACAGTTCCAATATCTCTCTGCCGTAGTTCTCGTTGATTTGGTCCTTGTGATTGTCCTGGTTGTCCAGCCACATTAGCATGCCGGGATCGCGCGACAGCTGCACCAGCAGGTCGCGGAAGTTACCCATTCCATACTGCCTGAACATTTCCACCTGGTTCACGACCATGCGCGCCTGAATCAGCTTTGTGGCGGCAGTGGCGAACACCCTGTGCCACAGCAGCGCCATCTTCTCTTCGAGCGGATTAGGCGTCGTCGCCATCCGATACACCCAGTGCGCGCCCGCCGCCTGTCCGTTTCGCAAGTCCGACTGGTCCACATGGTAGCGCCGGATGATGTCCTCAGGCATCGAAAATGGCTTCGACCGCGACAGAAGATCATCTACTGTCGCCTCATAGCCCATCTCAAGCCGTTCCTCGACCTCTCGGCGTGTTCCACCGAAGGAGGCCCTTCGCAGCAGGTGCGCCATCAGCGCGACATCCTGTTTTGACTGCACGGTCGTCATTTGAATCCTCCATGTGTATTGTCAATTTCTGAGGTCTGAAGGCGCGGCTAGTACGTCGATTTATGCGTCTGATTTGCCCGCCGTTATGCTCCAAAGAGTTTATCAGCACGCCATTTTTCAGTCAACGACTTGCGGCGCGGACGCTTGCTCATCCGGGTCCGACAGGTCCGATTCTTCGCGTTGTTCCCGCACCCATAGCAGAATCAGGAATCCGACGATGAGGAATACCGCAAGGAGCGACATTGCGATTCTAAAGCGAACTGCGCCCAAACTTATGAACACTGTTGTTATCAACCACCACAGGGCAGGTCCCAGGGCCGCAGACAGCCTGCCCGACATTTGAAATAGTCCGAAGAACTCGCCCACCTGTCCATCAGGAGCAAGCTTCGTCAGCAGCACGCGGTCGGCAATTTGCGGCGATGCCCAAGCTAAGCCCCCGAGGAATCCGACAGCCCACAATGTAGCAGGCAGCGACAACCCGAAGATCGTTAGATTCACTCCTATGAAGGCTACCCCAACCACTATGGAGACACCTAACACTACTACTGCCCAGGCCGCCACGCCGACCATTAACACGAGCTTCGCGCCGAACTTGGATACCAGGAAGCCGACAGCGACCGAAGCGACCACAGCGACCAGCAGCAAAGTGGTAACAAAGTTCACTGCCTCATTGTCGGTAGCTACGCCGATTTCCACCAGGTAAAGAACATAGAACGAGCTGACCGTGTTGATCGCTTCCGTATATGCGAAGCGCGCGATGATGAACCGAAACAGGTTGACATGCGCGCGGGCGCGCTGAAATGTGCCGTAAAGCTGACGATAGGATTCGATGACAAGCGACTTGTCCAGCCGTCGCCTTGCGCCGCCTTCCTTGAGTATAAATAGCAGCGGCAGCGCGAACAGCACATACATCCCGGCGGTGGGCAAGAACGCCCACTGATTGCCGTACTTCTCGACCTGCGGTTCAAATAGCAGGAACGCTACAAACAGGCCTACGTATCCTGCGCCAATACCAATGCCTGAAACTATGCCGCGTGTCTCTTCCGAACTCACATTGATAATCAGCGAGTTGTAGAAGATAAGCCCCGTCTGGTACAGGTAGTTCGCAATGAAGAAGAGCGCAAGCCCCGTCGTTAGCCCTCCGAACACGCCTATTACTGCCGTAAGTGAGGAGCACGAAATCAGGCAGACGGCAAGCATGGGAATGCGCCTGTTCAGCCTGTCGGAGACCGTGCCCATCGCCGGAGCCGTGAGCGCGACCGACAGGGCGGACAGCGCCAGAGTTATCGCAAAGACGGCGCTGCTGCCGCCGGCGCTCTTCATATCCTCGGCTACCCAGAGGGGAAAGAAGAAGGTAAGTATGCTCGCCGAAAAGATCGTGTCAGAGAAATCGTACAGCGACCACGCCGGCATCGAAAGCCGCTCGCGCAAAGTTCGTCGAGAGGATGCAGCGGCTACCCTGCCATCCCCTTCATCCTGTCTATCCATGTAAACCCCCGGCCCATCACACAGGCAGAGCCGCCTCCAGATGCTCGTCCAGTTCGATGCCGAGCGAGCCAAGCACGCCATTAAGCATCGCGTAATACCCGATGACGACCACCAACTCCACCGCTCCCTCCGGTCCTAGCAGGTGCTCGATAGCCTGAAAGGTGCGCTCGCTCAGCGCGCCGTTCCTGACGAACTCCTTGCCCGCCTGCGCGAACACACCTTCCTTTGGCGGCAGACCCATCGGCGCCCTTCCGCTCCGAATGGATTCGATTACTTCAGGTCGTACTCCGACGGCCCTCGCAATCGGCTCGTGATGTCCCCACACGTACTGGCTATCCAGCGCTCGCGCCACACCCAGAATCGCCGTCTCCCTAAACGCAGGATGCAGCGTGGAGCGAAGCCGAATGTGCTCGCCAAGCGCCCCCACAGCTTCAGCAGCGTCCGGGCTGTTCAGCAGCAGCCGGAAAGAGTTCGGCATCCCCTTGCCGTCTATCCCGCCTCGTGTGCTCTCTATATGGTCATAGACCGGCTGCTTTCCGGCTGGCAGGTCATCTCTCGAAATGTATGGAACACGCGCCATAACCACCTCTCTGCTCTCAGCAATCTTCCTTCATGGTAAACCTGTCGAACCACCTATTTCGTCCCCGTCACGCGCCGCAATAACTCTTGCTTCGCCTGCCGCTGACGGGCTTCCAATATCTCGCTCACTCTGATTGGATACTCGCCAGGAGACCTGACACGCCTGCAATTCGCAGGCAGCCGCCCAAGTTCTCGCGAACAGCGATCTCGCAGTACATCCAGCGACGACGTATGTTGAAGCCGTTTGCCGTCCTTCATCACATCCGACAGCAACGCCACTGCACCATCAGGCACAGGTTCATCAGCGGCTCCGATGGCATCCCTTGTATATATCCCGTCTGAATCCACTCGCCGGAATACCTGCTTAGGTCCGACCAGAGTTTCCTTGTCCTCGCTGAGCTTCATCGTAGGCTTGCTGTCATACTCGACCATCTTATAGACGCAATCGAGCCACGGGTAGTCTGCCGATGTCCCCACATTCGTTCCCACGCCAAAGCCGTCGATAGCGGCGCCCGCGCGTATGAGGTCCTCCACCTGAAACTCGTCCAGTCCGCCACTTGCCAGCACCCGTACATTCTGCATACCGGCAGCATCCAGCATAACCCGCGCCTCCAACGACAGCGCCAGGAGGTCGCCACTGTCCAGCCGGATGGCGTTCAATTCGTGCCCCTGTTCTCTCATTCGTTTCGCCACTACGATGGCATTGCGAATCCCTTCCACCGTGTCATAAGTATCCACGAGAAAGGTGGAGTTGTCAGGAAAGGATGCGGCGTAGGACTCAAACGCCTCCATCTCGCTGTCGAACGACGTTATAAACGAGTGCGCCATCGTACCTACCGCCGGGATACCGTAGCGCCGTGCCGCAAGCACATTACTCGTGCCTGCGAATCCGGCGATATATGTGGCACGCGCCAGACTGATTGCCGCGTCGATGCCCTGCGTGCGCCGCGCCGCGAAATCCACGACCGCTCTCCCGTCCGCTGCCTCCACCGCTCGTGCCGCCTTAGTCGCCAGCATTGTATGCGTATTGAAGAGATTCAGCAGGAGCGTTTCCACGATCTGCGCCTCTATGACCGGAGCCGTCACCTCAAGCACAGGTTCGTTGGCAAAGAAGACGGTCGCCTCAGGCATTGCGCGCGCGGAGCCCGTAAAGCGCAAGCCTGCGAGGTACTCCAAAAAACCCTCGTCGAACAGCCCCATAGAACTCAGTTGAGCGATGTCGTATTCGCTAAATCTCAGTCCGCCCAGCGCGTCCAGCATGTCTTCCAGCCCGGCAAATACCAGGTAGCCGCGATTCGTCGGAAGACGCCGCACAAACATGCTGAAGCACGCATCCGCCGTAACCCCTGACTGCCAGTACGCTTGTGCCATCGTCAGCTCATACAGGTCGGTGAACAGGCTCAACGAAATGTTCTGGGAAGCAGGCGGTGAAGATTCGAGTCTCATTTGTCTCTGCCACGCATTAACCGTTTCAGGGAATCGCGCATCTCATATAATAGTGGACGCCCTTTGTGCATCGGCTATGCTACATTATCCCGTCGGGAAAAGTAACGGTCGCCAATCGGAATTCAGGTCTCAGGCAACAATTATGGGAGGCTTCCTAGGAATAATGAGGATGAAATTCAAGCAAGCGATTGTAGGAACGGCGCTCGCACTGTCTATCACTGCAATTCTCGCCTGTGGAGGAAGCGCGCCTGCCGCACAATCTGCAACGAGCGCCCCTGCCCCGACCGAGGCTCCGGCAGTTGCTGCGACTGCGGCTCCTGTCGTTACGCAGGCGGACACGCCCACTCCAACACCTCCGAGCGCAACCCCCACCACACAGCCTAGCGTTACGCCTGAGCCGTCAGTAGAACCAACGCATACGGGAACGGCTACTCCCACACAAACACCGGAACCCATCGTGGCAAAGGCCGCGGACAAGCCTACCGAAACGCCCGCCGGCGCCCAGACGCAGCCGGTGGAAACCGCGACTCCATCACCTCAACCAAGCCCAACATCTACGTCCGTGCCGCCGACTGCGACTGCGACACCCGTTCCCACACCTATGCCGACCGCAACTCCTTCGCTTCCCGTCGGAACAAGTGTCGGCAACCTTGCGCCGGATTTCACGCTGCCAAGCGCGCGCGGCGACGACTATCCCCTTAGCGCGTATCGAGGACATAGCAATATCGTGCTCGTCTTCTACCGTGCGTTCTGGTGACCGTTCTGCCGCGTTCAGCTCGTCGAGCTGACAGACCACTATGCAGCGATAGAGGAAAACGACGCCATCATTCTCGCCGTCAGTGCCGATGACCTGAACGGAGCGGAAACGGCAGCGCATAAATGGGGTGCCCCTTTCCCCATCCTGTACAATTCGGATAAGAGTGTCATAACCGAGTATGGTTTGCTTGCCGGAAACGTCGCCAAACCGTCCACATTCATCATAGATAAGGACGGCGTCATACGCTGGAGATACATCGGCAGAGGCAAAGACGATCGCCCGTCGCCGGAGACAGTTCTGCAACAGCTACGTGCACTGGAGGGCTAGGCCGCCGCGCCCTCCCGCGTATATCCGGCGCGCATGTGCCTTATCTCACAAAGCAGTCTAACACCGCGTAAATGCCTTCTGCATCGTGCATCTTAGGCTCAATTTACTCGCCTTTTTGAGACAGCCCTCACCTTGACACCTCTTGCCATGAACTATACTATTGAGTCATCGGGAGACCTAGATTTACTAGGGTGAATTTACTTAAGGGAGGTGAGTAGATTGGAAATCGCAATTTTCTCCATACTCGCCGTCCTCATAGGCCTTACCATAGGCGCGCTTGGTGGATACTTCGGAAGAGGACTGCTACAAAGAAAGAACTATGCAGCCGCGCAGTCGGAGGCTGCGCAAATACTGGAAGACGCCGGCGATGAGCGGCGAGCAATCATTGTTGAAGGCAAGGAGGAAGCCTTAACATTCCGCACGGAAGCTGAGGCCGAAATTCGCGAACGCCGTTCCGAGGTTCAGCGCACGGAGCGGCGCGTTGCTAATAGGCAGGAGAATGTCGAGCGGCGGGCAAGCAATCTCGACCGCCGCGAAAGGAAGTTGAACGACAAGGAAAAGTCAGTCAGCGACCTTGAACGGTCTCTCACCGAACTCAAGACAAAGAGAAAGCAGCTTCTGCATGATATGAAACAGGAGCACACGCACCGATTAGATACGATGCGCTCCGAGCAGTTGGTCAAGCTGGAAGAAATTAGTGGACTGTCAGTTGGAGACGCTCGCAATGAGCTGATGTACAACGCAGAACAGGAAATTCAGCACGACTTAGCTATCCGTTACCGCGACATGGAAGAGCAGGCAAGATCCGAAGCGACCGATAAGGCTCGCAGCATTTTAGCCTTAGCCATCCACAGATTCGCGGCAGACGTGGTTTCCGAAGCCACAGTCACCACAGTGCAACTACCTAGCGACGACATGAAGGGTCGTCTGATAGGCCGTGAAGGACGCAACATACGAGCAATCGAAAAGGCCACGGGTGTGGACCTTATAATCGACGACACACCGGAAGCGGTTACACTCTCCTGCTTTGATCCCGTGCGCAGGGAAGTCGCCCGCCTGGCGGTTACAAGTCTTGTGTCAGACGGCAGAATACATCCCGCCCGCATTGAAGAGATGGTGGGCAGGTCGGAGAAGGAAGTCTCCGACATCATCTGGAAGAGCGGCGAAGAAGCCGCCCTTGAAGTAGGTGTCCGTGGGCTGCACCCCGAAGTTGTGCGCCTCCTTGGACGCCTGAAGTATCGTTACAGCTACGGCGAAAACGTGCTGCAGCACAGCATCGAAGTGGCGCACATGTCGAGCATGATAGCGTCTGAAATAGGCGCAAATGTAAAGGTCGCCAAAGCGGGCGGACTTTTGCACGACCTCGGTAAGGCGCTTTCGCACGAGGTCGAGGGACCTCACGCGGAAATTGGCGCGGACGTCGCATCCAAGCACAGCGTGGCAAGAGCGGTATGCACCTGCATCGCCGAACACCACGACGATGTGATGAGCACGACCGAAGCCTTCATCGTGTCTGCGGCAGATGCCATTAGCGCAGCTCGACCCGGTTCGCGCCGGGACACGGCTGAGAACTACATCAAGCGCCTCGAAGCCCTCGAAGAAGTCGGGCGCGCTTTTGACGGCGTCGATAAGTGCTACGCTATTCAGGCAGGGCGCGAAGTGCGCGTCATGGTCAAGCCGCAGGCGGTTGACGACGCTACCGCCGCCAAGATGGCTAACGACATCGTTAAGAAGATCGAATCAACCCTGGTCTATCCGGGGCAAATCAAGGTTACCGTCATCCGGGAAAGCCGCTCTGTCGGCTACGCTCGCTGATACGGTACGATCACACATGCAAGTTCAATGACCGCCGAGGCTTAAATTTGAAGCCTCGGCGGTCATTGAGTCTCACACAGAGTCTTGCCTGCACTATCCTAGGACATCAAGATTTCAAATAGTGCAATCGACGCACCCTAACGCCATACGGAGACGAATCAGCCTTGCCTACACGAAAAATTGAAGCGGACCTCCATCTGCACACAACATCTTCGGACGGCACGCTGACGCCCACGCAGCTCGTGGCGCTGTGTGCCGAGCGAGGCTTAACGACGATCTGTGTCAGCGACCACGACACGACCAACGGGCTGCCGGAGGCGTTCGCGGCGGCGGCGACCTACCCCGGCTTAACCCTAATACCCGGTATCGAGTTGAGCACCGATGTTCCCGGCAGCGAGATTCACATACTCGGATACTTCGTTGACCATTACGACTCCTCTTTTCAATCAATACTGACTGAGTTTCGCATCGGACGCGAACATCGAGGCGAGAAAATGGTCGAGAATCTAAACAACCTGGGGATCGACATATCCTGGGAGCGTGTGCAGCAGATTGCGGGCGACGCTTCCATCGGAAGACCTCACATCGCTCAGGCTATGGTGGAGGCAGGATATGTCAAGTATCCGCGCGACGCCTTCGACGAGTACCTGGGGCGCAACGGCTCGGCTTATGTTGAGCGCCCCAAGCTCCTGCCGGAAGACGCCGTGCGCCTGCTGATCGAGCATGACGCTCTGCCCGTAATGGCGCACCCGACGTACTCAGAGTCGAAGTCCGACCGTAAGGGAGTATCTTCTCTGCCCGACATTCTCAGCGATCTGAAGGCAGCCGGCCTTGTTGGTATGGAAGTCTATTACGGCGACTACACGGCAGAGCAGGTTGAATGGCTGCGCGGTCTGGCGGACGACTTCGGGCTTATTCCGTGCGGCGGCAGCGACTACCATGCCCTTGGCAACCCGGGCGAACCCGAACCCGGCACTGTAGGACCTCCGATGTCCAGCGTAGAAGCCCTCTATGCTCTCAAGGCTGCTCCGGTCACATGACTATACCCGACGGTCTGGCGCCCGGCGGTCTGATGCCCGTAGGTCTGATAATAATCGCCGCTTACTGTTGGGGCGGCATTCCGACCGCCTACGTCGTTGCGCGCCTGACTTCAGGCATCGACATCCGAGAATACGGCTCAGGAAATGTGGGAGCATCCAACGCGCTTGCCCACCTTGGACCCGGTACGGGCATTGCGATTGGGCTGTTCGATCTCATCGGCAAGGGCATTCTTCCGGTTCTGCTGGCGCGCGCTCTCGATGCCGGTCTCGCAGTGCAGGTGGCGGTCGGACTCGCTACGGTCGCGGGGCACAACTGGTCGCCGTATATTCGGTTCACCGGAGGCAGAGGCGTCAGCGCGGCGGGTGGAACCATTCTGGCATTCGCCTTGTGGTACGAGGCCGCAATAGCCGCCATTCTAATAGCGGGCATCGGCAGGATCTTGCTGAAGGACACCGGCCTTCTGACACTCCTCGCTATGGTCGCTATGCCGGCAACCGCCGTAGCCATAGGCGGGTCAGGAATCGCGGACAGGCCCATTGAGATTGTGGCAATGTGCGCGCTCATAGCCCTGTTGTTGATCGGCAAGCGCCTCACGGCTAACTGGGAACGACTGCCGGATGAACAACCTGTCATTCACACGCTTATTTGTCGTATCCTATGGGACAGGGATGTGCCGAAGAGACAGAACTGGACGGAGCGCACCCCAGTACCGGACACTTCCGAGGCATCAGAGCAATGACACAGAAGCTGTACTGCCCCAGACATCCTAAGAACGAGACAAACATCCGCTGTGGCAGATGCGAGGACGCAATCTGCCCCGACTGCCTTGTTCATTCCCCCGTGGGCATGCGCTGCCCGGACTGCGGGCGCGCCAATCCGGTGCCCACATACGATGTACCCATGACTTACATGCTACGAGGAATCGGAGCGGGTGTGGGCATGGCTCTCGCTCTGGGATTCGCGTTCTACTTCATTGCTCCCATGCTCTTCAGGTTAGTGTTTCTCGATATAGCGATAGTCAACACCATTCTGCCGTTCCTTTATGTGGCGGTAATGGCATTCATAGGCTACGCGATAGGTGAAGCGGTAAGCCTGTCCACCAATCGTAAGCGAGGGCTGAAGCTGAAATTGATTAGCGCCGCATCCGTCTTCGTCGCGTCATTCGCGATCACGGTGGGCTTCCCCTCAGCCGCCTATGGCCTGACATACTTGTTCATCGGCCTGGCGCTCGCAACCTGGCTTGCAATCCGCCCGTTTTAGTCACGAGAGTCTCTCTCCCTTTCACTGCGTCGATGGCTTTCGTTGACAGACGCGCTCGGTCATCGCTAGAATTGCCAAATTATGAAAT
Organism: Dehalococcoidia bacterium; assembly: GCA_965207465.1. GTDB lineage: Bacteria > Chloroflexota > Dehalococcoidia > Lucifugimonadales > JADFKI01 > Bin90. The sequence goes on along the minus strand of OZ242283.1, from coordinate 3,746,812 downwards.
GGTGGGATCGGCCCGGGACATGGATGAGCTAGATGCGAAGATAATCGCCACACTGCGTCAGAACGGCAGAGCGTCCAACGCGGGCATTGCCCGGAGCGCGGGCGTAAGCGAAGGCACAGTTCGCCGCCGCCTGCGCCGCCTCATCGACGAAGAGCGCATCTTCGTTGCGGCAATTCCGAATCCCGACATGATGGGCAATCCGTTCGAGGCGCTAGTCGGCGTACAGGTGGACGCGGACAAGGCTGACCTGGCGGCGGATGCCATGGCGTCAATGGACGAGCTTTCATGGGTTACGTTAAGCACCGGGCCCTGCGACATTTACGGATGGGTTACGCTCCCGTCGCCGTCCGCTTTGAATAAGTTCCTCCGCACCAAAATCGCCACTATCCCCGGCGTACGCCGAACCGAGACTTTCGTGCATCTCGAAGTCAAGAAGCGCTCATACGGCATCTCTAGCTAGAATCTGTTGACGTTTGGATTTTTCAGACCGTCATCAGTATGTCAAGTCCCCTGTTCCTCAGGGTGATGGCTAGGGTGACGGCAAAGACCTCTTCCCCTTTGATGGGGAAAGGGACAGCCCTGAGCTAGATTCAGGGATGGGCGGTGAAAATCCCCAACTCTGTCCAATCTGTCAGCCCCTGTACTGACGGCCGACTGCCGACGTCTTTCTTCCTTAAACCCTGAAATCTCGGGCGCAAGCCTGTATAATTTCCAGACACTTGTGATTTCAAGGGGGCAGAATTGCTTAAGACAATCAGTTGCGGCGAAGTGCGCGCCGAACACATTGGCAAGACGGTTACGCTGGCGGGCTGGGTGCACCGCCGCCGCGACCACGGCGGCCTCATATTCATCGACCTCAGAGACCGTGAGGGCATCGTTCAGGTCGTATTCAACCCCGACAACGCGCCCGAAGGCGTCCACACGGTCGCCGAGTCCCTGCGAAACGAATGGGTCGTGCAGGTTAGCGGCGACGTAAACGCAAGGCCCGAAGGCACCGACAACCCCAATCTCCCAACAGGTGAAATCGAAGTCGCCGCCGAACAGGTCAAGGTGCTGAACGAGTCCAAGACACCGCCCTTTTACATCAACGAGGAGAGCGAGGTTGACGAGCTGATTCGCATGAAGTACCGCTTCCTCGACCTACGCCGGGAGTCGATGCGGGACATCATCATAATGCGGCATGAGGTTGTGCGATTCATACGCGACTTCCTTAGCGAGCGCGGCTTCATAGAGGTCGAAACGCCGATCCTGATAAAAAGCACTCCCGAAGGCGCACGCGACTATCTGGTGCCGAGCCGCCTGTACCCCGGCAAGTTCTACGCCTTGCCGCAATCGCCGCAGCAGCTCAAGCAGCTTCTCATGGCCGCAGGCGTGGAGAAGTATTTCCAGATTGCCCGATGTTTCCGCGACGAAGATCCACGCGCCGATCGCCAGCCGGAGCACACCCAGCTCGACCTCGAAATGAGCTTCGTCGAAGAGGACGACGTGCTCAATCTCATCGAGGAGCTTTATACGAAGATTATCGAGACGCTTTTCCCGCACAAGTGGATAATGCGGCCGTTCCCGCGCATGACTTACGCGGAGGCGATGGCTTCCTACGGGAGCGATAAGCCTGACCTTCGCTTCGATCTCGATATGGCGGACCTGTCTGATATCGCCGCGCAGACCGAGTTCCGAGTCTTCACGTCAGTCGTAGCGGGCGGCGGCATCGTCAAGGGTTTCAGCGCGCCGGGATGCGCCACGATGCCGCGACGCCAGCAGGACACGCTCATCGACTTCGCAAGGGCGAACGGCGCGCAGGGACTCGTAACCATCGCGCTGACGGGCGAGGGCGACATCGAAGACCTGACCGAAGAAGGTTTCCGCTCGCCGGCGGCGCGCTTCCTCACCGTGGAGCAGGTCAAGACTATCGCCCACAGGATCGAAGCCAGTATGGGCGACATGATTCTCATCGTCGCCGGTCCCGACAAGACGACCAACCAGGCATTGAGCGCCCTTCGCAACGAGATGGGCAGGAGGCTGGAACTCGCCGACCCGAACCTTATCGCCTTCGCTTTTGTAACCGACTTCCCGCTATTCGAGTGGAACGAGGACGACGAACGATGGGATGCAATGCACCACGCCTTCTCTATGCCGAAGGACGGGCATGAAGCGTATCTGGACAGCGATCCGGGCAAGGTTCTTGGCAGGCTGTACGATCTGGTAGCTAACGGCGAGGAACTTGCGAGCGGCAGCATCCGCATCCACAGCCGCGAGCTTCAGGAGCGCGTCTTCGGCGTGCTTGGCTACACGAAGGAGCAGGTTGCTGACCGATTCGACCAGCTTCTGACAGCGTTCGAGTACGGCACGCCTCCGCACGGCGGCATCGCTCCGGGCATTGACAGGCTGCTTATGGTGCTAACCGGACGCGACAACATCCGAGATGTCATCGCCTTTCCAAAGACGCAGAGCGGCTTCGATCCCCTCTTCGAGGCGCCAAATGTAGTGGAGCAGTACCACCTCGATGAATTGAACATCAGCGTGACCGCAGAGGACTGATAGGGAGTCCCTTCCCCCCTTGACGGGGGAAGGTTAGGATGGGGGTGAAGCCTTCATCAATAGCACTCTTTAAGTCTGGAACGGCGCATCCCGCGCCTCCAGGAATGCGCGCATGCCGTGTTCCTGTTTGATGGCTTCGAGCGCCTCTTTTTCCGGCACGTCGAACGCCATCGCCTCTATCATGCGGATCATAAGGTGATGCTCGAACGCCTCGGAGAAGCCCATCTTTTCGTAAGTACCCTTGATGCTGCGCTTCATCATCTGAACCGCGTAGGGCGGCACGTTGGCGATGCGAGTCGCCGCCTTGCGCGCGCGGTCCATCAGTTCGTCGGCAGGGACGACCCAGTTCACCATGTTCCATTTCTCTGCAGTGTGCGCGTCAACGGTGTCTCCGGTGTAGTACAGCCAGTGCAGGTGACGCAGCGGGATCATGAACGGCAGCATTATCGCCGGCGAGTGCGCCACGAAGCGAATCTCAGGCTCGCCGAAAGTGGCGTTGTCGGCAGCAATAACGATGTCCGCCGTCATCGCCAGCACATTGCCCGCCGCAAGCGCGTGCCCGTTCACCGCGGCGATGGTGGGTTGCCGCAGATGCCACAGCTTCATCAGAATGCGGGCGGGCAGGTGCTTGGCGTCCCAAGCGGCCGTCGCGGGAATATCGGCAGCTTCCTGCCCCGGCGATATGTCGTAGCCCGCAGAGAACGCCCTGCCCGCCCCTGTGAGTATCAGTACATTCACATCGTGGTCATTATGCACATCGTCCAGCGCATCGCTGAACTCTGTCAGCAGCCCGGCACTGAGGGCGTTCATCTTTTCGGGGCGGTTCAGCGTCAGCGTTGCGATGCGATCAGATTTTTCCAGCTTGATAAACTCGTAAGCCATGTAACTTCGTTTCCTAATTCGCGTTCAGAGACTTAACTATCCAGATGATATTGAGAATGGCTATCGCGCCCGACGCGATCCACAATGCTGTGCCAAGCGTAGGATTGAGCGCAAGCCCAACGCCAAGACCCAAAAAGAAGACCACTACTGCGAGCATGAACAGAAGGACCTGTACTGCTATTCTAACTGCGGTACGCACGGTTATCTCTCCTCTTACAATCTCCACCGCCTCACCGAACCGGCCATCCACACGAAATTGCCTATGTGGAACAGGACCCCCGCGGTCAACATCCCTATGCCCAGGGTCGCGTTGCCTCCATCCGCTTCAATGGCTACCCCCTTTATGAACAAGATCGAAGCGACCAAGATGATCAGCACATGGGCGCAAATTCTGAGCATTTGACCGCCAGCAGAATTCTATACGCTCGGCAGTGGCGCGGTGTCTCCGGTCTCGTGCTGCCAGATGCGGATGCGCGCCGCCATGTCAATTACCCTGTCGCGCTGCGCCGGATCGTCGTACAGGTTGTTGCGCTCATACGGATCGTTGTTCAGATCATACAGCTCACCCTGGTCTCCGGCGCATATGTTGAGCTTCCAGCGGTCAGGCGTAATCACCGAGCGTCCGGGCAACGTCAGCATGCGATTGACTTCCCTGCTGCCAAGGAATCTGTCAGGCAACTCGTCGCTGGTGCCGTTCCACTGCACGAACACGTCGTTGTCATCAAGCGTCTGCTCCCCTTTCAGCACAGGCACCAGGCTCTTTCCTTGCAGCGAGTCCGGGGCATCGTGGCCAATCAGGTCGAGCAGCGTCGGCACGAGGTCGATGTGTCCGACGCTGCCCTCGACTATCGTCTGTTCCTTAGACAGCCATGGAACGCACATCAGCAGAGGCACCTTCGACGCCTCCTCATAGAACGACCTCTTTTCGAGCATTCCGTGGTCGCCCATCATGTCGCCGTGCTCGCTCGTGAACACGACTACAGTGTTGTCGGCGATGCCTGCATTCTCCAGAGCGTCCGTAATCTTGCCGACCATGTCGTCAACGAGCGTGATGTTAGCCAGGTAGTGCGCGCGCAGCGTGCGCCAGCCCTGTTCGGTAGTGACGTCTTCGCGCGTAGCTGCGTAGCGAGTCATGTAGTCATCGTCCGCGTGGCTTTTGCCTTCGAGCATGAATTGCATGAAATATTCGGAGCGCACGCGATTGACGCGAGATGCACCCTCCGGCACTTCGAGGAAAGCGTCGCCCACAGGAATCTCGGCGGGGTCGTACATATCCATGTATGGCCCGTGATATGGCGAGTGCGGCTCGAAGGTGCTGACATAGAGAATGAACGGATTGTCCTTGTTTTCTTCGATGAACTCTGCCGCGCTGTCACCCAAGTAGTGTGCCATCGTGTGCTCTTTGCCTAGTTCCAGCCACCTGTCCGGCGTGAATACTCTCGTACCGTCCGAATGTTGGCCGTTCGGCTCGAACCCGCTATCAATAAGGTGGTCGTGGTAGGGCGTCATTTCGTAGCGAAGCTCGGGCTTGGTGTAGGCCTCGCGGTGGCCGTCCTCTGTCGGATTCCAGACATCGAAGCCGTGCTGCCTCTGCACGTCGTTGCCGAGGTGCCACTTGCCCATATAGCCCTTGAAATACTCGTCGTCGATCATCTCGGCGATTACGGGCGTCTCCGGCGGCAGGTGAATCTTGTTCACAATGGGCCCTGCTTTGTGCGGGTAGAGGCCGGTCATAATGGTGGCGCGCGCCGGAGTGCATACCGGCTGCGCGACATAGGCGTTCTCGAACACGAAGCTGCGGTCCGCGAGCGCGTTCAGGTTCGGCACATTCATGTAGTCCGCGCCGTAGCAGGCGAGCGTATCGGAACGCTGCTGGTCGCTCATTATGAAAACGATATTGGGCGTATCAGCCATACTTACACCTCTCGTTAATGGGAGTTTATGATGTGATTTGCTTGCGTGATTTTATGAACAGACGGGGATGGTGTCAATGGCAGGGAGAAGGCGCGGTTGACTTGACAAGATATCAGTGTTTAATCTGTGAAAGAGAGAGGGATATTATGATCGAAATCATCACAGAGCAAACAGTAGAACTCAGCGCACTTTGCCGTACTCATAGCGTTCTGCGCTTGGAAGTCTTCGGTTCGGCTGCCACAGGCAAGTATCGCCCGGGACAAAGCGATTTGGACTTTTTGGTTGAGTTCCGCGAACTGCCGGATGGGAGCTACGCGGACGCCTATTTTGGGTTGCAGGAAGCTTTGGAAGCTCTCTTCGGCTGCCCAGTCGACCTGATAGTGGATTCCGCAATCAGAAATCCTTACTTTCGAGAGTCTGTGAATCAAACTAGGCAGACGGTATATGCAGATTGAAGCCAAGACTGTACTTTATGACATTCAAATCGCAGTCAGCCGCATCCAAGAATTCACACATAATGCGAATTTTGAGGATTATCAGCGAAATGTAATGATGCGGTCCGCTGTTGAGCGCCAATTTGAAATCATCGGCGAGGCGGTGAATCGTCTTTCAGATATTGATGCCGACCTCGCTTATCGCATCACCGAGCGCCGTCGCATTATCAACTTCCGCAACCTTCTGATACATGGCTACTCGGTGGTGGATGACCGCCTAGTCTGGGACGTCATTCACACAAGACTTCCAGTCCTCGCAAGAGAGATTGCAGAATTCATAAACGAGATTGAAAGAAGACATGACGACTGACATCACCATTACCCTGCTCGGCACAAGCTCACCTTCGCCGTCTATTGAGCGATTTGGGATGAGCACGCTTGTTGAAGCGGGCGGCGAGCGGCTGCTATTCGACTGTGGGCGTGGCGCGATTCAGCGGCTGTTGCAACTAGGGCCAGAGCATCCGCGCGTTGACAAGCTGTTTCTGACACACCTGCACTCGGACCATATCGTGGGCATACCGGACTTGTGGCTGACAGCGTGGATTATGGGGCGGAAGACAGCGTTCAAGGTGTGGGGGCCTGACGGCACGGTGGACATGATGGCGCACCTTGAGAAAGCGTACCAGGCGGACATTCACATCCGGCGCGACCTCGATGAGCTTCTGCCACAGTCCGGTATCGACATTGAAGCGCAGGACATCGCGGAGGGCTTCGAGTACACTCTGGGCGATGTGCGCGTCGTCGTGTTCGATGTTGACCACCGGCCGGTTACGCCTGCATTCGGCTATCGCATCGAGTACAAGGACAGGGTTGTCGTGCTGTCCGGCGACACGCGCCCCTGCGAGAACCTGGTGAAGTACGCGCAAGGGGCTGACCTTCTGATTCACGAGATTATTGCGCCACAGGCGTTTCTGAAGCGCGCCGTGCAGATGACCGAGCATCACCGACAGGCGGTCATAGAGCATCACACAACACCGCAGCAGGCGGGCGAAATCTTCAGCCAGATAAACCCGAACCTTGCCGTCTATTCGCATGTCATCGGTGGCCCCATACCGGGATACGAAGAAGAGATACTGGACGGCACTGCCGAGACATATTCGGGGGAGGTGGAGATTGGCTATGACCTTACGCAAATCAAGGTCGGGGACGAGGTAAAGTCGTTCAGACTCCTCTGACCACGAGCAGGTAGCTACCATCGACGGACAGGATGGATAAGATGTGGCTCGGTCAGGCGATGTAATTGTGCTCCCCAAGCGTGGGGTACTTACCTCGCAGGTAGCGCGGATCAACGGGCCAGGGCATGACCTGACATCGCTCCGCCCACTCTTCGTACAGGCGCGTCATCCGGCGTACGCGGTCGGCATCCCCGGACGATAGATCGTTCAGCTCGGTGCGGTCTTCGTCCATATTGTACAACTCCCAAGGCAAGCCATACTCAGATACGAGCTTCCACTCGCCGACACGCACTGCACGATTGCCCTCGTGCTCCCAGAATATCGGCGCTTCACGGGCCCATTCTCGCCCTTCGATGATAGGCAGAAAACTTTCGCCTTCAATTGGAGTAATCTGCCTGCCGTCAAACTCTGTCGGATAAGTTGCAGCTGCAGCCTCAATACATGTGGCGGTGATGTCCGTGATGTACATCGCGCTGTGGTTGATGGCTGCCTGCTTAATCATGGCGGGCCAATGGATGATGAACGGAGTGGATATGCCGCCCTCCTGCATCCAGCTCTTGAAAAGTCGGAAGGGCGCGTTGCTGACATTCGCCCAGGGCAGGTCGTAGCTCATGAATGTCGTGTCGGGGCCGGGCCTGAGGCTGGGGATGTTTCCGCAAGTGACATTCCTGCCGTCCACCGTTGGTGTGGAGTAGATACTCGGCACGGGGATATCCTTGTCTTCCTGAAACAGCTCGGCGCAGCCACCGTTGTCTGAGAGGAACATGAAGAGCGTGTTGTCGTATTCGCCAAGCTGGCGCAGCCTGTCCATGATACGTCCGATGCCCTGGTCAACACGGTCAACCTGCGCCGCATAGACAGCCATTCGAAGGTCTTCCCAGTCCTTGTGACGCACGTCGTTCCATTCGGGCGCGTCCTGGTCACGCGCGCTTATCTGCCACTTCTCGTCAAGCAAGCCTACCGCCTTCTGCGACTCGTGGCGGGCTGTGCGCTCGGCGTCCCAGCCTTCACGGAATGCGCCCTCATACTTGGCGATGTCCTCCTCAAGCGCATGCAGAGGCCAATGAGGCGCGGTGTACGACAGGTAGAGGAAGAATGGGTCATTGGAATCGCTGCCCTCCTCTATCATCCGAAGGGCGTGGTTGGTTATTTCTTCGGTCAGGTAGAAATCGGTGGTCTCCGCCTTGATAGGCGTGTCGTCCAGACCAAGCGAGTCGGGGTTGAAGAAGGACGTGTAGCCGCCCCAGATACCGAAGAAGCGGTCGAAGCCGCGCTGCCTCGGCGTTGGGTAGCCTTCCTCGCCCGTGGGCCAGCCGAACTCGGGCGCGGGCGGATGGTAGTTGCCGCCAACATGCCACTTGCCGCTCATCAGTGTGCGATATCCTGCCGTCCGCAGTACCTCCGCGATGGTGACGCATCTGTTGTTCAGGAAGCCTTGATAGCTATCTATGCCATAGTCGGCGGTCATGTGCCCAACTCCCGCCTGATGCGGATTCAGTCCGGTCAGCAGCGCGGCGCGGGATGGGCAGCACCTAGCCGAGTTGTACATCTGCGTGCAGCGGATGCCGCTCTCCGCAAGCCTGTCGATGTTGTGCGTCAGCAGGCGCGAACCGTAGCTGCCGAGGTCGGAGAAGCCTAGGTCGTCCACAAGGCATATGATGATGTTGGGGCGGTTGGCGGTTTGCTCGTTCATATGATTTCCTAACTTTTATTGACTGACACAGTTACAAGATCATAGCTAGCTGTCGGTTGGCGTAGGCAGCGAAGGCGCGCCCGCGATGTGCGCGTTTCTGCCCATCATGCGAAAGCCGGGGAACAAAGGGTTGGCGGGCCAGGAGACGACATTCGCTCTGTCTGCCCAGCCTTGCCAGAGTGCCGCCATCTGCCGCACCCTGTCCGTGTCGCCGGAGGCGAGGTCGTTCAGTTCCGTACGGTCCTCGTCCATGTTGTAGAGTTCCCAGGGTCCGTCGTGCTCGGCTACAAGTTTCCATTCGCCGATCCTAACGGCGCGGTTGCCCTCGTGTTCCCAGAATATCGGCGCTTCTCTCCTCCACTGTTCCCCGTCGGCGGCGGACAGGAAGCTCTCGCCCTCGAGCGGCGTGACGCTGTTGCCGTTAACTTCAGTCGGATAGGTCGCGCCCGCCGCCGCGATGCACGTCGCGGTGATATCCGATATGTACGCCGGCGAGTTGACTATGCCACTCTGCCGGATACGGTCGGGCCAGTGCATGATGAACGGCGTAGATATACCGCCCTCGTGAATCCAGCGCTTGAACAGGCGGAACGGCGTATTGCTGGCGTTCGCCCAAGGCAGGTCGTAGCTCATGAAAGTGTCTGCGGGCCCTGGGCGCATGCTGGGAATGTTGCCCACGCGGGTCTGCCTTCCGTCAACCGTAGGAATAGCGAAGACGGAGGGCACAGGGATGTCGGTGTCTTCCATGAAGAGTTCAGCATCGCCGCCGTTGTCGGAAAGGAACATGAATAGAGTGTTGTCCGCCTGACCCGTCTGCTCCAACCTGCTCATAATCTGCCCGATACCCTGGTCAACACGGTCAATCATTGCAGCGTAGACCGCCATTCTCAGGTCTTCCCAGTCGTGGTGGGCCGCTTGCTGCCACGGCGGGGCGTCCACATCGCGCGGGCTTATCTCCCACTTGGCATCAAGTATGCCAATGCCTTTCATTTCTTCGTGGCGCGCTGTCCGAAGTGAGTCCCAACCGCCGCGATATACGCCTTCGTACTTCGCGATGTCCTCGTCGCGGGCATGCAGCGGCCAGTGAGGTGCGGTGTATGACAGGTACAGGTAGAAGGGCTGGTCTGATGGGGTCTCTTCGATCATCTGTAGTGCGTGGTCGGTTACCGCGTCCGTGAAGTAGAAGTCGGGCGTCTCGGCATTGATGGGCGTATCATCCAGCATCATGGAAAACGGGTTGAATAGCGAGCCGTAGCCGCCGAGGATGCCGAAGAATCGATCGAAACCGCGCTGTCGAGGCGTGGGGCGACCGGGCGAGCCAACGTCCCAGCCCTCTTCGGGTATGGGCGGGTGATAGTGTCCACCTACATGCCACTTGCCGCTCATCAGAGTGCGATAGCCCGCCGAGCGCAGCACCTCGGCGACCGTCACGCAACTGTCGTTGAGGTAGCCCTGATAACCGGGCGTCCCGTAGTTTTGCACCATATGCCCGACGCCCGCCTGGTGCGGATACAAACCCGTGAGCAAGGCGGCACGGGACGGGCAGCAGCGCGCGGCGTTGTACATCTGCGTGAAGCGCAGGCCATTGCTACCCATGCGGTCGAGGTTTGGCGTGCGAATTTCGGAGCCGTAGCAGCCAATGTCCGAGAAGCCCAGATCGTCCACCAGACAGACGATGATGTTTGGACGAGAGTTGGATTGCGTGGTCATGCGTCACTCCTGCTTTTTCAACATCCAATCGTCTGGAACGAATTCATTGATTTCGACAGTCCTATCGCGGCGAAAATCAATTTTGCGTCCTCGACTATTCTTCAAGCATCTTAGCGATTTCAGGAGTAAGTAAGCCGCGTTTCTCCAGTTCAGTACGAATTTGCTCACGGCTCTCAGTCCTGCCTTCAGCCCTGCCTTCAGCCCTACCCTCAGCCCTGCTTTCTGCCTTTACTCTCTCCATCTCCTCTTTTTCTCTCTTCAACCTCGCTCTTCTTCTTATCTCATAGGCTTCTTTTGCGGCAAAAACCAATCGAGTACCTCCATAAAATGTAAGTGAGACGGGAAATAGCATAATCGTCGCCACTACAATGACGCCGGATTCTTGCTCTGTCAAACCCTTGATGAATCCAATGATTGGCAAACTACCACAGGGTTCACACCTGCTCAGTAAAACAGCGATCAGCATGGCTGAACTGACGGATATTGACCCATCGAAGAACCGCCACCATCCACGATTGTCTTCCATGCAAGTACCATATTAGATTTCACATGTTCTGGCAAACGACAATAGGGACGGACTCGCAAGTCCGTCCCTAATTGGTGTAATTGCTATCGCTCGACAATTAGCCGCTACAAGTTAAACTGCGGCTCCATGTAGTCCTTTACCTTGCTATATATCTGAACGCGAGACCGCTGTGTGTCCGCCACAATCAGGCGGGAATTCTCGACATCGAAGGTTACGCCCGTCGGGAACGCGAAACGCCACTCCGGTTCGAGCGAATAGGCCCTTCGTCGCGCCTTCATGACATCCGGGTTGGCGTCCACCTGAATCTGGTGCCCCTTTGCCATTTGCTGGGCGTCCCCGATCAGGCTTGCGATGAACTTGCCGTTCTGCGCGAAGACCTGCACCCGGTCGTTGCCCCAGTCGCACACATACACGTCGCCATCAGGGTCAACGGCGACATCACTGGGGCGATTCAACTGCCCTTTGCCCTTGCCGTAACTTCCGAAGGACGCCACGCATGCGCCGTCGGCATCGTATTTCTGCACACGGTGGTTCTTGTGGTCGGCGACATACACGCCGCCTTCGCAATCCGTAGCCACTCCCCACGGAGCGTTCAGTCCGCCGGGCCCGTCAACGCGGTGGCCAAATTGCGAGATGAACTCACCTTCCTTAGTGTACTTCCGCACGCAGTGGTTCAGGCTGTCCACCACATACACATCGTCATAAGAATCCAGGGCAATGCCCGAAACCCGGCCGAATTCGCCGCCTCCCCGCGGATTCCAGTGACTGAGATATTCACCCGAGTTAGTGAATATGGAGATGCGATTCATCCATTCGTCGGCTATGTAGATGTTCTCATCAGAATCCGTGGCGATGCCCACAGGCCAGATGAGTTCGCCGTCTCCGTCTCCGTACTTGCTGAATGTACCGAGGTACACTTCAGCTCCGGGCGTAGCCGGCATGATGAATGAACATACTTCGGCGTAGAGCGCTGCCCTGTTCCAGGGCACATCAAGAATCTCTTCAAACTGACGGTTAAGCACGTAAACTCTGTCGCCTGCGGCGCAGGCGGAAGCGATGGGCTGCGGCATCTCCAAGCCCCCCACCGCATGGCTGTAGTCGAATACACGTCCAGCAGCTACCGTTGTCAGCATTTCTGCCCCCCAAGTTTCGTCTAAATGCCCAAGGGACGTAATACATGCCCGCACTCACCATTGCTGAATTCTATCTTCGGCTAACTGTAATGCCCTCCTTTCACTACCATACAGAAGCATAGACCACAATCCGCCCCGAAAGGCGGACCGTGGTCTATCGCTGTCTTTCCCGGAAATTTAGTCTATAGGTTGAACTGTGCCTCCATGTAGCCGCTCACCTTGGTGTATATCTGGAGGCGGCCCCGCTGCGTGTCAGTAACGAGCAGGCGCGACTTTGCCCGGTCGAAGGTGATGCCTGTCGGCATGGCGAAGCGCCACTCCGGTTCGAGCGTATAGACGCGACGGCGCGCCTTGATGACGTCAATGTTGGCGTCCACTTGCTCCTGGTGCCACTTGGCAAGCTGCTGCGCGTCCCCGACAAGGCTTGCGATAAAGCTGCCGTCGGGCGCGAAGACCTGCACGCGGTTGTTGCCCCAGTCGCACACATACACATCACCGTCAGGGTCAACCGCTACGGCGCTGGGGCGATTGAGCTGTCCCCTTCCCTTGCCGTAACTGCCGAAGGACATCAGGTGATTGCCGTCACCGTCGAACTTCTGCACGCGGTGGTTCTTGTGGTCTGCAACATAGACGTTGTCATCGTCATCACAGGTAGCGCCCCAAGGTGCGTTGAACTCACCTTCGCCGTCACCGAGGCTACCGAACTGAGCGATGTACTCGCCATCCTTGGTGAACTTCTGCACGCGATGGTTCAGGCTGTCCACGACATAGACGACCCCGCCGGAATCGAGCGCAATGCCGGACGGCTTGCTGAGTTCACCGTCGCCGTTACCTTCCGAACCCCAGACTTTGATCAGTTCGCCGCCTTCATTGAAGACGGATACCCTGTTCATCCACTCGTCGGTGACATACAAGTTTCCATCGGAATCGCGGGCTATGCCGCTGGGCCAGATAAGCTCGCCTTCAGAGTCGCCGTACTTGCTGAAACGCCCAAGGAATTCCTCGTCTCCAGCTTTATCCGTTATGGTGAAGCGATTCACCTGCGCGGAGGTGGCTGCCTTGTTCCAAGGCACGTCCAGAATCTGCTCGTACTGGCGGCTCAACACGAACACCGTGTCGCCGTCGCCGGCGACAACGCCTATGGGCTGTGGCATGTACAGACCGCCAACGGCGTGGCTGAAATCGTAGGTGCGTCCCTTCGCTACTGTTGTCAACATATATCCTGCTCCCTGCTAGCAAGAAGGTCAGCCCTTTGGTTAGTCGAATTTCACCATTCCCGCAAAGATGCGGCTGACCTCCTCGAACCTGAAAATCTAATTGGCGATGAAGCCGAGCTTTTCAAACTGGCCACCGACGATCTCATTGGAATCCATCTTCATCCAGTCCTCGACAAGCGTGGAATAGACGCTTCGGAAATCAACATTGGGAACGACATCGCCCTGCTCGAGGTCTTCTGCGCGGAGAGACGGGTATTCGCCGTACTGCCCACCGTTGACGTTGTCGCCAATGACCATTACCGCGCCTGCCGCGCCATGATCGGTGCCGGAGCCATTGTCGTGGGTACGGCGTCCGAACTCGGAGAAGAGCAACATCACAACGTTGTCGGATGCGTCGTGCGCACGCAGATCGTCGAAGAAGTCGTTGATTGCGGTGGAAAGGTCGTCCCACAGGCCGGCAAGCATATTAGGCTGACCAGCATGCGAGTCGAAGCTGCCATGGTCGCAGTAGAAGACGCGGGACCCCAGCCCTGCCATGTGAACCTGTGCGATGCCCTTGAGCTTCTTGGCAAGCGTGGTGTCCGCGTACTCTATGTCGGAGGAGTAGCGTTCCGGGGCGACCTTGAGGATGTCCGCGCCCTGAAGCGCGTCCAAGCCGGTCTGACCGAGGAACTCCATGACGGGGCCTCTGCCGATTGCCTGTCCGTAGAGGCGCGAGAACCTGTTCAGAATCTTCTGGCGCTGCTCTTCGGCGCTGATGCCGGGCATAAGCCCATAGTTGTTCAGGTCCTCGACGCAGGCGACAGGGACGCCGGGGACAGCCATCGCGCGGAACATGCTGGGGCCGAAGCTGACGCCGGTTACGACGTTCTCCTTGTTGGGGTCGATGTTCTGGATGACCTTGCCAAGCCAGCCTTCTGTGCCCACATCGTCCGGTTCGCAGGTGTGCCAGATGTCCATCGAGCGGAAGTGTGAGCGCGGCGAGTTTTCATAGCCGACGCCATGGATGATGGCAACATTTCCCTGCTGGTACATGTCGCGGATTGCGCCCATCTGAGGGTGCAGTCCGACCTGATCATCGAGGTGCAAGACCTGCTCCTGCGGGATGCCGACCGTGGGGCGATTGTCATAGTAGATTTCGTTGTTATACGGAATTACCGTATTCAGGTAGTCATTGCCGCCGGAAAGCTGCACCACCACCACGACCGGGTCTTTCTGCGCTGTGGTCATCTCGTTCTCTCCCTCGTTCGATGTATGTGTGCTTGGATTACGCCGGATCGGCGCGCTGCGATCCCACCCCATCCCCTGCCTTTGCAAGCGCAGGCTCTGACCTTCCCCATAGAGGGGCCAGGAATTTTGCTATGCGTACTGGTAGTCCCTCAGCGAGACGATGAGCTGGAGCATTTCGCTAACGCGCATCGTGGCGAATTCGCTTTCCTCATCGCTGCCCCACTTCAGGTCGCCGTCTAGGTTGGCATGGTCGATGAGTTCCTGCCGTGTTGCGGGCGCCAGGTCCAGCGGGCCCATCAGATCGAGACAGGTGTCCACGAACTCATCCGTCGAGGCATCGCCCGTATCCTGGAGCCTGCCGACTATGGACTGTACGCCCGGGAGTGAAGTGTCGCCCACCAGATCTGCAACGAAGTTGATGCGGCGCATCAACGAACCACTGTTAATCCACTCGCGTCCCGTGTGCCAGCCTTCCACACTTGGCGGGTTCAACACTTCCTGTCCCATGTATCCCATCTGCCTGCCTAGATTGCCGATGCCGGGAGCGGGGAACTCGTGCCCGCCGACGAATCGCAGCGTGTTCACGACGACCTCAACCGGACTCTTAATGCGAGTGAAGCGCGCCTCCTTGAAGAAATCGGAGTTGAACAGCACGCGCAACACCGCGGTCATGTCGTAGCCGGATTTCACGAATGCATCTTCAAGTGTCTTGATAGCATCCGGATCTACCGGCGGTACATTCTGCCAGGCAGGGACCTGAGCTTCGTCCGCTACAAAGAAATTGTACAGGTGACGCGCGATGAAGCGGGGCGTCGCAGGTTGCTGGCAGATTATATCTATGATGTCTTCGCCGTTGAAGTTGCCCGTGTAGCCGAGGAAGGACTTTTCGCCCTCATCGTGGTCGTCCTCGCGGTATTCGAAATGCCAGTCGAAGCGTCCCATCGGGAAGCGGGGGAGCTTCGGAGTAATAGTCCAGCCGGTGAAAGCCCGGGAACACTCGAACACGTCCGTTTCGGTGTAGTTGCCCTGTCCCATGCTGAACAGTTCGAGAAGCTCACGTCCCCAGTTCTCGTTGGGAGCGTCCGCGTGATTCTCATTGTTGTCCAGCCAGTAAATCATCGCAGGGTCCTGGGCGATTGCTATCAGGATGTCCTTGTAGTTGCCCATGCCCTTCTCGCGGAGCATGTCAATCATGTCAAGGATCTCGTCCCAGTGGTCAACCTTCGAGACGCCCGTTGCGAAGATCCCATGCCAGAAGACTGCCATCTTCTCCTGCAATGGAGCATTCGTGTTAATCATGTGGTAGAGCCAGGTGGCGTGACCGGTGCCCTGAATTGTGCCGGGCTTCCACGACCACGGGTGATAGCGCAGCAATTCGTATCTGTCAACCGGCTCCTGAGCCTCGGGTTGCAGCAGTTCTTCAACGGTCGCCTCGTAGCCCAGAGTGACATATCGCTCCAGTTGTTCGCGAGTCGCACCAAAGCCGGCGCGCCGCATCAGATGCGCCATCAATGCAACATCGTCCTTATGTGCCATTATCCTTCCTCCTGCCTGCAATATGTCCGTTCCCGGACGACCGTTAGACTCTCACATTCCGATGCTTGACGACTCACAGTTGGGCTGGCTTTCCAACCATATTTATTCAGTGTCAGTATATGAATAGGGACACCTCGTGTCAAACCCCTTTTTGTTAATCGACATAGCACACACCGGTTGCCATTATGAGTTGCCTCCCTTAATATATTCACATACTTCAGGAGAGCGTAATGATTGACAGTGCGGCAGTCATAATAACAATCGAATTCCTTGCGCTGATTGTCATTATGGCAGGGATGATTTTCTGGTTTGACAGAAAGCAGAGCGAGCGCCTCGACAGGATGGACAGTGAGATGCAAAAGATGCGTAGGGACATGCGTTCACTCGGCTCAAAGGTAGATAGGATGCAAGGAACTCTGGACGTTCTCGTCTTTGGAGAACGGGGAGTTCCGCCACCTGTGGCGAGTGAACGCGCCGAGGCAGAAGGACGAGTAGAAGAGACCGTCGGCGACTGATGGAGGGAACTACGCAAATGGCCGAAGCGGAACGCCTCCTGGAAGGCAAGGTCGCCGTGATTACAGGCGCAAGCAGGGGCATTGGTCGCGCAATTGCAATCGGATACGCGGCGGAAGGCGCTTCGATTTGCTGTGCTGCGCGCACGATCTCCGAGATCGAGCAGGTCGCCGAAGAAATCAGGAGATCGGGTGGGAACGCGATTACTGTTGAGACCGACGTGACCGATCTCACGCAGGTAGAGCGAATGAACAAGGCGGCGGCGGATGCATTCGGCGGGATAGACATCGTGGTGATAAACGCTGGCGGTAATATCGGAGCCGGACCAATCGACAAAAGCGATCCGGAAGGATGGACGGCGACCATCGACCTCAACTTGAAGGGCGCATACTACACCGCCAGGAGCGCTATCCCATACCTCAAGGAGCGTGGCGGCGGCAAGATGATAACTATAGGCTCCGGCATCGGACACAACGGACGCCCTAATACCTCCGCATACGCTTGCGCCAAGGCTGGCTCGTGGATGCTAACTCGCGTTCTTGCTCAGGAACTGTGGGAGTACAACATCAGCGTCAACGAACTCGTGCCTGGCCCTGTTCTGACGCCCGGCGCAATCGCAGCGTGGGAGCGGGAAGGCAGTGGCGTCAACACCATAAGCAGCGAGTGGGTAAAGCAGGCTGAGGATGTTGTTCCGATGGCGCTATTCCTCGCCACGCAGCCGGACAAGGGTCCCACGTCACAGAGCTTCAGCATGATGCGGCGGGATACCTAGACTGCGGTCAGAAGTACCTCTGGAGAAGCGGTTTCCATCCGCATTCCAAATTCGCAGCCGAAGGCTTGAACGAGTGCAGGAATTACGTCTGAAACTGCGACATTGCGGCTCAGTTCCTGCGCCATAGAGGTAACACGAACGGCGGGCATGCCGCACGGCACGATGTGGTCGAAGAACGACAGGTCCGGGCAGACGTTCAGAGCGAAGCCGTGCATCGTCACATGTCGGCTCACGCGGACGCCAATCGCCGCTATCTTCCTGTCTTCTACCCATACGCCGGTCGGCTTACCTTCGCTGTATGCTGCGATGTCAAACTCGTTGAGTGCTCTTATCAGGGACCGCTCAAGCGTCTCCACATAATCGCGCACGCCACCTCCCCACCGCCGAAGATTCACTATGGGATAGCCGACAAGCTGACCGGGACCGTGATATGTCGTCTCTCCGCCCCTGTCGGTGAAGTGCGTATCCACATTCAACCGAGCGAGAACACTTTCGGAAGCGAGAATGTCCGATTGCTGTCCCCTACGTCCAAGCGTATAGACATGCGGATGTTCCAGCAGCAGCAGCAAGTCGGGGAGTTCGCCAGCTACGACCTGACTATGTAACCGACGCTGCAAGTCATAGGCGGCTTGGTATTCGAGGACTCCAAGCGGCAAGACAAGGCAGGTATTCATGCGGCGATACGCCTAATAAATCCCAGTCTCATCCGAGATCGCCTCTAGCCTTCGCTTCACCGCGTTGGTGAACGACGAAGCCTCCGCGCCATCCATGACGCGGTGGTCGAATGTGAGGCAGATATTCATCATCGAGCGGATTCCGATTGCATCGCCGATAACGACGGGGCGCTCCACGACCGCTTCCGTGGTTAGAATCGCCGCCTGCGGATGATTGATGATTGGCTGTGACGCAATCGAGCCAAGCGCGCCTGTGTTGTTTAATGTGAATGTGCCGCGCTGTACGTCTTGCACACCGAGTTTGCCCTGCCGCGCGCGCGCCGTAAGTTCGGCCGCTCGAACGGCGATGCCTGCGACGCTGAGAGTATCGGCGTCCCGTAGCACGGGGACGACCAGCCCGTCGGGGGCTGCGACCGCTATGCCGATGTTGATGCGCTTCTTCAGAATGATGGCGTCCTCTCCCCACGACGAGTTAAGCAGGGGATTCTGCCGCAGCGATTCCGCGACTGCCTTCACCACAAAGTGCAGGTAGGTGAGGTTGACGCCCTCACGCTGCATGAAATCGTCCTTCAGCGCCTGACGCCGCCGCACAAGCCCGCTCACATCCACCTCAGTGATTGACCACGCCGCGGGAATCTCGGTTGCGCTGCGCTTCATATTCGCTGCGATCATCCGGCGCACAGGAGACAGCGGCAGTCGCTCGTCGTCTGCCCCGTCAGGTTGTGTGGCGACCTGAGCAGGCATTGCCTCGGCAGGTACAGCCTGAACTTCTCCCGCCTCTGCTTGCGTAGAAATATAGGCGAGCACGTCCTTGCGGGTTACGCGACCGTTGATGCCGGTGCCGTCAACCTGCTCCAGGTCAATGCCATGTTCGGTTGCAAGTCGCTGCACCGCCGGGGAATAGCGCCTGCGGCGACTGCCACCGCGTGAGGATACAGGCTCTGCCGCGTCCCCAGAAGTGGGGATGACCACATTGCCAGAGCCTGTCGGGCCTACGGGCGCAACATCTTTCAGAAGGACACCAATGCGGTCTGCCACTTGTGGCTGCTCGGGTACAGGCGAAGGCGGTTCGGCAGGCGGAACGGCGTCGGCCGTCTGAATGGATGCTATGGGCGCGCCCATAGGAAGCGTCTGCCCCTCTTCGGCGAGAATTTCTGTGATGACGCCTGTGACTGGCGACGGCACTTCCATGCTCACCTTGTCGGTCAGGACTTCGACGAGCGGATCGTAGCGTTCAACGCTCTCGCCCACCTGCTTGAGCCACTGGACGATAGTGCCTTCTGTTACGGACTCGCCGACCTGCGGAAGTTCAATAATCATCACATACCCTGCTAATACGCTGCTAGGTTACGGATGGCGTCGGCAATCTTGGTGGAGTCGAGCATGTATAGGGCTTCGAGCGGCGGACTGAAGGGCATCGCGGGAACTTCCGGACCGGCGAGTCTTCTGACGGGCGCGTCGAGGTACTCGAAGGCGTCCTCGGCTATCGACGCGGCGATTTCACCGCCAATGCCGCCAACCTTGTTATCCTCATGGACGACGAGAGCCTTGCCGGTCTTCATGGTGGATTCCAACACGCTTTCCATATCCAGCGGGCGTAGCGTTCGCAGGTCAACTACTTCGACGCTGATGCCATCTGCTTCAAGGGCCTGTGCCGCTTCGAGGCAATGATGCACCATCAGTCCGTAGGTTAGCACGGAGACATCTTCGCCTTCGCGCTTTACGTCCGCCTTGCCTATCGGGATTGTGTATTCGCCGTCAGGCACTTCGCCGCGCACCAGCCTGTAAGTTCGCTTGTGCTCCAAAAATATCACCGGGTCGTCGTCGCGAACTGCGCTTTTGAGCAGGCCCTTGGCGTCGTAAGGTGTTGCCGGCGTAATCACTTTAAGGCCGGGAGTGTGGCAGAAATACGCCTCCGCAGACTGTGAGTGATACAGCGCGCCGCGAACGCCACCTCCCTCCGGAGCGCGCAGCACCAGAGGCACGCTGAGTTTGCCGTTGCTGCCGTAGCGGGCACGCGCAGCTTCTCCCACAATCTGGTTGAATACGGGCCAGATGAAGTCTGCGAACTGTATCTCTGCAATGGGACGCATGCCATGCATAGCTGCCCCCAGCGCCATTCCGGCGATGGAAGATTCGGCGATTGGCGTGTCAATGACGCGCTCCTCTCCGAACTGGTCAACGAAGCCGTCGGTCGCCAGGAATACGCCGCCGCGTATGCCCACGTCCTCGCCCAGCACGAATACGCGCTCATCACGCGCCATTTCTTCGCGCATTGCTTCGCGCACCGCTTCGAGAACGTTCATTTCAGCCACAGGCGCTTCCCTCCCTTTATCCTATCCATCCTGTGCATCAATGTTGACCTCTGCCTGCATACACGTGCTCAAAGAAGTCATCAGTCTCCGGATATTCGGCAGCCTCAACGAAGTCTGTCACAGCATTGACTTCGGATCGCGCCTCGGCATACAGCCGCTCCTCGGTCGCACTGTCCAGAATGCCCATCGAGGTCAGGCGCTCGCTGAACAGCTTAAGAGGGTCGCGCAGCCTTGCTTCCTCTATTTCCTCCCGCGGCCTGTATCGGGTATCGTCATCGTCGCTGGTATGCGGCAGGTATCGCTCGACCTGCGCCTCGATGAGGGTGGGGCCGTCGCCGCTGCGCGCGCGCGCCGCCGCTTCGGATACCGCCTCAAAGACCGCAATGACATCGCAGCCGTCAACGGAGATGCCGGGCATGCCGTAGCCTTCCGCGCGGCTCGCGACACTGTCGATTGCCATCTGGCGGCGCTGAGGAACAGATGTCGCGTACTTATTGTTCTCGCACATGAAGATGACGGGCAGACGGTGAATCGCGGCGAAGTTCATTGCCTCGTGCGAATCTCCGAAGCTCGATGCGCCGTCGCCGAAATAGGCGATGACTATACCCTCCATGCGGCGCATCCGAATCGCGAGCGCAGCGCCGACTGCCTGCGGAAGCTGAGTTGCTATCACGTTCGACAGGTTGATGAGTCCGAGTTCAGGATACGCGCCGTGCGTGGGAAACTGGCGAGCGCCACTCAGCGGTTCGCCGACCTTCGCAGTGAAGCCCAGCATAATCTCGCGCGGCGACATGCCCAGAGTAAGCATTACGGCAAGGTCGCGGTAGTAAATGTAGAACTGGTCGGTTCCACGTCGCAGCGCATACACGCTGCCAATCTGCGCTGCCTCGTGCCCTTGCGACGACGCCATGATTGCCGCCTTGCCCTGCCGGTTCAGCATCCAGATGCGCTCGTCCAGCGTGCGAGAGAGCACCATCTTGCCGTAAATTTCGAGTAGAGTCTCGTTGTTCAGTGTGTCCGCCATTGGACCTGTCCACAATGATTCACTAGGAGTAGCCATTAGCCATTCAGATCAATTATAAGAGCCGCCTCGTCGATGCGTCAAAAGCCGCTGCTTCCACAATTCGCACCGCCTTCCGTGCCGCATCACGACTTTCGCAGGCGGAGAGCGACGGCTGTAACGATGGTGGATGTTGCGAGGCTCAGACAGCCACCGATGATAATGTCAATCGGAACGAGGGGCACAGGCCACTTCGCTATCATCACGAATATCGGAATGCTATACGTAGCATAGGCGGCGCAGCCCAGAATGAAGCTATTCAGCATCGCCTTTCGGAGGCTACTTTCTCGTAGCGCTGGCTCGATTGCGAGATGACTGTTTGCTAAGCCCATTAGCAGGAAGAACACGAGAAGCGCCGAAAACTCTATGCCGCCCCAGGTGCTCATCTCCTTGCCGAAACTCCAATCGTTGCCCAGCCCGCTAGCTTCACGGAGGTTGACATACATGGCAGTAACGAACGGAAACAGATGCCACACAATATCGATAATCGCATACGCTAGGAAAGCCGCCAAAAATCTATAGAGTCGTCCCATGCTCGTCTCGCTTCCACTGACAATCGCAGCACTCGTCCGAATATCCCGCCTGTACGGTGAGAAGGTTATAATAACTGCCGCGCCATGTAAATCAGCGCTTCGTAATCACGGCAGCGTAAGCGTATAATGGGCGCATGCCAACTTCATCACCCCGTCCCAGCCTCTCCCATCGAATGGGAAGTGACACTTCAGTCGGAAAGAGCACGCTATGAAATTCGCACTCATCACCCATCTGCCCTGGCCAGAAGACACCAACGCCCGCAACATCGTGGATCAGACGATAGAAGATGTCGCTCTAGGCGAGGAACTTGGCTTTCACAGCGCGTGGCTTGCCGAGCACCACTTCACACGGTACGGCATAGGCTCCTCCGTGCTAGTGTTCGCCAGCGCGGTCGCGGCTCGAACCAGCAAGATTCGGCTCGGAACGGCGGTTATCGTTCCGCCTTTGCACAACCCTATTCGACTCGCTGAGGACACGGCGACTCTGGACCTCATAAGCAACGGGAGGCTGGATGCAGGATTCGGGCGCGGCGCGTCCAAGAGCGAGTTTACGCCCTATGGCGTTGACCACGGCGACACGCAGGCGAGCTTCCAAGAATCCATCAACATGATTCGGGGCATGTGGACTACGCCCGAATATACGCATGTAGGGCAGTTCTATGGCGTGCAGCAGGCGAACCTTGTTCCCCAACCGGTGCAGCGTCCACACCCGCCCATCTACATCGCAGCCACTCGGACGCCTGAGACGCTGGAGTTCGCGGTGAAAAATGGCTTTCCCACGATGATCGGCCTGACGGTGGACAACGCACCGGCGATTGAGCTTTGTCACCGCTACGAGGCGATGTCCGCTGAGGCAGGGCATAATGTGACCACTGCCGACATCCCATTCTTCCGCTACACATACCTCGCCGAGACGGAGGAGAAGGCGCGAACTGAGGCGTACAAGTCGCTGAGCTGGGTCATAGACTTACTGCAATGGCGCGGCACACTGAACGGCGCAAGCGAGGCGAGCGGAAGTATCGAAGAATGGCGCAGGACGCGCGGCAAGCCGTCCCTGACCTTCGACCATGTGGCAGAGCACCGTTCTATCATCGGCACCCCTGAGCAGTGTATAGAGCAGATTAAGACGTTACAGGCGCAGGGCGTCGAGTATTTCGGCTGCAACTTCGCCTTCGGCGGCATGCCGCGCGACAAGGTGCATACGGCGATGCGCCTGTTCGCGGATGAGGTGATGCCTGAGTTTGTTTAGCGCGCTGTTGCCACTCCTCTGCTCTGCCACTATAATTCGCCCAATACTCACCACCAGCCACACCGCAATGCACGAAAGGACACAACCATGGCGCTGCCCGACCGAATGAAGTTCGGCATTTTCCTCGGCCCGTTCCACCGCGTGGGCGAAAACCCCACACTCGCCATCGACCGCGACCTCGAACTCATCGAATGGCTCGACTACCTCGGCTACGACGAGGCGTGGATTGGCGAGCACCACAGCTCCGGATGGGAGATCATATCCTCGCCGGAGATATTCATGGCAGTCGCCGCAGACCGCACAAAGCACATCAAGCTCGGAACGGGCGTAGTCAGCCTTCCATACCACCATCCGTTTAATGTCGCCAACCGCATGGTGCAGATCGACCACATGAGTCACGGGCGTGTGATGTTTGGCGTGGGGCCCGGCGCGCTTCCCGGCGACGCCTACATGATGGGGATCGAGTCAACCACTCAGCGCGAGAAGATGGACGAGGCGTTCGGCATAATACTTCGTCTGTTCACCGAGACAGAGCCGATTACATACAAGTCGGACTGGTTCGAGTTGAACGAAGCGATGCTGCAAATCCGACCCTTCCAGCGCCCGTACATGCCCATAGCCGTGGCGTCCATACAGTCGCCGTCCGGTGTGGCGCTCGCAGGTAAGTACGGAGCTTCAGTGCTGACCATCACCGTGCCGCGGGATCCGACAAGCGCCGACAGGGGCAATCTCAGCGACCTGTGGACAATCGCCGAGGAGTCGGCGGCGGAACACAACCAGACGGTTGACCGCAACGATTGGCGGCTGGTCGTGCCGGTCCACCTCGCCGAGACTCGGCAGCAGGCGCGTGACGAGGCGCGGATGGGCGCGGGCTACTTCCTGCGCGAGTACACCGAGGAAACGAACGGTCGCAAGTCGGACTTCGATGGCCCGGTGGACAAGATCATCGACCACATGGCGGATACCGGCGCGTGGATTATCGGAACACCCGACGACTGCATTGAGGCGATACACCGGCTGGACGACCTTAGCGGCGGCTTCGGCGGCTTCATGGTGCAGACGGTTGACTGGGCGCCGCGAGACCGCATGCTGCACAGCTACGAACTGCTCGCCCGCTATGTGATGCCGCACTTCCAGGGCAGCGCGATTTCGACGAAGGCATCGCAGGACTGGGCAGCCGCGCACCAGGACGAACTGGTGAGAGGCAGGGTTGCCGCCATTGACCGTGCCAAGCAGGTGTACGCCACCCGCCACAATTAGCTCCATAAGTCCCTTCCCCCTTGCCGGGGAAGGTTGGAGCCTGCCTTGAGATTGCCGAAGGGATAGGGGTTAATATCCCTCTATCCCGTCCATCCTGTACATCGATGTTAGTTCATTGCCGGACCTGATCAGCTTCGACATAGACGGCACGCTTGAAGTCGGCGAGCCGCGCGGCAGTATAACGATCGACTTCGTGCGCGCGGCGCAGCGCAAGGGCTGCATCGTCGGCAGTTGCTCGGACCGGCCTCTAAGTTTCCAGCAGCGGCTCTGGCAGCAGCACGACGTACCCGTCGATTTCACTTCGCTCAAGCAGAATCTTGACGACGTGAAGGCACGCTTCAAAGCCGCATCCTACATCCATGTCGGGGACACGGATGTGGATGAGTTCTTCGCCGGCAAGGCGGGCTTCCGGTTCATCCGAGTTGATACAATGGAATGGGCTGAATGGAGGGAGAACATTCTTAAGACGGATTTAGGCAGGTAGGCATGGGCACATTCCATATTGAGTTGGGAATAGGCGACCCGCAAGGACAGCGCTACGAATATGTAGAAGCCCTTGTGGATTCCGGTTCCACATACAACATACTGCCCGCATCTATGCTTAGGCGGCTGGGTATAGAAGTTCAAGGAATCGGCACTTTCAAAATTGCCGACGGCAGGCGTATAGAGCGCGAAATGGGGGAGACACGGGTTCGACTTAACGGCGAAGACTTTACGGCCCCCGTCATTTTCGGCGACGAGGGCGTTCAACCACTATTGGGAGCGGTTACGCTGGAGATATTTCGGCTGGCGATTGACCCTGTGGAAATTCGGCTCATTCCGGTGGACGGCCTGATAATGGCGGCCACTGTCACATCGGCCGGTGGGTAAAGACGCTATGACCAGACCGGACGGACGCGCAAACGACGAACTTCGCCCCACTAAAATCACCTGCGGAGTGCAGGCATTTCCCGAGGGCAGCGTACTGATAGAGACGGGGCTAACTCGTGTGCTGTGCGCCGTGAGCGTTGAGGATAAGGTGCCTCGCTTCCTGCGTGGCTCAGGACAGGGTTGGGTGACGGCAGAGTACGCGATGCTCCCACGCGCTACGCTGACACGCACGCCCCGCGAGCGCACTCCGAGGGGTCGCACGCAGGAGATTCAACGACTCATCGGCAGGTCATTGCGCGCTGCGGTTGACCTTGAAAGGCTCGGCGAGCGCACCTTCACGGTGGACTGCGACGTGCTCCAGGCGGACGCAGGCACGCGCACCGCCGCCATTACGGGCGGATACGCTGCGCTTCATCTGGCAATTGCGGCACTTGTTGAAGCCGACCGGATTCCGGAGATTCCGATACTGTCCGCCGTAGCCGCAACCAGCGTGGTAATCGTGGACGGCGAGGCGCGGCTTGATCCCTGCTATGAAGAGGACTCGGAAGCGGAGGGGGATTTCAACATAGTTATGACAGAAGAGGGCGACTTTGTAGAAGTGCAGGGAACGGCAGAAGGCATGCCGTATTCCAGGCATGCCCTCGAAGAAGTTCTCACATTTGCGGAGAGTGGCATACGAAGTCTGTTCGCGCTTCAACGGGAAGCTGTCGTCGCAGCTACTCAAACGACGTCACTCCCAACCTAGCCTCCCCATCAAAGGGAATGGGACTTTCGCCTCAAACCACCTAGTAGTCGTCGTCAGCCAAGTCGTCGTCGCTGCCACTGGAATTGATGATGCGGTGAATGACAGGTGCAAAAGCCTCGTCGTCTCCCGGCTCCGTATCGTCGTCGGACCAGTCCTTGATAATCCTTGCGCCCAGAGTATCACCGCCCGCATCGTCCTCGCCGTATCCAAGTACGCTTCCGGAGACAACGACACGATAGTTTGCGCCTGATCGGGAAGGAAATGACACTATCCCTGCCTGCGAGGGGTGCTTGTATGTCTCGCGAATGATTAGGGACAGTTCCTGGGCGCTCGCGCTCGTCACGGTCGCTTCGTACTGGTTGCCGCCGCGAACCAGCCGCAACAGCCGCGCCGTGAGCTTTGGCTCCACGCTGCCGACATATTCGCCGCCTGCGCTCAGGACCTTCACTCGCCTGTTCTCAATTTCGAGGTTTAAGCGATGACCCGGAGCCAGCTTCAGCAGTGTACCCGGAGGCGCCAGGCTGGTCAGCGACGTGGTGGTCGCCTTTCCACTCTCCTCGATGAATACGCGTGGCGCAGCATCCGCTCCGGTCTGCGAGCGTGGCGCATCCTGTTCGCCGATGCTCATTAGTCTATCGAGGTTTTTGCGTGCAATGCCGTTGTGCGGAGAGATTTCGAGCGCCCTCTGAAAGGCTTCTTTCGCCTCCTTATTGCGTCCAAGTTCACTCAACGCCTTGCCAAGCCTGTTGTGCGCTTCCAAGTCATCCGGGAATCCCTTGACTATGGCGCGATTCATCGCCACAGCTTCGTCCCAGTTACTGCGCATTGCCAAGGCTACAGCCTTCTTGGCGCAGTCGCGCCTCACCTTCTCTCTGTTCTTGTCTGCCAGTGTCATCATTTTCGCATACCTTATTATTCAGAAATGTTCAAGCCTTTATTGGTAAAGCCTAAGAGAATCACTATATTCACGTCTTATGAGCGTAAAGGTATTACATACATAATTACAGAAGAATTAAAGGGGTTTCATGACCTGATTTTCAGCCAACCATGCGAATCAGGACATGTTCCTCTAACAGCGCGACCATTCACAGCGCCTTATGCTGCCATCGTAGCAAGAAGAGTCGCCAGAACGCCTCCAAAATAATACTCAGAGAAAGCTTAGATTCGCCATGCGCTCGGTCGTAAAAGGTTATCGGGTGTTCTACGACGCGGTGTCCCTTTCGCTGGCAAGCGTATGCCACCTCCGCCTGAAACCCAAACCCCTTGCAGCGGAACTCTTTGAAGTCGATCTCTTTCAACGCGTCCGCCCTGAAGGCCTTGAAGCCCGTGGTCGAATCCTTCACTTTCAGCCCCACTACGGCGCGTATGCCGTAGTTCGCGATGGCGCTAAGCAGATGCCTTCGAAATCGCCACTCCTCATCCACACCGCCACCCGCAGTGTATCGAGAGCCAACCACCACATCGGCATGTTCTAGCTCCCTCAGAAATTCAGGGATGTACTCCGGCGCGTGGGAAAGATCGGCGTCCATCTGAATCACATAATTCGCGTGTTGTTCGATCGCATGCATGAATCCAACCTTGTACGCCGTGCCCAATCCGTTTTTCGCGCTCCTCTCAATGATGTCCAGACGATTGCCGTAGCGGTCGCTAAGAGAGCGTGCCACATCCGCGGTGCCGTCCGGGGAGTTGTCGTCAACGACTATGATTCGCGTATCAGGAACGCCAAGCGAGAAGATACGTTCAGCCAGCAGCGGCAGGTTTTCGGCTTCGTTGTATGTCGGCACTACGATTGCCGCAGCGCAAGGCGGGCTGTCATCCTCCTGTGTGACGGGGACGGGGACGGTTACAGTATCACCTAAGCGTTCCTCCGTGCGCGCGGACGAATACCTGCCAAGCATGCTTCGCCAGCGCACCGCCATAACATCCCGAAGCATGTTCAGCCCGGCGGACGCCGGGTTAAGCCTGCTATCCGAGTCGTGGCGCCAGTCGATTGGAATCTCCAGAACACGCATACCTCGCTTTCTTGCCAAAAAGAGCAGCTCGACATCAAAGCCCCACCCGGTTGTGCGTTGCAGAGGAAAGAGGGCATCCGCCGCCGCCGCGCTGAAGCACTTGAATCCGCACTGAGTATCGTGGAAGCCGCGCACCGCCAGCATTTGCACTACCTTGTTGAACGCTCGACCTAGAAGGTGACGCGACTGAGGTTCACCGTAGCGGTTCGCCCCCGCAATCTGACGCGAGCCGATTACTATATCGTTGCCTTCAGACATGTATCTGAGGAAGTCGGAGAGGTGGTCAATCGGCATTGCCAGATCCGCATCGCACATGAAGCGGTATTCGCCTTGCGCCACTAGCATCCCGTGCCTCACCGCCGCTCCCTTGCCGGCGTGCCGAATGCGTTCTAATCTGAAGCTGTCCCTGCCTGCCGACCATTGCTCGACGATTTCGGCAGTATTGTCTTCGCTTCCGTCATCAACCGTAATGACTTCCCAGGTGTATGACTGACTCAGAAGATACCTCGACAAAGAACGCAGCGTGGCGATAATTCGCCCCGACTCGTTGTATGCGGGAATGATTACTGAAAGAAAGGGATCAGGCATTTCCGGTGTTCAAATGCTGTCAGTCAGCCGCCAGGGGCGTTGGGGCGAAAGCCACGCACTGAAGCATCACTTATTCTTGCGGCACATCCAGTTGGAATGCGTCATGGAGAGCGCAGGCGGCAGAAGCAACCTGGGATTCACTGACCAGGCATGTTATGCGAATTTCTGATGTCGTTATTGCGTCTATATTGATGCCCTTGTCCGCAAGAGCGCGGAACATCTGCGATGCGTAGCCGGGCGCATCCTGCATGCCGGAGCCTACGATGCTCAACTTGGCAAGAGAATCGTCGCTCTCGGTGCCTCTGCTGCCGAGTTCTTTCACAACAGGAGCGACTACATCCAATGCACGCGGCAGATCCGTGCGCGCAACGGTGAAGGTCATATCAGTCGTGCCGTCCACGCTTGCATTCTGCACGATGACATCCACGCTGATGTCGGCATCGGCTAGTGGCTCAAACAGGCTTGCGGCGATGCCGGGCCGGTCGATTACACCAAGAACGGTTATCTTGGCGACATTTGTGTCTGTTGCGATTCCACGCACCCGGTTGCGAATCTCGCCCACATTGCTGTTCATATCTATGTCTCCGTGAAT
Source organism: Dehalococcoidia bacterium (assembly GCA_965207465.1). Taxonomy (GTDB): domain Bacteria; phylum Chloroflexota; class Dehalococcoidia; order Lucifugimonadales; family JADFKI01; genus Bin90. The sequence continues at coordinate 3,717,581 of OZ242283.1, read as the reverse complement.
CAGCGTTCCGGCAGCGTCAGAAAAACTGGACGCGACCAGAACCGGAACATTGTAATACATACCCATCTCGATAGAACGAGGGTTCATCTTAGCGCCGTAGCTTGCAAGTTCCAGCATCTCCTCGAAACCGACCTCGTCCAGCTTGCGCGCCTTCGGCACAAGACGGGGGTCAGCGGTGTAGATTCCGTCAACATCGGTATAGACTTCGCAGCGGTCCGCTTCCACGCCGGCTGCGATCGCGACTGCCGTAGTATCCGAGCCGCCGCGCCCGAGCGTGGTGATGTCCATGTCCTCAGTGATGCCCTGGAAGCCTGCGACAATAACGATGTTGCCCTTATTGACCTCGCTGATGATGCGCTCCGGCGACACTCCGGCGATGCGCGCTCTGCCATAGCTGGAATCGGTGCGTATGCCTGCCTGCGCCCCACTAAGGCTTACGGACTCGTAGCCCATCGCGCGCAGCGCCATCGCCATCAACGTACAGGACACCAGCTCGCCGGTGGACAGCAGCACGTCCATCTCGCGCGCGTCCGGACGCTCCGAAACTTCGTTAGCCAGATCTATGAGGTCGTCCGTAGTGTCGCCCATAGCGGACACGACGGCGACAACGCTGTTACCCGCGTCCTTGCTTCGCGCGATGCGCTCGGCGACGTTCCGTATCTTATCGGCATCGGCCAGTGAGCTTCCGCCGTATTTCTGTACGATTAGCATAAATGCCTTATGTCCTCACCATTCTCTGGGTCCTCCAGTTACTAAACCACATGCGCCCCCAGCGCCGTCGGCTGAGTAACCTTGATTACGCCATCGACGCCGGACTTCATCGCGGCGTCCGCCATTTCGTAACCGATTGTGTATTCACGGTCTCGAGCCAGCGCCAGTACGCTCGAACCCGCGCCTGAAAGGAAGACGCCCAGCGCACCCGCCGACAAAGCCGCCCGGAAGATGTTCTTCATAGGGAAGAAAATCTTCTGGCGCGCGGGCTGGTGCAGCATATCCTCAGTGGCGACTTGGAGATGCCGGAGGTTTCCGCTCGCCAAGGCGTTCACTAACAACGCCGTCCTGCCTATGTTAAAGACCGCATCCTGTCTGTCAATCGTCTGTGGCAGGAGTCCGCGAGCTTCTTCGGTGGGCATTGGGACTTCCGGCACGAAAAGGACCGCCTTCAGTTCATCCGGCACATTTATCAATTGCGTGAGAAAACCGCCGTCATCGCTGACGACGATACGACAGCCTCCCATCACCGCCGCCGCTGCGTTGTCGGGATGCCCCTCAATCTCAGCGGAAAGCTCCAGTATTCGTTCGGGCGACAGGTTCGCGCCGCTGAATCTGCTGCCTGCCAGTAGCCCACCGGCGACCGCGGCCGCGCTGCTGCCAAGTCCGCGACCGAGTGGAATCTCGTTTTCACAACTAATTCGCACATCCGGCACAGGCAGTCCGATGCCGTCATAGACTCGTTTGAAACACTGGTACACCAGATTGTCGTCTCCCGTGGAGAGACTACCCTTGCCTTCACCACTGATAGAGAGCCTTTCAGCGCCTGGCTCGAATCCATCAATTTCCACAACAATCGTGTTCCAGATATCGAGCGCCATCCCAAGGCAGTCGAAACCTGGCCCCATATTGGCGGTCGTCGCCGGCACTCTAACTCTAACTGTCGATGTCGTCACAATAGCCTGCTGTCGCAATGCGTCAAGAGATAGCCTGTTTCCATCAAGGGAAAATCGTTGCCAATAGCAAGCCTACCAGATGCGCGCGCACGGATAAAGGCGCGACCCGAATAGTTTGGCAGGTGGTGGCATGTTCGCAAAACATATCCCATTTGACTTGCAGGAATCCCTCCTGCCATCAAATGGGATGCGCTTGCTGAAAGGCGTACCGCAGGATTTAGTCAAAAGTCCCTGCGGCAGCGAATGCGGTGCTATGCGGCAACCTTGGTCTTGCGCCTGCGACCGGGCTTACCGCGAGTCTTCGCCCAATCGAAGTTGGTCTTGGGCTCGGGGATTATGTCCTTAGTGTAACCGCACTGGAGACACTCCCTGTAATCACCATACATGTCCCTCGTCAGCTTCAGGTCTCCAGTGCAGCGGGGACATGCCTTGAACTCTACCATTTCGCTTGTTCCGTCCTTTCTCCGCGAATACGGATTAGACTCTGCGTAGCTTTATGTATTCATAACTTCAAATTAAAGTCGCTACGCTACATCAAATCTTTGAATACTCCCAACATACGACACGATAATACAACCCCAGCAAGATATCTATATGATATGTGCAATAGATAGTATTATTTTCCGCAATGATACACCTATCGTCTGTCCCATCCCGCCATCCGTGTCAAATCCTATTGGTCATCCCGTGCACGTTCTTGCAATTCGTACAGCCTGTTTATGGCGTCGAGAGGTGTCATTGAAGCAACATCGAGGGCAAGCAGTTCATCCACAACAGGTGAGCCGAATCCGAGCAGCGGCATTTGCTGGGGCGCCGGTCCGCGGCTCCCGCGACGGGATGAGCCGGACTTGGAATGACTGCCATCCTCTAGCTCAGCAAGCACTTCCCATGCTCGGCTTACTACGCTGCCCGGCATTCCAGCTAGTCGTGCCACATGCACGCCGTAACTGCGGTCAGCCCCGCCGGGCGCTATATTCCGCAAGAACACCACCTGCCCCTTATCCTCAGTTACGACCACGTTATAGTTGAAAGCGCGCGGCAGCACACCGGCAAGTTGCGTCAATTCGTGGTAGTGCGTTGCGAACAGCGTCTTGCATCCAAGCCGAGGGTTGTTGTGAATATGCTCTGCTACCGCGCGCGCCAGTGCAAGGCCATCATAGGTGCTTGTTCCGCGTCCGATTTCGTCCAGCACTATAAGCGAGCGCTGTGTCGCGTGGTTCAGGATCGCGGCCGTCTCCACCATCTCGACCATGAAAGTCGATTGACCCATCGCAAGGTCGTCCTGCAAGCCGACCCTCGTGAAAATCCTGTCGCAGATGCCGATGCGCGCCGACTCCGCCGGAACGAAACTACCGACCTGCGCCATAAGCACTATCACGGCAACCTGACGGATGTAGGTTGACTTGCCCGCCATATTGGGGCCTGTCAGGATGATGAGCTGCTCGCCGCTGCTCGACATTTCCGTGTCGTTGGCAACGAAATCGCCCGACGGCAGCATGCGCTCAACTACCGGATGCCGTCCCTGCCTTATTTGCACCGTGTCGTCCTCATCGAGAGCCGGACGCACGTAGCCATAGCGCGACGCAACCTCAGCCAGTGAAGCGAATACGTCTATGTTGGCGATAGCTCGCGCGGTCCTCAGTATCGGCTCGGCGTGACCCGCGACCTGCTGACATACCTGGCGGAATAGCGCGCTTTCCATCTCGCCAATTCGGTCCTGCGCGTTCAGGATGAGGGATTCGTACTCCTTCATTTCAGGTGTGATGAAACGCTCTCCGCCCACCAGTGTCTGACGCCGCACATAATCGTCGGGCGCGAGATCCAAATTCGCGTTGCTGATTTCGATATAGTACCCGAAGACTCTGTTATACCCCACTTTCAGGGATTTGATGCCGGTGCGCTCACGTTCTTTCTGCTCCAGGCGTGCGATGTAGTCCTGTGCATTGCGGGACGCGCCACGCACCTCATCCAGGTCCGGCGAGAATCCGGCGCGTATGACATTGCCGTCTCCGACACTTAGGGGCGGGTCGTCGGAAATCGCCTGCCTGACAAGTTCTACGACGTCGCCATTGTCCGCAATGCTCCTAGCAAGCCACTCCACCTTTTCGGCATCATCGTCTTCGTTGAGCATCTCCCTTATCTTTGGCGCTGCCTCAAGGCTGTTGGCAAGGCTTACGAGATCACGCGGGGTAGCGCTATATCCGCGAACCCTGTTGACAAGCCTTTCCATATCGGACACTGCTTCGAGAAGCATCACCACGCGCTCGCGCCTCAGAGCGCTGCGATGAAACCACTCTACGGCGTCCTGCCGCTGCACCAGCCGCTCCACATCCAGCAGTGGCTGCCCTAGCCAGCGGCGTAACAACCGCCCGCCCATCGAAGTTTTGCTAACGTCCAGCACCGACAAGAGAGAAGCACTTGCCGCACCCCAGCGCCCACCCTCGTACAGCTCAAGATTATGCCGTGTCTGCGGATCGAGCACCATGTAGTCCGCAGTGGAGTAGGTGTATAGCGTGGTTATCTGCCCGACCGCGCCGCGCTGGGTGTCCTGAAGGTAGTCTATGACTGCACCCGCCGCCCGCACCGCAAGCGGCAGCCCTTGGCACCCAAAGCTCTCCAGAGAGGCGACGCCGAAATGCCTAAGGAGGGTTTCGCGCGCCCAGTCTTCGTGGAAGGCATCTGCCGCGAGCGCAGTAAGCATCGCGCTTTCAGACACATCCGCATCATCCTGACCTTCCGGCACGAGAAGCTCAGACGGCGCCAGTCTCGCCAGCTCAACGGCAAGGTTTGATAGATCGCACTGCGTAGTAGCAAACTCGCTTGTCGTGATGTCAACCCACGCCAGCCCGACCGCATCATCTTCCACAACCAGCGCAGCCAGATAATTGTTCGTCTTCTGCTCAAGCAGCGCTTCTTCGATGATAGTGCCTGGAGTTACGACACGCACGACTTCGCGATCAACAATGCCCTTAGAAGTCGCCGGGTCGCTGACCTGCTCGCAGATGGCGACCTTGTAGCCCTTCCTGATAAGGCGGGCAAGGTTTGCCTCAAGCGAGTGGTACGGTATGCCGGCGAGCGGCACGCGCTGCCCCTTGCCGAACTCCCTTGAGGTTAGCGCAATCTCAAGCTCGCGTGAGAGTAAGCGGGCGTCGTCATCGAATGTCTCGTAGAAGTCGCCCATGCGGAACAGCAGGATTTCGTCCCTATGTTCCCGCTTGACGTTGAGGTACTGTCGCCGTACTGGTGTGGTCATTCGTCTTTCGCCGTGTCAATGATGTCGCATCGAGTCACACCTGCATTTTAGCGGCGACAGGAGTGGTGTTAAAGCACATCCTGACAGATTTTACACCGACAATCGTGTGAAAAAGAAAAGTGGCAGGCCGGTTAGCAACCGCCTGCCACTGCAATTTAAGCCTCAGTCAGCTCGTGACCATCTATGTAACTTCAAGCGTAACGTTCCGCAGGGGTTCGGCGTACTGCGTGCGGTCAAGCTCTATGGCTTCCTTCTGGTATATCTGCACGCGATAAGACTCGTAATCCGGTATGAATAGACGGAACTCGCTGTCTATTCTGACCGAGCGAGGGCGGCGCAATCGCTTTTCCTGCTCCAGATCGCCCATCTCGCGCAACCTGTTGGGAACGGCGTTAGTCAGCATGTAGGTGCGCGCAACGCGGGAGAGAGTGGCATCGCCGGAGAAGCTCCAGATGTACTCACCATCCGCGTTGAACATCAGCACACGGTCATTGCCCCAGTCCGCCACATAGATGTCGCCGTGCGCGTCAACGGCAACGCCGGTCGGCCTGTTGAACTGACCCGGTCCGCTGCCCGCCTCACCTATGACCTGCTTCAGTTCGCCGTCGGAGGAGAAAATCTGGAGACGGTTGTTGCCCCAGTCGGTTATATAGATGTCGCCGAGCTCGTCCATATGGACACCCCACGGCAAATCGAACTGACCCGGATCGTCGCCGTGCGATCCAAACGCGCCCAGGTACTCGCCGTCAGGCGTATATCGCTGCACACGGTGGTTCTTGGAGTCCACTACTACGATGTTGCCGTCGAGATCGAACGCGATACCATTTGGCGCATCGAACTCGCCTTCACTGTCGCCGTGCTCACCCCAACGCGACTCGAACTCGCCGTCCGCATTGAAACGCGAAATCTTGTGGATAGCTTCGTCGCTGACGTAGATGTTGTGCTCGGCGTCGGTGATGATCTGCACCGGCCAGACGAATTGGCCCTCTCCTGTCCCGTAGCCGCCAATGCCTCTCAGGTCGGCCGTCATTTGATCCTCGTCTTCAACCGGCCAGATCCGGATGCTCGACCCGGCCTCTGAACGCATCAGTATCAGCGCCTCTCCGTCCTTCGAGAATGCGATGTCTGCCGGATAGTTGGTAACGCGCCGCATACCAAGAGTACGCAGGTATGGATAACCCGCCCGCAGCAGTCCCCATGGCCTCGTCATAGTATCTTGCTCCTACTCACTAACAAGCCCTTTGCCGTTGGGAATACTCTCTAGTTGGCAAACGGGTGAATCTGCTCGTACTCGCCCTTCACAATCGGCTTTGCGTCAACCTCCAGCACCTGCTCAAGCAGTGTGCCATAGATGCCACGGAAGTCGATGGTGTGCTTCAGGTCCTCGCCATGCTCCCACTCTGCCGGGTCGAGCGACGGGTATTCGCTGTACAGCCCACCCTTCACATTCTTGCCGAAGATATACGCGCCGCCACCGGAGCCGTGGTCGGTTCCGCTGCCGTTGTCGCGCATCCGACGTCCGAACTCGGTGAACACGAAGACCGTTACGTCATCAGCGGCGTCGTGCTCTTCAAGATCGTCGAGGAAGTCGGATATTGCGCCGGAAAGGTCGTTCATCAACTTCGGATGCGAGGGCATTTCGTTCGCATGCGTGTCATAGCCGCCGTGTGACGTGTAAAAGATTCGAGTGCCAAGGTCAGCCAGATGTACCCTCGCCACATCGCGCATGTTCTTGGCGATCTGGTTGTCGGCGTATTCCACGTCCGAGCTGTAGTTGTCAGCAACGTCCGCGAGCATGTCCGCGCCACGCAGCACGTCGAGCCCGGTCTGCCCGATATATTCCGCCACCGCCCCGCTGCCGATTGCCTGCCCGTACAAGCCTTTGAACGCCTCAAGCGCCCTGTCGCGCAGCTTTTCCTGCTCGATGCGCGTCATTACGCCGTAGCCTTCGAGGTCGCCAATCGAGGTAACAGGAACGCCGGTGACCGACATCGCGCGCGGAAGTCCCATGCCAATGTTCACACCGGTCAGAACGTTCTCGGCGCTCGGATCGAGTTCTCGCACCGCCTGTCCCAGCCAGCCTTCGTTACCCACGCGGTCAGGCTCGGCGGTGTGCCAGATGTCCATGCCGCGGAAGTGCGAGCGGTTAGAATTCGGATAACCGATTCCCTGGATGATCGCCATTTTGCCTTCGTCATAGAGACGCTTGAATGGCGCGGCATTCGGGTTGATAGCAAGCTCGTCGTTTATGGGCAGCACTTCGTCCTGCTTCATCACGACGGTCTTGCGCGAGTCGTAGTAATGCGGATTGTTGTAGGGCACGATGGTATTCATGAAGTCGTTGCCACCCGTCAGCTGCACGACTACCAGTGTCTTTTCCCTCTTTTTGGTGGTCATCTTGTCCCCCATACTGCCTGTCTCAGGCAATGCTCTATGACTCAAACTATGCGAACTGGTAGTCAACGGTAGAAGCGGTCATCTGCAAGAGATTGTGAGCGCCTACCTCGCCACCTTCGTCCTTTATGTCTCGCAACTCTTGGGCGTAGTCCACCAGCGATGAGTATGTCTGCTCGCTGACGGCGATGCCGCCCAGGATGTCCAGGCAGCGATCAACCAACTCAGACGGCTCAGCGTCAAGCTCGCCCACGCGCTCTACCATATCGGCAACGCCCGGCTTGCTTATGTCTTCAAACTGGCTCTCGACGAAGCCAACGCGCTCGCTCAGCGTGCCGGAGTCAATCCACTCGTGGCCTGTGTGCCAGCCCTCGACCGTCGGAGGGTTCATAAGCCGCTGTCCCATAATTGCCATCGGTCCCTCTATGAGAGAACCGTTCAGCGTGGTCATCGCAAACTGGTATATGCCCGGCCTGGGTTCGCTGAACTCGCCCGTCTGCTTAAGTACACCGGCTACAAGTTCGGTCGGACTCTTCACCTTCTTGAACTGCCTCGCGTTCTTGAAGAAATCCGAGTTGAATAGCGCGCTCAACACGGCACGCATCTCGCCACCGGAGTCCAGGAACACCTGGCTCAACTGCTGGATTGCCGCCTCGTCTTTGGGTGCCTCAGTCGCCCAGGATGGCACCTGCAACTCATCCTCGACGAAGAAGTTGTAGAGGTGGCGGGAAACAAAGCGCGCCGTAGCGGGCTGTTGCACGATAATATCTATGATGTCCTCGCCGTCGAAGTTGCCTGTCTGACCGAGGAAGGTCTTCTCGCTGAAGTCATGGTCGTCAGCGATGAACATAAACTCCGCCGGATAGTGCCCGTTCGGGTAGAGCGACAGCGGCTGCCTGAATGTCCAGCCGGTGAAAGCGCGGGATGCCGCCTTTATGTCGTCTTCAGTGTAGTTCCCCACGCCCATCGAGAACAGCTCCAGCAGTTCCCTGCCGTAGTTTTCGTTGATCTCGTCCTTGTGGTTTTCGTTGTTGTCCAGCCAGAAAAGCATTGCCGGATCGCGGGAAAGCTCCAGCAGTATCGTCTTCATGTCGGTCAGCCCGACCCTGCGGAACATCGCAATCTCAGAGTAAAGCGAGGGCCCATGCTCGCTCTTGCCCCACGCCACAGGGAATATGTGGTGAAGAAAGAGCGACATCTTCTCTTCGAGCGGACGCTGCGTGTTCACCATGCGATACAGCCACTTGCCCACATGAACTGCGACAAGCTCGCCGCCGTAATAGCGGTCAATGAAGGACTCGTCCAGCTCCGGGAATTGCTCCGGATTGACGAGACCGTCCACAATTTCCTCGTAGGTCTTGTCTCTCGTGAGCGCGTCAAGTTCCGCAGGCGTCGCCCCGAAACCGGCGCGCCTCATCAGATGCGCCACAAGCGTCCGATCCGACTTCATGCTGCCTTCCTCCTGTGCGTTCCCCCACCCACGGCGAGGGGCATTTCCATCTATTTCGCGTATTCTACCCGATTGCTACTGGTATGACCACAATCCCGAATTCAATTTTGTTCTCGCTGCAATCGCAGCAGTTCCTCACGCAATCTTTGCGCTTCGGCTTCTGCGTTGAGGCGCCTCGTTCGTTCGCTTTCAAACTCCGTTTCGGCAAGAATACGCCCCGCTCGTTCGCTTTCAAGTTCAGCTTCGGCGGCTTCGGTTCTGCTGCGCCACTCGACGGAAGTCGGCAGAAACTCCCCTGTTTCAGGGACTCGGACTCGAAGCGTGGCTTCAAACCAGCACAAGTCAAGCCCCAGAATTGGACTGTGCCCCCACTTCATCCCGTCCGCCTCTTCGATAATCTCCATCGGTTCATATTCACCGTCAACCAGCACGTCGCCTGCAATCGCGGCATCGTGATAATCGCCGCCGGTGTGATCGAATCGCCAGTATTCACGCACGCCGTAACCCGCATAGCCGTCGCGCTTCACAGTATAGTCCTGCCGTCCGGTGCTGCGCGAACCCACCTCCAGAATGAAGTCCGGCGACTTGCCAACTTCACTTATCACGTAGCCATTTCGCGCTCTTATAGCGTGCGGGTCAACTCCAAAGACGACAATGCAATCGGGAACAAGCCATCCTGACCTGCTGCCACTGGACTCATGACACAAATAGCCTTCGCCGGAAATCAGCACATCATTGCGCTCCGCGAAGTATGCTTTCAGCGCCGAGATAAAGTACACAACCCAGTCAATCTGCTCCAAGTCGTTCACCCGTTCAGGGTCAGGCAGCCGCTCGATGCGTGCATATTTCTCGTATAACGATAACTTGCGCCCAGTTCGTGTCGTCATTGACGACCCCCTGTATCGGCTACTCTATGACAATCTCTCCAACTTTGTGCTTGGCTATCCCATCCCAGTCGTACTCAACGCCAAGCCCAGGACCCGAAGGCACCGTCACACACCCGTTGGAGTCAATCGCCTCCAATCCATCGTAGTACCCACACTTATAGACAGGCATCCGCGCTCCCAGTTTCGGATGCACAAGTCCAATCTCATAGAAGTTGGAGTTCCGCATCGCAGCCATGCAGTGGCGCTGCGCCGGTCCCGCGATGTGCAGTTCTACATCCATGCCAAAGCCCTCAGCAGCGTGCGCTATCTTCATCACGCCTGTGATGCCACCGTCGTACTCAGGGTCGGCGCGCCAGTAGTCCGTAGCCTCCGCCACCGCCATGTCCGTGTGCCCTTCGACCATGTGGACATGCTCACCCTGGAGCAGCGGCGTCTTCAGTGATTGCCTCAGTCGCTTATGGGCCTGAAGCGACACGCCGCCGTCGTTGAGCGGATCCTCGTACCAGAAGAAGTTGTTGTCGTCGCAGGCAAGCCCCACTTGAAGGGCATCGCCGTAAGTGTCATATACGCAGCACGGGTCAGTCATCAACGCCATCTTGCCGCCTACACGCTTGCCGACAGCATTGACGGTGGCAATCTCCTGTTCGATGGGGGCCGTCGCCCACGAGTGAATCTTGAAGCCTTTATACCCCATTTCAAGGCACTGCTCCGCGAAGTCCGCGTATGCCTCTGGCGAACTCAGTCCGTCGGGTGAGCGGTCTGCGTGGTATGTGCTGGCATAGCACGGTAGCTTCTCGCGGTAGCCGCCGAGAAGCTGGTGAATGGGCGCATCGAACATCTTCCCCGCCAGGTCCCAGAGCGCGATGTCGATCGGGCCGACGCCCATGCGGTCGTGCTTACGCAGGATCACCTTAGACTGCCGGTAGAATAGTTCTCGGTCCAGCGCGTTCCTGCCGATAAGGAACGGCGCAATCATCTCTATCTGCTCGCGGTTGGCGGGCGTGCCGCTGATGTACTCGCCGATGACGCCAACATCCGTGTAAATGTGAATTGCCAGCAGGTTGCGAGTCCCGCTGCTGCCCGGCTCATAGAACGGCCCCGCCGCGAACGCAAGGTCGGTCGTCACGTTTTCAGTAGGAAAGCGATACGAAGTCAGCTTTATCCTGCGTACAATCGGTGTTTCCGCCATGCTTTGCTGCTCCGTCCTTCCCGTGGCGCCCATTTAGGCGCTCTACAACTAGCAGGTATCCTCAGTTTTTTAGTCTTCCTTCCAGAACCGTTCTTCATCAACCGAGTAGCCTTTGGGAATCATGCGGGCTTTCACATCCTCGATCATGCCGGGATGCCCGCAGGCGTATATGAGCGTATCGTCCTTGCTCAGTCCGAGTTTCTCGACCTGCGGCTCGACGATAGCGTTCACGCGCCCGGTCTCGCCCTGCCAATCTTCGTTGTGCGCCTCACTGGGACGGCTCACGGTCGGTATGAAAGTAACGAGGCCGGGATATTCGGCTGCGTTGCGTGAAAGCTCATCGTCATAGCCGAACTCGTCGTGATAGCTTGCTCCCTCAAGCACAAAGAAGCGATGACCGCTCTCGCCCCTGTGCAGATAGTCGCGAATGTAGCTTATGTACGGGACGACGCCAGTCACAGTCGCAACCAGCAGATGGTTCTTGAAATTAGGATTGAAGGTGAAGATGCCCTTCGCGCGCGGTCGAATGGTCAGTTTGTCGCCTTCTTTTAGTGCATGCAATAGTGGAGTCAGGTGCCCGCCTTCTTCGTAAGGCACAAGCTCGATGAACAGTTCGATTCGCTCTTCGTGTGGCGCGGACGCAATAGAATATGCCCGCTCAATTCCTTCTGAACCAATTGTGCAGTATTGTCCAGGCTTGAATGTGAAGCCTTCCGGCTTTTCTATCCACATCAGCCAGTGGTCCGGCGTAAGTTCACGCCGCTCCAGTATCGTGGTCTCAGCCAGTTTCGGCCTTATGCGGGCCCTCCTTGCTGTTGTCAACGGAAATCGTCCTCCAATTCGTAATACAAACTCTCAATATGCACGCGGCGATACGCCGAATGGCGTCATTCGTCACGTTCCACATCTCCATGTTAGCGCAAATTAGTCAGCGGCTGCACCAACCGCCACTTTGACGATGCTTGCCGCAACTAGCGGAAGCCCGTCAATTTTCAGCATTGGGTCGGGTGAACGGTCACGCTCAATTGCGGTTACCATCTGCCCGAACAGGGCCGTAGTAGAGAGCATGCCGCGCTGCGCCCCGCTCAGACTCGCCTTCGCGTAGAACGCTCCGCTCTCGTGCATCACATGCACTTCGTCGCTGTCTTGGATGCCGAGCGCGGCCGCGTCATCGGCGTGTATCTCAACGATGTCATCGCGCTCGATGAGGTTGCGCCCTCTCACCTGCTGAATTTCCATCGAACGCTCCGGCTGGTTCAACACTCTGCCGCGTGCCAGCAGGAACGGTCGCTCATCGTCAACATTCGCGGGGGGCTCGACGAATGTCATCTGCGACAGCGCAATCTTGTGGCTCTGCAAGTATTCGGCGTACAGCACTGGCGTGCCGGGCATGTCTGTGGCGGGACATGGCCATTGCAGCGACTCCGTTTCAAGCCTGCGATAGGCTATGCCTCCGTAAGGCTCCCAGAGTCCGGTAAATTCGTCGAAGACCGCTTCGGTGTTGGCGAAGTCGAAGCCCTGCGCTCCGATACGGCGCGCAATCTGGCAGAGAATACGCCAGTCGGCGTCCTCGTCGCCCTTGGGACCCAGCACAGGACGAAGTAGCTGGACTCGACGCTCTATATTCGTATATGTCCCGTCCTTATCCGCGAAAGTCATAGACGGAAGTATCACATCGGCAATCTCGGTCAATTCATTCGGGAATACATCTTGCACCAGCAGAAACTCAAGCTTCTCCGCGGCTTCCACAAACTCGCCCAACTCGCCGTTTGTGAAGTTCGCGCTGTTGCCAATGACATGTAGCGCCTTGATTCGGCCGTTCTCAATTGACTGTGTGAGTTCCCGAATAGCCACGCCCTCATTCGATGGCAGATCCGCGTTCCACGCATTCGCGATGCGATCCCGCGCCTCGTTGTCTGATACTGCATGGTAGCCGGGCAGATATTCGGGTGTGCAGCCGACATCGCTGGAACCCTGCTGGTTCGCGCCGAGGAACAGCGGATACAGCCCGGTGGAAGGTCTGCCCAGATTGCCGGTAATAAGCGCGAGATTCGTCAGCGCCCTCACGCAGTCCTCGCGCAACTCTGGCACGAGCGTTTCGAGAGCGTAGAGGATTGCGCCCGGCTTGCTGCGAGCAAACAGCCGCGCCGCCTCTCGAATATCTGCTTGAGGCAGTCCGGTCACACGCTCTACTTTGATCATGTCGAATGACCAGAGGCTATTCTTCAGAGCATCGAGATTATCGCACGAATCTCTTTGAAATTCGTGGTCGCCAAGTGCCTCATCCAATATGACGCGCAGCATGCCGCCGATGAGCGCGGATTCGCTACCCGGAAGGGGACGCAGCCAGACTTTGGCATGGCGCGCCAGTTCAGTCTCGCGCTGGTCGATGACTATCAAATTCGTGCCGGCCTGCACCGCCTTCTTGATGGGCACGCCCATCACATTCTGCTCTTCAGTAAGATTGGAGCCGACGACCATTATCGCCTTTGACTGCTCCAAGTCCCATATCGGATTGGTTCCGGCTGCGCGGCCCAGCATATCTTTGAGCGGGGCGGTGAGCTCAGGGCGAATGTTAGAAGAGACATCGACATTGTTGCTGCCCATAGCCACGCGCGCGAACTTCTGCGCGACGTAGTTGTCCTCATTCGTGCCGCGCGGTGACGCCACCATCGCGTACTGATCGCCTTTGTGCCTCACCAGCCGCTCCGCCGCGAAGTCCAAAGCGTCGGGCCAGGACGTTTCAACCAGTTCGCTTCCGCGCCTGACGAGCGGCTTCTTCAGACGACGGCGCGTTTCGTTGACAAAGTCCAGCCCGAACTTGCCCCTGAAGCAAGTCTGCCCTCTGTTCGCGGGCGCGTGAATGTCGGTCGTCGGACGAATGAGCCGGTTGCGCTTGTCAACCTCCATGTTCATCTGACATCCGACAGGACATTGCGGGCAGATGCTCTTTACAGTATCGACAGCCTTGTCCCACTTGTACTTGCGCTCTACGAGCGCGCCCGTGGGGCATACATCTATGCATGCGCCGCAGAACTCGCAGCCGGACTCCAGCAGTGATGTGCCTTGCGATGTGCCGATAAGAACGCGATCCGAGCGTTCTAGTAGGGTCAGCGCGGTGTCGCCGCGCACCTCATCGCATACGCGGACGCAGCGAGCGCACACGATGCAGAGATTCATGTCCATTTCCCAGTAGGGGTCGCTTACGGCGAGCGGCAGGTTGCGGTTGTTGTACGACAGAGGCGATTCCATGTCCATTTCAAGGAAGCGCACCGTGTCCTTCAGCTCGCAGCGCTCATTCTTCGGGCAGGTAACGCACCTGTCATTGACCGACACATGCCGCAGGCAGATGTCCGACGGCCCGCACAGATCGATGCGGTGGCAGGTCAGGCAGCCGTGTGGGTGCTCGGAAATGAGCAAGTCCATGATGCCGCGCCGAAGCTCCACTATGTCATCGGAGTTGGTCGTTACCCGCATTCCGGGCATCACGGGCGTCGTGCAGGACGCGGGGCTGCCCGGAAGGGGACGATAGTTGCCCTCCCTGTCCGGAGCTTCCGCCGTAACCACGCACATGCGGCAGGCGCCGAACGGCTTCATGCCCGGGTAGTAGCACAGGTACGGAATGTATATGCCCGCGTCGGCTGCCGCCTGAATGACCATCTTGTCCGGCGTGGTCTTAACATCGACGCCATCGATAGTTATGGTGATTTCATCTGCCATGCCCGTCTCCGTTCCTTACGTCCCTTCTCCCACAGGAGGAAGGTTGGGATGGGGTGTAATCTACAAAGCCTGCCCTATTTGACCATTTTCAATTCGATAGACTTACTTGTCGGGCGCTAGTCCACAAGTCTGACTTCATCTCCCACTGACGCGGTGCCAGGCGCAACGACCGAGCCATAGACGCCGAAACAGGCGCTGCCCCTGAACAAGGGACGATAGCTAAGTATCAGACGTGGCGTGTCCAAATCGCGCTCCCCGGTTTCAGGGTTCAACGTCGTAATCGCACAGCGAGGGTCGAGCGAGTCAACACGCAGGCGAAGCTCGTCGCCGACCGCTACTTCTTTGCCCAGCCATGTGTCCTCTTGATGAGCCTCGCATCCATCCAGAAGAAAATTCGGCCGGAACCGTCGATACTCCAACTCTATTCCATTTTGAGCGATATCGCCCAGATGTTCAATGGAAGCCTGCGACAGCAGGGAGACAGGATACGCGTCCTGGCAGGCACCCGCACTTTCCGACTTGAAAAGCGCCAACTTTTCGCCGCAGAAGTCGGACAATGCCTCCGACAGTTCGCCGGTTACGACTTTGCCGCTCACTACGCGCCTGAATACCTTCGTCTCCACCGGGTCACCCAACTCAGGAGTGCCGCAGACGGACTCTCCGTCGGGAAATACGAGCCGCAATTTGTCAGATGAGGGGCAGTAGTCGGCACTGACTTGCGCGAGTTTGCCTATCTGCCGCTGGGTAATCATAGCGCCCGCGTCATTCTGCACCAGAAATCGCCTGTCCTCCTCGATGCCTTGAAAGCCGACTTGCACACTCTCGGAATCCATAAGAGCAAGCGACTTCACCGGAGCGATGTGTATAGACTTTATTACCGGCACTGAATTCGTTCTATCCATTTCCAGGCGACAGATTTCAACTGGAAGCCGTCGGTCGCCGAGCCTATCATCCGCTCTGTGCGACAGGTTGCGCCGCGCCTCGAAGCGCGTCCATCGCGTATGGGCGTGTGTTCTTCGGTGAGATGGCTGGTCGCGGGCTGCTCCCGGTCGGGGGCTTGCCCTCCATGTACGCCACGAATTCGGACTCGAAGTGCTGCAATGCGGAGCGTATCGGCCCGAAACCGAGCTGACCATGCCCGCATAGCGAGCTGG
Source organism: Dehalococcoidia bacterium (assembly GCA_965207465.1). Classification (GTDB taxonomy): domain Bacteria; phylum Chloroflexota; class Dehalococcoidia; order Lucifugimonadales; family JADFKI01; genus Bin90. The sequence goes on along the minus strand of OZ242283.1, from coordinate 3,701,867 downwards.
ATTCCATCGTTCCGCCGATGTTGCGCATCAGGTCTAGGTCTCCGGGGCGGCTCTCATAGCGCACAATGCGGTCCATCACTTCAAGCAGTTGCTCCATGCCCAGCCTGCAGGGGAAGCACTTGCCGCACGATTCGTACTGTGTGAAAGCCACTAGGTTGCGCGTTACTTCCACTGCGCTGGTGTCTTCGTCCATCACGATGATTCCACCGGAGCCGAATATCGCACCAGCCTCGCGCATCTCGTCGAAGTCGATATGCACGTCTAGGCTGTCCGCGCCCAGCACGCCGCCTAGGGGACCTCCGGTCTGCAACATCTTCAGCTTCTTGCCGTTCTTCACGCCGCCGCCCAGATCGTTGACGACCTGTCCGAGCGTTAAGCCCATCGGCACTTCGTACAAGCCTGGGTAGTTCACCTGTCCGCTCAGGCAAACTATCGCGGTGCCGGTGCTGCGATTGACGCCGATACTGGAAAACCACTCCGCGCCCTTGGATATTATCTCCGGCGCGTATGACAGGCTTTTGACATTGTTGATGGTGCTGGGCTTGCCCCAGACGCCGAACGCTGCGGGGAATGGCGGGCGATAGCGTGGCTGCGAGCGATGCCCTTCAATCGCTTCCATCAGCGCGGTCTCTTCGCCGGCGACATACGACTCGCCGGTGAGCGATACTTCGATGTCGAATGAGAAATCCGAGCCGAGTATGTTTTCGCCGAGCAGACCGTATTCGTATGCCTGCGCTATCGCCTTCTCCGTGCGGCTGATTGGTCCTTCGTGCCCGTGTCGAATGAATACGAAGCCGTTGGTCGCGCCGGTGGCGTATCCCGCGATGCACATGCCTTCGAGCAGCGTGTGCGGGTCGCTTTCGAGTATGCCCTTGTCGTTGTATGCACCAGGGTCGCCCTCTTCGCAGTTGCAGAGAATGTACTTGGGCCCGTCGCCGCGCGTCATGAAGTTCCACTTGACCCCGGTGGGGAACGCCGCTCCGCCTCTGCCGCGAAGTCCGGAATCGATGACTTCCTTGATGACCTCGTCCGACTGCATGTCGAACAGCGCCTTGCGCAAGCCTTCGTAGCCGCCGTTGGCGATGTACTGCAAGACATCGTTGGGAGCGATGTTGCCCGCGTTGCGCATTGCGATGCGCTGCTGCATTCCGATGCCCGGCAGCCTGTTAAGGTCTTCTACGCCGTCAACTGGTGTATCGCCAAGGTAGCCCAGCACACCTTCGTCGGGCAGGCTATCATCGACCAGCACGGACTTGACGATGTTCGGCACGTCGTCGGACGTAACATTGTTGAAGAAGACGCGCGAACCGCCCGGCTTCATGATGTCCACCAGCGGCTCGGCGTAGCAGATGCCCAAGGATCCCACATCGTCCACATTGGCGTCGATGCCCTGCGCGTCGAGTTCGCGGATAATCGCATCGCGCACATCAAAGGCGCCGACAGCATGCCCGAACATCGTCGTGCTGACGCGAATCCACGCCTTGTCGCCGTTCGTCAGGCGCTGCCAGTGTTCGTCAGCCTGCGCTTTCAGCTCATTGTAAGTGGGCATTTTTCGTCCTGCTGTTTAGATATTCCCGTTGAAATGGCTAATCTTGATAGCCGTTCGCCTTCGATGGTAATAAATTGGGATTAGGTTGGCGTGGGATGATTGCTATTGCCTTCAGTGTCCGCCGCTTGCTTCTAGTTCCGAAACGATCCGCACCGCCGATTGCGCGTCGATGCGTCCGACGAGGCGATGGTTGACCATCATCACGGGCGCTTGCGGGCACGCGCCGAGGCAGGTATTGTACTTGAGGCTGACGCGGTTGTCGTCGGTCTCGCCTTCGTCCTCAAGGTCAAGCTCTTTCAGCACTGAGTCGAGTATGTCTGGCGCGCCAAGTAGGTGGCAGGAGAGTCCCCAGCATATCTCTACGGTGTTGTCGCCCGGCGGAGTGAAGCGGAAGTTCGTGTAGAAGGACGCCACGCCCCACACTTCGTTGATGGTCGTGTCCATGTGGTCCGCGACCTCTTCGATGGCTTCTTGCGGGATGTAACCCAAGTCGTCCAGTACCGCGTGCAGCGAAGACAGCACATTAATATTGGTCTGCGTCTGAGACCTGATTGCCGTCCTGATTCGCTCTCTCAGGTCAACACCATTTAAGTTCAACGGACAAGGCTCCTTGCTATGCAAGAGGTGCGGGGCAATGTGCCTGAAAATTTACGCCTATAGGATACTTGCCAAGCACCGCAAGCGCAACCATCCAGAGTACCCGCTGCCTTTACTGCAAGGCACGTCATTTCCGGGTAAGGCGCAAGGGCTCACGTCCCAACCTGTATGGGCGAGACAATTCTGCGCAGCGTGGCAAGTGCCGAAAGAGCGGACATCTTCCCTGTCTTCGGATTGGAATCTGACGGTATATTCTCGATTAGAATACTTAACTTGCCGAACTCGCCTTCGACGATGATATTGTGAGTGTTCTTGTCCACCGTCGGGTCCGCATAGATTTTAATTCGCGTCCAGCGCGGCCCCAGTCCTGCCATACTGAGCGCGGCAGAGACATTCACATTAGCGGGGAACAGCCTGCATGCCTCTAAAGCAGGCCCCTCATAGACCACTGTAGGCTCCGAGACGGCGTCGAGGTCGATGCCGCACATCTCAATGCCGGGAGCGCCCTTCAGACCCGCAGGCGGCTTGCGCGTAATCATTGTCAGCGAGTCCACGCGCCCGAAGCACGCGCCCGCAACCCCGTCCAGCCCGGCTATTGCGCCTGATGGTATGTATATCGTGGCGCCGTTCCTCTCAGCCAGATCAAACATGTCCTCGCGTTCCAGCAATGCTCCGCCACTGAGCGCCATAAGATCCTTGCCAGCGGAAAGCGTGGCGTTGGCAATCGACTCCATCGCATCGGACGGCGCGGCTTCGATCACCAGGTCCACCATTTCAACCAGACGATCCAGTTCAACCACCGGAGGAGAGCAACTCAGCGTAGAGGCGAAGCGCGTGGCGCGCTCCATGTTCCTGCTCGTTATCGCGCGAAGTGCGACTCCGGGCACGGCGCCCGCATCCAATTCTGACGCAACCTTGCGCCCTATCGTCCCGCAGCCGGCTATCCCGACGCTTTTAGTCATCTTGGCCATGCCGTCATCCTAGCGACAAGTACGAAGGCTGTCAAAAAGTGCCTGTACATCTGCAACCACTACCTCCGGCATAGCCCGTGCCCTAACTGCCATCCTGGTCATCCATCATCATGCGGGCTACCTCACGCCCCATGCGCACACTGTAATTCGTGCCCCTGTCCTCCGGGTAAATCTGTGTTGTATTCGCAAGATACAACCTCTCAAAGGGAGTGCGATGGCTCGGTATGCGCTCAGAGTAGCCCGTTCCGATGATGGGCTGTGCCGCGCCGACGCGATGATGATAGCTCTCCTGGATCCAGGATGTGTCGAATTCAGGGTTTATCTTCTGCAGGTGCGGCAGGTACTCCTCCAACAGCTCGTCATGGTTCAGATGGTAGAGCGGATTATCGGTCGTCAGGTAGTTCGACAGATAGATGATGTGCTTTCCCCCGTAATGCTCCGGTTCGATCAGGTTAGTGTGCTCGATGACCGCCACGAACGGTATCGAGCGATCGGACACGTTCAGCCAATAGACGTCGCTCAGCGGGCGGTCGAGCACCAGCACAATGAGAACGGCGGCCATGTAACTGACGCCCGTCAGTCTGGCAAGGTAGTCATCCGGCAGCGATGGCACGAGTGAGGGGAAAATGTACGAGGGCGTTGTCGCCAGCACAGCATCGAATGCCTCCAGGCTGCTGTCTTCGCCGCCAAGTGCGACATGAAGTCCTCGCGCTTTACCGTCGCTGATCTCCACTCGCTCAACAGCAGCGGAAGTATGCACTTCGCCGCCCATATCGCGCACACGCTCCGCCAGCACATCGAACACCTCACCAAAGCTGCCGATGGGATAGCCCAGCTTCTCGCGGATCATGCTCTTGTTGCGCGACTTCACGCGCGTCTGAATCTTCCCCCACACCCATGCCATGCCTACCTCGCGATAGTGCTCCTCTCCGAACTTACCGCGCATCATTGGACCCCAGAACACATCGTATCCGCTCCTGCCCACATAGCGCCTCAGCCACTCGTCCGCGGTTACATCCTCATACTTCCGGTAGTCCTGCTGCCTCTGCAAGTAGAGCGTCGTCAGACCAAGCCTTATGCGGTCCGGCAAACTCATCGCCGTAAACTTCAGCAGGTCCATTGGAGTAACGAAGTCATAGATTCTGCCGTCAACCAGTGTCCCCACCGTCGAGTCTATCCAGCGGATTCGGTCGCCAAGCCCAATCTCGATGGTAAGGTCAACGATGTCCGTATCGCTAGTGAACCAGTGATGATAGCCCTTTTCGAGACGCGCTCCACCAACATCGAAGGTCGAAGCCTGACCACCAAGAAAGGGCGCGCGTTCATACACGGCCGCGTTATGCCCCTGCTTAGCCAGTTCGTAGGCAGCGGCTAACCCGGCGGCGCCCGCGCCAATTATTCCTACTCGCATATCGCTCCAGCCATTCAATCCTAACCATGCGGTGAATGATTCATCCTTCAGCCTGTGCAAGCTTCCTTAGCGACAGGTTGCCCGCCCAGAGAAACACCTGCCCCAGAATTATCATCGGCAAGAGCAGCGCGAAGTGGCTGACTGCCGCAAATGCCGCGGCATCCGATCTGGCAACAGTCGCCAGCGGAAGGAGTACCAGGGTCTCGCGCGCTATCAACTCGAAAAGTCCGATGCCACCGGGGGAAGACGGTATGGAGCTGCCTATGTTAGCCAGCGCGGTGACCAGCGCCATCGCAGCCACCAGATGCCACGGGTTCTCGTAGATGTGGTGAAATCCGAATGAGAAGCCGATGAGATAGAAAAGCCCTACCTCAAACGCCCACACCGGCAACGACAGTGCGAAGAGCAGTGCCAGCACTCTAAAGCTGCTCAAAGGAGCGAAGCCGGCCAGAAAGTAGTCTATGATGTGCATCGCCCGCGCGTGCGGAAATCGGTCCGGCAGAGGCTTCAATACTACCATCGCAAGCGCTCGCGTCCTGCCGGGCCAGCGGGAGAACAGGAGCATTACGATGAACGCCGCGACAAAGGGCAGGCTCAGTCCCGCCGCCAAAAACTGAGGTGGAATCCCCCACTGAGCGCCGAAGCCTTCCGCGACACCACTCACCGGAACGAACACCGCCACCAGGGCAACGAACAGCAGCAGCGTCAGCGCATCGAATACCCGCTCAATGAAGATAGTCGCAAGCGCGGAACTCTTACTGACTTGTTCGCGCTCACCTAGGTAGTAGCTCCTCACCACCTCGCCCAGCCGCATTGGAAGCAGGTTGTTTGCCATGTAGCCGATGACTACCACAGGAAAGAGGCGTCTATTGCTCACGTACTTGATATGACGCAGCAGTGCCTGCCACCGAATCGTCCTAAATACCACGCCAATCAGGTACAGGCCCACTGCTGGGATTACATACAGGTAGTTGGCGCTCGAAAGCGCGTCCAGCATGTGTTCTACATCTACCGTTACAAAGAACAGCCCCACCAGCAGCGCGCTCAGCCCAAGCCCAAGCCAGAATTTACCCGCAGAAAACAAGAGGACCTCCTGCCAAAACAGTAGCACAAAGGCAAGAAGGTTTCATAGATTTTTGATCGATTGACGCTGTTATGCAGTTGGGAAGCTCATCTGGCGCCTGAGATACCGTAATGCGCTCTGCGCGGCCCAGTACCCGCACATGCCATGCACGCCTGCCCCCGGCGGCGTGGACGCAGAGCACAGGAACACGCCGTCAACGGGTGTCTTGTACGGGTTGAAAGCCGACACAGGGCGCGCGAACAGCTGCCGCAGCGTGTTCGCGCCACCGCCTATATCCCCTCCTGCATAATTCGGGTTATATGCTTCCATATCACGCGTTGTCATCACGCTTCTCGCCAGCACTCGCCTATTGAAGTCCGGCGCAAACCGTTCTACTTGCGCTTCTATAAGTTCGGTCATATCAACTTCCGAGCCATTGGGCACATGGCAATATGCCCACGCGACATGCTTGCCGGACGGAGCGCGCGTAGGATCGAACATGGTGGGTTGAGCCACTAGTACGAAGGGTTTCTCAGGATGCTCTCCTCGCCAGACCGCGGCTTCCGCATCTGCAATATCCTCAAGCGTTCCGCCTAGGTGAACCGTTCCCGCCTCAGCGCATAAGTCGGCGGACCAGGGAATCGGCCCGTTCAATGCCCAGTCTATCTTGAAGACACCGGGTCCGAACTGAAACGCTTCCAGCCGCCGTCGGTAAGACTGCGGCAGCCTATCTCTCGCCATCGACAGAAAATGTCGCGCTCCGACGTCCAGAAGAACGACACTGGACTCCGGCAAATCAGCGAGTGAATCCACTCTGACGCCGCAGGCGATCTCTCCGCCCTGAGAGCTTAAGTACGACACCATCGAGTCTGCTATGCTCTGCGCTCCACGCTTTGGCATGGGCCAGCCGACTGCATGACCGGCCGTCTGCAAGACCAGTCCGGCTGCGGCCGATCCTCTGAATTCCAACGGGATAACGGAGTGCGCCGCGATTCCCGCGAACAGCGCCCGCGCTCGGTCGGTCCGCAACCAATCGTCGGCAAGACCTTTCGCGGAGCGCAATCCTCTCAGCCCGAAGCGCGCCATCGCAACAGGATTACGTGGCAGACGGAGTGGGCCCATTGCACCATTTGCGACTTTACTCCAGTCACGCACCAGAGGAGAAAACAGCCTGTGGTATGCGCGAGCGTCCTCGCTCAATCTCTCTGCGGTTGCCGCCACATCGCGCTCAAGCACAGCCGCGCCGCCGTCATCGAGCGGGTGAGCAACCGGATATCGGGGATGAATCCACTCCAGGCCATGCGCCTCCAATGGCAGCCTGCTGAGAAATGGAGATCCGACCGCAAGCGGGTGCAGCGCAGAGCAAACATCGTGCTGGAATCCCGGAAGCGTCAACTCGGAAGTGCGCGCTCCGCCACCTGGAGTTTCGGCAGCCTCCAACACCAGCACACTGTGTCCCTCTTGGGCTAAGGCTATTGCAGCCGCCAGCCCGTTGGGTCCCGACCCCACGACCACCGCATCATAAGCGTTACGCATAAACCGTGTTAGCCTCTTCCCATTGCTGCATCCACAGGCGGATGATGAATCCTTGTGAGAAACTTGTGAAAGTCCCTTCCCCCTCGATGGGGGAAGGTTAAGATGGGGGTGAAAGTGCTTCTCCATGACACTTACGCAAGATTCTTCCTTGCAGGACCACCTTCGTAAGCGGACCCTTCGATGCTATCATGGATAGTAGTTGATCAAGATTTCAGGAGACTGACAAACACATGCTCACATTGTTGAAGCACCGGATGGATATGTCGCGCGGCTCCAAGCGACCAATCTTCCTGACGACCGAGTGGCGACACCTGGCGATGCTGAACTACGAAATCGATCCGGCCGTTCTTGAGCCTTATCTTCCCGCAGGCACCGAGTTGGACACATGGGGCGGCAGGCACTACATCAGCGTAGTCGGGCTTCTGTTTTTGAACACGCGGCTCTACGGTATTCCCGTACCCTTCCACCGAGACTTCGAGGAAATCAACCTGCGCTTCTACGTCCGTCGTGAGGAGGCGGGCGAAGTCAGGCGCGGCGTAGTATTCGTCAAGGAAATCGTGCCAAAACCGGCTATCACAATGGTGGCGCGAGCGTTCTACAATGAGAACTACGTTACCATGCCCACAAGTCATACCATTGACAAAGACAAGAACGGGTCGCGCATGTCGGTCGCGTATCGATGGAAGCAGCCGAATTTCACTCACGGTCTGGATGTCAGCGCGGAAGGTAGTCCATTCCTCCTCCATGACGAAACGGAGGAAGAGTTCATTGCGGAACACTACTGGGGCTACGCCGCGCAAAGAGACGGCAGCACTCTGGAATACGAGGTGGAGCATCCACGCTGGCGCGTATGGCGAATTCGTGATGCCAAATTGAGCTGCGATGTAGAAATGCTATACGGCCCGCAGTTCGCCGAGCACGTCAGCGGAGCCCCTGCCTCGGCGCTGCTCGCAGAAGGCTCACCTGTTATTGTCCGCAGGGGTACGCGGATACCGGGAAACTGAGGCAGTTTCAGAGAAAATGACCGCAAGAAAACTAGAGCCGTTCCCACTCGGCACGAGAGACGCCTGCCTGCCGGAGTATGTCCATAAGTAGCGTCCTGCCAATATCTCTCCTGTGAGGATTGGGGAGGATCAGCAGTCGGTCCTCTCTGACCATGCATTCATGGCGCGTTCTTGGGTACGGACCATCGAACCCTAGGCGTCTCAAGTTTCTAATAAGATCCCTCCTGCTGATGGGACGAATCGGTGGCACTATGCCAATTGTTCCTGCGTAGATAAACTTACGCCGTTTACACCCGGGATTACATGCCCCAACTCCAATTTGAACATTAGCCAGTCCTCAAGCCCGCTTTGCAACTCATCCCTGCATTCTTCCAGCGTGTCCGCGTTAGCCCAGACGCCCTGTAGTCCGGGAATTTCGCCGTAGTAACTGCCGTCGTCCGGCAGTATCTTATACTGCGCTATTCGCATTGCGGCGTCTATGTACTTCGTAAGCATAAGGCATCCCTTCCAACATTCTGTTGTGGCCCACGACATCAGTTTCCAGGCTTCACAGCGTCAATAATGCCGTTGACTTCAGCAACCTCGTAGGGTGTGAGCTGCCACGACGATGCCCGTGCATTGGAGATAATCTGCTCCACGCGAGTCGCGCCGGCGATCACCGAGCTGATCGCGCCGTTCGCCAACAGCCACGCGAATGCCAGTTCCAGCACGCTATGCCCGCGCGCTTCGCAGAATGCTCCCAACCGCTCCAGCAGGTCAAAGTTCGCGTCCGTAAACATGCCCCTATCACTCTCCGCGAGGCGTGTTCCTTCGGGCGCGTCCTGCCCTCTTTGATATTTTCCCGTCAGGAATCCGTTGGCAAGCGGGTAATACGGCAGTATTCCTACTCCGTAGCTTTCGCAGAATGGCACGAGTTCCGCTTCTATCTCCCTGTCCATCAGGCTGTATTGCGGCTGCACGCTCACGAACTCGGAAATGCCAAGAGTCTTGGATGTCCAGGCTGCCTCGCACACCTGCCATGCAGTGAAATTCGAGCACCCGATATACCGCACCTTACCCTGTCGCACCAGGTCGTCCAGCGCGCGAAGCGTCTCCTCTATCGGCACATGTGGGTCGTGCCAGTGTATCTGGTACAGATCGATGTAGTCTGTCTTGAGACGGCGCAGGCTGTCCTCTACCGCCGCCAAGATGTGCTGACGAGAGTTGCCACCGTCATTCGGCCCCTCGCCCACAGTGCTGGACACCTTAGTTCCGATAATCGCCTTGTCTCGCTTGCCCTTAAGAGCTCGACCGATGTACTCCTCAGAGTAGCCGTCTCCATAACTGTTGGAGGTGTCAATCATGTTGACGCCCATATCGAGCGCGTGGTTGATGACGAGCGCCGTAGCGTCAGCATCGAGCCGGCGGCCAAAGTTGTTTGTTCCAAGCCCGATTACCGAAACCTTCAGCCCGGACTTGCCCAGATAACGATATTCCAATGTCCCTACCCCTTCGGTATTGTTTAAGCGACTATTCTACGCTGTGACGTCGCGCCACTAGCAACCCATCTTCTCTTTCAACCCTGATCGCAAAGTCCACGCTGTCGATTTGCAGTGCCATGTCCCTGTCTTCCGGATGGTATTGAGGCTGCGACGGATCTGCGTACTTCTGCGCCTCCTCGCCTGCCAGCACGAGCGCTTGCACCGCTTCAGGGTCCGGCTTTCGCCCTTGAAGTAGGTTTCGCAGGTACAAAGCGCACTGCTCGTCTTCGTCGGCATGCACTTTTGCCTCCAGCCCCATAGCCACAATGGTAACCAGTTCAGGATTGTCGTGCAGAATTGCCTTCACAGTAGCATCGGCAATTGCGAACGAACCGGCGTAAATCTGAGAAGCGTTCTTTGCGGCGCTCATGCCTACTGTGCCTGCGCGCGTGGACTGTATCAACGTCTTTCCGGCGACATCCGCCTCCAGCATCTCATAGGGGGAGTTGCCGAGATCGAATCCTTCTGGCCTTTTGCCATCCACCTCGCCCATGCAAATATCGCCTACGCTTTGGGCGCGCAGGTCGAGCGCCTCCTCCACCTCTGCGACCAGCACAATCTTCTCAGCGCCCTTGGAAAATGCCACCGCCGCAGTTGTGAACGCCCTGAATACGTCAATGATTACGACTGTCCCGCGCGCTTCATTCGCGCCCCTGTACAAACTGTCTATCCGTATCTCCATCCTATCCTCAAATCCTACCCATCCTGTATATCCTGTTAGCCACCGTTACCGCAGTTCCCTCGGCAGCACGAAGGTTATATCTTCCTTGGCGACTTCCACATCGATAACCTCTTCGGGCGCCAGAGATTCAATCACCTGCTTCACCAGATATTCCGGGGTGGACGCGCCTGATGTAATGCCTACATCCTCCACGCCGTCCAGCCACTCTGTCTGAATCTCATCGACGCCGTTGATGAGATACGCGCGAACGCCGTGCGCCTCAGCTGTCTCGCGCAATCGGTTGCAGTTGGAACTATTCGTCGCGCCTATGACAAGCATCAGGTCGATCTTATCAGCCATCTCCTTCACGGCGGATTGCCGATTCGTCGTTGCATAGCAAAGGTCGTTCCTGATAATCGCGTCCGAGAACTTGCCCCGAATACTTTCAATCGACCTCTTCGTGTCGTCCATCGAAAGCGTAGTCTGCGTCAGCACCGCGACTGGCGTATCTTCGTCCCAGTCCGGCAAATTCAATTCTTCCCTGTCATCCACAAGGTGCATCTCAGTCTGTCCCATCGTCCCCTTGACTTCCTGATGCCCTGAATGTCCCACAAGGATAATCCGCCTGTCTTCGTTGTTGTACTTGACGGCTTCGTTATGCACCTTCGTAACAAGCGGGCAGGTGGCATCTATGACCTGCAAGCCGCGCTCTTGCGCCTTAGCGAAGTCTTCCGGCGGCGACCCGTGCGCCGAGAACACGACGCGCGAACCTTCCGGGATTTCATCCACATCCTCCACGGTAATAGCTCCCTTCGCCTCAAGCGAGTCCACAACACGCCAGTTATGCACGATCTGGTGCTTCACATAGACCGGTGCGCCGAATCGCTCCAGCGCAATCTCCACAAGGTCTATTGCCCTGACTACGCCAGCGCAAAACCCCCTCGGCGCGCCAATGTAAACCTTCATTAACTCACCTCCTTACAACAGTTTCGCAACCCAATCTTAACACAGAGCCGCGCAAACCTCGTCTCTTAATTGTTTCATATACACAGCCACCTGTTTATAATAATGGCGATAGATGGCTGACTATATCTGCTGTCAATGAGACACCGAACGCGCCAAGCCGGGGGAACACACATGCAGCTTGCCGAGCGAATGAGCCGACTAGGAACCGAAACCGCCTTTGAAGTTCTGGCTAAGGCGCGCCGCTTAGAAGCCGAAGGCATGGACGTCATCCACCTCGAAATCGGCGAACCCGACTTCGATACCCCGGAGAACATAGTCGAAGCGGGCGTGACGGCGCTCAGGCGCGGCGAAACTCACTACGGTCCCTCTCCCGGTTTCCCTGATGTTCGCGCATCCATCGCCGATGAAATTTCGCAGACGCGCGGCATCTCCGTGACCGGCGACAACGTGGTCATTACACCCGGCGGCAAGCCGATAATGTTCTTCATCATGCTCGCCCTCGTTGACTACGGCGACGAAGTTCTGTATCCCAATCCGGGCTTTCCCATATACGAGTCCATGATTAGCTTCGCGGGCGGTGTTCCGGTCCCGATGCGCCTACACGAGTCGCTCGATTTCAACATAGACGTTGACGAAGTCGCGGCTCAGGTAACGGATAAGACGAAGTTGATGATAGTCAATTCGCCCAATAATCCCTGCGGCAGCGTACTCGCCAGGGAGCAGATTGAAGCGCTTGCAGACATTGCTAAGGAGCACGACATCGTCGTTCTATCCGATGAGATTTATATCCGATTTCTCTATGAGGGCGCTCACCACAGCATCGCTTCCCTCCCCAATATGCGCGACCGGACTATCATCTTGGACGGCTTCTCCAAGACCTATGCGATGACCGGATGGCGCGCGGGCTATGGCGTGATGCCGCTTGAGATCGTAGAGCCTATCTCTCGTCTGGTAACGAACAGCGTATCCTGCACAGCCAGTTTCACGCAGTACGCCGCTCTCGAAGCGCTCGAAGGCCCGCAGGATGCGCCAAACAGCATGGTCGAGGAGTTCGCCCGCCGCCGCCACATCATCGTGGACGGCCTGAATTCCATCAAGGGAGTCCGCTGCGCCACGCCCAAGGGCGCATTTTATGCCTTCCCGAATATAGAAGGCACAGGGCTGACCAGCAGAGAGTTCGCCGACCGCGCTCTGGAAGAAGCCGGTGTCGCCTGCCTTTCCGGCGAATCGTTCGGCGAATATGGCAATGGCTTCGTTCGCTTTTCATTCGCCAATTCGGTTGAAAACATAGAAGAAGCGCTTAGAAGACTCGACCGCTTCGTCCAATCCCTCTAATAGAATCCCTTCCCCCTTAGATAGGGGAAGGTTAGGATGGGGGTGATAAGATTTCTTCCATCCTGTGCATCGATGTGAGTTCCCACCATGCGCACCTTCAGATTGGCTATGGCGCAGATGAACGCCACCGTCGGTGACCTCGACGGCAACACCGAGCGCATAATCGCCAGCATTCGTGAAGCCTGCTCACTGGGAGCCGACCTCGTAGCATTTCCGGAACTTGCGCTTCCGGGCTATCCACCTGAAGACCTGTTGCTCAAGCCGCAGTTCATTCGCGAAAACCAGGAACGCTTGCGGCACATCGCGGCAGAATGCGCGAACATCGCGGCAGTCGTGGGCTTCATCGATTCAGACTCCGACATCTACAACGCGGCCGCTGTCATCCACGATCGAGAGATTGTCGGCATTTACCACAAGATGTACCTGCCGAACTACGGCGTCTTTGACGAAGATCGCTACTTCGCCGCTGGCGGCAACTGTCCCGTCTATACCATTAACGGAACGCCCATAGGCGTGAACATCTGCGAAGACATCTGGTACGCCACCGGGCCGGCCGTCGTTCAGCGCGCCGCCGGAGCGGAGATTATCGTCAATATCAACGGCTCGCCATTCCACGCTGGCAAGCGCGCGTTCAGAGAGAAGATGCTAGCTACACGCGCTGCCGACAACGGCCTGTTCGTTGCCTATGTCAACCTGGTCGGTGGCCAGGACGAGCTTGTATTCGACGGCAACAGCGTCGTCTTCACCCCTGACGGAGAAATCGTATCTGAAGCGGCACAGTTCGAGGAGCAGCTTCTAGTTACTGACCTCGACGTCGAGGCCGTCTTTCGCTCTCGCCTGCGCGACCCGCGCACGCGCAAGGAGCGCGGCGCAGACCTCACACACATAGGCAAGCCCGTCAAAATCCATGTATCCGACTACACCGAAAAAACCCCTTCCCCCTTGATGGGGGAAGGTTGGGATGGGGGTGATTGTTCCGTTCGTCCAATGCCTGTCGAAGGACGGGATGTATATGACGAAACCGCCGAAGTCTATGCCGCCCTGACACTCGGCACACGCGATTACGTGCGAAAGTGCGGATTCAGCAAGGTGCTCATCGCGCTTTCCGGAGGCATTGACTCTACACTGGTCGCGGCGGTCGCAGCCGACGCGCTCGGCAGTGAAAATGTCGTCGGTATCGCCATGCCCTCACGCTACTCGTCCGAAGGCAGCGTACTCGACGCAATGGCCCTCGCCGGCAATCTGGGTATCGAGATTTGGACGCTTCCGATTGAGGATGCCTTTAGCGCCTACCTCGACACGCTCGCTCCCAAGTTCGCCGGCACAGAATCGGGTGTCGCCGAGGAGAACATGCAGTCTCGCATTCGCGGCAACCTGATTATGGCAGTCTCAAACAAGTTCAACTGGCTTGTTCTCACCACAGGAAACAAGAGCGAGATGGCGACTGGCTACGCCACCATCTACGGCGACATGGCAGGTGGCTACGCCGTAATCAAGGATGTCCCCAAGCAATTGGTCTATGAACTTTGCCGTTACAGGAACACTCTCGGAGAAAAACCCGTCATCCCGCAATCAGTCATAGACAAGCCGCCGAGCGCGGAACTGCGTCCGGACCAGAAGGACGAAGACTCACTTCCGCCATACAGCGTCCTTGACCCCATCCTCAAGGCGTATGTTGAAGACGACTACGCCTTCGACGACATCGTGGCTATGGGCTACGATCCCGACACCGTGAAGCACATCATCACGCTCGTTGACCGCAACGAATACAAGCGCCGCCAGTCTCCTCCCGGCATCAAAATCACCCCCCGAAACTTCGGCCGCGACCGCCGCATGCCCATTGCCAACCGCTATAGGCCATTCTAATCCCTACCCTGTTCCTCCAGACAATTCAGTTTTCGAGAGCGGGGATGGTATGGTTCCCTATAATCTATTCTACACACTCGGCAATAATGACTGCCGTTTCCATTTTATTGAACGTACGCCCTGTTATCTCACGTAGTTTGCGAGCTATGTTTCTTACAGCCACATCATTAGCGGCTTGTGTGCCTCCCTCACTTTCCCAATAGCCAATCCACTCTTCGATTGTAGGATTAGCTAAGCGACACACTTCACTTATGGGAATACGCCCATCCGAGTCTCGCGGTACAGACATCGCCTCGTGAGGTTCACCTGGCTGCAAGGTGCGTGCTTTTGCTGTGGTTGTTGCTTGCATCACAGCAGCAGTAGCCTGCCTAACTACAGCCGTGGCCTGAGTATTCCTCGCATTCTCTTGCCTTATGCTGGCAACGGCAGTAGCCTGCCTAGCCGTAGCGGTGGCGGTAGCTTGGTTTTTTCCGTGAGTCCACTGATTCGCTATCACAGCGAACACTACTGCGACCAGTAGAATCAGAGCCATTGCTATCGCCAGTTTCATATAGTTCCTCTTAAACAAACAAGCCAGCTTGGTGAGGGCGAAATACTTCCCATCCTGTCCATCGATGTTAGTCCCCGTACAACTTCGTTCCCGCCATATTCACAACCTGGTAAGGCAACCCGCTCGCCTCCGCCGCTCGCCTTCCCGTAGGTGTAACCAGCAGCGTACCTCCGTTGCCCACCACATGCCCGTCGATCATAATCGGCTTCCCTGCCACGAAACTCATCGTCGGCTCGTTTGTCTCAGGGTCGATAATCGTAATATCCGCGTCCGCCCCAACGCTGAAATGCCCCTTGCTGGGCAGACCCAGCATCCGCGCGGGCGTCAGTGACAACTTCGTAACCATTTCAAGTGGTGTAAGCGCTCCGAACTTCACCAGCGCCATGCTCGTCTGAATAGCAACATTGCGTGGATGACAACCGCCGTCCGTGCTCACAGCGTCCACGATGAATTCCCCCGCCTCATTCTTCGCAGTCGTCAGCTTGAACGCGGATGATGGGAGGTTTACCGGGAAGCTCATACCCACATGAGTCTTCTCCCGCTCATACACCGCCAACGCCTCTTGACCCTTCAGATACACGACGTGCCCGCCGCGCTGACCGATCACCGAGGCGTAACCGTCCAGTATCGCCTGCTCCATTCCTTCGCGCGTGGGAGCGTATCCCCTCATCGCGAGGCAGTTTCGAGGCACATTCGCCTGCACGAATCCCTCGCCGTCACAGCTTCCGCTCGTACCGTTCTGAATGGCGTGGTACGCCTCCGAGTTCAGCTGCGTTCGCATGCTCTCCAAAATGCCCAGCGTTTCGTCGCACTCAGCGTTGGCATCCTCGATGACTCCCCGGCAGTAAGAGTTCACATGGCACACATGCAGCCGCCCGTTCCCTACGATGGCCGGTATCTCGCGTACACCTCCCAGATGACTGCCCGACTCGCGAGTGCCGATGTGGAACGCGACATAAGCAAGCTGATCGTTGCAGGCATGAACTACATCAGAGGTTGCTTCCGGACTGAATGGGTGATAGCCCCCCAATATCTTGATGCCGAAGCATCCTTGTCGCAGCGCGCCTGCGACAATGTCTCGCGCCTCCACAGACGACGGCTCGTCCGACGGCATAGTCGCACCCGGAATCAGTGCGTACAGTCCGGCTACATTCAGTCCGGCGCCCTTGCGCTTGATACCGTCCACAAGACTGGGACCCGTGCCGCCCATATCGAGGACGGTGGTGGTTCCCGCTCGCGCCAGCATCGCATAGCCTAGCGCCGGATCCCAGTTTCGCGACAACCCCGCCACGTGCGCGTGAGTGTCTATCTGTCCGGGAATCACCCACCTGCCCGATACATCCACTATCTCATCGCCGTCGAAAGGGTCCAGCTCTGGTTCAACTCGCGCAATCATCCCAGCCTTCACCCCCACATCCGCAACGCCCTCGAAGCCGTTCGCAGGATCCAGCACGGTTCCTCCACTCAAAATCAAGTCATATTTCGCCATATCCCATCCATCCTGTGCATCCCGTTTACAAAGTCCCTTTTCCCTCGATGGGGAAAGATGAGATGGAAGTGACCTTCCATCTATCCTGACGTTTTCGAAAGTCCCTTCCCCCTTGACGGGGGAAGGCTAGGATGGGGGTGATATTACAAAATATCCTATCCATCCATGTCAGTCCCCGTTCCTCGCACGTTATGTTACACTGACTGCCGAAAACTGAAAACTGACAACATGCCCGGAGGTTACGATGACCAAATTAGGTGCTATATTCCCCCAGACCGAGATTGGCAATGACACTGGAGCGATTCGCGAATTCGCCCAGGCGACTGAGTCGCTTGGCTTCGAATTTCTGCTGGCATTCGACCATGTGCTCGGTGCGAACGCCGAGACGCACACTGAACTAACCGGGCCATATCGTCACTATGATGCCTTTCACGAGCCGTTCGTTCTCTTCGGCTACCTTGCGGCAGTCACGAGCAGTGTCGAACTTGCCACAGGCATCATCATACTTCCACAGCGCCAGACTTCCCTCGTAGCCAAGCAGGCAGCGGCAGTCGATGTCCTCAGCGGAGGACGCCTGCGACTCGGTATCGGAGTAGGCTGGAACTATGTGGAGTACGAGGCGCTTGGCGAGAACTGGCGCAACCGCGGCGCTCGCTCGGAAGAGCAGATCGATGTCATGCGCCAGCTGTGGACGAACGAACTGATTACTTACGAGGGCAAGTGGCACAAGATAACGGACGCCGGTATTCTGCCGCTGCCGGTTCAGCAGCCCATCCCCGTATGGCTTGGAGGAGCCGCCGACCGCACCATCCGCCGAATCGTCAGCATCGGCGACGGATGGATACTCACTGGACGTCCCGACGACCGCGCCAAGCACCTCATTGGCAAGCTCAACGCCTACGCTGACGAAGCAGGACGCGACATTGCCACTATCGGACTCGAAGGCTGGGTATCCGCCAGCATCGGAGGCCCCGATGACTGGGCGAAGGAAGCCGAAGGCTGGAAGGCTCTTGGCGCGACCCACGTCTCCCTGAACACCATGCGCGCCGACCTAGCCGACCCAGCCGCCCACATAGAAGCGATACGGCAGTTCAAAGAAGCCACTGCGGGCCTCTAGCCCACGCAAAAAATCCCTTCCCCCTCGATGGGGAAAGGTTAGGATGGGCGTGATGTTTTCACACCGTCATTCCTGAGAAAGCAGAGCTAGCCTCTGTGCATATAGGCGGATGGGGGTGAAATTTCCTTGTGCCCTTCCGTGGCTCTCCTCCATCCTGTTTATCCTGAACATCGATGTCAGCCCCCGTCCCTCGTCCCCAGACGCCTGACACCTGTAAGATACGCTATAATGATTCCAGTTACACATCCCCTTAATCCTGTGCATCCATGTCAACTTCCGAAAACCTACGCAAGACATCCCTCTACGACACCCACGTCTCCCTCGGCGCGCGCATCGTGCCGTTCGGCGGGTGGGCAATGCCAATTCAATACGAGAGCATCCTGCAAGAAGCGCGTGCAGTTCGCTCCAATGTTGGCTTGTTCGATGTATCGCACATGGGCAGGCTGAAGATTCAGGGCAGCGGCGCCGCTCCCCTGCTCAGTCGCGTCCTTAGCGTTGGCGCCATCTCGATGCGGCCGGGACGCGCGCGTTACTGCCTCATCTGCAACGAAGAAGGCGGCATAATCGACGACTGCATCGTGTATCGCAACGGCGTGGAAGACTTCCTGCTGATACCGAACGCCGCCAACACCGCCGCCGTTACCGATTGGCTCGACTGCTGGAACACAAAGCCGGACAGGGTTACGATAACCAACGTCACGGCTGAAACGGCGATGATTGCCGTTCAAGGCCCGCAGTCTATACCTATGCTCAACAAGCTCACTGCCGACGACATCTCATCGGTCCTGCCCTTTAATACAATACAGACACAATTTGACGGCACGGACGCCATGCTCGCACACACCGGCTATACTGGCGAGGACGGCTTCGAGCTGATAGCCCCCGCCAAGGACGCCGCGCGCATCTGGATGCTACTGGCAAACGATGGAGCGACTTCCTGCGGACTGGGCGCGCGCGATGTGCTTCGACTGGAGGCGGGCTTGTTGTTGCATGGCAACGACATGAGCGTGGATACCAACCCTTATGAGGCGGGTCTCGGCCGTTTCGTCAGGCCGGACCGGCGCGGTTATATCGCCCGCGATGCCCTGCTGCAAGCCCGCGACAACGGCGTCGAAAGGAAGCTTGTCGGGTTCTTCATGACAGGACGAGGCATAGCTCGGCACGGTCACGGAATCCACGTCGACGGCCAACAGATTGGTGAGGTCACAAGCGGTGGCCCTTCGCCTCTGCTTGACAGGAATATAGGCTTGGGATATGTTCCTGCTGATTACTCGGCGGTTGGCACCGGCCTGCAAATTGACATCCGCGGTCGCCTCGTCGATGCCGAGGTAACAAGTCTTCCATTTTACATTCGGAGTGATGAATAATGACGCCTGAAGAGCTCAAGTACTCGGAAGAACACGAGTGGGTTCGCGTAGAGCCGGATGATGTAGTAGTGGTCGGTATTACCGATTTCGCGGCGGAGAGTCTGGGCGATGTCGTGTTCGTCGAGCTTCCGGAAGTCGGGACCGACCTCACGCAGTTCGAGAAGATGGGCGAGATAGAGTCGGTGAAAGCAGTCTCGGATCTTTATTCTCCCGTATCGGGAACGATCACAGAGCGAAACGATTCCGTTATCGACAGCCCGGAACTGGTCAATGACAGTCCCTACGACTCCGGCTGGATGCTGCGCGTCAATCTCTCAGACAGCGCCGAACTCGACAAACTAATGAATCACACAGATTATCAGGCAATGCTCAACGCCCAAGCCTAATAAGTCCCTTCCCCCTCGATGGGGGAAGGCAAGAGCCTGCCCCTGCGAAGGCAGGGGATGGGAGTGATAAGCTCTCCATCCCGTTAGCTCCCGTCTGACATATGACTAACTCGCCCTTCACCTCCCCATACTCCCCTAACACCGACGCCGACCGCCGTCTTATGCTCGATGCTATCGGCGTTGACTCGGTGGACGAACTATTCGCCGACATCCCCGAACAGCACCGCAATCCCGCGCTGCGCCTTCCGCCACCGATGTCAGAGTTCGACCTGAAGCGCTACTTTACGGAACTTGCCTCTATGAACATGACGCCGGGCGATTACGCTTGCTTCCTCGGAGCCGGGTCATACAGGCATCACATCCCCGCTATCGTTCGCCAGCTCACGAGCCGCAGCGAGTTCATGACGTCTTACACCCCATACCAGCCGGAGATTTCGCAAGGGACGCTCCAGACCGAGTTCGAGTTCCAGACTCTATGCGCCGAACTGACGGCAATGGATGTTGCCAACGCGGGCATGTATGACGGCTCCACATCACTGGCAGAAGCAGTCCTCATGGCATCCCGCGTTACAAGGCGCAGTCGCGTCGCGGTCCTCGATTCCGTCTCGCCTGCGTACCTCAGCGTTCTCCGGACCTATACCGAAGCGCCGGGCATCGAGATTGATGTGGTTGGCAAGGACAGCCTGACACTCACCGAAGACACTGCGTGTCTCGTAGTCCAGCAGCCAAACTTCCTTGGATACATGGAAGATATGCAGGCACTGGCTGACCAGGCACACGCAGCCGGAGCGCTCTTTGTCGTGTACGCCGACGCTCTTTCTATGGCAATGTTCACGCCCCCGGGCGAGTACGGCGCGGACATTGTAGCGTCCGAGGGACAGGCGCTTGGCGTTCCCCCCACCTTCGGCGGACCCTATGTAGGCATTTTCGCCTGCAAGCAGAACTACATCCGCCAGATGCCCGGACGCATAGTGGGCAGGACTGTGGACACACAGGGGCGCACCGCCTATGTTCTGACTCTCCAGACCCGGGAGCAGCATATACGCCGCGAGCGAGCGACATCGAACATCTGCACTTCGGTCGCCCTCATCGCGCTGATGACGACCGTGTACATGGCAGCCAACGGTAAGCACGGCATGCGCCGCACCGCCGAACTGACCTACCAGAAGTCGCACTACCTCGCCTCGCTCATAGATGACATACCGGGTTACTCAGTCGTTGACAGCAGCGTCTTCTTCCAGGAATTCGCGGTGCGATGCCCCATTCCGCCCTCGACGCTCAACGAGCGGCTGCTTGATTACAGAATCATCGGCGGGCTGGACATCAGCGAGCAGATGGAAAACGGTATGCTCGTCTGCGCCACTGAGGTCAACACGCGCGAGGAAATTGAATCATTTGCCGCCGCCCTCGCGGCCATCCCCGGACAGAGCGCATCAGTATGACGACACTACTCGAAAGACTATCCCAAGACCGCCGTCGCCTGCTGATGGATCGCAGCGTCCATGGCAGAGTCGGCGCAACCGTCCCGCAGAGCGACGTCCCGGAGCAGTCACTTCCAGACGACAACATGCTGCGCGATACGCTCGACTTCCCCGAGATAAGCGAAAACGATCTCGTCCGATACTTCTCGCAGCTCAGCCAGCTCAACTTTTCCATCGACCACAACTTCTACCCGCTCGGCAGCTGTACGATGAAGTACAACCCCAAAATCGACGACGAAGTAGCGGGCATGCCCGGATTTGCGGAGATTCACCCATTGCAGCCTGCCGCGACTGTGCAGGGCGCTATTCGTCTGATGTGGGAATTGCAGCAGCGGCTCGTCGATATTACAGGAATGAAGGGTTGCTCGCTCGCGCCCATGGCAGGCGCTGACGGCGAGTTTGCCGGAATGCTGATGGCTCGCGCATACCATCTGGACAGGGGCGATACGAAGCGAGACAAGGTTCTCATCCCGGATAGCGCGCACGGCACCAACCCGGCGACGGCGAGCATGTGCGGCTTCGAGGTCATAACATTGCCTTCCGACGCGGACGGCAACACCGACCTTGAGGCGCTGCGATTCTCTGTTGGCGATGACCTCGCGGGACTGATGATAACGTTGCCCAGCACACTCGGGCTGTTCGACTCCAACATCCTTGAGGTCGTGCGAATCGTGCGCGATGCGGGCGGCATAGTCTATGGCGACGGCGCGAACCTGAACGCGCTGCTGGGTCGTGTGAAGCTGGGCGATCTAGGCTTCGATGTGATGCACTCCAACCTGCACAAGACTTTCACGCAGCCCCACGGCGGCGGCGGACCCGGTGCGGGTCCTGTGATAGTTGGCGAGCGTCTTTTGCCATATATGCCCACACCCGTTGCTGACCGAACCGAAGATGCCGATGGTGTGGAAACTTACTCACTGGATGCGCCGCCCAAAACAATCGGCAGGATGGGCGCGTTCCACGGCAACTTCGGCGCCCTGGTGCGCGCGTATGCCTACATGTCCACGCTGGGCAGGGAAGGCATAGCTAACATTAGCCGCGACGCAGTCATCAACGCCAACTACATTCTCAGCCAACTCAAGGGCCATTACGACTTGCCCTACGACCGATCCTGCATGCACGAGGTAGTATTCTCGGCGCGCAGTCTCAGGCGCGAGCAAGGCGTAAGCGCTCTGGATGTCGCAAAGCGCCTGATAGACTACGGCATACATCCGCCGACGATGTACTTCCCGCTCATCGTTGAGGAAGCCCTGATGATTGAGCCGACTGAAACCGAGAGCAAAGAAACGCTCGACGGCTTCATCGAAGTGATGCAGGCCATAGCGCAGGAAGCGCAGGACGACCCTGACCTGCTGCACAACGCGCCTCATGACACGCCGAATACGCGCCTCGACGAAGCGACCGCAGCCCGCCGTCCATACCTCCGCTGGCGCCCCAATGAGTAGCCCCAATCAGCCGTACGGGATATACTGAGTGAAAGAGCATCCGTTATAACACTGCGTAATGGTGAATTCATGGGATACATACATCTGCCGGTTACCGTTAGAAACCCAGCAGACGCCTCAAAAGAACTAGAGGTCAACTTTCTCGTGGATACCGGCGCTTACGAGTCACTCATCCCAAAAGCGATGCTCGAAACCATCGACATTGCGCCCGAGGGAAAGCGCGATTACGTGATGGCGGATGGCAGGGAAGTAAGTTGGGACGTTGCCGTTGCAAGAATGGAGATTATGGGTGAGTTAGTCGGCTCAACTGTTATCTTCGGCGACGAAGGCACTGAACCTCTGCTGGGCGCGATTGATTTGCAGGCTGCCGGTATTGTGGTCGATCCGCGCAAAGAGACAGTCCATAAAATGCCATCATTGAGGCGGCTTTAACTGAACATACATAAGGCAGACGCATAACCGCAATCCCGCAAGAAAGGTGAAAACATGGTGGATGTAGGACAACCCGCGCCGGACTTCACGCTTCCGGCACAAGATATGAGTAACGTATCCCTGAGTGATTACAGAGGCGAGAAGACAGTGGTGCTTTCGTTCCACATCTTTTCGTTCACAGGTGGTTGAACGGACCAAGTCACCTCGATGCGAAGCTATAACGCTGACTTCGAGGAGAAGAATGCCCAGGTTCTGGGCATCAGCTGCGACTCCCGTCCGTCCCAGACCGCCTACTCGACTTCACTCGGCAATATACCCTACCCGATTCTTTCGGACTTCTATCCGCACGGCGCGATGACGCAGGCCTATGGAATCTTCAACGAGGAACGGGGTGCGCCCAACCGCGCCATCTTCATCGTTGACAAGGAAGGCGTTATTCGCTTCAAGCGCGTCTATGACAGCGCCCGCGCCCTCGATCCGCAGGATATACTCGCCGAAATCGACAAGCTCTAGGCGCGTCCGACATGAACAGAGACGCCTCCGCGCGGTACATGTTTCATGAGGGCGAACACGCTCTTATAATTGACCGGCGGGGGCGACGCTATCTAGCGACGCTGCGCTCCGGCGCGAAGTTTGAGTCGCATCTGGGCGCATTTGAGCACGACGCACTCATCGGCGCTGAAGCTGGCTCATGGATGACTACGAACCGCGGTCACGTGCTGCTTGCCGTCAAGCCCACTATGGCAGACTTTGCGCTGGAAATGCCACGAATTGCCACTGTGGGATACCCAAAAGACCTTGGTGCAATCCTCGTCTATGGCGACATCTTCCCGGGCGCGCGCATACTGGAAGCAGGCTGCGGCAGCGGCGCCGTAACGATGGCTCTGCTACGCGCCATCGGCGAGCACGGGGCACTTATCTCTTACGACGTGCGGCAGGACATGATAGACTGCACCCGCGAGAATGTGAGCGCGATGATCCCCGATGCATCCAACCTCACACTGAAACTGGGTGACGTGTACGAGGGCTTCGAGGAACGGGAACTCGACCGCATCGTGCTAGACCTGCCGGAACCCTGGCTGGTCGTGCCGCACGCTCCCGAGAGCTTGCTGCCCGGCGGAATCTTCGTCAGTTTCTCCCCAACCGTCCTTCAGGTTCACGAACTTGTAAGGACATTGCGCGCCACACACTCCTTCGAGATGATGGAGACGATGGAGGTACTCCAGCGGCCATGGAACGTCAGTACGCGCAGCGTAAGACCGGAGCACCGCATGGTGGCGCATACCGGATTCATCACGGTGGCGCGAAGATGTTCGCCGCGCCCAGCATCGAATGTCGCTGGTCGAAATTAGCGATCCGCCGGTCTCCATTCGCCCCACAGCGAAGGCGCTTCCCAGGAAGCCTGCGGGTAGCGACCCGCCATCAAGGGCATGTGGTCGCTGGAAATAAGCGGTGTCTTCAGATTCTGGTGAAAGTTTCTTGGCGGAAGTACATCCTCGGCATCAGCCACACCTGTAGCCTTCTCCTGGATCAGTGCCTTGAAGCCGCCAAGACCTTCAGGTTTCAGCAATTCGCGCATACCTACGATGTTGGCGCTGCGCTCATGTCGTCTGATATTGGCGTTTCGTATCTGCTCCATCACGTCTCGGATGCCAAGATTACCCAGCAATTCTGCTTGCGTGGTGTACGTGACAGAGTTCAGACCGGCGGCCTGCCCTTCGGCTTGTAGCAGCGAGAAATCGACATGAGCAGTGAGGTCCTGCCTCCCGATTCGCTGATATGGGCTGCTTCCCTCGGTGTGGCGATAGTAAGTCTGGAGCGTTCCAAACCTCCGCCGCGCAGAATAGAGCTCTTTCGCCTCGTAGCCGTAGTCGATTGTTATAACGAATCCTCTGGTAAGCGCGCGGGCAATTTCATTGAGCCATGGCTTGAGTCGCAGGCTGACCTCTCCTCGATGTCCGTCCACCAGTGGGAAACCTAGCTGGCCAAGCCGCTCTTCTATCAGAGGAACAGACGGTTTATCCAGCACCTCCACGAACTCGCCATCACCGTTGAGTGTTACAAAGATTTCCTGGATCTTTTCATCCGCAATCTGAAACCGATGCACGGGGAAGGCGTCAACCAGTTCGTTTGATAAGAAGCAGCCTACTACTCCGCTTAGAGGCACGGTCTCCGCGTGCAGCCATTCAATGCGTGGAGCAGCGCTATTTGACGCCTCTTCTGAGATGCCTAGAGCGTATCTATCCACGCAAATGTATGTGAGGCTCTCGGCAAACCCAGAAGGCAGTTGTGTTGCAAACGACGTAATGTCCTTGGCAAGGATTCCATTGCCCGCACCCATCTCGACAACGGTGAATTCGGATGGCTTCCCGAGACAACGCCACATGCCATAGAGTTGTACCGCGAGAAGCGCGCCGAATGCGGGATGGACGGCAGGGCTAGTGTAATAGTCGCCGGCCGCGCCGAACGGCTTTTCGCTCGTATAGTAGCCATCGACCGGATGATACAGTGCGGTCTGCATGAACTCTGCGAAGGTGATGCTGCCCTGTTGCCGTATGCGCTGTCTTATTGCGTTTTCGGCTGCTGTGCCGTCAGTCATTAGCTATTCCACACATGAGAAAAGGGGACATCGGTGATTGATGTCCCCTCAAGTGAATATCAGCTAGTTTTATCGCTGGGAGTTTGACTTTGCCTGCCGCAGTCTCCTGTTGTGAGAACCTTGCCTGTCCCAGCCGGAGCCCTGAATGGAGTTGTTGAACTCGCGGCTCTCACCGCATCTCTTGCACCGCCCAACGCTCATTGGGCCGTTGGGGCTTTCAATCTGCCAATGATGAATACACTCAGTGGTTTCAACGGCATCTTGAGTCATCGCGCAATCCTTTCGTCCAACTTTCACATTTTATTCATTCTGTGCGCGCGGGTTCACCTCTGATCTATGGGCACATACTCAACGTCCATGTCCCCGACATAGAGCAACCTCGGCCGGAGCAGGATGTTGTTGTCGAACTGCTCCATCACCTGGACAGTCCAGCCAGGGATGCGTCCCATAGCGAAAATGGAGATGAACAGGTCCTCCGGTATGTCAAGCAAGTAGTAGATCGCGCCCGAGAAGAAGTCCACATTCTGGCAGATGCCACGACGAGAGTAAGGTTCCATTACTTTGGCGACCGCTTCAAGAATGGAGTACCAGCCGGGTTGTCCTTTTCGAACTCCTAGGTCGCGGGCGTCATCCATAAGATGGATAGAGCGAGGATCCACAGCTTTATACACGCGGTGCCCAAAGCCCATAACCCTGCCGCCCTTGCTGCGAAGGTCTGCTACATACGCCGCGGCATTGGACTCGTCGCCAATCTCCAGAGCCATCTTCATCACTTCTTCGGCAGCCCCGCCGTGCGAAGGGCCCTTTAGGACGCCAACGCCTGTTGTAACAGCGCAATGGAGGTCCGCCTGCGTGGACGCCGTAACTCTTGCGCCGAACGATGATGCATTGATGCCGTGCTCGGCATGAAGGATGAAGTCCTTATCCATGAGCTTGGCATCTCTTGGATCGGGCTCCTCGCCAAAGAGCATATACAGGAAGTTGCCGGCGTGGTCTAGGCTGCTGTTCGGAGCGACAGGCTGCTTACCCTCGCGGATACGCGCGTGCGCCGCAACAATTGTGGACGCTTGCGCGGTAAGCCTGATTCCCTTCCGTAGCGTCGCTTCAGCCGAGTTATCCTCGGCCTCAGGATCGAATGCCGACAACGCAGAAACGGCAGTACGAAGCACATCCATCGGATGTGCCTTCTGGGTGATGCTAATGACATTTAGAACTTCTTCAGGTAGGGCTCGGTTAGCTTTCAATTCAGCATCGAAGGCTTCAAGCTGCTCCTGAGTCGGAAGTTCGCCATAAAGCAGGAGATAGATAGTTTCTTCAAAGGTTGATTTGGTGGCGAGATCGTCGATGTTGTACCCTCGATAGAGGAGTTTGCCGACATCGCCGTCAATGAAACTCGACCTGGTTCGGTCTATAAGCACATCTCGAAGGCCTCTATGAATCTGGACCTTCTCATCAGTTGCCATACGATACTCCTCCAGGTCTTTTTTGTGGTGATTTATCCCTGTAATTCCTTTGCCTTGCCACTCACTTAGCGAGGGTCACGGCAAGGCAATTTTAGCATTTTGGCGATTTGAGTGTCAAATAAATATCATCATAAAGTTGTAGTCTTATGCGCCCTACGCTATCCTATTCAGGCATAGAATTAGCGTCACAACACCGTGCAGCATCGGCAGATTTCAATGTACCAATAAGGGGAGCCACGATTCATAATGAGCAATCAGCAAGTACAGGAATACAAGGGCGTTATGGTATTGCCGGGGGAGCAGGATGAGCGCGGGGTAACACTTGCGCTTGACAAGTCGGAGCCGTCGGTCGGCATTACGTTCGATGTACCAATCGAGGGCAAGACTCAGTGGCGAGCGCAGAATCTCACTGTCGCCAACCGCTTGAAGTACAACGAGGTCGTGTTTACCACAATTGGGCTGCCCAAAGAGGCAATTGGCGTAACCTGGAAATTCAACAGCAGCCTCATTGACGACTCACTTGCGGGCGTTGTTATCGCGCAACCTAACGACCAGCGAATCACAGGCGAAAAGGGCTTCGTCCTGACGCGTTCCAACTAGGTTCCGCTTACGCCATAGAATCTGTCCCTTCCCCCTTGACGGGGGAAGGCTAGAGCTTGCCCTGAACTCGATTCAGGGATGGGGGTGAAAATCCTCCCTATCCTGTCCAACCTGTTAGTTCCCTTCCGGAAACAGCAGCGTCCCAATGGTCTCGTACGCCTGGTCGTTGGCAAGCCCCATCACGACGCCCGCCCTGGCATCACGGAAGTAACGATCAAATGGCAGTTCGCGGGCGAACGCGGTGCCTCCGAACATGGTCATCAGGTCCTGAGTTACGCGCACAGCCACCTCGGAGCAGATGACCTTAGCCTGAATATACGGCAGCAGGGAAGGCGCTCTTCCCTCGTCCATCATCGAAGCGGCTACGTGCAGAAAGGCGCGCGCCGATTCAATCTGTGCGCTCATTTCGGCGATGCGGCGCTGGTTGATGGGGTTATCCAGACGCCTAGCCCCGCTCGCGAATCGCTTATCCCCCTCCTTGCACGCAAGTTCATACGCCCCGGACGCAATGCCGAGGTATGCCGCGCCGTAGGTGAGAATAAGAACCGGCATCATGTACTTCGCCATCACCGGTTCTTTCTCGCCCTTCAGCTCGATCCCCAGCAGGTTCTCCTCCGGCACCACGCCATCGAAAATCATCGGCGCGCTGCAATTGCCGCGCATGCCCAACCCGTCCCACTCACCAACCGTCTTCCAGTCCACCTTGTCCGCCTCTATCATCAGCAAGTCGGGAGGACCCTCCATCCGACCACCCTCGACACGGCAGAACATGATGTAATGCGAGGCGTGTCCCGCAGAAGTTACATAAGACTTGCGGATGTTGTCGAGCTTCAATCCACCCTCAACACGAGGCAACGGAATGTCCGGCGCTGAAACCGGCCGCCAATCCCTGCCCGACTGACCGCGCGACTCACCGCCGGCGGCGGCTGCGAATACCTCGCCCCCAGCGAGCGGCTCTACGAATCGCTTGAGTTGTACCGCAGTCGGGATGCGGCTGACAGCTTCGACAGACTCGAGGTGCATCTTGTAGCACATCGCCGTAGAGGGGCATTTCTTGGCGATTTCCTCGACAATCAGGCAAGTCGTTACCATGTCTCCGCCCAAGCCGCCGTGCTCCTTGTCCACACGCAGCGCCCAAAGACCCAATTCCCCCAGA
Source organism: Dehalococcoidia bacterium (assembly GCA_965207465.1). Lineage (GTDB taxonomy): Bacteria > Chloroflexota > Dehalococcoidia > Lucifugimonadales > JADFKI01 > Bin90. Next base: position 3,673,303 of record OZ242283.1, on the reverse strand, counting down.
GCGTCCAGCGATTCCTTGGGAAACTGGGCCCTCGCGTCATACTCTGCTGCGCGCGGCCCTATTTCGCGCTCAGCCACGTCGGCGACCCGTTCTTTCCAATCCAGTTGCTCGCTTGTCAGGTGAAAGTAGTTCATTTGCGCCCTCTGAATCTGCTCTTAATGTCGGCACAAGCAGACTAAATCCAAGCGGGCATTGTGTCAATCGGGGGCGGGGAACTAACATGGATGTACAGAATTGACAGGATGGCAATTATGAGCAAGCTAGGACTGATTGTAAATCCGATAGCCGGCATGGGTGGCAGAGTTGGGCTAAAGGGCACAGACGGCGAGAGCGTTTACCAGCAGGCGCTGGCGCTTGGAGCGAAGCCGCAGTCACATAATCGCGCAGTTGATACTCTGACGGTAATCGCCAAGGCAATGCCGGAGATTAATCTGCTGACCTGCACAGGCGCTATGGGCGAGGACGTTGCACAGAGTTGCGGCTTCTCCCCTGTTCTCATTGAAGCATTACGCGCAGAAGTAAGCAAAACCACAGCTGAAGATACTCGCCACGCCGTGCTTGAAATGCTGAGAAACGGTGTGGACCTACTTCTATTCGCTGGCGGGGACGGCACAGCGCGCGACATCTGCGACGCCATTGCAGCCAGCACTACATCGTCAACGGAAATGGCCGTGCTCGGCATACCTTCAGGCGTCAAGATGCATTCAGCGGTATTCGCGCTCACACCGCGCAGAGCCGGTGAAATTGCCGCGAGATTCCTTCTAGGAGAGTCAGCGGAAGTTACGGACTCGGAGGTTATGGATATAGATGAGGATGCGGTCCGTAGCGGAAGGGTGAGCGCCTCACTTTACGGCTATCTCAGGACGCCGCAGGATTCGGCTGGCGTCCAGGCCACGAAGTCAGGTACTCCTATGGAAGATGCTGAAACACCGGCGGAAATAGCCCGCCAGATAATTGCGAGGATGGAGGAAGACACCCTCTACATCATCGGACCAGGCACCACCACGGCAGCCGTTCCGGAAGCCCTGAACATCCCCAATTCCCTGCTCGGAGTGGACGTCATATCAAACAAGAGGCTCGTCTCCGCGGATGCCACCGAAAACGACCTTCTTCGCCTAACCGACGGCAAGCCGACGAAAATCATAGTAAGCGTCATTGGCGGACAGGGTTACATATTCGGACGGGGCAACCAGCAGATAAGTCCGAGCATTATACGGCGCGCCGGCAAGGACAATATCATCGTAGTGGCAACGAGGCGGAAGTTGCTGGAACTCCACGGCAGACCACTATTAGTCGATACGGGTGACCCTGACCTAGATACGGAACTCAGCGGATATACTAAAGTCGTAACGGGTTACAGGGAGTCGCAGGTACATAGAGTATCGAGTTGAGACAGCCGTCCGTCTCATCTACTCCTTCTTGATTCCGACGCCCAACCCATAGCTTTGAATACGGTCGCGGTACAGTTCCGCCTGCTCCAGCAGGCAGACAATCACTACCGCACTTCCAGTGTTGTGCGCCTCGAACATTATGCCGACCGCCTCTTCGACAATCAGGTCGGGCACGCTCTTCACCAGCGCCTCCACCACATAGTCCATCGCGTGGTAGTCGTCGTTGTACAATATGACTGCGTAGCGTGGCAGTCTCTCATTCAAGGCTCGTTGAAGGGCTTCAACGTCCGTCTCCGGCAGGGTCGTCGTAAGGACTCGCTCTAGCATATTCATAGCAATAATTATAATTCCCAGCACCAAGCGGCGCTACGCATGAACCGGACACAAGGAGGGCAAAGTGCAGATTGGAATGTCTCTGACCACAAGCTATGGCATAGAACGAGATCCCAAGACCTTGATGGACGGGCTTACGCAGCAGGTGAAGGCGATGGCGGCGTTCGGCTTCGCGTCTCTTTCACTTGGGGATCATCATGTCACGAGAAACAACTACTTCCAGGTGCTTCCAACTATCTCGCATCTGTCTGCTTACACGGGAGAAATGCGCCTTATTCCACTGTTCCTGCTGCCCTTCTACAATCCCATTCTGCTCGCGGAACAGCTGGCGATGCTGGATGTAATCAGCGGAGGCAGGACGACCGTCATCAGCGGGTTGGGACACCAGCCTGAGGCACACGATGCCTTCGAGACACCGCAGAGGCTCAGAGTGTCGCGCTTCACCGAGACTTTCGAGATTATGCGCCTGCTATGGAAGGATGACGACGCATCATACAGCGGTAGGCACTACAATTTCAGTGGTGTATCCATCAACCCGAAGCCGCTCAGCCAGCCGCTGCCGATGTGGATTGGCGCGAACGCAGACCCGGCCGTGCGACGCGCAGCCCGCATCGCAGACGCCTGGGTAATCAGTCCGAGTTGGACGCCGGACTATATCGAGGAGCGCCTGCGCCTGTACCGTGACACGCTGGAAGAGTTCGGACGCAGCGATGAGGTAAGCGAGCTTGTGGTGCGCCGCGACCTGCATCTGGCGCAGACGCGGGAAGAGGCAATGCGCGAGGCGGAGGTTCTATACAAGCGAGGCTATCGCGGATTCGGGGAGCGCGAGATGGAGGACTCGCTCATCGTGGGGGACGCCGAAACCTGCATCAACGCGCTGGAACGGCTTGGTAGCTTGGGGGCTACCCACATACTATTCCGCTGCGCGTTGGACGAACCTAAGCAGGCGATGCAGACCATACACATACTGGGCGAGCAGGTGATTCCGCACCTTCACGGCTAACCACAGTGCCTATCCTGAGCATTTTGTTCGCCTATTCAAGAGTGCCCCGCAGCCTCGGATCAAGCGCATCACGCAGGCCGTCACCGAAAAGATTGAAGGCAAGCACGGCGACGGTTATAAAGACGCCAGGGAAGAAGACGTGCCACCAGAACGGGTACAGCAGCGCCGATGCCTCACCGAGCATGCCGCCCCATGTAGGTGTGGGTGGGCTAACTCCAAGCCCCAGGAAACTCAGAGACGCTTCGATAACAATGACCGTTCCCAAGTGAACCGTGAAGAGAATCAGAAACGGCGCAACGCACTGCGGCGCAATGTGCCTCGCCATTATCCTCGTCTGAGAAGCGCCGATGCCTCTCGCCGCCTCCACATACGCTGTTTCTTTGACTGTCAATGCAACAGAGCGAATAATCCTTGCGCCGAACGGAACTCGAGTGACGGCTATAGCGAGGATAATCGTCCACATGCCGGCGCCTAGGACGAGCACAAGCGCGAAGGCAAGAATCAGACCAGGTAGTGCCATGACTATTTCCACGAATCGCTGGCTAATCATGTCAGTCAAGCCACCCAAATAGCCGCTGACCAAACCCCACACGCCACCGATAGTTGTGCCGATCAGCACTGACGCCAAAGCAACGAAGAGGGATATTCTCGCACCATAGAGAATTCTGCTCAACAAGTCTCTGCCGATCTGATCTGTACCAAAATAATTTTCGCCGTCAGGAGGCCCACTTATTTTCGTGAAATTGGGCTCAAGCGGATCCTTGGGCGTTATTAACGGAGCGCCAACAGCCATCAGTATCATTATCAGCCCTATCAGACCCCAAACGGCCGCAAATGGACTGCGCCGAACGAAGCCGCGCAAGTTTATTCCGTACCTGCGGACATTGGTACTGACGCCGTCACGTACTGCTACTGAATCCACTGCCATTGCATTTCCTTTTCAAATGGGTGTGGCGCTAATTGAGCCGTATTCTTGGGTCGAGCCATCCATACAGAAGGTCGATCAAGAGATTGACCATGACGAAAATGACCGCATAGAAGAGGACGATATTTTGGACCACGTTGAAATCTCGGTCAATGGCAGCCACCACAAGTGACTTACCCAAGCCGGGCACGGTAAACGCCTGCTCCACCGCAACCGAGCCGCCCATCACGAAGCCCAGCAACACGCCGCTCAATGTCAGAACCGGAAGCAGAGCATTCGGCATCGCATGCCGAGAAATTACAAGCCTCTCAATCAACCCCTTGGCGCGGGAAGTCCTCACGTAATCCTCTCTCAGCACCTCAAACAGTGACGAACGAGCCATCCGCGCTATAAACGCAGCCTGACCCAGGCCGAGCACAATCGCAGGACCCACAATTATCTGAAAGTTCGTCCAGGGATCTTCCCAGAACTGAACGGAGATGATAGGGGCTTTATACTGAAACCATGAAATGCTCGCGACCACAACGAGCAGTCCAAGCCAGAACCCCGGTATCGCAAGAAAGAGCACCGTGAAGAAACTCGTGCACATGTCCCAGAAGGAGTTGGGACGCACTGCACTGATTATGCCGACCGGCAGACCGATGATCCAAGAAATCGCCACCGAAATAATCCCAATCTGGGCGCTTATCGGCCCTCGCTGAGCCAGTATTTCAATGATAGGATCGCCGCGAAAGAAGGATTCGCCCAGCTTGCCAGATGCGATGTCCTTCACCCATACCGCATACTGTACGGCGATTGGCTTGTCCAGTCCAAGGTCTCTGAGTATCGCCGCCTTCTGCTCTGGCGTCCATTGGATGATAGTCTCTATCCCATAGTAGGCACCCAGAGGGTCGCCGGGCAGTATTCGCATAATGCCGAATATCAATACGGTGATGCCGAATATGGTGGGGATTGCATATAGCAACCGTTTAAGGACGTAGGTTCGCAATCATCCCCTCCGTTGAGAGGAGAGGCAGAGGCCAATACTTAATGAAGCGCCCTGCCTCTCCATTTCCTATGTGTTAGCAATTGGTAATTACGGTGAAGTTTTCTTCTATTGCCTATCCAGCCACACGTAGTCCCACTTGTGTAGTTCGTAGTTAGAGTAGAAGTCGCTATTCGCCGGCATCAAACCCTTGACATGGTCCCAGTATCCCCAGTAGGTAATCTCGCTTGTGTCGAGGGGAACCCAAGGCATCTCCTGGTCTAGGAAGGCTGCCAAGTCATTGGCCATCTCCAACTTCTTTGACTGGTCCAACTCTATTTCCAATGCCCTAAGCATCTTGTCTAACTCAGGATTGTCGTAGAAGGCGGTGTTGCCATCGCAAAGCGTGTCGCCGCACCGTCCGAACAAGTCCTTAATGTAGAACGACGGGTCCGGGATAAACGCCCAAGTGCCGCCCTCAACCGACATGTCGTAGTTGCCCGCCTTGATCTCTTCACCATGCGCTGACACATCAACCACGCGAATCTTGGTATCAATGTTCAGCCCTTGCTTCAGCATTGCTTGTATCGCCGGCGCTCTTTGACGCTGACTGATTGTCTCGCGAGTAACGAGGTCCAGTTCGGGAATACCCTCCCCATTTGGGTACCCCGCCTCGGCAAGAAGCTGACGCGCCTCGGCCATATCTTCCTCGGTAGGCGGTCGGAAATATTTCCTCTGCTTCAGTACGTCGAGCGGCAGCCCATACGGTGTGCCGTCAGTAAACCATCCACCGCCGAAAACCGTAGCCTTTATGTCGGCCGTCACATTCAACAGGGCCTGCTGGTCGAGAACCAATGCTACTGCCTGTCGTACCCGCTTATCATCGAATGGTTTTCGCAGATTATTCATCGGAATACCATGCCATATAAGCAGGTGCTGGCGAATGATATTCAGGCCGGGCCTGTTGGCTATATCCCTTGCGTCCTTCGGAGCAAGCCACATCGCCCAGTCTGTCTGATTCCCTAGAAGAGCTGCCGTATTCTCCGGCGTCCACGCCTTCAGCCAAATATGCTCAATCCTGTCAACGTATGGAGCATCAGGACTCCAATAGTCAACATTCTTTTCCTGCACCCACTGGTCATCGTTTCTCGATACATACTTGAACGGACCTGTGCCGGGATGGTCGTCAACAGCCCGAAGATTTCCACTGTGCTCTTCGAGCGTCTCCTTCTTGCTTACCAGGTTCCACTCCGTGGAGAAGGCAACCATCATATTAGAAAGCGCGCGCGGCTCGCTTAGCGCAAACTCGACAGTGTAGTCGTCAGGAGTGCTTACTGCGGCCACATTGGGGAACAAGGGCCTGCGCAGGCTCACAAGTTCCTCGCTTGGGAAGATGATCCTGTCATAGGTCGCCTTGATATCTTCTGCGGTCAGGTCGCTACCGTCGTGGAACTTGACACCTTCCCTGATGCTGAATGTATAGGTCAGCTGGTCGTCGGAAATGTCCCACCTGTACGCCAGGTCGGGAATCACCGGCACATCCGGCGTACGCGGATCGCGACGCAGCAGCGCGTCATACATGGGGGACTGCACGCCGTGGTTGGCAATGGTGCCGGAGGCGTACCAGTCGAAGTGCGCTGGTGGTCCGTGCGCGCCCGCACGGAATGTGCCACCGCTCTTGGGGAACGGGTCGAGGGGGCGCACATAGAAGACTTCATCGGTCGGGCTTGGTGTTGCAATCACCACCCGTTCAATCGGAACTTCCTTGATTACCTCTTTGGTAACCTCTTTTACGACCTCGACTTCCTTGATTACCTCTTTCGGGACTTCCTTGACTACTTCAACCTCAACCTCTTTGGTGACCTCGACTTCTTTGACGACTTCCTTCGGGACCTCAACCTCCTTCACCACCTCTTCAGTTACAACCACAGTCTCGACGACGGTCACCACTTCAGGCTCGGCAGCGCCGCAGGCTACCACTGCCAGCATAGCCGCCATCGCGCATAATACAAGCCAAATCGCCGACTTCGATGTCCGCAAACCTCGCATAACATTGCCTCCCAATCGAATTAATCGTCCGTTCCAATCGTTAATAACAGCTATTTCCCACAGAATGCTTAATTGTGATTTACACAGCCCTCCCCAAGAATGCCGCCATTTAATCATCACTCAAGTTGATAGTCAAGATTAGACTCAAGAATGCTTCAGCCTTTGAGAGGTCCTCTATTCCAATTCACATTAGGTAGTCCATCCGATGCAGCCATCCTTGACATTATCGCTTCTCTCGGAAACACTACTCTACACTGCCACGCTTCTTAACAACCTTCTCCATCACCTCAGAACGGACATTAAGCGCGGAACTCACCTGTTATGAGAACGTATCTCCTCTGCTTCCTATCGATTGCCGTATTCCTGCTGGCGCCCGTGCTCGGCTGCCAGTTCCCGCCTTTCGCCGGCAATCCAGCGTCTGACAGAGATTCTTCCTCCCTGCTACACGATCCTGACGAAATAGTGCCGTTCACAAATGTTGCCGACACCGCTCTGCGCGACGGATACGGTGTGTGGAACGACCGCCCCGGCGTGGTTATTTTCGACTACGACCGCGACGGCGACATGGACTTCTATGTAACCCAGATGGGCGGTCACGCGAACATCCTCTATCGCAACGATGACAATAAAGAATTCACCGACGTCGGAAACGCCGCCGGAGACGCAGCCCTAAAGAATACACACAGCACGGGCGCTGTTGCCTGCGACATCAACAACGACGGCTTTCAGGACCTATATGTCGGCGCGTGGGGCAATCCTGCGGACGATCTGGGCTTCAGGTCCCCGCAGCAGGGCAACCTAGACGCCCTCCTGTTGAACAGAGGCAATGGTACTTTCGCAGACATCACATCCGCGGCGTTTGGCCCAGCGGTAAATGCGCGATCCGCCGCGAGTATCGCCTGTGCGGATGTCAACAACGATGGCTGGTTGGACATTTTCGTCGGCAATCTGATGGACCAGGATTTTCGGCACTTTGAAGACCTGAACCACCCCGGTCACTACAACAAGCTCTTCATCAACAACGGTGACTTAACCTTCGAGGATGTTACTGAGTCGGCGGGCGTGCAGGGTCCTCAGATATTGATGCAGTATCCTGACGGCACCCCAGTCAGTTACCGTTACGATGAGACTGGAGATGTGTACCTAGGATACGATCCTGAGACGACCGATGCACAGGGCAATCGAGTAGGTGAGCCTACGGGACAGACGCACGCCGCACTGTTCTTCGACCACGATGACGACGGCGACCAGGACCTCTGGATAGCAAATGATGCCGACAGGCTGCACATTTACAGGAACGACACGGACGCCTCAAAGGTCAAGTTCACACCCGTGGCTCGCAGCATGGGCATAGATAAGGTTGGCGCCTGGATGGGATTCGCGGTGGGGGATGTTGACGGCGACCTGGACCTGGATGTATTCGTTCCAAATGTCGGTTTCCATACCTTGATACAGCCGCCGAGAGAAGTTCCTCGCGGCACTTGCGAATACTTCGGCAGGTTTGCAACGGGGACTTGCTCCCATTTCCTGCTCAGCAACGGCGGCGGCGGACGGTTCGTCGATGTAGCTAATTCGACAATGGTGAATCCAAGTCCATGGTTTCCTCCGATTTCTCTCGACCCCGCAACTATCGACCCGGGCCACCAGGTACCAACGGGCATCGCAGCATACGACTTTGGATTCGGCGCGACCTTCTTCGACTACGAGAACGACGGCGACCAGGACCTGTACTGGTTCGGCTCGACGATGGGCAGGGGCGGAGGCCCTGACGGGCACATCTTCCCGGCAGCCGGTCGCATGCTGCGAGGCGATAACACCGGGGCTTTTGAGGATATTACGGTGCGCGCACAGCTGCTGGATATAACCCATGTGAGCTACGACGGACTGGAGGACGACCCTTCCGCGCGCGCAGACCCGGAGGCTCTGAAGGGGAGACGCATCAACCGTCAATTGCACGAGAACGGTAAGGGCTTAGCACACGGAGACATCAACGGCGACGGCTTCGTTGACCTTATAGCCACAAACAGTAGCGGGGACATCTTTATTCCCGGTCTACCCGGTGGCCCGCCGGCGACCGCGCCCCGAACGGGTCCCCTATTTGTCTGGTTGAACGGCCACAACGCCAACAACTGGATAACGCTGAGGCTGAAGGGACGCATGGCCATTGACGGCACAGGCAGCAACGCGGACGGCATAGGCGCTAGAGTCTATCTGACGGCGGGAGGGAACACACAGGTGCAGGAAGTGCGAGCCGGTTCGAGCTACCTGTCCATGGACAGCATCGACTTGGAGTTTGGTCTGGGGAACTCCGATGAGGTTGATGAGATTGAAATCATCTGGCCGAGCGGAAGACTGCAACTCATTGAGAATGTTGATTACAATCAGATAGTGGAAATTGCCGAGCCTGAAGAATAAGAGACACGGGTTTCAGACGGAAATCGCAATCCCGTCAACGCATATTGACTATTGAGAGGCTTGATGTTTTAATACCCGCCATAGTCAATTATTGCGTCTCACTCATCGGCAAGTCTTTGGCGCCGGATCTAGGTCTGAAAAACGCGTCATTCGAGGAGGGCAAAGGCATGTATCTCAAGTCCCTAGTTCTAGTAAGCATACTTGCACTGGCTGCGCTGTTCGCACTGGCATGCGGCTCTGCACCGGAGGAGGCGGCACCTGCTCCCGCGGCACCTGCACCTGCAGCACCCGCACCGGCAACAGCGGCTCCCGCACCGGCCGCTCCTGCACCGGCTGCCACAACCGCACCAGCACCAACAACGGCGCCCGCAGCCGCGCCCGCACCATCGGGTGGCGGCGGACAGCTTAAGGTGGCGATGCGCACTCTGGGTAACGCTCAGGGCTTGCCCAGCCAGGCATCCGGCGGCACGGGTGACACTATTCCCGGTCTTATCGGACTGATGGAGAGCATCACGGAGCGCAAGAAGAAAGACCTGCTCTTCTACCCGCATCTGGCAGAGTCTTATGATGTAGCGCCCGACTTGTCGAAGATTACCGTTAATCTTCGGCAGGGCGTTCAGTTCCATCACGATTGGGGCGAAATGGGTGCGGAAGACGTAAAGTGGAGCTTCGGTGACGCTGGAGTGGAGAACCAGGAATCCGTCTTCGGCAACGTCGGATACCTGCACGAATATCAGGAACCCCACGTCGTTGTTGACCAGCACACCGTAGAGTTCCCACTCAAGAGTTTCACATCCGAATACGAGGGCGCGATCATCGGGCTGGTGTTCGTGTACAGCAGCAAGTACATCAATGATATGGGTCGAGACCATGCCTTCCAGAACCCGATTGGCACAGGTCCCTTCCAGATGGAAAGCTGGACGCCTAACGACGAGTTCATCGGCAGCACGTTTATGGATTACTGGGATACACCCGCTTCGTTCGGCGAACTCAGCGTGAAGGAGATTCCGGAAGACTCAACCCGTGTGGCGCTCATCAAGACGGACGCAGTGCATATAATCGATCCGGTGCCGTTTAGCTTCCTGCCGGACCTGCTGGATGCAGGAATGGAAGCAAATAGCGACAATCTCGGCGGCGCGACCCAGGCAATAACATACAGCGGCAACTTCTGGATGTTCGAATATCCTGAGAACGACAACAAGGGACGTGACGGGCAGCCTGTGACGCCACGCCCAGGCTTCGAGCCGGATGCCGAACACCCGTGGATTGGCGATCCCAACGACCCCGCACGCATGGAGTCGGCGCGGCTGGTGCGCCACGCCCTGTCACGCGCAATCGACCGCGAACTTATCGTTGATGAGGTGCTGTTGGGCAATGGCTTCCCAGAGTACATCAACTTCTTCTCTAGTTCGCTGCCGGAGCACAAGGACGAATGGGTAATTCCTTACGATCCCGACGGAGCGGTGGCAATGCTTGAAGAGGCGGGAGTCCCCGTTGAGGACTTCCCCGCGTTCCAGATATATGTGCAGCAGCTCCCGAATGTAAACTTCGAGGTCTTTGACGCCGTCGCAACGATGTGGATCAACATAGGTTTGGATGTGACCGTGGACAGCACAGCATACCAGGCATTCAGGCCGCGCCTCGTTGACCGCGAGTGGAATGGACTGACTTCCTGCTGCGCCTGGCCCGGATGCGGCGGACCCTTGCTGTTGATGGACCAGCCCAGGCTGGCGGCGCGCGAAGGTTCGACCATCGGTGAGGGCGACTGGAACCCCGGCTTTGAGGTTCTAGAAGTGATGACCTACGTGAACGAGGTCGAAGCCAACCCGCTCGACAGAGAGGCGAGGGTAGCCGCGAACATCAAGGAAGCCGACTTCTTCTACCACTGGATGCTTTCCACCGGTGTGGTTCATGCCGACAACCCGGTCTGGGTGAACCCGAAGTTTGTGGAAGGCTGGGAGATGGAGATTACAGGACTGTTCAACAATCTTGAGACCATCACGCTTAAACAGTAAATCGACATGTCCCCTCCTCCTTCATTGAGAGAGAGGGTCAGGGTGGGGCAAAAGCTCCCTTAAACCGAATGCCATTTCTGAAATCTATCCCCTCCCTATCATCCGGGGAGGGGATATTATTAAAGTGGATTCCTGTTTTCGCAGGAATGACGAAGTGAGATTTACGAAATACCATGGCGCGATTTCTACTACGAAGGCTCGGCTACTCACTCGTAACCATCATTCTCGCTACGGTTATCGTATTCGCCCTGTCACGAATGTCGGGCGACCCCCGCCTTCTATATTTGAACGCCTTCTCGCATGTGGGTCCTGAAGTTTGGGAAGCATGGGGCAGGAAACTTGGGCTGGACAAACCACTACCACTGCAATACCTGTATTGGCTGCGCGACATTCTTCTGGGTGACTGGGGAGAATCAATCGACACGGGGATCCCTGTCTGGACGGCTGTAACTGACAGGTTGCCGCTTACTCTGAAACTGACCGGCGGCGGTTTCGTTTTTGCCGTAGTCGTGGGGATACCCTTGGGCGTACTGTCGGGCGTGTACCGAAGTTCCTTTTGGGACTACGCGGGCAGGACCATGGCCGTACTGGGACAATCGGTGCCCGCGTTTTGGCTGGCAATCGTCCTTATTCTCATCTTCTCCGTTAACTTGGGATGGCTGCCCGCCGCTGGGCAGGGAGGGTTTTCGCACTGGATCATGCCTAGCGTGATTCTCGGCTGGTTCGGCTCTGCCGGATTCCTACGCCTGACGCGCTCTGCAATGCTCGATGTCATGGACTCAGAGTTCGTGAAGCTGGCGAGGGCGAAAGGAGTCAACACCACGACACTCGTCTGGAAACACGCCTTCCGCAACGCGCTGATTGCTCCGTTGACTTATGGCGGGCTGCTACTGGCGGGCTTTGCCACAGGAACGGTTCTAACAGAGACAATCTACGCGCTTCCCGGCCTCGGAAGGCTGGCACTGCAAGCAGTTCTCGCAAACGACTTCCCGATTTTGCAAGGCTCGGCACTCTTCTTCGCCCTCCTGTATGTGGTGTTTGCCTTCATTCTTGATATGATTTACGCTTTGATAGACCCGCGCATCAGGTACGAGTAAGAGCCGTCTCATGCAACTGGAACAGCGAGAAGCATTACTGCAAATCGACCAACCCTCTTTCATTTCGAGGGCTTATACCAAGTTCCGTCAATGGCCATATATCCCCGCGGCAATACTCGCTACTCTGGTCTTCGCGGCGCTAGCGGCTCCAATCATTTCCCCATACGATCCGGTTAAAGGTGACCTGAGAGCGCGGGAAAAGCCCCCTCTATTTTTCGGCGGAACGGCGGAGCACCTATTTGGGACGGATAATCAGGGACGGGACATATTCAGCCGAATCATCCACGGCGCTCGCGTCTCAATGAGTTTCGCCGCGGTTACCATGCTCCTCAGCGTCGCCTTGGGAGCGGTCATCGGCTCCATATCCGGATACTTCGGCGGGCATGTGGATGAAGCGTTGATGAGACTGGTTGACTTGCAGAACGCCATTCCTTTCATCTTAGCGGCCCTTGTGGTGGTAAGCGTGTTCGGAGCGAGTTTCACCACACTGCTCATTATCATCGCGATATTCTCCTGGGGTCCGACCGCGCGCCAGATCAGGGGCGAGATATTGCAGCTCAAGCAGATGGATTATGTCAATCTCGCCAGAATAGCGGGAGCATCTTCGCCGCGAATCATCTTCAAGCACTTACTCCCCGGCGTGACCAACACGCTCATCGTCGTCGCAACGCTGGGAACGGGTCAGATTATCCTGACCGAAGCTACACTCAGTTTCCTTGGCGTAGGCATTCCACCGCCCAAGCCTGCCTGGGGCAGCATGGTCTCCTTCGGCAGAAACTATATCGACTCGGCGTGGTGGATCGCCGTTATACCGGGTCTTGCGATTGCGCTTGTGGTAGTCTCGCTTAACTTCCTCGGCGACTGGCTGCGCGACTACTTCGACCCACGCCTGCGACAGATTTAGCGGGGCGCTAGCATCGATGGACAGGTTAGAACAGGATAGTCGATGTTAACTCCTGACAAAGCCGCCCTGAGGGCCGTTCTAGGGATAGATGTCGGCACTACCGCTGTCAAGGCGATGCTCGTCGGCTGTGACGGCAGGGTGCTATCCGAATCCGAAGTAGAGCACCCTGTCAGTGTGCCGCGCCCCGGCTGGTCCGAGCAGCATCCGGAAATGTGGTGGCGCAGCACCGTGCAGGCGGTTCGCAAGGCGCTGCATTCTACGGACGTTGGCAATTGGCGAGGCGAAATCGCCGCCATCGGCCTCAGCGGGCAGATGCACAGCTCGGTAATCCTTGACATCGACGGCGAGGTTATCCGTCCCGCGCTGCTCTGGAACGACGTGCGTACCTTGGCCCAATGCCGTCACATACTGGAAGGCGTGGGACTGGACTTACTACGCAGCACAGTTGGCAATCTTCCTCTTGAGGGGTTCACCGCGCCCAAGCTACTCTGGCTGCGAGAAAATGAACCGGAAAACTACGACCGGTTTCACACACTCCTTCTGCCTAAGGACTACATTCGCTATCGAATGAGCGGCGAGTTCGCCACCGAGCCTTCGGATGCCGCTGGAACTCTGCTCTATGATGTGCGCCGGCGCACATGGTCAGAACCCGTCCTGCGGGCGTTGAATTTGGACGCGGACATTCTGCCTGATGTCGTCGAATCATCACGGATTTCAGGTGCGCTAACAGCAGAGGCGGCAGCCACGCTTGGCTTGAACCCGGGCATTCCCATCGTAGGCGGAGGTGCGGACAATGCTGCGGGAGCGGTGGGCTGCGGGACTACGGACGGCAGTGTTATGCAGGTAAGTATCGGCACATCCGGGGCGGTAGTTACGCCCGCAACCGAACCCCATGTGGCACCCGATATGAACCTGCACACATTCTGCCACGCCGCGCCCGGTCTCTGGTATCTCATGGGCGTCGTCCTATCGGCAGGCAGCGCCTTGCGGTGGCTGCGCGACACTGTTGCCAGAGGGCAATCCTACGACGTGCTGACGGCAAAGGCTGAGAATGTCCTGGTGGGCAGCGACGGCTTGCTTTTCCTGCCGTACCTAACCGGCGAGCGCACACCGCACAACGATGCCAATGCTCGCGGCGCTTTCTTCGGCCTGAACTTCGCGCACGATGTAGGACATCTGACAAGGGCTGTTGTTGAGGGTGTATGCTTTGCCCTTCGCGATTCGCTGGAACTCATGAGGCAGCAGGGAGTCTCGCCCAGTGAAGTGAGGGCCATCGGAGGCGGGGCACGCAGTGGGATGTGGTTACAGACTCTTTCCAATATATTCGGACTGCCTATCAGCACAGTACAGCCGTCGGGCGGTGCCGCTTATGGCGCCGCACTTCTCGCGGCAGTGGGGTGCGGAATGTTCTCCGACATCGAGGAAGCTGTTAAGTCCTGTATCAAGACTGAAGGCGCCGTAGAGCCGGACGCCGGTCAGCGGGCCGCCTACGAGGAATTCTATGGCGCATACCGGCGACTCTATCCCGCACTCAAGGAAGAGTTCGCTTTCCTTGCGGACTTGACAATGGGACAGGAATGATTGGCGTTTGCGGCGAGGCGCTCATCGACTTTACGCCGGCCAAAATCGATGAAGAACTTGCATTTGTGCCGCGCCCGGGAGGATCGCCCCTGAACGTGGCAACCGGTCTGGCAAGGCTGGGCAAGTCCGCAGCCTTCATTGGCAAGATTTCCAATGACACATTTGGTGATATGCTCCAGGCGCATTTGACGCGAAACGGTATTGATATGTGCTGGGTCGCGCGCGGCAATGAACCAAGTGCGCTTGCCTTCGTAATTCCTTCCGATGATGGGGATCACGACTTCGCCTTCTATGGAAGCGATACTGCCGAGCAGAGCCTTGCGAGGGCAGATATATCCACCTCATTGCCCGACGAACTGACCGCGCTACACTTCGGGTCGTACTCGCTGATGCTGGGAGAAAGCGCGCGGACTTACGAAGGGCTGATGCGGCGGGAGCACGGTTCGCGCGTAATTTCGCTGGATCCGAATGTACGCCCCGCACTATTCCCTGATCGACCGATGTATCGAGAACGCATCGAAGGGCTATTACGTTACTCAACACTGGTCAAGGCGAGCGCAGAGGACATGGACTGGCTCTATCCTGCCGAGAACGCGCAGGATGCGGCGGAGCGATGGCTAGGCATGGGGCCGTCATTGGTGGTGGTTACGCTGGGCGAGAGCGGCGCGGTAGGATTGAGCGGCGATGCGGCAGTGCGGGTGCCGGGGCTGCGTGTTGGCGTAGTGGACACCGTTGGAGCGGGCGACGCGTTCATGTCGGCGCTTCTGGCTTGGCTGGATGACAGAGACCTGCTGCGACGGGATGCTCTGGCGATACTCAGCGAAGAGGCGTTGACAGATGCTATGGTATTCGCGAATCGGGTAGCGGCGATAACCTGTACCCGGCGGGGCGCCGATCCTCCAACAAGAGCGCAGTTTCAGTAACTTGCCATCCGCCGCAGTCGAAGGCAAGCGCCTCAGAGAATTTTTGCTTGGCTTGACACTGATACTGATACTGACATATTCTCGCTGGGGCAAATCGACGGCTATGACACCGCCCGTCGGGCAATCTGCCTTGCTCAGTATCAATCATCTGTCGCCGCAATCGCGGCTGAATTTCGGAGGGCACGAAGATATGGCAAATGAGGTCAAGGGCGTCATAGCAGGCGCAATGGGAGAAGAGGTATCGGTGGAGACAATCGTAGTGCCGGACCCTGGGCCGGGTGAAGCGCTCATCAAAGTGCAGGCGTGCGGAGTGTGTCACACTGACCTGCACTACCGCGAGGGAGCAATCACGGATGAGTTCCCATTCTTACTTGGACACGAAGCCGCCGGCATCGTGGAAGAGGTTGGAGACGGTGTTACGAATATCGAGCCCGGAGATTTCGTGATAATCGCATGGCGCGCCCCTTGCGACAACTGCCGCTCCTGTCTGCGTGGTCGGCCCTGGTACTGCTTTGACAGTCTAAACGCTGTGCAGCCCATGACGCTCAAGGATGGCACCCCACTTTCACCCGCGCTCGGCATCGGCGCATTCGTCGAGCTAACGCTCGTAGCGGCGGGACAGGCTGTAAAGGTGAATCCTGACGCATCAGCCGCGGCGGCAGGACTGGTAGGCTGTGGCATTATGGCGGGGCTTGGAGCCGCCGTCAACACCGGCGACGTTTCGCGTGGCGACTCTGTGGCTGTTTTTGGCTGCGGAGGCGTTGGTGATGCGGCGATTGCCGGCGCAAAGCTCGCGGGTGCGCATACAATCATCGGCGTGGACATCGACAGTCGAAAGCTGGAGTGGGCGAAGGACTTCGGCGCTACGCATACGATAAACGCATCTGAAACGGACGCGGTGGAGGCAATTCGAGATCTGACGGGCGGTAACGGAGTGGACGTCGCTATCGAGGCGGTAGGCAATCCGATAACTTACGAGCAGGCTTTCTACGCTCGGGACCTTGCCGGAACCGTAGTGATGGTGGGAGTGCCCGACCCGCAGATGAAGATAGAACTGCCTATGATCGAGATATTCGGCAGAGGCGGGTCGCTGAAATCGTCATGGTACGGCGACTGCCTGCCCACACGAGACTTCCCGATGTTCATAGACCTTTACATGCAGGGAAGGCTGGACCTGGACAGATTCGTGTCTGAGACCATATCACTCGATGACGTGGAAGATGCGTTCCACAAGATGGAGCGCGGAGAGGTGCTACGGTCTGTGGTCGTGCTGTAATCAAGCATACTCCGCAATATCGCCGAACAAGCTTTTGAGCCGCGCGCTGTCCTCATCAGGCAGGCGCGGCTTTTCCAGTGCCGCAATGTTGGCATCGAGGTGTTCCATGCTGGACGTTCCAGTGACGACGCTGGAGACTGCGGAATGGTCGGCGGCGAATTTGTATGCGGCGCTTACTACCGAGTCCACGTCGTCATGAACAAGCCAGCCGAGAGGATCGGACGCAGGTACGCTATCCGCTGTGATGTAGCCTCTTTCCCTCCATTCCGCAATCAGCTCCTCAAGCAAGGCGGGCACAGGCAACTTGATACGCACTGATGCCATGTTCAGCACGCCGATGTTGAAATCAGCGGCAAGGGGCAAAGCCTCCCTCGCCATCCACTGGTTCAGGATGCCGTACTTCAGCATGACCACATCCCAGAGTTCGGGGTGCGCTTGAAGGGCGACCGGAACAATCTCCTGGGCGGGATCGACAATATAGCGTGTGCTGAAACCCTTGAAGCGAACCTTACCTTCCTCACATAGCCGTTCAAGAGTCGGAAGGAAGCGCTCCAGTACACTATCGTACTCGGCCGCCAGAATGCCGTGAATCATCATAACATCGACGTAATCCGTTTCGAGGCGATTCAGACTGCGTTCGACTGAATGGGCGAACGCTGCGGCGTCTCTGCCAACTCCGCCACCACTGTGATACGACCACTTCGTAACGATATGGTAAGAGTCTCTCGGCACATCTCGAAGCGCCTCGCCTAGAATTCGCTCGCTGTCTCCGTAGCCCTCGTGCGTGTCGAACAGGTTGACCCCCAGTTCAAGGCAGCGGCGGACGAGCGCGGTCTGCTGCCGTTGTTCCAGCCCCCTGTGCTGACCGAACTGGCTGGGGCCGCCAGTGCCGAAGCTGGCCAAGGATACTCTGAGGCCGGTCTTTCCAAGTGTGCGATATTGCAAGTGATTTCTCCTCCCGCGTATGTACGTCAGGCGTCTAGTTCGCGTATCTGGCGAGAGAAGACATAGAAAGCGACCGCCAGACCGGTTGCCACGATTCCCATAGCCGCGAGAGCGATTGATACGGACGTCAGCCTGGCGAACCAGCCTATGACGAATGTGGATACGATAACACCGCCCATGCTGTAACGCTGCAAACTGGTCACGCGACTCCGCATTTCGTCGGAGACGAGCAACTGCATGAGCGTCCCGTTCGTCGTTCTGAACGATGTTTGCGTTGTGGCGAACAGCATTATCAGCAGGAAAGCCAATGGCATGATGATCGCATGCGAGAAGAGAAGAATGAAGACGGAGCTTGCGATTGCTGATACCAGCACAATCATACCCTTCCTGAACACGAAGCCGAACGATGCAATGGATAGCGCCATAAGCAGGCCGCCCAACCCGTTGACGGCGAGCAGATAACCGCCGACATCCGCGCCATGCCTGAGTATCTCATCTGTGAATACGGGCAGCAGGAACATAGCCGGCTGAAGTATCGTGTTCGGGATGAAAGCAAGTAGTGTCAGATAGAACAGAACGCGCTTGTCCTTCCAGACATATGTGAACCCGCCAAGCAAGTCCGATAAGAAAGATTCGTTTGCCGCCCTCCTGCGTGCGCGTGCGTAGGGTGTCTTCAGCGGCAGAAAGACCACCACCGTGCCAAGGTATAAGAGCGCCTCCAAGGTGAAGTTCCAGAAGAAGCCAAGCGTGGTTATCAGGATGCCGCCGATGAAGGGGCCGATCATGCGTGTACCAGGAATCGTGAGCACGTTAGTGGCGAAGGCATGCGCCATGGCGTGGCGTGGGACGGTGTTCGCCACAAGCGCCATGCGGCTGTTCTGGCTTATGGAGACGCAGATACCGCTGATGAATACATACAAGTAAACATGAAACTCCGATACCAGTTGCTGCCCGACCAAGACGGCGAATAAGAACGAGAACGCCGCCATGAAGGTCTGGATGCCGATAACCAGCTTACGCCTGTCCATGCGGTCGCCAAGCGTTCCGGCTATCGGCGCCATTATCAAGCCAGGCAGCAGGCTCACACCTCCGACGGTAACGACGAAGAGCGTAGAGTAGGGCGAATGGGTCGTCAGGCTTCGCATAAGCCAACCCACTGTTAGCAGTTGCAGCCACTGAGCGTTGTTCGAGAAGAAGTTGCCTATCCAGAGGTATCGGTAGTTGGAGTAGGCAAAGGAGTCGAAAGTTCGGAGGCGAGGGATGCGAAAGCTGAATCTCGGTTGCGGGCGCGGTCTTAACGCAGATTGCCGTTCGCTTGTGGTGTCGGATGTACTCATTCGGTTACGCGTCCAGCTCGCGTATCTGTTGCGCGAAGACCCAGAATACGAGACCCAGCCCAATGCCAAGCAGTCCCATCACCGTAAGCGCAATGGAAACGGAAGTTATGCCTGCGAACCATCCGACCACAAGGCTGAACAAGACCACGCCTCCCATGCTGTAGCGCATCAGGCTCATTACCCGGCTTCGCATCTCGTCGGGGGCTATGAGCGTCATGAGCGTTACCGTCGCTGTTCTGAAAGCCGTCTGGCTCGGCGCGAAGACCATTATCAGCAAAAACGCGAGCGGCAGGATGAACGCATTAGCAAACATCAGGATGACAATGGAACTGACTATCGCCGAGATCAGGATAATCTTGCCCTTGGGGAAGATAAACCCGAAAGACGCGATGAAGAAAGCCATTAACAGGCCGCCCAAACCGTTTATGGCGACGAGATAGCCGCCCACATCGGCGCCACGCCTGAGCACCTCATCGGTAAACACCGGCAGCAGGAACATCACAGGCTCCAGGACAGTATTGGGAATGAAGCCAAGCAGTGTGATGTAAAGTAGCACGCGCTTGTCTTTCCAGACATAGGTGAAACTCTTAATCATGTCATCTACGAAACGAACGCTTTCCTGTGCGGGCCTTCGCTGTGTATATGGCGTCTTCATCGGCAGATAGGCAATTACCGTGCCGAGGTACAGAACCGACTCCAATGTGAAGTTCCAGAAGAAACCGAGCGTCGTTATGAGTATGCCGCCGATAAACGGCCCAATCATTCGTGTGCCGGGAATGGTCAGAACATTGGTGGCGAATGCGTTCGCCATTGCCTCGCGGGGTACCGTGTTGGCAATGAGCGCCATTCGGTTGGTTTGCGTTATGGCGAGGCAGATTCCGCCGATAAAGACATACATGTACACGTGAACCCACGATACAAGCTGCTGCCCGACCAGAATCGCGAACAGGAATGAGAAGACCGCCATGAAGCTCTGTATCGCGATTACGAGCTTTCTGCGGTCGAGTCTATCTCCAAGCGTGCCTGCCAAGGGAGCCATGAAAAGGCCGGGCAGCATCACCATTCCGCCCACGGTCACCACGAAGAAGGTAGAGTACGGCGAGTTAGCCGTAAGGCTGCGAACAAGCCAGCCAGCGGTGAGCATTTGGAGCCACAGGGCATTGTTGGAGCAGAAATCTCCGATCCAGAGCAGGCGAAAGTCGGGATACCCTCGAAGAGAGTCGAGTGTCTGAAGACGCGGTATGCGGAGTCTTCGCGTATTGTCCTGGGGCCGTGCCCTCTGAGCGGCAGCCGGCTGACCTCCTGCCGTTCCCGATGTGCTCATACGGCCCACTGTTCGACGGCTGCCGGATCAAGTTCAAGCCCCAAACCGGGCTTGTCCGGATACGGCGCCCACATGCCTTGCTCCTGCTGTGGAAACTCAGTGTACCAGACGCGGTCGCCCTCAAGTCCAGTGTTCATGTATTCGACGACCTTGAGGTTTGGCGTGGCACAGGCTAGATGAAGATGAACGAGCTGAACCGCATGAGGCGCAACCGGCAGATTGAATGCGTGCGCGACGTGCGCGACCTTCATCCATTCCGTTACGCCACCGACCCTGCCAACATCCGGCTGCACAATGTCCGCGCCTCCTGCCGCAATGAGTTCGCGGAAGCCGTGCTTGGTGTACTCATGCTCTCCCGTCGCCACTGGGATATTTATCGCATGGCTAACCTCGGCGAGGCCCTGAATGTCATCCGCAATCAGCGGCTCCTCAAACCATCCCACCTGGTACTGCTCGAACTCCCTAGCCATGTAGATAGCCTGCTTAGGGTAATAGCCATTGTTAGCGTCAATATAAATGGCAACATCGTCACCAAGGGCCTTGCGAACTGCGGCAAGGCGCTGTATGTCCTCACGCTCGGACTGTCCGAAGTCCTTTCCGACTTTCATCTTGACGCGGGGTATGCCCAGCTCCGCATATCCCACCATCTCTTCAATAAGTTCCCGTTCGCTGAAGTTTGTCCAACCACCGCTGCCGTAAATGGGCACGGACTCCCGGTACGGGCCAAGCAGCCTAAACAACGGCACTCCCAGCGCCTTCGCCTTCAGGTCCCACAAGCCTATGTCAACGGCGGAAAGCGCGCAAAATGCGATGCCCTTGCGCCCATAACCACGCACATGCCAGAACATCTCATTCCACAGCTGTTCGATATTGAAGGGGTCTTTACCTATCAGCAGGTTGCGGAAGCCATCCTCTACGACCTGTCGCACACCGGGCGATGACTGGCCAATTCCTAGCCCTTCGACGCCCTCGTCGGTATGAATGTGAACGAAGAGCTGCCCTCTGCCTCCTGCGCCGGGTGGTGGAGTGGGAATAGTGGCGTCTTGAATCGGATTCGTGTGGGGGTAAAATAGTTGGGTGGTGGTAATGTCAACGATTTTCATGCGGGGGAAACTCTCCGTCGTGTATCCTTGCGGCCGCGAACAGAGGAATTATACCACTTACATATTTATGGACACGACAGCCCATAGACTCATTGAATAAGAAAGGGAGAAGCCAGAGGCGATGGTGCCGAAGGTCGGAGTCGAACCGACACGGGATCGCTCCCAACGGTTTTTGAGACCGTCGCGTCTACCATTCCGCCACTTCGGCACTGTCAACAGGTGTAGGTCAATTATTATTCATCGCAGAGTGGAGGTCAACGATAGGGCTACATTTCTATCTTCTTTTCTCCGGAGAGGTATACGTCAGGCTCCTTCTGAAACGCCAGATTGCAGCCCCGCGCGCAGAAGTAATAGGTCTCACCTTGATATTCATAGGTTCCGCCATTTGGCTTGCTCATGTCCACCTGCATATTGCAGACCGGGTCTGTCGCCATATCCGGATTCCTGTTGAACAGCCTGATTCGCATCTTCCTACTCCTAACCTAAGCCAATACTGACGATTTGCAGTCCGGTCCTGCGCAAATTCAACTCTCATCACATTTACTTAAAACGGCGAAGTCTAAGTGAATTGGCGAGGACGGTGACCGAGCTTATCGCCATTGCCGCGGCAGCGAGAATGGGATTGAGAAAGCCATATTCGCCAAGCACAGGCTTGAGTACATCGGGAACGCCACCATCCGCAAAAAGCAGGTAGAGCACACCCGCAGCGACCGGAATGAGCGCGACATTATAAGCGAATGCCCAGAAGAGGTTCTGACGAATGGAGCGCATCGTAGCCTTGCTCAATCGAATTGCGCCCGAAATTGCGTTCAGGTCCGTGCCCACTATCGTAATGTCCGCCGTTTCAGCCGCAACATCCGCGCCCGCTCCAATCGCAAAGCTCACGTCCGCCTGCGCAAGAGCAGGGGCGTCGTTAATGCCATCTCCCACCATGGCGACGACGTTGTCCCCGTTTTGGAGGGCGCTGATTTCGGCTGCCTTATCGCCGGGCAGAACGCCGGATACAACTCTGTCGATGCCCAGCTGTCTCGCCACTTCCTGGGCGGTTCGCCTGTTATCACCGGTCAACATTATGACCTCTATTCCGTCCCGCTTGAGACGATTGACGGCACCCTGTGCTTCAGGGCGTATGGTGTCGGCGATGGCGATAAGCCCGATCATCTCTCCAGCTCGCGCTACCGCAACGGGCGTGCTTCCTCTGTTTGCCATCTCCACAGCAACCGCTTCATAGCCCTTCAGAGCAACACCCTCGCTTTCCATAAGCGCAAGATTGCCTAGAAGGACTTCCACTCCGTCTAAAGAGGCCGACACGCCGAATCCCGGAAGGGCGCGAAATTCCTCAACAGGACGCAGGGCCAGATCTTTTTCTTCAGCAGCCTTTACTATTGCCCCCCCAAGTGGATGCTCCGAACCGAACTCAGCAGAGGCGGCCAAGCGCAGCAAGTCATCGGTATCCAGATCATCGCTTACAAGACTCACTATCGAAGGCGCCCCCATCGTAAGAGTGCCCGTCTTGTCCACCGCTACGGTTTTCACCTTGTTGGCGCGTTCGAGAGCCTCTGCGCTCCGTATAAGAATGCCGAACTCGGCGCCCTTCCCCGTCCCTACCATTATTGCCGCCGGCGTGGCCAGTCCAAGAGCGCACGGACAGGCAATAATCAGGACGGATACGGCAGTCAAAGTGGCATGCAAGTAACTTGGCGCAGGCCCAAACACCAGCCAGAAAATAAATGTCAGAGCGGCGACCCCAATCACCGCCGGAACGAAGTACGCAGCTACCGTATCGGCGAGTCGCTGCACAGGCGCTTTCGATGCCTGCGCCTCCTCTATCATCCGGACTATCTGGGACAGCAACGTGTCGCGCCCAACTTTGTTCGCACGATAAATGATGCTGCCGGTGGTATTGATCGTACCGCCGAAGACTTCATCGCCCGGAGATTTGTCCACTGGAGCACTTTCCCCGGTGAGCATAGACTCATCGATGGAGGATGTTCCCTCTAAGACCTCGCCGTCAACGGGAATCCTCTCACCAGGTCGCACAACGATGCAATCTCCCACTTGCAGGTCGTCAATATCAACTGAGCGGCGCCTGCCATCGCTCACTATCTGCGCGGTACTAGGCTGTAAGCTCATCATGCTGCGAATGGCGCTTGAGGCTCGCTGCTTGGCTCTTGCTTCGAGGTACTTGCCGAGCAAAACCAACGCGATAATTGCAGTGGATGTATCGAAATACGTCGCGGCGCCAAATTCGGAAAGAGGGATGACACTGCCCAGCAAAGTAACGACTCCGCTGTAAACATAAGCGACGGAAGTACCCACGGCAATCAACGTGTTCATATTGCTGGTGCGGTGCTTCAGCGCACCCCAAGCGCCGTGGTAAAACTGCCTGCCTGCCCAGAACTGCACCGGAGTGGCGAGTGCCAATAAAAGGTAGTCCACGTCAAACGGCAGGAAATCATGCGCCCCCGGAAGGAACATCACCGCCATTATCGTACCGGCATTGATAAGGCTGAATAGTAGCTTTTGCCGGAGTATGGTGACATCGCGAGGAGTGGCAGTCTCGTCCTGCTCCCCGACGACGCCAACAAGGGAGTATCCGGCATCTTCTACCGCGTGGCGCATATCGGAAACGGCTGCCAGGCCGGGGATGTATTCCACGGAAGCGCGTTCGGTGGCGAGATTGACGCCCGTAGAGAGAACGCCGTCTATCTCATTAAGGCCATTTTCGATGTGAGTTACGCAGGCGGCACAGGTCATGCCTCCAACTGCGAGGATCATCTTTTCCGTCGATATGCCATAGCCTGCGTCCTCCAGGGCGTTCACAAGCTCATCAACTTGCAATGACGAATCGCTTAACTG
The DNA here is from genome assembly GCA_965207465.1 of Dehalococcoidia bacterium. GTDB lineage: Bacteria > Chloroflexota > Dehalococcoidia > Lucifugimonadales > JADFKI01 > Bin90. The sequence continues at coordinate 3,648,859 of OZ242283.1, read as the reverse complement.
AATTGATGCTTTCTCCGACGCAAGGCTTACGTTTACGTCGGTGACCACGGGCAATTCTTCAAGCGCGTGCGAAACGTGGCTCACGCAAGCAGCGCAGGTCATGCCGCTAATCGGCAGAACAATACGATCTTGGGTCTGAGAGGCCATATGAATCCATGCCTTTGGCGAAGGTCAGCCCCGGTCAAAGAGCGACCGGGTCATTTCCGGTGCATGGCTGCTGAAAACTCGCGCTCATATCACAGCAAGGCATCAGCCATTGACCATGCTCACCTAAATTATCGCACCAAAAGCACTTGCGCGCCACATTCGTTTCGCCGGACATCCTGACCCAATTACAAATCTGCAAGGAATGACCGGAATGGCGCGCAAGACGATACGAGTATGAGATCCTAGAGGGAGCGAATAACGCCGATTACCCTACCGCGAATTTTGACATTCTCGGCGGGGACCCGAATCGGGTCCATCGTGACATTTTCGGGTTGCAGTCGCACGGTGCCGCCCTCGAGGAAAAAGCGCTTCAAGGTTACTTCGTCGCGATCCTGAAGCTCGGCTGCCACCATATCGCCCGTGTTCGGTATATCTACGGGCTGCATGATGACCAGGTCCCCATCAGCGATAAAGGCATCGATCATCGAATCGCCCTTGACCCGAAGTCCGTAGGCGTTCTCCCGACCGCTTACCATAGAGAAAGGCACGTCAAAAGACTCGAACTCATCGGAATGGCGGGACGCGACGGATGGGATGTGCAGCGGCTCTCCGGCAGCGATACTACCGTAAATGGGAATACTAGCCACATTCGAGCGGGCGGCGGCATGTTCGCCCAGCAACTCAATGCCACGCGACACCTCCGGCAGACGCCTGAGATAGCCGTGTCGCTGCAATATATGCAGGTTGTAGTCAACAACCGAGGTAGAGCTTATTTCGCATCCTGCCTGAATATCGCGTACGGTAGGCGGGAACTGATGCTCGCTCATAAACAGCTTGATGTAATCCAGTATTCTGCTTTGGCGCTCAGATAACTTCTTGGAAGTAGTCATGGTGTCCTCCTAAATAATATCCTTCCAAAATGAAAACCATTCAATTCGTGCTCTCTTGATATCAGAGTACGCATGTTCGTAGTGTACCGTAGTTAGAACGCTAGTGTCAAGGGCTGTGAGAAAATTCCAGGGGTAGAATAATTCATTCCACTTCCATCCCACTGTATATGCCTGTTTCAGCCGTCAGCCATGAGTGGTCAGGTGTCAGGGGACGTGGGCTGACATCGACGCACAGGATGGACAGATAGCCACAGAATGCACAAAGGGCACAGGGAGACTTCACCCTATTGACTTCACCCGTCAAGGGGGAAGGGATCCTCGTAGGGGCAAGCTCTTTCTTCTTCAAGGGAAGGGACAAGGGGGGGACGGCAGGTATGATCAGCGCTAGGAAATTTAGTTCCGAAGCTGCGATAACACCACTCAAGCGCAGCGCGCTTATAATGCCGTGTATAGCGCGGTGCATGGTGGTAGTACGGCAGGTTAGACACTCTTGACTTTATTGCGAAACTTGGCTTAAAGTTCACGCAATTCTTGGCGCAGAATGATAAATGGGAGGGGTCTGCGTCTGCAATGGGGCATCGATTTCTATATTTTCATACCCTGTCATCAAAGACATTACCGGAAAGGATAAGATGATGATGTTTAAGGCATCCATTATTGTGTTGGTTTTGCTGACCATTGCGGCGCTTGCCTGTAGTTCAGCGCCCGCGCCAGCAGCACCTGCGCCACAGCAGGCGGCCCCAGCCGCCGCGCCGGCAGCACCCGCACCGGCACAAGCGGCAGCGCAGCCCCAGGCACCCGCTGCGCCTGCACCCGCCGCGCCCGCACAGCCGGCATTCCAGTCCCAAGCAGTCCCGGCGCCGGCGCAGCCAATAGCGCAGCCGACACAACCTGCCGGACGGAGCGCCGCAGCGCCGGCCGCAATGGCGGGCGCGGATGGCGTCAGGCGTGGCGGCCATCTCATCTGGGCCGTAGGTCCTCGCGCATTTCCACCCAAGTGGGATATGACGCAAGCGGGCGTATGGCACTTCACCGAGCACTTCAATCGCCACTACAGCGGCATCCTGCAATTCAACCCGCGCAACGGCATCGATGTGCTGCCCGACCTCGGAGAAAGCTGGGAGTTCGCTCCCACCGTTGACGAGATCACGGTGAACCTCAATGAAGGCGTGATGTGGCACGACGGCAATCCGCTTACCGTCGAAGACGTCGAGTTCACGCTCCATCGCTGGGGGAACCCGCCGGAGGGCATCCCTCAGCCTCGCGTGGGCGGCTTCAAGAACATCGCCGGCACGGAAAAGATTGACGACACGACTTTCAAGGTGAACCTCAAGCAGCCGAGCGCCGACTTCCTGCTCGACCTGGCTGACGGGTGGCATATTATGCTGCCCAAGCATATCTTGGAACTTGATGGCGGCATAAACTCGCCCGACCGTCTGATTGGAACGGGTTCGTTCCGCGTCAAGGACACTGAGCGTGACAGCTTCGTGCTGTCCGAGGCGAACCCTGACTATTTCCGCAACGCGCCTGACGGCGATCCGTACCCGTACCTCGACCTCGTTACAACAATTCAGTTCACGGACTGGGATACGGAGGCGGCGGCGGTCGCGACCAACCGCGTTGATCTTGCGGCGCCGATGCATCTCGCGAAGGGCTGGGGCGTAAAGGAGTCGCTTGGCGACCAGGTCGATTTCGTGTCGGCATTCAGCCCAGGCGTAATGTACATCGCGATGAACGGTGAACAGCCGCCCTTCGATGACATTCGCGCGCGCAGGGCGCTCTACCTCGCAGTGCATCGCGCGCCAATTCAGGCGACGCTGTCCACGCCAATTCCGGAGCTGCCCGCGAACTTCATACAAGTCAGTTTCTTTGGCTCGGCAGACCCGAACATTAGCGATGTAATGGGCTACTATGGATATGACCCTGCCACGAGAGAAGAAGCCCTCGCCGAGGCAAAGCGGCTGTTTGAAGAGGTGGGGGTCACTGAGTTCACGGCGAACATGGGCATTACAGGCGCAAACCCCGACAGCGCAGTGATAATCGCGCAGCAGCTTGAAGACATCGGCATCAAGATGAACATGGAGACATTCGAGACCGCGCCGCTTCGCGCTATGGGACAGGACGGGAATTATACCGTGATGTTCGACAGCCATGCCGTTGCTATGTCGAACCCGGTCAACTTCATCGACCTGTTCTACCTCGATGGGGCGGGAGCGTTCTATCATAGCGCGCCGCCGCCGCAGGAGTTCTTGGATAAGGTTTCGGAGATCAAAAAGACATTCCCCGGACCTGAACGCAATCAGCAGTTCAAGGAACTCGACACCATCATGCGCGAGCAGTGGATACCCAAAGTGCCCACCTTGCGCTTCAACGAGTACAAGCTCCACTGGAGCTATGTGGAAAACTGGGACGCGATCCCGGCCATGAAGTTCATTCAGACGCGACTATACGATGTGTGGCTGAGCGAAGGCGCGCCACAGAGGTAGTGTAGAAGTGATTCAGCAGCAGCCGTTGGCATACGCCTCGGCTGCTGTTCTCTTTGACTAGACTTAGATGCTCAGGCCTCTGAAACAGAAGTGGTTTCAGGAGGTATTCCAGGCAGGTCCACCGTGTGGAAATACACTGTACGACGGCTGCTCCTCATAATTCCGACGCTGTTCCTGCTCGGAACCATCCTGTTTTTTATGCTGCGCGTGCTGCCTGGCGATGAAGCACTATTCATCACCTCGGGCGAAGAGTCGGTTGCAACGATTGAGGATATCGAGAAGCTGCGTGAGGCGTGGGGACTGAACGACCCCCTGTATGTGCAGTACGGCCGCTGGCTCTGGGACATCTTTCAGCCCGTAAAGCGCGGCGATTGGCTGTGGCTGCCCAAATTCGACCTAGGCTATTCGCGCTATGCGGACCGGCCCGTGGTGGACGCCCTCGCAAGCAAGATAGAGGTTACGGCGACGCTGGCGTTCTTGTCGGTAGTGGTGGCTCTGGCGTGGTCGCTACCGCTTGGCATCATATCCGCTCTCTGGCGCGGAAGCTGGGTTGACCAGACCATTCGGGTGATTACGGCAGCTGGCATCGCAATGCCCAACTTCTGGGTGGCTATATTGATGCTGCTGTTCCTAGTCAAATTCTTCAACTGGATCCCGCCCGTGCAGCATGTGAGCATATTCGACGAGCCTCTGACTGCACTCAAGCGCTTGATATTCCCAGCGCTGGTGATAGGTTTCCGCTCGGCATCGACCATCAGCAGGATGACGCGTTCGACGATGCTGGAAGTAATCGGAGACGACTACATTCGCACTGCACGCGCCAAGGGACTCGGCCCCTATGTCGTTACGATGCGGCACGCGCTTGCCAACGCCATCATTCCGGTGCTGACGATGGCGGGGCTTCTCGTGGCAGCACTGATGGACGGCGCGGTCATCATTGAGCGCATATTTACCCTTCCCGGCCTGGGACAGCAGATTGTCGATGCCACCAGCGCGAGAGACTTCGTTATGGTGCAGGGCATCGTACTGATACTTGCGCTGTTCATGATGGTCTGGATTCTCGTGGTTGACCTGTTGTATGCATGGATTGACCCCCGCATTCGCTACGAGTAGAGACGATTCTAAAAATCCCTTCCCCCTTGATGGGGGAAGGTTAGGATGGGGGTGAAATGAGTCACACCCACCACTAAGACGAAGAAGGAACCCACCCTTGCAGCAAGAGCGAGTAACTCCCGAAGGGATAATGGAGAGAGGCTCCATCGGGAGCAGAACTGCCCGAACGAAGAGCGCGCTCCTCGAATTCGGGCGCAGCCATCCCACCGGCGCGGCCGGCGGTGTCGTGCTGGGCGTAATCATCCTGCTTGTCGCTCTGGCGCCCATTATCTCTCCATTCAGATTTGACAGAACAGTCGCGCGTCAGTTGCTGCCGCCACTGTCCGAAGCTACGCTGGAGGAAGGAACGCTCTTGCTCGGCACCGATGAGCTGGGACGCGATCTGGTCAGCCGCTTGCTGTATGGCGGGCGTGTCTCCATGTTCGTGGGAATCATGTCGCCGCTCATTGGCGTAGCCTTCGGAACCGTGCTGGGTATAGCGAGCGCGTACTTCGGCAAACTGTTCGACCTGCTCGTGCAACGCCTGGTTGACACGGTGCTAATCTTGCCCGGAATCGTGGTTGCAATGACCATTACGGTCGCATTCGGATTCACGGTGCCCGTGGTCATTGCCGCGCTTGCGGTGAGTTATAGTGCGAGCTCGGTGCGCGTGGTGCGTTCGCGCGCGCTGACATTGAGCGAAATGCAGTATGTGGAGGCGGCACGAGCCATTGGAAGCTCCGACACGCGCATCATCTTCCGCCACCTAGTGCCGAACTCGCTGCCGGTGTCCATGGTGCTGATAGCGGTTAGCGTGGGAGCGGCAATCACCGCTGAGGCTGCGCTCAGCTTCCTTGGAATCGGGATACAGCCGCCCATTCCATCCTGGGGCAACATGCTGACTCGCGCACAGCAGAGCTTCGACCTGGCGCCGCACATTGCGATCGCGCCGGGATTGGCGATTACACTGGTGGTCTTGGCAATCAACCTCTTCGGCGACTCGCTGCGGGACGTGCTCGATCCCAGGCTGCGGAATGTGCGCTAACTAACATCGATGTACAGGAAGGGTGGGCAATCGTCGCCTCTTACTGAAGAAGAGGCTTATGTGAGGAGGGTGAAACATGTCGGATAAGCCGAATCTTGTCTTCATATTCAGCGACCAGCAGCGCGCCGATACTATGGCGTGCTATGGCAACGACTGGCTGAACGTGCCCAACCTGAATGCGCTGGCGGACCAGAGCTTCGTCTTCCAGAACGCTTATGTGACGCAGCCCGTATGCACGCCTGCGCGCGCCTCCATCATGACCGGGCTGTATCCGCATGCCGCAGGCCCGATTGTGAACCAGCTCGTACTGCCGCGTGAGACGCCCGTCATAGCCGAGATGCTGCCGGACGAATACTACTGCGGCTACTACGGCAAATGGCACCTGGGGGATGATGTTATTCGGCAGCACGGCTTTGACGAGTGGGTGAGCACGGAGGATGGGCATATTCCCGAATACACCAGACGCGAATACCGCAATGTCTATAGCACGTACTGGCACTACCTCGTGGATAACGGCTACGAGCCAGACATGGAACGAGCGCCGGGCAAGTTCATCTTTTCGCCGAGACTGCGCTCACAGCTGCCGGAAGAGCATCAGATGGCATCGTTCCTCGGAGACCGCGCCGCTGACTTCATCGAGCGCAACAGCGACAAGCCGTTCGTACTGTATGTGAGCACGTTCGAGCCGCACCCTCCTTATCATGGGCCGCTGAACGATATGTACGATCCGGCGCAGATTCCCGTTGGTCCCGCATTCTTGCAGAGACCCGAGGAGGTATCACTCTACAATAGAGTGCGCGGCAACTACTACACGCAGTACATGTACGAGGGCGGCGACCCAACGAATGACCCGTATATGGCGCATAACCCGGCGTCCGGACAGGACCTGACGACTGAACTTGGCTGGCGCACGCTGCGCGCCCACTATCTCGCCAATATCACACTGGTTGACAGGATGGTGAAGAAGATTACCGATGCGCTGGAGCGCGCCGGCGTCGCTGACAATACGGTGGTGGTGTTCACTAGCGAGCATGGCGAGATGGCGGGCGACCACGGGATGCTCGAAAAGCGATCGTTCTACGAAGAGGCGGCGCGGGTGCCCCTGACGATGCGCGTGCCTTGGCTGAGCGGCGAGCAGACGATTCTGGAGGGCAGCGCCGGGCACATCGACCTCGTGCCCACACTGCTCGACCTGCTGGGACAGGAGCCGCCGTCTCACTTGCAGGGCAAGAGCCTGGCGCCGGTGCTACGCGGGGAGAATGACCTGAGTGACAACGAAGTCGTGGTGCAGTGGAACGGAAACAGCGAAGAACTGCCCGACCGCTTCCTTGGGAGCGCCGGAATTAACCGCATGAACGCGCTGCCAAGGCGCTGCATCATCACGTCGGACAGGTGGAAGCTCGCGCTGTGCGCCGGCGATCAGGGTGAGCTTTTCGACTTGAACAACGACCCGCATGAACTGACGAATCTATACGACGACCCGGCGCAGCGCGATCGCGTAATCGATATGTCGGCGCGCCTTCGGATGTGGCAGTACGAGACCGGAGATACGGCGCCGTTGCCCAGCCTGTAAGGGTATAGGCTTACAGCGGTGTACAGGATGTGGAGGATGTTTTCCCCACCCTTGCGCCACACCGGAAAGATCTAATGGCGCATACAAAAGAGGGAATTTCGTATGCGCCATCTTGGGAAGCGAACCTTCTATACGATTACAGGCTACTGCTTGATTGAATCGCGGTTCGCTGCGTACTCGGCTTCGCCAAGCTTGATGTAGCCGACTTCCTGCGACAGTTCAGCGGCGTTGTCGAGGTAAAACTCAACGAATGCCCTGACTTCCGGGCGCTGTATGCTTGCGGCACTGACGTAGATGAACAGCGGGCGAGAGAGCGGGGAGTAGGTGCCGTCCTCGATGCTCTCAGATGTCGGCAGAACACAGCCGCTGCCGGAGTCAACGGCAACCAATTTCAGCTTGTCCTGGTTCTCCTGGTAGTACGAGTAACCGAAATAGCCGAGGGAATACTTGCCGCCTGCGATGCCTTGCACGAGAACGTTGTCGTCAGCGCTGGCGGTATAGTCGGCGCGGCTGAGTTGCGCCTCACCCATGACTTCCTCAGTGAAGTAGTCGAATGTGCCGGAGTCGGTGTCGGGGCCGTACAGCGCGATTTCCTTGTCAGGCCAACTGGGGCTAACGTCGCTCCACTTCGTAACGGTGCTGCCAGGCTCCCAGATCATTTTGAGCTGATCGATAGTCAGGCACTCCACGAAGTCGTTGTCAGGGCTAACCATTACGGAGAGGCCGTCCATCGCGACGCGGAGCGGGTAGTATTCGATGCCGTTCTCGTCTGCGATTGCCGCTTCATTGTCTTTGATTGGGCGAGAAGCGTCAGATATGTCGATCTCGCCGACGGTGAAGCGCTTGAAGCCGCCGCCAGTGCCGGAGACGCCAACGTTGACGCGCACGTCACGGTGCAGCTTGCCGAACTCTTCCGCGACTGCTTCGGATACCGGGAACACGGTGCTGGAACCGTCGATTTCGATTGTGCCTTTCAATGCCATCGCCGCAGGATCCGCAGGCGTCTCTTCGGCGCCACCGCAAGCAGTCGCCGCAATCGCGAGCACCAGGCTAAGTATCAGGCCGACGCCAAGAGCGACGCGCATCCGTGGGAAAAGTCTTAAACTAGGCATAGTTGTCTGAGTCTTGCCTCCTCAATTGTCAATGCCTCATGCGTGTTCGGCAATGTCAGAAAACTGACTGTCCCCACGATACGGCGCGCATGTGAACAGAGCATTAACGCAGCGTTAATGTCGCTTTAGTAGAGGACTAACAATGATGTACAGTTATTCCGCAAGCTCAGGACAGGGATGGAGAGGATGGATTTAAGATTCCGCGCTGCCCGCTTCCTTAAACGCTTGGCTGAGCTGAATCATCACCGAGCGCGAGGCGCGATTCGACACGATTACCGCCGCAGGCCGTTTGTTGGCGACCTGAGTGCGGAGGTAGGCGCGTTCCGAGGGCGGGATGTCTTCCGCCATCACCAGGGCATCGAAGTCCGAGTAACCTGATATGTCCAGAGCGGTGGTAACGCTCGTGGTCGCGGAAACGACACAGCTGTTGCGCTCAAGGATTTCAGTGAGTTCGTCAGCGCGCTTCTGGCTCTGCGCTACGACAAGAACTCGGATGTAGCTTCCCATTGCGGTCATAGGTCATCTTCACTCATTCACTCACTGTCTTTTGAAGTGCCGGACGACATTCCCGAGAATACGAAGCGCTTCGCCAAAGTCAGGACCGAGCGGCGGCCCAAAGCTGAGGTGTGTCGCGCCCCCGGCGACTAACGGCTCTAGCCGCTCGATTATCTGCCCGGCATCGCCTGTAATGCCTATTCTGAGCATGTCGTCCGTCACGAGTTTTATCGCCCGTGATTCGTTCCTGTCCTCCATTAGTGCCTGGCTGATCGGCTCGAAGTCTGCCCTGGCAAGCCCTAAGTCGACTAGCACGGCTTCATTCATGGCACTGCCGTAGTAGGCGACCTTCTGCGCCAGAACTCTACGCGCGGCGGTCGGGTCATGCGACGCCGATACCCAGATGCAAGTGGCGAAGTCGTAGTCCGCATTCGGGTTCGCGCGTGACTCGTGGCCCTCCTCCACCTGGCGGCGCGCCGTGAAGTAGCGCTCCGGAGGAAAGAGCAGCGGCAGAGCGCCATCGCCAATCTCACCGGCGAGTTGCAGCATGCGCGGACCCATTCCTCCAATATATATGGGAACCTGGCGCTCGACAGGGAAGCGCATGTACGCCTCTCTACCCCAACGCAGAAAGTCGCCTTCGCACTCGGCATTCTCGTTGGCCAAGAGATTCCTGACTGCTGTCACCGATTCACGCATCGCCGTCAGCGGCCTGCCGTGCCGTATGCCCACCCAGCCGAGAAACTCCGCTGCGCCCGCAGACAAGCCGAGCAGAAATCTGCCGCCTGAAACTTCATCCAGCGTTGCCGCAAGCATAGCGATTTCAGCCGTGTTCATGGTGTAGGGGTTCAGGATGCAGCTACCCACCTGGATGCGGTCGGTGTTCAGTGCAGCGGCCGTAAGAATCACGCCCGCGCTTCGGAGGAACAGGTCATTGCTGACCCAAAACTGATCGAAGTCCAGTGATTCGGCTTGCTGAGCCAGCTCGACGTACTGAGACACCGAAAGGTCGTTGTTCAGGCGCAGGCTAAAGCGCATCGTCATTTGCCACTACCGCCTCAGCCTCAATCTCGACCAGCAGGGAGTCGTCCACGAGCCGCGCCTCCACGAGGGTGCATACTGGGCGAATGTCGGCGAAGAATTCGCCGTGGACGCGGGCAATGCTCTCCCAGTGCGCGATGTCTTTCACATAGATACGGGTGCGAACGACATCGGATATGTTGCCGCCGAGCGCTTCAATAGCGCCACTTATAATCTCAAGCACGGCTCTCGCCTGCTCGCCAGCGTCGCCGAGACCCATCGCGCCTGCTGTGCCGCTCGCAGTGGTGCCGGAGACGTATATCCTGTCGCCGCTGCGGACAGCTCTGCTATAGCCCGCGACAGCCTCCCATGGAGTGCCTGTGGAATAGCGCTGTGTTGAATCTGCCAAGCTGAATGGACTCCCTTGCATCCGCGTGCTTTCAATTGATTTCGGTTACGGACATGAGTGTAATAATTCTCCGAGAAAAGACGTGGTGCGAAGTCGCTCTTCGACAAGCTTAGCACCAATCTATTCACTTCTCTGGCAACGCCCGAAATTGTAGCAGGCGGTTCCGCCACACACAACGACGGCAAGCCGCGAATAAGCCCCAATTTCTTGACTGAGTACCATCCGAATGATAAAGTGAAATTGTTCACTAAGTTATTGTATTTCGATGGAATTCTAGACATCCGTGAGGGAAATGGAACGCGCTGAAGTCGTTCGCAAAGCTAGGGACGCCGGTGTACATCTGGTTTCATTCTTCTGGTGCGATAACGGTGGAATCATTCGCGGCAAGTCCACGCATATATCCGGACTGGAAGGACGCCTGAGTTCGGGAATCGGCGTAGCCTACGCGATGCAAGCGATGGGCGACATGGACCAGCTTCAGCCGGTTGAGGGCATGGGCCCCGCTGGCGAATTCAGACTGATACCTGATCCGGACACATTCACCTTCCTGCCGTACGCGCCGAAGCGAGCCTTGATGCTCTCGGATCTGATGACGAGGTCAAGTGAGCCGTGGGGGGCGTGTCCCAGGGATTTTCTGAAGCGCGTTCTCGCCAAAGGCGAACGTATGGGGCTGACATTTCAGGCCGCTATGGAACCGGAATGGTACTTGACGATTCTGGATGGCGACGACTACGTCCCCTGCGACGAAAGCCTGGACAACTCCAGCGTGGGAATGACATTCGCGCAGGACGTGGTTGACGAGATAATCGAGGCGCTGGAGGCTCAGGAGATCGGAATAGAGCAGTACCACACTGAGGTCGGGCAAGGACAGCACGAGCTGAGTATTCGACATGCTACCGCACTGAGGGCAGCCGACAATCACCTCATATACCGTGAGACCGTGCGGAATGTTGCCTACCGGCATGGGATGTACGCATCATTCGCGCCCAAGCCATTCCCGGACCAAGCCGGCAATGGCAATCACATCCATTTCAGCGCGTGGGACACTCAAGAGCAGACAAACCTGTTCTTCGACGCTGAGGACGAGCAGAACCTCAGCGATCTGGCTTACTATTTCATAGGCGGAATCATGGAACATTTGCGGGGACTCATTGCGCTCACCTGTCCCAGCATGAACAGCTACCGCAGGCTTTCACCCGGCTCATGGAGCACCGCATACACTTGCTATGGCCCTGACAACAGAGAGGCAGCGATTCGGATACCCTCCAACTTTCGGGGTACGGAGATGGCTTCCACAAACCTGGAATTCAGACCTTCGGACTCCAGCGCAAATCCCTACATAGCTCTTGGCGGAGTAATCGCCGCCGGTCTGGACGGAGTGGAGCGGAAAATTCGACCCAGTGAGACGCAGTGGCTCGACGTTGACCCAACACGGCTTTCGGAGGAAGAGCTTGCTGCACGAGACATCAAGCGACTGCCTGTCTCTTTACTTGAGGCGACCGAGGAATTGGAGCGCGATACCGTACTGACGGACGCCATGGGGAGTATGCTGGCGGACTCTTACCTTGCAATACGACAAGCCGACTGGGAGATTTTCTCGGGCGAGAGCGACGAATTTGAAATCAGGAATCATTTCTACAAATACTGATCGATGATAGTGAGTCGGAGCAACAGTGGATTTCCCCTATGCAGCCGATACTCGGACGGAATTAGGGAGTAGAGCAGAATTGCAGGAGGCTATTTTGCAGCAGCGAAGTCTATTGGCGCTTGCAAGCGTGTGCGCCATCCTGATTGTTGGTTTGATTGCCTGTGGGCAGCCGACGCCTGAGCCGCCGCCGCCCACCACCGTGCCGCGCACATCACCGCCACCACCGCCACCGGCACCAACGGTTGCGGTTGCGAGCCAGAACGGATCATCCGGACAAGCCGCGGGAGGCGGTACTCCTATAAGCGTTTCGATGCAGGACATTGGCGGCAGCGGCGAGTATGTGTACAGCCCGTCTGAGATGTCGTTCAGCGTGGGCGAGACCGTTACCTTCTCGCTCACTTCAGAGACCGAGTTCCACACATTCGAGGTGGACGACCTCGATATATATGTAGAGGTGGATGCTGGAGATACTCAGACATACACTTTCACATTCGACGAGGCCGGCACTTTCGAGTTAATCTGCACGCCCCACAGCCCGCAGGGTATGGTGGGTACGATAACCGTGAACTAACGGCAAATTCTTCTGATAGCCATAGAATGCGCTCCCTATACATAAAGGGAGCGCATTTTGACTTTAATTTGCTATTTCGCACGTAGAAAGCCCTACAATCAATGGGTTAGAATGACCTGATAAGTCTTGACCACAAAGAATCTATTTTGGGAGGACGGATGGTATGAGGTTATCCTGCCTACAAGAGAATCTCGCACGCGGCCTGTCGGTCGTAGGAAGAGCGGTCGCATCACGCTCCACACTGCCCATAACTCAGAATGTCCTTCTATCGACTGAGCAATCCATGCTGAAGATTTCCGCGACGGACCTCAACATGGCGATGACCACATGGATCGGGGCGCAGGTCGAAGAGGAGGGTGCCATCACAGTACCGGCGCGCTTGCTCAGCGACTTCGTAAACTCCCTGCCGCCTGAGCGCATCGACATGGAAGCTACTTCACAACCTATCGGTCTTAACGTGAAGTGCGTGAGCTTCGAGTCCAACATAAGCGGAAGCCCGGCTGACGACTTTCCGCCTATTCCTGCCGTGGAAGGTGGCCTGGCAGCAAAGATAGAGCCGGATGTCCTGCGCGAGGCAATCAGCCGGGTGTCCTTCGCCGCCGCAACCGAGGACTCTCGACCCGTCCTGACCGGCGTGAAAACTGAAATCAGCGGAGACGACTTCAAGTTCGCCGCCGCGGACGGATTCAGGCTGGCGGTGTACAGCGGCAAGTTGGCTGAGCCGCCAAGCGAAGACATAGAGTTTCTCATTCCTGCGCGTGTGCTGAACGAAATTAGCCGACTTCTGGGGATTCAGCAGAAGTCCGTGGAGTTCATGGTTACCCCTTCGAGCAATCAGGCCCTCTTCCGCGTGGAGGATGTGGAAATAGTGTCTTCACTGATTGCCGGAAACTTCCCCAACTACAATCAACTCATTCCACAGAGCCACACGACACGCGTGGTACTCAACTCAGACGATTTTCTGCGCGCTACGCGAACGGCCGCCATATTCGCGCGAGACGGCAGCGGCATAATACGCTTGCAGATGGGCGCCGGCGAAGAGGACGCGCCCGGCCACCTGACGGTTTCGTCCCGCGCCGAAGAGGTCGGCGACAACGAAGGTCAACTTGGAGCGAAGGTCGAGGGCGAAGATGCCAAGATTGCGTTCAACTCCAAGTATCTGACCGATGTGCTGGACGTGCTCAGCGGAGACGTGGCTATGGAAGTATCCTCACCTTCCAGTCCGGGCGTGCTCAAGCCCGTCGAAGGCGATGACTATGTGCATGTCGTGATGCCAATGTTCGTGCAGTGGTAATAGCAATATCGCCTTATCACTCCACTCAATGCTAAATCACACATTGCGACCGAGCATTGACGCAGCTCGGAGAGTAAGCGCTTCGATTCGCGCTACGGCCACACCGGCTCATGATGTCCCAACGGCACGGCAGGTCGCGACCAGTGTGGGCGCGTCTCCGACAATTGGAGCGCGGGGGCAAGGTGGCTGACGCGCCCAATGGAAAGGTTGCTGGATGTTGACCAGCCTGCTATCTCCTCTGAAGTGAAGTCTTCCGGCACATCTCGCAGTTCGTCTTCGGACACCTGTCCTCTACCCACGAGCCAGCGCCCCGTCTGTGCCAGCGAGATCGATACCAGCCAGCTGCCGCCTTCCGTCGCTCGGCGCGCGAGAGCAAGCAACGAGCCGAATGCCATAAGATAGCCTGTCAGATAGTCGATTGCCGAGACCGGATAGAACTGCGGGCCAGGCTCGGAACCGGGGAATAACTCACCCTGCCTTGCAGTTATCCCGCTTACCGTCTGAACGACCGTATCGAAGCCGCGCCGCGCTGCCCAGGGTCCCACACGCCCGAACGCGGAAAGCGAGACGTAGATGATGCCGGGTCGCAACGCGGCCAAGTGCTCCGGTGACAAGCCGCGTCCCGCGAGAGTGCCCGGACGGTAGCCCTGCGAGAAAATATCCGCCTGCCGTACGAGGTCTCGCAGCGTTTCGATGTTTTGATTCTGCCGGAGATCTAGATGCGCCGAGAGCTTGCCATGTCCCGTGTCGAACTCCTGAGAGCCTATGCTGGCAAGGTGCGGAGCGGTAATCTTCAGCACGTCAGCCCCATGCTCCGCCAGAGTGCGGGCGCAGGTCGGCCCCGCAAGCACGCGCGTCAAGTCGAGGACTCTGATACCCGACAAAGGTCTGTCACCATCAGGCAGGGTTTCAGGTGGACTGTCGCCTATCTTGGCTATTTCCAGCAGGGGCAGCGAGGCGACCGCGGCAGATTGAGGGTGCCGCGCCCATTCGTCCATCGAGCGCACCATTCCTCCCGCCCCACCGGCAGCGATAATCGCTTCCTCGAGTTCCAGCGCGTCCCAATTAGACACGGCTTTTCGCACGGCGTCGTTGTCTTCCTTTTCCACGCCCAGAACGGACAAGGCTACGGCGCGGTGGTTGGGGAAATTGCAGTGCAAGTAGCTCCAGCGCTCGTTCTTCGCAGGATATACTCCCATTAGAGGGTGGCGCTCTGCCGCAATAGACTTGCCCTCCATCGTCATGTAGCGGCTGCTGCGGAGCGACGCGGTTGCCTGTCGGACGTTAATGCATACTCCCTGGCTGCGCCCGGTGCGGAGCTTCCAGATGTCGGAGACCGCAAGGCCGACCGCGGCGAGGCTGGCGGCGGCAGTTTCGCCGATGCGGAAGGGAGTCGGCAGTATGGGATCGGCATCACCCGAAAACTCCACCTCGTTGGCGCGCTTCTCGTCCCAGCCCGCGATTGGTGTCAGCGCGGAAAGTGCATCTCTGCTCATAAGTTTGCGATACTCCTAACGTGCGAGTTGAAAGTCGATTTCGCGGCTCGTATTCGTACTTATGGCGAAATCGTACAGGAATCTTGTTATGCTATCAATCCGACCACGGACGCTTGCCATTTTCGCAGCATTTGATTCCCAGAGGTGTCAGGAATGAGATTTGAAGCACCGTTAGATTCCGCTCTTGTGGACGAGTTGATGGACCTCTGGCTGCCGATATTCGAAGATGGCATCGACCTGACACGTGAGGCATTGCTGGGCGAGGAAGTGCCGCGCTCCACTATCACAGTCTATACGCGAAGGATTGCTGGGAAGCTTGCTGGTAGCTGCCTTGTTGCGAGTTCTCCCGCCCTACCCGATCTAGGCGGCTTGGGCGAGGTGGCGACCACCCCGGACGCCCGCCGCACCGGCATCGCAACCGCGCTCACTCAACAGGCGCTAGGCGATTTTGAGGAACACGGCGGGCGAGCGCTATTTCTGGGCACGGTTAACCCTGCCGCAGCGAGAATCTACTACCGCCTCGGCTGGCGCAAGCTGGCAGGCGCGAACCTTATGCTCAACGTGTTGAACGGCGAGTCGCCGGAGGAGTTCATCGTGGACTATTTTCGGCAAATACGCGGAGAGACCGTAAGCGTAAGGACCCCGTCGCCCGCGAACCGCGCGCCATTGATACCTTTGCTCGTTGCGCCTCACGACTGGCAGGTACTGGACTTTAACACGGCGATGATGTCCACTCGGTACGCGGTGCAAGATTCGTGCCTTGGGCTGTACCGCAGATATGCTGCCATCGCCAACGATGGGCGCGGCGCTTGGTTCTGCGCCGATACGGACAGGGGCCACGTTCTGGGTCTGTCAACGGCGCGGCTCGATGGCAAAGGTGGATGCCGCGTGGACGGATTCACGCACCGCTACCACGCCGACGCTTGGCAGGCCTTGATTCAGGCGGCGATTCGCTGGGGCGCAGAGAATGGCGCCGCTAACGTATATGCGGATGTCTCGGTGGAGGACGAGGAGAAGCGGTCCATGTTCGAGTCCGTCGGACTTACGGACGCGGGCACGGGTGAGTCGTTCGATTTGAGTGGCAGGCAGGTGAGCACTCATCGGCTTCAGTTGCCCTGAGCGCCCTCCTCCCCGCCTCATGCTTACGCCTCTGCTCTGGGAACGATTGCAGGTATCTCCAGCTCGGCGAGCAAATTCTGGAACTCGTCGAGGTCTTCGTCAATTACGCTTTGAAGCGCGGCGAATTGCGTGTCCAGCAACTCGATGAAATGGTCGAGGACAGCATACGCCTGCTGGGGCGGACGATAGTCTCCGGCGGATACGACGGGCATCAGTCCCGCCAGCTTTGCGTTCAGCTTGATCGGCATGTGCAGCCTGTCCCGCGCCCCCTTGTATTCCGTCTGTATCAACGCGCCCTCGATTTCGTCCAGCTTGGCTTTCAACGCGTCGGCTGCGTCGGAAACGGCATCCTGCGCCGCCGTTCCTTCCGCGCGAGTTGCCCACTCGGTGACCTGCGAGCGCGTGCTGCGTATCATGTTGATGCTGTCATGCGTCTCTGAGAGCTTGTCGCGGATGCGAAGCGCAAGTGCGAACTGCGCGTCAAAGTCCTCCTGCGTCGCTTCCACGCGCGGGTCCTTGACCATCTCAAAACTCTCGGACTGCGACTGTTCGCCAACGGTGAGCCTGACCTGGTAAGCGCCGGGCGGCGCGAGTGGCCCACGCCCCACTCCCTCAGTCGTCTTGTCTCCGGGCACCGTATGCGCTCCCGGATAACGCATGTTCCAGTCGAAGCGGTTCATGCCTGCCTCAGCGGGAACCCTCGGATCATCGGAGTCGTCGGAGCTGTCGTCTTTGCCGGGCTTCTTGCTGGAATAGGCTTTGATTTCCTCTCCGTTCGCGTCGAGGAAGGTGAGCGTCACTTCGTCTTCGGTCTTGTCTTTCAGCCAGTACCAGACACGAACACCGCCATGCTCATTTTCGCCTGCGTCGAGCATCTTGCGCTGAGGCTCGCCGTGGTCTCCCTTTGTGTCGATGAAGGCGACCGCCGCGCCGAGCGCAAGCTGGTAGTTCTTCGACGTACTGCCGTTGCGTCCGCGGAAGGGCGCGGCGAGGCGAATCTTCGTAGGCGGCTTGACCAAGTGCATATCCTCGTCCGCGAACTCTCCTGAAACCTGCCTGAGCTGGCTGACGCCGTCCAATATCCAGAATGACCGTCCGTGGGTTGCTGCCACAAGGTCGTCATCCTTGATCGCGAGGTCATACACCGGAACAACCGGCAGGTTGCCGCGCATCGAATGCCAGCTCTCGCCATCGTTGAACGACACATAGATGTCGGTCTCAGTGCCGACGTACAGGAGTCCCTGCCGCTCCGTGTCCTCTCGTATGCAGCGCGTGAAGTCATCCTGTGGCAGATTGCCGGTGATGGACTGCCAAGTCACGCCGTAGTCGGAAGTCTTGAATAGGAACGGCCTGTTGTCGTCGAACTTGTAGCGCGTGCCAGCGAGGTAAGCCGTTGCAGGGTCGTGTGGGGAAACTTCGATCATATCCACCCGGGTCCACTCTTCGAGTTCGGACGGCGTGATGTTCTGCCAGTTGGCGCCGCCGTCTCGCGAGATGTGAACTAAGCCGTCGTCCGAGCCTGCCCAGAAGACGCCTTTTTCGTGGGGCGATTCGAGGAATGAGAAGACCGTGCAGTAGGTTTCTGCCCCGGATGCGTCTCCGGTGATGTCGCCACCGGAAGGCTGGAGTTTGTCCGGATCGTTGCGAGTTAGATCAGGGCTGATGGGTTCCCAGCTGCTGCCCTGGTCGGTCGAGCGGAATACGACATTTCCCGCCACGTAGAGTACGCCGGGATCGTGGGGCGAGAACTGTATCGGGTATGTCCACTGGAAGCGATAGCGTGCGTCAACGGGTCCGTAGCCTGTGTTCAGTTCGGGCCATACGGTGATAATCCGGACCTGTCCGGTCGAGTGGTCGTAGCGCAGCATGTTGCCGCCCCCACCCGGCGAGGAGCCAATCGCTCCCGAAATGACAATGTTCGGATCGGTAGGGTCAACTACGATGTATCCGCTTTCAGAACTGCCGGTCGTGTAGCAGTCGCCCCAGGGGATCGCGCCCTTGTGCGAGCGTGATGGAACGCTGATTGCGCTGTTGTCCTGCTGAGTGCCATAGACTCGGTACGGGAATTGCGTGTCGGTAGTGAGATGGTAGAACTGCGCCGTCATCTGGTTGTAGATGGTAGAAAAAGTCTCGCCGTCGTTGTAGCTGACGCAGGCGCCGCCATCGTTGCCTTCGATTAGGCGGCGGGGGTTGCGCGGATCTATCCAGAGGTCATGGTTATCTCCGTGCGGCGTATTCACCTCGGTCCATGTCCTACCGCCGTCAACAGACTTCCATGCTCCGTAATTGAGCACCCACGCCGTGTCCGCGTCCTGCGGGTCTGCGAAGATATGCTGGTAATACCACGGACGCCCTTGAAGATCGCGATTGTCTGAGACTAGCTCCCAGGTGTCGCCGTAGTCGTCGGAGCGGTACACGCCGGGCTCATGGGCCTCTATGGTCGCGTAAATGCGTCCCGACTTCGCTGGTGAGATAGCAACGCCAATCTTGCCGAACGGCAGATCAGGCAGACCGGGATTGCTCGATACGTCCTCCCAGGTGTCGCCGCCGTCCCTGCTGCGCCAGAGGCCGCTATCCGGGCCGCCGCTGTTCAGATTCCAGAAGTTGCGGCGCACCTGCCAGATGGAGGCGAAAAGGAAGTTCGGGTTTGAGGGGTCGATGCTGAGGTCACCGGCGCCGGCGTTCTCGCTCTTGTAGAGAACTCGATCCCAGTTCTTGCCGCCATCCGTGGAACGAAAGACGCCACGCTGTTCGTTGGGGCCGAAAGCGTGTCCCAGGGCGGCTACAAAGACAATGTCCGGGTTGGTCGGATGGATGCGGAGGCTTGAGATATGGCGTGTGTCTTCGAGACCGAGGTGGACCCAAGAGTGGCCGCCGTCATTCGACCTGTACACGCCGTCGCCGTGTGTTACGTCGAGGCGGATGGTGGCTTCGCCCATACCGGCGTACACGACGCTTGGTTCGGAGTCCGACACGGCAATTGCGCCCACGGATGCTGTCTTGAAGTAGTCATCCGACACATTCTCCCAGTACGTGCCACCGTCGTAGGTTTTCCAGACGCCGCCCGCGCATGCGCCGAAATAGAAAGTGCCTAGATCGACCGGATCGCCTGCGACCGCCACCACGCGACCACCGCGCGGCGGACCGATACAGCGCCAATTCACAGCGTTCAGCATTTTGGGGTCTATGTCATTTCCTCGATTTTCTAGCGTCATATCGTCACACCTCTGCTGGGTTCGTTATCAAGTCAGGCGCATTATAGCGTGAACCGTCAATAACGGCACTTCAGGGTACTATTGCCGAGACGATTTCACAAATCGTCTCCCCCTTGGAGAGCTGACAAGGGTAGGTAAATGCTTAATGCGGCTGCAAATGCTGCTCAATGTCCCTTCCCCCTTGATAGGCTGAGAGGGGTAGGTAAAGTCCCCTCTCCCCCTGGGAGAGGGTTAGGGTGAGGGTAAAAGTCCCTTCCCCCTTGACGGGGGAAGGTTAGGATGGGGGTGAAATCGCTACCGCAAGCACGATTATTTTCAATACCAATCCCTCTGAACCCTTGGAGAGGAAGGGTTAGAGCCTGCCCCGCGAAGGCAGGGGGTGTGGGTGAA
Organism: Dehalococcoidia bacterium; assembly: GCA_965207465.1. Lineage (GTDB taxonomy): Bacteria > Chloroflexota > Dehalococcoidia > Lucifugimonadales > JADFKI01 > Bin90. Next base: position 3,628,857 of record OZ242283.1, on the reverse strand, counting down.
AAGCATCAGGACGCCTGTAATTCCACGATTTCTGGCTTCCCGCTTTAACTGAAAAGACGAATCCGGTGGTCGAAGATCACCTATGAAACGTCTCCAATGCCGGTTATGCAAAGCAAAACTCTGTGCAAGGTTGGCGCAGAAATACCATCTCTTTGGCTCTGCTCTTTCCGTGCGAGTAGCGAGGAGCTTTGCCTTCGAGTCTCAAGCGACGCGGTCGATGTGACCGCCGAACCGCTTGCCGTGTTTCCGAAACAACGGCCCGCATCCACACAGATGACGCCTATGGCAATTCCAGTCCGTGCTCTTCGAGCAATGGCTCGTCCGACAGGATTTCCTGCGTGGGCGCGTCCGCGACTACCTTGCCGCCGTCCATGATGACTGAGCGCGTGAATATCTCCTTGACCATGTGCATGTCGTGCGTGGTCACGAGGATGGTCTGTTCCAGCCTGTCCAGCAGTCGAATCAGCCCACGCCGCGCTCGCGGGTCGAGTCCGGCGGAAGGTTCGTCGAGCGCGAGTATCTGCGGCTGCATCGACAGCACGGACGCGATTGCGGCGCGCTTCTTCTCGCCGCCGCTCAGGTGGAACGGCATCCTGTCCTCGTAGCCTTCCAGCCCGACCTGCGCCAGCGCGTTGCCGACACGCGTCTCAACCTCGTCGGCGGGCAAGCCCATGTATATGGGACCGAAAGCCACATCATCCCGGACGCTCGGCGAAAAGAGCTGATCGTCAGGGTCCTGAAAGACCACACCGACCTGCGCTCGAATCTCCTGCAAGCCGCGCTTGTCGTCCTCCCGCACTTCGCGCCCCATGATGGCTACGCTGCCGCTGCCTGCGTGCAGCAGGCCGTTGAGATGCAGCAGCAGCGTTGACTTTCCCGCACCGTTCGGGCCTAGAATCGCCACCTTCTCGCCGGACTTTATCGAAAGCTCGACACCGCGCAGCGCGAGGCGTCCGTCCGGATAGGCAAACTCAAGGTCATTTACGGCTATGGCGGAGTGGTGTCCGTTCTGGCTTACCATTTACAGAACCGTCCTTGCGGCTACGGCTACGGCTACGAAAATGCACAGCGCCAGGACAAGCGCGCCTATCGCGCCGCGCCTCAGAGGGGTCGAGTCCGCCTGCCGCAGCGTGCCGTCATAGCCCCTGGCGACCATCGCCATATATATACGCTCGCTGCGGTCGAGGGTTCGGATGAACAGCGAACCCGCCATGCCTCCTGCGGACTTGGCGCGCCAAACGAGCGAACCGCCGGACTTCGGCCCGATGGCTGCGCTCCTTGCGGCGCGGGCACGCATCATGCTCTGCGCCTCTTCCACCAGCACGAACAGGTAGCGGTACATCAACATAACGATAGCGACCAGCACCGCCGGAATGCGAATCGAGCGCAACGCTTCAAGCAGTCGCAGCGGCGGCGTGGTGGCGGTCAGCACCACGGCGGCAGTCACGGAAGTCCACGACTTCAAGAGCACGCTTATGAAGAAGTCCAGCCCTTCCTGCGTGCCCGTCAGCGCGAAGAGGGCGAGGTTAAGCTCGAACAAGGGCGCGCCGGGCTTGGTGAACACGGTGGGCAGCGCAATCAGGATGAAAGGTATCGCGATCAGTGAGCGCAGGAACACGCGAAGTAATCCCACGCGAGATACGCCGGCCGCCAGCCATACCAGCGCCATCATTGCGGCAAAGGCGGTCCACTTCCCGGGCGGTATCGAGGTCGTGGCGAATATGAAGCCCAGCGCCATCACCAGCTTGATGCGCGCGTCCGCTCTGTGAAACCAGCTTCCGCCTTCGAGGTAGCGGTCGAGAAATCCGGCGGCAGTCGTCATTTAAGGCTCAAAGTCCCTTCCCTCTTGATGGGGGAAGGTGAGGAAGAGGGTGAAATCTTTGGCTATTCATGAGCAAAGGTCGTGCGCCGCCTGTACAGCGTGTACAAGCCGAACATGCTGCCCGCCACCAGCGCGTAGATGACCGTTACGCCGATTACGCCTGCCAGAATCGTCGCAATGCCCTCGTTCTGAATGCCCGGAACAACATAGTCTGCGATGATGGCATAAGGCGCGTCCTGTGCGCGCTCGATGAAGCCCGCGTCCTCGGCAACCCGCTCGAGCCCGTCGGGGGAGCCTGACGCAAGCGGCGCGAGCAATGTAACCGCGACGGCGATGATATAGCCGACAACCCACCAGCGAACACCCATGCCTCCGCCCTCAGAAGACGCAAGCTGCGCAGCAGGCGCGTCCGACACCACCGCCCTATCCGGCATCTGCAGGAGAGCGGGGCGTGCCGCGCGAATGAACGACAGCGCGAACACGGTTATCAGTGCCTCCCCAATCCCGATTAGCATGTGAACGCCAATCATCGCGGGCAGGGCGAGCGCAAGCGGAGTCGTGCCGCTCATTCCGAGCATTAGAGCCGTTGTAGCGGCGGATGCGACAACCGAAAGCCACGCGGCGATGAACGCCCCTGCCATCAGGTGCTTGAAGGTCGTGCCCAGTTTTCGGGAGACCCAGTATGCGGCGTAGCCCGCAAGTACACTAACGATGGACATATTCAACAGGTTGATGCCCAGCACTACCAGCCCGCCGTCCTGGAATAGCAGCGCCTGCAAGCCCACGACCGCGGTCATCACGAGGATCGCCGCCCAGGGACCCAGCACAATCGCCGCAAGCGCTCCGCCTACGAGGTGGCCCGATGTGCCGCCCGCGACCGGGAAGTTAAGCATCTGCGCCGCGAAGATGAACGCTGCCATTACGCCCATCATGGGCACGATCCGCTCGTTGAGGTTCTTGTTTGTCTGCCTGATCGCAATCCCGATGAAGACGGCGGCAAGCACATATCCCGCTATGGCGACCGGCAGGCTGAAAAAGCCGTCCGGTGCGTGCAGCGGCAGAGGAATGCTGCCGTCGATGATTGGCAGGCTAATGTTCAATGTCATCTTGAAACACTCTCACCAAGTAGGAATAGTCATGTTGACACATGCGATTTTAGTGTTGGCGAGTTGCAATTGTCAATTAGTTGCAATAACAGTTTGACGGTATCTGCGACATAAGGCATGAGTACAGACATTAAAGCCCAGGATAAGCAGGACAAGATGGTGATACACTCTTGGGCGGCAATATGATGAATAAAGATTCGCGTGAACAAGAGTCCGATGAAGGCGGCGCATCACAGCGCAGGCGCGGCATATTCTACGGCTGGTGGATCGTAATCGCCGGCGGTTTGGGCATGTCCATCACCGCAGGCATAAACTTCCACGGCTTCAGTAACTTTATCATCCCGCTCACCAGCGAGTTCGGGTGGAATCGCACCACAATATCCGGCGTCTTCTCGCTCGCCCGCATGGAATCCGGTCTGCTGGGTCCGCTTGAGGGCTGGCTGGTTGACCGCGTGGGGCCACGCCGTCTGATGCTTGTCGGCGTCCCGCTGATGGGCATTGGCTACATTCTGATGAGCCGCGTCGATTCGCTGGCGGCGTTCTTCTTCGTCTATATCTTCGCCATCACGCTCGGCAATAGCCTTGGTATGAGCACCCCGATGGCGGCGTCGGTAGCCAACTGGTTCAACAGGAAGCGCGGGCTGGCATTCGGGATAATGTGGTCAGGCGTCGGTCTTGGTGGCTTCTTCGTCCCTGCCGTCGGCTGGCTCATAGCCATTTACGACTGGCGAATCGCGTCCATCATCATTGGCGTTTTCATAATAGTGATGGGCGTTCCAATTGCCGCCTTGATGCGGCACAGGCCCGAGCCTTATGGCTACATGCCGGACGGCGTCGAGCCGGAAGGGAGAGACGGGCAAGGGGCGGCGCGCAGGCGGCGACAGCCCGACTTATCGCAGGACTTCACTGCGAGAGAAGCCCTGATGACATCGAGCTTCTGGTATCTCACGTTGTCCATTGCAGCGCGTTCACTGGTCAGCGGCGGCGTGGGTCTGCACCTAGTCCCATACTTCGTGGATCTGGGCGCGTCCGATGTCTTCGCCGCGACTCTCGCCGGCGCGGTAGGCGTCCTGAGCATACCGGGAAGATTCGGACTGAGCGCAGTGAGTGACTACATCAACCGGCGCTATGTCATGGCCGTGTCGCTCTTCCTGATGACTATAGCCATTATCTTCATGGCGCGCGCAACCAGCGTAACGCAGGTGATACCGTTTCTTGTGCTTTACGCTGCGGCGCAGGGCGGCATATCGGTCATACCGCAGTCGCTCATCGCCGAGTATTTCGGACGCAGGGCTTATGCCACTATACAGGGCTTCCGCAGCACCATACAGATGGTCGGCATCATAATAGGCCCGCTCGTTTCAGGGTACGTATTTGACACTACCGGCAGCTACGAGTGGGCGTTCCTGGGATTCGGCGCGGCAACTCTCGTATCGCTGGGGCTGGTGCTGATGATGAGGCCGCCTGTGCGTCCGCAGCTCGCAGGGCGTCGCGCAGCCTAGTTCCACGAAAACGCGAACCTCCGCGTCTCCACCTGCTCCACCGCCCGCTCCACAAGCTCATCGACCGGCAGCGCATCCTCAAGCCCCTCCACCACCTTCGCGCTGCCCTTGGTTACGGGATGACGCGGCACGAACAGCGAGCAACAGTCCTGATCCGGGATGATTGATACGGGGAATGTGCCAATCTGCCGGGCGATGTCAACGATGTCGTTCTTATTCGAGCCAATCAGTGGACGCAGTATTGGCATCTGCGCCGCCGCATCCACGATGGCGATGTTCTCCAGAGTCTGGGACGCCACCTGCGCCAGGCTCTCGCCCGTCACCAGAGCTGCGATGCCCTGCTGCCGCGCCAGCGCCTCCGCAATGCGAACCATGAATCGCCTGTACAGCAGCACCCTGTACGGCGGCGGCACATCCACGATGATACGCTGCTGAACACCCGCGAAAGGCACGAGGAACAACTCGGCGTCATACTGGTAGCGCGTGAGTATTTCGCTGAGTTCGGCAGCTTTCTCGATCGACGAGCTGTCCACGAGAGGGTGGCTGTGAAAGTGAACCAGCTTGACGCGGCTGCCGCGCCGCATCATCTGCCACGCCGCGACCGGAGAGTCTATGCCTCCCGACATCAGCGCCATCGTCTCGCCGCTGGAATCAACGGGCATGCCGCCATAGCCCTGTATCGGGTCGAAATAGACCAGCATCCCATCGCTGATCACATCTATGAAAATCTCCAGGTCGGCGCCTTTGAGTCGCACCCTGGCGCCCGTCAACTCCTCCACATACGCCCCCATCTCCCGGTTTATCTCTCCCGACCTGATTGGAAACCGCTTGTTGGAGCGGTGCGCCGTTATGCGAAAAGTATCGAATCTATGCAGCGGAAGCTCAGACAGCAGCAGTTCCCTCACCGCGTCCAGGTCGGGCGGGACTTTGCTGGCGAGGTAAAACTTGGCGACGCCCATGCAGTCGCCCACTCGCTGCCGTACGGTATCCCAGTCGGCGTCATCGCGCAGCGCGAGGCATATCATCAGATGCTGCTGCCAGACGCGCTCGACCCCGGCGCCCTTTATCGCGCGGCGCAGATTGCTGGCGAGGCGGCGCAGGAACATCGGGCGGTTCTTGCCCTTGAGAGCAGGCTCGTGGAACTTTACGACTACGAGGCGATTCATGCGGCTATTCTATCGCAAAGACGTTGTGGTGTCAGACTTGATTCAGAAGTCGATGCAAATAAAGACAGGGCATAGGATTGTCCGTCCTAGGCCCTGCCGTTTTGCTTGCTCGCGGCGGTCAGCCAGCCGTATCGCCTTTACTCATCGATGCCGTCGTACCAACCTGCGCCAAACAGCAGGTTGCCCCGCCGCACCACCCAACTGTGCTTGTGTGCGTCCTCGCGCGTCTGCGGGTGCGTGAAGAGGTAGTTCACCCATTCACCACCACCCTCCTCCGTTATGGCGGCGAGCGCCTCGCCGTAGTTGTAGCCGTTGGCGTCAATTCGCTCACGCGTCGTTCCCACAAGATCGGGTCGGTTGGAATTCGCCACTGTGTACAGGTCGCCTTCCCTGTCTTCCAAGACGAAGGCATACCAAGGACCGTCGGCGCTCTCAGGCGAATTATAGTATTCGAGCGTTCCTTCACGACCCAAGTCGTTGTAGAGATTTATGGCGCGCTGCACGAGGGATTGAGTGTACGCCGCAGCATCAGACTTCGGCGGTCCCTCTTCATACCAGCCCGACCCGAAAATCATCCCGTTGTGCCGGGTGACCCACGAATGCTTCGTTTCGGCATTACCGCTCACCGTATTCAGGTAGGTGTAGGTCGTCCACGCGCCACCTTCCTTTGCCGCTGCCGCTACCTGCGCCCCGGCAGGATAGCCGTCGGGACTTATCACATCGTTGAAGTGCTTGCCCACATTCTCCGGAACTGTGGCGTGCGCTATCATTATGTCGTTCTCATCGCCTATGAATACATACCACTGTCCGTCAACGCTCCCCGGCGAATTGTAGTAGGCTACTGTGCCCTCGCGTCCCAAGTCGCTGTACAGGTTTATGGCGCGCTCAACGAAGGCTTTAGTGTACGCCGCAGCATCAGACTTCGGCGGTCCCTCTTCATACCAGCCCGACCCGAAGATCATCCCATTGTGCCGGGTGACCCACGAATGCTTCGTCTCCGCACTCCCACTCACTGTGTTCAGATAGGTGTAGGTAGTCCAAGCCCCACCTTCCTTTGCCGCTGCCGCTACCTGCGCCCCGGCAGGATAGCCGTCGGGACTGATGACATCGTTGAAGTGCTTGCCCACATTCTCCGGAACTGTGGCGTGCGCTATCATTATGTCGTTCTCATCGCCTATGAACACATACCACTGTCCGTCAACGCTCTCCGGAGAATTGTAGTATGCCACCGTGGCTTCACGTCCATCGGCTTCGTACCGGGCTATTGCCTGCTCCACCATAGCACGCGTAAAAGCCGGAGGATTGTCCTTCGATGCGCTGACCGTGCCGGACTCATACCAGCCTGAGCCGAATATCAAGCCGTCGTGCAACGCTATCCAGCTATGCTTCCTCTGCTGCTCACCGGTGTCAGGATTCAGTATGACATACGAAATCCAGCCCCCTTCCGTAGTCGCGGAAGCGAGGTCACCAGAATAGTTATAGCCGGTTGGGTCAATTCGGTCGGGGATTGTTCCTACCAAGTCAGGGCGCCCTCCATTTGCTACGCTGCGAAGGTCGCTTGAATCCACGACGAAGACGTAGTACGGGCCATGCACACTGGCAGGGCTGTTGTAGTAAGACAGAATGGTATCCTTGCCGATAGCGTCATAACGTGCGATCGCCTGCCCCACAAGAGCGCGAACATAGTCGCCGGGCGTACTCTGAAACGACACTGTGCGCTCGTACCAGCCGGACACGAATATCAGATTGTCGTGCCGCACTGCCCACGCATGCTTGCGCTCGAATGTGAAATTCGCGGCGGGGTTCAGGTACATATAGTCAATCCACTTACCCTGATCGTCCACCGTTACGAACTCTGCGCCAAAATTCTTGCCGGTGATGTCCGTGCCTAGTGATCCTCTGATGTCCTTTCCGATGTTCGCAGGAATTGTCGGTTGGACAATGATCTTGTAGTCTTCATCCAGGACGAATAGGTACAAGTCTCCGTTTACACTCTCTAATGTGTTGTAGTAGTCAAGCGTCGCCTGCCTTCCCGCCCTGTTGTAGCGGAGTATCGCTTCCTCCACATAAGCCCTTGTGTAGGCAGGCGCAACGGCATTCTCCAGCCAGTCCAGCCGCGCAAGCACTTCTTCTATCTGCTGCTCGGCGCCGGAACCCTGAAGTTCCGTGAGCGCCATAAGCACACTTGAAAGCTCGGCGTTTAGACTCTCGATGTGCTCACTATCCGAATGTTCGTCGTCGTCAGAGTCCACCCTTCCTTGCAAGTCTTCGATTGCACTGCTTAGAGCCGCCAACTCCTGTCCGAGAGCGTCTACGTCCATTCCCTCATCGTCGATAGAGTTTATCCGACCTTCGAGCTTGGCGATGACGTCATGCAATTCACCGATTTCCGACTTCAGTCCGCTGTCGTCGAACTGCACGGACATCTTGTCCTGCTCTCGTAGATCCTCGATATCGGCACGCAGATCTGCGACATCATCGGCTTCCATCTTCTGGGCTTCAGCTAACTCGGACTGCAAATTTCCGACTTGTGACGTTAGCGCTTCGATTTGTGCGCTCTGCGCTGACAAGTTGGCATTCAACGCACTTACATCGGACGCGGACGCGCCCTGCGTATCCCCGCCGCACGCGACCAGCGCAATCGCCAGCACGATTACGGCTATCAGGACTGACGCGCCTCGCGGCTTCAGACCGAATATCGAAATTCTTTCCATCTGCAAAACCTCTTAATACCACATTTTTTCATTGAACGGATGCACCTGCACCTCACATAAGGCGCACTCAGCTAAGGAGCGAGCAATCTTGGATAAACAGGCGCAAATGCCTATTTCAACAATATATGTTTTTAGCCTAGCACGGCTGGAAGAGCCGCACAAGGAATTTGCTAAGAATCAGAGTCGATTTCACAAATCCCCTACCCCTTGACGGGCTGACAAGGGTAGGTAAATGCTTAAAACGGCTGCAAATGCCGCTCAATGTCCCTTCCCCCTTGATGGGGGAAGGTTAGAGCCCGCCCTGAACTTGATTCAGGGATGGGGGTGAAATCCCAACCGCAAGCACGATTATTTCAATACCTACCCCTCTGAACCCTTGATGGGGGAAGACTAGAGCCTGCCCTGAGCTTGCCGAAGGGATGGAGATGAAAGCCCTATCTATGCGATCTAAGGCACGCCCTTTCAAATTTCTCAAAAATCGAATATGTAAACGATTGAATGAGAACTAACAGACATCCCACCTCTACGCCGATAGCGCATGCCTCGGATCAGGATGATTGAGGACCGCGGTGTTCACCAGATTGTCCGGCATCTGCCCAAGCAGCACGGAAGCCACCTCACCTGCTGCTCGCTCCTCGAGTTCCAGCACAGCCTCTTGGGAAAAGAACGCCACATGCGGAGTAACCACTACATTGTCCAGCTTAAGCAGTTCGTTATCAGGCGACGGATGAGCGTCCACCAGCACATCTAACCCTGCGCCGCCGATCCTGCCGGAGCTGAGCGCTTCGTACAGCGCGTTCTCGTCAATCAGCGGTCCTCTGGCGCAGTTGATCAGAAAGGAATCTTCTTTCATCAGCGCAAGCTCCGGTGCGCCGATGAGGTTCTCCGTGTCCGGCGTCAGCGGCGAGTGTAGGGTTACGAAGTCCGCCTCCCGCAGCAGCGTCTCCAAATCTACCGACCTGGCTCCTGCTTCTGCAGCCTGCTCCGACGAAACAAATGGATCGTATTCCAGTACCTCGAAGCCGAACGCCAGCGCCTTCGCGCACACTGCCCTGCCGATCCTTCCGAACCCAACAATTCCCAGCTTCTTGCCGCGTAGCCGCATTATCCGCATTGTGAGCGGCACACTCCCCCAGCCCGCGCCCTTCACCGAACTGTCGAACAGAGAAATTCTTCGATTCCAGTCCAGAAGCAGCCCCATCACATGGTCTGACACCTCATCTACGCAGTAGTCCGGCACGTACGTAACGGCCATACCCAGCTCCGTAGCTGTATCAACCGCTATATTGTCCACTCCCACGCCATAGCGCCCTATTACGATGCACTTCTCGGCTGCTCGCACAACCTTGTCCGTAACCTGCGCGAAGCATGTCAGTATGCCGTCAACATCCTTCGCAAGCCCGACAAGCGTTTCCTCTTCGCCATTCGGAGCCACCACCAGTTCCGCGCCAATCTTCGCGAGCACGGCGCGCTCCGGTTCCACCGAGGGCCAGACATAATCCGTTACCAGAACTTTGAATGACATTTCATTACTCCTGGGTAATATCCATCTTCATCGGATCGAACATGCAGCCTTCGACGAAGATGTCGAAGAAATCCGGCGTTGTCTCAAGTTCAATATGCTGTATCGTCTGCACCAACTGCTCGATACGCGAGCGCAGCTTACCTGAAAGCAGCATTATCGTCGCACCTTCCAGCGATGCGTTGCCCACCTTCACGATGCGCTCTTCCGGCAGATTCGCAACGAAGCCGATATTCACGGCGTTAGCCACATTGATGTAGTTGGCGAACCCGCCCGCAAGGTACAGCTTTGAGATTCCTTCAGGCGGCACTCCATAGTTACGCAGCACGATGAATTGTCCAGAATAGTTGGCGGACTTTGCCTGTGCCAGTGCGCTGATGTCCGCCCTTGACAGCGACATTCCCGTCTCCGGCACGAATGCGAATTCGCGGTCACCGCCTTCAAACACTCCCAGTTCGTTCATCTTGCCAATTCGCCGCAATTCAGCCAGTAAGTCCACCAGTCCGGAGCCGCATATCCCCTGCGGTGGCGCGTCGCCAATAGTACGATAAGATATGCTGTCACCGTTTAGGCTGACACTCTCCACGGCACCGTCATAACCCGGCATTCCGTAGCGCACTTGCCCGCCCTCGAACGCCGGTCCGGCCGGACAGGACGCCGACATGAGCCTGTCCCGGTTGCCTAGCACAACCTCCGTGTTCGTTCCCACATCCACCAGCATAACCACTTCGTCTTCCTCATCCACGCCAACGGCCAGCAGGTCAGCCGCAACATCCGCGCCCACGTGCGATCCGATCAGAGGTCCTCCATATATGTTCGCGTCCGGAAACACGCGCAGCCCCATGTCCGACGCCTTCACATTCAGCGCGGTCGTTCGACGCCGTCCCTCCAGCATGTCAAGTTCAGTTACCGACTTATACGGGCGCTCCCCTATCGGCTGCACATCCAGCCCAAAGAAGATGTCGCGCATCGTGGAGTTCCCGACTACGACTACTTCGTAGATGCGCCTTCGGTGGAAGCCATGCCGCCTGCTAAGCTCGCCTATCTCGAAGTTTAATGCCGACAGCATCACCTGCCGGAGTTCACCGGGGAAATCGCCGCCATCATAAGATATGCGGTGCATGATGTCGCTGCCGCCAAAGCGCTGGGGGTTCTCGAATGACGCAGTATCCAGAATCTCCCCCGATTCCAGATTCAGAAGGTTAAGCACCACTGTCGTCGTGCCCACATCTACTGCAACGCCGTACACTTGCCCGCGATAGTCGTCGATTCGCCTCTCTCCGAAATAGACTCCATCATCAACTCGCCGCGTCAGGGGACATAGCTCGATCTCACGTCGGACCGAGTGGGTCAGAATACGCGGCTGCCTGCGTAGCACAGCGAACTCCACATCCGCGTCTGAGTCAATGATTCTCGCCTGGCAAGCCAGCCTGTAGTCATCGCGCAGAAAAGCCTCCGCGTCTGTCAATGGCGACAGAGCCTCGATGCCTCTTCTAATCTCCACGATGCACTCATGGCACTCCCCGGTCCTGCCGCAAGATGTGGGCACACGTACGCTCAGGGCGTCAGCATAGTCGAATATGCTTTCGCCCACCTGGGATTGCAGTGTTCGTCCGTCGTAATTCAGCGGCGCCATGCGAATATCTTATCACGAACTCATAACACGGCGAGATGGATTACTCGAAACTCAACCATGTCTGAAATCTATCATCCGCAAGTCAATCTCCCGTATGATTCTGCCTTGAGAATCTTGCATTAGTCCCTTCCCCCCCTTCCATGGCTGACAAGGGTAGTCAAATGCTTAAAACGGCTGCAAACGCCGCTCAATGTCCCTTCCCCCTTGACGGAGGAAGGTTAGAGCCCGCCCTGAACTTGATTCAGGGATGGGGGTGAAATTGCAACCGCAAGCACCATTATTTTCAATACCTTCCCCTCTGAACCCTTTCATGGGAGAAGGTCAGGATGTGGGTGAACATACCTGCATCATCGCTAAAACTGCACTTATGCAAGATTCCTTTCTGCCTTACGGGGAGGTTGTGCATAAACGCGTCAAATGCTATACTTCTAGTCGATAGACTTGTCGGGCATTTTTATGTTCGACTCGCGCGGAAATCGTCCTTTGCGGGAAGTGGGCTTGTCCCACTTTCTTTGTTACAGGGGGGATACGGAAGCCAGTACACAGGAGGTGGCTGAGGAATGAAGAGCGATTTCATTGTCGCTTTGACACAACTCGCCGCAGAGCGCGGCCTTCCGAAGGAGACTGTTCTTTCAGCAATCGAAGATGCACTGGTCTCCGCTTACAGGAAGGACAGCATAGCCGATGGTCAGAACATCTCGGTCAAGCTCGATCCGGGCTCAGGGGATGTAACCGTTCACGTCCTTAAAACCGTCGTGGACGACGTTATCAACGATAAGGCGGAGATAACTCTGCCCGACGCCCGTAAAATTGTAAGCAACTCGGAGGTTGGCGATGTCGTCATCACCGAGAGCATGCCCCATATTCCGGGTCGCATCGCCGCACAGACCGCCAAGCAGGTCGTGATGCAGCGACTCCGCGATGCAGAGCGCGAGGTCGTGTTCAAGCAGTTCGAGGACAAAGAGGGGGAGGTCTTCCTCGTCACTCTTCAGAAAATCGAGCCGCGCCACATTACCGTTGACCTCGGTCGCTCTGAAGCAATAATGCCTATCAGCGAGCAGGTGCCCACCGAGCGCTATCGCAGCAATACGAAAATGCGCGTACTGCTCAAGTCTGTTGAGCGCACTCTCAGGGGACCGGAACTGATAGTCTCACGCGCCGACAACCTCCTTCTCAGGCGCCTCTTCGAAATGGAAGTCCCTGAGATATTCAGCGGAGCGGTCGAGATCGAGGCTATCGCGAGAGAGCCCGGTTCACGCAGCAAAGTCGCGGTTCGCGCCCGGCAGGACGGCGTCGATCCCGTAGGCTCCTGCGTGGGGTTGCGTGGCGTCCGTATCCAGAACATCGTCAACGAACTCCACGGTGAGAAGATTGACGTTGTGGAATGGAACAAGGAAGTCCCCATATTCATTGCCAGCGCCCTAAGTCCCGCGCAGGTGATGAAGGTCGAGTTGAATCATGACGACGAGCTGGCAATGGCCGTCGTTCCTGAGCGACAACTCTCCCTTGCCATCGGACGCGAAGGGCAGAACGCCAGGCTCGCCGCTCGTCTGACCGGATGGAAGGTGGACATCAAGAGTGATGTCGAGTACCAGGTCGAGTTGCAGGAACGCGCGAAACTCGCCGCCGAGGCCCGGGCCGCCGCAGCCGCTCTAGCAGCGGCAGAGGCCGAACTGGCCGCAGCGCAGGAACCCGCCGAGGATACCCTCGTGGAAGAGCCTGTCATCGACGCCGTGGCTGTCGAAGAGATACCGGTTGAAGTTGAAGTCGCGGCTGAGGACTCCGAAATTGAAGCCGAGCCTGTGCCGGTAGCAGCGGAGATTGACCCGACTCCCGAAACTGTAGTTGTTGAGCCTGCCATCGTGGAGGCAGTCGCCGAAGAAGCGGTAGAAGTTGAACCGGTCGAGGTTATTGAGCAGGTCGAGCCTGCAGCGGCAGAGCTTGAACCCGTGGACGCCGTCGTCGAAACCGTCGCTGACGAAGTTGTCGAGGACACCCCGCAGCCGGAAGTCTCGCAGGTCATAGAGACTCCCGCAGAGGTAATAGAGCCTCTGCCCGCTCTCGAACCGGTAGTTGCTGAACCTGAACCCGAACCTGAGGACCAGTCAACATCGTTGCGCGACCTGCCTGAAGACGTCTGGCAGGTCAGGCGCCCGCGTGTTCGCAGGCCCGTTCGCTCGGATGACGACGCACCGGGCCGCATTCGCTTCGCAGAGGACATCGCGGGCTTGCGCGGAGGCGTTACCGCATCGCGCCGCAACAGAAGGCGCCCTGACCAGCAATCGCCGGGTGGAGGCGGCAGGCGACGCAGGCCACCGAGAAGGCGGCGCTAGAGGATGAGCGCGAGGAAACGCCACGTTCCCCTGCGCAGTTGTGTCGGTTGTAGGGAAAAGAATTCAAAGAGAGGGATGCTGCGAATCGTCGCAGACCGGAACAATGGCGTCACCTTCGACGCGAGCGGCACACTCTCCGGCAGAGGCGCTTATCTGTGCCCGAAATGTGCGGCAGCCGTGGACGGCATTAGAAAGAATCGATTGGAACACACCCTGCGCACGAGAATTGATGATACTGAGTGGGACAAGGTAATCGCGGACTTGAAAGCACACGCAATTGCGCCGGCAAATCGACAGCGCGTTGTACACAGTGGGGGTGCCAATGACTAACAGAGCCGACGCTGCTGAATGGCAGGACCAGTACAACGGAACTGCGGATCACGGCTACGATGACGAGTATGATGAATACTACGAGTACGATGACGACTATGAGCTGGAGCCTCTTGAAGTTCCTCTCGCAATAGCCGTCCACGACCTTGCGGAACTCATGGAAACAACTCCCATTGAGGTCATCAAGGAATTCATGCGTACCGGGTACATGTTCTCCATCAACGAAGTCGTGCAGCACGCCCTCGTCGCCGAGATTGCACCCTCGTTCGGGTTCGATGTGCTTCCCCTCGAAGAGGAAGCCGGAGTCGGCTCCATCGTACCCTCCACTGAAGACGACGATCCCTCCATGCTCGAAGAGCGCCCCGCGGTCGTCACGATTCTGGGACACGTTGACCACGGCAAGACCACTCTGCTCGACACCATCCGCAAGACCAACGTAGTCGAAGGCGAAGCTGGCGGCATTACGCAGCACATCGGCGCATATCAGGTCAACTACGACGAAAACCTCATCACGTTCCTCGACACACCGGGCCACGAGGCATTCACCGCCATGCGGGCTAGAGGAGCGCAAGTCACCGACATCGCGGTTCTCGTCATCGCCGCGGACGACGGCATAATGCCTCAGACCGAAGAGGCAATCAATCACGTCAAGGCGGCAGGCGTCCCCATCGTCGTTGCCATCAACAAGGTTGACCGCCCCGAAGCCGACCCAGAACGCGTAAAGCGTCAGCTCGCCGAGCGTGACCTGCTCATCGAAGAGTGGGGCGGAGACGTCATCGCGCTGCCCGTATCCGCGCTGACCGGCGACGGCGTGGACGACCTCCTCGACAACCTTTCCGTTGTCGCCGAAGTCAGCGAACTCAAGGCAAATGTCGGAAAGGAAGCCAGGGGCGTCGTCGTTGAGGCCCGAATTGACCGCAGCCGCGGCACCGTCGCCACGGTCCTCGTCCAGACCGGCGTGCTGCGGGTCGGCGACAATGTTGTCGTCGGTACCCTGCGCGGGCGAATTCGCGCGATGCACACGGACAGCGGAGAGCCTGTCGAAGAAGCGACTCCCTCTCAGCCGGTCGAAATCCTCGGCATCAGCGGAGTGCCCGAAGCCGGCGACATTCTCGAAGTCGCCCAGGACGAGCGCTCGGCGCGTCAACTCGCAGAAGAGCGCATTCGCCAGTCAGAGCGGCAGCGAGCGGCAGGCCCTACCCTTGAAGACGTACACACCCGCATCGCCGCAGGCGAGGTCAAGGCGCTCAACCTTATCATCAAGACCGATGTGCAGGGCACCGTCGAAGCGGTCAAAGGCGCGCTCAACGGCTTGAACACCGAGCAGACCAGGGTCAACATCGTCCATGTCGCAAGCGGCGCGATTACGGAAAGCGACGTCATGCTTGGCCTCGCATCCCAGGCGATTATCGTAGGCTTCAACACCGAGCCAGGACAAGGCGCGATGGCGCTCGCCAATCAGGAAGGCGTTGAAATCCGCCATTACAACATCATCTACAACCTGCTGGAAGACGTCGAACGCGCGCTCACAGGATTGCTCGAACCCGTCTATCGGGATGTTACCGAGGGACACGCCACAGTCCGAGCCATCTTCGGCGTGGGCAGGCGGCTCAAAGTCGCGGGCTTCTATGTCAACGACGGTCAGATACAACGAAGTTCGACCATACATGTCATGCGCGGCGGCTCACAGCTATTCTCCGGACCCATCGCCAGCCTCAAGCACTTCAGGGACGACGTGCGCGAAGTCAACACAGGCTTTGAAGGCGGTCTCACGCTTGACGGCTTCAACGACTTCGAGGAAGGCGACATCCTGGAGGCGCATCGCTCCGAGCGCGTCCGCTAACCCCTTCACTGTCCTTATCAAGTCCCTTCCCCCTCGATGGAGGAAGGCTAGGATGGGGGCGATGTCTAGGATGCGAGTAATAGAATTTCCTTCCCCCTTGATGGGGTAAGGTTAGTTCACTGTCCTTATCAAGTCCCTTCCCCCTTGACGGGGGAAGGCTAGGATGGGGGTGAAGTTTCCCCACCCCCTACCATCGAGGTAATCCCCCATGAACCGCCGAATGGACCGCGTGAATATGCTCGTGCGCCAGGAGATCAGCCGCATCCTCGCGGTCGAGATGAACGACCCGCGCCTCTCCTCGCTCATCAGCATCACCGAGGTGCGGACATCGCGCGATCTGCGAAGCGCGAAGGTCTATTTCAGCGTGTTCGGCGACCAGGACGCCAAGCAGGACGCGCAGGCGGCGCTCGAAAGCGCGGGCGGCTACATCCATCGCACCATGAAGCGCAACCTCAAGCTCAAGTTCGCACCCTTCCTGTCGTTCCAGCTCGACGAGTCCATCGAACAGGGCGCCGACATGCTCGACCTGATTGGCCGCAACCCGCCCAGGCACTTGGACGACGAGGCTCCCTGATGCCACGATCCGGCAAGGCAACCATCGACGGCATCCTAAATATCGACAAGCCCTACGGCATCACCTCGATGGACGTCGTGCGCCGCATCAAGCGCGCATCTCGCCAGCGCCGCGTCGGGCACGGCGGCACGCTCGACCCCATCGCCACCGGCGTCATACCCGTGTGCCTTGGGCAGGCGACCCGCCTCATGGAGGACGTCGTGGGCGGCGCCAAGTCCTACCTCGCCTCCATCGAGCTGGGCGTCTCCACCGACACCTACGACGCGCTCGGCGAGGTTGCGGAGCGGCGAGACTCTTCAGGTGTAACGCTTGCGAACGTCGAGAGCGCGCTGCCTGCCTTCACGGGCGACATATTCCAGGTGCCTCCCATGTACAGCGCGCTCAAGCAGGGCGGCAAGCGGCTGTACGATCTCGCGCGCGCCGGCGTGGAGGTGGAGCGAGAGCCGCGACCGGTCACGGTGCATGCCATCGCCGTCGAGGACTGGAAGCCTCCAGTCGTCACGCTTCGGGTGGACTGCGGCAAGGGCTTCTACATGCGCTCGCTGGCGCACGACCTGGGGCAGGCGCTCGGCTGCGGCGGCCACATGAAGACGCTCGCCCGGCTGCGAAGCGGCGCGTTCTCGGTCGATGACGCCCTGTCGCTTGACGAAGCCGAAGAGCGGTTCGCGGACGGCACCTGGCAGGATGTGATGCACTCGCCCGACGTCGCGCTGCGCGGGCTTCGCGCTATCATCGTCGGGACGCGCATCGAGGAGATGATACGCAACGGACGCCTTATTGATGCAGGGAACGGTGCAGGTGGCGATACCGACAGCGCAGCTTCGCAGCCACAACAGCCGCAACCCGGCGAACGCTGCCGCGCCTACACCACGGACGGCCGCTTCCTCGCGATAGTCGCCTACAACGTCGAGTTGCAGCGCTGGAAGCCGGACAAGGTATTCGCTCTGACCTATCCCGACGAGGGCTAACATCGATGGACAGGATGGAGGGAATGGGGGTATTGAGGATGGCTATCTAAATTGTGCAGCGCAGCAGGTTGCGCTTTCGGCTGTACTCGATGTGCCATTCATCGAGGATGTCGCGGCCCAGTAGTGAAGGCATTCCTAAAGTCTCATCGTCCTTGGGTTGGTTTCGAGATGCTCTATCTTCATTTGCTTCGTGTTGATGTTGTTGTCGTCAATGTACCGAAGCAGTTCTTTGCCTGTATCGCATGCGTGAATGACGCCCTCGCCATCCCATAGTATCCACTGGTCCGGGTACTTCTCCAGCAGCGACGGGTATGACTTCCAGAGATTTTTCATCATGGTGTCATACCGTCGTTGCGACCGAAAGATTTCTTCTTTATCGAGATAGTCAGGGAGTTCGACTCGCGGCATCGCTGACCTCCTTGATCTGTGGCTGAATGCATGTTCACGATAGGCGCGGGTGTTTGGGGTGTCAAGGGAGCGAACTGACATGGATAGAGGGGATATCTATGTCTGAACCGGCTGCCTGAAAGCGTTACTCAGGATGACGCGCGATAAAATTCCGAACACTGCCAACTGTCAGTGTCACTTGCGCCTCGTCATATTCTTGATAGTCGCCATGTGCAGCTTTGTTGCGTAAGTCTAACCAAGCAGTAACGCTCTTCTGGTCGAGTTTGTTGTAAGTCTCGGACTTTGCAAGCTCGGCGTTCAGTCTATCCGTCTTGATGGGTTGAATGTTGCCGTTTCTTTCCTGTTCCACAGCAATGTCACGATTTTCGCAGAGTTTTTTCAGATGAACTTCTAGCGCGGTGCCGGAAATAACCGCGGCGGCATCTTTGTATCCTTCTTCGATGAGATGTGTCGCCATTTCAAGGAAATCATCAAAGAGTTCGCCACGGATTAGAGTAGCATGGCTTGTGATAAACCCATCTTCTAGGTCAACAAGGAGCGCTTTGATTATTCCCATCAGCATTTCTAATTTCTTCGCAGGTGAAGGAATTACAGTGGACTTTATTATTCCTGAAGCCTGTATACAATGCACGGAGCTATGCCCTGCTATTTGATATATTGCCGCAATACTCCTGGTGATGTATTGCTGGATTTCGCCATCGGTAAGTTTGCGACTGTCAAAACTATATGGACTGCTTTTGGCATCATCGTAATCTGAAATCAGCCTTTTCAGCCGGGCTACTGACGCTTTTTGGAGTGAGTTAACCATCCGGGTGACCTCTCAACTCAGGATTAGTATCAGTTATTGTACATTAGTTTGCAAACAAGCTCTCGCTATTGCATAGCAATTGATACGATTTCACCCCTATCTTAGCCTTCCCCCGTCGAGGAGGAAGAGACTTTGCGCACACCTTGTCCTTTGGGGATGTGGTAGTCTTTGGGCAGGAAATATGTATGTGGAGCGCGACGTATGGAGCCGATTTTGTGGATAAAACCATCTGGACTGGCGACAACCTCGACATCCTGCGGGGCATGAACAGCGAGTCGGTTGACTTGATTTATCTGGATCCGCCGTTCAACTCCAACCGTAACTACTCCGCACCGGTGGGGAGCGCGGCGGCGGGGGCTGCTTTCAAGGATACGTGGACGCTGTCGGTCATGAATGTGGATTGGATGGGGCTGATTGCGGATGAGGAGCCTGCTATTTACAAGACGCTGGAAGCGGCGGGATTGACGCATGGGAAGGGGATGCAGTCTTACTTATGCATGATGGCGGTGCGGCTACTAGAGATGCGGCGGGTGTTGAAGGATACGGGAAGCGTGTACCTGCATTGTGATCCTACGGCGAGTCATTATCTGAAGCTGGTCACGGATGCTGTCTTTGGTAGAACAAGTTTCCGAAACTAAATCACTTGGCAGCGAACTGAGAGTCACAATACTGCCAACTACTATGGAAACATAGCAGACATAATCCTCTTTTACACAAAGTCCGACAACACCACTTGGAATCGAGGATTCCACAAGTATTCTGACCAAAGATACAGCGAACAATTCATGAAGCGCTTCCGCTATGTCGATGAAAACGGTCGCCGCTATCGCCTTGATAACCTTACTGCTCCAATACCTGACAGTGATTCGGGTAAATTCACATGGCGTGGTACTACTCCGGGGCCGACGCGTGGCTGGGGGTACAGACTGGAGCATTTAGAAGAGTGGTGGACGAAGGGCAGAATCCATAAGAAGCGGGACGGCACACCTCGACTCGATGGGTTGAAAATCTACCTTGACGAATAAGAAGGGAAGCCCCTTCAAAATATATGGACTGACGTAATATATGGACTGACGTACCGAGAATCCCCAATACATCCTCTGAGCGCATGGGCTATCCGACTCAGAAACCCCTTTCGCTGTTGGACCACATCATCCCGCGCTCTAAGGGCGGGACTGACCATATCGAAAACTTGCAACTGCTGTGCGGGCATTGCAACAGCGTGAAGGGTGACAGGCCGATGGAGTATCTGGTGGCGCGGTTGAGAGAGACGGGGATTTTATGACGGGCCTGTACATCCTGATAGAATTAACCCTTGACAAGCCGCGCATTCGTACTTACAATACAGAACGTATGATTATTACAAGGCAACAAACCATCTATCCTATCCATCCTGTCCATCCTGTTAGTTAAGGGGCGGGGCAAGGGGAAACTGAAAACTGTGAACTCACAACTCACAACTGAACAGAACAACCGCCAAGAATTCGTCGAGTCCTTCAGACAGATGGCGCTCGAAAAGACCGGCGACGGAGGGCTGATACTTGACTTCCTCGTCTCCGCGATGAAAGGCGAGTTCGATGACTTCAAAGCTTGCCACAGGCTCGAAGCCGCGCGCCTGCTCGAAAAATTCACCGGCGTGCAGATACACGCATTCGTAAACAACCTGAACCTGGAGCCTCCCACGAGGAGGGAGCGCCGCGACTCACGCAGAGCAGACACGCGCATAAGCACGGAGATAGCGCAGTTAGCGCAGGAGAAGACAGACAACGGCGGTCTTGTCATCGACTTCCTCATACAGGCAATGCAGGGAGAGCTTCCGGACTTCAAGCCCAACCACAGGATGTCAGCATCGAAGGAACTGCTGCACTGCGTCTTCGACTTCACAGAAGTAGGGGCGACTGGCGAGTCGCCCGAACCCGTGGAGACTCCTGAAGAAAGAGAAGAGCGCCTTCTCCATGAGGAATACGAGCGTCAACTCGAAGAAGACATCGAGTACAGCCTGCACGGCCCCGTGTACTACAAAGTCTATTCATACCCCTGCTCCTGCGAAGACAGGCGGCACGACTGCAAGGGCAACGCGCTGAATGAGAAAAACCACAAGTTAATCACCATGGGAGCGCCCGGGGGAAGACACTTTCTGCGTAGCGATGACACACTCGAACAGTTCAAGGCACGCTACAAGGCATACCTGACCCGTCGCAACGCCCGCTACCCACACAGTCCCATCCACTTCGAAAACATCTGTTGGATCGCCCCCATCAACTGGACCATCCCCTACGAAGAGCCTTAGCGCAACCCACTCCCCCACTCACAACTGAATACTGACAGCCTAACCAGTCCCCTCTCCCTCTGGGCGAGGGCTGGAGCCTGCCCCTGCGTAGGCAGGGGGTGAGGGCAAAGCCAAAAGTCCCTTCCCCCTTGACGGGGGAAGGTTAGGATGGGGGTGAAGAGCCTTCTCAAATGCCATACGTGTGCAAAAGCCAGAGCCTGTCCTGAATTCGATTCAGAGCCTGCCCCTGCGAAGGCAGGGGAATGGGGGTGAAGCGCATCAGGACGCCTGTAATTCCACCAATCCTGGCCCCCGCTTTCGCGGGCAGCACGAATCTGCTGGTCGAAGAGCATTTGTCAAATCGTCTCGCAGCTGATAACACTTGACCGACTGCCGCCGCGCACATACAATTAGTGTTTGTAACCCACGAAAGATTTCAGTATCAGATACCCGCGAGAATGACATGTATGCAATTGTGAACACAGGCGGCAAGCAGTACCGGGTGCAGCCCGGCGATACGGTGCGCGTAGAGTACCTGCCCGGCGACCAGGGAGACCTCATCGAGTTTGACGATGTGCGTCTGCTCTCGGACGACGACGGCGAGGTGATGGTTGGCGCTCCCACTGTCGAGGGCGCGAAGGTCACGGCTGAGGTGGTGCAGCAGGGGCGCGGCAAGAAGGTCATCGTCTTCAAGTACAAGGCTAAGACGCGCTACCGTAGGAAGAACGGCCACCGGCAGAACTTCACGGAGCTGCGGGTGACGGACATCTCATACAGCAAGTAAGAAGTTTGCATAATCCCTTCCCCCTCGATGGGGAAGGCCGGAGTTTATCCTGAACTCGATTCAGGAATGGGGGTGAACCAATGGCACATAAAAAGGGCGGCGGCAGCACGCGAAACGGACGAGACAGCAACGCGAAGAGGCTGGGCGTGAAGTGCTACGATACCCAGTTCGTGACGGCAGGCTCGATTATCGTGCGGCAGCGCGGCACTCGCATCCACCCCGGCAACAATGTGGGCTTGGGCAGGGACCATACGCTGTTCGCGCTGATTGACGGCAAGGTGAAGTTCGAGCACAAGACGCGCGACAAGAAGCGGGCGAGTGTGTATCCATAGCGGAACCGACAACGATGGACAGGACGGGTAGGATGTTTTTCCTACTCACCCCCATCCCAACCTTTCCCCGTCGAAGGGGAAGGGGCAATGTGAAGAAGGGAACGGCGATATGAAACCGGGGATTCATCCGACATACTATCCGGATGCAGAGGCGACATGCTCTTGTGGCGCGACCTACAAGACAGGATCGACGCTGCCCAAGTTCCGCGTGGAGATATGCAACCTGTGCCACCCGTATTTCACGGGCGAGCAGCGCATCATCGACACCGAGGGTCGCGTGGAACGGCTGATGCGCCGGTTCAACCTGCCGCAGAGTTAGGCCGACGTCGGCGTAGGGGCGACCGGCCGGACGCCCGTACAGGCGCAAGAGGTTGTAATTCCGGGTGGCGTCTGACATTCATTGAATTATCGAACGGGGATGGGTGCGCTCATCTCCGTTTTTCGTTGCGCGAGGAAGTATGAGCAGAGAACAAAGACCGATGTACGGCGGGCAGGCGGTCATCGAAGGCGTGATGATACGCGGGCAGCGCAACATCGCGGTGGCGGTGCGGCGTCCGGACGGCACGGTGGCGACGATGCGGCACCCGCTGACCTCGATTTACACGGGCAGGCTGCGGCGCATACCGCTGGTGCGCGGAGTGATCGCGATGGCGGAGACGCTGACGCTGGGCATGCGCGCGCTGAGCTATTCGGCGAACGTGGCGGCGGAGGCTGAGGGCGAGGAGATAAGCAAGGGCTCGATGGCCGGGATGATGCTCGTGTCACTAAGCCTGGCAATCGGCATCTTCTTCCTGATTCCCGTGTTCGCGAGCGACTGGCTGGAAACGCTGATGGGTTCCGCGCTGCTGGCGAACATCGCGGAGGGCATCATACGGCTGCTGCTGTTCCTTGGGTACATCCTGCTGATAAGCCGCATGGAGGACATTCGGCGGGTGTTCATGTATCACGGCGCGGAGCACATGACGGTGCACGCGCAGGAGCGGGGCGACCCGCTGGAGGTGGAGCATATCCGCAAGTACCCGACGGCTCATCCGCGCTGCGGGACGGCCTTCCTGCTGGTGGTGATGGTGGTGGCGATACTGGCGTTCATCTTCGTGGGGCGCGAGCCGTTCTGGTGGCTGATTACGTCGCGGATCGTGTTGGTGCCTGCGATAGCGGCTGTGAGCTACGAGGTCATACGCTTCAGCGGGCGGCATGCGGGGAATCCGCTGGTGAACCTGATTACCGCGCCAAGCCTGGCGCTGCAATCGCTGACGACGCGGCAACCGGAGGACGACCAGATCGAGATCGCGATTCGGGCGATGCAGGAGGCGCAGGCTGCGGACAAGGTGCAGGTGTCAGCGGTGAGCAGTCAGCCGTCAGGGAGTGGGGACTAGCGCATTGCGTCAGGATTCAAGCAGTGGGATGATTTCTTCGCCCGTTCTCAGTAGATGCAGCCTGTCCGCGCCGTGTTCCATGAAGAGAGCGAAGTCGTAGATGATGTCCCTGCCAATCAGGGAGGGCATGTCAGACGGGCCAGGTGGTATATCGACGACATGGAGCGGCATTGTCGTCTGGTAGCTACCGATGACTAGCGTCGCGTTGACTAATCTGGTCTCGGCATAGCCGCCAATGCCACCAATCGGGTTGCCTCGTGGCATAGTCCGAATATCAAGTCCCAACTCGTTTTGGAGACGCCGGGCATCTGAGGGGGAAAGCAAGGTATGGTCGGCTCCAGTATCGACCACGAATTCAATTTCGATTGATTGACTGTCCGCGTCAAGAAATGTCAATACCACATCGATGTATGGGCTGCGAAAAGCGCCGTCGGCTACGAAAAATCCGGTCGTCATTGCCGCTAATCCTGCTTGAGCGCGGGCCAGTGAAGAGAAGAGCCGAAGACACGCGGATAATCGTTGCCATGTATGTAGTGGAAGTATATGTGTCCCACAGGCAGCCCCTTGGCGCTCAGTTCATCAACTAGCGCTATACTGTCAGGCGACGCGCCGACAACTTTGCCGTGATAGACCGCGACGCTATGGTCGGGGTACTGCGCCTTCAGTTCAGAATAATTGTCCCTGAACCACTTACTGTCCTTCTGAAATTGCTTAAACTCAGGGGACGGTGGCCTGTTGACTTTTTTCCATTCCATGGCGAGAACCTTTCACCAACGGGTTGTCTGAAGCCATTGTAGCACCTAGTCCGCGCGCTCCCTGAGCACCTCCCAGACGTCTTCGGGTCTTGCGCCGGATGCGGATAAGAGCACGAGTGCGTGGTAGAGGAGGTCTGCCATCTCTTCGGCGACTTGCTCTCCGTCGCCTTTCACGCCTGCAATCGCTACTTCGCCTGCCTCCTCGATGACCTTCTGCGCTATGCGGTCTGCCCCTCCCTCGAATAAGCTTGTGGTGTAGCTACCCTCGGGCATTTCGTGCTTGCGGTCCTGTATGAGGGCGAACAGGTCTTCAAGAACGCCGGGGCCGGTCTCGTCGCGGTAGAACTCGGGGAATTCTTCGATGGGAGTGAAGAAGCAGTTCGGCGCGCCGGTGTGGCAGATGGGGCCGTCCGGCTCGACCTGCAATATGAGCGTGTCGCCGTCACAATCGACGGCCGCCGACTTTACGCGCATGTAGTTGCCGGAGACCTCGCCCTTGTGCCAGAGGTCGGAGCGGCTGCGGCTGAAGAACCAGACCTCGCCGCCTTCCAGTGTGCGCTTCAGGGAACCTGGGTTCATGTAGCCCAGCATGAGCACTTCGCCGGTGTTCACGTTCTGCGCGATTGCGGGCACGAGGCCCTTTTCGTCGAGTTTGACTTCTGCCATGTTTTCACCTTTTGAGTATGTCAGTCTTTCAGTCGGTCAGTGTCAGTGATCGAAAGAGCGGAATCTCAAGTCGTTAAGATGCAGACTTACAAGGATTTGATTCTTCACTCCGCTGCACTGCGCTGCGTTCAGTATGACGGGGTGGAGACGACTGTGTTCAGGATGAGGGTATATGGCCCAGCACCCGCTCGAACACGTACTGTCCGATGTGCCGGTTCTCCGTGAATGCGAAGCCGTCGAAGTCACCATTGTAGCCGATTATCGGTACGTCCTGCTCGTGCGCCGATGCGTGCGAGCGCAGGCTGTGACCCGCGCCGGTGTCGTCCCACGAGTCTTCAAGCTCCTTCGGGCCGAAGACTGTGTCGATATCGCCGGTGACGACCAGGTCGCCGATGCGATCATAGTTCAACCGAAGCTCGTCCGCAGCCTCCTTCCGGCTGTACACGCGCTCCACGCCGGGCGTCTCGCGTAGAATGGCGGCCGCCTCGTCTGTCCGCGCCGCGTCGTGCGAGTGAAGATACATGAACATGCAGCCGCCGAGGTTGTTGTGATGCACCACGTAGCGGTCCTTGATGATGGGCACCGCCTCCGCGCCGATCCCTTTTACGGCAAGCACGTGCGCGAGGTCCACCATGCGCATCTTCGGGTTCATGCCGTGGTCTGCCGTCAGCAGCAACGTGACATCGGGGTGCGCGTCCACCAGTTCGCCAATGGCGTCGTCCAGCACGGAGATATGTTGCTGCGACTCCGGCTCGTCGGGCGCGTAGGTGTGCATGGCAAAATCGGTAGTCGAGATATACACGATGTCGGCAGGTTCGAGCTTCATCGCGTGGCTTGCGGCTCGTATGGTCCAGCCGTTGACGTCCAAGGAGTAGATTGGGGGAGGCTGTCCCACGCCCTCGACTGCCCACACTGGCGCCTGCTCCGACGAGATAGCCACGTCCGCGCCATCGGACAGCAGCGTGCGCAGCTTGTCCTTGGAGGTAGAAAGGATCGTCCTCGCGCCCATCTTGCTCGCGCGCTGGAAGAAGGTCTCCGACAGGATGTACTCGCCGGACTCCATGTAGATGTCCTCGCCCGTCTCGCGCACCATCCTGTAATTGGAGCTTATCCCGTGCTCCGATGGGTACTCGCCGGTCACTATGGATACGTTGTTGACATTAGTCACCGACGGCATCATCGACTTTCCGACACGGTAGAAGCCCTGTTGTGCCAGCGCCATCAAGTTCGGCGCTTCGCAGGCCTGTATGTACTCTGGGTCATATCCGTCAACGGTGATGATTACGGTTGTCTTGGGCATGGTGCGACTCCGTTACGGTAGGGGTTCATGAGGCAGTCTTAGTCGCCTGGCGGTCTTATTGGAATGCCTTTGTCGGTGAGATATTCCTTGACTACAGGTATTGGGTGCGTGCCGTAGTGGAATATGCTGGCGGCGAGAACTGCGTCCGCCTTGCCCTCGGCGAGGGCGTCGTACAAGTGCCGCGGCTCGCCCGCGCCTCCGCTCGCAATCAGAGGTATCGTCACGGATTCCGATATGGCGCGCAGCAATTCAAGGTCGTAGCCGGTCTGCTGCCCATCGGTGTCCATACTCGTAACCAGCAGTTCGCCCGCGCCAAGCTCGGCTGCCTTTTGCGCCCACTTCACGGCGTCTATGCCCATCGGGGTGCGGCCGCCATGCACGTACACCTGCCAGCCGGAGGATTCGTCGAGTGCGATTTCCTGCGCCATCTCGGTTGACAGCCCTTTTGCCACATCGAAGTTGACGTCGCCTAGCTCATCGTCAGGTGTGACGCGCTTGGCGTCAATGGCGACGACGATGCACTGGGAGCCGAAGAAGTCGGACGCCTCCGCGACCAGTGACGGGTTGGCGACCGCAGCCGTATTGAGAGAGCCTTTGTCCGCTCCCGCCTCCAGCATACGGCGCACATCAGACACATTACGCAGGCCGCCGCCCACCGTGAGCGGGATGAAGACCTGCTCAGAGACCTGCTTGACCACATCCACGATGATGTCGCGGTCGTCAGAGCTTGCGGTGATGTCGAGGAAGACCAGTTCGTCGGCGCCCTGCCTGTCGTAGAAGCGCGCTAGGTCGGCGGGGTCGCCGGCGTCTCTTATGTTCACGAAGCTGATGCCCTTGACTACCCTGCCCTTGTCGATGTCGAGGCACGGGATTATTCGCTTAGTAAGCATGGTTAGTCTTTCAACTTGGCAACTTACATCGATGGTCGGGATGGGGAGGATTGTCACGCCTACCCCGCCTCTCTGCCATCAAAAGGGGAGGAGATTTAAGGTCGTCTAATGTTTCGATGGCTTGGCGGAGGTCGATGTCTCCGGTATATATCGCTCTGCCGACGATTGCTGCCTCCGTGCCTATTTCGGCGAGACGTTTCAGATGCGCTACG
Source organism: Dehalococcoidia bacterium (assembly GCA_965207465.1). Lineage (GTDB taxonomy): Bacteria > Chloroflexota > Dehalococcoidia > Lucifugimonadales > JADFKI01 > Bin90. The sequence continues at coordinate 3,601,541 of OZ242283.1, read as the reverse complement.
GTTGCTATGCCACCGGCCGCAATCAGGTATATATCGCCCTGATTCATGAGCGCGCTTACGCCATCGAAGTTCGGCTCGGTGAGAGTGCCGTCGCGGGATATGTCGGTGTACAGGAAGCGAACCACACCGAGCGCCGCCATGTCAGCCGTAAGGTCAGTCGCGAGCGCACTCGTTCCTTCAGTCCAGCCACGCAGGGCAACCTTACCGTCTTTGGCGTCAACGGTGACAATGACGCTCTCGGCGCCAAATTCGTTCAGCAGGGCGCTTATGAGGTCCGCGTCCTCGAACGCCGCCGTGCCAAGCATTATGCGGCTTACGCCTGCGTCAATCGCCACGCGCGCGGTATCCATGTCGCGTATGCCGCCGCCGAGGTGCAGGGGGACATCCACCGCCGACGCAATCCGCTTGACTGCCTCCAGATTCGCCGGGCTGCCGTCGCGCGCGCCGTCGAGGTCAATGATGTGCAGACGTGTCGCGCCCATATCGGCCCAGCGCAACGCAGTATCGAGTGGGTCGTCGGAATAGACGGTCTCCTGCGCGTAGTCGCCCTGATACAGGCGGACGCACTTGCCGCCGCGCAGGTCTATGGCAGGGATTACTTCCATGTCTTCTTACTCGTCCTTGCAGTCCCCAATCTTAAAGGCTAAGAAGGGTAGTATTGAAAACAGTCGTACTTGACATTGGGGGTTCACCCCCTTCCTTACCTTCCCCCGTCGAGGGGGAAGGGACTCTGTTCTTCACTCCTTAACCAGTGACAGGAAGTTGCGGTAAAGGCGCAGGCCTACGGCGCCGCTCTTTTCGGGGTGGAACTGCACGGCTGCTACGTTGTCCCATGCGACCGCGCTGCAGAAGTCTATGCCATAGTTCGTCACTCCTGCCACTATGTCCTTGTCGTCGGGGTCGGCGTAGTAGCTATGCACGAAGTAGAAGTATGAGTCGTCGGGGATTCCCCTGAATACGGGATGATCGACGGAAAGGGACACGCTGTTCCAACCCATGTGCGGGATCTTCAAGCCCACACGTTCCGTCTTTTCCGGCGGCAGGCGTTTCGTGCTGCCTTTCAGTATCGCAAGGCAAGTCTCGTCGCCCTCTTCAGACGACTCCAGCAGCAGTTGGAGACCGAGGCAGACGCCCAGGAACGGCTTTCCGCTGCCTATCGAGCGCCTGATAACATCGAACAGGCCTCGCTCTCGGATGCTCTGCATTGATGCGTCACATGCGCCCTGTCCTGGAAAGACCACGCCGTCCGCGGAGATAATCTCATCGGCGTCCGAGGTGATATGCGCCGAAGCGCCGCATTCTTCAAGCGCCTTCTGGACGCTGCGAATGTTTCCAGCTTTGTAGTCGATGATTGCTATTGATGGGGTGTTTTTCATATCCTGCGGGCTTGCGTACATGCCCTTCGACAGGCTCAGGGCGAACGGGATCTGAGATTACGCTTATTCGTCAGTTTCGTCCAATCTGGTGCCGGTTACGATGTCCATGGGGAGCGCCCTGTCCTCGTAGCGCGCGAGCATGAACAGCAGGTCGGCGAGGCGGTTGACGTAGCGGAGCAGTTCGCCGTTCGGCAGGAGGTCCTGCTGCTGCAACCCAACTATGCTGCGCTCGGCGGCACGCAGGGCGCTCCGCGCCAGATCGAGCGCGCCGGACGCAGCGGACGCGCCGGGTATGATGAACTTGGGCGGGAGTTCCACCTGCGCGCTCAGCTCGTCGATTAGAGTTTCCAGCACGTCCACATTCTCGGCATTGATGGCGTGGAAGTTGGACTTGTAGTAGTCGTAGTTATCGACGTCGGTGGCGAGTTCGCCGCTCAAGGTGAACATTTCGCGCTGCACCTGAAGCAGAATTTCCTTGACGCGGGAGTCCTGTGAGAGCGCGCGCGCAAGGCCCATGGCAGAAGTGGCGAAGTCTGCCTCGCCGTAGGCAACGCAGCGAGGGTCGTTCTTAGGCACGCGGCCACCGAAGAGCAAGCCGGTCTCGCCCGCATCGCCCGACTTCGTGTATATCTTCATCGTCATGCTTGCGTCTCCATCTCGTGAACGCCGACACAAGCGCCGTTGTACCAGCAATGTCGCAAGCGACATTATATCAGCAATCCCTTACCACATACACAATAACGCCTGCAGGGGTTCTCTCTTTACGTGTTGAGCGAGGCATATTGTTGATCCCACAGATTGGGTGAGGTCAGGATGGGAGCGAAAACACCTGCATATCGCCTCTCTGACTATCCTTACGCATTTTTCTTTCACTACTAAGAGGATTTCACAAATGGAAGATTAGCCCAATCCATAGTTACTGGATTCCTGCTTTCGCAGGAATGATTATGTTTCCCCTCACACTAACCCTCTCCCAGTGGGAGAGGGGACTTAACATACTAATGACGACTGGAAAATTGCGGCAGAGTTCTTGTGATTAACTTACTTTCAGGAATTAATAGGAGCGTCGCCAATGCCAAGAAGGCCGCCATTGCACGCACCAAGAGTGATGTATTCCGGTGAGAGAAAGCCCTCTGCATTCCCGGTACAGAGGTCGAATCGGTGCCTAATGTCCACAACGGTAACGTCGCTTTATTGTTGGATGAAAAGTATAATCTCATGAACAGTGATATAATATAACTATATTCCCCAGTTCTAAGTGTACGAACTCAACAGAGATTAATAGCGCAGATATATGAGGCGTCTATCGGAAATGCCAGCTAGTCATCGTAAAATTCTTTCGATTCGAAATACACGACAACGAAAGGGCTTTAGATTGTAGTGGGCAGTTACTAGCGAAAGCTAACAGAACAGGACTCTTGAGGACATGACGAATACGCGGCAAGGGAATTTTCATACGGATCAGCGGAGCCATTCCGATAGGCCGCTGCACGGCTTGGGGCAACATGCAACTGTCTTGCTCAATATTGTGGCAGAGGGAGTGAAGGCCGAAACGAAACGATACAATCTAACTCCGCTGGATTTTGACTTGCTCAGGCTCTTCCTAGCCGATGAGGAGTGGACACCCACGGAATTGGCCAATGTGCTTCCAGTTGAGGTGTCAGCCATAAGCCGTTTGGTGACTAAGCTTGTCGATAGGGGCCTTATATATCGGCGCCGACCACGCAGGGATCGACGGGTTGTTCTTTTGAAGCTGACTGAAGAAGGCAATGCCCTCGCGCTGGAGATTCACAGACGAGTGCATGCCTATGAAGACTCGCTGGTGCAGGATATGCCCGAAAAGGAGATAGAAGATCTTCTATCCACCATCAGGAAAATTTTGGACAACTACAACGATATGACGGAGTAATGTGAAAACGAAGCCGGATACCTCGCGATGGTACGCAAAGTATCCGGCTTTCACGCAGCGGTATTACATCCGGTCGCTATGCGCCCTTAATCTCCAGGCGTCGCGCCTTAACCGCCTCCACCTTCGGGAAGGTCAGCGTTAGAACGCCATGCTTGTACTCCGACTCCGCCTTGCCGACATCTAGAGTGTTCGGCAGACGCAGCGCGCGGTAGAGCTTGCCTGCCCTGCGCTCGCGGATGATGAACGAAAAGTCACCATCGTTCACGGTTTCGGCACTGATTGTCAGCACGCCATCTTCAACGGCTACGTCGATGTCCTCGGGCGCCACGCCCGGTACGGTTGCACGCAGCACAACATCGTCGCCATCCTGTGTGAGGTCGATGGGGATTGCCCAGCGTCGCTCGGCATGTCCATCACCGTCACCCTGCCAAGCGCGACTGAGCATCTCGTCCAACTTCCTGAACTCTCTGAACGGATCGATTCTCTGCATAACCATAGTGGTAATACCTCCTTTAATGATGTTTCTTTTCAATCAGGTTGAAAAACACTCTTCTCTAGGCGGTGACGAGGATCTCTACCCCCATCCCAGCCTTGACCCATCGAGGGGAAAGAGATTTCCTTGCCTCATCCTTCGCCTCCGCAGGGGCAGGCTCTGACCCTCTCCCTCTGGGAGAGGGGAATTTACCTAACCGAGAAAGCCGCGGAATTCGCCGCGAATCCTGTTGTTGAAGTCCTTGCGGGCTTCGTCGTACTTGGGGCAGCACGAGCATTCACCTCTCTGCACGTTGCCGAGATAGGCGTCAAGCCCGGAGCGGTGGTTGCCGATTCTGCGAATGGCACCCGTAAATCTGTCAATCACTCGTAACCTCCTGTGACCAAGTCTTAGTTGCTTCGACTCATATCTAATACTATGTAAATTATAGGTAATGTGTCTCTATATGTCAATATCAATATAGTCTTCATATCAACTTTCACTTTATTTTTGCTGCAAGTATGTTAAAATCGATGTATTGAGATAATCCGGCTTAAGTATGTTCATTTCACCCCCATTCCTGAACAAGTTCAGGACAGGCTCTAACCTCTGCCTTCTCAGGGGCAGGCTCTTGCCCCTTGGAGGGGGGAGGGACAACATGAAGGAAACAGGCATGGCAAGAGACTATTACGAAGTGCTGGGCCTTCCCCGCAGCGCGGATGAGAAGGAGATACGAAGCGCCTTCAGGAAGCTGGCGCGCCAGTATCATCCTGATCTCAACCCGGGTAATGAGACGGCGGAGCGCAAGTTCAAGGAAATCAACGAGGCTAACGAGGTGCTTTCGGACGCCGACAGTCGCGCCAAGTACGACCGCTACGGCGACAACTGGATGCATGCCGACCGCCTCGATGAGCAGGCGCGAGCAGGCACGAGATTCGGCGGCGGTTTCGGGCCTGGCACGCGCGTCGATTACAACTTTGGCGGGTTCGGCGACATCTTCGGAGGGGCTTCAGGATACGGCGGCGGCACTCGTACAGACACCAGGCGGCGCAGCCGTCCAGGACGCCCAAACCACCATGACATTCCCGTTACGATTACGCTCGAAGAGGCATTCCGCAGCACGAAGCGAATGATCAATGTGCCCACGAAGGACGGGGGCACCCGGCGAATCGAGGTCAGCATCCCCGCGGCGGTGGACGACGGCTCGCGTGTACACATATCGCTGGACGACGGCATCCAGGTGTTTCTCGTCGTCAACGTGGCGCCACATACTCGCTTCAGACGCGAGGGCGACAGCCTCTACGCCGACCTTACAGTGCCATTCGAGGACGCTTTGCTGGGTGGCGAGGTCGAATTCACATCTCTCAAGGGCAGGCTGGCGCTGAATGTCCCTGCGGGCAGTGGCGAGGGCAGGCGCATCCGCATCCAGGGACACGGAATGCCGAGACGTGAATCTCCCTCGTCCGCCGGGGACCTGTATGTGACCGTCAAGCCGCGGATGCCGTCATCACTCAGCGATGACGAAAGGACGGCGCTCGAAGAGTTCAGGCGTCTTCGGGTAGCCAACGGCAGGCGCGAATGACCGGAGAGAGGCAACTTCCATTCAACAGGACGAACTGATGCTAGACCACAACGAACCCGTATTCATAATCAGTGTCGCGGCGCGCATGCTTGGTGTTCAGACACAGACGCTGCGCTACTACGAGCGGATGGGACTCATCGAACCAGCGCGCACAGGCGGCAACCAGCGCGTCTTCTCGCGCGCCGACATCGAGCGCGTGCGACGCATACGCAGCTTCATGGACAATCTCGGCGTCAACCTAGCCGGCGTAGAGGTCATCCTTCGCCTTCTCGACAGACTCAACGCCTCGGAGAGTGAGGTAGAGCGCCTATCCGACGAGAATGCCCGCCTCAGAAGCATGCTGGAGCGCAATGCCCGCTGAAGCGGACGGCGACTTTTCTGGCTGTGGCACCTCAGCAGTCCGTTGAACACTGCCAAACATCAAACATAGTTCAATAAAGATACCAAACTACGCTTGATGCAAATCCCATACTTGTGATGTGCTAATAGTAAGCATTTGAGGCACAAGTGGAAGGAGCTTGCACATGCGACTACTTATAATGCCCCTACTGGCGCTGGCACTGGTATCACTCGCTTGCTCATCCGCTGGTAACCCCATCGTTTTCACCTCAGACATCGACGGGAACCGCGAGATATTCTCACTAGACCCTGAGAAAGCGGAACTCGTCAATCTCACGAAGAGCGCGGGGAGCGAGTATGCCCCCTCCCTGTCACCAGACGGTTCGCACGTAGCCTTCCTGTCAGGCGACGAAGAACATAATACTCTTCAGGTCATCGCCCTCAATACAGAGTCTGGCAGCCGAACTCACATAAGCAAGATGGACGGCACCCACCGTGACCATAGATGGGCACCCTCCAGCGACCGCCTCGCCTACCTTGTACAGAACGGTGGCGACCCATCAACGCATGTCGCAGGCTATGACGGTTCAAATTCAATGGAACTCACTACCATAGTCGCCCATGAAGTCGGGGGGTGGTCCTTTGATGGCTCAAGCGTAGTATTTGCCGTCCGTGAAGGTCCGGGCCAGGGCATCTATATCCGAAATCCGGACGGGGTCAACGAAGTGCGCTTGACCGACCAACCTGACTACAGCCCCATATGGTCTCCCAACTCACACAGGATTGCCTTCATATCCGACCGCGACGGCAACCCTGAAATATATGTCATGAATTCAGATGCCACCGAGTTGAAGCGCATCACGGAGAGCAGCGGCGTCGAGTACGACATCGCCTGGTCGCCCGACGGCAGGAAAATAGCATTCACCAGCGACCGGGACGGCAATCCTGAAATATATGTAGTGGATGTGCGTGGCGGCGAAGTAAACAGGCTGACCCGTAACAGCGTCCGGGACGACCAGCCTGTCTGGTCGCGTGACGGCAAGAGCATCGCATTCGTGTCGTACCTCGACGGCGACGGCGAGATTGTCATGATGGACGCCGATGGACACAACCAGCAGCGCCTCACCAACAACGGCTACGATGATTACGCGCCTACGTGGTAGTGGGAGAACCTAACAGGATGGTCAGGATAGATATATGATGCAGAGTTTGAAATCCTGCTCGTCCTGTTAAAGTCCCTCCGGATGCCGTGTGTGCCAGTCGGTGAGGGACTGGTATGCGCGAGCTACTGCGAGTATGCGGTTCTCGTCGTAAGCCCGGCCCATGAACTGGATGCCGGTGGGCAGACCTTCATCGGAAAAGCCACTCGGCACACTGATGGCTGGTAGTCCCGCGCTGTTCCCTAGCGCGCCGAGAGTATCCCGCGCCGTTCCTGCCACCACGCCACGAAAGTCCTGATCGATCGGAGTTGCCGTAACAGCCCTGGTCGGTCCCAGCACCGCGTCGTATCCTGACAGCACCTCGTCTGCGATGCGCGCGACCTTGCCGCGAATCCTCAACGCCCTGATGTAGTCCTGAGCAGGAATCATCAGCCGCGCATGCGGATGGTGGCACTCCGGCGCCGTAAGTCCGGCGACCGCGCCACTCTCGATGAAGTCTTCGAATACGCTCGCCGACTCCGCATTCAGAATTGTCCGCGTAACCGCCTCGTAGGGCATCTTCGGAAACTCAATCTCCTCGATGTCCGCCACATCCTCCAGCGCTTCCAGCGCTCGCTCGAAGTTTGTCGCGACCTCCGGCTGCGCTCCCTCGGTGGCGTCCTTCAATACCGCTAGTTTGAACCTGCGCCCCTCCGAGGCGTAGATGTCGTAGCGATACGGCCTGTCCGTCGTCGAAGGATCGTCCGCGTCTTCGCCGGCGATTGCCTCCAGCACTATACCGCAGTCGTCAGCGGTCAGGCAGAGCGGCCCTAGCTTGTCCAGCGTCCAAGACAGCACCATCGCGCCCTGACGACTCACGCGGCCATAAGTCGGTCGCAGCCCCGCCAGCCCGCAGTTGTTGGCGGGGGACAGTATCGAACCCCATGTCTCCGATCCGATGGCGAACGGCACAAGTCCGGCAGCTACAGCCGCGCCCGACCCGCTCGAAGAGCCGCCGGACCAAGCGTCCTTGCCCCAGGGCGTCATTCCCGGTCCGGTGAACGAAGCGTTGGGCTGCCTGTAACCCATCCCTCCCGCAATCTCCACCATTGCGAGTTTCGCCGAAAGAGGCGCGCCCGCATTCTCCAGCCTGCGAACGACCGCCGCATCGTAATCGAAGACCTGCTCCCTTAACGGAGCAGCTCCCCATGTAGTGGGAATACCGCCAGATGTAGCCAGTAAGTCCTTTGCCCCATAAGGGATGCCGTGCAGCAGACCCTTGTAATCGCCAGCCGCAATCTCGCTTTCCGCGCGGCGCGCCTGCTCCATCGCTCTTTCGGGAGTAACCGTGACTACCGCGTTGTAGCGAGGGCCTATCGCCTCCAGACGAGCGAGGAATGTCTCAGCAAGCTCCACCGGAGATACCTGCCGAGTCCGCACGAGTTCGCCCAGTTCACGTATGGGCATAAATACCGGACTTATCACGATCAAACTCCCTTTGTCCTGTCTGATATGCAAGGGCTATGCCAACGACAGCTCACCAGACTAAATCGTACTCACCAGGTCCGCCCAGAGTTCCGTAACCGCGTCCCCATCTACCTCCATCGCCACCGAAACATTTGGGACGGCCGTCGTAGCCTTCCGCAGGTCAGCCACCGTAAAGCCGCGCGAGAACTCGCCTCCGGATTCCACACGCACATACATATCCCGCAATCCGAACAACTCCGGCGCAATTGCGTAAGCCATCGGGCTAAGGTCCGAATATATCACCCCGCCCGACTCAGCCAGCCTTTTCTCTCTTTGATATGCTTCGCTGATGAACCGTGTCGCCTCACGCAGCATTCTCGTCGCCGGAGTGCCCGCGTCCCAGACGCGTTGCTGCTTCGCAACTGAAATCTCTGTGCTGTTCACCACATCCAGCCCTACCTGAGTTACACGTCCACCAGAGCGGTACACCGCATCAGCAGCCTCAGGGTCGCCTCCAATGTTCGCCGTCGCCAGCGGCGATATATTCCCCGGCTGGTGTATCGACCCGCCCATCACTATGATCTCAGCAGCCGACTCCGCAAAGCGCGGCTCTATACTCACGGCCAGCGCCACATTCGTCTGCCGTCCGATTGCTAGGATCGTCAGCTCGCCAGGAGAAGCCAGCACCCTGTCGATAAGCTCCGGCACCGCATGCCGCTCCTGGATTTTCGTGGATGGCGGCGGCCAGTCGATATTCCCTATCCCGTCGTCCCCATGAATATGCGGCGAGTAAAACGGCTCGTGATAGGTCAACGTCCTGCCAACCCCTTGATACACCGGAATATCCGCCCGCCCAGCAGCCTCCAGGATACGCAGCGTATTCACCGTACACTGCTCCACTGAGGCATTTCCGAACACAGTCGTGATAGCCTCAACCTCCAACCTGTCGCTCGCAAGCGCCATTAGGATCGCCGCCGTATCGTCAATCCCGGGGTCAGCGTCAATTATCACTCGCTTAGCCTGCGCCATATTTCGAACCCTTATCCATTTCTTCAAGATGTATCGGAAACGTCACTAGTTGAGAAACCCGTCCTTCGACAAGCTCAGGACGAACGATTCCAGCCACAATTCGGATTTCCGGGAGCGTTTCAGACGGCTCCGCACAGATTCCGTCGAGCCACTCACTGATTGACTAGCTTAGGGTGTTTCCTCGTATTCCACACCCTCAGGCATCTGACCTCTCGGCAAGAAGAACTCGAACTGGTGCCGGTCGCCATAGCCCTCAATGAACCCCGAAGACACGCCCTCAGAGTGCAGTGCCGCCGAAACGATCGTCTTGTTGAACAGATGCACCGTGTCTGCGGCCAGGTATTCGTCCACATCCATCCAGAGCGCAGCCTCCAGCTCCTCCTCCTGCATCGTAATCTCCGTGCTCAAAGGCGACAGCCTGCACACGAAGTAGATGTCGGACTTGCCGTAGCGATAGCCGTGCCAGTGTCGCAGGCAAACCACCGCCTCGAAACGGGTACGAACGCCCGTCTCTTCCAGCACCTCGCGCACCACGCCGTCCGCCAGGTGCTCGCCCTGCACCAGCGCGCCGCCGGGCAGCTTGTACGAGGGGCCGCTGCGGGGGCGTATCTGGTGCCGCTCAGAAACTACAAGAAGCTGACGGTCATCGCTCAGCACCACGCCGCCCGCTCCGATGTAGTGCGTGGCATGCGGCGGAATGTACGCGCCCTTCTCGATCTGGAGCGTCATCATCACGTAGTCCTCGGCCGCGTGGTGATACCGAAAGCCCGCCTCGGCAGCCACAGGCACAAGTTCCGCGTTTGCAAGAGGCACTTCCAGCCACGCGACCTTGTACCCGCTGTCCTCCCAGTCATCCATAGCATCCGCCAGCCGTCGCCTGAACCGCCCTGCCTCCAACGGCAGCACATTTGGATTCACCACAAAGCCGCCGAATGGATTCGGACTTCCCTCAAGTATGCTCATAATTTCTCTTCCTTCTGGCTATCAGGCGCACGCATAAGGGTCAAGGAATAGCCCACGCCACTCCTCCTGGCTATTCGTCGCTGAGGGTGACCACACCCGTCCGCCCATCAATTCCCCCCTCACCTTCATCTCAGCCCCACCCTCTACATATTAGTCTCTGCCCACAAATTCACCCATTACCCCGTCCGCAAACAGGCGCAACTGCTCCATGAACTCGGCGCGAGGCATGCCCTCTGCCCAGTGCAGTATGACATGCTCCAGAGCGGGATACTTCTGCTCAAGCTCGCGCAGGAACGCAACGAACTCCTCCGCCGTCCCGCAAATCCACGCCCGCTGCTGCACGCCGTCCTCGATGAAGGGTGTACGCGCAGGCGCTCCAGGCGTTCCCCACACACGACCCTGCTCATCGGCGTACCGCACGAACCCGAAGGGAGCGAACCACTTGTACCGCTCGTCGTGGTAGGGGCGCAGCTTGTTCATTGCCTCTTCCTGGCTGTCCGCGATGTAGAAACCGACCTCGAGCGCAAGGTTCTCGCCGAGTTCCAAGTCGCGCCCGTACTTCGCGTTGGCGTCCTTGTACTGCTGGAATATCCCCTCGACTAGCGACTCTCCCGTCAGCCCGACCACGCCGTTGATGCCGTTGCGCGCGATGAAGTCAATAGTACGGCCGCTCACGATGGGTTGCCACATCTGCACTGGCTGATTCTTCGGACGTGGCACCAGCGTCACCTCCTGCAAGTCGTACCCGCGGTACTCTACATCCGGTGGAATGGTGAAATACTTCCCCTTATGCGAGAACGACTCCTCGTTGAATGCTTTGAAGATGACCTCCATCTGCTCTTCGAATAGCTCACGGTTCGCGTCATTGTCGATCACAGGCGCGCCGAACGACTCCACTTCGCGGCTGTGATACCCGCGCCCGACGCCGAATATGACGCGCCCGTCCGTCAGAATGTCCGCCATCGCGTAGTCTTCGGCAAGCCGCACCGGGTGCCACATCGGCACGATGTTGAAAGCGCACCCGAACTTCAACTGCTTCGTCTTCCCCGCAAGGTGCGTCCCCATCAGGATTAGGTTCGGGATCGTCTCATATCCTTCTCGTTGGAAGTGGTGCTCTGCCATCCACAGCGCATAGAAGCCCAGCTCGTCCATCAGCCCAGCGACCTGCTCTGCCGTGTCCATGCTCTGCATCAGCCGATCATTCGGATACCGCCTATCATCCGAAGGAGTTCCGTCACTCCCCACATCCTCAAGGTCGATATTCCCCACATACAGCACCGAAAAGTTCTTAATCATTCAACAATCCTCGAAAATAATTCGTACTCTAAACTCTCGCTATACTATCCCTATCCTTTACATCGTGTCCATCGATGTCAGCTCACGCCAACCCTCGAATCCAGTAGGTCGGTACATCGACCGCCCCACTTAGCCCATCCGCAGGCGTAACGCCGCCCGCGACGAGGGCCGAATCGATCCCGAAGGCGTTCGCGCCCCGGATGTCCGTCTCCAAAGTATCCCCTAACATCACCATATCGCGCGTTCCTGTTAGCCGCAGCGCCGCCTCGAAAATTGCCCCGTTCGGCTTCCCTAGCGGCTCGAACTCAAGCGCTCGCTCCGGGTAACGCTGCCGCAACGCCGCCTCGATAATCAGCGCCACGCTGCCGCTCGCCATTCCGAATCCGTCGTCGTTTGGATAGACAAGGTCCGGATTTGGCAGCAGGAGACGCGGCGTTTCTCCCGCGTCGAACATCGTGAACAGCGCAGTCAGCACCGCATTCACACCGTCCTCGAAAGGAAACCCTGACTGGTCCGCGACCACCAGCACATCGAACCTGTCCAAAGCAGGCACTACCTCACCGCCCGCCAGCCGCACAAACTCCTCGCTGTCCTGAGTTCCCAGCACGGCGCAGCGCGCGCCACTCAGACCATGATGTGCGAAATACCCCTTCAGCAGATTGCCCGAAGTGATTATCCGCTCCGCGTCCACATTCAGCCCCACATTGCGGTATCTCGCCGCCCTGCTCTCAGGCAGTGCGGAAGCGTCGTTCGTCAGCACATAGTATGGCTTGCCCATTCGGTTCAGCCTGTCGATAAGCTCTGTCGCGCCCGGCAATGCGCCTACCGTGTACGACAGCACACCATACGCGTCGAACAGCAGTGCCGAGTACCGGTCCACCAGTTCATCGATCGTTACTTCCTGAATGCCCATGTCGCATATTTTACAACTCACGCCCTCATTATCCTACTCATTATCCTATCCATTCCGCAGTCTCAAATTCACTCCGCAAGCTAGGGACGGGCATAATTCTTCACACCTCGCATTCCCTGCCTTCGCAGGGACAGATTCCTATCTTGCCGCATCAAGAGGCAGGGGATAAAATGAGACAATAGGCAACTTTCCCCAGACCCAAGGCAAGTTGAAGCAACTATCACCCAGTGCTATAATTCGTTATGTCTGGAGTTATAGCCGGACGCAATATCTACTCCCGTTCAGCGCGAAGAATCAACCGCGCGCCGCAAGTCTCACAGCATGGAGGAGCACTCCCACATGATCCAGACCGAAGAACGAACCCAGGTCCTATCTCCGTATCAGGTGCAGCGATACAGCAGACACATTATCATGCCACAGGTCGGCAGCGCCGGACAGCGCAAGATGCTCAACTCCAAGGTCATCATCATCGGCGCGGGCGGGCTTGGTTCTCCCGTCTCCATCTACCTCACCCTTGCGGGCGTAGGCACGATCGGCATCGTCGATTTCGACACCGTTGACGTAACCAACCTCCAGCGCCAGATTCTGCACCAGAACGACGACATCGGCAGGCCCAAGGCGGAGTCCGCATACGAGACACTGAAGGCATACAACCCGGATGTCAACGTGCAGATTCATGAAGAGCCTATAACTTCCGACAACGCCTTCGACATCATTCCTGATTACGACATCATCATCAACGGGGCGGACAACTTCCCTGCGCGCTACCTCGTCAACGATGCCGCTTATCTCAGCGACAAGCCTCTTGTGGACGGAAGCATACTGCTCTTCGACGGTCAGGCGACGACATACATTCCCGGGCAGGGCTGCTACCGCTGCCTGTTCCCGACACCCCCGCCTCCGGGTGAAGTGCCAAGCTGCGCCGAGGCAGGAGTTCTGGGTATGCTCCCCGGACTCGTAGGCAGCATTCAGGCAGCAGAAACCGCCAAACTGATTCTAGGCGTGGGTGAAAACCTCACCGGCAGGCTGCTTCTCATTGACGCGCTCGACATGTCGTTCCGAACGGTGAAGATTCGGCGCAACCCGGGTTGCCCCCTCTGCGGCGACGAGCCGACTATCTCCGACCTCATAGATTACGAGGCATTCTGCGGCGTTCCGGTCCTCACTGCCGGCTAATCTTTCCGCTTTACAAACTAATAATAAGACAGAGATTTAGTAGCCTGAAACACACTACCAGCGTACTGTGTATCAGGCTACAATAAGTTTAAGGCTTTTGAGATATTTGACTGACAAACTTCAAATACTTTAGCAGTCGTATTTCTCAGAGTAGCCGTTCCACATAGAAAATCGGACCTGAATTTTCGGGATTAGTTCGATCAGCCGTATGAAGATTCCATCCGATTACATCCAGGGCTACGAAAGAGCACGCGCTGTCAATCAGCAGATGGCTGATAAGTACATCGCGCACACGACGATAGGCGACCCTGATGCTGACGCACTCGTAGCCGAACTTGCGCCCCTGGGACCGCAGCAGTCGAGCCGCCTCATCAACGCGGCGATGACTATGAAGGACATGAGCGTCCTGGTTGACGCGCCGCCTATCCTGATGGACTTCTTCGAGAGAGCCGCGCGCCCGCCGGAATGGGCTGACCTCGATGCGTTCGATGCCGGAATACGCATGTTCCACCGAAATTCCCGCCTGGTACTCGGCGCATTCGTCGGCGGCGTGCTAGTTGAGGGCTTTTCAACTAATATCAGCAAGTCCTTCAACATCACCGGACGACTGCGCGACCAGGGAGTGAGGCGACTGAAACAGAACAACCGACACATGATCGAGATATTCATGCCTCACGGACTTGCGATAGACGGCGACGGCTGGCGACTGTCCGTGCGCGTCCGCCTTGTCCACGCGCAAGTAAGGCACCTGCTGCAAAACTCAGACGACTGGGACACTGAAGCGTGGGGTATCCCCCTTAGTTCAGCCCACATGGGATACTCCATCACCGCATTCTCCGCCAGGCTACTGCAGCACATGCATAGCCTGGGCGCAGTGTTCAACGACGAAGAGCGAGAAAGCTTCCTTGCCGTCTGGCGCTATACCGGCCATGTCATGGGCATCCCCGAGGCGATCCTTTTTCAGACAGAGGATGACGCCCTCGAACTCTACAGAATCGGCAGGATGTGCGAGCCGCCTCCAGACTGGAATTCCATAGCTATGGCAAACGGACTTGTAAACTCTGCCCCTCTGGTCATCGGTATCACTGACCCTCAGGCGCGTCGGCAGTTGGCTAAGTACGTCTATAGCGTTTCCCGCGCCATGATAGGCAAAGAACTCGCCGACGCCCTAAAATACCCCAGAAGTCCCACACTCGGAGTGCTGCCGTGGTTTCGATTGCAGAGCCGATACTACCGATTCATAGACAAACGCCTCCCGAAGTTCTCGCAGGTCAACAATTTCACAAATTTCACAGGCTTGCTTGAAGCATCAACCTTCGACGAGGCAGGAATCAGCTACACGCTACCCGACCATGCCCGCGCAGAAAGGTCCGTCAGGTACTAGAGCTGCCCAAACCGATCGCGGCCCCTGCCCATCAATGAAGGAAGGTAGGAGATGGGGCGAGAGGGACAGAGCATCCTGCCAGCATTGTCCGTCACATGATAATTAGCGTGAGCCTTTTGCGCCTCTTGTGGCTGACCAGTCGCTAACGGCTTGCGCCCGCTTGCCCGCGACGACCGCCGCACCTTATACTTGCCCGCATCCGAACGCAACCAGGAGGTGGCACGCATGCCTAAAGCCGAGATCAACGGCGTACAACTTTACTACGAATCCACCGGCGAAGGATTCCCGCTTATTCTGGCGCACGAATTCGCCGGAGACTTCCGCTCCTGGGAACCACAAGTCCGCTACTTCTCACGCCGCTACCGCGTCATTACCTATAATGCGCGAGGCTACCCGCCCTCAGACATCCCGACCGATGAAGACGCCTACTCTCAGGAAATCGCCGTCGAAGACCTGCGCGGCTTACTGGAACACCTCAGCATCGAAAAGGCTCACATCTGTGGCCTTTCTATGGGCGGAACGCTCGCCCTGAACTTCGGCCTGACATACCCGGACATGGCGGAGTCCCTGACAATCGCAGCAGCCGGCTCCGGCTCCACAGACGTGGACGCATGGCGGCAGAATGTCGCAGAGCAATCCAGCGGCTTGGAGGAACGGGGCATGGCAGCGATGAGTGACTACGCGCAAGGCGATGCGCGCGTTCAGCTCCGGCGTAAAGACCCACGCGGCTACCGTGAATTCGCAGACCAGTTCTTCTCGCACTCCGGTCTCGGATCAGCGCTCACATTCCGCGGGGTGCAGGGCAAGCGTCCGCCCGTGTTCGCCCTCGAGCAGCAGATGCGCGCCCTCACCATCCCCACCCTCATAATGCTGGGGGACGAGGACGATCCCTGTGTCGAGCCGAGCATATTCATGAAGCGCTGTATTTCCACGTCCGGGCTGGTCATGTTCCCTCAGTCCGGCCACGCCATCAACCTGGAAGAGCCCGACCTGTTCAACCTCAGCCTTCAACACTTCCTGAACGCAGTCGAAACCGGCTCATGGGCGCAGCGCGAATCCTAGTGGCAGTAGCAAATCCAGAATCCCAACACCTTTGCCTAATTTGATCCCATATTTCTCACTGCACTCGGAATGATGACAAGAGATTTCAACACGCCCTAGTCTTGGCGATACGGCGGCACGCTGAACGGCGAGTCTCCATGCCCAAGCTGGACCTCTCGCATGTCCTCAGACGCCTGTGCGATAGCCTTCGCCGCCTCGCTCACCTCATCGAGCTCTTCCTCAGTGAGTCTGTCGCCATATCGCTGCCGCAGCACCGCCATCATCTGTTCCGCTCTAGCGTCAACTTTACTCTGCTCGCTCATGTCTTATCATCCATCCTGTCTGTCGATGTCAGTTTCCTGTCGCCCCGTATAATAGCGTATCCGGGTGGGTAATGTACCAGCCGAACCAGAACGAGACATTCGCCGGATGCAGCGGCAGAGTTTCCTCTGGGCTGTCATCCTTCCACAACTTGCCGCGCTCGACATGCCACACCGCGCCGTCCTCATCAATCAGCAGATCCGGCAGGCTGTCGGGCGCGTCATCCGGCAGCGTGAACTGAATGCCCTCGCTGCGGAAGGCGAGTGCATCCGCCGACAGGGACGATCCTACGACAACAAGGTCAACTCCGCCCACACTGTCGTTGACTATGCGATCCTGCCTAAGCGCGTCTATCGAGTAAGCCTTGTATCCGTCCTTGGCGACCACTCCGAGTACGAGTTGTTTCGGTAAGAGGCTCTCATCCCGATTCCAGATGGGGAACATCGTCTCCGGGTCTTCGCGGTACGCGAAGTAGATAGAGCGGGGGTTATCCTCGCGCTCATAGCTTCTGGCCGGATAATAGCCGGTCTCACGGGACTGCACTTTGGTATCGGGATGCTCCGCGAGCCATTCACCCCACGTAGTCAGCGCGACCGGGAAGTATTCCAGCTTGATACCACTGTCCACCAGTTCGCCGAGTATTGGCTCGCCTCTCAACTGACTCCAGAGCGTCTGCGTGAGGCGGTCGTACATCACCTTGTTGCTGCGGTAGAGCATGCCGGAGGTGCCGAATGTGGTTGGCTCGCCGTTGATTTTCGCGGAATACACGATCCCGCTATTGCAGAGCGTTCACCACGCAAGCGAGATCGGCTCCTCTCCAACCGTGTCGTTCACCATCTCGTGGGCGTTGATGATGCGGAGCGGATAGGCGCGGGTGTCACCATTGATGGATACGCCGAACACGCGTTCATCTTCATCCAGAAAGTCCGCTTCGTCCGGCGTCAGCATTATAGGATCGCGGATGTCGGGTATGCCATCAGGAAGCACACCGCCCCACACTATCTCCGTGGGGTCAACAGTGATCTCTCCATCGCGCGCGGGATAAAGGAACGACGCGAAGCGCGGGTCCAATCGCGACATAAAGCTTATCTTCCACTCGAGATACTCAGACGGAGGCGGGTACTCTTCGCGGTGCTTGCCGAACCACTCCATCCACCCCTTCCAGTCCTCGCCGCCGTAACGCTCGCCGGTAAGCTCGCCCAGCACATACGCGGTTGCGTCCCGCGCATTCGCGGTGGACTGGTATCGCATCGACTCCACCAACACAGGCACCATTGACTTGTCTTCATTCAGCAGCACCTCGTCCAGCGCATCGTAGGTGCGATTGCTTGTAAGACCAAAACCCGGAAACACCTTGTACATGGCGCTGTTGGAGTCATAGGGTATGGGAGTCGGCTCAGGAGTGGCTTCAGAAGCAGCCTCAGGAGTAGGGGTAGCAGTCGCTTGGGGCGACATAGTGGAGAGCGGCGGCGATGTCGGTGTCAGGAAGGGCTGCAACGCCGTTGAGGTCGGGGCTGCGGTCGGTGTCGGCGACGGGACCGGTCCGGACGAACAGGCAGTCACCACGCAGGCAGCGATAGCGAAGACTCCAACTGATATATTACGAACTGACATCACTTTTCATCCCTCTTACCAATTGGATGCAATCAACTCGATAGGGATGCAAAGCACCTGCTCGGCCAAGCACATCATACACTATAGGGAGGCTTAGAAATGGCAGATGTACAATTCTACACATGGGCGCGCTGAAGCACTTGCCGCAGAGTGAAGGCGTCGCTTTCACAGGACGGTGTGGAACTAAACGAGCGAGACTTTTTCAAGGACGGATTCTCGGAAGCGGAACTGCGAGACCTGCTGGGAGAGACGAACCCAGCGAACGTGTTCTCATGGCGCAGTCCTTCGGCTCGCAAGCTCGGGCTGGATAGAGACACGGTAACCGACGACGAGCTTATCCGGTTCATGCTCGAAGAACCGCGCCTCATCCGCCGCCCTCTCATACACGTCGGAGGACGGTTGGTGGTAGGCACCGACAAGGAGGCAATGGCGGAGGCGTTCGGATGAATTGATGTCTGTTTATGGCCTGACTGCCCGCTTTTCGCGCTGGGCGAGCTTGTGGAGCATCGGCTGGGCGAGCTTGACGAATGTGCATGCAAGGCGGCGCGTCTCGCGCGGGTCTATCAGGTCAACCACGTCGCCGCGATATGCCGCTCGGAACGGTGAACGCAATTTCAGCAGGCGCTCTTCTATCATGGCGCGGTGGGCTTCGGGGTCGGGCGCGTTGTCAATCTCGCGGCGATAGGCTGCCGCAACGCCGCCTTCAATTGGTATGCCGCCCCACTCACCTGCGGGCCATCCGAAGCGCAGGTTCAACCCGTCAGGGTGCCCCAGGCTGTGCGCCGCGTCCGCCGCTACACCATAAGCCTTGCGTATGTTGAACTCGATCTTCGGCACTTTCGCCTCCGCACTGGCGATGAGGGCGCGCACTCCTCGGCGCATCGTGGCAATTCGCTCCGCGTGCGAGCCAAGCATGAAGCCGGGCATGTCGAGGAATATGACGACAGGCAGATTGAAGGCATCGCACAGGTCAACGAAGTGCGCGTACTTCTCAGCCGCCCAGCCGTCCATAGCGCCCGCGAGCTTCATCGGGTCGCTGCCGATTATGCCAACGCTGTAGCCGTCGAGGCGCGAAAAGCCGGTTATGATAGATCCCGCCCAGTGTCGCCGCATCTCAAAGAACTCGCCGTTGTCCACCACCAACTTGATCAGCCTACGAGGGTCGTAGCCGCGCCTACGGTTGGGCGGGATTATGTTCAGCAGTTCCTCGGGGCGACGGTCAGGAGGGTCGCCGGTCTCTACGCGCGGCGCGACATCGTTGGTAGTGTTCGGCAAGTATGAGATAAAGGTTTTTATCTGCTCGAAGGCGTCCTCTTCGGACTCGGCTTCGTTGTCCACCTGTCCGCTCTCGTGGACGTGCCGCCTGTAGCCACCCAATTCCTCCTTGTCCATCTGCTCGCCTATGGCGCGGCGGACAACGGGAGGACCTGAGGGGAATATCTGGGACTGGTCCTTGATCATCACGGTGAAGTGGGACATTAGGGCGAATGCCGCTGGCGCGCCCGCCACCGAGCCCATGATGCCCGCTGCGACCGGCACGCGCTTCATCAACTCGACGCCTTTCCACCAGAGGTCGCCGCCGGGCAGGCCCATGTGCCCTGCCGCTTCGTCCGCCTTGGCGCTGTGTCCCACTCCCTCTACAAGCTGTATGTACGGGATGCCGTACTGCGTTGCGAGCGGCTGTGTGAACTGGCGCGAGTGCTTGCGAACGTTGTGCGGGCTGCCGCCTGATATGGTGAAGTCATCGCCGCCGATGGCGACCGGACGCCCGTCAATCTCCGCAAGCCCCATGACATAGGCGCCGGGCGTGAATTCGGTCATGTTGCCTTCGTCATCGAACTCCGCGGCGCCCACCATAGGACCGGCTTCAAGGAAGCTGCCAGGGTCCACCATCTTTTCGATGCGTTCGCGTACGGTATTGCGACCGCCAGCGTGCTGGCGCTTCACGCGCTCCGGCCCGCCCAATTCGGCAGCGAGTCCGCGCACATACGTCATGTCGTCTATGGCCTGCTCCCAGGGCATGCCGGGCTTCCACATATCTCGGTTTTTGTCGATTGGCATTTTTGTGTCCCTCCCCGGCTACGACAGGTTCTCGATTAGATTGGTGGTATATCGTCCGGCGTCAAAATCGGGATGCTTCAGCGCCGCCCTCAATGTTGGTATGTTGGTGGCCACGCCGGAAATGTCACACCCGTCCAGTGCGCCGTTCATAAGGCTGATAGCAGCTTCCCTGCTTTCCCCCCACGCTATGAACTTCGCCAGCAGAGGATCGAAATACGGTGTTACGTCGTCGCCTTTGCGATAGCCGCTATCGATTCGCAGGTTGGGCACCGAGGGCAGATCGAATGCGTCAAGCGTCCCCGGCGAGGGTATGAACGTCTTGGGGTCTTCGGCGTAAATCCTGCACTCGATGGCGTGGCCGCTCACGGGCGCATCAGCATCCAGCAATAGTGGCAAGCCGGCTGCTGCGCGAAGCTGCTGCTCCACAACGTCAACGCCAGTAATCATCTCGGTAACGCCATGCTCAACCTGCAAGCGAGTGTTTGCCTCAAGAAAATAGGCGAAATCGTTGTCATCGACAATGAATTCGAATGTGCCCGCGCCGACATAGTGCGTCTCACGCGCCGCCTTCACCGACATTTCGACTAGCGAATTGCGAAGCGCGTCCGGCAGGCACGGCGCGGGCGCCTCTTCGATGACCTTCTGATGCCTGCGCTGGGCCGAGCATTCACGCTCCCACAGATGGCGCACGTTGCCGAGTTCGTCGGCAATAATCTGCACTTCGATATGGCGTGCGGGCGACACAAGATTCTCGACATAGACTTCAGGGCTGCCGAAAGCGCGCAGGGCTGATGAGCTTGCTCGGCGCACCGCACGCTGAAGACGAGCCTCGCTTTCGACGATCTGCATGCCTATACCACCTCCGCCGTCCGTCGCCTTGACCATCAACGGCAACCCCACTTCCGACGCCGCGGACATGACAGACTCCCCATCATCGGCTTGAACTCGCGCTCCGGGCAGTATCGGCACTCCCAGCGATGCCATCTTGTCGCGCGCCGCCCACTTGTCCGCCATCAGCCGCGCCAGGTCGGAGCGCGGACCAACAAATGCGATGCCCCGCACGGCACATTCCTCGGCGAGGGCGGGCGATTCGGACAGGAAGCCGTAGCCGGGATGAATAGCTTCCGCGCCGCTCTTTGCGGCTATGCCAACAATGGCTTTGGCGTCGAGATATGATCCCGCAGGAGTTTCGCGCTCCGGCAGCGCATGGCACTCGTCAGCGAACTCCGCGTGTAGTGGTTTGCCTTCCGACTTCGAGTACACGGCGACCGTCTTGATGCCCAACCTGCGACAAGTCCAGATGATACGACAGGCTATCTCGCCTCTGTTAGCAATGAGAACTTTGTCGAACACAGGCCTGCTCACTCCACCGAGAGTATCAGCATCACGTCTTCCTGTGATATGTTCTGGTTTTGGCGAATGAGAATCTCTTTAACCGTTCCTTCATATTCTGCGAGAATCTCGTTTTCCATCTTCATGGATTCAATGACGACGAGTAGGTCACCGTCTTCCACCTCTTCGCCGACCGAGACGCTTATTTCGACTATCACTCCGGTTATCGGGGATTCAACTGCTATATCTGCCAACCCACTATCACCTTTCAAAAAGATTGCACATCAAACCCATTAAAGGGGCATAATTCGCCCCGACCCTAATCTTCCCCCATCTAGGGAGAAGGGACATGATTCCAGCGTTTGCGCTCGCCATCAGGTACTTCAAGAATCCGCGTCATGTCCTAGCAATTCAGATAGGATGTATTCGTTATGCTCTCCCAGACGCGCTGAAGGTCTCCACTTTTGCTTGGTCAGGCCATCAGTGATGATTGCCTGACCCGGGTATGTCTTCACGCCCACATCCGGCTCGTCCAGCGTGACGAAGAAGTCGCGTTCGCGCAGGTGCGGGTCACTCAACATGTCAACGCTTCTATGGACCGCGCCAGCAGGAATGCCGGCGTCTTGCAGCGCGTTCATCATCTGAATCGCATCGCGCTTCCGCGTCCAACCGGCTATGACATCGTTCAGTGCAGATTCATTCGTCTTGCGGACCATCTCATCGCGAAAGCGTTCGTCCTTCGCCAAGTCTGACATACCCATCACGCCACAGAGCGCAAGCCATTGCTCTTCACAGGTTACGGCAATTGCCAGCCATCTGTCATCACCATTGCAGGGATACACTCCGTGCGGGGCATGCCTGTGGTGACTGTTACCAGCGCGCGGAGGCTGTGTACCATTATGAGCGTATGCACCGATGAACTCGCCTATCTGACAGACCGGCCCCTCGGCGAGCGCCAAGTCTATGAACTGCCCCTGTCCCGTTTCCGTGCGGTGGCGCAGCGCCGTCATTATAGCAGCAAGCGCATTCATTCCCGTTACGGGGTCCGGATATGCTATGCCGGATGTCATCGGCATCTCGTCTTCATAACCCATCAGACTTGGAATGCCGGTGATGGACTCTACTGATGTGCCATACGCTGGGAACTCGGCTGCCGCGCCCTGTGAGCCGTAGCCTGAGATCGAGCACATGATGATGTCGGGGCGCACCTGCCTTAGAGGATCGAAGTCCAGGCGGAAGTTGCGCATCACATGCGGGCGGAAGCTCTCGATTACGATGTCCGACACCGCGGCGAGGTCGAGGAAGGCATCCCTGCCCTCCGGCAGGTCAAGGCGCAGCGCGAGGCTATCCTTGTTGCGGTTATGCTTGTTGTCAACGCCCCTAGTGCGGTCGATCTGAACGCGCGGGTCGGCAACCTTGACAACATGCGCGCCGTAGTCGGCAAGGATGCGGGCAACCAAGGGACCCGCCCACACGCGCGTCAGGTCGATTACGCGGATGCCGGAGAGAAGGGGCTTACATGGTTGGACAGGATTAGGAGGATGGGTTGGTTCGACAGGTTCACCACGAACGGCATTGTTGTGTTTGCCCAGGGATGGCGCGGGAGTGAACTTCGGCTGCGTGAGACTCATGTGGAACGGAACGCGGGGGAATGTCAGCGTGCCACCCTGCGGATGCTCGAATTCCGCGAACAGCCCTCGCTCAAGATACTGGCTGTCCTGCAAGGTCTCACTGAGGTCGAAGACCGGGGATGCGGGGACCGAATATACGCCCGCCGCGAGTTCCACTATTTCCTGTCGTGTCTTGTCAGCGCACCATTCCAGAAGTATCTCGTCTATTTCGTCCGCAGCGTCCTTGAGGCTCTGGAATGCTGAAAAGCGAGGATCGATAAGCAGGTCTTCCCGTCCAATCATGGCGCAGACATAGTCCCACTGGTGCGGAGCGGAGGCGGAGAATGTGATGTATCCGTCCTTGCACGGCAACGTAGTGATGGGATAGCCGCCGGTGCGCCTGCCCGTTGCCAGCCTCACACCGGCGCGCTTGCGTATGATGCCATCGTATTCGTGCGAAACGAAGGTGAACTGGTGCAGGGCAGTAAGAGCCTCCATTTCGGACACTTCGACCGGCTGCCCTCGGCCCGTCATATCGCGGGCGCGCAGGGCTAGCATTACCCCTGCGTATCCTTTCATCGCGGTAAGGCGCTGCGCCTGGTGGCCCGGCAGCATAAGGGGTTCGCGATCTTCCTCGCCACTGAGATATAGGTAGCCGCCGACCGCAAGGCTGACCAGCGGCGTGGACTGCCATTCCACGTAGGGACCACTAATTCCGAAGGGCGTCATGGACAGATTGACCAGCAGCGGGTTGAGAGATTGGAGCGTGCCGGCATCGATGCCAAGCTCACGGCGAGTCTGTGGCTGCCAGTCATCTATGAGCACATCGGCGTCTCTCACCAGATCGAGCAGTGCCGCCTTGCCGTCCGCGCGCTTCCAGTCGAGAAGCACGCTCTCCTTTCCCATGTTGTCATACAGGAAAAGAGCGCCCGACTCAGGCGAATTGTAGCCTTTGAGCTGCGGCTCGGCGTAGCGTGTCCAACTGCCGTGAGGAGGGCGCTCCACCTTGATGACGTGCGCGCCGAACGCGGCAAGCATGCGCCCGCAGAAAGCGCCTGCGACGGATTCCGCGACTTCAACCACGGTCAGGTCGGACAGGGGTTGTACGCCCTCTGGGGCAGTTTCTTCATTCATGCGGCGTCGCTGACTCTAGCTTCTCGATCGGTTTCTATGGTCAGCGATTGTCCAGCCTGCACCGATTACAATTGAGGCGAGCATCAGCTTCACGAGGTCGCCGGGGATGAAGGGGTACACCGCGCCGGAAAAGAGTTCACCTTGCGCGGGCCAGCCGAAATCAAAGATTGAAAGCCAGATAAGCGCGGGCACATATATCCACAGGTTGCCCAGAAGCATCGTCCACAGGCTCTTGCCGCGAATCCAGCCGCGCTCGGACATAAAGCCAATTATCGGCACAGCCGTCATAAAACCTATCAGGTATCCGCCCGTGACGCCGGTAACGGCACTCAGCCCTCTGGCGATGTCCCACGCGAGTTCCCTGCTGGCAAACATAGGCGCACCGACCATTCCGAGCAGGTAATAGACAACGATGGCAAGTAATCCCCAGCGAAGACCAAGGAAGCCACCCATCAGCAGCACGCCCGCCGTCTGGAATGTGATGGGCACAGGATTGTCGGGCAGATAGAAATGCAGCTTCCCACAGACCGCGAGCACAACCACCGCCGCCAGAGCGAGCAGCGCCCGCTGAAGCGTCGTCAGAGAGGGGAAGAGCGCGTCCATCAATGACGGATTGCGCGTGCCGATCAGAGCCTCACCAGACTCGCGTGCAAGCGATGCTCCTGAACCTGTTGCCGTCTGCATGTAGTTTGCCTCCGCGTGCGAATGATGCCCTGCCGATACTAGCAACGGCAGTCTGAAGGTGTCAAGAAAGTGTGTGCTAGGACCAGTTGGTTTGCTGCAAGGAGGCGATAGCACCGTCCGCAGGACGCCACACGGCAGCATCGTCCCGCCACGGGTTTGCCCTCAACCAGTCCTCATCCATGCCCACGCCCAGTCCGGTCCCGGTCGGTAGCGGCAGGAAGCCATCTTTCTGCACAGGGAAGTCGCCGGTGCAGGCGTCCTGGAACCATGGGTGGATTCCGCCCTCCTGAATCATGAAATTGGGGACGCAGGCGTCCAGGTGCAGCGACGCTATCGTGCAGAGAGGACCGTATGGGTTGTGCGGCTGGAAGCCGACGTAGTGCGCCTCCGCCATCGCCGCAATCTTCTTCAGCTCGGAGATGCCGCCGCCCTGCACGATGTCCGGCTGGATCATCTTCACAATCTGCCTTTGAAGCAGGTCGGTGTAGTCCCACTTGGTGTACAGGCGCTCGCCAGTCGCAAGCGGGATGTTGACTTGCTCGGCTACTCGCTGCATGGCGTCGAGGTTCTGCGGCGGCACCGGCTCTTCATAGACGAACGGGCGGTACGGCTCCATTGCGTTTCCGATACGGATGGCATCCGCCGGTGCGAGCCTGCCGTGTACCTCGACCAGCAGTTCCACATCGTCGCCTACAGCCTCGCGCACTGCCGCGAGCTTCTTGACGGCTATACGCTCTGCCTCGACTGGGATGAACAGCCCACGATGGTCGAACGGGTCGCCCTTGAGCGCGGTGAGGCCCTGCTCGGTGTGTCGCAGCGCGTTCTCCACCGCGTCCTCGACGGTCAGGCCGTCCCACCTGCCGTAGCACCAGAGCTTGTCGCGCATGGCGCCGCCGAGAAGCTGATAGACTGGCACGCCGAGCGCCTGTCCCTTGATGTCCCACAGCGCAATCTCTATGCCGCTTATTGCCGACATCTGCACCACTCCGCCGCGCACATGGAAATGGTGATATAGCGTCTGCCAGTGCTCCTCGATGCGGTGCGGGTCCTTGCCGATGAGCACCTCACCGAACTCCTCGACCATGGAGGCGACGGCGAGCGGCCCGGACGTAGCCTCGCCCCAGCCGGTGATGCCCTCGTCAGTCTCGATCTTCACGAACATATAGTTGCGCGCCTGACCGCGTGGCGCGGCTGAGGCGGGGATAGCGGTGACGGATGTGATTTTCATTTCGGTAGTGAATCTCCAAATGTCGCCTGAATAGGCTGCTTTTCTTGCGTACTAATCTTAGTGAACTACCCTAATACCACCTGCTCTTGTCCACCACGTTGTACAGTTCCTCGCCAGCTGCGAAGCGGCGGGCGTTTTCGAGGATTATCTCGAAGCGCCTGTCCGGGATGTTGCCAGCATCCTTGACGGCGACGTGCGGCGTCATTATCACATTCGGCAAGCCCCACAGCTTGTGGTCGGAGGGCAGCGGCTCCTGCTCGAAAACGTCGAGGCCCGCGCCTGCGATCTCACCCGACTCAACGGCATCGGCGAGGTCGTCTATCTTGCAGACCATCCCGCGCCCGATGTTGATGAAGTATGCGGTGTTCTTCATGAGGCTGAACCTCGCCGCGTTGAAGGTGAATTCGGTTTCCGGAGTGTGCGGAACGGTGGTTATCACGAAGTCTGCCCTCGGCAGCAAGGTGTCCAGTTCGTCGGGCGTGTGGAATTCGACATAGGGGAGATCGAATTCCCGGCGCGGCTCGATTCCGATGACGTCCATGCCCAATTCGTTGCATAGTCGCGCCGTCTCATGCCCAATACCACCGACGCCGTTGATGAGCGCAACTGCGCCCGCGAGGTCGATGTACGGCGACTTCCGCGCGTCCTTGTCCCATTCCCCGCGTCGCTGGGCGTCCATGTACCAGTGCAGTCCTCGCGACAGCGCCAGCAGGAACATCAGTATGTGGTGCGATATGTGGTCGAAGTATATACCGCGCGGGTTGCTCATCGTTAGCGGATGCTCGATTATCTCAGGATAGTAGTACCCGTAGAATGGCCCAGCTTCCGCATTCTGCACCCAACTTAGTTTCCCGGCAACTCTGAGAGCGTCCGGGGGGACATACCCATATGCAGCATCGGCATCGCGGATTTCCTCCAGAGCCTCCTCGTCCGTCTCCGGCGAAGCGACGTCATAGTCGGCCATCGTATCGGCGAGACGGGCTGCGAACATTCGCTTATCCTCGTCCTGAGGGGGCATAAACACGAACTTGGGCATAGGTATTTCTCCTTCTTGTAGGTATCAGATTTAGGTTGTCACAATTCAGCTATCCGGCAGGGAATCCGAAACTGATATCCGTTGCACAGACAATTGGTGGTTGAACAGTTTGATTAGTCCGCAGCCATCACCGCTTCCAGCTTGTCTTTGGCGCCGTTGCGCGCTGCGGGGATGACGTGCTTGCCGAACATCTCGATGGAACTCATCACCTTCTCGTGCGGGATGGTCTCAGTCTGCATAATCATCAGCACCTGGTCCACACCGATTTCCTCGTACATCTTGATGGACTTGAGGCAGCTTTCAGGGTTGCCAGCGATTATGACGCCCCGATCAGCGAGGACATTGGCGTCCAGTTCGGCGATTGCGGCTCTTGCGGCGCCGGGGCCGGAGTCGAGTGAGATGCCCACTTCGGCGGCTTGCTGCTTGTGCTCCTCGTCGGATTGCCGCAGCCACCGTCCGAAGTCGGCTTGCAGGTGGTCGGGAACACCTCCCCAGTCTTCGAGGAGTTGCTCGTAAGCGCCGATGCGCCCTTGAATGTACGGCTTGTCCGGCCCGAAGAAGGTCTTCATGGAATCGGCGGCAAGCTCCTTGGCGTACTGGTCGTCCTCGTCGCAGAAGCCATGCACGTTATTGCCCCAGAAGTTGGTGATGAACGCGCCTGCAGGCTCGGCATCCTTCAGCGCATCGCGGTAGATGTTCACCTTGTCTTTCAGCACATCCACGGCGTAGGAGGCGGATGACAGCACGCCGATACCCTTCTGAGCCGCCAGACGGAAGCTGTCCTCAGAAGTACAAGCGACATACATGCGCGGGTGTGGCTTCTGGTACGTCTTGGGCAGTACGCGGCGAGACGGCACATTCCAGAATTTGCCCTCGTATTCGAACTCGTCGGACTGCCATATCTTGGGCAGAATAGACAGGGACTCGCTCCACATCTCGCGGGTGTCGCGTGGGTCAACGCCCAAGCCCAATTGCTCGTACGCGTTGGAGCGACCGGTGCCGAACTCCACGCGCCCGTCGGTGAGCTGATCAACCATCGCAACGCGCTCTGCGATGCGAACGGGATGGGCATGCGGCAGAATGGACACGCCGAAGCCGATGCGAATCTGCTTGGTAATCTGGCTGAGCGCGCCGAACAGGACCTCAGGGCACGGCGAGCCGGAGAATCCTGTGAGGAAGTGATGCTCAACAAACCAGAGTGCATCGAATCCAACCTGGTCCGCCAGTTCGCACTGCTCCAAAGTCTCCTTATACAAGGTATTCCAGTCAATTTCGGTTCCCTTGAAGGGACGCTGCGTCTCATATAGCAATCCGAACTGCATGGTGAGATCTCCTTTCGCCCATGGGTAGAGCATGTACGGGTGGCAGTAATAATGCGGAAATTATACTTGCATTCGTGAGCAAGGTAAAACACAGTACAAGCTGATCCTCATGATGACCCTCATGAGCATCGTTGCACATTCGAATTCGAGCAATCCTGTCTAACCCTGGGATGCCCTGAAGAACACCAGAAATCGTGCAATGAAGTCCTTCCGAAACAACAATAAGGGCATTGCCAATAGCGCGCCTTCATGTGCTATACTGCGCGCATAGCTAGAAGTGCGCGAAACAAGCCCTTTTACGACAAAAACCGAGCCAGACGAATTAATGTACAAATCGCCAAGGAGGGCATCATGGTCGTAAAGACAACACAGGCAGTGGAACAGATTGCACATCTAATGCGCCGAGCAGGTTTCGGCGCCACGCGAGACGAACTCGATGCCCTAGAAGACAAAGGCTACGAGACCGTGGTCGCCGACCTGATTAGCCCCAGCGATACCTCCGCCATGCCGGATGACATCATCAGGCGCTACCATCATGAGCAGTCAGGTATGATGGGGCAGGTCAACCCTGCCGCCTACTGGCTATACAAGATGATCTCCACAAAGGCGCCACTAACAGAGAAAATGGCGCTCTTCTGGCACACGGTATTTGCCACAGGCTACCCCAAAATTACGCAGGGTAAGGTGCTCAACGACCAGATCCGCATGTTCCGCAGGTATGGCATGAGCAACTTCAAGACACTGCTTATCGAATTGTCGAGAGATCCGGCAATGATTGTATGGCTGGACAACCACGACAATCACAGGGGCGCGATCAACGAGAACTACGGCCGTGAATTGCTTGAGCTGTTCAGCATGGGCGTGGGCAACTACTCGGAGGATGACATCAAGGAAGCCTCCCGCGCCTTCACCGGCTGGACGCTCGGCAACACCGAGTACATGGCTCTTCGAGGCGAGCGAGATTCCATCTGGCCCTACGGAAGAATTGCATGGCACTTCGAGTACAAGCCAGAAGACCACGACGAAGGGGAGAAGACCTTCCTTGGGCAGACCGGCAACTTCAACGGCGAAGACATCATTGACATCATTTGCCAACAGGAAGCCACGGCTCGCTTCATATCCCGTCACCTGTATGACTTCTTCGTAGCGGAAGAGCCGCCGGTTCCCGCCTGGCCCTATACGCCGCCGCGTGACGAAGACGCAATACAGCTTCTGATGGATGCCTATTTCGACAGCGGATACGAAATCTCCGCCATGCTCGAGGCTCTCTTCAATTCCGACTTCTTTAAGAACGATGAGGACATTCGCTTCATCCGAGTGAAGAGCCCAGCCGAACTCGTCGCGAGCACGCTGCGACTGACCGGCGAGTTCGAGAGCAGGCCACGGCGCGAGATACTCGACCGGGCAATGCAGATGCAATACATGGGTCAGCAGCTCAACAACCCGCCCAGCGTGGAAGGCTGGCACCAGGGCATGGAGTGGATTGACACAGGCACCCTTGTCGAGCGCCTGAACTTCGCCACACAGCAGGTCGGCGACACGAAGATGCCCGGCGTCCGGTCAATGATTCAGCGCGTGGCTTCCGAAAGTGATGGCGTGATTTCGGCGGCGAGGCTGGTGGATGCCTGCCTTGACGCTATGGGCGTAGTCGCCGTATCGGAAGACACCCGCGAGGTGCTGGAGAACTTCTCCGCAAACCTCGGCGACCTGGAAGTGAGCGCCGACAATGTCAGCGAGTACGCTGAGCAGCGCATCACCCAGATGTTCCAGATGGTTGCCGCCTCGCACGAATTCCAGCGGGCGTAGTAGTCCGTCAATACTTCAGTAAGCAGTAACAATGAAGGGCATTTCGTCTCGCGCTTGGGAGGCGAGATGCCCATTACATAGAGCGTAAGTGATATGACACAGACACTCACGCCCCCGGCCGAGGCATCAAAGGCGGTCGAAGCCGAATCCTTCGTCATCAAGTTCAAGCCGCTCACCTACATGGACGACGAGCAGTTCGCCAGGTTTTGTGCGCTCAACGACGACCTGCGTATCGAGCGCAACGCAAAAGGTGACATCATACTTATGCCACCAGCATTTACCTACACTAGTAAGCAGAACATGAAGATTAGCTCGCAATTGGACAACTGGGCCGAAAATGACGGCACAGGCATTGCCTACGAGTCTTCCGCCGGCTACAAACTGCCCAACGGTGCCCTACGCTCTCCCGATGCCTCGTGGGTTCTGATTTCCAGACTGCGCGAGTTGACACCTGACGAAGGAAGTGGATTTTATTCCGTATGTCCCGATTTCGTGATTGAACTGCGCTCGACCTCCGACAGCCTCAGTGCGCTCCAAGAAAAGATGCAAGAGTACATTGACAACGGCGCGCGACTTGGCTGGCTCATCGACCCCATATCCAGCCCCAAGAGCATTCATATCTACCGTCCGCAAGCCAGAGTCGAAATTTTGGACGAACCATCCGAAGTCTCCGGCGAACCCGAACTGCCCGGCTTCACTCTGAACCTGCACCGAGTTTGGGAGCCGCCCTTCTAACTGGAACTTATAAATTTCTGATACATATTGCCGATATCCCCGAATCCCAGTCAACTACAGTCGCGAGGTGCAATGATGACTACCGCACAGAAGACAGACTTCCTGAAGTATAGCCATTCCATTGGCCTCTCAACGATGACCGGCCGCGGTTTCTATTACCCTGTGGACACGGTATTCGATGATGAAGGCAAGACATATACTGTAAGCCGTTCTCTCGATGGGGACAACCGGGGGCTGCGCGTCACCATCTATGACGTTGACAGCAATTACTACGACATGTTCGGCGAATACGGTGAAGGCGACGGGCAGTTCATCTGGCCCACCGCCATAGCGAGAGACAGCGAGGGCAACACCTATGTCGCCTGCGAGCACCTGAATCGAATCGCTCGCTTCGATTCGTCCGGCGATCCACTTCCAAGCTGGGGCATTTCAGGTTCAGGCGAGGGCGAGTTGGACGGTCCCTCCGGGCTGGCCGTTGACGGCGACAACAACATCCTTGTCGTTGACCACCACAACAACAGGGTTCAAAAGTTCACCCCCGGCGGTCAATTCATCAGTTCCTTTGGGTCGGCAGGGGGCGGCGAGGGGCAGTTCGATCTGCCCTGGGGCATTGACGTTGACGGAGCGGGCGACATCTACATCGCCGACTGGCGAAACGACCGCATACAGAAATTCTCGTCCGACGGCGAGTTCATAGCCGCATTTGGCGAGTCAGGACGCGGCGACGGTCAGTTCCATAGGCCCGCAAGCGTTTCAGTTGATGACGAGGGCAACGTATATGTAGCTGACTGGGGCAACGAGCGCGTGCAGGTGTTGGACTCGGATGGCAACTTCATCCAGAGCCTCAGAGGCGAGGCGACGGACTCGAGGTGGGCCGATGCCTTCTTGGAGATCAACATCGAAGAGGCAGCCGCACGGGCGAACTCAGACCTGGCAAAGACGGACATCGAGTTTTTCAATGACGACCCACACGAGGAGTCGTCGCACATCGAGAAGTTCTTCTGGGCGCCCACTTCCATCAAATTGGATAAAGATGGCCGCGTTCATGTGACCGAAAGCAACCGGCACCGCGTCCAGATATATGTGCGCCAGTAGCGGCCACGGAAGGCAAAGTACCTTGCTCTAATGCGACTTGCTGAAGTAACACTTGGATGGCTAGTAGCAGGCATTTTCACCCTCATCCTAACCTTCCCCCATACAGGGGGAAGGTATTCTTTCAATCGCCTCTTTCGTTGCCCGCATCGTCCAAGCTAGATGGGGTATAATTGAGTCTGAAATATATAGCAAAGCAGGACTAATCATCACACAATTTTCAGACCCACTCCTAAAGGTTATCCCACTCGGTGGCTTGGGCGAAATAGGCCAGAACATGATGGCGCTGGAGTTCGATGACGACATCATCGTCATAGACGCCGGGCTTTTGTTCCCAGAAGAGGATATGCCTGGCGTTGACCTCGGCATCCCCGATATCACCTATCTGGTTGAGAACAAGGATAAGGTCCGCGCCATCCTCATCACCCATGGGCACGAGGACCACATCGGCGCTCTGCCATTCGTACTGCCCGAGTTGGACGTTCCTGTGTACGCTTCGCGGCTCGCGCATGGATTGATTTCCGTTAAGCTGAGGGAGCGCGGACTGATAAGAACCGCACGCCTAAATGTGGTCGAACCACACACGCCTTTCAGGCTAGGTTGCTTCCGCATAGAGTTCTTCCGGGTATGCCATTCCATTCCGGACGCCATGGGCATTGCGATTACCACGCCCATCGGCACCGTAATCCATACCGGCGACTTCAAGATTGACCACACGCCTGCCGATGGTCGCTCGATGGACCTTGCCGCAATCGCGCGGCTGGCAGGCGACGGCGCATTGCTGCTCTGCTCGGATTCAACGTACGCGGAGGTCAAGGGATACACGGAGTCCGAACAGGTGGTGGGCGAGTCGCTGGACAGAGTAATCGCGGAAGCGCCTGGGCGAGTTATGGTAGCTACATTCGCCTCTCTTATCTCGCGCATGCAGCAAGTCATTGACGCCGCAATACGGCACGATCGCAAAGTCACTGTGGTCGGGCGCAGCATGAGCAACAACGTCAAGATGGCAACTAGCATGGGATACCTCAAAGCTCCTCCAAATACCATCGTAACGATGAGCGAGGCGCGTCGCCTGCCGCACGACCGCGTAATAATAATGGCAACCGGCAGCCAGGGCGAACCCACATCGGCGCTTGTGCGAATCGCCAACGGCAATCATCGCGACATCGAAGTGGAGCCGGGAGACACGGTAATCATCTCAGCGTCTCCCATTCCCGGCAATGAAAAGGTCGTAGCCAAGACAATCGACAATCTCTTTCGCCAGGGCGCGAATGTAATATACAGCCGGATTGCCACCGTACATGTGCATGGGCACGCCAGTCAGGAAGAATTGAAGACTATGCTGAGCATAGTCAACCCTCGCTTTTTCGTGCCGATACATGGAGAAAGACGCCATCTGGTCGCACACGCGGCTCTCGCGCGATCAATGGGCATACCTGATGAGCATACATTCGTGCTGGAAGACGGCGATGTGCTGGCGCTCACGCCGGAAGAGGGTGTTGTGATCGACAATGTCCCCGCCGGGCATGTATTCGTTGACGGTAGAACGTTCTGGGACGGTGACAGCAGCGTTTTCGCTGAGCGCAGACGCCTCGCCAGAGAAGGTGTCGTTGTTGTCGCCGCGACACTCAGCGCGAGTACAAGCGAAGTTCTGGCCGATCCTGAAATTGCCTCGTTGGGCTTCGTTGAATTAGACGAATCCTTAGACCTTTTTGAAAAAACTTCAAAAAAGGCACTTACTTCACTAGAAGAAATGAGACCCTCCGCCTTAACTTTGGATAAGACAAGGGCAAGGGTCAGGGATTCGATCTCCAAGTTTCTGCATGCAGAGACTGGTAGGCGTCCCACGGTTCTCACCGTCATTGAGTACATCTAGGCTGGACAGATTCCAGTCGGGAGAGATGACGCTCGCATCGTCCGACAAGACGATTGAGCCACCTGACCCACTCCTTATGAGACGCTTGTATATGTTTCATCAGGCGAGGTCAGTTACAGATGGCAAATGACACGATCTCCGCACCGCCAAAGGCTATTGGGTTTCCCTCAAGGGCTTTTCGACTGCTATCCAAAGTAACATGGTACGAACTGCTGGCTGTTCCAATCATAGCCGTGGTCGCAGCGATCTTTTGGTTTAAGGAAGCCATTACCGAGGCATTCTGGACGGCGCAGGAACGCACAGCCTCATCTCTGGGACTCGGCATGATGCCGCTCGGAATTTGGGCAGGTGTTTTCGTTGCAGCAATGATGATAAAGCCCAGCGTCTTTCGTCATTACAGGTACTGGCTGGCATCTGCGCTGTTTGTCCTTCTGGCGATGGGTGTGTTATCGCTATTCAGACCGCTCGACGGACCTCTTGCTTGGTTTACCCTCGACGGGTACGTCTCATTGGGCGGTACGATTGGCGAGGCGATAGCCGGACCCGTGCTCTGGCAGCAGATTCTCAGGCTCGGTGCACTGGCCGTCGTTGCGATAACCGTTCTCTCTCCTGCCTTCGCAGCGCTACTCGCTATTGCCACAGGGAAATTGGTTACATATGGCTGCATCGGCATCATGCTCATTTCCAGAGCCATCGTGAGTCGGTTTCGGAGCGAGCAGAGAAATCATGAGCCCGAACGCAACCTTCCCGATACAACGACTCTGGGCGCAGAAGATAATTCTCAGCGTCCGTTGTCCAAATTCGCGATGGCTACCGCCACCGCACCACCCTCCATTGAATCAACCTTGAGCGAGTCTGCGGATAATCGAGCCTCGCCCACTGCGACATTGACGGAATACTCTGTTGCAGAGACACGAGAACGAGAGGAAACCGATATGCAAGCCAATACGGACTTTGATTTTGGATTTTCCCATGCAACTCTTGGAAAGGCGCTTGCAGATGAGGGCAGCAATGAACACGGCACTGAGCCTGACAGAATCGTTGGTTTTCAATACGATGATTTCGAAGGTCTCAGTGCGGCGAGCGAGAACGGAGATGCAGAATCCGATATGGGAATCGACCCAATAGACACTGAAGCCGCAAATGGACAGTTTCGTGAAATAGAGGATCTGATGGATGCGCCGGCATCTCCCGATTCCGAGGCTGATTCGGAGCAGTCAGGTCTAACGGTGCGGCTCCTAGGCAAGAACAGGGATCAATGGGCGAAACCGTCCATTCAGATGCTGGATGGTGTGCAGGACCGGGGCATACCGGAAGAGCAGATCCGAGCGACTGCGGAAACCATTCGACAGACCCTCGCAGACTACGACATCGAAGTAGAAATAGGCAACATCAAGTATGGCCCCACGGTAACGATGTACGGCATCATCCCCGGCTGGGTGAGGCGATACAAGCAGGTCAAGCTTGAAGATGAGTTCGGGAATCCAATTCGAGACCAGAACGGCAAGCAGATAACCAAGCGCCAAGAGCAGAAGACGCGCGTCAAGGTGGGCAGCATCCTCTCGCGGGAACAGGACCTTTCGCTCGCATTGCGTACCCCCAGCCTGCGTATAGAGACGCCCGTGATGGGCAAGGCGCAGGTCGGCATCGAGATTCCCAACCAGGAGCCCGCTCCTGTTACCCTCCGTTCAATTATGGAAAGCCCCGAATACTTGCAACTTCGGAAGAACGCCGACTTGCCTGTCGCCCTGGGCAAGGGTACTGGCGGTGAAAACCTCGCACTCGATCTCGCAAAGATGCCGCATCTGCTTATAGCAGGCGCGACCGGCTCCGGCAAAAGCGTAGCTCTAAACGCAATTGTTGCAGGCCTGCTTATGGAGCGCTCGCCCGCCGAACTTCGTATGCTCCTTGTTGACCCCAAGCGCGTAGAACTGACTCCTTACAACGGCATTCCGCATCTCCTGTGTCCGGTCATTGTAGAAGTGGATGAAGTAGTTGGTATGCTGAAAGGCGTCATCAACGAGATGATGAACCGCTACCGCCAGATGGAAGAAGTGGGCGTTCGCAATATCGAGGCATACAACAAGCGCATGCGCGACGATAAGATGCCGTTCCTACTGGTGGTCGTTGACGAGCTCGCGGACCTCATGATGACCGCAGCTTTCGATGTGGAACAGTCACTTTGCCGTCTGGCGCAGCTTGGGCGCGCGACCGGCATCCACCTTATACTGGCTACACAGCGCCCCTCCGTGGATGTAGTTACCGGCCTGATCAAAGCGAACTTCCCGAGCCGCATTAGCTTCGGCGTAACATCGCACATCGATTCACGCACAATTCTGGATACCAACGGTGCGGAGAAGCTGCTGGGCAAAGGCGACATGCTCTACCTGCCGCGTGACGCCGCAAGACCCTTGCGCGCTCAGGGAGCGTTCATATCCGACAAAGAGATCGACCGCCTAATTGATTTCTGGCAAACGACTCCACGCGGCTGGGTTCCCAGCGTTGACCTGCGTCCTGTATCGGCGGAAGAATCCGACAATGAAGATGCAGATGTCTCACCATCGACGGACGCCCTGTTCGACAAGGCTGTGGAACTGGCGTACACTCAGAAGAAGCTATCCACATCCCTCCTGCAGAGGCGCCTTCGCATAGGCTACCCGCGCGCGGCAAGGCTCATGGATGAACTCGAAGAGAATGGCGTGGTGAGCGCCGGAGATGGTTCCAAGTCAAGGGATGTTATAATCGGTAGTACAGTGTAGCTGCTACGTCCTACGTGGACATTGCCAGGCGTGGATATTGCCAGGATACCGGTCGGACTTCACTCTTGCTGCGAGACTCCTGTAAGTAGGGCCCCGTACAAGGCAATACACGGAATGCGGACACCGAGTGCGACCCGCGCAAGAGTTGGAGCGCGTGCTATGATGCGTAACTTTACCGGCATCGTAAGTTCCGTAATGAGTAACCGTAACGGTCATACCGAGCCTCCCATACGTGAGATATGCCTTGCCTGCGACCAGAGCATGGCATTCTCAGACTTGTACGCCCGACTTCGCGTCTGTCCGATATGCCGCTTTCACTACAGCATGACTGCGCGAGAGCGCATCGACTCTTTAGGGGACGCAGAAAGCTTTCGCGAGATTAACCGCTCCGTATCTTCATTAGACCCGCTCTCATTCTCCTCAAGGGGATCGTACAAACAGCGCATCTTCAGGGACCAGCGGCGCACGGGCCTCACCGAAGCGGTAGTGACGGGCAGATGCTCCATCAGCGGCAGCCCAGTGATGCTGATTGCGCTTGACTTCGGGTTCATGGGCGGCACAATGGGGTGCGTAGTCGGTGAGAAGATTGCACTTGCGCTGGAACAAGCAACGAAGCGAAACCTGCCCGTGGTCGCGGTCATCACCAGTGGCGGCGCGCGCTTTCAGGAAGGCGTGCTTTCGTTGATGCAGATGGCAAAAACCTCGATCGCTGCCAGGCGACTTGCACAGAAGGGCTTGCCGTTCATCGTCGTGCTCGCCAACCCTGCCACCGGTCAGACGTACGCGAGCTTCGCAAGCCTCGCAGACATCATTGTCGCCGAGCCCGAAGCAATCGTCGGATTTTCCTCCGTGCGCGCTCTTCAGGAGGCATCGGAAGACCCGCTCCCCAGCAATTCCCAAACTGCCGAGTCGCATCTGCGAAACGGTCTAATTGACGGCATAGTTGACCGTTCAAAACTGCGCACTCTACTGGCAATCATGCTCGACCTTCTCGGTCAGCAGTATCGGCTGACATCCTCAGACAAGGGCCATAGGCAGACCGTCGAACCGCATCGTACAGACGCATGGGACTACGTCAGGCTGGCTCGCCACGAAGACAGGCCTACGTCTTCAGACTACATCCGAAACCTGTTCGGCAGCTTCGTGGAGATTCACGGTGACCGCGCAAACGAGGACGACGAGTCCGTAATCTGTGGCTTCGGACAGCTTGGTGGTCAGACGATAATGGCAATAGGGCAAGAGCGAAAAAGAGCTTCGAGCAAGGGCATATCTCCAAGCGGATTCCGAAAGGCGCAGCGGGCGTTTGATATGGCGGAAAAGTTCGGGATGCCCATCCTGACCCTCATCGACTCGACAGGACCAGATGTCAGCATCGAGTCGGAAGAACGCGGTCTTGGCGGCGCAATCGCAACAACTATCGCGCGGTTGAGCGGTACGAGCACGCCAACGATAGCGGTGGTCGTAGGGGAAGGCGGAAGCGAGGCAGCGCTCGCTTTCGGCGTGGCTGACAAGGTGCTGATGATGGAGAATGCAATCTACACCACAATATCACCCGAAGGGGCCGCGGAGCTGATATATCAGGACGAAGGACGCGCTGAGGAGGTGGCTGAATCCCTGAAGCTGACCGCACACGACTGCCGTGAATACGGCATCGTTGACCTGCTCGTTCAGGAACCTCCGGGCGGCGCGCACACCGACCCGGACGAGGCAGCGAGGCAGCTCGGGCGCGTGCTGCTCCAGGAACTGTCCGAACTGCATTCCAGATCGAGCCGCAGCCTGCTCAGGGACCGATACAAGAAGTTCCGCAACATGGGCGAGTACAGTTCGTACTTCCGCGCAGCCATCAACCGCGAAGCGAGCGCGCTGCAAGGTCTTGTGTCCAGTGGAGTTCGACGCATCGCGCGCCGCCAGGCACCCGGGCAGTCGGAACCGCCTCAGAGCACCGTGATGTACGACTGACAACGGCGCTCTCTGACTTGCGTCTATGCCAGCAGTCCTTCCGATTCCAACGCGGCTTGTATTTGTGAGCTTGCGTCGTCATCGACAGCCGGTGCCGGCAAGCGAGGACGCATCCCCTCGAACCCAAGCAGACGCAGAGCCTCCTTCACCCCGGGCGTTCCATACCTAAAGATGGTGCGATCAAGGTTCGTAGCGGCCTCCTGAAGACGCCGTGCATCATCGAATTTCCCTTGCATACCGAGCGTCATAATGCCAATGCATAACTCAGGCGCAACGTTGCCCAGCCACATGCAGGCGCCGTTCGCGCCCATTAGCGCACCATAGACCAGCAAGCCGCCGTTACAAATCCAGAAGCGCCGACTGCGAGGCACTTCCACACGCACATACGCCTCGAAGCGGATGTCGTGATCGGTGATATAACCGAACACATTGTCCATCTCGCAGACGGCGCCAAGCGTTTCTGGCAAAGCGGCGGGCACACCACTGAAAGTCTGGTGTATGACCACCACAGGCAACGGCGCGCCGCGCGTTACCGCATGGAAGTATCTCTCGACCGCGGAATCCGAAAGACCTCTGGGAACGCGCACCCGCACCATGTCCGCGCCTGCCGCAGCGTATTCGTTAGCAAGACGCAGCGTCTCGCGCGTGGAGGGGTTGTCGATGCCTGCTATGGTGAAGCGCCGCCCGCCGTGCGCCTGAGACACGACGCGTACAATCTGGATGCGCTCTGCTTCACTTAGCGCCAGTTCTTCGCCGTTCGCGGTCGTCAAAACAAAGCCGGACAGCGGCGTTTCCAGCCAGCGCCCGATGTTACGCTCAAGGGCATCGTAGTCAACCGCGTCGTCGGCTGTAAACGGCGTGGGAGTGGGAGCGACAACGATGGGGTCGGCTTCAGGAATCGGCACTTTCAACTACGCCTCTGTGCCTCTACCGCCCAATAGTGAGCGTACCCCCGTGCGGACTGCGACCTGCCTCGAAAGCGGAAATGGAGTCTTCCTGCTCCAGCGTCAGGCCGATGTCGTCCAATCCGTTGAGCAGCAAGTATCGGCGGAATGCCTCAATTTCGAAGGATGCGGAAATCTCCTCATCATTGTCCCAGACGCGCTGTCCGTCTAGGTCAACGTTCAGTGTGTAGCCGGGCGTGTTCTCCGCCTTCTCCAGAATCCGCTCGACAACATCTTCCGGCAGAACCACGGGAAGCAGGCCGTTCTGGAAGCAGTTGTTGAAGAAGATATCGGCGAAGCTCGGCGCGATGACGCAGCGGAAGCCATAGTCCTGCAATGCCCAGGGCGCATGCTCACGGGATGAGCCGGAGCCGAAGTTGCGGCCGGCAACGAGTATGGACGAGTCTTCATAGCCGGGCTTGTTCAGGATAAAGTCCGGGTTTTCAGAGCCGTCCTCATTGAATCGCCAGTCGTTGAACGCGAACTGGCCGAAGCCTGTGCGTTCGATGCGCTTCAGGAACTGTTTGGGGATTATCTGGTCGGTGTCAACATTGACACGGTTCAGCGGCGCAACTACACCTTCATGCTTTACAAATGCATCCATTTCACTACCTCGACTGTGGTTACTATTCGGAAGGTTACAGGACTCCAGAATCAGTATGATAGACGAGTCCCTCACCCTCATCCTAACCTTCTCCCATCGAGAGAGAAGGAATTCTTGCATATTTCTCTACTATTTTATGATGCCGCCCTCACGCTGCAAATCCCTGATATACGCGATAATCTGAGTTACCTCACTCTCAGACAGCCCAGCTACGGGCGGCATGTCGCCGAATTCCCAGTGGTGGGATATGACGCCGTTTTTCACTGCATTTTGAAACGAAAAGTCAGGGTGATGCCCAGGTTCGTACAGCCTATGAACCAGCGGTGGCCCCATATTCGTGCCATCTGCCGCATCGCCGTGGCAGCGCGCGCAGTTATCAGCGAAGA
Source organism: Dehalococcoidia bacterium (assembly GCA_965207465.1). GTDB lineage: Bacteria > Chloroflexota > Dehalococcoidia > Lucifugimonadales > JADFKI01 > Bin90. The sequence continues at coordinate 3,560,952 of OZ242283.1, read as the reverse complement.
GAAGTTCCCCGTCCGGCTGGGGTGACCCACACGCCAGAATTAACACTGGCAGTGCCACCAATGCTATGGCGACAATCCACCAGTCAAAAAAGCGCTTTTTATTCACAGCCTCTCAGCTTGACTACCACTCGCGTATATCAACAAAATGCCCCGCTATCGCCGCTGCTGCCGCCATCTCAGGGCTGACCAGGTGCGTGCGTCCGCCCTTACCCTGGCGACCCTCGAAGTTACGGTTGGATGTTGAGGCGCAGCGCTCGCCAGGCTGTATGATGTCCGGGTTCATACCGAGGCACATCGAGCAGCCCGCAACGCGCCAATCGAAGCCGGCGTCCGTGAAGATGGCATCCAGTCCCTCGTCCTCAGCCTGCTTCTTGATGGCAGCAGATCCGGGCACGACCATCGCGTACACGTTGTCATTGACCTTACGTCCGCGGGCGACCTCGGCTGCGGCGCGAAGGTCGTCGATGCGGGAGTTCGTGCAAGATCCGATGAACACCCTGTCGAGGGTGATGTCTTGCAGCGGCGTATTCGGCTCCAGCCCCATGTACTGCAGCGCGCGCCCAACGGATTCCTGTTCGCCTGCATCTTCATATGAGTTGGGGTCAGGCACGCGGCTCGTAACCGGAGCAACCATACCGGGGTTTGTTCCCCAGGTTACGTGCGGCTCAAGAGCCGAGCCGTCAATCTCCACCAGGCTGTCGTACTCTGCGCCCTCGTCCGTGGCAAGATTGCGCCATTCTTCCACGGCAGCGTCGAAATCGTCGCCTTGTGGAACCTGCGCCCGTCCGCGCATATACTCAAACGTCGTCTCGTCGGGCGCGATCATCCCGGCGCGTCCTCCACCCTCGATGGACATGTTGCACACGGTCATGCGGCCTTCCATCGACATCGAACGAATCACCTCTCCGGTGTACTCGATGACATGGCCCGTAGCGCCCGCAACGCCAATCTTGCCGATAATGCTGAGAACGACATCCTTTGCGGTAACGCCCATCGGCAGCTTGCCGTTGACGCGAATCTCCATCGTCTTGGGCTTGAACTGGCGCAGCGTCTGCGTTGCAAGCACATGCTCGACTTCAGATGTGCCAATACCCATTGCGAACGCGCCGAATGCGCCGTGCGTTGAGGTGTGGCTATCACCGCACACAATGACCTTGCCCGGCTGCGTGTAGCCCTGCTCCGGCCCTATGACATGGACGATGCCCTGAAGCGGGCTGAACCTGTCGTAGAGCGTTACGCCAAACTCTTCGCAGTTCCTGTCCAGCGCGTCCAACTGCGCCTTTGCGATAGGATCGGTGATGGGCAAACCGAGGTCCCAAGTAGGCGTATTATGGTCCGCGGTTGCGATGGTCAATTCCGGGCGGCGCACCTTGCGCCCTGTCATCCGCAAGCCATCGAACGCCTGCGGCGACGTAACCTCATGAACCAGGTGCAGATCAACGTACAGAATGGTCGGCTGACCGGATTCCTCGTGGACTACGTGGCTATCCCATATCTTCTCGAACATTGTCTTTGGTGGCATTTGCTTGCAATCCTCCCAAATTTGCATATGTTGAGGGCGGCAAAGATTAGCCGCCCTCGTTGGTCTTCTGAAATCTCTGAATTGAGTAGATCCCATCCCTTTCCAAGGGGATAAGGATGGGGTATGCAAGCAGACAGTATTCGGCTCACCCCCATCCTAACCTTCCCCCATCAAGGGGGAAGGAACGATAAGCTAAGAGATCGGCACTTCCTCGGTGGGGCGCATCTCCTCGGTGGCGATGAGGCGATTCAGAGCGTTCATGTACGCCTTCGCGCTCGCCACGATAATGTCGGTGTCAGAGCCGCGCCCGACATAGGCATGTTCGTCCTTCTCGATGCGAATGGTCACGTCGCCGAGAGCGTCAATGCCCTCGGTTACAGCGTCCACGCGATACTCGGTCAGCCTGTTCGGCACATCGATAATCCGGTTGATCGCCTTGTACACGGCGTCCACGGGCCCGGTGCCGGTCGCGGCGTCCGTCTGCGAATTGTCATCGCTGTCAATCAGCGTAACCGTCGCGGTCGGCACATCGTGATTCCCGCAGGTAACCTGCACATGCTCAAGTCTGAAGACAGCAGGCACGTCGACTCTGCGACGCTGCATTGACATCAGCGCGACCAGATCGGCGTCCGTAACCTCGGGCTTGCGGTCGGCGAGGTTCTTGAACTCCTCGAATGCGGTATTAAGCTCGTCCTGGTCCAGATGGTAGCCCAGTTCGTCGAGCCGCGCGCGCAGTCCCGCCCTGCCGCTGAGCTTGCCCAGCACCAACTCGTTGCTAGGCCAGCCGATGCTTTGCGGGTCCATAATCTCGAAAGTGGTGCGCTCCTTCAGCACGCCGTCCTGGTGGATGCCGGATGCATGCCGGAAGGCGTTCGCGCCCACAACCGCCTTGTTCGGCTGCACCGCGAATCCGGTGATGTCGCTGACCAGACGGCTGGTGCGATATATCTGGCGCGTGTTGATGTTAGTGTCAACGCCGTACATATCTTTGCGCGTCTCCAGCGCCATTATGACTTCTTCGAGCGCAGCGTTGCCGGCACGCTCACCGAGACCGTTAATGCAGCCTTCAACCTGCCGCGCTCCTTCGGCTACGGCGGCGAGGCTGTTGCCGACGGCCTGCCCCAGGTCGTTGTGACAGTGGACGCTCAGTGTTGCCTGGTCGATGTTCGGCACATTCTCCTTGATGAGACGGATGCGCTCCCGGAACTCCCAGGGCATCACATATCCGACCGTGTCGGGGATGTTGATTGTGTTCGCGCCGGCGGCTATCGCGCCCTCCAGCATCTTGTAGAGGTACTCGATGTCCGTGCGCGTGGCGTCCATCGGTGAGAACTCCACATCGTCGCAGTAGCTCTTGGCTCGCTCTACGGAGGCAATCGCCATGTCCATGACCTCTTCGGGGTTCTTCCGAAGCTGGTTCATTATCTGCACGTCGGAACTCGAAATGAACACATGGATGCGCGGGCGCTCGGCGTCCTTGATTGCTTCCCATGCGGCGTCCACATCGGGCAGCACACAGCGGGCGAGAGACGCGATGACGGGTCGGCGCACCTCTCTAGCGATCTCCTGCACTGCCTGAAAGTCGCCGGGCGAACTGGCGGCGAAGCCGGCCTCGATCACATCAACGCCCAGCCTGTCCAGCTGACGGGCAATTTCCAGCTTCTCCTGCGTGGTCAGTCCGATACCGGCGGACTGCTCACCATCTCGCAGCGTCGTATCGAAAATGATAACTTTGTCGTCAGACATTTGTATCTCCTGTCGGTTATCTGTGTTCGGTAGTCAGTCGTTGCTATGAGAACGCCGACTACCCAAGGACAACGCAGTCCGCCTGACCGAGCATTGCCATAACCCGGTCATTTTGGCGAACTGCGAAGGATGCCTCCGTGCGGTTCATGTTGTTCGTCTCCCTGCCATCAGTAACTCTTGTCTGCTTTCAAGGTTGATCAGGTTAGAATTGAATCCTCACGAGGATAATGGAAGTCCATAGCCTTCTAGGATACCCCGTAACGCCTCCACACCTTCACTTATGTCATACTCGACACCATGTATCCCAACACTTAGTGCAGCAGCAATATTCTGATCTCTGTCATCTATAAACAGAAGGCGTTCGGGTGGAAAAGACAGTGACTTCAGAATAGCACGGAAGTAGTCCGGCTCAGGCTTTTTTGCACCTAGTCTGCACGAATAAAACTCGCCGTCGAAGATGTCAGCATAGCCAAATACCTTGGACATGTACCGCGCCCGATATTCGTGCTGATTCGTCGCCAGATATGCGGGCACTCCCGACTTCCGCAGGTCCCGCACCACTTCGATAGACTCAGAGTTCATCTCAACGATCTTTGTATGCGTCTCAATGGCCTGTTCAACGCTGTAGCGTGAATTCCACCTCTTCAGGACCGGGGCGATCATGTCAGTCATGTCGGCATCGCCTCTCAGGCAGGGCATTTCGGCACTCAGAAAGTCAGTTACAAACTCTTCCTTTTGGGACGGTACGCCGCATAGCGACGCAAGTCTTTCGCGTCCGCCCTCCACCGGCTCCTGCAATACGCCATCAGCATCAAAGAGCACTGCCTGTATATTCAACGCCTTACTCACAGTGTCACTCAAGCCCTAGTCAACATCCTGCAGGAAGGGCATCATCGCGCGCAGTTCCTTGCCCACCTCTTCGATGGGATGCGCCGCGTTCTCGTCACGCATGCGGTAGAAGGTCGGGCGGCCCTCATCGTTCTCCGCAATCCACTCGCGGGCGAAGCTGCCGTCCTGGATGCGCGCCAGCACTTCCTTCATGTTTTCCTTTACCGACTCGTCAACTACGACGGGGCCGCGCGTGTAGTCGCCGAACTCCGCCGTGTCGCTGACCGAGTAGCGCATGTAGCCCATGCCACCCTGGTAAAGCAGATCAACGATCAGCTTCAGCTCGTGCATGCACTCGAAGTAGGCGGATTCCGGCTGGTAGCCTGCCTCGACTAGCGTCTCGTAGGCAGCCTTGACGAGTGCGGTTACTCCGCCGCAGAGAACAGCCTGCTCACCGAATAGGTCGGTCTCGGTCTCCTCCTTGAAGGTCGTGTCGAGGACACCTGCGCGCGTGCAGCCGACGCCGCGCGCGTAAGCCAGGCCGATGGCATGCGCGTTGCCGGTGGCGTCCTGATGCACTGCGAGCAGACCCGGCACGCCAGACCCCTTCGTGAACACTTCACGCATGCGGTGTCCAGGAGCCTTGGGCGCCACCATAGACACGTCCACGCCCTCCGGGGCTTGGATTGTGTCGTAGTGGATGTTAAAGCCATGAGCGAACATCAGCGTCTTGCCCGGCAGCATGTGCTGCTGGATAGACTCCCTGTACACCTCTGATTGCAGGTGGTCCGGTATCAGCATCATGATGATGTCCGACTGCTCCGCGACCTCGGCGACCATTCCGACTTTCAGCCCGTCAGTTTCCGCCTTTGCGATGCTGCTGCTGCCCTCGTACAGCCCGACCATCACGTCCAAGCCGTTGTCGTGCAGGTTGAGGGCGTGGGCGTGGCCCTGGCTGCCGTATCCGATTATGCCGAACGTTTTGCCGTCCACCAGAGACATATCGGCGTCCGCTTCATAGTACATCTTTGCCATTAAATCTTCCTTTCAGTCAGGTCTATCGGTTAGTCAGTTCTTCAGTATTTCGGTAAGGCGGTTAGTAATGAATTGGTACTAACAAACCGATATGCCGAGAAACTGAGATACCTCTTTACACACTTCCGGTTTCGCTGAACGTAGTTCTGCCAGAACTGCCATTTCTCCTGCTGCTGGCGTCGTTGCTGGCGTTCATGCCTCGGGTCATCGCCACGATTCCAGTTCGCATAACCTCCATCACGCCGTAGGGATCGAGCAGGTTCTGCAGAGCGTCCACCTTTTCCTCATCGCCCACGACCTCAACTATCAAGCTGTCGGCTGCAACATCGATGACATGCGCGCGGAACAGGTCCACAATCTGCATAACCTCGCTGCGTGAATGAGTGTCGGTATGTACCCGTATTAGCGCAAGCTCGCGCGCGACGGCGTTGTCGTCGGATATGTCCGAAACCTTAATGACGTCTATCAGCTTGTGCAAGTGCTTGGTAACCTGCTCAACGGTGCGGCTGTCTCCCTCGACGACGAAGGTCATGCGCGACAGGTTAGGGATCTCGCTGTTGCCAACGGCAAGGCTGGAAATATTAAATCCCCGTCGCCTGAACATGCTGGCGACGCGGTTCAGCACGCCGGGCTTGTCCTCGACAAGCGCGGTTATTGTGTGCCTGTTAGTTTCGGCTATCATCGTCATCCGCTCACCTCCTGAAACACGGGAGAAGGCTCCTCGATGAGCTGCTGAATCGACATGCCAGCAGGTATCATCGGGTACACGTTGTCGTCGTTCTCAATGACGAAGTCAACGAGAACGGGGCCCGGGTGAAGCATCGCCCGCTCTATGGCAGCGTTCACCTGGCTTTTCTCCGTAACACGGATGCCGAGCATGCCGAATGCCTGGGCCAGCCTCACGAAGTCCGGGTTACCGCTGTAAATCGTGGCGACATGGTCGTGCTCGTAGAAGAAGTCCTGCCACTGGCGCACCATGCCGAGAGAGTTGTTATTCATGATGGCGAACTTGACCGGGATGTTGTTCTCAACCAGTGTCGCAAGTTCCACCATCGTCATCTGGAAGCCGCCATCACCGGCGACCGACCAAACCACGCGATCTTCGGCACCAACCTGAGCACCCATTGCCCCGGGCACTTCATAACCCATCGCACCGGAGCCGCACGACGATACTAGCGAGTTTGTCTGTTTGAAAGAATAATACTGCGCGGCCCACATTTGGTGCTGTCCGACACCAGTTACGATTATTGCGTTCCCGTTGGTCGCTTCGTCTATCGCGTTGACCACATACCGCATCTCAAGGCTGACGGACGAGTCCGCGCCGAGCAGCGGATGCTCGCGCCTCAGTTCGTCGATGCGCGTAAGCCAGTCGCCATGCAGCAGCGGCTTGACGCGCTTGTTCAACGCTTGCAGTACGAGCTTGATGTCACCCACAATCGGCACATCAACGGGGATGTTCTTGCCGATTTCGGACGGGTCAATATCGACATGAATCTTCTTGGAATTGACTGCGAAAGTGCGAGTGTCGCCGGTGATCCTGTCATCGAAGCGCATGCCCAAGGCAATCAGCAGGTCGGATTCCTCGAGAGCCATGCTTGCATATGCCATGCCGTGCATGCCGGGCCAGCCTGCCGACAGCACATGCCCGGTCGGGAAACTGCTGACACCCAGCAGTGTTGTGACGACCGGTATCTGCGCCTTTTCGGCAAGTTCCAACAGCTCATCGTACGCCCTTGACAAGATGACGCCGTGCCCCGCGAGAATTACCGGGCGCTCTGCCTCTTCAATTAGCCTGGCTGCTCGCCTCACCTGACCGGAGTGCGGCTTTAGGGTGGGCTTGTAACCGGGCAGGTCAATTTCCTCCGGGTACTCGAACTCCGCGACTTCAGTGAACACATCCTTTGGTATGTCAACGAGCACGGGGCCCGGTCTGCCCGTGTTGGCGATGTAGAACGCTTCCTTGATTACACCGGGGATTTCGGCGGCGTTCATCACGAGGTAGTTGTGCTTGGTTATCGGCAGCGTGATTCCAGTGGTGTCGCACTCCTGGAATGCGTCCGTGCCAATCGCAGCCCTGCCGACCTGTCCGGTGATGACGACCATGGGAACGGAGTCCATCTGCGCCGTGGCAATGCCAGTGACAAGGTTCGTCGCGCCGGGTCCGGAAGTCGCCCATGCCACGCCCGGGCGTCCGGTAATACGCGCATAACCGTCGGCGGCATGCGCGGCTCCCTGTTCATGGCGCACCAGAATATGGCGAAGTTGCGGAAACTCGGGCAGCGTCTGGTACAGCGGCAGTATCGCCCCGCCCGGAAGCCCGAATATGACATCCACGCCTTCACGAATGAGGCTCTCGCAGACCATTTGCCCGCCGTTCATCTTCATATATCAAACACCTCCGCTGTTCGCTGAAAGCTCCCAACAAAAAATCCCGTCCATCAAAGGGACGGGATATGAAATCTCGCGGTACCACCCAATTTGCCCCCATATCGGGGACCTCTCGAAGGCTGTTAACGGTTGCCAGCCGACCAATCCTACTAGACAGCGGTTATCACTACTTGGCGCTATCGTTCAGTCTGGGCGCTCCGGGGCGAGTTCTGGAAGGTCCTTTGGCATCGGCTCACAGCGCCGCCGACTCTCTGAGGCCGGTGCCTTCCGTACTACTCCCCTTCACTGCGTTTAGGGCTATCTATCCATTATGTTCAGTGCAACTGAGGTTAGCAAAATACAGCCAAATCTGTCAATAAATAAAGGCGCAATACATCACATTAGCAAATGATCATTGCGCCTCTTTATCAGTGGGAATGGAGCTAACTGCAATATCTGGTCGGGGCGACTGGACTTGAACCAGCGACCTCCACGTCCCGAACGTGGCGCGCTCCCGACTGCGCTACGCCCCGACACGTCCTATTATTGTAGTCTTACGCAGGGCTTTAAGCAAGGTTAATCCGCAGCCAACGCACCACGCTGAAGACCTTCCCATGTTCGGCTGATGGTCATATACTCCATTGCATCAAGGGACTGTGGGCTGTGAATGCCTTTCATCTCTTCAGAGAAATTTATGCTGGCGCCGATAAGATCGGAGGATTTCAATGTCACTCAACGACAAAGTCGCACTCGTAACGGGCGCAGCGCAGGGAATGGGAAGAGCGATCGCAACACGACTCGCAAGTGAAGGAGCAAATATAGTCGCCACTGATATTAACGGCAGACTCGTCGAGCAGACCAGTATCGACATCCGCGAACTCGGGCACGAAGCAATCGCAGTCGAGGCCGATATAGGCGACATTGACGACATAGACCGGGTCGTCGAAGAGGCAATGAACACATTTGGCCGCATCGACATACTGGTGAACAATGCGGGCGTTACTCGCTACGCGGATATAATGGACCTGACTGCGGAAGACTGGGACAGAATCCACCGCGTCAACGCCAGGGGTGTGTTCTTCTGCCTGCAGCGAGTCGCCCGCGAGATGATAGACAATGGCGATGGAGGAAGGATCATCAACATCGCCTCTATCGCGGGCAAGGGCTACTCCGGCACTTCAAACGCGGCTTACGCTGCGAGCAAAGGCGCCGTAATATCCTTGACCAATATAGCAGCCCACCAGCTCGGACGCTACGACATCAATGTGAACGCAATCTGCCCCGGCATAACCCGCACGGCCATGGGGCAGACGAATATGGCTCAGCGTTCACAGACCCTCGGCGTCCCAATGGAGGAATTGGAAGCCCGGAGGAACGCCGTTATCCCCATCGGACGGGCAAACGAGCCTGACGATATTGCGGATATGGCAGCGTTCCTGGCCGGCCCCGGTTCACGCAACATTACAGGGCAGGCGTTCAACGTGGATGGCGGCTTGGTGATGCACTAATTGCCAATTGGGAGGCACATGCAGGCGAGAGGCGGAGTACCAGCCTCCGCCGGCTACTCCGCCATTTTCGCTACTTTTTCAGTCGCTGAGGTCTATTCACCCTGCATTGCGCGGAGCACCTCTTCGCCGTTGCTCTTCCACCAGCCATGCAGAATCGCAAGATCGGTGCCGATGGAGAAGTGGCGAACACCCATGTCGAGGTACTTCTTTGCCTCATCAGGCGACTGAATCTCGGCGCGCGGCGCTACGCCCATATTGATGGCAGTCTTGAAAGTCTTGTCATGCGCGGCGATTACCTCGGGATCGTTGCGCTGGCCGGGCTTGCCGATGCTCATCGAGAAGTCCGAGCCGCCCCACTGCACCATGTCGAGTTCCGGAATCTCCAGAATCTCCTCCAGTTCGTCGACCGCGCCCTTCTTCTCGATCATGACCGCCATCACGATGTCGTTGAGGGAGTCAACATACTCGGGAGATCCACCATAACCCATGTACGTGTTTCGACGGGTCGCAACGCCGTACATGCCCTTGTCGTCCGGCGTGTCAGGCCTAGCCTGTCGGATGCACTCGCGCACATCGGCAGCGCTCCGGCAGTCGGTGAACAGCACGCTCGTGAAACCCGCACCGATGCCGCGCTGCGCCAGGAACGCCTGGTGACTCTGGTCAATCTTGATCATCGAACCCATGTCGTACAGCTCAGCGGCGCGGCACAGGTTGTCCAGGTCGTGCAGATCGAACGTGCCGTATTCCGCAACGAATTCCACATAGTCATACACCCCCGCGTGCCCGATGGCTTCTACCACCGCGGGCCACGCCGAAAGGATGTGTGTGCTCAGCGTGGGTTCGCCGGCGTCCAGCTTCTGCTTCAGCTTGTTGGGTCTCATTGGTGCTCCTCCCGTCTCTTGTCAGCGTAATCATTCGCCCGCAATTCTATCACAGCAGCGCAACCGAGTTTCTATGCTCCCCCACGCATTCTATCCTGCTATCCTCCGTACTAGGTGCCGAAATACCTATCGCCGTAGTCACCGATGCCAGGCACGATGAACTTCTGCGCGTCCAATTTCGGATCGACGGCGACGACGCTGATGTTGGCGCGCGGAATCACACCGACAAGGCGGTCCATACCCTCACGAGACGCGAGTACGCCGACGAAGTGAATATCGTCTGATGAATAACCCTCGCGCATCAGTAGTTCCGCAACTAGACATGCCGTCCCCGCAGTGGCGAGCATCGGGTCAATGATGAGCGCCCTTGGGGGCATCGCTTCAGGGAATCGCGTGTAGTACAGGTCGGGCTGCGCGGTCTGCTCGTCGCGCGCGATGCCGATGAACGCAACGGGTGCACCAGGCAGTGCGCCGGTGAACGCGGGAAGCAGCGCCAAGCCAGCGCGCAGCACCGGAACGAGCATCAGTCCATCATCGTCATCCTTGCCAAATCGTAGCAAGGCATCCTCACGCAGCAGACGCGCCAGTTCGTCGGATGTCGTGCGGAAGTCGGCGGTGGCGGTGCTTCTGTCTCGGAGTGTGGAAAGCAAGTCCTCCGCGCTACTATTACCCAACCCGACCACCACCAGTGCTGCCGCCCATGAGTAACCTGCGGATGTCGTCCGCGAACTTGACCTCTGAATCGTCCTCAGGTTCGTATCCCAGTACATTACGCGCGCTTGTCAGTGACCAGAACGCGCGGGTATTGTTGCTGATGCCATACACCACCTGCCACGGAACGCCGTGCTCGTTCTCGATGTTCGGCGCTTCGATCGCCTTCTGGAACAGCTGCGTGATGTCGCGCGGGCTGATGTACGCGCCGAGGTCGCGCTTGTAGTTGTCCGGGTCGTCCACGTATATCGCAGGGTCCAGCTCTCGCGGCGCGCCGATTCGCACCATCACCACGCCGGTCTTTCGCATGTGTGACATGCCGCCGGTGTGCTGCTGCCTGCCGGAGTCGTCGTTGAATCCCCCTAGTCCGCACGCGAACAGGAAACCCAGATGCTCGTAGGTCGCCTTCGCCCAGCCGTAGAAGTTGTCGGATAGCGGAAGCCTATACGGGTCGAGAGATTCCATCTTGCGCGTATGGATAAGGTTGTGCTCGTACCAGTCGGCGGCGTGGTTGGAGCTTGCGATGGCGAGGCGAGGTACGCCCGAGTCGTACGCGCTCCGCAGCACGTTGTACGCCATCTGGACATTCTCGTTTTCGTCGAAGAAGTGGTCAAGCGGCTCGCCCTGCCTGCGTTTGTATCCCAGATGCACCACCGCGTCCACGCCCTCGAACAGGTGGGCATACTGGGTGCGGTCGGTGTCTATCAGGTTTGCAATCTGTACTCCCTCAACTTTCTCGCCGCGCGGATTTTCCTCCTTCACATCTACCAGCACCATTTCGTAGCTCTCGCGGAATGTGGGCAGAAGCTGATTGGCGATGTATCCCGTCGCCCCGGTCATAAGCACTCTATTCACAGCCATATTTAAGATTCCTTTCTATCACTGATGCATTAAGATTGCTGGTACGCGTGTCTAAGCAGCAAATCAACATTTCAGACCGGATAACTGATAGACTGTCAATCCGATAGACTGATTTACTTCAACGGAGATTTTAACATGCAAGACATACTGAACGACGCCGAACTGGACGCCCTCAGACAGATAGACACCGCCACAATCTGCAACGCCATCGAACACTTCGACATCCGCAGCAACACCGACGGCTTCATGGGCTGGGACATTCGCTGCATGTTCCCGGAGATGGGCGTGATGGTCGGGTACGCCGTAACCGCAACGCTCGACACGACCACGCACGGCAGAGTCCACGATCGCGAGGCGCGCTTCGGGATGTTCGAGGCGATAGAGGCATCGCCCAAACCGGTCGTGTTGGCGCTGAAGGATCTCAGCTCCAAACCGAAGCACGGCTGCCACTTCGGGGACGGCCTGGCAACCGTGTCGATGCGGCTTGGCGCGATAGGGCTAGTTACGGACGGTGGCGTGCGCGACGTGGATACCGTGCGCGAGATGGGCTTCCACTACTTTGCGCCCGGAATGGTGCCCGCGCACGGCAACTTCGGCTTCATGGAGGCGCAGGTGCCGGTGCGAATCAGCGGCGTGCTGGTGAACCCCGGTGACCTCATCCACGCCGACTCCAACGGTGTCACAACCATACCCAACGAAATTGCACGGGATATAGTCGCCGCAGCGAATGATGTGCTGGAGCGGGAAGAGGCAAGCCGCGACTGGGTGAACAGTGACGATTTCTCGCTCGAAAAGCTGCGGCAGAGGTAGCGCGCGTTTGAACGCAGCCATATCTTCTATTCTGACATTCTGAACGCAGCAGAGCGGAGTGAAGAATCCGAAATGTATGCGCGGCTAAGCCACGACGATTTTAGATTCCTCGTTGCACTCGGAATGACAGACGGAATGAACAAGTCATCGAGTTTGACATACCCGCTCGCCTAATGGAACATGAGCGACAATAAACAGACGTTGCAAGACACTCACGCACATCGAGAGGACGAAAAATGCCTACTTATGAAAACCATCTGAGCATCGACAAGGGCGACACGGTGCGCCCACCGACCGGCAGGCCCGTAGTCTATGGCACGCAGGGCGTCATCTCCAGCGGCCACTACCTGACCTCTATGGCGGGCATGCGCATGCTGCTGAACGGCGGCAACGCCTTCGACGCCATAGTCGCAGCAACCTTCGCTGCTGGCGTGACTGAGCCTTTGGCAAACTACTCGCTGCTCGCCGAGGGTGTCTTCATGATGTACGACTCCCGCAGCGGCGACCTTCTCTCCCTCAGCGGTCAGGGCACCGCGCCGCACAAGGCAACCGTGGACTTCTATGAGTCGCGCGGCTTCGATGAAATCCCGACAGGCCCCGGACCGGACGCTCCGATGTCCTTCACCGTACCGGCGATCGTCGCGGCGCTCACGTCAATGCTGGAACGCTACGGGACCAAGACGCTAGGCGAGGTGCTTGCGCCCGCAATCCACCACGCGGAATTTGGCTTCCCCAATTACGAGTACATGCTGCAGCGGCTAGACAGCCCCGGAACACGGGAGCAGTTTGACCTGTTCCCTCCCGGCGGCAGAGACATTTTCTTCGAGAGCGGGGAGGTGCCGCAGCCCGGCTCGATGCTCGTACAGAAGAACCTCGCCAACATGCTCAAGCAGATGGTCGCCGCCGAGAACGCCTGCAATGGCAGCCGAATTGACGGCATTCGCGCCGGACACGATGCCTTCTACAAGGGCGACATAGCAAAGAGCATGGTGACCTACTCGCGCCAGGTCGGCGGCATTCTCGATGCGGACGACCTCGCAAACTACGAAGCAGAGTACGGCGAGCCGATCAAGGGCACTTTCCTCGGACATGAGATAAGCAGCCATTCGACCTGGACGCAGGGCATCATGGCGCTGCAAATCCTGAATATCCTCGAATACTTCGACCTGAAGGCGATGGGTCACAATTCACCGCAGTACACCCATACCGTGCTGGAAGCGACAAAGCTCGCCTTCGCGGACCGTGAAGCGTACTATGGCGATCCCAATTACGCCACGGTACCGATAGACGGGCTTATCTCGAAGGAGTACGCAGCGGAGCGGGCGCAGGAGATTGACCAGTCCCGCGCCTGCCCTGAACTTCCCTCAGCAGGCGATCCGTGGAAGTATTCGGCCGTTCCCAAGCCTGCCAACGGCACGGCGCAGATTCCTGTTGGCGTGGCGGCGGGAGAGTCGGGCAACAGCAGCGGTACGACGCACATCGCCTGCATCGACCGTGACGGCAATCTCGTGTGTGCCACGCCGAGCGGCGGCTCGTTCAGTAAGGGCGTGTTCTTCCCTGAGCAGGGCGCGGCCATCAGCACCCGCATCGAGATGTTCAACTTCATTGACGGTCACCCGAACAGGCTGGAGCCGGGCAAGCGCCCGCGCACAACGCTCATCAACTACATCGTGTCGAAGGACGGCACGCCGGTTATGACGGTCGGGTGTCCGGGCGGAGACCACCAGGCGCAGGCGAATGTGCAACTGATGCTCAACACGCTGATGTTTGGCATGAACGCGCAGGAAGCGGTGGAGGCGCTACGCTTCGCCACCGAAAGCGTGCCGGACTCCTTCTACCCGCATGTCTATTACCCTAACCGCGTATCGCTCGAAGAGGGCTACCCGTCGGAGAACTGGGATGCTTTGCGTGCGCTGGGACACGGCGAACTCGTTCAGGCAGCAACCTGCGGCATGGGCGCTACGGTAACAACGCGCGACCCGGACACCGGCGTCCTCAGCGCAGGCGCAGACCCTCGCCGCGCCTGCTACGCGCTCGGCTGGTAGATTGCTGACACAATCCGGGTAAGGAGCGTCAACACTTGATGGACGAATTCATGAGGGCGGCGTTGGAGGAAGCGAGGCTTGGATTTGAGGAAGGCGGTGTCCCCATCGGGGCTGCCCTCGTAAGTAACGGCAAGCTAATTGCGACCGGGCGAAACCGGCGCGTTCAGCAGGGCGCTCCCATTATGCACGGCGAGATAAACTGCCTGTACAACGCGGGGGAGACCATTTACGACTATACCGATCTGACGCTCTACTCAACACTGATGCCCTGCTACATGTGCGCGGGCGCGGTCCTGCAGTTCGGCATAACCAAGGTCGTTGTGGCTGAGGGAAGGACAGCCAATGAGGGGCTTGAAATGATGCGTCAACATGGCGTAGAGGTCACCGACCTCGATATCAGCGAGCCGCGGGAAATGCTAGCGGAGTTTATCGAAACAAAGGGCAATCGGTGGCACAGCCACCCTCCAACGTAGGAATTAGTCACGGAAACTACCACAGTTAGGGCATCGAACAAGTGGCTGGGGCTGGTTGCTGCCGCCCTCGGCATGTTTCTGACCTCGCTCGACCTCGCCGTGAATGTCGCTCTCCCCGACATCACCGCCGACCTCGGTACGGACCTCCGCACCGTTCAGTGGATAATCGTGCTATACGTGGGCAGCAGCGTGAGCCTTCAGTTGGGGCTGGGAAGCGCAGCCGATGTATATGGTTTGCGCCGCTTCTACATCATCGGCCTCGCTGCCTACGCGCTGGCCGTCCTGCTGATAGGCTTGGCGCCGACGCTGCCAATAGTGCTGGCGCTCCGCGTGACTCAGGCGATTGGCAACGGCCTCCTTGTTGCCTCCGCGCCTGCTCTGATTACCGCCATATTCCCCTCCGAAGAGCGCGGCAGGGCGCTTGGCCTGATGTCCGCAATATCCACTCTGGGGATGATCTCGGCAACGCTGGGGGGCGGCTTCCTCGTAGATACGTTCGGCTGGCGCATGATATTTCTTGCGCGCGTGCCACTCACGCTGATTACGATACTTCTAGCACTGCTCATACTTACCGAGTCCAGACCGCAAGAGCGACCACGCTTCGATCTGCGAGGGGCTGTGCTGGCTGCGGTAGGACTTGCCTGCCTTGTGCTATTCCTGACGCTTGGGGGCAGAATCGGCTGGCTTTCTCCTTCAGTAATTCTTCTGGGTATCGGCTCGGCAGCATCGCTCACCATTCTGGTGCGACTGGAGCGCGGGGTAACGCATCCCATCTTGGACCCACGCATGTTGACGCATCCACTTCTCGTACCCGTCATCACAGCATCATTCCTGATGTTCATGTCAACATTTGTGAATCTGTTTATACTGCCCTTCTACGTCTCGGATGTTCTCAAGGTCGATGCAAAGGCGCTGGGCTTTCTCCTGATGCTCACACCGGTTATAGCAGGCAGCGTTGCGCCTCTGGGAGGTTGGCTGTCCGACAGAATGCCGCCCGCCTACCTCACGACAAGCGCCCTAATAGTCAGTGCCGTCGCTATGTTCTGGTTCAGCACGCTTACGGCAGAGTCATTTGTGGAAGACGTCGCGCTGCGAATGGCGCTTGGAGGCATCGGATTGGGCGTGTTCCAGGCGGCAAACGCGACCCTCATAATGGGCGCCGTCCCACGAGACAGGCTGGGATCAGGCGGCGCGCTCATCTCACTGTCCATGAGCATGGGCATCGTAACCAGCGTAGCCCTCATGGGCGGCATCTTTGACGGACGGCTTGCCATGCACGAAGCGGCAACGGCGAACGGCACGGAAGCATTCGTGCTGGCATTCCGCGACACCTATGTCGTCGCCGGGGCATTGGGCGTCCTTGCGGTAGCCGTTTCACTGGGCTACTGGCCGCGTGTCCTTCGCTGGCGCATGCGTTAGCTCTCGTCTCCCCTGACCTCGATGCCCGCCGTCTCCTCAGCGACTTTGATGGCAGCGTACTGGTCTTCGTTGCCAAGCCCCTTGCCCATCGCCAGCGTCTGCACCTGGTACGCCGCCGACCCGACCATGTTCGCCGCTCCCAGCGATGCCGCCAGCTGCGCCGCGAGTCCCAGGTCCTTGTGCGACAGCGCGAGCTTGAATCCCGGCTCGAAGTTGCGCTCGAACACCTTAGCCTTCAAGCCAGAGCGCCCGTGCAGCGTGCTCGCCGCCGTGTTGTTCATTACTTCCCGCAGCCGCTCCGGGTCCAGCCCCGCAGCGACACCCATCGTAACAGCCTCGCCGAGCAGCGTAGCGACAGAGCAGGACACCAGATTGTTGACTATCTTCGTGGTGACGCCCAGACCTAATTCGCCGCAGTAGAATTGCTGGTCGCCCAGTGTATCCAGCACATCCTTGCAGTCTTCGACCACGCTCGCATCGCCGCCTATCATAAGAGTGAGCATGCCGGTCGCCGCCTGCTGAGGCCCCATTCCGACAGGCACGTCAAGCATTTCCGCGCCTTTCGCCCGCACCGCTGCGCCGACCCTGCGTGTTGTGTCGGGGTCTATGCTGCTCATGTCGATATATATCTTGCCCGCGCTCAATCCGCTGACGATGCCGTTCTCGCCTGTGGCGGCGTTCTCAACGATCTGCGGCGTGGGAAGCGAGGATATAATGACGTCACACTGTTCCGCGACCTGTCTGGGAGAAGAAGCAGCGGTTGCTCCTTTGTCCACGAGTGCCTGCATCGCCTCGGCGCGCAGATCGTACACAGTTACATCGTAACCATTCGCCACCAAGTGCGACGCCATACCGCCACCCATGTTCCCCAAGCCAATATAGCCAATCTTCCGGTCGGACATCATCGCCTCCTGTAATTTTGAAACGCTTTTGCCTTTGCGCCTCTATCCTACCCATCCTGTGCATCGATGTAAAATTACTCGTTACGCGGACACCACATTGACCAACTTGGTTGCAAGCGCGAACGCGCTCGATGCCAGCACCAGCACTACGACGGCGCGCCGCCACACGACATCCGTCAGGCTCTTAGCTATGCGGTCTCCGAGCAATGCGGCAAAGATAGCGGGCACAATCGAGACCAGCAACAAAGTAGTTCTCGCGGGAGTGTACAGGTCGTTGATGCCATAGCCCACTAGCAGCGCGGTCCCCATGAATATGAAGTACAGCGCCATAGATGCGCGAGTACCCTGACGGCCCCAATTCTGAGATATGAAGAACAGCACCAAGAAGCCGCAGATGGGTCCCAGGATGCTCGCCCTGGGCATGCGAAAGGGCATCCTGAACATGCCGCCCACCGTGATGCCAATGATCGCCAACAGAACGACGATTCCAAATAGGTCTTTGTACTCCGCAATGTCGAGCATCGCGAGCACCCACGCGCCTATCATCGCGCCTATGATTCCCGTCACAACTATTGGCACGATCTCCTTCGGGCGAAGGTGCTCACGGTTGCGAAGAACCACCAGGATTACCACCGGCAGCGCCATCGCATTCAGCAGGATAATCGAGGTCGCCGGGTCGAACATAAGGAAAAGAAACGGCAGCCCGACAATGCCGATGCCGAAGCCCATGGCGCTGAAGACCGTACAGGCGAAGAATACCACCAGCACAGCGAATGCCAGTTCAGTTGCGCTGACGGAGTCTAGCAATTCCTGTCCTGCTTAGGTCATCGCGTTGAGAAAATAATACGGCAGAACGTTATCGGAGCACGCACCCGAATTACACATTCGGCAGGTTGAAGATGTTACCCTGCTGACGCATCATGCGGCGCATCTTCTTGCTCTGACGCTTGCTGCCGCCCTTGCCGCTGACGCCCATCATCTGACGCATCATCTTCTGCATCTGGCTGAACTGGTTCAAGAGCTGGTTGACGTCCTGCGGCGTGGTACCACTGCCCCGCGCGATCCGACGCCTGCGGCTTCCACCGATAATCTCCGGGCGGCGGCGTTCCTCCGGCGTCATCGAGCGTATAATCGCCTCAGTCTTATCAAGGTGGCTGCCGTCCAGCTCATCCACGTCGATCCTCCCCTTCATCGCGGAGAAGCCCGGCACCATTTCCAGCACCTGGCTTATGGGCCCCATCTGCTTTAGTTGCTGAAGCTGTCCGAGGAAGTCGTCGAGGTCGAACGAAGCCTGTCGAATCTTGCGCTCCATCTCGGCGGCTTCATCCTGGTCGAACGTCGCCTGCGCCTTGTCTATGAGCGAGAGCATGTCGCCCATGCCCAGAATCCTCGAGGCGAGCCTGTCCGGGTAGAATGCCTCCAGCGCATCTGCGCGCTCGCCCGTACCGATGAACTTTATTGGAACGCCTGTAACCGAGGTGATGGAGAGGGCAGCGCCGCCGCGCGCGTCTCCGTCCATCTTCGTCATAATCAGGCCGGTCAAGCCTATGCGGTCATGGAACTGCCTCGCGGCTTCGACCGCCTCCTGCCCCGTCATTGCGTCCACCACGAGCAAGGTTTCGTCGGGCGAAACGGCATCCTTTACCGCTTCCAACTCAGACATGAGATCGTCATCGACCTGGAACCGTCCGGCGGTATCCACAATGGCCCACGCCGCGTTGAGCTCCTTCGCGCGCTCCACGCCATTCTTCGCCACACCCGGCGTGTCCCGCGAGTTTTTGTCCTGATAGACAGCGGCATCTATCTGAGCACCCAGCGTCTCAAGTTGCTGAATCGCCGCTGGTCGCTGCAAGTCCGCTGCAACCATCACAGGGGTCTGCCCATCCTGCTTCAGGTGGCGTGCAAGCTTGGCTGATGCGGTAGTCTTGCCCGCGCCGTTAAGACCGACCATAAGAACGACGGATGGACGGGTAGGCCCAGCTTCGAGGCGATGCGCCTTGCCTCCAAGAATGTCCACAAGGGCATCGTTGGTAATCTTAACGACCTGCTGGCCGGGAGAAAGACTCCGAAGCACGTCGGACTTCAGGGCCTCCTCGCGGATGCGCGCAATGAAGTCGCGCGCCACGCGGAAGTTGACGTCCGCTTCAAGCAGCGCCATACGCACTTCTCGCAGCGCAGCGTCCACGTCCTGTTCGGTCAGCCTACCTTTGTTCCCAAGGCGACCGAATACGCCGTTCAGCTTCTCAGACAGGGCCTCGAACATTTTCTGT
Source organism: Dehalococcoidia bacterium (assembly GCA_965207465.1). Lineage (GTDB taxonomy): Bacteria > Chloroflexota > Dehalococcoidia > Lucifugimonadales > JADFKI01 > Bin90. The sequence continues at coordinate 3,541,574 of OZ242283.1, read as the reverse complement.
CCTTTACAAACATGTAATCCCGCTCTCGCGGGAATGTCTATAATGGGGTTCAACCCCTATACTAACCTTCCCCCATCACGGAGGAATGGACTTTGTCATTGATTATCACGGCCACAAGCCAGTCAACCGATCGACGGGCTCACTGCCTAGCCGATAGACTCTACGCAACATACACGTTCTCAAGAAGTTCGCTCATTGCTGAAGAAACGAACCTGACGCCCGCGATAGTCCTGGTATATTCCATGCGCGTGGGGCCCACGACCCCCAGCGCACCCACAGCTTGATGCGGCTGTCCATACTGACAGACAACCACACTCAACGGCGACAAGGCGTCATCCGGATGTTCATGTCCGATGATGACGCGCAACACTCCGCCCTCCGGAGTTTCGGAGAGAATGGTTTGTGCGAGGCTGCCATCTTCCACGCCCTCGACAATGGCGCGGGCTCGCTCATTTTCGGCGAATTCAGGCTGCGAGAGCAGGTTGCGTATGCCATCCACGTAATGGTCTCGATACACTGCCTTCTCTTCTTCCTGAAGAACAGTGACGGTTGCCTCAACCAGTTCCTCTTCAAGCGGTGTGAGATGCATCTGCTGCAATTCTATCTCGCGCTGGTCATGCCCCATCAGGTAGGAGCGCAGGCGGGCGGTTGACTCTTCGAGCTCGTCCGCTGCCATCGGATGAGGAAGGCGTATGAGCTGGCGATGCAGTCGCGCCTGCTCCAAAACCACAATAAGCATAACGAGCAAGTCCTGGATACGCACAAGGTCGAGATGTCGCACCCTGGTTTCCTGAGCCTTTGGGAATGTGGCGATTGCCATATTGCCCACCAGCCCGGACAGCACCGCCGCGGAAACGTTCGCCCACTCATCGAGATTCTGCAATATGTGCTGAAGCTGCTCGCGCGCCTTATCCCGCGAGCTAAGCGGTATGGCGGAATCCAGAACAGGCTCGATGGACTCCACGAAGAACCTATATGCCTTGTCGAGCGGAACGCTTCCCGCCGAGGTGTGCGGGTTTGCGAGGTATCCCTGCTCTCTGAGTACGGCGACTTCGTTGCGAACGGTCGCCGAACTGACATTCAGTTCCTCTCTGCGCGCAACCGATTCGGACGCTATGGGTGTCGCGGCGCGGGTGTAGTCGGCTACGATGATTTTGAGGATTAGTTCCTGGCGGCTCGTAAGCATAGGCAATTCTCAGTTGTACTTCGAGCCAGTCATAATCCGACCCGGGCACACTCCGATGTGCAAGTAGTGTTCACACATTCTACAATCGCCGTCGCCGTCTAACAAGTCCAACTTATTAATACGGACGGAGTGTCGCTAACTTGGAAACCGGACGTTCTCCGCTATGGGCCATGTATTCAAAGACTCACAAAGAGAGGGTCCCACCGCCATATCGGAGTGGGACCCTTATCGTTCGTGAGCGTTCAATTCCGGCACATAGTGCGGGACGTCAAGTCCGCAGGCCGTCAGGTCATTGCCGGGAGCTTACTCTTTGCGTCCTCTCGCATACTTTGCGCCACCCAGCAACGCCAGCGGAGCAAACAGCATCAGCATGTTCGCGGCAGCCTGTCCAAACGTAATCCGACTCGCAACCAGGCAGCCGCCGCTTGGCTCCTCTTCCGGCTCAGCTTCGACCAGAGGAACAGCCGTATTCGTGGGTACAGGCGTCGCGGTCGGTGGCACAGGTGTCGCCGTCGGCGGCACGGGTGTCGGCGTGACGGTCGGCACAGGCGTCGCAGTCGGTGGCACAGGCGTCGCAGTCGGCGGCACAGGTGTCGGCGTATCGGTCGGCACAGGCGTCGCGGTCGGTGGCACAGGCGTCTCCGTCGGCACAGGAGTTTCCGTCGGGGTTGGCGTCTCGGTCGGCGGGACGCTGCCGAATATCAGGTCCACGACCTGCCTCGCCCCAGGCTCAAAAACACCAATGGTAGGTGGGGTAGAAGGTTCTCCTTCGAGGAAGAACTCCACAGGCGTCCCTATCAAAGACTCGTCCTCAGTGAGGATAACCAGGTTGAGGAATTCGCCGCTCTTGAGGATCACGGCCGGCGGGCTTGTGTAATCTCCAACTCTCACAACCAGTGACATGTCTTCATTCACGGCGACCCCCGCTATCGTTATAGTGCCCGAGTACGTCGCCGGAAGGACAGGCACAGGAGTAGGCGTCAAGGTCGCGAGCGGAATCTCAGGGAAGGTCAGATTGAAGTTGAAGTGATTCGCACCTGGCGAGTGTGGAATCCGCTCGAACGCCTCCACACCTTCTAGGCTGATGACCACCTCTGCGTTGATAAATCCGGAGTGGGGCGGCGCAACCGTGAGCAGGTATTTCTCATCCTGTATGATCGACGGCTGAGTTTCATACACGACAACGCCGTGGGTAATCCTCGCTACGACGCTATACCCGTCCGGCGCTCCCTCCGCGAAGCCCGCCACTATCATGGGAATCGGCGGCACAGACTGGACAGGCGTCGCGACCGGTGTTTGACCCTGCGCCGATATCCGCTCTGCCGGAAACAGCAACACAGCCCCCGCAAATAACAAGACGCCTATCAGCGCAACGGCCAAATTATTGATTTTCATATTCCCCATCTCTAGCTAACGTCTCTTCTCGCGACCCTAAATCGCACGCCAACTCACGGCGGGCATCACGAGTCATTATAGCCATTTCGCGGCATATCGTCCATAATCTCGTGCTTGTCGAACACCATTCATAGAAGCAGGGGCATAGCAAAACCCCCCTTCCAATGCTGGGAGGGGAGCGTCCTACTTATCATTCTGCAAAAGGCAAAGTCGCGCTGAAGCGCAACTTGCCCTTTCTAATACGTGGATAAGGGAGACGCATGTCCGAACCTGAAGTCAGAAATGCGCGCCCTCTTTATAACTTTTGCTGATCTCCGGACTAGACAAGGGCCAGAGTCAGTGCCAAACACCTCCTCGCAATTTTCAAATCTATCGTATATTCGATGTTAGTTCCCGCAATTGGCGTGTGTGGCATAATCTGCCACCTCGTGCGCTAGCGTACAATTGCACGGACCCAATGCTACGTCACTTGTATTACGGTAGTATTACGCTAAAAGGCGCCCATCCCATACATTCCGAGCAGCGAGGTCGGGCTTCGCCCTGACAATTGATCTTTCCTCTTGTGTATCATATATCTGAAAATACGCGCATAACACTTCACTAAGGAGCAACGAACCAATGGACATTTCATGGCTTGGCAACTCGGCGGTGCGCATCCAGTCCGGGCAGACGGCGGTCGTAACCGACCCGTACCAGGCATACGAGGGTCGGGCAATGCCAGACACAAGCGCGGACATCGTAACGATCAGCCTCGACGACCCACGCCACTCGAACGCGAACGGCGTCAGCGGAAGCCCGCGCGTGCTGCACGGTCCCGGCGAGTACGAGATAGCGAACTTCTACATCAGCGGCATGGGGACGCCTGCCACGCCTCAGTCTCCCAGCGGGCTGGCCCAGGACGAGCCGCAGGACAAGTCGAACAGACTAATTAACACGGTCTATACGATGCGCGCCGAGGGGCTGCGAGTGTGCCATGCGGGGGCGGTAGTGCCCACGCTGACCTCACGGCAGCTAGACGAGCTTAACAATACCGAGGTGCTTGTAGTGTTCGCGGGCGGCGACAATGCGGAGACGAAGCGGTTGGCAAGACTGGTGAACCAGATAGGGCCTCGCATCGTGGTGCCTGTGGGCTGGCAGACGGGGAACGCGGATGGCGATACCTCCGCGCTGGAGCCGCTGCTGGGCGAGCTGGGCGTAACGGAAGCGACATCGCAACCTACACTGCGCGTCACGCCGACGAATCTGCCGCGCGAAATGAGCGTGGTGGCGCTGCGGCCGGGGCGGTAGTTAGCGGTCAGGTCTCAGGTACCAGCCGTCAGCGGGGTCTGACGGGCGGGACGGAACTAACAGGATATATCAGGATGGGGAGGACAGGGCTGACGCCTGCTACCTGCGAATGGGGGAGACTTCCTGCGCCAGGCGCGGCAGATTAGCGAGGAACTCCTGGTTGTTCCGCGTCCGCCGGATGATCTTATCGATTATCTCGATGGCATTGTCGTCGCCCTGGGACTTCTGAAGAGCCACGAATCGGCGCAGCAGCCAGACATGCTGAAGCGACGCCTCGTCCAGCAGCAGTTCCTCGCGCCGGGTTCCGCTCCGCTCAATGTCGATAGCAGGGAAGAACCGGCGTTCCGCGAGACGGCGGTCCAGGTGTACTTCCATATTGCCGGTGCCCTTGAATTCCTCGTACACAAGGTCGTCGAGGCGGCTGCCTGTGTCGATGAGGCAGGCTGCAATGATGGTGAGGCTGCCGCCCTCCTCGGTGTTGCGCGCCGCGCCAAAGAACTTCTTGGGCGGGTAGAGCGCGACGGGGTCCATGCCGCCTGAGAGCGTGCGACCACTACTGGGTACGGCGAGGTTGTACGCGCGCGTGAGACGGGTGATGCTATCGAGCAGGATGACGACGTCTTTGCCGCTCTCGACGAGACGCTTGGACCGCTCCAGCACCATCTCAGCGACGCGAGTATGGTCCTCTACCGGCTCGTCGAATGTGGAGCTATAGACTTCGCCGTTGACCGAGCGCGTAACGTCGGTGACCTCTTCGGGGCGCTCGCCGATAAGCGCGACCATAATCTGGATGTCCGGCGCATTTGCCGCGATACCGTCGGCAATCTGCTTCAGCAGCGTGGTCTTGCCTGCCTTGGGTGGGGACACTATCAGGCCGCGCTGTCCCCTGCCGATGGGCGAGAGCATGTCAATGAGGCGCGTGGAAACGAGATCTTTGCCCGTCTCCAGTTTGATCTGCCGCGTGGGATGGATTGCGGTCAGGCTCTCGAAGTGGCGGCGGCGGCGCGAGCGGTCAGGCTCGCTGTTGTTGACCTCCTCCACACGCACCAGCCCGAAGTAGCGCTCACCGTCCTTGGGCGGGCGCACCTGTCCGCTGACTTCGTCGCCCGTTCGCAGGCTGAAGCGCCGAATCTGCGACTGCGACACATACACATCGGAGTTGCTGGCGGAGGCGCCGCTCTGCCGCAGGAAGCCGTAGCCGTCATTCAGGATGCTGAGAATGCCGCTCGCCTTAAGGTTGCCGTTCTTCTCCGACAGGTTGGAGAGCACCTTGTTCATCATCTCTCGGCGATGCGGCATGTTGCCGTTCTCGAAGACGCCCAGTTCTTTACCGAGCTTGTACAGCTCGTCGTTGTTCAGACTTTGAAGTTCAGCTAGATTCATGACACACTCCGCACCCGTAGGCGAAAGCTATAGGATAAAGGCTAATACAGGACCGGATTCGATGGGAAGAAAGCATTTCGTAGCGAGACGGCGAATTACCACATACGCCGTTCATGTCTAAAGGAGTATCAGCTACTGGAAATCGCTCCAATGTAAAACACAGCCCGCCAGCCAATTCACTATGGGTGAAAAATCGCTGCTTGCGATGTTTTACAAAATAGGACGCTCACTTGCAGGGGACAAATCGAAGAAATGTAGCCGCAACACCGGGCGTCTTGGGGGGTCTCAACAAAGTATATCACAAGCTGAAATACCCTGTCTATCGCATTATACAGGCTGTAACTGGCGAGCGCAACGTCATCTCAGCCAAGATCCGAGCGACGCTTAGTATCATTTATCGGCAGAGAATGCTGCCCTCCCTCCCTAAGTGTATCCATGGCAACTGTGACGAACTCTCTAAAGAGTGGATGCGGCCTGTTGGGACGGGATCTGAACTCCGGGTGAAACTGCACACCCAGCATAAATGGATGCTTATTGGCGTCAAGCTCCATGATTTCTACCAACTTTCGGTTGGGAGATAGTCCCGTAGGCCACAGTCCTACGGCCTCGAACGCTTCCTGATAGTCGTTGTTGAACTCGAAGCGGTGGCGGTGGCGCTCGCTAATGGATGGCACACCATACGCGGCGCGTGCCTTGCTGTCAGCCATGAGTTCGCACGGGTATTCACCCAGCCGCATGGTGCCTCCCATCTGCGTGATGACGCGCTGCTCCGGCATTATGTCTATCACCGGGTCGGCCGTCAGCGGGTTGAATTCCGTGGAATTGGCTTCGGCTCTGCCAAGTCCGTTGCGCGCCATCTCGATGACCATAACTTGCAACCCCAGGCACAGGCCCAGATAGGGTATCTTCTCAGTGCGCGCGTATTCGGCGGTCATTATCATCCCCTCAACACCACGCTGCCCAAATCCTCCGGGTACCACAATGCCGCGCACGTCGTCCAGCAAGCGCTCAGGTCCCTGCTGCTCGACGTCCTCGGAACGCACCCAGCGCACATCGATATCGACGTCGTGCGACATGCCGGCGTGGAAGAGCGCCTCCTTCACCGACAAGTACGAGTCTTGCAGGTCAACATACTTGCCAACTACGGCGATTGGCAAAGTCTTCTTCAGCGTCTTGATTCCCTCTACCAGCGTTTCCCAATTGGCGAGGTCACGCCCTCCGCTCTCAATGTCCAATGTATTTATGACGAGTTCGCCCATACCTTCCTCTTCGAGTATGAGCGGCACCTCGTACACAGTCTCCACCGTTGGCAGAGTAATCACAGCCGAAAGCGGCACATCACAGTGAATGCTTATCTTATGCTTGATGTTCTCATCGACATCATAATCGCTGCGGCACACTATTGCGTCCGGCTGGATGCCGATGCTTCGCAGTTCGCGGACGCTATGCTGCGTGGGCTTCGTCTTTAGTTCGCCCGTCGCCATGATGAAGGGCAGAAACGTCAGGTGGATGTAGCACACGTTGTCGCGCCCCACCTCGTTCCGCATCTGCCGGATGGCTTCCAGAAATGGCAAGCCTTCGATGTCGCCGACTGTGCCGCCGACTTCCACGATGATGACTTCGGCTTCACTCGCCTGCGCCAGGCTGAGCATGTGCTGCTTGATGGCGTCCGTCACATGAGGCACGGCTTGAATGGTGCCGCCTAGGAATTCGCCCTGGCGCTCGCGCGAGATAATGTCCTGGTATATCTGACCGGCCGTCAGATTGGATGCGCGAGAGAGTTCCACATCGATGAAACGCTCGTAGTGACCCAGGTCCAGGTCCGTCTCACTGCCGTCCCGTGTCACGAAGACCTCGCCGTGCTGATACGGTGACATCGTACCGGGATCGACATTAAGATACGGGTCGAGCTTCAGCACTGAAACGGATACACCCCTGCTCTTCAGCACCCGTCCAAGAGAAGCGACGGCAATGCCCTTGCCGATAGAGCTAACCACTCCGCCTGTTACGAACACAAACTTAGTCGTCATATCTGCGCATCCTCATTGAGAAACATGTAACCGACCGGCATAGATATGAAGCGGCTATTCTGACATAGATGTGCCGCTGAGGAACCGAAAATAGAAAACGCATCAACGCAGTGAGGGAAGATTTGAGGGGGAAGTTGGACCAGGGATGTCGATGAAAAGGTCGGCGGCGCGCATTGCCTTCCCATTAAGAGAAGACTCCATCGCTGAAGTCCGGCACGTCTATTGAAGCAGCGCCGATCATAGGAAGCATTGGCTCTCTCCAAGTCTCCACCGTATTCGCAAAAGTATATTGACGCCGAAGGCCGCAAGTCAACATCAAATCGCGCCAAATTATGACAAGTCCTGAGAATCAACAGCCTATGGCGCAAAAGAGGGCCAAATTTTGTAACCGAAACTTAACACCTATTCAACATATTGATAATAAACATCCCGTAGAATTTGTGATGTGCTTCACAAGATACTGATAAAGTTAATGCAGTTGATTTAAGGGAAAGAGACACGTACAGGAGACTATGCGATGAACGCGGCAGACTTGATGAGCGGTGAAATGGCGGTTGTAGATGTCGCCACCAGCGTGGCCGATGCGGCGAAGCTAATGGAAACTCAGAACACCGGTTGTCTTGTGGTCGTCGAAAGAGGCACTCTCGCCGGCATCATCACCGAGCGCGACATGGTGCTTGGATGTCTCATAGACGGGCACACCTCCTGGCAGTGCCAGGTGTACCGGCACATGACCATTCTCAACGATGCGGCGGATCCACAGACTGACGTCGGCGACGCGCTACTCATCATGATGGACAACGAGGTCAACTACCTTCCGGTCGTTCACGACAACGGCTCAGTGCTCGGACTGCTTTATGCTGAGGACCTTGCGCGCGCCATCGAGCAGGACGACGACCCGATAGCCGTTACGGACGGTGATCTCATCACCATTTAGCCGGCGCACTCTTTATCAGCCTGCCGAATTAACCTGCCAACCATCCTGCTTCCGGGCTGCGCGAATACGATTCCCTCGTTCGCGCAGCCCAATTGTTTCTCCATTCTCCTTCGCGGTGAGCGTGTCGAGCCGTACAGAAGATTCGCTATTGCGCCGTAACGCCGCCGTCAATGACAAGTTCGCTGCCTGTCATATACGACGATTCGTCGGACGCAAGGAACAGCACACCGGTCGCAATCTCGTCAGGGTCGGCATAACGGCCTAGAGGCGTATTCTGCTGGTTGCGCGCAATGCCCTCCGGCGTGCTCCAGCTCCGTTCGGTCATCGGCGTTTTCACGGGACCAGGATGCACAGAGTTGCAGCGGATACCTTCCTTAGCGTACTGAATGGCCGTGGACTTGGTGAGAATGCGGACCGCGCCCTTCGATGCGTTGTAGCCGGGGTGAATGGTCGCCTGCCCCACCATGCCCGAAATGGACGATATGTTTATAATTGAGCCGCCTCCTGCCTTCCGCATTTCAGGGATGACGGCTTTCGTGCCGAGGAAGACCCCCTTGGCATTAATGTCCATCACGGTGTCCCAGTCCTCGACGCTGGCATCATCGCCGAATGTCCAGAACGCTACGCCGGCGTTGTTCACCAGGATGTCCACCTTGCCGTAGCGTTCGACTGCCGTATCGACAGCGCTTTGCCATGAGTTCTCGTCGGTGACGTCCAGATTCACATACGTGGCATCTCCACCCGTTTCGTTGATTTCGGCCTCCACCTGCTTGCCGTCGTCGTCAAGGATGTCGCCGAAGACTACTTTCGCGCCTTCGCGGGCGAACATCTTCGCCTCGGCAGCGCCCTGTCCGCGCGCGCCGCCGCTAATGATTGCAACCTTGCCTTCAAGTCTCATAGACCTAACCTCCCGCTAATTTACACGCCGTTAACTTACATGGATGGACAGGATAGAGGGGATTTCCCCCACCCTAACCCTCCCACTGAGGGGAGGGGATTTTCCTATGATGTAGTCCAGTCGATGCCGTTGAGGACGATGCGCTGGAACTCGGGCGTCTCGAAGCTGAGACCGTTGTGCCCCAGCAGAGTGGTTAGCACCTTGCCATCGCCGTAGGTGCGCGTCCAGCCTAGCGGGAACGTGCCACCGGCCATGAACGTTTCCTCGCCACGCCACGTCCAAGTTCCATCCTCGGAGTCACCCGTCATGAATACATCGTTGCCGTCTCGATATTCGATGCCCATATACAGTTCGTCATTGGTTGTGAAGTCGGATACACCCGCGACGCCTGGGCTGTCCGCATCCGTTACGTTAACCTCGAATTGGCTGTAAGGAGGATGGTAGCTGTCGTTGAGCAACCAGCCGCCGCCTGTGATGTCGTAGTATTCGGGCCAATCCTCCGAGGCACAGCCCGAGATGTGGATGCAAACGAAGCCCTTACCGCCGCTGATGAACTGCGTCATGCCTGCCTGCTCATCCTTGGTCATGCCATCGTCGCCGGCACGCATAGTGTTGAACACAAGCGCATCGTAGCCGCTCATGGCATCCGCGTCCGCCAGAATCGAGGCTTCCCAAGATACATCAACGTCGTGTCCCGCTTCATTCAGGAAACCTTCCAGTATCGGTGTGGACTCTTCATAAGGGTGTCTGCCGCCCGAAATGACCAGTAGTTTCATAGCTTGCCCTCCAGCTATTCAACGTATTTTTGCCCGTGAGTATAAGGCTATTGCAGTCTCACTGCAATCTCGTCTTGGGACGAATTGACATCGACATACAGGATGAACAGGATAGAAGACTAGGGATATGTTAAAGTCTGCTGAATGAGGCTCTTTCGGCAGACTTCAGCCCTAAGCGTGTCGAAAGGACGGAACATCGTGCAAGCGCGTGGCTCGACAGGTTCGCCACGAACGGGCTTAGAGGCTTGCCAGGAACGGGTCCAGGAGCCTACTACGAACGAGATTATTGGATTGCCGTGAACGAGTTAAGCAGGCAGATATACTTGCTCCGAGCCAGGTTGCGACGGGACGAACTTTGGACACCCGACTTCGTCCTCACCTTACTGGCGGGACACTTCATGTTCGCAGGCTACACGGCAACGCTGACAATCATCCCGCCGTTTGCCATTGACCTTGGCGGCGACCTTGCATATCACCTGCCGCTCATCGTGGCAGCTTTCGGCTTCGTGGGATTGGCGATTCGGCCGTTCGGCGGGCAGTGGATATACACCCTGGGACCTAAGCGCGTTGCGATTATAGGCACTATCATCGTTGCCCTGGGCAGCCTGTCGTACATCTTTGCGCTAAGCGCGTGGTGGCTGATACCCATGCGGATGCTGCAAGGCGTAGGACTCGCGCTGGGACCGGTGGCAACATCGACCATTGTGGCGAACCTAGCGCCGCCTACTCGCCGCGCCGAGGCGATGGCGTATATGGGCAACGCCATCAACATCTCTTTCCTGTACTCGCCATTCATAGCGTCGTTCCTGTACGAGAACGCCGGATCGCACAACGCATTCCTGTTCTCGGCGATTGCGGCGTCCATCGGAACGGCAGCCTGCTGGCGAATATCGGCAAGCCGCATCGCGTTCGAGCGGCCCCCGCCATCGCCTGGCAGAGATGCAGGCGCACCGGACAGGAAGCCTCCGCTCGTGGCGCGCTCGGCGATATTTCCGACGCTGGTGTTCCTGACTTATACGTTCACGACAGCGCCCACGAACACGTACCTGCCGCTGCTGGCGCATGAGAAGAACCTCGGCAACCCAGGGCTGTACTATACGGTGTTCTCCATAGTGTCGATGTTCGCAATGGCAGCGGCGGGACCAATCGCGGATAAGTACGGACGCGCTACGGTCATCGTGCCGGGGCTGCTTTCGGTGGCGACGGCTATGTTCGTGCTGAACGGCTCGTTCTTTCAGGCAATGTTTCTGAGCGGCGGGTTCTTCGCGGGGCTGGGGTTCGGAATGCTGCAGCCGGGCGTGCAGTCGTTCACGGTCGATAGAGCGCCGATGCGAGAGCGCAGCGCGGCGATGGCTACCTTGCAGCAGGCTTGGGATGTGGGCGGTTCGTTCGGGGCGCTCGTGTTCATTCCGGTGCATACGGTCATCGGCACTGCGAACACCTTCGGGCTGACGGGCATCGGGGCGCTAATTGGGGCGCTGGGCTTCGTCATAGGGAATGCAAAGACTCCGACGAAGCTGCCGGGGCAGGCTGCGGCCGGGGATTAGCATTGTCGCAATAGCATAGATTCGCTCGTTGCGGTGATGAGGCGCTCACGAATTGTGAAGGTCAGGACGGAGGCGAGGACGGCAAGCGCGAGCAGCAGGACGAAACCGGCGTCGTAGCTGCCGCGCGCGTCGAATACAATGCCGCCGACCAGTGCGCCCAGACCACCTGCGATGTGATGCACCATGTTGATGATGCCACTCATCATGCCGAGACGGGGCGCTCCAAACATGCTGCCCGCGAACGTAACGGTGAGGGGCGCGGTTATCAGGAAGGTGAAGCCGTATAGCAAGGCGAAGATTACTATTGCCGGGGTGGTCTGGTTGAGGATAATCAGGGTGAAGCAGGCGATTCGGGCGAGGAAGCAGAGCGCGGTGGGATGGATGGAGCTGAAACGGTCGGCAAGCAGGCCCGCGGACATGACGCCGAACAAGCCAAACAAGCCCATGAATGCGTAGAGCGTGCCGGAGAATGCTGCTGTCAAGCCCTTGTCCTGCGCGAAGGCGACGACGTGGGTTGCGACGAAGAAGTCCTGGAAGCCGCAGACGGCATACACGACGAGCAGAATCCAGAGCTGGCGGGATGAGAATATGGTCCTTGCGGGGAGGGCGGCGGTTTCGGGTGGGGGCGCCTGTCTTTCGGCAGGCTCACCACGAACGGGATTTTCACCCCCATCCCGGCCTTCCCCCATCAAGGGGGAAGGGGTTTTAAGGTTTGAGCGGGCGAAGGCGATGACCAGAGGTACGACTATTAGCAGATTGACGATGCCCAACGTAATGTAGGCGTTGCGCCAGCCGATATGCACCAGGGTGGAGGCGAGGGCGGTGATGATGATTAGCTGGCCGATGGCGTTGCCGGACATGGCGGCGCTGGTGGCGGTGCCCCTGCCGCGCTCGAACCAGCGGCTAATCATGACGCCGATGGGGCCCACGGAGGAGCCGCCATTGCCGATGGCGAAGATGATGCCGTAGAGCAGTAGGACATGCCACTGGGTCTGGGCTAGTCCCATGAGGCCGATGCCGGCGGAGGCGATGATGACTGCGATGGATACGACGGTGCGGACGCTGAAGCTGTCAACGAGCCTGCCGACGAAGGGCATGGTGACGGCGCCGACAATCATGAAGCAGGTTGCGGCGAGGGAGAGCGCGGAGCGGCTGAGTTCGAGGTCCTCGCTCATGGGCTTGAGCAGCAGACCGAAGGCGAAGCGAGAGCCGCTGCTGAAGAACAGCACGGTGAAGCCGGTGGCAAGGATTACCCATGCGTAGTTGATGCGGCGCAAGGCGTGCTTCCTTAGTTGGTCAGTTTTTCCGCCCGTTAGTGGCTCAGTGTATCAGCATTCAGCCGTCTGCGGTCAGGGGACGGAGGCTGTCATCGATACACAGGGTAGGGAGGCTTTTCACCCCCATCCCTGAATCAAGTTCAGGACAGGCTCTGGCCTTCCCCCGTCGAGGGGGAGAAGGGATTTATGGCTTCACCCTCCCTTGCCTCCTGGATTCCTGCCCCGTATCAAGTACGGGGTGACGTTCCTGCGAGGGAATGACGACTTGTGAGGAAGGGGTCTGCTATCAGGGGTCTTCGGGGATGGTGCGCCAGCGGAACTGGTTGATGTCTATTTCCACGCCGGGGTTGAGACGCTCAAGGTATGCCTTGTATCTTCTCTTGTAGTCTGCCTGTCTCTCCCGGTCGTGTATGAAGGTGTCCCAGCCGGGGGCGAGCGCTAGGCGTTTCTCCAGCGCCTCCCCGCTCAGTTCGTTGCCATCGCAGTCGTACCGTCTGTTTTCGCAGATGCACCAGGCATCGGGATAGGTCTCATAGTACACGGGACCGTGCAGGCTGAACTCTACGGCTTCTGCGCGACGGCGGTCGTAGTCCTCACGGCGCAGGCGCTCTTCTCTCTCTTCAGGTGTCTCCACAGGCTCCGCTTCAGCTTCTTCCTCTACGAGAGCGTACTGGGAGCCTTGGCGCAGTAGCTCCCTGGATGCCGACATCCTGTGGTGAGGCTTGAAGTCAGCAAGCTCTCCTTCCATTGCGGAGACCAGGAACTTAACGATTGCCCTGCCGTTGCCTGTCTCTTCCTTTACTATTTGGGCGAGTTCCGTTTGGATGCGCCTGTCTGCTCTGCGCGTGTCTCTGCGCTCGCGCCTTGTGGGAGGCGGAACGGGCGTCTCGCCGGACGTTTCTACTGTGACGCCTCCGAACTCCTGGAGCAGTCTTGCCGCGTCCATACGGTGGCATTCCTTGAAGCCCGGCAGTTCGCCTTGCATAACGGAGAGGAGGAACCTGACGATGGTCCTGCCGTTGTCGGTCTCATCCATGATGATGTTATGGACCGATTCGGTGAAGTCGGATCGTTGTTTATATTGTGCTATGAGATGTGCGAGCATGGTTTTGTGTTTTCTGGGGAGTCTCACTCCCATTCCCCTGTTTGCACAGGGACAGGCTCTGAATCAAGTTCAGGACAGGCTCTAACCTTCCCCCGTCAAGGAGGAAGGGATACTTGCCCTCATCCCCTCCCCGTAACTAACATCGATGTACAGGATGGACAAGATAGATAATATGTTCTTTAGTGGTAACTATAATAAGCACTATCGTACATGATGTCAAGGGGAGTTTTTACATCGATGGGCTGGATAGGGATTAAGGTGGAGGGTTGGCGTACTTGACAGATGGGGGGCGCAGGATACAATTCATCGGGGTAAATGGCAGTATTGCGGTATGTCTTGAATTTTGGTGTGAACCCCCATTTCCTGCCCCTCTGGATTCCTGCCTCCGCAGGAATGACGAATTGTGTAGAGGAGGAAGGGACAATAGGGTGACTTCCCACTATGGGGGAAGGGGCTTTGTGAAGATTAGAATTACCACTTGGAGGAGTTTATGAACGGGGCAGAGCTTAAGGAACGGGTGCATGGCGGGGGGATTGTGTATGGGACGATGATCAGCATGGGGCGGAACCCGCGCTGGACTTCGGCGTTCGCGAATTTCGGGATTGATTATGTAATTATCGACACGGAGCACTCGCCGCGGGGACGGATGGACGTGGCGGACTTCATCGCGGCGTTCACGTTCAGCGGAGTGGTGCCTATCGTGCGGATTCCGATACCGGACTCGCATTATGTGACGATGGCGCTGGACGCGGGGGCGCAGGGGGTACTCGCGCCGTACTGCGAGACTGTTGATGAGGTGAAGGAAGTGGTAGGGGCTGCCAAGTGGCGTCCGCTGAAGGGAGAGCTGGTGCGGAAGGCTGTAGATACGGGTGAGTTCCCGAGCCAGGCGAGCAAAGACTACCTCGCGGCGCGAAACGCCAATAATGTGTGCATAATCGGGATCGAGAGCGTGCCGGCTATCGAGAACCTGGAGAATATCCTGAAGGTACGGGATATCGACGCGATTTTCGTGGGGCCGAATGACCTGAGCATTACGCTGGGTATTCCGGACCAGTACGACCATCCGGACTACGAGGCAGCACTGCGAGAGATTATCGCGAAATGCCAGGCGGCAGACGTGCCGACGCTGATTCACCACCAGACGGTTGAGCTGACGACGAAGTGGCTGGCTGAAGGTGCGCGGTTCGTACTGTACAGCAGCGATGCGCGGAGCATGCACAATGCTTATCGTGATGAGTTCGGGACTATCAAGGCGGTCGGCGCGGAGCTTGGCGGCGGGGCTGCTGAGGATGTGGGCGAGTCGGAGGAAGTGATTTAGAGGAATTGACATGGATGGAGGGGATGAAAGGGATTTTTCACCCCCATCCCTGAATCAAGTTCAGGACAGGCTCTAGCCTTCCCCCGTCGAGGGGGAAGGGATTTACCCTCACCCTAACCCTCTCCCTGAGGGAGAGGGGACTATAAGGAAGGAAAGGATTCTAAATGAGCTGGCAATTTATTTTGGTCAATGGGCCTTATGGCGGGACTTGCGAGGGACCCGCGTGGGACGGCAGCGCGCTGCTGTTCACGGATATCCCCAGGAGCAGGATCATTCGATACGATCCGCAGGACAGGGGATCGAGCATCTACCGGGCAGACACCAACAACGCAAACGGGCTGATGTTCGACCCTGAGGGCAGGCTGTATGCGTGCGAAGGCGGCGGACGGCGAGTGGTGCGCTACGAGGCGGACGGCTCGACGACGGTGCTGGCGGACGGGTTCGAGGGTCAGCGGCTGAATGTGCCGAACGACCTCGCTATCGATCCGAACGGGAGGGTGTGGTTCACTGACCCGTTCTATGACGGCGCGGGCGGCGAGTGGAGCAATGACCGCTCGAATAAGGACCTGGACCATGACTCTGTCTATCGGCTGGACGAGCTGGACGACGGGAGCTGGTCTATCACGCGGGTTACGTTCGACACGACGCGGCCTAACGGGCTGCTGTTCTCACTGGACTACAGCGTGCTGTACGTGGCGCAGTCTGGGCGGGACGCAGATGAGAAGCGTGAGCTGCGCGGGTATCCTGTGAATGCGGACGGGAGCTTGGGCGACCACACAGTGCTGCATGATTTCGGCGCGCATCGGGGAATTGACGGCATGGTGCTGGACACGGAAGGCAATATCGTGGCGACGGCCGGGTTCGATGAGAGCGGGCCGGGGCCGATGGTGTATGTGTTCGCGCCGGACGGCGAGGTGCTGGAGACGCACCGAACGCCGACAGACAGGCCGACGAACTGCTCGTTCGGCGGGTCTGACCTGACGACGCTGTTTGTTACGACGGGCGGCGGCGATGTGTATATGGCGCAGACGGAGAGGCAGGGACGGCTGCATTATCCGGCGGTGTAGGGCCGAGCGTGTAGGGGCTGCGGCGTAGTACGGCAAAAGGCAAAGTTACTTCGAGTATAGAGCGTGGAGGATTTCCTCTGCGCTCTTTCTGCTATCAGCGATGCCCGTTTGAGAGGGCTTCTACATCGTCGATGTACTCTTGCGCGTCATCGATTACATCGGTTATCAGTG
Source organism: Dehalococcoidia bacterium (assembly GCA_965207465.1). GTDB lineage: Bacteria > Chloroflexota > Dehalococcoidia > Lucifugimonadales > JADFKI01 > Bin90. The sequence continues at coordinate 3,525,197 of OZ242283.1, read as the reverse complement.
GCAGCGGGCAGTATCCGTCGTAGAAGCAGTCCTTGTGAAGTACGCCTTCTACTGTCGTAAAGCGGTCCAGCATTCTGAGTCTTCGTATCCGACGATTCTGCCGCTCAATAGCGTTCAAGCCGCTGCGCCGCGCGCCTGTTCCAGATGGCACCGATCGATCATAGGCTTGAAGAAGCTCGTTCGTGGCTTGTGTTACGGCTCCCCATGTCTTTTCAGCGGCGTCTCGCAGCACTACTTCGTCCTGAGAATACCGCCAATCTGCGAGTTCGCGTAGAGCGTGGGCGTACAAGGCTCTTGCGTCATCAAGATATTCTGCCACTTCTCACCTCCACAGACGATTGTAGCACAAGAGTTGTGCCAGCTAGACTATCGAATGGTCCATCGCTGTAATTCCGGTGGTTCTAGCAAGAGCACAAATCTTAAGAGTAGCCGTTGCCAGTAGCGCGAGGTTGATCGCTCAGTTTGCTCTGAGCTGCGGGGCTGACGACTAGACAAACGCGAAGAATTCGGTGTGCCATTTCAATGGTCGGACTATTCAGGCAGAGTGTTGTTCAACACTGTCTTGATCTGAGTGTCCGACCTTTTTTCATACTCTGTACGAGACTGGGTAAGTATGAGTCAAAAGAAACTTGCGTAAGTGTCGTGGAGAAGCATTCTCACCCCAATCCCTGAATCAAGTTCAGGGCAGGCTCTAACCCCTGCCTTCGCAGGGGGAAGGGACTTACGCAGGTTTCTCAGCAATTCAATTAATTGACAGCAACAAAGCCGTCAATGTACCCTTCGAGGCTTTGCAATCGATTCATCGATAAGGCCTGAAGGAGTATTCAAAATGGACACGCAACTTAAAGTACCTGTCACTATACTCACCGGATTCCTCGGATCTGGCAAGACGACCCTGCTCAACCGGATATTGACTGAAGAACACGGCAAGCGTATTGCCGTGATTGAGAACGAATTTGGGGAGGTCGGCATCGACCAGGCACTCGTCATCAATGCTGACGAGGAGGTTTTTGAGATGTCGAACGGCTGCATCTGCTGCACGGTGCGCGGAGACCTGATTCGGGTGCTCAACAATCTGAATAAGCGCCGCGACAAATTCGACTATGTGCTGGTTGAAACCACAGGACTCGCCGATCCTGGTCCAGTCGCCCAGACATTCTTCATGGACGACGATCTCAGCGCTGATTACGCGCTTGACGGGATAGTCACGCTCGTTGATGCCGCCCACATTGAGCAGCAACTCGGCAGAAGCGACGAGAGCACGGAGCAAATCGCGTTCGCAGACGTTCTTGTCCTCAATAAGACGGACCTCGTCAACGATGATGCCCTCGACAATCTCGAATCTCGGCTCCGAGATATGAACCGAATGGCGCGAGTCGTGCGCAGCGAGCGAGCGAACATACCCATCGACACTGTGCTGGAACTTGGGGCCTTCGACCTGGACCAGGTCCTCGAGCGCCGGCCCACCTTCCTAGAACCGGAGTATCCCTTCGAATGGACCGGAGTTTATTCGCTCGGTACGGGCCGCTACGAACTAATCCTTGCCGATGGCCCTGATCCGTCGATGTCGCTCGTTGCGGTGCCCGGCCAGGGCATGGATGACGCCGCCCTCCGGGAGGGCGCGGAGTGGTGTGTGCGGCAGTACGCCGAACCTGCGGAGACCATTCATCCAGGAGAAGAGTTTCAGTTCGGAAAGCATGTGAATCTCCTGCTCGATTCCCCAGGGCGCAAGTCGTTCTTCTTTGAGGTCGCTGCGCCGGTTCGGGTTGGCCTTTTCACCCAGCACCTCCCGGAGGAGTTTGATCTCCAACTGAGGAATGCGGATGGAGAGGCATTCAAACTGGGGGGCAACTTTTGCGCCGAGCCTGACTGCATAGAAACAGAGACACAACGCATCAAGGGAGCGGCGGTTCCCTTTGAAGCCGAGCGAACTTGGGTCGCCCAGCACGAGCACGACGACGAGGTGGGATCATTCGCGATAGAGACGAACGGCGACGTCGACCCCCAGAGGATCAACGTCTGGCTTGCGGACCTGCTTGCGGAGCGCGGGGTGGACATTTTCCGAATGAAGGGCTTCCTCAGCGTCGCCGGGGAGTCGCGCCGTTTCGTCTTCCAGGGAGTTCACATGCTCTTTGATGGCCAGCCGGACCGCGAATGGGGAGACGAACCCCGCCGCAATCAGCTCGTCTTCATCGGACGCAACCTCGACGAGCAGGGCATTCGGGAGGGGTTCGAAGCATGCTTAAACTAATTGCCGGCAGATCAGCGGGCGTTTTTCGCCAAGGCTGGTCTGCGGAAGTCGGCGACTACGCCATCGCCGGAGGGTGGAGCCTGCGAGGACAGGGGCTGGTGGTCGGTGATACCGAGGGTGGAATCTACGCATTCGAAGGCGATTCCGGCGCGGTCGCATGGTCGGAACGGGGGGTTCATGACGGTGGTGTGCTGGCGATGGCAATCCACCCAAGCGGAAGCACATTCGCTACGGCTGGGCAGGACGGCCGAGTATTAATCTGGAGCGCCGCCGAGGGTCAGGTGAGGCGGACTATCGATGTGGGAAACGGCTGGGTGGAAAACGTGGCGTGGTCGCCAGACGGACAACGGTTGGCTGCCTCCTTCTCCCGGCAGGTTCGCACGTATGACGTGGACGGCGCCGAGCTTTGGCGGTCTGAATATCATCCCAGCACCGTCAGCGCCATTGCGTGGTCGGGCACAGGGGAACTGGCGACTGCCTGTTACGGTCGAGCAAGCTTCTTCGACGCATCCACCGGTGAGATTCGCCAGAGTCTGGAGTTCCAGGGCTCGCTGGTGTCGATGGTGCTGAGCCCGGACGGGGGCATCGTGGCATGCGGCAGCCAGGACAACTCGGTGCACTTCTGGCGTCGCTCCACGGGGGAGGACTCCGAGATGACCGGCTATCCCGGCAAGCCATCGGCCCTAGCCTTTGACGACAGCGGCACTCTTCTGGCGACCGGCGGCAGTGAGGCGGTGACGGTCTGGAGCTTCAGGAAAAGGGGGCCAGAAGGTACGCGGCCCGGCAATCTGGATTTTCATGTTCTACCCATCACGACGCTTGCTTTTGCGCCCGGCTTGATGCACCTGGCATCGGGGGGACGTGACGGCGCAGTGGTTGTGTGGTCGCTCAGGAAAAATGGAAGAGGCCGCAGGATAGGGAGGGTGAGTCTGGAGGACGCAGTGGCTGAGTTGTACTGGCACCCCGACGGGAGCGCGCTCGCCGCCCTAGACGCCCAAGGTGGCGTGACAGTTTGGCCGATAGGAAAATCATAAAGGCCGAACTGCCTGCACTCTTGCATATCTGCGCCTTCCCCCCCATCATTCCCGTGCCTTCTCTCCGTCATTCCCGCCCGCGCGGAAATACGGCAGCAAAATGCTGCCCAAAACCATCCGATAGGAAACGCTGCCTGGCGGCGCGCTCAACTGGACTAACCCATGCCCCATCGCTATAATTCGGGCGGGTTCAAATTGAAGCGACAACCAACACTCAGAGGAGCGTTTTCAGATGGCAGAGGATACGATACGGATTGGACTTGTGGGCGCGGGCGGGAATACTACGCTGCGCCATATACCGGGATTCAATGAGATCGAGGGCGTGGAGATTGTGAGCGTGGCGAACAGGAGCCGTGCCTCGGGACAGCGCATCGCGGACCAGTACGGCTTGCCGGAGGTGTATGACAGCTGGGTTGACCTGATTGAGGCGGACGACACTGACGCTATCTGCATCGGGACGTGGCCCTACATGCACCGCGACATGGTGCTTGCCGCGCTGGAGAGCGACAAGCATGTGATGACCGAGGCGAGGATGTGCATGGACGCGGCGCAGGCGCGCGAGATGCTGGACGCATCCAGGCTGACGCCGCACCTCGTTACCCAGATAGTACCGTCGCCGATGACGCTGCGGGTGGATAGCACAATCAGGCAGCTGATTGCGGACGGGTATCTGGGGGATGTGCTGTCGGTCAACCTGGTGGTGAATGACAAGACGATGCACCCGGCAGGATTCGTTGAGCCGGGCGCGCCGTTCCACTGGCGGCACGACCGCGATATGAGTGGCTACAACATCATGCAGATGGGGATATGGTACGAGGCGATGATGCGCTGGGTGGGGCCTGCCGAGACAGTACAGGCGCTGACGCGGGTGCATGTGAAGAGCCGTAAGGACAGCGACGGAAGCTCGCAGGTCATCACGATACCGGACCATATCGAGGTGCTTGCTGAGATGTACTCGGGACCGCTGCTGCACATCCGAATGAGCGCGGTGACGGGACATTCCCCGCAGAACGGCGCGTGGATATTCGGCACGGACGGGACGTTGTTCGCGGAGTCGCCGGGTATGGCGCTGTACGGCGGTACGCGGGATGACGGCGAGATGTCGGAGATCGAAATTCCTGAGGAGAACCAGGGAGCCTGGCGCGTGGAAGAGGAGTTCATCAACGCGATTCGAGGCGTTGAGGAGATTACGCACACGAACTTCGCAGACGGCGTGCGATACATGGAGTTCACGGAGGCGGTGACGATAAGCGCGCAGACGGGTGAGAAGGTGCGTCTGCCGCTGTGATAATAGCGGGATGACATTGTCTTAAACTGCCCTTCTTTCTTGACGGAGAGAAGGGCATTGTTTTCAGGCGAAATTGGCTTGTGCTATTCGCCGCGCAGTCGGCGCAACTCGGCTTCCATTTCGGCTAGGCGGGCTTCGGATGCCAATCGCGCCGCGCGCTCTGATTCCAACATAGCTTCGGCTGCCAGACGACGGGAGCGCTCTTCTTCCTGGTTCAGCAGCCAATGACCCGCGGCACGGTCCCAGAACCGCAACTCGCCCTCGGTCCACCACAAGTCCAAGTTCAAGGCCTCACTGTGACCCCACACACGGCCATCGTTCTCAACACGCGATTCGAACCGACGGTACTCACCGTCCACCAGTCGCTCGCCCACCAAAGGCTCGCCGTAGAAGTCGCCGCCAGTCGAGTCGTATCGCCAGTACTCGGACACGCCTAGCTCGGCGTACAAATCGCGCTTTCTGCCCAAATCGGCGTGAGCCGTGCTCTCGGAGCCTATCTCCAAGATGAAATCAGGCGCTTTTCCCACTTCCCACAGCAAATAGACATTGTTTCGCGCTATCGATTCGATCGACTCAGCCGACAGACCAAGGGCAACATAGCAATCCGGAGAGAACGAACGGCGCGGGTCACCCTCGATGTAGTAAAAGAAGGTGTCGCCGTTCACTCTTGCTCCGGGCACATCCCTATAGTGGACTCTAAGCGTGCCTACGATGTTGATGTACAACGGCGCTTGAAATTCTCCGTCGGGCAATGGCATTCCGTCCGTTTCAGGATAAACTATGGCGGCGGCTTGGGCGGTCATGGATCCTCCTTGCTCATCCCGATTTTATCACAGGTAGAGGGTACCTCTAGGATGCGCCTCCGCCTGCACCGGAGCCAATGACTGTGTAGGCGCTTTGTCCTTGCGGTTGACCGCCGGACCTCTCTTCGAGCCTGCCGATTGGGATTGCGGGCAGCGTGGTGGTCCGCAATCCGGCCCTGACGCCGAGTTCTAAGGCGAATCTGGCGGCGGCGGCATTGTCGTCAGCGTCCATTATGGCGACGAAGTCTATGTCACCCAGCACGGCGTAGAGGCCGATTATCCTGGCGTCAGTGAAGTTCATTTCGTCTTCCGTGTTGAGGATGACGTTTGGATCGTCGAGTATCATCCTGCGCCCTCTGGATGTGGTGGATATGCGAAGTATGTATGTCGCCATTGCGTTCTCCTCGCCATGCTGAAAGCGCCTGTACTTTCACCCTAACATGTCACTCTAACATGATAGTATAGATTCGCGCCGTGTCAAAAGGTGCGGCGAGATATGGCTCCACCCCTATCCACTGCCTTCGCAAGGGGCAGGCTCTAACCTTCCGCCATCGAAGGGGAAGGAATAACAAAATGGCGATTTAGCCTGACTGGAGACTTTCATGGACTATTCCGAGTTCTTTTCCAAGAATCTTCCCGCAACTGTGGAAATGCCCGCCGGACTGCGAGCGGACACGGCGCACATTTTCTCAGTTACCAATGCGGTGCCGCAGGCAATAGACGCCGAACTGTACGCCGAGGCGATGAGCAGTGCGCTTGCACGAGAGGCGCAGACACTCGCAGGGTATCCGGGGATGAAGGGGCATGAAGGCCTTCGCGGCTTGATTGCGGCGGAGCTTAAGGACAAGCGCGGGGCGGATGTGGACATCGAGGACATCTTTCTGAGCGACGGCGCGGGCGGGGCAATCCGCAAGCTGGTGGATGCTTTTATAGACGCCGGCGACATTGTGCTGGCAGAGGAGTTCACTTACTCGGGAACGCTGAATATGCTGCTGAGCAAGCGTGCTGACGTGATACATGTGGAGTCGGATTCGGAGGGGATGGACCCGGACGCGCTCGAAGCCGAGATCAAGAGGCTGGCAGCGAGCGGGCGGAAGCCGAAGTTCATCTACACCATATCGGTGTATCAGAATCCATCTGGCTCTACACTGAGCCTAGAACGGCGTGAGCGTATGCTAGAAATCGCCGCGGAGCACAACATCCCCATCGTGGAGAACGAGTCTTACGCGGACTTCCGCATCGACGGCGGTCCGCTGCCGCAATCAATGCTGGGAATGGACGACAGCGGACTGGTCATCTACGTGTCGTCGTACACGAAGCTGTTGGGCTGCGGGCTGCGTGTGGGGTTCGCGGTGGCGCCGCAGCAGGTGCAGGATGTTCTGACGGGCGGGATGCCGAGCCAACTGGCGACGATGCTGGTGTACGAGTACCTGCGGACGCGCAAGGCGGAGCATGTGGAGACGGTGCGGCGGGAACTGCTTGCACGGCGGGATGCGCTGGTGAGCGCGGTGCGGGAGAACTTCCCGACGGAGTGCGAGATCGTGCCGCCTCACGGGGGGATGATGGGCTGGGTGAAGATGCCGGAGGGCGCGGACACATGGTCGGCACTGGACAGCGCAGTAGAGGCTGGGGTGAAGTACAACCCTGGCGGCATCTACCGAGCGCCGCGTGACCGGAACAACCACCTGCGGCTGACATTCAGCCACAATACGGCGGAGGAGATACGCGAAGGAGTCGCTGCGCTTGCCGACGTGTTCGAGAGGCGGGGGATGTTTGGGTGAAGGAACATCGATGTACAGGATAGGCAGGATGGACAGGGTGCTGATTGCGCTGTCATGACGATAAGAGCTAATCATTAGGGACTTATGGGGAGTGCGGCGAGAATTGCTTATCGGAGAGTGCAACCATGACCACACAAAGCAGGCTCAATCCGAGGATCGAGGACTACGCACATCTGGAGCCTTTGCCGGACCCGCCGCGGGAGCCTGATATGCAGCAGTTTTTGGGTGTGCATCATTTTGCGTCCGCGTTGATGCCGTATTTCGGACACAGGGACGATGTGCTGATCGCCGGAGAAGGATTCCTGCGACATGAAGCGACAAACGACGCAGAACGCCTAGCTCCTGACCTGATTGTAACTTTCGGTGTCAATCCAGAAGGGATAGTCGCACGAAACGGCTATGTGATAAGCGAAGTGGGAAAGCCTCCGGACTTTGTGTTGGAAGTGGCTTCACGCGCCACAGGAAGGCGTGACTACACGGTGAAGCGCGACGGTTACGCGGGTTACGGGGTGCAGGAGTACTGGCGCTTCGACCGCACCGGCGGGGAATTTCACGATGCTGCGCTGGCGGGTGACACGCTGGTAGAAGGGCGATATGAACGACTGCCGATACATGAAGATGCGGACGGATTGATCTGGGGGCACAGCGAAGTCCTCGGGCTGGATTTGTGCTGGGACGATGGGGAGTTTCGGGTGCGTAATCCCTCGACCGGTGAATTTCTGCCGAGGCCGGTTGAATTGCAAGCCGAGCTGGATTCCACGCACGCCGAGCTGGATTCCGCGCACGCTGAACGCGACGCCGCTCAAGACGAGGCAGCCAGACTGCGAGAGGAACTGAGAAGGCTCCGGGGGGATTGAGGACGTGCCTTGATTTATTCCGCGGACCTGCACCTGCATTCGCCGTTTGCGCGGGCGACGAGCAGGGAATTGACGTTCGAGAATATGGCGAAGTGGGCGCGCATAAAGGGCATCAACCTGCTCGCCAGCGCGGACTTCACGCATCCGGAGTGGTTTGCAGAGACCAAGCGGAAGCTGCGACCGACGGGCGACGGGCTGTACGAGTGTGATGGCGCGCGCTTCGTGCTTGGGACAGAAGTGAACTGCAACGGCTACCAAGGGGGCAGGAACCGGCGCATCCACATGCTCATGCTCGCCCCCACCATTGAAATTGTGGAGCGCATCAATGCGGCCCTGAGCGGAAAGGGACTGCTCGCTTCGGACGGGCGCCCTACCCTGCACATGACGCCCCGCGAACTTCTGATAACGCTGCTGCATATCGACGAGCGAATCATGCTGATTCCGGCGCATGCGTGGACGCCACACTTTGGTATCTATGGCTCTCGCACAGGCTTCGATTCCCTAGAGGAATGCTTTGGCGACTTGACGCCGCACATCTTCGCAATCGAAACAGGTCTGTCCAGCGATCCGGCGATGAACTGGCGCGTGCCGGAACTCGATGATGTGAGCATTGTGTCGTTTTCGGACGCGCATTCGCTGCCGAAGATGGCGCGTGAGCTGACCTTTATCGATGGCGAGTTGAGTTACGACGGACTGAGGCAGGCGCTGCAAGAGCAGAGCGTCGCGTACACGGTGGAGTTCTTCCCGGAAGAGGGAAAGTACCACAACTCCGGGCATCGGAAGTGCGGTGTGAACCTATCGCCTGAAGAGGTGTTGGCCACCGGAGAAGCGTGTCCAATGTGCGGGCGGCGCATGACGCTGGGAGTGATGCAGCGGACAGAACACCTGGCACGGCGGGATGCGAGCGCGTATAGGGACGACGACGGGTTTGTTCATAGTGGCGGGCATAGTGGTGGGCGCAGGGCCGGGCATGGCGAGAATGGCAGACCGCCGTTCAGGTCGCTTGTAGGATTGCAGCAGATTGTCGCGGAGAGCATGGGGCGCGGCGTGAACACGAAGGGAGTACGGACAAGGTACATGGAACTTGTGGATGAGTTGGGGAGCGAACTGCACATCCTGACGGATGCGGCTGTATCCGACATAGAGCGTGTTGGTGGCGAGCGCATCGCCGAGGGCGTGGAGCGAGTCCGCACGGGCGACATCTCCATAGAGCCGGGCTATGACGGCGTGTTCGGCAAGGTGAGCGTGTGGCGGGAGGACGGGGCTAACATCGATGGACAGGAAAGACTGGATGGGCAAGGAGTTTTGTTTGCCGACTGAGTGTAGAATCTGCTTTCAGAACGGCTGGCGAACCGTCACCCCCATCCTAACCTTCCTCCGTCAAGGGGGAAGGAACTTTGAAGCACTATGATTCCCAGTTGAGCAAGGGGATATGACGATGGCAATTTCAATTACTGGAGAGATTAGGCAGAAGATAACTGATGCACTTGCGGACGGATTTCCATGCTTCGTAGGGACAGCATCGGCGGACGGCAAGCCGCAGATAAGCATGCGCGGCAGCGTGGCGGTGTATGACAGCGAGACGCTGTGCTGGTGGGAGCGCGGGATGCGCTCGTCGGTGGACAACATCGACGAGAACCCGCAGGTGGTCATCTTCTACCGCAACAGCGCGGAGCGGATACACTGGCGATTCCACGGCAGGGTTACGCTGCATGCGTCCGGCACGGAGCGAGAGAGGGCGATGGGATTGACGCCAAAGCCCGAACTGGACAGGGACCCTGCGCGCACGGGCGTGGCAGCGCTGATGCGGGTGGAGAGCGTTACGGAGCTGTCGGGGAACGTGCTGCAGGAGGCGGACGGGGGCTAACAGTATTAACTGGATGGGGAGCATTTGCCCTCACCCTAACCCTCTCCCAGAGGGAGAGGAGACTTTGCCTAGCTTTCAGCCCATCGGGGGAAGGGACTGATGCATGGCTAGGAGCCGTACTTGGCGCGCTGGGTGATGAAGGCCGCCATGATTACGACCGGAATCGCTACAATTACTATGCCTAGCATGATGACTATGGCCATAGGTCCCAATGACACAACGCTTTGAAACAGGTGAATCAGCCAGTCTATAAGCACCGGGTCTCCCGGCTCGGAGTGGTGACCCAGTACGGATAGCAGCAGGGGCATTAGTCGGCCTCACCGCTTGCCGCCACCGCTGGAGTGGACTGGTAGCGTATGGAGAACCTGCGCTCGTTGACGGCGTAGCTGGCAAGAGTGGCTCCCAGCAGGAAGAGCCCTGCTATGGCGAATGGGAATTCGTAGGCGCCGGTGGCGTCGTATAGTATGCCCGCCATGATTACGCTAAGAGAGCCGCCGATCTGGTGCGACATTGTGGACAGGCCGTTGAGGGTGCCTATGTTGCGAACACCGTATATGTCAGCGGTGAGCGAGCTTGTTAGCGGCGGCGTGGCTATCCATGACATTCCTGCGAGCACCGCGAAAGACCAGATGCCGATGGAGGGCGGTATAGAGATTCCCCAGAGCATCAACATAAAGCCGGGAGTGACCAGCATTACATAGGCCAGGAAGCGTATGAAGTAGATCGTGCCGAGCAGGTTTTTGCGGCTGTATTTGTCCGACAGGAAGCCAACGATGATTACGCCGACGGCGTTAAGCCCCTGCATGAAACCGAACGCGAGGGCGGCGACGCCGGGAGAAATGCCAAGATCGATGGCAAAGGGGACATAGTGCGCGGAAATGATAATAGTGGTGACGCCGCACACGAAGTATGCGCTGGAGAGTTGCCAGAACGGTGCGGACCTGAGCGCGTCCTGCCATGTCCTCGTTTGAAGCGGGGTGTCTGGCTCGCTAATTCGGTTCCCACTTTGCCTGCTTGCACTCGTGCCGCGCCTGGCCGGAGACGCGTTTTCGTTGTCTTCCCCATCCGGTATCTCTCCTACCTCCGAAGGATCGTCACGCAAGATTGTGAGCGCTAGTGGCAGGGCAAGCAGAAGCACAAAGAGGCCCATCGCAATCCAGGCGACGCGCCAGTGCGCGGAAAGGATAAGGAAGCCGGCAAATGGTGTGAGCAGCAGCCCACCGAAAGATGTTCCTGCCGTGGCGACGCTGAGCATGATTCCACGTTTACGGTAGAACCACTTTGAGAGCATCGAGTGAACCGTTACTAGCGAGACACCGCTTGATGCGGTGGACATAATCACGCTGTAAATGATAACCAGGAACAGCAGAGAGTTGGTAAGGTCGAAGAGATGGTAGCTGAAGAAGACAAGGTTGATGCCGATGGGAACGCTGAATTCGGGACCGTAGTTATTAGTTATGGAGAGTACGAGTGTGGACAATCCAAGGACGAGCAAACTTGCCGAGATTACCACACGCCCGCCGTATTTATCGTAGAGCGCGCCGAGATACGGCTGGGTAAGCGCATTGACCATCGTTCCCAATCCGATGACGATTGAGATCGCGGTTCTGTTCGTCCAAATCCCATCCGCCTCCATTGGTTCGATATAGACACCGAGACCATTACGCGCACCCATTGAGACGAAGAGGGCGAACGAGCCTGCGGCGACGACAAAGTAGCCGTAGAAGATACGCTTGTCGCCGAAACCCAAAAAGGCTTGAAGCAATACATTCTCCCAGAAGTTATCTTGATTTGAGATTAACACCGCTACACTGGTTTAGCAAGGCGAAAATGGGGACTAACATCGATGCACATGAGAGACAGTATGGGATTCGGGTGGATGTTCGCTATGACAAGGTGTGTGTGAATAGGTAGAATCCGTGCTAGGCTTGCATGAGTAAGCGTAGGCATAATTCGATTCACCCCCTTGCCCCTGCCTTCGCAGGGGCAGGCTCTAAACCTTCCCCATCAAGGGGAAGGGACATGAACGGAAAGAGATAATTGGCACTTCAACTGGCGGCCACATTATCGATGCCAGATGCGCTGGGAGCGCTGCGGCACCGCAATTTCAGACTGTACTGGTTCGCCGGCATCGGGCAAGCTGCCGCATTGGGCATGCAGTTCCTTATACTGGGCTGGCTGGTATTGGAGCTTACCCGCTCTCCGGCGCAGTTGGGGCTGGTAATTGCCATTTACGGCACTCCGAACCTCGCCATGCTGATGTTCGGCGGCATCTTCGCGGACAGGATAGACCGGCGGTGGCTGCTGTTCTACAGCCAGACGATCGTTGCCGGGCTGATATTCGGAGCGGCGACGCTGACGCTTTACCAGCTAATTTCCATCTGGCACATATACGGCATAGCGTTCGTGCTGGGTACGATCCAAGGGCTGAACATGCCGGCGCGGATGGCTATCGTGCCGGACCTGGTGGGCAAGGACGACATCCTTAACGCGACCTCGCTGAACATGGCGGTGTTCAACACGGGTCGCATCATGGGGCCGTCGCTTGCGGGGTGGATAATCCAGTATGTGGGGATGGGGCACGCGCTGTACTTCAACGCTATCTGCTACGCATTGGGCAGCATCTGCCTGCTGATGATGTCGGGGGTGGAGTCTCGCAGCCAGAGCAAGGACGCGAACATGCTGCGGGACTTCTGGGACGGCATCAAGTACGTGTGGATGACGCCGCTGGCATTCACGATGGTGGGGTTGAGCTTCGCCTTCGGGTTCTTCGGGGCGGCGTATGTGCAGGTGCTTCCGGCGTTCGGCAAGGACGTGCTGCGCCTGAACGCGGATGGCGCGGGGTTCCTGCTGACTGTGGCGGGGATAGGTTCGCTGGCGGGCAATATATATCTGGCGTCGCTGGGGAACGCGAGGCACAAGAACTGGCTGCTGCTGGGGATGATCATACTGTTTGGCGTATCGCTGTTCTTCTTCGCCCTGACGCCGATATACATCCTCTCGCTGATTCTGCTGTTCTTCACAGGGGTCGGGTTCACCGGGTTCATATCGATGGGGACTACGGTGCTTCAGATGACAACGCCGCCGGAACTTCGGGGGCGCATGATGAGCTTGTGGCTTATCGGCGCCGCTATGCACTATATCGGGGCGTGGCCACTGGGGACGGTCGGCGAATACTGGGGATGGGCGATGTCGCTGGGCGGGGGCGCGCTGGCGATGCTGGCATTCGTGTTTGTGCTGGGAATACTGCGCCCTACACTGCGGCAGCTACGGGTGTGACAGGTCGGGGGCTAACATCGATGTACAAGATGGGCAGGATGGGATAGTAAAAGATGTTGGATTTTGGGCGGCTGATCAGGGCGATCAGGTATTCTTACAACGGTCTGCGGGATGCGTTCCTAGATGAGCCTGCGTTCCGGCAGGAGGCGGTGCTTACTCTTATCCTGATACCTGTGGCGGTGTGGCTGGGGGAGGACAATGTCGAGCGGGCGCTGATGATTGGCGTACTCTTCATGGTGCTAATCGTCGAGTTGCTGAACTCGGCAGTGGAGGCGGCGATAGATCGTATCGGGCCGGAGTTCAGCGACCTGTCGAGGAAGGCGAAGGACCTGGGTTCGGCAGCGGTCTTCCTGTCGCTGGCGCTGGTCGTGGTTGTGTGGGCGCTGATGCTGCTCGGGGACTGACATCGATGTACAGGATGGGGAGGATTTTCACCCCCATCCTAACCTTCCCCCATCAAGGAGGCCCCATCAAGGAGGAAGGGACTCTTGCCTTCACCCTAACCCTTTCCCTCAGGGAGAGGGGACTCTAAGGGGCTTTTTCGTAGATGGAGATGTGGAACTCGCTGGAGGCGGTGAAGGGTGAGCCGTCCCAATCGCCCCAGCGTTCTCGCAGGCGCATGCCTGCGAGTTGCGCCATGAGGTCAAGCTCGGAGGGCCAGGAGTAACGCACCTGCACAGGGTAGAGCTTGACGCCGGACTCAGAGACGAACAAGTGCTGGGACTGAACGAACTGGTTTACGGGGTCGTGGCGGGATATGTCGATGGACACAAGGTCGTACTCCACCCTGCCCGCGCTGATATTCTGACCACGCGTAAAACGTGTGGGGTCGGGGACGAATGCTTCTACGAGGAACACGCCGCCATCGGAGAGGTGCGCGGCGACGCTGCGGAAGCATTGCACCTGCGCCTGCTGCGATGTCGCCTGAAAGAGCGTGTTGAAGACGACATAGACTAGATGAAATTTCCTGTGCCTGTTGCCATCCTTCAGGCTGAAGTCGGAGAAGTCGCTAATGGTCACGGGAATGGCATCGCCGCCGGGCTTGGCACGCATGCGGGAGACGATGGATTGGGAAGCGTCTATGCCGTGAATCTCGATGCCGCGCTCTGCCAGAGGGAGGGCGATTCTGCCTGTGCCTATGCCGAGTTCCAGCGCCGCGCCATTGCCTGCCAGTTTTGCGAGGGCGTCAACCGCCGGTGCGACATCGGCGCGCATCGGGTACATTTCGTCATAGACATCAGCGATATTGTCGCCGTATGTGGCGGCGGTGTAGTCGTTCATGTGCTTATTCCTACGGGGGCTAACAGGATATACAGGATGGAGAGGATATATGCAAATTATGTCGTTCCCGAACCGCCGTCCGCCTTGTGGACTGGATTGGAAGCGCGTGTATAATCATCGCATATCCATAGTACACTCCCTAATGAGCCAGGTGAAGAATTATGACTACTGCCACAGGACCTGCGCCGCTGTTAGAGCCGCAACAAAGCGAACTGCTGATACTGATTGACGGGCATGCGCTGGTTCACCGGGCGCATCACGCGATGCGCGACCCGCTGACGGTACAGAGCACGGGCGAGATAGTTTCAGGGGTGTATGGCTTTCTGAACATGTTCCTGCGGGCTATCGAGGAGTGGAAGCCTACTCACTGCATTGTCACATTCGACGTGTCCGCTCCGACTTTCAGACACGAAGCGTTCGAGGAGTACAAGGCGCAGCGCCCGCCTACGCCGCCGGAGCTGCGCGACCAGTTCGGGCGCGTGAAGCAGTTCATGGAAGCGTTCAATGTGCCGGTGTTCGAGATGGCAGGCTACGAAGCGGACGACATACTGGGAACGTTGGGGGCACAGGCTGAGGCGCAGCACCTAGACACGCTCATACTGACCGGGGACAGCGACATATTGCAGCTTGTGTCGCCTTCGGTGCGCGTGCTGCTGGACTCCGGCAGGCAGCGTGCCAGCGCATACGATGAAGCGAGAGTGCAGGAACGTTACGAAGGGCTGGGGCCTAAGCATGTGGCCGAAATAAAGGCGCTGGAGGGGGATAAGTCGGACAACATCCCGGGACTGCCGGGCGTGGGCAAAAAGACGGCAATAAGACTGCTCACCGAGTACGAGAGCATCGAGGGAATCTATGAACACATAGACGAAGTAAGCTCTCTTCCGAAATTAAGGGGTGCGAAGAAAATACAGCAGACGCTGATAGAGAACGAAGACCTGGCATTGCAGTGCAAGATGCTGACGACTATCAGGCGCGATGTGCCCGTGACGCTTGAACTGGACGCTGCGCGGTTCGGCGGGTTCAGGCACGGAGATGTGCTTGCTCTGATGCGCGAGCTTGAGTTCTTCAGCATGGTGAACCGCATTCCGTCGGCAGGCGACGATGGTGAGCAGCTTGGTATGCTGGACATTCCGGACGAAGATCGGGTGCCGACGGAGTATGTTGTTGTGGACACGGAGGCGACGCTGGACGAGATGGTTGCGGCGCTTGAAGCGTCGGAGTTCGTCGCGTTCGACACGGAGACGACCTCGCAGACGGCGATGCTGGCTGAGCTTGTGGGGCTGTCGTTCTCCAACGAAGACGGCAAAGGGTGGTATGTGCCGGTCGGCCATGAACAGGGGCAGCAGCTTGGGCGCGAGTATGTGCTTGAACGCCTGCGCCCGTTGCTGGAGTCGGGCAAGGTAGCACTCGCCGCTCATAATGCGAACTACGACATGACGGTGCTGGGGAACTACGGCATTGATGTGAATATCGCGTTCGACACGATGATAGCGGCGCACCTGTGCGGTCGGACGCGGACGTCGGTGGGGCTGAAGCCACTGGCGCTGTCCATGCTGAAGGAGGATATGACGCCCATCGAGGAGCTCATCGGCAGAGGTCGAAACCAGGTAACGATGGACAAGGTGGAGATCGCGAAGGCAGCGGACTATGCGGCGGCGGACGCCGATATGACATACCGCCTTATTGATGTGTTCGCAGGCGAGCTTGAGGAGAATAACCTGCGGGACACCTTCGATACGCTGGAGATGCCGCTGGTGCCTGTGCTGGTGAAGATGCAGCGGGACGGCGTTGCCATCGACACGGACGCGCTTGCGCCGATGTCGGTGGAGATGGGGGAGCAGATAGACGCCATCCGGCAGAGCATGTACGACACGGTGGGGCATGAGTTCAACATCAATTCGACCAAGCAGCTTGGGGATGTGCTGTTCAATGAGCTACACTTGCCGCCCACTCGGAAGACGCCAAGCGGAGGGTTTACTACGAACGCGGCAGCTCTGGAGGGGCTGAAAGAGTACCTGGACAGCGGAAACGCTGAGGGCGTCGATCCAAAGGCGTACCAAGTGCTGGACATGGTGCTGGAGTACCGGCAGCTGACGAAGCTGAAGTCAACATACGTGGACGCGCTGCCGACGCTGGTGAATCCAAATACGGGCAGAATTCACACAGAGTTCAAGCAGACGGGGTCGGACACAGGGCGTTTATCCAGCACCGAGCCGAATGTGCAGAACATACCTGTGCGGACCGAGTTGGGGCGACGGGTGCGGAGCGCGTTCGTGGCTGAGAATGCGCCGGAGTGGACGCTGCTGGGCGCGGACTATTCGCAGATAGAGCTAAGGATACTGGCGCACTACTCGCGGGACGAGGGGCTGATGTCGGCGTTTCGCAATGGCGAGGACATTCACGCGGCGACGGCGGCGAGCGTGTACGGCGTGGGGATAGGCGACGTTGACTCTGAGATGCGGCGGGTGGCGAAGATAATGAACTTCGGGGTGCTGTACGGGCTGAGTCCGTTCGGGATACGGCAGCAGACAGGGTTCAGCGCGGAAGAGGGCAGAGCGTTTATCGATACCTACTTCACCAACTATCCGGGCATACATGGATACATCGAGGGCATCAAGGAGCAGGTGCGCGCGGACGGGTATGTGGAGACGCTGATGGGACGTCGGCGGCGCATCAATGAGATTCACTCGCGCAGCTATCACACGCGGGCTGCTGGGGAGCGGATGGCTGTGAATATGCCGATCCAAGGCACTGCCGCAGATATCATCAAGATCGCGATGATCAACATCCAGCGAAGAATGACTGATCTTAACATGCGGTCGAGGATGATATTGCAGGTGCATGACGAGCTTATCTTCGAGGCGCCACTCGACGAGCTGGGGCAGATGCGGGCGATCATCACGGAGTTGATGCCGGCGGCGGTGCCTCCTGCAGTGGGCTTCGAGGTGCCGCTGGAGGTGGAGATGAAGGTGGGGGACAATTGGGGGGAGATGGGGTCGTGAGCTGCTACGCTGAACGCTCTGTCTGCCGCGCTTCAGATGCGCGCTCTTGGTGAAGTCGGTAATCGGACTCAATCCCAAGCCATATACTAGCGTCCATACCTAGCACCTCTTCAAATCGCGCTGCGATTTTGGGTTTGATGGGCGCGTCACCCGCGATTATCCCGTTTATCAGATTGAGTGAGAGTTCGCAACGCCGAGCGAATTCGGCGCGTGATAAACTCTGCGACTCCAGCCTCTCCTCTAGAATCCAGCCCGGTGGTACCGCAAAGTCAGGGTTGTAGTGATTCCTCAGCCTAGTCATTTTCTTGCCTCTCGCCCGACTCAATGATAATCCACCACCTCTATGATAGTGATTGCGGTCACTCTATCTCTGTCAATTCCACCGTCTTCATTGCGGGGAATCGGATTATGGTTCGGCGCGAAAATCAAACGGCGCGGATGAACTAAATCCACCGCGAACTGGCCTCTTCTGTCTCCGATAAGTTGGTGCAGTCTGTCCGGTCGGCTTGTTGGAACAGACGATAAAGTGCGAGCATTTTTCAGGACAGCAAGGCGCATCATGATAGTTCTAGCCATGCGATTGCCATACGTTCTGCCTAGTTCCCTCTGAAAGTTGAAAGTCCGCTCAAGTCTTCGCGTCCTGAAAGAAATTTGCACAGGTGCTTTCCACTAGTCGTTATCACTACCAATCAGGTAACGTATATCATCATATTGCACGGCTTTGGCAGTAGCAAGCTAACTGTGGGGATTTGCTTAACTGCTAAGTCTTACTATTCCCGTA
The DNA here is from genome assembly GCA_965207465.1 of Dehalococcoidia bacterium. Lineage (GTDB taxonomy): Bacteria > Chloroflexota > Dehalococcoidia > Lucifugimonadales > JADFKI01 > Bin90. The sequence goes on along the minus strand of OZ242283.1, from coordinate 3,506,973 downwards.
CATGCTGCCTTGACGAATAGAGGGTTGTTATCGCATGACCAACGCAATCAATTTCATTGTGCGGCTGCACCAAGGCGGCTTCGACTATCCATACCTGCGGGAGGTGTTTCGGGCGGCAGATGGGCTGGGGTATGACGGGGCTTCGCTGTATGACCTGCTGGGGATTCCGACGCTGGAGTGCTGGACGACGCTTTCGGCGCTGGCGGCGGAGACTGAGCGGATACGGCTGATTCCGATGGTGCTGGCGAACCTGTACAGGAATCCGGGGACGCTGGCGAAGATGGCGGCTACGCTGGATGTGATCAGCGATGGCAGGCTAGTGCTTGGCATAGGCGCGGGCGGCGGCGAGGGGGACCACAGGGCTTACGGACTGCCCTACCCTTCAACTCGCGAGCGGGTGGCGATGATGGGTGAGGCGGTTGAGGTGATACGGCTGCTGTGGTCGGGGGAGCGGGTGAGCTTCGAGGGGGAATACTACCGGCTGGATAACGCGCTGTGCGATCCGGCTCCCGTGCAGCAGTCGGGGCCGCCGATACTTATAGGTGGCAGCGGTGAGCGGTATTTGCTGCGGGCGGCGGCGCAGCACGCGGACATCACAAATATGCGCGCGGATATGAGCATCGCGGAGCATGAGGCGAAGCGGCAGGTGCTAGATGATCACTGCGAGGCGGTGGGACGCGAGCAGTCGGAGGTGGCGCTAAGCCATAACGCGCATGTGTTCGTCGGGCAGGATGAGGCGGCGGTGGAGCGGAAGTTGGCGGAGCATGCAGCGCGGCATGGGGTGCCTATGGAGCGGTTCAGGGCGTCGCTGGGGGATGCGATCGTGGGAACGCCGGAGCAGTGCGTGAATCAATTGCGGCAGTACACTGACTATGGGATCGGCTGGTTCTTCCTGCTGTTGCCGGAGCCGGTGAGCGTTGCGGACCTGGAGTTGTTCGCTGAGGGAGTCCTACCGGCTTTCAGGACGTGACTTTGGGGGATTGTCAACTCCTCACGCTGTGACCTTCACCCCCATCCTAACCTTCCCCCGTCGAGGGGGAAGGAGTATTTTCACACCCTCACCCTGAGGGAGAGAGGACATCTGCTGAGGGAAGAGATAATAGGAGCTAGCGGCTGCCGCGATAGTCGCGGAAGGGGCCGTCTCGCCATTCGAGGGCTGCTTTGAGGCCGTCTGTGGCTGAGCGGCGGGCGAATTCCTTGACGATGGGCGCCTGGTGCGCGATGGCGTCGGTCTCGGCGGCGATGTGCTGGAGGGTGTTGCGCCCCATAAGTTCCAGCGCGCGGTTGACGATGCTCTTGTTGGCTGCGAGAAGCTCCCAGGGGATGCGCGCCATGGTACAGGCGAGGTCTTCGACGGTGGATTCGAGGTCGTCGCGGGGAACGGACTTCCAGACTAGGCCGATTTCCTCCGCGCGCTTACCGGAGACGGACTCGCCAGTGAGCAGGAACCACTTCGCCCACTGGGGGCCGACCATGTATGTCCACATGTGGGTGGGCGGCGTGCCCATAGAGCGCACCGGCGGAAAGCCGATCTGCGCGTCATCGGCTGCGATGGATATGTCGCAGTGCATAGCGAGGTCGGTGCCGCCTGCGATGCAGTAGCCGTGGATGCCGGCGATGATGGGCTTGCTGAGGTTGAGGACGTGCGACATGGTGTTGGGGGTCTGCTTCATGCGGTGGATGTCGGAGCGGATGTTGTCGCGGCGCTCCTGGGATGCTGCCTGCTCTTCCGGCGTTGCGGGCGGCGTGATGTCGTAGCCGGCGCAGAAGGCGCGACCGTTGCCCATGAGTGTCAGGACCCGCACGTCGGGATTGTCGTCTAGGCGCTGCATGCAGTCCACCATTTCGTCCTGTAGCTCGCGGCTGAGGGCGTTGAGCTTCCGGGGGCGGTTGAGGCGGACGCGGCCGATGCCTTCGGATATGTTGTACTCGATGAATTCGTAAGCCATAGGTGTACCTCTGTAATGGGATTGCGCGGTATTGTAGCACAGGAGAGAACGGAGGCTAACATCGATGAACAGGATGGATAGGATGGGATTAGTGGGTGGGCTTTTCGAGGACGTAGATGATGAAGTTGGGGATGCGGTATTCGTCGTCGAAGGTGGGGTTGGCGGCTAGTTCTTCGGCTGAGGGGATGGGTTCGTGGAGTGCGCGGAGGATGAAGCCTGCGTCGAGGAATGCTCCGATGTGGCCGGAGAGGGTGCGGTGCATGTTGACGAATGTCCTGCCGAACCAGGTGAATTCACGGGGGCCTTCGTCAGTGTAGTTGTCCACGGGGTAGAAGAGCTTCGTGTCGCCCTGCTTAATCCAGCCTCCTTCCACGCAGCTTCGCATGGGGTGGATGTTGCACACGACGAAGCGACCGCCGGGGCGTAGAATGCGGAACGCTGCATCGATGGCGCCGCGGTAGTCTTGCAGGTCAACGAGGACGATGTAGGATACAGCGATGTCGAAGTCGTCGCTCTCGATGCCTTCGAGGTTTTCGGCGTTGCCTTGCAGGTAAGTCTCGCCGGTACTCAGGGAGCGCGCTCTTTGGATGAAGGGTTCGGTTAGGTCAACGCCGGTAACGGTCGCGCCGAGATTCGACAGCAGACGGCTGAACCTGCCTTCGCCACAGCCGATGTCGATGATCGTCCTGCCCGCAATGTCGCCGAGTGAGTCTAGCATCCATCTGTCGAGCATGCCGGTTCGGACGGGCTGAGCGTCATTGATCCAGTCCTGCGCGGATTCTGTCCACTGGGTGTGCAGACGTTGGTGTAAGTCCATCAATTGCCTCCTGAACTTGGGAAGTGGGAATTGTCATCTTACATCACTCTGAAATGGCAGCCGCAGCTGTATTCTTTTGACCGCAGCGCCCGCAAGCTCTCACCCCCATCCTAGGCTTCCCCCTTGACGGGGGAAGGAACTTTGGGTTGGTGATTATAGCCGCTTTGGGCATTTACATACCCCTGTCAACCCTATCTTGTGGGAAGGGGCACTCAGCCCATTACGCCGAAACGGGATAGTGTGCTATCCTTATGTGGCGAGCGGGAGTAGCTCAGTGGAAGAGCCCCTGCCTTCCAAGCAGGCTGTCGCGGGTTCGAATCCCGTCTCCCGCTCCAGCTCCCACCCCACTACCGTAAGGAGACTCACAATGCAGTTTTCCGGCAGACTGGTAATCATAGTAGCGCTGGCGGTAACGGTGATGCTGGTCAGCAATATCATCGCGGTCAAGCCAATTACGCTGTTCGAGCTTCCCTTCGAGATATTAGGTAGTAACCTGTACGTGGTGTCGGCAGCGATAATCGTCTTCCCCGTGAGCTACATAATCAGCGATGTGCTGACCGAAGTGTACGGCTTTCGCGTGGCGCGAGGAGTGATATGGCTGGGCTTCGCGTGCAACCTGCTGATGGTGATATTGATCTTTCTGGGCGGCATGATACCGGCAGCGGTGTTCTGGGGCGAGGAGGCGGAAGCGGCGTATGGGACTATTCTCGGCGCGACTAAGTGGCTTCTGCTGGGCGGTTTTATCGCGTACATCGTGGGCGAGTTCACGAACGCGGTCGTGATGGTTATCCTCAAGAATATGACAAAGGGGCGCTACCTTTGGACGCGCACCATATCTTCCACAATCGTGGGGCAGGGCATCGATTCGGTGCTATTCTTCGGCATTGCCTTTGGCGTGTCGGGGTTGTGGCCGTGGCCCGCGGCAATTGGGGCGATGCTGTTCGGGTGGATTGCGAAATCTGTATATGAAATCATCGCAACGCCGCTGACTTACGTTGTGATTAACTGGTTGAAGCGGACGGAGCAGATGGATATATATGACGCGCCGCGCTCGCTTAACCCGTTCGGTATATTCGGCGACGGAGAGGGCGAAAGCGTAAATGCTGCGCTGGGGGCGGCGGACTGAATGGAAAGACTGACAGATTACTAGGCTTTGTTGATATTTCTGCGCCATTACGAGAAAGCGAGGAAACTGAATGTCATGCCTAGTATATGTACAAGGATTTCAGATTCTTCACTCCGCTGCGCTGCGTTCAGAATGACAGAGTAAATCTACTTCTCAAAACTAGAATGCTATGCGTGCCAAAAGCCAATCTCTATAGGCAATTGCCGTTTCAGGAGAAATCAGAATGAGACTTGAAGGCAAGGTTGCGCTAATCAGCGGCGGAGCCCGTGGCTTGGGTGCTGCGGAGGCAAGGCTGTTCGCGAGCGAGGGCGCTAAGGTCGGAATCGCGGATATTCGTGAGCCGGAGGCTTGTGCGCTGGAGAGTGAGATCCGCGAATCGGGCGGCGATGCGATGTACATCGGGCTGGATGTCACGGATGAGGAGCAGTGGGCGGATGCGGTTCACCAGATGATGACCGTCTATGGCAGGCTGGACATACTGGTGAACAACGCGGGCATCCTAGAGCATGGGACAGTGGAGGAGACGAGCGCTGAATCCTGGGACCGCACTATGGACGTCAACAGTCGAGGGGTGTTCCTGGGTACGAGAGCTGTGATTCCGGCGATGCGAGAGAGCGGCGGCGGGTCAATCGTCAACATCTCGTCGGTTGCCGGGCTTATTGGCGGACTCATGACGGCTTACAACGCGTCGAAGGGCGCTGTTCGGCTGCTCACCAAGTCAACAGCGGTGCAGTATGCTGCTGAGAACATCCGCGTGAACTCTGTGCATCCCGGACCCACCGATACGGACATGCTGGATGTCTTCTTCCGTGAGGAGGGAGCGCGAGAGGCGCGCGCCGCCGACACGCCGATTCCGCGCCTCGGCAAGCCTGAGGACATAGCTTACGGAGTGCTGTTTCTCGCATCGGACGAGTCGTCGTACATGACGGGAGCCGAGCTGGTTATTGACGGCGGGAATGTGGCGAGGTAGGCACGCCAGGCGCAAGTATAGCCTCAGATTTGCGACATGCAGGTGGAGCAGCAGCAAGGAGAATTAGCGATGACTTGGAAAGAAGCGATTTCTCGTTCTCTGCGTGCCCTGCTGGCGTTCGCGATAGTCTATATTTCAGGCATTGCGGCGATTGGAATTGGCGCGGGGCTGTTCGTGTTCGGCAGTCTTTCAGATGTCTGGTTCCTGTTTGTGCCAGCAGTCGCGCTGTACATCATAGGGCTAATCATTCTAATCATAGGCGGCTTTGCGGTGATGCTAAAACTGATAACAGATGCAGTGGTCGATCATGTGACGGAGCGTCTGGCGGGCGGGCAGTCTGAAGAGTGACTACCTCGAAGAGCAAACAGAAATCATCAAGACCGTAACGAGACACTGCTAACAGGTGTTGGTGTCAGATTCACGAATGCCCTTTGTGCAAACTTCACCCCCATCCCCTGTCTGCACAGGGGCAGGCTCTAACCTTTCCCCATCGAGGGGAAAGGGACTAAGCGCCTAACCGTAACAAGTGTAAGAAATACCTATAAAGAACATGGAGGAAACACCGATGGCAGAAGTGTATGTGCAGCGCGAGGTTGACGCTTTTGTGGCGAGCACGCCGAAGTCGAAGGCATTACAGGATGAGGCGGCGCAGTACCTGCCGGGCGGCAGCTCGCGTGGGACGGCGTATTTCGCGCCGTACCCTACTTTCGTTGATCACGCGAAGGGTCACCATGTCTATGACGTCGATGGCAACAGCTACCTCGACTTCATGATCAACGCGACGACGCACGTCATGGGGCACGCACATCCCGACATCGTTGCGGCACTTCAGGAGCAGGCGGAGCGAGGGAACTCGTTCAGCGGACCGACCGAGGCGCAGGTGCGGCTTGCGAAGAATCTGTGCGAGCGCGTTCCTTCGCTGGAGACGGTGCGGTTCACGAACTCGGGCACAGAAGGCACGATGATGGCGATCCGGGGAGCGCGGGCTTTCACCGGGAAGTACAAGATAGCCAAATTCGAGGGCGGGTATCATGGCTCGCACGAGTATGTATCGGTGAGCGTTAGGACTCCGGCGGATGCGCTTGGAGCGGATGCCACAGTACCTGTGCCAGAGCATCCTGCCCAGCCGCCGAGCGTGTCCAAAGACGTGCTTACGATGCCGTTCAACGACCTGGAGGTTTGCGAGCGGATTTTGCGTGAGAATGCCAGCGAACTCGCTTGCGTCATCATGGAGGCGGTTTCGTCGAGCTTCGGATACCTGCCTGCCGACGTGGAGTTCCTGCGAGGGATTCGCGAGATCACCGAGGAACTGGGCATCGTGCTGATTTTCGATGAGGTGCAGAGCTTCAGGGTATCGGCTGGGGGAGCGCAGGAGATGATGGGCGTGATACCTGACATGACGACGTTTGGCAAGATTATCGGCGGCGGGATGCCTGTGGGAGCGTGGGGCGGCAGGCGAGACATCATGGCGCTGTTCGACCCGACCGAGGGCGCGCCGCTGGCGCATGCGGGGACGTTCAACGCGAACCCGATGACGATGGTTGCGGGCGAGGTGGTGATGAATCACCTGACGCCCGAAGTGTATGACCGAATGAACGCGCTGGGCGAGACTCTGCGAGCCAAGTTGCGCGCCGTGTTCGACGAGCTTGAGGTGCCGGCACAGGTTACGGGTATTGCGTCGCTGTTCGGCATTCACTTCACTGACGAGGAAATCGTGGACTATCGCTCGACTCTGACGGGGGACGGCGATATGACTAAGGCACTGTTCACGGGATTGCTGAACGAGGGGATACTGATTCAGACGGGCGGCGCGGGGGCGCTGAACGTGCTGACGACGGATGCGGAGGTGGATGCGCTAGTGGATGGTGTGCGGAGGGTTGTGGCGCGGGTTAGGTAGTGAAATTTTACATGGATATACAGGATGGGCAGGATATTGGTGGAGTAGGATTTGAAGATTACCAGATACAGCAAGGATGTCGATATCCTCACGGTCAAGGTGTCTGACGATCCCGTAAGCTACGCAGAGGAAGCAGGACCGTTTATCGTTCACTTCTCAAAAGAGCGTAAACCCGTTCTGCTTGAGATTTTGGACGCCAAGGATTTTGTCTTGGAGTCGCTAGACTTCATGCTAACGGCAACGATGGGCGAGGGAGTGATATATGCGCTTGACAAGAAAGAGCCCACGACAACGGCCACTGAGGATGAATTTGGTCAAGTCTATCAAGACAAAGCCGCTAATGGGAAATACCAAAGGCTATATTTGTATCTACGCAACCTAGAGGAAATGGAGTGGCCCACTTCATTTCGCAAAATTAAAGCGATTGTTGGTTTTGGTCTCCCGGAGTCCGCGTATCGGCATAGGGCCTGGTGGGCAAACGAAATAGGCGAAACCAGCCATACGCATTCTCTAGCATGGCGTGAGGCGGGATGGGAAACGACAGAAGTTGATATGAAGGCGCAGTCTGTGCTTTTCCGGCGCATACGGCAGGCGAGCACCCGCAAAGATAAGCTATCCGAGATATTGCCGGTGCGTTCATACGGGGCGCCGGCGGAAGGGCACAGCCTCAGGCGCAAAGACATCTATTGATGAGTTAGCTTGCGACCGTCAGATGTTCATGGACACGAATATCCTGCTATGCGCCCACCAGGAGACATAGATGCTGGACTTACTGATAGTGAACGGTCAGGTGGTGGATGGTACGGGCAGCGCGGGCTTTTACGCGGCGGTCGGGGTGCAGGGCGATGCCGTATCGGTACACAGGGGCGATGTATCCGATATTGAAGCCGCCAGAATCATTGATGCGGCTGGGTGCGTGGTCTGTCCCGGATTTGTCGATCTGCACTCTCACGCCGGGCTGACTATGCTGGGCGCGCCTCACCATGATCCAAAGGTCCGGCAGGGCGTGACCACCGAGCTTGTGGGAATCGACGGAATCTCACACGCGCCGTTCAAGAGCGAGAAGGAGCTTCAACGCTATATCTGGCTGGATTCAGGACTGAACGGATATCCGCCGATGCCGGCAGACTGGCTTACCGTGGCGGACTATCTAAACAGGTTCGACAACACGGTCGCGGTCAATGTCGCGTATATTTTGGGTAATTCACCTGTACGAATCTGGTCGGTCGGCTGGAATGACAGGCCCGCCACTGTCGCGGAAACTGCCGACATGCGCGCGGTCGTTCGGGAGGCGATGGAGGAGGGTGCGTGGGGATTGTCCACAGGGTTAGACTACCCACCGGGCGCATACGCCTCAACGGATGAGCTTGTGGAGCTATCGGAGACTGCCGCAAGACTGGGCGGTATCTACCACACGCACACTCGCGCCAGCCTGCGAGCCCAGGGACTGCTGGCACCGTGGGAGGAAGCGGTAGAGATCGGGCGTCGCTCAGGCATTCCTGTGCATCTGACGCATTACCGGCAAAGCGAGCAGGGAGCGGGCAGCCACCTGGGCTATCTGGGGTTGGTGGAAGACGCGCGCGCAGAGGGGATGGACGTTACATTCGACTGTTACACCTACCCGTATTCCGGTACGACTATCACTATCGGTCTGCCACACTGGGCAAAGGACGGCGGACCAGAGAGGCTCATCGCCGCGCTGCGCGACCCGGACGACCGCGCAAGAATGGCAGTCGAATTATCTAGGGAACGGCTCGAAAACAACTGGTTGACGAACTTCAACTGGCCGGACAACAAGAAATACGAAGGCAGGTTGATCACCGACATTGCGGCGATGCGAGAGCAGGAGCCTGCTGAGGCGCTGTTCGACCTCTTACTCCAGGAGAATCTTGGGATATCGACTGTTGGGCTTGGCACGAATCCGCAGACGCTGCCGGCGTTCGTGTCGCATCCGGCGGGGATGATAGCGTCAGACGCCATCCTGTTCGGCGAGTATCCGAATCCGCGCACATACGGCTGCTTCCCTATCGTGTTGGCGGAGTTCGTGCGGGCGGAGAAGCACCTGCGGCTGCCGGAGGCGATACGCAAGATGACTTCGTTCCCGGCACAGCGCCTCGGGATTCCCGACAGGGGTATTCTGCGAGACGGGTTCAAGGCGGACATCGTAGTGTTTAATCCTGACACGGTAAAGACTCACGCGACCCGGGAAGACCCGCATCACTATCCTGTCGGTATCGACTACGTAATAGTCAACGGTCAGGTGGTCATAGAGCAGGGCGAGAATACGGGCGCGCTGCCGGGACGGGCGCTGCGGCGGGGTCGGGCGACGACATAGGACTCCGCTGCCTGCCGCGTCAACGGACCAGGTGAAGCCTCCCTGACTGAGAAGCTACGAGGAGAGCGTCTTCCGACACGACCTTGATTGCTCTGACAGGGAAACCCAGGTCGAGTTGCCAAACAATCTCTCCGGATGCGGCTTCCAGAGAGTACATTTCGCCTGCTTGCGTACAGAATACAAGGGTTTCGCCCAGCGCTACGATTCCTCCTGCAATGAGGGCACCGGAGTTGAAGCGCCAGAGAACTTCGCCTGATGTTGCATGCATGGCAACGACTGTCGCGCTGTGGTCGGGGTGCCTCGCGACAAGAAACAGCCTAGACTCGTCGTGTGTAACTATTCGGGCGGAGATGCCACCGATGCCCCTATGATGCCAAGCATAGCCAACCGGATTGGGTGGGCGGGGCGCGGACTTGTAGAGCCAGAGCTTAGTCCACCAGAAGCGGAGCGCCTTTTCCATGGGGATGTCGCGCGCTTGTAATTCGACAGCTTGGACGCTGCCTCGATCACCTGACAAGTAAACCATTTCGCCTAATATGACGGGCGTGCCGATGCCCCCAAACCAGAGCCTTTTCGTGAGGCGGCGCTTGCCTTTCACCGAGTCGATCAGGTTGAGGTGATTCCCGGCGCTCAGGACTGCGATGATACCCTCGGAATAAGCTATCGGTCCGATTGCCTTTCCGCCTTCCGGTTCGTGGGTCCACAGGTGTCGGGCGGTGAGCGCGTCAAGCGCGTGAATTTGGCTTGAGGCGAGGAACAGGCTCCCGTCCTGCACAACAGGACTGCCGTGTAGGATGTTCTCAGTCTTATAGGACCAAGTTTCCTTTCCGGTGCGGTGGTCGAGAACGATCAGGCGACCGTCTCTCGTGCCGGTGTATAGAAGGTCTCCGGCGACAGTAACGGGATAGTCCGAAACCCCGTGAAGTTGATAAGTCCAAAGAGGCTGTCCGGTGGCGGCGTCAAGCGCCATTACGCGCCCTGACTCGGATTGCAGTCCTGCGGTGATGAATATCGAGTTCCCTTGTGCGACTGGTGGCACAGCAATCGTCTCGGCGGCATCGTAACTCCATACGATTTCGCCGGACGGTGGCGCCGTGAAAGGGGGCGCGACGGTTTCGGTCTGAGTGGTCGTCGATGAGGGGTGGCTGGTCCGAATCGATATGTCGAAGTAGTTGTAGGCGCTGGCGGACGCTACCAGGACGATAAGCGCAGCGCAGGCGAACAGGACAAAAGGCAGAAGCAAGCGCCGTCTGCGCCTGCTTGAATCGGTGGGTTCCGGTGGCTCAAATCTCATAGAATGTTGACGGTTGTGGCATGGACCGTGAAGTAATGTCGGGCGGGGCTAATTCGCACGATATTGATGTTTGCGAGTCTAGTCAACATATTCTTGCAGCCTGGGTCTTTGGACTATAGCTTTCCAGATCGTGTCACTGCGAGAGGTGCGGGGAGCTCGAAATCACCGACCATACTCATCCTTGTTTCGGTACAGCGATTTCAGACCCTTCCCTCCGTTCAGGATGACAGCCGCAAGGCTCCCGCCTGACTTCGAGTAGTTTGACATAACACCATGCCCATTGTAATATCGCGGAAGGTTTGCAGACCGAGCAAGCTCTGACGACTCAGCATCGAGCGTCAATGCCCCTTTTTGTTATCTTGTTGGGAGGAGCAAATGACTCGGCTTTCGGCGTCCATTCTCTTTTTCATTGTAATTGTCGTAGGTATGGTAATTGTTGCTTGTAGTTCTGCCGAGCCACAGATTGTAGAAAAAGTGGTTGAAGTCCCGGTTGATAGGGAGGTGGTGAAGGAGGTCGAGGTCGTCAAGGAAGTGGAAGTCGAGGTGGTGAAGGAAGTAGAGACGGAAGTTATCAAAGAGGTAGTCAAAGAGGTCGAGGTTGTTGTCGTAGCCACACCGGTTCGTCAGGCGCAGGAAGCGACGTACGTAATGCGCGCTCCTGAGCCGAACCCGAAGCGCGGCGGTAACATGAAGACCGCCTTCGGCGTGACGATGACCAACTTCGACGTGCAGCAGGGCGCAGGTTCGCATGTGCTTGGACACCTGTACAACAAGGTCGTTACCAAGAACCTCGCCGATGGGCTCCGAACTATCGCTCCTGACCTCGCCGTATCGTGGGAAGCCGCTCCCGACGGCATGGGATATACCTTCAATCTCAGGGACGGCGTCTCATACCATGATGGCACCCCGTTCAGCGCCGACGATGTGGTCGCCAACTTCAATCGCATCATTGACCCGCCGGCAGGAATATCCAGCAGGAGCAAGGACCTGCTCCCCATGATTGACTCGGTCGAGAAGGTTGACGACTACACCGTCAAGTTCAACCTGAACGCTCCCACTCCCTACTTCGTGGAACTTCTGACAACTTACAACCTGTTGGTGTACTCCAAGAAGTCTCTGGAAGAGAACAACTACGACCTGCGAAAGATTGAGGTCGCGCCGGGTACGGGCGTCTTTAGGTTCGTGGAACACATCGCAGGCGAGAAGTGGGAATTCGAGGCGAATCCAGACTATTGGAACCCCGAATTGCCATATCTCGACAGCATGACGATGCTGCACGTTCCTACATGGCCTGACAGAGGAGCCGCCGTACTTACCGGGCAGGCTGACTTCTCGTGGAACATATCCCCTGATACGCACGCGGAAGCGAAGAAGAGACAGGACATTGGCGCAGTAACATACGACTGCCTGAATTCGCACAACTTCGCCATAAACAACGAACGGGCGCCGTTCGATGACCCCAGAGTTCGTCGAGCGATACACCTGGCAGTGAGCCGACAGACACAGATTGACGGCTACACACCCGTCTGGGAGCCTACTTTCGTTACCCGCTGGATTCCCAAGCCAAGCCCGTTCTCCACCGATCCCAACGCAATACTCCAAATGCCAGGCTACAGGGCGGAAAAGGAAGAAGACATCGCCGAGGCGAAGCGCCTTCTGGCTGAAGCAGGCTACCCGGACGGGTTCGAGATGACCATTACAACATGGAACCTGCCGACGACCGCTGAAGTTGCCGTGCCGCTGTTCGTGGACGAGTTGAGAAAGACGCTGAACATCCAGGCGGATATCAAGCTGGTGGAGCGCGCGCTCCAGAGCGAGATATTGCACGATGGCAACTTCGACCTGTTCAGGAACGGCGACTTCTCCGGCCAGATTCTCGACCCCTTCCCAATGTGGAACATCTATCTGAGGACCGGCGGCTCGCAGAACTGGTCCCGCTACGCTAACCCTGAATTCGACGCAGTCCTCGACCGGCTTGCCGGCGAACTCGACCCGTTCGCCCGCGCCGAGCTGTTCAACGAAGGAATGGACATTCTGGACGCGAACCCACCCTTCTACCACATCGGCTTCTGCGGCCACTCACCCGCATGGAGCAAGGACGTAAAGGGCATGTCGATGGAGACCAGGCTGCATGTGCTCTGGGAGCGCCTCGACACAGTCTGGCTTGACAGATAAGCATTTCACTGCAACCTCTTGAATCAACTCCCCCTCTTCGAACTGCCGGAGAGGGGGAACTTGCCCCAGAGTGCACCGCGGCATCTGTCGTAATCATCTTTGCGGCTGTGATGCCTGAAACTCAACTGGCGCGTCCAAATCGCGTCCCCGAAGAGTGACAGCTGACAGGAAGGTCGAGCGAACGACTTAATCTATGAGAAAGTATCTCTACCAGCGCCTCCTGCTCGCGATTCCCACGCTGTTCGGCGTGACTGCGCTAATATTCATAGCCATGCGCGTCCTCCCCGGCGACCCGCTTCAGGCCATCTACGGCGAGGGCGAGGGGTTGCACATCCTCACGGAGGAAGAACTTGAAGGTGCCCGCAAGAGTCTCGGCCTCGACAAGCCGCTCTACCTGCAATACGTGACCTGGATCGGAGACGTGCTGAAGGGCGACTTTGGCAGGTCATTCTGGCAGGATAAGCCCATCAGGGATACGATCCTGCGGCGTGGCCCCATTACCGTTGAGATTGCGATCATTGCCGTCGCGCTCTCCTGGTTGATAGGACTGCCCGTGGGTCTGATAGCCGCCGCGTGGCGAAACACATGGATTGACTATGTAGTGCGCGTAGTCGTCACGTTCTTCATGGCGGTGCCGAGCTTCTGGCTGGGTCTTACGCTGATACTTGCCACAGTGCTCATCTGGCAGTGGAGGCCGCCACTGACTATCATTCACTTATGGGACGACCCGAAGGGCAATCTGACTATCGTAATTGGGCCCGCGCTCGTGATGGCAATCAATCTGGGGGCGGAGCTTGCTCGCATGAGCAGAGCCACGCTTCTGGAAGTCTTCAGGGAGGACTACGTGCGGACAGCGCGAGCCAAGGGACTTGCGGAGACGCTGGTCATCGCGCGACACGCGCTGCGAAACGCGCTGCTTCCAGTGGTCACCATATCCGGGATACAACTGGCGTTTCTGCTGGGCGGATCGGTTGCGGTCGAGCGCGCATTTGCCGTGCCTGGGCTTGGCACCACACTGGTCAACGGAATTGCGGAGCGCGATTGGATGATCATTCAGAATGTCGTGCTGCTGTACGGTATATCTTTCGTAATTATCAACTTGGGCGTGGACTTGCTCTACGGCATGCTGGACCCACGTATTCGTTATCAGTAGCGCTGCATCGTTCTCAGCGAAGGTAAGGCAATGAGGGAAATAGGCTCGATGCCCGGGCAACAGCCGGAGGGCGATTTCGCACAAGGCCGATTCGATTCGTCACTTGGTATGATCGCTCGTTTCTTCCGTACGTCGCCTATTGGCGCTGTGGCTGCTGGCTTTCTGGCATTTCTGGTGCTGGTCGCAGTGTTCGCTAACGTAATCGCGCCAAACGACCCCTTGGAGACCTTTCCGTCGTTCTTCAGGAAGGGCCCCTCTCTGGAGCGCCCAATGGGCAACGACCATCTTGGGAGGGATGTGCTGAGCCGGGTAATCGTGGGAGCGCGCACTTCGCTGTATGTTGCATTACTCGCAGTGACTATCAGCAAGGTTATCGGTTTCTCGTGGGGCGTGCTGACGGGTTACACAGGCGGCAAGTTCGACCTGATAAGTCAGAGGTTCTTAGATATCCTGATGTCCTTCCCGGGAATTATACTGGCGATGCTGCTGCTGGTCGGGGTAGGGTCCGGTCTTTACACGGTCATCGCCGCAATCGCCATTACGGGCGTTGCAGGGACGACGCGAGTGATTCGCTCGGTCACGCTGTCGGTGAGGGAGATGGAATACGTGGAAGCCGCCCGCGCGCTTGGAGCGTCGCCGCTACGGATCATGTTCGTCCACATAACGCCGCAGTGCATTGCTCCGCTGATGGTGATTGCCAGCGTAAGCTTGGGCGGGGCTATCTTCGCTGAGGCGGCGCTCAGCTTCCTGGGACTTGGGATACCGCCGCCCAACCCCAGCCTTGGGAATATGCTCGGCGGCGTGCTGGGCGATGCATTCAAGCCGCCGTGGTGGTTGGTATTCTACCCGGGCATGACCATCACATTCACGATACTCGCATTTAATCTCTTCGGCGACGGCTTGCGCGATCATCTCGACCCCAGGCTGAGGGGGCGGCTGAACTAGAGGCTCGCCAGAAGAGGTCACGCCCCAGAAGATGTTCATTGCTTCGCTACGGGTGCTCGCTGATGAACGCACCTACGACGTTGTTGAACTCCTCGGCTGCCTCGAAATACGGGGAGTGACCTGCCTCGCCTATGATGTAAAGCTGCGCGCCGGGGATGACTTGCGAGACTTCTCTCAGAACGGCAAGGGGGAAAATACGATCTTGCGCTCCGGCGACCATGAGCGTCGGAATGGCGTAGTCGGATAAGCCTTCAGGAGAGACGCCAATATCGCCGGTGCCTGTGTCGCCGATGGGCGGGTTCAGTCCGGACATCTGGCGGTACAGGAACGCCATAGCCGCCTCCTTGTCGAAGGCATCAGGCGCGAGGGCAAGGTGAGGCTCGTTCCACGGTATCGGACGGTCCAGGTCGATTGTGCGGCTGCGGGCGCGTGCCTGTCGAGCTTCGATGACGCTTGGGGTCTGAACGCCGCCGGGAGTACCGGAAAGCACCAAACAGGAGACGCGCTCCGTGTTGGCGAGGGTGAACTGCATCCCGGTCCAGCCGCCCATAGACTGGCAGACGATTGCAGCGCGCTCAACACCGGCATCATCCAATACGGCGCGCATGTCGTCGGCGAAGTAGCGGGCGTGCTTATGCTCAGGCTGGCACCTGGACCTGCCCCAGCCGCGATGGTCGAAGGCGACGACCCTGTGGGTGCGGGCGAAGTGGGCAATCTGCTGCCACCAGACGAGCGTGTTTCCTCCTGCGCCGTGAGCGAGGACAATCGGCGAGCCTTCGCCATGCACTTCGTAGTAGATTTCAGCTTTGTCGGTTTTGACGAAGGGCATTATTTCTCCTCAGTTAGCCTGTTCAGGTAAGGATGAAGTTCCGCCAATCACCCTCATCCCCTGCCTTCGCAGGGGCAGGCTCTAACCTTCCCCCTTCGAGGGGGAAGCGATAATAGGTTTAGCCGAGTACACCAGCCTCCCGGAATGCGGTGATGTCTGTGTCCGCGTATCCGTACTGGCACAGAACTTCATCGGAGTGCTGCCCGAGCAGAGGCGCGGGGGTTCTAACCGAGCCGGGCGTGTCGGAGAGCTTGACGGGGACGCCGATGTTGCGGATGCTGCCGGACTTGGGGTGCTCCAGTGGCACCGCCATTTCGCGGGACTGCACGTGTGGGTCGGAGTAAACTTGCTCAATGTTGTAGATGGGACCGCAGGGCACTCCGGCGTTTTCCAGAACTTCAACCCAGTGGCTGGTGGTCTGTGTGCGGAATGTCTCTTCCATTATTGGCGTGAGTGCGTCGATGCTGACCATGCGCTCAGGGTTGGAGGCGAAGCGCTCGTCGTTCAGCAGGTCCTCGCGCCCAACAGCTCGGCACATACGCTCCCAGTTGTTCTGGTTTGCGGCGCCGATGTTGATGTAGCCGTCCTGGGTGGCAAATGCCTGATATGGCGCGATCATGCGGTGCGCGGAGCCGAGCGGACCTGCTACCTCGCCAGTGGCGAAGTATGTCGCGGACTCGTAGAGAGTGTATGCGATACCGGACTCGATTAGGGATGCGTCCACATGCTGCCCCTGCCCTGTCGCAATGCGGTTGATGTACGCGGTGAGGATGCCATAGGCGCAGAACATGCCGGTATTGAGGTCTGCCATTGGAACGCCGACTTTCGCAGGCGGCGCGCCAGGGAATCCGTTGATGCTCATGAGTCCGCTCATGCCCTGCGCTACGAGGTCGAAGCCGGCACGACTGCTGTACGGGCCGGTGGTGCCGAAGCCGGAGACGGTGCAATATACTATGGCGGGGTTGATTGCATTCACGTCGTCATAGGCGAGGCCCATGCGGTCAACGACGCCGGGGCGGAAATTGTGAATCATCACATCGGCGTCTTCGAGCATGCGGCGCACTATGGCGATCCCCTGCTCGCTCTTGAGGTCGAGGATTATGCTGCGCTTGTTGCGGTTGAGCGTGAGGAACGCCGCCGACTCACCCTCGATGAAGGGCGGTCCGTACCGGCGCGTGTCGTCTCCGCCGTTGGGCTTCTCGATCTTGACGACATCGGCGCCCATGTCCGCGAGTAGCATCGTGCAGAAGGGACCTGCGAGAATCTGGCTGAAGTCGATTACCTTGATGTCCTGGAGGGGTAGTTTTCCGTTTGAGGATTGCATGCGTCTTTTTCTCCGATGGTTCTCCGGGTGGGAACTGGGGATTTCCTTAAAGATTTCACCCCCATCCTAACCTTCCCCCATCGAGGGGGAAGGAACAAGTTACTGAATGATGTCATTTGCCTTTGAAGTTGGGTTTGCGGCGCTCGATGAAGGCGGCGCGGCCTTCAAGGAAGTCGGCACTGTCAAAGTTTGTGAAGGGCAGGTCCTGCTCCTCCTGGGTCAATCCTTCGCCGGACGGATCGCGCAGAGTGATGTCTCGAATCCGCTTGTTGCGCTTGTGGCTGAGCGGCGCAAGTTCCGCCATTTCGTGCGCGAGAGTGTAGGTGTGCTCACGAAGCTCGTCCGCGCTTAGAAGCGTGGTTATCAGACCGATACGGTGGGCTTCCTTCGCACCGATCAGCCTGCCGCTGAGCAGGATGTAGGATGCGTTGCCTGGGCCTACAAGGTTGACGAGGCGGCGCATCTCACCGTAGCCGACGAGGATGCCTAGACGCGCTATGGGAATACCGAAGCGGCTATCATCGGATGCTATGCGGATATCGGTCGCCATCGAGAATTCGCAGCCGCCGCCCACACAGAAGCCCCTGATCATCGATATGGTGGGTTTGGACATCGCTTCTACCGTGTCCATCGCGCCGTCGAATGCGTCGGCATAGATTTTGGCAATCTGCGAGTTGATGCGGTACTGCTCAAAGTCTTTGATGTCCGCGCCCGCTGAGAACGCCCTCTCGCCCGCGCCGGTGAAGACCACCACGCGCACGCCATCGTCGCGCTCAAGCTCTATGGCTATGCGCTGAAGTTCCAGCCAGCCAGCGTAGCTGATAGCGTTACGCTGGGTAGGTCGGTTGAATGTGACGGTCGCGACGCTACCGTCTCGTTCTACAAGGATGTCGTCTTGTTCGTTGAGATTATCGGTCAATTCACTCACACTCGTTCGGTTAAGGTTTGGTTAGCGGTGGAAAGTGCGCTAGAACGCAGGCTCCCAGATGGGCTTGAGGTCGAGGGTGAACCCGGAAAGCTCGGGGGCGGCAGACAGGGTTTCGGGATTATCCAGAATCTCAGGTTCTGCATCGGGACGATAGATGTGCGCTTGGCGCTGCAATGGGTCGAGCAGCCAGCCTAACCGAGCGCCGTTCGCAATGTATTCATCCATCTTGGCTTGCAGGATGCTAAGTCTGTCGGAGGAAGAGCGCAGTTCTATTACGAAATCGGGGCAGATTGGCATAAAGCTGTCCTTCTCTTCATCAGTGAGGGCAGCGAGGCGAGACTTCAGTATCCAAGAGGCGTCGGGAGAGCGAACAGCGCGGTTGGGCAGCGTGAAGCCTGCGGTAGAACCGAACGCGACGCCATCGCCGTCAGTTCTAGCCCATACTTTCAAATCCGCTCCCACGTCTAACTCCTTAGAGCCGGTTTCACCTTTAGTTGGCGGCATAATTTCTATCGTTCCTTCAGCGGTGAGTTCAATTCGCATTTCGTCATTCAGGGCACAGAACTGCTCGAACAACTCACTGGTCATCTCGATAACAGGCTCGAACCTGATGATGAAGGGCGCGTGGCCCACTTCTACTGTCGGCAAAGCAGTTTCGCGTACTGCGGCCTGTGTCATGTCAACACCTCCAAGCGCAATGGTAGCATGCCTGCGCCTTGCCCTGAGTCTGTCATTCGATACGAAATATCCTAGGAAAGTGCGGGCACGACCTCATTCAGGAATGTGTCGAGCTGGCGTTCCTGCTCGAAGGAAGCGAAGCGCACGATGATGGTCTGCGCTCCTGCTTCATGGTACTGAGAGATGCGCTCGGCGACTTTCTGTGGGTTGCCGAACGGCCCCCAGCGGTCGCCCCAGATGTTCGAGCCGTAGTATTGATGCAGGAAGGTATCGGCTTCTTCTGCGGCGGCGGCATCGTCCTCTCGGAGGTTCACAGTCATGTAGAAGGTCGCCTCCGGCGCTTCGGGGTCTCCGCCGTATTCTGCGGTGTAGCCACGCACCCTGTCCACCACTCGGCTGTACTCGTCGGGATAGTCGGATATGGACATGAAGCCAGCGCCGAGCTTTGCGGCACGCTGGAACTGGCGCTCGCGGCCGGCGCGCCAGTGGCAGGCTACCAGAAATGGCACTCCAAGGGGTTGGATGGCGCGCGGCTGGACGCTTACACCATCGTATTTGAAGTGCCGTCCCTCGAAAGTGACTTCTTCGCCTTTGGTCAGGCCGTTGGTAATCTCCAGGACTTCCTCGAAGCGGCCGGCACGCTGTGAGGGCTTGACACCGACATTCAGCCATTCCTGTTGCTGGGCAGCGTTAAATGCGCCGCCAACGCCCGCGCCGAGAATCAGCCGTCCGCCTGAAATAGTGTCAACCGTCGCTGCCATCTGCGCGAGCTGCACCGGGTTACGCAGAGCAGCAAGCATGACCGCCGTTCCCAGTCGCACCGTTTGCGTTCTCATCGCTATTGCGGTAAGCGTGGCAAGAGGCTCGAAGCGGGGCTTCGCGGTGAGGCTGTCGCCGACCCAGACCGAATCGAGACCCGCCTGCTCCACCGCCTCAGCCATTGATAACAGCGGCTCAATGCCGGATAGCTCGTCGCTGCTCATGACTAGACCGCGTGTTGGGAGTAAGATACCGAGTTTCAATTCCATCAGTTTTCCTTATTGCGTTATTGAGATGCGGCGCCTTCGGATGCCAGAGATAACATAAACCCGGGTCGAAGGCTATCACACTGCGCCAGGTCATCGGGGGTGTCTAAATCCAATCCCAAGCCTTCCGTCAAGCATACAGTATATGGGATGCCGAGAGCAGACGCCTGCCGCTTGTGCCGCCTGAAACTGTCCTTGCCAAGAAGGGGTGGAAAGGACACGCACCTTGGAATGAGCATGGCGTTCGTTCCGCCGTCCTGCTGTGCGGGGGAGAATGTGAGCGTTTGGCCCGCGCATGATGCATGTACAACCTTCTGAATATCGCCAGCGGTTACGAATGGCAGGTCTGCGGGCAGATAGATCGCGGACGCTTCGGCCTTGCATGCCCTGTCGAGGGCGAATGCAAGCGAGTCGTTAAGGTCACTGCCGGGGTCTTCAAGCCATATAGCGCCTAGGCTTTCCGCAACCAGTCGGACGGCTTCATCGCCACCGATCACCCAGACCGCACCAAGCGCATGCTGCGCGGCCACAATTACCTTGCGGAACATCGCGAGACTCAAATCGGCGCGTTCTTGCTGCGACAACACGCCTGACAGGCGCGTTTTGGACTGGCTCAACGGCTTCATCGGAACGACTGCGACTATACCTTCGCCGCTCATGCCGCAAGCCCGCAAATATACCTGGCAAGGCGCACCTTGTCGGCATCAGTTATCATCATAGTGTTGGTGACGGCAGCGCTCATGCCCAGCGCCTCGATGTCCCCTGCCCTATCGCCGTCCACATCATCCAGCACAAACACGTCGCACAGTCCTTGATACTGCTTTGCCACACCAACGCACGAAGATTCTATGCCAAGCTCGCCCATCATCTTGGCAGCGGGGCCCTTGATGGCCTGACCGCCGACAATAGGACTGACCGCGAGGCGCAAGCCCTTGAAACTGCGTATTGCATCTCGCACACCTGGAACGGCGAGGATGGGCGCGACGCTGACGAAGGGGTTTGATGGGCAGAAGACGATGGCATCACTTTCGCGAAGGGCGCGCTCGAAGCCGGGTGCAGGCTGCGCGCGTTCGGCGCCATCGAAGCGGATGGCGCTGACGGCAGGCTCACAGCGGTGCTTGACAAACCATGTCTGCATCGCAAGCTCGCCGATGCAGGTCGTCAGCATCGTCCGAACCGGCGCGTCACTCATGGGTACGATGGGATGCGATATGCCAAGCGCGGTTCGCAGCGACTCCGTAACTTCAGAGAGGGAATAGCCCTGACGCAACAGATCGGTCCTGCGGATGTGGGTCGCCAGATCTTTATCGCCGAGATTGAACCATGTGTCCGCGCCATAGGCGTTAAGTCGTTGGAGAGTTGTGAAAGTCTCGCCTGTGATACCCCATCCGGTTTCAGGGTTGGACAGCCCGGCAAGTGTGTACATCACTGTGTCAACATCGGGAGATACGTGCAGGCCGTGAAACATTTCGTCGTCCCCTGTATTAACGACGATGGTCAATTCGGAGGGCGACAGGATTTTCGACATGCCGAGGGCGAGCTTTGCGCCACCGACCCCGCCTGCGAGCGCGAGGTATTTCATGGGGCACCAATACAGTCACGGCTAACTTGAACAGGCAGATTGTATGAAGTTGACTTCCCGCCATCGTAGAAAAGATCAATCAGCTCTTCAGGAGTATCGTCGAAATCCGGCGCAATCCATATCTGTCCTTTCAATGCCCCCGACAAACGCCTATGCTTTGGTTCATCCTCAGTTTTATCAACCTGCGGCACATCGTAGGGCGTTAGACGCAGGAACGGCTTGCCCGCCTTGGCGATTATGACTTCCTCGCTTTTCCAGGCAAGTTCGCCAAGCTCCGACAGGTTAGATTTGGCTTCATCCATATTTACCTGCATAGTGTCCTCCAACTGCGACCTTCCCACAATTCTATCAACAATGTCGGGGCGGTTTCCAGCCTGCCGAAAACGAAGGTCGAGTGAGGATTGCGCCATGATAAAATCTGACCCGCCGACTACACCGGCAAATCAACGGAGGCGGCGGGCGACATTTATATCTCCCACATCAGTCTTACGAACTTCCGGAACTACGAGCGGCTGGAACTGGACCTGCAGCCGGGCATGACGCTGTTTCAAGGGGACAACGGCGCAGGCAAGAGCAACCTGCTGGAAGCAATGTACCTGCTCGCGGTGGCCCGGTCGCCTCGCGCGTCAAGCGACCGTGAGCTCGTTAGGCGTATCGACCATGAGGGCGAATTCTACGCACAGGCTGCCGGTAGCGTGGAACGCCGGCAGGACTCGGTGAACTTGCAGATCAACTTCCGCACCACGAATGCGCCTGATCCCGCAACCGGAGGCGTGGCGATTTCGGTACAGAAATACTTTCGCGTGAATGGAGCGCCACGCCGCGCCTCAGCGCTCATAGGGAATCTGAACGCGGTAATGTTTAGCGCCGATGACCTAGAAATCGTGTACGGCGCGCCCAGCGTGCGCCGGCGCTACCTGAATATACTCATCTCGCAGACGGACCGCGCGTACCTTTCCACGATACAACGGTATGAGCGGGTGGTAAGGCAGCGCAACCACCTGCTGCGCCAAATACGAGACGGCGCAGGGCGAGTTGGTGAGTTGTCTTTCTGGGACGACGAGCTCGTGAAGGAAGGCAGCGAAATTGTGGCTCAGCGTCTCGCAACCGTGCGGACGCTATCCGAGGGCGCGAGTCCAATCTACACAGGTTTGAGCGATGGCAGTGAAAGCCTGACAATTGCATATAAACCGAACGTGCCACTATCAGACGACATGTCCGACAAAAGCATCGCGGAAGCACTACGGGAGAAGCTCGCGGAACGAAGAGGACAGGAACTGGCACGGGGCCTGACCGTAACGGGCCCGCACAGAGACGACCTCGCACTCGCGATGAACGGAATGGAGGCTGCCGCGTTTGCCTCACGCGGTCAGACGCGAACCGCCGTGCTCGCGCTAAAGCTTGCCGAGGCGTCATATCTGCGTGAGAAGCGCGGGCAGGAGCCGGTGATTCTGCTGGATGATGTGCTGTCGGAGTTGGATGCGGCGAGACGAGACCAGGTGATTGAGTATGCCTCGCAATACCACCAGACGCTGATAACGACCGCAGACGCGGATTCAGTCTTAAGGCAGCTACCACCGGATACAACACGCTTCCATGTGGAAGGCAGCAGAATACGGTCACTCAGCTAGGCGCAGTCTCTGGGGTCTCGCGCCCGGCACTCGCTCTATGTCGCGCTTCACCTCCATGTCGAGCTTAACGGTGGTGGTGTACCAGGAGACTGAGCCAAGGTTTGCTCGCTGCTCAGGTGTGAGGCGCGTATCTATGAGACAGGGCAGGCTGCGAAACTCCAACCCGTCCGCGCTGCCAGCGAGTATGTGCAGGATGATGCCGTGCAGCAGGTCGTACTTCCACTTGTGGATGCGAGTGGGCTTCTTGCCAGGTGTGGGCGTGTGGCAGGTAATTCGTTCGTCGGTCGTCATTCGGCCTTCCGGGGCTGGCATAGATATGCAGGAAATGGGGGGGTATCATCCCATCCCTGAATCGAGTTCAGGGCAGGCTCTAACCTACCCCGTCAAGGGGGAAGGGATACTGGGCTAGGCGGTCTTGCGAAGGGGTCCGTCCGGACGCAGGTCATCAAGAATCGCTGTGGTCTGAGCGGAGAGGTCTTCGCCGGAAGTGCGTCTTTTCGCGAGAAGGTCGAGCACGTAGTCTGAGACGCCCGCTCGTATGCGAAGTTCCTCGGGCTTGTAGCGCATGCAGCGGCGCATAAGGACTTGCGCGGGACGGCGCGTTTTCTCGGTGCAGCCATAGGCATACGGGCACATGTAGGCGTAGCAAGTAGTGATTTCGCGGTGTATAGGCGATACGCGGCTGGATGACGGGGCAACATGCACGTTCGTGAAGTCGTCGAGTTGCCTGTCGATCGCACCCGGCAGGGGCGTCCTGTTGTGCATTCGCATTTAAGCGGATTCTCCCGGTCGGAGGATGGCTTATCGGAGATGCACAAATGCTAAACGTAAAATTAGAAAAGTTCAATACTTACGTGCGCCACAACATGGCGATTTTGTGGGGATTTGACATAGATGGACAGGATAGACGGGGAGGGACTTGACAAGAAGGGGGAGGCGTAAATGGGACTATGCGGACTTTTTCTCAAGCAGGACCGGCGGAGTGGGCATGGGCACAATCTCTCCATTCTTCAGGCTTAACGTTACGGGAGCGTCACCAATGATGGCGTCGGCGTCCACCACGCAGCGGCTGACATCAGACATGCTGGGCAGTTCGTACATGACATCGAGCAGGGTGTGTTCGAGTATGGTACGAAGGCCACGAGCGCCAGTCTTGCGCTTCAGCGCCTGCTCCGCAGCGGCGACCAGGGCATCGTGCGTGAAGACGAGCTCGACATCATCCATGTCGAAGAGCGACTGGTACTGGCGAACGAGTGCGTTCTTGGGCTCGCTGAGAACCTTGATGAGCGCGGCTTCGTCAAGCGTGTCCAGTGTGGCGATGACAGGGAGGCGTCCGACAAATTCAGGGATGAAACCGTACTCCATCAGGTCGTCGGAGTTCACATGATGCAGCACATTTTCTTCGGTTTGGGGGCTCCAGCTTGCTGACCCGGTGAAACCTATGGAGTGTTTACTCTTGAAGACTCGCCGGTTGATGATGTCTTCCATGCCCTCAAATGCGCCACCGCACATGAACAACACATTGTCAGTCTTGATTTTCAGAAAATCCTGATGCGGATGCTTGCGACCGCCCTGTGGCGGCACATTGGCTTCGCAGCCTTCGATAATTTTCAGCAACGCCTGTTGAACGCCCTCACCTGACACATCGCGTGTGATTGACGGATTTACGCTCTTGCGCGCTATCTTGTCTATCTCGTCTATGTAGATGATACCCTGCTCGGCACGCGCCACATCGTAGTCAGCTGCCTGTATGAGGCGCAGGAGGATGTTTTCGACATCCTCGCCGACATAGCCTGCTTCGGTAAGTGAGGTGGCATCGGCTATGGCGAAGGGTACTTGCAAAATTCGAGCTAGCGTCTGCGCTATGTGGGTCTTGCCGGAGCCGGACGGACCCAGCATCAGGATGTTCGCCTTCTGGATTTCGACATCCGACTGCGTTTGGGTGGAACTAATACGCTTGTAGTGATTATAGACGGCAACACTGAGTATCTTTTTCGCGCGGTCCTGCCCTACCACGTATTCTTCCAAGTTCTGGTAGATGAGCTTAGGGTTCAGTCCATTTGCCATTGGGTTGGATATGACATTGGACTGGGTAGGACCGTCCTCAGCGATAATTTGATCACAGAGAAGCACACACTCGTCGCAGATGAACACACGGTCGGGGCCTGCAATGAGGCGCTTGACCTGAGTTTGCGCCTTGTCACAGAAGGAACAACGATAGTCGGTCCGGCTGGTCATGTTGCGGGAACTCCGTATTTATGCTTGTGTTGAAAACTTGTGGTTTCGACAGACTCACCACGAACAGGTTATTAGATACATGGATCATTCACTCTGAGGGTGTCGAACCGCATCTGCGATAACATTACTGGGGCTACGCACCGGCAGAAGAAGCGAGAACTTCGTCAATCAAGCCGTACTCGAGCGCCTGTTCCGCGCTCATGTAGTGGTCGCGGTCAGTGTCCTGGGCAATCTTGTCGAAGGGCTGACCGGTCGTATCGGACAGGATGGTGCGAATTTTCTCTTGCAGGCGCAGTATTTCGCGCGCGGCAATTTCCACATCGCTCGCCTGCCCCTGGGCGCCGCCCATCGCCTGGTGCATGTGGATAGTGGAGTCCGGGAGGGCGAATCGCTTACCCTTGGCGCCCGCCGTCAGCAGAACGGTACCCATGCTCGCCGCCAAGCCCACGCAGATGGTGGATACATCGGGACGAATGAGGTTCATTGTGTCGTAGATTGCGAGGCCGGCATAGATGACTCCACCCGGCGAGTTGATGTACAGGCTGACATCGCGCTCAGGATCTTCCCTGTCTAGGAAAAGCAACTGCGCGATGATGGCGTTGGCAACCTGGTCGTTGATCGGAGTTCCGAGATAGACGATGCGCTCCTTGAGCAACATCGAATAAATGTCGTAAGCGCGCTCTCCTCGCGGACCAGATTCGACAACCATCGGAATGACATTTTCAGGCCCACCGTCCTGCAGTAAGTCCGGCGCACTTAAATCCTGGGGCCTAAACAGCATGGGTTTATTCTCCTTTACCCTCACCCCTGTTTCTGCGGGGGCAAGCCTTCGTCCTCTCCTTTTGGGAGAAGATACAAGAGGTTCTTTTATTCTTCCTTGGATTCTGCTTCGGCGGTTTCGTCGAGTGCTTCCTCAGTCTCCGCCTCTTCAGCTGACCCGCCAATATCGGGGGCTTCTCCCTTTGCGATTTCCACGAGGCGCTCCATCACTCGCTCCGAGTGCATCATCCGCATTATGGAACTTCGCATGTCGTCGGTTATTTCGGGTGTATCGGGCGCGTCCGGGTACTGCTCTCGGTTCTGCTCCATTATGGAGTCGATACGCTCTTCGACATCATCGTCAGAAACGTCGATACCCTCTGCCTCGCCGAGCTTTTCCAAGGCGACGGCGCGCTTGATTCGGGTAATCGCCTCCTCGCGCATTTGCTCGCGAAGTTCGTCCTCAGAACTGCCGACCGAGCGCAAGTAGTCGTCAAAGCGAATGTTCATGCGCGCGAGTGTCTGCGCCTGTTCATTGACCATGTAGTTGACTTCGTTATCGATAATGACGGGTGCGATTACCACCGCACTCGCGCCTTCCAGCAGGCTGCTTACCGCCGACTCGCGCACTTCCTGTTCGGCGGCGTTCTCGGATTCTGTTTTGAGCTCCTCTTCAATCTGCTCCCGCAGGGCTTCCATTGAGTCATAGCCTTCGCCGATCTCCTGAACGAAATCCTCGTCTAGCTCGGGCAGAATACGCTCTTTTACATCGCTAACAGTTACCGTTACCTGTACGGACTTACCCGCATATTCATCAACAGGGAAGTCGTCGGCTACTGTCAGCTCGAACTCTTTCGGCGTATCTAGTTCGGCGCCGACCAGTGCCTCCGGGAATCCGGGGAAGGGGCGGTCCGCGTCTTCAACAAGGAGATACACTGTGTCGGTCTCATCGAGAATGGTGTTCTCTTCAACAGTGCCGGTAGCGGTCATGGTCACCATGTCGTCCATCTTTACCGGCCGCTCTACGGGTTCCCATGATGCCATGCTGTTCCGCAGGCGCTCCAGCCTCTCCTGGACATCTTCTTCACCAATTTCGGACTGTTCTACATCGACGCGTATATCTCTATAATCACCTAGTTCAACCTGTGGCCTAAGAGGAACAGTCGCCTTGAAGGTAACGGGGTCGAGGTCCAGGACCTCCATATCGGGCATGCCGCCCGGCTCAAGCTCCTGCTCGTCAATTGCCCTGCCGGTAACCTCCGGCAGCATTGTGTCGAGCACTTCATTCAGCAGAGCTTCCTTGCCTACGAATTGCAACACTATGTGGCGAGGAACACGTCCCTTACGAAATCCGGGGAAAGATATGTGTGGTTTAACTTTCTGGTAGCCAATATCGAGATAGGGACGGATGTCCTCGTCTTCCATCTCAATATGCAGCACGGTCTGAAGATCGACTATTTCCCCTTGAGTAATTCGCACGAGAGTCTCCTAAATAGCGATTGCGACACTCATACAATTATAGCACGGACATTGTGCGCTAGAAAACAATCAAAAATATCACTGATTTATGGAGTTTTCCTGCATGATTATGATGTTGACACGCCTAGTGCAGTTGTTTACGATGCAAGAAACGAGGCGATTTGCTTTATCGACACCTAAACGCGGGATTATAGACACATTAGGGACAGCGAGGATGCCTGACCAATATCAGAAAGAGATCGAGGACATACTGAAGAAGGCGGAGGCTGAAGCGCCATTGCCGTCCGGAAGTTCGCGCCGCAGCCTGCGCGGAATGGTGTGGCAGTATGTGCGTCAGTCGCTGAATACCAAAGCTTGGGGCGTGTCGCCGGGCAAAATAATGCTTGCGGCGCTGGCTTTATTGCTCGCGGGATTGGTACTTCGCTACATGATCCCCGCGCTCGGTTACCTGATGTGGGTAAGCTTGGTTGTGTTCATCATAGGGTACGGCATGGTGTTCCTGAGACCGTCGAAATCGAAGGTAGATCGCAAGATGTGGCGGGGGCGGTACATAGATGAGGAAGAGGGGGGCACTTCCTGGTGGGACGGGCTGAAGGGGCGGTTCAGGAAGTAGCCTATGTTAGTCTTACAAGATAAGGGGCAGGCTTATCGCCTGCCCCTCTTTCGTTCAGGAATCCTGGTAGTTTAATTGCCGACAGCTTCCTCAGCCACACTTTCCAGTTCAGCTCGTTCCGCTTCCACAGAAGGCGGAACGCCCCGCTCTCCAAATACCAAGACATCGAGATTACCTTGCGCTCTGTCCACCTTAGCGCTTACTACTCGTATGTCCCTATCAAGCCGCCGAATTTCGCCACGCATCTCGGCACGCATCTCGTGCATTTCGGTGCGTGTCTCGCTACGCATCTCCTGCATTTCGGCGCGTATCGCACGAAGTTCCGCCGCGATTTTTCTGTCCAGCCAGAAGAACAGCCCGGCCACCGTGCCAATCACGCCAATGAAGCCGATGATAGCTATAACTGCGGTTGGATCAACCATTCGAGCCCACTTCACTCTTCCATTTTCCGCATAATAGCAACAACTTCCCTAATTGGCAACTACTTGAAACGCCGTAGCAACTGTCACATTGACATACCTGATGCCGAAGACCGGCAGGAATATTCGTAAGACTTAGGGGCAGGCTCAATGCCTGCCCCCGCTTTAGCTCAACTAGTTACTAGGCAACTTGTCGTCTTAGACGGCGCACTCGCCTTCGCCGCGCTCCAGCACATACTTGACGGTCTTGTCCCAGTCGATGTACTGCTCCAGCGTGTCCCTGTTCAGGTCCGGCAACTCCTTGAATTCAGACATCAATTCCTCGAAATAACCAGTGCCCTGCCGCAGCACGTAGTCCTTGAACAGTTCGCCGTCGCCATGGCCGTCCTTGTAGTCGTTTACGAGCTTGTGTAGGGCTTCGGGGGCGCGCTTGGCGGGTATCTTCGCCTTGACGCGCTGTCCGAAGCGCGGGTCGTCTTGCGAGTAGCTGCCGCCGAGGAACAGCTCGTATGCGGGCACCTGTCCTCCCGGACCTCTTGCCGCCGCGCCGTGGAAGCCGATGTCCGCGATGTGGTGCTGGCCGCATCCGTTGGGGCAACCGCTCATCTTGACGTGCATCTGGCGCACCAGCGGGTCGGACCTGTCCACATGCTCGACTGCATCAGTGAGCGCCCTGCCAAGCCCCATCGAGGAGGTTATGCCGAGCTTGCAGCTGTCGGTGCCGGGGCAGGATACGATGTCCGTAATTTCGTGCGCGCCCGATTCGCCGAAGCCTATGTCGCTAAGCCGCTGCCAGACCTCGTAGAGGGCATTCTCAGGCACCCAGCGGAATGCGAGGTTCTGCTGGTGAGTAATGCGGGCGCGGCCACCGCCGTACTTGCGCGACATGTCGGCGAGCTGGTGGAACTGCCGGGCATTGATGTCGCCGAGAGGCAGCTTGACCGTAACGACCTTGTAGCCTTCCTGCCGCTGCGACTCTACGTTGGTGCTCACCCACTTCTCGAACTCAGGGGAGTTTCCGACCGCGGCATAGTTGCCGTCTAGCGGCGGCGCGTCCAGAGACTCGTCCTCGACGAACATCAGGTCAGCGGGATCAAAGGAACGCTGCGCCCAGCCCTGCTGGATTTCCTCCTCGACTTCCTTGCGGAACTCATCGATGCCGATGCGCGCTATGTAGAACTTTATGCGCGCCTTCATGCGGTTGCGGCGCAGTTCGTTGGTGCGATGGAAGATACGGAGGACTGCCTCGGTCATCTTCAGGTATTCTTCAACAGGCACGAAATCGTACAAAGTGGGAGCAATTTTCGGCATAATGGATGTGCCGCCACCGACCACCATCTTGAAGCCCTTCTTGCCGTCCTGGATGCGCGGCAGGAAGCCGACATCGTGAATCGGCGTGATGGCGCAATCACTGTCGCAGCCAGAAAAGGCGCTCTTGACCTTGCGCGGCAAGGACTGGCTGAACGGGTGGCGCACGAAGTAGCGGGCGTAAGCTGCCGCGTAGGGCGTAACGTCGAATGGCTCGTTCATGCACACGCCCGCTGCCGCGCAGCCGGTTACGTTGCGTACGGTATTGCCACATGCCTCGCGGGTGCTCAGCCCAACATCGCCGATTAGCCGCATAATGGCGGCACCGTCGTCGAGCTTGATGTGATGGAACTGGAAGTTTTCCCGCGTTGTCACATGCCCTTTATTCAGAGGAGCATACTTATCGGCAAGCACTCCAAGCGCATCAAGCTGGTCCGCATTCACGCCACCGAACGGGCACTTGATGCGGAACATCTGCGCGTCCGGCTGACGCTGGCCATAGACGCCTTGCCGCAGGCGGAAAGCCATGAAATCGGTCTCCGACCACTCGCCCGCGCGGAAGCGTGCTACCTGTGTTTCAAAGTCGTCGATTTCTTCAGGAAGTATCTCGATGATGCTTTGGGATCGAGGCTTCCATTCCGTCTGGGTCATTATCTTCGCTCTCCTTCCGAGATTGGGTGAGTGTTCGGAGTTGCAACGGTCAGTTCCGCATCAAACAAAAAACCCCGCTCTGTACTTTCGAGCGGGGCGTCTCTTATATTCAGCAAAGCCTACCTGCCGACCCCTCAATGGTCGTTCATACAGGCGCATATAGTGTTAAAAGCGCATTGCGGCATGTTAGCGTCAACTTTAACAATCCAGCCCGCGCCTGTCAACATGAAGCCATCCAATGTCGGGCGGCAAAAGCGGCAATACTTCCCTGCCATGAGCTCGGGTTAGCGGAGTTAGGTTTGACGAAATAAGGGCAGGATTATAGAATACCTTTATTACTTTGTGCTATTTGCCACAAAGTATGAAGCAGTCCAATTCGGAATAACCGGAGGGGA
Source organism: Dehalococcoidia bacterium (assembly GCA_965207465.1). GTDB lineage: Bacteria > Chloroflexota > Dehalococcoidia > Lucifugimonadales > JADFKI01 > Bin90. Next base: position 3,476,453 of record OZ242283.1, on the reverse strand, counting down.
AAGTTCTGATGTCAATGGACTCTGTGGAGGTCCCTGAAGTAGTCGTCTTGCGGCTTCCGCTGTATGTGAGGGCGCTGTCGCAGCTCATGTCTGAATCGACAGATGTGGTCAGCTCACAGCAGCTCGGCAGCCTGTTGCAGATGACGCCGGCGCAGATTCGCAAAGACTTGAGCTACTTCGGGCGCTTTGGGAAGCAAGGCAGGGGCTACGACGTTCGATTCCTCCTTCACGAGCTGCAGGAAATCCTCGGACTTGACCGCGAGTGGCGCGCATGCCTGGTAGGAGTGGGCAGGCTCGGCAGGGCTATAATCAACTACCCGGGCTTTTACCGGGAGAACTTCCGCATTGTCGCGGCGTTTGACGGGGACCGGGCGCAAGTGGGCAACACTATCGGCGAGTTCAATGTGCAGCCGATGTCCGAGCTGAGCGATACCGTCATAGATAAGAAGATTAGCATCGGCATTGTCGCCGTTCCCGCACAGCAGGCTCAGAACGTTATAGACGTCCTGATAGAAAACGACATCAAGGGCATCCTGAATTACGCGCCCGTAGCAGCGAAAGTTCCGATGAACATCGTGGTGCGGAACATAGACCCGGTACTGTCACTTCAGTCTATGACCTTCTACTTGCGCGAACTGGAGTGATTGCGCGGGGCTAACATCGATAGACAGGATGGACTAGATCAAGAGAGGGACGGCTGTAATAGCCGTCCCCGCTTTTTGTAGTTTCAACCGTGTCCCTCGAATGGTTACGGAAGGGAAGCATCGCCCCCATCCCCTGTCTGCACAGGGGCAGACTCTAACTTTCCCCTCATCGAGAGGGAAGGGACTTAATTGGGCTTATGAAGGCCGCTGGGGTGGAGCGACACCATCGCCCCGTCGGGATCGACGACGTCTTGCGGCCAGCACTCGCGCCTGCGACCGTCTCAGGGAGAACACGGCGCGCTGCAAGTCCATGTCGGATGTGCGGCTGGCGATTCGTTCCTCGGCTCGGCGCACGGCTGCCTCGGCGCGCTCGATGTCGATCTCCTCGGCGCGTTCCGCGGTATCTGCGAGTATCGTAACCCTGTTCGCCAGAACTTCCAGGAATCCGCCGCTAACCGCCATGTAGTTCTCTTCGCCGTCCTTGTCCACGCGAATCTCGCCCGGCTGTAATGCCGTCAGAAGTGGCGCGTGGTTCGGCAGGATGCCGAGTTGCCCGTCAATGCCGGGCGCGACGAGCATGTCCACATCCTCGGAATAGACCATCCGCTCGGCAGTTACAATTTCCAGTCGCATAGTAGCCATTCAGCCACTCCTTAGTGATGAGGGTCATCACCCCCATCCTAACCTTCCCCCATCGAGAGGAAGGGACTTTTTTCATTAGCTGACCGCAGCCATCTGCTCGGCGCGTTCGACGGCTTCGTCTATTGTGCCGACCATGTAGAATGCCTGCTCGGGCAGTTCGTCGTGCTGGCCGTCGAGAATCTCCCTGAAGCCGCGCACCGTCTCGCGTATCGGCACAAAGCGGCCCGGCGCGCCGGTAAACACTTCCGCCACGAAGAAAGGCTGCGTGAGGAAGCGCTGAATCTTGCGCGCCCTAGCCACAATCTGGCGGTCCTCGTCGGAAAGCTCCTCGATACCGAGAATCGCGATGATGTCCTGCAGGTCCGCATATCTCTGGAGCACCTGCTGCACGCCGCGCGCCACATCGTAGTGTTCCTGACCGACCACGGCAGGCTCCAGTATGCGCGAGAAGGACGTCAGCGGGTCAACCGCAGGGTAAAGGCCCTGCGCCGCCAGTGCGCGCTCAAGCGCGACGACCGCGTCCAGGTGTCCGAAGGTGGTTACGATGCCAGGGTCGGTGTAGTCGTCCGCAGGCACATAGATAGCCTGGAAGGATGTGATCGAGCCGTTCAGCGATGAAGTAATGCGCTCTTCGAGGTCACCCATCTCTGTTCCGAGCGTGGGCTGATATCCGACTGCGGAGGGCATTCTGCCGAGCAGCGCGGAAACTTCCATGCCGGCGAGGATGTAGCGATAGATGTTGTCAACGAACAGCAGCACGTCCTGGCCGCGTTCTTCCTTGAAGTACTCAGCCATTGTAAGGCCGGTCAGTCCTACGCGGGCGCGGATTCCGGGCGGCTCGTTCATCTGCCCGAACACGAGAACGGTGTTTGCGAGAACGCCGGATTCCTGCATTTCACGCCAGAGGTCGTTGCCCTCGCGGGAACGCTCGCCCACGCCAGCGAAAACGGACACGCCTTCGTGCTCCTCGCTGATGTTGCGGATAAGCTCCTGAATGATAACCGTCTTGCCGACGCCCGCGCCGCCGTAAGCGCCGACCTTACCGCCCTTGGTGAAAGGGGTGATGAGGTCCATCACCTTGATGCCGGTTTCGAGAATCTCGACCTGCGTCGCCTGGTCCTCAAAGGTAGGCGGCTTGCGGTGAATGGGCCAAGAGTCGCCGGACTCCACTTCTTCAAGGTCGTCCAGTGTCTCGCCGAGCGCGTTGAACAGCCTGCCGAGCGTGGGGTCGCCGACAGGAACGGAGACGGGATTGCCCGTGTCAACGGCGTCAACACCGCGCACAAGGCCCTCAGTGGCGCCAAGCGCGAGGCAGCGCACCCAGTTGTTGCCGATGTGCTGCTCGACTTCAAGCACCAAACGCTCTCCAGCGATGCTCGTTTCCAGCGCGTTGTAGATTGACGGCATTTCCTCCGCGGGGAACTCCACGTCCACCACGGTGCCGATGACTTGGGTTACCTTTCCCGTTGCCATGGTTCCTCCAAATCAGTTTTCAGTTGTCAGTGGCCGCCATGTCCATAGTGGATTCCTGCTTTCGCAGGAATGACGAGTCTGACGACTGCCTTATCCTTCGACTGCTGCGACACCGCCAACGATGTCCAGTAGTTCCTTCGTAATCGTTTCCTGCCGTGCCTTGTTCATCACGAGCGTCAGGTCATCAACCATTTCGTTCGCGTTGTCAGTGGCGTTACGCATAGCGACCATGCGTGCCGATTGCTCGCTGGCAATGCCCTCAAGCAGGTAGTGGTAGAGTTGCATCTCGACATAGCGGGGGAGCAACTGGTCAAGCACCGGGCGCTCGTCCGGCTCATAGATGTATCCAACCGCCTGCGATGCATTCAATTCTGCCGGGACCACCGGCAGCAATTGCACTACTGCCGGGCGCTGAAGCGTCGTGTTTACAAAGTCAGCGTACGCTACATAGACGGCGTCCACCTCTTCGTTGGTAAACGAGTCAACGACCATGCGGGCTATCGGCGTGACAGCGTCGAGTCCGGGACGGTCAGGAATGTCGGTGAAGACGGCTTGCACATCCTGCCCCGTCCTTACCATGAAGTCCCTGCCCTTCTTGCCCATCGCGATGACCTTGACGCCAGCGCCTGCCTGATCGACCACGAACTGCCCTGCCGCGCGGTTGATGTTCGAATTCAAGCCGCCGGTGAGTCCCCTGTCAGGGGAAATGACGACAAGGCCGACGTTATTGCGCGGTCGCTCCACAAGGAGTGGGTGATGCTCTTCGTCGTCTTGTATTTGCGCGGCGAGATGCGAGAGCAGCGTCTGCATCAGGTCGGCATAGGGTCTGCCACGAAGGGCGGCCTCCTGGGTGCGGCGCATCTTGGACGCCGCAATCATGGACATCGCCTTCGTAATTTTCGCGGTGTTCTCCACGCTGCGAATGCGCCGTCTGATTTGTCTTACGCTTGCCATTTTTCTTTCCCTGTCATAGGTGCTTTCAGAATACTCCGATCCTGCTCATCATCATTCCAATCGTTCCTTCACTGTCATTCCTTGCTGCGCTCGGAATCTAAATTCTGTGAATGGCACCTGTGCAACGATTTTAGATTCTTCACTCCGCTTCGCTTCATTCAGAATGACAGAATAAGTGGGCATCTCTTATTCACGCTTTACCTACCGATAGCAGATATTTTTCTGTTTGCCCTCACCCTAACCCTCTCCCAGAGGGAGAGGGGAATATCAGCGTCTAGTAAGGGACATTTGCCTTGAAGTCGTCGATGGCCGCTTTGAGAGCCTCTTCGTTGTCGCCGGCGATGTCTCGCGCCTCCGCAATGCCCGCGAGGAGGTCTGGCTGGTTGGACGCGAAGTAACTTGCGAACGCCGCCTCGAATGCCCGAACTTTCTCGATTTCCACGTCGTCGAGATAACCATTCGCGAGCGCGTACAGGATTGCCGCCTGCTGCTCCATCGAAATCGGCGCGTTCTGGTCCTGCTTGAGGATTTCGGTGGCGCGCTGCCCGCGTTCCAACTGCTGGCGGGTGGCTGCGTCCAGGTCTGCTGTGCCGAACTGCGCGAATGTTTGAAGTTCTGCGTACTGCGCGAGGTCGAGACGGAGGCTTCCCGCTACGCCTCGAATTGCGCGCGTCTGCGCGGCGCTGCCCACACGAGAGACAGAGAGACCGGCGTTCACTGCCGGACGGATTCCGGAGTTGAACAGCTCAGGCTCAAGGTATATCTGCCCGTCCGTAATCGAGATAACGTTGGTGGGCACATACGCCGACACGTCGCCCGCAAGCGTCTCGATGATGGGCAGTGCCGTAATGGAGCCACCGCCGTTCGGTTCGTCGAGTTTCGCGGCGCGCTCAAGCAGCCGGCTATGCAGATAGAATACATCGCCCGGATAGGCTTCGCGTCCCGGTGGGCGGCGGAGCAGCAGCGACATCTGCCGGTATGCCCAGGCGTGCTTGGAAAGGTCGTCGTAAATGATAAGGGCGTCCTTGCCCTGCCACATGAACTCTTCAGCCATCGCGCAGCCGGAGTATGGCGCGAGGTACTGCATAGGCGCAGGGTCAGATGCGTTGGCAGCGACGATGATGGTATGTTCCATCGCTCCGTGCTGCTCCAGCAGCGCAACCGTCTGCGCGACCTTGCCGACCTTCTGTCCTATGGCGACATAGATGCAGATGAGGTCTCCGCCCTTCTGGTTGATGATGCTGTCGAGCGCGATTGCCGACTTGCCGGTGGAACGGTCGCCGATGATAAGCTCGCGCTGGCCGCGCCCAACCGGAATCATCGCGTCAATCGCCTTGATGCCAGTCTGCACCGGAGTATCCACAGAACTGCGGATAGCCACGTTCGGCGCGACTACTTCGACTTCGCGGGTGTTGCTCGTATTGATGGGGCCTTTTCCGTCGATGGGCTGACCGAGAGCGTCCACAACGCGCCCGACAAGTTCGTCGCCAACTGGCACGACAACAACGCGGCCCGTGCTTCTGACTTCCGAGCCTTCCTTCACGGCGAGAGGGTCACCTAGAATCACGGTGCCCACGCTGTCCTCTTCGAGGTTCAGCGCCATGCCCATGACACCACCCTCGAACTCCAACAATTCGGAGTAGGCAACGCCGGACAAGCCGTGAACCTGCGCGATGCCGTCGCCGACCTCGACTACCGTGCCGACATCCACCATGCTCAGGTCGCGCCCGAACTCTTCAATCTGGCGCCTGATTACCGAAGCAATATCTTGTCCTCTGACTGCCATGCAGCTCCTCCGTGCGTAAGCGACACTGCTCTATGGCGTGACGCTCGAAGATTTAATGCTGTTTCTTAGCCCTCTCAGGCTATGCGCCGTGTACCAGTTCACGCCGCAGTTCATCGAGTCTGGTTCGAGTACTGCCGTCGATCACCTTGTCACCGACGCGCGCCACGAAGCCTCCAAGTATCTGCGGTTCAACTCTGGAAGTCGCCGTAATTTCCTTGCCGACGATGCCGGTGAGCGTTGCCTCGATGCGTGCTTGCTGCTCGTCGCTAAGCGCGACGGCAGAAACAATTTCGGCGCGCTCAACACCGTTGTGTTCATCCAGCATTTCCTGGTACGACTCAGTGATACTCGGCAGCAAACGTGCGGAGTTGCGAGAGGCAAGGAGCGAGATCAGGTTCCGTGCGAGATCGCTGACGGAATCACCAAGCGTCTCCCCGATCAGGTCCGTCTTCTGGCTCAGTGTGAGTTGCGGCGCGTCCACAAAGGCGGCGAACTCCTCATTAGCCATCGCGTCTGACAGCAGGGCTAGGTCATCAAGCCACCTATCCGGCTCACCCTGATCCAATGCTATGGCGAAGACCGCCTGTGCGTACCTGCGCGCGGATGCTCCTCTTGCCATATCGTTCCTTCTCGATTCTGGATTTCCCGCTACCTGACTTCGCAGGGACATACCTTGCGGGAATGATAGAAATGGCTTGGGGGGGTCACCCCCATCCTAACCTTCCCCCATCGAGAGGGAAGGGACTCTTTTATTAGTTGCGGTTGATGCGAGTGTCGCTTTCTTCCAGGACACGGTCAATGATGTCCTGGTGCGCCTGCTGGTCGAGGGACCGTTCCACGACGCGCTCGGCAGCCGTAATTGCCAGGTCCGCGAACTCGCCGCGAAGCTGCTCGATTGCGGCATCGCGCTCGCGCTGAATGTTCGCCTCGGCGCGGACGCGCTCGGCTTCGATCTCCTGCCTGACCTTGGCGGTCTCTTCTTCACGGAAGCGCTCCGCAACCTCACGCGCGGACGCGATGAGCTGCTGTCCCTCTGCGCGAGCGGCTTCTAGCTGAGACTCGACCTCAGCCTGAGACGCTGCCGACTCTTCTCGGGCGCGCTCGGCTGCTTCGAGGCTCTCCCTGATGCGTTCAGAGCGCTGGTCGAGCATGTTGACGATGGGCTTGTACAGGAACTTCATCAGCAAGAACAGCAATATCAAGAAGCTGATGATGTGCGTTATCAAGCCTGGCAGGTTAATTCCCAAGGCTTCCATGCCATATCCCCTAATATCTTCACCGGAAGAGGGCTTTCACCCCCATCCTAACCTTCCCCCATCGAGGGGGAAGGGACTTGTGCGAAAATTCTAATGGTTATACGAACTTGATGATGATTGCCACGACCAGCGCGTAAATCGCGATAGCCTCGGTGAACGCGATGGCGAGGATCATGTTCTGCTGAATGATGCCTGCCGCGTCGGGGTTGCGCCCGAGCGACTCCATCGCCTTAGCTGCCAGCAGGCCGATGCCGATTCCGGGGCCGAGAGCGCCGAGTCCGATTGCCAGACCTGCGCCCAGACTTGCAAAATCCTGCATTACTTCCATTTCCACTTCTCCTTGCTTGTAGATTTCTGCGTACCCTGTACTTTTCAGGTCCTACGCATTTGTCAGCTTAATTGGTGTTGCCTAGTGGTGCTCACCGCCGTGCGCGGTAGTTGCCATCACCGCAAAGACCAGTGTCAGCATCGCGAAGATAAACGCCTGAATCGCGCCTACGAAAAGCTCCAGCCCCAGGAACGGGATCAAGCCGATGAGCGGGAACAGGAACGCCATCGCTATCAGCAGCACCTCACCGGCAAAGATGTTGCCGAACAGACGGAAAGTGAAGCTGATGATCTTGGCGACCTCGCCGATTGCTTCGAGGATGCCCACGAAGAACCCTACTGGCCCTTCCTTGAAGTTGATGAACTTGCCGAGATGACCGAATCCGAGGGCGGCAAAGCCCCAGAAGTGAATCGTCACCATCGCAATGAGTGCGATAGCGAGAGTGGTATTCACATCGGTGTTCGCGCTCCGCAAGTACGGCACAAGCAAGCCCGCCTGCTTGCCTTCGGGCGCGCCATTCGCTTTGTACTCTGAGGCGCTTATGTCTCCGATTTCCTTGTTGACCGAACCGAGGCTTAGGTAGCCGAATGCCCCGTCACCCTCAAACACCTGTAGGTGAATGTCGTCATAGTTGACAGACTGACCGGCCTTTTCTGCCTTCTCTTCCGCGTGCTTGATGACATATTTCCCCGGCTCAATCCAGCCGATCGTGCCGAAGCCGGGGAGGATGCCAATCCAGTTGGAAACCATGATGAACAGAAAGATGGTCATTACGAGGGGGAAGAAGCGGCGGGCGCGCTCGCGACCCGCGATGCGCTCGCACAGGTCGAGGAAGAACTCCAGGAAGACCTCGACGAGGTTCTGCAAGCCGCGCGGCACTTCGCTCATTCGACGTGTCGCGAAGAAAGCAATGACCAACAAAACAACGATGGTAATCCATGCGGTTACCATCGTATTCTTCAGCGTGAAGCCTAATATCTTAGCGGGGATGAAAGGTTCGGCAGGGATCTGAATGTGCGCCAGTGGTGCGCCGAGGAAGCCGAGTCCGAACGCATTGCCCAAAGCGCCGCCCAAAAGACTGACTACAAATGCGATAAGCGCGATTATGAGTATTGCCAGAGTCTTAGGATTGCTAAGCACGCTCTAAAATGTCCCCTGTTGTTTAATATCAGAATCTGACTTGGCAGAGAATGTAGCCGCTAATAATCAACGTTAGCGGCAAAGACCGCTCGATTCATTCATCATCTTTGGCAGTGAAGACCGCCCTTATTCGTCCGTGTCGGCGGCGAATACCGCCAAAAGCATCCGCATCATTCCGACCAGCGCCACCGCAATCCCCAGACCTAGCCCCAAGAGTGTGAGCAGCGGACTCAACCCGGTTCGACCGTCAAGCCACCAACCGCCCAAGGCCCCACCCCCGATACATACGGCTACATACCAGCCGATGCCTGTAAGACGGAGTATCAGCGCCAATCTTTCGGCGTTCAATCGCGTCCCTCCGAGGGCTTGTGTAGTATATCACAATCGATTTCCGAATGTAAATTTTTAGTTTACATGTCGCCAAAGCAGACGACTCCGCCGAAATTCAGCGGAGTCGTTACGGTTAATGCATGGTGATTGCGCGTGCGCCTACCGATGTTGGTGGGGTGCGTCTCCTTGCCCCAAGTCCAGGTCCAGAGACCCGATGAAGTCTTCGAATGCCGACAGCTTCGCGCGCTCTTCTTCGGTCACTGGGCGCGGTTCATCGTCGTCACCTTCATCGACATGCACCGCCCTGCCGGTTTCTGCATCCAGCATTATCGCCGCCTTCTCCACTACGGTGTCTTCCGCGTAGATTGGAGACTCGGTGCGAACGGCGAGCGCCAAGGCGTCGCTGGGTCGGGAGTCCACTTCCATCGTGGAGCCGTTGACTTGAAGCACGATTTTCGCGTAGAAGGTGTCATCGGAAAGGTCGGAGACGACTATCCTGTCAACCGTCGCGTCCAGCGAGGTTATGACATCGGAAAGCAGGTCGTGCGTGAGGGGCCTGGGCACAGTTACATTCTGGAGCTTGAGCGCTATCGCGTCCGCCTCGCCGGGGCCGATCCAGATAGGCAGAAACTTCTCCGTGTCCTTTACTCGTAGTATCACCACCCGCTGCTGGTTCATAAGGCTTACACGAATGCCATCAATGGTTAGTTCCAGCATCAGACCGTCCCCTCCATAAAGTCCGCTCCAAATGTGAGCCTATTGTAAGCACATGCCATATTCGTGTCAACGCATCCAGAGGCGTTGGCGGACGCATACTAAAGTTGCGCTGGCTCCCTAAACGGCAGACCTTTCATGCGTCGTTCCAGTGCCGAACGCGCCATAGTAACACGTCGCTCGCAGCCCACGCAGGCAATACCGATATCGGCGCCTACACGGACGACGCGCCAGTTGAACTCGCCGCAGGGATGGCGTTTCTTCAGTCGCACAAAATCGCCGATCTCATACCACGTCACCACTGCCAGCCCTCCTGCGACAGCACGCGGTTGATGTCATCGCGCAGTTTTTTTGCGGCGGCTCGGGCGCCATCTGCGAATCCCTTCGACGTTCGGTCGGCGTAGATTATTCCTCGCGCCGAATTGATGAGTACGCTGGGTGAGGTAGGTTGCCCGTCGACACAGCGTCCTATGCCGTTCTTCACTGCTGCTTCAAGCTCGCCGCCCTGCGCGCCGATTCCGGGTATGAGTATCGGCATGCCGGGACAGCGTCGCCTCACTGTGCGGAGCTGGTCGGGAGAAGTGGCTCCCATCACCAGACCTAGGTTGCCGTTGGTATTCCACTCCGATGAGCGGATCGCCATCCACTCATAAAGCGGCATTTTTTGTCCCTTTTCACCTGCCGCAACTTCCGAATCGTGGGGTGAGACCGCAATGTCCTGGAACTCATACGCGCCCGGATTTGATGTACGGCATAGGACGAACACGCCCTTCTCGGCGTATTTGAAGAACGGCATGAGGGAGTCTTCGCCCAGGTAGCCGTTGACCGTAACCGCATCGAATCCCCAGTAGTCGAACATCGCCTCGGCGTATTTCGCGCTGGTGGAATCAATGTCGCCGCGCTTGGCGTCACAGAGCAGCACCACATCGGGTGCGACTTTGCGTATATACGCCACAGTGTCGCGCAGGGCTTCTAACCCCTCGATGCCAAGCGCCTCGTAGAATGCGATATTAGGCTTGTAGGCGCATACTAGGTCCTTCGTGGCGTCCACAATGGCGCGGTTGAACGCACTCACGTCCAGAACAGGCATCAGCGCAGGGTCCACGTCCAAGCCGACGCAGACAAGGCTGCGATTGGTGCCCGCCGCATTGTCCAGCCTATCAATGAACTCGCTCACTTTTCCATACCCTTACCCCAGCCCTCTCCCAGTGGGAGAGGGTGTATGTGCGCTCGTTGAAATCACTCTCAGTCCAGTTTAATATCGCCATACGCGCCAAACAAGGTCATATCCTTTCCGTTCATCCCTTGTTTTCACAGGGACAGGCTCTGCTTATCCATGTCAATTCCCCTAATTTTCGAGCGATTACTCGCGCGATACGGCAGCCAGCACTGGTGGCCCGCCGATACGCCGTTCGAGGTCATGGTGGGCGCGGTGCTGACGCAGGCGACCGCATGGACGAATGTGGAGCGAGCCATCGCAAGCCTGAAGGAAGCGGACGCCCTGTCGCCCGCCGCCATCCGAACGATGGACGCTGAAACGCTCGCCACCCTGATATATTCCAGTGGCTTCCACAACGCAAAGGCGCTCAGGCTGAAGGCGCTAGTGCGGTACATCAGTGACGCCTACGACGACGACATCGAAGCGATGCGTTTGCAAAACGGCGCGAAACTGCGCCGCGAACTGCTGTCAGTAAACGGCATCGGCGATGAGACGGCGGATGCCATCCTGCTCTACGCCCTCGGCAAGCCGTCATTCGTCATCGATGCATACACACGCAGGCTGTTCAATCGACTTGGCATCACTCCCAACTCGGAATCGTACTCTGCGTTCCAGCGAATGTTCATCAACAACTTGCAGCAAGATACGGCGTTGATCGCCGAGTACCACGCGCTTATCGTGCAACACTGCAAGGAAGCGTGTCGCAAGAGGCCGCTGTGCGAGGGGTGCTGCCTGCTAGAGATATGCCCGACCGGTCAGGCATACATCGCAGGCGCTAGAGAAGGCTGACATTCTGGGTTTCAAAGCGATTTGCACAGGAGTTCATCATTGAAAATTAAGCGTTTCCAGAGAACCCCTGCCCTACTCAACCCCACTGGATTCCTGCCTTCGCAGGAATGACGGGCCGAAAATTGATGTCACCGGAACCTATACGCCCTTGAACCATTCCGTGAACCGGGCAGCAACCGCCTCGTCGCCGGAGAGCGCGATTCGCCCGCGCCGCACAGAACGCCGAAGTTGCAGCCTGCCATAACAGTACAGGATGTACGTATCCGTGTCACAGCCGAATGTAACGTCCGCGGGGGAGTCATCAGAGGGCGCGTGCGTGAAGTTGTCCCCGCTAACCGTTACGTCATAGCCGCCGTCCGCGTCGGTCAGGTCGAAGCGATAGCGTATCGGACTGTCGAGCGGGTCTGTCTTCTGAAAACCAGAACGCAGCCAGCGCCACAGGAAGTCCAGTAGGAACGGCCTAGCCCGGTCGCTCAATCTCGCGCTGCGGTCTATGGGATAGCGTATGTCCCACGAATGCAACGCCAGCTCAGACGCGCGAATGTCAATCAGCCTATCCACGCTTATAACGAAGTATGGATGCCAGGTCGGAAGAGAGTAGGAAGACTCATCCAGTTCCAGCAGGATGGAGTTGAATCGTTTGCAACTCGCGTTGAAGTCGTAGAACAGGTCCTCGTGAATGGCATTGCGCGTATCCACCAGCCGCTCCATCCCCTGCTCCGGGGTTGCGGGACGGGTCCAGCCCATTGGCGGCTCGACGATTCCCTTGACGGCGTTGGTGATGCTGAGGCCGAACACATTCGCGCCGAGAATCAGGTGTGTGATGACATCGGCAATTTTCCAGCCTTCGCATGCGCTGGCATACACATCCGGGTCCCGCCAGATGTTGTCGGGCAGCGTATGAAGGTACGCCGCCATCTCGTTCGACAGATCGCGCACGAGTTGAATGCGCTCCTTCACATGCTGTGCATCACTCATAGCGCCACCCTTATCTCATCAGCGATTTCATGCTCACGTTCGATGTCAACCTGCACCCTGTCCAGTATATCCTGCGACCGTCGCTCCAGCGCCGCGATGTGCGGTGGGCCTGCACCCCAAGTGCTGTTCTTGCGGCGCGGCACAACATGCATGTGGAAGTGCGGAACTTCCTGCAAGCTGGCAGTGCCGTTGTTATTGTACAGGGTGATGCCGTCGGGAGAATAGGCCTTCACCAGCGCGGCGGACACTCTTCGCACCGCGTCCATCACCGCGCACGATTCCTCATCTGTAAGGTCCAGGACGGTCGGAGCATGCCTGCGCGGAATTACCAAAACTTGGCCTACTTCAAACTGGCGTATGTTGACGAGAGTCAGCGTCAGTTCGGTCTCTTCCACCAGCCCTTTGTCCAGACGCCCGGCTATCAGTTCACAGAATATGCAGGGCGTCATTCCTGGGAGTTCAAACGCAGGAGCAGGTATAATCTGTCACACCCCCATCCTAGCCTTCCCCCATCAAGAGGGCCCCATCAAGAGGGAAGGCACAGTATCGGCAACTAAATCCCCTTGTCCACGATGTAGGCGGCGAGGTCCGCGGTGCGGCAGCTATATCCCCATTCGTTGTCGTACCAGCCGACCACCTTGACCATGTTCTTGCCTACCGTCATCGTAGAAAGAGCGTCAAGGATGCAACTGTGTGGGTTCTCAACAATGTCGCTGCTCACGAGCGGCTCTTCGCTGTACTCCAGTACGCCGTTCAGCCCGTTGGAGGCAGCTTCCCTGAACGCGGCGTTGACTTCACCTGCGGAAGCGGAGTGTTCCAGAGTGGCGACGAAGTCCGTCACCGAGCCTACCGGCGTCGGCACACGCATTGCCATTCCGTTCAGCTTGCCGTCAAGCTCAGGCAGCACAATGCCCACTGCCCTTGCCGCGCCCGTCGTGGTCGGGATGATGTTCACCGCTCCGGCGCGCGCGCGGCGCAGGTCCTTGTGTCCGCCGTCAAGTATTCGCTGGTCGTTCGTGTAAGCGTGGATCGTGGTCATCAGCCCCTGCTCGATGCCGAAGTTGTCGTTGAGCACCTTCGCCATCGGCGCTACGCAGTTGGTAGTGCATGAGGCGTTGGACACGATGTTATGCCTCTCGGGATCGTACATGCGCTCGTTCACCCCCATGACGAGCGTGATGTCCTCATTGCGCGCCGCTGCGGAGATGATAACCTTCTTAGCGCCCGCTTCGAGGTGCTGAGCCGAGCCGCCCGCATTTGTGAACGCGCCCGTGCATTCGACCACAACTTCCACTCCCTGCTCGCCCCAGGACAAATTGGACGGATCGCGCTCCGTTGTGGTAGTGACTTCAGTTCCATCCACGACAATGCCCTTGTCAGTTGCGGCAACTGTGCCGGGATATTTGCCGTAAGTGGAATCATATTTGAGCAGATGCGCGTTCGTCTCGGGTGGGTAGGCGCCGTTGACGGCAGCGACCTCCAGTCTCCCGGCGTAGCGCTCCATGATAGCCCGTAATACCTGTCTGCCTATACGTCCGAACCCATTGATGCCCACGCGAGTAGTCATGGCGCTGAGACGCTCCCTTCATGCATACACATCGGCCTACGACTTCACAGTTCAATTATATCTACCGCAAAGGGGTACAACAATTAAAGGGCAAAGATTTCAATTTTGAGGGATTATGCTCCGTCCATAATCAAAGACCAGCTCTGCGTTTTGCAGAGCATCCTCCGCGTCTTCGTATTCATACACCTCGAATGGCGCACCACTTTGCAATGCGTCAGGATAACGAGTGGGAGTGTAATACTCCTCCAAAGTTTCCACTAACTCATAGAACTTTGAAAGATCAGGGTATGACACCTCCAGACTGCTCAATAATGCTCTCAGCTTATGGCGTATAGCCTCTGGCATCACTATCACCTCGATAGTACGCAAGCGCCTTTAGAGTTTTCTCCGCAACCTGTTGAGACAAGAAACACACCTGACTATAAAATCCCTCCCTCATCATTAGGCGAGCGCCTTCAAGATCAGAGGAGGCTTGACGCATCCAAATTCCTGCGACATCCTCACTTTCCCTCATAGACCACAGTTCCTTCTTGAAGGGCAGAACAAATGAATGGATTCTTTCTTGACTGCATGCCGTCTACCTCTTCAGGTGTGTAAATCAGCAGGTCCAGACTTTTCCCCCAAGGGTCCCAAGATCTAAACACGGGTCTGTAATCCTTATGCCTTTGCAGGAACCGCTTGTCAGTCTCGGCAATTATTATCAGATCAAGGTCACTGTATTCGTCGGCATCACCCCGCGCATACGACCCAAAGACGATTGCGCGCTGGGCATCGATCGCCTCAAGCGCAGGCGTCAAAGCTTCGCGTATGACATCGAGAGTCGGTATTTCTCTACGAGCATTCATGCCATACCTCCTCGCTAACCGCTGACAAACCCTTCTACACTCGCGCCATTTCGCGACGCATCTGAGCCAGACCCATCGGTCCCAGGTTCAGCGCCCGTGTGTGGAATTCCTTCAAGTCGAACTTCGCTCCCTTCCGCCTCTTGGCGTCCTCGCGCGCGTCCAGCCACTCGCGCTCGCCGACCTTGTACGAGATTGCCTGTGCGGGCATGCCGAGATAGCGGTCAACCTCGCTCGCTACGAAGTCTTCAGGGAAGTGACTGCGCTGCTTGATGAACTCCAGCCCGATGTCCGGATTCCACGCAACTCCCGGATGAAAGTCGGAATCATCGGGTATGGCAAAGCCCAGGTGCATACCGATGTCAATAATCACGCGCACGCTGCGGAGTGCCTGCGCGCGCAGCATGCCGAGATAGTAATCGGGGTTTTCGAGGTAGCCAAGCTCCGCCATCAGCCGCTCGGCGTACAGCGCCCAGCCTTCAATGTAGCCGGACGTGCCGCCCATAGCCGTCTGAAAGCGCGACAGTTCGCTGGTGAGATACTTGGCGATGCCTCGCTCGAAGTGATGCCCCGGCACGCCCTCGTGATACGCGATGGACGCCTCACCCCATAGCGGGAAGCGTGTCTTACCGCCCGTCGGATACCATGTGCGCCCCGGTCGGCTGAAGTCCTCCGACGGCGAGGTATAGTACATCGCCAGCGCGCCGCCCGGCGGCGCAATCATCGCCTCGATGCGCTGCACGGGTTCGGGAATGTCGAAGTGCGTGCCGTTCAGTTCGGCGATGGTCGTGTCCTGCAATTCCTGCATCCAATTCTGAAATGCGTCCACACCCTCGATGGCGCGATCGGGATCCGTTTCAAGGAACTGCTTTGCCGCCTCAACTCCCGCACCCGCGCCCGGTCCCGCTTGGGATAATATAAGCTCAGCTGTCTTTGCCATCTCGCTCTCGACCCAGCGCAGTTGCTCCCAGCCCCAGTTGTACGTCTCGGTGAAGTCCAAGTCCGTGCCGTTGAACGCCCGCGAAGAGAGCGCGTATCGTTCCTCGCCGACGCCGTCCTGTTGCACTGCGTCCATCATGTATTCGTCTGACAAGAAGCGCCCCATGTCCGCGTAAGCTCCCGCTGCGGCATCTGCTCCCGCCACAAGGTCGCGGCGCAGCCCTTCAGAAGCAACATCGCAAGCATCGAACGCATCAAGCAATCCGTGGAAGAACGACGGGGAGCCTGTCGCTCCCGTCCACACTCGCGCCTGTTCGGCGCATCCGGCAGCTTGCCGGCGACTGCTCGTCTTGGACTGCCGCACGCCTTCTTGCAGGCTGTGACGGTAGCTTTCTAAGCCCTGCGGAACGAGCGCCATCCGCGCCGCGATATTCCGCCAGTCCTCTTCCGTGTCGCGCGGCATCAGGTCAAAGGTCATTCGAATGCCCTGAAAGGCGCTGCCCAGCACACGCAGGCTGCGAAGATGCTCGCCGGCGTCATGCGTATCAAGGCTGGTCTGAAGGTCGTCAAGCATCGCGTCTCGCGCAATGCGGTCGCGTTCGTTCTCAGCGACTGCGGTGTTTAACGCGGCGATGGTCTGCCGATTCAGGTCGGCATTGGCGTCCGTGCCCTGCGGCGAGAAGTCCGACATCTTGTCGTCGTAGCCGGGCACGCCTATTGAGGTCGCGCTCAGAGGATTGAGTGCGGCGTATCGCTCAACATAATCATTCGCGATGTCATAGATTTCGGACATTTCTGTGTGGTTGCCTTTCTTTCATTCAAGCGAGCATCATCACGCCCGCTGCGGCACCGGGTCCCCCTTGTACAGCCTTCCCCTGTCTCCCACCGTGCGGTCGCGCTCGAAGGACATGATCGGCACGCCGTACCCGCAGCTTGTGCTGGTCTTCTCAATCTCGATGTCAATCACCTGTCGCAGTGGCAATGCTATGTCATCGGCTTGCTGCCCAAGCACCAACTCTGCCAGAGGCGAGTCCTCTATCGGCATCGCTCGTGCCCGCCCATACAGGCGCACGATTCCCGCGTTCTCCTCCTCGAAAGCGCACAACATAACCGTAACCGGGCTGCCGCCCTCCGAGTGCCGCGCCGTCTCGTTACCGCTGCCGACATAGTCGAGGTAGGCAACGCGATTCGGACTGATCATGTGCAGCGGCACACCGCCCTTCGGCGATACGTTCACCGCATCGATCTCCGTACCACCGCCAAAGTCCGCCGACCCCACGAAGAACAAGGGCGCGCTCTGTATCATCTCAGCCTGCTCGTCCGTAATGCATGTGTACGACGTTGCCACTTTGCTCCTCCATCCGAGTCTCGTCAATCTGCTTGTCGCATTGTCTAAAGTTAAGTCTGGTCCAACACCCGCTCATAGACCTGCCGCCCCGCAAAGCGCGCCCTGTCGCCAAGCTCTTCTTCGATGCGAAGCAGGCGGTTGTACTTAGCGGTACGCTCGCCGCGAGCAGGCGCGCCGGACTTTATCTGGCCCGCGTTAGTGCCAACCGCCAGGTCGGCAATCGTCGTGTCTTCAGTCTCGCCGGAGCGATGGCTAATGACCACTCCCCAGCCCGCATCCTGCGTCATCTTGACCGCGTCCAGCGTCTCGGTTACCGTGCCTATCTGGTTCAGCTTTATCAGCACGGCATTGCCCGCGTTCATCGAGATGCCCTTGCGGATAAGCTCGGTGTTCGTTGTGAACAGGTCATCCCCCACGAGCTGAACGCTGCCCCCTATTGCGCTCGATAAAGCCTGCCAGTCGCCCCATTCATCCTCCGCGATGCCGTCCTCGATGCTCACAATCGGATAATTGCCAACCCAGTCCTCGTATATGCCGATCAACTTGTCCGAAGGATACTCGTTCTTGTCCAATTCGGAAGCAGCGACATCCAGCGCGATGAAGCACTGCTCGCCTGGACGGTATCCGGCGCGCTCGATCGCCTCTATCACTAGCGCGACTGCATCCCGGTTGTCGTCGAGTGGCGGCGCGAAGCCGCCCTCGTCGCCTACACTTGTGCTAAGGCCGCGCGCCTGTAGGATGTCCGCAAGCGCATGGTATATCTCCACGCCCGATCGAAGCGCCTCATGAAATGTGTCGAAGCCGGCGGGCACGACCATGAACTCCTGGAAGTCGGTGGAGCCGGCCGCGTGCGCGCCGCCGTTGATGATATTCAGCATCGGCACGGGCAAAGTCACAGCGCCCTCTCCGCCTATTTGCGCATAGAGCGGATTGCCCGCACTCTGCGCCGCGGCACGAGCCGCCGCCATCGACACGCCCAAGATAGCATTCGCACCCAGACGACTCTTATTCGGAGTGCCGTCTATCTCGATCAGTATATTGTCGAGGGCTTCCTGCTCCAGCGCTGACAGCCCCAGAACTGCTGGCTTGATATGTTTCTCGATGTTCCCAATTGGCTGGAGCACACCACGTCCTCTGTACCGCGCCGGATCGCCGTCTCGCAGTTCGAGCGCCTCGTTCGCGCCCGTACTTGCGCCCGACGGAACGAGCGCGCTGCCGACGGTGCCGTCCGAGAGTCGGACATCCACCTCAACGGTCGGGTTGCCCCGCGAATCTAGAACTTCCCTTGCCTTCACATCCGAAATCGTCGTCATACCAGCTCCATTATCCTTATCTGTTGTAAATCTCAGGGATTCTCGATATCCCCGCCGCGATGTCCGCCAAACGTTGCCTAGCAGCGGTTATCGCCTTTTCGGCAGCATCGGAAGCGTCCGTGGCTCGTATGATTGCGCTGTCGGCCGGCTCACGGCTCCGCGTCATTTCCCATGTTTCCAGTCCGATGACCGGCACTCCGTCGCCGAGCGCGTGCCCGATTTCCGACAGCGTACCGTAAGCGCCGCCTACCGCAATGACGGATATGCCCGTCTTGGCGACAACGGAGTTTCGGGCATAGCCCATTCCAGTGATTATGGGGATGTCAATGTAGTCGTTCGCGGACATGGGATTGTCCCCCGGGAGTATGCCGATGGTCGTGCCGCCTGCAGATTTCGCGCCTTTGCATGCCGCCTCCATCACGCCGCCCAGCCCTCCGCACGCGATCATAATGCCGCGCAGCGCCAACTCCCTGCCAACCTGCTCTGCCAGCGCCGCAATATGCGGTCGAGCATTGCTTTCGCCTATGACCGATATTATGAGTTGCCTGTTCATTATGCACCTGGTCCGCGCCCATTTACGCTGTACAACTTCCCGAACCGATTATATTACAAGCACTTGCGGCAATGTGCGAAAAACACTAGGGTTATAGCAATGAAGCGGCACAGCACGGCAGTATGAGGCGCTATGTTTTCACGCTTTCGGCGCGCTGAACGCAGGGGTCCCGTTCCTTCCGTCGTCATCCTCGGCGGTGGATACGGCGGCGTCCATGCTGCGCTCGAACTGCAAAGCGCGGCAAAGCGCGGCGAAATTGAGCTTACTCTCATCAGCAGGGAGAACTTCTTCCTGTTTCAGCCGATGCTCGCCGAAGTAATCTCAGGCTCCATAGGACCATTTAATGTAGTTAGTCCGATTCGGCGTCTGATCCCACACGCCGATGTGCATCAGGCGGAGATCGAGGCTGTCGATACCGACAGCCGCACAGTATCAATCCGATACCCGGGGCATGCACGCCTCACGTACATTCATTACGACCACCTGATATTTGCCGTCGGCAGCGCGACCGACCTGTCGCAGTTCCCCGGCGTGGAAGAGCACGCGCTGCCGTTCAAGACGCTGGGCGACGCCTTTCGTCTGCGGAATCATCTTATCAGCATGCTCGAAGCCGCCGATGTGGAAGATGATCCGTTTTACAAGCATCAGACTCTCACCTTCGTCATCGCGGGCGGCGGATACACCGGCGTCGAGGTAACCTCCGAGATTAACGAGTTTCTTCGCGTGGCGAGCAGGAGCTACCGCAATATCGACCCCGAAGACTTCCGGATAATACTGCTGCATCGCTCAGGACGCATTCTGCCCGAACTTGGAGAGAGACTTGCTAACCTGAGCCACAGGCTGCTGGAGAGGCGCGGCATATTCATTCGACTGTACACAGAGCTGCGGGGAGCAACGGGGCAGAGCGCGCTGCTGGCGGATGATGTGTATATCCCTACAAGGACGCTTGTGGCAACAATCGGCGCGTCTCCTAACCCCATCCTGACGGACCTCTCGTGCGAGAAGGAGCGCGGACGACTGGTCGTGGATGAGACTCTCGCCGTCAAGGGCGGCGAGAACCTCTGGGCCGTTGGCGACTGCGCGCTCGTGCCGGACGTGCTGCGAGGTGGCTTCTGCCCACCCACGGCGCAGTTCGCGCTGAGAGAGGCAAAATCTGCCGCCCAGAATGTGCTCGCCAGAATCAGAGGCGTGCGAACAAAGCCATTCAGCTACAAGAGCCGCGGCGTGTTCGTTCCGCTCGGCGGATTCGCGGCGGCAACGGAGACCTTTGGGCTGGAACTGTCCGGCTTCATCGCGTGGTGGCTCTATCGCACCTTCTACCTTCTGCAACTTCCGCGAATCGAGCGCAAGCTGCGCGTGGTAACCGACTGGACGCTCGACCTTATATTCCCGCCGGACATCGTGAAAGTTGACATAGAACGCCCTCGCGGGACTTCGCGTCGGCACTATGAGGCAGGAGACTACATCTACCGAAAGGGCGACATAGCCTACGAGTTCTACGTTGTGCTGGCAGGCGAAGTGGAAGTGCTGCGCGAGCAGGACGGCAGGGAATCGCAGGTTGTAAACCTGAGAGTCGGTGAGTACTTCGGAGAGATGTCGCTGCTCCAAAACGCGCCTCACTCATCGTCCGTCAGGGCGCTTACGGCCGCTGAGATTCTCGTAATGAGCGGCGAGGACTTTCTTGCGCTTGCGTCATCGTCATCTCTCTTCGGCGACATGCTCAGGGAGGTCGTGCAGCGACGCGCAGACGACAATTTGTCCAATCACCGGTCGAAGGAGTCATAGAAACTTGCTGATCCTATTTCGCAGGCGCGCCAAGGTTTTTCATAACGACACCAGGCATCACGACACCGGACGACACGCTGTTGGCGGCAGAAACGTACTCATTACCGGCGCATCATCCGGCATCGGCAAGGCTACCGCCCTATTTCTTGCCGAGCGTGGCTACACCGTCATTGCGACCAGCCGCGTCGCTTCTCGACTTGACGACCTGCGCTCCGAAGCTAATCATCGCGGCGCTTCCGTAATCGGCGTAGAGCTGGACATCAACTCAGAGGATTCCGTCGCGTTTACCGTGCCGGAGCTCATTGAACGGCATGGCGCGATCGATACACTGGTCAACAACGCCGGATTCGGTCTCTGGGGACCTGTCGAAGTCCTTTCAGCCGCCGAACTCAAGAGCCAGTTCGAGACTAACTTTTTTGCTGCGGTGCGGATGATGCAGGCGGTGCTGCCATCGATGATCGAGCAGCGGCGCGGCACCATCGTCAACATCAGCTCCGTTCTAGGACGCATCGGCACACCGTTCAACGGGGCGTATGTCTCCAGCAAGTTCGCGCTGGAGGGCATCAGCGAGTCGCTAAAGACCGAGGTGCAGCCCTTCGGTGTTCGAGTGGCGATGGTGGAACCGGGCCTCTTCCGTACAAATTTTCCGGACAATGAGATCAGGGGTAAGGCGGTTGACGACGAGAGTAGCGCCTATTCGCCCTACATCCAAAAGCAGAGCGAGAACCACGATTTGTTCGAGTTACTAGGCGGCGACCCGACCCGGGTGGCAAAGGTCGTGCATAAGGTCATCACGTCGCCATCGCCCAACTTCCGCAACCCTGTCGGGATTGACGCCCGCGCCGGCACCCTCGCGGCGCGTCTGCTCCCGGAGCGTATCTACTGGCGCATCCTCAGCAAGGCGACGATGAGGGAGTAGGGTCTTATATCTCCACCCCACCCCAACCTTCCCCAGCGAGGGGGGAGGAGTTTTCGTCTTCAGCCTATCACGCCCTCTTCCTTCATCTGCTCAATGTCATCCGGCGTGCAGCCGAGTATATTCGTTAGCACCTCTTCGTTGTGCTCGCCGTAGCGAGGAGCGCGCGTAACGGTATCGTCCTGGTCGGACAGCTTGATCGGGCAGCCCAGCATCGTGTAATCGCCCCGAACATCATCGTCCACGCTGACAACCATGTTTCTCGCCTTCATCTGCTCGTCTTCGAGCAGGTCGTTCGAATTCATGGTTGCGCCAGCAAGCACTCCCGCGCCCGCAAGAACCTTCATCGCTTCATGTTTCGTATGCCTGCGCGTCCACTCAGAAATAATCTCCTCTATGTCGTCGGCGTGCTGGGCGACAGACTCATAGTCGGCAAAGCGTCCGTCCCCTATCAGGTCCTCCCTGCCAATCGCGACGAACAGCAACTCCCACATCTCTCCGCGCGGGAACACCATTATGTAGTCGTCCGGCCCTCCCGGAGCGCAAGGGTAAATCAGCGGAATTCCCCTCCCACCACGATGGCCCCGCCGCGCCTCCGGCTGTTTCAGCCCCAGAACGGGAGTCATCTGCATCCGCATCAGGTTCACCACAGCATCCTGCATCGCGACTTCCACACGCTGCCCCTTGCCGGTAATGTCGCGCTTTCGCAGCGCGGCAAGGATGCCTATTGCGGCATGCAGCCCGCTTCCCGAATCGCCCACACCCGGCGACAGATAGACTGGCGGCCTATCCGGATAGCCCGTCGTTGCCATTGCGCCACCTACCGCCTGTGCGACCATCTCCCAGCCCTTGAATTGCTTATATGGTCCGTAGGTCCCGAACCCTTTGATCGCCGTATAGACGAGGCCGGGGTTAATTTCATGCATCGTGTCCCAGTCGAAGCCAAGCCTGTCCAGCATGCCGAGCGAGAAGTTCTCCACCAGTACATCCGCCCACTTCAGCAGGCCGGTGAATAGCTCCTTGCCCTTGTCGGTCTTGAGGTTGATGCTCACGGCGCGCTTGTTGTTGTTGAATATCAGGAAATAGAAGCTGTCCGAGTCGTCATCGTGCCGCAGGTCCCTGCGAGTGGAATCGCCTCCCCAGACATCTTCCAGTTTAATGACATCCGCGCCCAGAAACCCAAGAAGCTGCGTGCATGACGGCCCAGCCTGCACATGCGTCAAGTCCAATACCTTTACGCCCTCCAGCGCCTTGTCCATACTACTTTCTCCCTTCAAGACCTGACAGGCACCTGCCTTCAAGCCGCCAATCTATCGTCGCGCCGAACATTGTATGCCCATCGCAGCCAAAGCAGCCACATCGTAAATGCGGCCACTACCATGAAAGTCTGCCATACCACCAGATGCGCCGTATCTAAATGCTGAGGAAAACCTATGCCTATTAGAACCAGGCTGATGACACGGATCAGGTTCAGGGCGCACAATGCGGGAATACCTAATAGCAACGCATACGCGCGCGCCTTTAACGATACGGGGCAGACAAGCACCAGGGCGCTGAAGACCAGGATGAGCTCGATGGCCGTGCATTGATGGGCGACGACTACGACAAGTCCATTCGTGGCGATGACTGCGCCATCCAGCGAAACGGGACTACCCAGTATTTCAAGGGCGATGGTCGATACGCCCGCCAGCGCAAGTGCCAACATGCCAACGCCGGGAAGCTCAATCGTGCCGATTGCAATGCCGGATGCCACTATGAGGCTTGCGCTCACAACGGCTACGCGAACTACCAATCCCAACGACCGCGCCTGCATCATTATAAGCCTGCTTCAGCCCCTGGGCTGCCATATAGACCTAATGTGTACTTTAGGCAGCAATAAATCGACCTCTTCACTGCTAGGCTACAGAATGGACAAATACTCCCTTCCAGTTGCCAACTGAATGTCGCTTGCGAGTCAGAGTTTTCCAACTCCGTTGACCAGATCAACCAATTAACGAAAACCGAATGCGAATCATTGCAAACGGACGGCTTTCATTATAACCTTTCGCAATCGTAGTTGTGCCACAGGTCGAGACTCCGCGTCCTGTGGTTCAGAAGGAAGGCGCAGGTACACCAGGAGGAACGATGAACCCTGACAATGTGCGGCTTGGGATACTCGTCGGTGGTGGACCGGCCCCCGGCATCAACAGCGCCATAAGCGCCTGCACGCTCGAGGCAATCAGCGGCGGCGCAGAGGTGTTTGGCATCATCGACGGCTTTAGTCATCTGATGGCAGGCGATACCATGCATGTCAATCCATTGACGCCCGCCGATGTTGCCTTCATCAACTCTGAGGGCGGCTCAATCCTCCGCACATCACGCGCCAATCCTACACGAAATCCCGACCATCTGAAGAACGTGGTCGATTCGCTGCAAAGGCTTGGCATCACTCGACTAGCCTCTATCGGCGGTGAGGACACGGCCCTGTCTGCGGCCGAAGTGGCTAGAGCGTCCGGCGGCGCGGTCCGTGTGGCGCACATTCCCAAGACGATCGACAACGACCTGCCGCTGCCCGGCGACATCCCCACATTCGGATTCGAGACAGCGCGGCATCTCGGAACTCAGCTCGTGCAGAACTTGATGCGCGACAGCCGCACCACCAACCGCTGGTATGTGGTCATAATGATGGGACGAAAGGCAGGACACCTCGCACTCGGCATCGGTAGCTCCGCGGGAACCGCGCTCAGCATCATTCCGGAAGAGTTCCCGGACCCCGTGATCAAGGTTGACGATGTGGTCAAGATGATGGAAGGCGCCATGCTCAAGCGGTACGCCGCTGAAGGGCGTGAGGATGGGATTGCCGTAATCTCCGAAGGAGTCGCTGAGCGTTTTGACCCGGAGGAATTGGTTAACCTCGCAGGAATAGACGTCAACCGTGATCCGCACGGGCATATCCGCCTGGGAGAACTGCCATTGTCGGCAATGGTCCGCCGCGCCGTGCAGCAACGATTCGCAGACGCCGGCAAGAACATCGGCATGGTGGACGTGACCATCGGCTACGAACTGCGCTGTGCCTCACCCATTTCTTTCGACATCGACTACACCCGCAGCCTCGGATATGGAGCCGCGCGACTACTGCTTTCAGAGGAAACAGACGACCGGTTCGAGAACGGAGGGCTTATCTACCTCGACGGCGAAAATCTGAGTACGTTGTCCTTTGACGAATTGCGCGACCCCGACACGGGCAGGACGCGCGTGCGCATGGTCGATACTCAGTCCGAACGTTATAGAGTAGCCCGTGAATACATGGTGCGTGTGCAACCGCAAGACATGGACGTTGATGCGCTTGTGGCGAAAATGGCAGGATATAGCAATCGGAGCGAAGAAGAAATCCGCGAGAGGTTCGGTACTGCCTGATAGCGATTGGGTTTTCAAGACATTACAATAATACGGCGAAGCAGGTACAAGACATAAATCGAAAAGACATCATTACAATTCACAATCAAGACAATCCACCATCAAGGAGGAACTGAATTGGCAGAACACAAAGTAGCATACGTAGGCAGGGCAGCACCCGACACCACTCTCATCGAGAACGGCCTTGAGGGATTGGACTACGAAATTGAGATCAGCGTCGTGGAAACGCAGGGCGAGATAATCGAAGCCTGCAAGGGCGCGGATGTCATCCTGAACGGCGGAGTGGAGATGCCGCGCGAAGTCATCGAGGAAATTGATACCGCGCAGGCGATCATCGTAGGAAGCCACGGCTTCAACCACATAGACCACAATGCCGCGACCGACCAGGGCGTAATGATTATCAACAGCGCGGGCTTCTGCACTGAGGAGGTGTCGAATCACGCGATACTGATGCTAATGGCATGCGCGAAGAAGCTGACCATCCTGCACAACCTGGTGCGCGAGGGCAAGTGGGGCGCCGAGACGCGAGAAGCAATTATGCCTATGGCGCCAATCGACGGTCAGACGCTGGGGCTGGTGGCGTTCGGCAACATCGCCCGCGCGGTCGCGCGCAAGGCGCAGGCGCTCGGCATGGATGTCATCACCTACGACCCGTATTGCCCCCCGTGGATTACGAAAGAGTATCGTGTCAGGCCCGTAGCCTCGCTGGAGGAGCTTGCGGCGGACTCTGACTTCGTGTCCATGCACACGCCTCTCAATGACGAAACGCGCAAACTGGTCGGCGCAGACTTCTTCAAGGCTATGAAGCCCACCGCGTACTTCATCAACACCTGCCGTGGTCCCACGGTGGACGAGGCGGCGATGATTGAGGCGCTGAATAACGGCGAAATCATGGGCGCAGGTCTCGACGTGTTCGAGGAAGAGCCGACACCGGCGGACAACCCGCTGCTGAAGATGGACAACGTGATAGTAACGCCGCACTCTGCGGGCAGCTCCAACAATTCGAGAGTTACATCTCCCATCCGCGTTGGGCAGGAAACCGCGCGCGTGCTGAAGGGCAGTTTCCCGATGTCCATTGTTAACCCCGAAGTGCGCTCGAAGTTGCCGATACGGGAGCCGGCAGTCAACGTCTAACCCCTGAACAGGATGTTCCTTTGTAGGGGCGACCGGCCGGTCGCCCCTACTTGTAAATCCATGTCAATTCCCCATCGTGAGCACTAGCTTGCCGAAGAAGTTCGTCGCTTCCATCGCCTCGTGGGCCTGAGCTGCGTCTTCGAGTGCGAATGTCTCGTGGATGACGCCGCGGATCACGCCCCTGCCCGCAAGCTCCACAATCTGGCGCAGGTCTTCCTTACGCCCCATGAATACGCCGAATACGGTATGGTAGCGCAGGAACATCAGCCCCATTTGCAGGTCTGCGCGGTATCCGCTGGTAACGCCGCAGATGCCGTAGCGACCACCCGTCGCAAGCGACCTTATTGCCGCCGGGTAAAAATCCTCACCTACATGGTCTAGCACAACGTTTACGCCCTGCCCGTCCGTAATCTCCTTAACCCGCTGGGCGATGTCTTCGGTCGTATAGTTGATTACCTCGTCTGCACCCAATTCTCGTGCCTTCTGCGCCTTGTCCTCGGTGCTGGTTGTGGTGATGACCCTGGCGCCCAGCACATTCTTGGCTACCTGAATCCCTGCCGTGCCCACGCCGCTTGACGCGGACGGGATCAGCATTGTCTCCCATGCCTTGAGCTGCGCCTTGCGGACTAAAATCGTCCAGCACGGCAGGAACACCGTTGGCAGGGAGGCCGCTTGCACATACGACAGCGAATCCGGTATCGGTTCCACGTTGACGGCAGGCACACTCACATACTCTGCGTAGCCGCCGCTTCGCGTCGAGCCGAGCATGCCCGCGCGAATGCAAAGCTCCTCTTCACCGGAGAGGCAATAGCGGCACTGGATACAGGTTATGCGCGGGTTGACAACCACGCGCTCGCCTGCGCTGACTCGGCTGACCTCACTACCCGTCTCGACCACATCGCCTGCAACATCGCCGCCGAGCACATGGGGACCCTTGAAGCGAATGCGCGTGCCGCGAGCGCCCTGTCTCGTATAGACATCCAGCCGGTTCAGCGCGCACGCGCGCACGCGCACCTTGACATCGTTCGGCCCAACTTCAGGCTCAGGCAAGTCGCCGTAAGTCAGCGCCTCCGTACCTCCGTGTTCGGTGATATAAACTGTTCTCAAGTCGTTCCTCCAAACCTCAAGTAAATGGATAGCGCGATATATCATCGCGCAACGGGGCAATATCTGCGAAGTACCGCATAGAGCATCGTCCGCGTTCTTGCTATTATACGACTAGACAGTGAATAGGATTTCAGTGAAATCCGGTAGAGGGTTAGGGGCGGGTACGGTGAGCGAATTACGACCAGCCCTAAGAGAAAAAGGAGAACTCAGAATGACAGACCGCTACGAAGAACTTCTGCTCCCCGAACAGCGTGACCGAATCGTCGAGAAGGTAGTCAGCGCGCTCAGGTCGAAGGGACAATTATCCACGAAAACTCTCAACGATTTCAGAGATGTGTTTCGAGCCGGCAGACCAATTCCCGGCTTCAACAACGATCCACTCAGGGCGATGCATCCTCTGTTGAAGCAGCACATGCTCGAACGCCTTGACACAGACCCTGACCTTGAGCAACTCATCGTGGGCGTGTGGGTTGATACGGAGCCACAATTGCGAACGGCAGTCAAAGAGCGCATTGAAGCTCTGGACGCGCGCATACACGAGTCGGATGACATAGACGAGGACTTCCTGGACGCGCAGGTCAGGCTGCTCGCCGACAAGCACGGCGAATACGAAGAAGACGACATTCTGCTGATGACGAAGGTCTGCTACGCTCATGCCAAGTCACAGGCGGATTCACATAAGGAAAGCACTGAAGCAGCCGCAGTCGCCCAAATCACGCCAAGCGATCCTGACGCCGTAGAAAAGTCTCTAAGGGAACTTCTTGCGGCGCTGCGGTACTTGCCAGCCACTCTTCCGATATGGCGAGAATCTGTGCCGAATTTCGTGGAGTCGGTCAATAAAGTCATTACCCGGAAGGACGAGGAACTTCTTCGGGTCAGGGGCTTGACGGATGAATTGGATAGAATCCAAAGTGCATACGCAACAGAGTTGTCGTTCTTCAGGCATGGGGCGGAAGACTGGGACACGCTCACGCTGGCGATGCTGCTCGCCGATGCAAACGGCATAGACAAATCTGGTCGAATCATGGCCGGACTTGAAAACTCGTTCCAGACATACCGGAAGATAACCGGACGCGCGAACACTCTTACCGAAGAACGCGAACGCCGGGAAAAGCGACACGAACTCGAGGAAGCCATTGAAGGCATATTGACGGGAATTGACGAACTCGCACATGCCACAGCCGCGGAATCCGAAGCGCTCCCGAACACCGTACCTGACGTTCAGCAAGTACAGTCTGAAGCGAATCAGCATTTGCAGGAGAAACTCGACGCCCTGAGACTGGAGTATGAAACTCTGCTGCAAAGCAATCGCGCACTCACACAGGATGCCGATTCGATGGGTGAGGCGAACCGCGCTTTGCAAGGCGAAGTGACAGGACTGAACGCGGACAAGCAGGCGCTCACCGACGAAGTGGGGGAACTTCGAGACCAGTTACAGATTAGCGAAGGGCAGGAACTGTACTGGCGCGGCGCATACGAGGCTGAAGTGAGCAGCAAGGACATGACCGCGCCGGACCCTATTCCGTCCGAAATCGAGAGCATCAGGCAGGCTTTGGGGCTGGCGAGGGCGCGTTATTCGGACAGGCTTGTGTATCAGCCCAACAGCAAGTCGGAGACCGATTACAACTACAGGAGGCCAAAAGAAGTCTGGGACGCTCTGGAATGGCTGGCAAAGACCTACTATGCAGTGCGGACTGGCGAGAAACGGGTCGTTGATCTGAACGAGTCCATCAGGAACACTTGCGGCGGCTGGGAGTACAAAGCCAACCAGACGGACATCACACTCAACACATTCCGAGAGTGGTATGAGACAGCGAAGGACGGCAAGACTTACGTGCTGCGAGAACATCTTGCCAAGGGCACAGGGCGGGATGCGAACGTAATCCGGATCGCGTTCGCATGGGATGAAGACTCGCAGCGCGTACTGATAGGTTACATTGGCCCGCACCAGCGCAACCGCGTGTCCTGAGTTTCAGAGCATAAACGTCCAACTGTTAGTGCAGGGCATAATTGCCACTTGTCAGTCTCTTCCCCTTGATATGGGAAGGCTAGGATGGGGGTGAAGCGAATTATGCCACCTCTATCCACCTGTGCAGTAGAGTTGCCCATGCCCAGCGGTTATAATCCAAGCGATGATCCCATCACTGTCATCAGAGCAGGATCATCAACTACCGGCAGACATCGATAAACAGGAGGTATGCAATTATGGAATTCGGATTTGGAGTACCCAGTCGCGGTCCGCTTGCGTCGCTGGAGAACATCGTCACTCTGGCGCAACAGGGCGAGCAGATGGGCTTTGATATTCTCAGCGTCAGCGATCATATAGTCGTCCCAACCACCATTGATTCAATCTATCCCTACAACGAAACGGGCGAGTTCGTCAGTTCGGCATCGGGCGAGTACATGGAGCAGCTCGCCACCATCAGTTACCTCGCCGGCATTACTTCCAGCATCAAGCTGCTGACGTCAGTCATGGTGCTGCCGCATCGCGCTCCGGTGCTGACGGCGAAGATTCTGGCGACAATCGATGTTGTCTCCAACGGCCGCTTGATAGTCGGATGCGGCGTTGGCTGGATGCGCGAGGAGTTCGAGGCAATCGACGCGCCGCCTTACGAGGAGCGCGGCACGGTCAGCAACGAGTACATCGCTGCCTTCAAGGAACTGTGGACGAGCGACAATCCGTCGTTCGAGGGCAAGTATTGCGGTTTCTCTGACATCAGCTTCGCGCCGAAGCCGGTGCAGCAGCCTCATCCGCCCATTTGGATTGGCGGCGAAAGCCCGCCCGCGCTGAGACGCGCGGCTCAACTTGGCGATGCATGGTATCCGATATGCAGCAACCCGCGCTTCCCTGTCGGCACGTTCGAGCAATATGCCGAGTACCAGGGGCGAGTACGCGCCAATGCAGAGCGGGCAGGACGCGACCCTGAGACGCTCGACTTCGCATACAGCGTCAACTGGTACAGTGACACGGGCGCACAGGAGGTGGACGGCGAACGCCAACTGCTCACGGGAGAACCCGCGCAGGTAGCCGACGACATCAAGCGGCTTGAAGGAATGGGCATCAACCATCTGATGCTCGGATTCCCGGCCGACAGCATGGACGCGACGCTGGCAGGCATGGACAGGTTCGTGAACAATGTGAAGCCGCTGTTGAGTTAGACGAAAGGGCATACTGATATGGCTTTCACATTCACCATAGAGACCGAACTGGAAGACGATGGTCGTTGGATCGCTGAAGTCTTGGAGATACCAGGTGTGATGGTGTACGGCTCAACAGCCGACGAAGCCATCTCAAAAGTGCAGGCGCTTGCGCTGAGAGTGCTAGCGGAGCGTGCTGAGCACTGATCATCAAATGATACGCCTTATGATAGGCGCGGCTATGCTGAAGCCCTCGGCGTTTGAAGAGATAGTAGAAGACAGAGAAGCGCTGGGGCCTGCTATAGGAATAGTGATTCTGGTTGCGATCTTTAGTGTAATTGCAGGTGTGCTAGGCAGCATTATCAGTGGCGAGGAGCAATTGGTCGGGTTGCTGTGGTTTGTGCTGACCGGAGTCTTAGTTGACTTGTTGACGTGGGTGCTATGGGTTACATTGCTTCTCTTTATCGGCGCAGGCTTGCTTCCCACCGACCAGACACAGACCAATTGGGGCCAACTGGGCAGGGTCGTAGGGTTCGCATACACGCCGAGCTTGCTGTATCTGTTTTGGTTCATACCAGTAGTTGGCTATGTTATCTGGGTCATCGCATCTTGTTGGACACTGGCGGCAGTTGTAGTAGGCACAAGACAAGCCCTGGGCTACGGGGGTATCGGACGCGCCATTCTGGTAACTGTCATCGCAGGAATCATCGCTGTTATACCGTGGTTGATTCTGGAAGTCATCGAACGAGTACCAACATAAGAAGTGAAGCAGCTGGAGTACCGGATGGTTTCTGTTCGTTCCTGTGGAAGCGGATTCTCCGGTCGCAAGAATGAGGGCGATTGTACACATAGATTCGGAGAGATAATCGAATGCAACCTGACAAACTGCTTGCCCTAGCTGAAGATTGGGACACAATGCTCGCCATCGCGGCGCATCCGGACGACCTCGAATACGGCGCTGCAAGCGCGATAGCACGCTGGACATCGCAGGGCAAGCAGGTCATCTACCTGATGGTGTCCAGTGGCGAGGCAGGCATAGACGCCATGACTCCTGACGAGGCGGGTCCACTGCGCGAGCAGGAGGAACTCGCAAGCGCGGCAGTAGTTGGTGTGGATAAGGTCGAATTCCTGAATTACACCGACGGGGTGATAGAGTACGGCTTGCCATTGCGACGCGACCTCTCCCGCGCCATACGTAAGCATCAGCCGGACGTCGTGCTGACGAACAACTTCGATTTGCGCTGGGGCGGCGGTCGCTTCAATATGGCGGACCACCGCGCCGTCGGGCTGGCCACCCTCGACGCCGCAAGGGACGCGGACAACCGCTGGATATTCCCGGAACTGCTGGACGAGGGCTATGAGCCATGGCATGGCTTGGGATCCGTGCTGACGACCGGAGCCGTAGGCGCCACACATGCCGTCGATGTGACAGATTTCATCGACAAGGGCATAGAATCTCTGGAAAAGCACCGTGTCTATATCGACAATCTCGGGACCGACTTCGACCCCGATACATTCCTCGCGTTCAACGCCGCTGCCATCGGAGAGCAGTTTGGCTGTGACTACGCAGTCGGATTCGAGGTGTTCCAGATATAGGGAGCCATCGAGGCATCCGCAATCCAAATTCTGGCTGTCCGCGTAACAATTGACGGCGTTCAGGGGCAATGCTATCGTCAGCATAGACTACAAGCGGCGGCATTGTCACATGGCATGTCTGCCGTCCTCGCTAAGGAACAGATTTGGCACAAAGCACATTGAGGGCGCCGGTCCCCGCATCAAGCGCACCCGCCTCTCAATCTATATCAGCAAGACTCAGGCAGTCTCCAATTTTCGAGATACTGCTTCTCGCCGACTTTCGCTGGATATGGCTCGGTTCGTTCGCATCGTTCACCGCGATGAACATGCAAATGATAACGCGCGGCTGGCTGGTGCTACGTCTTGAGAACGACTCGCCTGCCGCGCTCACCTGGGCGATGGTGTCCTTCGCCGCGCCGATGGCTATTGTCTCGCTTCTTGGAGGCGCGCTCTCGGACAGAGTTCCGAAGAAATACCTTATATTCGGCAGTCAGTTGGGCAACGCCGCCCTCACCCTCGTCGTAGGTATGATGGACGCCACCGGCACCATCTGGCTTGGGGCGCTGATGGCTCTTGGCGTGCTGAACGGCTCGATGTTCGCCCTCAATATGCCCAGCCGCCAGGCGATTATCTCTGAGATTGTCCCGCGCGACCGCGTGATGAACGCCGTCGCCCTTAACAACGCCTCCATGAACCTGACTCGCGCGGCAGGTCCCGCAGTCGCGGGCATTCTCATAGCCTTCTTCAGCACCGCGCTGGTCTTCTATATCGTATCCGCAGTGTACGTAATCTCCGGCTTCTCGATCCTGCGCGTCAAGGGCACAGGTGTGGTGAGAACCGGCCCACCCAAGAGCGTAACCGGAGACATCAAGGAGGGCTTGCGCTACGCGCTAGGCGATGCCACGCTCAGGGGACTGATAATCATGGCGTTCCTGCCCGCGTTGTTCGGCTTCACGCTCTTCGCCCTGATGCCCGCATGGGCGCGTGAGCAACTCAATGTAACCTCTTTCGACCTAGGATACCTGATGGCCGTGATGGGCATAGGCGCCCTTGTGGGCACTCTGGGACTGGCGTCTATGCGCAACCTGGGCAATCGCGGCATAATCCTGCTCGTCATCAGTGTGGTATGGGGCATATCGGTCGTTGGCGTTGCTATGTCCGCGGAATTCGTCTCTGCCATATTCTTCCTCGTCGTGAACGGCCTGCTCAGCTCGCTCTACATGTCGCTGAACATGACCCTGTCGCAGATTTACGCCGACCCTGACAAGCGCGGGCGCGTGATGAGCCTGTTCATGATGACCTTCGGACTCATGCCCATCGGGGCGATACCATTCGGCGAGTTTGCCGAAGTAATCGGTACGGGTCAGGCGCTCAGCATCAGCGGCATGATCCTTACCGGACTGACTATCGTTTTCGCCTTCGCATACCCGCACTTCCGCCGCATCCAATAGCCCGGTCCAAGATTCCTTTGCAAAGAATATCTGCTATGATTGACGCAGCATGAACGATTTCAGTAAAGGCGAACTTTACCGAATATAATAGGAGACGAACTTGGCAACGGCTAATGACCCACAAGACGATGACCTGAGAGTGCCACTACGCGAATACATCAAGCTGGGGTTTGACAATATCACTGGACGCCTCGACGCAGCGCAAAACGAGCGCGCAGTCCTGAAATCCGATATTGACAGACTGGACGGTCGCATTGACAGGCTGATGTTCGAAATCATAGGCGCGGCTGTCGTCCTATCGGCAGCAGTCATAGGCGCAGCCGCGGCAATAATAGCCAGCCAATGACGACCCACTTCCGCCGCATCCAATAGCTCCATCCTGCCTTTCCTGTACATCCATGTCGGTCCCCGTAATTGACTTCCACACCCACGTCTTCCCGCCACAAATGCGCGAAAATCGCGAACTGTACGTCCGGCGGGACATGACTTTCGCCGCGCTCTATGCTGACCCAAAAGCGCGTATGGCATGCGCCGAAGACCTGATTACGGTGATGGACGAGGACGGCAGTGATGTCGCCGTGGCGATGGGCATAGGCTGGTTCGACTACGATACCGCGCGAGAGGCGAACGACTACATCATCGAAGCGACAAGACGCTGGCAAGGGCGTATTGTTGGCTTTGGCGGCATCAATCCCGCTTGGGGAAACAAGGCGGTGAGGGAGGCGGAGCGGTGCGCCGGCGCAGGGCTCCGCGGAATAGGTGAGCTGCATCCCGACACACAGGGCTTCGATCTCGCCGATAGGGACACGATGGCAGGAATTATGGCGGTCGCCGGGGAACGCCACCTCATCGTAACCACGCACTCGTCGGAACCTGTGGGACATCTCTACACCGGCAAGGGCAGCGTAACGCCGCAAGTCCTGATGCAGTTCATCGGCAACTTTCCGGACGCGAATATCGTATGCGCTCACTGGGGGGGCGGGCTGCCATTCTACGCACTCATGCCGGAGGTTGCCGCCGCGCTCGGCAATGTGTACTTCGACACCGCAGCTTCACCTTTCTTGTACACTCCGCAGGTCTATTCGGCAGTGTCATCCCTTGTTGGCGCGGACAAGATACTGTTCGGCAGCGATTACGCCCTCCTGCGCCCGCGCCGCCTGCTGAACGAGATAACGGCGTCCGGTCTAACGGCAGAGCATCAGACCGCCGTGCGAGGCGGGAACGCGGCGAGGCTGCTGGGACTTTAGCCGCTCTTCGGAAGAGAACCGGCAAATAAACTCGTGCATCGGTGTAAGCCGGAAAGGTCGTATTTCCATTGAGTCTTAATCGCCCTTCGGACGAAAAATGCCGAATGAGCTTGTGTAGCCGTGCAGGAACGTCGAGTCTCCCACCTGCCCTATCTCGCCGTTGCAGAAGAAGCCGGTCAGCGGCACCGCTCCCACCGTATCAGTAAACATGTTAGTGTCGTGGTCAGGCCTACCGTACAGATATGAGCCGCGCCCAAGGCACTGGAACAGCAGCGCGCCCGCCTCGGTCTGTCCGCCATCCGGTAGTGCCGATACATACTGCTCCAGCATCGCGTTCAAATCCTGCGAAGAGGTTTCCGCGTCCCGAAGATGGAACTGCACCGTCTGCCCCTCTTTAAGCATCTCACCCACTGCAAGCGCACCCCGCTGCGCGTCCACTCCCACAATGTTCCGTATCAGGAAGTCGCCCAGCTTAGGGTTGTCGTTAAGTTCGTCCATAACAACGCCAAGGAACAACGAATGCTGCGCCAACTCGCGGTCCCTTTCACTTAGTGTAATAAATATCTCTTTCAGCACCTCGAACGGCGTACGCCCATCGACCTCTAGCAGGATGTTGCGGCGGCTTGATGTGATATGCATCAGTTCGCCGATGGGACGGCAGCCTTGCGCCACAACCGTGTCTATCTGCACGTCGCCCTCGAATGCCACTCCTACCACACCGTCGGTGTGAGTCTCGTTGCCAAGATACAGCGCGTTGCCGCCCTCATGGTGCGCTCCACTCGCCAGCCCTCCAATCTTCGCGCTGCGGGGGAAGGCATAGTCAAGCCCCATTAGCAGCTGCTCCCCCTGCATGCTGAATGGGTCCGCGAGGATGAGAAAGTCCACGTCGGAGCCGACCGGGGTGTCCACCAAGGCGCCCCACTCATCAGGCGGTGCATCCCCGTCCGGCAGCCCTCCATACTGGATATGGAACGGCGTAAGCCGCACATCAGGCAGGTGCGCCGCGGTCAATGCCAGCCCCGCTCTGTTCTCAACCTCGGTCGCCGCGCCGATGACGCCGCCACCACTGCATCCCACCAGTAGCGCATCACCGAAACGCTCTGAAACTAGCGCCGTGAGCGTTTCATATTCGTGAGCGTAATGCGGTGACACGAAAGCGGCAACCATGTGAGGCATCAATCCACCAAGCTCACCCTCCAACCTGCGCGCGCACTCATCGAAGGCATCTGTCAGCGTAGATTCTTCCGATACTGCCGAACTCCACTTCATGGCACTTCCTCTACAATCCGGCGCACCGCGCCTTACAATAGTCAAGGTTGCTGTTCCGTAACTGTGGCTATTCTAGCAGACTGCCGATTTGCAAAGGACATCGCTTTCAGTCCCTCGACCAAAGCAGTACAATCAGAAGGCATCTCTTTCCCTTCCCCTTTCATCAGTGCAGAAGTGAGGTTCAAGTATGGAAAAGTTCGCGGACAAAGTGGCGGTAGTAACGGGCGGCGCAGCAGGTATCGGCGGAGCCACGGCGCGCTTGCTCGCCGAACAGGGAGCAAGCGTACTCATTGCCGACATCAACATGACTGAAGCCAAGGCGAACGCCGAAGCCATTCGCGGCGCGGGAGGCGCAGCCGAGGTCATATCCACCAATGTCGGCAGCCATGATGACATCGCCGCTATGGTTGAACGCGCCGTGGACCATTGGGGCCGGCTCGACATACTCGTCAATAACGCCTTCAGCCCGACGGACGAAGGCGACGGCGACGCGCTCACAGTGAGTGAAGATGCATGGGACGCGGGTATGGCGACGCTGGTGAAGGCGCACTTCCTCGCAGCCAAGCATGCAGTGCCGCATATGCGGGCTGCGGGCGGAGGCAGCGTCATCAACATATCCTCAGTACATGGCCTGCTAATGGCGCCCCGCAAGCTCATATACGAAGCGGGGAAGTCAGCCGTCATCGGAATAACGAAACAGATGGCGATTGATTTCGGGCCGGACGGCATTCGCGTCAATGCCATCTGCCCCGGGCATATCGTCACCGAGCGCCAGCAGGAACGCTGGGACGAAAATCCCGCCGGACTACGGTATTTTGAGGACCAGTATCCTGTGAGGCGCACCGGCGTCCCCCTGGACATCGCCAATGCCGTATCCTTCCTCTGCTCCGAAGAGGCGTCGTTCATAACTGGGCATGCGCTCGTCGTTGACGGCGGCCTCACCATCCAGCTTCAGGAGGACTTTAGCGTGCGCCAGGTCCACTACATCCGCGAGCACCCCGACGCCCGGATGCCTTATTAGCGTCAGTCAGTTTATCGGTCTGTCATTCTGAACGCAGCGCAGCGGAGTGAAGAATCTCAATTCGTTGTACACGCGCCTGTCTCCGATTTTAGATTTCTCGCTTCGCTCGAAATGACACAAAAAGAGTGAATCGACAGAAAAGTGATCGCCGACAACGAAATGTCAATATAGCCTAGCGTCCCACTATCCTAACCATCTTGTAAATCCTGTTAGTTTCATGGAAACGCTGCCTGACTATCTGAAGCCGGACCTCGACATCGTCCTCGTAGGCTTGAACCCAAGCCTCTACTCGGTCGAAGTCGGACACTACTTCGCCACGCCGCGCAACCGCTTCTGGCGAGCTATCAACAGATCCGGACTGCTTGCCGAGCCGCTTGACACAAAAACCGACTACAGGATACTTGAGCATGGCATCGGCATGACCGACATCGTGAAGCGTCCGACTAGAGGCGCATCCGATCTGCGCGCGGCCGATTATAGGGAGTGGGCGCCTGTGCTGCGGGAGCAACTGGAGCGGTATGAGCCGCTGATAGTTTGCTTCCATGGCGCTGTCGCTTATCGCAATTATCTCAAGTACGCAGAAGGCAATACCATCGCATCCATAGAATTGGGATTGCAGCCGCTCTCTATCGGTCGTTCCCGGGTGTTTCTGGTGCCCAATCCCAGCCCGGCAAACGCCGCCTATTCTCTGGATACGCTTGTGTGCTGGTATAATGCCTTGGGCGATCTGCGTGATTGTCTTATTGCTGGGAATGGTTAGTATCACCCCCATCCTAACCTTCCCCCTTGACGGGGGAAGGGACTTTATCCCCACTTTTACCCTTCTGGATTCCTGCCTGCACAGGAATGACGGGTTTAGAATGAGAAGGGATGAAATGCTTCACTACAGCGCGGTTTTGAGCAGGAGCAACTTTGTCAGCGGCACAGGTGAACACGAACCTTCTATATGAGCCGGAGGAGCGGTGTCCCATTCCCATCGCCATCGGCGTGGGCTTTCAGTTCATAATCGTGGCGCTGGCGACCATGACGGTGACCACGGTGATTATTGTGCGGGCGGCGGGGGAGACCGAGGGTTACCTGCTGTGGAGCCTTTTCGCGGCGCTTGCAGCCGGTGGAGTGACCACGATCATACAGTCCCTACGAGTCTGGCGGTTGGGGGCAGGGTATGTTCTCATCATGGGTCCATCTCCCGTCTTCGTTCCGGTGTGCATCACCGCGCTGGCGGACGGCGGGCCGGCGATGATGGCGAGCCTCATCGTGGTCTCGGCGCTGTTTCAGTTCGTGCTGGCTTCGCGGCTCTCGGCGCTGCGCCGGGTCATCACGCCTGTGGTATCCGGCACGATACTGATGATGATGGCGCTCGCGGTCATGACTTCCGTGTTCGATATGATGGGCGATGTGCCCGTCACGCCGGCGCCTGCCGTCACTCCGGTCTTGGTCTTGGTAACACTCGTTGCCGTGGTGGCGTTGACCTTGCGCGCGCCGCGCAACTTGCAGCAGTGGACACCGCTGATTGCAATCGCAATAGGCTGGGTGATTGCCGCGGCGTTTGGGCTGAGCGACATTCGGAGCGTAATCGATGCCCCTTGGGTCGGTATCCCGGATACCGCCGAGTGGCGTGGCTTCCACTTGATTCCGAACGGCGAGTTCCTCGCTTTTCTTCCGGCGTTCCTGGCGATTGCCCTCGTATCCTCCATCAAGGCGATTGGCGACGGAGTTGCCATTCAGCAGGCGTCGCGTCGCAGACCGCGCGCAACCGACTTTCGCACGGTGCAAGGCGCTGTCAACGGCGAGGGAATAGGCAACCTGCTTTGCGGGCTTGTGGGGACGGTTGCCAACACGGTCTATCCATCCAGCATTGGAAGCGTTTCTCTGACCGGGAACGCCGCGCGCCGCGTCGGAGTGTGGGCAGGGATCATACTGATAGGTCTTGCGCTGCTGCCCAAGGCGCTCGCCCTGCTGCTTGCGATTCCCAATCCTGTCGCCGCCGGATATATGATCACCATATTCAGTCTGATTTTCATACAGGGCGTCAGAATGATCGCGCAGGACGGGCTGGATGCACGAAAAGCCATAGTTGCGGGAGTAGCGTTCTGGATAGGGCTGGGCTTCCAGTACCAGTGGATATTCCCTCATTTGCTGGATGGCGCCTGGGGAACGCTTCTCGGCAACGGCATGACGACCGGCGGCTTCGCTGCGATTCTGATGAACGCCTTTATGGAATTGACCTCTCCGCGGCGCAGACGCCTGAATGTTGAAGCGAGTATGTCGGCCCTGTCCGAGGTTGACACATTCCTCCAGGAGTGCGCGTCTCGCGCCGGCTGGACAGAGGCATCGGCCCAGCGTCTGCGCTCGGCCGGCGAAGAAACTATGTCCAGTCTGCTGACGCAAGATGACGGTCTGGCGGACAACGACCGCCAGCGCATGATTATCGGCGTGCGCCCCGATGATGGAGCCATCGAAATGGAGTTCATAATGACCTCCGAAGAGGAAAACAATCTCCAGGACAGGCTGGCGTACCTGGACGAACAACCTGAGATACAGGACGAGCGCGAAATATCCTTCCGCCTGCTGCGGCATTATGCCTACTCTGTCCAGCATCGCAAATATCACAACATAGACATCGTTACGGTGCGGGTCGAAGCCTGAAGTATCGAACTCAACGGTTTACGCCCCAATCCCCGCCCATAACATGATGAAGGCGAGGAATACTGAGACTGAGCTACGACACGAAAAACACCATGCGCACCTTCGTTGCCATTGAACTCGACGACAATACTAAAGCGCACATCGCTGCCGCAATCGAGACTTTGCGCCAAAAGCAGATCGATAATTTGCGCCTGGTGCGTCCTGAAGGAGTCCACCTAACACTGAAATTCCTCGGAGACATCGAAGATTCACAGGTGCCGCGTGTTGCCGACGCCATGAAACATGCGGCTTCTCAGCAGACTCCCTTCAGTTTGACCCTGGGCACGCCGGGAGTGTTTCCCAACACGAAGCGAGCTAGGGTCCTATGGATCGGCTTGGATGGCGATCTCAAGGCCCTCAGGCTTCAGCAAGCAGAAGTCGAAGAGGCGTTGATGTCGGTCGGATTCGCAGCGGAAAGGCAGCCGTTCAACCCGCACCTCACGATTGGCAGGATGCACCATAGGGCATCGCGTTTCGACAGACAACGCGCAATTGACGCCCTATCTGCAATACGATTGCCTGCAAATCAGGCGATCTCAGTAAGATCCATCAGTCTTATGAAGAGCACATTGCAACCGAGCGGCGCGGTCTATCAGCGCATAAGACAATCACCGCTTCCCTGGAAGTAAAGTTTACGTTCTCACCTGTAAACACAGTGAGTGGTTAAATGCGCTTTTACTTTCGCAAGCAAACTTATAGGCGCAGTTCGCAATTTTCTAGCACGAAATACCTTCCCTTGTCATGTTCCTTGAATTTAATGTAAACTAACGACATACCTGCATTATTGATATGTTGATATTGAAGAGATATACAGAAAGGTAGTTCAAGCGCTTTTTGAGCAAACAGGTTTCTGGTTTCCCGCCTTTGTAGGCAAGACGAAAGGGCACGATGCGGGATTCTTTCCATATTTCTCGATATTGAGGACATATTGTATAACTACGCAAGATAGTGATATAATTTATAGGTTATAGTCGGTCATGAAAGTCGTGTAGAAGATTGAGGAGGGTGCCGTGCAGCAGACTTGGCCGGAATGCAAAGCTTGCCCGGTGGGCAGTTTACTCCCCCTGTCGGACTTTGGAAGCCAGGGGGCGCCGATTCACTACAAGGCGTGGGTATGCAGCGACCCTGATTGCGGATTTAACATTAAAATTCGCAACGGCGATGTGTATCTTAACGAACCCATTGCCAACGGCGCGGCGCATATTCCACGCGCTCGATAGAATATAGCCTCTTTATTGGCTTTAGTTTAACGGTTGCCAGAGGTCTGGCGAGTGCATTGCGCCTTCTCACAGGCGCATTTTTCATTTATGCTCGAAGACACTTGCGCTATAATCTTCATAAGTGCCGTCCTCCATTCTCAATAGTAGAGCAAGGCCGATGAGAAGCGACGCCCATCCGAATAATCCTGCACGTCGGCATGGACTGACCGCTATTAGGCTTGGTCTGAATCGGTCGGGGCGAACACTCGGCATCGCATTGGTACTCGCGGGGGCAATCCTGCTCACATTCGTTAGCGGCTATTACGCTTACACGGCAAGCGCACGCTCTCAACTCGAAGAGCTTAACTTCTCGGTCGCGCAGCCAACTCGGGCGGCTCCTGCCATCCCGCCGGAATCATCGCAGCCAGCCGCAGCCAATCCTGCCGAGAGAATTGCGATCGATTCTATGGGCGACAAACCCATGACCAATTCTGTGGGCGTAGAAGAATCGGCAAAGCCTCTCGTTCCTGCCGTACCCGCCAATCAGCAAGTTTCAGCCCGTCCGACGGAAAGCTACTCTGCTCTCTACCCGGCAATATACATACACCCGAAATTCTGGGCGCAGCCCTTATGGGCTGGCGGTGAGCCGTATGTGTACAACCCGGCAAACTCTGACGCCACTTTGCCCGACGGTTTCCGTGCCGTATCAGCAGTGGACGATGCGATGCGGCGAGGCGAAGGCGCCTTGACCAGCCGCATCACCATACCGCTTATCGACGTGGACTCCGGGATACAAGAGCTGCATATTCTAAACTTAGAAGACAGCAGGGCGTATGAGACGCCTAAGCACCTCGTCGGGCATATACCTCAGTCGCCCAATCCCGGTGAACTAGGCAATGCATGGTACTTCGGACATCTCGAAAGTCCGATAAAGGGTGAGGGCAATGTCTTCCATCGCCTCCCGGAAATCCCGGACCTGCTGCGTGATGGCGACGACGTGTTCGTAGAGCTGGAGAGCGTCGATGGGAGCATCTACCTGTACAGGACTACGCGCACCGAAGTCATGCACGAAGACGACCTGAAACTGTACGGTTCCGATACAGCGCAGTTAACGTTGGTGGCATGCGTGCCTCGCCTGGTCTATGACCATCGTATAGTGGTCACTGCGGAACTCGTCGGCATCAAAGACGCAAGCGGCACAGTGAACTAACCGCTCCGGCTCACCGCCGCGAACCCGCCGGCGAAAGCACGTCCTGCATGACCGATATGAAGTTGCGGGTCGGCGTCGATACCGTCTTCCCCTTCAAGGTAACGATACCCGCCTGATCGACAGGCAAGAAGTTCGCAAGACTTATGACACCAACACGCTGCGAGTCCTCCGGCTCTATGGATAGGCGTGGGCCGACCGATATTCCCATACCAAGCTCGACATATCGCTTTATCATATCCATGCTGTCCAGTTCGACCATGATGTCATAATCTACCCCTCGCCTCCTGAACTCTTCTTCGAGAATCTGCCGCGTGTATGTGCCGCGTCCCATCAGGATTAGAGGCCACTCCGCAATCTGGTCGAGCGAATTCAACGGTTCCCTCATCAATGGATGGTCCAGAGGCGTTATCAACACTCGCTCGTACAGGAATAGACCCTGAAACTCCAGCGCCTCTCGCTTCTCCGAGTGCTGTACGACTCCAAGGTCAACATCTCCGCTTTCCACCATCTGGAGTACCTCGGTCCTCGTGCCTGAGCGAATCCGCAGGTGTACTCGTGGATAACGATTAAGGAACACTCGCACGACCCGGATCAGCGTGTGGGGAATGATGTCGGGCGTCGATGCAATATGGACTGGACCCCGCTCTTCCGCCAGCGCCGTCATAGAGGGCAGCGAATCTATGCCTTCAACCAAGGGCGTAACGAGGTCCGAAAGTCTTTGTCCCGCGAGTGTGAGTTGTATCGGACGCTTCACTCGATCAAATAGCGTCATCCCAAGCTCTTCTTCCAGCTTCTTGATGTGTGTGGTAACCGTCGGCTGTCCCAAACCCAGTTCTCGCGCCGCCCTCGATATGCTCCGCAAGCGCGCCGCCGTGCTAAAGCTTCTCAGTTCACGAATCTCCATTGCGTGATAGTCCTCCGGAAGTGTGCAAGACCATTGGTGCATTGCCACAGTAAATATATCATATTAGACAATATGCCTTCAAGGAATGTAATTGGTTGGCTATCATAAATATGCACCGTAGAAACCTGCCGATCTTGGCAGCATGAGACGGTCATATTGCAGACCTTTTAAGACAGGGAGGTTGCACAATGATTGACAGATTCGTAGGCTCCATTCGGGGTATCCGCAGCCATCGCACCGGGTTCGACTCCTACCTCGCTAACGTCCAGAAGGGCAGAGGCTGGGGTGGCCCCAAGTTCGACGAGGCCCGCAAGGACTTCCGCAACATCAAGCGCGGCGAGTTCCAGGGTTACCTCGGATAGACGAGTCACCACGGATAGATAAACCGGCGGGAGCAGCCTTTCGACTGCTCCCGTTTTCATTGCCCCTGACCTCTCGCTCCAAAGCTCTGAACGCTTCCCGCACCCCATCCCCATTTCCCTATCCGGCTTGCTCAACTTGTTAGCCTCAGTTCTTGATGTTACTCTCTAAATTAAGGGTGTCCAATTGTTTGTTAAAGCATTACCTACGGACAGCCCGCGATGAGCAATGACCAAGGAGGCAAAGGCTGATGAGCAAACTAAGTGCAGACGCGCTCCGCCTGCTTAGTGAAGGAAAGAACCTGGGAATCATCGCAACCATAATGCCCGACGGCTCTCCGCAGGCAACCGCTGTGTGGGTTGACACCGACGGCGAGCATGTCCGCTTCAACACTGCCGAAGGGCGCGTCAAAACGAAGAATCTCCGTCGGGACCCACGTGTGGCAGTGGCGATCCTGAACGCGGACAATCCTTACGAGCAGGTTACTATTCGAGGGCGCGTTGTCGAATTCGAGCAGGAAGGCGC
Organism: Dehalococcoidia bacterium; assembly: GCA_965207465.1. Classification (GTDB taxonomy): domain Bacteria; phylum Chloroflexota; class Dehalococcoidia; order Lucifugimonadales; family JADFKI01; genus Bin90. The sequence goes on along the minus strand of OZ242283.1, from coordinate 3,432,713 downwards.
CATCGAGCACATTGACTCACTAGCTAAGAAGTATGTCGGCACGGATGTGTTTGAGGGCCGTGAACCCGACGACCAGCGCGTAATCATCAAAATCGCCTCCAACTAAAGCACATAAATTCCTTCCCCCTCGATGGGGGAAGGTTAGGATGGGGGTGGAGTTTTTCCCACGACGCGCCTGTCCAGACCACGCCGACCGCCACCACAGAGAGTCACTACACGAAAAATGCTCAAACTATTCCGCCGCCGCTCAACCCAAGAAGACAAAGCAAAAACCGAACAAGCCGTCAAGCGATCCCGCCAGACATTCTTCGGACAAATGACGGGATTGTTTCGCCGCCGGCAGATTGACGACAGCCTTTGGGATGAACTCGAAGAGTTGCTAATCTCAGCAGATGTCGGTGTGGAGACAACCTTCAAGCTGATCGAGCGGCTCCGCGACCAGGTGCGCGACCGCCGTATTTCGGATCCGCAGGACGCGCTCGCGCTACTCCGTGAAGAGATGCTCTACCTCGTTGACTTCGACGACGTTGACCGGGCGCTGGAAGTCGATGAGAAGCCTCTCGTAATCCTCATGGTCGGCGTCAACGGTGTCGGCAAGACCACCAGCATCGCCAAGCTGACCAAGCTCTACCTGGACGAGGGCAATAGCGTCCTCATCGGCGCGGCAGACACATTCCGCGCAGCCGCCATCGACCAGATTCAGGTCTGGGGCGAGCGCCTTGACGTCGATGTCATAGCCCATCGGCAGGGAGCGGACCCCGGCGCGGTCGCCTTCGACACGCTGCAAGCCGCCCGCGCCCGCGATGTCGATGTCGTCATCATAGATACCGCCGGACGCCTGCACACCAAGTTCAACCTTATGGAGGAGCTGAAGAAGATGCAGCGCGTCCTATCGCGTCAGGGCGCCGACTCCCAGCGCGTCCTGCTCACCATAGACGCCACCACCGGCCAGAACGGTCTCATGCAGGCGCGCGCCTTCGCCGAAGCCGTTGACTGCGAAGGCGTCCTGCTCGCCAAAGTCGATAGCTCGTCCAAGGGTGGCGTCGTCTTCGCCATCGGCGACGAGCTTGACCTGCCCGTCCTCTTCATAGGCACAGGCGAGCAGCCGGAAGACCTCGCGCCTTTCGACCCGGAGGCGTTCGTGGAAAGCCTGTTCGCTGACGACAAGGAATGAGCACAAGCACGGTCTGCGTTAGTGGCAAGCCTACTTTGACATCATCGCGTACACTATCTATCATCCAAGCTAGTGAACAGATTCAGAGACAGGGATACTGAGCGATTCTATTACGACGGAATAAGCCGCCGACTGCCGCCTGACATCCAGCGCAGAGCGCGTATTAAGTTGCAGATGGTAATCGAGGCGACTAACCTAACGCGCCTTGCCAAACCGCGCTCCAATAGGCTTGAAGCCTTGCGTGGAAACCGCAGAGGGCAGCACAGCATACGCATCAACGACCAGTGGCGTGTATGCTTTCGGTGGACACGATATGGCGCGATGGACGACATTGAAGTTACAGACTATCACTAGGGAGAATTTGCAGATGCACGACGCTAAGTTCATCCACCCTGGCGAACATCTTGAACTGTTCTTAGAAGACCTAGAAATTTCCCATGCCCAATTTGCCGAAGCCCTCGGCGTTACAACCTATCGCATCAGCCAAATCATGAACCGCCGCGCTCCGGTCACCGCGGAAATGGCGATGAGAATCGCAAAGGCTTTCGATCAGAGCGCAGAATTCTGGATGCGACTCCAGCTGATGTACGACCTCGAAGTAGCGCGCGCCACGGTTGATGTCAGCGCAATCGAGCCGCTATATGAACCGCTCCCCGACGACTGGGAGCCGCCCATGGAATCAGAGGAGGACGCGAAAAGACGCGACGCCTCGCCTGTCCAAGACTTGGCAGCAGCCGGCGAGACGACAAGAGTGTAATATCTATTTGGGAAACTGCAATACCAATTTACCGACTAACCGAAATACTCACCACAGGAGGCACACCCATGACAGCCACAGCCACAATCCGAGACCGCTACGGACTCCCCATGTCCACAACATCAGCGGCAGCAGCCGAGCACTACGTCGAGGGCGTTGATATTTTCCTCGAACAGGGCTACGGCACTGAGCAGCTCTATCAGCAGGCGATAGACGCTGACGAAGGCTTTGCGCTCCCCTACGCCGGCATCAGCATGTTGCAGATGCTCCGCGGCGCGCCGGCAGAAGCCAAGGCAAGCGTCGCCAAGGCCAAGCAGCTCGTCGATAGCGCGACCCGCCGCGAGCAGGGGCACGTCGAAGGCATCTCCCTCTTCATCAACGGCCACGGTCCACAGTCCCTCGCCGTCACCCTTGAACACCTCGACGAGTTCCCTCGCGACGCCGTAATGATGCGCGTCGCCAACCGCCTGTACCTACTCGGATGCAGCGGCGCCGGCGTGCAGAACTTCCCGGATGAACTCTACGCCATGCTTCAGAAGCTCGAATCCAGCTACGGCGACGACTGGGCATTCCTCGGACAGTACGCCTTCGCGCACCACGAGACCGGACGCCTCGACAAAGCCCTTTCCCTCGCAGAGCGCTCCCTTGCCGGTCGCCCCACCAGCGGACACGCATCGCACTCCGTCGCGCACGTCTATTTCGAGAAGGGCAACGCGGTGGATGGCGGCGACTTCCTCGGCAACTGGCTCAAGGGCTACGACAGCCGCGCCCCCTTCAACATCCACCTCTCCTGGCATCAGGCTCTCTTCGAGTTGGCGCAGGGCAAATACTCCGACGCCGTCAAGATATACGAGGACGTCATCCGCCCCACCGTCGTGGAAAAGAGCGCGAACTCGCTTATGGACAGCTCATCCCTCATGTGGCGGCTCAAGGTCTATGGCGGCTGCGGCACGCCGTTCCCGCCGCAGGAGATAGCCGAGCAGGCATCACCCGCCGCGACCACACCCGGACCCGCATTCCGTGACACCCACGCCGCCCTCGCATTCGCCGCCAGCGGAGACGAAGAGCGGCTCAACGGTGTCAAGACCCGTCTGCGCGACCTCGCCGGACAGGGCGACGCCCTTGCCAAAGAGGTTACGCTCCCCCTCGTCAAGGGCATCAGCGCATTCGCCGACGACCGCTACGAAGACGCGGCGCGATACCTCGGACCCGTATTCCCGCAGCTTGCCCGCATCGGCGGCAGCCACGCCCAGCGCGAAGTTTTCGAGGACACACTGCTGGAGTCATACATCCGCGCCGAGCAATACGACAACGCCGAAGACCTGCTCCGCGAGCGCCTAAACCGCCGCGCCTCCGTCCGGGACAGCTACTGGCTCGCCCGCACCAAGGCAAGCTCCGGCGAAGTCGAGACCGCCAAGAACACCCTGAAGATGGTGGCGCAAGAGTGGCAGAACGCCGATACGGAGTCCCCGGAGATCAGGGCGCTGAATAGTTTGGTGAGTGCGGGGTAGGAGAACCAAAAGTCCCTTCCCCCTTTGACGGGGGAAGGTTAGGATGGGGGTGAAAATGAGTCAGTCAGACCCTGTGCTGACGGCACTACTTTGCGCGCCCGAAGACGACGAACCCGAAACTGGATACGAACGCCAAGCCGTAGCCGAAGGCATGGCTGAGCTGGAAGTGGGACAATTCGTATCCTCGGAGGAGATACTTGATGATGTTTCGTAAGTAACGCGATAAATCCTTGTAACCCACCCAGCCTTTGCTACAATGGATGGCTAACTCAAGGAACGGCCCAGCCCACAGGACGCCACACCATGCTCACAGGCATAGGACTGCGAAACTTCAAAGCATTCGGCGACGAGGTGCAAGAAGCCCCCCTGTCCAAAATCACTCTGATCTACGGCCCCAACTCGGGTGGCAAGAGTAGCATCATACAGGCGTTGCTGCTGCTTAAGCAGTCGCTGAAGAATGGCTATGGCCTATCTGCGAGAAGAGCGCTTGCGCCCAGAGGTGAATTGGTGGACTTTGGCAGTTCGCTGGCTATCCTTCATAAGCATGAAGCAGAACGGAACATGGACATTGAGATCAAGTATAAGGACACTCAGCCAGATTCCGAGATTGAATTTTCCGAAACTACGATAGGCCTAACGTGCTTGAGCAATGGGGATATATCCAGTGTGACCCACAAAATCGTTACATCAGAAGACAAAGAATCTTTGGTTGAAGCTGTCATAAAATTACCTGATGGTGTTAAGAACGTTTTTATAGCAGAGAGTGATTCGGACGCCGTGGATATCAAAGTGCTAGGGATGCCCATTGAGAACAATATCGCGTACAGTCACTATGATACTTCCTCTTTTCTGCCGATGTGGTTTCTCATGGATGAAGACAAACTGATCGACGAAGTAGTGCCACTGGCAGAGGCATTAATGGAATATGTAGATGGATTCGTGATGGGCGGAGCGACGTCGCTGATAGGAGCAGCGGAATTAGCACAAATACTAGAGAATGCTCGAACCGTTGAAGGTACACGGACATTGGTAGGGGCAGGGGCTCGGGCATTGGCACGAGCACGGACATCGCTTCTGGAGACTGCATGGGTACGGGGAGAAGATATAGAAACAGATCTGGCATCCGAACTAGAATTGGAACGAGCGCTGAAGCTGGCTCTTGGTATCGAAGGGTTCAATCTGTCTGAAAATCAGATTGAGGTATTATTCCGTGAAAACACTCCAACTGACTACGAACGCCATCTGAATTCAGTCAACTACCTAGGGCCATTGCGAAGCGCTCCAGAAAGGCTTTATGACCTTTCGTCCGAAAGTGACACATCGTCGGGTTTCACAGGTGTACGGGGTGAGCACTCTGCCAATGTACTTGCTCGCGATACCGAAGGTGTTGAAGATACGGTGAATCGCTGGTTCAGGCGGTTTGAAATTCCTTACGATATCCATGCGAGAAAATTGGAAGAAGCATTGCTCGCGGGCGAATTCATTACCATCGAACTCATGCCTCTTGACAAAGAGGGGAACTTACTAGACGAGGATTTCGCTGTAACCCTCGCCGATGTTGGCTACGGCATCAACCAAATCCTGCCCGTAATCATCGAAGGCATCGCCTCGCAGGAAGGCTCGATACTCTGCGTCGAGCAGCCGGAAATCCACCTGCACCCCCGCCTTCAGGCGAACATCGCTGACCTGATGATTGACACCATCGCCGACGAACCCGGCAAGCGCAAGCAGTGGATCGTGGAGACGCACAGCGAGTTGCTGATAACGCGCCTCCAACGCCGCATCCGCGAAGGTAAAATCAGCCCTGACGACATATCGGTGCTTTATGTTGACCCATCGGAAGATAATGGCGTAGAAGGCAGCGCCATCATCCGACTAGAGATGGACGAGAATGGCGACTTCATTGACCACTGGCCTCATGGCTTCTTCGACGAGGCGTTCAACGAGCTCATGGCTGAACCTGAGAATCAGCTCCATCCGGCGGACTAATCACCAAACGAAGTTCGAATATGCTGATAAAGTTTGCCATCGAGCCAGACGCCATTGACAACTCCACGACCCAAGCCTGCAATAAGCGCCTGATTCAAGTATGGGAACGATTCGGCGTTCTAGTGTATCCCGACCCTCGCGACGATGCCATAAGAGCAAGAGTCGCAAAGCTACGGCAGGGTCCACAAAGCCGATGGCAAAGAACATGGGAGCAAGTGCTGAAGCATCCGCGTCGCTATCGTTACTCCCCTATGTCAGGTGGCGGCGAATTCGACTTTTCGGACATAGAAGAACCTCATGATTTAGCGCAAGTTGACGAATTTGAACTTGCCGTACTGGAAGAAACTCGCGCTCTGGAATTAGACATACCGGAAGGCGAAGGTAAGCTCTTCGGCGATGTTGAAGGCGTCAGGCTATGCGAGATTGACCAATCTCAGAAGTTCGAGTATTCAAACCGGCGAAGTCAGGAATTGGTACGCATAAATAAGCCGGTCGAGATTCTATGGCAAGAGCGCTTTCAGCGGTTTGCCGCCTTTTCGCAGAGTGTCGTGATATTTGATCGCTACGGAGTTCGTGACGACAACAATCAGAACATCGATGGCCTACTCAGACTACTGGACTTCATAGATCGAGACTCGAATGGCTGCAACGTCACAATCTACTCATCACCCGATCCTGGAAGAAATGCTAGCGAAGAAGCTTCAACAATACGGAACAAACTGGCATCCAAGGGTAACGAACTCAGGGACAATGGTATATCAAGCCTTGAAGTGAGATTGTTTAGAGACGATAGATTCAGAAGGCCTGGACACGACAGGCACATTCGCTTTGATGACAATGTGTTCAGCATCGGCATCGGGACCGAACTGTTCCGCGGGCAAACTGTGGAGCAAGATACGGACTGCATCCTGACAGTTTTGGGAGTTGGAAGACGAGAAGAGCGCACACGTCGATTGGACAACGATAGAGACGCCAGAATTGACGCCTTCTCAATCCCCATCGGCACTTCCACACCCTAACCCCTACTCCCCCACCCCCACCCATAGTATAATCCCCCATCATGCTCGACGCCCTCTTATGGCTCCTCACCGTAGAACTCATCGGGCTGGCGGCTTTTCCGCTTGCCTTCTACCTTCTCCCAAGACTTGCTGACAGGGGCTTTACCCTCAGCAAACCCTTCGGCATTCTGCTCGTCTCGTACCTGTTCTGGATTCTGGGACTGGCGCACGTCCCGACCGGACAGCCCATCGCCATCGCGCTCGTGCTGCTGATGGCGACGGTGTCCGCGTACATCGCCTACCGCAACCTCGACGAACTCCGCGACTTCATCGTCCGCGAGTGGCGCACTCTCATCAACGCCGAGGCGGTGTTCCTCGTCTTCTTCATCGGCTGGGCGGTATTCCGCTCATACGACCCCTTCATCAACCACACCGAGCAGCCAATGGACCTCGCCCTACTGTCGGCGTCCATCAACTCACAGGTCGGACACCCTGAAGACCCCTGGCTGCGCGGCGAGTCCATCAGCTACTACTATTTCGGCTACTGGATGATGGGCGCAATCAGCCAGATTGCCGCTGTACCCTCCAACATCGCCTACAACCTTGCGATGGCGCTGATACCGGCGATGGGGGCGATGGGTATCTTTGGCTTAGTCTTCAATATGGTGCGCATGGACAAGGCGCGCTGGGGTTATGCAATCGTGGCGGGCATCGCCGCCACGCTGTTCCTCGGCATCGTCTCCAACCTTGAGGGCGTGCTGGAGTTCATGCGGCTGAACGGCATGGGTTCGCAGGGCTTCTATGACTGGATTCGCATCAACGGTCTGGACGGACCCGCCGACATGCCGCCTCAGAGCTGGACGCCGCCCGATTTCTGGTGGTGGTTCCACGCCAGCCGCGTCATCAACACCTTCGACGGCATTCACTTCATCGACAACACGATTCAGGAGTTCCCGTTCTTCAGCTTCCTGCTGGGCGACATGCACCCGCATGTGATGTCAGTCCCGTTCGTGCTGCTATTCGTCAGTATCGCGCTCAATTTCTATCGCCTGCCCGCCGATTTCTGGCGTAGTTACCGTAGCCCCTACACCTACGCCATCATTCTCATGGCGGCGCTGGTTCTCGGCGGGCTGGGTTTCAACAACCTCTGGGACATGCCCACATTCGCCGCGCTACTGATAGGCGTTTTAGCGCTCCGGCAGTATAGAGAGGGCAATGACATCCGGCAGTCATTCGCTCTTGCGCTCTTTCCGGTCGTCTTGGCGGTCATCGTCCTCGCCGCCCTTATGTTCTCGCCCTACCTGCTGGACATCAATGCCGGAGTGAACGGCATTGGCGTGGTCGTCACGCACACGCGCGCAGTCCACACGTTCATCGTGTGGGGCCTCTTCCTGACGGCGGTAGCGCCCTTCCTGCTGGCAACATTCTGGCAGACGACGATCCAGCGCGACTGGGCGGCGCAGATTTTCACCGCGCTCGCGCTCGCATTCGTGCCGTGGCTGCTGTGGGCGCTCGCGTACCTGCCCAGCGACGGCAGCATCGAAGAGGCTATCGGGCGTTTCGTCGGCATTCTTCCTCTGACGGGTCTGGCGGCTATCGGCGTCTATAACGCGCTCTATCTGGCGAGGCAGGAGAACGAAGGCGGCAGGCTGTTCGCGACGCTGCTGGCAGTGCTGGGCCTAGGGCTAATCATCGGCGCTGAGTTCTTGTTCATCCGCGACTTCTTCAACAACCGTGGCAACACGGTGTTCAAGCTCTACTACCAGGCGTGGATACTGCTAGCCGCCGCGTCCGCCTTCGCCGTCTATTTCTGGCTGAGAACAATCCGCAATCTCAAGGGCTGGAGCACAGCGTTCTCGTATGTTTGGGCGGTAGCATTCGCTCTGTTGTTACTGGGATCGCTGTACTACCCGCTCGCCGCCGTGAATACAAAGCCTGATACGCCATACGCGGGGCGCACACTCGACGGCCTATCGTATGTGCGGCAGAACAACCCCGCCGAATACGATGCCATCGAGTGGCTGAAGCAAAACGCGCCGCCCGACGCCGCAATCGTCGAGGCTGTCGGCGAGTGGAGCGACTGGGCGCTGGTCTCGCGCAGCACAGGCTTGCCCACCATCGTCAACTGGCTGGGCCATCAGAAGCAGTGGCGCGGCGGCTGGGAGCAGTTCGATGCGGAGACGCCGGAAGTTTCGCGCGCGTTGAGAGATCAGTACTTTAATGAGAAGGCGGGGGAAGTCGAGCTTATCTACACTACACTCGATCCCGCGGAGGCGCAAATCATTCTGTACAAGTACGACATCGACTTCGTGTATATCAGCCCGCGTGAGCGAGACAAGTATGGCGTCGAAGGCATTCCAAAGTTTGATGACATCGCCGCCCCTGTGTTCCAGCAGGGCGATGTGGTCATATACAGGGTGAACTGACATGCATGGACAGGATATATCCCCTCTATCCTGTCCATCCCGTTAATCCATGTCAATTACGCAATCCGCGCGAACTTCTGCACCCTCGCGCCGTCCAGCGTCTCACCTACGTACAGGTCGCCGCTGGAGTCCATAGCCACCGCGTGCCCCGCGATGATGTCGCCGGGCGTGTCCGAACTCATGCCCCAGCCGCCGAGCCACTGGCCCGTAGGCGTCAGAATCTTCACCCCCGCCGGATGCGACAGCGCGTTTGGACTGGGCTGGTCCGGCCCAAGCCCCTGGTGGAAGCCCAAGTCGGTTACGAACATGTTGCCGTCCGGCCCCTGTACGATATGGTCGGGCCTGTGTACGCCACCCCACTCGCTCAGGTACTCTCCGCCCGGCGTGAACACCTGTATGCGGCTGTTCTCCCTGTCCACCACGTAGATCAGCCCCTCAGCGCTGACGCAGACGCCATGCGGGATGCGGAACTGCCCCGGGCCCTCGCCCGGCTCGCCCCACGAATGAATCCGCTCGCCCGTCGCCGTATAGTGATGTACGCGCGCGTTGCCGTATCCGTCCGCGATGTAAAGCGACCCGTCCGCCGCAATCGCAATGTCCGTCGGCCTGTTGAACGGCTCACCGCTGAACGCCTCCGGTACATTGTCGGGATCGCCCAGCGTCATCAGCAACTCGCCGTCCGCCGTCCACTTCCGCACCGTGTGATCGCCGATGTCCGTCGTATAGACGCTGCCGTCCGGCCCCGCCTCGATGTGGTGCGCCGAGCCGAACTGCCCTTCGCCCCAGTGATTGATTACATTGCCATCCGTGTCCAGTACGATTATCGGGTGGTCGCTCCTGTTGTACACGAAGATGCGATCCTGTCCGTCAACTGCCACGCCCACCGCGTGGTTCCACTCCCAGCCATCCGGCAGGCTGCCCCACCCGGGCACATGCTCATACACATACTTTCCATAGCTGACTCTGAGACCCTTTTCACCCATTGGAGCAACCTTCCTTATGGCTTTTGCGCCTTGTTACACTGTTCAAGTCATTTTACGAACGGGCAGAATTATAGCACGCTTTCGTGTTACGATGAGTCCCACCGAATTTTGCTATTATTACAAGCCAAATAACCTATCCATCCCGTCCATCGATGTAAATTCTCGTGTGAGGTCAAAGAATGCTCGAAAGATTCAAAGTACCCAAGAAATACGAAGTGCGCGTCCCCATCGAGTCGCTGGAGGAAGTAATTCAGGCGATCTTCGAGAAGATGGGCAACTCCGAGTCCGACGCCAAGGAAGCCGCCGAGGTCCTCGCCATGACTGACCTGCGCGGCGTCGAGACGCATGGCGTATCCAACATGCTGCGCGCCTACGTCACCCAGTACACCAGCGGGCAGGTCAACCCGCAACCCGACTGGCGCATCGAGCGCCAGACACGCGGGACCGCTGTCATCAACGCGGATAAGGGACTTGGCGTCGTGCTTGGCAGGCGCGCGATGGACATTGCCATCGAGAAGGCGCGCGATGTCGGCTTCGGCGTCGTAACTATGAACAACGGCGCGCATCTCGGCGCGGTCGGTCACTTCTCCATGTACGCCGCCCAGCACGACATGGTAGGCATGTGCGCCACCTCCGCAGGTAGGGGCGTCCTGCCCACTTTCGGCGCGGAAGGGCGCTTTGGCACGAACCCCATTTCCATCGCTGCGCCCGCCAACAAGGAAGCGCCGCTGCTCTTCGACGCCGCCACGTCGCAGATTGCAGGCAACAAGTTCTCTCTCGCGCGCAGGGTCGGCTCAGACCTGCTCCCAGGCTGGATCTCTGACGAGGAAGGCAACCCCATCATGGAGGAGACGGCCGTACCCGGCGGCGAGGGCGTCAATTACGGCAGCCTGCTTCCCATGGGAGGCACCCGCGAGAACGGCTCACACAAGGGCTACGGCTTCCTCATGATTGTGGACATACTCTGCGCCTTCCTGTCCGGTTCCTTGCCCGTCGTATTTGATGAGGAGTTCTTCGAGAGCGGCTACAAGCACTACTTCGCCGCATACAACATCGCCGCGTTCACAGACGTTGACGCATTCAAGGACAACATGGATCAGATGCTCCGCACCCTGCGCGAGACTCCGCCTGAGCCCGGCAGCGAGCGCGTCCTATACCCCGGACTCTCCGAGTACGAAGAGGAGCAGGACCGCCGCGCCAACGGCACACCCCTGCACACCGAGGTCATAGGCTGGTTCGAAGAAATCTGCAACGAACTGGAGATTCCGCAATTGCAGACGTATTAGGTATCAGTCCCTTCCTCCTCGATGGGGGAAGGTTAGGATAGGGGTGAAATTTCGCTTACTCCGTGCGGGCGGAAGCGAAACTGGGAGCGATAAATGACAAGCGTCCCCGAAATACAACAGGCGATACTGACACTTGATGAGAGCGACTACCGAGACCTGCTCCAGTGGATAACCGAACTGGACTGGGAAAGGTGGGATGCACAAATAGAAGCAGACTCAAAGAGTGGCAAGCTGGATTTCTTGGAAGCTGAAGCCCTCGCAGCGAAGAGGGATGGCACTCTCAGAGAACTATAAGTGCATCGAACTGCGCCGCGCTTTTGGAGATGTTTCGACCAGTTGCCTGAATCCACTCAGCGAGTGGCGAGACGAAACTTTGAACTACTGAAGTCTAATCCAAGGCATCCGTCACTCAATTTTAAGAAGGTTGGGAAATACTGGTCGGCGCGTGTAGGACTTGGATACAGGGCGCTTGCGGTTGAAGACGAGGATGGATTTGTTTGGGTATGGATTGGACTGCACGACGAGTATGACCGACTGACGAACTGAAAAACTGACCGACTCCCGGAGGTACATCATGGGCAAGCTCGACGGCAAAGTAGCACTCATCAGCGGCGGCGCGCGCGGACAGGGCGCGGCTGAAGCACGCCTCTTCGCCGGAGAAGGCGCGAAGGTAGTCCTCGGCGACATCCTCGACGAGCAGGGACAGCAGGTCGAAGCCGAAATCAATGAACTCGGCGGCGACGCGCTCTACGTCCACCTCGACGTAACCAGCGAAGCCGACTGGGAAAGCGCCGTCGAGGCCGCAGTTTCCAAGTACGGCAAGCTCGACATCCTCGTGAACAACGCCGCCATCGTAATTCAGAAGGCAGCCATCGAGGACCGCACCGGCGACGAGTGGGACCGCATCTTCGAGGTCAACGCCAAGGGCGTATTCCTCGGAACCAAGCACGCCATCCCCGAAATGCGAAAGGCGGGCGGCGGCTCCATCGTCAACATCTCCTCCGTCGCCGGAATCGCCCAGAGCCAGCACCAGGAACCCGCCTACGCCGCCAGCAAGGGAGCCGTCCGCATCTTCAGCAAGGTCACAGCATCCCAGCACGCCGCCGACGGCATCCGCTGCAACTCGGTCCATCCGGGTCCCATCGACACAGACATGATTCAGTCCGCGATGGCCGACCCCAGCCGTCTGGAAGCCCGCCTGGAGCGCGTTCCCATGCGTCGCCTCGGCACAGTTGACGAAATAGCCAAAGGCGTCCTTTACCTCGCCTCCGACGACTCCTCCTACGTCACCGGCTCCGAGCTGGTCATAGACGGTGGCGCAATCTCGATGTAGCAGGTGTGAGTTCCCTGCTGCTATCAACCGTGTTAGTTTGGCAAACTGTATCTAATTGGATACAATATCCTTATGAGATACGAGGTAGTCCAGAGCGACAGATTCATTCGCTGGCTCGCTCGGCTATGGGACAAACGGGTACAGGCGCAGATTCTGGTTCGTATCGATCGCGTCGAAGAGGGCAATTTCGGAGACCATAGGTCCGTCGGAGGCGGCGTAAGTGAGCTCCGCGTCAATGTCGGCCAGGGCTATCGTCTCTATTACACCATCCGCCGGCAGAGAGTCGTTTTTCTGCTCTGTGGCGGTAATAAGGCGAGCCAGCGCCGAGACATAGGACTTGCCCAGCAAATGGCCAGAGAAATCTGAGGTGATGTCATGAGCGAAGAAAACTACACCCCATGGGACACCGCCGAGTTTCTCACCGATGACGAACTGGTCATCGAGTATCTGAATGCTGCCCTCGATGAGGATGATCCTGCATACTTTATGAAAGCCGTCGGCAACGTGGCGCGCGCCAAGGGCATGACCACTATCGCCCAGGAGGCTCAACTAGGCCGTCCGAGCCTATATAAAGCCCTCTCTGGTGAGCGTGACCCAAGAATCGGCACTGTCATGAAAGTGCTCGCCGCGCTCGGCATTAAGCTCAACATCCGACAGTCCACGCGCGCCTGACGGACAGGTGATATGCTCGCAATGTCATGACATTGCGCATGTCGTACATACCAGTTAGATAGGACTACCTAAAACCATGTCCGCCCACCACACCTACACCATCCTCTCCGCCGACCGCGTTATCGACGCCAAAGGTGGCCCTCCCATGGACAACGGCGCAGTCCTCCTCGAAGGCTCCACCATTGCCGCCGTAGGACCTGCCGCCGACATCCGTGCTCCCGAGGGCGAACCCGCGCAGACCGCCCACTACGCCGGATGCACCATCATGCCCGGCCTGGTCGACTGCCACACCCACCACAACGGGTTCGGCGATGGACGACTCGGCGACGACCTAGCACTCCTCTCCGACGAAATCCTCACCGTCCGGGCCGCCCGCAACGCCCGCGCCAGCCTATTCTCCGGCGTAACCACCATCCGCGAAAACGGACCCAAGAACGTCACCATGTTCAGGCTCCGTGACGCCATCAACGACGGTCTTGCGATAGGTCCCCGAATGGTGCTGTGCGGTCGCCCCGTCGCCATCATCGGCGGGCACATGGGCTACTTCGGCGGCGAGGTCACCGGCTCGAACGACGCCCGCGCGCTCACCCGCCAACTCATCAAGGAGGGTGCCGACTACATCAAGATTGTTGCCACCGGCGGCACCACGCGCACATCGTTCCCCACGCTCCCATCGTTCAACCTCGACGAGCTCCGTGCCGTCACCGACGAGGCGCGCAAGTTCGGCAAGCTCACCGCCACGCACTCCTCGTCCACCGCCGGCATCGCCAACTCCCTGGATGCCGGCGTGGACATGATTATCCACTGCTACTACCTTGACGCCGACGGCACTGTGAACTTCCGCGAGGACATCGTAGAACGCATCGAGCGGCAGGGCGCATTCGTCAACCCAACGCTTCAGGTCAGCCGCGCCACCGCGTGGGACCTCACGCACAAGCAGGATGAACGCGGGCTTACGGCACCGGAGCAGGCAGAGCTTGACACGGCGCGCAACAATCTCGACGTGCGTCTCGACCACACGCGCCGCATGATTGACTTAGGCGTCAAGGTCATCACCGGCTCCGACTCGTCGTGGAGCAGCTACCAACTTGGCAACACCGTCTATGAGACTGAACTGCTGGTGCATGCCGGATACACGCCGATGCAGGGCGTCCTATCAGTGACGAGTTGGGCCGCGGACGCGCTGGGAGTGTCCGACACGGTTGGAACGCTTGAAACAGGCAAGGCAGCGGATGTGCTTGTCGTGCGCGGCAACCCCGCCGACGACATCAACGCCCTCTGGAACGTAGAGGACGTCTTCCTCGCCGGCAACAAGGTCATTCGCGGCTCCGAAGATTCCATAGCCGCCGTCCGCCAGCCACCCGCGCCGATATAAATGAAGTCCCTTCCCCTTCGATGGGGGAAGGCTAGGATGGGGGTGAAAGTCCTGGTCATACTGCCCATCCATGTAAATTCATAAATCACCGACGGAGAACCCTGCACATGCCGCAAGCAACGCCCCAATTCACGATATTGAAAGCCGCCGGCCTCATCGACACCGCGCGGGAAGTCGTACAAGAGCAAGCCGCCATCCTGCTCGAAGGCGACACCATCCGGCAGATTGGCACGGCGGAGACGGTTCACGCTCCGGAGAGTGCGTCCGTTCAGGAGATTGATTACGGCAATGCTACCATTTTGCCCGGACTCGTCGATTCCCACGTACACCTCAATGGCATAGGCGACGGTCGCGCTGGCGACGAGCTTGCGACACTTCCCGACGAGGTGCTCACCGTGCAGGCAGCCGAGAACGCCCGCCGTCACCTGTACTCCGGCGTAACCACCCTGCGCGACTGCGGGGCGAAGAACCGCACCACCTTCCTGCTGCGCGAGGCCGTCGATATGGGCATCGTGCCGTCGCCGCGCCTCGTTCTCGCTGGCAGGCCCATCGCCATCATTGGCGGTCATCTCAGCTACTTCGGCACCACCGCGACAGGCGTTGACGAGTGCCGCGCAGCCGTCCGCCAGCTCATCAAGGAGGGCGCGGACTTCATCAAGATTACCGCGACCGGAGGCAGCACCCGCACCAGCCACCCACTCAGGCCGTCGTTCAATGTCGAGGAATTGAGCGCCATCTGCGAGGAGGCGCACAGGTTTGGCAGGCACGCCGCCGCGCACTGCGTCTCATCGCAGGGCATGGTCAACTCGCTCGACGCAGGCATCGACACCATCATCCACGGCGTCCACAAGGACCCGGACGGCGCGGACACCTACCGTCCGGACATCGCCGAGCGCATCGCCGAGCAGGGCGTTTTCATCAACCCCACACTTGGGCAGGGCTTGGCGCGTATCCGCATGCTCGAAGATATGGAGAGCCTTACCACTGAGCAGCAGGCCGAACTCGACACCTTCCGCCAGAACTCCGATGCGCGGATGGACCACTTCGCGCGCATGCGTGATGTCGGCGTGGTGATGGCAGCAGGTTCTGACTCCGCATGGTCTTACTACCCAATGGGCGACTATCAGACCGACATCGAGGCGCATGCAATGGCAGGCATGTCCAACATGGAGGCTATCGTATCCGCCACACGAGACGCCGCCCGCTCCTGCTGCGTTGACGATTTCGTGGGGACGCTCGAACCCGGCAAGCAGGCGGACCTACTCGTGGTCAACGGCAATCCCATCGAAGACGTGTCCGCACTCCGACAGATTGCAGACGTGTTCCTTGCGGGCGACCGGGTGGACCGACAAGACTTTATCTAGTCTCCTAGAATCTGTACTGCGGATCGTCGGACGGCCTAGCTGCGCCTCCGCTGAATCCTGCAGGCACGCCATCCGCACGGAAGCACGCAGCGCCCCGGATCACCCCATTCGCGTGGTCGAACATCACACCGTTCATCCCACCGGCGACTCTTGGCACGACCTGTACGCTGTGTCCCATCTCCTTGAGCGCTTCCTGAACTTTGCCTGATATACCAGGCTCAACTTCCAGTTCCTGCCCCTGCGTCCATATCCGCGGCGCTTCAACAGCCTCTTGCAAGCTCATACCGTGGTCTATGACATTCACGATTGCCTGCAGCACCGAGGGGAATATGCGTGTCGCGCCCGGCGTTCCCAGCGCCATCAGCGGCTTGCCGTCCTTCATCACGATAGTCGGCGACATGCTGCTGACCATTCGCTTGCCCGGCGCTATGGAATTCGCGTTGCCCGGATGCGGATCGAAGATGTTCATCGTGTTGTTCAGCAGCATTCCCGTACCGGGCGTCGTAACTTTGGACCCAAAAACCGCGTGAATCGTTTGCGTCGTGGATACCACATTGCCATCCGAGTCGGCGGTCGTTAGATGGGTCGTGTCCGCGCCCTCACCAACATAGAGGGAAGGGTTGCCGTAGCTGTATTCTCGCGCATGCGCGGTGTCGATCTCACCTCTGCGGGCGGCGGCATAGCTTTTGTCTGTCAGCGCGCCAACGGGCACCTCGACGAATGCCGGATCGCCAAGATACTCGAAGCGGTCTGCGAATGCTATTTTCATAGCTTCTGCCAGCAAATGTGACCCTGCCGATGTGCCGAATCCGAGTGACGCTACGTCGAATCCCTCCAGTATGTTCAATATCTCGATAATCGCCGTCCCGCCGGAGCTGGTCGGTGCGACAGATACAATGTCGTATCCTCTGTAGGTGCCCCGCACCGGCTCCCTGATATGTATGCGATAGTTCTCGAAATCCTCACCTGTGATGATGCCATTGTTGGCGGACATATCCGCGACTACCATCTCACCAATGTGTCCCTTGTAGAGCGCGTTGGGGCCCTCGGCGGCTACCCCTGCCAGCGTGCGGGCGTAGTCCGCCCTGACGATAGTCTGCCCGACCACAGGGGGCTTGCCGCCCGGCAGAAACACCTCCGCGCTCGCCGGAAACATCGTCAGGTCGTCCTGGTTGAGGCGGATGATGTCGGCGAGATAGCGACTCACCGCGAATCCACGCTCCGCGTAGCGTATCGCCGGCTGTACCACAGTATCGAGGCCGAGTCTTCCATACTTCTCCTCTGCATAACACCATCCCATCAGCGCACCGGGCACACCCACTGACTTGTAGCCAACCAGATTGGCACGGTCCGCGGTTTCCATGTAGTCCGGCCATGTGTCTGATACGGTGTCATACATATCGGGAGCGGCTGCCAGCGGAGCGACCGAATAGTTGTCTATGTTCACGAACTCGCCACTAGACGCATCGTAGTAGTTGATGAATCCTGCGCCGAAGATGCCGACCATCATTGGCTCAACGACGCTGAGGGCGAACACGGACGCAACCGCCGCGTCCATCGCGTTGCCGCCCATCGCCAGCATCTCCAGTCCCGCCGCCGAACCCAGCGGGTGGTTGGTGGCTACCATTCCGCTGGATGCCACCGCGTCCCTTTTGTAAGTCTCGAACGGGCTGTCCGCTAGCTTTCTCCAAGACATTCGATCCTCCATCCTATCCTGCATATCTTGTTCATCCATGTTAGCCTTCGTCTCATACCCTCGTCACGATAAACGACTCGTCCGTGAACCACAGCCCTCCGTACTTCTGAAGCACCTGTGCCGTAACATCCAGGTAGCGCCCGTCCCGCATCGCCTCGTTCAGCCGCTCGTCCTCGATCTGCGCCACATACACCGCCGCGTTCCATGCCGCCAGTATCGCGGAAGTGCCTATCGCGCCCGCGCCGCCCGCATCCGACAGTTGCATGAAGTAGCGAAACTCGGCGCGCGAGTCCATATAGTTCACATACTTCAGGTCCGGACGCCCGTCTCCCACCTGCGCCTGCAACTCGCGCAGCAGCGTCAGGCGCGGCGTGCGAAACGGACTCTCTCCCGGCCATATCCGTCGTATGATCTCCATTCCCGGGTCCTTCCCCGTGGACTGGATAACGATCATGATGCCATCCGGCGCAAGCGCGCGAGCAAGCGGCGCAAGCACATTCCGCACCTTCACATCCTCGCTCTGCCGCGCCCTGAAAGGCTGCGCCGCAATCACAAGGTCATACTCCCGCGGGGCGTCATCCCCTCGCTGCGGAATCACCGGCGCAAGCGGCCACTCCATGTCTTTGCGATAGATAACCAGCGTCGAAGGCGCGGCGTATATCGGGTTCCCCGACCGCTCGCTAACCTTCGTCTGCCACCAGTCGCGCACCTGCGGCTCTATCGCCTTTATCTGCTCGTGAAAGTCATAAGCCGTCGAACCCTCCAGCGCAACCTCCATCCAGTTCAGCTGCTCCCTGTTGCGGCGCAGGCGCGGCATAAGCTGCGGAGCCTCCGAGTAGAACATATTCGTAACCGTCAGCGCCGTCAGCGGATGCTCCATCAGCCTGTCCGGCATCTTCTCCAGGCTGATCCGCACATCCTCGTAGCTGATCTCCTTACCCACCACCAGCATCGGCACGGTGGGGAATCGGTGATGCAAGTTCATCATCACCCGCGTCAGCACACTCGCGTCCCCCATCCCCGCATCGAAAATCCGCAGCGCGGGCTGGCGCGGCTGCAAGTACATCGTGTCCATCGCAACACGCTCGGCGATGACCTGCTTCTCATTACAAGTCGTAACGAACAGCAGGTACTTCTCGCGGTTATCGAAGAAGCGGAACGGGCTATCATCCATCCTGTTTATCCTGTCCATCGATGTAAGTTCTTAGCGCCCGCACATGCGCCGGGCCCGTCCCGCAGCACCCACCGACGATGTTCACGCCTATATCATCGACCAGCGTCCTGAAGCCCTGCGCCATGAACTCAGGCGACTCAGGATAGACTATCTCGCCGCGCTGCACCGCTGGTATGCCGGCGTTGCAGTGCACCAGCAACGGCGCGTCCGTTGCCTCCCTAAGTTCCCGCGCCAGTTCCACCATCACCTCGATCCCGTTGCCGCAGTTCGCACCGACGATGTGCGCTCCGGCGTCCTGAAGCTCCTTGACCGCCCGCTCCGGCGTGACGCCCATCATCGTGAAGAAGCCGCGCGGCCCTATGTCGAACGTCATTGTCGCCATCACCGTCAGCCCTTGTGCAGAAGACTCACGCGCCGCCTTGATGGCCAGCGCCGACTCCTTCAGCGCCGTCATCGTCTCCACCACCACCGCGTCCACGCCGCCCGCCACCAGCGCCTCTATCTGCTCCGTAAACCCGTCCAGCATCTCCGACTCCGACAGCTCCCCCAGCGGCTCCAGGAACTCCCCCGTAGGCCCCACCGACCCGACTACGAAGCACCCCTCCGGCGCCTGGCTGCGGGCATGTTCCGCCGCCAGTCTGTTGAACTCGCCCACCCGGTCAGCCAGCCCGTACTTACCCAGCATGAACCGGCTCCCCCCGAACGAATTCGTCAGCACCATATCCGCGCCGGCATCAAAATACTCCCGCGCCATCCCCTGCACAACTTCCGGGTGGCTCGCATTGAACGCCTCCGGGCACCCGCCCGGCTCCAGCCCGTGCCCCTGCAGGTACGTCCCAGTCGCCCCGTCCGAAACCAGCGTCTCCCCCCGCGTCAGCCTATCCAATATCCTATCCATCTTGTCCATCCTGTTAGCCCCTGTCCCAGAGTGATAAGATACCGCAATCATATCAACCCACTGGAGGAAAAACATGCCCGACAAGAAGAAAGTCGTAGTAACCGGCTTCGGCGGCAGAATCGGCAAGGTCCTGCGCGACCACCTCGGCGACAAGTACGAGTTCAGCGGCATCGACCGCGTTCCCCTCGACGGCCTAGACTCCCTCACCGCCGACCTCACCAACCTCGACGCCATCACCCCCGCATTCGAGGGGGTGGACGTCGTCATCCACCTCGCCGCCGAGCCGCGCCACACACCCGACATCGGCTGGGACCTCCTCATGCCCGACAACGTAATCGCCACCGCCAACGTCTTCGAGGCTGCCCGCACCGGCGGCGTCAGCCGCATCATATTCTTCAGCTCCATGCACGTCGTCGGCATGTACGAGCACGACCAGCCCTACAAGGCAATCGCCGCAGGCGACTACGCTGGCCTCGACCCCGACGCCGTCCCACTCATCACCCACGAGATGCCCGACAGGCCCGACGGCCCCTACGCCGTCAGCAAGATATTCGGCGAGGCGCTCGGTCGCTACTTCTGGGAAGACCACGGCATCAGCGTCATCTGCATCCGCTTCGGCACCACCGCTCCCGACGATCGCCCTGGCTCTGACGCCCGCAGCCTCGTAAGCTACTTCAGCCACCGAGACATAGCCGCCATGGTCGAAGCCTGCATAGAAGCCGAAAACATCGGCTTCGACATCTTCTACGGCGCGTCCGCGAACACATGGAAAATCTACGACACGCCGAGGGCGTGGGAAGTGCTGGGCTTTCAAGCGCAGGACAATGCGGAGGCGTTCAGGTAGGATCGAATCTGTGATTCCCTGTGATACAGGCTGGATAGGACCGGGCGAAATCAGCTGCGATGATGCTCATGTGGGACGCCTACACTATCGCTCAGCCAACCCTTCGCGCATCTGCTCTTCCTGATCGCGGAGTTCAGCAGGCAGGGCTTCGCCGAAGTCTTCGTACTCGTAGAATGGGCGAATCTCTATCTCGCTGGGCCCGGGCATGGGGTTGGGAGCGCGCTTGGCCCACTCGACGGCTTCACCAATGTCCTTGACTTCCCATATCCAGAATCCCGCGACAAGCTCGTTGGTGGCGGAAAAGGGGCCGTCCGTGACGGTGCGGTCAATGCCGTCGAATCTGATGCGCTTGCCCTCGGATGTCGGCTTGAGTCCCTCGCCCGTTTGCATTATCCCGGCGTCGAACAGCTCCTGATTATACTTGCCCATCGCTTCCATGAGTTCGGTGGTGGGCATGACCCCTGATTCGCTGTCGGCAGTCGCCTTTACGAACACCATTACGCGCATAGGTCTGCTCTTCTATGGTGGGAAGATGCGGGAATGCAATGGAGCCAACGGGCGGACTCGAACCGCCGACCTGCTGTTTACGAAACATCAAGTAAAAGCCCCTAAAATATCGTTCCTTTCTCAGAAACAACATAATTAGCGTTTTTCCTAATTGCAAGCGATTCAGTATCAATTAGGAAGGACGCTAGTTATGAAAACATCTCATGCAATCGGCATGTTCTTAGATTCAAGACGCTCCCAGTTGGTGTCGCCAACGACCATCAGAGCGTACACTTGGGCACTCGAAAAGATGGAGAATATGTACATCGAGTTGCCGGAGTCTCCGAATGATATTCAACGGCTCTTCATTGACAATTCAGGGTTGTCGCCAGCTTCTCACCTTAGTCTGTGGAGGAGGCTGCGCACATTCTGGATGTGGGCGGAGGAAGAAGGGATCGCTCCAAACATCATGTCCCGAATCCCAGCTCCGAGAGTAAAGGAGAAACTGCCGCGCACACTCACTTCTCACGAAGTTCGACGCTTGCTCGCCTCCACAGATAATGAACGAGATTATGCGATTCTTGCAGTGCTGCTGGACACCGGTATGCGTCTCGGCGAGCTCGAGTCTATGACCAGGGGCAGCTTAGGACCGGATTACCTAACGATTACTGGCAAGACTGGCGACAGGAGAGTGCCTATTCTGCCAAGCGTACTGGAACTTGTAGAAAAGCAAGGGGATGAGAGAGGAATCTGGATCGGCAGCCGGGGCCGGCTTACCGCCTGGGGACTTCAGTTGGTCGTGAGGAGATGCATGAAGGAGGCAGGCTTTAGGCCGCCGAAGATTGGACCACACATGCTACGGCACACATTTGGGTTGAATTATATCCTGAAAGGCGGCGACCCTTTCTCCCTCAAGCGAATTATGGGACATCAAGATATCACGACGACAATGATCTACGTGAACATGTCCACCGAGCTCGTGGCTCAACAGCATCGCAAGTTCTCACCGATGGCAGATATTGTAGCCGCGGATTAGGCACCAACCAAATAGGAAGTCGCAGAAGCTGGTGCCCAAGCCTACATTCGGCGGTGACCGGAATCGTTAGGCGCACTCAGCCTCCTCGGGCAGTTGTCGCCCCACCATGAATTCTGCATGCACGCACAAGGGAGCGGACTCCGAGTGTCGGGCTAATTTCACGGCGACTCCAATATCCTGCCAATCTGAAAGCAGCAGAGTCTCTTCGTGGTCAGCCAGAAGACCGGACGCTGCCAGATCTCCCACTTCCTCATAGGTGAGTTGATCTATGTCTTCGGGGGCTGGGCTGTAAGCGCCGCTGTAGAAGGAACGAATCCTTACCCTGGGCTTGCCATATCCAGCCTCCCGCAAATCCGCGAGACGTTGAGCATCGTCAGGCACCGTGTCCAAGGCAATATACGTGCGGGCCACACCTCGTAGGGAGCAGTCTGCTTCAAGAGTTGGAACTCCCGACGACTCTCGAACTCGATTGACACGGGCGATTGCGTATGCGCTGCCATCTGAACAACCGTATCCGATTGCAATGAACACGCCGAATAATGATTTATCATCGTTGGGGTAGCCACAAGTAATTCCCATGCCGAAGTCTTCATAAGCAAAATTGCCGGTCTGTCGGCACAGAACATCTGTCATCTCGGATATGATGATGTCGTCCGGCGTATCCATGTCCCAGACTTCTCTGAAATAGGATATCCCTGTCCAGCCACCGTATTCCACTTCCTTTACCCGCTGACTGTATTCAGCTTCAACATGTTCCTGCCCATCTACATCTACCCCGGCCAGGTCATACGACACTCTCCAGGCTGCCAGCCCCAATTTTGGATTCCCCATCGCCTTGGGTAAACCTTGCTGCGTTCTTCTGACAGCAACAGACTCCGAAACGCCGTTCACGATCTTATACTGCCGAATAGTCCGTATGATGTCGTATGGAGAATACGACGATCTGTCATCGCTCTCAATTCCGCTGCTGTACGCACTATTGAGGTAGTCGGCGACAAATTCTTGATCAAGGTCAATTGCCGTATAGAAGTCCTCCGCTGCCTTGGCGAATTCCCTTTTCTCCATATAAACATGCCCTCTGGCGATGTATGCTTCGACATTTCCAGAATCTAAAGAGAGGGACTTGTCCAAGTCCGCCATCCCTCTAGAATACTCACCATTGTGGATATAAGCTCCACCTCTGCTACTGTAGAAAAAGGAGACTTCAGGGTCCAATTCGATTGCTTCGTTTTGGTCCTCGACAGCTCTATCGTAGTCGCCTATCAAGCCATAAACCACCCCTCTGTAACTATAAGCCTCGCTATAGGAGGGATCACGCTTTATGGCCTCGTCAAAGCAGCATAAGGCTGAGATATATTCACCTTCGTTCAACTTCTCGATTCCGATGCTTACAAGGTCGTCCTTAGTGCCCTCTGTAACACGTCGCCATAGTTTGCCGAACATTGAATCACCCTAGTGTCCCCTCTTCCGAGACTACTCTTCACTCTATCGGGGAATTATACGGCAAAGTCACCATATCAGTTAAACGTGTGATCGTTAACTAGTACCAAAACCATGTGAATATGACGTAATCACGCACCCAATCGTCATTCTCGCGTAGGCGGGAATCCAAGGGCTGAGGGCGGCCTGTGTATGTCAGAACCAAATGGATACAGTACTAGAAGTCTGGCCGAAAAGTGGGGTGGAGGTATTATACTTGCAGCCATCTGAGATAATGGAGATCGCCAATGCTGGGAAGGCAATCAGATCAGCGGGGGCTGTGGGAAGCGGACAGTCTGTATCTGGACCATGTGGGTCGTGGGACTTTCTACGGTCTGCTCGCATCTATGAGGGGTAAGCTGTTTCGGGACGAGGACTTCGCCGAGCTGTACTGCGCCGACAACGGTCGCGAGAGCGTACCGCCGAGTCTTCTGTCCACGGCGCTATTGCTTCAGACCTACGACAGGGCGAGCGACGCCGAAGCCAAGCAGAGAGCGGACTTCGATATACGCTGGAAGGTGGCATTGGGCATCGAGATTGAGGACAGGCCGTTCGCCAAGAGCACGCTCCAGCTGTTTCGTGCTCGTCTGATACTGCATGAGAAGGCAAAAGAGGTGTTCGAGCGCAGTCTGAGGTATGCCAGGGAGACAGGATACATCAAAGGTCGTCGCATGAAGGTGGCCCTGGACACGACCTACATACTGGGTCGTGGGGCGGTGAAGGATACCTACAACCTGCTTGCGGACGGGATAGTGAAGCTGATGCGAGCGCTGTCGGAAGTAGAGGGAGTCGAGCCGGTAGAGTGGGCGGCGCAGAACGGATACCGAGGATACATCGGCTCCAGCGTCAAGGGCGATGCCTGCATTGACTGGGACGACAGTGTCGCTCGGCGCAGGTTGCTTTCGGAGATAGTGGGGGATGCGGACAGGCTTCTGAAGATGGCGCGGAGGACGTGGGGACTTTGTGAAGAGGACAGTTCACAGAGAGACCGGATAGCCGAGGCGTCCGAACTGCTGGCTCAGTTGTTGCTGCAGGATATCGAACGTACAGAGGGTGGGGTGTCTCTGAAGCGTGGGGTGAGTCGAGACCGGATGGTGTCGGTCCATGATCCCGACATGCGCCACGGACACAAGAGTTCCAGCAGGCGGTTCGATGGTCACAAGGCATCGGTGGCTGTGGACACCGACTCCCAGTTGATAACCGCCGTGGACGTGCTGGCTGGCAACGCCACAGACAGCGACGGCGCGCTAGGGATGGTCGAACGCAGCGAACGGAACGCGTCGGCGGCGGTGGTGGAGACCATGGGGGATGTGGTGTACGGGGATGGAATCACACGTCAGGAATTTGCCGATGCCGGTCGCAGTCTGATAGCGAAGATGCCCAAGCGCCCTGAACGCAAGCACATTCCCAAGGAGGACTTCGAGATAGACCTCGAGTCCGGGACCTGCACCTGTCCTGCGGGTCATACAACCGACAAGGTGTATCGGATAGGCAGTCGCAGGGACAGGACAGGGCGGTTGCACAGGAAGAGAGGCTTTCGCTTCGACGCCGCGTTGTGCGGAGCATGTTCGCTCAGAGAGCGCTGTGTGGCAGCGGGAGAGGGAAAGGGCAGAACGGTGAGTCTTCACCCCCAGGAGTCGCTGCTTCAGCAGGCGCGCGCGTTGCAGATGAGCGATGACTTTGCGCAGTATCGCCAGCGGCGAGTGGTGGTGGAACACAGACTGGCTCGACTGGTGCAACTTGGGATGAGGCAGGCCCGGTACTTCGGACGCTCCAGGACGCTGTTCCAACTGCTGATGGCGGCTGCCGTTGCGAACCTGACGCTGGTGGCGGGCAAGGTGGGCATGATGGGAGAAGGAGCATCGGGTAACCGCTCTGTGTTCTGTGCTCTCTTGCTCGCCGTCATATCAGAAATTCGGTGGAATGACACTCCCATCAGTCGGACCGGATCTCACGCACTGACAGCCCGGACCTCGCTGGCATGAACTCTCTTCATAACAGGGGTTTTCGGCCAGACTTCTAGGCAACCGTTCGGGCTCTATTTGGGAGTCTGTGCGACGACCCTTGCTTGACCTCGGCCTATGATAGCTTGTCCCCAGTCGGTCTGCCGCACTCGGAACCGTATCTTTCAGCGAATTATCCTCTACATGTCAAGATACAAGTCCCATTGTGTGGTGTAAAAGATCGTCGCCCTGTTGGTGCCGGTCAAGCTGCGGCAGACCGTGTCACCGACACCTCCGGCAGTGCCTCCTGCTTCGCGGCGGCTCCTGGTGTCAGGTAGCGATGGCCAGACAAAGCCCTGGTTCTTGAGTGTCGGTCCGGCAAGCTGCCATCGTTCTGGTCAGCTTCGCCAGAGTTGCAGCCGAGAAACCCGGGGGCTCGCAACAGGCTATGCTATAATGTCACCAACGCCTGAACAACGACATCTCTAACGACCGCGGAGCGACAGTCACTTTGCCCGCCCCCATTGAGAGGGATTAGCTTCGGAAGATTCTATGGAAGTCTGGTTGGCCACAGTCAATTTGTCCTTTGGAGGTACCGAGTGAACAATACGCTTTCGCTACAGGAACTCTTTAACGACCGCATCTTCCGCGTGCCCAAATACCAGCGCGGCTACGCCTGGGAGAGGCAGCAGATTGAGGAGTTTCTGGATGACCTTGCGCTGCTCGATTCGTTTAGGCAGCACTACACCGGGACGGTCGTACTCCATCAGCCAGCCGATCCTGTCCGCAGAATGGACGACGAAGGACAGAACTTCATCGAGACCGACGTAGTGGACGGACAGCAGAGGCTGACGACCATTGTGCTGCTACTAAACGAGCTTTCCAAGGCATTGGGAGAGCTAGACAGCGGCAAGAGCCTCGCGATGGGTGTGAGAAAGAAGTACGTTGTGGCCACGGATGAATATGATCGACCGCTTCATAAGTTGACGCTCAACGACGACACCGACGACTTTTTCCAGAGCAGCGTTCTGCCGGAAACTCCAGGCGTGGGCGGTCCCCCCGTCATTTCAGCTCAGCGCCTTCTGGACGCCAGGAACCTTATAGGCGATTACCTGAAGAGAGACGGCGGGGAAGGATCTGACAGAGAGAAATGGCTGCGCGACCTTCATCGCAAGGTCACCAACCAGCTTCACTTCAACCTGTACGAGGTGGAGCGGGCCGGGGACGTGGGAGTCATCTTCGAGGTCATGAATGATAGGGGCAAGCAGCTGACCAACCTGGAGAAGGTGAAGAACTATCTCCTCTACTGCGCCTCCACGCTGGACGTTTCTGATCAGGCCAGAGAGGGACTTGCAGATACCATCAACACCGTCTGGGGAGATGTACTGCGGCAGTTGATGGCGGCTGGACTGGGGTCGGCAGCTAGCGAGAACCAGCTTCTGCGCTCTGACTGGTTCATCAGATACGATGCCAGACGCCAGAACTGGGATGGCAGCAAGAGCATAAGGCGCAGGTTCGACCTCAGGGACAAGAGCCGCCACATAAGCCTGCTCGGTGAACTGTACGAATACGTGCACGGGCTTCGCGACTCCTGCGTCGCATACTGTGATGCACTCAATCCGGACAGGGACGGCGCCTTCAGCGGATTCACCGGAAGTTACGAGACGAAAGGCGAGGTGGCGCTGTGGAACAGGAAGCTGCTGAGAATCGGGCTCACGGCGACTTTTCTACCTCTGTTAATGGCCGTCAGGCAGCGATGGTCCAACGACCTGCGCAAGTATCTTGAAATTGTCAGGCTCTGCGAGGTGCTTGCGTTTCGCACCTACAGAATAGCCGGATACTACGTGAACTATCGCCAGCCGGCGATGTATCGCCTAGCCAACGGTGTGATGAAAGGATGGCGTTTTGAGACGACTGTCAGGTCATTGACGCAGATGTTCAGCGCGACCTACGCGCAGCAGATGTTCGATGAATTCACGAATCCCGAGCATCTCCAGAGCCGTTACGACTGGAGGGGCCTCAGGTATTTTCTGTACGAGTACGAGCAACACCTTGCCGAGAAATTGGGCGGCAGTCCCAAGGTGAAATGGGCAGAGGTCTCCAGTGGCAATACCGTAGAGCACATACTTCCCCAGTGGATTGCCGACAGACCGTATTGGCAGGAACGATTCGAGCCCGCACTTCACGAAAAGTACAAGCATGATCTCGGTAACCTGACTCTTACCGCCGACAACTCATCCCTTGGAAACAAGTCCTTTCCTGACAAGAAGGGACGGGAAGACTTAAAGACTCCCTGCTATGCCAAGTCCCTGCTACTCGAGGAACGGGAACTGACGAGGTGGGATGACTGGGAACCGAAGGCCATCGATGAACGTCGCAAGACGCTCCTTGAATGGGCGAAAGAGCGATGGAGCTTTGACTTTGGCGGCAGCAGCGACGACGACTATGCCGGAGACCCTGAGGAGGAAGATGGCGAAGATTAATCACGATAGAAAGTCCATAGCAGCTGCGTGTCAGCAGAATTAACATGACACGCGTGAAATGGAAGCTCCAAGGTGTTGTCGATTGCGAGAGTGCGGATATTTCGCTGAACAACGACACCTCAGTGGCATGCTTTTGTGCCGCACTTGACACATGCTCCAGTCTCAATTACAGCATCAAGGCGAAATGAGTCTCAGTAAGGACGACTCAGAGATTTGCGCGGGGACCCTATTTTGCCCAGCCCTATATACATGGTGACATATGGATAGGCACAGCCGCTGATTTGTCCTCTAGGGGTATGTTGCCGTGTGCCCTACCTCGGGATGGTGGAAGACGCGGTCGAAGTTGGAACGCTATGGCAGGTCGGCCAGATATTCATTGATCGTTAGTGTCAGTACGCCTCAAACCGATATAGACCTCTACACGGACGTGGATAATCGGTGATTATCCGCAGGTCATTCATCGAACTGGCAAAAGGACCCTAGTTGAGTGGAACGACGTTAACGCAGGTTCTCCAAGCATGGCGTGTTAGTATCTCTGTCCACTTAGACGATTTCGTCTGTCTATGGTGTCAACGACAACTTGGTTCTGTACGTTTTCGCCAAGTTAGATTTGACCTACCTCGTGCTTCTGCACCTCCACAGGTGCCTCCTCTGCTGTTGGCGTTAGCTACCGGTGCGATGTCAACAGACCGGTCTGAGGCTTGTCCTTGAGCCTGTATCTCTCGCCCCGGATGTTGAGTGGGTAGCTGTAGTGCAGATCCCTCCATTCTTGAGGGCGAAGCAACGGAGCGAAAGGTGAATCATGGAATAGGCGGCCTGCAATACGATGACGTAATTGCATAAAATTGCATTTGTGAAATCGCCTCACTAGAGTTGCGCCCAGCCTTACAAGACATGGCTGCTTGATTTACATTCCTCATCACCGTGATACAATGAACAGACAGACTACCGCATGACGAGGATGCTGGAGAAGCACGATGGTAACATCCGAGGCCACCAACGAGATAAGGGAAATGATCCAACGCCTGCTGGATGAACGATTCAAGGACGAGCTTGAGTTCGGGCCCATTGTCGTAATGCCGCGTATCGACGACGACGGTGAAGTGTACCTACACTCATACATCGTCTTTTTTGGGGATCAGAGCAAGTTGGATCCGGCATGGACACTTAGGTTATCTGACTCTCTCTGGTCTCGAGCTCTCGAACTCGGTTACCCTGGCATACCGACGCAGTTCTTCGTGGAAAAATCGGAGTGGCCAGAAATGGAAGAAATGCTGTCGTGAATCCTGACGACCTTCTAGCAGTCGCGGACGGCCTAGCTACTGGCGGGGGACCAGGAAGGCCCAGGCAGGTCGAATTACGAAGGGCCGTGAGCACTACCTACTACGCATTGTTCCATACCCTAGCCAACACTTGCGCCGATCTACTTGTTGGACCCAGATCAACAGGTCAAACGAATCAGGCGTGGAGACAGGCATATAGGGCATTAGACCATGGTGAGGTGAAATCGAAATGCACCCGGGGCCCGGGAAAGCCGATATTAGACAATCACTTCCCGCAAGCAATCAGAGACTTCGCCCGTCAGTTCGTCAAGATGCAGGAAATTCGCCATAAGGCCGACTACGACCCTTTGAGCCGTTTACACGCTCTGGAGTCCTGCAATACATTAAAGAAACTAGAACAGCCATTAACGACTTTGAGAATGCTCCCAATAGAGACCGCCGCGCATTTGCCGTGTTTGTACTGTTCAAGCTCAGAAGAGACTAGGTTCTGTGGACATTTGAGGCATATGCTATGTTGAAGGCATGGCAAACACAAGACTAACTACTGCTAAATGGTTGAGAATACGCGACTTTCTTCGCTCCGACGCCAGAGTGTACGTCAAAGAGGAGAGCGAGTGTAGGAACTTCATAGAGGCAGTCGTCTGGATTAACAGGACGGGGGCGCCGTGGAGGGACCTGCCGGAGAAGTTCGGCAAGTCTAATAGCGTGTTCAGGCGCTTCACGCGCTGGAAGGAAAACGGCGTCTGGGAGCGGATGTATGTGCATTTCATTGAAGACCCTGACATGGAGAATCTGCTAATAGACAGCACGATAGTGCGCGCGCATCCCTGTGCTGCGGGTGCGCCTGCACTAAAGGGGGGCAAGTCGCACAGGCGTTAGGCAGAAGCCGGGGCGGGTTCGGTACGAAGGTGCATGCAAGCGTTGACGCGCTGGGCAATCCGCTGAGGTTCATCTTGACAGCGGGAGAGGAACACGACATCAAGCAGGCGGAGGCGCTGATAGAGGATATGGAGTGTGAGCGAGTCGTAGCGGACAAGGGATATGATTCAGATACGCTGCGCGAGTACATCGCACAGAGTGGCGCAACGGCTGTAATACCGCCTAAATCTAATCGGAAGATGCAGTATTGGTATGATGAGCACATATACAAGGAACGCCACCTGATAGAGTGTCTGTTCAACAAGACGAAGCAATTTCGCAGAGTATTCTCTCGCTATGACAAGTTCGCCGATACATACCTGAGCTTTCTACAAATCGCGGCAGCACTCATCTGGCTGAAATGAAATGTCCACACAACCTAGTATTCAAGCAAGTTGATGTTGGCACTCGGATTTCTGTTCATAGCTTCGGCTTTGGACAGATTACGACCACACCAAAAGAACCCCGCCAACCGCCGGTCCTGCCGTGTCTTGCTCCTGTGACAGTCTCGGCACAGCCAGTCTAAGTTGTTCGGAGTAACCTCGCGTGGCATCGCAGCAGGGCCCGTCGCAAGGATTTGCCTTCTTTTCTTGCATTCCAACACACGCTCCATACCTGAGCCACTCCCTTAAACTGGGCGACCTTCATCCAATTTGCAAAAATGTATCGGAGCATGCCTTGCGTGGCTCCCTACAAAGGGGACTTTAACTTGCCGGAATCAACATAGTGGGACTGTGGTAGAGTATATGGGCAATTTTTTGATCTGCCGAGGCGTTGCCTTGGCACCGGCTCGTAGTCCACTCCGAATGATGCGCCCGAGAACCGAAATATCTGTCATATCACGACTCACCGCAGGCGGGAGATAAAGAGCACGCCAATTGAAGAGGCTTGTCGATTACCTCACAGCTTTCCAAATCCTTCAGATTGGCCTTCACATCGTTAGGGGCGCCTCGTATGTCAGTCACCGCTCCACGAATTCTGCGGCGCGGCGCTCAGGTAATTCCAGCAGCAGGGCATCGAGTCTGAGCGAGAAGCGCAAGGTGCTGTCGCAGTCTGTCCCAACCTGTCCTAGCCATATCGTTGAAGGGGTGAGCGATGTCCGTTCGAAGAACTCCTGATATGAGTCCATTCTAGGTGACAGTAGCCCGGGACTGAGGCACCTGTATCTTGCCATGCTGACGAACTGGCAAACCCAACGTGGCGCGACCATCCTGTAGATCGAGTGCGGACCTACTGCCTTCCTACTCTTATAATATGGATAATCTGATATGACACAGACTTCATACACTCGCTATCATTGGGCTAAGTCCGACCGCAAAGCGCCGGACCGCATTCACCTGCTAGAACACCATCTGGCGGATGTTGGCGCCTGCTTTAAGGAACTGCTGGAACAACCTACGATACGCCGACGGCTCGCCCACTCCGGCAACCGTGAAAGCCTGGACGATGCGACGATGGCGCGGCTGTGCGTATTCGCGGCGCTGCACGACATCGGCAAGCTGAATGTCGGCTTTCAGGCGCAGATTTGGCGCAACGCCGACCTGCAAGGCAAGCGTCGTCCCAGACGAGCGGGACATGACGACGATTTAACGCCCGTAATCAGGATTGACAATGGAGACAGGGAAACCGCAGATTGGTTCTTCACCGCGCTTAATTTGGACAAAATGATGACGACGTGGAGGTGGGACGCCGATGAAGGCTCAACGGTAAGCGGGCTGCTTGTAGCAACATTCTCGCACCACGGAAAGCCATTACGGCTCGCCAGTACCAGGGGCAGAAACTCGCGGATATGGCAAGACTTCGGCGAACTCAGCCCGCGCGACTGCGCCGAGCGTATCAGCGGGCTGCTGCGGGAGTGGTTTCCACGCGCATTCGACTCCGACGCCCCGCCGCTGCCGTCCGCGCCAGCGTTTCAGCACATGTTCCTGGGGCTATGCACGCTCGCGGACTGGATAGGGTCAAATGAGAAGTGGTTCGAGTATGTCGATACGCCGCAGGACGATTACATCCAGACGGCGTGTCGCCGAGCGGCTGAAGCGATAGATGCCGTAGGGCTGAACATCGGCGAGCAGCGCAGCATCTTGTCCGGCAAATCTCTGCCCGACTTCGGCGTGTTGTTCCGTGATGACAGCGATGAAGACGACAAAGTTCCCAACGCCATTCAGAAAGCGGCAACGCAGGACGCTCCGCTTGAAGAGCGCGTGGTCGTCATCGAGTCGGAGACGGGTTCGGGCAAGACGGAAGCGGCGCTCATGCGTTTCGCCAGGATGTACGAAAGCGGGTTGGTGGACGGCATCTACTTCGCGCTGCCCACTCGCGCAGCCGCCGCGCAGATACACGGGCGCGTGAAGCGGTTCGTGGCGAACCTGTTCGACGGGCAGCGAGTTCCGCCCGTCGTGCTCGCGGTCCCCGGCTACGATGCGGACGCCGACGCCGACAGCCTGCGAATAGAGTACGACGAAGATTCCGCGGGCAACCACCATCACCGGCGGGAAAAGCCTTGGGCATCCGACAACCCGAAGAGATACTTGGCGGCGCAAATCGCGGTCGGCACGGTTGACCAGGCGATGATTGGCGCGCTGAAGGTGCGGCATGCCCACTTGCGCGCGGCGAGTCTGGCGCGCAACCTGCTGGTCGTGGACGAGGTGCATGCGTCCGACGCCTACATGCGCCGCATACTGGAGGCGCTGCTGGAAGCGCACACCGGCGCGGGCGGCTACGCGCTGCTGATGTCGGCGACGCTCGGCTCGGACGCGCGGCGCAAGCTGCTGTCAGCGGGCAACACGGCGACGGCATATCCGACGCTGCCGCTGGACGACGCCATGCATACGCCATACCCCGCCGTGAGCGTGGGCGGCGCGGACGGCGAGCGCATTCAGGGCGTTGGCGAGAACGGCAAGACGAAGCGCGTCAGCGTATCGACGCGAGACATGATGCCCGACTTCGACGCAGTTGCCGATACCGCGCTGAACGCGGCGCGCGAGGGCGCGAAGGTTCTGGTCGTGCGAAACACCGTCGGACACGCCATTCAGACACAGCAGGCATTGGAGCGACTGGCGGGCGCGTGCGACAAAGGGCTGCTCTTCAATCTCAATAGCGTCAATACGCTGCATCACGGACGGTTCGCGGCGCACGACCGCCGGCTGCTCGACCGCCGGGTAGAGGCATATCTCGGCAAGGACGCCGAGCGCGGCGGCGCGGGCTGCGTGGTCGTAGGCACGCAGACATTGGAGCAGTCGCTGGACATAGACGCGGACCTGCTCATAACCGACCTGTGCCCGATGGATGTGCTGCTCCAGCGCATCGGACGGCTGCACCGGCATGAGCGCGAGGATAGGGCGGCGGGCTATCGTGAACCCAGGTGCGTCGTGCTGACGCCGCCGGGCAACGACCTGTCGCCGCTGCTGGAGTGGAGCGAGAACGCCAACGGGCTGGGGCCGAAATCTGGGGTGTATGAGGACCTGCGGATACTGGAAGCCACGCTGCGGCTGATTGCGGAGCGCGGCGAGTGGGAGATACCGGTGATGAACCGGGAACTGGTGGAGGGGGCGACGCATCCGAAGAGGCTCAAGGAAATCACCAGCGAGTTGGGAGAGGCTTGGCAAGTGCATGCCATTGAGTTGACGGGCAAACTGCAATCCGACATTCAGTTTGCACAAGGCGCTATCATAAGACGCGACAAATCCTTTTACGGCGAGGATGGCGAAGACAATCATGAAGTGCGGTTTGATTCTGACGAAGTAGATATCCGAACACGACTAGGGGACCAGCGTGTAGATATAGTATTCGCCACACGGCAGAATAACCCATTCGGACATCCCAGCACAATCGACAAAGTAGCGATGTCTGTGCGATGGTTGCCTGAAGGCGTGGAAATATCTAAGGATGATAAGGTGGACGCAAACGCCGTTGACGGTGGGTTTGAGTTTGCGATTGGGAACAGAGGCTTCCGTTATGACCGCCTAGGGTTGCGTCCGTTATAGGCGACGCAACCCTAGATTCATATACCCCGCGTGTGCGGGGAAAACTTGGACACCCCATTGGATACTCCAATAGGTACCTGCATAGGTCTATCCCCAATATGTGTAGGGTAGATATAAATTCCATTAGGAACTTGCATATTAAGACATTATAATATGCAAGTTCCCATAGGTGTATCAACCCATTGACATCATCTTGGGATCCTGCTAGACTCATTCCTAATTGAGAAACGCCACCAGCGGACTGCTATTCCGCCGGTGGCCTGAACAGCGACTCCGTGTTAGGTCTGACAACCCATATTGGAGAGGTGTTCTTGTGGACATGGTATCAGAGTGGAATCGCAGTAACAACTGCGATTGGTGTGAAACGGACCGGGCTGTGGAAATCTGTCAGGAATGCGTTAGATATGTATGTGGCTTATGCTGTGAGGTAGTGACTCCGAAAATTGAGGGAGCATTTGTTTGCAGACCATGCTTGGGATGGCCATATCAGTAAATTGATACAATTGCTTGACTCGCACAAATTATCCGATTATATTTCCTAAATATAGAAAGGGGTTTTGAACGTGTCTAATATCCTCACTGACGCCGCTATTCGAGTGAAACACAGCAACGGCGCGATAACCAAGTTGACGCTGCCGCGAGTCTATTCCGCACTCATGACAGACGACATAGCGTCTTTCCCGGCTCTGCGCCCACACCAGCGCCATGCATGGACATCTTTCTTGGTACAACTTGGCGCAATAGCGATGCACAAAGACGAGCGGTTAGAGTTGCCAACTACCACTGGCCAGTGGCTGCAAATTATTCGCAACCTGACGCAAGAAAAATATCCCAACGATGAGCCGTGGCATCTGGTCGTTAACAACATCACCAAGCCCGCGTTTATGCAACCGCCGGCGTCTTCCACCGAGCGCGAGAAAGACTACAAGACCGTGATAGCGACGCCTGACGAACTCGACATGCTGGTCACGGCAAAAAACCATGACTTGAAAGCGTCTGTCGGAGCGCAGGGTGATGTGGATGATTGGATATTTGCCCTAATAACGCTGCAAACCATGGACGGAAACCCTGGTAGAAATCCAGGGATAGCTCGGATGAATGGAGCGTATGGCAATCGCCCTGCCTTTTCGCTCGCTCCGATGGGGGGCATTGGCGCGCAGGTGAAACGAGACATGACCTTGCTGTTAGAGCATCGCACAGCGCTCACTAGGGAATATCCCATGACAGAAGATGGGATAGGGTTGTTATGGACGCACGAATGGGATGGGACACGGATAGAAGCGCTGACTCTGGACAATCTAGATCCACTGTTCATCGAGATATGCCGTCTTATTCGCCTTCGGAATGATGATGGCATCTACGCAATCAAGGCGACTGCCAAGTACACACGCATTGAAGCGAAGGCTATGAAAGGCATAGTAGGCGACCCATGGACGCCAGTGAATCGAAAAGAGAATAAGGCACTGACACTAGGGCTGGGAGGTTTCACATACAAGCGAATTGCAGAGTATCTGATGGATTGGGAACATCCCGTACTGTTGAAGCAGACCGGAGATGAAAGACGCTCATCAGACGACATGACTCTGGTCGCCCGTGCAATGGTGCGCGGGCAGGGCAAGAGCGAAGGATACTACGAGCGCATTATCCCGATAAGGCACAAGATGAAATCAGCAATGATGAGACGCGAAAGCACGCAAGAACTAGGGAATATTGCCAAGGCGCGCATTGATGACGTGGCCAAAGTCCAGCGCATCCTGCGGCACGCCGTATCCGTATTCGCCGCAGGTGGGGCAGACAGCATAGCCGACGAACATCGCGCTCGCGCTAATCCATGGGCGAACAGGCTTGATGAAATCGTGGATGCCACCTTCTTTGACGACTTGCAGGCCGAGTTTGGGAAGGATGAAAGCGAGCGTCAGGCAATACGCGACAAGTGGCTGCGCAATGACGAAGACGACAACGGCGTAATCAACCACGCCCGGAAGATACTGCGCGAAGCTGAGGATTCAATTCCCTGTAACGAAATGCGCCGATACAAGGCGCGTACGCGGGCCGAGGGCGTGTTTGAAGGCAGGATACGCAACAGCAACGGCGGCTTCCCCGACCTGTTTTAGCCAGCTAGAGGAAGGTGAAAGATGACAATGACGCAAAGCGTCGAAACTCCGGAAACCCAAGACTCCGCAAATGAGTGGCAGGATTGGGGCAGCATCGCGGTTAGCTTCGCGCGGCAGATGACGCTTCCCAACTTTTCGCGCGGTGACTTGGCGGGATTGCGCCGAATGGCCCCGGACGAACCCGGAACTACGGCGGCGTACTGGCGGCTAATGGCGGAAAAGAACCTGCTTGGCAGTGGCAGTAGCAGTGCGATTTGGGAAGCAAAATGGGCACTCATCCTGCATGGCATCGCGCATATGACGCCTAGGACGTCGGAGGACGAAAGTGGACGCACGGCGCATGAAGGCTTTATGCCAGTGGGACGCGCGCTCTTCCTCGGTGGCGATGCAAACAGACGCGAGCGCGGGTATTACGCCGAATCGCGGCTTAACCGCCTACTGACGGCGCGAGGACCGATGCTGCGGACGCTGCTTGCGCGTATGTTCCGCATGATGGCAGCCGCAGACCAGCCGTTCAACTGGCGCGAGATGGCGCGCTTCATCTTGTACGAAGAATACAACGAAGAACGATTTGAGATGGCGCGGAGGCGCATCGCAAGCGAGTATTACCAAGCGGAGCGGCGCAACTCCCAATCTGAAACCGAATAAGGAGACACGACCATGACCGAACCCAGATTTCTGCAAATCCATACGCTGCACTCATATCCCGCCGCGCTGCTGAACCGCGACGACAGCGGACTCGCAAAGCGCATGCCGTTTGGCGACGCGACGCGCACTCGCATATCGTCGCAGTGCCTCAAGCGGCATTGGCGCGTGGCTGGCGGCGAGTTCGCGCTGAGCGCAATTGACGGCGCGGCGGATGCCATACGCTCGCGCAATGTAGTGGAGCGTGAGGTGATACAGCCACTCAAGGACGGGAGCATCAGCGAAGATGTGCTCAAAGCGGTGGAGGACGCCTTCAATGTGGGCGTGTACGGCAGTGGCGGCACATCGGAAAGTGGACGCCAACCCCTGCTGCTCGGACTGCCGGAAGTCGAGTATCTGCAATGCAAGGCGCGCGAAATCTGCGCCGATAACCCCGACGCCGCCGATGCTGCGAAGTGCGCGGCTGAACTGCTGTTCACGCGGGCGCGGCGCAACGAAGAGCGCGACAACTTCATGGCGTTCCGAGAGCAGACCGAGTTGCCGGGCGGTCTAATCGGGGCGCTGTTCGGGCGCATGGTTACATCGGACCCGGGCGCGAACATCGAAGCTGCCATACATGTGGCGCATGCCTTCACGGTGCATCGGGAAGAGTCGGAGAGCGACTACTTCTCGGTGGTGGACGACTTGCAGCGCGATGACGAGGACGCGGGCGCGGCGCATATCGGCGATATGGAACTCACCGCCGGCCTGTTCTACGGCTATGTCGTGGTGGATGCGCCGGGGCTGGCGTCGAATCTGTCGGGCAGCCGTGAACTCGCCGGCGATGTGGTGCAGCGTCTGGTTCATCTCATAGCAAAGGTGTCGCCGGGCGCGAAGCTCGGCTCGACGGCGCCTTATGCCGCCGCCGACTTGATGCTCATCGAGGCGGGCAGCAGACAACCGCGCAGCCTTGCCAACGCATTCCGCAAGCCCACGAGGGCGCAGGTGGATGATGCCGTGTCCAAGCTCTCCAACTATCTGGGCAAGCTGGATAGGTGTTACGGCAATGGCGAAGCCCGGCGGATGATGTCGGTCGATGACTTCGACCTGCCCGGCACTCAGTGGCTGGACTGCGAATCGCTGGCGAACTGGGCAGCGGACGCAATCCGCATTGGCGAGGTGTAGCGGTGATGAAGCACATCATTATGCACTTGGAGTCGCCTTTGATGGCATTCGGCGGCGAGACGATAGACAATTTGGGCGTGGTGCGCCGCTTTCCTGCAGCGTCGATGCTCACCGGCATATTCGCCAACGCGCTGGGGTGGCGGCGCGTGGAGCGGCAGAAGCATCAAGCCTTGCAAGACAGGCTGATATTCGCCGCGCGCATAGAGCGGGAGCCCGCGGGCGGCGGCAGCATGCAGGACTTTCAGACCGCCCAACTTGGAAGAGACGATAAGGGCTGGACTACACGCGGCGTCCCCGAGGGCAGAGCGGGCGGCGCGAATACCTACAATGCGCCGCACTTGCGCTACCGCGACTACTACGCCGACATGCGAGTGTGCGTCGCTCTGCGCCTGCTTGATACTGAGGACGCCGACGCGCCCACACTCGAAGACCTCGCCCACGCGCTGGATTACCCAAAGCGCCCCCTGTTCATCGGGCGCAAGCCGTGCCTGCCGTCGGTTCCGCTGTTCGGCTGCTTCAGCGATGGCGACACCTGCCTCGCCGCGCTGCTGGATACTCCCTTGTCCTATCCCGAAGATGCGCCGCGGACCGTGTCGATGCAGTGGCATGAAAATGAGGGCGTGGATAGCGTTAAAGCCAGTCGCACCCAAATGCTCACCGACGAGCGCAACTGGGTATCCGGGCTGCACGGCGGCGGTCGTCTGGTGCATGAAGGCAGCGTGGACAAAGAGTGCTTCAAGCAGCAAAATACGCCGACGGAATGTGACAAGGACGGTGAAGAATGACTACCGCGATGATTGCCGACAAGGATACCGCAAAGGCAACAGGCGTCCTTCACATCATACGCGCCGACATAGACGCGCTCCAGTTCCGCCGCTGGATGGGCAGCCGCCGACTCTTGGACGACGACCACGCGATGCATTGCCTGTTGAAAGAGTGCTTCGGAGACATCGCGCCTAAGCCATTTCGTCTGATGCTGCCGCGCGATGGACGATGCGGCGCGATTTACGGCTACTCGCGCGCGACCGAAGACGAGCTGCGGGATGCGGCGAGCATGTTAGCCTGCCCACTGCAAACGAGAGTCCTGCCGCCGCCAGGCATCGACAGCAAGCCGATGCCGTCCAAATGGCAAGACGGCAGGCGGCTGGGCTTCGAGGTGCGGATTCGCCCAACGCGGCGGTTCGTTAGTCGTGGGGTATGCAAAAGAGACAGCAAGTCTTGCCGAGAATTGCGCCTTGCTCGTAGAGAGCAGTGCGGTAATTGTCGTCCGAATCCTGAGCAGGACGCTTTCCTTTATGAAGCCCTCAAACATTCGGATAAGAGTGGTATGGAGCGCGCCGGACGTAGCCGCGAGAAAGTGTATGTCGAGTGGCTGCAAAAGCGATTCGAGCAGAAAGGCGGGGCCACTTTGGACATGGACAACGTGAAACTCGTGTCGTTCCGGCGAACCCGCGCCATCCGAAAACTGCACAAGCGACACAGCGAAGGCCCCGACGCCATCATGCGCGGCGAGCTTGAGATTACGGACGGCGCTGAGTTCGCCGAATTGCTGGCGGGCGGCATCGGCAGGCACAAGGCTTACGGCTACGGCATGCTTCTGCTGCGTCCCGTTGCTTCTCATATCCGATGACCGCCTTCCTACTCATTCATGCACCTTAACATCCGAATAACAGACGCAACCGCAAGATATTTCCCCCGTACACGCGGGGACAGACTGGAGAGGTGAACACTATCATGATGCGAGGCAGACTCGGACTTGAGACGGCGAGGATACCGCATGCCGACCGGCACGGACTGCTGTGGCTCAGCCGCGGCGCGCTGACCGTTCGAGACGGCACACTGCGCTTCGAGCGCCAGGCCGCGCCCGACTCCGGCAGCCCACTAGAGGAAGGCGAATACGGCATCCCCTTTCAGACGCTTTCTATGATACTGCTCGGTCCCGGCTCCACCGTCAGCCACGACGCTCTGCGCCTAATGGCCAGGCACGGCACCGCCCTGGTCGCAGTCGGACAGGATGGCGTGAGGTGCTACACTGCGCCGCCGCTGATGCCTGACACGTCGGATATAGCTCGCCGCCAGATGCGCGCTTGGGGCGACGCCGAGGGAAGCCGGATCACCATCGCCCGCAAGATGTACGCGATGCGCCTCGGCGAAGTGTTTCCTCATCACAGCATCGAGGCGTTGCGCGGAATGGAAGGAGCCAGAGCGAGACGCACATACCAGAACCTCGCGCAGCGGTACGGAATTGACTGGCACGGTCGTCGCTACGACAGAGCGGACCCGCTCGCCGCCGATATTCCCAACCAGGCAATCAACCATGCCTCCGTCGCTGTAACATCCGCCGCGGTGGTCGCCGTTATAGCGGTAGGCGCAATCCCGCAGCTCGGCTTCATTCACGAGCAAAGCGGAGACGCATTCCCTCTCGACATCGCCGATCTCTTTAGAGACACCATACTGATCCCAGCTGCGTTCAAGTCCGCTCGCGCCGCGCTCGATAATCAGTCCATCAACATAGAGCGGTACACCCGTCGCGCGACCGGACAGATGCTCAGGGAGGAAGATGTAATCGCCAAGATGATAGATCGCATCAAGGCTCTGTTCCAGGACATATCGCCGACCGAACAGGCGGCAACGGGACCGAACCTGCGCCCCTTTGAAACGGAAAGGCAAGGCGAATGACCGTAGTCGTAACCGTGAATGTCGAAGGGCGCTATCGCGGCTTTCTTGCCTCTGCCATGCTCGAAATAGCGCCCGGCGTGTACACCGCTCCAATGATGACCAGCGGCATAAGAGACCGCATTTGGGATGTGCTGAGTCGGTGGTACTACGATTTGGGACAAGGCTCGATAATAATGACTTGGCGCGATCCGAAGGCGATAGGCGAGCAGCGCATCCGCACACTGGGAGAAGCGCCAAAGAGTATCGTAGATGCCGATGGCGTATATCTCGTAAAGTACAGCTAGATTATTCCCCAGACAAATTGAAGAGTTCTTCTCATATCAACTTGTCTAGGGGCTGCCCCGCACTCGCGGGGATAGACCCTGACCTCCGCATGGGCCACTCTAGACCCTAATCGCTGGGACCCTAGCCAATGTATCGCCTGCTGCCCCGCACTCGCGGGGATAGACCAGTCCGATTCTAATTTAGGCGTCCAACCCTTACGGCTGCCCCGCACTCGCGGGGATAGACCCAAGCCTTTGTACGCTAGGGCTTATGGGCGGATGGCTGCCCCGCACTCGCGGGGATAGACCTCATGAGAATGCTTATGTTCAGGCACAGTTATAGGCTGCCCCGCACTCGCGGGGATAGACCTCCACTTCCACATCATGGCTATGTGCTCGTACAGGCTGCCCCGCACTCGCGGGGATAGACCGTTTTGTACCGCGTGTCAGGCGAAAGACGAATGGGCTGCCCCGCACTCGCGGGGATAGACCGTTCTATTCGGTTGTCTGAGAGCCTGTCCAGCGGGCTGCCCCGCACTCGCGGGGATAGACCTGAGCCCTAGGCGTGACCGCATCATCCGCCGTCGGCTGCCCCGCACTCGCGGGGATAGACCGAGTTCTTCGAGGCTGGTAGTGAGGATGTAGAGGGCTGCCCCGCACTCGCGGGGATAGACCGATACTTGGCTGACAGGGTGATTGTGTGTCTTTGGCTGCCCCGCACTCGCGGGGATAGACCAGTGGAGGACGTGCACCCTGCGTATCCTGTGACGGCTGCCCCGCACTCGCGGGGATAGACCATATCCGTCACTCCACACAGCATACACCCCACCGGCTGCCCCGCACTCGCGGGGATAGACCCGAGGCGGAGTAGGGACGGCAAGAAGATGTGCCGGCTGCCCCGCACTCGCGGGGATAGACCGCCGCTAGGAGGTTCATCGATCTCCATCACGACGGCTGCCCCGCACTCGCGGGGATAGACCCGCGACGGAGTAGGGACGGCAAGGTGATGTATCGGCTGCCCCGCACTCGCGGGGATAGACCCGCACAGAGTACTGATGCCCATGCCAACCCTCCGGCTGCCCCGCACTCGCGGGGATAGACCTCCTCGCCATCCCGCTTAGTCCGGAATGTCATAGGCTGCCCCGCACTCGCGGGGATAGACCGCGCCTCTTCCTTCTGCTGATTGCGAATAACACGGCTGCCCCGCACTCGCGGGGATAGACCTATATAATCCACTTGTGCATCATCTGACCAAAGGGCTGCCCCGCACTCGCGGGGATAGACCCCAGTACTCTTTACGCATTTCGTCTCCTTCTCCGGCTGCCCCGCACTCGCGGGGATAGACCTGTCAAAGAGATACTCAGTCTCAATTTGCGATAGGCTGCCCCGCACTCGCGGGGATAGACCGTCTTATCTATCGGCCTGACCGAATATCTCTTCGGCTGCCCCGCACTCGCGGGGATAGACCGTGGTGACTTTGAGATTGGCGATACGAGACGTAGGCTGCCCCGCACTCGCGGGGATAGACCTATAGACGTTGGCCTGAACACCGGCGGACGCCCGGCTGCCCCGCACTCGCGGGGATAGACCTACATAGCATCTTCCAAATCGCCCTTAGTTTCCGGCTGCCCCGCACTCGCGGGGATAGACCTTTCCGTATCGCACTGTCCAGAGTACTCCACGTGGCTGCCCCGCACTCGCGGGGATAGACCTTGGGCCAGCAATATTTGCCTATAATAATCCAAGGCTGCCCCGCACTCGCGGGGATAGACCCGCTACCCGCAGGTACCCATTCCA
The DNA here is from genome assembly GCA_965207465.1 of Dehalococcoidia bacterium. Lineage (GTDB taxonomy): Bacteria > Chloroflexota > Dehalococcoidia > Lucifugimonadales > JADFKI01 > Bin90. The sequence continues at coordinate 3,389,960 of OZ242283.1, read as the reverse complement.
CGTCAATGAGGCTGCCCCGCACTCGCGGGGATAGACCTTGTCAGCCGCCTTCATCGCTTTCCCAGCAGATGGCTGCCCCGCACTCGCGGGGATAGACCTCCGAGGAGTTCATTAACCGGATGCGCCGCTTCGGCTGCCCCGCACTCGCGGGGATAGACCCGTACTAGACCGCCCGAAAAGCGGAATTCAGAAGGCTGCCCCGCACTCGCGGGGATAGACCGCTTAGCCATCAGTGCCTTACCCCCGTCTTAGGGGCTGCCCCGCACTCGCGGGGATAGACCGCAAACGAACTTGCGCACTAGTGACCAAGAGGAGGCTGCCCCGCACTCGCGGGGATAGACCCGGAAATGGCTCTGGATTATGAGCGCATCGTTCGGCTGCCCCGCACTCGCGGGGATAGACCTAGGGCCGCTCGGAAAGTACGGCAGCACCGGAAGGCTGCCCCGCACTCGCGGGGATAGACCCAGCCCTGATAGGAGAGACCATTGACAATTCCTGGCTGCCCCGCACTCGCGGGGATAGACCCCTGTTTACTCTTTAATTAGTACCTCAAATCCAGGCTGCCCCGCACTCGCGGGGATAGACCGCAGAACGAGGTGAAAGACCTAATTTGGGAAGAGGCTGCCCCGCACTCGCGGGGATAGACCTCACGCGGCTGTTTCAAGCGCACATCATACGCGGGCTGCCCCGCACTCGCGGGGATAGACCTATATCATCGGCGCATATACTGTAGGTCAAATAGGCTGCCCCGCACTCGCGGGGATAGACCCAGACAGCTGTTCGTTCTGCAATTGGAGTCGCGGGCTGCCCCGCACTCGCGGGGATAGACCTCTCCCCCTAGGAGAGGGGACACATAGTCCGGCTGCCCCGCACTCGCGGGGATAGACCGTCCATGGGCGACTTCACCCCGGTAGTCAGCACGGCTGCCCCGCACTCGCGGGGATAGACCTGCCCCTCGCGGGTACTGGACGCCGTGGATCGAGGCTGCCCCGCACTCGCGGGGATAGACCTCCTGCTATCGAGAGCAAAGAATACCGCGCCGCGGCTGCCCCGCACTCGCGGGGATAGACCGTCGATAGGACCGAGCAACGGTTCAGCCGAATAGGCTGCCTCGCACTCGCGGGGATAGACCCAATTTTACGCGCCATGCGGTGCGCCCGCTTCGGGCTGCCCCGCACTCGCGGGGATAGACCGAACCCGTGAGCAAGGATGCCTGGGACGTTCTCGGCTGCCCCGCACTCGCGGGGATAGACCGTTGCACCGCGACTTGGGCATCACGCAAAAGTCGGCTGCCCCGCACTCGCGGGGATAGACCTAGCGGGTTATTGATACTGATACGCTTGACACTGGCTGCCCCGCACTCGCGGGGATAGACCCGATCCGACGCAGGTTGATGTCGGGAGACTCCAGGCTGCCCCGCACTCGCGGGGATAGACCGTCGCAGGCTCGGATGTCGCGGACGATTGGCGCGGCTGCCCCGCACTCGCGGGGATAGACCCGGCACGTTCAGCGTGCCCAACGGATACGGCGAGGCTGCCCCGCACTCGCGGGGATAGACCGTTGAGCTACGGCGTGTTGCATTACAAGGATGAGGCTGCCCCGCACTCGCGGGGATAGACCGACGAAAGAGCTTGGCGACACGGCTGAGAGCACGGCTGCCCCGCACTCGCGGGGATAGACCCTCCTCGCGGATGGCGTCAATGTCAGGTATGAAGGCTGCCCCGCACTCGCGGGGATAGACCCGAAGATATGAAGGAGGAACGACGATGACGATAGGCTGCCCCGCACTCGCGGGGATAGACCTGCATACCAGATAGAGATAGGAGATCGAGATGAGGCTGCCCCGCACTCGCGGGGATAGACCGGTACATGTATGGCACCCCGGTCGGACGGAACGGGCTGCCCCGCACTCGCGGGGATAGACCGTTGGTAGTAGTGGATCGATGATTCGTCGCCGTGGCTGCCCCGCACTCGCGGGGATAGACCCAATACAAGGTAGGAAGAGGTAATCGACATGGCGGCTGCCCCGCACTCGCGGGGATAGACCTGATGGATACTTCAGACTTCCGAATGTTTGTCAGGCTGCCCCGCACTCGCGGGGATAGACCGATAGACGCGCCGCAACTACGATTTGTGTATGAGGCTGCCCCGCACTCGCGGGGATAGACCCATCGAAAGCGGGTTTGGGCACAGCACATCGCAGGCTGCCCCGCACTCGCGGGGATAGACCTCACAGACGAATATGGCGGCTACAATGCGATGCGGCTGCCCCGCACTCGCGGGGATAGACCTCAGTCAAGCAGTCGATTTACACGCCGCTATCTGGCTGCCCCGCACTCGCGGGGATAGACCGCCATTTCCACTCGCGCAGTGTCGTGAACGGAAGGCTGCCCCGCACTCGCGGGGATAGACCCATCCCGCGTTCTGCCATTAGCGCCACGGCGGTGGCTGCCCCGCACTCGCGGGGATAGACCCGAGTGCATCACGACCGTGATGCCTCCGTCATTGGCTGCCCCGCACTCGCGGGGATAGACCTCTCGTATATAATTCCCTATCAGATAGGAGGTGGGCTGCCCCGCACTCGCGGGGATAGACCGACGAAAGAGCTTGGCGACACGGCTGAGAGCACGGCTGCCCCGCACTCGCGGGGATAGACCCTCCTCGCGGATGGCGTCAATGTCAGGTATGAAGGCTGCCCCGCACTCGCGGGGATAGACCGCACCTCAGAGATCTTGTCGCCTCAAACGAAAGGGCTGCCCCGCACTCGCGGGGATAGACCGAGGCTGAGATGGCACTAGGCGACCCAATAAGCGGCTGCCCCGCACTCGCGGGGATAGACCGGGATTGGAAGAAACTGTTGGGCGTCTGGCCGCGGCTGCCCCGCACTCGCGGGGATAGACCCACATCCAAGCACGTATCTACGCGACACTACCGGGCTGCCCCGCACTCGCGGGGATAGACCGCGCATTGCGCGTCTGGCCGGATACGTCCATCAGGCTGCCCCGCACTCGCGGGGATAGACCTTGCGAACAAGTCACCATAGCCGGCATCAAATAGGCTGCCCCGCACTCGCGGGGATAGACCTCGTCGGCCCGCTCACCCGCCCAGTTGAGCGCGGGCTGCCCCGCACTCGCGGGGATAGACCGTTTACACGATGATACACGCGACTTCGCGCGGGGGCTGCCCCGCACTCGCGGGGATAGACCCGTTGGTCCGGGTTCGCCCGCGCCGACACCGAGGCAGCTCCAGGACCCACCCCCGAGCCAACTCCTGAGCCGACGCCGGAACCCGAGCCGCTGACGGCCGAGTTCAAGGACGCACCGGAGAGCCACGACGGCACGAATGCTTTCACGTTCAGGATCTTCTTCAGCGAGGACATCGGCATCAGCTACACCAGGTTGCGGGACAGCGTCCTGGAGGTGACCAGCGGAAGTGCGGCCGGGGCCAGACGCGTGGACGGGCGCAACGATCTGTGGGAGATAACAGTGCAGCCGGACTCGGACGCCGACGTGGTGATCGTCCTGCCGGCCTCCCAGGGCTGCAACGGAGGGAGTTCCGTCTGTGCCAGGGACGGCAGCGGCAGGATGCTCTCCAACCGCTCGGAGTTGGCCGTGCCGGGTCCTGCCGTAAACAACCCGCCCACGGGCCTGCCCGCCATCAGCGGCACCGTCCAGGTGGGTAAGACGCTGACGGCGGACACGTCTGCCATCGAGGACCCCGACGGCCTCAGCAACTCCGCATACTCATACCAGTGGCTTGCCGACGGCGTGGAGATCACGGGGGCAACGAGCGCAAGCTATGTGCTGGTAGATGCAGACGTGGGCAAGACCATCAGGGTGAAGGTCTCCTTCACCGACGACCGCAACCACGCCGAGACGCGAACCAGCGACCCGACGGCGGCGGTTGAGCCGAGGCCGAACAGTCCTGCCACCGCACTGCCGACCATCAGTGGAACGGCGCACGTGGGAGAGACGCTGACGGCGCACACGTCTGCCATCGAGGACGCCGACGGGCTGAGCAACGCCGTCTTCACCTACCGTTGGCTGGCGGACAACGTGGAGATCCCGGGGGCCACGAGTGACAGCTATACACTGGTCGATGCGGACGAGGGTAAGGCCATCAGCGTGAAGGTCTCCTTCACCGACGACGCCAACAACCCCGAGTCCCTGACAAGCGACCCAACACTGCTGGTGCTGCCGTCGGGCCTGCTGTGGTCGACGGTCTTGACCGCCGGAGAAAACCACTTTCCGGTCGGTATCGGGTATGTCGGGAGCGGCAATGGATCGATCACCTCGGACACATTCTCCCTGAGAGGCACCAATTACCAGGTTCGCCAGCTCTATCTCTACGACATCTACCTTGTACTGGGCCAAAGAGTGCCACTGTTCCATAATCCGGCGTTGGACGAGGGCCTTGCATTGACCACCGGAACGCACCGATTCAAAGTCGCCGACGCCCTTGTTGAGCCAAATGGCAGGTACATCTACTATGGGTGGCTTAGAGGCGACCTGACCTGGTCTATAGGTGACAAGGTCGCGATTGGCTTGATACGCGTCAACTACCCAGCCACGGGTCTGCCCACCATCAGCGGCACCGCGCGGGTGGGAGAGACCCTGACCGTGAACACCGGCACCATCGGGGACGCCGACGGCCTCAGCAGCCCCGGATGGACCTACCAGTGGGTGTCCAACGACGGCAATGGCGACACGGACATAGCGGGAGTGACTGCCTCCGCCTACACGTTGGTGGGCGCAGACGAGGGGAAGACCATACGGGTCAAGGTGTCCTTCACCGACGACGCCAATAATACCGAGTCGGTCACTAGCAACGAGACAGCTGCGGTTGAGCCGAGGCCTAACCGCCCGGCCACGGGCAAGCCCACCATAAGTGGAACGGCCCAGGTGGGCGAGACTCTGGCGGTGGACACCTCCAACATCGAGGACCCCGACGACCTCAGCAACGCCGCATACTCATACCAGTGGCTGGCCGACGGCGTGGAGATCGCGGGGGCCACGAGCGCAAGCTATGTGCTGGTAGATGCAGACGTTGGGAAGGCCATCAGCGTGAAGGTGGGTTTCACCGACGACCGCAACCACGCCGAGACGCGAACCAGCGACCCGACGACGGCGGTTGAGCCGAGGCCGAACAGTCCTGCCACCGGACTTCCGACCATCAGTGGCATGGCCCAGGTAGGAGAGACGCTGACAGCGGATACGTCGAATGTCGAGGACGCCGACGGGCTCAGCAACCCAGGATACTCCTACCAGTGGCTTGCTGACGGCGTTGTGATCGCCGGAGCGACAGGAGCCACGTACTCGCCTGTAGAAGTGGACGTGGGCAGTGCCATAAGGGTGAAGGTGTCCTTTACCGACGACCGGAGTCATGCTGAAACCCGAACCAGCGATGCGACGGCGGCGGTTGAGCCGAGGCCGAATAGCGAGGCCACGGGCCTGCCCACGATTAGCGGCACCGTCCAGGTGGGCGAGACGCTGACGGCAGACACGGCGGCCGTCTCCGACGCCGACGGGCTGAGCAACGCCGTCTTCACCTACCGTTGGCTCGCGGACAACGTGGAGGTCGCGGGAGCGACGGGGGACAGCTACACGCTGGCCGATGCTGACGAGGGCAAGGTCATCACGGTGAATGTGTCCTTCGCCGACGACCGGAACCACCAGGAGTCTGTGACCAGTGCGCAGACGGTGATGGTGGCCCCCAGGCCCATACCTCTGACGGCATGGATAGAGGGTGCGCCGGAGAGCCACAACGGTACTGACGCCTTTACCTTCCGCATCGCCTTCAGCGAGGACATAATCATCAGCTACAAGAGATTCCAGTCCCGGGTGCTGCGGGCCACCGGCGGGTCGGAAATCAGGGCCAGCCGGGTGGACAGGCGCAACGACCTGTGGAAGATCACCGTCCAGCCCGACGGGGACGCCGATGTATCCGTCGAGCTGCCCGCCACCGGGAACTGCTCCGGCGGGGGAACGGTCTGTGCGTCCGATGGCAAGAGTCTCTCCCACCGCCTGGAACTGACGGTGCCCGGCCCCGTAAGCACGGCCCAGAACAGCCCGGCCACCGGCAAGCCTACCATAACCGGAACGGCACGGGTGGGCGAGACGCTGACGGCGGGCACATCTGCCATCGCGGACGCCGACGGGTTGACCAACCCGGCCTTCGCCTACCAGTGGTTGGCGGACAGCACGGAGATAGTGGGAGCGACCTCCTCCAGCTACACCCTTGTGGATACCGACGGGGGCAAGGCCATCACGGTCAGGGTCTCCTTCACCGACGATGCCGATAACGAGGAAATCCTCATCAGTGAGCCCACGGCGGCGGTGGCCCCCAGGCCCCTGCCGCTGACTGCGGAGTTCCAAGACCCGCCGGAGAGCCACGACGGAACGAGCGCCTTCACCGTGCGGGTGTCCTTTAGCGAGGACATCGGCATCGGCTACGCTGCCTTCCGTGACCACTCATTCGAGGTAGAGGGCGGGTCTGTAACCGACGCCAAGCAGGTGGAGGGGCGCAACGACCTGTGGGAGATAACGGTGGAGCCGGACTCCGACGGCGCCGTGACCGTCATCTTGCCGGAGACGACTGACTGCTCGGACCAGGGCGCCGTGTGCGCCCGTGGGGACAGCGGCAAGAAGCTCTCCAACCGGTCCGAACTGAGCGTACCCGGCCCGGCCGCTGAAGATTCCGTAACGGAGTTGCCGGCGCCCCATGTATCGGTGCGCTGGGTGCCCCGGACCGGTCAGAACGCCATCGCTGCCCAGGCGGCCACGCGATCGGAGGCCGTGGAGTCCGGAGAAGTGGTGCTGACCTGGACCAACCCTCAGTCCGGCGCGACCCCGACAGGTTACCAGGTGCAGCGCTGGATTCCCGACTACGACAACGACCGACCGTCGTACTGGTCCTGCGACGCGGCGGACATCGGAAGCGACCGCTGCACAAGCCTCACACAGTACACCGACAGCGAGCTTCAGGGCAGCGTCTCCTACGGATATGCGGTGCGCCTGGTCAAGCGCGAAGAGGGAGAGCTGCCCCTGTGGAGTCCCTGGTCCGATACGGTGGAGATAGATGTGCCGGCGCTCGCCGTGTCCTATCCCCCGCCGCCGACAGTCTTCACCGCCACCGGGTCGTGGGACGCTGATGCGGAGGCGCCAGTGGTCAACCTCTCGTGGGACGCCGCGCCCGGCGCCACCGGCTACACCCTCTGGCGGGCCCCAGTGAGCAGGAACAGGACAGTGGACGTGCTGGTAAGCGGCCTCTCCACCACCACCTACGAGGATACCTCCGCCCGGACGCCGGTGACCTACGAGTATCGGGTGCAGGCCAGCAACGACGCCGGGGCCAGTCCGCTCTCGGCATCCCGGTTCGTCCACACGTATTACCTCAATCCCAACGTGCCCGGCAAGGTCACCGGCCTCACCCTCGAGCTTGACGAGAACACGATGGAGGCCACGCTGACCTGGAACGCTCCCGAGGATGGCGGGGCGCCCACGAGGTACTACGTCTTCAGGGAGAAGCTCAGCGCGGAGGAATTGGCGGCCCTTGAGAACCCAGCAAACGCCATACTCGTCTATGGACATACCGGCAGCGCGCAGACCACCCGGTTTGTTCAGACCCTAGGGGATGGCCACTACTACTCGTTCGTGGTGCTGGCCTGGAACAGCCACGGCTTCGGCAAGAAGTCGGCTCCACAGTCTATCAACCTCATCGCTGATGTCGAGGCCGACCCGGATGCTCCTCAGGCAGTGGAACTGCCCTCCGGCGCCCTTACCACCACAGAGGCGCCGAGTACGCCGGGCGAGCCTGCCGGTCTCAGGTTCACCATCAGGAACGATGCCGTCACGTTGAGGTGGGACGCGCCGGAGGGAGACGACATCGCCAGCTACAGGGTTTTCCGCCGCGGGGCGGACGAGACCGAAGAATCTCTCACGCTTCTGGCGATCGTCGACGAAGGCACCACCTACACAGATGAAACGACCACGGGAGGGGAGACGTACGTCTACCGCGTGGCCGCGGTCAACGATTCCGGGATGGGTCCTCACTCTGATGAGGTCACGGTGTTTGTGCCGTCGGTGCTATTTAACTCCGACCCCCAGGGGGAGCCGGAGAGTTCGGAAGCCCAGGCCGGCGATGGAGACGCTGACGAGTCGGATGACGGGGGGATCATCACCGGCTTCGACCTGATTGACGCCGATAATGACATTGTGCTCAAAGAGATTGTGCAAGGAACTGTGGTGGACCTGAACGACTATCCGGACGAGCGAACGCTGAACATTCGCGTCAACACTTCGGCGTCTGCATCCGAAATCGACTGGATCGCCTTGAGCCTTTCAGGGCGCAAGGATGAATACGCGGTGGCGCAGCATTGGTACTGGAGCGATCTCTCCCTGTTCGGCGGCGACTGGTCTGGCGACTACTACGGCGGCTACCTGCCCCCCGGTGAATACCGGATCTCGGCGATCCCGTTCGATGGGCATTTCCAGGCTCCGACCGACGCGCTTCCCGGGCTTGCCTACGACTTCGAGGTCATCGACAGCGATCCGCCCGCACCTGAGGACATCCCCGAGTCCGGCACTCTGCGGTTACAGGACGGGTTGTTCGACTCCGACGGACGGCTGGAGATCTATCATGACGGTGAATGGGGCAGCGTATGCGACGACTGGTTCGACCGGAACGACGCGAATGTGGCCTGCCGGCAGCTGGGTTTCTCCGGCGAGACCGGCGCCATTCGGCTCGCCACACGCGGCATCGGCCGGATGTGCCTGGATGACCTGCACTGCGCCGGGACGGAAGGCAGTCTGCTCGATTGCCCTGCGGGCTTTAACCCTTCCGAGACGGGCAGTCACCAACCCGCGCGCGACCGTCTCGGAGTTCATAACTGCGTCCAGTCCGAGGCGGTCAGCATCGCCTGTACGCCACTGGACCCAGAGGACGACGTCGACAGCGAGCGCCCCGGAGCGCAGGTACTGCCGTATATCTACTACGACGACAGCCCGCGCCATCACATACGAACGGACACCGTTGACGGCACCGACGACCAGGTCGACTACTATCGCTTCTACATCGACCACACCGGTCGGGTCAGGGTGTGGCTGAGAGACCTGGACCACGACGCAGACATTTACATCGAGAACAGCGACGGAACGGTGCGGGTGTCGTCCACCAACGAGGGGACGGACGAAGAGTACATCGATGAGACCCTCCAATTTGGTACGTACTTCATCCGCGTCGAGCAGATGAGCGAGGAGAGTTCCGAAAACTCCTACACGCTGAAATATGCGCCTTACTACCCGTGAGGCAGAGAGCCTCACGGGTAGTGGTTATCTGAGCTGATCGTCGAGCGCGCCCAGTCTACAGCTCCCCTTAGGACGGGCTCGTAGGTCGATGTTCTCGGGGATGACGAGGCTGGCCTTACCCAGCCAGAAGGCCTTCCCGCGAGCCTCGACCTCGCACTCCCGGTCGTCGGGACTCCCCGCGTTCTCACCCCCATGTGACTGTGTTCGCACCCTTGCCCAGGGGCTGTCCTCACCCGTCCGCCTGGGTTCGCTTGGAGGGTCCAAAACGGGCGATTTCGGCCTATTCTGCCAGAAAGACCTAACTCACACAATAACCTGACGTATAAAGCGCTTGTGAAAATGTCACTCACACGGATGGCATGAGTATAATTTTTAGTCAGAAATCCTGTGCGGACAGGGGCGGGCACGCTTGGCATTCGAGGGGCACACACAGGGACCTGCGCGGACGAATGGTGAGGTGAGAACGTTGAGGATGCAGAGGAAGAACAGTCCGTAGAGGGCGCAGAGGAAGCAATTGAGCCGTATAGGGAATCTGAAGAATGCCAACATACAAGCAGATTGCCCGATGTGTAAGGTATCGAACTGGCCGAACTGTGAAGACCTGCTGGATTGCAGAAATCAAGCGAGAGATGGGCTTCCCCATGAGAAGGGCTTGGAATAGTGGAATGGGTAAAGGTGCCGACCCCTGTCCACCGGAATTGAGGAATGCAATCAGAGAGTGCATCGGGAATGGGGTGACCACACAATGAAGGAATTCTTCGAGAGCGTGGGCGAGTTCAACAGGATTCTGATTGGCATAGCGCTCCTGGCGGTCATCGGGCTTACAGCTGCGGCGGTTGTGGTCTGGATTTTCTAGCATGTCGGCACAGCAGCATCGGATACATAACACTTGGTAAGATAACTCCCCTCATAGTTCCCCTGCTGTGCCGGCTCCATTCAATCGAGGAGCCTCCGATGCCAACTATCACTAACTGCGTTCTCATGCGCCGCAACAAACCCTGAGTACGACTCTGAGAGGTTCATGGTGGAGCAGTCGCAGACGAGACGGGGGAAGCTGCTCAAAGCGGTAGGTGCGTTCATCGCGGGAGCAGTCGGTGCCAGTCTGCTCTACCCCAGCGTGGCAGGAATGCTGACGCTACTCGCGCCTAGCTTCGCATTCAGGCTGTCGCTGACGCTGCTGGCGGGGCTTACAGGCGGCACATTAGTGGTGGTCAAGTACCCGCACAACACAAGACAACTGCCCGGAGTGCAAGATATTCAAGCTGAAGCCAGTTGCCGATGACAGGGAGGCATTGGAATGGATTGATCCGAAGCCCCTTACGCTGTTTTCAAAGATAACCCTGGAACCTGTAATGAGGCGCAAGCTGCCCCGCATACTCCGGAGTGACGAGGTCCATACGCTGCTGGGTTCTGTGGAGGTGGAGCGCGACTACGCGATACTGGCTACGCTCCTGAACACCGGCATGCGCATCGGGGAACTCGCGTCCATGACTCGTGAAAGCGTCAGCGCGGAAGGAGTCCTCGTGTCCGGCAATACGGGAGACAGGATGGTTCCGATGTCGTCCGATTTGATGGAACTGGTTAAGAGGCAAGAAGACGAGCAAGGGCTGTGGGTCGGCCTGAAAGGGAAGCTGACCGACTGGGCCTCTAGCAGATTGTGAGGCGCAACATGCGAAACGCGGGCTTTGTGCTACCCAAGATAGGGCCGCACACTCTCGGCATGCATTACGTACCGAAGGGCGGGAACGTGTTCTCGCTCCAGCGCATAATGGGACGCAGGAGGCTGGAGACGACGATGATCTACGCGAACATGTCCACAGAGTTGGCGGCGCAGCAGTACCGGAAATTCTCACCGATGGCGGATATAGAGATCACGCGCGAGTGGTAGCAGCAGGAACGAACGGTCGGCAAAGTCAAAGCCGCCCTACCCTATTGAGCTTCCGCGTCCCTAGCGCGCGCCTCGTAAGGCAGTTTTACCACTCCCCAAGTAAGCCATCGGACTGAAGTCGGTCAAGGCCAGTTCATCACTTCTCGGCAACTATCACAAGATGGCTCGCCATGCCCATCAGCGTCCGCTCTTCCTCCACCAGGCGGATCAACTCGAGGAGCTTCGCTCTTCTGGTGGGCTCTGACAGGCGAGCTTCCAGGTCACTGGCATACTCACCCGGCCCCTGCGCGGAGAAGAGGCCCTTCTGGCGTAGTCGGGCCTCGGACACCTCCTCTTCCAGTTCCTCCGGGCGGTGGAAAAATGAGGTCGTGAAATACCGGGAGGTGTGTGACTGAGGTTCGTATCGTCCACTGCCTAGATTGCTATTCAACATCGGCATATATGACGGATCATCGATGTACCCATCCATCAACCCGTCAATGAGAAGAGCGAAGCGGTTGACCGCAGTGGCAACCAGTATGCCATCCTTATTCAGAACGCGATGGGCCTCGCTCAATGCGAGCAGGCGCTGCTCTCTTTCGGTCAGGTGGTACAGTGGCCCCATGAGCAACAATAGGTCCACGCTGTCGCTCGGATAGTCCAGTGTGCGTGCGTCACCCTCGGACACGCTTGCCAGTGGATGCAGTGGCTGCAATGCTGAGGCTTCTCGAGCCTGCTGTAAGTGCTTGGACACCGGATCGATCAAGTGTGCATCGTATCCGATGCTGGCCAGCCAGCACGAGTACATGCCAGGACCTCCTCCGACGCCAAGAACCGTTCCGGGCGGTGGCAGCGCGAAGCGCCCGATAATCTCCTGCATTCGAAAGAATTCGAGCAGTCCGGCCCCTTTTGTGAGTCGCGATCTCTCGTCGAATTCCTCGTAGTAGGAGAGTACATTCATTCCGATTGAGTCAACGCCGAGGACGGACATGATGAAAGCCTCAACTCGTTTGTGAGTGGATGCTCCGTGTGGGCAACTGAGCCAGTTGCATCCAGAGTTAGACCCGATCCCAGATAACCAATATAGGTCGGTCGTGTATCAGTTTGAGAATCTGAGCCGGTAACTGATACTGGGGTTGATGACCTCATGTTACCGCTGGTAGGGTGCGGAGGTGGGGACGTAGGTTAACTGGAAACCGCTCGTGTGATACCGGGAATTACGGGTTCAAGTCTCGTCGTCTCCACCAAGACGCATCCTACCACAATTACGTCGTTTAGGTACACGACCCTTGCACGGGCCTGAGTTGATGACCTCAAGTTACATCAACTAGATTAGAGGTGCGGGGAGCTGGCAGAGTGGTCTAATGCCCCTGACTCCAAATCAGGTAGGACGCGGGTACCGTCCTCATGGGTTCAAAACTCAGATCCCTTCTCCGTCTTTCTGGCCGTCATAGCGACAGCGTTCCACCACATGGACACAAAGTGTGAATGTGGCCGGATTTCCTCACAGCATAGACCACATTCGCGACTTGGAAGAAGCGACTATTGAGGCACTGGAAGACTTAACAATCGCTGACGAAAAACAGGTTTCATCTTTTCGTGAACTCTTAGAACAAGATTACTCTGAGCGTAAAGATCTGGACACCGACAAGCCATCTTAACTCTCCTCCCTTGCCGATACCGTAGATTTCAAAGTGATACACGACCTCGTACAAGTTCCTCGATACCCAATCCCGAGTCGTAGCTATCTATGTTGAAGGCGATCTCGACCTCTGCTTGGCTTATTATCCTAGCCTGCGCGGCGTTGCAACTCATCATCAGGCCTTGCCCAAGAGAATTGCTTCTATGCGACCGGGGTGTCCAGTTACTGACATCAGGTAGATTCTCGTTCTGTGGCATGTGCGCCTCCTGGAAGAACGTAGATGTCTGTATTGGACCCTTCATTCTCTCGCATTCGCACTCTCAGCCTGTAGGATGGCAAGAAGGGGTCGGGAATTAGTGTACCCCCTGACGATGAAAGGAATGAATACACAGCTGGCCCATTGTAGCATCTGGGTATCAACTGGACGCTCTGCGATAAGCGAACTCGAAAATGGAACCATCCCTCACGGCTACTTCAATACCGTGATCAGAAAGTCCCTTAACGCAAAAAAGAGTGGTTTCCCAATTCCATTGACGGAACACAGGGCTGTCGGCGATCTACTCAATGTTCAGCGTAAGTTTGTACACTGGGCGAATGAACCTGTTTCCTTGTATTGACACTCGAGACACCCCTCATTTCCTCGCCGCAACGAGGCGGGCACTCCAAGAGAGTCACCCACCCCGTTACAGGCGTGGCTTGGGCGACCGCCGTCCCTACCGCTTATAATGCAGAGCCCCCGCCGACGAGGGCTGCAATTAACTTCGTAGGCCACGGCTTGCCGCTTCGGAAGTGCGGGCGTCCAGCCAAATCGGAACGCACAGCACTGAGAAGGCTCAGTCCTGCACGAACATCGGCATCACGACATGCACGTAGTCGTTGCTCCCAACCGGCTTCACGACGCCTGGGCTTGTAGCTGACGTCACCTCCAATGCTACGTCTTCGCTAATCGCCTCAAGCACGTCGATGAGGTACTTGGAGTTAATGGCTATCCTGGCGTCGTCGCCCTCGACCGCTACATCCAGTCGTCCTTGATTGTCCCCAACTTCCACGGCGCGCGCCGATACCGTCAGGCATCCGGGAGCATCCTCTTTGCCTCCGGCCATCTGCAGGCGTATGACGTGGCTGTCGTCGCGGGCGAATATAGCGGCAGTCCGCGTCGCGCGCAGAAAGTCGTCTGAACTCAGAGCCACTCGTGTCTTGTAGCTCTGAGGGATGAGCTTGTCGTATTCGGGGAAGTTGCCCGCGATTAGCGAGGTGACGATCTCCACGTCGCCGACCCGACAGAGCGCCTGGTTGCTGGATGGCGTCACCGTCAGTTCCACCGCAGTTTCTACGCTTCGGAGCAGGCGTCCTATCTCGTTCATCACACTCGCAGGCATGAGGAAATCGATGTCCTCGGCGGACGCCTTCGCCAGCTTGGCGCTGTACACCGCCAGCCTGAAGCCGTCGGCGGCTGCGACCTTGAACTCGTCACCCCTGATTTCCGTCTTCACACCGGTCAGCACCGGGCGTGAAGCGTCCGTGGCCGCCGCGAACGACACGCGGCTGATTGCCTCACGCAGCACGCCGGGCTCGATCTTCACCGCCAAGCCGTCCTCAACGGTTGGTATCGGCGGGAAATCTTCGCCCGATGTTCCACTGATGTTCGCCTCGAAGCGCGCGCACTTGACGTTCACGCCAAGAGGCTCCGAGGTCATTTCTATGTCGACCGCCTGCGCCGGAAGCGAGTTCACGAATTCGCTCAGCAGCCGAGCGGGAACCGCAACCGAGCCCTCCATCTCGACCTGTGCCCCTATCCAGGTCGTCATAGCGATGTTCAGGTCGGTGGCCGAAATCCTGAGCATCGACTGCTCGGTGGACAGGAGCACATTCTGAGTGATGGGAAGCATGGAGCGCGACGAGACCGCCCTTGCCACGATCGACAGGCCACGCTTGAGGTCTTCCTGTAAGCACGAAATCTTCATTGTTGTTTCTCCTTGGTGGTTCATGAGTATCATCAAATGGTAGTTTGCAGCCGCGACCCGCATCGCCGCCTGCATCGTTCAGTGAGTTGAGCCCGCATACCGATTGAGGGCGAACTTCAGGCGACCATCGTCTCGAACTCGCTCTCGGTGACCACTTGGACGCCGAGCTTCCGCGCCTTAGCCAGCTTGCTGCCGGCTCTCTCGCCGACGATGAGCAGGTCGGTCGCCTTCGTGACGGAACCCTGGGCCGTTCCGCCCAGTTCCTCGATTCGCGCGTTGATGCCGCCTCTGGTGTAACCTTCCAGCTTGCCGGTGGCGCATACCTTCATTCCGGCCAGCGGTGAGTCCGTAGATTCGACACCGACGTCAGACTCCTCTATCAGACTTCCGACGCCGACTCCGAGTTCCTGCAGAAGGAGCAGTTGCTCCCGATTGCTGGGGTTCTGAATGTAGTCGATGAACGACTGAGCCATCTTAGGGCCGAAGCTCTCCACCTGACGAACCTCGTCATAAGTCGCATCGAGCAGTCCGTCGAGACTGCCGAAATGCTCCACCAGCTTCTCGGACGCGCTTCGTCCGACTTCCCTGATACCGAGCGACGCCAGCAGCTTGTGAAGCGGCCGGTTCTTCGACTCCCTTATCTCACGGAGCAGGTTCTGCGTCTTCTTAGGACCGAAGCCGTTGAGTCTGCCGACGTCCTCAGCCTTGAGCCGGTAGAGGTCGGCGATCTGCTCAACCAGCCCGTGGGCGATCAGGTGCCTTATCAGCGCCGGACCCACGCCCCGCAGGGCCATGTAGTCCTGTCCGACGAAATGCTCCAGTCCGCGCTGCAACTGCTCTGGGCACAGCAGCGTGTTGCGGCAGTAGATTCGGGCCTCGTTTTCGGGACGCACCAGCCTGCTGGCGCACGCGGGACAGACTAACGGAAACTCGATGCGCCTCTCGTCGCCGGTCCGCTCGTCCGTGAACACCTCGGCAACCGCGGGGATGACGTCACCGGCGCGCTTCACCAGGATGCTGTCGCCGATCCGCAGGTCGAGTTCGTCGATTGTAGAGTAGAGAATAGGCGAGGTATTCGATGAACCCTTTTCCCATTCCCCCTCCGCCGAACCGAGCGTGCCACTTTCATGGCACTCGGCTCTACAGTAAGTTTATTGTTCTAGGCGTGGTCTAAAATTTTCCGCCGTGAGCATTGAGGTGGCAGGGGCGACAGACCATTAGGGTCTTTCGTTGTAACCCTGCCATCTTTTCCACCCACGGTTTCTTGGGCAATTGCCCTTTAACGTTCAGGTCGCTCATTCTGCGAATGTGGTGGACTTCGATATTGCCCATTACTTCGCAGATTTCGCATTGGTCTGCTAATAACCTTGTGAGCAGATCACTTCGCATTTCCGTGTAAGGCCTTAGCGTTAAGTCGCGTGGGGCTGAGTTCTTGTCCCTCCGAAGTGGGATGCCGCCAAATCTTGCCACGTAGGTGCGCTTGCCATCATCACTCAAGGCTATGGCTTCAAAACATCGCGCTGCTCTTCCAGTGCCGTTGTCAGTTACAGATTTGTATTTCTGGAACATCTTTCGGCTGGTTGAGCTGTATTTTCGCGCGAGTGTTTTCAGCATTGAACTTTGCATGATGCTAGCGAGTTTCCATAGATGGCTGACGTTATATGCCAATTTGTAATACTGCACGATGCCTCGTAGCCTATGTCCATACGTATGGATAATAGTGAAGTCACTGCTTATCGCTAGCATGTCATTGTGCTTTGATTTACCGTGCAGCAGGTATTCTTGGCAGTGATTGTCTATGACGGATTGGGGGACACGCAGACCGATTATGCCATTGATCCTTCTTCGACCTTGGTGGTCGACTTGGTCATCGGCGTATTGTGCCTGTATGTCATATCCCAAGAACCGCGCTGGATGGCTTCTAGCGTGAGTTATCAAGGTCTTTTCCTGATTGAGTTCCAGCTTGAGGTTATCGCGCAGATACTCTGTTAGGATTGCCTTGATTTGCATTGCTTCCTGTTTTGGGCCGGTGAATCCCAGTAGAAAATCGTCCGCGTACCGAATGTAGTGCAGGCGCCGAAAGTTTGGGTCTTGAGGATCTTTGGAGGGAATTTGCCGTAGTGTTGTGGTTAGTTCCTTTTCCTCTGAGTAATCCCCTTTTGTCCTTAGCCTGTGACGTCTGCTTTTTAGGCGGTCATATTCGCGGTTGGCTCTGCGGAGGGTTCCACGGGTGTATTCAGGAATGAGAACGGTTGTGACTTGCTGGTCCAGTTCATTTAGGTAGATGTTTGACAATAGTGGGCTGAGGATTCCACCTTGGGGTGTACCCGTTAAATTGGGTATAAGTTTCCAGTCTTCCATGTACT
Organism: Dehalococcoidia bacterium; assembly: GCA_965207465.1. Taxonomy (GTDB): domain Bacteria; phylum Chloroflexota; class Dehalococcoidia; order Lucifugimonadales; family JADFKI01; genus Bin90. The sequence goes on along the minus strand of OZ242283.1, from coordinate 3,372,816 downwards.
GAGTGGTGAGAAATCGCCGTATCAGTGTCAGGAAGCGCTGGTCTTTGATGTTTCGTGCCAAGATACCCATGAGAGTGTCATGGTCGATATTGTCAAAGTATCTGGTCAACGTCAATTATTCTGGCCGCTTTACGCCAACTACTTTGGCCGCTTTGGGTCCGTTGTAATTGTCGTTTGTAGATGTAATTGTCGTTTGTAATTGTCGTTCCCGTGCTTCACCGGTACGGTAGCTGGGCAGGTCGAACTCCAGGATGACCGAGTGATGCACGATCCTGTCTATCGCAGCCGCAGTCGCCATAGGGTTGGCGAAGATCTTCTCCCACTCTGAGAAGACCAGGTTGGACGTTATGCCGAGTGAGCGGCGCTCGTAGCGTTCGGCTATCAGGGTGAACAGCACCTCAGACTCCTCAGCCCCCTGCGGCAGGTAGCCCAGATCGTCTATGACCAGCAGGTCGAAGTTGTCGAGCTTCCTGAGCATCCGTGGCAGGTCGAGGTCTCGCTTGGCAGCGAGCATGTTCTGCACCAGGCGGTACGCCGGCACGAACAGCACCGAGCGTCCGGACTGCACCAGCCTGTGCCCGATGGCGCACAGTGCGTGCGTCTTGCCGGTGCCTGGCATACCGAAGGCCAGCACGTTGACGCCCCGATCGGCGAAGTCCCCTTCGGCAAGACTGGCAAGCTGCTGCCTCAGCCTCACCGGAGCCCGCTCGTGCTCGAACGTGTCCCACGTCTTGCCGGCCGGTAGCTTCGATGCCCTTCTCAGCCTGTCCACTCTCCGTATCCGCCTGTCCTCTGCCTCCTGCTCCAGCACCTCCACCAGTGTCTCAAGCGCGTCGGCGTGTCCCGCATCGCTGAAGCGGCCCACCATCTCAGCCGCAAGCGTCGGCAGCTTGAACTCCCTGCACAGCTGACTGATGCGATCTCCCACTGCGCTTGGCGCGTAAGCATCCGTCGTCATCGCGCACCTCCCGCAAGCAGTCTGTCATACACGCCGAGGTCCACCTCGCCCGACAGCTCAAGCGCCGGTATCTCCGGAGTCGCCGGCGCGGCAAGCTGCTTCACCACCGCATAGTCGAAGCGCACCCTCGACTCAAGCAGCCGCTTCAGTGCCCTCTCGACGTCTGCCTCCATCGTCGTCGCCGCAAGGTGCAGTATCCGAACATAGTCCACGTCCGCTCGCTCTCCCTTCCAGCCCCACATAGCGTCGTACGCCAGCCGGAAGGTGAGGGTCGGGTACAGCTGCTCTCTGAAATAGTAGCGCGCGAACGCTCCGGGCTTGCGCACCAGCGATCCTATGATATGGCGGTAGTCTATGCGCGCTTCACCCTTGCCCCGTACCCGCTCCATGCTCTCCACCAGGTGCCCCTTGTAGTACACTTCCACGTGGTCGGGATACAGCCGCACGTCCACCATCACACCTATCAGGCGCGAGGGCACAGAGTAGGTTCTGCTGTCCACCCTGATCGTGCTCCACTTGCGTACCCTAGCGCTATAGCTGACATACTCGGGAACAGGAGCCGGTGGTAGCTCCCTCAGATGCGGGTACTCACCAGCAAGCTTCTCTCTGACCAGCCTGTTGCGCCTGTCCACTATGCTCCTGATGAACTTCGCGTACTCATCCACCGACTCGAAGTCGGAACTGCCTCTGAGGATGAGCGCCTGCGCAATGATGTCCTTTATGCGCCGGTGTCCCTGCTCGGCAACCCCGTTCTCGTGCGCGCTGTACGGGTTGGTCCTGGTAGCCTTCAGACCGTAATGATCAAGTATCGCCTTGTAGCGCTCGTTGAAGTCGCGGCCCTTGCCCTCCTTCAGCTTGTGCGTCGCCGCAGACAGGTTGTCGCTTCTGACCACCTCGGGCACAGCTCCCAGCTCCCACAGCGCTCCCTGCAACCCGCTCACCAGCGCCACGAAGGTCTCGCTGTACGCCACTTGCGCATACCGCCAGCCCGAATGGCTCAAGATGAACTCGAACAGCATATGATCGAACTGCTCTCCGCCTATCGTCACACCAAGACTGTCGCAGTGCGTGAAGTCCATCTGCGCCTCGCGTCCCGGCGGATGCTCCTGCTCGAAGTACACCTCTCGGTCGGGGCCGCTCAGCGCACGCCAGTCCCTTATCCGCCTCTGCAATGTCCGCAGGTGTGACGCGTTGAACCTGCCCGGATGTCGCTCATCCAGCCACTCAATCAGCACTGTCGCCTGCAACTTCTCCTTCGCATCCCTGCGCAGCAGAGGAACGATCTCCTCTTCCCACACTCCTTCAAACGCGTCCGTGCGCGTTCGCCAACTTCGCTTCTTCTTCTCCGACGGCAACGGTCCGCTCCGCCACCTGCGTGCGCTCCTAGCGCTCATACCCGCCGCTGCCGCTGATGCCTGTTGTGTCTTGCCTTCCATAATCCTCCGCCTCAGTAGTAGTACCTGCTGATCAGTGACCATCCAGTACCTCCTGTACGAGATGGTCTAATCTACTTCCTAAAGCGGCCAAAATGAATGTCGCTCAGCGGCCATTATAAATGTCGTTGTTCAGTATCCCTTGATGTCGCCCTCAATCCACCATTTAGTTCCTGTCCATTGCCTTTTTATCGCTTGGAGTGCGGTATCTGGGCCACGGACTGGCCTGAAGCCGTGTGATAGGTCACTGAACTGTGGTTCGTAATACGCTTCCAAAACGGAGCGTATCACCTCCTGTAGCAGTCAATCAGACCACACAGAAATGCCCAATGCACGTCTTTTACCATTGGCTTTGGCAATGTAGGTGCGTCGGACTGGTGACCACCAGTAGCTCTCTTGGCGTAATGCCTTGATGATGTGCCGGATTTTCTCCAGTGACATGCCGTCGGCGGTTTCATCTGTGATGCCGGGCGTAAGGCTACCCTGGTTTGAGTAGATCTTTGCATAGGCTCGCAGATATAGATTCTGGTTGTACAGCAGTCGGTATAGACCGTTTGACAATGTCAGCCTTTGCTGACCACGTTTTTGAATGGCGTTTAAGATAGTTTTGGCTGATTGCATTATGCATGCCTCCCTTCCATCCACGCCTAGCTTACCTAACCCCCTTTGCCTTACGTCCTCCATACGAGAGAGGGCGAATGTGGCAGGCTTTCCCTGCCTCGGACTACTATGGGGTTTCCGTCACCATAGGACTCTCGTCCCTTAGGCGATCCCGCGTTCCGTCTGAGTGAAGGTTGCAATAGTTCGACTTAGGTACTCCGTTCGGTCTGTGATACCTCTCGTTGAGGATTGTTTCACCTGACAAGGTTGCGATTTGAGCGGACATAAATCTCTGTCGCATCAGATGTCGTCGGGTTATAGGCGCAGCTACCGACGGGTTCAACATTAAACCTACTTAGACCTAGAGTTCAGGCAGTATAGCTTTTACCATATCGAACAAGCGTTGCAGGTCTTTCGCGATTGAGCGCCCTCGCTATTCCTGCTTTTCCAGCATGCTATGTTTGGCCAGAGTCTTTCGGTCTGACCTAAGCTGGATCGCTTATGTATATTTCCTTGAATACATCTCAGAGTATCTCCGAGTTCCCTTCACCGCGTTACGCGGCGCACACGTCCTTGTTGTGCAAGGTGAGCCTCGAAACGGTCACGTCGCCTATGACGACGGGCTGCACCTCTCCGACAGGCGTCACGGCTCCGGTGCGCCCTACCGAGAAGTAAACGTGGTTGAGCTTCGTGCGCTCGGCCTTTGCCGCGAACTTGCAGGCAAAAGCCCAGTTCGGCGCCGTTCGCCCCTCTCCGAGTATCTCCCGCGCCGGCAGGTTGTCCAGTTTCACGACAACGCCGTCGCAGTCGTAGCCGATGTCCCGGCTCTTCTCCAGCAGGGCGCAGAATGCTCCCTCGATGTCGCTCTCTGTGCGCAGTCCGCCGATGCCGTGCTCGACGACCTTGAATCCCAGGGCAGCCAGCCATACCATCACCTCGGAGTGGTAGGTAAAGCCCCTCGGCCGGTCCGAGTGCAGCAGCCCATAGGCGAAGAATCTGATGCCGCGCGTGGCGACTTCCTCCGGGTTGGAGTGCCGCATCCCGCCGGCGACTGTGTTTCGCGGGCTTGTGTAAAGCTCCTCACCGGCCTGCTCTCTGTCGGTGTTCAGCAGGATGAAGTGCGAGTTCGGTATGTACGCCTCGCCGACCACCGAGATACGGCCCGAGACTTCCTGTCGCAGTCGCCGCGGCGCGTCCGCTATCCGCAGCGCGTTCTCGAAGACGTTCTCGCCAATTGCGCCGTCGCCGCGCGTGGCCGCTCCCGTGAGCGCCCCGTCCTGGTACTCCAGCCGCAACGCCATGCCGTCTATCTTCAGGTCAGCATAACCCTCGGCGTCCTTTACCCCCCGGACGATGGCATGCCACGCCTCTGCCCGCTCCAGCCGGTCGGAGGCGTCGTTGAGGCTGAGCATCACCGCCGGATGCGCCACCTTAGGGCTGCCTGCTGGCACGGGCGCGCCAACCACTGCCGGCGCTACGGGCTGCGCGGAGTCCTCGCCAAGAAGCATGTGCCGCTTCCGCAGCAGCTCGTCGTACTCCTCGTCGGTTATGAGAGGCGTACCCCTGTCATAGAGCTGCGAGTGCAGCCTGATGCTCTGTTCCAGCAATTCAATTTCATTCATTTCAATTTCTCCCTGTACGAAGAAGAGGGCAGCGGCAAACCGCTACCCTCCCTCAAATGCGTCTATGTTTTCCGCCGAGACGCCAAGCTAATGCGCCTCGAACCCTGACTTATGCAGCTTCATCCTCTTGGGATACCGCTCGCGTCTCAGCGCCGGTTGCACGGCTCGCATCATTCGGTCGCGGACCCAGCATGCGCTCCAGCAGGTAGTCGTACCCCCCGTCCAAAATCTGCTGCAGCACCAGCGCAACGCCGTCTTCCGCTGAGCGCACCAGCACGCCCCTGTCCCACACGGGCTCCGAGGTGATACCCCTCAGCTGGTCGATGATTCCCTCGACCTGTCCGCCGGTTCGCAGGCAGTACGAGACCATGCGAGCCAGACCTTCAAGGTGGGCGTGCTCCACCTCTCCGCACTTGCCGACGCGCAGGAATATCTCGAAAGGGCGCCAGTCTTCATCCACGTTGACTGTGACGAACATCCGCCCACTGACCGTCTCCACTCTGGGTGTGACGCCAGCAGCCAGTCGCGGTCGCTTCCTCGCTCCATAGTTGACGGTCTGCCGGATGTCCCTCTCGTCGGACTGATCTGTTGTCAGGTTAGGTTCCTCGTTCAGTTCCAGACCGAGGCCCTTGAGCGTCTCCGAAATGGGCTCATTGTTATCCGGTGACGCCATCAGGTCATTCGCGTCCCCGACGACGCTCCGTGTTGCCGTTGCTTCCTGTAACATTTGCCATCTCCACCTTGTTATTTCCGGCGCGAGAGCTTAGGCAGCATATTCGCGCGTCTCATGCTGAATGCCCGGTCGTTGTGGCAGATGATGTGATCGATGATTTCGATCCCCAGCGTCTTGCCGACACGGAATATCTCCTTCGTCGTTCGTCTATCCAGCCTGCTCGGCTGTATGCGTCCGGACGGATGGTTGTGGAACAGCGCCACGTACTCCGCGCCCGTGAGCAGGGCGTCGCGGAAGACGTCGCGGGGCTCCAGCCTCCGGATGCCGTCAACCGTGCCCTGATAGACCATCCGCTTCGCCAGAAGCCCGTCAAAGCGGGTCAGCGCCACCACATGCAGTTGCTCATGCCCCAGTCCGTGCAAGTCCTCGCGCACCAGCTCGAACAGCTCCTCGGGACCCCTCACGATGAGAAGTCCAGCCGTATCCTTCTTCAATCTGTCCGCGTCATACCCCAGCAGCGTGAGCGCCTCGATGAGGTCGACCGTGTTGCCGCACCGACACCGCTTGAGCATCCTGAGCAGGGGAACGGCCGCCGCCACCGGGTCGATTACAATCTTTTCTCGTCTTCCTGTCGATGTCAGAGCCAACAGTCACCTCCCTTCCTTCGTCAGTCGTCTGATGCGCAACACGTAGGGGGAGTGGGCGTTTCCGAATTTGCGCCTGGCCCCGCTGAGGGACTCCTCGGCGGTCATATCAAACGCCTCTCCCCAGTCGTAGGCGTCCTGGCTGACGGCGGATGCGCTCATAGGCTCACTTTCTGCCGGCCTCGCCGCGTTATCTCCCTGCCGCTGCCGGTTCAGGAACCGGCGGTAGCAGTCCTTCTCACCCGTGTGATAGCTCCTCACCATAGAGACAAGCGCCCGGGAGTCATTCCCATTGGCGCTTGCCAAATCCACCGTCGTCGTCTGCACGGCAGGCGCGTCCGTGTCGATACTCTCTCTGCACCAGTCGCAGATCTTCACAATCTTCTTTGCCATTTCACCTTCCTTTCCTGACGACGAAAGCCCCCACTGCCATGTGCAGGGGGGCTTTGGGTCAGAACCGGGTTGCCGGCAGGCTAGTGTGCGTTCATCAGGGACTGCTGCTTCTCAGCCTCCGATTCGTTCTTGCGGCGGGAACGCTTGCGCCTGCCGCGCTCCATGTCTTCTGTCGTCAGGTCGAAGGCGCTCAGCCACGCATCTATGCTCACAGCGCCGAAACTCGCAGGATCGGGCGCGTCGGCAGCCGGCTCAGCAGTTGCCTTCGGGGCGTTTACCGGTGGCGCTACCTCGACCGGCTCATTGCTGTCTGCCGTTGCCTTCAATCTCTCGTTCCACGGCCCGTAGCAGCCAGTGTGGAACACCCGCCCCGGCACGATCCTGACCCCATCCAGAGAGCTGATGCTCTCGGCAGCGGGCGTCTTGATGCGCTGCTCATCTCCCAGGATGAACTGTTCGCAGCTGTCGCATACCTCAAGGGCGTCGTTGCCCGGTTCAAGCGTGCCGAACAACGGCATTCTGAAGCCGTCCCCGGCGTCCTCGTTCCCTGTGCCATTGCTTTCAATGGGAGTGAGAGTCTGCGTCACCAGCGAGGCCGCGACGTCCGCCGTCAGCCCGTCCGACTCCTCGGTCTCGAAGTCAACATCCCAGGCGTCCGCGTCATCGACCAGCAGTTGCTCGCTCTCGGCGTCCGTGTCCAGCCCGGCGATGTTTATGCCGGACTCGAAACTGCCGTCGAACTCGAAGTCACCCTCGACGAGCATCCGCGCGATGTCGCGCCCCATGCTGTCGCCGCCCGCCAGCGCGGTAAGCCCGTCATTCGACAGGTCACCCTCGACAGCGAGCGAAGTCGCGACCTTCTGCGCTATCAGGTAGAGCGCCTGAGTCTGCTTGCTATCGCCGTAGGTCAGGTAGTAGATTCTCACGGGCTGCGTCTGGCCGATGCGCCAGGAGCGCCTTGACGCCTGCCTGACGCGGGCGGTGTTGTAGTCGGCTTCAAGCCAGACCAGAGTCGGGAAGTCCAGCATATCCACGCCGGTCTCGACGAGCTGCGGGTGGCATATCAGAACGTCCAGCCCCATCTTGAGCCGCTCGGCCAGCCAGCCCATCCGCTTGTCCGCATCAACGGTGTTCGAGCGCAGCACGCTCGCCCGGATGCCTTCCCTGCCCAGAATATCGGCGAGGCGAGGCATCACGTCCCTCTTATTCGTGTGGACGCAGAAGACCAGCACCTTGCGGCCAGCCTCTTTCTCCGCCTTCACGATCTCCAGGAGCTTCTCCTCCTTCGGATATAGCCTGTCGGCGGAGAGCGGTGGGCGGTCTATCAGCACGCTGCCGTCCGCAGGGCTGTGTATCACCGCCGCCTCCGGCTGGGTGCAGCAGTCCGGGTAGCTTATGACCGCCTGCCCGTATATGGACACGAGCTGCGCGGCAGCGCGCGGGTCGGTGTATGTAAGCGCATTTATCTCTTCTCTGACGCGCCTCTCCATCACCTGGTACACGTCCTTCTGCGTGTCTCCGGTTACCGGATCGGGCGTCTCGTCGAGGTCCACGGTTATCGAGTGCTCGCTGAAGTCCGGCAGTCCGGCCGCCACGTCCAGCAGCCGGATGAACACTGCCTGTCCCAGGATGTACCTGAGCACGCCCGGCATCGCTCCCGGCAGGTCCTTGGGCTTTGAGTTCTGCCTCTTGTTGCGGCTGCGCTTGCTGTTCTCTGCGTCGAGGTAGATCGTCTTCTCCACGAAGCCGAAGACGTTGCGCCAGCGCGTCTCCTCTCCGTGCCCGAAGTCGCGGCGGATGCCACGCCCGCCGAAGCCCCAGAGCAGGTGGAACAGGTCCCGGGCGTAACCGGCCATAAGCGTTCCGGTCAGGCTCATGTTCTGCGGAACTATCTCCGACATCATCCGTGCCATCATGCCCTGCACCGAGTTGCCTGCCTTAAACTGGTGGACCTCGTCGTTGATCACCAGCTGCGCGAAGTCGGGCATGTACCGCTTTATGTACTCCGCAAGGTCGTAACGCCTGGGCGGCACCTGCTTCGTCTTGAACACCTCACGCTGCTCGGCCTCCGCCAGCGCGAGCTCGTCGGGCGAATAGTCGGGAGACAGCGATCCCTTTCCCCGGTAGGAGAGGGCCTGCTCGGCGTCCACGCTGCCGGCGTACAGGTAGCGTCTCAGAACCTTCTGCTTGAGCTTCTCCCCGCGCGTGGGAAAGCCGGTGTCAACCGCGCTCACCCTGGTGTTGGTGAGCGCCTGCCACAGCGGAGCGCCGCACTCGCGCGACTCTGTGCCATAGGCGTCCGCGCCCATGTTGTCCTTGAACACGGTACGCCCGACGGTGATGCGGTTGTTGCAGAAGCGCCGGCGCCTGGCGAGCCAGTCCCACTCGGCGGGCTCGTCGTCCTTGCCCACCAGGATCGGCTGCCCGCACTCTGTGCAGCACATCCTCTGCACCTTGCGCCTGACCACCTTCGTGAGCTTCTCGTCGCCGGTGTCGTCGGTCTCGTCCTTCAGGACCTCGACCTCCTCTATGAACGGCCGCCATTTCGGGTGCGTCAGCTCGCCGGTCGTCTCGACGTACTCCGGCTGCGGGCGGTATCCCCAGCGCCAGTGAACGGCGGGGATGCGCCCGTAGCTCAGCTTCGCCGTGCTGTGCGCGAAGATCGCATAGACCGGGGTGTCAGTATCCTGGCCTCCGTAGTTGCGCCCCAGCCACCGGATCTGCTTGAGCGGGCTGCGGTACAACCGGTAGAACTCCTGCCTGGCCTTGGGGCCGACCGGCTTTCGCCCGACGACATAGACCCGAGCGCCCGGGATGGTCTTCAGTATCTCGTCCTCCCACTTCCAGACGAGCGTGGGCGGGCACAGCACGAATATCCGCCGCAGCCCCGCGAGGTAGGAGGCGGCGAGACTGATGTATGTCTTGCCTGTGCCCATCTCGCCCACCACCGTGGTGCCGTGCTCCCCGGAGAGCAGCGAGAACATCGCGCCCTCGATTGCCAGTCGCTGCCCGTTGCCGGGCATGGGCCTGCGGAGCAGCCTGTGGTACTCGGGAGCGTGTCCGAGCAGGTCGCGCAGCGCCTTCGGACTGTACTTGGGAGGCATTATCGCGGCAAGGTAGTCCGCAAGCTCCCTGCTCCACTTCGCGACGAACTCCCCGAGCTGCACGTCGTCGGTGAACTCCCACGTGGACGGGTCCAGCGTGACCGCGCTGCTGGTCATGCGCTCCGTGAGCCGCTGCACGGTGCCGGACTCGTTCTCCTTCTCCACGTCCACGACCTTCTTCGAGGCGGCCCTGAATATCGTGGACTCCTCGTCGTTCGACAGACCGATGCCCAGTCCGCCCACGCCTCCACCGGACATGATCAGCCCCATGTGCCCGACGCGCGGCGGCATCAGTGGCTCCACTATGTCGTTTGACGGCGGGCTGGTCATGTCCCTCCATTCGGCCCTCGTCTCGTAGCCGGTGCGGAAGATCTCCTCCAGCACGTCGGCGTAGTCCACGCGCAGCGCGGTGAACCTGTCGACTTCGTTCTTCACCTGCACGAGGCTGTACGTGGCGTCTTCCCCGATGATGCCCAGCTTGCCCTGCGCGAAGCGCTCCAGGCTCTGCCTGTTCTCGGTCTGGTTCGCCGGGCTGGTGTTGCGGACGGCCACCAGCATCACCTGGTTGAAGCGCTCGGCGTCCGGGTTGCCCTCCTCCTGCCAGACGCGGAAGCCGGAGTAGTTCCGCGCCAGAAACTTGGAGCTGGTGTTCAGCACGTAGCGTGGCACCATGTAGATCAGAATGCCGCCCGTGACCAGAAGCTGCGTCGCCCTGACGAGGAAGCGCTGCTCCAGCCTCTTGTAGTCCGGGTCAAAGTCATAGGGCGGGTTCAGGAGCATCAGGTTGAACGCTTCCGGCGTCACCAGGGTGTTGAAGTAGTCGGTCTGCACCACGCGCCTGAGCTTCCTGCGAGCCTTGCGCGCTCGCTCGGTGTCGAGCTCTATGCCGTAGGTCTCGATCTGCTTCTTTGCAATTCGCCGTCCGGTCCTGCCCTCGTACTCCGTTCGGATGGCGTCGGCCAGCGTTCGCAGCGCGTCCCCCTCGCCGGCGCAAGGGTCGATAAGCCGGATGGGAGCCAGGTCACGCAACTGCCCTATGTTGTCGAAAAGCTGGGTAAGCCCCGCGATAGTGGGGCCATAAGAGGGCAGATATTCCATATCCGCCTGAGCTGAAAGTCTGCTCATGTCGTTCCTTTCTGAAGTTGTTCATTCGCTGTTGGCCTGTCACGCCCGTGGCGCGACGGACACGTTCCTGTCCAAAGACGGGTTGCCGTTTCAGGCAAAGAAAAAGCCCCGAACGGTAATTAACCAACCGGGGCTATTCCTATCCGTATAGGGGCTTTGTACAGAAACTACCGTTTGCACAAGACATGCACTCCGCCGGGTACTTCTGCACAGAATCTCGGCTGTGCCTGGAAGGGACATGGAGGTCACTTCAAGTGATGGTAATTTCGCAGAATATCGGGCCTTACAGACGGTGTCACAAGCGTGATTTCTGCATGTACTTGTCACAGATAGAAGGCCCGCTGGATGCATGCCTTGCGGGGGTTTACGGGAATCAACGCCATGCGCATATCGTGGTTCAGACGGCCTCAAGTCCGATGATCCGAGTCTGCGCCAATACACGAACTCGGGATCGCCAGCCTCGACGTGCTGGGGAACTTCCTCACAGATCCTGCTGCGCGCATTATAGGTAGTCTCGTCGTCCAGCCTCACGCCCGCCACCACGGCGTGGCAATCAGTCTGGTAATAGCGTGAACGATCGAGGGGTTCGACTTCAGCTCCAGCCCTAGATAGACGAGAGGCAGGTGAGGGAGCTCACAACGCTCGCCCTCGTTGCGGAGACACGTCCAACCTGCTGCTGGGGCTTTCCGGTGTGGGCAAGACACACCTTGTAGTGGCGTCTGCTCTGAAGTCGATAGAGAACAGCTAAGGGCCTACTCGGTCCGTGCGTAAGACTTGATGGAAATCTTAAGGAAGGCGCCAGCCGAGCACAGGCTGGACCGGCGTATGCGGGTGTACCCGTCGCCTAAGACCTGGTAGTGGACGAGTTCGGCAACTGGCCGTGCGACAGGGAGTCTGCTACTGTGTCACTCAGCCTAGTGTCGGAAAGATAAGAAAGGGGCAGCATCATACTTACGTCGAACAAGACATTTGCCGACTGGGGAGAATTGCTTGGCGATGCCGTGATAGCTGCCGCCATCCTCGATAGGTTGCCACACCACAGCCACATCCTCAACATCCGTGGCGAGTTATATGCTCAAGAACAAGCGTCAAGCAGGACTGCTCGCATCGCAGCGATTGCTGACATCAACACCGGGAGAGACAAGAAGGGAAGGCTAAGAGGACGAGGAAGAGACACTTCTAGGTTGGCGAAAAGACAGATCTCCATCTTAGCGTTGACACGAGCGAAAGAGCCAACGCCGGACGAGCTCAGGGCCATACCCGACAGAAAATAGTTGACATGTCATCGGCAGGCTAGGATACCATTCGAAGCGCCAGTCTCTTTCTGACATGACGGAAGACTGGCAGGCTACGATTTGCAGACGGCCGTTGACTGACGGCTTCTCCCATAATATTGATGATTGTTGGTACGAGGAGGAGAAGAAACCATGAGTGTCGATCAGATGAATTTCTACCAGCGCAAGCTCGAATACGAAATGGACTCGGCGGACCTTAAAGAGGCCATGGAGAATAACGAGCAAATCGTCGTTATCGACGGCCGCTCCGCCTTCGCCTACGCCGAAGAGCATATCCCCGGCGCAGTCAGTCTCCCTCACAGAGAAATCAGCTACAACACCACTGAGTCGTTCGACAAGTCGAAGCTGTATGTCTGCTACTGCGATGGCATTGGATGCAACGCTTCGACTAAGACGGCGCTGAAACTTCTGACACTTGGATTTCAAGTGCGTGAGCTGATCGGCGGACTCGACTGGTGGAAGAGGGATGGCCACGCAACCCATGGCGAGGAATCACTCCTGGCGTCCGGGGTGAGATGCGGGTGCTGATTACTCGCTCCGTAACACTGAAAGAGACATAAATGGAATGCCAAAAGGATAATGGTGGGGCCATTTGAGGGCAGATATTCCATATCCGCCTGAGCTGAAAGTCTGCTCATTTCGTTCCTTTCTGTAGTTGTTCATTCGTTGCTGGTCCGTCACGCCCGCGGCGAGACGGATACAATCTCGTGGCTTAACCTGTAACGAACCCCTCCGGTGTCCATGCGAGCGCGGCAGCCCTGCCCTCAGGGGTGACGCCCTTCGGAACCTCGTCACCCGCGGCAAAGGCATCTTCCATCGCCTGGGCGAGCGCAGCCTTCTTGTCGCCGGAGTGAGCGTCAGCCCACTCAGCGCCAAGCGTGTCCTCGGCGATTTCGAGTATCCTGGCCTTGCTGATCCGCCCCCAGAAGTTCTCCACAGTGGGCCTGTAGTCCGCCGCGAAGTCGATGCTAAGGTCGCCAACGACAAGCTCCACCTCCGATGCGGCGCCCGTGTCCACCGTGAGCTGCCCCTTGTAAGTCGTGGCGATGCAGGCGGCGAACAGCGTCTCCTTCTTCCTCATGCTGAGCGAGCGCATCTTCTCAAAGGCGACGGCATCATCCTCTTCTTTGATCCAGTCGAGCGGAAGGCTCTCAACGTCTATCGAGTCAGTCGCGCCGTGGCGGCTGCCGATGCGGAAAAGCTCCACGTCGAGGGCGTGGGAGAAATATCTCTCGACGCAGAAGATCTCCCGCGCCATCTGGAATAGCAGGAGGTCAAACGCCTCCTTGAACGCCCCGGACAGGTGGGAACGGACGACCTTCGTGCGCTCAACGCGCATCTCGTCCATCAGCTTCTTACTGTATCCGGTCTGCGCCCTGACCTTCTTCTCGGGGTCCCGCCAAATCACCTCATCAGACACCTTCGACCCTGCCTTTGGCACATCCTCCGGCCTGACAAGCCCCTCGACGACCTTCGCTCTCCCTGAGTAGTCAATCGTCACGACACACCCGGCAATCTCACGCTGCTCCTCGGTGAAAGCGTTGCGTGACACCTTCAGCTTCCTCAGCTCTTCCAGGCGGTCAACGATGCCGCTGTACTCCTCCTGAGTGTCGTCGGAAACTCCTGCGTTGAGGATTTCGTGCCTTCGCTCCAGCAGGACGTCCTCCTCGGCATTCTCCTCTTCGGTCAGCTCACCCCTAACAGGGAAGACCTTGTTGAACTTGCCCTCTTCCTCCCATCCGAATTCCAGCTCGAACTCCACCCACTTCCATGCCTCTCTGAGCTCGTCCGCGATTGCGGCGAGCTTGCGGTCTGCGAGGTCGTACAGGGTCTGAGGGTCTTCGAGCCAGATGCCGTGACTGTCCTCGGCGGCGAACAGGTCGCGCGTCACTCGGCCCCCGGCCTTCTCATACTCATCTGTGCCGACGAACTCCGCGACTTGCGAGCTGCCCCGGATGCTGTCCTCAAGCAGGATAGCCCGCACGTTGTGTTCGCCCACATACGATCTCGTCTCGCGCAGGTTGTTCCAGATCTCCTCCTGGAGCTTCCGGTCGGTGGTGAGGGCGAAAGCCATCAGCGTGTCCTGGTTGGTGTCGCCGTTCCTGTACGCCTGTAGGATCATCGGAGAGACGTTGCCGAGGCGCAGCCGCTGCTCGACGGTCCTTTCGGACATGCCGAACCTCGCCGCTATCTCTGCGGCGGTGCTGCCGTCGCGCACGAGTTGGGCGAACGCCTCCACCTCGTCTGCCGGATGCATGCCGGCACGCATCGTGTTCTCGATCAGCGAGACCTCGACAGCCAGGGAAGCGTCTTCGATAAGCAGGCAGGGCACGGGGAAGTTGTCGCCGATCACGCCTTCTGCGGCAAGTTCCTTCAGCAGCGAGACTCGCCGCCTGCCAGCGTCGACATCGTAGTGATCTTCGATGTCCTCGTTCCTGTGTATGACAAGGTTCTGAAGGAGTCCGTGAGCTGCGAGCGATGCCTTAAGCTCCGCGTCGGCAGATCCGTCTGCAGGAGTCCGCCTTACATTCAATTTCGAAACCGTCAGGCAGTTCAACGGGACGGTTATCTCAGTGGTATCTGTCATTCCATTCTCCTTGTTGTCGAAATTGCTTCGGAAATAGAAGAAACCCTGCGATCGCAGGGCCTCACACTTCATTACATTTTCGCCTGTAATGCTCTGGAAAAAGAAAAAGCCCCGGTCAGCGATATGCCGACCAGGGCTTCTCTTATACGAGTAACCTCTGCTACGAAACCAGCTGTATCACGATGCCAACCAGCACGGCGCCACCTATTCCAAGCATGAAATACATCAGGCGGTCGATCTTGGCGTTGACCCTTAAGTCCAAGGCGTCTATCTTCGCGTCTAGTGCCCGGTAGTTCTCGTCGCTCCGGCGTCCGTTCTCGCGCACGACTTCGATGAGCAACTCCTGCTGGGCTTCGACGGCCGCCATGCGCTCGCCGATGGTCCTCTCTTCAACAGCCTGTACCTGCTGTTCCTCGTTTGTTGTTACCAAAGTTCTTCCCCCCCCTGAGTTATCCGTATCTTAACACAGCTCATCAACGCGTGATGAACTTACTCATCGCTAGTAAGAGAGCGTCACCGAGATGCCATAGTGTGCCGGCATCTCGCGCTCCTTCCAGTATTCCTCGCACCAGTCCACAAACGCCTTCGCCTGCTCGACGTCATCCTGTTCGTACCCGCCGTGCTCTTCCATCGACTCGAATGCGGACCTGATTTCCTCCAGAGTCAACACCTCGTCGCTCTGGATGCAGGCGAAGTGAACTAGATGGTCGTCCCACAGCGCAGGTCCCGGCCGGGGCGCGTTCCAGTTCGTCTTCTCCACAAATCCTATGTCCAGTCCCATCAGCTAACCTCAATCTCCCCCGCGAGCGTCTCTCCGTCGCGGTCCTTGAATATGTAGTCGAATATGTAGTCGTGCAGCACAATCGCCTTGCGCCACGCCAGTTCGTTCCGCTGTCCGTTCGAGCTCAGGCGCACGTTGTCCCCCAGATGATGCTTGACGATCAGCAGCGAGACGCACACCACGA
Source organism: Dehalococcoidia bacterium (assembly GCA_965207465.1). Taxonomy (GTDB): domain Bacteria; phylum Chloroflexota; class Dehalococcoidia; order Lucifugimonadales; family JADFKI01; genus Bin90. Next base: position 3,357,417 of record OZ242283.1, on the reverse strand, counting down.
TGTCGTAGGGGTAGCGGTGCGTCTTGCAGTACGAGTAGCCCTCCCGCAGCCCAAGGCTGGGGTTCAGATCGAACATCGGCGGATATGTGAAGTCGTCGCATGCCTCCGGCTCGATGCCGTTGAACGCGATGCGGCTTGGGCTTATCAGCGGGCGGCTCTCAGGCGTACCGTGCATATCTCCAATCAGGACTTCACAGCGCCGTATGACCTCTGCAATATCCCTTCCTATCTCAGCTATCTTGAGATCGGCTTTCGTATCCAGGATTTCGTAGTAGTGCGTGTATCCCACAGAGAAGGCGGCGTGATGCCACACCGCCCCGTCTCCTAGCTCTGCTCGCGCTCGATCTGCCGGGCCTGTTGCACCAGCAGCACCAGCTCGTCGGTCGAAGCCTGACTGATCGGCTTGCCGTGCTTCTGCATGAAGTTGGTAAAGATCTGACCCCTGTTGAGGCCGCACTCGATGCCGATTGCGATGTATTCCTCCAGCGCTTCTTCTCGCGACGGCGCTCCCGACCCGCTGCCATTCGTCGCGGGAGCAGCATGCGGCGAGTCACCGGCGTCATCCCGAGAGGCGTGCGCGGGATGGGACGTAGTAGCTCCGCCATTGCGCTGCGGTCCGCTGGGCGCAGGGGCGGCGTAGCTCGCCGTCTCCCTAGTCAGGGGAACCTCGGCCGGCACGTACGGCGTCTGCACGCAGTAGCCGGTGTCGGTATTGTCCTTGCGAGAGCAGTAGTAGCCATCGCCGCGATTGCTCTCGCGGATGTGCCTGCCAGGGCCGTGCCTGGGGCATGTGGGGGCGTTGGGATCGAGAGTGGCGGTGTCGCTCTCATCGCCGTACAAATCGTTTCCAAACTGCTTGCCAAAGGTGCGAAGCGCCCTTTTGATGCCATCAGAGATTGCACCCTTACGAGCCATCTCGTGCATCCCGACAATCGCGCTTTTGATTGTCCCTTCCTTCAGGGAGCGCACCTCGCAGAAGCCCTCGTCGCTGGAGCGCATATGCCCGTACACCCAGATGCCCACTCGGGCGGTGTAGTAGTCATGTGAGTCAAGGATCTCGCCGGTGGCGGGGTTCGTCTCAGGGATACTGTGCAGTGTCGGGCCTTCAAGGACGCGCGGTCCCCAGGCGCCGTGACCGAAGATGCGGTTTGCCTGCTCTATCGCAACGTACGCCTCGATGTACTTCAGTATTCGCTTGCCCGCGCCCTCGCGCTCGCTGATGAGTTCGGGATCGAGGTCCGCATTGAGTTTCTCCAGCACGTCGGGCGGGAATTCAACGTAGGCGCTTTCCAGGCCCTCCGCGACACTGCTTATGTTCTCCACGATCTGGTATCCGGTATTCTTCTCGCTCATTTCCGTTCCGTCCTCTCGCCGTGCATTCACGGCTCTCCGTATCTGTTGCCAGCACCCTGTCCGCAGGGTGTGGCATCCGTGTAGCGATCCTTCCGACCTACGCGCCGAAAAGAAGCTCGATAAGTGGCGCGACTGGTTGCGAGTCCGAGACTATCCTTGCGATGTCCATAAGGCCCAATCCGAATGCCTTCGATGAGATCCACAGGATGACTAGAAGCGTGGGCACTGTCTTTACGAGAATGTCTGCCGCGCCCTTAAGAAGTCCGTCAATCTGCTGTTTCGCCATATCCATCGCATTTATCCAGTCACCAGGTCCGGGTTCAGCGCGCGGAAGTTCGCCGCTACTATTCCATTGAACATCTTGCTGTCAGCCCCGTATCCGAACGCGCTGTACAGCCTGATCGGCTCGTCTGGGGCGAAGAAGACGACGCGGTCGTCGTCCGTGATGCCGCCGCGCTCGCGGACCTGCTTCAGTTCCTGAAACAGCTGGCGGTCAATCGGCTCTTCGTGGTGTTTCCGTGCTTTCATTGACTCATTCCTTTCAGGGCAGCGGCGCAGCATGTCCCCACGCAGGCGGGGAGCCACGCCATGAGAGAGCCCCTCCCGATTCGTATCGAGAGGGGCTGTCAATTGTCTCCGTATATTTGCGGCGCCAGAGGCTACAGTCCTATGTCCTTGTGCTCGTACTCGAAGCCGTCGTCCTTCGCGTTGTCGTAGAACTTCGAGTCCCCGGAGCGCACCCACCGATAGACGATGGACAGCGCCTCCCGCTCCGACAGGGCCGACACCTTTATTGACGAGCTGCCGGAGTAAGGCACGTAAACCGTGTACTCTGACTTCTCCCTCTTGCCCGCTTCCCTCGCTCCGACGCGCACCGCCTCCATCACCGCCGCATCCAGGCTGTCGAACTCGTCAGCCCTTCCAAGCGTCACTACTCTCGCTATGCGCGGAGGGTCCATCCGCTCACTCTCGCTCGTGTACAGGTACAGCTTCCAGTACCCGACCTTGCGCTCGCTCTCAGACTTGCCGCGCCTGATGTCGTGAATTGCCATTTTGGAGACCCTCTGCTTGGAAGCTGGCTCCGACTCCCGATACCACATAGCGTCATATCCGTTCGCCGGGCACGCCCGCGTGCTCCAGTCGTCCGCTCTAGTCTCCGGAACTCTCAGGTCAGTCATCTCACATCGTCCTTATACAATCCGGGTAATCGCAGACCCCGCCACCGCGGCGAGGCCTGCATCGCTTCTAGAACATCGCCGACTGCACGGTAACCTCCGCGGGCTGCTCGTCAACGGAGGCATATTTCTCTGCTTCGACTTCAGGCGCGAACATCCTCGCCTGTCTTCTGGCTGCGCTGCGCGCGCCTTCGTTGATCTGCCGGATAAACTCAGCTGCTGTCGCCTCCCGCGCCTCGCCTTCCACACCGTCCGCCATTCCGCGAAACCGGTAGATGTGGCAGCTGCCGTACTTGCCGTCCGCCGGCGCTATCGGGATAGTTCGCAACCCTCCCGTTTGCAGCGAGCCGCACATCGTCTTGCACTCGCCAGCGATTGGGCACGTCTTTAGATCGCGCTGGACTTCCTCGACGGTTCTGTTGGTGTCTCCGTTCAGCAGCTCGCGGGCGTGCCTTATGGTGGTGTCCTCAGCCAGTGCGACCTTGATGCTCACGTCGATGGACTGTTCGGTCCACTCGCGCACCCCGTCCACGAGCGTCTGCTCCTTGCTCTTGTTCCGGACGCCGCCGATGAAGATCCCTTTCGGGCCGTCTGTCGAGCAGCCCGGACAGCGGCTGTACCAGTCATAGGGGACCTTGTCCTCGTCAACAGCGAACCAGTTGCAGCAGCCCGGTTGCGCGCACCCTCTCACCCTCGGTCCGAACTCAGCGATGACGTCCCGCATCTGCGCCGCGCTTTGCACGACCCCGCAGTCCACAGTGAAACCCTCAAGTCCTGCGGCGGACAGGTCGGTGTGTACGTTCTCTACGCTGTGCCGCCTTCCGGTGTGGGAGCGGTCAGAACTCTCCATCCTGTCCCGCCGCCACTCCATTTCATTGAGAATGCCGACTACCTCTGAGAGCGCCACCTGACGGCGCTCGTCCTCCGACAGCTGTTCCTGTTGCGCCCTCAACATTTCGAGCAGGGCATGGGCAGTTGGCATTTCCGGAATCAGCGATGCCATCACCGCCCTGAGCGCGTCCTTCAGCAGCAGCGCCGTCTCGCTATCCGCGGTATAGTGCCCGTCGATGAGCACATGGAAGTTCACGCACTCGTCGTATTCCTTGCCTCGCCCATCCGAGTGAAACAGCCACCACATGCCAACGTCGTCCGCGATGCCGGGCAGCAGGGAGAAGTCCTGCATCAGCTCGCGAATCGCGTAGTATTCGCTGTGGTATCCGTTCTTGCCTCTCGCCCCGACGCCGCTCCACAGTTCCACGAGGTCGCGCTGCCGCTTCGTGACCGTCATGCCCACCAGGGCGTCCATTCGCCGCAATACTCCTATCGGAACCTCCGACGCCTCGCGAGCTATCTTCCGCTCGGCTTCCGCTCTCACGCCGACCGCCCACTCGACGGCTTCCCTGTACTCGGGAAGCTCGTCCACCGGCACGGGGAGTCTCGGCGTCCTTGCCTTCTTTCCGTTACGCCTGCGCGTCTTCTTCGGCTTCTCTGTCTTCGTTACCATCCGCTCACCTCGTCTGTCTTCCCTGCCGCGCCAAACGGCGGGGTTCTCTGGTAATGTCCGCTCCTAGTCGGCGGCGAGTTCGTACTCGACCGGCTGCAGAGCGTCGGGGAATCCATCCGGCAAGGGCAACTCGCCCGAGCGGCCCAGGTAGCCGATCGCATCTCGTAGAACCTCGCTGGACGGCTCGCACAGCCACGCCCTGCCGCGCAGTCTCGTCAGTGGCTCGATGCCCTTCTTCGCCAGCACGCAGTAGTCCCACAGGGGCTGCGCCCAGTCCGCAAGCATCGGCTCGCTCACGCGCTTGGGCAGGTAGGCGAACCAGCGCTGCGCGATTGCCGTCCGGTCCTCGCCCTCTTCAGCCATCAGGATGAAGCGCCTCTGCGCCAGCTCCTTCTGCGCCTTCGCCTGGTCCGACTCGTCCTTCTCTTCGACGACCGCCTTCGTCTGGATGTGCGAGTAGTTGTAGTCCCACTTGAGCAGGTTGGACACCAGCACAACCTGGAACACGCGGGTTCCCTGCACCCTCCTCGCGATCCGGCGCATCGCGCCTATCGTGTGAGTGGCGATGCCAATCCTGGTGGACCTGTTCCACAGCCCGTCCTCGCCCTTCAGCGGCGTGTCCAGATAGACCGTATTCCTGTTGCGGTGTCCGCTGTCCAGCAGCGCCGCCGCGATGCCCTCCGACATCTGCCGGCTGCCCGCCATGCTGAGGTAATACAGTCCGCCGTCCTTGTCGTAGGCGATGTCGTACAGCACCGCGTACTTTCCCTTGTGCGTTACCCTCTCGAAATCCGTAAACTCTCTTCTCTCCAACTTCCGTCCTTCCTTTCCGTGATAGAATGGAAGGGCGCGGGCATGTCGCAATGCCAGCGCCCACCTGCGTTGGGGCAGCGATCCCTCCCAAAGAGATCTGCCCCAACCTATTGCTTCTTCGCTGACGTTATGGTGAGCCTGCGACTCACGGTCGGCAGCACCACCTGCTCCCGGACATCGGGCGCGACCAGTTCGTTGAAAGCGTCCATGTCGATGCTGGTCCCCGACTTCTCGGAAACCTTCATGTTCCACTTCTTGCCGTCGATCACCATCTCGCCAGCAAGCTCACCGATCGAGACCAGGTGCGCCTTGATCGTCTCAGAGGCAGCCTTCTTCGCCTTAGACGCCGGTGAGCTGCTCCTGGGCGCGCTCGCGCTCGCGTCGATCCACGACCTCAGCTGCGCCTCAAGCTCCTCGTCCGTGAGGCCTCCGACACCGGCGTTCTCGGGCTTCTCGGCGTTCCCGCACAGGCTCCTGAAGGGACAGGACTGGCACTTCGCGTCACCCTGCGGGAGCTCCGGCTCAGGTATCTCGCCCCTCAGCACCATGCGGCCGATCTCGGTCACGCGCTTCATCGCCCTGTCGAAGGCTTCCCTGGCGCGGTCGGCGGGTATCCGCTCCGCCCTGTAGTCCCCGGAGTCACGGGCCAAAGTGACAACCACGATGTCCCGAACCTCGCCGAACAGCGCCATGCTGTACAGCGCCGCCTGGCTCACGGCGTCGGGGTGAGTGCGCTCGACGCCCACTTGCCACGCGTACTCTGCCATCGACTCCGATCGTGTCTTGACCTCGATCACGGCAGGCAGTCCCGCCGTCTTCACTGGATGGCTCGCCACGCCGTCGGGGTGCCCCGTCAGGATGATCCTGCCGTGGGGCAGCTCCACCGCGTCCTCGTCCGAGACCTCCCAGCCGTCCTCTTGCATCAGCCGCTTCACCAGCGGCTCCAGGTGCTTGCCCATCTCCATCAGCGCGCGGTTGCGCGTCGGTATCTCGTCGCTCGGCTCGACCTCCTTTGCCTCGTAGGCCAGCCGGCGCATGCACTGGTCCACGCCGGACATGCGCACCTCCATGCTCACCACGGCCCTGACGTTCGGCCTGTCGAGCGACATGTCCCTCTTCTCGGCCGTCGCCTCGGGTTCGGGCGCGCTTGGCATGTCCTCTGCAGCGGCCGTCGGCTCTGGCCCGTACAGCGAGGCCACCATTTCCCTCGTCTTCGTGTCTATCGTTCCTACCATCAAATTTTCCTTCCCGCCCTGTCGGGCTAGCTTCTTATCCGCTGTTCTCACCGATGTATGCGTGGCAGTAGTGGTTCGGGTCGAAGCCACCGCTCCGCTCGTAAGCGATGAACTCCCGCTCGAACTCCCAGTTGACTTCACCGACAGGCAGTCCGCAGCTCGTCAGGTTCGCGCATTCGTCGCGCCTGACGTGCAGAGTGTTCTCGTCCGGGGCGCAGCAAACCCTTGCCACACCCACCGTTTCGTACTCCTGTCCACAGCACTCGCAGGTGTGTTCCTCCCTCATAGCCCTCCTTTCCCTGTATTTGGTCCAAGCAGAAAGCCCCGTTGCGGATGCGCAGCGGGGCTTCCCTTCTCGGCTGACTTCTCTACGCCTTGCCGGCTTTTCTTCCGGCCTCCGACACGACAAAAGAAAAGCCCCGCCAGTGAATCACTGACGGGGCTCGCTGCGCAGTCCGCAGTCTCTTGTCCTTAGTCGTTCAACCGTACAAAGTTCCGTTCAATCTCACCGTGAAAGCTCGTGGGCAGTCTCGCCCAGTCGCGCGCCTCCACTATAATCGGAATGCTAGACTCCCGGAATGCTTCTCTCAGCGCCTCCATTTCCATAGCCGAGATGGGCTTCAGCCCGGGGGCGCGGACTACCAGATCGAGATCGCTCGCCTCGTAGCTCGTCCCGTCGACGCGACTTCCATATGCCCAAACCTCGGCGTGAGGAACCCTGTCGCGCAGTATCTCTTCTACCTGTTTGCGGTAACGCTCCGGCAGTTCCAGTCGGTCATTCATCGAAACCTTCTCCAATTACCCTTGCAAGACCCTCAGCGTCCTCTATGAAACTATGAAGCATCCTCAGTGTAGTCTCGGCTAACTCCTCTCCGTAGAGGTGAGCGGTGTCATTTCGCAGGTCCCGGTAGTCGAACCAGCGCTCCGCCGCGTCGAGGGAAATAAGTCCGACTCTCGCTGCATATCGGAAGAGATCCTTGAACACGAGCCTGTTGGCTTCTCCCGCCGATGTGAAGTATGGCCTCAGCCGCCGCCTCAGCAGACTCCCGGACTGTTCAAGGATTAGCTCGAACTCCTTTACGCACGCAGCCCTGGACAGGTCATAGTAGAACTCGCCCGGCTCGTGCCTCTCCAACTCTTCGAGGAACCGTTCCAGTTCGCCAATGCAGCGCACGAGAAAGTCTGTGTTGATTCTTGCCATCTTAGCCTCCTCTTCAAGATTACAACGACTCTCGTAGATAGAAAAGGGTTGGCGGACTAGCCACACCAACTCACTCAGGCAGCCTCCTGAAGCGCCTGTTCGTCTTCCTTGAAGTCTTCAGCATTCGGTTGGGGATTATCCTCGTTCACGAACCGGATCACCGCCATCGCGTCCTTGATAGCGCTGCCCAGCAATTGGGGCTTGTCTTCGATTGACCTGTACCAGCTCACGATGTAGTCCGCGCTGGTCTTGCGCTCGTGTGCAAAGCCGTACTGAGTGAGCAGCGAGGCGGTCGCGAACTGCGTTGTCATTTCCTCGTAGGCGTAGTCGCCTCCCTGCGGGGCGCAGGGCGAGCCATACTTGTTGACCTTGAATCGGTCAAGCTCGCCCGGCGCGCCTGTCGCGTGGACAAGCTCGTGGAGCATCGACTGCGCGAACCGCTCCGGCTTCTTGTACTCCCGCGTCGGCGGCAGCACGACCTCGTGAGTCGCGGGGCGATAGTGCGGAGCGCGTATCATCGCCTCTTCTCGCATCGCGGGCGGCGTCTTGAAGTTCGCCAGCATGTGCTCTTTTACGGCTTCGATGCGCTCGACAGCCGGCGTATCGCCCCACTCAGACACCGCAAGCGGGGGTATGTCCAAGTCCGCGAGGTTTGCGAACTGCTCCACGTTGAACACGAAGAACGGGCGATAATAGACGCCGACTACCTCTTCCTCGCCCGTGTCCTCGTTGACTTCCTTCCGCTGCATCGGATACCAGAGCTGGGTCATTCGCTGGCCTCGGAAGTCTGCCTTCAACTCCTTGGCCTTTCCCCTCGTGATGAAGCGCGGGTCCGTCCATCCGGTGCCGAAGGCGCGCACCTGGAGCATGAACAGGTTGAACGAGCCGCCGTACTGGTGGCCGGTGAACGGGTTGTAGGGCAGATGTCCCAGCCTGCCGGAGTCCCAGGGCATCACCTCACGCTTCAGCACCTCTTCCTTCAGTCCGAGCATGTACTCCAGAATCTTCTGCTCAGGAGTCTGCTTCTTGCCGCCTGACTTCCTGCGCTTGTAACTCTTCCTTCTGGTAGTCTTTGGCATTGCCATTCCTTTCCGCTTCGACCCGAATGCCTTTGCCGAGGGCATCCGGCTCTAGTCGTCTGCGCTCGCTCTCCGGCGCACGTCATTCCGCCACTCTTCCTCTGCCTCGCTTCTTGCGGGAACCTTGTCGAAGTATTCGAGCGGGCATCCGTAGTATGCCGGCAGCATCGTCGTCTCCATTGCCTTGCGACCCCAGCACTGCACCAGCCGGGACGAAGGGTTGTACGCCCTGTCGCTCATCTCGTCATAGATCAGGTCACCGGCGTCGGCGAGCATCTCGACCTTCGCATCCACGTCGGCGTCAAAGAGAATGACCCCGATGAAGCGCTCCTTGCTCACAGGGGCAGTTGCTACGAGTAGAGTAGATGGCCGGCGAGTTACCTAGTGCAGGCACTTTTCCGACCACCCCTCTCCGAACCGTGCGTGCGACTTTCACCGCACACGGCTCTCCAGTAAGGTGTATTTTGACGTGATGTCAGAATCTTCCGTGGGTTATGTCTTGATGGCACGGTCGGCAAACCATTAAGGTCTTGCGTTTCATCGCCGACATTTTGAGTTCCCAGGGTTTTTTCTTTCGTTGCCCTTTAACGTTTAGGTCTTTGAGGGCGTGGATGTGATGGACTTCAATGTAGCCTTTCGCACCGCACATTTCGCAGGTATCCGCTCTGAGCCTGTCTAGCAGGTCGCTTCGCGAATCCGTATATCGTTGAAGGGTTATGTCGTTGAGAACTGCGTTTTTATCCCTTCTGAGGGGAATTCCACCAAATCTAGCCACGTAGGTTTTCGTGCCGTCTTTGCTATGTGCTATCACCTCGATGCATCGCACTTGCTGTCCGAGTCCGTTATCTGTGTGAGTCTTATGTTTCTCCCACATTTTCTTCGTCGAACTTTGGTGCTTGTACGCCAAGGTTTTGAGTAGCGACATTCGCATGTAGCTGACTAGTTTCCATAGATGGCTGACGTTCCATGCCAGTTTGTAGTATTGCGCGATGCCCCTTAACCTTCGTCCATACCATTCCACGATTGCGAAGTCGCTGTCGAGGGTTAGCATAAATATATGGATTGGTTTACCGCGTTGTGTGTATTCCCTGACGTAGGTGTTGATGGTGGATTGTGGGACACGTAACCCAATCTTACCGTTGACGCTTCTGCGACCTGTGTGGTCGGATCTGTCGTTGGCTTTTTGGGGTTGTATGTCATATCCCAGGAACCGCGCTGGCTGGCTACCTGCGTGGGTTATCAAAGTCTTGTCCTGATTTAGTTCCAGTTTGAGGTTATCGCGCAGGAATGTTGTCAGTTGTTCCTTGATTTGCACTGCTTCCTGTTTGCTGCCAATGTAGCCAATTAGAAAGTCGTCCGCATACCTGACGTATCGTATTCGCCGAAAGTTAGGATCGATGGGGTCTCTGGAGGGGAGTTGCCGTATTTCGGCGGTTAGGTCTCGTATCCTCTGGGTGTCGCCCTGTTGCCTATATTTTCGGCGTTGTCTGACTAGTCGTTGGTATTTTGGATTTGGTCTCCTCTTTTGGCCTTTGGTGTTTTCGGGAATTAGAGCGGTTTCGACGTACTTATCCAGTTCATGTAGGTAGATGTTCGATAGCAGTGGTGAGAGGATGCCACCTTGGGGCGTACCGGAGATTGAGGTCGTCCGTTTATCTTCTTCCAAGTATCCTGCAGTGAGGAATCGCCGTAGGAGTGTTAGAAGTCGACTATCTTTGATTGACCGTCCCAGGATTTCCATGAGGATTTCGTGGTCGATGTTGTCAAAGTACCCTTCGATGTCTCCTTCTATGAACCACTTGCTTCCTGTCCAAGTCCTTTGTACCGTCTGGAGGGCGGTATGACAGCCTCGGTTAGGTCTGAAGCCGTGTGACAAGTCTGAGAATTGGGGTTCGTAATAGGCTTCCAGTAGGCTGCGTATTACTTCCTGCAATAGTTTGTCTGACCATGCGGGTATGCCTAGCGGTCTGCGTTTCCCATTGGCTTTGGGAATGTAGGTGCGTCTGGCTGGTTTCCATCGGTATTTCTCGCGGCGTATAGCGTTGATGATGTTACCGATTTTCTCTTGGGACATTCCATCGGCTGTTTCTTCGTTCGGGCCCGGCGTTAGGCTACCGTGGTTTCGGTAGATTTTGGCGTAAGCCCGTCCGTATAAGTCTGGATTGTAGAGTAGTCGATATGTTCCGTTCGGCAGTGGCAGTTCTCGCTGTCCACGTTTTTGTATGGCGTTCAAGATAGTTGTGGTTGTTTGCAGTTGCATTCCTCCCGTCTATCACGCCAAAACCTTACCTGTCCCCCTTCGCCATGTAGCAGGCTCTCCCTGCCTCGGACTACTATGGGGACTCCGTTGCCATAGGGGTCTCCCCCCGTAGGCAATCCCGCGTTCCGTCTGTGTCTAGGTTGTGATAGTCTGACTTAGGCGCTCCGTTCGTCCTGTGATATGCCTTATTGGCAATTGTTCCAATCGACAAAGTTAAGAAAGACTCTGGTTCGTTTCTTTCTTATCGGCTGGCGTCGGGGTATAGACGTGGCTACCGACGGGTTTCGAGTTGAACCTACTTAGGACTGGAGTTTAGGCAGTTTAGCTTTCGCCATATCAGACGGGTATTGCAGGTCCTGGTCGGTATAACGCCCCCAACCATTCCCGCTTTTAGCCAGTATGCTATGTTCAGCCGTATCCTTTTGGTACGACCTAAACTGGATTACCCGAGTATGTACTTTGAATACTCTCTGGCTTGTGCCAGATACCCTAGACCGCGTTACGCGGCGCACACCAGACTTCGATGAAATCGTCGTATGTTCTGCCCTCGGCCTTCGCCGCGAAGAGTCTCTGCGGAGCGGTCGTCATCTTCGCCTCGGTCGCGCCGACGTTCCTGAGCGCCCTGTTCACCTGGTTGTTCAGGTGGTCGAGTCCAATTGAAAAATCCCAGCCCATAGTTCATTCCTTTCCTTCAAGAACGAGAAAGCCACTGCCGGATACCGGCAGTGGCTTCGTGTCTCGGGTGACGCCATTGATAGCATCAGGCGTCGGCATTAATCAGGCGACCTTGTACTGGCGCCTCAGTTGAGTCATTGCGTCCTGAAACCGCTCTGCCTCGCGCCTTGCTTCCACCTCAGCATCTTCCTGGCGGCGCCTATCTGCCACCGCCAGCCGTCGCTCGTAGAGCGCCTTCTCGGCCTGCTGCGCGCCCTCGGCCAGCTTTTGCAGCGTCCTCGCCTTCACTGCCACGAGCCTCGTGCGCTGCCAGGGCGTGCCGACCATCGCCAGGCACCGAACGCAGTTTCCCCGGTAGGAAGGGCGCGGCTGGCTGTCGGAGTAGCGCGCCGCCTTCACCCAGAGCATCGACACCTGCTGCTTGCAGCTGAAGCAGTAGGCATCCGCTGGCGGCTCGAACACCAGCTTGCGCTCCGTACGACCGCGATGCCTCTCACTGCGCACCTCGATGCCGCCTACACGCGTCATGATGGAGTCGCACTTGGGGCATCCCGCAATCGTTATCTTGCGTCCGACGGTCTCAACCTCCTCCATGTCCTCCGCGGCAACCGTCCTGCGGCAGTCCTCGTCGCCCGCGTTGCGGCAGCTTACGCAGTAGAAGTCCCGCAAAACGACCTTCTCGAAGCGAGGCTCCCTATTGACTATGAGCCGACCACGCCTGCCGGTCCTGACGTCAACCTTGTTCTCGTCGCAGTCGAGGAACTTGACCGCGTATATGCCGCGCAGCGCGATGTCAACCTGACGGCCCGCGAGCGCGGCAACATCCGCCAGCTCCTCCCTGTCGGTTATGGCCTGCCCTGTCAGTGTGGTTACGCTGACGAAGCCGAGGGGATTGCGCTCCATCTCGTCGCGCAGCAAGCTCAGCGCAGGCGAGTCGAACCGCGCGACGACGGCTACGGTGTCGCCGAGGCTGCCCACGCCGAGCGCGAGGCAGTCGCCGCTGCCCTCGTTGACCTCGGCCTCGCCGATGAAGCCGAGCGTGAATACCCGCGCCGACCTGATCCGATTCTTCATAGCAAATTCCTTTCCCGGCGTCCTTGCGCCGTTTCCAAATAGAAAAAGCCCGATGGCAAGTGCCACCGGGCATAGATCTGCGATAGCTGAGTTGATCTAGTCTCTCGGGAAATGCACCTTGAATGGTCCCGGCAGAAGCGCGTCCAGCTCATCGCGCGCCTTCCTGACTTCCTTGTACTGCGTCACCGCGACAACGGCGAGATTTTCGAGCAGGCCTTCCGTGTTCCGCAGTTCGTAGAGACCACGTTCGAGACCGGCCACAGCCTCGATATCCCACGGATAATTGTCGTACTTTCTGTCCTGTGCCTGCTGCGTGAATTCAGGCGGCGGTGGAAAGCCGCACGTCTCGTTACGCAGCCTGAGACTCCTCACCTCAAGCAGCAGATTCTTCGCAAGCTCGTCCCCGACGTGATTTCGCGGCTCCACTCTGACCCACCGCGTAAAGGCTGTCATGCGCTCGTACATCTGCACGATGGGCAGACTATTCGTGAAGACCGGCCCCGCCGTCAGGTAGAGCCTTATTCCTCTCCGGTCGAACCACTTTCCCATGTATTCCTCCCAGTACAGGGGATTGTATGGAATCGTGGAGCGGCGGCCGTCAATCGGCGCGTATACCAGCTCACTGAGGTAGGTGCGGTCGAAGATGTAAAGCGTGTCGTCGGAAGCGTCCTCGACCATCTTCATATCCGCATCGAGCTTGTCCGGCGTGCTGTCGCCCCCGGTATGGTGAATGTTCACCACCTTCTTCCAATCTTCGGACGCGGACGCCACATTTTCGATCTGTTGGGCAAGTGTGCTCTTGCCCGCCCCATGCGTGCCCTCCAATGCAATTACATATCCCAATTTTCACACTCCGATTCTGATTTCTGTCTTGGGTTGCAGACCGTAACCTCGATAGCCGACTGTTCGCCGAACTCCCCCTCGATGATTTCCCGCACATCCCGCCAGTCGAGACCGCCCAACCCCACGCCGAGCGCGGGGAGCGCGACCGAGCGTATGCCGCGTCTAATCAACTCGCGATGGAGGTTGCGCAGGCCCAGCGAAATGTCGCTCAGTAGGCTCTGCTCGCGCCAGTGCCGCTTCGTGGGGAAGTTGACTATGTGCCGGGGGCTGTCCAGCCCTGTCTGAGTTATGATCCCGCGCCCCGGTGTCACCCGGCCTTCCCTGCAGGCCTGCCTGTACAGCCTGTCGTTCTGCGGATAACGCCTGGCGAACTGTCTTGCCAGTCCCGCCCCGGAGACGCCGACGCAGTTGATCGGATTCACTATCGCCTCTGCGTCTATTTCGAATATGCTGCTGTCCGTGTAAGTAATGCCCATTTCTAGCCCATCCTCACGAAGTTGGCGTACCCGCCCCCCTGAATCGCCGGTGCTTGCCCCTGTTGAAATAGCCTACGCGCCGCATTCGCGCCTTCTCATTCGAAAAGCAGCCCGATGACTCCTGTCACCGGGCTGCTCCTTACGCGGGCAGGTCAGCGCTTACCACGGCATATCGTCGCCCTGCTGCTCCGAGCCGTCCCCTGCGGGAGCGCCGGCAGAAGCGCCGTCGCTGGGGGCGCGGTCGAGGAACTGGATGAAGCTCGCGGTCAGCACGAACTTCACCCTGTCCTCGCCCTCCTTCGTCTTGTAGAAGTCCAGTTCCACGCGTTCGCCCTCGACGTAGAGCTTGCTGCCCCGGCGCGTGTACTGGTCGAGGTTCTCAGCCAGCCCGTTCCACGTGGTCATATCCGCCCAGAGGGTGTCCTCCTGCGGCTCGCCCGCGCTGTCCTTGAAGCGGCGGTTGAACGCGATCCTCGCATTCGTGACCGGAATGCCCGCTTCGTTGGTGTAGCGCATCTCCGGGTCCGCGCCCAGATTGCCGATGCCACGGAAGCGGATGTACGTCTCGTCAGTGTCGCCTAGCGGTAGAACCCTGTGAGCCGCGATGACCATCCTGGCCTGCAGCGTGTTGTCGCTCTGCCTGTTGTACTCGCGCACCTTCAGGTCGCCGTCGACGAAGATGGCGTCGCCGTCCTTGAAGCGGTCGGCGCAGAAGAGCGCGGTGTTGTTCCAGACCTCGACGGTGAAGTGAGTCTCGCGCTCGCGCGTCTCGCCGCTCTCCGTCTCCCACGACTCGCTCACGACGACCGGGATGCGGCCGCCGACGGCGCCGGTCTCGAACTGCTGGGTGAAGATGTTGCCGTTGACCTTGCCGATGATCGAAATGTTCTTCATCTGAAGATTCCTTCCCGGGCTATGCCCTGGTTGTAACTGATACTTGCTTGATTCCGCTCTAGGGGTGGCACTCCGTGGTTTGGGCATCAATGCCCGACCCATTTCAAAATCCGCACTCCGTTCCGCAGACTCGACTGACGCTCTCAGCCGAGCCACCGTTTAGCGCAGCCCTACGCGGCTCTATCTGCTTCAGTCGCCACGCCATGCTTCTGTTTGACGGGGCATCTCAGAAACTTCACATCCGACGCCTGCACATCGAGGCTCGCCTTCTGCCTGCCGTCCCGCCCGCGATACTTCGATACCTGCACCGGCCCCTCGATGCGGATGCAGCGCCCCCGGTAAAGGTAGGACTGGCAGGCTGCCGCCCTTCCGCCAAAGGCGCTCACGTCCAGAGTGTCCACCCGCTCCCTGCCACGCCTCGCGCGTATCACCTTTACCTGAAACGAGCTGACGTCCGTGCCGTTGGCCGTGCGCGAGTAGTAGGGGTTCGTGCCCAGTTCACCCACTGCGGTCGCTATCGCATAGTGCTCTTCGCCCCTCGCGCAGAACGTCACCTCATTGGTGGTAACGGTCGCCTTCGCCTTGACCCCTCCGTTCCTGCCCTGCCTCACCGAGAAGCCGAGCGCTCCCTCGACCTTCACGATGGCGCCTTTGTCCATGTTTCTGCTGGCGTACTTCGCCGCAGGTCCGAATACGAGCACGTCGTAGTAGTCGCGCTTGAGCGGGTTCACCTGCACCCCAACCTTCAAGAGCGCCATCTTTCCGCTCGCCTTGAGCACTGGCTTGAAGGTGACGAAGCCCCTGATCTCGACATTCAGCTCGTGTCCGCTGTTCTTCTGCGTAGCCATATCCGCCCGTCCTTTCCCGGCATTGCCGATTCTGAGTTGATGATTCAGGATTGCGCTCCGTTCCTATGCCGCATTGCTCCGTCCGTGGGGCAGCCCCGCTTCCCGCACCTCCGACAGCGGCGCCAGTGAGCAGTCCTCAAGCGCCGCATGGCACCTCATGCAGGCGACCAGAGTGCCAGACGGGCTGACGCAGATGGGCACCGCCAGCTTGATGTAGTTCGTCGGGCAGTTGCAGACCACGTATTCGCTGCAAACTCCCTTGTGCTCAACAGGTGTGTACACTTCGCCACCTCCTTTGCTTGCATGAAAGAACCCCTGCACACGTCGGTGCAGGGGCGGTTACCAGTTGTCTTATGTGATGTCGTAGGCCAGGTGCGACGATGCGCTTCGGAAGAAGGCGTTTCTCGCGCGGCTCTCAACCTTGTCGCACCTGTTCACGCACGAGTTGCGCTTGCCGCTCCGCCCCGCGCGGAACGTGCCGTTGAGCTTGTCGAGGTCGATCTCGTTCTGTCGCGTCCTCGCGCGCGTGAATAGACTGGAGTTCATCACGCCGGCGTATTCGGCATCGGTCGCCTCAGCCCGCACTAGCTCCTCGTCTTCGACAATGCGCCTGGACAGCAGGTCATCCTCCGTGTCATCGTGGTAACGGTCGATCTGCGCGCCGAACATCGCCCGCCGGGTCAGGACGCCCTCGGCGATCCTGATTGCCTCTTCAAGCCCCCTCAATGCCTTGCCGCGCCTGTCGAGGTTGCGCTGGACGTACAGGCGGCTGCCACGCCGTAGCCCGATGGCGCTCCGGACGAGCCTGTTCTCTGCAAAGAGCCTTGCGGTCCAGGCGTCGGCTTCGCCGTAGCGGTTGATGCAGACGGCACCGATGACGCTGCCGATTGCGTCGGCGATCTCACCCGCGTTCCAGCTCGACACGGCCCGGATGACGCTCTCTGCGGTCGGGGAGTCCTGCGCCTCGACTGAGGGCAGCAGCAGGTCGCTGAGCCAGGCTCCGAAGTTGAACCTGTCGATGCTGAGGTTGACGGTGGTTGAAGTCGCGATGGTCATTGTCTTTCCCTTTCCCGGCAAATGCCGTATCGGTTGATTGGCTTGAGATCGAACTACGCGCCGCGCTAATCGCCTTTCTCAAACAGAAAAAGCTCCCGACGGCAATTTACTGCCATCGGAGGCCCTTATTGGTTCCGCTCCTATTTATCTGTTCATGCCACGCCACTCGGACGGTCTTATGGCGTGGAAAAGTGCGATTACCCGCCAACCTCCAGTAGAGCAGTGCTGAAGACCAGGACATTGCCCCTCCTCTCCAGCAACTTGCCGCGAATACGCAGCGTATCGCCACGACTCCAGCCCAGAGCGCCCGCGGGGCTAAGTGAGTGCGTCTTGAGATAGACCCGCACCATTTTGCCGCTCTCGGTGCGGACAGTGATGCCCATTCTCGACGGTTCCCAGATCAAGTCCGAGGGATTGCCGCGGGCGTCGCCCAACACGATGCCTTCAACGACGCGCTCCTTCCGGCCAAAGATTCTGCCGATAACGCTGTCCTTCAATGTGGTTATTCCAGTCATTTAGTCCTCCTCCTCAAAATAGTCTTCCAAATAGAAAGGGACGGCGAGCCGATAGACTCTCCGTCCTTGCGATGTCGAATGTCGATGATTACCCGAGTGCTGCTACGAAGCGCTGCTTACCGTCGGGGACGGTTGCCATGTCCCCAATGTCCTCAAAGCCGTCCGGCAGCCTGATCGCAGACGCATTCGCCAGAGTCGCGGGACACTCTCTACCGTCCCTGATGTCCATACCTAGCAGCTTTCTGGTCAGGCTCTCACCCTTCTCATTGGCGTCCAGCGCGAGAATTACCTCTTCCGCTCGCACCCTGTTCAGCTGCTGAATCAGGCGGCCCGCGTTGCCGTTGCCGGCGAGCGCCACGGACGGCAGGCCCCACTCGCGCAGCGTGAGCCAGTCGAACACGCCCTCCGCGACTATGAGCCGCTGAATCCGTCGAGGCAGGGTGCCTATGCCCAATACGGTCTTGCTCCCGGGGAGCGCGCTGAAGCGGGGCTTCACGTTCTTGCGGACGGCGCGACCCGTCATCCAGACAGGATTGCCGTTCAGAATCTCCGGAACTACCACCATGCCGGCGAAGCGTTCACGCCTGCCCCTGTCGAGCAGAAGCCCTGAGCGAAGGATGCGATTCTTGCCGAAGCCCTGCTCATGGAGGTGAGCATTCAGACCGTTTCCGGTGCAGTAGCCGAGCCGTAGCGCCTCCGCAGTCTCTCTACTGATGCCGCGGTCCTTGAAGTAGTTGCGTCCGGGCTGTCCCGAATCTGCCCTCAGCAGGATGTCCCGATAGAATGTGATTGCCGTCCGAACCACTGCGCTGTCCTGTCCGGGAGTGCTACGGGGCTTGGGACTGGCGTAGCGAGACTTCACGGGAGTCGCAGGCTGCCGTTGCAACGTTCTTGCGGCTTCCTGGATACCCACGTTGTCCAGCCTGCGGATGAAGTCGAGCGCGTCGCCCCAGGCATCGCAGCCGAAGCAGTGAAATCGCTGGCTGTCAGCGTAAACGGTGAAGCTGCTCTCGCTCTCGTCGTGGAATGGGCAGACACCCTGGCGAACCCGTCCCGATCTGGGATAGAGCTTGACGCCGCGACTCTCCACCAGGTCTCCGAGGTCTCTCGTTCTCGCTATCTGTCCGAATTCCGTCAAAGATGCCGTTACCATCGATGTTCTCCTTTCTCTGCCTAATTCTTCAGGCTGACTTCAGAGTTTGATTAAGACGTGACGATACGCAGCGCGTCTCCGAAACTGAGACGTGCTGTCAGGAAATAGGAAAAGGGGTGGGGTATCAGAGTCCCAGCAAGAACGACACAATAAGTGGTCGGTCGGTGCGAAATGCGAGGTGGCGGTGGAGGCTGAGGAGTGGTCGGTGGACGAATGGACTCTTAGAGAAAGTTGTGGGAAGCGCGTATTTCAGGCGCGTAGAGATGGCTGGTCTATGGTCGGTCGGTCGGGCGCCGACAAGTGGTCGATAGATTCTATATAAGACGCAACAAGATCCACCACTGTTTCGCGGCCTTTCAAGGAAGTTCCGCAAACGCGATGGACCAGAGGCCTCGAATTGCACCAGCCAGGAGCGCGAACGCTTCAACACATGCCGACACCGGTTGTCGAAATCCTAAACACAGAGGGACCGGGAGCGCGAACGCTACAACTCGAATCCATGCATTCCTAACCGGATGTGGCTCCGGCTGCTTCGACTACGACTGCTCTGAGGCTGCAGGCGTAACTAATGGGGTGGAAAATATTAAAAATTACCTTATTGTCTCACGCGATATGAGCGAGTCAAGATTTTCGCGCGAAGAGTCGCCTAAAATGAGACCGTCATAAATACCAATCGGCGATAATTGAGACTGCACCCACTTCCTATAGCTTGGTGCGCTCGTCAGACGCAGCGGTGCAGCGGACGCTTTCAGCGACTGCTCGCCCAATAACGGACGACTCGCCCCTCACGCATATCTGATAGATTGCACTATCTTTCAGTACTCTTTCAACGTACTAATGACGGATTGATGTAGGAGAGGGGGATTGTTCTATGGGGAGTTCCCTATGCCGAACTTGTGGAGGAAGTTTGGTGGCTTCGAGCTAGTGCCAAGGTGTGCAGTTGGTAGCGTCGCCTTCCATGATGGAGACGACGCTGTCAAAAATGCGCCTACCGTTATCGGTCTGTTCGATGACGGCCTGCTTATGTGACTCCGCGAATTCGATGTGAGCGGTCTGGTCTGGTGCTATGGATTGTGGCTTTGCAATCAGCTGTTATGGTTCCAGGAGTGGAGGCGGTGGGGTGTCAATGGGGAGTGGAATGAGAGATTCGTGGAAACATCCTGCATGTTCTGGTGAGAAACTTGCCTGTATGAACTGTCACTTAATATGAGCGCTTACTCAGAAAAACGGCCATTTTGCCACTGGGAACCATTTCTTGTCCAAGGCGCATCGGATCCTAATTCGTCAATAAATCGGCTTGCGATTGTCCGGGCCCCTCTACGTGTCCGTCTCTGGCCAAGTTCAACGCCTAGATTTCGGGCTAAGCCGTAATCAATATTGGCGAAGGAAGAAACTACTAAGATTTCCGTGCATCTGGTAATTGCGACATAGAAGAGTCTACGTTGCTCGCGAAGAATCTCTTGCTGTTCTTCCCTAGTAGCGTCGCTATTGGCTACGGGCAACATGCCCTCCACACATCCCGTCACTATCACTACTTTGCTTGTTAGACCCTTCGATTTCTGCAGGCTCATTATACGTACAAAGTCACCTTCAGGTATTTCAGGCTGGGTAATTTGCGTTCGAACTCTGTCATAAAGCTGGCCGACGTCCTCGCAGTCCTCAAGGTTACCAACTGCAAGATCCCTTAGTGTTGCGCACTCCTCACTCTCCGCGGGCAGCAGGGCGTCAACGATGTCAGTAAGGTCCGAGTCAGATAGCGACCTTAGTATATCCTCGAGTTCCCGATAAGGTGCCAGCAGATGCTGTGTACCTGGCACCACTAATGTGCCATCGGCTATCTCTTGGAGTGCACTGCGAGGTGAGTCACCTGTACTTTCGCAGTGTTGTCTCAGTCTGCTGTATGAAGCGCTAAGCCCGCCCTGACTGCGATGGCCAAGCCACCACCGGAGTGCTACACGGTCTTCTGGATTATTCAACAGTGTCAGCGCAGCAAGAGCGCGTTGTGCATCTAGATCTTCCAGGGCCTCCTCCTGATAAGAGCTATGTATCGGGTGCCCTTGATCAGCAATCGAGTCACGGATTCGGTAAGCTAGTCTCCGGCGAGGAGTGAGGATAAGGATCTCTTCAGGACTGTAGCCCCCTTCAGACAAAAGGTAATTGACATAGCTGGAAACTCCTTGAATTTCCCCGTCAGCGTTAGGCCATTGAACAATGTGAATCTCGCCCTCAGGATTTCCTTCCCTGGGGACAAGACGCGGAGGTATCCCCAGATCATGGTTATGTTCGATAAGATTCTCGGCAAGTCCAACTACTCGAGTCGGACATCTTCTGCATTGTGTGAGATGTTCGTCATGCGTCGTAGCGTGACGAACACTGAAGTCGCTGATGCCTTCGGGATTAGCGTAGCGAAAACTGTAAATCGACTGGTCCGGATCGCCCACAACTGCGGAGGCGCGGCTACCGGCTAGAAGGTCAATAACTTCTTGCTCGGCTCTGTTGAGATCCTGATATTCGTCTACGATTACGTGGTCAAATGACGCAAGTGCGGTAGACATAGGGTTGCCTCGGAGGAATCGCAATGCCTCTGGCACCAGTTCGCCAATCAACATTGCTCTGTGGAAGATTAGCCACTCGAGCAGGCGGCGTTCAAATAGCCGATCAACATCGTCCTCTGGCCAACCGGGCTGTTGTGACTGCAACCTGGCCCAGGCGGCTTCGAATGCTCTGATCCTTTTCGTGCAATCTCGTTTCCCTCCGAAGGCATGGTCTTCATGAATCAAATCGCTAAGCAGCATGCTACCTTCATATTGTAAGGATCCAGAAGTCAGAAAAGTGATAATGGGTCGAGGGACACGGCTCAAGTAAGTAAACACCTCCTCACGGTTTAGAAGTGAGAAGCAATAGGAGTGAAGAGTTCTGGCGCTCACCTCTCTACATCCTTCAACGCCGATGTCATTTAGGTCACTTACTAGGGAGGAAGCCGCATTGCGAGTAAAAGTGACAGCGAGTATTCGCTGTGGGTCCTGTCCTGCTTCCAACAGTCGTGCGACGCGCCTCATAATGGCAAATGATTTGCCCGTACCTGGCCCTGCGACGACTCTTAAACGATTATGGTCAACACTAGCTATATTCAGTGCAGGACCAGTTAGTCCCGTATTCCAGCTCATTACAGATATTGCCTCACCCGAATATTTCAAATAAACAGAAGCGCGTCTATTTAATTTACTATACTCGAAGCAACATAAGGAATAGATTAGCATTACAATTTGGACCAATTAGGTGGAAAATTGACAGACTGGATGAACAGACTGCAGCGAAGAATTCACAACGGAGATTCCTACCCCAGCCCTTTCATCTCGACGGCGTGATCCCAGGGGGCTACTTACTCGATTTGATTTCCATGCCGAAGCCGGGAGCGTCGGAGGGGGTGCCGGCGCCAGCGTGGGGGATGGTAGTGATGTCCGCTGCCTCGGCGATGGTGTATATCTTGACCGCCTCGGTGAGTCCGCCGCACCACTTGAGGTCGGGCTGGGCGATGTCTATGGTGCGATGCTCGATGAGCTGGCGGGGGCGTGGCGTCCGTGATGGTCTTCCCGGTGGCGAAGGGGACCCAGTTTATGGCTTTTCGCAGCTCGATGTACCCTTAGAGGTCGCCGGGAACTAGCGGCTCTTCGAGCCGGCGGAGGCCGTACCTTCGGAGGCGCTGGGCGACGCGGATGGCGAATTCGACGTTGAAGCACATGACAGGGTTGTACATTAGCTCGACGTCGTAGCCGATGATGTCGCGGGCGCGACCGATGTGCTCGTCGAGTATGTTGAGTCCGTCTATGCCCTCTTCGTAGTGGGCGGAGTTGCTGACCCTGAAGGCGTGGCAGCCGAGTTCGAGGGACCAGTCAATATCGTCGGATATGACATAGAGGTCAAACTTGTCGCGGCAGGGGCCACCTAGCGGGCGATAGACGGGCTGCTCGAGGAGCTTGCACTTGAGGTCCCAGAGGGCGAGGTCGATGCCGGACTGGGAGACAGTGGCGATGCCGCCCGCGCCGAATTGCTGGGTGGAGCGCCACATGAGGTCGTTGAGGTACTCGGTGGCGAGACAGGTGATACCGGAGTAGTTACGCATGACGGCGGCGTGGCACTGCTCCAATCTATTTCGCCGCAGACCTCTCCGCGCAGTTCCACCTTCGGACGAGACCCACGCAGTCCTCTGAGGATAAGGCGTGGAAGCCATAGCAGAGCGTCCAGATGTACGCGCCGGCGCAACTCGCGCCGCATTGTCGCCTCATTCAGGGCGATCTCATCGCGTCGCCAGCGCATCTCGATACCCAGTCTTGTGGACGGCGCCCAGGTGCGGTCGCCATTTACGTGCTCGCCGATCGTCAGTCCGTAGTGGCTGTCGATCATCTGCAACTCCACCCGCATCTGTTCGTTGCACAGCGCGAGCTGCCA
Source organism: Dehalococcoidia bacterium (assembly GCA_965207465.1). Taxonomy (GTDB): domain Bacteria; phylum Chloroflexota; class Dehalococcoidia; order Lucifugimonadales; family JADFKI01; genus Bin90. The sequence continues at coordinate 3,334,814 of OZ242283.1, read as the reverse complement.
AGGCGTGAGGCGCTTTTCAGGCGACACCTCTGAAAAGCTAGCCGACATCACAATCAGCTTGCGGCGGGCAGCTATGACATCGGCTGCGCTTGGCTGCCCTTCTCCGTCGATGACTTGTCCCTCCGAGCCGAAGAACCACCCTTCGTCGGGGTAGGGCTTTTCAGGCACAAGAGCCGCCATACGTATGCCGATAAGCAGGCCCCTGTCCTCGAGCCGCTCGACCGCAAATCGCTTCTGCCTCCGGCGGGGATGTACGCCGTACCGCAGTTCCGCAGCCGTTAGGCCGCACTCGAACATCTCCGTGTCAGCGGCGAATGCTACCCGCTTCGCCCCTTCGTCAGCAAAGCTCACATCTTCTCGTGTGTGAAGGTAGTAAAGGGCGTCGCCGTGCAAGCCGGTTGGTGCGGGATCACGTACCCACCGCCATCCACGCGCCAGCGCACGCGCACCCGACAGCGCCGCTTCCATTGGTAGTTCGGCAAGCACGGGCGCCCCCACGACTGACGCCAGCTCGGCAGGCGTCAAGGCGTCCTCTATCTTTCCCAGTAGTCCTGAAACTTCCTTGTACCGCACGTCGTCTCTTGGTTTCCTCGCTACACCCGGTGAGACCTCGCCGGAATCGTCCCCTGGTGCGCCCCTGGTGTCTTTAGAGCTGTCTGGAGTTTCGTCATCGTTTTCGGCGGGCGCTTCACTCCTCTCACCGTCTGCCCCTACCCCTGTCACGACATCCCCTGAGCGCTCATCCAACAGGGCGCCGCCCTCTTCGTCCTTGTTCGCATCGCTTTCCGCGTCATCACCTGAGAATCCGTCGTCCTCGACTTTCCCGATAGAGGATGAGGTGTCGTGGTCGATAATCTGGAATCCGTGCGCCCTTGCGTACCTCGCTACCGCCTCTCGAACCACGCCCGTTACTTCACCCGTCCCCCGCAGCGCACGCCTCAGAGGGTCCCGATTCACTCCAAGCGCCTCCGCCACTCGCCTCTGGCTTGTTCTCTTCACCCACGCCTGCAACCATTCACGCATCTCGTCCGCGTGTAGGTTCTCTTGCTCACTCGACATCCATTCGCTCCTGCCTTGTGCTTACCACCGACCACTTGCCCTACGGTCAACCTCAGAATTGGTCGACCTTGCTCCTGCTCCCTTACACCGACCGACCACCCCTGCGCTGCTTTACCTCCACATAAACCTCTTCCCTTCATACTTCCCTTTACCCGACCGACCACCCTCCCACTCTCTGGACAGGGTATTGACATGCAGTTCAGCCCTCCAGTCGCTAGACCAGATGTTCCTTGATGGTACTTCTGCCACGCCCATACTCCAAGAAAGACTCCAGCCCTACGGCGCCCAAGTCTAAATTTGAGGGCACTAGCCAAAAGGGTCCCAGAACACCCTCCGCTTCCAAGCCAGCCAGGCTTCCTATTAGTAAGGGGACTCTCATCTCCACCCGCTTCGCTCTCCGCGCCTCTCTCAAAGCGAAAGTGGAGCAACGACTCGCAGCAGCCGCATCCGGAAAGACGAATGCAACCATCGAGACGTTCTGGAAGTCTCTCTGCGTTTCGAGAGCGCCATAATAACGGCGGTAGCGCAACAGTCGCTCGCGCATTCGCACCGGCTTTATCGCTCTTTCCTCGTATTCTAGGATCAGTGACACTTTCGTCCCTTGCCATGCCAACTGACCTATTGCGTCCGGCTTTAACCCATAGCGGCGACTGTTGTAATGAAACCACCTTTCCCATCGATGTGGTGGAAGCATCTGAACTAGCTCCCACTGATCCGCTCTTCGGCAAGAAGATGCCAGCGCTGAAATGAACCTGTGTACTCCATCGGTATGTTTCAGCTCGCGCGCGAGGACGCGCAGCTTGGACCCTCTGACGCGATAGTTCGAGAGGTGAAGCGCGGCATCTCCGCTTTGGCTCGGCTGGATCCCCCAGGACGCAGTCAGATCCGACAGCCTGGTTCGATCTCTCCACGCCAGATGTCTTAGTCCGTCAGAGCTGAGTGCAAGGCGGCTCTCGTTATCGCTCCTCTCCGCAGCCGTTCTCCCGAATCTCAGCCCCACAGCCAAACCACTGCGCGTGAGTTGCGCTCTGCCGTCCTTCGCGTGTTCTAAGTTGATACCGAGTAACTCTGCCAGGTCTGCCAGACGCATCAGAGGCCAGTCCGCAAGAGCGTCAACCATCCTGCCCGCCGGCTGCCCCAGGTTGCATGAAACCAGGTCGAGTTCGTTTTCTGCTTCTCCGACTAACCCTCTTGGCATCGTCGCCCGCTTTGGTGGGGCGGCAGCCGGTGTCGGCGGTCTTCGTACTACCCCTTTAATCACACCCTCGATTGGAAAGGCCGTATCGGGACGATAGGTATGACTGCGCCAGAGAGCATCGCCAGGACGCATGTGTCGCAATTCGCTTTCCACCGCGAGCGAGAGGTCAAGCGATTCTCCTTTCATCCGCTCAAGGAATCCATGCGCCTCGACTGGGCCTGGGACGACGAGCAGAACCGCGAAGAGTGCATTACGCCGGTGCATCTCCATCAGGCTTCCCAGGCGGCTGTACATCGAGCGCCGGGGAAGAGCCGGTCCGAAGCGGGCAATACCCAGAGTGCGCCCGTCTGGAAGAGTCATGAACGCGTCAAGTGGACCTGACCGTTCCCAACGCCATCTCAACAGCCGGCCATAGGGTAGGGAAGCATCCAGCGCGACGCGGTAGCAGGTAGCCACAGTTTCCATCCGTCTGAGTAACCAACGCCGCCACTCAGCGGAAAGCGGAAATCGCCTTAACGTCACGTCCGGCGTCAACTCTTCAAGTTCCGCGAACTTCTCGATGCCGTTCGGCGTCAGATACCATCGTTGCATACGCGACCTGTCATTGAGAGAGTGCTTAACTGGATCTACCAACCCGTCTTTCTCAAGCCGGTGTAGAGCGTTCAGAGCCGTTCTTTCCGGCACGGATGAGACAGATGCAAGTTCACGCCTCTCCAGAAAGGGCATCCGCCCCAGAGCGCGGATGGCAACCGCGTCGCTGTCCCGCGTCGCAACCGCTGGCATTGAGGGTCGTCTCCTTAATTGCGAGCCAGCACCCCGGCCCCGCCGTCTTCATCCTCGTCGCCGTCTCTCTTGTCCCCCTCTTCCTCGACATCATCCCTCTTTCCCCCACGGCCTCGATTACCGCCCCTGTTACTCGTGGGACCCTGCCCGAAGTCCAGACTACCGTCATCGCCGGCGCGGTCCAGCTTGTCCCGGAAGTCGCTTACCTGGTCATCCATGTAATGAGCCTGCTCACGCGCAACCTCGGATTGCGGTCTGGTATAGGCATCCGAGGCCAGTCGTATCGCGTCCGCGATAGCAAGATTACCGGGCTGCGGGGGCAACAGCCGCATTGAGAAATACTCTGGACGCGGACCGCCCAGATCCAGCCTGCCGTAGCAGTTGTGCGCGGCGAGACCTGTGATGTCCTCCTCGTCGAGCCTCTCGCTGTCAAGTTCCGGCAGCAGTCTCTTTGCGTCCACCGCGTTCACCTGAAACACGCACAGGCAGCCCGCATTTGCCAGTATCGAGTCTCTCATCGTTGGTGACAGTTCATCCAGCCTGGAGAGACTCTGTGTCGCCAGCACGAGCGATCCGCGATACTTCAGAAGCTCCGACAGCATATCTTCGTATTCAACTCCGGGGATGGTCTGCATCTCGTCAACAACAACCATCGCGCCACCCCGTTCGGATACAGTTCTTTCCCCTTCCTGCCTGATGACCGACTCCACCAGATTCAGCATCGCCGCGCCGACAAGCGCCGATACATGCCGTCCCACCGCGCCCTGATCCGTGCTGACCAGCAGCACGTCCCCTTTCCTGATAGCCTCCGCTACGTCAAGCGTGCAGCTGTGCTGGCCCAAGATCTCACGCGCTGCCGCGGACCCGGCGTACTGCGCGAGCCGCGTCTGCACGGGAGCAAGAGCATCGGCAAGGTAATCGACCCGCCAACTGCCGAAGTCGCTCTGCCACCAGTCAAGGATGAACGGGTCCCGCACTCGCCGCAGCACTTTATTTCGGAAACCCTCGTCAGTTAACATCAGTCGCCCGTTCAGCAGCGTGTACTGCTCTTCGCGAGGCAGCGTCTTGTTCGCCTCGTAGAGGGCTTTCAGGGTATGCTCCAGAATGGTCTGCATCCTGCCACCCCACTGGTCCCACAGCGAGCGCGCCACGCGAACGATGGTATCGACCGTCGTTTCTCGTTCCTGAAAGACATGCACGTCCAGCAGGTTGATGCCGCACCTGCGTGTCACGTCTCCCAGGTCTATCAGCCGCACTCGCCCCGCCACCTCTTCCGGCACCCGCTCCAATATCCCGGACACCAGGTCGGCGTGCGGATCCACCACGACTACCGCCTGGTCGTCCCGCCCGGCGGCTTTCTCCAGAAGCCTGCTCCCCACGACATGCCCCATCAGGGTTGACTTGCCCATCTGCGTCCTCGCCGCATACAGATGATGTCGCCCCATCGCCTGCGGGGGAAAGTGAACAAGCCTGACTTCGCCGTCACCCACGACCTCCACGCCGACAAGCGCCCCTGAGTCGAGGGACTGAGGCAGTGGAACTCTTCTGCTCCCCGCCCTTTCGAGTCCTTCGACCTTGGCGGACTCTCCCGGTAAGTGCCAGAGAGCCGCTACCTCGCGCACTCCTACAACGCCTTGTCCGCTCTCATCAGGCGGACTAAACAGACCACGCCTGCGACCGTCCTTCTCAAAACTGAGCAGACGCCCGTTCCAAGCTCCATGCGACATCTGGACAAGTTCGCCAACGTCGAACCTGCAGCCGAGGGGGTTATCGAAGCTCCGATATGCCGCGACCACCGGCTTCAGCAACTCCCTCGACCGAGACGCCCGGGACTCTCCACTTACCACTGCAAAAAGCTGCACTTCCAACCTGAATGCAGACCCGGAAATGCGCGTCGCAACCTGCTGTGGATCGTAATACTCTTGCTTGGGCATCTTCCTGAAGAATCCCAGCTTCCAGAACAGGAACCCGATCCCGCCAATCGCCCCCGCGCCCACGACCGCGTACAGCGCAATTTGCCATATCTGCCCGAATTCCCACAGCTGCCTGAACCAGAGTCCGAACAGTAGCGCCGCCATCGCGGATATAACAAGATAGAAAATCCACTGGGTTATTGAGTCCGACATCACATCCGTTGTGCCGGTGGAGGCATTTTCTCTATTCGGAGGTTGCCCACGCCTCGACCGTTCGAGCTGCTGGACCATACGCTCCGTATCAGCCACTTGCTGATTCTCGCTGCCCGCTCCGCTCATCGCCCGTGCCCGCCAGGCCTCTGACCAGTCGTGAGACTTCTGGCTCAGAACCAGCCTCGACACCAGTCTCTCCTCGGGCCGCACATCGCTGGAAAGCGATCCAAGCATGTCAATGAACGGGTCCGAGCCGTAATCGAGCACTCCCGTGTCGTCGTACACCTGGAAGGGCAGCCATTCACTGCCCGACGGGCGGAGTGTCTGCATCCATACATTCTTTTCGTCGCCGAGAGTCAGTGGATCTTCGCGCCTCTCGATGTACTCCAACTCCACCTCCGGGTAATGCGCTCTCAGTTGCTGGGCAACGCGGTCCGGATGCTCGCTTCTCACTAGCATAGAGAGGCCACGATGCTCCGCGACCAGTTCAAGGCTGAACGGCTCCTCCGCATCCAGAGACTCCAGAAGGTTCTCAAAGCTGAGAAGCGTATGCTCACCTAGGCGTGGAGGCTTCACTCTCAATAGTGTCCCGTCAGATGTCACGATGTTCCTCCCACCTTTCTGCATTAGTGAGCGCCGGCTTCCCACTCGATAATCTCGTGCTCCACGGGCGCCGATTCCATCTCCACCGGGAATCGTCCCATTGGAGTCAGCAACAACCCCTGTCCGGTCGGGTATGACGGCAGTTTCTGAGCGACCTCATAGGGCAGTTGGAAGGTCTCCGCGATAGTCTCAACGACCGCTGCATCCTGCCTCAGCAACAGCTTGTAGCTGGCGTTCTGGATGACCGCGCGACCGCTGTTGCCCCTAACGCCCTCGCTCGTGTTCACTGCCAGCAAGTCGTTAACGTCCTGCGTAATGCTCGTCAGTCCCAGCACATGCTTACGCGCGCGCTTGGCGGTGTTCATCATGAACTCCGCCCCTTCGGGCACCTGGATTATCCTCCACACTTCGTCCACAACCAGCTCTCGCGGCCTGGGATCACGCGCCGCCATCGTCCACACCACCTCGGCGCACACCATCGCGGCGGCCGCGCTCATTTCCGGCTTGATCAGCCGCAGGTTGAACACCGTAATCGGCGGCTCATCTGTGAGAAGGTCCGTTCCCTCATCCGAGAGCAGGTAGCGCATGCTCCCCGAGTAGAACGGCCGCACCATCGCCGCCAGATCCGGCTCTCTCTCCTTCAGGTGCGCGTACAGCCCGGACCAGTTTCCCTGACCGCCTTCCGCGGTCACCTTCTCGTAGTAAGTCGTCATCGCATCGTCCAGGCTCGCGGTCAGAGTGGCATTCAGTTCCTCCCCTATCATCACCTGGACAAGTTTGACGAGGTTCTGGATGCGCTCCATCAGCTCTGCGCCCGTCTCGGTGACCACGAAGGGATTCATGCCTTGGCCCGGCACGCCCGGCGTCAGCACACGGCCGCCTGCCGCAATCGCCGTATCCACGTACTCGCCTTCAGGATCGACGATGTAAGCTCTGACTCCTCTCGTCAGTTGTCGTAATATGCCCAGCTTCGCGCTGTAGCTCTTACCCGCGCCGCTAGTTGCGAGTATCGCGGTGTTCAGATTCTGCGCCACCGGCGAGTTGAACTTGTCGAACGTGACGAGGCTTCGCGCATTCGTGTCCAGCCCGATCAGGGTGCCATCCCTCGCGTCCATGTCAGGAGGGCCGAACGGGTAGAGCAGAGCCACCGTGCTGGTATCCAGAATCGTCCAGTTGCGAAGCGGATTGTCGCAGAGCGGCATAGTCATCCGCAGCGCCTTTCCCTGCACGCGGGGCATCTCGTCGAGCTGCGCCATCACTGAAGTGAAGACCGACCGAAGCACGGTCACATATTCATCAAGTTTTTTCTCCGACGGCCCATGCACCGTCAACGCGAGGCAGACATTGAACATTCGCTCCACGCCGCGCATCACAGCGCTGCGCAGCGAAACAATGTCCCGTATCGCAATCTTTTCCTTCTCATCCACAATTCCCTTTCGCTTGAGCTGGATCGTCGCGGACGCCTGCATCTTGGTCAGCTGACTCTGAAGATTTGACAGCGCCCGCGACGAGGGAATCGGCGATACCTGAACGGATACATCCATCGGTATCCCCTGTGTAAGAATCGATTCCAGAAAACCCAGGCTCATATTGCGCGGAAAGACCTTCAGCCAGATCGTCCTGCGGTAGTCCCCGCTATCACTGCGTACATAAGTCGCCTCAGTCCTGTATCGAATGCTCTCCTGCTCCGGTAGGTCCGCCGGGGACTGACCGAAGGCGCAGCTTAGCAACGCTATATCAAGCGCGCGGTCGGCAAGGATGCCTGCAGTGAGTTGCACGCGACTAATCGCCGCCATCACTTCATCCATGCGCTCCTCATCGCAGATGATGTAGAAGCGCCTATCCATCAACCCCTCACGGCTCTCCATGTCTCCCAGGAGCACGTCCAAGGACTCCGCTGCCATACGTAGCCTCTCACTGAGCGGCTTCTCCTCTTCGGCAGCCTCGCGATGAGATCGCATCTTCATCCTGAACTCGTTCAGTCGCGGCGGGTGCTGCCTTATCAGAAACTGCACCGGTCCCTGAAGCGAGTTCAAGGCTCCGGCGAAGCTCGCGACGCTGGCCTGGTCGTTCTCCTTTCCCTTCAACTGAAAGACGACCACCTTTCGACCGTCGGACCTCACGAGGCGGTTGCCGTTCTCAATGTGGCTGTAACCCAGATAGCCCAGAAGCTCGGGGACTTCCTCGATTTTCTCCGACGGCCATTCCCGCTCGATCTCGGCTTGGCGCACACGCTCTTCTTCATCGGGGTCGATGTAAGCTGGTATGGTTCCATCCTCGTCACTCGCGGCAGCTCGCCGTCGAAGCAACTGCCCGACCGCGCCAAGCGCACCGCTGGCAACATCCCTTGCGACGCTAAGCGCCTCCGCGCCCCTCTTGGCTACGCCGTTTTGCCGTTCGCGCCCAGACCCCTCTTCAGCAACGTCCGACTCGGACTTTTCCCGCTCGACTCGTTCCGCAGTGGCGACTGCCATTTATCACACTCCTTAGCTCAACGCCATCAATATCCTTGCCACAGACCTAAGACGACCACACATCAGGGTTCAGGTAACGCTCGAAGTTGTAGCGCATCACGACGTATATCAATGTCGCAATCGCGTATGCCATGAACAAGAGCAACAGTCCCACCAGCGGGCTGGTTATCATGTTCCGCAGCACCCCCGCTCGCTCACCTCCGGCAGTCGAGTCCACGACGTGCATCAGGCCGTTCCACGCCATAGTCATCAGGGCGATTCCAACGCCTGCCCATGTCACCGCTCCCACCACCAGACCAATACGGCACGACATCATCAGAAACAGCGAGTTCACCTTATCCGCGTCCGGCCCGTCCGTGTGGTGATACCAGCACTTGGGTCGCCTGTCCTTGCCGTACTCGTACCTCTGGCCGTAGTACACGGTGTACTCCTGGTCAGCGCCGCTGTTGTCGTAGTCCGGGTTGGTGAACCAGAACAGCTGAAATATCGCCAGCCACGGTCCCTGCACCCCTTCCGGCGCTTGCGCGTGCGCCTTCTCGGGAGTTGCCAGAATAACGACTCCCGCAAGCGCCAAAGCCACAAGAACGCCTGCGACTCTGAACTTCATCGAATGCCTACCTGTTGAAGCACTCATAGTCAGCCTCCGTAGGCATGCCGCCCGGCCCGAACGGCTCCTCCTGTTCCGGAACATTCAGCTTGCACGCAAACGCGCGCCGACAGCCCCCATACGCCTCGCCCTTGCTGTTGACTCCGGGGGCTACCCACAGCCATCCGGTCCAGCGTCCCTCGTCGTCCTGGGCTACGCCGGAGTCGCAGTAGAGAGGTTCGCCGTCCCACAGCCCAATGACCCTTCCCTCCTCGTAGTAGTCCGGCTCGCGCGCCTCCCCTGGCTCCGGCGTCGGATCAACGTACTCAAGTTCCTCGTAAGGCCGGTCGAAAGTCACAAGCATCTTCTCGAAGAGGAATTGCTGCTCGAATACCAGCACGACATTAGCTTCCTCTGAGTCAGGAAGATACTGTCGCGCATCCTTCTCGACCCGGTCATGTTCGGGCCAGTATTCGTAGTCCGCGTAGGACGTGCTGGAGTTCCTGCTGCAACTGCAACCCCCGGGACAGCCCCCGCGCCTGCTGCAAGAACACGAACAGCTGCTGATATGCCTCTCCAAACGCTGGCTGTAGTGATCTACGGGCTGATGAATAGGTCTCTTCACCGTCACTCGATGCTCCAGATCAAGACGCAACTGTATGATCGCGCTGTCCGGGTCCGTGCTGTTGCGCTTGTCCTCCAATACCGGCGGTGCCAGACTGAACTTCACGGTGTCCGGTTTCAGCGGGTCAAAGTCGGCGTCGCCAGGCTTTGGCACCTGGAACTCCGGACCTTCAACGCCATTTCTGTCCAGAACGACGACCTTCGCGGAGTTCACGATGTCCTGCGGCATTAGAGTGCTCACGACCGGCCTGACTTTGATCTCAAAGTCGGAATTACCCTGCGCGAAGACAGCCATCTCCTCAAGGACCACCCGCACGTTTCGCAAGGCAACCAACGGGCAGGTCCTCACTTCGCCTGCGATCCTCTGTCCAGACGCGCCGTCGAAGTAGTCATCCACGCCCGGATCGGCAGGGCGCTCGCTCTGAATGCCGAGGCTGACAATTTCCACATCGTTGCCATTGCAAATTTCATGCCTGTCGAGCAGAATTGCATCGCCGTCTTGTATCTCCTCAGCCGGAGTGACGGAGATAACTCGCAGCTTCGGGTAGGGCAACATTCCCTCGCCGATGGACAGCGCCCCCTGGTTGCGTCTGCGGTCCTGCCAGTTCACCGACAACACCGGCTTCGATATGGCGTCCCGCGCCGAAAGCCCCTCCTCGCTATCGATCACTCCACCCTGCGCCCTGATGCGACAGTGCTCGGAATGCGCGCGGTAGCTGATTCGAGCAGGGGACTGTCTTCTGATGTAGTGCCCCTCGCGCATTGCGATGTCGCAATACGGGCGTATATTTCGGAGGTCTCCGAGGTATATGTTCTCGAAGACGAACTCCTCCCCCGTCCCCAATGCCTGCAACGCAGCGACAGGCCCTTCCGCTCCGACTTTCGTCCAAGCGGGAAGCACGCGCGTGCCGTGAGATTCGAGCTCAGTCACCGAATGAAGCGTTTCATTGACCCTGGGACCGGCTGCCCTCAGGGGTGCAGCCGCCCTCATCCTTACCGTCGCAGCCTGCGCGCCTTCGTTCACAGGCCCGCTCAACTTCACCACTACTGACTGCAAGTAAACGCGCCTGCCCCTGTAATCGTCCGCCACTTGCGCCTCCGCTCTGTCCGTGCCGCAGCCTGCCATCGAAGCGGCGGCAACGAGTAGCAGCATTCCGGCGGCGGCGTTCCCGTCACCGCGCCCGAAAGGAAGCCTGAGCTGAAGCGAGACCATCCGCCCGGGAAGCGGCACGGGCAGCCTCACATAAGTTCCGCGACGTCTCCGTCTGCGTCTATGCTGGTTCACAGGCCGCCTTCTAGTCAGGTCCCCTACTTCACTGACGTGGTAGCGCGCGCCGAAGCGGAACGCGAAATACTCCCTGATGATTCCGAACATCGAGCGGTTGCCGGGCCTGATAGCCACGAATCCCGCCGCAAGCGCTCCGACGACCGCGCCCATACCTATCCGCACCACCAAAGGCAGAAACCACAACGGAGCGAACTGGAAGACCACGTAACCGAGCACCACAGCTATCACCACGCCAAGCAACTGTTTAGCCGTCAGCCCGAAAAGCCACGTATCCTCAGCCTGCGTAAACGTCGGCACCTCATGTGTGCGCCACGCATTCTTGTCGTCTCGCTCCATTGTCATGTAGCCTCAGCTCCCAATGCACCTACTGGTTTCGCCAGTGACACTCCAGGCACGGTCGGTGCGGCGGTATCTCCTCGTGATTCGGCACATGCCAGCAGAACTCCTTATGGGGAATAAGGCTCGACCTGTAAATGAAGTACCAGCCGCGGCTACGCGCCTCTTCCTTCATCGAAATCTCTTCGGCCGTCCACTCCTCACCGTAAGCCGCTTCCTCGTCCTCGATGGAAATCGTGTAGAATCCAGTGCCCTTCCGCCAGATCGCCCAGGGGAAACTTCTGTGACCGCAATTCGCCACCCAGCCGTCTTCCAGTGTCGCTTCCCAAAGAACTCCTCCCTGCCAAGTCTCCGCGCCCCAAACACCATTTCGCTCAATTGCCTTCACCACTGGGTAGGTTTCGCCGTGATCCCTCGGGTGTACGCTGTAATCACGAACGCTGTCGTCCGCCGCAAACATCAGACGTTCCCCTGCCGCAATCCGCCTTTCATCAATCTCCCGTTGCGACAGAGAGGCCGACGGCAATGGCTTGTTAGTCCAGTCCTCGTACCTGCTAACTCCTCTGCAACTGCCTGACCCCCAACCTTCGACTACGCTCCATACATATATAAGGTGGCTCGCATCGCTCCACGTTGGGTTATTGCTGTCAAATGCCGTGCCGATCTCCGGCCCGCACAGGACTTCACGAGTCTCCGTAGGACCTTCATACACCCTTATCGTCTTGCCCTTCGAGACCGTCTTCGTGAAGTAGCCTCTCTCTTCGAACTTGCGCCACTCCACAGCCCCGAGTTCCTGAGGCGTCGGCCACCTGCAGGACATCTCCCCTACCACAGCCGTCACGGTCGGTGTCTGTATCGGAAACGGCTGCACGGTTGGCGTCTTCGCGGCTGTTGCACTCGGCGTGGATTCCACAACCACCGTCGGCGCAACGAACCCGTTAGCAGTCGGACTCTTGATTGCAGCCGGTGTCTCGGTCGCTGGAGAAACCGCAGACGCAGCCTCGACTGTCGCGGTAGGAACAGACGTCGCCGTCACCACGACAGGGGAAGGAACACTCCGCGAGTACGGCGTGGGAGTCTCCCGCGCCAGTTCCTCAACGACAACCTTCGCCGCCGCAGCATCCGTCCGAGCAACCAACTCCGGAGTTTCCGCCGGTTCCGGGACATCTTCCTGTCCGCCGCAGGCAGCCACGGTCACCATCAGCAGCGCCGCTAATGCGGACCCCACCGGCAGCCTACATGCCTTCCATCTATCCATTCATACGCTCCTCGCATCTTTCTCACTGTCGCTGCCGCACACGCCGACAACCTGATATGCGGTCATCCCACACCCACCCCCTTCGCAGACCGGCCTGACCCGCCAGATTCGGACCGCAGCGCAGCAGCTCACCACCTTCACCATGCGGCCCATCCGGCGCCAGCTCCCCCAGTTCGACCAAAGTCGGCAACTCTGCCCGCTCCAGCAGAGTCCCTTGTCCGGCAGATTCCGGTGTCGGTGCCGCCCCGCCCGTCTCGTACTGACGAAGGAGAGACAGCCCCGACGTCACAGCAAGATAGAAACTCAGGCCGACGATGGCTACAATCGTGACGAGCGCCGCCAGAGCCTGCTTGCGCGACACCCCGAGAACCGCTGCGATTCTGTCGAGCGGGTCGCCGACCAGTCTGTCCACTTCATTGGCCATCAGTGCCGTTCCTCTATGTCATTAGGTTCAGTTCGTTCTTATGCAACCTGCCACTTCCGTTCCACCCACGCCACCTCCGCTCCACGTCCAGCCCGCATCCGTTGCAATGCCGTCCAAGCCGTCCTCGCAGGCAATCGGTCTTCCATCACTGCCCAGCATCAGCACTTCACCTTCAAGCGCGACTTCATCTGTGAGTAGTTCATCAAGGTTGAACTCAGCTCCGAATTCAGTGTCGTCCCAAAACCTCACCACGTCCGCCAAGTCACCTGCGTTTATGTAAAGGGTGACGGCGCCGTTGATTATCAGGTAAGAGCACACCCCCAACATCAGACCTTTTACGATGTTCCAGATGACCTCCCTGCTGCGCTCAAGCCCCCGTGAGTCACCCTCCGAGGACATAAGCACGAACATCGCGTATAACCAGTAACCGACAGCGGCGAGCACAGTGACGAGGATTATCACCCGCGCTCCGGTTCTGGACATGTCGAGCACTGCATTTATCTCCTGATCCTCGAAATACGCCTCCTGCGGCAGCCCGGAAGGTCGCATAGCGACGTCCGTGGCAAGATTGACCAAGGATTCCGCCTGCGCGACGTTTCCGAGCAGTTCAATCGCCGCCGAATCAAGGAGCATATCGCTCGTCCTCCAGCTACCTTCTCAAGCCTTGCTAAACAACCACTTCACAACGTCGAATACGTCATCTCCGAAGACCCATCCCAGCAGAAACATCATGAAAGCCCAGAACACTATCACCATCAGCATCAGGACTGCCGACACGAAGCCCGTAACCATCTCCCCAAGCTGGAAGAATGTGCGCTTTACCGCGCCACCTAATCCCGAAGGGGAACTCTCGACGCTCAGAACCGTAGCGCCTTGACCCAATACGAACGTGCCCCCACAAGTGGCGCATCGAATCAGCTCGCCCGGAAGCGGTCCGCCCTCTTCCGCCAGCGGCATCTCCAGCAGTTCACCGCAATGAGGACACTGCTCAATCATCTCCACTAACCTTTTCCATTCGACACCCCTACGACTATTCGTCACTTGCTACATTGGCCGGTGTCCGCATTTCCGTCAGCATCACCAGCCGCTCCAGCTGCCCATGTCCAGCCCAAGGATGTGACAGCCGCATTGCTTGAGCTGTCCTCGCAGAGGACGACGTCGTTATTGAACATGCCGAGAAACTCGCCTTCCACCCGAATTTCCGTTGCGGACGCATCCACGATCCCCACTTGCCCCACATCCACATTCTGCCCACCAAAAGCGGTAGAGAAGAACTCCACGCCACCACCTATGAAGAAGAAGGCCAGCGCGCAGCCCCCTGCCGAGGCGATGCTGAAGACAATCTGGTTGCGGGCCCTGGCAAACATCTGTGGGTCATCAGCCGCTCGGTTGAGTTTCATGAAGCCCCAGATGCAGAATCCCGTCGCCACAAGTATCCCCAGCCCCATGAGCCAGCGAATTATCGTCTGACCGCCACGAAACAGACCCTCGATAATCGACTGGTTCTGCTCCATATAGGCTTGCTCGGCAATGGGCTCGACAAGAGCCGCGCCCTGCTGCACCTGCACGGCAAGTTCCGGTCCAAAATCGATCATTTTCAGATACCTCCATTAACTTGAAGCCGTTGCCACTCCTGTCATAAAACCTCTACGCTTCTCGACAGAATCACCTCCTCTCGCAGACTCCTACTCATCCGGACTCCGCATTCCGTAGTAGCGCCGCCGCTGTTCCTCGTTCTCGACACGCCGTGCGTCATACGGCGGTCGCTCCTCACGTCCGCCGAGTTCGTGTGCAGCCGACCTTCCCCAATCGCCGAGACCTTGCGAGAAGCCGGTTCGTCCCCTCTCCTCCGCCATTTCACGCCCACGCTCCACGATCCGCTCGCCGCCCTCGCGCGCCTCACGCGCAAGACGCGCGCTATCGTGTCCGGCCTGCTGCAACACCTCTCCCCCATCAGGCATGGTGTCCACCCGATAGCCTTCACCCGCATCCTCGACGCGCCGTCCCATCACTTCATTGAACCGTTGCTCACCCACCTGGTTGAGCAGTCTAGATTCGTTCTCCGTCGCAATCCTGGTAGTCCCCTCGTCGCGCACGAAGTCACCTTCACCTATGAACTGGCTGCGAGAACCCATTGCCCTGTTGAAGCCCTGCACGCCAAGCTGATCAGGCGCGATTAGCCGAGCTTCCGCAGGCGTCGTTGCGCGCTGCTGGCCGTTCTCGCTTACCATGTACTCGCCCTCGCTATTTCGCTGTCCCTGAGTCCGGATGCTGCTGTCCATAGCATGTGTGAATTCTTCGTCGCCCATCACCGACCTTGCATGCACCTGCTCGCCAGTCAGGGGACGTATCGCCCCGCCCGTGTTCTGCCAGGCGCCGCTACCCACATACCGGATGCGCCTGCCTGCAGTCTCCTGAAACTCCTCTCCGAGAGTCTGCCTGGCTACGTGTCCCTCGCTGGACTCCAGCAAGATGCGATCAGAATCCATGTCCCTCACCAGCGATACCCGGGCCTGCTCCATGTATCCCGAATAACCCTCTCGAAACGCCTGGCCCATCTGACTCATAACCGATGGACGCTCGGCGCTCGAGTCCTCATGACCTCCGGACACACGCTCGGCACGAGTGTCACCGCCATCTCTCGTTCCCGCAGTGGCCGGAGCAGGCGGCGGGCTAAATATCCTGTTGAATCTCTCCCGCCCCATGTCCGAGACCAATTGCCGCTCAGTCGCTGTCGCAAGCCTAGTCTGCCCACCTTGCAATACATAAGGACCGCCCAGCGCGGTCAGTCCATCTTGTCGAGCCTGTGTGAAAGCGCCCTCGCCCATCTCCGAGCGCGCCCTCCTCGCGTCGAAGTAAGTCCGTCTCTGAGGAATCGAAGTCGTCTCAGCCTCGGCTCGGCGGGCGCTGAATACCTGGTTGAAGCGATCCCGTCCCATATCTCCAATGACACGCCGCTCGCCAGCCGTCGCCGGCCGAACCGTCCAGCCCTCCGCGACATAACTGTCATTAACCGCAACGACGCCGCTATCACTCGTCTTGTCGAAGGCATCGCTGCCCATCAGCGCCCTCGCTCTAATGTCGTCGTTAACGCCCCTCGGACCAGCCGCCGCCGCGGTGTGAGGCTCCTCCGCGGGTCGGGCCTCGAAGGCACGGTTGAAGCGCTCCACGCTCAGATTGTCGATGAGCGCTCTCTCTTGCGGCGTCGAGGGTCTCATCGTGCCGTTCTCTCGTACGTACCAACGGCTCATCGCCTGCAATCCACCTCTACGTCCACGCAGGTACGCTCTGCCACCGATGCCGCCAACGATTTGTCTGACATGCTCCTGGTGCTGCTCACGCGGCGTCAGCGGCCCCGCTTCCCGTGTCTCTCCGGACACGCCGCTAGACGGACCGCCCCGAGACGCATCACCCCTGACGGTTCCCGCCCGTCCCGGTAGGCGCAACCGAGACGGGCCCGTCCGCCCTCGTTATTGGCGTAACCCTTTCCGCAGTGAACGTCAACTCCTGCTCCGAGCCACCGCTGAAAGATGACTGCCTTCCAGACGCAGGGGAGGGCCCCGACCCCGCACTTATCTGAGGAGAATCGAAGGAGCCCGCGCCTCGTATCGCGCTGAAGCCGGCTCGGAGTGACCTGAAGCCTCCCACAACGGCACCCGCCGCCACATTCGTCGTAGTCGCCGCCACCCCACTGGCAACACCTCTGACAGGTGCCTGCGCAGACAGACCCCCGGCGGCTGCGGGCGCGCCGCCAGGGTCCCCACTCCCGCCCAGGAAACCAAGCGGTCCGCCCGCGCCGCCGCCAGCCATAAATCCAAGAGACCGAAAGCCCATTGCTGCGAACGAGATAGTGCTGACGAAGCTCTCCTGCAGGCTGCCTTGGCCCAGGATACTGGGCACCTTGAATGTCACTATCATTCCCATGATGCCGATCAGAAGCGCCCAGAACATCTGCGTCGGAAGCACAGCCTGCAGCGCCGAATTGACCGATCCCGTATCGGCAACGATGCCGACAGGCGTCGCCAGCCGCACGAACCAGATCGCCACGGCGAAGGCTATGATCTGGATTCCGTGCTGGAACAGGGTGGTCGTAAAGAGCGTCAACCACCTCCGCCCCCAGCCCGAAGTCTCAGGCAGCGCCCACATCAGCATCCCCAGCGGCGAGATGATTATCAGAAGGTTGAGCAGCACTATTCGCATCACGAACTGCGCTATCACCAGCAGCACCGTTATCGCGAATATCTTCATCAACAGGACTATCAGCCCCGTGAAGGCAACCTTGATCGCCACCAGGAGGACTCCGGCGACAGGAACGGCCGCAAGCCAGGAATGCGAGACATTCCTCGCGACTATCGCGAACAGGGCGTTCCCCAGGGTCAGAGTTATGTCGGCCGGTGTGACGCGCATCGCCGCCGCGACATACCGCGACACACCGTCCGCAACATCCACGAGCAGGGAACACCACCAGTAGCTGGTAAGCGCGGCTATAAGCGCGAGTATCAATCGAGGAATCGTCTCGCGCCAGTCCGCCATATTGCGCTGCCCGCCAATGAAACTGCGTACTATCTGGCTCAGACCGATCCACGCAATAACAAGCGCAAGCGCGGCCACCATAACGTTCAGAAGCGCCGACCAGCCGATTCTGACTATGCCGCGCTCGTAAGTCAGTTCCGGTGGCGTCCCCGTCAACAGACCTGTGAAGGTCGTGATGCCGCCATCCATCGACTGCCGCGGGGGCGCTGCGCCCACTTTCTCCAGCGCCAGCCTCGGCGCGAGGGTTATGTGGCTCAGCTCGTAGTGGACCTGCGTAGCCAGCGGCACATCGCCCGAGCGTGGATCGCGTCCGTCGAGCACCTCAGACAGATAAGTGTCGCGCTTCTCCTGCCTCTGCTGCAAAGGTGGCAGACCGGCAAGCGCGCGTTGCTCGTTCACCTCGATAAACGCGGCAGTTCGGAGTTCTTCAAGCTCCTCATGCGGGGACTTGTCCGGCTTCTTGCAGTTGCCGTTGGCGTTCGGCTTGTGCGGGTCATCGGCATTCTCCACCAGTTCATCGTCAGTGGTGATCCTTCCATCGCCATTGGAGTCGTATCGGTCAAATGCCTCTCGCTCCGAATCGGTCATGAAATGACCCATCGCGAAGCACATGCCGCCATGCACGGCAGTGCCTATTCCCTGAAACAAGAAGGTCAGACCCTTCTCCAACCAGTTAGTGGGTGAAAGCACCCTGATAATCTTCTGCCACCAGTTGCCGCCCAGCTTGCCGACGATTTCAAAGACCCAGCCGTGAATGTGGTTATTCGGAGCGCCCTCGTACGGCACGATGTCGAACTTGAGAAGGTAGTCGCGGTTGTTGGTAAGCGGCCTCACCATCTCGGTGCCTTGCTGCACTTCATCGTTGGCGAACTCGAACTTGAACCTGTATGCGGTTACGGCGGGCGACTGCTCCGTTGCGGGAATGCCGTTGCCGTCCTCGTCCACCACCACGTCACCGGCGCGAAAGAGAATGTTGCCATCCGAGTCCACAACGTCCGATGTGTGCCGCTGGTACTCGATTGTCTCCAGATCGACCCACTCGACCTCATCGAACTTGTCGTTGATGCGGTTCGCGCCCGTGCCGCCAGAGACTATCCTGCCGGCGTCGTCGAGTATCTCCCAGCGAATCTCGTATGCCTTGCAGTTCAGGACTATGAACGTCTCGAATCCGCCGTTTCCGTCCCTCTTGGATTGATCCTCGGGCAGCGCGTTGAAGCCGCTGTTGAGCACAGACACCTTGATGCCCTCGACGCAGTTACCGAGACCGGCCTCAGTCGGCGGGGTTTCAACCGGCGGAGGAGGTTCTTGCGCCTGAGCGTCGCCCGGCACAGCAAACGCGCAGAGAAATCCCAAAAGCGCGAGGACAGCGAAGCAAATCTCCCGTCTGGGTCCGAGCCGACATCCGAGGAGCGTCATGACCACCCGACGATCTCCTCTCGTTCAACAATGTGCAACCTGACCCGGTGTCCCACACCGCACTGCCATCGCTCCAGCGACTGTCCGCACCTGTCCATAACGCTCAGAACACCTGCTTCGCGACAAAGAGGGCACGCGATCCTCAACCCCATACGCGACTGCGCCACCGTGCCTGCACAGGGCACAATGAGTGCCGCGAGTGGCGGAAAGCGCGTCAGTGTCGGACTTGTGCCCAGATACCGAAGACGCAGCGCCTGGCCCTCACCCGGCGACCGCCTGCTTGAACTCCCGTAACAGCGCCAGCCGCAGTAAAGGCACGCGAACCGCTCCGGCTTCACGACCTGAGAACTTCGGTCCCCTCCACACCTGGGACAGATGCCGGTAAACTCGGCGGCGGCTACCAAGATTCTTCCTCCACGACAAGCGCATCAGCCGACAGCTCGCCATCCAGGTCGATGCAACAGAAAAGTACGCTGCGAACGTCACCCAGCCACTCTCCATATCCGACAACCATCGTGTCCAGCCGCAAGTCCGACTTCAGGTCGTTGGCGTACTCGGTCTCCTCGATGTGCGTCCTCTGCATGTGAGCCGTCGCCACGTAAGCCGTCATTACATGGTTCGGTTCCATCTCGCACAATGCCTGCGACGACAACGTTCCATTCTCACAGCCTGCTCGGAGCATCCGGGCATACTCGATTGCATGCTCGATGCGTGCGAATCCCGAGGTGCTGTCATACAGAGGAATGCTCTGCCGCAAGGCGCCATCCGGCATCCGCTTCTGAAATACGATCTTCACCGTGCTGCTCATGCTCCACCTCGTAGTTCGGGAGTGGCTACGCCGCAGTCAGACTCCATACATTCGAGTCGTCGTCCCATATCTCGACCTTCATCGGCTTTCCGATGATCCTGCCTATCTCTTCCTCCATCACCGTTCCCCACTCCTCCATCACGAAGCGAGCATCCGAGGATTCATCGATGGCTAGAGTGAACACGGCATCGTCTTCGCACATCGAGACTGGATTGATTCTTGTCAACCACCTCTCGCTCCCTTCTCCCATCCGTCTCCTCAGATTCTCCAGAATATGCATCCAGATCAGCGCTGGCACAGGGTCGGTTCCCTCGCTCACCAGTCGAATCCATTCGCATCCGAACCAGACATGCCAGTTCTCGCCGCCACCCCACTCGTCACCGACGAGAACATCCCGCTGCCGCCATGCAGATTTCACAAGGCTGAGAACCCTCGTGTACCCGTCCAGACTGTTCGACAGCTGCCTCCGCCGACCCAGCCATTCCGACACCTCACGCGCTATGCGTATCATCACCAGATCCGGATTACTCTCCGGGGGCGGTCCCAGATAGCCATCTATCAGAGCCTGACCGTTAGGAGCATCAAGACCTCCCTGTATGGCGCAGTAGTCCAGCGCGTCTATCATCGGTTCATAGATGTCGACATCCGGGCATTGCTCCGTAGCCATCCAGATGAGAGTCAGCATCCAGTGAGTGGCCATGCGGCCGCCGGACATCTCGCAGGCCCGCCTAACTCTGTCGCTCATAGCACTTCGCTGATTCTCCGTGAGCGGAAGAAACCCATAGGCGGCGCGCCATCCCTCAACGAAACTCAGCAGTTCGTCACACGCCCACTCCGCGCCGCGATACATCCCGCCTAGGACGATACATTCCTCAACCGCCGCAAGCAGCCCTTCCAGGTTCATCCTGTTCGTCCGCGACAACATCACCCAGATGTCCTTGCTCCATTCCTCGGGCAAACCGTCACACGCCTCATCCAGCCGATGTACCCTTTCAACTATGTCCTCTCGCTCTTCAGGCGTGAGATGCCATCTATCCGCTCCAAGAGAACGCAACAGCTTCTCTACGCGCACTTCCAAATCCGAACTTCGATCTTTGAGCATCCATTTCCTCCCATGCCATTTCCGCCTTTATCAATGTCGCGCTTCAGTAGCGCTTAGACCTGACCCCGTACCGCTGGCTCTGAGGCTGCATCTCCTCACCCGACGGCATATCCTCGGTATAGCCCTTCCTTACCGTGCTTCGCAGCACGCCCAAGATGTAGCCGATGGGACGGT
The DNA here is from genome assembly GCA_965207465.1 of Dehalococcoidia bacterium. Classification (GTDB taxonomy): domain Bacteria; phylum Chloroflexota; class Dehalococcoidia; order Lucifugimonadales; family JADFKI01; genus Bin90. Next base: position 3,314,022 of record OZ242283.1, on the reverse strand, counting down.
CGCGCTTGGTCTCACGCATACGCTGGACCGCGTAGCGCAGAAAGTGTTCCGGAATCTCTCCCGTGTGAAGCTCGCGCCACAGTTCCTCCACCTCCCTGAACCGGCTAATGTCATCGCCAGCCAACGCGATGTTCATTTCCTTCATCGCGGCGGCGACCCTTTGCAGGAACGGGGAATCAACATCCGACGGAGAACCGCGAGCCTGCTTCGCCGCCTGTCTCACGCGGCGGCGACGCTCAGCCCTCGGGATGACTGGGGGACTTGCGCCGGATTCCGGAACACTCTCATACTCCGCAGCGACAAGTGCCTCGAAGCGGGCTTCGAGTTCCGACAGCCTTTGCTCACCGCTCGCAAGCCACAACTTCAACTGCGCGATCTGCCGTTTTAAGGACACCTTCTCCACTGGCTCCTCGTCGGACATCTCAGAGTGAATATCAGGGCTTGCCACTTCACCAACCGGAACGATCGGTTCACGTCCGCCCTCAGGATGCACGTCGGAAAGAGGCTCGAACTCCTCCATAGGCAGGACAAGTTGCTCACGAGGCTGGGCGGAGAATGTGCGGTCGTAGCGGATGCGCCAGAGACTTTTGCCTGAGTGCTGGTTCGGAGCGCGCCAGACGAGCTCAAGCAGTCCGAGACTTACAAGCGCCGAACGGTGGTTGGTGAAGGTGCGCCACTGCATGCCTCGTGGGAGCAATGGTTCCAGGCGTGACCGTGCCATGAAGAAGGTCTGGTCGTCGCTTCGCGCCTGAAAGTGGGCGTGTGCCTCCACAATAGTGTGCAGGACCGCACGGGGAGCATGACCGAGTCCGGTCTGCAAGACCAGCCAGGCATGATGATGCAGGGCATCAGGGGATATAGGTGAGTGGGCAACGCCGCCAGAAGCGGCAATCGCCGTGGAGGACTTGTCCATATTCGTTCTGTAACCCGTGATCGATTAGCGCGTACAGACTAAAACATGGACAAGAATGCTGTCAACCCCATTTCTGAAGAACGCAAAAAAGGCATCCAGCAATAGCAGGATGCCCGAGTTTCAGGTGGGGAGAGGACTCGACCGGCGGAGCGAAAGAATGTTGCTAATCGATCTTAGGCTCCAGAACCAATCCGGAAAATCCCCACGAGAGGAGGATCCGCCGGTCGGTCCTCACGATTTAACATCGCCCTGGACAAGAATGCCCACGGACGGACGTTGACTATTTGAATGATTTTTAGAACATGAAGGTCTCTCCAGCTGCGACGCAGGCGAAGCCCTCAGACATCAATCTCTCCTATCTATTCGGTAAGGTCTCCGCCGGCATGCGGGCGGAGTGCCGTTTCAGGGTTAGTTGGGGTTCTCTTATATCGAAGTGCCGTCACGATTTTCGTGCTGACACGACTGAGGAAAGTGCCTCCACGATTTCTGAGATGGCGTACCGCCACGACTTTCGTGATGGCACTAGCTCTATCAACTTATGCCGGTAACGACCTTCTTTCACCCTCCAGTGTTCTGATTTCGATGTACTGATTAGGAAAGCCACTCCGTAGAGGACACTTCCGTCCAACCGATTCTGTGATGCTCAAATTGTATCGATGCTCACCCGCTACTAATGCGCTCTTGATGCGCTTCGATGTTCTTGACAACCGCATGCCCATCAATTAAGGTCAAACATGCTACATACGACCCTTAACATTAGATTTTCTTGTGTCCCATCAGGTGTAAACAGGGCTCTTTTTGCCCCTGAGTGTCTCCTGATGGGAAGGGTCGCGTATGTAGCAATTCGCACCTGTACACGAGGGGGCTTCTTGCATGGCTACATATCACCACTTTTCAAGCCACAATCAACATCGTTCCGAATCCGATGAAGCATCGGCACTTCCCATCAATAGGGCAGACCTGCCACAGGCCGGGTCTGGATGCAACCTATCTGCTCTGAGAGCGGCCCTCCGGGCTGCTATTGTCCGCTTCATGGCACTCCCGTATTTCGGCTGTGCCAGTCTCAATAAGGGTTACTCACCTGCCTCCCCTGAGTCTGCTGGAGCCAACGGGCGGACTCGAACCGCCGACCTGCTGTTTACGAAACAGCTGCTCTGCCGACTGAGCTACGTTGGCTAACCATGTCCATATTACTATGATTGGAACGCGGTTTCCACATAAAAGAGACGATTTCGCAAATGCGGATTTCCATTGTTGCGGCGCAATCAGCGAATGGAGCGCCAGTCTATGTAGGGGCGAGCGGCCGCTCGCCCCTACGGATGCCCTAATTCAATCGAATTGTGAAATCGTCTCATAAAATTTATCAGGCTAGTGGACTGAACGGCTGATGGTTACTCGGAAGCGACGCATGGCGCAGGTGGGCGCAAGTTCGCGCACAGCGGTGATGACGGCGGACGTCCAGCTATCGCCGTCGGGCATGAGCGAGCCAATTTCGGGAGCAGGCGCGCCCTCCTCCATGTAGAGCCTGCCGAGCGGCTTGCCGTCGTCCGAATAGACGAACCAGACGGTCTCTATGGCTTGCGTCTGCGTCATGTTGCCGTTACGCCTCCGTCTATTACCAGTTCCGCGCCCGTGACGTAGCTCGACTCGTCGGAAGCGAGATAGAGCATGCCTTGTGCGAGTTCTTCCGGGTGGCCTACCCTTCCCATCGGGATGCGCTCGAGCAGCGCGTCATAATGCTCCGGGTTCTGGTAGCTGTCGTTGGTCATGGGCGTGCGGCAGAAGCCGGGATGGATGGAGTTGACACGGATATTCTCGCCGGCATACTGGATGGCAGCAGACTTGGTGATTATGCGAGACGCTCCCTTGGCCGCATGGTAGGCGGTGGATGTGCGGCTTCCGACAAGTCCGTATATGGAGGACACATTGATGATGGAGCCGCCGCCCGCCTTCCGCATCTCCGGTATGGCATACTTCATCCCCAGGAAGACTCCCTTGGCGTGGATGTCCATCTGCGCGTCCCAAGCCTCTTCCGATGTTTCCATTAGCGCAAGCCGACCCCCTATACCCGCGTTATTCACCAGTATGTCGAGTTTGCCAAAGGTATCGATTGTGAGCTTTATTGCGCTCTCCCAGTCGGTTTCGCTGGTGACGTCATGGCGTGCGAATACAACGTCGTAGCCCTGCTCACGAAGTTGCGCTTCCGCCCGCCTGCCCTGCTCTTCCAGGATGTCAGTGAGCACAACCTTCGCTCCCTCTTCGGCGAACAGCCAGGCAGCTGCGCCACCAAAGCCCTTCACTTCGCCCTGTACTCCCGCCGCCGCGCCGGTGATCAGCGCTACTTTTCCTTCAAGACGCATTTTGCGACCTCCTGCGATTATCGCCTTAAACTGTCGCTATCATACAAGGCTATGCTTCTCCACGCCATTGGCAGCGACTAGTCGCCGTCATCTCCTCCCAAGAATGTATGGGAGAAGGTCGATTCCATCAAGCCGTGGATTTTGAAGGACACTCGCCACAGCAGCCCAACGACGCCTATAAGGGCAAAGATGGCAATGGGAGTGGAAAAGCTGCCGAGGACGACAAGCTGAGAAATAAGCGGCAGGCTCCATATCACCAGCATGACCACAATGACAAGCAGAATGCTGTTCCGGAGAATGATGTGCAGACCGCCCCTGTTGAGCAGCCTCAAATTGGACAGGTTTCTGCGAAAGATGAACGCGGAGAGGCCGTCGGTCATGCGCTGGAGGGCGCGCCAGATGAAGACGGCCGGCGGGATGCAGAGCAGCACCACAAGACAGCTGACTATCAGCCCCAGCATTCCCTGTTGGGTGTTCAGACCCCGCGACAGTTCGGCCGCGTAGTTCAGCGCGAACGTGCCGAGCGCGATGGTTACGACGATGACGCCTAAGTTCGCGATAATGACGCGACCGGAGCGCCTGACCACGTCGGCGAGTTCGCCTTCCATACCGAACACGGTGCGTGTGGAGATGAGGATGTACGACAGGTTTCCAACGTACTGGCGCAGCAGGCGCGGGGAACGCTCCTCAAGCGTATTCCCTACGCCCTCCGAAGAACGGGCAATGAGTGGATAGCACAGCGCGGTAAGTGCTGAAGCCGCGGCTACCACCGGATAGAGGAACGCGCCGACGACGGCATGGTCCACGCCGACCTTAGTCATCGCAAGGGAGAATTCGCCGAGCTGAGGCTTGCCCATGCCGACGCTGAGCGAGGTCTTGCCGTCGTGCCCGGTGATGAAAGTTCCGAGGGTTGACGCGAACATCTTGCCCACCATGAACACGCCCGCGATTATCAGGGCGGGGACTATGAACTGCCAGAGCACTGCTAATTCGATGAGCATTCCTATGGAGATGAAGAAGAGAGCGGAGAAGATGTCTCGCACGGGCGCGATGGTGTTGTTGAGCACTTCGGAGTATTCGGTGTCGCCAAGCACGGTGCCGATTATGAACGCGCCGACCGCCGCGGAGATGTGAAGTTGCTGGCCGATGAGCGCTAGGCCAAAGCACATCGCCAGGCTGACAACTAGCATCACCTCCCTGGACCTGAACCGGGCGACGAACCTGATGATGTGAGGGGCGACCAGAGCGCCCATGAAGAGCGCGCAGATCAGGAACAGCCCCAGGCGCACGACCAGAGTGCTGATCTCTCCCAGATTTGCCGTTCCCGACGTTGCCATGCCGGAGAGGAGGCTCAAGAGGATGACGGCGGCGAAGTCTTCCACGACGAGGATGCCCACGATGAGGCGGCCATGACGCTCGTGGAGCATTCCGGTGTCGCGCAGCACCTTGAAAATGATGGCAGAACTGCTGATGGAGAGGGCAGCGCCGAGGAATATCGCCTCCATCGCGCTCCAGCCAAGAAGCGTGGCAATCTCGTAGCCGAGCGCGATCATGAAGATGATCTCGATGGTGCCGATCAGGATGACGCGCGGACCCAGTTGCCTGATGCGCCGCCATCCGAATTCAAGCCCGATGGCGAATAGCAGCATGATGAAGCCGAGTTCAGCCATCAGATGGATGCTCTCGGTATGGGTAACGGGCGCAGGCAGGTTGAGGAGCGGCAGCGTATAGGGGCCGACTATCAGGCCGGCGATGAGGTAGCCGAGCACCGGCGGCTGCCTTAGCCACTGGAATATGACGATCGCAACGCCCGCGACCGCCATGATCGTGGCGAAGTCTCGCACCAGAGCAGCGTCTTCCATAGATTCAAACCTCAGCCCGTCTGTCGGCTGGGCATACAGTAGCAAGCGTACCGGACCAATACATTAAGCATGGATTATAGCAAAGCCCAGCCACCTTCTTGGGTACTTCCCAGAATTGTCCTGAGCCGTTTGAGGTTTTCGCCGTACCCGTGTAGATAGGAATGAGCGGAGCTGCTCTTATCCACCCTACCAAACTCCCAAGGTAAGTGAGACGAAATGCACGCCTCCACACTGACAGTTTTTGCGAGTTTAGATTGACACTCTTTCTTGCACACCTATAAAATGCAGGGGATTTCATACCGTTGTGCGTGGTAATGAGCGTACGCGGGGGTTCCTGTCGCTATCGTCGGCTCATATCCAGTACGACCCTACTACACTATCGCTTCACTCTGCTAGAAAACCAAAGGCTGCTTCACACTTCCAGGAGGAATGAGAATTGTCAACCAAGGCGTATATTCTAATAGAAACCGCAGTGGGCAAGTCGCGAGATGTCGCCAACACGCTGCGTTCTTTGGACGGCATCGAGACTGTCGATGCGGTAACGGGGCCGTACGACATTATCGCTGTTGTGGTCGCCCCGGACCTTAACTCCGTCGGGGATATGGTTACGAGCCGCATTCACACGATAAACGGGATCGTTCGCACCGTAACTTGCCTCTCTGTGGGCAGTGTCTAAGTCTTCAGCGCCCATCAAGTAATGCAGTGGGCAGGTCAATGAGCTCTTTGGCAAACAGAAGGGCAAGCTCATTAGGCATATAACGAAGGCCGGGCGATCAGCAAAATTACGAAATGTAACGGAGGAAGTCCAAATGGAGTTCAAGTTCACGGCTGATGAAGAGAATTTTCGCGCAGAGTTGCGCGAGTTTCTGCGTAGGGAGCTTCCCGATGGTTGGACAGGCGGCGGGGATGAAGAAGGGGGCGACTGGGATTTCGAGTTGGAGATGCGAAAGAAGCTGGCCGACAAGGGCTGGCTGACGATGGCCTGGCCCGAAGAGTACGGCGGCAGCGGCGCAACCCACATGATGCAGCTCATCTTTGCGGAGGAGATGGCTTACCAGCGCGCGCCGGGTCGCGACCAGTTCGGCACGAAGATGCTCGCGCCAACGCTGATGATTCACGGCACAGAGGACCAAAAGCGCGAGTATCTGCCGCCAATTGCGCGTGGTGAGGTGCAGTGGTGCCAGGGTTACTCGGAGCCGGAGTCCGGCTCGGACCTCGCATCGCTCCAGACGCGCGCGGTCGAGGACGGGGACGACTTCGTCATCAACGGCACGAAGATTTGGACTTCAAACGCGCACCACGCCGACCATGTGATGGTGCTGACGCGCACGGACCCGGACGCGCCCAAGCATCGCGGCATAAGTTTCCTGCTCGCGGACATGAGGCAGCCGGGCGTTGAAGTGCGCCCCATCATCAATATGGCGAACGACCACAGCTTCAACATGGTCATCTTTGACAATGTGCGAGTGCCCAAGCGCAACCTTGTAGGCGAACTCAACAGGGGCTGGTATGTGGGCGCGACCCTGCTGGACTTCGAGCGTTCCGGCGTCGAATACTCGGCAGGCTCTAAGCGCACACTGGAAGAGTTAATCCAATTTTGCAAGGACAATTCGCGCAACGGCAGGCGCTTGATCGACGATCCGAAAATAAGTCGTAAGCTCGCCGACCTGATGGTGAAGACAGAAATTAGCCGCCTCATCTCGTACCAGATCGCGTGGATGCAGAGCGCGGGGCTTGTGCCGAACAAGGAATCCTCGATGGGCAAGAGCTTCGGCACGGAGTTGCAGCAGGCAGTGGCGCGCGCGGGAATGGAAATTCTCGGACTGTACGGTCAGCTTGAGCCGGAATCGAAGTACGCGCCGATGCAGGGCCGCATCGAGCAGAGCTACATGACCTCAGTATCGGCGACCATCGCGGCAGGCACATCAGAAATCCAGCGCAACATCATTGCCACGCGCGGACTGGGACTGCCAAGGTAGCCCATCGCTTAATCCGTGTCTTGCACAAAAGCAGCAGATTAGAGTACGCAACGGTGAGGTGAATACATGGACTTCCGTTTCAACTCCGAGGACGACGCCTTTCGCCAGGAAGTAGGAGATTTCGTCGAAAGCGAATTGCCGTGGGACTGGCGTGAACGCGCCGTAGATGCCGAAGAGCCGGAAGACGCAGGGTTGGTGCGCGAGTTCAAGAAGAAGCTTGCGGGCAACGGCTGGCTGACTATGGCATGGCCCGAAGAGTACGGTGGGCAAGCCGCGCCTCACATCCGCCAGATGATCTTCAACGAAGAGATGGCGTACAGAGGCGTTCCCGCGGGAGACTCCGGCGTGCGGATGGTCGGACCCATCCTGATGCTGTACGGCACGGAGGAGCAGAAGCAATACTTCCTGCCGCGTATCGCGCAGGCGGATATAGACTGGTCGCAGGGCTACTCAGAGCCGGACAGCGGTTCGGACCTGGCATCGCTTCAGACGCGAGCGGTCGAGGACGGCGACGACTTCGTTATCAACGGCTCCAAGATATGGAACGGCGCGCACTCAGGCTCGGACTGGATGTTCATGCTGGCGCGCACCGATCCGGACGCGCCGAAGCACAGGGGCATCAGCTTCCTGCTGGCGGAGATGCAGCAGCCGGGCGTCACTGTTGAGAAGATACCGATGATGTGGGACGCTCACCGCGCTTTGGTTACATTCGAGGATGCGCGCGTGCCGAAGAAGAACCTGGTGGGCGAGCAGAACCGCGGCTGGTACGTCGGCGCTGCGCTGCTGGACTTTGAGCGATCGGGCGTTGACCGGCCGGCGAGGGCGAAGCGGTTGCTTGAAGACATCGTGAACTTCTGCAAGGAGAACTCTCGAAACGGCGCTGCTCTATCTGAGGACGTTACTGTTCGGCAGCGAATATCTGAAATGGCAGTGCAGATCGAGTCGTGCCGGCTGATGTGCTACAACGTGGCGTGGATGCAGAGCCAGGACATGATCCCCAATAAAGAGGCGTCTATCACAAAGGCTTACGGCACGGAAATGATGATCCGGCTGTACAGTCTCGGCATGCAGGTGATGGGCTTGTACGGTCAGCTCGACCCGGAATCGAAGTGGGCGCCGCTGCGGGGTCGGATCGAGAACGGCTGGATGCGCTCGCACGGCGGCACTGTTGCAGCAGGCACCTCAGAGATAAACCGGAATGTCATAGCGACGAGGGGGTTGGAGTTGCCGAGGTAAGCCTTCAGCAACCATCCCATTTCACAGGACACAATCAACTTTTGCAGCATAGAGGTGCTGTCTCAAATTACGGAGGAACACGATAAATGGACCTTGGACTGAACGAAACGCAGCAGATGCTCAGGAACAGTGCGCGCGAGTTCCTGCAGGCGGAATGCCCGGATACTTACGTGCGCGAGATGGAGGAGGACGAGCGCGGCTATACGCCTGAGATGTGGCAGAAAGTCGCAGAACAGGGCTGGCTGGGGCTGATTTTCCCGGAGGAATATGGCGGAGTGGGACTGAGCTATCTGGACCTGTCCGTACTGCTGGAGGAAACCGGACGCGCGCTGCTGCCGGGTCCGTTCTTCTCGACGGTCGTGATGGGCGGCATGGCGATTATGGATGCAGGCTCCGAAGAGCAGAAGCAGGAACTCCTGCCGCAGATAAGCGAGGGCCAGCTTATCGTGACGCTGGCGCTGACGGAGCCGAGCGCACGCTGGGACGCCGAGGGCGTTGAGATGACTGCCACACAGAGCGGCGAAGGCTGGGTGCTGAACGGCGTCAAGTTGTTCGTGCCGAACGCGCATGTGTCGGACACTTATGTGGTTGCGGCGCGCACGGGCGAGGGTGAGCGGGATGTCACGCTGTTCCTGGTGCCGCGTGGCACTGAGGGCGTGAGCCAGACGCTTCTGAAGACAATCGCTTCCGACAGGCAATCCGAGTTGGCGTTCGAGAATGCCAGTGTTTCAGCGTCCGCAGTGCTTGGCGAGGTCAACGCCGGCTGGAACACAGTGGAGAAGGTTCTGGCATGGGGCGCGATCGGCAAGTGCGCCGAGATGGTAGGAGGAGCTGAGCAGGTGCTGGATATGACGGTGGAGTACGCCAAGCAGCGCACGCAGTTCGGCCGGCCGATTGGTTCGTTCCAGGCTATTCAGCATCACTGCGCGAATATGGCGACCGATGTGGAAGGATCGCGCTACATCACATACCAGGCGGCGTGGCGGCTCTCGGAGGGCGACGAGGCGACGCAGGAAGTGGCAATGGCCAAGGCGTGGGTGAGCGACGCTTACAGGCGCATCTGCGCGCTGGGGCACCAGTGCCACGGCGCTATCGGCTTTACCAAAGAGCATAACATGCAGCTGTACTCGCGGCGGGCAAAGGCTGCGGAGCTTGCCTTCGGCGACACGGACTTCCATCTGGAGACGGTAGCGGAGGGCATTGGATTGTAGCGCCTATGGACTGCACGATTCAGGGATGTAAGGGCAAGTACGACGAGCAATACATCGTACATACAACCCGGCACAATGATCGGTTAGTCGTATTCGATAATGTGCCGGCCGAAGTATGCGGTACGTGCGGAGACACTCTGCTGAGTTCTATTGCAATGCGGCGTATTGACGCCTTGCTCGGAAATGGCACTCGACCCACCGGCGTCGTTCCCCTCTACGATTTTCTCGCACAGTGAATATCGAAAGCGCCGCGGCGCGTGCAGGTCACCATATCGACCCGGAGTCGGGCGCGATACTTGCCCCGATCCAGCCCTCTACGACTTTCGAGCGCGCTGAGGACGGCGAATTTCCAAGCGGTTACATCTACTCGCGGCTGGGCAATCCGAACAGACAACAACTCGAAGACGTCCTTGCGACACTAGAAGGCGGCGCTGCGTGCGCTGCCTTTTCGTCAGGATCGGCGGCGAGCGCGGCGGTGTTTCAGGCACTGGCGAGCGGCGACCATGTCGTAGCGCCAAATGACTGCTATCACGGCACGAGGGCGATACTGCGTGATGTATTTGAGCGGTGGGGCTTGCAGGTTACATTTACGGATGTCACAGATCCGGCGCAGGTGCGGCAGGCGATACAGTCCAACACACGCCTTGTCTGGGTGGAAACTCCTTCCAACCCGATGCTGAAGGTTACGGATATACGGCGCACGGCGGAAATCGCGCATGAGGCGGGTGCACTGTGCGTTTGTGACAACACTTGGGCGACACCGATGCTCCAGCAACCCATCAGTATGGGCGCGGATGCGGTGGTTCACTCCACGACGAAGTACATATCCGGGCACAGTGACGTTATGGGCGGGGCGGTGGTCTCGGCGCAGGAGGATGCCTTCTTCGACAGGGTGCGGCAAGTGCAGGCGACCTATGGCGCAGTGCCTTCAGCGTTCGACTGCTGGCTGACGCTGCGAGGCATACGGACACTGCACCTGCGAATGCGCGCCCACTGCGAGAATGCGAGCGCAATAGCGTCTTTCCTCAGCGAACATCCAAAGGTGCAAGCAGTCCACTACCCCGGTCTGTCAACGCCCGAAGAGCGAGCGGTGGCAGCCGCGCAGATGTCGCACTTCGGAGGCATGCTTTCATTTCAGGTCGCGGGCGGCAAGCAGGATGCGATGGATGTTGCAGCCCGACTGCAACTGTTCACCCGAGCGACGAGCCTGGGCGGCGCCGAGAGCCTGATAGAACATCGCGCATCGGTCGAGGGCCCAGACACCCACACACCCGACAATCTCCTTCGTGTCTCGGTCGGCATCGAGCATGTGGATGACCTGATTGCGGACATGGCGCAGGCATTGAGATAGTCGGTTACTCGGTGTGTAGAGGCACCGACTAACCAACCGTCGTACAATTACCTTATGCCGCTCACCGTCAGCATGAAATCCCCTGTCTCTCCTTCGTCATAAGTCGTCGCCTCTATCGTGTACGACCCTGCAGCGAGTGACTTAGTTATGCATGAGTCGAATTGCCCGAGGTTGCTGTTATCGGCGCAGGGGTCAGTGTTCACAAGCGTGCCGTGATCGTCGTTGACTGCCTCCTGTTCGCCGTCTCTGCCCACGCCGCTCAGAAGATACAGAACCGTATCGACGGACGAATCCAGCGTTATCGTTACCTCAGACGTCTGGCTCAGGGTGAAGGTGTAGTATCGTGCGTAGCTGCCGCTCTGGTTCTCGGAGTCGCAGGTGCTGGTCCAGTCGGCGTCCACGATTCCGCTGTTCGGGAGCTGCTGCTCGCATGAGTCCGGCGTTGTCGGAATTGGTGGCGTTGGTGGAGTGGGCGACCCTCCAGCACAGAACGGCAAGCCAAGGGTGTCAAGGTCGCTATTGCTTACCTCACGCAGGGCGGTGGGTATGCAGCCGGTGAAGTTATTGCCACCAAGAAGCAAAGACTTCAGTTTGCCGGCTAGATAGCTCAGTTGCCTGGGGATGATGCCTGTCATTCCGGAGTTGCTCAGATCCAAGACTTCCATATCGGAAAGGTCGCTCAATGATGGCGGTATTGTCTTACCACGACTGAAATCCAATTCGGTCACTCGATTACCATCATTAATTGATTCTTTCGCCCAATGGTAGGAGGCAGATCTCAGGACAGCGAGGTCACGCTCTTTACCGCTCTTGTCATCAAAGTTTATGCTCCCGTCAAGTAAATGTAAATTGACCCTTTCCATCCAGGAGTCTGGCCTATCCCATCTATCCGGGTGGTCGGGACCGTCAATCTTTGAGTCTCCCCATGTGCCTTCGTAGGCGACCCAGGGAGTGCTTTCATAAATTATCTCCAATTCGTAAATATAAGTGCATGCATGGAAGTTCTCCGGTAGAGGGTCGGGACATTGAGCAGCATAATCGGAGAGAGCCAGCGGCAGCAATTCCTTGCCTCTATCAGATATGTGGTCCTGAACAATCGAAACGCTCCAAGGGTCGTCTTCAGTAGGGACGATCTTGACGGTGGGGATTGGGGCGCTGCCATTGGGACCAGGGCCAAAATAGTTCGCGTGCTTGCCGTGTGAGACATAGACGATAGGATGTCCCTTCACGGTAGGAATGTCTTCGTAGGCGCTATCTTCGCTCCACGCATGTTGGGAGTACGCAACTCTATCCGGCAAGACATCGCCTTGAAGAATGTATTGAACACTGGGCGCATCAAACTCCAGTTGTGTTAGCTCCCAATCTGCTTCGTGGTCGCTGCATACTGCATCACGGAATGGCAGCCAACTTGGTATTTCTTCGGCACAGGCTTTTACTTGGTTGTCAATCAAGTGATCGTAGTAATAGAACAGATAGTATTGTAGATAGACTTTCCCAGGCGCCTCTCGAATATTGTCTCGGATGGCTGCGTACACTTTCGGCAGGAATTCAGTCCGTGGTTGGTCGTTGCTGCCGTCTCGAACATCCAAGTACCAGTTTGCAGCATTATATCCGTTTATTATTGCCTGCCGAGCTAGCCCCAGGTTGCCGTTTCCATTGTCTATTTCATCATCAATTACACTTTCTAAGAATGCCGAACTATCAAGTGTCCCCAAGGTCTCCAATGTGAAGGTGTTAGCCATCAATTCACCAGAATATACAAATTGCGGTGGTCTGTACTTCAATTCGGCGTTGTCCACTAATGCTTCGACGCCCTTGGGGAAGAATCGCTCATTGGGGTGCATTCGCAAGATGGGCGCGTACATGTGCGCGAGTCTTTCTTCGGGCGTGCGAGTACCAGTGGGCGCGGTTATGGTGATGACCAGTTCGCGGGCTGGATAACCTTGCTGGTCGGTATCGGATGTATCGCTGCTGGTGGGGCGGCGGGAGCAGTTGGTGTATTCGACGGCGCATATCCAGCCGCGAACCAGTATGCGGAACTCGCCTTCTTGCTTTGGCGTTATCTCCAGCGTCAGCGTGTTGTCTGATGAAGTGGACCACGGCGAGTCCACGGCTTCCACCAGCAAGTAGTCCGCAGGCGCAGGCGTGTTGGGGGCGCTGGAATGATATATGTCATCCCCACTGTCATAGAAGCGGAAGTTCAGCGAGCTGCTTGATGAAGTCGTGTAGCTTGTGACTTTCACATCGGCTTCGGCTGACGAGTACACAGTGGGAACTTCGTCCGCGCGCGGAACTGGAAGGTACGGGGGCGGAGCGGGCAGGTTCGGGTCCGCGTCGGTCAGGTCCGGGAAGGACACCGATATGCCGCCATTTTCGCCTGCGCCCCGGACGTCGTACATTCGCACGGTGAGGTCGAAGCTTTGGCCTGCTTCCACGCTGGTTATGTTGGCGTTCGCCCAACTTGCGTCATAGTAAAGGCTGAACGGCGGCGGGGGCGTGGCGAGCGGCACGCCGTCGATAATAAGTCCAAAGTAGCCGGCTTCTCCCGAAGAAAGGGTGGTCGCCTCAATGGTATAGGTGCCAGGCTGCAAGCTGGGGTTCATTCGGGAATCGTAGCCGTAGCCGCCATCATCGTCTCTATCGATAACCCTACCGTGTCGGCCCGCGCCCTCCAGCAGGTACAAGTAGGTATCTTTGATCGACATGAGATTTATGGTTACTTCTGTCGCCGTGTCCAGCGTGAAGGTGTAGAAGCGAGCATAGCTTCCCGATTCATTCTCGGACGGGCAATCGTCCGCCCATTCTCCGATAATGCCAACTCTTCCAATTGCGCTGATGCTCTGCTCGCAGATGTCAAGGTAGAGATCCAAATCTTGTTTCAGGGTCGGGTATTGGGCGGAAGATCCAAAGTCCCAGACATCACCTGCATGATGCCAGTCTGAGTATATGCCATGGTACCAAGTCGGCGACTTCAGCTCGGCACTGGTCTTGCCTTCAATGCCGTCAGAGGGCCCTATGCCCACTCCCACGGACTGCCCTGATGTTTGAGTATCCCAGTAGCTTGCTCTGATTAAAGAGTCCCGGTTGTCTCCGGTAATGCCACCGACCAAACCATTTGCCGTCACGCTGCCTCTTGCGTAGCTATAGATAATACCGCCGCCTTCGTTGTCACCAGTCAGGCCACCTACCTCCGTAGTACCTATCACGGCGCCAGAGGCATAACTGGACACGATTACGGTGTGAGTGTCTCCAACCAGTATGCCTGCTTCCTTAGTTCCGGCCACACTGACCGCAGCGTAACTATAAGCAATGACGCCATTGTTCAAACCGACTAACCCACCCACATTTTCTGTATTCCCTGACACACTGCCAGTAGCGTAACTATGGGCGACAAGTCCTTCGTTGTATCCAGTCAGCCCCGCCAAATCAAGGTGTGTTCCGTCTGTGGCTCTTTCTCCACCAATGGCAGTCAAGTCGATATCAAGCAGCCCTACTCTGAGAATTGTTCCCGTATTTATAGCAACTAAGCCTGCGAATCTATTTATGCGGCGGTCGAAATAGAGATTGGAGACGGTATGCGCGTTGCCATCGAATACCGCATCAAATATCCAGACACCCTCAGATATGCTTGTGCGGTATCCGATGGGAAGCCAGCCTTCTCCTTGTGTCCAGTCGGTGTTGACTGAGCCAGATATGTAGCTTGCGGCGTCGTTAAAGTCGAGGCTGCGGGTGAGTTCGTAGCCTCGGCAACCACTGCTGGGGCAGCCCATGTCCAGGTGTGCGGCATAGAACGCCTCCCAGTAATTGCTGGCGTCGCTATTGCGGTCTGGAACTCCGGAGCCGTTCAAGTCCCAGCGGATGGCGTTGAGCTGCTCCAAGTAGGAGATTTCGATAAGGCCATCGTCGTCAGTGTCATAGTCGATCAGGGGTGAAAGGGCTGGCACGGCGTTGGACAGTGGTGCGAAGATCTGCCTAGGCTCGTCGATGACAGGCTCGATGGGAAGATTGACCTCCGGGTCGAGTTCGTCGAATTCGGGCTTAGGGGTGTCATCGTCAGGTTGCTCGGTTACGGGCGTGGGCGTTGGAGTGCCGGCAGTCTGCGCGGCGGCAGGACCCGGGCTCGCCAGCGCTAAGAACAGCAGCGCCAGCGCAAAAGCAGCGGCGAGAATGGTCAAAACAAAATTAGCGCCTTTGCGCGGATATGTGCTTCGCATGAGGTGTATCCTCCAGCAGAATTAGGCCACGACATCGGCCTGATAATGTCAGAAATCGATAGCGCGTTGATCATACCATTTCTTATGTGGCTACGGAGTAACGTCAGCGGAAATGTTTATAACGTTTTGATGACTGTCCGATTGCCTCTGCCGACCCCGAATCGGATTCCGAAATATGCGTCACTGTATGGACTGTTCAGCGCATCGATCTGAAACGCTGACGATTTCCGCAGCAGGGCCCAGACGGTACGATAATCCGCGCTGTTGTTATCAGAAAGAACGTAAGGGGCGATAATATGCTACTATGGCGTTGCGTATGCTATGGGCGGGTATGATGATGTTGAAGGGGTCGGAGTGCGCTTACACGCTCAGGACATGGCGATTTCAGATTCCTCGCTACGCTCGGAATGACGGCGTAGGCAATCGAAATGACAATATAGGTAATGCGTTCTTTTTCGACATTCGGCTTCATCATCAAGCGTCTCAGTTCCGACTGGAAGCTCCTGCTGAGTATATTCGCAGGTATTATCATCGCCTCCACGCTGGTTGCGGGCGCGCCCGTGTACCTGAACTCGCTGGCGCGTCTCACGCTCAACACTTCCATCGACCGTTCCTCCATCCTCTTCCTGAATATCTTCGCATTCGCGCCCAACGTCCCTCTGAACGAAGAGAGCCTGAACGTTACCGACAGCGAGATCGACGGGCTGATAGACGAAAACATCTCCGACTTCTACGTGAGTCGGGAACGCTTCCTCAAGGGAACTACGCTGCTGGTGGGCACTCCGTGGCGACCGCTTGCCAACGCCGATGTTGACCTCGTATCGCGCGGATACCTTCAATACCTGTCCAATGTGGAAAAAAATGTGGAGTTCACATCCGGGCGCGCGTTCACGGACACGGTTACACCGACAGAGGACGGATTGCACGTCGAGGTGATGCTCGGCAGCACGCCAGCGAATGTGTTCAGTTTGGAGGTCGGTGACAAGCTGGAGATGAAGCCGTCGCTCGGCACTGATGTCGCCATCACCGCCGAGATAGTGGGCATAATCGAGCCTATCGACCCCAGCGCCGATTACTGGCAGCAGAACGCCAGCGTGTTCATGGAGCCTGCGCCACTTGAAGAGATACCGGATGTGGGCATCGAAGTGGACCCGGAAGAGCCGCCCATAGCCCTGTTCGTCACAAAGCAGGCTCTGATCGACAGCCTAGGCAAGGCATATCCCGGCAGTCTGGTTTCCTCGTCCTGGTTCATATTTATTGAGAAAGAGCCACTTAAGAAGATTCGCCCGGAAGAGCTGAGAGAACGCCTGGACAATCTCGAAAGCGGCATGGCCATTCGGATGCAGGGCAGCGCGGTATTCACTGGCATTACCTCACTGTTGGACCGCTTTGAGCGGCGAAGCTTCTTCACGAGCATTCCCCTTCTTCTACTGCTGACAATCATGGTCATCACCGTGCTGTACTACATGTCGATGATGGTGTCGTACTTGGTGCAGAGCCGCGAGGACGACGTGGCTCTCTTGCGAAGCAGAGGCGTCAGCATGGCACAACTCGTGCGCCTGTACGCAATCGAAGGACTGGTCATTACGGCAGTTGCAGTCATCATCGCTCCCCTCTTGGCGATGGGCGCCATTGCCATCTCAGGCAAATTGCCGTACTTCACAGACATTACAGGCGGCGCCTTCCTTCCGGTGAACTGGCGCTGGATGCCGTTTCTGGTTTCGGCAGGCGTGGGCGCTCTGGGACTCGCCATCTTCGTGATACCCAGCGTCATCGGGGCGCGAACCGGGCTTATCATTCACAAGCTGAGGTCGTCCCGTCCGCCTGAGGTGCCGTTCTTCCAGCGCTACTATCTCGACATTATGGTGCTAGCCATTGGCGGGCTGGTATTCTGGGAACTGAATGCGCGAGGGCGGCTTGTGTCCGGGGGCTTGTTCAGCGGCGTAGAGATAAATGAGGCGCTGCTGTTCGCTCCCGTCCTTCTACTGACGCTGGTCGCGCTGGTGTTCATGCGCTTCTTCCCGCTTTTCGTGCGGTTCATCAGCGGCGAATCGTCCGCCCTAATACACCTCTATGTGTGGGTGATTACGGCGCTGCTCGCGGTCACCCTAGCTATGGATGCGCTGCGCCAATCGGACCTTGTGGGCGCTGCGCCGCCGATTGGACTGGCGCTTGCGGCAGCGGCGGCATATTGGGCTACACAGCGTGCCGAACGAGGCCGCTCCATGCTGTATGGATTTGCGGCACAAGTCGCGCTCATAGCCGCGCTGATTTACTTTTACCCGCCAACGGAGGGAGCGCTGGCATACCTGCCGACGCTGGGTTTTGCGGCTATTGTGCTGCTCCAGATTATCTTCTATCTGCTCGTCCTGTTGTCACACCGAGCGCCCGTATGGGTATCGTTAAGCCTGTGGCACATGGCGCGCAACCCACTGCAATACAGCTGGCTTGTGCTGCTGCTGGTCATGGTTACGGGGCTTGCCGTGCTTGCGACAACCGTAGGCGGCACGCTCAACCGGAGCTATCAGGAGCGCATCCAATACGATGTGGCGACCGACCTTCGAGTCTCCAATATACCCGGCTACATCGCGCGAAGCGTTGACGGACTGAAACAACGCTACCAGACCATTCCCGGAGTAACCTCAGTCACGATGGCGTTCAGAGACCGTGGCACACTTGGAGCGAACTATACAGGCAATACCTTTCGCATGCTTGCCGTGGAGGCGGACGACTTCCACTATTACTCGTGGTACAGGGATGACTTCTCACGCAGTACACTGCCGGAGGTTATGCGCGCCCTCAATCCGCTTAGCGTGAGCGAGCCGGTCACCCTTCCCGACGATGCCGTGGCGGTCGGCGTCTGGATGAAGCCTGAAGAGCTGTATCCGAACATGTACATGTGGCTGGTACTGCAGGATGCAGACGGCGTACTGGACACGCAGTCGTTCGGCAACATGGGGCCTCCGAACTGGCACCTCCGCACTCTGGAAATACCGGAAAGAATGAAGCGGCCGGTGCAATTAGCTTCCATTCAGATTTTCGAGCCTGTATTCGGGCCCGCAGGCACGGCAGGATCTATACTTATCGACGACGTGCATGCCATCAAGGGTGATGGCGCGATTGAATACATCGAAGACTTCGAGGACACCGCCTCATCATGGCTGCCGCTTGCGACTTCCACCCTGTCGTCGGACGTGCTGACATTTTCGGATGACGACGTAAATCGAGGCGACCTCTCCGGCCTGTTCACCTTCGGCAAGGACACTGACAACGGGTTGCGAGGGATTTACAGAAGCCCAAGCGGCGGGCCCGTGCCGGTGGTTGCCAGCAATTCCTTCCTTCGAACATCGGGAGCGCGCGTGGGAGATGCGCTCATCGTCGAGCTAAAAGGACGTTTCGTGCCCATTCAGGTGCGTGACTCTGTGGACTTCTTCCCCACCCTTAACCCGAGCGGCGCAGGGTTCTTGATTGCCGACCTCGAAACTCTGATAAGACACATCAACATCCTCAGCCCCGCGCTCGTGGCAACGCCGAACGAGATGTTCATCGAGAAGGCTTCGGGAGCGGGCGATTCGGTCAGCTCGGTGGTTACGAGAATGGTCGGGCGCGACCTCGTGCATGACCGTGAGCAGCAGTTGGAACAGGTACGCCTCGACCCGCTGATAACCGCCGGATGGCAGGCGATGGTGCTGCTGGCAATGGCGATTATCATATTCACCGCCGGACTTGGCTATGTTACATACTTGCTGGCGTTCTCCAATCGCAGCCGCAACGAGATGGGATTCCTGCAATCGGTTGGGCTTTCATCTCGACAGATGGCAGGGCTGCTAATGCTGGAGCACTTCATCATCGTAGCGGTCGGGATTGGGCTGGGATCGGGTGCCGGCTGGCTGATGAGCGACCTTATGGTATCATCGGTTGCGGTCACCGAAAACGGCAGGCAGGTCGTCCCGCCCTTCATTCTGGAAACCGATTTCCGCTTCCTCGCGCCGCTTTATTTGGTGCTGATAAGCATATTTGCGCTTGCCGTATATCGACTGACGCGCAGCATGCGAAATCTGGACTTTCACGCTATATCAAGAATGGAGTAGTGGAACGCTCTATGAATATGAAATGAAAATGTGTGAGCGCACCGTATTCTATGGAAGTGTATTTGAAAAGCGGGGATTAGCATGGCAACTACGGAAGAGCGACTAGCCCGTGTGGAAGAGGCTAGGGGAAACGAACGCGATTGGCGGCTGGACATCGTCAATCGACTGGACCGCATGGAAGCGAAGGTCGATCGCGTCCTGTTTGCCATGTTAGCGATAGGCGCAACACTCTTCACCGCAATCATTGCTTCGTTGGTGACTGCGATTCTGGCTTTGCTGCAAAATTGATTTCAAACCCAACTCGCCAGGAAGAGCGAAAGCGGAGACTGATAGACTGACTAATATGCGCCAAGCAATATCCGCAATAGTCGCAGCGTGGCCAATGGTGGCGAAGCGCAGCCTGTCTCACTGGAGGCTGCTCTCCACCGTTATCATTGGTGTGTTGCTGTCTTCGACAGTGATGGCGGGTACGGTCATTTATTTCGACGCGCTTCGCGAACTTGCCCTTAAGAACTCCCTCAACAACGTCGAAGACCTGGACCTGGACATTCTGGTCAAGGCTGAGCGGGGACCTACGAAGGTCGAAGAATACGAAAAGGTCGCCAACGCTACGCGAGGCCAGTTCGAGGGACGGCTCGGCTGGCTGTTCAAGGATGTGCAGCGCAGCGCAAAGACGGCTACTTTCTATCTGACAGTGCCCGGCAATGAGGTGAACGCCGGCAAGGATAATGCTCGCGCCTTCTTCACATTCAATCCGCGACTGACCGACAATATCACGCTTCTGCCCGGCGGAAGGTTCCCGAGCGAGCAGCCATTGGAAACTTCAGCGGCGCCTCTGGAGCTTGAAGCCATCGTTCCCGTTGAAGCCGCCGAGCTTTTCGGCGTAGGCGTGGGCGACAGAATTTCCGCAGTTCCGTATTGGCGCGACCGGCTCCCTTACACGAGCGTGGTCATAAGCGGTCTGTTCACGCGCGACGACCCGGACTCGGAGTTCTGGCATCAGGACAATACACTCTTCAAGTCCGTTACATCCGGCTCGTTCCGCACCCTGCCCTTTTACATCTCCGAGCAGATGTTTTTCAACATTCTGGGGGCAAACTTCACCGACATGGACGCGTCTTACGCATGGCATCTGGACACCGACCGCGACAGACTGAATGCCAGTAACACTACCATCACGCATCTTCAGGTGCGTACTATGCGGTCGCAGCTCGCCACCCACCTCTTCGGATTCCGCCAGATAACGGCGCTTGACGCGACCCTCGCCGAATATGACAGGCGGCTGTTCTTCAGCAAGATACCGATGTTCGTGGTTATGGTGCTGATAGCCGTCGTCATTCTGTATTACGTTGTAACGCTGTCATCCTTGCTGGTCGAGCAGCAGCGCGGTGAACTTGCCCTACTTCGGAGCCGGGGCGCAAGTTCCGGTCAGATATTGGTTGTGTTCATACTAGAGGGCGCGACTATATCCATCATCGCAATTGCTGTCGCCCCGATACTGGCTGCCACCATCATCAGCTTCATGGGTTACACTCCCGCATTCTCCGAATTGAGCGGCGGCGACCGACTGGGCGTATTCGTCAACAGAGGAGCGTACCTGATGAGCGCTCTGGGCGGGCTGTTCAGCTTCGCCGCGCTGCTGATTCCTGCCGTGCGCGCGTCCCGCATTGGCGTTACAAGGCACCGGCAGCAATCGGCGCGCCCAACAGGACCGCCCTTCTACCAGCGATACTATCTCGATGTAATGCTGCTGGTCGTGAGCATATTCCTGTTCCGCCAGTTGCACGATCAGGGTTCCGTCGTGGCTACGGGACTTTTCGGAAGCGTTGCGGTGAACCAGGCGCTGCTCGCTGTGCCTGCTCTGATTCTGGTGGCTTTCGCGATTGCGCTGCTGCGCCTGTTTCCGCTATCCATTCGGTATATAAGCGGTGAATCCCCGAACTTGATGCACCTGATAGTCGGCGTTGCTGCGGGCGTGCAGGTTGCCTCGATCGTGTTTGGCGGCGCGGTAGGCGACGATTGGACTGCGCGTGTAGTCTCTTTGGGCATCATCGCCGTGATGGTGGCGATGTACGGGCTTACGGAGCGCCTGTCAGACGGGAGAATGCGCGCCGCGGGACTGGTGGCGCAGGTTGTGGTGGTTGCCGGCCTGATGTTCAGTCCCCTCACCGTTCCGATGCTGGAGTTTCTCGCCTACAGTAGCGGCGGCACCGCGGTAACGCCGGGGATAGTGGGAGGCACGCTCGTCGTAGGTGTTTCAGCCGGAACGAGCCTGTTCGTGCCTCTGCCATTAGGCGTGATATTCCTGGCGTTCAGCGCGTTCGCCCGGCGCGCGCCTGTCGGCTTCTCGATGGGCATGTGGCAGATGGCGCGCAATCCCACCCACTACGCGAGGATGTCGCTCCTGCTCATACTCATGGCAGGACTGGGAATCTTTGCGGCAAGCTTCGGAGGAACACTGGAGCGAAGTTTCGAGGAGCAGGCGCAGTACGCAACTGGCGCGGACATACGCGTGGAAGGCCTGACCGTCAATAACAGAGGCCGGAGCATTCCCATCGTCGAAACTTATGAGGCGATACCTATTGTGGACGAGGCATCACCTGTCATTAAGGCTTTTGGCTCCGACCTTTCCAAGTTGCTTGGCGAAAGCTACACAATGGTAGGCGTGGACGGTGAGACGATGCGGCGTATCGGCTGGTTCCGGGGTGACTTCGCCGACCGTCCCGTTGAGGATATGCTGTCGCAGCTGGGGCACGAAAACCCGCCTGTCGGCATTGACCTGCCGGACGACGCGCGCGGAATTGGCATACGAGTAAAGCCGGACAGACCGAGAGAGAGTCTCGCCGTCTCGATACGCATCAAGGACGTGAATGACAGGTACTTCACCTATGTCATGGGACGACTGGGCGGCAACGGCGAATGGTTGACGCTGGAGCGCGGACTGGAGCGCGGAAGCAGTTTCAGAAGGTTCAGACCGCTCCAGCCGGAACAACCGCTCACGATAGTATCGCTTGCTATCCATGACACCAATTCGCGCGGACGCCTGCGCGCGGGCAATATCGCCATCGACGAGATTTGGGCAAGAAGCGGCACAAATCAGGTAACCGTTCTCGAAGACTTCGACTCGGTCGAAGAGTGGACTGTGCTGCGAGGCGCGCGCGAATCAATAACTGACAGTTTACAATCGATAAGCACCCGCGCTGACGACTCTGCGACTCGCGACGCGGCACAATTCATCTGGTCCGAGGGTCCGCCACTTACCGGGCGGGGAATATATCACGGGCCGCCGGCAAGCCCACTGCCTGTGCTTGCAAGCGACTCATTCCTCTCTGAAACGGGGCACAGCGTTGGCGAAGAGTTCACGGTCTCGGTATCCGGACATCGCGTTCCAATACACATCATCGATTCGTTCGAATACTTCCCGACGCTGGACACGGTGAGCAAGAGATACCTGATCGGAGACCTGGCCGCGATAGTGCGATACACCAATCTTGAGCCGACTTCTGCCGAGGTTAAGCCCAACGAGATATGGCTGAAAACGGCATCCAACGGAAGCGAGCGTGCGGCGGTGGTTGAGGAGATGCGTAGTGACGGCGAGCCATTCCAGAGCCGGGCAGTATTTGACCGCGTTGAGGAGCTGGAAGAGTCTGCGGTGGATCCTCTCGTTCAGGCTGGATGGCGCGCGCTGCTATTCATGGCGTTTGGCGCGGTGCTTATACTCAGCTGCCTCGGATTCCTCGTACATTCGTATGTGTCGTTCCGCGAGCGAGAGATGCAGTTCGGGCTGATGCGCACGGTAGGATTCTCGATGCGGCAGCTGATTACACTTGTGTGGCTGGAGCAGGCGATTGTCATCGGAGCGGGCATGGCGCTGGGCGCGGAAATGGGACGGCGACTTGGAGCAATCATAATGCCGTTCCTGAGCCACAACGACCGGGGAACGCAAGTCCTCCCTCCGTTCGTCCTGGAGATTGACTGGGGTACGCTGGCGATTACCTACGGCTTTATGATTCTGGTGTTCACGGCGATAATACTGGGGATGATCTGGTTCATACGGAGGATTTCGCTGCAAAGGATACTGAGGCTTGGCGAGCTTTAGTGTGTCAGCGCGTGGCTCTGATGGACAGGGTAGAAGGGATAAGGAGGTAGGCTGGCTGTGCTATCATTTAGCACAATAGGGGGCGCCGCAGGTATCGCCAATCGGAGGGGTTATCCATGACTACTAAGAGCGCATCGAGACGTTCACACGCCGACAAGTACGCTCACATAGAGCCGTTGCCGGACCCGCCTCGCGTGAATGATATGGAACAGTTCAAAAGCATAGTGAATGCTGCGGCCACTCTCGGATACCATTTCCGAGACCGTCATGATGTACTGGTTTCCGGCGAGGGTTACCTGCGGCGGACAGCAGCAAACGATGAGACTGGAGTCTTCCCTGACTGTATAGTGGCTATAGGTGTGGAGGACCCCGACGCCATAATTGCTCGCAACGGTTATGTGATTGGAGAGGTCGGCAAGCCGCCAGACTTGGTGCTGGAGGTGGCGTCTCGCAGCACAGGCCGAAGGGACTATACCGTGAAACGCGAGATATACGAGAATTTTGGCGTTTCCGAATACTGGCGCTTCGACCATACGGGCGGGAGCTACCATGATGCGCCACTTGCAGGCGATCATTTAGTAGATAGTGAGTATCGCCCTCTTCGGATACATCATGATCAAAACGGGCTTATATGGGGGCACAGCCGTGTCTTGGGACTAGATATTTGCTGGCTTGACAAAGAATTGCGCTTTCGGGACACGGCTACGGGGGAATTTCTATCTACGCCGTCAGAATTGGCAGACCAGCGAGATATTGAAAGGGCTGGGCGTCTGGATGCGGAAGAGGAAGCCGCAAGGCTGAGGGAGCAGTTGAGTAGATCAGAGCAGGGAAGTGCCGATTAAAGAACACAGAGCAAGCGACTACTTGCAAACTCCGGAGGACATAGCAGCATACTTGAACGCAGCAATTGAAGAAATGGGGGATGATCCCCGATTGCTGATGATGGCATTCCGCAATGTCGCCGAAGCACGAGGCGGTGTCTCAGAAGTCGCGCGTCAGGCAAATGTTGACAGAGTAGCGCTTTCCCGAACGTTGTCGGGAAAGCGAACTCCGAGATTGGATACGCTTGCAAAAGTATCTGCCGCTTGCGGCGTTAAGCTGCGATTTTCGGCATAGAAGATTCGCATAGTTACCAAAAAAGAAAGTGGACTAGAGGGATAAAGATATGACTTATGCGGACAGGGAGGCGTACATCGTCTGCGAAGACCTGTTCAAGATATACAAGATTGCGGACCTTGAGGTCGTTGCGCTGCGCGGACTCGACCTGAATGTGCAACGCAGCGAAGTTGTGGCGATTGTCGGTGCAAGTGGCAGCGGCAAGAGTACGCTCCTGAATATACTCGCCGGCTACGACTCGCCATCCGCCGGGCGCGTGAGCGTAGGCGACAAAGACCTGCTGCGAATGACGCCGAACGAGACCGAGCTTTACAGGCGCGACGAGGTTGGATTCATCTGGCAGCAGACGAGCCGGAACATGTTTCCGTACCTAACGGCCGTTGAGAATGTAGCTTTGCCCATGATGCTCACCTTCACATCGCCGCGTGAGCGCAGACAGCGCGCCGAGGAGCTGCTTGAGCTTGTCGGACTTGGGCATAGGATGGGGCATACACCCGAAAAGTTGAGTGGTGGCGAACAGCAGCGCGTCGCCATTGCAGTCGCGCTCGCCAACCATCCTCCCCTGCTGCTCGCCGACGAGCCGACCGGCGAACTCGACGACAACACGGCGGCGGAGATTCTCGACCTGTTCGGAGAGATTAATCGTGAGCTGGACACTACAATTCTCATCGTCACGCATGACCCGGACATCGCTTACAAAGTTGGGCGCGTCGTGATGATCCGTGACGGCAAGATGGCGACCGAAGTGCGCCGAAGGGTTACTTTCCAGAGGCTGTCGGGGGCTGCCGCTACGGACCAGCCGCTAGAAGAGTTCATTCTGGTGGACGGCAGCGGCAGAGTGCAGATACCGAGAGACATCATCGACCGACTGAAGATCGGCGAACGCGCCCGTATCGATACGGTTGACGGAATGGTTACGCTGATACCTGACGACGTACAGTAGAAATTTCAGATTGAACAGTAGTATATATACAGTATCCGAAGGGGAACGATCAGTTGAGCAGAATACAGAGGCTACTGGCGGCTGTTGATGTGGAACGCAGGTATGAACTGGATTCCGAGGAAGTACATGCTCTGCGTGGCGTGAACCTGAACGTATTCCCGGGCCAGTTCATCGCGGTAGTGGGCAGGTCGGGGTCCGGCAAGACATCGTTGCTGAACATCATGGCAGGGCTGGACAAGCCCAGCGACGGCAAGGTGCTATTCGAGGAGCAGGACCTCGCGGAAATGAGCGAGCAGGAACTAACTGACCTGCGCCGTCATCGTATAGGCTTCATATTCCAGTCCTTCGGGCTGCTGCCGCTCCTCTCAGCCTTCGAGAACGTTGAACTGCCTCTTCGGATTAGCGGCGTAACCGCAGGCGAACGGGCAGAGCGCACACGGGAGGCGTTGGACATCGTGGGGTTGTGGACCCGCTCCCGACATCGGCCCTACGAGCTATCCGGCGGCGAGCAGCAGCGCGTTGCCATTGCCCGCGCCATCGTGATTCGGCCTTCGCTGATACTGGCGGACGAGCCTACGGGGGAACTCGACTCCAACAACGCGCACGCCATATTCGGGCTGTTCAAGGACATGGTGATTAAGCAGGGAATCAGCGTGGTCTCGGCGACGCACGACTCGACATTGCTGTCGATGGCGGATGAGGTGAAGGAGATACGCGACGGTCAGCTGCTGGAGCAAGCAGAAATAGGGTTGCGGTATAGAAACTGACGTTGATGTATAGGATGAATGGGAAATAAGGTTGGAATAGTTGAGCCAAGAGATACGATGGCAATTTCGATTCAATAATTTTTCCCGCGCGTACTTTCTCCTGCGCGAGGCATTGGAGGATGGCGTCGAGCCTCTGAGTCAACTTGAACTTGAGGGTGTAATCCAGCGGTTTGAGTTCACCTTCGAACTATCCTGGAACCTGCTGAAGGACCGTTTGGGATATGACGGCGTAGTTATCGCAACAGTAACGCCGCGCAATGTGATACGCGAGGCGTACAATGCCAAGCTCATTGACGACTTCGAAGTCTGGATAGATATGCTCACTGACCGGAACCTGATGTCGCACACCTACGATTTCGACAAGTTCAGAGCAGTAGTCGAGAATGTCCACTCCCGCTATCTGACGGTATTAAACGACATTTATCAGCGATTGGCAGTGGAGATTCAGGAGAAATGACCGTCCCAGTTCTACCCACCGCTACTTTGCAAAGATTCAGGCGAATCTTTGCAGCATACCCGGAACTGAACAAGGTTGTACTTTACGGTTCGCGCGCCACGGGAAAGGCGAAGCCACGCTCTGATATTGATCTTGCCACTATAGGAATCGTGGATGACTACCGGCTTGGGCGGCTTGCGCTCGATCTTGAGGATATGCCCATTCCACAGAAGTGCGACCTGACGGCCTATGAAAGCATCCGATATGCCCCATTCAAGCGCCACATAGACAATTTTGGCATTACCATTTATGAAAGGGGACCTTAGCAGGTTCACGCCATCGGCTTAACCTCATCGACACCGAGCAAAGTCGCGCCGTAACTTTCCAGGGAACTGTCGCTGACCATGAAGTGCTGCGCGGCCGCATTGACGTTTCTCAGGCAGCGCTGGAGGATGTGGCTGCGGTGTATCGCGGAGCCGCCGGTATATCGGAAGGCTATGGTGGCAACATCGACTGACTCAAAGGTCGCATGAGCCGCTACCGCGCGCATCTCTGCCTGCACCGCGTCGTCAGGTACTTGACCGGAGCAGGTGATTTCATAGGCGCGCTCGAAGACTTCGTGAGAGAGTGCGCGGGCGGCGCGCAAGCGGAAGTCGCAACGGGCTATGTCGCCGCGAAACGCCTCTCTGTCCGCCAGCGATGATGTGGGCGGGTTTCCTCGCTTCTTACTTGGCGCGCTGGCGATAATCTCGTCCAGGGCGCGGCGGGCAATGCCTAGAGCGATGGCAGGATGCTCGTTGGCGACGAAGCCGGGCCTGCCCATGCGGTATATTGCCGCGCCGCGTCTGGGTTCCCATAGCGAGGTTTCCCATGTGAATTCGGCGGGTACGAACAGGTCTTTTACGGAAATGTCGTTGCTGCCGCTGCCCTCAAGCCCCATCACATGCCAATTGTCGTGAATCGTGCCCTTCGTCACGGGATAAACTAGCGTCAGGCTGGTCTCTTCCGTATTGCCGCGAGCAGGGACCTTTGCCCCCGCTACCATCCATTCAGCGTGGCGGACGCCGCTTGCGAACGGCCATCTGCCTGTGAGCACATATCCACCCTGAGTCGGGATGGCCTTGCCGGAGATGGCCGTGGCGGTAGCGGCGGTCGGTATTCGCCCATTCGCGAACATGTCACCTATGGCATCGTCGCAGAGGAAAGCTCCGGGACGCCCAATCGCAGTCGCACCAATCATCAGGCACCATCCCGCAGCGGCGTCTATATATGCCAGATCTTCGATGACTTCCATCTGGGTCACCGGATCAGCCTCCGCGCCACCGAGCGGCATGGGTAGCTTGAGCGTGAACAAGCCGGCTCCGCGTATGGCGTCAACGGCGGCGGATGCGAGTGTACCGTGCCTCTCGGATTCGTCGGCACTGGTGGCAACGGTGTCGCGCACGGATGCTACGGCGTCGAGGAGAACTTTGCGCTTCTTGGCACGGTCTGCGGGGAATCTCATGCGCTTACTCTACCATAACCGGGGATAACATCGATATGCAGGATAGACAGGATGTGTCAAGGAAGGGAGACGAGTAGAGAAATCGCATCTTCGCGCTGCGACGGATTGAGCCCGGGCAGGCGCAGCGAAGCGCTGAGATCGGACTTGGCGCGGTCGGTGGAGCCTATTCGCGCCATTATCTTTCCCCGCGTATAGAATGCGTGGCCGCTGAGTGAGTCCAACTCCACTGCGCGCTCCGCATGCTCCAGAGCGCCCATGGCATCGCCCTCCTGCAAAAGGCGCTCAGCACGGACTACGAGGATTTGCGACTGTTGAGCATCCGACACGTCCGTTCCGATGTACCAGACGGAAACTGCAAGTAAGATTGCGAATACGGGAACGGCCAGCCAGCGCACACCCACCGAACGCTGTGCAACTATCCGACGGACAACTCCTAGGGGTGTTCCTATGGCTTCGTAAACATAGCGGGGAGCCAGAGCTAAGCCCATCACGAATCCACCCGCAAGCCCGCCGAAGTGCGCCCAGTTGTCTATATTGGGAATGAGCAGACCTATGGCGAGATTAATGGCTGCTATCGTCGCGAGGCCCGTGAGATTGCGCCTGCCCATATCTCCGAATGTATTGCGATGCACCAGAAAATAGGCGGCGAGCGCGCCAAGTATGCCGAAGATTGCGCCGCTTGCGCCCACGGCGATTGCGGTTCTGTTGAACATGTAACTTAGAACGCCGCCGGACAGCCCCGCCAGCAGGTATATGGCGGTGAAGCGAGTGTAGCCGTACACGCCTTCCACAAGCCTGCCGAAAATGAAAAGCGCGAAGCAGTTGAAGAAGAGATGTATGATGCCGGCATGGAGAAACATGGCAGTGAAGAAACGCCAGTATTCCCCGGTGGCGATGAGTGGGCCGAACATCGCGCCGAACCGAAGCAGCAGGTCAACGTCCTGGTTGAGGAATCCGCCAACGAGCTGCATCAGCGCCCAGACGATGATATTGATGCCAAGAAGCAGCCAGGTGATTACGACTTTGCCGTCCGCGCCGGGCAACGTGAGTCCGCTGGTGAAGCCCGCTTGATCGCCTTCACGCTGGGAGTCTTCATGCTCGAATTGGTGCATAGCACCTCCATCGCTGCGGTGCGCCGGCATGCTCAAGGCAGTGAGGTATATTCACGATAGCATTAGCGCTTCGCAGGTTCAAGACTGACAAGTGCGGAACGCAATCCCTAAGCAACCGCCAGAAACGTTATAGAACGATTTCACAAATCCCTATTATTGTCATTCCGAACCGTCCACCCTTATCATTCCGAACCGCCCACCCTTGTCATTCCGAACGCAGTGAGGAATCTAAAATCTTTGCCCGCATACCCGTTTCCGACTTCAGCTTTCTCGCTTTGCTCAAAATGACAGAGACAGATCGCACTTGTGAAATCGTCTTACCTGACCACTAACCGGAGAGGGGATATGCTACACTGGGGCGCAAGTTGAAGATGTGATATAGAGCGAACACTCGGAGGGGATATGAACGGCAACGCAACCCTATCACAGAAGACAGAGAAGTATGGACCGCTATCCGGTGTAAAAGTGCTGGACTGGACAATGTGGCAGTTCGGGCCGGTGGCAGCGTCGATGCTGGGAGACATGGGAGCGGATGTAATCAAACTGGAGGCGCTGGACGGCGATGTGGGTCGCGCCGTATCTTCAATCGAGTCAGCGGATGCGGGAATGCCCAACGGTCGCAACGCCTACTTTGAGACCTGCAACCGTAGCAAGCGGGGCATCGCGGTCAACCTGAAGACCGCAGAAGGCCGGGAGATCATACACAAGCTGGTGGCGGAAGCAGACGTCGTAATCGAGAACTTCCGGAATGGCGTCGCGGACCGCTTGAGCATGGACTACGATACCTTAAAGCAGATCAACCCCAGGCTGATATACGCTTCCGCGTCCGGCTTCGGAACGAAAGGTCCCGATGCCCTGATGCCCTCTCTCGATGCCTGCGGTCAGGCGCGAGCAGGTCTGATGATGTCCGCAACCCCACCATGGGCAAAGCATCCCATATCCGTCAGGGGCGCGCCCTCGGATCAGATTGGCGGCATCATCCTGTGTCTTGGCATATTGTCCGCGCTCTGGGCGCGAGAAAGCCAGGGCGTTGGCCAGAAGGTAGAGGTATCGCACATGAGCAGCACCATGTGGCTGCAAGGTCTGGCGATTGGAATGGACCTGCTCATCGGCAACCACATGCCCACGCTCAATCGTGAAGACGTGCGAAACTACATGTACAACATCTACAAGTGCAAGGACGGCAGCTGGCTCCGACTGTCTAACCCGCAGCCGAAGCGCTACTGGCGACCGTTCGTTGAGGCGCTTGGCATCCCCCAGGTGTTTGACGAGCCAAAGTTTGACGGCGTCGAGGACGGCGCGGCAGTGGTGCCGGAGCTACTGGCGCTCATCGAGGACACCTTTGCCACCAAGACCTACGCGGAATGGGATGCCATCTTCCGTCAGTACGGTTTCATATACGCGAAGGTGCAGAGAGTCGAGGAACTCAAGGACGACCCGCAAGTGATTGCGAACGATCTCATCACAGACTTCGACCACCCCGACATGGGCCCCATCCGCGTCTGCAACTTCCCGGTTACATTCAGCGAAACGCCGTCGGCCATCGTGCGTGGAGCGCCCGAGCTTGGACAGGACACCGAAGCAGTCCTCATCGACGAGCTCGGCTACGACTGGGACGACATCACAAAGTTCCAGGAGGCGGGCGCAATACTCTAAGGGACTGATAGGTGTATGGATAGACTATACGGAATTAGGAAAACGATAGGGCAGCCACAAGGAGTGCCCCATCGGAGTTGTCCGTCGCTGCGGGATGTTGCATCTACTCGATGTTGATTGAACCGTTGGTGGTGCGGATGGTGAGTTCACCGCCGCCGCCTCCTATGACACCTTCCAGGTGATTGCGGCCCTGCGCGGTTACGCTGTGGACGGGCAGGTTGGTTCTGATGCGCCCGTTGGATGTCTTAGCGTTGAGGCGCGCGCCGAATTCACCTTGCAGCCGCATCTTTACGCTGCCATTGGAGGTTTCGAGCCTATTGGCGCTTCCTTCGGGCATTTCGCCCTCGAAGGAGATTGAGCCGTTTCTGGACCCCGCTTTTACCGCGCCGCGCATGCGCTTGATCTCAATTGAGCCGTTGGATGTCTTGACATCGGCGTCACCTTCCAGCCCGTCAATCACGATGCGCCCGTTGCTGGTATGGACTTCGTGCTCGCCCTTGGCATTTTCGAGTATGATGCGCCCGTTGGAGGTATGTACGGGTCCTGAGCCATGGATGTTCTCCACCACTACACGTCCGTTGCTAGTGGCTAGGTCTATGGTCGTGTGGGCGGGCGCGGTGATGAATATGTGCGCTCCGGCCGGTCTCGGCATAAGTGAAATGCCACTTGCGCGTCGTGCCTCGACGAAGATGTCGTCGCCTTCCTGCCATACGCGGTAGTCAACCCTAGACGGGTTGCGAATCTTTGCCCGAATACTCACGCGGCTGTCAGTCCCTGCCTTGAGTTCGATGCGTCCGTTGAAGCTCTTGACTGTCAGCCTCGCGGCAGCGCCTACACTGAAGACCCGCTCTTCGTCGTGCGCGCTGCGGATGGGCTGTGGCTCTTCGCTTTCGCCGGTGTCTGAGCGCCCATGCCTGCCGGACGGCGGCTCCGACGGGGCGGTGGCAGTCTCATATACCTGGCGGAAGACACGCTCATCCTCACTTTCGCGTTCGAACTCCTCGCCCTCGTTTACGGCATAAGTCGATGATGCGGCGGAAGGCGGTGGATCGAGCAGTGTGAGCATGCGCTCGGCTTCGTCAGCCGTCATCTTGCCTTCCGCAAGCATATCGAGTATGCGCTTGCGATTATCGGTTGTGGTCATGCGGGAAACCTCCTCTTTCCGAAAAATGTGTCTGATTGTCCTATGCACCCGATTGCCTGCCGTTGAAGCTGACTGGTGTAAGAAGTCATGGTGAAAGCCTTTCTATCGCCTCTTGCGCCGAAATCTCGCCGTTCTCCAACTGGCTCAGAATGTCCGACTGGGAAGATTGAACCGACGTTTGTGGCGATTCGAGCAGCGACGAGATGCGGTTCAGGCTGTTTTTAACGGTGGGATAGCTGACGCCGAAGATTCGCTCCATCTCCTTGATGGAGCCGTGGGCGCGCACGAAGGCGATGACGAATGCCTGATCTTCGGCGGACAGATGAGCGAGAGGGGGCAGCTCGAAGCTGCCCTCGATGGCGATGTCCGTCTGTGGCAGACGCACACGCTCGACTGTCATAGGCGCGCCTCCGGTGAGTCTTGTCAGGTCTTGCCAGGCTTGGGACATGGGTTTTTCTCCCTGGTGGTTGACACTTTCTGCATCTATATGCACATAATAGCGCAATAAATCAATAACATCAACTAATATCTTAAAAAATTTAAGTTATATCTTGATATAATTAATTAATACCGGTGTGGATGTCAGCTTTTGGCGACACGGAATAGCGCAACGAAAGTGCCCGCTTCCGCACTCAAGCGGGAAGCGGGCACTTAATATTCTGTCGTCAGATGATGTTAGTTGCGCGGCCACCAGTTCGTATCCGGCACGTCAACGATGCCGGGATGCAGTTCATCCGTGGTGCGGCAGCCGACATAAGCGAGAGCGCGGTCGAACTCGACTTTGAGGATGTTGAGCATGTGCTCCACCCCGTCTGCGCCGCCATAGGCAAGACCCCAGTAGAGCGGTCGTCCAACCAGAACGGCACGCGCACCCAGGCAAAGCGCCTTCAGCACGTCCAAGCCACGCCGCACGCCTGAGTCGAGATAAATCTCCAGGCGGTCGCCAACTGCCTCCGCAATGGGTCCGAGCGTCTCAATGCTAGACGGTGTGCCGTCGAGCTGCCTGCCGCCGTGGTTGGATACGACAATACCGTCAACGCCATACTCCGCACACTGGATGGCATCCTCAACGGTGCGGATACCCTTGACGATGAGCGGCAACCCCGTCAGGTCCCTCAGCCAGTCCAGCCTATCCCATGTGAGACCCACGTAGTCCGGTGGTGCCCAGTCCGCAAGGTCGGGGACGCCCACGTTTCTTCGGTTGATAAGGTCCGGCCTATCTCGCAAGCTGCCCCAGTGGAGGCCCGGCTGCGCCATATAGAGGTTCCGCACGTCGCGTTCTTTCGGGCTGCCGACGGGCGTGTCAACGGTGAGGCAGATTGCCTTGTAGCCGGCTTGCTTTGCGCGCTTGACCAGAATCTCGGTCACCTCATCGTCCTGGTGGTAGAGCTGGAACCACAGCGGCCCCGTGGCAACCTCAGCGACCTCCTCGATGCTGTATCCCGAACTTGTGGGAAGCGTATAGAGTGTACCCGCGCGGCCCGCGCCCGTAGCTGTGGCGCGCTCGCCGTCGGGATGCGCCTGCCGTTGCCCGCCCGTAGGCGCGACCATAACAGGAAAGTCGATCTTCTCACCCAGCACGGTTGTCGAGATGTCGCGGTCGGTGACGTCCGTGAGGAATCGCGCGTTTACGAGGATGCGCTCGAAGGAATCACGGTTTCTCCGCTTCGTTATCTCGTCATTTGACGCAGCATCGACGAATGTCCACATATTGTGGGGCATCGTCTGCTTTGCAAGGGCTTCCATATCGAACAAGTTGACGGGGTCCATCTGCGTCCTCCCTCCATAGTCTGTCAAGGCTCGGTTAGCATCGGTGCGAATTATACTCTTGCTATTGCGAATGTCAAAGGGGGGATTCCAACCGTCTAATGCGTACAGAGCTGTATCACTTGTCAAACGTCTGCATAAGGGATATGAACAGCCCGGATTAGAGTATAATTCCATCTCAGGGTACTCCATTTGAAATTGACCGGATTTCACTCGATCAAGAGTCAGGATGCAGGGAGACGGAAATGAAGACAGCCATCACGGAAATCGCTCCCGCCATCCATCAGATGGTCGTAGGCGAGGGCGCGCACCGCGGCGTGTACGCCCCCAACGTCTATCTGGTAGTAGGTAGTGAGCGCGCAGCCATTATTGACACCGCTTACGGCAAAGACGAGGAGATCAGGGCGTATCTCGGGCACTGGCGGTCGCTGGGCGCGCCGGATGTCGCGGCGATCGTGCTGACTCACCGGCACGGCGATCACATCGGCGGAGCAGCACGCTTGCGCGAGGCGATGGGCGGCGCGGTAACCTGCAATGCAGTCGAGCGCCGGGCAATCGAAGCCGAGTTTTCGTCAGCGCGTATGGAGGACACGCCGTTTCAGCAGGTTGCGGACGACGGCGATGACGCAGGCGATATTGAAGGCGTGAGCGTGGACACGACCGTAAGTGACGGCGATATACTGGAACTTGGCAGCGCGACACTGGAGTTCATACACACGCCGGGACATACGCTTGGCAGCCTGTGCATTCTCCACCGGCAGACGGGAGTGCTCTTCAGCGGGGATATGATTCTGGGCACGGGCACGACAGTCATCAGCCCGGAACACGGCGACATGACGGCGTATATCGAGTCGATGCGAAAGCTGCAAGACTACGACTCCAGTATGATCGCGCCGGGGCATGGACCTGTGATAGACACGCCACAGGCCAAACTGAGCGAGCTAATCACGCACCGCCTGGCGCGCGAATCGCAGATTGTCGCGTTGGTAGATGCCGGCAACCGGAGCGTGGACGCGCTGCTTGACGCCATTTACGCGGGCAATATACATCCGCAGCTGATGGAGACCGCACGCAGCCAGATACGGGCGCACCTGATCAAGCTTGAAGCAGAAGGCCGTGTATCGAACATCGATTGATGGGACAAGGAGAATAGGAAAGGAAGACGGGAATGCTGGATTTTAAGAAGTACGGAGCGCTGACTTTCGATTGCTATGGCACACTGATTGACTGGGAGGCCGGAATCGCCGATGCGCTTAGGCCGGTCATGAGGGCGCATGGCATACGAGTGAGCGACGCGGAACTGATGAACCTGTACTCGGAAATTGAGAGGGCAGGCAAATCTGGAGAGTACAGGAGATACCGCGAGGTGCTGCGCGCTACCGTTAGGGGCATCTGCACTCGTCTGGAATTTGTTCCGAGCATGTCTGAAATCGAGTGCCTAGCCGAATCTCTGGGCAGCTGGCAGCCTTTCCCGGATACGGTTGACGCCTTGCGGCGTTTCCAGAGCAGGTACAGGCTATGCATAGTATCGAACGTGGACGACGACCTGTTCGCCGGAACGGCGCGAACGCTGGATGTGGATTTCGACTACATCGTCACGGCTGAGCAGGCGGGATCATACAAGCCTTCGCACAACAACTTCGCTCTGGCTATCCAGCGTATGGGCATCCCAAAAGAGCGTGTGTTGCACGTAGCGGAAAGCGTCAAGCTGGACATTGAGGCGGCTAAGAGCTTCGGCATGGATGCGGTGTGGGTGAACAGGCACGCCAGCTTGGAGCGCGAGGGCAGCGCATCCGGCAACCCGTCGGACGGTCAGTCGGGCGCGGACCTTGAAGTGCCCGACCTTAAAACGCTCGCCGAGTTGATGGGCCTCTAGCGTGTCGAACGGGATGGATCGAAGTCCGCAGGTTGAATGTGTAATCTTCGATTTCGACTACACGCTGGCGGATTCCTCTGATGGTGTCATAGATTGCGTAAACTATGCACTAAGTCACTTAGGGTTACCCGTCGCTGCAGATGATGCCATTCGCCGCACCATTGGCTTGTCGCTCCCGCATACACTCGTTGCTCTTGCCGGGGAGAGACACGCAGGCTTAGGCGAAGAGTTCATGCGCCTGTTCATAAAGCGTGCGGATGTAACCCTTCACGACTCCATCGTGATGTACGACTTCGTGGCCTCGACGGTGGACGCTCTGCGAAGCAGTGGAATCAGGCTGGGAATCGTGTCATCGAAATACAGGCGGCACATCGAAAGCGTGCTGTTGAGGGACGGACTGGACGGACGCTTCGATATAATCATTGGAGGTGAAGACGTCGAGGAGCTGAAACCCGATCCAACAGGGCTTTTGCGCGCGGTATCAGCCTTGGACACGCCCAAGGAACGCTGCCTATATGTAGGCGACAGCGTAACCGACGCGGAAACCGCTCGGCGCGCGGATTTGCCTTTCATCGCTGTTCTGTCGGGTGTAACCGAGCGAGAAGCCTTCGCGGAGTACGCGCCGTTGGCAGTGTTGGAAAGCGCCGGGGAACTGTCTGGGATGCTGGGGATTAGGGTGAGTCCCTAGCGGCATTCTACCCTTTCGCAATCGATTTCAGAATCCGTTTAACATTCCGTTAAAATCCCCCTTACATGCGCGCCATTCTTATGTTAGCATCGGCTGACTAGGCTGTTCTTTATACCTGCGAATTGGGAGCGTAGGTGCGATGGCTGACATCACCCTTCCGAAGCATGCCAGAGCCGTCATTGTTGGTGCGGGCATTGTAGGTTGCAGCGTCGCGTACCATCTCACTAAGCTCGGATGGCGAGACATCGTCGTGGTTGAGCAAGGTCCTCTGTTCGAGACCGGTGGTTCTACTTCCCACGCGCCGGGCCTCGTCTTTCAGGTCAACCCGTCTAAGACTATGGCTGGCTTCGCCCAATACACCGTTGACCTGTGGAGCGAGTTGACCCTTGATGGCGAGCCGTGCGCCAAGAACGTGGGCAGTCTCGAGGTTGCGTGGACGCCTGAGCGTCTCCATGATCTGAAGCGCAAGGCCGGCTACGGCATGAGCTGGGGCATTGAGGCGCATGTCATCAGCCCCGCAGAGGCGCGCGAGTTCATCCCCATGCTTTCCGAGCGCATCCTAGGCGCTCTGTATGTCCCGTCAGACATCCAGACTAAGGCGACCAGACCCGCAGAGGCAATGGCGCGCGAAGCCGAGCGTAACGGCGCTGCATTCTACGGCGGCGTGCAGGTCACCGGATTCAGCATCTCAGACGGTCGCCCCGGCGCAGGGAAGATAACCGCGGTGCAGACCTCGCACGGCGACATCCAGACCGATCTCGCAGTCGCGTGTGCGGGCATCTGGGCGCCGAAGCTCGGCGGGTTTGCGGGCGTACCCATACCTCTGTCTCCGATGGAGCACCTTTACGCAGTTACCACGCCCGTCGAGGGACTTGCGGGCGCGACCGAGGAGATAAGCCAGCCGCTCCTCCGCCACCAGGACGAGGCGATGTACTTCCGGCAGGTTGGCGAGTCCTATGGCATTGGCTCTTACAACCACGAACCGCTGCTGGTGGACGCCGACGACATCCTCGACCATGATGACGCCCCCATCGCACCCGCTGAAGTGGAATTCACGCCGAAGCACTTCGATAGGGCGTTGTCGGCGGCGCGCGAACTGTTGCCCGGTCTGAAGGGCGCGGGGCTGACGCGCAAGTTCAACGGCATGTTCTCGTTCACCACCGACGGCTTTCCTGTGCTTGGGGAAGCGCCGCAGGTGCGCGGCTTCTGGTCGGCGCAGGCGGTATGGATTACACAGGCTGGCGGCGTGGGCAAAGCGGTGGCGGAGTGGCTTGTGAACGGAGAGCCGACTACCGACCTGCGCGAGTGCGACATCCGCCGCTTCCACCCACACGCATATACCCGCCCCTACGTGCGGGCACGCGCCGCGCAGCAGTACCGCGAAGTCTATGACATCATCCATCCCCGCCAGCAGTTGGAAAACCCACGCAACCTGCGGCTGACCCCGTTCTTCGCCCGGCAGCAGGAACTCGGCGCCGTCTTCTTCGAGAACGCCGGTTGGGAGCGTCCGCAATGGTACGACTCCAACGAAGGACTGCTCGATTCGCTGACCGTTACGGGCGAGACGCGCACGGGCTGGGAGGCGCGGGAATGGTCGCCGACCGTCGCCGCCGAGCATGTCGCCACGCGGGAGCGGGTCGCCATGTTCGACATGACGCCATTCGCCAAGTTTGAGCTAACTGGTAATGGCGCACTGGACGCACTACAGCGCATAGCGACGAATCAGATGGATAAGCCTACCGGGAGCATCACCTACACCTCGATGGTTACTCCAAGCGGCGGTATCAAGTGTGATCTAACCGTCACAAGGCTAGGCAAAGACCGCTTCATGGTCGTGACCGGCGGCGCGATGGGACTTCACGATTTAGCATGGATAGAGGCGGGCTTGCCGTCTGACGGATCTGCTCAGGTGTCGGATGTGTCGTCTGCGCTGTGCTGCATCGGCTTGTGGGGACCTCGCGCCCGCGACCTGCTGAGCCGCGTCTGCGACGATGACCTCAGCAACGATGGCTTCCCCTACATGAGTGCAAGGCGCATCACGATAGGCGAAGTGCCCGCGCTTGCCCTGCGTATCTCCTATGTCGGCGAACTGGGCTGGGAAATATACGCGCCGTCCGAGCAGGGGCTGCGGCTGTGGGACATCCTCTGGGAGGCTGGACAGCCGCTCGGCGTAATCGCTGCGGGCGGAGGCGCGTTCGATTCGCTGCGTCTGGAGAAAGGCTACCGGCTGTGGGGCAACGACATCCACACCGAGTACAACCCTTACGAGGCGGGAATCGGCTTTGCGGTCAGGATGCGGAAGGGCGATTTCATCGGGAGGGACGCGCTCCGCAAAGTGCGCGCCGGTGGCTTAACGCATAAGCTGTGCTGCATGACACTGGATGACACAGACAGGGTAATAATGGGCAAGGAACCGATAATTGATAGCAACAAGGGCGGAGACCGCGTGCTTGGCTATGTAACCAGCGCGAACTACGGGCATTCAATTGGCAGGGGCATCGTGTACGGCTACCTGCCCACCGAGCACGCCGATATTGGGACGAAGGTGGATGTGCTCTACTTCGGCGAGCGATTGACGGCAACCGTAGCGCGCGAACCCCTATACGATCCCGACGGCAGCAAGATGAAAGCGTGATTTCAGCCAATCTATCCCTTCCCTCTCGATGTGGGAAGAGCCTGCCCCTGCGAAGGCAGGGGTTAGAGCCTGTCCTGAATTCAATTCAGGGATGGGGGGGTGAAGTCACAATTGCAAGCGCGACTCATTCAATCAACAATCCTATCTGCCCCACAGCATAGGAACGGCATGGGGGGAGTAGCCAGATGTCCAAGCCATTGAGCCACACAATAAAGAGACCCGGCAGGCTCATCGAAGACCCTGATGTGGCGATTCCCGTTGCCGAAGACCTCGCCACCGTGCCGGGCGTTCCACAGAATCCGGCGGACGTGGCTTTCTACAGCCGGGAGTATCCATTGGAGACGCAGGCGATCGAGAAGTCCGCCGACCGTCAATGGGCGCTGGAAAATCAGTCGAAGGACTTCGACGATTTCAGGGAAGGGCATGATGAGCGCATGACCCCAATGTACGAGGCTGCGCTGGCTTCCGGTGAGATCGAACCTACGGGCACGCCCGTCCCCGGCGAGGACCTCACGGGCGACATTCGACGACTGGCACGCGAGATGGGCTTTGGAGAGATCGGCTTCACCCGCTACGACCGCCGCTATACCTTCGCAGGCAAGAAACGCTGGGCGAAGTACGAACACGCCATCTGCATTGCGATGGAACAGGACTACGTCAAGACACAAGCAGGGCCAAGCCCGGACTCCGACATCGCGCGCTTCGAGACTTATGAAGTGCAGCAGGAGCTATGCCTGAAGTTGTGCGAATACCTGAGATCGAGAGGCTATCATGGGCAGGTCCATGACGGCAGCGATTGCAGCGGTCCGTACATCCCGATGTTCGTTGCGGCAGGGCTTGGGCAGCTCGGCGCTAACGGTCAGCTCTTGTCGCCGCATTTCGGCTCGCGGTCGCGGCTGATGCTTGTTACAACCGACGCTCCCGTAACCTACGACGAGCCGGTTGACTACGGTATCCATGAGTTCTGCAATCAGTGCCAGGTCTGCGTAAACCGCTGCCCCGGTCGTGCGATTCCGCGAGACAAGGTCTGGTGGAGAGGAATCGAGAGGAACAAGCTCATATACGACCGCTGCCGCCCAGTAATGGTCACTTACCACGGCTGCGCAGTCTGCATGATAGTCTGCCCGATCCAGAAGTACGGCATGAAGCCGGTCATGGAGCACTATGTCGAGACAGGTGAGGTGTTGGGAAAGGGCAGCGAGAACTTGGAAGGGTACTCGCTGAAGGGCAAAGGATACTTCGGTTCAGGTGAACTGCCCCAATTCAATCGCGACTTCTTCGAGTTCCCCCACGGACGCGAGGAGGACTGGCTGTTCGAGAAGTTCAAGGAGCGCCTGAAATCGAACGGCGCTCCCAGCGAATCCGAACTTGCAGAATTTGCGAACGAGGTGCTGGAGGTGCTGGAGAAGGGCGAGACGACCTTCGATATAGCCTGACAATAGGAGAAGAAGTCCCCTCTCCCCAAGGGAGAGGGCTAGAGCCTGCCCCTGTGCAGACAGGGGGTGAGGGGTAAAGAAAAGCCCTTCCCCCTTGACAGGCTCATAGGGGTAGGTATTTGGGCATTTCAGGGGTAATTTCGGCTGAATATAGCAGGAATGGCTGAAAATCCAGAGCATAAACTCCTTCCCCCTTGATGGGGGAAGGTCGGGATGGGGGTGAAATCGCAAGTGCAGGCACGGTTATTCTCAATACCTACCCCGTCAGCCCTCGACTGGGGAAGAGCCTGCCCCTGTGCAAACAGGGGGATGGGCGTGAAGTAATTCAAACCTAATCCCTAATCAGTTGACAGGACTTCCGGCGTTAGTAAAGGAGGTAAGCGTAGAGTTAAGCGAAAACATATCTATATGCGTTGCGTAAAGTCGATTTGGCTTTAAGGCCAAAAGCTGGAGGTTATTAAGGTGGCGCAAACTCTGGTTATTGACGGTCTCAAGCGGCGTAAATTGCCCATCAACCTGCGTCAGAGCGGAAACAGCGACGCTCGAATGCTGATTTCCACTCGGATCAGGAAGTCTCCTTGGTGGCATCTCTCCAAGGCGGCGGGCTGTTGGGCATACACGACATACAACCACATGTATCACCCGCGTGCGTACATCAGGCCGGAAGACGGAGGGCTTCTGGAAGAGTACAAGTACCTGACGCAGCATGTGAGCATGTGGGACGTTGCGGTCGAGCGGCAGATTCAGGTTAAGGGACCTGATGCCGCCGACTTCGTAAACTACATCATCACGCGGGATGTGCATACGCTCCTGCCCCCAATGCAGGCGCGCTATGTCATCCTGTGCAATCAGTTCGGCGGGGTCATCAACGACCCGGTGCTGCTGCGCGTGGCGGAGGACGAGTTCTGGTTTAGCATCTCAGACTCGGACCTATTGCTTTGGGCGCAGGGCGTGAACCATACGGGCAGGTTCAACGTGAGCATCAACGAGATTGATGTATCCCCCGTGCAGATTCAGGGTCCCAAATCCGTTGACCTGATGGAAAAGATGTTTGGGGAGGTTGTCCGCGCCATCCCATACTACGGACTGCTCAGGTCAACATTGAACGGGCGTGACGTTACTATCTCGCGCACCGGCTTCTCGGCGGAAGTAGGCTTCGAGATTTACCTGCACGACGCCATGCTCTACGCGGACGATGTTTGGCCGTACATCCTTGAACAAGGCGAGCAGTTCAACCTGCGGGTCATCGCGCCCAGCCACATCAGGCGGCTGGAGGCGGGCATCCTGTCTTACGGCCAGGACATGGACATCGAAAACAATCCTTACGAGGTGCGGCTCGGCTGGCAGGTTGATCTGAATAAGAGCGATTTCGTGGGCAAGAAGGCACTGGCGAAAATCAAGGAAGACGGCGTGCAGCAGCGACTCGTGGGATTGAAGGTCGGCGGCGAGCCGATTAGCTGGTACAACGAGAGTTTCTACCTCGTGAAAGACAGCGACACCGGCGATGATGTAGGCTACTGCACAAGCGCGTTCTGGTCGCCCAGTATGGGATCGAACATCGCGCTCGCGGTCATGCCACGCTCCCACTGGCGACGTGGAACGCAAGTCAGGGTTGACCTGCCTGCGGACGGCATCGTGGACGCCGAAGTAGTGCGCGTCCCCTTCTTCGACCCGACAAAGGAAATGCCAAAGACGGTGTTGTGAACGGAGACCAACATCGATATACGGGATGGACAGGATTTTTTGTCCTGCGAATATAGAGATGAAACGAGAAACCCCGCTCCCAATGCGGATGCGGGGTTTCTGATTGAATGCGGTGTGCGGGCTTGATGACGGGCTTGGTCACTGCTTCCCGTTCTCGTCATTGCTTGTTGCGCCGGGGTTTGTCATTCCCTTGGCTTCTACGCTGCTCCTCGCTTTCGCGCAGTGCTGCTTCTCGCCCCAACCGCCTGCCTTCCTCATATCCTGCCCTAAACCCGGCGTTGTATCTTTGCTTGAGGTACCATTCCAATCCAATGCCCACAACTTCACCTCTTGCATACGCGCCGACTTCATTTGAGGTCGTCGTTGCTGTCTTTCACATCTGCATTGTCATTCGCCTGGCGCTTGCGCTGCGCCTCGCGCTCCAGGCGTCTGCCTTCCTCTATGCCCGCGACCCTGCCTACCTCTATGCCCGCAGCCCTGCCTACCTCTTCACCTGCCTCATATCCGGCGTTGTATCTTTGCTTCTTGTACCACTCTAGTCCAATGCCCACAACTTCACCTCCTTCAAATCTGACAAGAGTTATTGTGAGGGATGCTATTCCAACCGCACCGACGTCTTTAATCAAGGCGATCACAGTCGCCATTACATTCTTGTTATCTACAATCCAGATTTCATACCATGAGACAGTGATCATTCCTGCTATGAACAGAGAGAAAAATATGACTGAAAACTGAAGTCTGTCTTCAGTGCGGACGCTCCAGATGGAAGTTCTGTTGCTCTCGTCATTTCTGTCGCCGTTGTCATCAGCCACCATATCGCTGTTACTTACCTATTTGTGAGGATGTATGTATTTTTGCAGAAAGATCGTTGGTATGTCTAGCGACGATTGACACTTCAGTGTCTCGTCCATTTTGCTATTGTTTCACATTGATATAACATGGTTGGCACAACAGACAACACATTGCGCTTGGAGAATCGACAATGAGCTTTGAAAACATCAGCCTCTTTCCATTTACGGCGGAGGTGAACGAGGACGACCACTTGGTTATTGGAGGGTGCGACGTAGTGGACCTGGCAGCGGAGTTCGGTACGCCGCTGTACGTGTTCGACGAGGATACGCTCCGAGGAATGTGCCGCGAATTCAGGACCGAATTCGGCACTCGCTACCCAAACAGCCGCGTTGCCTACGCGTCGAAGGCGTTCGTGAATCCGGCAATCGCGCGCATCGTGTCGGAAGAAGGACTGGGGCTTGATGTCGTTT
The DNA here is from genome assembly GCA_965207465.1 of Dehalococcoidia bacterium. Taxonomy (GTDB): domain Bacteria; phylum Chloroflexota; class Dehalococcoidia; order Lucifugimonadales; family JADFKI01; genus Bin90. The sequence goes on along the minus strand of OZ242283.1, from coordinate 3,270,660 downwards.
CCGGCGGCGAGCTTGCCGTGGCGCGCGCCGCCGATGTTCCGCCCGATGGCGTCTATTTTCACGGGAACAACAAGACGCCCGACGAGCTTGAATTCGCGCTGGACTACGGTATAGGGCAGATAGTGGTGGACAGCTTCCACGAGCTTGAATCGCTGGACTCCATTGCAGGACGGCGGGGCGTTCGGCAGGACATCATGCTGCGCGTGTCGCCGGGCATCGACGCGCACACGCACGAGAAGACGACCACGGGAATTCTCGACAGCAAGTTCGGCTTCTCGATTGAGACGGGAGACGCCGCTAAGGCGATACGGCAGGCGATGGCAGCAGCCAACCTTGACCTCGTCGGCATACACTTCCACCTCGGCTCTCCGATTTTCGAGCTTGAGCCTTACGAGTTTGCGATCGAAGTAGTGCTGAACTATTTGACGCAGTTCAAGGAAGAAGGCTTGGAGTTGAAGGTGTTCAGCCCGGGCGGTGGTTTTGCCATAGGGTATGTGCGGAGCGAACCGCCCCCGCAGATTGCCGAGTACGCGGAGGCGATCACGAAATACACTTCGCGCTTGTGCGACGAGCTTGGATTCGGAACTCCGCAGTTGGTCGTTGAGCCGGGACGCTCTGTAGTAGGACGCGCAGGTGTCGCGCTTTACACGGTGGGCGGCATCAAGGACATACCGACCGTGAGAAAGTACGTCTCATTGGACGGCGGAATGGGCGATAACATCCGCCCTGCCATCTACGGCTCAGAGTACGAAGCGGTGCTTGCGAGTCGGATGTCCGCGCCACCCGCGGAAGTGGTTACTCTTGCAGGGAAATACTGCGAGTCCGGCGATGTGCTGATCAACGACATCAAGATGCCCGTAGTCCAGCCGGGCGACATCGTGGCAATTCCGTCGTCCGGGGCTTACGCGCCTTCGATGGCAAGCAACTACAACCTTAACGGCAGGCCCGCCATAGTTATGGCTAAGGACGGGGATGCACGGCTCATCCGGCGGCGGGAGACCTACGCGGACATGATGATGGCGGATGTGTTCTAAGCACCGGACGTGCGAATCCATTCGACATGGCGTGTGGAACGGAAAGGACTGGTGCTGAAAATGGAAGTAACAAAGGTCCTGTACATGCTCATGGTGAGTGACATGGCTAGGTCGCTTGAGTTCTACAGGGATGTAATCGGTCTGGATGTCCAGGTCCAGTCGCCCGGCTGGTCAGAGCTGACATTTGGGAACGCTACGGTTGCACTGCACATTGGCCGCAAAGAAGGTCTTCGCTCTACCGGCCTCAGCTTCGAGGTCAGCAACATCGAAGATGCTTGTGATGAACTCGCTGCCGCGGGCGGAACTGTGACACTCGCGCCGTACGATGGAGGTGTTCCCGGTTTGCGCCTGGCTGATGTGGCAGATACTGAAGGCAATCAGTTTCAATTCAGCTGTCATACGTCGTAACCCCCTGAAGGTGGCCCGGTTGGACTGAGTAAACTCAGGTGGCAGCATGATTATCGATATTCACACGCATATCCCCACACATACAGACCGGGTGCCGGACGCAGAAGCCAACTTCAACGAAGTCATGCGTCCGGATGTCACCGTGCGGCTGACCAATAGCTTCGACGACTACATCAGGGATATGGGCCCCGTGGACAGAGCAATCGTGTTCGGAGTGGCGATCAACCCGCATGGCAGCGAGGACGACATGGGGGTGATGAGATCGCAGTCCGGGGTCAACGACACTGCATCAGCGCTGGCAAGGGCGTATCCGGACAAGGTGATTGGGTTTATGTCGGTACATCCTGAAGCTCCGGATGTGATGGATGAACTAGAGCGATGTACCGATGACCTGGGGCTGAAGGGCATGAAACTCGCGCCCAACTACCAAAACTTCGACCCGCTTGGCGACGAAGCTCGCAGAGTGTACGAATTCGCCCAGCGCAGGGGTCTGCCTATCGTCTTTCACCAGGGGACAGCCCCCATGCGTGCGGCACCCCTTATGTACGCCCACCCACTGGTTATGGACGAACTAGCAATGGACTTCCGCGACCTTAAAATTGTGATGGCGCATATGGCGCACCCCTGGCATGAGGACTGCATCACAGTCATTCGCAAGCACCCGAATGTGTACGCCGACGTCTCCGGGCAGTTCTACCGGCCGTGGCAGATGTACAACGGCATGCGGCTCGCCTTTGAGTGGAGCGTTATGCACAAGTTGCTTTTCGCCTCCGACTGGCCGCTGACGACCCCGCAAGAGACGATAGACGCACTCGTGGGATTCAACGTCTTCGCCGCGCGACACAGCCTGCCGGAAGTCCCTATCGAACTGCTTGAGGGCATTATCGAACGGGACACCCTTGAACTTCTGGGACTTGAGTAACCCCATATTCCCATAGTCCCTACTGAAACGGCGCGATTGCATCGGACGCCGCGCTTCTCAGCAGATCATACTCGGTCGTCCTGATTGGGCCGAATATCTGGAATCCACGTTCTCTGAGGCGTCTGTACTCGGCAGAGGTGGTAGCATAAACGGGTGCCTCAACCGCCTTGCCCTTATCTAGTCCAATTTCGGCTACCGTTTCCATCGCAGATATCAGGTCGGGATGGTCCTGCTGACCGTGCAAGCCCATGTCAGCCGCAAGGTCTCCCGGCCCGAAAACAACTCCGTCCACCCACTCATTCGAAAGCATCGCCTCGGCGTTTTCCAGCCCCAGACGCGACTCTATCTTCAGTATCAGCAGCGTTGCCGCATTAGCTTCGGCGCAGTAGGCGGCGGCGTCCTCGATTAGGTGGGCGGTGTTCGGTCCGTGCGCCAATGCGCGCTCGCCGTCGGGGGCATACTTCATCCAGCGAACCAGTTCATCCACTTGCTCGGCGGTCTCTGAGTGCGACAGGCATATTCCGAGCGCTCCCGCGTCAAGGGTGCGAGACACCAACGTACGCGACACCTCAGGAATAGTAACGGTAGGACATAGTCCGGCTTGACGGGCCATTACCAGAAACCCGGTCAGCGTTTCAGGATTGTGAAGGATGTGCTCAGTCTCGACAAGTACCATGTCATAGCCGGTCTGAGCGATGACACTGACCATCGAGGGTCTCAGCGACTCGAACACGTTGAACGCCCGCACCGCCTCGCCGGACTTGAGCAGTGCCTTAGCGCGATTCTCGTTGTATCTTTCATACTGCGCCATAGTTGCTCCACCATCCCAGAGATGATCCCGTTTGCTATTGGACTAAGTCCCTGAGACGATTTCACAAATGCTCTTCGACCACCAGATTCGTCATTCCTGCGGAGGCAGGAATCCGGAAATCGTGGAATCACAGGCACCTTGATGCTTTTCATCCTCACCCAAACTCTCCCCAGTCAAAGGGGAGGGGAATTGTGAAATCGTCTTAAGTCCCTTCCTAGACTACTCTACGGTCGCCGTGTATTCCCTCTTCACGAGGTTCCAGTCTATCTGGTAGCCAAGCCCCGGCTCATTGGGAGCATGGACTACGCCGCCCGTCATGTCGATGTCTTCCACCAGTCCGTACATGTTCGCGCCCGTGCAAGGGAAGAACTCGAAGAACTCACAGTTGGGCACCGCCATGGTGATGTGCAGGTTCGCCACATTGTTCAGCGAGTTGCCACCATGGTGGATCTCGCACTTCATATTGAAGCCCTCAGCGAGGTGGCACAGCCGCACCATCGGCGTAATGCCGCCCGTAACCGCAACGTCGCCGCGCAAAATGTCGGTGGCATACTGCGTAATCCACGACGTCATCCCGTAGTAGCGGCCCGGTGCGTACTCGGTGGACATGATGGGAATGTCCAGTTTCTGGTGCAGCTTGACGTAGTTGTAAATGTCCTCTTCAACCAACGGGTCCTCGTACCAGTAGTAGTTCAGGTCTTCGATCGCCCGTCCGACGCGCATGGCATCTTCATACTGGTACGCCCACATCGAGTCGAGCATCAGCTTCATGTCGTCGCCGACCGCTTCGCGCACCGCCTTGCAGATTTCGATGTCAAACATGGGATTGCCATGAGGGTGTATCTTGTGCGCCGTCCATCCCATGTCCTGGAAGCGGAGCGCCTCCTCCACATACTCCCCCGTCGTCTCCCAGTACGCCGTGGAAGAATAGACAGGGACGGTCTCTTTGCAGGTGCCTAGCAGCCTGTGGATGGGCTGGCCGGCAATCTTGCCGTTGATGTCCCACAGGCAGATGTCGATTGCGCCGATCGCGTTCGTCGAGACAGAGCGGTTCATCTTCCACATGTCCCACCATATCGCGCCGATGTCCTGCGGGTTGCGGCCCATGACTAGCGGCTTAAGAAACTCTATCAGCCCAAGCGAATAGTGGTCCGCGCCCATCCGCGACGACCCCAGGAAGGCATTGCCGTTGATGCCCTCATCCGTCTCCACGGTTACGATTCCGAGCTGCCGTGTCTGTCCGAAGCTAGTTCCTACGCCGGTTCTCCACGACTCGGACGCCCAGTTGAACATTTCGACTTTTACATTCGTTATCTTCATTTCATGCACCTCAATAATGCTGTTGTGGGCCGTCTCCAAATCGCAGTCAGGAAGACAGCCGATTGACGCGCACAAGATTACCACATCAGGGAGATGAATGCGTCATCATTTAGGGCTGGGCAAAATTGTCGCTTCTCTCCTCCCTTCCCCCTTTGATGGGCTGAAACGGGTTGGTAATGGAGTGATTTCAGTACAAAGACTACCCATTCCGTCATTCTGAACGCAGCCTCTCTCACTTTGTCATTCTGAACGTAGCGGAGCGGAGTGAAGAATCTGGAATCTCTGTCATACAGCAAGCCCGCTCGTAGCTAAGGACGCTAGATTCCTCAATTCATTCGGATTGACAGCCAGAATCCGGATTGATTGAAGTGCAACGCCGTTGCATTAGAAATGCCGAATATCTACCCCTCTCAACCCTTGATGGGGGAAGAGCCAGCCCCTGTGCAGACAGGGCATGACAGTGCGATGAATTATGCCCACCACTAGTAATCATGTGGGCCCCTAGTAACCATGGGGGAAGGATCACCGCCCTGGGTGCGAACTCCGGATCAGTACGAAACCGTGGGAATTGTGCCCTATACTTAGTGCCCCCGCGCGGTCAGGACAATCATCTCCACAACTTCGTGACTGGAAATGGAGCCGATGAATTCACTCGTCTCGGGATCGACAACCGGCAGCACGGTTGTCGAGTTCTCCGTCATTCGCTGCAAGACATCCTCGACGAATTCGTCCGAACTGGCTTCCGGTGTATCGATTCGCCTTGTAACGCTGCCCAGCGTGGTGTGCTCCCATTCGCTGTGCGGCAAGTAGCGCAACATTCCCACCGACACTATTCCGGCGAACTTGCCCTGGTCTTCTATTACATAGTCGTGCTGCTCAGGCACGAGCCAGTTATCGGTAAATGCTCTAACGGTCAGGGACTGTTCCGGGTGTCTTCGGTCGGTATCCAGGACGTCGCCCACACGCATGCCATCCAATGCGAAGCGCACAAACGACGGCGGGACCGGCTGATCTCTTCCGACGCTGCTCACGCGTCTCAATTTCCTTAGCGCGTAGATCATCCCCATCGGCGTCAACAGAATGTACCCGAACATTATCAGCAGCATCAGGGAAAAGACCGCGTCGTTGATCGCGCCCGCGTGCAACAGGAGGATGAGCAGCGCGATTTCTGCCACGCCCTTCGCCATCAGGCCCGTTGCCGTCGCGAAGGGAGATTCAAGCCGGGTCATGTACGCGCTGATGAAAGCCGCGGCGAACTTGCCTATCAGCGGCACGAATACCAGCGCCGCTATAGTCTGCGGCGGCAGTTCCACGAAATCAAGGTTGAGGTGCAGGCCTGCCGACGCGAAGAACAATGGGACGAACAGCCCCTCCGCCGCACTGCGCAGACCCGGCATTATGTCGCGGCGGACCTGATAGGGCAGCATCGAAAGCGCTGCGCCAAAGAGAAGAGCGCCAAGCGAGCCATGCAAACCGACCTCTTCCGCAGCCACCACAACGAGGAACAGCCCGCCCAGCAGCAGGCCGAACGAGAGTTGCGGCACCCGTAAGAAGCGACGCAACAGGACGATTACCCTGGGAAGAATTCTCGTGGAGATTAGCCACGTTGCTACCGCGAAGGCGAGGATTTGACCGACAACGATCGCGATACTAAGCATGTCCAGCGCGGGCGCATCGCCCGCTCCTACATCGAACTGCTCGCTTATCGCAAACCCTACGACGAAGAGAGCGAGGAGTTCCGCAATAACCACGGCAGTGAAGATTTGCACGCCCACTGCCTCCCTGAGCCGCCCCTCGTCCACCAAAACTTTGGCGACGATGCCGAGACTTGACAGAGACAGCACTCCGGACAGTGCAAGCGCCTCGGTGAAGTTCAGGTTCAGACCCAGATCGATTATGATGTCGGTTGTAACCGCAAGAGACACCAGCAGCGATATTGTCACGGATAGCACTGCGGCGAGGAACAAGCGGCCGCGAACTGCTGACAGGAATCCCCGGATATCCAGTTCTTCAAGCCCAATCAAGAAGAAGAAGATGAAGATGCCGATGCTCAGCACGATCTCAATATCCGCTCCGGGCACTATTAGTCCGGTCACGGGACCCAGAAAGATTCCCGTGCTGGCGTAAGCGAAAATGGAGTTAATGCCAAAGCGCCTGAAGATGCCTTCCAGCAATTTGGCGACTACAATCATCACTCCTATGGCGAACAAAGACTGCTGGAGTTCCAAGGCGAAGCGTCCTCCATAGCCTGCACTAATTCGAAAATCTGCCGGTTATGGCGACATTATAAACCAGCAGTATTCTAAAACTACATGGGACTTTTGTATTAAAGGCAGGCAAATTTGCCGTTTATCTTGTCCCTTCCCCCTGATGCGCTCACAAAGGTAGGCAATTGCTTAATACGGCTGCAAATGCTGCCCAATATCCCTTCCCCCTTGACGGGCTGCCAGGGGTAGGTAAATTTGCAAAACGGCCGTAAGCGGATACCCAATGTCCCTTCCCCCTTGACGGGGGAAGGTTAGGATGGGGGTGAAATCGCAACTCGGTATACGGCTATTCTCAATATCTACCTTCCCAAGCCTACAATGGGGGAAAGTTAGAACCTGCCCCTGCGACGGCAAGGAATAGAGGTGAAATGAACTATGCCAACCCCATCTGGTATGCTCACCTTTGGTATGCTCACGGAACTTTCGGACCGGTACAGAAAACAGCACTCGCGGAAAATTAAGGCAGCGCGCCCTCTCTCCGAAACACCTCAGCCAGCTTTGCCACACCCTCCCATATATCCTCCACTGAGGGAAGCGCAAAGCATAGCCGGATGTAGTTGGCGGCAGCCTCCGGGTCGGCGGACCAGTCCGGCCCCGGGTTGAACGCGATCCCTTCCTCAAGCGCGGGCGCGACCAGATCACGCACATCAACCCCATCCGGGAACTTGAGCCACAGGTACATCCCGCCCCTCGGAATCTCAAACTCCACGTTCGGCCCGAAAGACTCCCGCAGCGCGCCGCCAAGCGCGTCTCGCTTGCGCTGTAACGCCGCCCGCAGGTCCTGGATATGCTCTTCGTAGTGGTTCGTGAAGAAGTCTCCCACAATCAGCTGGTCCATAACGCCTGAGCCTGCGTCCGCCTTGGCCGTTATGAAGCGGCTCAACACCTCCCATGGCGCGACCATGTAGCCCAGGCGCATCGCAGGTCCCAGGTTCTTGGAGAACGAGCCGATATGCACCACGCGATTCGTATCGTCCAGCGCCTTGATAGCAGGCTCGTACTCATCCTCGAACACGAGGTCCGCGTAGCACTCATCCTCGAAGATAGGCACGCCGTACTCCGCGCTCAGTTCCAGCATCCGGTGGCGGCGCTCCATGCTCATCACCGAGCCGTTGGGATTTTGCAGCGTCGGGATTGTGTAGATGTACTTGGGCTGCACGCCCTTGCCCCGCAGGTCTTGCAGTATCTCTTCCAGGTGGTCCATCCGTATGCCGTCATTGTCAATCTGCACGGCGACGAAGTTGACATTGCGCTTTCGCAGAAAGTTCAGCGCGCCGGAGAAGCTGAACTCCTCCACGATGACCGTATCCCCCTCTTCCAGCAGCACTTCGTTCACAATCTGTATCCCCTGCCCGGAGCCGGAAGTAATCAGCACTTCATCAGTCGTAATATCAATGCCGCGATGCGTCCTCAGCTTATCAACCACGAACTGGCGCAGCGGCAGAATCCCCTGCGGCCCGTCGAGGCTGTACATCGACATATACTTCGGGTCGCCGCTGAACACATTAGTAGCAGCCTCGATAAACCCTGCCATCGGCACCGAATCAGGATCGCTGTGCCCCCCAATGAAGTTATATCTAGGATGCCCCTCCCACTGAACCGCAGGAGCAGGCAAATCCTTATTAAAAAGCGTCGAATAATCGAGGGCGTTACTGGTCATGGGCCGATCCTCCAATGGTTTAAGAACGTGCTTGTACGCTGGCAATCAAGCGCTGCTGAGATAGTAGCATTGTGGGGCGGGGGTTGTCGAATTGGGGAATGGTGAATGTTTAAGGTGAGGCGAGTTAATGGAGTTCTTATGGACCTCTCCAATCAAAACGTGCTTGTAATTCACGCAGCATGTATTGTGTGTTTTCACAATTGACTTGAAATATAGAGCAAAGGTCTGGAAGTTTCACGGTGGATTTGGAGTCTGGGGCAGACTCTTCATTGGTAATGACAATTGCGTTGTGCTCCCGACCATAAGCAGCCAACCAGCCATCCGCTGCACTTGCAAATTTGTTGGCCGCAGCAGCGTTGAATTGAGGGTTTGCTTGAACCCAGTCAAACATTTGCCTGTAAGTATTGGTAACGAGTGCATCAATAGCAGCGAATGAATGTTGTGGCAGTTGGGCGATCCAGTGTACTAACTCAGGCGGGTAATTTACTTCCGCACGTACAGGATCAATGATCAACATTCTACCATTGGAGAGGTAATGCGCGAGGCAATCCCAGAAACCGGGGCAATAGTCGGGCGCGTACCGATCTCGATGCGCAGAAATCAGGACGTCAGAGTCTAATAGCAATGTATTGCCTTGATTTGTCATCTGATGACTTCCATGTGATCGGGGATATTCTCGAATGTATCACCCTTTAGATCCGTAAGTGAGTATGCATCTGTGTATGTCAATCTACCCTCTTTGGCGGCGCAAAAGACTGTGGAGGCAAAGCGCGGGCCCACGCGCCAGATCTGGTTTATCCAAAAGTTTCCGCCACCTTGCGCTGTCTGGACAGCAGCCCACTCAGCATTCTTATGTTCCTCATAAAAGTCCAGAAAGGTAACCCTGTCAATCAATTCTAGGTCTAGTGCGCGCCGTGCCGCGACTATGGAACTGACCTTGAAATGGCGTGCAACGTTAGAGTATGGATCTCTGCTCCACTGCGATCGATTCCAGAATGCACGCAATTGGCTTTCAGGGACCAAGAATTCAGCAGCCGTTTTATCACAAAATTGCTCGGTGACGTCAGCAGTTGGTTGCATGTCTTGAAAGTGAGACACGCCCGTTTCTCCTATGAAAACATGCACCAGTTCGTGAGCTAATGTAAACATTTGAGCCGCTTTGAAGTCAGCGTTATTCACAAAAATAAGAGGAGCGTACTCGTCCACCAATGCGAAACCCTGGAATTCTTCTGGGTCAAGTTTCCGATGAGTATTGTTTCCGACAACGCCATTAAATACCACTAGTATTCCGGCGTCTTCTGACTTGTCTCGGAGATGCCTAAGCGCGGCAGACCAATTAAGTACGGACGCTGCCCAACCGTCGGCAATGTTGAGGACACTTCGCATCGCCTCGGCAACATTTGACGGGTCGTCTGTTATCGTAAATGCTCCTACGAATGGCAGCGGAGGTTCTTCGTACTGGCGAATAACTTCGTCACGCATCCACTCTTGCCGGCGTTGCATGGAATAAACGGTATCTAGCAAGTTTGGGCTAGGACGGCGCAGAGGCTCTTCTTTTCTGGTACGGAAATCTGCTATGGGTAGGTCTTCATCAGGAGGCTCGGAGAGAAAAAGATAGCCATGAGGGGTGTACGTAGCAACCGCCAACCGCTTTGACTGCGCCATCGTAATGTTGCCGATGCGCTCCCATTCTTGAACACGCTCTGGCTTGACCTGCATTTTACTCGCTAGGTCATCCGCACTAAGTGCCGCCCGTTCGCGTGCCCATCGCAAAACTCCAGGCTCTAATGCTATCTGCAATCTCTGGCCGGCCATGGCCCACAAGTCCTTACTTCGCCTAATGTGAATCGATATTAACTAGGCGTGTCAAAATCGGTCAAGTTACTCCCGGTCCTTATCTCAACCCCTGTGACGATTAAAACCGACCATCGACTGTTTGGAGAGTAACAACTTTTCTCCACCCTACCACCCCTTCACCACCGGCAGCACCTCCTTCGCGAACAGCTTCAAACTCCGCTCCGCAATATCCAGCGGAATACCGCCAAAGCGGAACGCAACATTCAGCTCAAAGTCGCCCACAATCGCCCTGCGCTCCTCAAGCCCTCTGAGAATCTTGTCCGGAGTACCCCAACTCGCAGCCTTCATGAAGCCTTCGACGGCCCCATCCAGTCCGGCCGCGCGCGCCATATCCGCCTTCTGCTGGTAGGCGTTGTAGCCCTTCACCGACCTGAAGTGATCGCCAAGAAACTCGTAGTGATAGAAATTGCTCTCCACGAATTTGCCCTGGTACTGACGAGCCTCTTCCTCGCACTGCTCAAGGTCCGTGCCGCATATCGCGAACTCCGTGAGCAACAGGTTTGGCGGCTCCGTGCCGTGAAACTCGCGGTGTAGCGCCCTGCCGCGCTCGATGCCCGGCATCCTCATCTCCCATGGACGGTCGGCGAACATGATGATGTGCGCGCCCAGCTTGGCAGCCGACAGGACGGACTCGTCGCTCGCGGCAACGGCATATATGCGCCCGTCGAACGAGTGCTGCGGGCGAGGCCGTATCTCCGTGCGCTCCTGCTTGTAGTATTTCCCATCGCCCTCGATAAATCCCGTGTTGAGCGCATCCACAATCATCGGAGCCGCCTCGTCGAATCGCTCCCGCGACTCGTCCATGCTCATGCCGAATGCCTCGAACTCACGCCGCGCCAGACCTCGCCCGAACCCCAGCCTAAGGCGACCACCGCTCAACAGGTCGAGAACGGCAGCGTTCTCCGCCACGCGCAGTGGATTGTGCCATGGCAATATCACTGCGGCAGTGCCCACATCTATGTCCGGATGCCGTGCCGCGAGGTGCGTCATCAGCTGGAGGTTGTCCGGCACAAAGGAATAGTCGTTGAAGTGATGCTCCGCCGACCACAGACAATCGAAGCCCGAATCAGCCGCGATTTCGGCAAGACGCAGCTCCTCCTCCCACATCTGACCGTCCGAGCCTTCTTCCCAGCCGTAGCTGGAATATATCATCATCATTCCTACATCCATCCGGACACTCCTTCCGATTCGTTCAAGTTACTCGCTCCACTGGTCAAACCCTAGAAGCTCGGCTTCACCGGATACGGCGTCAACTGCAACTCAGGCGTCCAACGCGACTTCTACCAATTTATAGAGATAGTAGAACGCCTCTGCAATCTTGTCGAGTTCGTCAGTTGCATAGATCAGATGTACAGCATCGGTTCCGGTGTCGCCACAACCGTATGATATAATCGTCGCAACCGAACCGTAATGCAAGGCTGAAAGGCATTATGATGAAGACCACGGTGAGAGCGACATACTCCAACGGCGCGATTGTTCCCTTGGAGCCGCTCGACATCCAAGAAGGCGCGAACCTGTCCGTAAGCATAGAGGTGGAAACGCGGGCGTCGCGTGCCGAGCGCGGTCTCAAAGCGCTAAGGGCGACTGCCGGCGGCTGGAAGGATACGCGCGACGCGGATGAACTGATACGGGACATCTATGAGGCGCGGCTGGCCGGCAGCAGACCTGTTAAGCAACAATCGTCGTCACTTCGAGCGTCTTGAAGGACTGAGCATCATATCGATATGAGCGGATAATCCTACCGTCCTGATAGCCTGCGCCCCTAGAAGCTCGGCTTCACCGGATACGGCGTCAATTGAAGTTCGTGTGTCCAGCAGGACCTGTCCTGTGTGTACAGGTAGTAGAACGCCTCGGCAATCTTGACCGGGTTTATCAGTAGTTCTGGGTTCTGCTGCGAGCGCGGCATCGCCCGCGTGCCCGGCGAGTCAATCGTGCCGTCTATGACCACGTTCGCGACATGCACGCCGTACTCCGAGTATTCCTCGGTCAGCGCCTGCGCCAGCGTCCGCATCATGACTCTGGGATAGTACAGCGACTGCCCCGTATAGCGCTTCTTGCCACGCAGCGACGACGAGTTGTTGGAGAACAGGATCGTGCCGTCGCCCCGCTCTCGCATCGCGGACAGCACCTCCTTGGCAACGAGGAACGGGCCGCTGACGGAGATGTGCTGAGCGGTCTCCAGCATCTCGAACGGGATGTGCTCCAGCAGTTCCTTTTCCGGCGGCAGGTCGCGCCCGTCGATGTAGCCGGCGTTATAAACCAGCACGTCCGGCTCGCCGGCCTCTTCGCGTATCTGCGCGAACGCATTCGATATCGAATCCCTATCCGCGAGGTCAAGCTCCACGATGATGCTTTCGCCGCCCTGTTCGCCGATGGCCGCCTGAAGAGCGGCGGCGTTGGACGCAGTGCGCGTTGTCAGGACGGTCAGAAAGCCTTCCTGCGCGAACTTCTGCGAGATCGCGCCGCCTACGCCCCAGCGTACTCCGACCGGGATGTCGCTGTCGTCGAGGTCTGTGCCATGGATGAGCCGCGTATTGCGACCGTCAGACTGCCATTTCGATGTCGCGCCTATAACAACGGCGACGGGTTTTCGAGTAGAGGTCATGGTGGATTCCTTTCGCTGTGTGAATGTCTTGGCTATATGCTTGTATGGCGGAATTAGCAGTGAGGCGATGTTACAGAAGCACATTTGCCTCGGTCAAGCAGGACACTATAAGAGAGAGACGAATGCAGAAGTCCCTTCCCCCTTCGATGGGGTGACAAGGATGTGTAAATGCCCAAAGCGGCTGTGATCACCGAGCCAAAGTCCCTTCCCTCTTGACGAGGGAAGGCTAGGATGGGGGTGAAATCCCAACCGCAAGCCCTCTTTTTCTCAATGCCTACCCCTATCAGCCTTTGACGGCGGAAGAGCCTGCCTCTGCGAAGGCAGGAGTTAGAGCTTGTCCTGAACTCGATTAAGGAATGAGGTTGATATTTTCACACTGTCATCAATATGTTAAGTCCCCTCTCCCTCTGGGAGAGGGTTAGAGCCTGCCCCTGTGCAGACAGGGGGTGAGGGTACAGAATCATTCCCACGCAGGCTGGAATCCACGCGCTCGATACCCAGACTTGATTGCAGCACCAGCATATACTGAAAATACCGAAGTGTTCCAGGTCAATGATCTACCATCCAACAAAAAAGGCAGGTCGCTAAACCTGCCCCAACTGAAAGTCCCGCTCCGCGCATCGGCGTAAGATTACCGGCTAACCAATTCTCGCTGCCCCACATACTTCGCCAGCGCATTCACCATGTGCCCCATCTTCGGATACTCCGGCTGAGTATCGGTCGCCACTCCCACATCCGCCAGCGCCCCCGCGCACGTCGGCCCCACAGCACACACGATAGTCCTCGTATTCAGCGCATCCGACAGCTCATCCTCCGGCACGCCGTTGGCCTCCGCAACCATATAGAGATGCCGGATCTGCACCTGGCTTGTGAACGTAATCACGTCTATGCGCCCATCCAGCAGCTCGTCTATCAGCGATTCCATCGGGCTGACATCGTCCGGCAGTTGCCATTCGTACAGGCATAGCTCATCCACACTCGCGCACTGCTCTCCGAGCGCTGACATCAGCGCGGCATTGCGCTCCCCGTACTGTAGTGCCATCAGCCGCTTTCCCCTCACCGGCAGCGCGGTAAGCGCTTCCAGCAGTTCCTTAGTAGTGTAAGGTGATTCGATCCCGGCGGAGATTTGCACATCCACCTGCTTCAGCGCCGCGGTTGGCTTCGGCCCACGGCAAACGGTCGTGATTCCACGCAGCGAATCCAGCAGAAAGTCTAGCCGTCCCTGCCTGTCCGCCTCCTTGAACAGCGCCCTTGCGCCCACGCCGGTCTGGAACACCACCACATCCAGGCTTCCCTTCTCCAGCTTATCAAGCAGGTAACGCACATCGTCCGCGCAGTCCAGCGGAGCTTCGCGCAAGGCAGGCGCACACACCGGCTCGCCGCCACGCTTGCTGATCAGGCTCGCCAGCGCGCCCGTCATCCGTGCTTCAAGTGTTGCTACGCGTAATCCATCCAGTTCTGCCATCAGGGAACACCTATCCTATGAGCCATCACCCTATTCATTCCCACCTCAGTATAATAACAGAATATCCCCGTCTTCACTCATGGCTTCAACATTTGGCAAAGTCCATCTCGCCAGATTCCCGGGATGACTGGCGCTGGGCATAAACGCTGTCCATTCTGTCCATCGATGTAAAAACTCCCCCTTGACAACATGCACATTCGTACTTATCATGGGTACTATAAAGGAACATATTATCTATCCATCTTGGCTATCCTGTACATCCTGTTAGCCCCCAAAGTAGGGGCAAAGCCAAAAGTCCCTTCCCCCTTGACGGGGGAAGGTTAGGATGGGGGTGATGTTCTCACACTGCCATCCCCGCAAAAACAGGAATCCAGAGGGAAAAGGGATAGGGGTGAGACCCCCCCGAAAACACAAAACCATGCTCGCACAACTCATAGCACAACATAAACAACAATCCGATTTCACCGAATCGGTCCATAACATCATCATGGATGAGACCGACAACGGCAGAACCATCGTCAGGTTCCTCCTCTCCGTCATGGAAGGCGAGTTGCCGGACTTCAAAGTATGCCACCGCATGGACGCCGCAAGACTGCTCGAAAAGTTCGGAGGCACCGAAGCCAAGGCATTCATTGACAACCTGGACCCGCAGCCCCCCACGAGACGCGAGCGCAGAGACACACGCAGAGCGGACAGGCGAATCCAAACGGAACTATCCCAGATAGTAAAGGAAGAGACCAACAACGGCAGGGCAATCGTAACCTTCCTCGTGAACGCTATGGAGGGAGAGCTTGCTGACTTCAAGCCCCATCACAGGATGTCGGCCAGCAGGGAACTGCTGCGTCAGGGCTCCCAGTACGCTCTCGTAGAGGAAGAAACTGAAGCGGAGCCTGTGGAGACTATTGCAGAGAGAGAAGAGCGCCTGCGCCGAGAGGAAATGAAGCGCCAGCGCGAAGAGGCCGTAGAGTTCAGCCTGCACGGCCCCGTGTACTACGAGGTCTATTCAGACCCCTGCCCCTGCGAAGACAGGCGTCACGACTGCAAGGGCAACGAGCTTAGCGAAGAGGAATATCAAGAAGCCATCCGAATACCACCCGCAATGGAGGACTTCCTTAACACTGAGGAAGAACTGGAAGACTTCAGGAGAAGATACGAAGAGCGCCTCACCCGTCTCAACCCGGGCATGGACTTAGACTTCAGCATCATCCGCTGGCGCAAGCTCACCCACGACCCCTAGCACAACACCTTCCCGACAAGTCCCCTCTCCCCCTGGGAGAGGGCTAGGGTGAGGGCTGAAGTCAAGAGTCCCTTCCCCCTCGATGGGGGAAGGTTAGGATGGGGGTGAAACCTCAACCGCAATCCCTTCCCAAAGTCCCTTCCCCCTTGACGGGGGAAGGCCAGAGCCTGCCCTGAACTCGATTCAGAGCCTGCCTCTGTGCAGACAGGGGGATGCGGGTGAGCGGGACAAAATATCCTCCCCATCCTGTGCATCGATGTCAGCTCCCGTCACCTGACGCCTGACGCCCGATACCTGACAAACCGAGCGACGCATGATATACTTCTGGTGCAGGCGTGCATCTCCGTGCCGCCCATCCCGTTGTTCGATCAATACCCGGAGGAAACACACTTGGCATACGTTACCCTACGCGATGGCGAAGACCCCGAAGCCCTGTTAAGGCGCTTCCAGACCACTATGCAGCGTTCCGGCATCCTGCGCGAACTGCGTAATCGCCGCTTCTTCCGCTCCAAGGGCGAACAGACGCGCCTCGACAAGCAGCGCAGTCTCAGGCGCATTCGCCGCCGCCGCAACCGCTAGACGCGCATCTGCGCCCATATTCAAATGTTCAAGTCAACTCCGCCTTGTGTAAGGGAACACAAGGCGGTTTGCATTACAAATCCGATCAGCGCCCTCACCCAAGGGGAAAGGGCACGAAAAGTCCCTTCCCCCTTGATGGGGGAAGGCTAGGATGGGAGTGAACATCCTACCCATCCTGTCCATCGATGTTAGTACTAGGGAGAAATCACCGTGACCGCCACACCCACCGACCACTACATCGAAGTCAACGGACTCACCATCCATTACCTCGACTGGGGCGGCGACTCCCCGCGCAACCTGCTGCTCGTGCATGGGCAGGGCGGCAACGCCCACAACTGGGACCACATCGCCCGCGAACTGCGCGACGAGTTCCGCGTCATCGCCCTCGACCAGCGCGGGCACGGTGACTCCTCCCATACCCGCGAGGGCTATGCGGTTACGGCCTTCGCCGAAGACCTCGCCGCATTTGCGGAGGCAATTGGAGTCGTCCCCTGCGACTACGTCGGCGCATCGCTCGGCGCGCGCAACGCCATCCCTTACGCCGGCGACAACCCCACCCACCTCAAGCACCTGGTCTGCCTCGACTACGGCCCGGAGATGAGCGTTGCCTCCGCTCAGAAGCAGATTGGCGGCATGAACCGCCGGCCCCTCGGCTGGCGCAGCATTGACGAGTACGTCGAGATGAGCATGCAGGCAAATCCGCGCCCCTCTGCCGAGTATTACCGCAACACCGCCGAGCACGGACTGCGCCTCAACTACGCCGGCAAGTATATCGCAAAGCAAGACCCGGACATCTTCTGGATTAACGGCAGTTTCGGCGCGCGCGAGGTCCCTCTGCTGTGGGAGAAATGGGCGCAGATCCAATGCCCCATACTCGAACTCAAGGGCGCGGAGAGCGACTTTCTATCGCCCGAAATCGTGTCGCGCATGCGCGAGTTGCAGCCGTCCATGCAGTTCATCGAAGTCCCCAACTCGGGCCATCCTGTCGCCTCCGACAACCCGGACTTCCTGCTAACCGAACTTCGCCGCTTCCTCGTGGACTAGCCCTAAGGTCTAGGGTATATAAAGTCCCCTCTCCCCCTGGGAGAGGGTTAGGGTGAGGGTAAAAGTCCCTTCCCCCTTGACGGGGGAAGGTTAGGATGGGGGTGAAATCGCAATTGCAAGCGCGGATATTTTCAATACCTATATCTGTCAGCCCTCCACGGGGGAAGCTTAGAGCCTGTCCTGAACTTGATTCAGAGCCTGCCCCTGCGAAGGCAGGGATTAGAGCCTGTCCTGAGCTTGCCGAAGGGATGGGGGTGAAATTCCCTCTCCCCGTGGGAGAGGGCTAGGGTGAGGGTCGATGATTCTCGCCACCGCAAGCGTAGCCGCCGCCGAGCGCACCTTCGGCACGACAATATCGCCGCCGGAAGCCAGCAGTGCGGCAGGCTCCGCAACCCCAACAATCCCCAGCAGCCGCTGCGATTCCGACGCCCCCGACGGACCCGGCATCGCGTTCAGCTCGTCAGCCCCGAAGTACCGGACCGCCACTCCCAGGCGCTCCGCCAGCAGTCCCATCGCCGCCTCGTCCCGCTTCAGCTCCGCCGTCGCAATACACTTGATGGCATTGATTGACAGGTCAAACGCGGCGAATGTGCGATGCAGCAGTTTCTCCAGTTCTTCTATCCCCACGCCTCGCCTGCTCCCGATACCTACGACCAGACTGCGCGGCCTGTACACCACCAGCGTCTCAGGTTCGAGCGCGGCCACTCGATCAGATACATCAGTTCGGTCGCTTATCAGCAGCACGTTCGGATACTCTGCCAGACCCTCTACCGTCGCGCAGATATTCAGGTTCGGCGGCAGCGGCTTGTCTGAAGCCCACCAGTCACCCTCGCCCGCGTCCTGATAGACGCCCACAGACTCGCCGTTCACGACTGCCGCGCTCGCCCGCGTCACCATCGCAGAACTCGCTTCAATGCGCCAGCCGAACTCGCGCCCGAGCAGGTCAACCGCAAGCGTCCCCAGCACATGCGAAGCCGATGTAACCACCGCAGTCGCGCCTATCGCATCCGCAACCCGCTCCGCAAGTGCATCCGCGCCGCCCACGTGCCCCGACAGCAGGCTCACCGCGAACCGCCCGCCGTCGTCCACGCACACAACCGCCGCATCCGTGTGCTTGTCTCCGATTTGCGCCGCCAGCAGCCTTACCGCCGCCCCCACAGGCATCATCAGCACCAGATTCTCGTACTCGCCGAACAGCCGCCCCACGAGTGGGCGCACCGGAAGGTCGAACGCTATCGCGCCGTTGGCGTCATTGGAGAACCGCCGCTCCACATACAGCGCAGTATCGTCCCCTAGCGCGTCACGAATTCGCGCACCGAGCACCGCGCCCCGCCGCGAGATGGCAACTATCGTCGTGTCAGCCATCACTTGTGGCCTGGTGTACCGCCTCACTCTTAGCGAAGTCAACTGCCCGCCTGTACAGGTGCGTGTAATCCGACGAGTACAGGTGCGAAGATGCGGTCGCGCCATTCGTTTCCATCTGCCGTATGTCGGCAGCGAACGCAGCGCCCACCAGCACCAGCGCTTGAAGCGTAATCCCGGCGCGCTTCACCTTCGGCGCGATGTCGCCCAGCGTGCCCGTAATGACCATTTCGTCGGGCCACCCCACGCGGTACACCACCGCGACTGGCGTATCGTCGTCATAAGCCCCAGCCTTGAGTTCGCTGACCACCTTGCTGATGCGCGTAATACTCAGGAACAGCACCAGCGTGCAGCCGTGAGCTGCAAGGTCGCGCAGTTTCTCGCCCGACGGCATCGCCACGCGCCCTTCCAGCCGCGTGAATATCACCGTCTGAGACACCTCCGGCACGGTGAACTCCGTCCTCAGCACAGCCGCCGCCGCAAACGCCGCGCTCACGCCCGGAATCACTTCGTACTCCACGCCCGCCGACTCAAGCAGACGCATCTGCTCCAGCACCGCTCCGTATATCGAAGGGTCGCCGCTCTGCACCCGCGCGACCGCCTTGCCTTCACGCGCCACGCTCACCATCAGGTCCGTGATTTCATCCAGTGTCAACGTCTTGCTGCCGATGACCTGCGCGCCCTCCTTAGCGCCCTCGCACACCGATGGATGCACCAGCGAGTCCGCGTAGATAATCACATCCGCCGAATCAATAATGCGTTTCGCCTTAAGCGTCAGAAGCTCAGGGTCCCCAGGCCCCCCGCCAATGAAATACACCTTGCCGTTGTCGCCACTATCCATCCTGTCTATCCTGTCCATCGATGTCAGTTCCCAATTTCTTCCTACTCAGTATCAGCATAGAGAAGTAGTCCGTTTCCTCAGGCGCAACCTCTCTAAGGCTGAACTCGATCCTCTCTCGTGGTGTGGTAGCCCGCCGCGCGAACACGCAGCGACTCAACTCGCCGTCCGCCTCCAGCTGCGACACCGCCGCCATAGCCTTGCGATTCACCTTCATCAGCACTACCGTGTCGTTGCGAGCGAGAACGTCACGCAGGTCGTCTATGCCGTACATCGCCGGCAGCACCGCCAGCCGCTCCGCATGCGACACCAGGGGCATCTTCGCCCGCGATGCCGAAGCCGTTATCGACGTAACGCCCGGCACAACCTCTATCGGAATCTGCGGATGCGCGGCCTGCACCTTCACCATAACGTACATGAACGAGCCGTACAGCAGCGGGTCACCCTGCGTGAGAAATGCCACGTCCTCGCCGTTCAGCAGGTAGCCCGCAATGCGCTCGGCGGCTTCGCTCCACACATCGTCTGTCGTCCCGCCCATCACGAATTCCGCGTATATCAGTTGCTGCCTCGTCTCGTCGATGTAGTTGCGCGCCACCGTAAGCGCAAGGCTGTCCTTGCTGCCTGCGGCCTGAGGCGTGAACACGATAGACGACGCCTTCAGCACGCGCACCGCCTTCAGCGTCATCAGCTCTGGGTCGCCCGGACCCACGCCCACCCCGTAGAGACTCCCCAATCTATTGTCCATCCTGTCTATCCTACTTAAATGTCCCTTCCCCCTTGATGGGGGAAGGCTAGGATGGGGGTGAAGAGTCTCCCTCATCCCCTCTATCCTGTACATCCATGTTAACCCCGGTAACGATAAAGACAGGATTTTCCGCCGCCAGCCGCATCGTCCCGTCCGGCAAAGCCTTGCCCCTTGATGCGCCTATCATCGTGAGTTCAGCATCGAACCCAACCGACTCAAGACATGACTGCGCCTGTGTAACGCGCTCGACAGACGCCAGATTGACTACGATACGGCCGCCTGTATTCAGCCGCGCCGCCGCGCGCTCCAATATGCCGACAAGCCCCTTGCCGCCGCCGCCCACGAACACGCAGTCCGGCGCGGGCAGCGCGCCAAGGACGTCCGGCGCTTCGCCTTCTACGACGACAACATTGGCAGGTCCCAACCGCGCGATATTGTCTTGAAGCATCTCCACGCATTCCGCATTCCGCTCGACCGCGTACACCGTGCCCGCCGATGCGATGACCGCCGCTTCCAGTGCCACGGAGCCGCTCCCCGCACCCACATCCCATACGATGCTGTCTCGCCGCAGTCCCAGCTTGTACAGGCTCACGGCACGCACTTCAGACTTGGTGATTAGCCCTCTGAGCGGCCTCCTCTGCGCGAAGGCGTCGTCCGGCAAGCCAAGCGCCCGTTCGCGGCTCTCCGTTCGTGGTGAGCCTGTCGAACCACCACTCCTAGACATCCTGTCTATCCTGTAAATCGATGTCAGCCCCCGTCGTCGCTTTGCCTAGGATACCCCCCTCGAAGTCGAAGCAGATAGAATCTACAATCAGGTCGTCAGCCCTGTCGCCGAGGTACGCCTGCGCCGCATCGCACACCTTCTCACACATCAGGTCGAATACCGGCATCACGCCACGCTCTAGGGCAATCTCCTGGAAGTGGCGTCCGCTAGCGGCGTCCCGCATTTCCGCCTGCACATCTTCTGATGCGCCGCACTCAGCCGCCAGGGACGCGAGGAACACCGGGTCCACCTTGTTGCCAGCGACATGCGTAACGAAATATCCCATCGCAATCTTAGAGAACTTGCCTATCATCCCCACCAGTGTGGCACGAGGAATCCCACGCTGAACGCACCTCTTCAGCGCCGCTCCCGTGAATATTCCTACATTCACGTATGCCATATCCTCCAGGCCCAGCCAGCGTTTTGCGAAGTTCTCCGACTGCGTGCCGGTGGTAATGACCATGTGGGGCAGACTGTTGGCGGCGGCAACGTCGATGGACACGTTCACGCTCGCTCGCCATGCCGCCGTGGAGAACGGCTGCACAACTCCGGTCGTCCCGAGAATAGATATGCCGTCCACGATGCCAAGACGCGGGTTGTCCGTCTTCTTCGCAATCTCCTCGCCGTCCGGAACGGAGATCTCTACGAAGAAAGGTGCTGCCACTCCCAAGCTATCCGCAGCATCTTTGACGGACTGCGTAATCATGCGGCGCGGCACGCGAGTTATCGAAGGATCGCCCACTGGAATACCCGTCCCCGGCTTCGTGACAGTGCCGACCCCTTCGCCGCCCAGTAAGGTCACGCTGTCTCCGGAAACGCCGTCGGTCCACACTTCGGCGGTTAACTCCGCTCCTGACGTTACATCCGGGTCGTCGCCGCCATCCTTGACGACCGAGCAAGTTGCGGTCGGCATTCGATTTCCGCTGCCGTTGAGGACGCTTTCCTTGCGGTCAATCTCACAGCGATGAATCTGGAACGTAGCATCCTTGCCAATTGGCAGGCGAATTGTAACCTCACGAACGAGTTCGCCCGTGAGCAGTGCGAGGGTTGCGGCTTTAGCGGCGGCGGCGGCGCAAGCGCCCGTCGTGTATCCGGTACGCATCCCACGGCGCTTCACGGTTGGACGGCTGTAATCGCTCTCTCGCCGTACCATCACTCTCTATCCCGTTCGTGGTGAGCCTGTCGAACCATAAAATTCCTTCCCCCATCAGGGGGGAAGGTTAGAGCCTGCCCTGAACTTGATTCAGGGATGGGGGTGATTGCTATCCGCCCTTCGATTTCAGTTCCCGTTCCGTGAGTCTAGTACCCGCCGTGCCGTCAACTCAACAAGCCCATTCTCGATGCCCAGCGTTGGCGTAACATCGAAGCCGACATCGGGGTATTTCTGCCCTAGCGTCTCCAGACCGCCCATGATATTCCGCGTCAGTATAAGCCCGGGGAAGAAAATATAAGGAACGCATGTAACGGCGGACACACCCTGCTTCTCCACAAGTTCAACCGCCGCCTCTTCCATAGTCGGAGAGCCGAAATGCGACTGCGCTACCGCCACCGCATAGCGAGAGCCAAGTCGCTCACCCAACATGCTGCCCATCTTGAACAGCCACAAATGGTCTTCAGACTGCGAGCGCGTGCCAGCCTTCACCAGCATCACGCCGATTGGCGCGCCAGAATCCGTGCCGTTCGTCCTGAGCCTGTCGAAGGACAAGCCCGCTGTACCTTGTTCCAGCACCCGCTCAACCACAATATCCACCAGCGCGGGATCTGGACCGAACACTTCTGAGGCCCTGATCCGTGCCTGCGGATACACCTCCAGTGAACGGGCGATTTCCTCTTCGAGGTCGTCTGTCGTATGCGTCCCCTGGCCAAGCAGGAAGGGCATCACCGTGATGTCGTTGCAGCCTTCTGAGATCAGCTCGCCCACAGCTTGCGGTAGGTCGGGCTGAATGAATTCCAGGCATGCCATCCTGACTCTTGCCCCATTCCCTGCAAGACGGACCTGGAGACGACTAACCATCTCGCGCAATCCATCTATCGTGTGGGTGCCTCGCTGACTGCCATGCGCCAGCAGCACCACGCCCCATTCCTCTTCGGGCGGGACGGCGCCGTTCTTCCCTCTCTCTGTAGTCATAGTCATCTATTGTCTTCCATAGCCAGAGATAACAGCGCGTTCAGTGTGGCCGCCGCCGCGCTGCTTCCCCCTCGATTCCCCAGAATCGTAATGTGCCGCGCAGAACGCTTCGCAAGTTCGTCCTTCGCCTCGGCGCAGGCGACGAAGCCCACAGGCATGCCGATAATCAGTGCGGGTGATACCTTCCCTTCGTCCACGCTGTCCAGAAGCGCCAAAAGCGCAGTCGGCGCGTTGCCGACTGCGACGATCGCGCCGTCAATCTCCGCCGTCAGCTCGCGTATGGCAGCCGCAGAGCGCGTGATACCCTCCCGTTTCGCGCGCTCCGCGACAATCGGTGCGTCAATCATCGTGGTAATCGGATTGCCCGCGCGCCTCAGCAGCGCCTTGGATGTCCCGACCTCCACCATGCGTACATCCGTGACTATCGTGGCGCCAGCACGGATAGCCGTAATACCGTCCTTCACAGCGCCATCGCTGAATCGCACCGAATCGACAATCTGAGGCTCGCCTTCCGCGCGCACGATGCGCCCGAGCACATAACGCTCATTCGCCGTCAGATGGGGCGTCGGCGGCATCGCTGCTTCCACCATCTCAAGGCTGCGGCGCTCTATCTCATCCGGCGTCAGGCCATATTTCTGCAGAAGCGTCAAATTCGACTCGCTCCGCCCGTCATCGTGAACTGCCGTACATAATAACACGCTTTGCAAAGCATGACACAGAGATGCTGGGCAAAGCGCTGAAATAACGAATAGAGACGATTTCACAAGTGATCTTCGACCACCAGATTCATCATTCCTGCTGAGGCTGAGCCTGCCCCATCAAGGCGGAGCGGATTTGTGAAATCGTCTTAATGAATAAGACTGTCACGCGGCGGCGTAATATGGTGTATCATTATGGCTAGGTCAATAAGGAGACTGTATGGTCACTCAGGCGTCGCAATTACCGCCCGATACGGAATTCGCTACCAAAGCGGATTTGGAGAACGTCGTACAGACGCTCAGCCGGGAATTTCGTTTAGAAATCGGAGCGTCTGAGCAGCGCCTGCGGGCCGACTTCACTGCCGCGCTTGAGGCGTCTGAGCAGCGCCTGCGGGCCGACTTCGCTGCTGCGCTTGAAGCGTCTGAGCAGCGTTTGCGGGCCGACTTCACTGCCGCGCTTGAGGCATCGGAGCAGCGTTTGCGCTCGGAGTTCGAGCGCGACTTGAACTATGCCAAAAAAGACATTTTGCTTGAATTAGAGAAGGCAAAGGTGACTACATCGCGGTGGATAGTCGGCACCACAGTAACGCTTTCGATTGTTATGACGGGTACTGTGCTCGCCGCTATCATAAG
Organism: Dehalococcoidia bacterium; assembly: GCA_965207465.1. Taxonomy (GTDB): domain Bacteria; phylum Chloroflexota; class Dehalococcoidia; order Lucifugimonadales; family JADFKI01; genus Bin90. Next base: position 3,246,284 of record OZ242283.1, on the reverse strand, counting down.
CCTCGCATAGCCCATAAACGCCAAGGGAACAAGAAACTTATCGCCGAGGCTCTGACTTCTTCCAGAGCCTCGCATAATTTATGCGTATGCTCAACCTCTTTCAATCCTTCCGCCGCAAACCCGCTCCACGCAGAGATCCCCCCTCGTTGGTCATCATCGGCTTGGGCAACCCCGGTCCCGAATATGCCGGCACTCGCCATAACGCGGGCTTCTGGTGCATCGAAACCCTAGCCGACAAGCACGACATCACCCTTGAGCGCAAGAACAGGTCCGCTATCTTAGGCGAAGGCTATATCGGAGCTTACCCCGTCGTACTCGTCAAGCCCCGCACATTCGTCAATCGCAGCGGTGCGGCGATCAGTTACCTGCAAGCGCGCTATTCCCAACCTATCGACAAGTTGCTCATCGTGTGCGATGACATCAATCTTGTGCCCGGCAAACTGAGGCTGCGTCGCAAGGGCAGCGCCGGCGGACACAACGGCATCAAGTCCGTCATTGAGGCGGCAGGCTCGCAAGACTTCCCTCGCCTGAGAATCGGCGTCGGACGCCCACCCGAAGGCACTGGACAGATTGAGCATGTCATCGGCCCCATGGAACCGGAAGACCGCGAGGTAGTGGACGAAGCCGTCGAGCGCGCCGCCGACGCAATAGTCTGCCTTTTGTCCGAGGGCATCGACGAGGCTATGAGCCGCTACAACTAACGCACAACATACGAAAGCTGCATAAGTCCCTCCCCTCTTGATGGGGAAAGGTTAGGATGGGGGTGAGATAACGGATCACGCCACCACCAGATAAAGGACAGGAAATTGAAATTCGGCTTGTTTCTGGAATGGCCCAACCCAACGCTGCGAAAGTGGAAGACGCTCTTCGAGGAGGGCGTCCAGCAAGTGCAGTATTCGGAGGAGATGGGATTCGACTACTGCCTCATCGCTGAACACCACTTCACGAACTACGGCAACTCGCCCGCTCCATTGATGCAGGCGCTCTACATCGGACAGCGCACGCGACGCATCAAGATAGGTACCGCATCCGTCATACTTCCGGTCTGGCAGCCGCTCCGCCTCGCAGAAGAGATAGCCGTACTCGACAACCTCATAGACGGCAGGCTGATGTGCGGCATAGGACGCGGCTATCAGGGATACGAGATGGCAGGCTTCGGCAGCGACCTTGGCGAGTCGCGGATCAAGTTCCAGGAGACATTCGATGTGCTGCTCAAGGCGTGGACATCGGACGAGTCCTTCACCTACGACGGCGAGCACATCCGCATAGAGCACCCCGTAACCGTATTCCCCAAGCCCAAGCAGAAGCCGCATCCGCCGCTTTGGATTTCAGGCACCAGCGTAGAGTCCATGCAGCTTGCCGCGCAGCACGACATGCTGCCGCTGTCATCCAGCGCGCTCGGAATGGACGGCGTGAAAAAGCAGCTCGGATCGTACCTGCAAGCCCGGAAAGGGCTGGGCAAGCCGTTCACAACGCCATCCCTTGCTTTGCAGTGCATGACGCACGTCGCGCCCACGGACGAAGAGGCATTGGAGGCATTGCCCTATGTGCGCTGGCAGATTCGCGCCCAGCGCGGACTGAGCCGCCACGACGTAAGTAACGGCGCTGTACAGGCAACCCCGTTCGATGGCGAACTGGACGACGAAGCGTTTCTCGACAGGCTCTACTTCGGCAGCCCGGAAACCGTCATCGAAAAGTTCCGGCGCGCATCGGCAGCAGGCGCGACGCACATAAGCAACTGGATGATGTTCGGCGGAATCGAGCACGAAAAACTGATGCGTTCCGTAAGGCTCATGGGTGAAGAGGTCTTACCGGCACTGCGAGACATCGATCCGCCTAAATCACTGTACGATGAGCTAATCGCACAGCCGCCCGTGACAACCGAGGAGTTGCAAAGAGCGCGGCTTGCGCCCGCTCGGAGATGATGGCGGTCGGGAGGCTGCACGGAAGAACCGATGCTTCAATTATGTGAAATGGGGCATCACCTTCGTGGCGAAGTTCTCCAAGTTTCTCAGAGAATCACGGAGTGTCAGACCGGTGTGAGAAAAGGAGATTAGCAGGTACTCCAGGTTGCAAATCTCTCTCAGTTCTTCAATTTTCTCTATCACATTCTCGGGAGAGCCGACCAGAAGAGTGCGGGGTTCGAGAAAATCCCAATCCAGTTTCACATCGGGGTCCAGCGCCTCCCCTGGGTTGGTAAATACCTGCCTTCCCCGAAACGGGTCGTTGAATATGAAGGAAGACATTACGGCTTCTTCAGCCTCGCGCCGCGCCTGTTCCATCGAAGACGCGATATAGGTCGAGCGCATGACGGCCTGCCCCTCTCCCAGCTCGAAATGCCGTCCCTCCGCCCTAGACCTGACTTCGGCGTAGAGTTCCATTCGCTGCCTTATCCTGAGCGCCGGGGGCTGCCAGTAGCAGGCGTTCAGCCTGAGTTCTGCTGCCGTCGTTACGGAGTTGTCAGTGGACACCGTCATCCACATAGGAGGATGCGGTTTTTGATAGGGACGCGGTGTTACACGCAGTTTCGTTACCTCCTCACCGTCCAGCCACTTTGGGTTCGGCGGATATGAAGGGTGCGAGAATACCGTATTTTCGGCGGGAAAGCTGTAGTTCGTTCCTCGGTACGAGAAGAACTCGTTCTCCCAGATTTCCCGTACTATCTCCACGGTCTCGCGGAACAGTTCCCTGTTCTCCTTGTCCTTGCGAGGATCCGCGTTCGGATGAAACTGGGGTCCCTCATACGGCCAGATCCCCCTGCCGAAACCTACTTCGACACGCCCACCGGTCATGTTGTCCAGGATCGCTAAATCTTCCGCCAGACGTATCGGGTGCCACCATGGGGCTATATTCGCCATCTGTCCGATGCGAATTCGAGATGTCCTCGCAGCGAGGTCTGCGCCAAGCAGAATCGGATTCGGTATGTCGCCCGCTCCATAAGGACCGAAGTGATGCTCTCCCAGCCACATCGCTTCGAAACCCAACTCCTCGGCAAGTACGGTCTGCTGTCTAAGGTTGTCCAACAATCCGGCGGCATCGGTGGCTTCCCCCGCCGACTCTGCCACGGTCGTGAACGCTGCAAATCTCATAGCCCACACCTCCTTCTAAGACCGAATATATCTCCAGTAAGACAAGCCGTAAGCAATTGAACCGGTCCCTGACAATTGTACATCGCCGTCGCAGGCCGAAACTATTGAAGTTCCTTGCTAACGGAATAGTCCGTCTGCTATATTTATCCGTACCTCTGGCGGGCTGTGTATTCGGCTCGAAAGCGCACGGTGGGGCTGTAGCTCATCTGGGAGAGCGCTTCAATGGCATTGAAGAGGTAAGGGGTTCGAGTCCCCTCAGCTCCACCAACAAATTAGACATGCAGCGCGTAGTAGACAGGTAAACAGTACATTGCTCAAAGAGCTGAAGATCGTAGCTGAGTACGTCTATCTCAGGTCAATCCTGCTGTGCCTGACCGTCGCGCGGGACCTGCTCGGCGGCATTATCGCCATCGGTTACACGAGGTCCGTGCTGCTGTTCCTGGTAGCCATGACAATGCTCGTCTGGTACTTGACTCTTCTAACAAATTGATAGGAAGTGACGCTCAGTAAAGTTTTAGCTAAACAACAGTCTGAGACGATGATCAGGGAGGGTCCAGCCCATCCGCAAATTGCGGCAAAGCGAGAATAAGAAAGTCATTTGGCAATTCGCTCATTAAGAAGCCCCCTCGTGTACAGGTGCGAATTGCTAGATACGCGACCCTTCCCATCAGGAGACACTCAGGGGCAAGAAGTGCCCTGTTTACACCTGGTGGGATAAGAGAAATCTAATGTTAAGGGTCGTATCTAGCACATCTGACGTTACTTTATCGGGCACGAGTTGTCAACGCGCGTGAACGACTTGATCAGGACATCCAGCGGAGGAAATCAGAACAGAATATGGACGTTCACTTCACTGCCGGACCCCTTTGGTGGCGTCACAATGAAAGTGGCAGCACTGCCGTCACAGGTCATATGTCGGCACTGTTCTTAAGCGTGTCAGCACCTCAGTTGTGACGGCATACCTAATTAGAGAATCCTAAGAACCTGTTTACGAACTCTGGGTTAAGATATGTTGAGGCTATTATACGTGGAGGGTAATCTTGTCTCATTCCTATCCCAGCGACATCAGCCGGGAGCAATTTGCCCGGGTTCTGCCGATTTTGCTGACAGCCCGCCGCAGGACCAAACCCCGCACAGTGGACTTGTACGATGTCTTCTGTGGGGTGCTGTATGTATTGAAAAGCGGCTGTCAATGGCGCATGCTGCCCGCCGACTTTCCGAAGTGGCAAACTTGTTACAAATACTTCCGGCAATGGAGCGAGCGCCCCGACTCGGCGGAGCCTTCTATCTTGGAACGAGTCTTAAAAAAAATCGGTTGGCTCGGTCCGACAGAGCAATGGACGGAAGGAGCGAACCAGCTTCTGTATCGTGGACGCTCAGAGCGTAAAGAACACCGACAGCGCGGAGAACAAGGGTTATGATGCGGGCAAGAAAGTGTCTGGGATCAAGCGTCACATTGCGGTGGATACCCAAGGGTTGCCCCATGCGATTCACGTGACCACCGCCAACGTGACTGACCGTGCTGGGGCTTTGGCCATGTTCGACTGCCACCGTGCCGACCTGGGCCAGGTGCAGAAGGTACTGGTTGACGCAGGGTACACTGGGAAGCCCTTTGCCGAGGCCGTGCAGCGGATGCTGGATGCCACTGTGGAGATAGTGCGCCGGGATGAACTGCACACCTTCGTGGTGCTGCCGAAGAGATGGGTGGTTGAGCGGTCCTTCGCCTGGCTCGAAAAATGCCGTCGACTCTGGAAGAACTGCGAAAGAAAACTGAATACCAGTCTGCAAATGGTAGTGCTCGCCTTTGCTGCTCTACTCTTGAAAAGATTGTGAACAGGTTCTAAGAAGAAACCCATGAAAGGTCGGCCAGCCAGCAGGCTGGGTGATTTTCCGACTGAAAGAGAAAGAGCGCATCCCAGGGGCACATGGAAGGGCGAAGATAGAGAGGGCACTGTTCTGTAAATCGACCAAATTTTGAGATTCCCGGTCTGTCCGTAAGTGACAGGCCAATTCAAACATGGGAAGGACCGGCGGACCCAGGGCAGTTCATAATGGGCGCTCGGATGGATTGATTTGTTGGCACTCTTCACCTCCACCGCCGGTCCCCCTACCCTAGAACCCTTGCTATTACAGAGGCACGTCCAAGTGGACGTGCCTCTCTTTTTGCGTTTCGGACTTGACGGATGCATCTGTCCGTAGTAATCTGCCCTCGCCAACAAATTTCAATTTCATTCAAGTAAGCGCTACATATGGACACCATTCCTCCCGAACAGGTGGCGGTTTCGGGCGCCGCCGCTTCACAATCGGCATCTACGGACGCCTTGCATCCGCGCGACTGGGTGATGGCGCAGACCGCCCTCAGCGGCGCGACGCGCGACGCTCTGAGTGTGCTGGTAGCCGCATACGGCGGACTCCAGATACGCAACGGTGAGTTCTACATACTTCGGCGCCGTGTCGAACCGCTGCTGCGCACGAAGTTCGTCACGTTCAAGAACTACCTCACCACGCTCCGTAAGCTCGGCCTTCTTGAGATCGTCAGTCGCGGTCCGAACCAGTATGGGCCACGGACGATCTGGCGCATGCGACTTGACGTCGTTCTGAGCGCAAGCCAGCTGCGGATGAACCTCGACGATGCCCTCTCCGAAGAGCTTGCCGACGTTGACACTCGCCCTCATGACCCTTCTCCAACTCCAAATCCCCACTTAATCGCACGCTCACCTGCTCCGCCGTCCCCTGCCGCAACTACAGAAACCCCTTCGGATAATCACGTGCCGGTTCTTTCAGGCGGGGGAAATCGTTCGGAATCGGTAGATGACAGAGTGCGCGAGCTTGAGCGGCTGACGAAGAGTCAGGAACGGGAGATCCGGCGGCTGCGCGACAACGTGAAGCGCCTGCGCCTCCTGCTTTCAGGAGAGGATGGGGGCGACGCACCTCTCGACATCTCCAATTCTGACGAAGTACCTCTCCGCGCGCCTGTGGAAGGCAAGGCAGACTCCCCGCTGGAAGGACAGCTCAATGCGCTGTTCGAGGAATTGGAGGTCAGACCACTGACGGGCGCGCAACGCGAACGCCTGCATTCTATGGAGGCGAAGTGGTTGAGCAGGTGGCAAAAGGCCGTCCCCAAGCATTTCGCAGAGTACGCGGTGGCAGAGGCGTTGAAATCCGGCACCGACCGATTCGCCGGGTACGTCCTTGGAGTCTTGGAGCGAAGCATCGAGGAAGGCTACACGGTGCAGGGAGCCCCGGACAACGCAGCTGGGCGGGACTTCCTGCGCCGGACGGGAAACGACTCTCAACGTCGGAAGTACGGCGTTCGGAAGAGCAGGTACTAGAAAAACCGAAGGACTTCACAGGTGATTGAGTTGCTGAAAGAGCAGGGCAGGCCGGTCATGGAAAAGGATCCGAACTTTGCGATCCTGCGTATGGCGAGGGAAGTGGCGAACTGGTTCGCAGACTACGGATCGGGCAGAGACAGGGATGAACTCTATGCAGAAGGAGTCCGCTATTTTCGGGGCGTACTGGAACTCTCCGAGCATACCGCCTTCCCGAATGTGAGTGATTCGGAAGCCTCGCTGATACGACACGGCGCGGAGTGGGTTCGGCTGTGCTGCGACGGCTCTGATGCCGTGGCGGCGATGCTCTGGCTTCATATCTTGCCCAAGCTGCGACGTAAGCTGGGTGAGACCCAGGCACACTGGTTGGAAAAGGTCAGTCCGATGAATCTAGACATGGCGCGACGAGAGTACCTGCTCTCCGTCTCGTCTGCTGAAGACGCGCACCACGTCTGGAGCAACTGGGGTCAGCTGTTCGCGGCCGAACTGGAGGTACTCACCGGACTGTCACTCAGCGTTGAGATATGGGACGACGATTTCGGGGTATGGGGAGGTAAGGCGGCTTGAGTATTCGGCATTAAGAACCAAGGGCTTTCAGCATTATCCCTGGCGAGTTAAGAACCTGTCATTGAAGTGCCTGACGGAGGGACGTTATGGCTCAGACAGTCAAGATCGTATTTCAGAAGCGCATGCCGGACGGAACATTGCGACAGAGCACGCCGCTATATGACAGCTCGTCAGGCGTCGCCCGGATAGAGCATGCCATCGAGTACGCGAGGATGCTGCGGGCCGGTTGCGAGAACGGGACGCTGACATCTAAGGCGCTCTGCGACATGGAGCCGAATCATGTGATGACGGCATACGTGGCGATTGCTCATATGCAGAGAACACACATCGAACTGGCGAGCGACGACATGGCGTTAGACTCGGACCTGAGACTGGACACGATGGCGCTGGGGTATGGCGAGTGGCTGGGAGACGTCGGGCAAGTGCTGTTCTGCTGCATAGATCTGGACGGCGACCTGTCCATCGATGCGTTGGTTGTGGAGGAAGAACCTTGGTAGCGGCATCGCAGTTCGAAGGCGTCTGTTCACGGTGCGGTGGTGACATCAGCGCGCAGGTGGTGCGGCCCGAGCGGTTCGCATGCCTCTTTTGCGGATGGCGCCATTACGCGGACATGCCTCTGCGCTCAACAAAAGAGGGTAGGATCCTCCGCCTGCATTACGTCGGTACGAGTCCCGTATTCGCTCAGCTTCCGCCGCTGGCGGCAGTGATGGTGGATGGAGTAGGAGGCATACCGGAGTTCTGTCTTGGGTTTAGGATCGCGTGTCCGATGTGCCGGCGAGACGGAGTTCTGAGCGTGATGAAAGAGCGCGACAGGCTGATGGAGCGGTGGCGCTGCCGGGTGGGGCATGAGGTGCGTCTGCACCGCGTCGAACACGAGGAGATTGTCGGATGGTCGTGATGCGACTGGCATCCCGTCTTGGCCTTACGCGAGCGATTGGCCTGACCATCGCCTCGCTTCTCGTGCTGCTGTCGTGTCTGACGCTGACGGGAACGGCATCCGCGCAGGAGCCGCCGATCGAGACGCCGCCTACTGAGGGCGGACTGGGCGACTGTGTTGAGGGTATGAAGGTCGATGTGCTGAACGGAGGATTCAACGCCTTGCCCGAGGACCAGTCAAAGCGCGAGGGCAACGGTGGTTTCGAGACGTTCATAGTGCTCAACTGCAAGGCATACGAGATTCGCTGGGAGATACTCGACGATGCGGGCAGAATAGTTCAGGGAGGCACGGGCGCGAACCGCATCAACGACAAGTTCGACGAGGTCGAGTGGGTTGACCTTGAGACAATCGTGTACCAGAGACACACGTCGGATGTGATCGATTCCGATGGCAATATCCTGTTTCGTGCCGGAGACGTGGTTGTGGACGAGGACGGCAACGGCATACCGGCAACCGAGCAGCCGCCTCCGGTAACCGCGTACAGGTTCAAGTTCGAGTTCGCGAACGACGAGGTGCAGCAGGGCGCGGAGATGGTCAGGCCCCTGACGAATAACCGCGACTACCTTCTGAAGTTCGACATCGTGCCCTTTGAGGGCGCGCCCGACAGCCACATCTTCGGCTGGGTGTTCGAGATAGTGGGGAAGTTGGGCGGCAACTGGTGGCAGAAGATTATCAGGGTGCTTTCTCCCATCAACTGGCTGGAGAAGGGTCTCATCTTTCTCTTCCAGGGACTTGGCACCGCCGTGCATGGCGGCATGTGCTTTGCCATGGGTCACTTCATGACTGATGCGGAGCGGGAGGCGTTCGATCGTTTCGACTCGAATGGAGACGGAAAAATCACCATCGATGATGACTTGGTGGAGAACGCCGATGACCCGAACAAGCCGAACGCCAACGGCAACTGCAAGAAGCCTGCGAAGTCGCCGAAGGAGGAGCTCGAGGAGCTACGCACGGCCTCGTACAACGAGGTCAACGAGAATCGGGCGCTGGTGGGACTGCCGCCGCTCCTGAGGCAGGAAGAGCGAGACACTTACCTGTCCGAGGTGCTGGACGGCAGGGACCCGAGATCAGGAGACGTTCCGCTCGGCACGAAGGTCAGTTACGAACTGAGCCATATCACGCTCGCTCCGAGACTCGCGTGGGAGAGTATCAGCGCAGCGCCCACTAACCAGGTGTCCGGGGGCATCACCACCTTTACGGGTCTCCTCACCGGAACGCCGCCCGAGCTGACCTACGAGCGCGGGATAGTCAGGATCGGCTGGTCGGCGATGCTGAACGTCATGGTCGCTTTTCTGGCGCTGGTGATCGCCTGGATAGGTCTGAGCCAGGTCGTTCGGAGCTTCCTGGGGGCGCAGCGCAGCATGGCGGACTGGCGGGAGACGATACCTCGCCTGATTCTGGCGCTCATAGCGGCGCTGACCAGCTACTGGTGGTGCAGCCTGCTCATAGATGTAGCAGACGGCGTATCACGCTACATCGCAGCCGCGATGCGAGTCACTCCCGCGGACATCACATTGACGCTGGGACAGGCGTTGCTGGCGGTCCTCGCCAAGAACATCTCACACGCCTGGCTGGCGAGCGTGCCCATAGCGGGGACGTTCCTCGTGGCACTCAAGGTGGCGTTCACCGCCATTCTGGTGCTGCTTATGAAGATATTCGCCATAGCGGTGCTGCTGGTCATCGCGCAGTTCGTGATGAGGATAGTGCTTCTGAACCTGCTGATAATCATCTCACCGCTTGGGATGCTGATGTGGGCATTGCCTGAAACATCAGGCTGGGGACGCAGGTGGGTCAGCCTGTTCGCCACAACGCTATTCCAGCACGGGATTCAGATCGTGTGCTTCGCGCTGGCGATCTGGTTCGTGCGGCTTGCGACTCCAATCGGAATCGTCGCGGACACAGGCTCGGTGAGCAGCGCGCTTGAGGCAGCGTTGCCAACTCAGATGCTGTGGGCGCTGCTGCTGGGCATCATGGCGATGATCGTGACGTTCAAGGTGCCGAGCATACTCGGACAGGGAAGCTTGCAGGAGAGCTTCATCAGCACCATCTCCTTCGCCGCAATGGGAATGAGGGCATTGGGCTTCATCGCCGGAGGAGGAACGGGCGGTCCACTTGGATTCATGGGTTTCGGTAGCGGATTGGGCGGAGGGCCCACGCCGGGGGCGACGCCTGGAGCAATTGACGGATTGGCGGCGCAGGCACAAGTCAGGGGAGTGGGAACTGGGCTCACGGCTTCAGCGTCCAATGCAGCTGTCGGCGCTGTAATGGGAGGAGTCAGGTCCCTGCGCGCGGGCTTCAGCGCCATACGGGGCGCTGAGGGGTTCGTGTCTCCCCAGATAAGCGCACAGCCCATTGAATCGGCGCGGTCGGACGGCGCCTCCTGGTCAGGTGAAGTGAGCGAGCAAAGTCCGTCGATTGCGGCGGAAAGAGTCACACCCACTACCACGGCGTCCTCTGAGGCTACGCCAACGCCCGGCGATATGGGAATGGTGCGGGGAAGCGAGTCGCGGACCGAATCGGGAGATGTGGGAGATCAAGAGCCTGCGCGGGCGCTCACTCCTCGCGAGCAGCACCAGGAGCATGTCAGGCAGATCGTCGGCGGCATTGGCGGCAGAGCGTACCTGCGCGGACGCAGAGGCGGACTGCAGGCGATGAGTCGTTGGTACGTGAAAGAAAACGGCACGATAAGGCCCTCGACGCCGCAGGAGAGAGCGCTCATCGACAATCTGAGCGTAGATAGGTTCAATCGAGCATTCGAGGCGCGGCCAGCGGCGCAGCCTCAGAGCGGAACGACGGCTGAGGCCAGGGGCGTTACCGACGACATGCGAGCGCGGGCGCTGATGGGCAGCGCCGCCTTCGAGAGAACGGGCGAAAGCGGCGTCGTTGCGGTCAACGATAACTATGTCGCAGAAGGTTGGACGGTTCGGCCGGCGACAGCTGCCGAGCGGCGTGTAATTGGAGATATGGGGCGGGACCGCTTCAACCAGGTATTCAGCGCGCGCCGCGCCGGTGCTGAGACGGCCTCAATCCCTCAGAGACAGACCTATCTCGACGCCACGCGGGCTCGCTCGGAGATGGGCGAGAGCGCTTTCACACAGGCTCGACAGGAGGGACTGAGCGCGCTCGGCGGTCCCTATGTCCTGCAAGGCGGACAGACGAGGCTTGCGACAGCGACTGAGCGGCAACTGGTTTCGGACCTGGGACATGAGCGCTTCAACAAGGTGTTCAGCCCGCCGGGGCCTGCATCCGAGGCAGTTAGCCCCGAAGGAGCGGGCGCGGAGCGAACAGGAAGTGTCGAGGGCGTCCCAGAGGACGAGGGGACGGGGCGTCCCTCCGCTCTGCGCCAGATGGGTCAGGCTTTCCGCGAGGGATATGGCGGGTACATGGAGCAGGCGCGAGTGCCGCTGGTGCGGGACTTGGCGACCGGAAATGTAACTCCGGAATCCGGTGATGGAAATGTGGCGCGGCAGACCCTCGGCGAGCAGGAATACTGGGATTCCGCGGGCAGGCGCATTCAGTATGTCGGCACGGGCGCGTGGCAGAACACCGGCGGGGCGATACGCCCTCTGACGAGCGAGCAGATGTATGCCCGCTCCGTTATGGGGGAAGAGGAGTTCGGGCGCGCTATGGACGGCAGCGTCCGCACGCAGGGACAGAGAAACGACCGGGGCGAGTACCTTGTGACGGAGAACGGACAGCAGCGGACGGCGACGGGGGCGGAATCCTCTCTCATCGCCCACGATGGACTTGGCGTCCAGGGATTCAACAGGGCTATGGGTTCTCGCAGCCAGTTCATCGGCGAGGGGAACTTCGTAAGGGACGAGGGCACGACAAGACTCGCCACCGAGGGCGAGAGCAGGCTTCTCGATCAGGTTGGCGAGCGCCGGTTCAATGACGTGATGCAGCGGCGTATAGATGACGCGGGCGGCGGGTACCGCGTGGACCAGATGCCGACTATGGGAGAGGTAGCGGAGCAGGCGCGTGTGGACGGCTCGCGGCTCGCGGGGGAAGCTCGTGAAGGCGGCGGGCGCCTGATGGAGCGCGGGCGCGAACTTGCCGATGAGGCCGGACGCGCGAGGATGGCTCACGGGCTGGGAGATTGGGGACGCTCTGCAGGGCAGGAACTGAGGGGGCGCGAAGGGCAGCTGCCCTATGACGCCCATCGTGTTCAGAACTCGGAGGAGCGGCGGCGCTACTACGGCATGCGCAGCCCGGACGAGTAGGTCTGGAACGAAAGGGGGGGGGGGTGATCCTGTCGGGCTTTGGCGCGTAGCAGGCAAGGCATTGAAATGGCGTCAGTAGAGGACTTCAGTAACCGGAGGTTTGGCTAATGTTTGAAATTGGAGGGGAACTTGCGACTCAGGTGCAGGAAGGCGCGCCCGCGCTCGTGCCGGTCGGCGAGCAGGTCTATCGAGAGCTGAACCAGTCGGCTATCCAGACCTTTTTCAACGGCGCGGAGCAAATTATCAGGTGGCTGATGGGCATCGGGGTGCTGGTTTCCATTGGCTTCTGCATCTGGGGCTTCATACTGCTCAATCGGGCCGCGGACAATCCCCAGATGTGGTCGAAGGCGCGCAACCAGATTGTCTTCAGCATCGTCGCCGCGGCCGGCTGCACGCTGGCGTTTTTCTTCATCGGGGCGGGCATAGAGTTCGTCACGGGCGCGTCCGGCGGCGCAGCCGTCGACGTTGGCAACGTGGGAATAGTAAAGCAGGAGACCGGCGAGATACGCCTCGAAGGGGACTTTCTCGGTATGTACAACGGAGAGGTCATCCTGTGCGACGACACTGTTGCCACCACCACGGTGGTGGATGGAAATGCGGTGTGGGGGTGGACGGCGGGCGCTGCTGGCGACGCAGACAATAACGCTGGCACGGGGCAGTGCGACAGGAAGTGAAGCTCGGCGAGATGATAGAGCGATGTCCGTATTGCGCGGAGCTGCTGGTGATACCGTCACCCGAGGAGGGAGGGCCATTCGCGGGCGAGCTGATCCGCTGCTCGACCTGCGGAAGGACCTTCGTGCTGGAACTGGACGACATGATCCAGAACCATGCTCATCACGGCTCAGGCTTCGGGGCCGTCCTGAAGCGGCTCTTCTTCGGATTCGGCGCGATGGTGACGAACTTCACCTCGGCGCTGCTGATGGTGCTGGTGATACTTTTCTGGGCTTTCATGATGTTCCTGCTGGGCTGGATGTTCGGAGACGAGGTGTTCGGTCTGCTGGGCGGAATCTTCAAATAGCGGAGGGGTCCGGTGAAGGGCGACGGTCATGCTGATTGAAATTGGAGCGGTCGAGCTGATGCAGCAGGCGGGACAAGTTGAGCAACTTGTCAGCTCTGCGCTTGACTTGGCTCTGCGGGAGTCGCCTCAGCTGCAGGAGGCCTTCTTCGAGGACAGGGAGATCAACGCCGTGCTGGACATATCTAGGACGGCAGCCCGCCTCATCATCCTCGTGACGGTAGTGGCAGCGTTCGGATACTGGACTTACGCGATGTATCTGCTGATGTCGGCCGGAGACGAGTCAAGGCGGCTGGAGCGGTGCCGGGAGGTGATATGGAACGTTGTGAAAGGGCTGGTTCTGGGGATCTGCTCCTACCTCATAGTCAGTGGGGCCGTGACGCTGTACGTCAACTCGGCGGACATAAGCCGGGTCGTCAGGTTCTGGGACGATGCGGCATTCGATGGGGAGTTTGAATTGAATGACCTTCTTGGAAAGGAAGTTGCCCTGGAGGGAGAGGTAATCATGCTTGACGGCGCAGGACGACCAGTCGTCTGCCAGGATGGACTGGCACAGGCGGCTCGCGATGCCGGATGGGTGTGGGTGACGGGAATAGAGGGAACCGGTCTGGACGGCTGTTCGAGGTAGGTTGCGATGACAGGTGAGGAAGAGGCAATTGTGGGCGGACCGCTCGATAGAGCGGCTGCGGTTCTCGGCGTTTCGCGCAGGCAAGTCATGGCGGCAGTCGGGGCTATTCTGGCGGTCGTCGCAGTGAGCGTGTACCTGGCGGTAACTTCGGGAGTGTCTCTCTACAGGCAGTACGAGAGCGGAGGCGCGGCGCCGACACCGGTGTCGGGCGTGGACATACAGTCGCTGCTGGAGCGCGCTGAGCTTCCGACACTGCTTGAGGCCGGTGATCCGCTGCCCGACTCTCCGACGGCTTCCGAAGGGAAGCGCGGTCGCTGCGGTCCTGAACTCGCAGGACAGGTGGGACTGCGAAGAGGGTGGGTCTGGAACGGCAGCGAATACGGGTGTAGGCGAGTGAATCGACGGAGTTATATCGGTGAAGAGGGCAACTGATGAGAATGACTGACGCGGCGCATGCCAGAGGGAGAAGCAAGCTTGTGAGCTTGTTGGCGGCTCTTTCAGGGACGGCGCTGCTGTGGACGGCCGTCGTTTCGTGTGGGAGCGAGGAGTCGGCGCATCAGGCGACGGCGACGCCCGGAATCTCGCCAACGGCGGAATCCGGAACTCTGAGCGTCAAAGAGGCGAAGGCGCGTAGTACGCCCACGCCCTACTCGCAGAAGATCCCATCGCCGGTGGTGGTCACGTCGACTCCGATTGCGATTGCGACCGCGACGGCTGATGCCGCAGCGACGGCGACCCCACAGGCCGTGTCTGCTGCGCCAACTGGGACTCCAATGGCAGCAGCCACACCGACCGCGCTGCCAGCGCCGTCGGCAGAACCTTCGATCGCGCCGAACAACGGCGGCTTACCCACTCCGAGGAAGATTGATGACCGGCTTGACCTGGGACCATTCATCGAAAGGGGCTATTTCTTCAAGAGAGTTTCGGAAAACGAGTCGATCAGGGTTTATCTGGGACCGAAGAGCACGCGTAAGGTGACCTGCGGCCCGGAGACAGGGACCGCCTTCGACAGCAGCAATCCGACCTGGAGTGACAGAAGTCACTGGATCTGGGTCTGGGTGGAATCCGGGGAGGTTCAGCCTGGATGCTGGGGCCTGAGCAGGCACGAGGACTGGATAAACAAGCCCTTGCCCGCAGAGCCTCTCACTGTCAAGGAAATCAGGGCAAGGCATACGAATTGGGGTGAAGACCTGAAATTCGCTTACGAAGATAGCGACCGCGAATTCAGCGTTCCCCCAAGACGCCATGACGAAGGGTATCCTCGCGGCTCTCGCAAGACGCTTGAAGACGGGTGGCTCTTGGAGTGCGACGACCGGCTTCTGCCATGGGCCGGCTGGACGAACGAACGGGGATTTTTCACTCTGGCGCTTGAGGACGAAGAGGCGCAGATGCGCGAAGAGTGGACTCCGGAACAGGTCAGGAAAAAGGAGGAGGCACGGAGCCGTGGATGGTACTTCATCGCTTTCAGGTCTTCGATCAGTCAGGGCTACTGCTGGCAGGTGCCCAATCACAACGATATGCCGACGCACTGGCCGTGTCTCCGGTGCCAGTGGAGAAGCCACGGGTAAGGTGAATGAAGGAGGGCATGTGGAATGACGACGGAGCGAGACGACGAGAGCTGGCGCACCCATGAGGTGCCGACTTTCACTCAGGCCGAGGACACCTGGATCGCCGGCCTCACGGCAAGGCAGCTGCTGGGGCTGGTATTGGCCGCAACCCTCGGGTACGTCGTCTATCAGTTTTCGCCGCTCTGGTTCCTGCCGGGGCTGGCGAGGATTGCAGCCGGCTTGACCGTGGGGCTGGTCATAGCGGGCTTCGTCGCCATCAAGCCCGGCGGTCGCACGATGTTCGCGATCATTGGAGAATACGTAGCCTTCCGCTTCGGCCCGCGCTATCACGTGAGTGAGGTGAGGCGCCTGGTGGCGACTCGTGCGATGGAGCAGTATCGCGGAAGACGGAGGAGGCGCGGCATGAGTTTCAGCCTTCCCCTGCCACTGCCGGGGCGCATCGTCCGGCTGGACATCCGGATACCGCTGCCCTTCTCGGCGGGCAGAGGCGGTGGGGCGGCTATGCTCCTGCTGCTTCTTAGCGGCGGGATTCTTGCGGCAGCCTGCGGAGCGGACAGAGCGCAGGCTCAGGTCGCCGACGATTACCGCGGCAGGCGCGTCTATCTCCAGTCTATCGTGACGAAGCTCTCAGGCTCCATCAACGACGGCGCCCAGAGCGCGACGATAAGGCTGAGGGCCGCCGCTCCTCTGAAAGAGGCTGGCCCTCGCCTGAACGAGACGCTTCAGTCCGTCACCGAGCTGCAATCCCACGGCACGCGCGTGCTGCCCGCATGGACGAAGGTCGGCTCCGGGGGACCCATCGGGACGGCGCAGGCCCTGACTGCGGGGCAGGAGTTCGTCTTCGAGAACGTGTACCTAGGAGACTCGGGCTCGCAGCTGGGCACGGATGATATTCGTCCGTACTGCGACATCGCGATGGGAGAGGGGCAGTACGTCCAACTGTCTTCGCCGCCAAGGATAAGCTATCGCGCTCACTCCAAGGACTGCCGAATTCGCTCACAGGGCGGCAATGTCGATCAAGTTGAGGGACTCACGGCCCGGGACGCAATATCGAAGCCCGTGCTTTCCGTGAACTGGCAGGACAGAAAGCGCAACCAGGGAGCGCTCACGATTGGCGTGGGTATGCTTCCGTATCCCGCCCAGGCCGTCATCGGCGTTACGCCCGTCGGCAGGCTCGCGGACGGTGAAGCGGAGCTCCTGGATCGCCATGAGATCTGCGACGGCAGGCTGGTGAAAATCGTGAGCCTCGGCATCCAGAGCGAACGACCTGCCGACCCGGGAGCGGAGGACTACTTCGAGGGCGAGAGCGGGCAGCGGATCTCGGGCGTGGTCAAGACATGTCCCCTCGTCGCGCTGACGAATGTGGAGGTAATACTGCCGGAGACGGTGGTGTTCGCAGCCGGCGAGTCCGATTTCGAGATTAAGGTCAGGCCGGTGGTGGGCACGCTTCAGCCTCTCAATATAGTCAGTCGCGCAACGCTCGTTGTGCTGGACAGGGAAGGGACTGCCGAGCTTGCGACGCTGAACGTCCCCAAGCCCGGGGATACCGGCTTCGATCCACTTAACCCGGATACGGTGAAGTTCAACATAGCTCCCCCAGCCCTCGAAGAAAAGCGCAGCAGCGCCGACCCGGACAGCGCCATTATCCAGCTGCGGGTGGACCTCGAGCACCGAGTCACCGTCAAGCGGCCCGTGTATCAGCCCATCGAGCGCTTCAACGAGCACGGCGTCCAGCACATTTACAGGTGCGGCTGCTTGAAGTCGGGCGGCACATGCAGCCCGGGCGGGTCCTGCAGCTGCTCCTGTACCTCGGAACAGACACGGCGCTACTTCAAGTATTGGGACCCTCACTACCGCGTGGACGCGGAGGACAAGGAGTACCTTCCGAACGCAGTAGATTCGGACATCGAGCTGGTATTCGAGCAGAGCTTCCTGTTCGAGAAGATGCTGGTCACGTTCGACCGGCCTTACGAGGAGCTGCTGTATGTCGATCCAACCCCGGAGCCGGGCGAGGTCAGGGAGCCAGACTACTACGAAGAGGGACGGGTTATCGGACTGTGGGACGGCGAGCCACTGCACTGCGGACCCGGCGTCGCGCAGGATGCTGAAGGGCGCTGGACGGGCTGGTTGTGGATTGCCCCCGGCGTAAACAGTGAAGGAGAAGCCTACGGCGGCTGCAGGCGGTCTTTCGCCTGCAAGCTGAACATCCCGGAGCAGGAAGGGCCTTTCGGTCCGGGCGGCACGCCGACGGAGGAAGACTATGAGTGCGTCAACAGGTAGCCGTTTATTTCGTGTGACAGCGGCCTTCTTGGCAGCGTCCCTTCTATGGGCGGCGTTGAGCCTGGCGCAGCCGGCGCGGGCGCATGCCCAGGCGCCGCCCGAAGGGGTGGAAGGTCCGTGGCTGAACATATTCCAGCTGGTCTGGTTCACGATTCCCGACTACGACAACAGCGGAACAGACCAGGAATACACGCTGAACCATGGTCAGAGGTACGAGTACGGCAAGGACAGGCGTCCCAAGTGCTACTACCACGCAACTGACGGGCCTGACGCCGATAAAGTGAACTCCCTATATCTGATGATGTCGTGCCGCGTGGGGCTTGCGGTGGGAGTGGTCACATGGAGCGCGGTCGGCGTGGCGCTGATGGCGTTCGCCTGGGGCGGCTTGATGCATGTCGTGGACTCGACCGCCGGAGGAGACCGCGCAGGAGCGCTGAGGAACATGATAACGAGCCCGCTGGTCGGGCTACTGATCGCGTTTCTGGCTTATGTGCTGGCGACTCTGATCTACGTCACGATGCGCTACAACTTCGAGCGGTATCTGAACCCCGACGTATGGGGATAGAAGGAGCGCACGCTCCAGGATTGACACGCCGGCAGTCGGGATGCGGGACGCCGGGACCGGCACTGAGAATGTATGTGAAAGAGAGGCTTAGGACATGACGCTCGCCACGGAAGAGCGCATCGAGCAGGACGAGACGCAGGTTTCGGAGGAAAGTGACGCCGACGCCGAGGACTCTACAGACGAGGGGTCTCTCCAGAAGGGGGCAGCAGGAGCGAAGGCAGCAGTCCGCGAAGTGACCAGGGGCGCGACGGGAGTGATTGCACGCCTGCGTGGGCCGGGGCGACAGGCTGGGGCTGACGACGGGGTCATCCCGGCATTCGTGGACCCGGACGAGCAGGAACGCCTTCAGGAAGCAGAGCGCCTGCGCGAATGGCCTGACGAGAATCTGGATGAGATGCCCACCCTGAACGATTACTTCGGCTATACGCACATCGAGAACGGCGAACGGCTCGTGAGGTCCGACGGGCGAAGGATGGCGGTCTTTCAGGTAAAGGGCAAGGAGATCGACCATCCCTCCGTCGCCAGTTTCGCCGGGGCTCTGAACTCCCTTCAGGGACACGTCCAGTTCCTCATACGCCAGCACTCGCCCCGACTGAACGAGTTCCGCGCGAAGTTGCGAGCGCAGCGGGGAGGCGGGCTGAGCGATAGTCTGGTCGAAGCGGCGGAGTCCTTGGACGTCCTGCTTGGAGACAAGGAAGACGAAGAGGGGCTGATGGACAGGCGGTTCTACATCATCTGCGACGATGAGCGAATGGACGACGTGATGGCCGCAATAAGCAGGGTGCAACTGACGGCGGGCATCCTGACCGACCGGGCGCTGAACATATTCCTGCTGAGCTGCGCCTTCGGACAGTCTCCGGCCGACCTGCCCGAGAAACAGACGCTGCGCTATCGCACCGAGGCAATGCATGTGCGCAGCGATAACGGCGACTACCGGAGAACGATGTGGCTGAAGGTGTTCCCCCGGATCATGACCGTGGGGTTCCTGGAGTCCATCCTTACGATGGGCATCCCTATGGACCTGTCCGTTCACGTGTCGCCGATACCCTCCGCGCAGGCGCTGTCCAACCTGCAGAGCCAGCTTACGAAGATGCAGGCATCGGCGACCATCCAGATGAAGCGGAAGGGCATCGTCGACGAGAAGGAGAAGATAGCGCTGGACGACATCATCCGGATGCGCGGCGCGGTGATGCGCGGCGTGGAGAAGATGTTTAATGTCTGCCTCGCTGTCACGGTGCATGCGCCTTCCGAGCGGAAGCTCGAAGAGTACATCACGGTGCTGCGTTCGATCTTCACGTCCGTGCTGGCGCAGGTCGATGAGTTGCGTCGCGTTCAGGGCAAGGCGCTTCGCGCCACTATGCCCCTCTGCGAAAACCCGCTGCGGCACTGGACGATAGTGAACACCACGACCGTCGCGCTGCTGTTTCCGTTCAGCCCGCCGGACCTCGACACCAGGGAGGGAACGCTGGTGGGCGTAGACGTGAACGCGCGAAGCCTCGTCACCTACGACATGTTCAACTCCCCGGTGGCTCAGAACATGAACATGGCGATCCTGGCGACGTCGGGCGCGGGCAAGAGCTTCAGTGCGAAGCTGGCTCTGGTGCGAGAGCTGACTCGCGGGGTGCGCGCCTACATCGTGGACCCGGAAGGCGAGTACGTCGACAGCGCGATTGCGGCAGGAGGCCGGGTGCTGACGCCGGGCGTGCCGGGACAGGGCATGAACCCCTTCGTCGTAACGGAGACGGGACCCGAACTGATGGAGCGGATACAGAATCTGGTCAAGTTGCTTCAGGTGATGATCGGGCAGAGGCTCGATGCGACTCAGACCGCGAGCCTCGACAACGCGATGACGACCTACTACGAGAGTGCGACGGCGGACGGGGAACAGGGCAACTGGTCCGGGCTTTACGCGCACCTGAAGGAGACGGAGCCTGCGCTCGCTGCGATGGTCAGCCCTTTCTACTCGGGCAGCATGCGCTACTTGCTGTCCGACGAGGGCGCTGACCTTCTCGCGGACGAACCGCCAATTACGGTCTTCAACCTGCGGCTGATCGAGTCCGAGATGCGCGCCGCCGCCGGCATGGTCTGCACCGAGACTGTGTGGACGATGGCGGCGCGCGACCCGCGACCGCGCAGGCTGGTAGTCGATGAGGTCTGGGCGATTATCCAGGACCCGGAAGGGGCAGGCTTCATGATGAACACCGCCAAGCGCGCCAGGAAGCACGTTCTGGGACTGACAAGCATCACTCAGGACGTCAACGACCTGCTCGCCGTGAACGAGAGCGAGGGTGTGCGCGGCAACAGCGGACGCGCCCTGATACAGAACGCGAGCTACAAGCTGCTGCTGCGCCAGGACCCGGCCGTTGTAGAGACGATAGCCGACACCTTTCAGCTCCCGCGCGAAATCGCTTCGCAGTTGCCCTCGTATCCCACAGGGCAGGGACTTCTGATAACTCCCACAGGGCGCTACACGATCGAGATCGAGGCGTCGGGCGTGGAGGCCGAGATTATCAAGTGGGAAGCCGGAGCGCATTGACGGGAATTTTCATATTGGGATCAGTTTTCAAGCAGCCCGGTGGGAGTTTTGGAGATGACGGAGCCTTCCGATAGTCGGGAAGTTGGAGAGCAAGAGCGAAACGAGTGCATGCATCTCAGAGACTCGGCGACCTGTGAAGACTGCGTAAAGAGCGGTCGCATCGCCAGGATCAGGGCTTCGATGTGGCTTGCGGCCGCGTGCGCCGCGGTCTTCTCAGCGTTGCTCTTTCTTACGTGGTGAAGACTATGAGTTAACCGCGATCTGGCCGACTACGAGGGCACAGATACCCAAAGGTAAAGGAATGATGGGAATAGAAAGGAGGTTACGAACAATGGGCAAAGGAACGTTACTGCGAGTCAGGCCGCCGCGCCTGGGGGAATTCACCCTGCTGAGCTTCGAGAACCTGTTGGAATCGCTGGACGCGGAGCAGCCGTTCAGCCTGGAACTGGTGGCGGAGCATCGGGGTGTCTCAATGCTCATTAGAAGCGAGCATCCGGATAGGGTCGCCCAGCAGCTGCGGTCGCACTACCCGGAGGTGGAGCTTGAGAATGTGGAAGAATGCGACGATCCGATGGCGTTCGGTGAAGGCCGGAGGGTCTGGACACAGAAGCTGCTTCCGGAGGGAGACGAGTGGCTGCCCCTCCAGGTGTATGACGACACCGGCCTGCTAGATCACGGCTCCGATCCGTTCGCGGACATGCTGGGCGGGCTGCTGAGCGATGTGCGTCCCGGCGAGAGAATCGTGTCGAGGCTGATGCTGAAGCAGAAGGACCACGACTGGTCGGAAGCATGGCGCGCTCGCGCCATGAGCGGAGCCGGAAGCGAGAACCAGCAGGCGACCGAGGCGGAGCGGACCGCCCGGCAACTGGAGCGCGCGGGCAGAGCGACACCGGCTGGCGGCGGCAATTCGGGAGGAGGTTCCGACAATGGCGCGAATGAGCCGTTCAGCCAGGTTCTGATGTTCCTCATAGTGGGGGGAATGGCAGCGCTGCTAGTCGGTTACTGGTTCATGCAACTCTGGCAGTCGGGAAGGATCTGGGAGCTGGCGCTGTATGCAGCCCTAGGAACTGCGCTGACGGGGTCTGTCGGCTACGTCCTCTGGAAGCTGGGACTGTTCAGGGGGAAGCCGAAGCAGGTGTACTACGACCCGCAGCAGGTGGCCACGAGGGTCTCAGGCTCGGCGTTCATGCTCGAAGTGCGTCTGTATGCGATTGTCGGGACAGAGGCGACGGCTTCCCGGGCTCGTGAACTGCTGGAGCCTGTCGTGGGCGCGTACCGCGGCTTCGACAATCCACTCGGATGTCGTTTCGCCATAGGGGAGCTTGCGGAATATACCGGCGCGAGCGTTGAGGACAGCCTAATCAGTTTCGAGAACGAGAAGAGAAAGCGCGGCATCTTCAGCCCGCCCGCTGGCGGCAAGGGCGTGGTGGGAGTGCGTGAGGTTGCGGCGCTGTGGCACCTTCCCGGGGAGTCGGCGAAAGTCGAGGGACTGGAACGCGCGGGCAGCAGACGGCTTCCGGTTCCGAAGGCGCTGAACGCCGGGGCGCCTGTGGGTCAGGAAAATCTGGCCGACGGCGGCGTGCGCATCGTGCGCTTCCCACCTGAGGCGATGAGACGGCATCACCTTTACGTGGCGCGAACCCAGATGGGCAAGTCAACGCTCATGTCTCATGTGGTGGGATACAGGCTGCTGGAGAAGGCAGCAGGCCGCGATGACGACGCGGTTGTGGTCGTTGACCCTCACGCCGACCTGGTGCAGAGCATCCTGGAGAGAGTGCCGAACGGGTTGGGCGAGCGCGTCCGGCTGATAGACCTGGGCGACAAGGAACGCAGCTGCGGCATCAACCTCCTCGACGTGCATGTGTTCAGGGACCGGGACACCACGGTGGACACCATTGTGCGAGTGGCGCACGGCCTCTGGGACCAGTGGGGAAGCCGCATGCAAGCCATCCTGGAGCACACGCTGAAGGCGCTATACGAGGCGAATCGGACTCTGCCCCGCCACGAACAGTACACACTGCTGGACGCGCGTCTGATTCTGACGGATGAGGATTTCCGCAACAAGGTTCTCAGGCGCGTGCGCGACCCCTACATTCTCGACTGGTGGCAGAGCGACTTCGGCAACTGGCGCTCGGAGTATCTCGCGGACTCGGTCGCGCCGGTTCAGACGCGGCTGGCGTACTATGCCGCGTCCGCGTCCGCTCGAAACATCCTGGGACAGCGCAGCTGCACCCTCGACGTGTCCGAGGTGATAAGACAGGGAGACGTTCTGCTTGTGAGCACGGACCAGGGAGCGGTCGGGCAGGACGTGGCGGCGCTCGTGGGGGCGGCGATGCTGAACCTCGTTGAGTCGGTGGTCAGGCGGCAGGGAGAGAATTCGGCATCGGAGCGAAGAAGCGCTATGGTCGTCGTGGACGAGATGCAGTCCATTCCCGGAGTCCGGTACGAGTCGATGCTCTCTGAACTCGGCAAGTTCGGCGGAGTGCTGGTCCTGGCGACGCAGAGTCTTTCCAAGCTGGACGAGCTGTCCCCCACGATGCGAGATACTCTTCTGTCCAACGTCGGCTGCCTGTGCGTATTTCAGGTGAACGCGGTGGACGCCGAGCGACTGCTGCCCGAACTCGACGGCGAGCGCCTGAACGAAGAGGACATCACGGGACTTCCCGTGCATCACTGCTATGGAAGGCTGAACGTTGGCGGTAGTCGTCCGGCATACTTCTCGATGAAGTTGCTGCCCCCTTTGAAAGGCACTCCTGAAGCCGCTGACGCCATAAGGAAAGCGTCGGACATCTACACAAGACCGACGTCCGAGGTGTCGGGAGAGCAGGCGCAATATATGGACGACCAGGTTCAGGACTTCCGCGACAAGCTCGATTCTGCAGGAGACAGGGGCCTGGACTTCGGGCAGGGAGATAAGCCCGGAAGGGGAGGAAGGAGAAGGAGACGTCGGAGAAAGAGCGACGCCGAATCCGACTCGGCTTCGGAAGCACAGGACCGCAATGAGAACGAATCCGACGCCGGACGCGAGGCCGCCGACTAGCGGCGCGTGATCGAAGATGGCATCGGCGAAAATGCTGGCGAGTGACGAAACGGCGATCAGGGCGCTGGGTCGCATGCCGTTCCTCGAACGGCGCGAACTGTCGGCGGTTGCGCCACTCGCGGAGAGAACCGCGCTCAACGCCCTTCACAGGCTCGAACGCGCCGGACTTGCCTTCTCGGTGAAGCACTCGCTGAACGAGAATGCTCGGATGCGACGCTGGAATCTGACGGCTCGCGGCATTGTGAGGCTTTCTGAAATAGAGGACATAGATACGCATTACGCGCTTCGGTGGTTTCCGCTGTCTGCCGAGTGGCGACGGTCGCTGTTTAGGAGGATGGCGACGGTCGCCACCTGCTATCGGATCGCGCTGGACGCGTGTCTACCGGATGAGGGGATGCTGGTGTGGCGCTGGGAGAGATCCGGGGCCCTCGATGCCGCAATGACACTTCCCGACGGGCGCACACTCGGAATCGCGAGGTTCGGGGCGGCGCTGTCGAGACGAGGGATGTACAGCAGGCTAGGAAGCCTTACGGAGATGAACCGGCGCAACCATCTCTTCGCGGCGCTTGTCGTCGTTCCCGGCCCCATCGAGGCGCATGGAGTGCTCGAATGGATGCGAGGCAAGCCGCTCAACCTGTCGGTGTGCGAGGAAGGTCAGGTGCGGAACGGAGCGCCGGGCGATGCGATCTGGCGAAGCCATGTGTACAGGCCGGATACCCCCTTTCCGCTGAGATCCGTCATCCGAAGCGCGTTGAAGCGGCCCCCTCCCCCATTATCGACCGCCGCAAGGCGCGCATCGATGCCGCGCGGCGAGGCCATCAGCCCAGGTGTAACTGACCTCGTACCGTGCAGTCTGGTCGAACCGGCCGCGAGCATGCTGGACCTGCTCGCCGACTGGCCTCTGATGCGGCAGTCGGACATGTCGAGGTTTCTGGGCGTCAGCCCTGGACGCATTCGGGCGGGCGCCGCTCAGCTCGGAAGACTCGGGCTGGTAGTGGCTCTCAGAATCCGCAGAAAGCGGAAACAGGGAGGCGGGCAAGAGACGCGACTCGCGCTCAGTCCCGACGGACTGCGACACCTCTCCTGGAGAGATCGGACGCGCCTGTCGGACCTGAATAGATTCTGGGCCGTAAGCGCCGACCCCAGTGGCGCCCCTGAATCCTACGCCCCGAACTTCGCGGTCAGAGGGACGAAGTTGCGTGTGCTCGCGCGCGAGGTGAAGCACACTAGCGGAGTCCACGGCTTCATATCAGAGCTTGCGGCATGCTGTCGCGGTTCAGAGGAATGGGACCTAGTTCAGGCGCTCCCTCCGCATAGATGGGAGCGGTGGTTCAGACACAACAACAAGCGGTACGGCATCAGGCCCGACGCGACCGTGCGTCTCGCGTGGCGCGGACATGGCTTATCGCTCCTCCTGGAGTATGAGGAGCGGGCCGTCAAGCCGGTTCGCATGCGTGAGCGACTGTCTCGCTACCGGTCCTATTTTGGCGCGCTCGAAACCCAGAGGGACTTCGACGGCAGTTCGATAGTAGCCGTGGTCTTTCCCGAACGTGCCACTGCCAGCCGATTCGCGGCTCTCGCCTCGCGGGAGATTTCCAAGACGAGGATGTCGACAACCGGCTTGCCACTGTTGGTGGGCAGCGCGGAATCACTCGACGCGCAGGGAGTCTTCAGCCGGTGCTGGCTGATTCCGTCGAATCTGAGTCTCGGGCTGGTTAAGCCTGAGGCTCTTCTGACGGAGGCAAAGAGACATGAACAGTGACGTGAGGGAAGGTCCGTCTCGTGGGCCGGTCGGCTCTGAGGCGGAAACCGCATGCGAATAACCTGTCCAGAGGAGAGGGCGCTATGCAAGAAAGACATAAGTGGGGAGAACGGGGAGAACTACGGGGCGAGCGGCTATGCTGGGTCTGCATAGGACGGGATTTCAGAGTATGAGCTGCGGGCAAGTGGCATAGGATTGCATAGGCTCATTTCCGGATGGTGAAGGGAGACCGAGGTGAACCGCGACGGATTGGAGAGATGGCTTCTGAGGCAGGTGGAATCAACAAGCCAGTCGAAAGTGGCGCGAATGCTGGGAGTGAACCAGAGCCAGGTGAGCCGCTGGGTGAGGGGTGGTGGAGAATTGCGGGGAGTGCTGAGGGAGGCTGCCGAGAGGTATGTGGCGGCGCACGGGATAGGGTTGGATCACGATGAGGCGGCGACGGGGGAGAATCCTGATGCCGTCGCTGAGAAAATGACAGGCGCGACAGGACAGGGAACGCCGGTGGAAGAAGACGGGGAAAGAACTGGTGAGAGCGGCGGCGGGGAGACGGCCGGTGAAGATATTGAGAGCGCGGCAGCGAACAACTCCGATGCGCCCGATGTTGTGGGCGAGGACAGGACGGACGGAGCGGATGACGCGCAACCCGGGGACACGGACGCGAAAGCAAGTTCAGGGAGTGCGCCCGTGTTATCGGGGACTACTGCCGGTGCCAGTGCCGGCGGGGCGAAAGGACATTCCTCCCTACTGGACAGAATAGGGGGAGCGGAGACACCATCGGAACTCGCGACGCTGGCATCTGCGCCTATCCTATCGGAGGTGTCGCTGGAGGCGGCGCGAGCGGGCGCGCAGGCGCTGGCTCGGGGCTGGCGCTGGATGCGTGATCCACCACCCTACGGCCTGCACGGGGATGCGCTGTTCTATCTGCATACGAGAGAGGAAGTGTCGTTCGAGGACGAGGGAGCGAAGCGGGTGGCATTCGCGCCTGATACGGAGATGTTCGAGTGCGGCCTGACAGGGGCGGAATTGCGCTACGGAGTGCATCCCAGACGGCGCCAGAAGCGTTATGCGGTGGAGCGGCACGAGGACAGGGAGATGCACATCGGCATCAGGATGGCGCCTCTCGTACCTGAGAGACCCTATCCAGACGAAAAATGGTTCTTTGGCTCGTCTGAAGGCACGGGTGACGGCGAGGTGCGGCCCTGCGCTGCGGAGGTAATCGCCGCCCGCCGCAAGATGCTCTCGATGTTGTCGAGTTTTGCGGAAAGCAACGCCGGAATGGCGCTCACGCCCTGGCAGCTGGCGCTTATGAACGAGCAGATGCGCGTGGAGCTGCTCATGGTGAACGAGCGATACGGACTGACCATAGGGGAGCATGTTGACGGCAACAGAACTTGGGCGCCGTCAACGCGCCTCGGCATCGAGACTCGCTGGCGCAATGCCGAGATTGAGCGCAACGAGGCGGAGATTCGGCGGCTTAAGCGGCGACGTCGGTTGACGGCTGCGTTGCTCTGGCTTCCGAGATTTCCCGGGCGACTTGCCAGGCGGGTCATCTTCGAGCTGCGAAGCGGACTGGCTGAGTACGGGCCGCCCGAACCTGTTGACCCGGATCATCCGGGAAAGGGCATGCGGTGTCCGAGAGTGCGTGAGACGGTGCTGCCTTCGCTGCACGAGCCGGAGATGGCAAGGAGTGACGGGCTGGCGACGCGCCTTCTGAAGCTGCTGCTGTATCCGCACGACCGCGAACTGGACGGCTGCGTCTGCGGTGAGAAGGACTGGAAGGCTGAAGACCCACCCCTGGCCGAAGGAGACTAGGCAGTGTTGACATTTGACAGTAAGGCGATTTGACAAGCTCAATCTCGTCATTCCGGCGTAGGCCGGAATCCAGGGCAAACGTGAATCTGCCCTGCCCAACCGCCTGGATTCCCGCCTTCGCGGGGGAATGACGGGAAATGTCAACTCTACCTAGACTGATTAAGTCCAGTTATACTAAATCTACGTATAGTTAAAGTAGATTCCACAGTAATTCGAAATAGGGCAATTGTCCGGCCATCGAGACTGCCAAGTGGTGTAAGTAACGCCAAGCAGCTTGTAATCAAGCCTTTTCACCCTCACCCCAACCCTCTCCCTGAGAGAGGGGAATGCAGAGGTCTACTTCGAGAGGAGGACCAAGTGGAATGAAACTGCAAACCCTCGGTTTCGGCGCGTTGACCGGCGTCTTCCTCACGGCCCCTCTCATAGCGGTTCTGTACCTCACGGACAAGTGGCTGGACCTGTCGTTCACGCCGTTCGACACGTTCGACTGGATAGCGCGGCAGCTGCCGGGTCCGTTGGTGACGTTCGGCATCGACGCGATGGTCGATACCCTGATGCTGATGGGCCTGAGCGTAAAGGACTTCGCGAAGACCGCGGAACAGATTATGGCGGTTATGCTGTTCCTCGGCGCCGGAGTCGTCGCGACTATCATCGTGTTCGCGCTCGTGGAGAGGCGCATCTGGAGCGGCAAGCCTCAACTTGGAGCGCTGTGCGGCGTCATCGTCGGCCTACCCATCGCTCTCATCACGTTCAGCATCGGCCAGTCCACCATAGACCCGACCCTGAACTTCGTCTGGGTGATGATCGTGTCGGTAGTCTGGGGGACTGCGTCGGCACTGGTCGCGCGCCGCCTGGTCTTGCCTGAGCGTACGGTCATCGTCTCAGAGGATGGAGAGCGGTCGGTAAGTATTATGGGCAGACGCCAGTTCCTGGTTCGCATGGGAGTGGCGACCGCGACGATCACCGTTGCCGGAGCCGGCATCGGACGGGTAATGGCAGGAAACGAGCAGCAGAGGCTCGAAGCCGAGCTCTCCGCGATGAAGCAGAGAGTCGCCGACAGCGCGGCGGCAGGCATGATCGAGCTTCCCAACGAAGACGATCCTGTGAAGCCCGCACTGGGCACCCGCCCCGAGTACACCCAGGTCAGGGACCACTACAAGATCTTCATCAGGTCTCAGCCGAGCATTATCGACGGTGATACGTACACGCTGCCGATCACCGGCTCCGTCGAGAACCCCATGTCGCTGACCCTCGATGACGTCCGCAACAGGTACGAGCCGAAGAACGAGTTCGTCACTCTTTCCTGCATCTCGAACCGGGTGGGCGGAGACCTCATCAGCACGACTTACTGGACCGGCGCGAGCCTGCAGGACATCCTCGCGGACCTCAAGCCGCTGCCGAGCGCGACCCACCTGTTCATCGAGAGCGAGGACGGCTTCTTCGAGACTGTCTCTCTCGACCTGATAGCGTCCGACCCCAGGATTATGCTCGCGTACAACTGGGACGGGCGTCCGATACCGTTCGACCACGGCTTCCCGCTGAGGATATGGTTACCCGACCGGTACGGCATGAAGCAGCCGAAGTGGATAACCAGCATCGAGGTCATCGACGAGTACAAGCCCGGCTACTGGGTCGTTCGGGACTGGGACGAGGTCGCGCGGATGCACGCCACGGCAGTCATCGACACCATAGCCATAGACGCGATCATCGAGGACGGAGACGAAAAGCTGGTGCCGATCGGCGGAATCGCACACGCGGGAGCTCGGGGCATATCCAAGGTCGAAGTCCGGGTCGATGGCGATGGCGTCTGGCACGAAGCGATGCTGCGCAAGCCCCTGTCGGACACGACGTGGGTGATTTGGAGATACGACTGGCCATTCGTCGAGGGTCGGCACGAGTTCGAGGTGCGCACCTACGAGGCCGACGGCACGCCGCAGACATTGGAAGAGAACCCACCCAGGCCAAGTGGCGCGACTGGCATCCACTCGAAGGACGTAACGGTCTAGGGTCGACTCCCATAAGCTGTGTCAATTTAGTATGCACCCCCATTACAGGATCGACGGTCCTCTTTCCCTCAGGGAGAGGGCTAGGCTGAGGGTGAAACGTTCGCCTACCAACCTAGTGCAGCATCGGGAGAAGGGACGCGGTGGCTAATCTGGACGGTTCCCTACAATTATTGCCCGGTAGTACAACACCGATCACGCCAACACAAACAAGGAGAATTCACATGGGGCGCCTCGAAGGCAAGGTTGCAGTGATTACAGGGGCCACCGGCGGCATCGGCCGGGCCGCGGCGAAGCTGTTTGCGGATGAGGGAGCGCGAGTGGAGCTGGTAGACCTCGACGAAGCGGCGCTCCGGGAACTTGCGCAGTCGATCGGCGAGGACAGGGTCAGCTACACCGCTGCCGACGTGACCCAGCCCGACCAGACCCAGGCGTACATCAACGCAGCCGTGGAGCGATGGGGCGGCATCGACATACTCCTGGCCAACGCGGGAATCGAGGGAGAGCTCGCTCTGATAACCGACTACTCCATAGACGTCTTCGACCAGGTAATGGCGGTGAACGTGCGCGGGCCGTGGCTCGGGGTCAAGTACGTAATGCCGGTGATGAGCCAGGGCGGTGGCGGCAGCATCGTAATCACGTCTTCAGGCGCCGGCCTCAACGGGACGCCGGATATGTGCGCATACGGCATCAGCAAGCACGCTGTCATCGGCCTGATGCGCACTGCTGCGCTCGAAGGCGCGCCGTTCGGCATTCGGGCCAACACCGTCAATCCAGGTTCGATCGAGACTCGCATGATGCGCTCGATAGAGAATATGCGTGTGGCGTCCATGGACGACTCGGCGGTAACTGCCGACGTGGTGAAGCAGGCCGCGGCATCGCGCATACCGCTGGAGCGATACGGCACTCCCGAGGAAGTGGCGAATCTGATGCTGTTCCTCGCCAGCGACGAGAGCAGCTTCTGCTCAGGTGGCGTGTACACAGTGGACGGAGGCCGGTCGGCAGGGGGCCGGTAGGTTTTTCTTCCCTGCGGCGGGGTCAGCACCAAGGTTCACTTGAGCGTGTACGGACTTGGCAATCCACTGAGGTTCACACTGACCCCGGGACAGAAGCACGACATCACTCAGGCTGAGAAGTTGATCTGCGGCTACAGCGGTGGGTACGTGATCGCAGACAAGGGCTATGACTCACACGGGTTCATTGAACACATTTCGGACAGCGGCATGGTCGCAGTCATTCCCCCTCGCTCCAACCGTAAGCAACCACGCTCAATACGATGACCACTTGTACAGGGAACGCCACCTTGTTGAGTGTTTCATAGGCAAGATCAAGCACTACCGAAGGATATTCCCTCGCTTCGACAAACTCGACAGCAGCTACCTCGGATTCCTACAATTCGCTGCCACTCTCATATGGCTGCGCTGAAATGTCAACACTACCTATCCTGGCGAGCCGACACCGGCATTTCCGCAGTATCGAATTCCGAAAGAACGTGTCAAACGCCCAGTCTCGTCTTGTGTAACGTGGTATCCCACCTTGATCTTTGCTATGCTCCCCCGAGATTAATAGCAGAATACTTTTGGAGGTGATCTATGAACAAACAGCAGGACTTTAGTAGTCGCTTGGAGGAGCTGGAGCAACAAGTTGATATCCTCGATGGTACGGTTACCGGGATGGGATGGGCGTTCAATTCAGTTCTAGCTGGAGTTCTTGCCCAACTTGAAGAAGAGCAGGTGGAAAACATACTGGATTCCGCAGTCCCGAACTCTGATTTTAGTGGAATACCGGGAGCCGCGGATGAACTTCGTGGTGTTGTGGAGCATCTGGAAGGTGCGACGGACGTCTTGAATGAGATTATTCGCGATATTGGCGAACAGGTGGCCCGCATTAGAGAAACGAATTAGCGGGGGTGCCCGGTGTGCAAGCATCTGCTGCACAGTGACCACGCGCTCCGCCGGCGCGACGACGGTTCCGCTGGTTGGCGCTGAGGAATGCGGAGTAGGCTGCTTGCAACTCCTGAGTCATTGCGTTCAGCCAAACACCCTAACGCGAACGGGGCCCTGTGTGCGTGGATATAGTCCAGTTGGTGTCTGATCTCCACGGAATGCCAGACCGCCTCAACCCGCTTCCAGTGGAGGCTCGGCCGGTGGGCATGCTGTCGACTATATATTCTTCGCATCATTTCGGTATGCTATACAAACGTTTCTAGGCATGAAATGGTCTGGCTCGCCGGACCGACCGACCGGAATCCGCAGACATATCTGAAATTCCTCGCACGGGGAGAATCCTAGTGAAGAACATTGTGATTTGCTGTGACGGAACCGGCAACGAGTACGGCCCCAATAACACCAATGTCGTCAAGCTGTACCAGCGGGTCGTACGTGACTTAGCTCAGATTGCCTTCTACGACCCCGGCGTTGGCACATTCAGCTTCTTGGGACGAGAACTCGGTCGTCGAGTTGGCATCGTTGTGGGGATGGCTTTTGGCGCAGGCTTGCAGCAAAACGTTGAGGACGCCTACAGGTATCTCATGGACAGGTACGAGCCGGGGGACAGGTTGTTTCTGTTCGGATTCAATCGTGGAGCCTTTACGGCCAGGGCGCTCGCTAGCATGCTGCACAAGTGCGGCCTGCTGCAGAAGGGGAGCAACAACCTAATTCCTTATGCCTCTAAGATATACAACAGGCACGACAACGATAAGATAGCCAGCGGATTCAAAGAGACCTACTCGAACGAATGCAAGCCGTACTTCATCGGCGTGTGGGACACCGTGGGTTCGATGGGTCTCTTTTGGGGAAAGAAGTTCTTCGACACCTACCTGAACGATGACGTGACTTACGGCTATCAGGCGGTCTCAATCGACGAACGACGCGGGAAATTCCCTATAAGTCTGTGGAATGAGAGTATCAAGATCGAAGGTCAGACGATAGAGCAAGTCTGGTTCCCCGGATTTCACTCCGATGTCGGAGGATGGTCGCGTCCGGACGCGGGCATTTCCGACATAGCGTTGAAGTGGATGCTGGAAAGAGCGCAGGACAAGGGGCTGCGCCTCAAAGATGGAAGCCTTGACAGCCTCAATCCCGATCCTTCAGGCCAGATCAACGAGTCCCGGAAAGGGCTTTGGCGCATATGGCGCCCGACAGAGCGGCGCGTTCCCGAATCCGCAAAGATTCACGAGACTGTTTTCACACGAATGAGCAATCCTGAAAACAACTATCGCCCCCGTAACCTACCGGCAAAATACGTGAAAGTGGGGATCGAGTGAGTGACGTGCAAGACCGGTCAAAGGTGAAGCCCTGTATTGTCGCGCGGCGGCTTCTATCCGATGGCTTCGTTGGAGCATGACAATGCGGCCTTCCTGTACTCACTCTTAGAGCGCAAATGCGCATACGGGACGGGGAGATCTGGCTTGACTGAATTTTCTTTCTAGCTTCTTACCAATCCTGCATAATCTCTATGTCCGCCATCGGTGAGAACTTCCGGTGCTGCTGCGCTACCAGTTCGGTGGACATATTCACGTAGATCATCGTTGTCTCCAGTCTTCTGTGTCCCATGATGCGCTGAAGCGAGAACACGTCCCCTCCCTTGACTATGTATTGCGTGCCGAATGTGTGTCTCAGAGTGTGCGGTCCTATCTTGGGTGGCTCAAAGCCGGCGTTTCGCATGTTGCGCCTCACAATCTGCTGAAGGCCCCAGTCGGTCAACTGCCCTCTCAGCCCGATCCACAGCCCTCGCTCGTCTCCCTGTCTGTTTACCAGATCCATCACGTTGGATGACATCGGAACCATCCTGTCCCCCGTCTTGCCGGACACGAGGACTCCCTCGGCGCTGACGCTTTCACGCGTCATGGACGCGAGTTCTCCGATTCGCATTCCGGTGTCCAGAAGCGTTGCCAGTATGGCGTAGTCGCGCTCCACCTCCACAGCACCCAGCAGCCTGTGCACCTCGTCACGGCGGAGAATGCGGGGCAGCTTGCGCCTCATTACCGGGGCGGGAACGCCCTCCATGACATTGGAGCAGATGCCTTCTTGCTCCGCCCACGACCAGAATATGCGCAGCCTGTTCCAGATAGTCAGAAGGGAGGAAGCCGACAGTTCGGAGTTTGCGATGAACAGTCGCTGAATGTCGGAGGTATTCTCCGGCAGTTCTCCGGGGAACATCTCGACCAACTTGCCGAGTGCCCAGCCGTAAGTGTCTATTGTGACTTTGGAGAGCCGCTTCGAGCGTCGGCTTTCAAGAAACAGGTTCACCGCATTCTGAGTGTTCATATTCTCCTTCAAACGAGTGGACGCGGCAACGTCATTAGCTCACCGTGCCGCCTGGAAGCACTGTGGTCGTCAGACCGCCATTTCGATGCGGAGAACGACAATACCGTGACACGATGGTCCCCGTGCCGGCGCGCGTGGGCGCGAAGAGCGGAGTCGCCGAGCAATCCAAGTCCCTTCAAATGGCGGGCGTATCGAGCGGGGGGGGAGGTGACTTCACGGAACTTGGACGTCTCATAAGTGTTGCCAGCACCACGACGTGTGATTAGGAAACGAACGAAACAATCCCTATGCGGATCAATGTGAAGCACACTTCCGTATGAGTGGATGAGCAGGGACAGGATAGAGAGACTTCAGAGCCTGTGGTCTGATTCATCCGTTATTCTCATAGCCTAGCCCTCTTCTGGCGTAAGACTCGGGGACTGCGGACTCACGGCGTCGCGCCGGGCGGCGAACTTGCGCGGGCGGACGCAAAGCCGGAGAACCATGACGCCAATTATTCAATCTCCATACCGTCGAGGTTCAAGTCAAAGGCGTATCCGGAGTTTCCAGCCCGGCTTGTGGCTCATACTTGGAATGTAAGCGACCTACGCCCGCATGCGTACTTGCACTCTCTCCGGAATGAGGCATAGTTGCGCCAAAGCGCAGGCCGCTGACTTATCACTCACGCTTATCAGGGAGCGCTCACGATCCGACTTCAACCCAGCGAAACTGGCTGGCCTGGACCTTAGGCGTTCACCGCTCTTGGAAATCCTTCGTGCCTCGTCGTACCTAAAACCGGCAGGTCGGTGAGCGAGAGAGTGACAGTGCAGCTGGTTGTCTCCGCGCCGCTGTCGGGTAAATCTTGCCACCCGCCACCGTCACCTCTCCTTCTGCCGTCCAGCCGGTATTGGTACTTGATAATGCTCAGAACCAATGCCTGTCGGCCGCGCAGTCTGCCGGACGATCCCTAGTTTTCTGATTGCGATACGGCATCGTTTCTCACCGTCTGAGCAGAGAAAGAATGCAAGATGTTATTGCGGCTGTCCGCAATGACCCCTTTAGTATCCGGGTCGTCCGCGAATATATTGGTGTACGCGACCGTGACACTCTGACCCGGCTGTATGGCCTCCTCCAGGACAACCGTGACTTCACCTCCCGAATACCGAGCACTTGCCTCAGAGGCGACCTCGTCGTCCACACGAATTTCTATGGCGTCGAGGATGTACTGGCTTATGGGAATATTATTTTTCCGACTTAACCAACGAATATGCCAATAGACGCCGATGGTCTCGTCAAAGACCATTACTACTTCTTCCCCGTCGGTGCTTGTGTGCGCACTGAGAAAAATGGGACCGCGGGCATCCACCTTAAAATTGTCGCCGCCCTCATCTCCGGGGTGCGCGAGTTTCGCGTCGTTGCCGACCAGGTCCTTGATGTAACCGCCTTCAGGAAACGCGAGTGAGTTTGCCGACATTGTCAGACCGTCACTGTCAAAATCGCCTTCTTGTACCGTATAAGCGTAAAATCCGCTCACCCAGCACATGTTGGTGGCGGATTTTGTTTCTCCATCGAAGTTCAATTCAACCGTTGGAAGGAAGTCTTCATGGTACGCGATCGTTTCGCTGAATTTGATCTCAACAAGGATAAGGTCGCTCTCCCCATAGAAACCACCATTAAGCCCATGCCTTCTTTGGGTTGGCATAAGTCGCGTCTTTTTGACGTCGGCGTAGGGCCGGACACCATCCACCTTGTGCTTGGTCTGAACAGGAATCGCAGAGTGCGTTACGGCAGCGTCACTGCTGTCGGCCGAATACCTGATGAAGTCACCGTTGTTCAGTGTAATACTGTTAGCTGGAATGTAGATCCCATCGTTGTCCTCATCACCTTCCTGTACTTGGTAGGAGAATATAATCTCCTTCCCGCTAACGCTAACGTATTGGGCACTTCGCAACTGGTTGCCTAGCGCAATTGCTATGGTTGGCGACCCGCCAACCGTTATCTCCGCATCGAATCCTACAGTGACTTCAATCTCGTCTCCGATAGCGTAATAGCCGGGCTCCCAATAGCGCCAATAGCCGCCGCCGAACGAACGGCAGTG
The DNA here is from genome assembly GCA_965207465.1 of Dehalococcoidia bacterium. Taxonomy (GTDB): domain Bacteria; phylum Chloroflexota; class Dehalococcoidia; order Lucifugimonadales; family JADFKI01; genus Bin90. The sequence continues at coordinate 3,210,582 of OZ242283.1, read as the reverse complement.
ATAGTGATCCAATAGTTCTTTATCTGTGTTGGAGGACAATTCTACGCTAATAATCCCTGTTGGATTAGGTGCGGGTGTCGGAGCGGGTGCCTGTTCGACATTAAATCGCTTCTCCGTGCCAGGCCCACAGCCGAGGTCATTGCAGGCTTCCACCCTCAGGACCCACTCGCCATATCCGGCCACAGTGAAGTCCGCGTCCGAAAACTCTACTATAGTGTAACCGTTCGGTTGGTTTCCCGCATTGGTCTCCCGCCATCTGACGAGGTAATACCGCGTAATCGTAGTTTCGTCCCAATCCACTGACACGTCCAATGAGCCGGATACGGCTACTATCTGCAATCCGGTGGGCTGGGGTGGGACTAGAATAGAGATACGCTGTTCGGCTTCGACATTGAAACTCGTCGTAGCTCCCGTCCCGCAGCCCACAGTATTACAGGCTTCCACCTGCACCACCCAGTTACCGAGGTCGCTCACGGTGATCGTCGTCTCCGAAGCCGAGGGTTGCACTCCAGCGTTCAGTTGATTTCCCTGTCCGTCCTCACGCCACCGCACCAAATAGGAATCCGCGCCGGCAACGTCGTCCCAGTCCACCGACACGTCCAACGATCCCGCTTCGGTGGCGGCCTGCAGCCCGGTAGGCTGGCCTGGAACGCCCTGCTGAGTCGATCTGCTGCGTTCAGGCGTGGGCTCGGGCGTAGGCTCAGGGGTAGGCTCGGGCGTAGGCTCCGGTGTCGGCTCGGGCGTAGGTTCCGGTGTGGGTTCGGGCGTAGGCTCGGGTGTGGGTTCCGGCGCCGCTTCGACCGTGAACTTCTTTGCCAGGGGCTTGCCGCAGCCCGCGTCGTTGCAGGCCTGCACTCGCACCACCCACTCGCCATAATCGGCCACGGTGATCGTCGTCTCCGAACTCGAGGGCCGCACTCCAGCGTTCAATTTCTCTCCGCTGTCAGCCGACCGCCAGCGCACCCAGTAGGAGTCCGCGCCAGCAATGTCGTCCCAGTCCACCGACACAGCCAGAGAACCGGACTGGGAACTGACTTGCAAACCCGTGGGACGTCCAGGGACGCTCTTTACCGGCTCTGGTGTGGGCTCAGGGGTAGGCTCCGGTGTGGGTTCGGGCGTGGGTTCGGGCGCCGCTTCGACCGTGAAACTCCTTGCCAGGGGCTTGCCGCAGCCCGCGTCGTTGCAGGCCTGCACTCGCACCACCCACTTGCCATAATCGGCCACGGTGATCGTCGTCTCCGAATCGAGGGCCGCACTCCACCATTCAGCTTCTCTCCGTTGTCCACCGACCGCCAGCGCACCCAGTAGGAGTCCGCGCCAGCAACGTCGTCCCAGTCCACCGACACTGACAGAGCACCGGACTGGGTACTGACCTGCAACCCCGTGGGCTTGGCTGGAGGCTGTGCCCCCTGGAAGGCGTGGACTGGAGAATATGCTATGAAGATCGTGGAAGCAGCAAGCGCCAGCAGGAGCGCCAAGGTTGCCAGAATACCGGTGATGAGTTTCATGTTCGTACTCCTTTATCTTCCGTTCGTATCAAAGCCGGGATGACGTTCGTCGCGGTAGGTTGTGGGGAGGGATAGGATTTAGGGAAGTCGTGCATTTGCCTCCATAACCATTTCTTCATAATGAGACGCCTATAAGTGCCCTTATACGGCGTACATCAACCGCACTAAGCAGGGAGGTGGGGAGAAAATGACGACACCGATTGCGACGACCGAAGAGACATACGACATTCGTGAGGGAAGTTACCGCCTGACCGAAGACTGCCTGACAGAAGACTGCCTGACAGAGGACGACCGGGCGCACTTGGCATCCGTGCTGGGGCACGAGGTATCCGAGAACACCAGGAAAAACTACAGCTCCCAGTGGCGGCGATTCACAAGATGGGCACGCGAACGAGGCACAAGGACGCTCCCCGCCGACCCGTTGCAGGTCGCGGCCTACCTGGCAGAACGAATGGAAAAGCACGGGCATAAGCCCGCCACGCTTCAGACCGCAGCGGCAGCTATCGGGTTCGTGCATAGGGCCGAGGGACTGCCGGATCCGTGCGAGAGCGCGGAGGTGAGAAACACTCTCAGGAGCGCGCGTAGGAAGGCTGGAATGGAGCAGAGACAGGCTGAAGGGCTGACCGACGATGCGCTGGACGCGATAGTCGCCACGGCATGCCTTTCGCGACGCTGGCGAGGTGGAAGGACCGAGAGCCCGGAGGTTGCAGAGCGCAGGGGGGTGCTGGATATTGCGATAATACGAGTGATGAGGGATGCCCTGCTTCGTGTGTCCGAGGCTGCCGAACTGCTATGGGGAGACATCGAGGAGGAGGAGGACGGCACCGGACGACTGCTGATAAGGCGCTCGAAGACCGATCCGGAAGGTGAGGGCGCTGTCGCGTTCCTTTCGGTGCCCACGATGGACAGCCTGAGAGCGATACGCGCCGGAGAGCCGGACGATGGCAGGGTTTTCGGGCTGAGCGCGGGTTGTATAAGCAGGCGGATCAGGCATGCTGCGTTCGCAGCCGGACTGGGCGAAGGGTTCAGCGGACACTCTCCGCGAGTGGGAATGGCGCGAGACCTGGCGCGCACCGGGACTGCACTTACACGGCTCATGACGGCAGGTCGCTGGCGCTCACCCAGGATGCCCGCGCTGTACACTCGCAACGAGACGGTCGCTCGCGGAGCGGTAGCGCACTACTACGGCAGTCGAGGGGGACGCAGGGCATCGTCGAAGGTGGCGACTAAAGAATGCGATGGGGACGACCTGCACGAAGATGAAGTAGATAAGACCGATGTCTGCTCAGTGTCTGAAGCCGCCGAGGAAGGTGACGTGAAGATACTTGAAGGTGTTCACTCTACGGGAGAATGTGGTACAATGCCCGAACCTCAGAAAGAGGCGGGTTGGCTGATACCTGTTGGTGATGTACGCCGTATAAGGGCACTTATACGACTTGTCCTTCAGGGCACCAAGGGAGTGCTGGTTCTGCTTCCTAATTCGCTTCCACTTCTCTCCACAAATGGCGTTCCTAGATTAACGCTTGTGCATCCCACTTAAACCTCCGTTTATATTACTACATCCAGCATAGCAAACTTCGGCGTGTGCCGTCTGACGCCAGAAGTCTGAGGGCAGAAATGCCAAATCTCGGAATGCTTAGCGCCATAGTCTTGTCAAGGTGGGCTTTCTCGCCCATAATGTGCGCTGCTTCTGAGATCTGCTTCCAGCAGACTGACGTATAGGCTTTGCTAAATCGGAGGCTCTGATGAGCGATACGCTTCACAAGCGCGAGATGTCGGCAAGAGTAGCGGCCCAGATGGGCTGCTCAGAGTACAGGGGCGAACTGGCGCTCAACGCCGTGTTACAGAGCATCACGGACGCGATTCGGGATGGAGACAAGGTGGTGTTAACGGGCTTCGGCACGTTCGAGACGCGCAATGTCAGGACCCGAATGGTGCGTCCGGTCAGAGGCGGGAACCGCGGCAAACTCATCGAGGTTCCGGCGCACAAGGCCGTGCGCTTCAGAGCGGGCAAAACGCTCAGGCAAGTGGCCAGGGACTAGGCGGCTTCCAGAGTTTATCGCCTTAGAGCCTGCCGCATGTTTGTAGATACTTGGTCTTCGACGGGGGATGCGCCATACCGCCTCTTAGACGGATAGCCTACCCGGAACAATGCCCAATTGGGGCGGCGTCCAGAAGGCCGCGCGATTGTAAAATTGCGCCTGTCCAATTAGTGCTACGCTCTCTATGGACCGTCCATCTACACTTACGAGCATCGTTTGGATGTATTCGTAAGAACGCTGCGCACTGCAACGAATATTTTCAAGTTCTGGCCAATATCGTACGATTTCAGGTCATTTCCCTTGCTTTGCCCATATCCCGTGAGATAATAAGGGTGTATATATCTATCCCCTACCCTATCAGTTACGCCTGCAGCCTCTGAGCAGTCGTAGTCGAAGCAGCCGGAGTCTCATCCGGTTAGGAATGCAAGGATCCGAGTTGTAGCGTTCGCGCTCCCGGTCCCTCTGTGTTCAGGATTTCGGCAATCGGTATCGGCATGTGTCGTAGCGCCCGTCGCTCCCCGCCGGTGCAATTCGAAGGCCTCTGTCCATCGCGTTTGCGGCGCTTTTTCGGAAAGTCGTGAAACAGCGGTGGGCTTCTTTGTGTCTCTCACAGGTGCGCATCCTCAACTTCGCATAACCTATGCATTCCCCCCCGCATAGCTCTCCACGCCTGTAATCCCTCATTCCCTCACATCGTCGCTTCGTTTTCCATTTCCAGCGCAGCTGCCGGTAAATCATAATCCACTGCCCGCATAGCCGCTGAACTTCTCCCCTTCCCCCCTTCTCTTTTTCCCAATTTCCTGACAGAGCGTCTCGCCAGCCTAGACGCGCTGCGTATCGTCACGTCGTTTTCAGATGCGGAAGTCAACCTGAAAGTAATCCAAGCAAAGAAAGGAGACCATCGATGGCAACGTCAACACTGACTCAATTCGGACAGATAGCGCGAACCAGAAACCTTGCAGACCTTGTGGAGAGTCGCGGAATCAGGCTCATTCCCGGCTCGGGACGGGTTCGCCAGGGCGCATGCCCGTTCCACGACGAGAGAGAGGGCAGCTTCACGGTTTATGCCGACAGCCAGCGCTTTCACTGCTTCGGCTGCGAGGCATGGGGCGACGCGCTCGACTTCATTCGCAAGCTGGACGGCGTGAGCATTCAGGAAGCCGCAAGAGCGTTGCAGCGGCAGCCCGCGAATCCCGTCAGATCACGCTACTCCATGTCCAAGCCTCGTCGCGCTCCCAGACAGGACAGGGCGGTGGTCCGCGCGGCGCTCACCCACTATCGGGACAACCTACTGGACGCGGCATCGGGACAGCCCGGGCGCAACTATCTCAAGGACCGCGGCATCGGCAGAACAACGGCCGAAGCGTTGCAGCTCGGCTACTGCACCGGAAACGGTCTGAAGGCGCACCTCCATGAGCGGGGCTTCGGCAAGGACCGCATCCTGCGCTCAGGGCTTCTGCTCGAGAGGGGGAGGCGCGAACGCTTCGCAGGCATGGTGGTCGTTCCGGAGATTCTGAACGGCAATCCTGTCTGGATGACGGGTCGCGCCGTCCGCAAGAACGTGAAGCCCCGATTCAACGCGCTCCCCGGGAGCAAGACCGTATTGGGCATAGGCACCCTGCCCCGACGGATTCAGCGGCTCATAGTTGCGGAGGGCGTCTTTGACTGGCTCACTTTGCGCGAGTGGGGCCTGCCGTCCGTAGCGCTCGCCGGCAATGGCAACCCGGACCGTCTGATTCAGCAGCTCAACAGGGTGCGGGCGGACGAGGTGATTCTCGCGCTGGACGCCAATGAGAAGGGTGAGAGCCTGACCAGAAAGCTGCTGGGAATGGACATCGAGGACGATGAAGCGCGACCTGCGATGCTGACGAACGCGTCGGCGATCAGGCTGCCGGACGGCTTTGAGGACATTGGGGACATGGCAATCGTCCCTGACGGCAAGATGCGCTTCATGGCGGCGCTAGCGTAATCATCGGTAATCGGGAATTCAAGGGCGGTGAGTCTGTCGTCTCGCCGCCCTTTTCTAATTGAGAGATCGATGGAAAACGGAAGGAAGCCTCTACATGCGGGGCTTCCTGCTTGTAGAAAACACAGAAAGGAACAAGCTATGGAGATCAAGGGACTCGTCATCGACATCAAGACCGAGAAAAAGGCCGTGCTGGTAATGCGACCAAAGGGGCAGACAGCAATCGTGAAGGGCGGCGGGAAACGTTTCGAACGCTTGCTAAGGACGATGGAACCGGGGGACTGGGTCTGCATTGACGGGAAGGGCAAGACCGACGGCGCCATAACCACATTCTCGGAGATCTCCGCAGACCTCGGACAGATCGGCATGACCGACGAGGTTGTGCCCGTTATCTGCACGAACTACTGCAGCGAGTCTCAGCGGACGGGATACTGCCTTGAGGTGTCGAAGGAAACTTGGGGACGCATGGTCGACGCCTTCGCGGATGCTGCCGGCAAGGTAGCCGCCCAGAAAATAGGACCTGTAACACGCTAAGGAAGGAATGGTGGGAGAGACCCGCTGCTGTCCTGAGGCCTTCGACGGCATCCAGCCTCCTGTAACGCTAACGGTTGTCGCTACGGGGAGACCTCAGGGAGGCAACACGCCGGAAGACGAACGGCTCAGGGCCAAGTTCTCTCGATACAGGACAGCGACACCCTCACCGTAGAATACACGACGGGGTACGACGGCGAGAGATTCATTGATGGGAATCGACACGTCGGTGTTGGCGCAGCTTGGTGGACAAGGCGCAAGGAAGTACCTTCCCGACTCTATCGGTCCCTACATCTTCGTCAAAGTTGTGGACCGCCACCAGTATAGACGGATTCCTTCGGTTGTTGGGCCTATGAAGGGGCCGAAATCAGCATGAACTACCAGATGGTACTTGCTGGAATGGCATATGCGTGGGCGCCGCGTGAGGCGGCATAGGGTATCCGGTTCGATCAGGAGAGATTCGGAGGAAATCGACCTACCTCAAAGCGAAAGCATGGGGGAAATAGCACATCGGTAAAGCGGCTACAGCCTGAAAGCGTTGTAGGGATGGTTCCGCAAGGCCCGCGCGATACGGTGAAAGCTTGATCGCCTGAACCCCAGTTCCCATTTGGTGTTCTTGCCACCCGCCGGTAGAACGCTTGTAACCCGGCGCCGCTCATTGCACTGGTCTGATGTATGGAACAATGCAACTCCGATGAGTGGACGATGACCAGTGTGATCATCCAAGGGAGCGAACGGGGCACCTACAGTCGCGCTGGAACGTCCTATGCCGATGACCACGGGCACGGGATGCAAATGCCTACACAGAACCTCATAGGAACAACCACCTCACGGTGACGGTGCGCAAAATCACACTCAGCACGCTGAAACCGGCCAAGAAACCAATCCAACGTAGTAGCGACCCGAAAGGCTGACCTCGCGTGGCCTGCGGACGAGACCGCCATCGGACTAGTCCAATGGCACCCCCGACCACCACGCTAAGGGCCAAATCGCCTAACAGGACTGCTATTACAGGGTTCGGTGTAAAGAATTCCATCCTGTGGAGTATAACCATATCTAATTCCCAGGGTCAACGGAACGCGGGATGTCCTTCGGTGGGAGACTCTTATGATCACGGATCCCTCGTAGTAGTCCGAGGACGGGAAAGGCCAACGGGGAAAGCCCCAAGTAGGTGCAACTCATGGCGGCGCGGAAACGAAAGCCCCTTGCAGTATGTCGGACGTGTTAGATGAACATCCACCATAGGCGAATCAATCCGCAGAAGTAGACCTCACCCACTGGAGAGCCGAATAGGTGGAAGCTGCACATCCGGTTCGGAAGGGGACGGACAGCAAAGTCCTTCGGGCAGCGGGAGTAACTCGCCGGCGACCTACCTTTCACATGTTCGGCTACCCTCACAAGTTGGCGGCGAGAAGCGAAGCCCGGTGAGCGAGACGCGGCGTATGAGCTGATCCCCGCGCGATAAGGCCGTCCGAGAGGCGTCGGATGAACAAACAGACAGACGCGGAACCAACGAAGCCCCCGATGGCAAGAACCTGCCGTCGGGGGCTTTTCCATTTGAGGCAAGTGCGTAGAGCGGCGAATAGCGCAAACCAGAGCAACTGAAGGGACTGATACGGCAATTGCCGAGAAAGGGATTCACAATGACCATCGCGACTTCAACCATCATCAACCTCAGCATTGACAGGTTCAACCTCGGGGCCTGGCTCAGCGACTTGCTGCTGCCCTCGGACGAGGCGCAGGACGTCCCGACCACAGAGAGCGTCATCCGTGCCGTGTCGAGCTGGGACGCCGGCGAGATCGCCGACGCCATCGGCAGCGTCATCGGCGCTGTCTGCATCGACGACTACGGCGACGCCGACAACTGGGCCGCGCGCCTCTTCGCAGAGAACAAGCTCATCCGGGGCGCCATCGCACTGCGGCGGAGCAGCCGCCTGTACGTCCAGCGCAACCTCGACAGGCAAGGCAAGGCGTTGAGGGGGTTGGAAGAAGCCGTCAGGATCGCCGAGGGCGTCCTGACCCGGCGGGCGATGTTCAGCGCGCAGATCGACCGTTACCACGAGGGCACAGAGGACGACCTGCTGTTCCGGCGCATTGTCGACGACGTGGAGCTGCAGCCGGCTGAGGCGACCGAGGCCGACTACGCCGGTGTGATGACCGCCAGCATGGTAAGGCGGGCGAAGACGAGGCAGAACGAGATCGACCTGGACAAGCTCAACGGTATGTTCCGCGCGGGTCGGAGCGACAAGCGCAACTCGGGCGTGAACAGGTGCGACAAGGTTGAGAGCCGCGCGAGAAACGCCTTCTTCCGCAGCGCCTCGATGCGCCGGGCTTACGGCGCAATATAAGACATCTGACGCCGCCCCTGTACCGATATGTGCAGGGGCCTTTGCATGGAAAGAAAGGAACTGCGAGATGTACTCAACCCAAGAGAACGAGGAAGTCTGCGGCGAGTACGTTCTCTGCAACTGCCCTGAGAATGACATAAAACTGGCGCCACCCATCTACGTCAGTCCGTCGAGGACACACATCGCCTGCGTGAGGTGCCACGCGGCGCTTGAGGACTGCCCACCGGCACTGCTGTCGGAGGTGCGGAAAGCGAGGCTACCCCACGGACAGAGCGACGCGGCATAGGGACAGACCCAAGAATTGAATCATCAAGTCAGAGTCGGCAATGCCGGGAAAGGACGGTCGGATATGGCTACGCAGAAGAACAGCGGACACGAGCTGAAGATCGAGATCAAGGGTTTCGTCACCTTCAAGCCGGTGCTCAAGGCGAACGGAAAGATGGCGCTTATGAAGGTGGGGGTGCAGGTGAACCCGCTCAAGCGCGACTACTACGACGTGCTCGTGTTCGGACCTGCGGCGAAGAACGCCAGCAGAAACGTGGACAAGGGTGCGGTCGTGAAGGTCGAGGGCGCGCTCGACTTCTCGGTGAGGCAGGGCAAGAGAGGCGGCGTGAAGACGAAATCGACCGTGGTCACCAATGAGGTGACGTTCTGCGCGAGGGGCGAAGAGCACTACGCGAGGGCGACCGCCGTGGGTGAGCTGGGCACGAACCCCTACCACTCGCGCACGGCCAACGGCACTGACGTCAGCTCCTTCCAGGTGAAGGTGATACGCGCGAGGCGTGGCAGGGAGAGGGTGGACACTCTGGACGTGAGCGTCTTTGGCGGAAGGGCGGCAGCCTGCCAGTCCTACCTTTACCGGGGACGCTGCGTCCGCATCGAGGGGCCGGTGCAGGTCTCGCGGTATCGCGGACGGGACGGCAGGCAGAAGGCGAACCTCGACGTGCAGGCATCGGACGTGAAGTTCCTGAGGTGCCCGGTGAGGCAGGGGAATGGCGTGGACTACGAGGCGGCTAGGGCTGCGTAGGGCTGCGCTGAATCGGCGGCCCGGCTGAGAGTTGCAGTCGGGTCTGTGGAACGGAGTGCGGAATCAATCATAACAGTTACAACCAGGGCTTAGCCCGGGAAGGAAACTTCAGAATGAAGAACATCAGCATCATCGGCAAGGTCAACGGCAACATCTTCACCCAGCAGTTCGAGTCCGGCGCCGTCGGCGGCCGCATCCCTGTCATCGTGAGCGAGTCGTGGGAGACGGAGAGCGGCGAGACGCGCGAGCGCGAGACTCACTTCACCGTCGAGGTCTGGAACAACACCGCGCTCTTCTGCGCCGACCGCTTCAAGGACGGCGACGCCATCTTCATAGACGGCGACCTGAAGGTGCGCGAGTACAACAGGCAGAGCGACAACTCGCTGCAGGCCAGGATGGTCATCGCGGCTCACAGGGTACTGCCGCTCGGCGACACCGACGAGACGCACATCCGCTTCCGCGGAATCGGCAACTTGGGCGCGGACCCGGAGATGCGCTACACCAACGAGGCGGGCATTCCGGTCACGAATGCGAGGATCGCCTTCAACCGCCGCTTCAAGGACAGCGCGGGCGAGCCGCAGGAGGACACCCTCTGGGCGGATATGACTACGTGGAACGGGCTGGCTGAGAACCTCGACCAGTACACCAGCCGGGGCAGCAAGCTCTACGTCGAGGGCGAGCGCGTAGAGCTGGACTTCTACAAGACGAATGCCGGAGAGGACAGGGTGAAGTTCGTACTGACCGCAAGCTTCATCCAGTTCCTCGACCGTGCCCCCAGCGACGGCGTTCCAGCCGGCGCGCCCGCAGGAGACGGCTCGGAGCAGCAGGGCGACGATATGCCCTGGTAGGCGCTGACCTGCCAGCGTAAGACGCAGCCCGGTGACACTTGTCATCGGGCTGCCTTTACACAGGAGAAGGCGCGAAAGCGGCGCGCAGGCTATTTCAATAGGGGCAAGTACGGGCGATTCAGGGGAATAGAGTTTGGCGGGTACGCCAACTTCGTAAGGATGTGCTAGATATGGGCGTTACCTACACAGACAGAAGCATATTCGAAATTGACTCAGAGGCGATCGTGAATCCGGTCAACTGCGTCGGCGTCTCCGGGGCGGGACTGGCAAGACAGTTCGCCAGACGCTACCCGGAGAACGTCAGGCTGTACAGGCAGGCCTGCAGGGAAGGCCGGGTGACACCGGGGCGCGGACTCATAACCGAGACTGGGCTGGACAGCCCCAGGCGTATCGTCAACTTCCCCACGAAGCGGCACTGGCGCGACGAAAGCAGGTTGAGCAACATTTCGCTGGGCCTGCGCAACCTCCACCGCGAGTTGCTCAGACGCGACATACGCTCAGTCGCGCTCCCCGCCCTCGGTGTGGGGCTGGGCGGTCTCGACTGGCGGGACGTGCGAGAGATCGTCGAGAGGGAGTTTGGCGACCAGTCGGCAATCGAGGTAACGGTCTGCATCCCAAGACGGATATCAGAATAGGACAGACTCGGAAAGGCGCACATGGAAAAGCGCCTCAAGGACAAGCACAGCATAGTATCGCCATATCAGGGAGTGAACGCATAACAGGTTGGCGGCAATATACAAGCAATTAAAGCCCGGTGGCACTTGCCATCGGGCTTTTTCTATTTGGAAACGGCGCAGGGACGCCGGGAAAGGAATTTGCTATGAAGAATCGGATCAGGTCGGCGCGGGTATTCACGCTCGGCTTCATCGGCGAGGCCGAGGTCAACGAGGGCAGCGGCGACTGCCTCGCGCTCGGCGTGGGCAGCCTCGGCGACACCGTAGCCGTCGTCGCGCGGTTCGACTCGCCTGCGCTGAGCTTGCTGCGCGACGAGATGGAGCGCAATCCCCTCGGCTTCGTCAGCGTAACCACACTGACAGGGCAGGCCATAACCGACAGGGAGGAGCTGGCGGATGTTGCCGCGCTCGCGGGCCGTCAGGTTGACATCGCGCTGCGCGGCATATACGCGGTCAAGTTCCTCGACTGCGACGAGAACAAGGTTGACGTCAGGACCGGCAGGCGTGGTCGGCTCATAGTCAATAGGGAGCCTCGCTTCGAGAAGGTCGTTTTGCGGGACTTCTACTGCGTAAGCTGCCGCAACGCGGGCGACGAGGACTGCCGCAGGACGGTTGCCGCGGAGGACATGGAGGAGGTTGAGACCGTCGGACGCAAGATAACGATTGCGGGATGCCCCAAGTGCGACTCCATCATGACGCGTGTAGGCGGCATCGAGGTGCGCAGTGAGAGGCATCGCGGTCGTACGGAGCGCAAGCTGGTGTTCGAGCCGCCAGCGGATGCCTACTGCTTCAGCTGCAAGCAGCAGGTGTCGATGCTCTGGGTGAAGGCGGCGCGCTACTCCGACAGCCAGCCGCGCCCTTCCTACCGGGGAAACTGCGTCAGGTGCCTGGCGATGGTCGGCACGCCCTGGCAGCGCACGAGGCTCGTGGCAGTGAAGGCGAGGACGCTGCAAAAGCTGGCCGAGGGCGCGCAGCAGGCCGAGAAGGCGCTCTACGAGCGACGGCTGGCGGTGGCAGATAGGCGCCGCCAGGAAGATGCTGAGGTGGAAGCAAGGCGCGAGGCAGAGCGGTTTCAGGACGCAATGACTCAACTGAGGCGCCAGTACAAGGTCGCCTGATTAATGCCGACGCCTGATGCTATCAATGGCGTCACCCGAGACACGAAGCCACTGCCGGTATCCGGCAGTGGCTTTCTCGTTCTTGAAGGAAAGGAATGAACTATGGGCTGGGATTTTTCAATTGGACTCGACCACCTGAACAACCAGGTGAACAGGGCGCTCAGGAACGTCGGCGCGACCGAGGCGAAGATGACGACCGCTCCGCAGAGACTCTTCGCGGCGAAGGCCGAGGGCAGAACATACGACGATTTCATCGAAGTCTGGTGTGCGCCGCGTAACGCGGTCTAGGGTATCTGGCACAAGCCAGAGAGTATTCAAAGTACATACTCGGGTAATCCAGTTTAGGTCGTACCAAAAGGATACGGCTGAACATAGCATACTGGCTAAAAGCGGGAATGGTTGGGGGCGTTATACCGACCAGGACCTGCAATACCCGTCTGATATGGCGAAAGCTAAACTGCCTAAACTCCAGTCCTAAGTAGGTTCAACTCGAAACCCGTCGGTAGCCACGTCTATACCCCGACGCCAGCCGATAAGAAAGAAACGAACCAGAGTCTTTCTTAACTTTGTCGATTGGAACAATTGCCAATAAGGCATATCACAGGACGAACGGAGCGCCTAAGTCAGACTATCACAACCTAGACACAGACGGAACGCGGGATTGCCTACGGGGGGAGACCCCTATGGCAACGGAGTCCCCATAGTAGTCCGAGGCAGGGAGAGCCTGCTACATGGCGAAGGGGGACAGGTAAGGTTTTGGCGTGATAGACGGGAGGAATGCAACTGCAAACAACCACAACTATCTTGAACGCCATACAAAAACGTGGACAGCGAGAACTGCCACTGCCGAACGGAACATATCGACTACTCTACAATCCAGACTTATACGGACGGGCTTACGCCAAAATCTACCGAAACCACGGTAGCCTAACGCCGGGCCCGAACGAAGAAACAGCCGATGGAATGTCCCAAGAGAAAATCGGTAACATCATCAACGCTATACGCCGCGAGAAATACCGATGGAAACCAGCCAGACGCACCTACATTCCCAAAGCCAATGGGAAACGCAGACCGCTAGGCATACCCGCATGGTCAGACAAACTATTGCAGGAAGTAATACGCAGCCTACTGGAAGCCTATTACGAACCCCAATTCTCAGACTTGTCACACGGCTTCAGACCTAACCGAGGCTGTCATACCGCCCTCCAGACGGTACAAAGGACTTGGACAGGAAGCAAGTGGTTCATAGAAGGAGACATCGAAGGGTACTTTGACAACATCGACCACGAAATCCTCATGGAAATCCTGGGACGGTCAATCAAAGATAGTCGACTTCTAACACTCCTACGGCGATTCCTCACTGCAGGATACTTGGAAGAAGATAAACGGACGACCTCAATCTCCGGTACGCCCCAAGGTGGCATCCTCTCACCACTGCTATCGAACATCTACCTACATGAACTGGATAAGTACGTCGAAACCGCTCTAATTCCCGAAAACACCAAAGGCCAAAAGAGGAGACCAAATCCAAAATACCAACGACTAGTCAGACAACGCCGAAAATATAGGCAACAGGGCGACACCCAGAGGATACGAGACCTAACCGCCGAAATACGGCAACTCCCCTCCAGAGACCCCATCGATCCTAACTTTCGGCGAATACGATACGTCAGGTATGCGGACGACTTTCTAATTGGCTACATTGGCAGCAAACAGGAAGCAGTGCAAATCAAGGAACAACTGACAACATTCCTGCGCGATAACCTCAAACTGGAACTAAATCAGGACAAGACTTTGATAACCCACGCAGGTAGCCAGCCAGCGCGGTTCCTGGGATATGACATACAACCCCAAAAAGCCAACGACAGATCCGACCACACAGGTCGCAGAAGCGTCAACGGTAAGATTGGGTTACGTGTCCCACAATCCACCATCAACACCTACGTCAGGGAATACACACAACGCGGTAAACCAATCCATATATTTATGCTAACCCTCGACAGCGACTTCGCAATCGTGGAATGGTATGGACGAAGGTTAAGGGGCATCGCGCAATACTACAAACTGGCATGGAACGTCAGCCATCTATGGAAACTAGTCAGCTACATGCGAATGTCGCTACTCAAAACCTTGGCGTACAAGCACCAAAGTTCGACGAAGAAAATGTGGGAGAAACATAAGACTCACACAGATAACGGACTCGGACAGCAAGTGCGATGCATCGAGGTGATAGCACATAGCAAAGACGGCACGAAAACCTACGTGGCTAGATTTGGTGGAATTCCCCTCAGAAGGGATAAAAACGCAGTTCTCAACGACATAACCCTTCAACGATATACGGATTCGCGAAGCGACCTGCTAGACAGGCTCAGAGCGGATACCTGCGAAATGTGCGGTGCGAAAGGCTACATTGAAGTCCATCACATCCACGCCCTCAAAGACCTAAACGTTAAAGGGCAACGAAAGAAAAAACCCTGGGAACTCAAAATGTCGGCGATGAAACGCAAGACCTTAATGGTTTGCCGACCGTGCCATCAAGACATAACCCACGGAAGATTCTGACATCACGTCAAAATACACCTTACTGGAGAGCCGTGTGCGGTGAAAGTCGCACGCACGGTTCGGAGAGGGGTGGTCGGAAAAGTGCCTGCACTAGGTAACTCGCCGGCCATCTACTCTACTCGTAGCAACTGCCCCTGTGAGCAAGGAGCGCTTCATCGGGGTCATCCTCTTTGACGCCGACGTGGACGCGAAGGTCGAGATGCTTGGCGATGCGGATGACCTGATATACGACGAAATAAACGACAAGGCATACAGCCCTTCGTCTCAGTTGGTGCAGTGCTGGGGCCGCAAGGTAATGGAGACGCAGATGCTGCCGGCGTACTACGGATGCCCGCTCGAATACTTCGACAAGGTTCCCGCGAGAAGCGATGAGGAAGAACAGTGGCGAAATGGCGTGCGCCGGAGAGCGAGCGCAGACGACTAGAGCCGGGTGCTGTCACCTGAGGCATTCGGGTCAAAGCGGAAAGGAATGGCAATGCCAAAGACTACCAGAAGGAAGAGTTACAAACGCAGGAAGTCAGGCGGCAAGAAGCAGACCCCGGAGCAGAAGATTCTGGAGTACATGCTCGGACTGAAGGAGGAGGTGCTGAAGCGAGAGGTGATGCCCTGGGACTCCGGCAGGCTGGGACACCTGCCCTACAACCCGTTCACCGGCCACCAGTACGGCGGCTCGTTCAACCTGTTCATGCTCCAGGTGCGCGCCTTCGGCACCGGATGGACGGACCCGCGCTTCGTCACGAGGGGGAAGGCGAAAGAACTGAAGGCGGACTTCCGGGGACAGCGAATGACCCAGCTCTGGTATCCGATGCAGCGGAAGGAAGTCAACGAGGACACGGGCGAGGAAGAGATCGTCGGCGTCTATTATCGGCCGTTCTTCGTGTTCAACGTGGAGCAGTTCGCAAATCTCGCGGAGCTGGACATACCCCCGCTTGCGGTGTCGGACTGGGGCGATACGCCGGCTGTCGAGCGCATCGAAGCCGTAAAGGAGCACATGCTGGCGAACTTCAAGACGCCGCCCGCGATGCGAGAAGAGGCGATGATACGCGCCCCGCACTACCGGCCAGGGACCCACGAGGTCGTGCTGCCGCCGACTCGGGAGTACAGGAAGCCGGAGCGGTTCGCGCAGTCGATGATCCACGAGCTTGTCCATGCGACCGGCGCGCCGGGCGAGCTTAGCCGATTCAGGGTCAACAAGTATGGCTCGCCATGCGCCCCGCAGGGAGGCGACTATGCCTACGAAGAAATGGTGACTCAGTTCGCGACCGCCTCACTGCTCACGCAGTACGGCTTCGCGCATGAGCGCAAAACCAGCGCGGACTACATTGTGAGTTGGTATCGGGCAATCGAGGACAAGCCGGAGTTGCTGGGCAGTGCGATCAAGGAAGCCATGACGGTGGTCCGGTTCGTGAATAAGGACAATCCCTTGCCGAATTCTGGCGATTCCATTGAGGACGGTCAGGTTCTTCAAGAGGCGGCTTGAATGAGCTGCGTAGGCTGCTCGCCAGCGCTTTCATATCGGAGGGAGTCGTTGTAATCTTGTTGAAGAGTTTCTGGCAAAGGGCGGGTAATGATAGTTCCCGATACCGACCAACGATTCTGTCCATCTAGGAATCGCTTAAACGGAGGCAACCAATGACAATAAAACCAGAAACACCTGGGTTTCTCTCTCAGGACAATACACCAAAGCGTAACTCACACGATGCGCCCCCGGAAGAACTGCGCGATGAGTTTGCCAGACTGGTCAACAGTTGGAAGATGGGTCAGCATCGCGGATTCGATGTTGCACAGATGGTTGAGCATCCCGCCTACCAGCGGATAATTGAGATGGGAGGAGTGGCCGTGCCACTGATATTGGAAGAGCTTGAGCGCGAGGTTGACCACTGGTTCCCAGCGCTGCGCCAATTGACGGGAGCAAGCCCCGTGCCGGAAGAGAGCAAGGGGAATTTAGCCAAGATGAGGGATGCGTGGCTGGGCTGGGGAAGAGACGAGGATTACATCTAAGTGAACAGCAGTTGGATCGACGAAGAGTTCCCCAACATTGGATACCGAATCACCAGCGAGCGAGACAACTTCTATAACTGCGTTGCCTGGGCAGCAGGCAACGACAACGACTGGTGGAGTCATCAAGAAGATTATCGCTGGATTGGCGAGCGGGGACCAGGCCTACGAAATCTGGTGGCCCTGTTCACCGTTCTAGGCTATGAAGAATGTGAGAGCGATTCACTCGATACGGACTACACGAAGGTCGCTCTGTACGCCAAAGATGGTAACTGGACGCATGCAGCGCGTCAGCTACCGGACGGTGCATGGATAAGTAAGTTGGGTGTCTTGGAGGATATTGAACACGCTTCTCCCAATGACTTGTCTGGAGATTTCTACGGAGAAGTTCATTGCATTATGAGAAGACGCCGCAATGACTAACGTGAACGCGGCTTTCGACTAAGCATAAGAGCCTGCGGACTACGCAGCGAGCCCCGTCAGTGATTCACTGGCGGGGCTTTTTCTTTTGTGACGACTGCGGCCGAACGGAAAACAACGGCTCGATTGGAGCCGGCGGAAGGCAAGGCCTATCGATGGGTCGCTGCCGCCGGAAACAAGAGCGGAAAGGCCGAATTGAAATGACTGACAGAAGTTACGGCATAGCCCGCAGGATCATCCACGAAGAGCTGCCCGACATTCCGGTCGGCTTCGCGGAGTTCCTGCTGGGACTGCACTACCCGGATCGGGAGATGACTAAAGGAACGGTCTTCTTCGTAAATAGGGATGATGCGCACGAGTGGCTGCGCGACTACTTCAACGACTTCGATGCCACCTTCGAGGAGGTGATGGGAGCTAAGGAGTGGATCGACGCG
This sequence comes from Dehalococcoidia bacterium, assembly GCA_965207465.1. GTDB lineage: Bacteria > Chloroflexota > Dehalococcoidia > Lucifugimonadales > JADFKI01 > Bin90. The sequence continues at coordinate 3,193,106 of OZ242283.1, read as the reverse complement.
ATGCCCGAGTTCGTAGGCGACATGCTGATAGACATCTCCGGCGTGGCGCTGCCGCACAGGCGCGAGAAGCCGAAGGAGGTGTGGCTGGCGCTGGACTATATCGACTGCGCCTGCGATGAGAACTACATCAAGCCCGCGCCCCCGTCCGAGTCCATCGTGACCGGACAGGAGATCATGTGCGGTCTCTGCAGAATTGCGTTCGACGACTGCCCCAACTCGCGCCTCAGCGAGGTGCTCGCTGTGGGGCTGCCGTTCGACGAGCACAACATCGAGTACGCCGGCAAGGCGTAGAGAGATCAGCCGAGAAATGGAGCCCCGTTGCGGATGCTCAGCGTGGCTTTCTGCTTGGACCAAATACAGGGAAAGGAGCGATATGAGGGAGAAATTCGCCTGCGAGTGCTGTGGGCAGGAGTACGAAACGGCGGCTGCGGCAAGCGTTTGCTGCGCCCCGGACGAGAACACCCTGCACGTCAGGCGCGACGCTTGCACGAACCTGACGGTCTGCGGACTGCCGGTTGCCGAAGTCTACTGGGAGTTCGAGCGGGAGTTCATCGCATACGAGCGAAGCGACGGCTTCGACCCGAACCACTACTGCCACGCATGCATCGGGGAGAACAGCGGATAAGAAGCTAGCCCGACAGGGCGGGAAGGAAAAACGATGGTAGGAACGATAGACGCGAATACGAGGGAAATGGTGGCCTCTTTGTACGGGCCGGAGCCGGTGTCCGCCGAGGCGGAGACGCCGAGCGCGCCCGAACCCGTGGCGACGGCGGAGAAGAGGGACCTGTCGCTCGACAGGCCGAACGTCAGGGCGGTGGTGAGCATGGAGGTGCGCATGTCCGGCGTGGACCAGTGCATGCGCCGGCTGGCCTACGAGGCAAAGGAGGTCGAGCCGAGCGACGAGATACCTACGCGCAATCGCGCGCTGATGGAGATGGGCAAGCACCTGGAGCCGCTGGTGAAGCGGCTGATGAGAGAGGACGGCTGGGAGGTCTCGGACGAGGGCGCGGTGGAGCTGCCCCACGGCAGGATCATCCTTACGGGACACCCCGACGGCGTGGCGAGCCATCCGGTGAAGACGACAGGACTGCCGGCCGTGATCGAGGTCAAGACGCGATCAGAGTCGATGGCAGAGTACGCGTGGCAGGTGGGCGTCGAGCGCACTCACCCCGACGCCGTGAACCAGGCCGCGCTGTACAGCATGGCGCTGTTCGGGGAGGTTCGGGACGTGGTGGTCGTCACGATGGCCCGCGATTCCGGGGACTACAGGGCGGAGCGGATACCCGCCGAGCGCGCCAGGGAAGCCTTCGACAGGGCGATGAAGCGGGTGAACGAAATCGGTCGCATGGTTCTGAAGGGCGAGATACCCGAGCCCGAGCTTCCGCAGGGCGACGCGAAGTGCCGGTCCTGCCCCTTCAGGAGCCTGTGCGGCAACGCCGAGAAGCCGGAGAACCCGGGCGTTGGCGGCCTCACCGACGAGGAGCTTGAGTCGCAGCTGAGGTCGTGGATCGACGCGAACGGGAGCGCGCCCAGGAGCAGCTCTCCGGCGTCTAAGGCAAAGAAGGCGGCGTCGGAGACGATAAAGGCGCACCTGGTCTCGACCGGCGCGCTTGCCGCAGAGATGGTGATCGACGGCAAAAAGTGGAACATGAAGGTTTCTGAGAAGCCGGGGACCAGCATCGACATGGACGCCTTCAACGAGCTGGTCGCGCCCGAGGTACGGGAGCAGGTCGTAGTGCCGACAGTGAGTCGGAGGCTCACGATAACGCCAGAGAAGAAGAAATAGGTTGGGGCAGATCTCTTTGGGAGGGATAGCCGCCCCAACGCAACTGGGCGCTGGCATTGCGACGTGCCTGCGCCCTTCCATTCTATCACGGAAAGGAAGGCCGGAAGTTGGAGAGAAGAGAGTTTACGGATTTCGAGAGGGTCACGCACAAGGGCAAGTACGCGGTGCTGTACGACATTGCCCACGACAAGGACGGCGGACTGTATTACCTGAGCATGGCGGGCAGCCGACAGATGTCCGAGGGCATCGCGGCGGCGCTGCTGGACAGCGGACATCGCAACAGGAACACGGTCTATCTGGACACCCCGCTGAACGGCGAAGACGGGCTGTGGAACAGGTCCACCAGGATTAGCATCGCCACGCACACAATAGGCGCGATGCGCCGGATTACCAGAAAGGTACAGGGAACCCGCGTGTTCCAGGTCGTGCTGGTGTCCAACTTGCTCAAATGGGACTACAACTACGCCCACATCCAGACGAAGGCGGTCATCGACGAAAAGGATGAGTCGGACCAGGCGAAGGCGCAGAAAGAGCTGGCGCAGAGGCGCTTCGTCCTGATGGCCGACGAAGGAGAGGACCGGACGGCGACAGCCCAGCGCTGGTTAGCCTACCTGCCCAAGCGCGTGAGCGAGCCGATGCTGGCGGATTGGGCGCAGCCCCTGTGGGACTACTGCGTTCTGGCGAAGAAGGGCATCGAGCCACTGACGCGACTGCGCGGCAAGGCGTGGCTGTGCGAGCCGTCCAGCGAGGTGCTGAGGGACGCGATCGGCTACCTGGGGCGCTCAGGGGAGCTGCCGCTGCCGGAAGGCTTTCCGGAGACGATGCAGCCGGTCGAGTATGGGGTTGCCGCTGACTGATAGCGAGGTGAATGTATGGTAACGACGGTTCAGAAACCTAAGAAAGCGAGAAAGCGGAACACAGAGAACGTCGGGCAGCGGAGGCTCCCCGTTCCGGTTGACGAGCTTCCCGAGTACAGGGATGCCGTTAAGTGGGCGATGGGCGTCAGGGCCGATGCGGAGAAGACGATAGCGCGTGAAACCGCCATCATTCCTATGGGGGTGATGCAGCGCTGCGACAAACTGCTGGGCAAGGGTCTGAGCAAAAGGCAGCTTGAGCTCATCGAGCTGTGGAACGGAATCGGCGTGAGGGGCTGCCAGCCAGGGGCGGGCGACTTCTACGCGCTGCAGAACACACTTCAGAACTTTGCGCTCCTCCCCGGCATCCTCGATGACGTGGGCGCGTGGTGGTTGCACGACGCCGACGGGCGCGCAAAGGATCGCGGCGAGCAACTGCACTACTATGTGCTCGTCGAGGGACATCACAAGGCATTTTCCGAGTCCGCGGTTCAGCTGGCCGAGGCGCTCAGGACGGTGCTGACGTCGCTACTGCCGAATATACCATCCGCCCCTGCCGTGCTCGGCATGCTGCAGGCGAAGCGGCGCGAGTTGCCTGAGGACGATCAACAGCAGGTCACGCTGTCTGAGATCGTCCATCTCCTCAACGAAATGGAGTGGCGACGGGACCGTATCGAGAGCGACTCGCGCGAGCACTGCGGCAGTGGAATAAGCGTCGAGGACACGCATGAGGCTCTCTCTGCCGCAGGTCTGACCAATTTCCTCGTCGACTGCGGCCCGGTAGACAGCGCGGTCGTGGTGCGTAGCGCGGTCGAGCGGTTCGGTGCCAGGGTGCGTGGCTGCGTGAACTGCACGAACTGGTTCGCCGTCGATGAGGACAAGATTCCCTACGACTGGTTCAACCGCTGCCCAGGCTGCTCGGCTGGCTGGGTGCCTCATATCTCCATCGGAGGCCACTATGGCCGGCCGGCTGAGGAGATACTCGCGGAGAGTGTCCGCAAGCAGACCGAGTTCACAACCGACCTGGGCGTGAAGGTCGCCCTCGTGGAGGGAATGACCGTTCAGCGCGCGAGACGGCTGCTCGTCGGATCGGACGAAGGTTCTGAGGTTATCGAAGAGGGCCTGCAGATATGCCCGCTCGCCGGCGACTGCAAGTCGCTGTGTGGCTTTCTGCAGGTGAGGGGCGAGCGCAACATTCCCATTGCACCTGAGAACGGGAGATACCAGTCCTGCGAGATCTTCGCCTTCAGGAAGATGGTCGAGGGTGTCGGGGGCGAGGTGCGCGAGGACATTGCCAGAGAGTGGATCCGGCAGACCAACGAGAGGGCGCGAAGCTCGGAGCGCAGGCGGGGAGACGTGCTCGACACAGAGACTGAGGATTCCGTCGAGGCGCAGGCAAGTGATGAACTGGTTGCGACGCCCAGCGTCAGCGTCCAGTCATCGATGTTCTAAAACTGATGCAGGCCTCGCCGGGCTGGCGGGGTCCGCGATTACCCTGACTGGAAAAGGACAAGGTGAGATGACGGAGCTGAAAGTCCCGGAGACGAGAGCGGACGAATGGAGCACGCGGTTGTGCCCGGCGAACGGATACGACGCTATGTGGCATCGCGGACTGCCATCTTTGTCCAATCAGCCGGTCTCCAAAATGGCGATACACGACATCAGGCGCGGCAAGTCTGAGAGTGAGCGCAAGGTCGGCTACTGGAAGCTGTACCTGTACACGAGCGCGAGTGAGCGGATGAATCCTCCGCGCATGGCGAGGGTAGTGACGCTCGGCAGGGCTGACGAATTCGACAGCCTGGACGAGGCGGTGATGGAAGCGGTGCGCGTCGGCGCGCAGGAGGCGGGCAAAAGGGAGAAGTCGGAGTACACGGTTTACGTGCCCTACTCGGGCAGCTCGTCGATTAGGGTTTCGGCCCTGTCGGAGCAGGAGGCGCTGTCAATCGTCTATCGGTGGGAGCGCTCCGGGGACTCCAAGTTCTTCGACAACGCGAAGGACGACGGCTTCGAGTACGAGCACAAGGACATAGGCCTGTAGCCTGCGCGGCAGGTGCCGCATTTCGACCCAGACAAGCAACAGCCCCTCTCGATGCGAATCGGGAGGGGCTTTCTCATGGCGCTGCTCCCCGCTTACGAGGGGACATGCTGCGCCGCTGCCAGGAAAGGAATGAGTCAATGAAAGCACGGAAACACCATGAAGAGCAGATGGACATGCGGCTCCTTCAGAGACTGAAGCAGGTCCGCGAGGACGGCGGCATCACCGACGACGACTGCGTCGTCTTCTTCCTTCCTGACGAGCCGATCAGGCTGCACAGCGCGTTCGGCCACGGTGCGGACGACGAGATGTTCAAGGGAATAGTCGCGGCGAACTTCCGCGCGCTGAACCCGGGGCTACTGGGCAGGTAGCGCGATGGATACAGCGAAACAACAGATTGACGGACTTCTCAGGGGCGTGGCAGACGTTCTCGTAAGGACGGCGCCCACGCTTCTGGTCGTCCTGTGGATCTCATCGAAGACGGCGGGATGGGGATTCTTCGAGCTGCTGAAGATGCTCGCAGAGTCGCAGCCCTTCTCAGCCCTGCTCAAACTGATAACAGGCCCGTAGCGCGGTCTTACGAATCAAATGCAACTGGCAGGAAAAGGAAAGGAAAATACCGTGGAGAACAGCAACGGACAGTACAACATCGGAAGCGAAAGCGGGGCGTTCTCGGAGGAGATCGTGAAGCAGCTGGAGGAGTCTCTTGACCCGAAGCTGGTGGACATCTACACGGGCGCGGGCGGCAAGGAATACTCCTATCTGGAGACCAACGAGGTCATCAACCAGCACAACCGCATTTTCGGACACGGAAACTGGTACTACAGGGTGAAGGCGGGCCCCACATTCGTCAGTGTGGAGCATGTGGACGCCGACACGGGCGCGTTTCGCAGAGGCGAATACTACTCGGCGCTCGTGGCGCTGTACGTCTTCGACCGCGAGATGTTCAGCGACGAGGGGTTCGGCCTTGTCGATCAGATGAAGCCGGGCACATCGATGCACGTCGTTCTTGAGAACCACGAGAAGGCGCGCAAGGGCAGTATCTCTGACGGTCTCAAGCGATGCAGCCGCGGGCTGGGCAACCAGTTCGGCAACGCGCTGTACTCGGGCGACGGGGAGAGCGCCGCGTCGGATCCCAACCAGCCCACCTGCCCCAGGCACGGTCCCGGCAGGCACATCCGAGAGAGCAATCGCGGAGACGGCTACTTCTGCTCCCGCAAGGACAACACGGAGACCGGTTACTGCGTGCAGACGCCGTATGTGCCGGCCGAGGTGCCCCTGACCAAGGAGACGGCGAGCTACGCCGCCCCAGCAACCAGCGGTCAGCAGCGCAACGGCGGAACTGCATCTGACCGGCCCGCGCCCGCCTCTCGGGATGGCGCAGGCGACTCGCCGCATGCCGCGCCCGCGACGAATGGCAGCGGGGCGGGAGCGCCGTCGCGAGACGAGGCGCTGGAGGAGTATATCTCTATCGGCATCGAGTGCGGCCTCAACAGGGGTCAGATATTCACCAACTACATGCAGAAGCACGGCAAGCCGATCAGCCAGGCTTCGACCGACGAGCTGGCGCTGCTGGTGCAGCAGGCTCGGCAGATCGAGCGCGAGCAGAGCTAGGAGACGGGCGGCGTGACATCGCGCCGCCTTCTCTATGGGATACACGCATTTCTACGAGGTTCTCGATAAAGAAGCTGATCTCAAGATAGCTGAGATAGGAAGGGATATTGCAGAGGTCATACGGCGCTGTGAAGTCCCGATTGGAGACATGTACGGCACACCCGAGAGCCGCCCGCTGATAAACCCAAGGCATATCGCGTTCAACGGTATCGAGCCTGAGGCGTGCGACGACTTCACATATCCGCCGATGTTCGATCTGAACCCCAGCCTTGGGCTGCGGGATGGTTACTCGTACTGCAAGACGCACCGCTACCCCTACGACATCGTGGTGTGCGTCTCACTGCTGATCATCAAGCACCATCTGGGAGACAACGTGTGCCTGAGCTCGAACGGACGGCGGAACGAACTGGCGTGGCGCAAGGCGATTGCGCTGCACGACCACATATTCAAGGACCGCGACGGCGAGACGCTCGCGGGAGAGATAGAGGTTAGCTGATGGGACTGGACATAGGATTCGTGGAGAAGACGAACTGGAACGCGCCCCGGCCGGGGCCTGCACTGTGGGATGATCACCTGGTTCACTTCGCCTGCATCCAAAGCGACGAGGTGCTGACGCTGGACGAGATCAGGTCCGCATACGAGTCGATGGAAGAGCAAGGCGGGTATGAGAAGGATGATGTCGAGCAGGCAAAGGCGTTTGTGGACTGGTGCGAGGAGTATTGGAAGGAGCGCGAGATGCCGGCGCACTACGGCATCTCGGTGACGCTCTCTTACTAGAGGTGAGACGATTTGCAATCCGGCCCGCCGGCGACATATTTGTGCCACATTTCACCCTTATCGTATGCAGCATCAACTACATACACATACATTCACGAAAGGAGTGAAGAAAATGAAGATCAAGAAGTTGATGACGAACAAGCTCCTGATTGGGCCGGTTATGGGGGCTATGCTCGGAGTGGGAATACTCACCGGCTACACTATCGACAAGGGCATAATAGAAGGCAGCGGTTCCAACGGCGTGAAGATAACCCGGGAAATCTCTGACCGTGGCGGCGGCGAAGCCTTCGGCGAGCACGGCGGCATCTCCGGCAGCGAAAGCGGCAATGAGGCCGTCAACGAGTCCGGCGCTGGAAGCGAAGAGGGCAGCGGGGCGCAGTTGGCGCTGAATGACACCTTCGACGCGGTTCGCGGCGGCGCGCAGCTGACTATGAGCTACGACCCCGCAAGCAACGCCTTCATAGGCGCAGTCGAGAACACGACCAACAACACCCTGACCAATGTCAGGATCGAAGTGCACCTTTCCAACGGCATCGAACTCGGCCCCACGACTCCGATAGACCTGGCTCCGGGTGAGGTGGCATCGGTCAACATGCCCGCTTCGCAGGCGCCCTTCACCGGATGGGTGCCGCACGCGGAAGTCGGCAGCGGCGAGAGCAGCAGCCAGTCCGGTGGCGGCGAAGGCAGTGGTGAGCACGGCGGCGCAGGTGGCGAAAGCGGCAGCGAAGGCGGCAATGAGGGCGACAGCGGTGTAGAACTCAACGAAGCCGCAATGTCCAGCCCTGTCATCCCCCTCGACCAGACGTGGAACGGCAACCTCGGCGGATTGGCAATCTCCGCGCGGTACGATGCGGCAACCCAATCTGTCATCTCGACAGTGCAGAACACCACATCGCAGACGCTATGCTACGTGCAAGCCGAGCCTCACCTGAAGTCCGGCACGCAGACCGTTGGGGAACTTGGTCCCGATGTGCTAGGAGACCTGCTCCCCGGACAGACAGTGACATCGAGCGTATCGGTCGCCAGTGAGCCGGGCCTCGCCGGAGTCTCCTACGATGGATATGTCGTTCACATGGAAGTATTCGACTGCAACGGTCCCGGTCCTCAGCCTCACGCCAGCGGGCAAGCTGCTGAAGGCATAGGCGAGGTAGCCGGGCGCGAAGGCGGCAACGAAAGCGGCGGCGAAGGAGCCAGCGGACACCGCTAAAGCCTGTAAAGACTGGGGGCGCCAAGTGCAAACAGCGCTCCCCACCGGAAATAAACCAGTAAGCCCTCTACAGTCGCGTAGGGGGCTTACTTCATGCAAAAAACCTTATACACGCACGGACCCAAGAGACGAGACGATTTCACAAATCCCTGATCTTGTTATTCCCGCTTTCATTTGTCATTCCGGGCGCAGTGAGGAATCTGAAATCGTTGCCTGCAAACCTGTTTCCGACTTTAGACTTCTCGCTTAGCTGGAAATGAAAGGATAAACTGCGTTTGTGAAATCGTCTTAGAGGCAAGCAGGTTCATCAGGCATTGATGAGCTGTGCTAAGATACGGAGAACTCAGAGGAGGATGACCTTTGGTGACGACAAACGAGGAACAGCGGGTAGAAACAGTTGAAGAGAGGACCATCGGCGAGCGCATGGCAGCCGTCGAGGCCCAGCAGGAGCTGATCATCGAGGTCGTGCGTGAGAACGGACGGCGAAGCGACGAGAATTACCGGGCGCTTGACGCGAAGTTCGATGCCAAGATAGACCGCCTGATGTATTTCATGCTCGGAATAGGCGGGGCTGTGCTGGTTGGCATCATAGTTGGAATCGTTAGCATCGTTCTGCAGCTGGTCCTCTAGTAGAATCTATACGGATAAGAATAGCCCCGGTCGGTGAAGTACCGATCGGGGCTTTTTCTTTCTTCCACAGCGGTACAGACGAAAATGGAATGAAACGTTAAGCCCCTGCGTTCGCATCGCAGGGGCTTTTGCTATATCTCATGCAATTTCAACACCTAGGAGATTGGAATGAAAAACACTACAGAGATAACCGTCCCACTGAATTGCCTGACGGTATCGGATTCAAATGTAAGGCGGACTCCGGCAGACAGTTCCGCCGACGCGGAGCTAAAAGCCTCGCTCGCAGCTCACGGACTTCTTCAGAACCTCGTTGTCCACAGGAGCGAGAGCGTCGAGGGTAACTACGATGTCGACGCCGGCAGGCGCCGCGCCTCGCTGCTGAAGGAACTTGCCGCAGAAGGCGTGATCGGCGACGACTTCCCCGTGCCCTGCCTGCTCATCGAAGACGCTTCCCTGGCCGTCGAGGTATCGCTCATCGAGAACACGATGCGGGCCGGCATGCATCCGGCAGACGCGGTAGAGGCGTTCGCGCAGCTCGTCCGCGACGGCAGCACCGCCGCAGAGATAGCAGCAAGGTTCGGCATGTCCGAGAGGACCGTCGAGCAGCGGCTGCGCCTCGGCAACGTCTCCCCGATGCTCCTTCAGGCGTACCGGGACGGTGACACCAACCTGGACACGCTGATGGCTTTCGCCCTCACCACCGACCGGAAGCTCCAGGAGGAGATCTGGAACAACCTGCGCGAGACGAGATCGTATGTGGGCGAACACAACGTGCGCGCTATCCTGCTTGAAGACAGCATCCGGGGCAGCTCGCAAGTCGCGGAGTTCGTCGGCATAGACGAGTATGAGAAGGCCGGAGGACGCGTGACGCGCGACCTGTTCGCCGTCGAGGACAGTCACGGCATCTGGCTCGAAGACCCTCAGACTCTGCACGACCTCGCAGACCGCAAGCTCGCGGCAATCGCGGAGGACTTGAGAGATTCCTGGAAGTGGGTGGAGTTCGAGCTGGAATTCGGATGGGAGGAAGAGGGCAAGTTCAACAAGGTCTTCCCTGTAAGGGGTGAGCTGACCGAAGAGGAGAATGCCGAGGAGGACGTCCTGCTGGAGCGAAGGCACGAAATCCTCAACGCAGGAGTTTCCGACGACACTCAGGAGGAGTACAGCGGCATCGTTGACCGCATGGAAGAGCTGAGGAAGCTGAAGGTGTCACGCAACGCTTTCACCGAGGAGCAGCGTGAGATTGCCGGGTGTGTCGTGACGATTGACTACTCAGGAAGAGCGAAGATCGTCGAGGGGCTTGTCAGGCCGGAGGATGTGCCAAAGGCAGGGTCGAAGGCGTCCGATGAGGTGACTTGGCGGGACCCCGAGAAGAAGGTCAGGGCGCAGACCGGATACAGTAAGAAGCTGATGGACGAGATGCGCGTTGAGCGCACGAAGGTCGTCCGCTCCCATCTGTCCGGGGCGTTCAAGGAGACGTTCGACCTCCTGTTGTTCCAGATGGCGCGGGAGATCTTCTGCGTCGAGAGATATTTCTCCCACGCCCTCGACGTGGAGCTTTTCCGCATCGGCAGCCGCCACGGCGCGACTGACTCGATAGACGTTGAGAACCTTCCGCTCGACTGGATCAAAGAAGAGGATGATGCCGTCGCCTTTGAGAAGATGCGCTCGCTCAGCATGAGGAAGAAGGAGACGCTGTTCGCCGCCTGCATCGCCACGATTTACAAGGGGCAGCTCACGGTGGACACGGGCGCTGCGTCGGAGGTGGAGCTTGTCGTTGGCGACCTTAGCATCGACTTCGCGGCGGACTACAGGCCCACTGTGGAGAACTTCTGGGGGCGGATCAGCAAGGCCCGGATACTCGAAATCGCCGAGGACACGCTTGGCGCTGAGTGGGCTGACGCTCACTCCGGCAACAAGAAGGCTGCGCTCGCCCAGGCGATGGAAGATGCCTTTGCCGCGAGTGACGAGGTTCCGAAGGGCGTCACCCCTGAGGGCAGGGCCGCGGCGCTTGCATGGACGCCGGAGGGGTTCGTCACAGGTTAAGCCACGAGATTGTATCTGTCGCGCCGCGGGCGTGACAGGCCAACATCGAATGAAGAACTTCAGAAAGGAACGACATGAGCAGACTATCAGCTCAGGCGGATATGGAATATCTGCCTTCTCATGGCCCCACCATCGTAGGGCTGGCACAGCTTTTCGACAACATAGGGCAGCTGCGCGACCTGGCTCCCATCCGGTTCATCGACCCGTGCGCCGGAGAGGGGGACGCGCTGCGAACGCTGGCCGACGCCATCCGAACGGAGTACGAGGACAGGACCGGACGGGGAATAGCAAAGAAGTCAATCGAGACCTACGGCGTGGAGTTGGACACCGAGCGAGCGCGCAAGGCGCGCAGGAAGCTCAAGCGCGTGGTGCAGACCGACTACTTCAACACCCTGATAACACCCGAAGCGTTCAACCTGATGCTCCTGAACCCTCCCTATGATTTTGACCCGGACTTCAAGAGGCTGGAGCAGCGCTTCTTGGTCAGGGCGACGCAGCTTCTGGTGACGGGCGGCATCCTCATCTATATGGTGCCCCGCTACGTGCTGAACACAAGCGCGAAGTTCCTTGCGCGAAACTACTCCGGCTTCCGCATCTGGCAGGAGGACGGCAATCCGGACGCCGAACGGTTCAACCAGGTGATGCTGGTGGCGGTGCGCAACACCAGCCCGGCGAACCAGACCGAGAACAGGCAGAGCCTGGAGCGCTTCGCGCAGGGCAAGCTGGACATCATCGGAGAAGACACAAGGTACAGCCTCGTGCAGGCGAAGAACGATGTTGACAGGTTCACCGCGCTGCGCGTGGACTACGCCGACGTCCTGGAGGAGATCTCCCGCACCGGCTACGAGACGAGGGCCGAATGGAGGGACATGACCAGTCCGCCGTCAAGCGACATCGTAGAGCCACTGATGCCGCCGCGCGTCGGGCACATGGGACTGATCATGTCCGGCGGCGGCGTGGGCGGACTGGGCATCGGCCTGTCGAACGACGAGGAGGCCACGATATTCAGGGCAGCTTCGAAGAAGGTCGTGGACGTGGAGAAGGAGAACGAGTCCGGCACCGTGCAGCGGCTTACGGAGCGCATGACCAGCAGCGCGGTCACGCTGGACCCGTCCACATGGGAGTTCACCGACGACGTGCAGCTCGGGCAGTTCGTTGCGAAGTGGAGCAGGGAGCTTGCGGACTTTCTTGCCGCGATAATGCCGCCCAAGTACAGTCCGAAGGCGCTGCGCGACCTGCTCGGACACGCGCCCGAATACCACAGGCTGCTACGCAGGCCCATGCCCGGCAACGGCCAGCGACTGGCAATCGAGGGCGCGATGTACTCGCTGCTCTCCGGAGAGCACGGCACCACGGTGGTTGGCGAGATGGGCACCGGAAAGACATACATCAGCCTCGCGGCCTCCTACCTCGCGGGGCTGCGGCGTATGTTCGTGCTGTGCCCGCCCACGCTCGTGTGGAAATGGGAGGACGAGATACTGAAGACCATCCCCGGCGCGCGAGTCTATGTCGTCGGTCGAAAGCCGGTCGGTCCCAAGGCCAGGCAGGAGTTCTACCGGTTGTACCGCAGCCCGCTCAAGCAGATCCGGTGGCTGGGGCGCAACTACGGCGGCCAGGACACAGACACTCCGGTCTATGCGATCTTCGCGCACAGCACGGCGAAGCTGAGCTACGGGCGCATCCCCGCCGTTCACTGGCGCTGGGGCTACCGCCCGCAGCCCGAGTACGTCGAGACCACCGGAGAACTGACGCATCCGAAGTGGCGGCCGTTCATAGAGGAGGTCGAGGTTCTGAAGGACGAGGGCGACGACACCGGCGACGAGAAGCTCACGAAGGTGGTCAGGCGCAAGGTGCAGAGGATGTGCTGCACAGAGTGCGGGCAGCCGGTCCTGGTGGGCAAGGACGACGAGCCCGCCGAGTGGGACTGGCTCGCCAGGCGCCGGCGCTTCTGCAACAACCGGATCACGGTCGGGCGCGCCGTGTTCAAGGACAATATGGGCGCGGACGCATACGGCACGGACTCGCGCGAGTGCGGCGCTCCGCTGTGGCAGGCGCTCACCAACACCAGGGTGAGCGCGGTTGACACCGGCTTTCCCACGCGCGGGGAGAAGCTCAAGCAGAAGGCGCTGAGGAAGTACCTGTACGCCGGCAGCGTGGACTCCGAGCAGGCTCTATCCTACCGGGGCATGGGATCGCTGTCTCCCGACTATTCGCCAGACGAGTTCGCGCTCGCCGAGGCTGAGGAGCGCGAGGTGTTCAAGACGAAGCAGGTGCCGCCGAGGCGTTACGACCTCGCGGAGTACGTCAAGCGGTACATGCCCGACTTCGCGCAGCTGGTGATCAACGACGAGGTGCACCAGTTTAAGGCGGGCAACTCGGTGCAGGGAATGATGGCTCGCATGATGTCGGAGATAGTTCCGCAGAACATGAGCCTGACCGGAACGCTGATGGCCGGATACGCCCGGGACCTGTTCCACCTGCTCTGGGGCTTCGGCGGGCGCGGCATACGCCGCGACTTCGGTCACGGCGAGGAGACGCGCTGGCGCAACATCTTCGGCTTCGTGGAGAAGACGATCTACCTCGACGCCGAGAACAGCAAGCGCAGCCGCAACAGGAAGCAGAACTCCAAGCCCAAGGACCTGCCGGGAGCGATGCCGGGCGTGCTCAGGTACATCCTGGGGCAGGCTGTGTTCATCCGGCTGCTGGACGTTGCGGCGGGGCTGCCGGAGTTCAGCGAGCACTCGATAACGGTGGACCTCGACGATACGCCCGACCCGGTAACCGGCGACACGCAGAAGGACGTGTACCAGGTGATGGAGCGGCGCGTCAGAGAGGAGATAAAGGCGCTGACATACACGGACCCGCGCGCCGCCGCGCAGCTCGTGTCCATATTCGGACAGGCTGTCATTAGCTACCCGGACTGCTGCACCCAGCCGGAGGCGGCGGTGATACACAGCCCGGCGGACGGCAGCGTGCTGATAGACCGCCCGCCGCTATCCGCCGACAGGCTCTATCCCAAGGAGGAGAAACTGCTTGAGATCGTGAAGGCGGAGAAGGAGGCCGGCCGCAAGGTTCTCGTCTTTTGCGTCCACACCAACAAGAGGGACGTAATGCCTCGCCTCGCCGACATTCTGGGCAGGGAAGGCATCCGCGCCAGCGTGCTGCGCTCGAACACCGTTGACGCGGACAAGCGGATGGGCTGGCTCGACGAGCAGCTGAAGATGGGGCTGGACGTGCTGATCTGCCACCCGCAGCTCGTGGAGACCGGCGTGGATATGCTGGACTTCCCGACCCTGACCTGGTTTGAAGCCGACTACAACACCGCCCGTGTCAGGCAGGCGTCGCGTCGCTCGTGGCGCATCGGCCAGACGCAACCCGTGCGCATCTACTACCTGACATACGGTGACAGCAAGCAGACTCAGGCGCTCTACCTGATAGCGCAGAAGGTTGCGACTTCACTCGCCGTCGAGGGAGACCTGTCCAATGACGGGCTTACCGCGCTGGCGGGCGGCGACAGCATGGGGCGCGACATCGCGCGGATGCTCGTCGAGGGCGACTTCGAGTTCGACGGCAGCTTCGAGTCCGGCATAAACATCGCCGGGCTGGACACGGACGCCGAGAGCGAGCAGCTGCTGGTCGATGACACGGACGCATGGGACGTCGACTTCGAGACCGAGGAGGCGGACGGGCTGACGGCGGACGTCGCGGCCTCGCTGATAACGCAGACCCTTACTCCCACTGAAAGCAATGGCACAGGGAACGAGGACGCCAGTGACGGCTTTGAAATGCCGCTGTTCGGCACGCTTGAGCCGGGCGGCGACGCCCTTGAGGTTTGCGACGGCTGTGAACAGTTCATCCTGGGAGATGAGCAGCGCATCAAGACGCCCGCGGCAGAGAGCATCAGCTCTTTGGATGGGGTCAGGATAGTGCCGGGGCGGGTGTTCCACACGGACTGCTACGGGCCCTGGAACGAGAGGTTGAAGGCAACGGCAGACAACAATGAGCCGATTGAGGTAGTTCCACCCGTCAACTCACCGAAGGCAACAGTTGAGCCGGCTGTGGACGCGCCCGATCCGAACGCCTATGGCGCTGTGAGCATGGATGCATGGCTGAGCGCCTTCGACCTGACAACAGAAGATATGGAACGCGGCAGGCGCAAGCGCCCCCGCCGCAGGAACCGATCGGAGGCTGGGAAGCAACAGTCTCTGATGAACGTACACTAGCCTACCGGCGACCCGGTTCTGACCGAAAGCCCCTGCTTCCTCGTGCAGCGGGGGCTTTCTTCGCCAGGAAAGGAATCTGAAATGGCAAAGAAGATTATGAAGATCTGCGACTGGTGCAGAGAGAGTATCGACACGGACGCGCCTGCCGTGCAGACGACGTCGGTGGACTTGGCAAGCGCCAATGGAAATGACTCCCGGGCGCTTGTATCTAAGGTGAGGAGCTATCACACGGGCGCGAAGTCCTGCTACCGCCGGTTCCTGAACCGGCAGCGGCAGCGGGAGAACGCGGCCGGGCCGGCAGGAAGTGAGCCTATGAGTGCGGATGCCGTGAACCAGGACGCCTCCGACTGGGGGGAGGCGTTCGATATGACCGCCGAGGAATCGCTCAGCGGAGCAAGGCGCAAGTTCGGCAACGCCCACTCACCCTACGTGTTGCGCATCAGACGGCTGACGCAGGACGGGAGGTGACTGTTGGTTCTGACATCGACAGGAAGACGAGAAAACACTGTAATCGACCCGGTGGCGGCTGCCGTTCCCCTGCGCAGGATGCTCAGGCAGTGCCGGTGCGGCAACGCGGCCGACCTCATCGAGGCGCTGGCGCTGCTGGGGCATGACGCCGACAGATTGAAGAAGGATACGGTGGGGCTTCTCATCGTGAGAGGCCCCGAGGCGCTGTTCGAGCTGGTGCGCGAGGAGCTGTACGGACTGGGGCATGAGCAACTGCATGTAGCGTCTCTGAACCGCCTCGACGGGCTTCTGGCGAAGAGGATGGTGTATCAGGGGACGGTTGACGGCATCCAGCGACTGGAGCCGAGCGAGGTCTTCCGCGACGCCCTGCTCACGGGCGCGGAATACGTGGCGCTGTTCCACAACCATCCGTCGGGACGCATACAGCCGAGCATGCTGGACAGGCGAACGACGAAAGAGATGTGCCGTGTCGGCAAGACACTGGGGATCGACATTCTCGATCACATCATCTGCCACAACGACCGGGCCTTCAGCATGAGGCGCGCCAGGATGCTCCCAAGGCTCACGCGCCGAAAATGATTGAAAGGAGAGAGCATGTTACAGGAAGTAACTGCAGTGAAGAACGCCGTCGGGGACACGAAGGGTCTGACGGCGTTCCTGGATAACCAGGAGTCCATGGCAGAGACGCTCAGGGGTCCTGTAATGGAAGCGAACGAAGAGATGAATGTGAATACTCGGCAGTCCGAAGCGGCGGGCTGCCGGCATGACGCCAATTACGGCGCTCGGACGCGGCCTCGGACCGCGAAGGGCATCACCGACGAGGTTCAGACCGTGGGAGGCAAGATGTTCGTCACGCTGAACTTCGACGAGAACAGGGCGCCGTTCGAGGTGTTCCTGCGAATCGGCAAGTGTGGCGAGATCGAGTACGCGCACCTGGAAGGGCTCGCCCGCATGATTTCGTACTGCCTCCGGGTAGGTGGAAACCCTCGGGGCATAGTTCACCAGCTCGCCGGAATCACCTCGGAGCCGGTGTGGGACAGGGGCACTCTCATCCGCTCTGCAGAGGATGGGGTCGCGGCGGTGATACGCCAGTTTCTTGACGGGAAGTACGACGACCTGCTGGACCTGATACTCGCGCCTCACTCGGAGAGTGCGGGACGAATGGTCGCGGCTCCCACGCCCGTGCCTGTCGCCGAGACGGACTCGCGAGCAATACCGGTCGGAAGCCGGAGGATGACAAGTGCGTCGTGCGCCAAGTGCGGAGGGCAAGGGGTGAATCAAGAAGGATGTCTCCGCTGCCTGGAATGCGGATACGGAAAATGTGATTAATCGATGCGGCCGGCCTTGTACTGAAAAGGCATTTTGCACAGAGAGTTCGGCAACGGTAATACCTGCTGCCTGCTTGTATTACAGCGGAGGAAACGATGGAAACTGAAGACTTGAACCAAGAAAGCGGCAATCCCGACTCACAGAATGGGGTAGAATCTGAGAAGCGACCGATCGAACGAACCGGTCAATCACACTCCTGGCTTGGACGCATGGCTGCATCGAAAACCATCCTGATAATCGCCGGCCCGAATGGTGCGGGGAAGACGACTTTCGCAAGGAGTTACCTACTCAACGAGGCAGATTTCTCAGCCTTTATCAATGCTGATATGATTGCGGAAGGATTGAACCCGTTTGACCCGGAACGTGCGGCGTTTGCAGCGGGCAGAGTAATGCTGCGTATGATGGATGAGTATGTGCGACGTGGTGAGAGCTTCGCTTTCGAGACCACTCTGAGTGGCCGAACCTACGCCAGGGCGATTCCGGAATGGCAGGCGATGGGTTGCACAGTGCGCCTGTGCTTTCTACGCTTGCCAAGTGCAGAGATGGCTGTCTCTCGTGTTCAGAACCGAGTACGCGAGGGAGGACACCATGTAGATGCGGACGTGGTGCGGCGTCGATTTGATGCTGGTTGGCGTAACTTCCAGCAACTATACCGGGACATTGTGGATGAGTGGATACTCTACGACGCATCACAGGATGCGCCGAGAATTGTTGAATGGGGGAGTAGCTATGGACAAGCAGAGTAAGAAGAGAAGGATTCCCACAAAGGAAGAGAGCGACGCCTTCTTCAAAGGAGTCGATAGGGCGATGCGACGTGCTTCTGTCGAGGCGAGGCAGCGTGCGATAAAGAACCAGGGATACGTGGAGACCTGGAGAGACGGAAAGATAGTGCGCGACACCGAGGTGTAACGTACGCTAAATTGAGTACATAATCAGCAGGCCCTCGTCGGCACTTCAGCGACGGGGGCCTTTTATTTGGGCGAGTATGTCGATTTATCTGCAAACCGCCATTCCTGTACGAGTCCCGGCCGGCCAGCGGGCTGGATGTGGATTGAAATCAGGAGAGCTGCGGTGAATTGCTCAAATGCGAATTTAGCAGATGTCTTCAGAACACAGGCCTTGAGGCGTAGAAGCTGACGTCTCGGGTGATGGACAGAATCGAGGGTAGCGTGAAAACGCTGCCCTCTCTCTTTTTGGAGAAAGCGATATGACTGAAATTGAATTGCTGGAACAGAGCATCAGGCTGCACTCGCGGCTATACGATAAGGGCACCCCTCTCATAACCGACGGGGAGTACGACGAGCTGGTTCGGAAGCGGCACAGACTTCTTGGCTCGGACGCCGCGCAGCCCGTAGCGCCGGTAGTGGTCGGCGCGCCCGTTCCGACAGGCAGTCCGAAGGTGGCGCATCCAGCGGTGATGCTGAGCCTCAACAACGCCTCCGACCAGCTGGAGAGGGCTGAATCTTGGCATGCCATCGTCCGGCGGACGAATGACGCCGAGGGCTATGCTGACCTGAAGATCGACGGTATGGCGCTCCGACTGGACTACCAGGACGGGGCGCTCACGGGAGCGGCCACACGCGGCGACGGCGCAGTTGGCGAGAACGTCTTCGAGAACGCGCTGCGGATGGTGGACGTGCCGCGGCGACTGCGGCGGGAGGTATCGGGCCGCATCTCGGTGGTCGGCGAGGCGTACATACCGAACTCGCACTTCATCCTGCTGAACACCGACAGGGACCAGGCCGGCGAGGATCTCTACACAAGCCCGCGAAATACAGTCGCCGGCGGGATGCGGCACTCCGACCCGGAAGAAGTCGCCAGGCGCGGCATCAGATTCTTCACATACGGATTGCTGCACTCCGACCGGCCGAGGGGCTTCACCTACCACTCCGAGGTGATGGTATGGCTGGCTGCCCTGGGCTTCAAGGTCGTCGAGCATGGCATCGGCGGACTGCGCACCGAGAGCGACATCGAGGGAGCATTCAGCGCCCTGCTGGAGAGGAGCCGGGACGTCGGCTACGACTGCGACGGCGTTGTCGTGAAACTGGACAACCTGCCGGCGCGGGAGATACTCGGAGCCGGGCGCACGGCGCCTAACTGGGCATTCGCCTGCAAGTTCGCGGCAAAGGCCGAGCGCACCAGGCTCAACCACGTTTACTTCTCGGTCGGGCGCACCGGCGCTGTGACGCCCGTCGGAGAGGTGCAGCCCGTCGTGATTGGCGACGTGACCGTTTCAAGGCTCACGCTGCACAACAAAGACGTCATCGACGAGCTCGACCTGCGGATCGGCGACAGCATCCTGGTGAAGCGCGCCGGCGACGTCATCCCCGCGGTCGCCGAGGTGTTCACGGACGAGCGCACCGGCGACGAGAGGCGCATCGAGTTTCCGTCTGTCTGTCCCGCGTGTGGCAGCAAGCTGGCGCGTCCTGAGAATGAGGCCCGGATCTACTGCCGTAACACGCTGCTGTGCCCGGAGCAGTTGCAGCGCGGACTGGAGCATTTCATCGGACAAGATTACATGGCTGTGCGGGGCGTGGGTCCCGCGCTGATAAGGCAACTGATCGCTCACGGACTGGTTGAGCAGATAGCCGACCTCTACCGGCTCAAGGCTGAGGACGTCGGCAGTCTCAACGGCTTCGGGCCCAAGAAGACGCAGAACTTACTCCGTGAGGTAAGGGAGTCGAAGAACCAGCCGCTTCACAAGCTGTTGGCGGCTCTCGGTATCAGGGAGATCGGACGAAGCGCATCCGAAAAGCTGGTGGAGCATTTCGGCAGTCTCGACAGACTGCTCGATGCGACTTATGACGAGATTCGTCAGGTGGAGAGCTTCGGCCCGAAGATGGCGGAGTCGTTTGTTGGCTACATGGAGAACACCAGCAATCGACGGCAGCTGCTTCTTCTGCAAGAACTCGGAGTCGGCGTCGGAAGTCTGACAGGCGAGGCCGGCATCGATGCCGACTCTGAGGACTTATCGCTGGCCGGAATGAAGGTATGCGCCACGGGCAAGCTGGAAGGTTACACCAGAGGCGGCATCAACGCGCGGATCGCGGAACTGGGTGGAACGGCCCAGGGTTCCGTCACGACGGCGACCGACCTGCTCATCGTCGGTGAGAGGGCCGGCAGCAAGTTGGCTAAGGCGCGGAAGCTCGGGGTCCGCTTAGTGACCGAGAGCGAGTTCGAGGCGATGGTCGCCTGAAGTTCGTACTCAAGCGCCGTCAACCGGTAGGCGGTCTTAGCCCACTGAACGATGCAGCGGCGATGCGGGTCGCGGTTGCACACTACCATTTGATGATACCCATGAACCACTAAGGAGAAACAACAATGAAGATTTCATGCCTTCAGGAAGACCTCAAGCGCGCCCTGTCAATCGTGGCAAGGGCGGTCTCGTCGCGCTCCATGCTTCCCATTACCCAGAATGTGCTCCTGTCCACCGAGCAGTCCATGCTCCGGATTTCGGCTACCGACCTGAACATCGCTATGACAACCTGGATAGGGGCGCAGGTCGAGTCGGAGGGTGCGGTTGCGGTCCCCGCCCGGCTGCTGAGCGAGTTCGTGAACTCGCTGCCGGCGCAGGCGATAGACATAGAAAAGACCTCGGAGCCTATTGGCGTGAACGTCATGTGTGCGCGCTTCGAGGCGAACATCAGCGGAACCTCGGGCGAGGATTTTCCGCCGATACCAACCGTTGAGGACGGGCTGGCGGTGAAGATCGAGCCTGGCGTGCTGCGCGAGGCAATCAGCCGCGTTTCGTTCGCGGCGGCTACGGAGGCTTCACGCCCGGTGCTGACCGGCGTGAATACGGAAATCAGGGGTGACGAGTTCAAGGTGGCAGCCGCCGACGGCTTCAGGCTGGCGGTGTACAGCGCTAAGCTCGCGGAAGCGCCCGCCGAGGACGTCGACTTCCTCATGCCGGCGAGTGTGATGAACGAGATAGGACGCCTGCTCGGAAGCGCAGAGGCTGCGGTGGAACTAATGGTGACGCCCTCCAGCAACCAGGCGCTCTGTCGTGTCGGCGACGTGGAGATCGTCACCTCGCTGATCGCGGGCAACTTCCCCGATTACGACCGGCTCATCCCCCAGAGCTACAAGACACGGGTGGCGCTGAGTTCGGACGATTTTCTGCGCGCGACGCGGACTGCCGCTGTATTCGCCCGCGACGACAGCCACGTCATACGTCTGCAAATGGCCGGAGGCGAAGGGGACGCTCCCGGATGCCTGACGGTATCGGCGCGCGCCGTGGAAGTCGGGAACAACCAGGGGCGACTGGATGTAGCGGTCGAGGGGGACGACGCCAGGATAGCCATTAATTCCAAGTACCTTATCGACGTGCTGGAGGCGATTGGTGAAGACGTGGCGATAGAGATTACGTCAGCCACCAGCCCGGGCGTCCTCAGACCGGCAGAGAGCGACGATTACGTGCACGTCGTGATGCCTATGTTCGTGCAGGACTGGGCCTCCTAAGTCCTTTGTCTCTCTAATGTAGCGGATGACCGCGCTTCTCAAGCGATCATCTATGAACAATCGAGTAAGTCGCAGCCCTCGTCGGCGCTCTGTGCCGACGAGGGCTTTGTAATCGTAATCGGGTGGCGGAGTCGCTGCCCGCACAGCAAGCAATTGGTAAGGAGAACGACGCTGTGAGCAAAGAATTAACAACGGGATTTTTCCCCGAACGGTTCACGGTCAGCGCAGAGGGAATGAGCGATCTGAGCAAGGATCGCTTCGAGGGATTGATATACGAACTGGTGCAGAACGTCTTCGACGAGGACTCGGCGACTTTTGCCGCGGTGAGTGTCCATTACTACACCGACAAGGGTGTCAGGGTTGTCGTGAAGGACGATGGAAACGGATTCTCGAACCCGAGGGACATGTACGAGATATTCGGCCCCAATCCGAAGCGCGGAATGGCTGAAAAGCGCGGTCGCTTCAACTGGGGTCAGCAGCAGGTCCTCTCGGTGGCGACCGAGGCGAAGGTGACGACGGTAGGCTATACCGTGGAGTTTCCCGCGACCGGTGGTCGTGTCGTAAGACGCAATCGCCGCGAGAAGGGCACTGAGGTAATGGTGGTGATGCCGTGGTCGATAAACGATGCCGAGACGCTGCGCCAAAGACTCAGGCTCATTCGCCCACCCGAGCAATGCGATCTCAGGATCAACGGCCGGGAGGTGACGCATCCTGCGCCGGTCAAGGTGCATGAGACGACACTCGAAACAGTGATCCAACGCGCGCCGGGAGAGCCGATGCGCCGGACACGCCGCAAGACGAGAATCGAGATACTGACGCCTGCCGCGCCTGACGGCAAGGGCTGGCTCTACGAGATGGGACTGCCGGTTCAGGAAATTGACACGCCCTACGATGTTAACGTGATGCAGAAGATTCCGCTGAACCCCAACCGCGACACCGTGAGGGAGTCGTACCTCCAGGACATCTACTCTGAGTTACTCAACGCCATGCACGATGAGATGCAGCGCGAAGAGTTCGGTGAGACGTGGGTGCGGACCGCCGTGGAAGACAGGAGGATCAGCGAAGACGCGGCGCGGACGACTGTTGAGCGACGCTACGGTAGAAGAGCCGTGATCTGGTCTTCAGACAGGAACGTCAACATTGACGCTATGGACAAGGGCTATCAGGTAGTCCATCCGCGCACGATGAGCAGAGATGAGCGTTCCAACCTGCGTGAGCTGGGTGGAATGGAATCGGCGAGCGCGGGCTTCGGCAAGACTCTGGGCGGCGAACAGGACCCTTACTTCAAGGTAGTTGACGTGTCCGACGATCCCGTGAAGCTGGCCTTCGCGGAGTGGGTAAAGGAGCTTGGCCGCTATGTCGGCGTTGCCGTGTTTCCGGTGTTCATCCGCAACCCCCGCTCCTTCGCGCTCGCGGACTGCACTCGCAGCTCGGCACGGCCAACGATGAGATTCAACCTGGCGCGCTTGAAGGACGAGTTCTTCGAGGGACCAGGGAAAGAGCAACTGACGCTCGTGATACACGAGCTTGGACACGCGCTGTCGCCCGGCGAGTTCTCGCATGGGTACTCGTGGGGAAACGCCTGCTCTGACGCTGGAGCGACGATTGCGCTGGAGTTGGCTCAAAGAGCACAGACTGATCAGTGATATGATCGTCTGTCTTCAATTGAATGACGAGGCGGGGGACTCTCTTGGAGCGCCCGCCTCGCTGCGTTGAAGAGAAGAAAGAGAATGGAATGCGAGGGTGTCTCGAATGTCGGCGCGAGGAAGCTTTCCAATTTGCACGGCACCCAAGCCGCCGGACCTCGAGGAGAGTGCCGACGGCGCGGTGTTCCGTCGATGGAATAGAGAAAGCGGGCTTTTTGCGTTATGGGACTCTGACTTCAAATTCGTAGCAATCGCGTTGAAGCATCCGCGAGAAAGAGACCTTTTTTGCGTTGTGGACCTGGCACCGATAAGAATGACAGACGGCAATGGAGTGTCAAATCGGGTACACAAAGGACAGCCGGTAGAGGTGGTTGTCGAAAGTCTCGGGCTTCTTGATACAGAGGCTGTGAAGTCGGTGTATACCGTTCCGAACAACATAGGAGAAACACTTCGGGGAGAATGACCGGATTATCCTAACGCGACAGTATGTTCTATGCTACGATGGATGGCAACTGTGAGTCCCAATTGAAGACATTTTCAGAAGGTTGTGAAAATGGAAGACCTTGACGAATTCAGCCCAATAACCTTACGAATATCGCAACTCACCGATTGCGCTTATTGGCAATTCTTGAAGTGTGGTCCGAGGGTGACAGAACTGTGATATCCCGTTGATTGCTTCTATTCGGTCCATTATGGCGGCAGATTAGAGATTGTAAGTCATTGTGTAGCCATGTCTCAGTTGTCAGTTTACGTCTTCCTGCAGGCTACTTTCGTCCAATTCAATACTAACTGTTGCTATCGCTCCTCCACCGGGTTCATCTCCAACATTCTTCCCAATCATCACTTGAACTTTGTTGCTTATGAACTGTTTCCGACGATTCGTACTAGGCAAATCAAAAGGAGACGTTAGTGACATCCAGTTAGTGTGGTTATTAAGGGCCCTCTTCAATGCCTCAATTTGGTTCGAAGAGTTCTCTGAATTGCCGTTATTCTCTTGAAGCGCGTTCAGCATTTCAGCCAGCCTCTCTTCAAGCAGTTGTCTGATAAACCTAATTAGGGGCAAGGTCAGCACACACTGTCGCACGATCTTATTCGCGTCTTCGGGGTCTTTTGTCAGCAGAAGAAATGCGGTTTCCTCTGCTCTCAGTTCTCTAGTCGCTTCGAGTTTCGGGTCATTCAAGCCATTCTTTAAGACCTTGACTGCAACATTCTGGTAGATTGGGGGCATTACCGGCATCCCAACCCTGGTTAGATTTGATGTAAAGGCTCGCTGCACTTCTAGAGCATATGGCATCCGCAGACGGGCTACTCGACAGTATTCCTCACCCATTGATTCACTAAAGTCACTTAGAGTTACGGCTCTAACCGTCTTGGGGTCCCATTCGATGCGGTAATTGATACCGTTGTCGTGTCTGTAGAGTTCTGTTTTAGGCTTTGATCTGTCAGAGATCTGCTTGGAGATTGATTTCAGATGGCCGGGGAGAAGAAGTATGGAATTCCTCAAATTACTGGAGCGACTATCACTGATGGGTGAGAAGACAAGGTCGCATTGGGCATTGATTATCATGAGTACATCTGGTTTGGACTCCGACTCCCCTTCGTCAGAATCAGCATCAACAGACCTGCGTTCAAACACGTCGCCTAGGCCCAAGATTGGAATGCTGCTATCTGGGTCATCAGTTCCTTGTGGATGGACGTCAATCGAACCGACACTCGTGTCGAAAAGCGCAGAATGATAGACGTCCGTCAGGCGGTCAGTGGGAAGTTCAACACTCGCCAAAGCTCTAGCAAACATCAGTTCATCCAGCCTGCCGCGCTCTCGTTCGAGGGAATCAGCGAAAAGCATCTGCCCGAAATAGGCGCTGAAAAGCCAAGTCAGATAGTCGCCAAGTGGATGTCCATCATTCTGAAGACTCAGGCTCTGAATGTACGCGTAGTCGGTTAGAGAAAGGTCGCTGATGCTTTCTAGGAATCTCGCGGACACACAGTCAATGTTGTTTCTAAGGGCATCCATAAACTCTTGAACCCGGCGCCCACTTGTCAATGATTCAGCAAACAGATGCAAATGCATCTGTAAATCGAAAGTGTTACGCATTACACGTTTGGGCATCACCTGAAACATGCCGCGTAGTATCCCGGATTTACGGCAAAATTCTGGCGCTCTATCGCGCAGTCCGGGTTTTGAAGACATCAGCACAATGAGAGGTCTCGGCTTCTCGTTCCATACGCCTAGCACATCGAGGATTTTCTCGATACTCTCCTGAACCGGTCTTGGCGTTTCAGACTGTATGGTTGCGTCTTCGGCAGTCTCGTTCTGTTCTTGCCCAAGATGCCAGTCCCAGAAGATTATCTGAGGCTCAAATTCCAGTAGCGTGTCTGTTTCGAAATCCGATTGGAGTTCGCGTACCTCCAGTTCAATAGCTCCTCTCAGAAAACCTGTTAGATTCTTAATTGGCGTGAACTCTTCATCCAGCCTCAGTCCCGCCGTACTCTGATCCCAGATTTCGTTGAACTTGGGACAATCATTGCTCTTTTCCAGAAACTGGCCAATCAGACTCGATGTGAAATCTTCTGGGCCTGTCACTTCTGGGGCGAATTGAGAGAGTTCTGCCTTCGCGTCGTCATTGAACTCAGTATGACTCCAAAGGTCTACTTTTTCGCGCTCGGAAAGCCCTTGACCTTCAAAGACATCGAAAGCGTCATCGACTATTGCGACACGTGCCACTTCTACGGTTCCTAATAGCTGTTGAAGGACTTCATGTCCTGATACAGCAGTTCCGTTTGTCATTGCTTCATCTCTCCCAATGTCAGCGTAAATGTACGGAAGGTTTCAAATTCTCCAGGCGCCTCAAGCACCAAGTTCGCCCCATGGTATTGGGCAATCTCTCGGCTAATAAATAGTCCCAATCCCTTGCCTCTGCCGGGTGGCTTGGTGCTGAAAAATGGCTCGAATACCCGATTTTTCAAGTCCTTTGAGACTCCTGGTCCATTATCGGTTACGGAAAGCGTCATTTCCTGCGTGTCAATGGTGACTGTGATTTTGGAATCATGACCTGGGTTGATATGCCTCTGCTGACGAAGCCAGTAAACAGAATTGTCAAGGAGGTTACCAAGCACCTGGATGATCATGCCCTTCACTGCTCTAATTCTCAGAGAGCTTCTGCGATCCCTAGGCAGAACTCGAACATCGCATCCAATCTCTTCTCTCTCGAAACGCCCTTGATGGTCTCTGACAGTATCCTTCACGACCGATACGACATCGAATCGCTCCCTCTGCTGGCGTCGGGATGTGCTGATAGAATCAATAACGCTAATCCTCCTCTGGAGCGTATTCAACTGTGACTCAAATACCCGCAGAGTCGAATTCGTAGGTTCGTCTATGACCCTAACCGAAAGATTCGACATATTGTCCAGCACATGTTCAATTGCACGGTTCAACTCGTGTGCAAGCGTTTCTACGGAGATTCCTACACCTGCCAGATTTAGCAGCTGTCCCCTACCAGCTTCGTATGAAGAGGCTAAGTCTCGCACATCTGTCATGAGAGCACTAAGTCGTTCAAGAGCCTCTCGAATCTCATTGATTAGAGGTTGTTCACTCAGCAGCTCAGGCACTCTTTCTACCATAAGGTCTACGTTGTTCAATATCCTCTGCTCTTCTTCCTCCACCCTCTGCTCAAGTTCATAGATGTATATTGGTTCGGATGCCTTGATTTCATCATCTACGGCATTCAATAAGCTACGGAGTTCATTCCAGACCACGTACTTCAGCAAAGCAACTAACGCCTGTTTTTCTTCACAATCCCTGAGTCCTTCGCGATTGGTTTGGTCTGTCAATGATGGATTGAGATTGCTGGAGATAATGAGGCGCCCAATAATTTGTGTCCTGTTCACCTTATATCCACTTGACCTAAAGGCTTCCCTGTCCAAGTCGAGCCAGTCGTCATCCGGTCCACCGTAAGGAAGGACCCTGAATCCGTCACGGAATACCATGATGCCACCGCCCCAGTCATTGATAAGTTCGCGGACGGTCTTGCGGTCACCGATTCCCTCTAATGCGGTTAGAACTCGTCGGTTGTACCAATAGATCTCTAACTCGAAGGGTCCCAGTCTTTCAAGTACAGACATTGGCTGTTCCGTAGTGGAGATTAGATGAGCGCCGGCTCTGGAGAAAGTTCGCTCTCTGCCTTTGTATCGAGTCCTTCCATGCAGGCGCATTTCATTGGCAGCATTGCGTGTGAAAGATGCCTGCACAGTTGCGTGTGCGTTTTCAAGAAGGATTCGATTATGAACGGCGGCGGCATAATGTACCACGAAGGCGGATAGACAAGCCGAAGACGGCGGTCTAAAACCGTACCGCCTGTCACCTTCCTGTAGAGTCTCCCGAGACTCTGAGGAAGGTGATCAAGGATGTACATCGTGGACATGTATTATCGGGTCCGCAGGGCGTGCCTGGTGGAGGGGATGAGCATCAGGGAAGCGTCCCGGGTGTTCGGGATGCACCGGGACACCGTGCGCAAGATGCTGTCGCACTCGGTGCCTCCGGGCTACCGCAGGAAGCGACCACCGCGACGACCGAAGCTCGAGCCCTACACGGGCATCATAGACCGCATACTCGAAGACGATGAGAGAGCGCCGAAGAAGCAGCGCCACACGGCCAAGCGCATCTTCGACCGACTGAAGGCCGAGCACGGTTTCGACGGCGGCTACACCATAGTCAAGGACTATGTTCGGGAGCGCCGACGTGTGGTGCGCGAGATGTTCGTGCCGCTGGAACACCCTCCCGGTCACGCGCAGTGCGACTTCGGTCAGGCGTGGGCGATCATAGGGGGCACGAGGCGCAGGATATACTACTTCGTGATGTCGCTTCCGCACAGCGACGGCGTGTTCGTGAAGGCATACCCCGCTGAGACGACAGAGGCGTTCTGCGACGGCCACGTGTCGGCGTTCCGCTACCTGGGCGGAGTGCCGCAGAGCATACTGTACGACAACACGAAGCTTGCCGTGGCGAGGATACTGGGAGGAGGGCGACGCAAGCGTACCCGTGCGTTCACGGAGCTTCAGTCGCACTACCTGTTCGCAGACAAGTTCGGCAGAGTCGGCAAGGGTAACGACAAGGGCATTGTCGAGGGCATGGTGGGATATGGCAGGAGGAACTTCCTTGTGCCGGTCCCGAGGGTGGAGGACTTCGATGAGCTCAACGCTCACCTAGAGTGTGAGTGCATGGAGCGTCTGGACGCAACGCTCAGGGGGCACACTGAGACGATAGGAGAGCGCCTGGAGCGCGACCTCGGGGCGCTGCTACCCCTGCCCGCCGCTCCCTACGACGCAAGCGACAAGCACGCCACGCGTGTTAGCTCGCAGTCGCTGGTGCGCTACCGCAGCAACGACTACTCTGTTCCCGTTGCATACGGACACAGGGACGTGCTGGTGAGGGGCTACGTCGATGAGGTGGTCATCAGCTGCGGCACTGAGGTGATCGCCCGTCACCCCAGGTCTTACGACCACGGCGACTTCGTCTTCGACCCTATGCACTACCTGCCTCTGCTGGAGCAGAAGACCGGCGCTCTGGATCAGGCTGCCCCACTCGCCGGATGGGACCTGCCCGAGGAGTACGGCAGGCTGAGGCGGTTGCAGGAGGCCCGGATGGGTAAGCCCGGCAAGCGTGAATTCGTGCGGGTACTCAGGCTGCTTGAAGACTTCGCCGCGGACGAGGTGCATGCCGCAGTGCGCGATGCCGTCAGCCGGGGAGCAACCGGTTACGACGCGGTCAAGCACCTGCTGCTGTGCAGGATCGAGGGACGGCCGCCAAGGCTCGACCTCACACTACATCCTCACCTGCCGAGCGTGACTGTCAGCACGACGCTCGCGGAAGACTACCTGAAGCTGCTGAACGGGAGGGCATCGTGAGCGACAGGCCGACACTGCTGCTGGAACACCACCTGAAGGAACTGAAGCTGCCGACCTTCCTCAGAGAGTACGGCAAGATCGCCGCGCAGTGCGCCTCTGAGTGCGTGGATCACCCCGACTATCTGCTGAGGCTGGCGGAGCTTGAACTGATAGACCGCCGACACCGCCTGGTGGCGCGCAGGATCAAGGCCGCTCGCTTCCCAGCGGTCAAGAGCATCGACACCTTCGACTTCACCGCCATACCGTCGGTGAACAGGCATCTGGTGGCGCAGTTGGCGCGCTGCGAGTACATCGAGCGTCGTGAGAACGTCATAGCCATAGGCAACAGCGGAACCGGCAAGACGCACATCGCACTGGGACTGGGACTCGCCGCCTGCCAGAAGGGACTGACGGTGGGCTTCACCACAGCCTCCGCCCTTGTGAACGAGCTTATGGAAGCGAGGGACGAGATGCGGCTGCTGAACTTGCAGAAGAGGCTCTCACGACTGAAGCTGCTGATCATCGACGAACTGGGCTTCGTGCCCCTGTCACGCACTGGAGCGGAACTGCTCTTCGAGGTCTTCAGTCAGAGATACGAACGAGGCTCGATCCTCGTGACAACTAACCTGCCCTTCGATGAATGGACCGAGATGTTCGGTTCGGAGAGGCTGACCGGCGCTCTTCTTGACAGGCTCACTCACCATGTTCACATCATCGAGATGAACGGCGACAGTTACCGCCTCAGGCAGAGCGGCAGGACTACTGAAAACTCATCCTAAAGTAGAGCCTAGACCTCCTGCAATCACCACTGAAGGGGACATATTCCCTGAGCAGTTAGCACTGACATAATCGCTGAGCAATGGCGCCAAGTGGTACAATTTCTCTCCGCCGCGGTGGTCCATCATCATCGCGCCCTTGACAATTCGATTGAAGCGCAGAATGGATACCGGCTCCTGATTGAAGAGCAACTGAATGGGAAACACAGTTACATCGGTGAAGGGATCCGTGAGTTTCGTGAACTCCTTTGTGGCTATATCTTGCAGTCTTTCCTTGGTCCATTCCGACGTAAGGTTGCTTATGAGAATGCGCGTACCGGATTCCTCAATGTTCTCCTTCTGCTTGCCGTAATAAGGATCTAACTGTATTGCCTCAAGCAATTCATCAGAATCGTGCGAGAACAGTGACCAGTCAATATCGAGGTGATTCCATCGAGGTTCACCCGTCATCGAAGACTGCACTTTCAGACGAGTTCCCAGTCTCATAGCTGCAAGTCTTCCTACACCTTTTTCGCCTAGAATCGCTTGTCCCTGCTCATGTTGGCTTTTCGATCGGGCGACCAATCGAGAGCGAGTTCCGATGGTCAGGAACACGTCGTTCAATGTATCCAGCGACATTCCCTCACCTGTGTCGCTTACGACGAGGTAATTGCTCTCCTCCAACACGTTGAGGAGTTCATCCAGACTTCCAGATTGCCTTACCTCATCAGCTAGAGTCCGGGAGTTTGGAGACTTCAGGTCAATTGCATCCTCGACGCTCCTTTGCAATTCCTGCCAGTTAGTCGGCGACATCGCCATGTTGCTTTCGCGCGCATCGTGAATTCTCGCTTTCAAATCGCGAACAGAATCGTGTGGAATGCGAATAACAATTTCAATTGTTACTCGCCGTGCCTTTGCATCGAACGCATTCTTCACGAGTTCGAAAATGGCAACCGCGTCTGAACTTATGAGCTCGGCACCAAGGAGCAATATGGTGCGAGCATTTATCCGAAATGACATTAGGATCTCAACTCTTCTGGGACATTGACCGCCACCTCTATGTGATACCAAGGCCGGCTATGTGTGCCTGTGTCGTACAATCCAGGACACGTCTATGCAGTCTCAATCAGAGAAAACAAGTGAACTTGAAGGTCGCTCTGAGCGCGCAACTCTTGTGCCAAGAGACTGAATCCCGTCAGTGCATATTCATTACCGGTGGCTATGACACTTGATGGATTCAATGCTGCGTCCATACCCTGTTCACCAAGAACGAGTAACTCGAGATGCACTATGCGCCACGGGTCAGATTCGAGTATGTCGGCCTCACTGAAATTGACTAGCGTTGGACGGAGTGGGTTAGGCATAGGAGTTCTGTACCCGGCGTCAACACCCAAGCCAATCGCATGCCACCAGAGATCAACTTGCCGCGCAAACGCCGCGCGTGGATTCGTCTGGCTCACCAAGGTGTCGATGGGAGCGACGAACTCGTCACGAAAGGAACTCGGAATCCACAAATTCTGGTAGCGATATGATGAAGAAGCGGTCAATCTCAAACCTCTCGATAGCTCAACGTGCCGCGATCCTTTGGCCTCTCACACATCTGACAAAACTGAGTGTGATCGCATTCACATGTACGCACGACCGGATAATCGACTCCCCAGTCGTTTGATAGGTCCAAGGGGTAGTCTTTGGAGCAACTCAGGGTTGTCACGATCCCGGAGCGCTCTTTGAGCAAGTGCTCTATGTCTCGGATCTCGGAACGTGTCAGCAACAACACTACCTGGTAAGGCATGTCCTTCACGTCGGATGGCGTGGTCAGCCAATCAACCATTCGTTCTTTGACAGAGCCTGAAGTCATGCCGATGGGAGTATCTATGATGCGTGGAGCTTCCTTCTCAGCGACTTCCATAAGGGCCCAAATGAGTGACAGCGTCAATACCCTTTTATTCGCCCCGTTAAGCTCATTCGCAGCGTCCAGGGTCCGTCCCCCTCGGGCATGAATGACGACATCATAAATTTCCGGCAATATGTTGACTCCGGTATAGAGGTTAGCCTCCGCGGATGTGTCGGCCCCTTCTATGTCTAAGAACATCTGATTCATGCGCTCCGAAACTCGGTGGACGTGCTCTGATTCCAAGCGTTCCAGTATCCCCTTTGCCAGAGTCCATAGATCCGCGGAAACCTCTGCCTTCAATTTCAATACGTCGCTCAGTGTTTCCTGCCTCTCGGCATCTGAAACGACCTTCTGCTGTAGAGCCAGCCTCTCTTCAATGAGATTTATGCTGCCCTCCACCTGCCCACGCTGGCGGTCAAAGGATGAACGTTTTTCTCTGCTCGACTGAAGGCGATTGGTCAGTTCTCGTATTCTCTCCTCGTCGATCAGTGCCCTCTTGTCTCGTTCGGCCCTCAGGTCACCGCTCTTTTCGCGCTGCCTGTCTTTGCAAGTCGTATATTCATTCTTCAATCTCACGACTTGAACACTTACAGAGTCGTTTCCAGAATAATTCGATGAATCACTCGGGAACATATCGCGGGACCGATGCCTTAGAGTCGTCAGGTGTTCGCGTCCGGGTTCGGAGCGGGTATGGGCCTCGATTAGGCCCTTGACATGTGCGTGTCTCTCATCCCCTTCTTCCAATGTCAATCCACAGATGCATTTGCCCAGTTCAAGTCTGTCGTAGAGCACCCCGACAGACAATCCGGGAATGATATTTCTGTCTGCCAACTCATGAAGGACTGCTATTCCAGCTTGTAGCTTATCGGACAGCATGCCCATAGAAAGGTTCTCAGATTGAAGAGTCTCTTTCATCTGCTGACGTATACTATTTTCTTCCTCTTCAAGGTGTTCAATATCGCTTTCAAGCCCGCGGATGCGGGCCTGAATCGCGTCCAGGTCACCAATACCTCTTATACGGTCCAATTCTCTTTCATCATCGTGAATCTGCGTATCAACCTCGCTGATGCGAGCAAGAATCTGTTCCCTCTTCGCCTTCACCTCTGCAAGACTATTGTCAATCTTCTGAAGCTCGTCCTCTGCTTTCTTTAGTTCATCGCTACCACTCGCCCTTAATTCTGTCCTGAATCCTTTTGATATGCGCTCTAAGAGTTCTTCCGCGCGCTCGACCTCATCGAAACCTAGTAAATGGCGAATGGCGTTGTGAACGTAGTCCTGTCTATCCGCTCCCAGTGGTCCGGCAATAAATCCTTGAACCGCGTCGCCGTCCGTAAAGAAGACATCCGCTAGGTGAAAGGGCAACATAGCGCGCATTCTGGACTCTTTGCCTTCCTCAATATCGCGCGCTCCACTATCAGTCAGCTCAAGAAGTCTGAGACGTTCGGGGTCTCTCCGATATTCGTCCCCCTCGGCCCTGGTCTCTGTGCAACTCCGGATAATTCGATAACGTGTTTCCTCCCCCGAGTATATGTCTCGCTCAGTAAAATCCACGCGCACCTGGATTGTGACAGGCTGCCCAGAAGGCACCTCAGTCGATGTTAATGCCATGCCCTGCGGAATACCCGGGTCGCCCCACATCGCCCAGCGTAAAGCCTGGAGTGTCGAAGTCTTCCCTGAACCGTTCTCCGCCCTTATGACCGTCAAGGGACGTTCTGGATCTACGGAGAATTCCAGTTCTACGTCTTCAAGTAGTTTGAATCTGCTGATATGGGCGTTTTCAAGTCTCACGATGCATTTACCTTCGCATTCATTTCTGCGGCGAAACTGCTGACCAATGCCCTTATCTCACGGCTTTGAGCGCGAGGACTAGGTTCGTCTTGGAGAATTCGAAGAGTCCTTGCGAAAGCTGACACCAGGTCAGCGTGGTATTCTTCATATGGTTCACTAATGTCCCGGACGACTTCTTCGGCCGCCGCCGTTAACAGCCTTGATGAGTTGACCATATCAGACCATCCTAATTGAAGATTCGAGGCCGCGGATTACGGCCCTAGGTCCACCCGGATCGTATTCATTTTCAGCCAGATCTGCGAATGATGAGGCACGCCGTAGTTCTGAGCGAAGCAATGACTTGCCTGCCGGACTTGACCTATCCGGAGGCACAACGATGAAATCGTGTAGTGAGGCATACTCTTTGCCCGGCGCGGTCCTGAGAATGCGTCCCCTACGCTGTATCCACTCTCTTTCCACCGTACTGCTGGCCAGCAGAAAGGCAGTGTCGGTCTCAGGAATGTCCACACCTTCATCTAAGACTTTCATTGCTGTGAGGGCTTGGTAGTCGCCGGAGTCAAAGCGATCCAAGAAGGCTTGCGATTGAGTCGACTGAGTTTCGACATTTGTGTAACCGTGCGATGTGACGCCAATGCGATTGAGCATCTCGTTGACTTTCTTAATCTGCGCAGTTTCGCCAATTGCAACGGGTTTGGCAGACGTGAAAATCAGTGTCTTGGCGATTGACGATGAATCCATTCCGTCAACGACTCTCTCCAGAGCCTCAACCTTTGAAGCTGCTTGCTCTACCAACGCCCTTCGTATGCGGAGAATCGCTTCTACCCTCGGTGTGAGACCAATGGCTTTACCTTCATCTGTTGCTCTGAATCCGGACTGAGCCAAGCTCCTGGTTAAATCCTCGTAGTAGTCCATCTCCTCCGCATTGAACTCCACAACGTGAAGATAATATCTGTAAGGCACCAGGCAACCGGCATCAATAGCGTCGCGTAGTGTGAAGTTAAACACCGGCGGTCCACCAAAAAAGTCAAACAACTGGTCAGTACCGTCCGGGTCATACTGGCGGATTGGCGTCGCCGACAGCCCTATGCGATGCTCGAAGAATTCAGGCTGGTTTTCAATGAAGGACTTGGTTCCCAGGTGATGAACTTCATCGGCAATAAGGAGGTGGAGAACTGAGTCTGGTAAACCCTCAAGCCAGTCACGTAACCCTGAATTCTGGCGAGAAAAGAGTTGGTTCGTCAGCAATAATACTTCGGTTCTTGGCTGATCCGAGCCGAACGCAATCGACAGTCGTGCCAATTCTTCTGAACGCTTGTGTGGACTCATACCTGACAGGACGACCGGCATTATACCGAACTCCTGAACGTCGTCAGTCCATTGCCTCAAGAGCGGTGTGGTTGGAACAATGACTACAATGCAAATGTGACCGGACGAGAGATTTTGCAGTTCTGTCGCAGCTATCAAGGCCGTTCGAGTCTTGCCACCTCCTGTGGCGATAGACAATATCCCTCCGCCATGAGCGAGAATCGCGTCGACTGCTAACCCCTGATGAGCAAATCGTCCCTCTCGCCACTTCAGATTCTGAGGTACATTCAAGCGGTTTCGCGCCGGCGCAACCGTGTAACCGATTGGTAGTGGAGGCTCCAGCCCTGCTTCGTAGTCTTCACGCCACGCATTCCAGAAGTCATCTGTAGTGGGTGGTTCCGGTCCTGCGTATCTGCGCAACATGCTCAGAGCCCCTAAAACGTCAACCGTAAGTGATGCCCTGTGGCAATTGTTCCATCTTCTATCCCAATTCTCTAAAAATATGGCTACTCTTCTTTCAGATTGGGTTCCATCTGCCCAGGCACGGTCCACAGACATCTGTTCACCATTCACCAGCAACCCTCGTTCTGTGGCATTCCCTGACCCGTGAACGGCCAGCCACTTGTTGTCGGACCTGAACAGCCACAGCTTTCTGTGATACATCCCTCGATCATGCATCAGAACGACTCGCATCCTGAGTCGATTGGAAGCCAAGAGATAGGCAAGCGTTTCAACCGCATGTCGTTCGACAGCGGACGTGGAAAGTCTGGCACTTTCGAATAGGCTCGCCATTGCATTTTCGAGCACCGCCTGTGGTTCAGCCACACCTTTTCTGATGGCTTCCTGATCTTCATGACTAATTTCAGGAGATACCATCAGATCAACAACACCTTCAGTGTCATTGATGAACGCCGCGAGGCCTGGTGCTATCTGTGAAAGGCAACGAGATGAGAAGAAGCCGGCCTCTATTCGTACTTCGTCGCACAGACGCATGGCAGGAACGAGAACCTCTCCTATGAGGTCGTCCTCAGGAATGTCGTAGGCCGGTCTTACTGTGGCAAATTGAGAGGCAAACTCCATGCTCATCGACGTCCTTTCTCCACTTGGGACTGGAGCATCGATAGAGCGTCAGCTAATTTATGAGATGTCTTGGGCTTGGGCAAAGCATTGAGAACTTCCAAATCGCCTCTTTCCTTCAGCCTCTCCCGCACATCACCGACCGGACAGTATAGCGAGTCAGCCAACTTTGCCATGTTCACCGGTTCGGCGATGCCAGTGAGCCTACTGACGGTCTCCCAACTCGGGTACAAGCCATCAGGTTTAGTTGCCGTAGCCCCCACAGACATGCTGGACCGGTCAAGAACTAAGGTGAGAATGTCCCCCTCGGCTACTGACAGATTTTCCGCAATAAGACGAATGGAACCTAGTGACGGCCCCATAAAGGCCGTCTCGGGGAATGTAACCATTACCACATTCCCCAGCCGATCAGCAAATTCGAGATTAGCATTGACGTCAACTTGCAAGATCGCGCCAGCAGCGCGGGGCAGCATGGCGCCGCTGCCACGCAGCATATTGCGGTCCACCTTCAATAAGAGTCCGACACGACCTGAGCCAAGATGGAAAACGCCAGTTGCCCGGTCAATTGACTCCACATTTAGTTTGTAGGGTTCGTCCTCCTGCGTTCTGAGGCGAATTGTATTTCCTGTGGTAACGAACATTGGGCATTGGGAATAGGTCTTCGTTGTACCTTCTGAGACCTGAAATGTCTGATTCATCTTCAGAACGACTTCGTCGATTGACATAGAACCCCCGGCTTCTACTAGGAGACTTCGCATCGAGTATGCTGTCCCCGCATATTCTGGAAGGTCCCAAGAGGCGAGTCCCCAGTGAGTGCGACTCACTCTGACTAATCTGTCATCGGAACCCGCTGCGTTTACCGCGGATAGCCGGGAACGCTCTTCTCCGGTATGACGCATCAATTCATCGATAGTTGCGGGGCTTCCTATGTCGGCCAGAGCAAAAACTAATCTGTCGTTAACTGAAGTTCCCCAATACACGAGCTGGTTGTTAAAGTGCCTTATGTCACCATTTCGAGTCAACCAGTCGTGATGGTATGCGGGATCTAAACCCCACTCGGTAAGGCACCGGCTTGCCAGTTCAAAGTCAATCCGCCCTGCTTCGTCAGCTCGTCCGAGTATCCGAGGTGTGGGATCGTCTTGGAGTGCTGATTCAAGGACGTACCAGTCATTCTCTCTCACATAAGGACCTGCTAGTTCCAACACTACCTTGCTGTAGTCGCGGCAGTGATCTGGCGCCGTCAGCTTTTCTTCCACAGTATTGAATTTGCCCGCCACTCCCAAAATCTGGCCGATTGACTCCGCTCTCCAATGAATCGGAGCCGAGTCATCCTCACTTAAGAATCTCTGAAAGGCGCGGCGAACTCTTACTTCGACCTGACGGATTCTCTCACGGCTAACGCCGAATTCCGCTGCCAGTTCTTGCAGAGTTACTCTAGGTATGGACTCAGAAACGCGTGCCCAGAAGACCGTGCGCGACCTTAGCTCCTGTGTCATTGACCATGCGTCCAGGATTTCATACGGATGAGCAGGAGGCGAAATAAGTTCCGCCAGTCTGATTGAAGCAACACTTGCCCACGCTCGTGTTCCCATAGGTCTTCTCAATATCTCAGCAACGGCATCCCCAAGAGTCGCCGCCCGTGTTTCGGCTAATGCCCACTTGGCGAACTGATGCATGCCCGCCGTGAGCGGAGAGGACTCCTGAATAATTTCTAGTGCGGCCTGGTTGACCGTCCCTTCAAAGTAGGGGCCAGACATCGAAATCTGTCCGATTGGAAAGTCTTCCGTGCCATTGATCTGACGCGCCTGGTCGCTGCTCTGACCATCTACCTCCGCGCTCTCCATAACGCAAGCCAAGTCAATGTATGCCATTGGACCAACTGAATGAAGTGCAAGGAATTGATGCATGAAGAATGGGGCAGTTAGGAAGTTCTCGGATTTACAGGCCAAGAATGCTCGACTTACCGCTCCGCGCGTACGACCACCTATGGGTAAATTCCTCATGTAATCCAGAGGAACTCCGGCGGGAATGACGACGGCATTTCGGTCAAGTTCCAACTCATACAGAAATTCTCGGAACACGGACTTTTGTGCATCCGCCAACTCGCTGACCCCACTTCGTTCAAGGATGTTGGAGTCTAGGTCATCGCATGTTAATACGCCGCCCAATACCTGAGTCAGCGCTTTAGAAAGTTTCCGCCCGTTTTGGTGCTCTCTGATCACTCTCGGTAGAAGTGGGCAGCCTACTGTGCCCCAAGCGCGGGCGGACTGAGGCTTCCCATAAGTCACTCCGTTTGCCGCAGTGCCGCCATCAGTTAGCCAGTCTGCTGGCGTCCGTCCCAGAAATACAGTTGGTGTTGGAATACCGCTATTCATAACTTAACGCTTACTCGGGATTGTTGTTCTTTCATACGCTAAATTCCGCACACCCCTTCACACTCTTCGGCCATCACAGAGTCGTAATCATCAGTATCATCGAAGTCCACATCGATTAGCGGCGTCCTGGACTTATGAAGAAATGCCTGTCCTTTACGGGTGATGGCGTCACGAACGACAGGCACCTCCCTCAATGCCTTGTCCATGAAGACCGCTTCCTCAAAAGACTTGGGATCATTGAGTTTCAGCCACTTCCACTCCCCGTCGCTTCTGTATGGACAACCGATGCAGGAACTTCTGGGCAAGTATCTGTCTGGGTAATTTTCGGAGAACCAGTTGATAAGTTGAGCGCGACTGAATCCCAGTTCGATAAGAGGGTATCGATTTGTTGCCCATTCCTCCCTGCTATCTTTCTTACGGTAGAATTCGTCAGCGCTTATTCCCATCCAGATTTCAACCTGTACGTTCTTGGGAAAGCGACGTCTTGGCTGAACTCCCAGGCGCTCACGCAGATAACGATTTATCGGCCTTATCTTGTATTTCGTCGTGCATTGCCTGGAAGCGACTGCTTCCGTTCCATTGGGGTTTATCAGGTATGCAGGAATGCCGAGATAGTTAAGTCCGTCCGGACTTGTGCCGGACAAAATGTTCTCTTTTATGTTGCCTGCTTTAACTCTCACCACCTCGAATGACAACTGTTTGCTAAGCCAGTCCAAATGCTCATAAACTCCAGGAGGTTCCCACCCCGTGTCAGCGAAGATAGCAACATCGGGTTTTGGCAGACCGTACTCACCGCGCTCCGCCATTAGTGCGAGCACAGTTGATTGCACTCCGGCGCCCAAGCTTAGAGAGCGGAACGGGGTTCTATTACGCAGCTTGGTTCGGTCGTTGACGAATTCGGGAATGGACATAATATGCTCAACATCGTCCACGATTCTTTCCCGTAATTCATCGCGGGGCAGCAATGCAAGCAACTGCGTACCGCCCATCAAGTTCAGCATTTGCAGCAGGGCGTAAGTTCCTTTCTCCGCGCTGATGCCTTCCGCTTCACTCAGGAGCGCACGAATGACTTCGCCGAGCACCATAGGGTCGCGGGTAAAGTTGTAGTACATAGGTATGTGATAGAAGGAAGCCGTGTCCGCAAACAAGCGAAGTGCTTCTTCGGCCGTGAATGCCCCTACTGACCCACTAGCTGCCTTAATGGCTGTGTGGGCAATCCACCAAGTTCTGGATGCGGTATTGTGTCGCCAGAAGGCATCAGCAGAGCCCGACACAAACCAGTGAGAGCGTATGTAGTTCTTCAGATTGACATTCGCTGGGCGTCTCCAGCGCTTAAGCCCATATGAGTGCAATCTGAAGTGAGTCATCCACGCCCAAAGGCGTTCATCCGTTGCTAACCTTGGAGTCAGTCCCTCAAAAGACTTGTAAAATTCTAAGGCCTGTCGATCAGCACCGTTTGGGATCTCGCCTTCTGCGGGTGGATCAAGTTCAACGGGCTTCGATGTGGTGATTCCCGTTTCTTCGGCATAATCAACTACACCGCGCTCGCGGAGGGCAGCGCCAAAGTCGTAATCCGCATCTAGATAAGACTCGGGTAACTCGTCAGCCATCAGGCGCAGTTGGTCATACGCCTCCTGCGTCAGTCTGTATACAGGATACCTTTCAGAAGTGGACATGTTACTCTTCGTCATCAGACCTTAGCGCTACATCAAGGAAAGCGCCGAGTGGCTGTCCCATCAGCTCCTGCGCGTAACTGAGGGCATCGTTCTCGAGCAGCTCCCCGTCGACGTCAGCATGGCCGTGATTTTCCAACGCTGTTCGCATGGCGTATGCCCATCGGGATTCACCATATTCGTTAAGATTCCTTAGTGCCTCAGTAATGGCATGCAGGTAAAGAGAAGGGAACATCGCTGCAAATTCAACCTCTGCGCCTCTGCGCCTGCGAACCGCTTCGATCTTCTCTTTCTCCGAATAAGGAACGTGTATTTTTATTCGCTCGTCGTCCAATTGAACATGAAATGTCCCATCCGCTACATTAGGATTGGCCACAAGATCGACCACTGAGTTCAAGCTTGTGTCATCCAGTAGGACTCGTACCGACTGCCCAACGGCTAAAATACCGGCAGCAGGCACACTGAATCCATCGGGTCGATGAATCGCCCATTCGTCGGCGTGTTCCGGGCAGATGAAATTTTCCAGCTGCTCCGACGAAACCAGATAGGGTGTCATCGAGAGTTCCTGGGAGAAGTTCTCAGCTTCAAGGACCAATTCATCCTCCTCAGACAGCCTATGGGTCCCTCTCACGAAAGTCTTTGGGCATGAAACCTCGACTACATATTCAGCTTTCGAATCTGCGACTAAACTCTTAAGGCTGTCGGAGCACAATAGAAATTGTATCTTGACGCTAACCCATTGCCCGTTGCTTAAGGCTGCCTCCAGCACTTTAAGGTCGAACGAGCAGTTCACATAATCGTCGGTCCACGGCGCCAAAAGAGGGTGTGGGAGCATTCGTTGAAACCAAGTGCTCATCACTTATCTCAACCTGAACGCATTCTGCTCTAATGCACCATCTACCAACACTTTCACCATTACTCGCTCCTTCGTACATGCTGGCAATACAGCCGTCCCATTTTCGATCGCGAGAGGTATTGGGCTATCTCCAAGTTTGGTGGCCTCAACGATCGTCATAGGCTGTGCACTTCGGGGGTCCTTGTCGCCTCCGGCGGGCATCAAGGATAGATTGACCCTCCCTTCTGATTCTCCAGTTACGTCAAAGGCTATTACAGCTTCATTTCCGGTTAAGGGGATGTACCGTACTTTACTCAGCACAGGACGACGTGCTCTGCCCTTTACCCGGACGTTCCCATTTTCGCCCCTTGAGCTTGCACCGTTTCCTGCACTCTGCCCACCACCGTCATTTTCACTGTCGGGAAAGGCGTCCCCGGGCCCACCGCCTTCTCGCGATACCTCATCATCTACCTCAATTTCCGAGAGCTCCGGCTGGGAACTACGGAATGACACGACCTTGGTTTCCAGCTTTTTGTCGGTAGTCATTCCTTCATTGTCGGGAAAGGAGGCAGCAAGTTCATCCAGGTTAGATTCTTCAGCGTAGCGGTCTATCGCTGTCTTTCGGTCGAAGATTGCTCCCAGCGCGCGACGAGCCTCTTTCAATGCCCTGTCAGCTTCCTTACGGTCTTTTTCATTCAGCAGATGTCCAGATGCTAGGGCGTCGTGGCTGGGGTTCTCCATTCGCCTAAGCCATAGGTCGCCACTATCTGAGTCGGGTACAACGACTCCGACGTAGTCCGGCCAAAGACTTTTCCCTCGAGGCGCTAACGGATTTACTCGCTGTTCTCTGCTGTCGGTTATCAGCATTCCGTTGCGGTTGATGTGAGCCACTCTTCTGGGAGCTCCATCCTTGAAGTCTATGAATGCATTCAGTCTCCCTACCTTGCTGATATATCCTGTCTGTTCGATTTCATCCTCAGTCAGGTCCCTTATGGCTCCATAATAGTGCCTAGCGTCTCTGTTGACTGGATCCACACGGCCAAATAGATAGTCAATGGTCTGGTGGTCGATGGTGACAGGATTTCCCTTCTTTGGAAAGACCTTAACAACCAGCGACTGATGATGAACTGCATAGAAGAAATTCTCAATGACCGCGGTAACCAACTGGTCTACCCAATTTGACGAATGAGGATTGAAGCCTATGATGAACACGCCGGTCCCGGATTCATCCAGACGGAAGAACTGGTTTATGGATCTTCCCATAACGGGGGAACCATCCTGCTGGCAGTAAAAGCCAATGTGTTGAAGGTCATCTCCCGAGCCTGACGGATCGGAGTGACCGATGAGAGTAGCTTTGCCCTGAAGCTTCTCCACCCGCCCTTTCCGACCTTGTACATAGCGAGTGCTGTAAAACACAGTCTGTAGATCGGATACGTTCATGACGGCATTCTTGCCTATCCCGAACGAGCCTCCTGGAGCACCATTCCCCTTACTCACCGCTCCTTCCTGCAAGACCAGTGCATTCCATTGTTTGTCGGTAAGACCAGTGGTAAAGGTGTCCTCGATTTTCAGGCATGGAATATTACGTTTTCTCACTATGCCGAGTGCGTGAGAGTAAGCAGCAGATATATCATTTCTACTATCGCTTTCGGCCCTCTGTAGGCAGGCATTCAGGTGTCGTTCGAGGGCCGCGCCGCCGATGAGTCCACGCCTTACTTCCGTTTCCGTGAATTGAACGGTTACCGGGTCGGAAAATCCGGAATGCTTAGCGTCGAGAGAGTTTTGTATGGTTTCGCGGACGAGCTTAGAAACAGGAGCATCACTGAAAT
Organism: Dehalococcoidia bacterium; assembly: GCA_965207465.1. Classification (GTDB taxonomy): domain Bacteria; phylum Chloroflexota; class Dehalococcoidia; order Lucifugimonadales; family JADFKI01; genus Bin90. The sequence goes on along the minus strand of OZ242283.1, from coordinate 3,150,616 downwards.
GTGCGCTCGAAGGGTCACCAACGAAGTCGATTCCCCCGTTTCTGGAAGGGAATATCCAACTTGGCCTGCTCAATTCCTGTCGGCTCCTATGGTTGCGGCGCGATGGCTCTTCATCCGACCATTTCCTTTCCTTACGCACTTGGCACTGATTTCGGGACACCTTTCGCAAAGAAATCGTAATGCGATAGGGGCGCTGATTGCAAGGGAACTCCAACGTTTGGTGTAGATTATCAACGCACTTTGGCACTGTCAAAATCCTTCAGAATCGCACCACAGATCATCCGAAGCTCGTCTCACCACATGGTGTCACAACCATCACAAGTCTGCACAAGGTCCATCCCGGCGAGTGCGGGACAGCGCAATTGACCACAGGCGTCAAGTCTAAGGACGTGGCTAGAATCTCTTCTGGCTGACAGCAACCACCTTGAAGTGTCTAGTAGCGGCCACATCTTCGCCTGAAAGCCTTTGTTCAGCTTGCCGATGTCGATTAGCGCCGCGGAAAGCGCATAGGTGAACAATCGTAGCATCGCCCAAGTCTTCGCGACGGCCTGAATATGCGAGCCGTCGGCGTATCGTGGATTGTGCCAGAAGCACCTCAAAGCAGGCGCCAACTCTGCCAGATGGTGCTCTAACAGGTGGATACGGTCTGGCGCTTTGCGGGCGGACTTAACTCAGTAGTTATGAGTATATGAAGCCTGCGTAATTTCGAATCATCTACATCATTTCATATTTGAGGCGGCAAATGCGTACATGGGCAACAGGAGCATCTCCCCAATCGCGAACATGCCCCAATCATATCCTGCTATAAACACAAGTCTGAGAGTGCAAGTTGCACTAAGTCGGCAAATAGAACATACAACCCAACACCAGTCATTGAAGCTGCATGATGGGCACTCGTATCGTTGAATTATGAGGCCGAATATCACATCGAGTCTGCCCGTGCGCCAGTACGGCAGGCTGAAAGCCACGCCGGCACAGCCGGGACTGCTGTCGCTGAGGCTGGACTCGTATCGCCAGTTTCTGGAACATGGCATAGCCAAGTCGCTCAGCGAAATGGCCGATATAGCTGATGAGGGCGGACGCTACTCGCTGAGTCTCGACCAGCCCAGAATAGAACCGCCGGAGCGCAGCCCAGCTGAATGTGTCGCGGACGGCCTGACATATGACGCGCAGCTCACGGCCAGGGGGATACTGGCGAACTCACACAGCGGTGAAATCACCGAGCAGCGGCTCCTGCTCTGCCGGATGCCTCTTATGGACCCGTCGGGCGGGTTCATCATCAACGGGGTGCGGCGAGTCGTCATACACCAGATAGTCCGCGCGCCCGGAGTCTGGTTCGGCTTCGACCGCGAGCCGGTTTCCGGGAGGCGGCTGGGAAGAGGACGAATCATCCCTGCTCGCGGGACCTGGATCGGCTTTGAGACGAACGAACAGGACGAACTGTGCGTCAGGCTCAACAATGGAAGCAGCCTGAGCGCACTGACGGTGCTGCGCCTGTTCGGTCTGGAGACCGATGAAGAGATACTTAACGCCTTCAGCAATGCGGGTACCGATACAACTAGGCGCTTCATCCGTCACACCATCGCGGTGGGAGATTGCCGGAGCCGCGACGAGGCGCTCTTTCAAGTCTATGCCGAAGTCGCGCCGGGTGCGCCACCAAACCGTGAGAGTGCCGAGCGACGCATTGAGCGGCTCTTCTTCAGTCCGCAACATTACAGCCTGTCGGCGGTGGGGCGGCAAATGCTCAAACGCCGTTTTGGAACCGATGAGACAAGCCTTCTGCTGACCCGCGCCGACCTGGTGCGAATTGTCGGACACGTAATCAGGGTATCACTGGAACGCGCGGAGGCGGACGACATCGACCATCTGGCAAACAGACGCGTGCGGACTGCCGCCGAACTGGTGCAGGCGGAGTTCGAGACAGGGCTGTACGAGGTCGGCAGGGCTACCCGTCAGCTGCTGGAACTGGGAAGAAGCCGCCCGAAGCGTCCCTCGGACCTGCTGAACACGACACCACTGATAAAGCGGCTCGAAGGTTTCTTCAACGGCTCGAAACTATGCCAGGTGGTGGATGAGACGAATCCACTCGCCGAGCTGACGCACAAGCGGCGCGTTACGTCCCTCGGTCCCGGCGGATTGAACCGGCAGACTGCCGGTGTGGACCCGCGGGATGTGCATCACACTCACTACGGCAAGCTCTGCCCCATCGAGACGCCTGAAGGGCAGAACATAGGGCTGCTGTCCACCCTTACGACTGGGGCACAGATCGATAGGCACGGGCTTCTCACCACACCTGTGCGCCGAGTGATGAAGGACATTTCCAGCCATGACGAGGGGTTGGTGGGACGTGAGCTTAGGCGGGATGTGAGAGTCGGAGCGGAACTGCTGGCGAGAGAGGGCAGCATTGTGAAGCCGGAACTTGTGAAAAGGCTCTCTGCGATGCCGGAACACATGATAGCAGTCCGTCCTTATGTATCGAGTGACGCGCCCGACGTCGTGTATCTCAACGCGGACGAGGAAGCCCGGCTGACCATCGCTCAGTGCGCCGTAGAACTGGACGAACTCGGACAGCTCGTAGAAGAGCAGGTGGCGGCAAGACGCGGCGAGGACTGGCTTCCGGTGCCTCCGGAGAGCCTCGACTACATCGAACTCACTCCGCACCAGATAGTAAGTGCGTCAACCGCGCTCATCCCGTTTCTTGAGCATGACGACGCGAACCGCGCACTGATGGGCTGCAACATGCAGCGACAGGCGGTTCCCCTGCTGCATCCGCAGACGGCCCTCGTCGCCACTGGGATGGAGGTGGACGTGGCTCGCGACAGCGGTAGTCAAGTAAGAGCGGATACCGACGGCACAGTGATGTCAGTTTCCGCCGACCGCATCGAAGTGATGCCGGACAACGGGAGTGGAATGCAACGCTACGATCTGCTGAATGCCATCCGGTCGAACGCCTTCACATGGATCGGCCAGCGGCCCATCGTCAACCACTTCCAGCGAGTAGAGACCGGACAGCCAATCGCGGACGGTCCCGCCACCAGCGAAGGCGAGCTCGCGCTGGGTCAGCGCGTCCTTGTCGCCTACATGAGCTGGGGCGGTTACAACTATGAGGACGCCATCATAGTCTCCGAGCGCGTCGTCCGAGAGAGTAAGTTTCGCTCTCGCACTCTGAAAAAGTACAGCCTAGAGGCGATGGACACGCCCCTGGGCCCGGAAGTCATGACCAGGGACGTTCCGGATGTCGCCGACTGGCGAAGGCAGCTGCTGGACGAAGACGGAGTGGCACCCGTGGGAGGATACGTCGAACCCGGGCAGATTCTCATAGGAAAGGCGACGCCCAAGCCCATACCCGCCGAACACCAGGACAGGGAGCGGACGCCTGAGGAGGAGCTACTGCTAAAGGTGTTCGGTAAGACATGCGACAACCTGCGCTACCAGGACAACTCTCGCCTGCTGCCGAAGGGCCAGCAGGGTCGAGTGGTGAATGTGAAGGTCATTCGACGTGGAGACGGAAGCGCGGCCGCGCATGGACTGCCGCCGGGCTGCCACACACGGGTTGAGGTTGAGGTCGCCGGGACGCGAGACCTACAGCCCGGAGACAAGATGTCGGGCCGTCACGGGAACAAGGGCTGCGTCTCAATCATCGTGCTGCAGGAGGACATGCCGTTTCTGCCGGACGGGACGCCGGTGGATGTGATCCTGTCCCCGCTCGGGGTGCCGTCGAGGATGAACCTTGGGCAGATTTTGGAGGTGCATCTGGGCTGGGCCGCGCACCGCCTGGGTTTTCGGGCTAGGACGCCGGTATTCGACTCGGCCCGCTGGGAGCAGATAGAGCAGCGTCTCGCACAGGCCTGGCTGGTCGAGCAGGCTGGCGGTCTGACCACTAAGCGGCTGCCGGAGGACGATGTCTGCACGGTGGACTGGGAGCGGGTCAGGAGTTGGGTCGAGGCACAGGGATACGACTATGAGTTGCTATTCGGTGAGGGCGCGGAGAATGGCGCTTACTGCGGGCGCGTCTGTCTGGAGCTTTGGATGCGTCAACAGGGGCTGGACTTTACGGGCTTCTCTTCTTATCGGGAGTTGCGCGAAGAGGCGCTGCGACTCGACCGTGAAGAGAGCCTGTCGGCTCCGATCATGGGCAAGCAGATATTGCGGGACGGAAGGACAGGGGAGCCTTTCGACAGGCCCGTGACGGTTGGCTACAAGTACATGCTCAAGCTCATACACATGGTCGAGGACAAGATGCATGCGCGCTCGACAGGCACATATTCGATGATCACCCAGCAGCCCCTGGGCGGTAAGTCCTCTGGCGGCGGTCAGCGGCTCGGAGAGATGGAGGTCTGGGGGCTTGAGGCGTACAGCGCGGCGCACGTTTTGCAGGAGATGATGACAGTGAAGTCGGATGATGTCGATGGACGCGAGGCACTGCTCAGGGCGATTATGGCCGACGATGGGAGCGGTTTGAGCAAGGGCACGCTGATCAGGCCCGGAGTGCCGGACAGCTTTGAGCTACTACTGTCAGAACTCAGGAGCTTGGGACTTAATCCCGAGCTGATTCGGGAGACGCAGGAGATTGCAAGTACGCCGCTTCTGCGGCCGGAGGAGTCGTATGACGATGCTGCGCTTAATGCCGGGGACTAAGCTGCGCCTAGGCGCCGCTATTCTCGTCGCGCTTCTGGTCCTCGCGGCGTGTGGTGGGGATGATGAGACCTTTTCGGGAAATGGGCGTTCGGACAGCGAGCGGATCGCTGCGTTGGAAGAGCAGATGAAGGCCTTTCAGGAGTACATCGTCGCCCAAGCGAAGAAGGACCGCGAAAGAGGAGGTTCTTCAACCCACGGGCATGGTGCCGAGCCTCTGTACACGCTTGCCAAGAAAGACGCCAGTGAGAACGAACTAGAGATAGTCCGCTGGATGGCCGACTGCACGGCCCGAACTTATCTCAATCCGGATCTGCCCAAGGAGGTTATCGAGCGCGAAATCACGGAGTCGGAACGCAGGATGTGGCAGGCGCTCGAAGCCGGACAGTACGGAAGCTTCGAGGCGTACATTGGAATGGCATTCAGCTTCTGCCAGGCAAGGATAGTTGAGGAGAACCAGAAGTGATCTCTGGTCCTGCCAGCTCCGGAGTCCGGGCAGGGCTGCTTTGCCCGGGGCTGCTTATCGCCCTTCTCCTACTGCCCTTGCTCGGGTGCAATCTCCTCGGTGGTTCGAACAGTGGTGCAGGAGCTGGGGAATCTGCGTCAAACGGGCTGGTCGAGCAATCCGATGGGAAAGGAGCGGCAGTCGCGGATGAAGTAATTCACAACGAGGTGGCAGTGACGCTCTCAACTCCGTCGCAAACTGAATCTCCGATCACCACACCCACATCCACGCCGCGCGCCACGGCGACGCCCTACGGAATAATCTGGGCGACCAGAACCCACACGCCGACCATAACTCCGACGTCCACCGACACACCCACAGTGACTCCCACGGCGACGGCAACCCCGACATCTACTGCAACTTCGACCAGATCGCCCACGCCGACAAGGACGGCTACACCTACCAGAACTCCCACCGCGACGCCTACCGAGACTCCGACGGCCACGCCTACTCCAACTTCAACTGGCACTGCAACGGCGACGGGAACCTCTACCGCAACCTCCACGCCCACCATCACGCCGACGCCCACGAAAACACCGACGCCCTGCACTCCAGCGCCGGGCGCTCGACTGGTCGGATGCGACTTCTCGGAGCGGGACCTGCGGAGGCTCGACCTGACCGGGACAAACCTGGCGAATGCCGACCTCAGAAAGGCGAATCTGAAGGGCGCGATTCTCAAGGATGCTTCCCTATCGGGCGCTATCCTTGACCAGGTGAACCTATCGAACGTGGACCTGAGTAGCACCGACCTGTCCCGTGTGTTCTCGTTCGACAGGGCGATCATACACAACACGATCTGGCCGGCTGAAGCTCTGCTGCTGGATGTCAGCTTCAATGGGACGGACCTGTCTCGCAGCACCTTTGGAGAAGGCACAATTCTCGATGGAGCCTCATTTGTCTCAGCCACTCTTTATCGCGTCAACTTCAACGGAGCCTCGCTACGGAGAGTGAACTTCGAGGACGCCAACCTCACCGATACGGACTTTACCGGAGCCAATTTGGGCGAGGCCAACCTGAAGGAAGCCAACATGACGCGAGTCGCCTTCGACAAGACGACCGACTTCAGCCAGGCAATTCTGCGTGAGACGATTTATGCTGGCATGACGCTCAGGAGCATCGACTTCACACAGGCCAGACTGGTTCGGGCGGAATTCACAGATGCCATCCTGCTGGACGTGTTGTTCGACGGCGCCGACCTGCAGCGGACGGTGTTCGTCAGGGCGCGACTGGAGGACGCAAAGATTCGTAATGCCGACCTGCGTAACGCGGACTTTACCGACGCGAAGCTGGAGGACGCTTTGCTCAACGGCTCAGAGGTGAGGGGCACGAATTTCGTTCGGACAGACCTCACGGGCGCTGACTTCGACAGAGTTTCGGGCACGCGTGACGCGGAGTGGGGCGATACTGTCTGCCCTGACGGAAGAAAGAGTGACGACTGCCCGGGCGACGGCGCGATGGACGTGCTCCCCTAGATCTTGGGTGAAGTTCTGCGGTAGTCCGGCGCGGACATGTGGATGACGCGACTGATTGAGCGGTCGCAGAGACGGGAGGCTATCGCGCCCGACTGCTGGGTCATATCGATAAATGTCGTGACGACGGTGGGCAGACGCGCCTCGTAGCGATGTGAAAGCAATTCGTGCAATGTGGCGCGAGTCCACTCGGAGTCATTCTCCGCACCAAGGTCGTCCAATACAAGAACTTCTGCGTCCGCGGCTGCCCTGAACAGCGTGTCGAACGTCTCATGTGAATCGCCAGTTGACTGAAAACTGGATTGCAGGTGATACATCAGCTGTTGCACGCGCGTGAAGTACAGCTGATGGCTTTTCGACAACTCCGCGGTAATGGCAACCGCTAGGTGGGTCTTCCCCACACCGTGCGGTCCGCACAGCACTAGCCAGCCGTGCGGACTATCAGCGAATGCGCGGGCTGTCCGTCGCGCATTCATCAGCTCATTCTGCTCATGAGTAGTGCCGTGCGGTTGGAAGGTATCGAACCGCATTCGTTCAAGCGCCGATGGATGCGGTGAGCCTATGCTGTAACCGTCAGTGCCCATGGACTTCATTCCTGTCGAAACGACTCTCGAATCTAGTGCGTCCTTGAGTCTCACTCGCAGATGCGGGTCGAGGTCTTCCAGAGGACAGCTGAGTGTGACGACAGTGGGAAGCGCTGCGTTGAACCTATGGTTGATGAGCTGGTGGAGTTTCTCCTGTGCCCATGGAGTCGTGCTGTGGCTTCCGAGCGCGTCAAGAACAAGCACTTCGGCTTCTGCGACGCGCTGGAAGATCTCGCTGAACGGCATCGGGTTGTCGGGAGCGTAGCCTGAGCGCAGCTCGTCCAGCAAGTCCGACGCTGAAACGAAGAGTACGGGGCGTCCGTAGATTATGAGTTGGTTGGCGATTGACGCCGCGAGATGTGTCTTGCCCGATCCGGGAGGACCTACAAATACGAGCCAACCGGAGGGCGTCTGAGCATAGGTCAAGGCGGCATCCAAGGCGAAGTGGAAGAGGTCGGCGTTGGCGGGATCAACCCTTTCCTCATCGATGGACTCGAAGGTGAAGCGCACCATTTGACCCAGGTTGCTGTAAAGCCTAAGCCTTCGTATTTTGTCGTCTTCAAGCTGTTGCTGTTGGCAGGTGCAGGGTTGGGGCTTTCCGAAGTCAGGGTGTCCCACTGACACACTTGGAGTCAACCAGCCACGGTCATTGCATGCCGTACAGGACGGCGTCTGCGGCTGGTCCGGCGCTTCCGTTACTGGCCTTTGGGCAGGCACCGTGCCCTCGGTCTCACGCTGTGCCTTGATGCGACGCAGAATACTGCCTAGCGATTCCCCTGTCATCGTGTTGCCTCGTTGTCTCAAGCCTATGAGTCGATCCCGTGCTCCCTGTAAACTCGATCGACTTCGGGAATCACAACCCGCAGCACCAGCTCTCTGGCAGATACTCTGTCAAGCGCGGCCGCGACCTTCAGTCGATTGAACAGATCCTCGGACACGTCAATTGAAAGCTGGCGATAAGTGTCTCCATCTGCGTCGATGGTGCGCTTTGGCCCCCTCTGTGCAGGTGAGCCACTTGACCTGCGGCTCCGTCTTCCCTCTCTGTCTCCCGGCGGGGTCATGTTTATCATGGTCATGTTTCTCAACCTCCGCTGCTACGGTTTGTTGAGGCTGGGACATCCCCGAAAACGAGCCGGAACACGGCTTGAAGTTCGGCTATGCCCTTGGGATCGACCGGGCGGTACTCGTTGACTAGCAAGCCTGCGGGCACTGCGCGCCTGATCGAGGAACGCTCGTGTATGACGACTTCGGAGTGCTCCACTTCCTGAAACTTGCGAAGAGCCTCCTGCGCTGCAATCACATCCCGATTGGCATGATGCGTGGATGCGCGGTTGATAACTGAAAAAGCTCTCAGATGGTCGTTGAGGTCGAGAGCCTCTGAAGCAAGTTCATCCAGCAGGTCTATGGTCCAGACATCCATGCCGTTGGGCTGAACCGGAACTACGACACATTGAGAGACGCGCATAACCGCCTCGATCGCTGCGCCGTCTCCCGAGCCTATGTCCACCACAACGTCATCGTAACGCCTGGACAAGTCCTTGATAGCACGCCGGAGACCTCTGTCGAACTGCCTCACTGTGGAGGGTGCGGGAAGTTCCTGCTGAAGGCGTGATTCCACCCAGAGACTTGCGCTGCCCTGGCGGTCGGCATCCACTAGCATTACGTCCCGACCGGCGCACACGCGCCATCCGGAGAGATGAACCGCGAAAGAAGTCTTGCCGCAGCCCCCCTTTTCTCCTGCAACAGCAACAATCATTATGATTCACTCACCTTTCATCTGGGATTATGAAAGCATAACTCAGTATCTCTATAATTATCTAGGTAGATATAGATATAATAATTATATCTTAGTAGAGATGTAGAGCTTGTAGAGTTATCACTGTACTTCTTTCAACAGGTTTTGGAGAGTGAGTCAGAGCGGCAAAGTCACTGTCCCTTATCAATTGATGAACAGTAATCAGTATAGTAGGCGTCGCTGCGAACATTTCATCCCAGAGGATTTATACTCTGAGGTTGCGTACCCGGAGGACGTAACCTAATGGAAAGCCAGAGTTCATTCAACTCGGAGAGCACTGACATGGCAGTGCCATCCATATCGCATAAAAGGCCGCCAAGATGAACACAGCAGTAGCACACACTTCCAATGTTCGAATCAAAGTCTTGTGTTTCTGCCACCCAGCAGGCTCTCCAGAATGGGCTTCAAGGGACATAATGGCATATTGTGGTGGCCGGCCCTCAGAGTTGCCAATCAAGTATTCTTGCTCCACACTCTTTAAAGCTTGCTCGCCGAGGCCTACCAACTGATGATTTCGATAATCCAGCAAAACAGAAATTACACCAACGATTACACCGACGATTGCTACAACGGCCGCATGCCAATAGAACTGCTCCCTGATAAGGAGTCCGTACCCGCTGGCGAGAAAACTGGAACCTAGCAGGAAGAAATTGAACATAACCACACGCTGCCTCGCATGTAAGGCGAAATAGCGCCACGCATAATCAAACTTGAGGCGCATCAACTCTTCTTTCCGTTCGTCGCGTGTTTCTGATTGCGCGTCTTGACTTTGTGTCATAGAGAGGTGGTTCCTTTGAGAATCAAATCTTGGTTAACATCTTGACATGTAAACAGTGCCGTCAAGTGAATTCTTCAACTGATGTCTATAATCTGCCACACTTTTCAAAGCCAGCAGTAGAATCTGAATTGACAGCAATCTTTCCTCTGTGCGGACTGCCAAGAAAGTCCCAAAGTCTTTCATGTCCAGTCCGTCAATTGGTGGACTGTGAAACCTCAATTGAGGGTATTGAGCCATTCCTCAAGTGAGTCCATATCTCGTGCAATGTAATCAGCCAGCTTATACATCAATTCTGCTTCAAACGTTTCTGCTTCAAACGTTTCCTCTGAGAGGAGAATGCATGTCGGCTTTTTCTGTCCGATTGCCCAGCCTGCTTCGAGATGGGCGCTGCGACCACTAGAAAGAACAAGCACGAAAGCATCAGCGCATTTCATAGCGCAGAAGTTTCTGACAAAGCCTTGAATAGCTTTCTCATGGTTTAGTGCGTCCAAGTAATTGTCAAGACTCCACTGCTCCCAACAAGGATCAATGTCTTCCCACCCGAAGCCGTCGCATTTGAAATCGTAGACCTGATGCCCGAGTGCTCGAATGGCCTTCACCACACTTGGGTGAAGTTCGTTCTTCCGTGAGGAAGCAACATATATATTCATCTGTTCCAAACTCCTTGTTGTAGTTGACAGGTCTTCGGTCATAGTTCGGATTGTCCCCATCGTTTCTGTCAGTCACCTTCCAGTTTTAACTGAGTAGATATTCAAGAACGAAACGGCGCTCCTCTCCTTCAATGCAGGTTTGCAGGTTTGAAATGCTTTAGGAAGCTTGTGTGCCTCCCTCTGCGACTGGCAAGCACGTCACCATCGACCTGTTGAGAGGTAACCTCAGAGAGAGTGTAAATAGATCAGACGGTGTAACCTTCCTCTGAATAAAACGGGCCTGAGAACCCAAAAGAGGAGGAACACCGTCCATGAGTAAGAGAACCACTGAAAGCATAGTGAAGTCAAGCCCCGAATGGGGCGAACTCGAAGGCTGGCTCCGAGGGAGCATGCAGAATCTGATCCAGGAAGTGCTGGAGGAGGAAGTGACAGAGTTTCTGGGCAGGGCGAAGTCGGCCCGCCGGTCTGAGTCGGACAGCGACTCGGGCTACCGGAACGGACACGGAAAGCCGAGGAAGCTGACGCTGAGTTCTGGGACGATAGAGTTGAGCAGGCCGCGGGTTCGCAACACTGATGAGAAGTTCGAGAGCAGGTTGTTGCCGCTGTTCGCCAAGAGGACGGCGAAGGTTGCCGAGCTGATACCGCAGTTGTACCTGCACGGGCTGTCTGAGGGTGACTTCGACCTGGCGCTGCGCGGGCTGCTGGGAGAGAAGGCGCCGTTGTCGGGGAGTACGGTGGCTCGACTGAAGGATAAGTGGAACGGTGAGATAGCTGCGTGGCGTGCTCGTCGCCTCGATAAGTTGGAAGTGGTGTATGTGTGGGTGGACGGAGTGTACGTGAAGGCGGGCCTTGAGCGGGAGAAGGCTGCGGTGCTGGTTGCGATAGGAGCGCTGAGCGACGGCAGCAAGACGGTGCTGAGCGTCGTGCCAGGTTACAGGGAATCTACCCAGAGCTGGTCTGAAGTGCTCAGGGACCTGAAGGACCGGGGGATGACCAGTCCGAAGCTTGTGGTTGGCGACGGACACTTGGGCATCTGGGGAGCGCTTGCCAACGTGTATCCGGACGCGGCGGAGCAGAGGTGCTGGAACCACAAGATCATCAACGTGCTGGATAGGTTGCCGAAGGCGCGGCAGGAGCAGGCGAAGCTGATGCTTCGGAGCATCCCGTATGCCGGTAGCCTCGGCGAGTCTGAGCGTCTGAAGTCGGTGTTCGTCGGCTGGTGTCGTGAGCGCTCCTACGACGGCGCTGCCGAGAGTCTTGAGCGGGACTGGGAACGGATGGTTACGTTCTACGACTTTCCAGCCGAGCACTGGAGGCATCTGAGGACGACGAATGTCGTGGAGTCGCCGTTTGCCGCGTTGAGGCTGCGCACCGATGCGGCGAAGCGGTTCAAGAGGGTGGACAGGGCGATAGCGGTGATCTGGAAGATGCTGATGGTTGCCGAAAGCAGGTTCAGGAGGCTGAAGGCGCCAGAACTGATGAAAGACGTCTACCTAGGCGCAACCTACAAGGATGGAATCGTCATAGATTCAACGCCGGAGAAGGTCGCCGCCTGATCTCGTTTACACACCTATTGACGTGACCTCCCTGTTGAAAAAGTCTGTGTTAAATGCGGACATGCTGGTGGCGTAGATTAAGACGAACGATCGGAGATTGCTGTGATTCGAATTTGACCCATCTGTTACGCGGCAACCATTTTTGACGGCCTTCTGGCGAACAACGACAACAACCTGTTCTCGAACTTCTCGTCGTATTGCGTACCTGCGGCCTATTCAACTCTTTCACCCCGCTGCTCCGCCTTTACTTCTTGTGCCTTCCGTGCCCGTTTCGGTAGTCTAAGTTGCTGTCCGTATCAGGCCGGTGCGCTGACTTCACCCTGACCAGAAACTCGATCACTTCCTCCTCCGGCACTTCCTGGATCAGCTTTTGCATACTCCCTCGGAGCCAGTCTTCAAGTTCGTCCAATTCGGGGCTCTCTCTTAGCTACTTATCCGATTTATTGGGTACACCTCAGGCATAGCGCTGACTCACCTGCTATGATGCGCTACCATGAAAATTTCTGCCCGATTATTCTGGGGCTGAAGCAAAAATGGGAGTATCCTTCATATTCCCAAAATGATTACTAGCCATATTTTTGCTACACTGCATAGGACTGATCTATGTGAGGCTTTTGCATAATGCAGCAATTTGTTCATATCACTGGGAGCGTTCCAGTCAGCGACGGTTGCGCAACCGTTGACTTGGTAAATCGCACAGTTTACGAGTTGGCGAGAGAATTTCTCCGCCGTGACATTGGATTAGTAGCCTTGGTGGGGGCAAGCAGCAACATTGCCGTAGTTCCCTTCGATACTATCATCGTCCGAGCTGCTGCCGACTACGTCAGTGAGGCAGGCTGTAATGGTATCTTGCTGAGAACGGTAAGGCACAGGGATAAATGGCTTGCCAATATGGACAGTGAGACGAGACAATTTCTAAAGCAGATTGGCGATGGTGTCAGTGACGAACCGCTGTCAGATGACGAATATACAGGTGGCAACATCAGGTCGGTGCAGGCGGATAATTCTGACGGTGTGGTCGTTATCGGTGGATCGAGGGGTGTCAACGACACCGCTACACTGATGTTGGACGCTTCGATGCCGGTGGAAGAGATTATTGTAATGGGAGTGTCGGGCGGACTGAGCGACAGGAATCGGGATCGCATAGAAGAGCGTAGGGGATACCGCAGCGGGCTCGATCGACGTACCGTTTCAAACTCTGATGATTGTTCCGATGTTATCTTGTCGACCGTTGCCGATATAAAGAGACGACTCGCCACACCACTCTGCGAGGATGGGAAGCAAAATGGCGTGTTTTCGCAGAAGACCACTGAGACATCAGAACAAAGGTGGATTAGCCGTCTGTGGAATAGGGCTACCAGTAGCAAAGTCGCATCTTGGATCAGCGCGGTTGTTGGTGTCGTAAGGCTGCTCATTGCCTCTGGCAAAACGGAGGTTTGAAGTGAAATTACATGACGAGTTTGATCAGATCCAGCGGGAGCACGTCAATCTGGACAAGACTCGCCGGGTAGAACTCGGCCAGCGCATGAATGCGTTGGCCGAATACCTGTCCAATAATCACGCCGGTTTCATACGCACGGAGAGACAGGGGTCTCATGCGCTCCGCACCATTATACGCCCAACCACTAAAGACTCGACCGTGGATGTGGACCTGCTGGTTATGGTCGATTACGAATCCGATGACTGTTCGGATTACGTGCCGGCGCTGAAGAGTACCCTCAAGAACAGCGATCGCTACAAGGACAATATAGAAGTCAAAAATAGGTGCGTAACCGTCAAGTTCAGTGAGCAGTCAAGGTGTGAGGTTGACCTTGTTCCCTGCGTGGGGCGAAACGAAAAGTTCTACATCTGCCCGATTGATGGAGACGACTTCGAGGAAACGGACGGCACCGGGTATAGAGAATGGTTTAATGAGAAGAATGCCATAACCAATGGCAACCTGAAGAGAGCTGTGCGGATACTGAAATTTGCCCGCGATCATCACAGGCAATTCGACTGCTCCTCCATCGTGTTGACAACGCTGGCAGGATTGTCGGTCTCCGATCATGACGAAGGCAGCGACGAAGTCTCGACTCAAGCGGACATGCTGGTAACCGTCCTCGAGAGAATGGCATCCTCGCTGGACAAGATGTCATACCCACCAGCCATAACGAACCCGGCGCTGGAAGCTGAGGATTTTGATCCGCACTGGAGTAAATCTGAATTCAACAGATTCCGTCACGTTATTCGTCAACTGGCAACGGACGCTCGGGATGCACTCGAAGAGAGCCACAAGAAGGAGTCAATAAAGAAGTGGCAGAAGGTGTGCGGGGAGCAGTTCAAAGAGCACAACGGCGGCGGCTCATCTGGCAGTTCTCTTTCTTCGTCGTTATCGTCTTCAACACGTAAGCGGAGCGCCGGTTTTGGCGGCGCAGTTCGCCCTCCTCGTCCTTATGCGGGCGACGAAGCCGCGACGATTAGTAATGACTTTGGTCGTTTCTTTCCGGTGTCGATGTCCGAGATGGACGCGCTGAACGCGGCACAGCCTCTGCTGGAGCTGAACTATGGATCTCAGTCCATAGCCGGAAGGTTGCACGTCGTCGCTGAGTATGACCAAAGAGACGGTCTCCTTCATTACGTCCAAGAGCTTGGCGGGCAGAGTCGGAAGGAGTTAATCTGCGACTCATTCGACATCCAGATTTTGTTGTCGTACAGTCCTACTATCTTGAATCCGTGGCCACCAGTCTTTGAAACCCGGGGACGCTCGAAGGATATCATGCTTAAACACGGCATCAGTAACTTGTCGGATCTTCACTTGTATCCAGGCGAGAGGAATATGTGCTGCTTGGGGCTGGAAGGATTGGATACAGAATACGAAGCCGACATATCGACTTTCGTCAGAGATTTGGTAGTTCCCTTTTTCTATCGGCTTGCCTATGTGGATAGATACGGACTCCAAGCCGCGCGAGGTAAACTGTGGGGCGAGTATTCGCACGGTCGATTGGGATACAGGGAGTACATTGGGGAAATGCAAAATAGGAAGCGCCGGATAGGAAGAAAAAGGCTATGCTTTTGCGGAAGTGGACGCAAGTTCAAAAGATGCCACCTTGACAGGATCAACAATTTTCTCGGTGAACTCTAGGCACAGAAGGTGTGGAGAACAAGCTTGAATCACTCTTGGCCTTTGACTTTCTAGAATAACGCATCTACACAGATAAACGGCAGGTATGGCCCATGACCACTCACATCAAACCTGGCACAACGGAACAGGGGACTTTTCTCGTTTTAGCCAGCGGCGGCATTGACTCTACCACCCTCCTTTGGCTATGTGCAGAACAGGGCATAGTACCGAGCGCTCTCTTCGTTGACTATGGCCAAGCTGCGGCTCGATCTGAAGGTGCGACGGTAGCAAGACTCTGTGATGGTCTCCGTGTTCCTTGGCGTCGTGTAGGTTACGATGGTAGCAAGTTCGGACCAGGAGAGATTCGTGGCCGCAACGCCTACCTGTTGCACACCGCGTTGATGGAGTTCCCATCACAGTCTGGAGTGGTCTTACTTGGTATCCACGCTGGCACAGGCTACGATGACTGCAGTCCAGAGTTTATAGAAGCTATGCAACTTTCATTTCAGATCCACACGGGCGGTGCTATCACAATCGCGGCCCCCTTCCTACATTGGAAGAAGCACCAAATCTATAGTCTTGCAACCGCACTCGGCGTACCACTTGGGCAAACTTACAGTTGTGAGACAGCCAATCACCCATGCAACAAATGTCCCTCCTGCGCGGACCGACACTCACTCCCCGCCTAAGATGAACATGCCACCACTTACTCGTCACGTCAGATTGCGAAATGGCATTGAGCTATGCACTCCACTGCTTATTCCAAGCTTTTCTAGTCGCGCCATTGGACCGATTCGCTACCAACGATCAGGTGAGAGCAAACCGGAAACGACCGCTTGTTCTATCTTGCACAGCGAATTACTCATCGATAGTGTCGAAGAATCATTTCTTATTTCGGCATATGATATCCACCATGACCTACTCGCAGATAGCAGTGCCTTTCGATACGGTTTCAAAGACTCTCGCTATTCTAAGCCAAAGCCGCGATTGTTGTTCATAGACAGTGGTGGATACGAAAAGGAGGGCAGTTCACCAGATAAGCAATTCGGAGAAAACCAGTACGAGTCGCTGGAATGGGAAAAAGCGGAGTATCGGCGCACAATCGAAAACTTGGATGAAGACATAAGACCTATCGTTGTCAGTTGGGATAACTGCGGTTCTTACACAGAACAGATAGCCTCGGGTCAGGCCTTCTTCGGCGATCGCAACTCCATCGCGTCGACAATGCTTCTCAAGCCTCCGCGCGACTATGGGATGCACGACTTAGGCGCGCTTTCGGGAGAGGATTTTGCAAACTTAGGAGATTTCGATATCATTGGTATTACAGAGAAGGAAATCGGCGAATCCGTCCTTGAACGACTAGTGAACATCGCTCAACTGAGGCAACGCCTGAATGAAGCAGAAGTGAAGGCTCCGATACACATATTTGGAGGATTGGACACTCTCTATACGCCGCTCTATTTCGCGGCAGGAGGTGAGCTTTTCGACGGACTTGGATGGCTGCGCTATGTGTATCGAGAAGGCGTTGCTATGCACCGCGACAGTGCAGCACTCCTAGACAATGAGATCAACCGACCCAGGATTCCTGCTCTGCAGTCGGTCTGTCTGCAAAACCTCGCCGAGCTCAGGAGATTATCAGATGATCTGCGTAGTTTCGCCCGTGAGGATTGCAATTGGGACCGCATTTCGCGGGGCGACGTACTGGAACCAATATTTCAAGCACTACAAGAGAACCTAGGAGCATAAGAATGGGAGGGTCTGGAACGGGTGGCGTCTTCAGAGAAAGCGATATCGAAGCCCTAAGAGAGGAAGCTCAGCGACGTCTCGAGGAGAGTCAGAACGACTCCGCCGTCAACTTATTGCTGCAGCAAGAATTGACTTCAATCAATGATCGGGATGTAGACCTCATAAATGGGCACTTGGACACAATTGAAGGAGCTCTTGTCGACGATGGGCACGAGGTGGAGCGGCTGCTTTTTGGCGGGTCCGTGGCAAAGCACACATATGTCGACGGACTAAGCGATGTCGACGCGCTCGTCTTGCTTAGGAGTGAGACACTTAACGAACAGTCTCCAGACGAAGTCAGGCGAAATTTTGCGGAAAGCCTGAGACAGGCGCTTCCCCGGAGCGATGTCAGGGATATCCGTGAGGGAACGATGGCTGTCACCATTGAGTATACTGATGGGAGCGAAATACAATTGCTACCTGCAGTTAGAACTGCAGATGGGGTCGCAGTTTCCTCAAGCGACGGTTCCTCCTGGTCATACATTCAGCCCCAAGCTTCCGCCCAGGAGCTTACAAGGACGAATCAAGCCCAAAGTGGACGCGTAGTACCGACGATAAAACTCGCGAAGGCAATCTTTGCCAACAAACTGGGAGAGAACGCGGTAAGTGGCTACCATGTGGAGACGCTTGCTATCGAAGCGTTTCAGGCGTATTCTGGGCCGAGAACGCAAAAAGCCATGCTGACTCATCTTGTACAGCATGCAAGCCAACGGGTGCTAAGTCCGATCCGCGATGTAACGGGGCAGTCACGCTATGTCGATGCATACTTAGGAGATTCAGATTCGCCTGAACGGCAAAGTCTGTCTAGCAGCTTGAGGGAGTTGGCCGACACAATGGACACGACTCGGTCGCTTAGTGTCTGGACAGGACTACTAAATTGAACTCGACACGCTCCTAGGAACTGAGAAGGCAATAGGGTTAGTCAAAGGAGAATAAGAGAGCGCACCCAATATGTTCCAAAGGCCAATTGCTAAAGGTGAATTATCAGTCGAATGTGCATGGCACATCGTCGATGAACTATACCTGCGAGCAGTCCAACCACGCACTTCCGTAGAGAGTCTAGAGATCGAGAGTGAACTCCTATTCTGCCTCATGGGGGGGTTTGGCATTACATATGAGCACGGAAGATCCGCGGCTGAGGTGATTTGGCAGTTGAGACCATTTTCGGAAGAGTGGAAAGACCGTGATCTCTTCGAGGCAATCTTGGATGCACTGATGCAACCTCAGTTTGAACCAACTAAGGCAGATGGGACTCTTAGGCGTTATCGCTTCCCTCGTCAGAAGGCATCCACTATCGTCAAGGCGCGCAATTGGCTACTCGGCAATAGCCCCATCCATCAAAGATTGCTTGAACTGAGCAGCAGCAGAGAGCGTCGAAGACTCCTCAGTGACTGTCCTGGAATAGGAATGAAGACAGCGAGCTGGCTCCTTCGCAACTTGGGTATGGGGGCTGAATTAGCTACAATCGACATTCATGTGTTTCGGGCTCTCGCTGACGCCGGACGGATTCCCGATAGTGTCCAAATACCTCGTGACTACGAGCTCGTGGAGAACGCTTTCCTTAAGTGGTGCGATGAACTGGACGCTCCACCTGCTGCGTTTGACCTTTTTGTATGGGACTGGCAACGTGGCACCCTCTTGGATACCTAATGGGAGTCCTTGTCGTCGGAGGTATTTTCCGTGAAGTTCTTGATGCCGACACCGAGCCGAGGCCCCGATATGGTGGCAGTGGCCTAACTGCTTCGGTTGCCGCAGCAAGGTTTGGGGCTCGGGTCGCGTTGGCCAGCTACGTAGGCGACGAGGATGAGGAGGCGGTTCGTACTGAACTTCAACTGGCTGGCGTGGACGACAGTGCGGTACTCTCGGTCCCTGGTGCAAGTGGGACGTTCGCCATTCCAACCCATCAAGACACGAAGCGACCTTGGCCGATGTATCGGCCTGCGGAGGCGATTCCACAAGAATTGCCGCAGGTCCCGGAGGCAGCCGTTGTCGTTGTGTTTGGTGTCCCCGATTGCGATCCTATTGAGTTGGGTTGGCTAGGTGCAGATAAGAAATATGAGACAATCATATGGGACCGGCAGGGATGGTTGTCACGGGCTCGGGATGCTAGTGCGATATTCCAGGTGAAGACCCAGAGACGTATCTACATAGCAAACGAGTTGGAAGCAGCCGAAGACGCGCGTACGAATTCGTTTCATGAAGCGCTCTCAAAACAGCCACCACAGGGATTCGATGCCGCAGTGATTAAAAGAGGTGCCGCTGGTGTAACAGTTGTCGAGTCCGAAGTAGCAATTGCTAAGCATACTACCGTCCCTGCGTTTATTGTTCATACGAGTTCCACCATCGGGAGTGGCGATGTCTTTGCCGGCGTCTTCGCCGCCCGCATAGCATCTGGCGAACCGATAGATGCTGCAGCAAGATGGGGCTGTGCCGCCGCCGCGATCTCGCTGACAATGGGGCAAAATCTCTTAACTGCTGATGCCTACTTGAAAGCAAGGAAGTTGATATCAGGCAGGAATCGATGACGACATTGCACCAATGGCCAGGGCGGACCCGCAGCCATTATCTACCTAGATATGTGAATTGTCGTTGCGAACCTTTCAATCGTCAAATAAGCGGTCAACCTCAACAGCTTCTCCATTTCTCTCCAATTCTGTTAGTCCAGGAGTGCTGGCGAATGTCAAGCAACTTGTATGTTGTGGGAGACTCTCGGATGAGCGACAATGACTTCTGCCGGCCTGTTGCCTCATCGGAATTTGTTACAGAGATTTTGCAGCTTTAATTATCGCTCACAGGTGTGGTGTCACCGTGGTAAGTCTCATTCATTTCAGTCTGTTCGGCAGAAGCATACACCAGTTGCTTCGCCACGACGATGCGCCATTGGCGTACCCGGCGCTGAAGGGTTCGTAGCTGACGCCTGCTGTAGCGGTTGGGATATCGAGCCATCAGCCGATCAAGCAGATCAGCAGCCTTCGCGTCCGGATGCTGCTGAAGCCAGTCCAGTATCTCGCACCACACTCCTTCGAACAGGTCCGGTCGCGTGCAATGCCCTCGACGTTATCTCCTCTTAGGCGCGTGTGTAGGACGAACCTCACCTTGACGACACAGCTCAGGCAGACTGCTCAAGAAGCGCTCCAAGCTCTCGTGTCAAGGGCGCGGTGATGATGTACCCACTGCGGCGGACAGAAACTGTACCACTTGGTGTCATTGCTCAGCAACAACACTAACTGCGAAGGGAATGTGTCCCCTTCATTGGGGACCGGCTTGAGGTCGTATTTCGACTTCAGGACGAAGCCGCGGTTGCTATGCCGCTCTACTTGAGGCAGTAGTTGTCGCCATTTCATCTCGATGATGTGAACGTGGTGGGCGAGCCTGTCAGATAGAGTTACGGTCAGTCTCTCAGAGCCGAACACCTTGGTGGTCACTAGGTCGAGGACAGATTCTATCCCTTGCTAAAGGCCTAATCCAAGGATACAACTGACTGGAGGAATCGCCCATTTGCAGTGCTTCTGATATAGCGTCACTTTCTTGGGTCTGATCCTAGAGATGAGAAAATCGGAATCCAGATTGAATTTCTCTGGATAGTCATTCCATATTCGGACAGTTGGATCTAATGTGGGTAATCATTTGACATTATCCAAGTTACGCCATATTATTTTCGCAATGACATTATGGTATTGAAATCGGAACAGGACTGATGACTACGACAACTAGACCAAAGAGAACCTTGGTCGGAATCGAGTTGTTCAGACTCTTAGCTCAAGAGGGTGATCGCGTCTTTACTACGGAGAGAGCACGAGAACTGGCGCCCCGCGTAGGACTCAAGGAATCCTATCTTCTGGAGGCTCTTCATCATCTACATAAGAACGATTGGATAGTTCCGTTACGGCGCGGACTCTATGCTTTGTCTTCGACCATTCCGGGAATTTCTGACGCTCATGAGTACGAGATCGCAATGTCTCTCGTTAGTCCCGCAGCCATATCCCACTGGTCGGCGCTACATCACCACGGACTCACCGAACAGATTCCCAGGACGATATTCGTTCTCACCACAACGGAAGAGTCTGTACCGAGGGTTCGTAGCTCTGCACTTGGTTCTTCTCGCGAAGATTATGAGGTGAGGGGCGTCAACTATAGATTCATCCAAGTAAAGCCGCATCGCTTCTTTGGTACCGAGAGGGTTTGGCTGGCTGACGCCCGGGTCTGGATCACTGACCTGGAACGCACCCTGTTGGATGGCCTTGCAATGCCCAGACACTGCGGGGGCTTTGCAGAGGTGCTTCATGGGTTCGCCGTAGGGATAGAACAGGTGGACATAGAGCGGGTGGCCGATTACGCCTCTCGGATGGATACGTCCGCAGCCAAGCGACTGGGTTGGGTATTGGAAAGGCATGGAATTGACGGCCCAATCATGGACAGACTCGCATCAATTCCAATCAAGGGGTGGCGCAAGCTGGACCCGTCCGGCCCGAAGGGGGGCCGCCAAAGCAGACGCTGGATGCTCATTGAAAATCTGCCAGGAGTAGCTCTGACATGAGGCCGCTCCGTACACGACTCCAGGAAGCGCGAAGGCGCAATGGTCTGCCATCGTATGTAATTGAGAGAGACTATCTGCTGTCCTGGATTCTGGCTGGCATCAGCCATTTGCCCACTCTAAGTGAATATCTAGTGTTCAAGGGCGGCACCGCCCTCAAGAAATGCTACTTCGGGGATTATCGTTTCTCGGAAGATCTGGATTTCACAGCCCAATCAGGCACGGTTTCAAGCGCAGATATGGAACTCCACATCAAGCAAGCATGTGAAGTCGCGACCCGCCTTGTGGAAGAATACGCCAATCTGGAAATCAACTGTGAGCGTTATACGGAGCGGGAACCTCACCCGGGAGGACAGCAGGCCTTCGATATATATGCGACGTACCCTTGGCAAGGGCAGCCATACACGAAGGTCAAGATCGAAGTTACTTTGGACGAACCAATCCTTAGACCAGTTGAAAGACGAACAGTCATTCACGACTATGGGGAGCCGCTAGATGCGGAGATCAAAATTTATTCCCTTGAGGAAATCGTTGCTGAGAAGCTAAGAGCTGTTCTTCAGCAAACGGCGAGGCTGAGGGAACGTGGATGGACCCGGTCAAGGGCGCGAGACTACTACGATGTGTGGCGTATTCTGAACAGATTCCGAGAACAGATGGAACTGGCTGATTTTTCTTCCCTTCTCAATGAGAAGTGTGCTGTGAGGGATGTGCGCTACGAAAGTTATGAAGACTTCTTCCGCGAGGATATGCTCGTATACGTTGAGGACACTTGGGAGACCTTCCTACAACCTCTAATGCGGGATCTACCCCCTTTTGAGCTTATCGTCAAGGACCTACGCCCACAGTTGAAGGAACTCCTCAATATGTGATTCTGGCGCGAGATACATAGCTGTCCCGCCCCACTTCATACGCACATGTTCCCTCACCACCAGCGCCTTGCTGCACAGGATGCCGCCCTTGACGCTTCACGGTAGGATGCAATAAGGAAATTGAGATACTCTAGATGCCTACGTCGACATTCGCCATCGGCGAAAACTTCGCGTGCTGGCGCGCCACCAGTTCGGTGGACATAGCGACGTACACCATAGTCGTCGACAACCTCTGATGCCCCATTATACGCTGGAGCGAGAACATATCCCCGCCATTTATGATGTACTGGACACCGAATGTATGACGCAGCGTATGCGGACCGATCTTGGGTGGTTTGAAGCCGGCGCGCTGCATAGTCCGCCTGACTATCTGCTGCAAACCCCAGCCCGTTAGCCTTCCCTGACAGCCGATCCAGATTCCGCGTTCGTCTCCTTGCTTGTCAAGTAGACCAAGAACGTTCTGGTTAATGGGCACTACCCTGTCGCCAGTCTTGCCGGATACGAGGATTCCGTCCGGTCCCACCTTATCACGCGTCATCGATGCCAACTCGCCAACTCGCATGCCTGTGTCCAGCAATACCGCTAAGATGGCGTATTCCCGCTCCCCATCAGTGCAGCGAAGTAAGTGTTTGACCTCCGATGAACTGAGTACGCGGGGAAGCTTCCGCCTCATCATCGGGACGGGGATGTCCGACATGATGTTGGCACAGATTCCCTCACCTTCTGCCCAGCCCCAGAAGATACGCAGCCTGTGCCAGATCGTTCTGAGGGACGCCGGCGACAACTCGGCGTTCTCTATGAATATTCGCTGCAATTCATCCTTTGTCTCCGGCAGTTCCTCCGGGTACATCTCATCCATTTTGGTTAGCGCCCACTCGTAGGTATCAATCGTGGACTTGGACAGAAGCCTCGACCGGCGACTATCCAGAAACATTTTAATTGCGTGGTCCGTCCTCATTTCCCACCCCTGATGAGGAGCGGCACGCCTATCAATCTTAGGTTGAGAACAAGTAGAAAATGCCAGGGATTTCGAGAAATCAGTGACAACCATTCAATGGCATTGAAGAGGTAAGGGGTTCGAGTCCCCTCAGCTCCACCATCAGAACGGACATACAGCGCGTAGTGGACAGGTAAACGACAAATTGCTTAAAGAGCTGAAATTCGTGGCAGAACAGTTCAAACTCATGGGAGAACTGCTCTATCTGTACACCTTGAAGTTTTTCCTCATCATCGCAAGAGACCTGCTCGGCGGCATCGTCGCCATTGGCTTAACAAGGTCCATCGTAATCTTCCTCATCGCTACGACGATGCTCGTCTGGTATCTGACATTTCTGTCCAAATGATAGAGGTGACGTCCAGTTAAGTTAAGCGAACCAGCTTACCTAAGCAGCGACCTGAGTAATGGCACAGTCCGCCCTCAGCGGTGCTACACGCCCTCCGCGATGATGACGCTTGCGCTGGCAGACCTTGCGCGAATGCCCTTGATCTCAGTGTACTCCGGTGAGTTCAGCCAAGCCCGCGCCTGCTCGACGCTGTCAAACTCAATCACCACTAGACGGTCAGGCGTCCAGTCGCCGTCTGCCACCTCGGTAGCGCCGCCGCGCACCAGGTATCTGCCTCCGTGCGCCTCGACGGTCGCCCCAACCCGTTCTCGAAACTCGGCGAACACCGCCTCATCCCTGATATCGTCATTTACGATCACATATCCTGCCATCGGTAACACTCCTTTCCAGTGTTCAAGCCTTTTATACGCAAGACGAGCGTGTGTTTCCCAAGATGAGCTAATTCGGTCCTTCTACCTGTACCGTAACGATGTCAATGCCGTGATATTTCCTGTGGCTCACCGAAGACGCGTAGTGCCGCAGCAGCCGGAATGAGATTTCGTGCTCCTCCGGCACCTCGGCCTGGTCGCTGAGATGCGCCAGCCTGTCTTCGAGGTTCTGCTCGTCGAAGACTGCCATGAACTCCAGATCAACGGTCTCGCCGGGGCGGGCGACGATGATGAGGCGCGGCATCGTGCTCGTGTCAAGGTCTTCGCCGGAACGCAGCAGGCTCGAAAGCGTCTCCTCGCCCGCGGCGCGCAGCCGCCCGGTCGAAGCCTCGCTCCAGCCGATTTCGGACCCAAGTTCTGAGAGGAAGGCATCCACCTTGGGAAGTGCGGAGGACTCCAGGGTGACTTCCAGGCGTCTCCTTCGCGGGCTGGTCAGTTCGATGAACCCCGTCATCAGTATCGCGACCAGCACTCCGGCAGTCAGTCCGTTGTCGAGTGGCGCGCCCCAAGTCCTGCCCAACAGGTCAACAAGGATGTCCTGAGTCACAAGACCCACTCCGACAGAGAGGGATACCGCCACCACCATCACCCTACGTGGGTCTAGGCCATCCTGGAAGACTGTCCTCATACCTTCGACGAAGAGAAGTCCCATTATCGGCAGTAGGAATGCCCCTGCGACGGGAGTCGGAACCGTGAGCAGAAGTGCTGCCACCTTAGGCAGAAAAGCCAGTCCCAACAGGATGATGCCGACCGCATACCCGACATTACGAGCCGCGACGCCGGTGAGGTTGATGAGCGCCAGGCTGGTTGGCGAGTAGGCTATGGTGGGCAGCGTACCCGCGATTCCGGACAGCAGAGTGCCCAGCCCGTTGGTATTGACCGAGCCTTGCACCAGGCGAAAGTCGGTTGCCTGCGGCCTGTTCCGCGATACCCGCTGAATCACGACGCTGTCGCTGCTCGTCTTGATTGCGCCCACGAGACTCACAATCAGGAACACGGGCAGAAGGGTCCAGAAATCCCCACTCGGCGCCAGTTCGAGCCCCTGCCAAACCGCGACATTAGGCAGGTCGAGCCAGGATGCTTCAATCACCCGGCTCCCATCGTACAGCCCAAAGAGAACGGCTACAGCACAGCCAGAAGCGATTCCAATGAGCGGACCCCACAGCCTCCAAAGCCCCGTTGCTCGCATCGCCAGCAACGTCGCAACTACCAGTGTCACGGCGGCAACGGCCGGACCGGCAGATGGCGGCGCGCCCTCAGGCACGTCACCCAGCCTTCCGACTGCGATAGACATCACCGTGACGGCTATCAGCATCAGCGCTGTGCCGGATACGACCGGGGTGATGATCCGCCTGAGCAGCGGGAGCCACGCGGCAACCGCGAACTGGACCAGCGATGCCACGACAATTAGGCTTGCGAGCATGGAAATTCCGCCCAGTTCCAGCGCCAGGACCGAGACGGCTATGAAATGAGGGCTGGCCCCCGTCATTAGGATGTGCGCGGCTCCGAGCCGTCCGAGACGACCGGCCTGCAAGACAGTGATGGCTCCGCCAATTATCAGCGAGCAAGTGATGCCCCACGAGATATAGTCATCGCCCAGGTTTGCTGCCCGAAAGGCAATGGTCACGAACAGCACCGTGTTCGCCAGGGCTATTATCACCCCCTGAAAGGCAACGCCAATCGACAGCAGAGTCGGGCACCACTCATCCGGCTCGTAACGGATGTGTTCGCCTATTCCTGCAACTCTCATGCTGACAGTCCTGAACCGCTAATTTGTAGCCCAGGTACATATTAACACCAATTGCTGATACGCGACAATGAAATCTGCCGCTCACGACAATAGAATTTACCGGTTGCGATAGGGCAATATCTTCCATCAGGAGGTGGAAGATTGCTCACCGATCGACAGGTAGTATTGATGAGGCAGAAGCTTATGAGAGGCAAGACACAGCAGGCCGCGGCGGCGGCAGCAGACATGAGCGAGAAGTCGGTGCGGAACTGGAAGCGGGGACCGTTGCCGTCAGAGAGGAAGAAGGACGTTAGAAGGCAGAGTACGAGACCGGACCCGTTCGCCGGAGTATGGGACGAGGAGATCGTGCCGCTGCTTCAGACGGATGTGGATAGGATACTGACAGCGCCGACAGTTCTGGAGTGGCTGGACGGTCGGCATCCGGGGCGGTTCGGCAGGTCGCACCTGCGGACTTTGCAACGGAGGATGCGGGACTGGCGCGCGCTGAACGGCCCTGATCGGGAGGTGTACTTCGAGCAGGAGCACCCACCGGGACGTGAGGCTCAGATGGACTTCACGCACTGCGACAGTCTGGAAGTGACGATAGGTGGAGAGCAGTTCGATCATATGCTGTTCGAGTTCATCCTGAGCCATTCGGGCTGGCGGTATGCGCAGATATGCTTCAGTGAGACCTTCACGGCGCTTAGGAGCGGACTTCAAGGAGCGCTGTGGGAGCTTGGAGCTGCGCCTGAGGTGGTCAGGAGCGACAACCTGTCGGCGGCGACGCACAAGCTGAAGGGCGGCAAGGGCCGGGACTTCAACGAGCGCTACAAGGAGGTACTCGATCACTACGGTCTGAAGGCTACGAAGACCAACTCGTACAGTGCGCACGAGAACGGAGTGGCGGAGCAGGGACACCGCCGTATGAAGGACTCCATAGCGCAGGCCCTGGTGCTCAGGGGCAGCCGTGACTTCGAGTCGGTCGAGCAGTACTCGAAGTTCATCAGGAGCATAGTGGACAGGCGCAACAGGCTGGTGCGGGAGAAGGTGGCGGTTGAGTACCCGCACCTTCGGGCGCTGCCGCCGGCACCGGTGCCTGAGTACGTGAGCTACAGCGCAAAGGTGCACAAGTGGAGCACGATCAGGGTGGACAGCAGGACCTACTCTGTGCCGTCGCGCCTGATAGGTGTGGAGGTGGACGTGCGGCTGTACACAGACCACGTCGAGGTGTACTACAAGGGGCACCTTGTGGAGAGTATGGACCGGGTACGGGGTAAGGGCAAGGCGCTTATAGACTACCGCCACATCATAGGCTCCCTGGTGCGCAAGCCCAGAGCGTTCGCGCGCTACCGCTTCAGGGAGCAGCTGTATCCGACACACACCTTCCGTCTGGCGTACGACGCTATGTGTGGCTGGAAGGGGGAGCGAGCGGACGTGGACTATGTTCGGATACTGCACCTTGCGGCGACGACGATGGAGTGCGAGGTGGAGCGGGCTCTGAAGCGGCTGCTCGAGTCCAGGGCGAGGTTCGACTACGCGGTGGTGAAGCAGCTTGCAGCGCCGGTATCTCCGGAGATACCGGAGATCGAGCTGTCCGGTGAGGTGGATCTTGGTGTGTACGACAAGCTGCTTACGGGAGGTGCGCGATGACGACTGAGACTTGCGCGCCAAGTGCGGTTGGAGAGCGCATCAGCGAGCTGTGCCGGCAGTTCAGGCTGCCCACGCTTGCGGCGGAGACCGTGGATCGCTTCAGCGACGCCGGACACGCTGACGCGCTTCCGACCCTGGTCGAGGTGCTGGAGCAGGAGGCAGAGGACAGGCGCATCCGCAGAGTGGACAGGTTGAGAAGGGCATCGAAGCTGCCTGCCGGCAAGACATGGGAGACGTTCGAGCACGAGCGTGCGCCGGTCAAGCTAAGGCAGCAGCTTGCGAGTCTCGCCGAAGGAGACTTCGTGGATCGTGACGTGAACGTGCTGGCCTTCGGTATGCCCGGCACCGGCAAGACGCACGCACTGTGCGCCATCGGGCACAGGCTGGTGCAGTCCGGTCGCTCCGTGCTGTTCATCCCGGCGTACCGTCTGGTGCAGGACATGCTTGCCGCCAAGCGAGACCTCGACCTGCCGCGGATGCTCAGGAAGCTGGATAACTATGACCTGCTGGTGATAGACGACCTGGGCTACCTGCCGCAGGGTGCCGAAGAGTCTGAGGTACTGTTCACCCTGATAGCCGAGCGCTACGAGCGCCGCTCGCTCGGTATCACCTCCAACCTCGTCTTCTCAGAGTGGGAGAAGATCTTCGCCAATCCTATGGCGACTGCCGCGGCGATAGACAGGATCGTGCATCACTCAGTCATCCTGGAGTTCGATCTGCCCAGCTACAGGACCGACGCCGCGCAGAGTCGGCAGGCGGAGAGGTTGTCGCACCGGCAAGAGTAATTGACGTGCGGTAAAAATGGTTGTCGCGTCAACTACAGCGTTGTCGCAGCCATGCAGAGCGAAATCATCAGTCAGACAAGGAGTCAGAGCGGCAAAATCTACTGGCGCAACCGGTAAAAATGGTTGACGCGGATCACATGCGCCACCAAGAGGCGACACTGTCAGGAGAGAAACGGTCATCCTTCTGCACACCATCGAGTTCCAATTTCTCAAGTATACGCCCGAGTCCAGGAGCCCAACCTTCATGAAAGTCGATCGCATTTAATCGATTTAACTGGATATTTATGTCACCGTAGGGTATGTCATCAATGCGCAGAGGAATGATGAAATCCTTCAGGTCAAATTTACGCGCCACAGATTGTGCTAAGTACAACTCCTGCAGAGGGCCCGTTTTCTGATTAGAATTTCTCGACAGAACAAACAGGAACTTCGTGGTATGATTTCGCAGGACATCTTCGATATCAACCCAGAAGTCTTCACCACCTAGTAGGCGCGTCAGATCGCACCAAGTGGGGTAGCCCTCCCTGGCTAACCTCAGTGAAAGCCAAAGTGAAAAGTCGTTGTCTTCTGGGTTAGCATGGCTTATGAATAACAGATTTCGCGACATTGTTGGCATAAAGTTATAATCCCAAACCAAGACTGATGGCCAGACTTTTTCGAAGTTACCTGATGATTATCAACCAAGATTGAAACCGTTCACGGCTGTACCATTCCGACATTCGACCGACACGAAGTCAATGCATTTGACTAGGCGTAGGTGTCTTGCGTTGTAATTCGCTGGCGAGAGGAAGGATCAGCAGGTCAAGCCACCGTCTTAAGAGTCAAGATGGATTAACCTGAGGAGTCCAGCGCTGACCCGACATCATCATCGCATTGAGTATGGTCAGTAACTTTCGCATGCAGGCCGTCAGCGCCAGCTTCTTCGGCTTCACTGCCGGAAGTGCTTCTCTGTAAGCCGGTGAGGCCGGCGTCAGGTATCGTGTGCCGACTATCCACTCATCGTTCTGCTCAGCAGGCACCGCGCCAATTAGTCGAAGCGCCGCCGACCTGCTCGGGAAGATACCCACCACATCGGTCCGCCTTCTTATCTCCTTGTTCAGCCTCTCCTGCGATTGTTCGACCAAATCTTCTACCAGTGCTCCATCCGGAAGTTCGTGCATACCAAGATGTCCGCTCCGGCTTCGTCCAGCATCCAGTTAGTCTGCGGCAAGCGCTCCTCGAGTTGCGCGCTTAACCTCTCGTGTTAAGAGCAGGCATCGACGACACCTTCTGCCGAAAGGTGGCTTTCCGCGCACGTATTTCACACCCTATCTGTTTACACGCGCTCTCTGACCGCATTTCGTTCCTGCTCTTCACACATCGTCTAAGTTTGATATTGCTAAGGAGACGCTGTCCCAAAGAATTCCCTGTATCTCCGATAAGGACAGTGTGGCGTCGATTACTAACTCGCAGTGAGACTTGAGCTCGGCGATTCCGGCCTCAACAGGGTGACTTTCAACGATCCTAAATTCGTCAAACGAGATTCCCGTGTTCAGCCTAAGATTATAGCGACGGTGCCTCTCCTTTTGACTTGCGTGCAAGTAAAAGGCGACTGTAGTGCTGCAAGAGCGTCGAATTTCAGCTAGAATGCCCAGGTGCCGCACTCCGTCAAAGATCACAGAATCGTCACTTCCCACGTGGACATGTTCAAGTGCGGCTTGGAGTAGCTGCGACTGGCCCTTAGATCTCAACAGGCTTTCTCCCAAGTCTTGTAGCGCTCCCCTATTGTGTGAACCATCATTCTGATCTGAAATCGACCTTAGATATCCTCCAAAGGAGACGATTCTAAGGCTAAATTCGGAAGCGAGATAGGAGATGGCTGTCGACTTGCCGCTCGCTATAGGACCACAGACGACGACTGCTAGCTTCATGCGTACTTTCCTAGAAAAGGTTCGGTGTCATGTGGTGGCGGGAACGCAGAACGACCCACCCACGACGGTCGCGCTTGGGCACCTCGATGGGCGGCAAGATTTGTACCTCGGAGATTCTCATCAATGTTGCATACTGAGCTGTCTCACGTTGTTCCCAAAATGACGGATGTTCAGCCCGCAAAGCAACTGTGAATCTATCCCTAATCTCGTCCCAAGAATCGACATCGAGTTGATAGAACCAGACTCTGCTCACAACACACACGCCGGATATTGCGCTTGCCGCGGCTCGCTTTAGCAGTATTACATCACCTTGCTCTACCGATCTGAACGGTGGGATGCGATTCTTGGAGAAGCGTGATTCGACAGTCTTGCTGCCATCAAGTATAAATCGAAGATATGGTTCCAATAACACAGCTAAATGTATCGAAAATTGGGGGGGAGCTGAAGCCGACAGATTTTCGAGATAACGTCTCCAAAACCGGTGCCCACGGGTGGATTCCTTGAGGTCATTTACCAGACCTTCGGTGAGTGTCACCTTAGACGCGACCATTGTAGAATTCCCGCATTTCATTCTGTTCCGTCGCTACAACGTCCTTTAACTGTGCAATTGCTCTTTCTACGATTTCCGATTCTCCGACGTTTAAGTTGCGACCTACGCTCTGCATGACTGCTTTACTAGAGTTCTTCCCCTCATCCAATGCCCTCAGGATTGGCAATAAGATACTCTTGCCTTCACAACGATATATGCGATTACCGATCGTCCAAACATCCGCGACCTTACCAAGTGAGTCTCTTCGGCTAACAGACGGAAGAATATCTCCATTAACAAGGGGAACGAGTCGAGGGTCCGCGAATCCGACTTGGCTATCTATCCTGACCCGAATTTCTACTCCACCAGCGTGGGCTTCAGCCCACGGGCATGGGGTTGAATTCGGAATTCCTTCTAAAGGGCGGACATCCCCAATCTTTCGAAATTGAAGAAGGTCGCCTCGTCGCCAGGTTTCCGGAACGTGCTTAAGGCGGGCCGCGCGCAGAGCATTGTATTCAAAGAAGGGTGTGGCGTAGGAAAGCGCCAGAGTCTTGATCCCAACGAATTTCAACCCGATCTTATCCGCCTCATCAATTATACCGTCGCGCTCTGCAACGATGCCCGGCCTAGTACCTTCGGGTGCAAACCCAAGGAGAACCGTCCCATTGTGGGTACAGACGTGGGCTGCGGTGCGCAAGAAGCCGAGTACGTCTTCCTTGTACCAAGGCGGATCGGCCAGAACCGCGCGAACTGGAGGGATGTCGGCTACATCCCGCTTAACGTCGCAACGTCTGAACGTTCTGCCATTGGAGGAACGGGGCACCTTGTCAGCTAGCGAGAGATTGTCATCGAGCAAGAAAAATTGACCTGGCACGCCATCTAGCGCGGCCAGAAAGAATACAGACGGCGTCCCAAGAAGGCCCACTCCGCCCTTCTGTCCGGCAATATAGACTACCTGTCTCAAGAGGTCGTCCGCCGTCTTTCTCGTGAAGCGCCAATCTGACGAGATCGGGTGGGGAGGTGGGAGACCTGGGACCTCCAAGTCCAAATCAAGATTCAAGGCCTCTGTGGGCCGCTCTACACCGACTGTTCTCGGAATTCGAGATTCCTCGACCAGTCTGTCCACTGCCTCTCGCACGACAGTTGGATATACTCCTGGGAGTGCTGACACCAGTTGCCAGAAGTCTTTCACTCCCGACCGAACGGCGTCGACAATCCACCGATCAATGTCTCTATTATACTGGGACAAGTGATTGTAAGCCATGATTCCTGCCACCCGAGGTCCTACTTCGCTAGCGAGACCTCTGTGATCGGTAGAGTTCTATCCTGTGGAGAGAAACGCTCCTCGATTTCCCTGTTCCAAGCGTCGACGGCGACCTCCTGAACTGTAAGAGCTTTCCGATGATCCTCAGTCGTTCGAGAATGTACTGGCGAAAAGAGCTGAATTTCCAGAGGTACCGTCCTTAATGGGAGGTATTCATGAACAGCTTGTAACCTGTCAACGAATGACCGTATATGTTGGACGATATTCTCAGAATATGGGGAGGTCAGAGTGACATAGGCGTAGACATCTATTTCTGCTTCTATAAAACGTCGCATAAGAGTAAATTGGCGAGAGAATAGGGACTCGTCGGCGAGTGTGTTAAAGGAGAAGGACTTTTCATCATATCCTTTGAAGCAACATACTCGCCCATAGTTTTCTGCGCTACATACCGAATCTACATCCGTAGCCGTCAGAGACTTCCAAAAGTAGTCGTTACTTAGATTGTCGTCTGACCAAAGGTATATCTCGTCTTCGATACCGCGCGCCACAATCTCTTGGATCACCCATGGCACCCACTCCGGCGTAAGATCTGGCTGCCCACCAGACAGATCGATCACTCTGGGCGGATTGGGTTGTTCTAGGTGGAGGTCCAGTAGCTCTGAAGCAGTCAACCAAGCTGAGTGTCGTGGATTGGCAGATAGTAAGTTAAAGGGAACATAGCAATACCAGCAGCGCCAGTTGCAGACAGCATTTTGGAATACTTGGGCACGAAGGCTGTCGTTAGCCGGCAGACCTAAAAATTTGCTGGCAGGGTCAATTGGCAAAGGGTTAGGTGGCCATCCTGAGTTCGTCTCCCTCCTGAAGTGACGAATCCTACCGAATCCCTTACAGTTGGGCGGCTCGCTAAGGTCCGCTTCCTGCTGGGTATTGTACAAATTCGTGACCAGGACGCGCCTATTTTCGAGGTCTATTCCAGCGCGTCGCCAATGGCTGGACCAGTTGTCGGTGTCTATAAGCTTGTTCATGATATTGGCTTATGCATACTTTGCGTTACCTGAACCAATATTCGGTACTTTGATCCCGTACTCTGCGAGATCCGGTACGCGCTTTTTGATATAGTGCATTACAAGGTCGGTCATGTAACCGAGTTGCTCATCGGATAGAGGCTGCTCTCGATCTAACCCATGCCATGCTTCAATACATCTCCGACAACAGGTAGCAGTGGCATGCTGCGCATAATATATAGTGTTCCCTGAAAGCGGCGTCTGACTCCCATCTCGGAACAGCTCCGATCTCGGCGCCCCAACTGAACTCTTCAGCCGCTGCTTCGCAGCCTCGTGGATTCCCGAAATACCTTTGCGTCTTGCGTGGTTAATGGCTCGTTTATCAAGGGTTGTGTGCCAATAGACATGCCGAAACAATTCCCGTTCAAGCGACTTTACTGTGAACTCCACGTCGCTTAAGTCATGACGGTCTAACCGCTTCCAGTCAATTAGGTCGACGCCGCAGGCGCGGCAGTACTCGCTGCGGTAAGATTCCCCCCTTGGACGCACACGAAGGAAGGAATGTAAGTCTCTCTCACAATCGTAACTAGTGCATGTAACCTTCGGCAAAGGCTTCTCGTCGTTCCAGTCCTGTGTGTTAGGCATAAGATATTTCCCTCCAAGGAGTGAGAGCTTGGGATATAAGCTCCCGATCAGGTTCAGATAGTTTAACTAGGTCAGCACGCTCGAAAAACACGTTCCGAACAACAGTCCAAGGGTCTCCAACTTCCTGAAGGTTGTTCGCTGCTCCCCACCAATTTTCATCTTGCTCCCTGGTAAGACGAAACGCCATATAGTTTGCAAGGTCGTCGACTCTGACTCCCTCCTGTAAAGCTATCATTCTTACCGCCGCCTTGAGGCGATACAGGTCATAATTCGCCGCCCTGAGGCACCCTTCAGCCAGTTCTGGCCCTCGTCCATTAAGCATTACTGTCGCAGCGAACCGACTCGCAGTCACTTCTTCTTCAGGCAAACTGGCCTGCGACGCACCCTCATCCGGCTCAAGAACGGTTCTCTCTGGGTTATCAGGTTCCTGGCCTGAGTGCCACAATTCGTGCAAAAGGTCGAATGCCCACCGAGACTCCGACGAAGTTTTCTGTTTTAAGACGATAACGTTTCTGCCACCTTCTCTGAAGCACGCCCCGTGAAAGACTCCAGGATCGTCTAAGGGCAATACAGGTACACCGAAATCCCAAACGCAGTTTACGATGCTGCTCAAAGAGATGGAGCCATATCTGGATACAATGTCGCTGTAGAGCCTAAAAGGGTCTGTGGGTATCGTCTTGATGGGGAGATGCTCGCTAGCCTGGGAAACAAGAAGTGACAGGTAATGAGCGTAAACGGTGTATGCGTCAACTCGTTCAGAATTAGCATTCGCGATCGCCTTGAAGCGGACACCTCCTACTGAGGCCTTCAATTCCAAGGGCTGCTCATTCAGCAGTTCACGGAGTGGCCACCTGAAGATCTTGCCAACAGTCTCAGCAGTTGCGTGAGTTAGTCTCCCTTCGTTTCTTTCCTTCGCCATAAGATTCAATGAGAGACTCCTATGGGGAATCAGCCGTTTGCGAACGAATTCAGCCGGGAGGCCAATTCCGGAAACCCTGTTGAGCAGAGACTGAAGCGAGACTATTGCGCCATCGATAGGAACTGATTCCTCGTATTTCACACCCAGCGCTGCTGCTACGGCTATTATCCTGGAGAGACTTGCGGAGGAATAATCAGTGGCTTCATAGCGTTGGAACTGCTGCTCCTTGAGTCCCAGTTTGTCAGCTAGGTCACGTTGGCTCATTCCGCTGGCGATACGTGCCCTGATGAGCAACTT
This sequence comes from Dehalococcoidia bacterium, assembly GCA_965207465.1. GTDB lineage: Bacteria > Chloroflexota > Dehalococcoidia > Lucifugimonadales > JADFKI01 > Bin90. Next base: position 3,115,853 of record OZ242283.1, on the reverse strand, counting down.
TGGCAACTCCGCGATGCTGCTAAGTTGCTCAAACTCAAACATTCCTTTCTTCAAATCTTCGTACTCGCGCAGTTCGCTCTCCAACTCAGAGAGTTGACTTCTCAAAGCATCTTTCCTTGCCTTCAGTAACAAGGGATGCACTTCTCCAACGTCACGTTGTTCAACTTCCAGAACACGCAAGGCGTCATTGAATCGCTCAGCTTGAGTTCTCGTTATCTTGTATTGTCGCTCGTTCTTGATCATATGAGCCCCCCTAGGTCTAGGGCAATGATCCCTTTCCGACTCCCTGTTTCTTTGTCCTTCTGGAAGAAGTCCAAAAACGTGGTCCCCCTCCCGTCCGCATTGTCCGATGCAGGAAATAATTCCCCAAGGTATTTAGCCTTTTGAGCAGCGCGTCGTCCTTCAAAGTTGAGCAAGACTGGATCAAGCGAGTCGAAGTCGATCCCGTCTTCTTCCCAGCAACCGTCAAAGTCGCCGGGCACAGATTTCGTTGATATAAAGCTACCGTCCAAGTAAACTGTTTGACAGCCGACACGCCTCAGTTCGTCCAAGGCTGCCCGTAAACCGACCAGAACTTGACGCCGCCATGCATTACCTCCGAACCTATCGACAATTTCGTCCCAAGTAGCCCAATGTATGCCAGGTGGCAGATTGCCCTCGGGATTGAAGCAAGGTATCATGACACAACTATAACATTGTGTTGATATACTGTCAACAGTGTAAAGGACCAAGCCTTCTGTCTCCTATACCATTGAAATGACGCGGAATACCTGTTAGTGCATTAGTGGCCGATGAGCCACGTGCCATGAGTGTAATTTTCCAGCTATCGATGATTCTGCTCACCTGTGAAATTGAAGGCGACTGGCCAGAAGCGAGTCAATCCCTAGACGCTTGATGTAAATGTTAAATTTGCCTCCTAAAATTGCTGTCCCGAATGACTGCCCTTTGCCAATGGGAGACTATATTTTCGCCTGTACAGCTATGGCCCCGTAGAGCTGTCAAGCCAAGGCTCGTATTGGCGAAAGGGGTTGGGTGAGGGATGCGGCAAGTGGTGGACAGCGTGTACGAGTTACTCTTCAGGTGAGCCTGGTCTGACGTGCCAAAGTTATGAATTAGAATCACTTCAATCAAGATTTAAGAATTGAGGACGCAAATAAATGAGCCTACTAACCAGGAAGCAGATAGAGTGTCGCATCAATAACGGACAACTGATTCGCAACCCTCGCTTCAGGTCCGATGGCCAATTTGATATCGAGGCCGACAGTTACGACCTCGAGGCGGGGACAGCCATATGGAAGCAGATCACCGAGGGTGGGGAAAGTGGCCGCGTCGATACTCAGGCATATGAACAAGGGAGATCGGCCGCTAACCAGCGAACTGTCACTGTAAATCCTGGACAGATGATCTTTGTGGTGACCCGTGAGGATGTCTTAATGCCGCCGGATCTTACAGGTACAGTATACTCTAGAAACAATTTGGCTCTGAAGGGTATTCTTGCATTGAATGCAGGGCACGTCGATTCCGGCTACGAAGGACCCATCGCCATTAGACTCATTAATCTCAGGGCAGTGCCTTGGACATTGACGCTTGGGGAACCGATCTTCACTATAACTTTTCAAACGGTTGATGCCAATCAAGACGGATTGTCGAGTGACAACCGTCGTATTTCACAGGAGGAAATGATCTCACGAGTGCGCGAAACTGCGAATGCGGCATTGAGCAACGCTCTTTACGATTTATATAGGACTGATGTTGACAAACGACTGAATGAATTCAGGACATCCATGCTTGACGAATTCAGGAAGGAAAGAGACGAGAGGTGGGTGCGGCGTGAACAGTTGTGGTCAGTCTTGTTGAATTCTATAGGGAAGAAGATACTGGCTGTTGCAATAATTGTCGCGACGTTAGCTGGAGGAGTTGCTTCTATCATTTATGTGACTAGGCTTATTTTGGAAAATTTCGCTGACAAGATGCCTTGATGCTGGCACAGATCAAAGTATATTTTTCGAATTGCCCGGTGAACTCATTCCAATTCATAGAACCTATGGTGAGCTTGCCCTCTATCGCGGCACACTAAGTAGATGTCCCTAGGAGAATATTCCTCAGAAAATCTGGCTGGAGGAGCGTCAGTAATTTAGAGAACAGACGGTATGATGGTTCTTCAAATTAGGATGGATCGTCATTGAAAGCAAATGAGGATAGACCCCTTTGCCAGCGATATTGCTGAGAGACATTTTCGGTCCCGCCCACCCCATCTGAATTGCCATCTCATAAATGCTACGACACTCAAGCACGGGGAATCCTTGAGGCAATTATCCAATAGGTGAGGAGAATAGTATCCCTTTGGGAGGATCCAACAAAATGAACCAATTCATCAGGCGTCTTGTCGTTGAAGGGCTCTACGGCCGATTTGATATCGACGCTTCCTTTTCCGACGGAGTCAACATCATACACGGCATCAACGGCACGGGTAAGACTACTCTACTTCACATTCTGGCAAACGCCGCCAACTTGGATTTACCCTTGTTCTCACAGTTGATGTTCAAGACAATCAGATTGGAGGTGGAAAACGGAGTCACGATCGAATTCAAAGGTGAGCCGTTAGCTGCTCGCCGAGTTGTCTCACAGGCGACGCTTCAGATAGACGGCGAGGAAATTGCAACTTGGCCATCTACTGAACACCAAGGGGATGAGGACCATCATCGAGCCAGATATGCTGGTCTCGACATTATCCGAGAACGCAGAAAGCATAGGGACATTGCCATAGAAGCAACCTATTTCCCGGCTTTCCGGACAATGATTGAGGCCTGGTCATCTCTCGACCTAACAGAATCTCCATCACGTGGACAATGGGCACGTCGACCTGGAGTAGCCCCACCTTACTCTCCACCGCCTCACCGATTGCGACCGGGATGGCGCGCGCGCCGGTCGGTGCGCGAGGCGGAGGCGCAGACAAGGTTGGCACGTGATGTATTCGGTGGGTTCGTGCCTTGGATTGATTACCCTTCACCCCGCGAAATCCAGCGAGACTTGGATTTTGCAATTCAGAGAGCTGTTAACCGCGTGGCAGGCGGAGACCGCTCTCTACTGTCTGGTACGTTTAATCGTGTGTTCGAAGCAATTTCTCAGGAGACCGCTAGAGAAAAGCTGGACCCCAGAACTCCGGAGGCTATCAGATCTAACATAAGCGACCAACTGGAGCAGATTGAGACGATACAAAAGGAGTATGGGTTGCTGGACAGCAACACTGCTTTCGACGAACTCAGATCGCAATTGGCTTCATCAGGTCATGCAGGACGAGGTAAAGACGACACGACAATGAGAGTGCTGCTCGTATATGAGGATGCCCTAAGCCAACGGGTCAAAGGTCTCAATGATTCTTTCAGCACGGTACGCGAGTACATTGTTGCGGTAAATGACTTTCTAAATGGCAAGCAATTGGTTATCGGTTCTGCACAGGAAGTTGATTCCACGCCGAGGCTTCAAATCAGACATGACGATGGAACATTGAGCGAGCTCGACACCTTATCATCTGGGGAACGTCAAATAGCCGGGTTGATTTACTCCGCCTCCCATATAGCGAGGGGCAGCGTAGTACTCGTCGACGAGCCTGAACTTTCGCTCCACATAGATTGGCAAAGGGCAATTATTGGTTCGATGGTACGTCAACTTCCACAAAAGCAGCTGATTGTATGCACCCATTCACCGATGATTGCTCGCAGATACGAAGATCGCATGATTGAGCTGGTACCTAGAGCGACTTCATCATCGTCTCGCATAGTATTACAGGAGGACGACTATGACGGAGATTGGCACAGCCTAGAGTATTCTGAGGATGACATGTAATGCCCGGACTATCAATGACGCATGACGAGTTCGTAACTGAGATCAGTATGTCGGACATTCCCTACATACTACTGGAAGGTCCTCAAGACAGAAACTTCTTCGACATCCTTCTTCAGTCGATTCAATCGAAGTCTGGCCGTCCCAGTACATCAAGGCCTGCGGTTGAGATTAGTACGGCAGAGGCCCTGAAGTCGGACGAAAACGTACAAGGGAATAGAGAAAAGGTCGAAAAAATAAGCGAAATAGTTGGTAAGAAGCCGTTTAGGAATCGATTTGTAGGCTTTGTGGACCGTGAGTTCAGGGAATTCAAACTTGCCGGAAAAATTGCGGATGACCTGGCAAAACAGCACCGAGTAGGAAGATTAGTTTGGTCGCGAGGTCACTCGATAGAGAACTACTTGTTTGACTTCGAAATATTCCAGGAACCACTATTCGACTGTTCCACCAATGGCGAAGTAGCTCGGGTCGCATTGGAACGTCTGCGGGATAACTTTTCAACGATTCTTAATATCGCTTGCGCCCTCGGATTGGCAGCTCACAAGATGCAGCAATTGAGCGTAGTACGCAGGACTGTTCGGTACACGCTACTAAAATCGTCAGGGGCGTCCTTGAAGTGGGACATCGATAAGTGGCGAATAGAATTGACTGGGCGTGGCAACATCGCCTTACCGACTATCATAGAACTCATACGGCAATTTGAACACTGGCTGAATGTGACTCAAGCATCCGACCCTGATGACGTCAGATGGTCCTGTGATGGGCACTTGGGTATGCGTCTCATTTGGGAGGCTTACGCTAAGTTTGTTTATGACGTAAGTCGATCTCAGGACGGGGTTAGGCCTAATGCTCGAAATCAACGCAGTTCCCTTTTGGGAGTCAATGAAAATGCAAAGTTGAATCACCTAGCAAGAAATTGGTCACGAAGAAGCCCGTCTAATGGCGAGGACACGCCTAGAATCTGTTTTGATTTGGTGGGGATAAAAAGATGAACGACCGCAATTGCATGCGGACACAATGCACGTTTTCGGGCCGCGTCTGATGGGCCAGTTGAACTTCAATAGCACTACCTAGACCAATGTAGGGACATTCGGCATCGGCGAAAACTTCGTGTACTGTCGTGCCACCAATTCTGTGTACATAACGACGTACACGAGGTTACGTCAAGATGTGTGTTAACGAAGTCAGGCGGCGACCTTCACCGACGTTGGTTCTTTGATGATGCCATCCTCGCAGACGGCGCCTAGGCCGATGTTCTTTCATTTGCTCGGGTGCCTTCAGCCTCCGGAACCTGCTCTCCGCAACCATCAGCATCTTCCAGATCGCCGCATCGGTGCGCAGCCTCAGCGCCGCAAATGGCGACTCCACTACTGCAATGATGCCTTGTGTGCCATCCGGGACTGGATCTGACCCGCTCCACAACCGGCTTAGATGCCTTCCAAATGATCTGCCGATCTGTGCCTGGGATGTCCTGTAAAGCGTTGGAGGCTTCAGCGAGTAGTGACCTGATTGAAGCGTGACGTAAAGTCCCATCGCAGTCTTATCCGCTCACTCGAGCCAATGCGCCATAATCCAGGGGAGGCAGAGATGACAGGAACCGTTAGTCACATGAACAGTCGTACCGTTCAGGTTATCATCGGAGTTGACACTCACCAGGACCAGCCTGTGGCGGTGGCTATTGACGGGCGAGGAGTCCGATTGGGCGAGAAGCATGTGCCCGTTGCCACCTGTGGGTACGAGGAGCTCGAACGATGGTCGAGCAACCTGGGACAGGTCCAGGCGTTCGGGGTGGAGGGCACAGGTTCCTACGGCGCCGGGCTCGCACACTGCTTGGCCTGTCGAGGCTACATGGTCATCGAGGTCAATCGACCTGACCGGTCGGTCCGCCACCGCAAGGGGAAGAGCGATCCCACTGATGCTGAGATGACAGCGCGCTCAGTGCTTGCCGGTGTCGCCGAAGCGATTCCCAAGCCTGGAGTGGGCGAAGGAGAGATGATCCGCATGCTCAAGAGCGTCAAGAACTCGGCCGTAAAGGCTCGCACCCAGACTGTCAACCAGGTGAAGGCACTCGTTGTCACAGCTCCCGCTGAGCTTAGGGAAAAGCTCGATGGTGCCGGCACTGGACGAAGCCTTTGGTGTAGGCCCCGACACGGCTGCGGATCTGCTGATCGCCGCCGGCAGCAACCCCGATCGTATCAACTCCGAAGCTGCCTTCGCATCGCTGTGTGGGGTGAATCCCATTCCTGCATCATCCGGCAGGACCAACCGGCATCGGCTCAACCGCGGTGGCGACCGCCAGGCCAATGCGGCGCTATATCGCATAGTCGTCGTCAGGCTACGCCACGATCTGAGGACTCAGGCGTACCAGCGCCGACGAACCGCAGAGGGAATGAGCAAGGTCGAAGTATCCGTTGCCTTAAGCGTCAGGTTGCTCGTGAGGTCTACTCGATCATCCGCAAGCCAAACCAGATACTCGTTAAAGCCACTTGACCTGTATAGGAGCATCGGATACTTCTGGGGGTACCTCTCTGCGCTCCTTCAGTGGTTTATTCAACGTTCACACGTTTAACTGATATGGTGACTTTGCCGTATAATTCCCCAATAGAGTGAAGAGTATTCTCAGAAGAGGGGACACTAGGGTGGTTCAATGTTCGGCAAACAATGGCGTCGTGTTACAGAGGGTGCCAAGGACGACCTTGTAAGTATCGGAATCGAGGAACTGAACAATGGTGAGTACATCTCAGCCTTATGCTGCTTTGACGAGGCCATAAAGCGTGATCCCTCCTATAGCGAGCCTTATGGTTTCAGAGGGGTCGTTTATGGCTTGATGGGCGATTACGACAGAGCAGTCGAGAACTACAACGAAGCAATCGAATTGGATCCTGAAGTCTCCTTTTTCTACAGTAGCAGAGGTGGAGCTTATATCCACAGAGGTGAGTATTCTAAAGCGATGGCGGACTTGGACAAGTCCCTCCTTTTGGATTCTGGAAATGTCGAAGCATACATTGCCAGAGGGCATGTTCATTCGGAGAATAGAGAATTCGCCAAGGCAGCGGAGGACTTCCATAAGGCACTTGACCTTGATACAGATTTTGTCGCCGACTACCTCAATAGCGCGTACAGTAGCGGAATTGAGATCGACAGCAGCTCGTCGCATTCTCCATACGACATCATACGGACTATTCGGCAGTATAAGATCGTGAACGGCGTTTCGGAGTCTGTTGCTGTCAGAAGAACGCAGCAAGGTTTACCCAAGGCGATGGGGAATTCAGAATTGGGGCTGGCAGCCTGGAGAGTATCGCATGACCTTGCCGGGGTAGATGTAGATAGGCAGGAACAAGTTGAAGCTGAATATAGCCAGCGGGTCAAGGAAGTAGAATACGACGGCTGGACAGGGATAGCCTATTTCAGAGAAGTCTGGGACATGCATACGCCGGACGACATCATCATATCCGAGATGACAGATGTTCTGTGCCGCCAGATCGGCAATTTTGCTTATGAAGACTTCGGCGTGGGAATAACTTGTGGCTACCCCAACGATGATCAATCATTATTCGGCGTGTTCATTGCAATCGGGTACGGTTGTTCGGATGGCAGCGCATACGCAATCGCCCGAGTCAATCGAGTTAGAGAGTCGTCGGGAGTTCCAGCTCTTGAAGCAGACTACTCCCTACGAAGCGTGGCACGCACGTATATCGCCCTGGACACAGTGCCTAACGATGCGCAACGTCTCGCGGATTTGCGGGAGTCTGGATATGGCAAGCCCAGGGTAAGGATTCGTTCCTTCTACAGCGGCGCTTACAGCCCAGCCCCCGAAGACATAGATCAACTCACCTATGAGGAAGTGGGAGATCTGGCAGCGTCCGGTCTTCTGGCTGACCACGAAGAGACTCTGCTGCTTTCAGATTGGCAGGATATTGGAGTCGCCGTGAAATTAACCCGACACTCGGAGTCCGCTCCCTTGTGCGTGCATGCAGAATTCGTGGTGGGGCGACAACTGCCCGAGAAGGCTGACTGCGCCTAACGATTCCGGTGACCGCCGAATGTATGCTTGGACACTGGCTTCTGTAACTTCCTATTTGGTTGGCGCCTAATCCGCGGCTACAATATCTGCCATCGGTGAGAACTTGCGATGCTGTTGAGCCACGAGCTCGGTGGACATGTTCACGTAGATCATTGTCGTCGCGATATCTTGATGTCCCATAATTCGCTTGAGGGAGAAAGGGTCGCCCCCTTTCAGGATGTAATTCAACCCAAACGTGTGCCGTAACATGTGGGGCCCAATCTTCGGCGGCTTAAAGCCTGCCGTCTTCATGCATCGCCTCACGATCAGCTGCAATCCCCATGCGGTAAGCCGCCCCCGGCTGCCGATCCAGATTCCTCTCTCATCTCCTTGCTTTTCTACAAGTTCCATTACGCTTGGCAAAACAGGCACTCTCCTGTCGCCGGTCTTGCCGGTGACCCTCAAGTAATCCGGCCCTAAGCTACCCCTGGTCATAGACTCGAGCTCGCCGAGACGCATACCGGTGTCCAGCAGCACTGCAAGAATCGCATAGTCTCGCTCATTGTCCGTGGAGGCGAGCAAGCGTCGAACTTCGTGAGAAGTGAGTGTGCGCGGCAGTTTCTCCCTTACTCTCGGAGCCGGGATTCGGGACATGATGTTTGGAGCGATCCCTTCTTCCTCCGCCCACATCCAGAATGTGCGCAGCCTCCTCCACAGACTAAGGTGGGAAGCTGGCGACAACCCTGAGTTGTCAATGAAGAGCCGTTGAATATCACTCGGAGATTCGGGCAACTCAGGGAACTTATTCTCCATCTTTTCGAGTGCCCAAGTGTACGCTCTGATGGTTGTTGGCGACACCATCTGGGAGCGTCTTGAATCTAAGAACATGCCGATTGCATGAGATGTCTTCATAACTAGCGTCCTTCCTAATTGATACTGAATCACTTGCAATTAGGAAAAACGCTAATTATGTTGCTTAAGAGAAAAAAACGAGATTTTAGGGGCTTTTACTTGTTGTTTCGTAAACAGCAGGTCGGCGGTTCGAGTCCGCCCGTTGGCTCCACCAGACTCATGGGAAGTGGTAAAGACATGCTTATTGAGACTGGAAAGGTCGGAACAGATGCCTGCGATAAGGCGAGTGAAAGCGGCTATTCGGGCCGCGCCTCGTGCTAACTGATTGCAGAGAGGCCCTGCCTGCCGCAGACCTAACGAAATGACGGGAGCCGCCGACGCTTCATCGGACGCGGAACGGTACTGAATGAGACTTGAAAAGTGGTGATAAGTAGCCATGAAAGAAGCCCCCTCGTGTACAGGATGCGTGTTGCCACATGCACCAGCTCCATAAGGAAGACACACTCAGGGGCAAGAGGACGCCCTGAATACTTCGGATATGGAGCAACAGAGTTTCTGTAATTCGGTACATGTGGCATTTTGACCTTAATTCATGGGCAAGCGGTTGTCAAGAACATCAAAGCGCACCGAGAGCGCATTAGTCGCTATGAGCGTCGATGCAAAATTGAGCTTCAAGCGAGTCGACTGGATGGAAGTGTCCTCATGGAGTGACTTCCCTAATCTATGACAGCGAAATTAGAACACCGGAGGATGAAAGACGGTCGTTACCAGCAAAAGGCGCTAGGGCTGGTGTCATCACGAAAGTTATGGCAGCACGCAGTCATAGAACTAGTGGCGGCATCTTCTTCAGTCGTGGTAGCACGAAAATCGTGACGGCAATTCAATATAAGAGAAACCCTAACTAACCCTGAACGGTGCTCCGCCCGCATGCCGGCGGAGACTTACCGAACCGATAGGAGAGTTTGATATCTGAGGGCTTCGCCCGCGTCGCAGCTGGAGAGACCTTCATGTTCTAAAAATCATTCAAATTGCCAACGTCCGTCCGTGGGCATTCTTGTCCAGGGCGATGTTAAATCGTGAGGACCGATCGGCGGATCCTCCTCTCGTGGGGATTTTCCGGATTGGTTCTGGAGCCTAAGATCGATTAGCAACATTCTTTCGCTCCGCCGGTCGAGTCCTCTCCCCACCTGAAACTCGGGCATCCTGCTATTGCTGGATGCCTTTTTTGCGTTCTTCAGAAATGGGGTTGACAGCATTCTTGTCCATGTTTTAGTCTGTACGCGCTAATCGATCACGGGTTACAGAACGAATATGGACAAGTCCTCCACGGCGATTGCCGCTTCTGGCGGCGTTGCCCACTCACCTATATCCCCTGATGCCCTGCATCATCATGCCTGGCTGGTCTTGCAGACCGGACTCGGTCATGCTCCCCGTGCGGTCCTGCACACTATTGTGGAGGCACACGCCCACTTTCAGGCGCGAAGCGACGACCAGACCTTCTTCATGGCACGGTCACGCCTGGAACCATTGCTCCCACGAGGCATGCAGTGGCGCACCTTCACCAACCACCGTTCGGCGCTTGTAAGTCTCGGACTGCTTGAGCTCGTCTGGCGCGCTCCGAACCAGCACTCAGGCAAAAGTCTCTGGCGCATCCGCTACGACCGCACATTCTCCGCCCAGCCTCGTGAGCAACTTGTCCTGCCTATGGAGGAGTTCGAGCCTCTTTCCGACGTGCATCCTGAGGGCGGACGTGAACCGATCGTTCCGGTTGGTGAAGTGGCAAGCCCTGATATTCACTCTGAGATGTCCGACGAGGAGCCAGTGGAGAAGGTGTCCTTAAAACGGCAGATCGCGCAGTTGAAGTTGTGGCTTGCGAGCGGTGAGCAAAGGCTGTCGGAACTCGAAGCCCGCTTCGAGGCACTTGTCGCTGCGGAGTATGAGAGTGTTCCGGAATCCGGCGCAAGTCCCCCAGTCATCCCGAGGGCTGAGCGTCGCCGCCGCGTGAGACAGGCGGCGAAGCAGGCTCGCGGTTCTCCGTCGGATGTTGATTCCCCGTTCCTGCAAAGGGTCGCCGCCGCGATGAAGGAAATGAACATCGCGTTGGCTGGCGATGACATTAGCCGGTTCAGGGAGGTGGAGGAACTGTGGCGCGAGCTTCACACGGGAGAGATTCCGGAACACTTTCTGCGCTACGCGGTCCAGCGTATGCGTGAGACCAAGCGCGACCGTCCCATCGGCTACATCTTGGGCGTGCTGCGAAGCACGGTAAGGAAGGGCTATACCGAGGATATGCCGTCGGGTGAGGAGATGCAGCCTCAGAGCCAGCGGTACGGGGTCAGGTCTAAGCGCTACTGAAGCGCGACATTGATAAAGGCGGAAATGGCATGGGAGGAAATGGATGCTCAAAGATCGAAGTTCGGATTTGGAAGTGCGCGTAGAGAAGCTGTTGCGTTCTCTTGGAGCGGATAGATGGCATCTCACGCCTGAAGAGCGAGAGGACATAGTTGAAAGGGTACATCGGCTGGATGAGGCGTGTGACGGTTTGCCCGAGGAATGGAGCAAGGACATCTGGGTGATGTTGTCGCGGACGAACAGGATGAACCTGGAAGGGCTGCTTGCGGCGGTTGAGGAATGTATCGTCCTAGGCGGGATGTATCGCGGCGCGGAGTGGGCGTGTGACGAACTGCTGAGTTTCGTTGAGGGATGGCGCGCCGCCTATGGGTTTCTTCCGCTCACGGAGAATCAGCGAAGTGCTATGAGCGACAGAGTTAGGCGGGCCTGCGAGATGTCCGGCGGCCGCATGGCCACTCACTGGATGCTGACTCTCATCTGGATGGCTACGGAGCAATGCCCGGATGTCGACATCTATGAACCGATGATAGACGCGCTGGACTACTGCGCCATACAGGGAGGTCTTGATGCTCCTAACGGTCAGGCTCTGATAGATGGCTATCTGGGACCGCCCCCGGAGAGTAATCCGGATCTGGTGATGATACGCATAGCGCGTGAGGTGTCGGAATGGCTGGGTCGGCGGAGGCAGCTGTCGAACAGTCTGGACGGGTACACGAGGGTTCTCAGCCTTGTGAAATCTGCATGGCGGCAGCGGGATGTTCTCGTCGGTGACGAGTGGGGTGGCGGCGAGAACTGGCATGTCTGGTTCGGATGCGAATGGATTCGACTGGTGAGCGAGGGAACCGACCCTGTGCCAGCGCTGATCTGGATGCATATTCTGGAGAATCTGAGGAGACGGATGGGAGAAGGGAGCGAGAGGTGGTTGACAAGAATCAATCCAGTCTCGATGTGCGAAGACGATGCCGTGTTCACTCTAGCCATCGATGAATCCTCGGATGCTCGCTTCGTGATGGAGGAGTGGGGAACGGTGATGGAGGAAGAGATAGGCAGGATCATCGGAAAGCCGATGAAGGTCGAGATATGGGACGACGACTCGAATGTATGGAGTCTGACTGCGGCGTAGCCACTCCCGAACTACGAGGTGGAGCATGAGCAGCACGGTGAAGATCGTATTTCAGAAGCGGATGCCGGATGGCGCCTTGCGGCAGAGCATTCCTCTGTATGACAGCACCTCGGGATTCGCACGCATCGAGCATGCAATCGAGTATGCCCGGATGCTCCGAGCAGGCTGTGAGAATGGAACGTTGTCGTCGCAGGCATTGTGCGAGATGGAACCGAACCATGTAATGACGGCTTACGTGGCGACGGCTCACATGCAGAGGACGCACATCGAGGAGACCGAGTACGCCAACGACCTGAAGTCGGACTTGCGGCTGGACACGATGGTTGTCGGATATGGAGAGTGGCTGGGTGACGTTCGCAGCGTACTTTTCTGTTGCATCGACCTGGATGGCGAGCTGTCGGCTGATGCGCTTGTCGTGGAGGAAGAACCATGGTAGCCGCCGCCGAGTTTACCGGCATCTGTCCCAGGTGTGGAGGGGACCGGAGTTCTCAGGTCGTGAAGCCGGAGCGGTTCGCGTGCCTTTACTGCGGCTGGCGCTGTTACGGGAGTTCAGGCAGGCGGTCGCCGGGTGAGGGCCGGGCGCTGCGTCTTCGGTATCTGGGCGCAAGTCCGACATTGACGCGCTTTCCGCCACTCGCGGCACTCATTGTGCCCTGTACCGGCACGGTGGCACAGTCGCGTATGGGGTTGAGGATCGCGTGCCCTCTTTGTCGCGAAGCAGGCGTTCTGAGCGTTATGGACAGGTGCGGACAGGCGTTGGAGCAGTGGCGGTGCGGTGTTGGACATCGGGTCAGGTTGCACCTTGTTGGACGAGAGGAGATCGTCGGGTGGTCATGACGCTCCTCGGATCTCGGCTCGGACCCAGACGCGAGATCGGCTTCGCTGTCCTCGCGCTGCTGGGGTTTCTCTGCGCGCTTGCTGTACCGGGCGACGCTCAGGCGCAAGGACCACCTCCGCCGGTAGAAACGCCGCCGACTGAGGCTGGTCTCGGTAACTGCGTCGAGGGCATCAAGGTGTCTGTGCTCAACAGCGGCTTCAACGCGCTGCCCGAGGATCAATCCAAGAGGGACGGAAACGGCGGCTTTGAGACCTTCATAGTCCTGAACTGCAAGGCATACGAGATTCGCTGGGAGATACTGGACGACGCCGGCAGGATAGTTTCCGGCGGCACGGGCGCGAACCGAATCAACGACAAGTTCGACGAGGTGGAGTGGGTCGATCTGGAGACGATCGAGTACCAGCGGCATACATCGGACGTTGTGGACTCGGATGGCAACATTCTCTTTCGCGCCGGCGACGTGGTGGTGGACGAGGACGGCAACGGCATTCCCGCGACCGAGCAGCCGCCTGCCGTAACCGCATATAGGTTCAAGTTCGAGTTCGCCAACGATGAGGTGCAGCAAGGCTCCGAGATGGTGAGGCCGCTTACCAACAATCGAGACTACCTTCTCAAGTTTGACATCGTGCCTTACGAGGGCGCACCGAATAATCACATTCATGGCTGGGTCTTTGAAATCGTCGGTAAGCTGGGCGGCAACTGGTGGCAGAAGATTATCAGGGTGCTTTCGCCCACTAACTGGTTGGAGAAGGGTCTGACCTTCTTGTTTCAGGGAATAGGCACTGCCGTGCATGGCGGCATGTGCTTCGCGATGGGGCATTTCATGACCGACTCGGAGCGAGAGGCGTTCGACCGTTTCGACTCGAATGGAGACGGAAGGATCACCACTGACGATGAACTGGTGGAGAACGCCGATGACCCGCACAAGCCGAACGCTAACGGGAACTGCAAGAAGCCGGACAAGTCCCCGCATGAGGAGCTTGAAGAACTCCGAACTGCCGCGTTTATCGAGGTGAACGAGCAACGCGCGCTTGCCGGTCTGCCACCTTTGCAGCAGAGGCAGGAGAAGCGCGACACTTATCTGTCTGAGGTGCTCGACGGACGCGATCCACGCTCGGGCGATGTGCCGCTGGCTACGCAGGTCCACTACGAAATGAGCCACATAACCCTTGCGCCGAGGCTGGCCCTGGAGAAAGTGGGCGCGGCGCCCCCGCAGCAGTCGATGGATGGCGGCATCACGACCTTTACGGGTCTGCTGACGGGAACGCCGCCGGAACTGACTTACGAGCGCGGCATCGTCAGAATCGGCTGGTCGGCGCTTCTGAACGTGATGGTGGCAGCCCTAGCGCTTGTCATCGCGTGGATCGGTCTGAGCCAGATAGTGCGCAGTTTCATTGGCGGGCAGCGCAATATGGCGGACTGGCGCGAGACGATTCCTCGCCTGATACTCGCGCTTATAGCCGCGCTCACCAGCTACTGGTGGTGTTCCCTGCTCGTGGACGTTGCGGACGGCGTGTCGCGATATGTCGCGGCGGCGATGCGGGTCACTCCGGCCGACATAACCCTTACTCTGGGAAACGCTCTCTTCGCGATAGTCGCGAGGAATGTCTCGCATTCCTGGCTCGCGGCTGTTCCTGTCGCCGGGGTTTTCTTGGTGGCGATCAAAGTTGCCTTCACGGGGCTGATAGTCCTGCTTATGAAGATATTCGCCATAACGGTGCTGCTGGTGATAGCGCAGTTCGTGATGCGAATAGTATTGCTGAATCTTCTGATAATCATCTCACCGCTGGGGATGCTGATGTGGGCGCTGCCTGAGACTTCGGGCTGGGGGCGGAGGTGGTTGACGCTCTTTACGACCACCTTGTTCCAGCACGGAATCCAGATCATAGCCTTCGCCGTGGCTATCTGGTTCGTGCGGCTGGCAACGCCTGTCGGCATCGTTGCCGACACGGGATCAGTGAACACGGCGCTGCAGGCAGTGTTGCCGACGCAGATGTTTTGGGCGCTGCTGATCGGCATCATGGCGATGATAGTGACATTCAAGGTGCCAAGCATCCTTGGACAGGGAAGCCTGCAGGAGAGCTTCGTCAGCACTATCTCGTTTGCAGCAGTGGGCTTTCGGTCGCTTGGATTTATGGCTGGTGGCGGTGCGGGCGGACCGCTTGGTTTCCTGGGTGGGGGTGGGGACCCCGGCGGCGCGCCCGCAGCCGCCGGGGGTCTGTCTGCGCAGACATCTGTCAGAGGCGTAGCTAGTGGAGTGACGGCGGCTACGACGAATGTGGCGGCGGGTGCCGTTGTGGGAGGCTTCAGGTCACTCCGAGCCGGCTTCAGCGCGATACGAGGCGCGGGCTCCTTCGATTCTCCTCAGATAAGTGCGGGGTCGGGGCCCTCCCCTGCGTCTGGAAGGCAGTCATCTTTCAGCGGTGGCTCGGAGCAGGAGTCGACGTTCACTGCGGAAAGGGTTACGCCAATAACGAGGGCGGACGGGCCCGTCTCGGTTGCGCCTACCGGGACGGGAACTGTTAGGGGTGATGCGTCTCGGGGCGGTCCGTCTGGCGGCGTGTCCGGAGAGACACGGGAACCGGGGCCGCTGACGCCGCGTGAGCAGCACCAAGAGCATGTCAGACAGATCGTTGGCGGCATCGGTGGCAGAGCGTACCTGCGTGGGCGTAGAGGTGGATTGCAGGCGATGAGCCGTTGGTACGTACGAGAGAACGGCACGATGAGACCCTCGACGCCGCAAGAGAGAGCGCTCATCGACAATCTGAGCGTGGAGCGCTTCAACCGTGCCTTCGAGGCCCGACCCGCGGAGGAGCCTCACACCGCGGCGGCGGCTGGTCCGAGGGGCGTTACCGACGACATTAGAGCGAGGGCGCTGATGGGCAGCGATTCCTTCGACAAGACGAGTGATAGCGGCGTCGTTGCGGTTAATGACAATTATGTCGCGGAGGGCTGGACGGTTCGTCCGGCGACGGCTGCCGAGCGGCGTGTCATTGGAGATATGGGGCGGGATCGCTTCAACCAGATATTCAGCGCCCGTCGAGCCGAGGCTGAGACGACTTCTATTCCTCAGAGACGGACTTACTTCGACGCGAGGAGGGCGCGCTCGGAGATGGGCGAGGGCGCTTTCACACAGGCTCGACAAGATGGACTGACCGCGCTGGGTGGTCCTTATGTATTGCAGGGTGGACAGACGAGGCTTGCGACAGCGACTGAGCGGCAATTGGTCTCGGACATGGGGCGGGAGAGATTCAACAGGATATTTAACCCGCCGCCTGCTCTGGTCACTGTGGGAACGAGAGATGGCGGTGACAGCCCTGTCGAGCGTGTGTCTGGAGATCCTGAGGACCCGGGCGCCGAGCGTCCCTCTGTAATGCGTCAGATGGGACAGGCGTTCCGTGAGGGATATGGCGGATACATGGAGCAGGCGCGGGTAACGCTGGTCAGGGACGTGGACTCTGACCGAATCTCGCCCGAGACGAGCGAGGGGCATGTCGCCCGGCAGACTCTCGGAGAGGAGTTCCAGGAGACTGCTGGCAGGCGCATCCGATATGTGGGCAGCGGCGCTTGGCAGAACACGGCTGGCGCGATAAGACCACTCACGGGTGAGCAGGCGCATGCTCGGGCGGTACTGGGTGACGAGGACTTCGCTAGGGCGATGGATAGCAGTATCAGGACACAGGGCCAGCAGAACAGCCAGGGCGAATACATGGTCACAGAGAACGGCCAGCAGCGCGCAGCGACTCCCGCGGAATCTCGGCTGATCGCGCCCGAGCAGCTTGGCGTGCAGGGCTTCAACAGGGCAATGGGTTCTCGCAGCCAGTTCATGGGTGAGGGTGACTTCGTGCGCGACGAGGGGACTACTAGGATTGTGACGGCGAACGAGTCTCGGCTGCTCAGCCAGGTGGGTGAACAACGGTTCAATGATGTGATGGGACGGCGTGTCGAGGATGCGGGTGAAGGCTATCGGGTGGACACCATGCCTGATGGGGGAGAGGTGCTGCAGCAGGCCGGACACGATAGCGCGCGTCTTGCGCGTGAGGCGCGCGAGGGCGGCGAGCGGATCGTGGATCGTGGGCGTGAATTGGCGGAGGAGAGGGGACGAACCGGCTTCTCGCAAGGTCTCGGCGATTGGGGAAGGTCGGCGGCGCAGGAACTCGGCGGACGAGGGGAGCGACCGCCTTACGACGCGCAGCGTGTCGAGAGCGATGAACAGCGCCGCCGCTACTACGGAATGCGGAGTCCAGATGAGTAGAAGTCTGTGAGAGGAGGTGATTCTGTCGAGAGGCGTAAAGGTTTTAAGACAGAAGTGGCAACGGCTTCAAGTTAATGGAGGTGTCTGAAAATGATCGATCTTGGACCGGAACTTGCCGCGCAGGTTCAGCAGGGAACTGCGCTCGTCGAACCCATCGCCGGGCAGGTCTATATGGAGCAGAACCAGTCGATTATCGAGGGTCTGTTTCGGGGCGGGCAGACGATAATTCGCTGGCTCATGGGGCTGGGGATACTTGTGGCGACGGGATTCTGCATATGGGGATTCATGAAACTCAACCGAGCGGCTGATGACCCACAGATGTTTGCAAGGGCCCGCAACCAGATTGTCTTCAGCATCGCCTCGGCGGGGGGCTGCGCGCTGGCGTTCTTCTTCATAGGCGGTGGCGTGGAGTTCTTCTCCACTGCCTTTGGTGGGCAGAACGTGGATGTGGGACAGGTGGGGATCGTGGACGCGTCCGCAACGGAAATTCGGGTGGAAGGCGAGTTTCTCGGCATGTACAACAATGAGGTCGTGCTTTGCGAAGACGATGGCGGCAGTGGGGCCGTCGATTCACTGGGCTGGACCTGGGCAGGCGGAGAGGATGGTGATGCTGACGGAAATGAGGCCACCGGTCAATGTAGCAAGTGACGAATAGTTGTAGAGGTGTCAGATGGAGAAGGCTCATAGAGATGATTGAGCAGTGTCCCTATTGCAGTGAACTGCTGGAGATGCCGCTGGCGGAAGAGGGCGGGCCGCTCCTGGGCGAGCTGATTCGATGCGCCACTTGTGAGGGCACGTTCGTATTGGGTCAAGGCACGACGGTTCCGATCGTCGAGAGTTCCCATTCGGGATTAGGTGGCGCAGTAAAGCGCATTTTCTTCCAGCTTGGGGAGATGGTTACGGGCTTCGTGTCGGCAGTATTGATGCTGATGGTGATAGTGTTCTGGGCTTTCATGATGTTTCTGTTGGGATGGGTCTTCGGAGATGACGTATTCGGCGTGGTGAAGTGGGTGTTTAGCCAGGCCTGAGAAGGTAGCTGGAGGACGAGCGATATGCTCCTTGATTCGGCGGTGATTGAACTGCTCGGAAACGTCGGGCAGGCGGAATCCTTGGTCAATCTTGCCCCGGATGTCGCTGTGCGAGCTTCCGGGCTGCCGCAGGAGGCGTACTTCGAAGACCAGGAGATAAATGCCGTGCTTGACATGTCCAGAACCGGAGCGCGGGTGATAATCCTCGTTACCGTTCTCGCCGCTGTCGGCTACTGGCTATACGCGATGTTCGTGCTTATGTCCTCGGACGGTGACTCACGGGGACTTGAGCGCAGCAGGGAGATCATCTGGAACATCGTGAAGGGGCTGATGTTGGGGGTGTGCTCTTACCTGATAATCAACGGCTCCGTCACGCTCTACATAAACGCAGGGGACTTGGCGGACTTGGTGAGGTTCTGGGACGACAGTGAGTTCGGAGCCGAGTTCAACCTCGATGAATTACTCACGAATGAAGTCGCACTTGAGGGTGAAGTGCTGATGCTGGGTAGTGAAGGGAGACCGATTGCCTGCGAGGACGACCTGGACGACATCGCGCGGAATGCAGGATGGAGATGGAACGGAGGTGGCGTGGGTGGAACGGGAGTTGCGGGTTGCATAAGGACAAACTGAACCTATCAGACATAGAGGAACGGCACTGATGGCAAATGAAGAGGACAGACTGGTCGGTGACCCACTCGACAGAATCTCAGCGGTTCTCGGAGTGTCACGTAAGCAGGCTCTGGCAGCGCTTGTCACGATTGCAGCCGTAGTCGGCCTGAGTTTCTATCTTGCTGCGACATCGGGGCTGTATCTCTTTCGTCAGTACGAGACGGGTGGGGTGTTACCGACGCCAGAAGTTGCCGGAGGGGAATCTCTATTGGAGCGGTCAGAGTTGCCGACTCTGGTAGAACTCGGGGAGTTGGCACCGGATACGTCGCCTGGTGAAGGTGGTGAACTGCTGCGCTGCGGCCCGAACCTGGCGGGTCAGGCTGGATTGCGAAAGGGGTGGGTGTGGGATGACCGGGTGTCGGGCTGTCGGCGTGTGCGGCAGGGACAGTGAGAAGGAACGCGAGGAGCGCTTGAATGGACGGATGGAAGGTACTTCGGCTGCCGATGGGGTCCGCATTGGCGGCGCTGCTGATGGTGACCGTGGCTGCCTGTGGCGGGCAGAGGGATGCTCCGGACTGGGCGGAAACTCCGAAGTTGGTTGCTCGGGCGGATGCTGTTTCGTCGGCGACGGTTGTCGTTGAGGAGCTGGCGCGGGAGACTCCCACGCCGTATTCGCGTAGCGTTCCCGCGCCGGTAGTGGTTACGGCGACATCTATGCCTGCCGCGCCATTCGAGTCTGCGTCGGCGGTTGCTCCTGAACGTTCGACTGTTAACGGGTTCATTGCGCCGACGGTGGATGTGGCATCCACGCCGACCGCAACTGCTGTGAGGACGCCAACTGTGCAGCGGCTCCTGACGCGAGCGTCGACCGCGACTGCTGTGGCAGCGGAGACGTCTGGCAATTGGCCGACGCCTCAGGAATTCGGGGCTGTGAAGTGGGGAAAGTTCCAAGAGAGGGGCTACTTCACGAAAACTGTCTCAAAGGGCAAAACGATAAGCGTTTATGAGGGTCCTACGGAGAATCGGGAAGTCCCGTGCGGGCCGGAGGTCGGCACGGCATTTGACGGCAGTAACCCAACGTGGAGCGATGCGAGCCACCTTATATATGTATGGAGCGTAATAGAAGGATGGGGCGCAGGCAATTGCAGAGGGGTAAGCAAGTACGAGGACTGGATTAACAAGCCATTGCCGGCGGCGCCTCTGTCGCAGAAGGAGATTCATGAGAGGCGGATTGCAGCAGGTGGACGACTGAAGTTTGCCGCGTATGACGGTGACCGTGATTACAGCATGCACCCGGGAGATTACGGCGAAACCTACCCTCGGATCAAGGTCATTGAGCGAAATGGTGTTTGGGGAGCGGAGACTTGGCAAGGGGGAGTCCTTTGGGAGGCGACACTGGAAGATGGTTGGGTGGCGAATTGTGGCCACAGAAGCTTTCCTTGGGCAATATGGCGGAAAGACGCTGGATTCTACACTATTTCTATCGAGGACGAGGAAGCGGCTTACGGTGAGGAGTGGACGGACGAAGAGATTTCGATGAAGGAGGAGGCGCGTAGCCGGGGATGGTACTTCATATACATGTCTAGCCTTAATCCTCATAGGAATTTCTGCTGGCATGTGCCGAATCACGAGGAGATACCGCCGCACCGGCCATGCCTGGAGTGCCACTGGCAAGGCCGGTAAGTTCATTGGGAGCTGAGGATACATGACGATGGAGCGAGATGGTAGGGACGCGTGGCGCACGCATGAGGTGCCGACGTTTACGCAGGCTGAGGATACGTGGCTTTTCGGGCTGACGGCTAAACAGTTGCTTGGCGTGGTGATAGCTGTGGTGCTCGGTTACGTGGTCTTCCAGTTCGCTCCGTTGTGGTTTCTGCCTTTGGTGGTGCGGATAGGTATGGGCGCGGTCGTCGGAGCGCTTGCGGCGGGATTCGTGGCTATCAGGCCCGGCAACCGCTCGATGTTCGGAATCATCAGGGAGTATTTCGCGTTCCGCTTCGGCGCGCGCTACCACGTCAGTGAAGTAGGGGACCTGACTAGAAGGCGGCCTGTGAACCAGCATAGACGCAGACGGAGACGTCGCGGAACTTATGTGAGGCTGCCCGTGCCGCTTCCCGGGCGGATGGTCTCGCTTCAGCTCAGGCTTCCTTTCGGGCGCGGTGACGGGAACGCCGCCGCCGGAATGCTGCTACTCGTTGCCGCCGCTTCGATGGCAGGCTGCGGCACGGACAGAGCGGAGGCGCAAGTGGCGGACGATTACAGGGGCAGGCGCGTTTACTTGCAGTCAGTAGTGGTGAAGTTGAGCGGGCCTGTGAACGAAGGCGCGCAGGCTGCGACGGTAAGGATGAGGGCGGCTGCACCCCTGAGGGCAGCCGGTCCCAGGGTCAATGAAACGCTTCATTCGGTGACTGAGCTCGAATCTCACGGCACGCGCGTGCTTCCCGCTTGGACGAAAGTCGGAGCGGAAGGGCCTGTCGCTGCGTTGCAGGCATTGGGGACGGGGGAGGAGTTCGTCTTCGAGAACATATACCTCGGAGACCTCCGAAATATACGCCCGTATTGCGACATCGCAATGCGCGAGGGGCACTACATCAGAAGACAGTCCCCTGCTCGAATCAGCTACCGCGCGCATTCCGAGCACTGTCGCATCAGGGCGCAGGGTGGAGTGATCGATAGCGAGGAGGGGCTTTCGGCGCGGGACGCCATATCGAAGCCGGTGTTGTCGGTGAACTGGCAGGACCGCAGACGCAACCAGGGGGCGCTGTCCATCGGCGAGGGAATGTTGCCCTACCCGAAGCTGCGAGTTATCTCCGTCACTCCGGCTGAGGAGATACAAGACGGCGATGCAATTCTGCTCGACAGGCATGAAATTTGCAATGGCAACGATGTGGAAATTGTCAGCCTCGGCATTCAGAGCGAGCGCCCTGCCGATCCGGGCGTGGATGACTACTTCGACGGCGCGTCTGGACAGAGGATCGCAGGCGAAGTGAGGACCTGCCCGTTGGTTGCCTTGCGAAACGTGCGGGTGGTCCTTGAGGAGATGGCTGTCTTCGCGCAGGGTAATTCCGACTTTGAGATCAAAGTCAGGCCGGTCGTGAGCACTCTAATGCCGCAGGACATCGTGAACTCCGCGAAGGTCGTCGTTCTGGACAGAAATGGCGTTGAAGGTCCGGAGTTCCAGGTGCCAAAGCCTGGCGACGCCGACTTTGACCCGCTGAAACCGGACACCGTGAAGTTCAGTCTGGCACCGCCGGTATTGGAGGACAAGCGCAACAGCACGGACCCGGACAGCGCGATCATACAGTTGCGTCTTGATCTGGAGCATCGAGTGACGGTGAAGAGACCTATTCATCAGCCCGTAGATCACTACAGCCAGCGTTTGGAGAGGCATATCAGCAGCTGTTCGTGTTCTTGCAGCAGGCGCGGGGGCTGTCCCGGGGGTTGCAGTTGCAGCAGGAACTCCAGCACGTCCTACGCGGACTACGAATACTGGCCCGAACATGACCGGGTCGAGAAGGATGCGCGACAGTATCTTCCTGACTCAGAGGAAGCTAATGTCGTGCTGGTATTCGAGCAGCAATTCCTCTTCGAGAAGATGCTTGTGACTTTCGACCGGCCTTACGAGGAACTTGAGTACGTTGATCCGACGCCGGAGCCAGGGGAGGCGCGCGAGCCGGACTACTACGAGGAGGGAAGGGTCATTGGGCTGTGGGACGGCGAACCTCTCTACTGCGACTCCGGCGTAGCCCAGGACGACGAGGGACGCTGGACCGGATGGCTGTGGGTAGCCCCCGGAGTCAACAGCAAGGGCGAGGCGTATGGGGGCTGTCGGCGCGCGTTTGCGTGCAAGCTGAATGTTCCGGAACAGGAGGAGCCGTTCGGGCCGGGCGGCATGCCTACGGAGGCTGACTATGAGTGCTTCAACAGGTAGGCATTCGATGAAGTTCAGAGTCGCAGGCGTTCTTGTGGCTTTGGCGCTTGCGGGAGTCGTTATTCTGGCAACTCCCGAGAAGGCGCACGCGCAAGCGCCGGAAGGGGTGCAGGGACCGTGGCTGGCGATATTTCAGCTGTTCTGGTTCACCAACCCGGACTACGACAACAGCGGCGCTGACCAGGAGTACACCGTGTACTACGGCCAGAGGTACGAGTACGGCAAGAACAGGCGACCCAAGTGCTGGTATCACCACACGGACGGGCCGGACGCGGATAAGGTGAACTCGCTGTTTCTGATGATGTCGTGCCGTATTGGTCTGGTGGTGGGAGCGGTGACATGGGCAGGCGTTGGAATCGCCCTGATGACTATGGCGTGGAACGGCCTGATGCACGTCGTGGACTCGACTGCCGGAGGTGAGCGAGCGGGGGTGCTGCGGAACATGATAACCAGCCCGCTGGTGGGACTGTTGCTCTTGTTCATGGCATACGCGATTGCGACATTGATATACGTCGTGATGCGCTACAACTTCGAGCGTTACCTGAACCCTGATGTGTGGTCGTCTTAGGTCTGTGGCAAGGATATTGATGGCGTTGAGCTAAGGAGTGTGATAAATGGCAGTCGCCACTGCGGAACGAGTCGAGCGGGAAAAGTCCGAGTCGGACGTTGCTGAAGAGGGGTCTGGGCGCGAACGGCAAAACGGCGTAGCCAAGAGGGGCGCGGAGGCGCTTAGCGTCGCAAGGGATGTTGCCAGCGGTGCGCTTGGCGCGGTCGGGCAGTTGCTTCGACGGCGAGCTGCCGCGAGTGACGAGGATGGAACCATACCAGCTTACATCGACCCCGATGAAGAAGAGCGTGTGCGCCAAGCCGAGATCGAGCGGGAATGGCCGTCGGAGAAAATCGAGGAAGTCCCCGAGCTTCTGGGCTATCTGGGTTACAGCCACATTGAGAACGGCAACCGCCTCGTGAGGTCCGACGGTCGAAAGGTGGTCGTCTTTCAGTTGAAGGGAAAGGAGAACGACCAGGCCAGCGTCGCGAGCTTCGCCGGAGCCTTGAACTCGCTTCAGGGACCGGTGCAGTTTCTGATAAGGCAGCACCCGCCGCGACTGAACGAGTTCAGGATGAAGATGCGATCTCATCGCGAGGCTGCCGAAGAGGAGAAGCCGCTCAGTGAGAGGCTACGTATGGCAGCGGAGTCCTTGGACGTGCTCCTGGGAGACATGGAGAGCCGTGAGGGGTTGATGGATAGGCGCTTCTACATCATCTGCGATGAGGAGCGCATGGATGAAGTGATGGCGGCGATTAGTCGCGTGCAACTCACTGCAGGCATCCTTGCCGACCGCGCGCTTGATATAGCGTTGCTAAGCTGCGCCTTCGGTCAGTCCCCGGCGGACCTACCGGAGCAGGAGAGCATTCGATACAGGACTGAGGCGACTTATGTACGCAGTGATAGCGGGGACTACCGCAGGACGATCTGGCTGAAGGTCTTTCCGCGCAATATGAGCCTGGGTTTTCTGGAATCGATTCTTACACAGGGGATACCGATGGATGTATCCGTTCAGGTATCGCCGATTCCCTCGTCGCGGGCGCTGTCAAATCTTCAGAGTCAGCTGACCAAGATGCAGGCGTCCGCGACGATCCAGCTCAAGCGAAAGGGAATTGTGGATGAGAAGGAAAAGATTGCGATACGGGACATTGTTTCGCTGCGCAGCGCTGTGATGCGCGGCGTGGAGCGAATGTTCAATGTCTGCCTCGCGTTGACGGTGCATGGGCCGTCGGAGAAAAAACTTGATGAATATGTGACCGTGCTTCGGTCGGTCTTCACTTCAGTGATGGCGCAGCTCGACGAGATGCCCCGCGTGCAGGGAAAGGCGCTGCGGATGACTATGCCGCTCTGCGACAATCCGCTTCGTAACTGGACGATTCTGGATACCAGCACCGTGGCTCTGCTCTATCCATTCGGTCCACCGGACATGGACGCAAGGGATGGAACACTGATCGGACTGGACACGAATGCGCGAAGCCTCGTCACGTTCGACAAGTTCAACTCGCCGGTGGCGCAGAATCTGAACACCGCGATACTCGCGACAAGCGGCGCCGGCAAGAGCTACAGCGCGAAACTGGGCATAGTGCGGCAACTGACGAGGGGAGTTCGAGCATACATCGTCGATCCTGAGGGCGAATACGTGGATACGGCGATTGCGGCCGGTGGCCGTGTGCTGACGCCGGGTGTTCCGGGTCAGGGCATGAATCCCTTCGTGGTCACCGAGACGGGCGCTGAACTGATGGAGCGCATCCAGAATCTTGTCAATCTTGTCCAGGTGATGATAGGGGAGGATCTGAATGCCACAATGACCGCGAGCCTGGACGATGCCATGACGACTTACTACGAGAAGGTGACCGCGGAAGGCGGTCAGGGAAACTGGTCCGGGCTGTACGCGCACCTGAAGGAGAGAGAGCCGGATCTGGCGGCAATGGTGCGGCCGTTCTATTCGGGGAGCATGCGCTACCTGCTCTCGGACGAGGGAACGGACCTTCTTAAGGATGAACCGCCGATTACGGTGTTCAACCTGCGGCTGATCAAGCCGGAAATGAGCGCGGCCGCCGCGATGGTGTGCGCCGAGGTGGTGTGGACGATGGCGGCGCGTGATCCCAGGCCGCGAGAGCTGGTTGTGGACGAAGTGTGGAGGATAATCCAGGTGCCCGAAGGGGCGGAGTTCATGATGAACACCGCCAAGCGCGCGCGTAAGCATGTGCTGGGACTGACGAGCATTACGCAGGACGTTAACGACTTGCTGGCAGTGAACACGAGCGAGGGCGTTAGGGGCAACAGCGGTCGCGCGGTCATCCAGAACGCCAGCTACAAGCTGTTGCTGAGGCAGGATGCAGCGGTCGTTGAGACTATCGCGGAGACCTTCCAACTGCCCTATGAGGTCGCTCAGAAACTGCCGTCATACCCGACCGGACAGGGGTTGTTGCTGACTCCAATGGGACGATTCCCGGTGGAGATGGAATCGGCGCCCGTGGAGCACGAGATTATCGAGTGGGAAGCCGGCGCTCACTAATGCAGAAAGGTGGGAGGAACATCGTGACATCTGACGGGACACTATTGAGAGTGAAGCCTCCACGCCTAGGTGAGCATACGCTTCTCAGCTTTGAGAACCTTCTGGAGTCTCTGGATGCGGAGGAGCCGTTCAGCCTTGAACTGGTCGCGGAGCATCGTGGCCTCTCTATGCTAGTGAGAAGCGAGCATCCGGACCGCGTTGCCCAGCAACTGAGAGCGCATTACCCGGAGGTGGAGTTGGAGTACATCGAGAGGCGCGAAGATCCACTGACTCTCGGCGACGAAAAGAATGTATGGATGCAGACACTCCGCCCGTCGGGCAGTGAATGGCTGCCCTTCCAGGTGTACGACGACACGGGAGTGCTCGATTACGGCTCGGACCCGTTCATTGACATGCTTGGATCGCTTTCCAGCGATGTGCGGCCCGAGGAGAGACTGGTGTCGAGGCTGGTTCTGAGCCAGAAGTCTCACGACTGGTCAGAGGCCTGGCGGGCACGGGCGATGAGCGGAGCGGGCAGCGAGAATCAGCAAGTGGCTGATACGGAGCGTATGGTCCAGCAGCTCGAACGGTCGAGGCGTGGGCAACCTCCGAATAGAGAAAATGCCTCCACCGGCACAACGGATGTGATGTCGGACTCAATAACCCAGTGGATTTTCTATCTTGTTATATCCGCGATGGCGGCGCTACTGTTCGGACTCTGGTTCAGGCAGCTGTGGGAATTCGGGCAGATATGGCAAATTGCGCTGTACGCGGTCGTGGGCGCGGGGGCGATTGGCGGGATCGGGTTCCTGTTCTGGAAGCTGGGATTCTTCAGGAAGATGCCCAAGCAAGAGTATTACGATCCACAGCAGGTTGCGACGCGCATTTCCGGGTCTGCTTTCAGGTTGGAGGCGCAGCTTTTTGCGGTGGTAAGCGGCGAGTCCCCGCCGTCTCGATCGAGGGAGTTGCTTGAGCCGGTGGTCGCGGCATATCGGAGTTTCGATAATCCCCTCGGTTGCAGGTTCGACGTTAGCGATCTTGTACGACTGTCGAGTGGAGCTTGGAACGGGCGTTTGCTCAGTTTTGAGAAGGACGGCCGCAAGCGCGGCCTTTTTAGCCCGCCTGATGAGAGCGGACAGGGCGTTGTGGGAGTGCGCGAGGTGGCGGCTCTCTGGCACTTACCGGGAGCGTCCGCCAGGGTCGAAGGACTTGAAAGGGCGGGGAGCAGAAGAGTGCCCTTGCCTCAAGCCCTTGCCT
This sequence comes from Dehalococcoidia bacterium, assembly GCA_965207465.1. Taxonomy (GTDB): domain Bacteria; phylum Chloroflexota; class Dehalococcoidia; order Lucifugimonadales; family JADFKI01; genus Bin90. Next base: position 3,088,718 of record OZ242283.1, on the reverse strand, counting down.
CAGGAGCGCTTGTCGGCGTGGAATTCGTCGGTGATGGCGAGGTCAGGCTTGTTCACTTTCCACCGCAGGCGATGGGGCGGCATCACCTGTATGCGGCAAGAACGCAGATGGGCAAGTCAACCCTAATGGGACATGTCGTGGGGAGCAGGCTTCTGGAGAAAGCGGCCGGGCGGGATGACCAGGCGGTAGTCGTGGTGGATCCGCACGCCGACCTGGTGTCAGGGATACTGGAGCGGGTTCCGGAAGAGGTGGCTGGGCGAGTGCGGCTGATAGACCTGGGAGACAAGACTCGCAGGTGCGGCATCAACCTGCTGGACGTGCATGTGTTTCAGGAACGGGAGACGACGGTCGATACCATCATTCGCGTGGCGCGTGCGCTATGGGACCAGTGGGGTGGCAGGATGCAGACCATTCTGGAACATACGCTGAAAGCTCTCTACGAGGCGAACAAGACGCTGCCTCGCGAAGAGCAGTACACGCTGCTGAACGGGCGACTGATGTTAACTGACGAGGGCTTCCGAAATAAAGTGCTGCGGCAAGTGCGGGACCCGTTCATCCTCGACTGGTGGCAGAGTGACTTCGGCAGTTGGCGGGTCGATTACCTTGCCGACGCTCTTGCCCCCGTGCAGACTCGGCTCGCTCAGTACGCCGGGTCCGCGGCGGCGCGCGAGATACTGGGCCAGCGCAGTTGCACACTTGACGTGGCGGAGGCTATCAGGAGAGGGGACGTGCTGCTGGTCAACACGGATCAGGGCGCGGTGGGACGACATGTGTCGGCGCTCGTTGGCGCCGCGATGCTGAATCTGGTGGAATCGGTCATCAGACAGGAGGGGGAAAGAACTGTATCCGAACGGGGTGGCGCGATGGTTGTTGTTGACGAGATGCAGACCATCCCCGGAGTTGAATACGAGGATATGCTGTCGGAGCTGCTGAAGTATCGTGGATCGCTCGTGCTGGCGACACAGAGTCTCTCCAGGTTGGATGAACTGTCACCCACGATGAGAGACTCGATACTGGCGAATGCGGGCTGCCTGAGCGTGTTCCAGGTGAACGCGGTGGACGCAAAGAGACTGCTTCCCGAGCTCGACAGCGAGAGGCTCGACGAGGAGGACATCACCGGACTTGCCGCGCACAACTGCTACGGCAGGCTGAACCTTGGCGGTCCGCGGCCTGAGTATTTCTCTATGCGGCTGTTGCCGCCGCAGCCTGGCAATCCCGCTATCGCCGACGCGATACGCTTTGCCTCCGACGCCTACACGAGGCCGCAAGCCGAGGTTGCGCGCGAGCAGGCGCATTACATGGATGACCAGGTAAGCGACTTCCGCGACAAGCTGAACCGCGCTGGAGATGACGGTCGCATGGACTTCGGGCAGGGCCCCAAAAGTAACAGGGGCGGCAATCGAGGCCGTGGGGGAAAGAAGGATGATGTCGACGAAGATGACGACAAGAGAGACGGCGACGAGGATGAAGACGGCGAGGCCGGGGCGCTGGCTCGCCAGTAAGGAGACGACCCTCAATGCCAGCGGTTGCGACGCGGGACAGCGACAAGGTTGCCATCCGCGCTCTGGGGCGTATGCCGTTCCTGGAGAGGCGTGAACTTGCGTCTGTCTCATCCGTGCCGGAAAGAACGGCTCTGAACGCGCTGCACCGTCTTGAGAAAGGCGGGCTGATTGATCCGGTTAAGCACTCTCTGAATGAAAGGTCGCGGATGCAACGCTGGTATCTGACGCCGAGCGGCATCGAGAAGTTCGGGGGGCTTGAAGGGCTGACGCCGGACGAAGCGATAAGGCGATTTCCGCTTTCCGCCGAGTGGCGGCGTTGGCTGCTCAGACGGATGGAAACTGTTGCTATATGCCACCGCATCGCGCTGGATGCGTCGGTGCTGTATGAGGGACGGCTGAAGTGGCGCTGGGAAAGGTCAGGTCCCCTTGATGCGTTCATGACTCTTCCTGACGGACGCACTCTAGGCATTGCTCGCTTCGGACCGGCTCTCCCCCGGCGCTCGATGTACAGCCGCCTGGGAAGCATGATGGAGATGCACCGGCGTAATGTACTCTTCGCAGTTCTGCTTGTCGTTCCAGGTCCAATTGAGGCGCATGGATTCCTTGAGCGGATGGAAGGAGAATCGCTCGACCTCTCGCTCGCGGTGGAAAGCGAAGTGCGACATCTGCGTCCCGGTGACGCTCTCTGGCGCAGTCACACCTATCGTCCCGATACGGCCTTTCCAATCGAGGGCGTGATCAAGGGCATAGTACGACGACCGCCGACACCGGCTGCCGCCCCGCCAAATCGGGCGGCAATGCCAAGAGGGTTAGTTGGAGAAGTAGAAAGCGAACTCGACCTGGTTTCATGCAACCTGGGACAGCCGGCGAGTAGGATGCTTGACGCTCTTGCGGACTGGCCCTTGATACGTCTGACCGACCTGGCGGAATTCCTCGGCATCAGCGTTGAGCGCATTAAAGCCGGGAGGTCGCGGCTCTCGCAGCAGGGGTTGGTCGTAGGGCTGAGAATTGGCAGAAATGCTGAGGAGAGGCGAGAAAATGGGACACGCATGGCGCTCAGCGACGACGGCCTTAGGTATCTAGCGTGGAGAGATCGAACCAGACTGTCGGACCTGACTTCGTTCTGGGGAATCCGCGCTGACGAGAGAGGTGACGTCACTCTCAGACTCTCGAACTATCGAATTACGGGGTCCAAGTTGCGGGTCCTTGCGCGCGAACTGAAACATAACGACGGCGTACATCGTTTCATCGCTGCGCTGGCATCCTCCTGCAGTGGCGCGAGTGAGTGGGAGCTGCTTGAAGCGCTGCCGCCACATCGATGGGAAAGGTGGTTTCGTTACAGCAGTCGCCGTTATGGGTTGAAGCCGGACGCAATAGGACAACTGGCATGGCGAGGGACGAATATGTCGCTGATGCTGGAATACGAGGAACGGGCAATCAAGCCGGTGCGGATGCACGAGCGGCTGTTGCGCTACCGTCGCTACTTCAGCGCTCTCGAAACGCAGCGAGACTTTCAGGACGCCTCGATGGTTGCCCTCGTCTTTCCGGATCAGGCTGCTGCGAGTCGCTGTTCCACTTTCGCTTTGAGAGAGGCGCGGAGAGCGAAGCGGGTGGAGATGAGAGTCCCCTTACTAATAGGAAGCCTGGCTGGCTTGGAAGCGGAGGGTGTTCTGGGACCCTTTTGGCTAGTGCCCTCAAATTTAGACTTGGGCGCCGTAGGGCTGGAGTCTTTCTTGGAGTATGGGCGTGGCAGAAGTACCATCAAGGAACATCTGGTCTAGCGACTGGAGGGCTGAACTGCATGTCAATACCCTGTCCAGAGAGTGAGAGGGTGGTCGGTCGGGTAAAGAGGAGTTTGAAGGGAAGAGGTTTATGTGGAGTTGAAGCAGCGCAGGGGTGGTCGGTCGGTGTAAGGGAGCAAGAGTAATCGCGAGCAGATTTGAGGTTGACCGTAGGGCAAATGGTCGGTGGTAAGCACAGGGCAGGAGCGAATAGATGGGGAGTGAGCAAGAGCGCCTGCGCGTGGACGAGATGTGTGAGTGGCTGCAGGCGTGGGTGAAGAGGACAAGCCAGAGGCGAGTGGCGGAGGCGCTCGGAGTGAATCGTGATCCTCTGAGGCGTGCGCTGCGAGGGACGGGTGAAGTAACGGGCGTGGTTCGAGAGGCGGTAGAGAGGTACGCAAGGGCGCACGGAATTCAGATTATCGACCCTGACACCTTATCCTCTATCGGGAAAGTCGAGGACGCCGGCAGATCAGGCGATGACACGGACCGCGATGCGAACAAGGGCAAGAAGGGAGACGCCGCCCCGCTCTCAGAGTACGGCTTGACAGGGGTAAAGGCAGATGGCGAAAGGACCGAACCGCATGCTCAGAACGATGACGATACGCCAGTCAGCCCTGAGCACGCCAAGGACGCACCAAAAGACAGTGCCGGTGAGGGCGTATCTAGCGCAGGAGAACGGAGCAACCAACCCGACGCAGCGAGGCAGCCTCGAGATGATGTACGGCGCAAGGAAGTCTCAGGACTACTGGGAAAGATTGAAGATGCCTTGACGCCTGCCGAGCTGGCGTCCGTCGTGGGAGCGCCCGTGCTTGCCGAACTGCCGATGGAGGCGGCGCTGTCCGGCGCGCGTGCGCTGGCGCGTGGATGGAGATGGGTACGCGATACGGCGCCTAACGGCTTGCACGGCGACGCCCTTTACTACCTTCACACACGAGAAGACGTAAGCTTTGCTGACGAGGGAGCGAAGCGGGTAGCATTCGCACCTGACACGGAGATGTTCGAGTGCGGCCTTACGGGCGCGGAACTGCGGTACGGCGTACATCCGCACCGGAGGCAGAAACGATATGCGGTCGAGCGCCACGAGGACAGGGGCTTGCTTATCGGCATACGGATGGCGGCTCTTGTGCCTGAAAAGCCCTACCCCGACGAGAAGTGGTTCTTCGGCTCGGAGGGACAAGCCATCGACGGAGAATGGCAGCCAAGTGCGGCTGAGGTCATAGCTGCCCGGCGCAAGCTGATTGCGATGTCGGATAGCTTTTCGGAAGATGCCCCTGAGAAGAAGCTCCTCACGCCTTGGCAGCTCGCGCTGCGCAACGAGCAGATGCGCGTAGAGTTGCAGATGATCGACAGTCACTACGGACTGACGATAGGCGAGCACGTAAATGGCGACCGTATCTGGGCGCCGTCCACAAGGCTGGGTATCGAGACACGCTGGCGGCGCGCTGAGATTGCTCTGAATGAAGCGGCGATACAGCACGAGTTGCGCCGGCGCCGACGAATGAGGGCGCTCCTGTGGTTGCCTAGTCTCATACTTAGGCGACTGAGTTCCCCCTGCGAGGGGGAACCGTGTGGCGAAGTATGCGGCGAAACGGATTGGAGTAGCGAGGCGCCGTCCTGGTCGGAGGAATACCGCAAGCAGTGGCGGCCGCACGAGTTCGACGACATCGGCGAGACAGGATATGCGGATGAGCACTCGAATGATGCCGACGTACTGGAAGATGATGCCGCCTGAAAGCGAGCGTCCATGCGGAGCGCGCTTGGACGAGGCGATGCCGTGGCATAGCGTGGACTCGGGACAGACATCGTGCGTCTCGTGTCAGGTGCCTATGCATCAGGTTCGATGCGAACATCCTGAGAAGCAGGGCGGTCGTCCTCCACGTCAACCGCTGACTGGGACATCGATTGCGACGCGCTTTGAGGGAGAGGGCAACGTCTGGCTGCGGACCCGGAAACTGCCGCCGTTCCCCAGCCTGACCGAGCTGTTCCTCCGAGCCCCAACAAAATGCTCAGGTCTGTCCCGGGCATTGACAAGATTCTGAGCGAGAATCGGGCTAGATCCGGACGCGGAGCTGGAGAGTAGTATTCGACGAGAGGCTGAGATGTGCGGCGTCACATATTGCGAACAGTTTAAGGGAGAGCATCCCTGTGTTGACGGGTTGTGGAGTCACGAGATCACGGTCACGGATGACGAGGAACCTGACGCGATCTGCACGCGTTGTGGGTTAGTGATTGCGGTGCTGGAAGATCTTCTCCATAACGAGTGTGCGTTGGCATTTTATCCACGGCCTGTCGAGTGAGACAAGGCATTCGCCTGGTGAAGAGGAAAGCGGGAAGTTGAATGAGAGAAGGGTGCCCGTCGTCACTACAAGATAGCAGGCGTGGGGCTGAGACGAGCTTGTGATTCCAGAAAGCCCGAACGAGTGACATTCGTTGTACAGGATGCAGTGCGGAACCTGCGACAGGATGGCTGAGTCCGACAAGCGTAAAGGATGCTTAGATCTGTGCCGAATATGAGCTATATTCGAGCAAATTCGGGCGTTTTCGGGCGATTTTGCTTGACTCGCCCATATCCCGTGAGACAATAAGGTAATTTTTTATATTTTCCAACCCATTAGTTGCGCCTGCAGCCTTAGAGCAGTCGTAGTCGAAGCAGCCGGAATATCATCCGGTTAGGAATGCATGGATTCGTGTTGTAGCGTTCGCGCTCCCGGTCCCTCTGTGTTTAGGATTTCGGCAACCGGTGTCGGCATGTGTCGTAGCGTTCACGCTCCTGGCCGGTGCAATTCTAGGCCTCTGTCCATCACGTTTGCGGAGCTTTCTTGAAGAGCCGCGAAACAGCGGTGGATTTTCTTGCGTCTTCAATAGACTCTACCGACCACTTGTCGGCGACCGGCCGACCACCCCTACGCGCCTGTAATACGCGCTTCCTGCGGCTCTCCCCTGAAATCCCCTCCGGCCGCCGACCACTCCTCAGTCTCCACCGACCACCTCGCATCTTGCACCGACAGACCACTTATTGTGTCGTTCTAGCGGCACTATGATTCCCCATCCTTTTCCCAATTTCCCGACAGCGCGTCTCGCCAAATTAGACCCGCTGCGTATCGTCACGTCATTTTCAGATTCGGAAGTCAATCGGAAAGTAATCCAAGCAAAGATAGGAGACCATCGATGGCAACGGCAACACTGACGAAATTCGGACAGATAGCGAGAACGAGAGACCTTGGAGACCTTGTGGAAAGTCGCGGCATCAAGCTCTTCCCCGGATCGGGACGGGTACGCCAGGGCGTATGCCCGTTCCACGACGAGGGCGAGGGCAGCTTCACGGTTTACGCTGACAGCCAGCGCTTTCACTGCTTCGGCTGCGATACCTGGGGCGACGCGCTCGACTTCATTCGTAAGCTGGACGGCGTGAGCATTCAGGAAGCCGCAAGAACCTTGCAAAGGCAGCCTGTGCCTCCCGTAAGGCCTCGCCACCCCAGCCCCAACCCCCGTCGCGCCCCCAGACAGGACAAGGCGCTGGTCCGCGCGGCGCTCGCCTACTATCGGGACAACCTGCTGGGCGCGGCTTCGGGACAGCCCGGGCGCAACTACCTCAAGAACCGAGGCATCGGAAGAGCGACTGCGGAGGCGCTGCATCTCGGCTACTGCACCGGAAGCGGTCTCAAGGCGCACCTCCATAAGCAGGGTTTCGGCAAGGACCGCATCCTGCGCTCGGGGCTTCTGCTCGACAGAGGCAAGCGCGAACGATTCGCAGGCATGGTGGTCGTTCCGGAGATATTGAACGGCAGTCCGGTCTGGATGACGGGTCGCACCGTTCGCAAGAACGTGAAGCCACGCTTCAACGCGCTCCCCGGCAGCAAGGCAGTCCTGGGCATAGGCACCCTACCCCAAAGGATTCAGCGACTCATAGTTGCGGAGGGCGTATTCGACTGGCTCACGCTGCGCGAGTGGAGACTACCGTCCGTGGCGCTCGCCGGCAACGGCAACGCGGACAGTCTGATTCAGCAGCTCAACAGGGTGCAGGCGGACGAGGTGATTCTCGCGCTGGACGCCAACGAGAAGGGTGAGAGCCTGACTAGAAAGCTGCTGGGTAAGGATGTCGAGGAAGGTGAAGAGCGACCTGCGACGCTGGCGAACGCGTCAGCTGTTAGGCTGCCGGAGGGCTTCGAGGACATAGGGGACATGGCGACGGTCCCTGACGGCAAGTTGCGCTTCATGGCGGCGCTCGGGTAATCATCGACAGACTGCAAGTGTGGGGTAGTGAGTCTTACGGCTCGCTGCCCTCTTCTATTTGGACGCCACATTGAAGGGAGTACGAAATGACTGGCATCACCAAAATGAAGGACAGCATCATCAACGGAGTCTTCGGGCGGAAGGAACACGTCGTGGAAGGCATCGTAGTGGGCGACGCCTGCGGCAGTGCCCCTAGATTCATCTGGGAACCGTCGAGAAAGGGCATCAGTGTCCGCACCAAGGGCGGCAAAATGGTGCGGGTCTATCTCAAGACGCACACGCTTAGCCCCGCGGACGCTCTAGGCTGGAGCTATGGCGATACGCTGCGAATCCGCGGCAAAGTTCTGGAGAGCAAGGGCAACGCCCTGGTCTTCAGCAGCGCTCTGCTGGAGATTGGCGGCTAATCGCGCCTCTCCACGCGATAAGACCGTCCTAGCGGCGTCGAATGAACGGATAGATCGAAGCGAAACCAATGAAAGCCTCCGATGGCAAGAACCTGCCGTCGGGGGCTTTTCTATTTGAGCAAGGAGCGTAGAGCGGCGAGTAGAAAGGCGATTAGCGCGGCGCATAGTTCGGTCTCAAGCCAACAATAGAAACGGCAATTGCCGAGAAAGGGAAGCACAATGACCATCGCGACTTCAACCACCATCAACTTCAGCATCGACAGGTTCAGCCTCGGATCCTGGCTCAGCGACCTGCTGCTGCCGTCGGACGAGGCGCAGGACTCCCCGACAGCAGAGAGCGTCATCCGGGCGGTGTCGAGCTGGAACGCGGGCGAGATCGCCGACGCCATCGGCAGCATCATCGGCGCCGTCTGCATCAACGACTATGGCGACGCCGACACCGAAGCGGCGAGGCTCTTCACGAAGAACAGGCTGATCAGTAGCGCCATCGGACTGCGCTGGCGCAGCCGCCTGTACATCCAGCGCAACCTTGACAGGCGCGGCAGGGCACTGAGAGGGCTGGAAGAAGCAGTCAGGATCGCCGAGGGCGTCCTGACACGGCGGGCGATGTTCAGCGCGCCGCTCTACCGCCGCCACGAAAGCCTTGAAGACAATCCGCTATTCCGGGTCGTGTCGGACGATGAGGAACTCGCGCAGGCTGAGACGATCGATATCGACTATGCGCCCGTGACGAGCTCCGGCACGTACAGGCGCGCGAATGTACGGCAGAACGAGATTGAGCTGGACAGGCTCAACGGCACGTTCCGCGCGGGACGGAGCGGCAAGCGCAACTCGGGCGTGAACCGGCGCGACAAGGTGGACAGCCGCGCGAGGAACGCCTTCTTCCGCAACGCCTCTATGCGCCGCGCATGCGGTCTCACATAGTCCATAGCGAACTTGCGACACAGCCCCGTCAGGAGTTGTGCCTCACGGGGCATTATCTGTTTATCGAACAGGGAAAGGATGGAAACCGTGTATGGAATCGCGGAGAAGATCGAGCGAGTGAACATTGGAATGGCGCCTGAGAAGTTCGGGCGGAACCTGCTCTGGCTGGAGTACGACTACGAGCCGGACAGAGGTTACGTCAGCTACACGAACAAGGACGACCTGCTCCGGTCGGCGCTGGAGTTTCTGACTGAGAACGACGACACCACGTATGAGGACGTCATCGAGGCGGTGAATTGGATCATGGGACTTCCGGAGGGACCGGCGACACTCTACCTCAACTTCGAAGAGCCGCAGGCACGGCCCTCTCCGGATGAGGCGGAAGTCTGCGCCGAGTACGTCAACTGCAAGTGCTCGCAGAGCTACATCAAGCTAGCCCTCCCTGTCTATATCGACAAGGCAGGGACGCTGATCGCCTGCGCGGACTGCCATACGGCGCTTGAGGACTGCTCACCGGCCCTGCTGTCGGAAGTGCGGAAAGCGGATCTGCCCCACGTACAGGTCGATGCTGCGTAGAAACGGAGCGCAATCGTATGAATCGCAAAGTCGGCAAGGCCGGGAAAGGATGGTCGGATATGGCTACGAAGAAGAACAACGGACACGAGCTGAAGGTAGAGATCAAGGGCTTCGTCACTTTCAAGCCGGTGCTCAGGGCGAACGGAAAGATGGCGCTCATGAAGGTCGGGGTGCAGGTGAACCCGCTCAAGCGGGACTACTACGACGTGCTCGTATTCGGGCCGGCAGCAAGAAACGCCAGCAGAAACGTGGACAAGGGCGCCATCGTGAAGGTCGAGGGCGCGCTCGACTTCTCGATGAGGCAGGGCAGGAACGGAGGGGTCAAGGCGAAGGCGACCGTAACCACCAATGAGGTGACGTTCTGCGTGAGGGGCGAAGAGCACTACGCGAGGGTGACCGCCGTGGGTGAGCTGGGCACGAACCCCTACCACTCGCGCACGGCCAACGGCACGGACGTCAGCTCGTTTCAGGTGAAGGTGGCGCGCACGAGGCGTGGCAGGGAGCGGGTGGACACTCTGGACGTGAGCGCCTTCGGCGGAAGAGCGGCAGCCTGCCAGTCCTACCTCTACCGGGGACGCTGCGTCCGCATCGAGGGACCGGTGCAGGTATCCAAGTATCGAGGGCGGGACGGCAGGCAGAAGGCGAGCCTCGACGTGCAGGCGTCGGACGTGAAGTTCCTGAGATGTCCCGTCAAGCAGATGAACGGCGCGGAGAGTGAGGCGGCTAGGGCTGCGTAGGGCTGCGCTAAACGGCGACCCGGCTGAGAGCGTCAGTCGGGTCTGTGGAACGGAGTGCGGAATCAATCACATCAGTTACAACCAGGGCATAGCACAGGAAGGAATCTTCGCAATGAAGAACATCAGCATTATCGGCAAGGTCAACGGCAACATCTTCACCCAGCAGTTCGAGTCCGGCGCCGTCGGCGGCCGCATCCCGGTCATCGTGAGCGAGTCGTGGGAGACGGAGGGCGGCGAGAGGCGCGAGTGCGAGACTCACTTCACCGTCGAGGTCTGGAACAACGCCGCGCTCTTCTGCGCCGACCGTTTCAAGGACGGCGACGCCATCTTCGTCGACGGCGACCTGAAGGTACGCGAGTACAGCAGGCAGAGCGACAACACGCTGCAGGCCAGGATGGTCATCGCGGCTCACAGGGTACTGCCTATGGGCGACACCGACGAGACGTACATCCGCTTCCGCGGCATCGGCAACCTGGGCGCGGACCCGGAGATGCGCTACACCAACGAGGCGGGCATTCCGGTCACCAACGCGAGGATCGCCTTCAACCGTCGCTTCACCGACAGCGCGGGCGAGCGGCAGGAGGACACCCTCTGGGCGGACATGACCGCGTGGAACGGCCTCGCGGAGAACCTCGACCAGTACACGCGCCGGGGCAGCAGGCTGTACGTCGAGGGCGAGCGCGTGGAGCTGGACTTCTACAAGACGAAGGAAGGCGAGGATAGGGTGAAGTTCGTGCTGACCGCGAGCTTCATCCAGTTCCTCGACCGCGCCCCCAGCGACGGCGCTCCGGCCGGCGCGTCCGCAGGGGACGGCTCGGCACAGCAGGGCGACGATATGCCCTGGTAGGCGCTGACCTGCCCGCGTAAGACGCAGCCCGGTGACAGGCGTCATCGGGCTGCCTTTGCATAGGAGGAGGCGCGAATGCGGCGCGTAGGCTATATCGACAGGGGCAAGCACGGGCGACTCAGGGGAATAGAGTTTGGCGGGTACGCCAACTTCGTGAGGATGGGCCAGATATGGGCGTTACCTACATAAACAGGAGCATATTCGATATTGACGCGGAGGCGATAGTCAACCCGGTCAACTGCGTCGGCGTCTCAGGCGCGGGACTGGCAAGACAGTTCGCCAGCCGCTATCCGGAGAACGACAGGATGTACAGGCAGGCCTGCAAGGAAGGCCGCGTGACGCCAGGGCGCGGGCTCATCACTGAGACAGGGCTGGACAGCCCCAGGTACATAGTCAACTTCCCCACGAAACGGCACTGGCGCGATAAGAGCCGATTAAGCGACATACGGCTGGGCCTGCGCAACTTGCACCGTGAACTGCTCAGACGTAATATACGCTCGGTCGCGGTTCCTGCGCTAGGCGCAGGTCTGGGTGGCTTGCAACTGGCCTACGTGCAACGTCTCATTGACAAGGAATTCGGCGACGAGCACAAGATAGAGGTTAATGTTATACCGACGAGGTTCTGACATGCCCTCCACGTTCCCGGCAGAGATGGGATATAATCGATAAAGGAAACAATGATGACAACCATCAACGACATACAAGACCTGCACCGGATATTGATTGAGCATCCGGAATGGCGCGACGAATTGCGGAAGATAATACTGACGCAAGAGTTGCTGGATGTTCCGAGTCGCATGGACGAGCTCACCGCGACCGTGAAAGCTCTCGCTGATACTTCAGCGGCGTTGCTTGAACACGCTGAAGCTACGAACAGGCGTCTGGACTCCATGGAGTCCCGCATGGAGGGCATGGAGTCCCGCATGGAGGGCATGGAATCCCGTATGGAGAGTATGGATTCTCGCATGGATAACCTGAATACCACCGTGCAGAATCTGAAGATAAGCGTAGATCGCCTGCGCGGCGACGGACTTGAAGACAGGCTCCCGAACCTGATCCCCCCCTTGGTCAGCAGAGAGTTCGATGTGCGTCGGATCTATCCCATGTGGGCATCCAGAACCCTAGCATCGAACGACAGAAGGGAGGAGTTCGAGAGAATTCTGGAAGAGGCTTCCGACGAGGGAAGGATAACGGATGACGATGAGACACGTCTTCGGGTTACCGATCTCATTGCGCGCTCTCAGCGCAAGTCGGACCGGTCAACATTGTGGTTCGCGGTCGAGGCGTCGGGAGTGATTAGCGATGAAGACGTCACTCGCGTAGTGCGTTCCGTGAACGCCATAAAGAAAGTATACGCACAGGACGCAATACCGATTGTGTACGGTTACGAGATTTCCGACGAGAACAGGGCGCTCGCATCCGAACATGACGTCCGTGTATATCTGAGTCCGGACAGAAGATAGCCGAGGGACACCATCTTAAAGCACATGCGATGTAGATTAAACATGAACCAAAGGAACTGTCTCCTCCAAGAATAGAACAATCCAGATATTACAAGAAAAAGCCCGGTGGCAAATGCCATCGGGCTTTTTCTATTTGAAGACGGCGCAAGAACGCCGGGAAAGGACAATTGCTATGAAGAAGCAGATCAGGTCGGCGCGGGTATTCTCACTCGGCTTCATCGGGGACGCCGAGGTCAACGAGGGCAGCGGCGACTGCCTTGCGCTCGGCGTGGGCAGCTACGGCGACACAGTGGCCGTCGTCGCGCGGTCTGAATCGCCTGTACTGAGCTTGCTGCGCGACGAGATGGAGCGCAACACCCTCGACTTTATCAGTGTAACCACCCTGACCGGGCAGGCGATAACCGACAGGGCAGAGCTGGCGGATGTTGCTGCGCTCGCGGGGCGTCAGGTTGACATCGCGCTGCGCGGAATATACGCGGTCAAGTTCCTCGACGGCGACGAGAGTAAAGTTGACGTCAGGACCGGCAGGCGCGGTCGGCTCATAGTCAATAAGGAGCCTCGCTTCGAGCAGGTCGTTCTGCGGGACTTCTACTGCGTAAGCTGCCGAAACGCGGGTGACGAGGACTGCCAAAGGACGGTTGCCGCTGAGGATATGCAAGAGGTGGAGACCGGCGGACGCAAGATGACGATTGCGGGATGCCCCAAGTGCGACTCCATCATGACGCGCGTCGGCGGCATCGATGTTCGGAGGGAGAGGCATCGCGGTCTTGCGGAGCGGAAGCTGGTGTTCGAGCCGCCCGCGCACGCCTACTGCTTCAGCTGCAGGCGACAGGTGTCGATGCTCTGGGTGAAGGCGGCGCGCTACTCCGACAGCCAGCCGCGCCCTTCCTACCGGGGAAACTGCGTCAGGTGCCTGGCGATGGTCGGCACGCCCTGGCAGCGCACGAGGCTCGTGGCAGTGAAGGCGAGGACGCTGCAAAAGCTGGCCGAGGGCGCGCAGCAGGCCGAGAAGGCGCTCTACGAGCGACGGCTGGCGGTGGCAGATAGGCGCCGCCAGGAAGATGCTGAGGTGGAAGCAAGGCGCGAGGCAGAGCGGTTTCAGGACGCAATGACTCAACTGAGGCGCCAGTACAAGGTCGCCTGATTAATGCCGACGCCTGATGCTATCAATGGCGTCACCCGAGACACGAAGCCACTGCCGGTATCCGGCAGTGGCTTTCTCGTTCTTGAAGGAAAGGAATGAACTATGGGCTGGGATTTTTCAATTGGACTCGACCACCTGAACAACCAGGTGAACAGGGCGCTCAGGAACGTCGGCGCGACCGAGGCGAAGATGACGACCGCTCCGCAGAGACTCTTCGCGGCGAAGGCCGAGGGCAGAACATACGACGATTTCATCGAAGTCTGGTGTGCGCCGCGTAACGCGGTCTAGGGTATCTGGCACAAGCCAGAGAGTATTCAAAGTACATACTCGGGTAATCCAGTTTAGGTCGTACCAAAAGGATACGGCTGAACATAGCATACTGGCTAAAAGCGGGAATGGTTGGGGGCGTTATACCGACCAGGACCTGCAATACCCGTCTGATATGGCGAAAGCTAAACTGCCTAAACTCCAGTCCTAAGTAGGTTCAACTCGAAACCCGTCGGTAGCCACGTCTATACCCCGACGCCAGCCGATAAGAAAGAAACGAACCAGAGTCTTTCTTAACTTTGTCGATTGGAACAATTGCCAATAAGGCATATCACAGGACGAACGGAGCGCCTAAGTCAGACTATCACAACCTAGACACAGACGGAACGCGGGATTGCCTACGGGGGGAGACCCCTATGGCAACGGAGTCCCCATAGTAGTCCGAGGCAGGGAGAGCCTGCTACATGGCGAAGGGGGACAGGTAAGGTTTTGGCGTGATAGACGGGAGGAATGCAACTGCAAACAACCACAACTATCTTGAACGCCATACAAAAACGTGGACAGCGAGAACTGCCACTGCCGAACGGAACATATCGACTACTCTACAATCCAGACTTATACGGACGGGCTTACGCCAAAATCTACCGAAACCACGGTAGCCTAACGCCGGGCCCGAACGAAGAAACAGCCGATGGAATGTCCCAAGAGAAAATCGGTAACATCATCAACGCTATACGCCGCGAGAAATACCGATGGAAACCAGCCAGACGCACCTACATTCCCAAAGCCAATGGGAAACGCAGACCGCTAGGCATACCCGCATGGTCAGACAAACTATTGCAGGAAGTAATACGCAGCCTACTGGAAGCCTATTACGAACCCCAATTCTCAGACTTGTCACACGGCTTCAGACCTAACCGAGGCTGTCATACCGCCCTCCAGACGGTACAAAGGACTTGGACAGGAAGCAAGTGGTTCATAGAAGGAGACATCGAAGGGTACTTTGACAACATCGACCACGAAATCCTCATGGAAATCCTGGGACGGTCAATCAAAGATAGTCGACTTCTAACACTCCTACGGCGATTCCTCACTGCAGGATACTTGGAAGAAGATAAACGGACGACCTCAATCTCCGGTACGCCCCAAGGTGGCATCCTCTCACCACTGCTATCGAACATCTACCTACATGAACTGGATAAGTACGTCGAAACCGCTCTAATTCCCGAAAACACCAAAGGCCAAAAGAGGAGACCAAATCCAAAATACCAACGACTAGTCAGACAACGCCGAAAATATAGGCAACAGGGCGACACCCAGAGGATACGAGACCTAACCGCCGAAATACGGCAACTCCCCTCCAGAGACCCCATCGATCCTAACTTTCGGCGAATACGATACGTCAGGTATGCGGACGACTTTCTAATTGGCTACATTGGCAGCAAACAGGAAGCAGTGCAAATCAAGGAACAACTGACAACATTCCTGCGCGATAACCTCAAACTGGAACTAAATCAGGACAAGACTTTGATAACCCACGCAGGTAGCCAGCCAGCGCGGTTCCTGGGATATGACATACAACCCCAAAAAGCCAACGACAGATCCGACCACACAGGTCGCAGAAGCGTCAACGGTAAGATTGGGTTACGTGTCCCACAATCCACCATCAACACCTACGTCAGGGAATACACACAACGCGGTAAACCAATCCATATATTTATGCTAACCCTCGACAGCGACTTCGCAATCGTGGAATGGTATGGACGAAGGTTAAGGGGCATCGCGCAATACTACAAACTGGCATGGAACGTCAGCCATCTATGGAAACTAGTCAGCTACATGCGAATGTCGCTACTCAAAACCTTGGCGTACAAGCACCAAAGTTCGACGAAGAAAATGTGGGAGAAACATAAGACTCACACAGATAACGGACTCGGACAGCAAGTGCGATGCATCGAGGTGATAGCACATAGCAAAGACGGCACGAAAACCTACGTGGCTAGATTTGGTGGAATTCCCCTCAGAAGGGATAAAAACGCAGTTCTCAACGACATAACCCTTCAACGATATACGGATTCGCGAAGCGACCTGCTAGACAGGCTCAGAGCGGATACCTGCGAAATGTGCGGTGCGAAAGGCTACATTGAAGTCCATCACATCCACGCCCTCAAAGACCTAAACGTTAAAGGGCAACGAAAGAAAAAACCCTGGGAACTCAAAATGTCGGCGATGAAACGCAAGACCTTAATGGTTTGCCGACCGTGCCATCAAGACATAACCCACGGAAGATTCTGACATCACGTCAAAATACACCTTACTGGAGAGCCGTGTGCGGTGAAAGTCGCACGCACGGTTCGGAGAGGGGTGGTCGGAAAAGTGCCTGCACTAGGTAACTCGCCGGCCATCTACTCTACTCGTAGCAACTGCCCCTGTGAGCAAGGAGCGCTTCATCGGGGTCATCCTCTTTGACGCCGACGTGGACGCGAAGGTCGAGATGCTTGGCGATGCGGATGACCTGATATACGACGAAATAAACGACAAGGCATACAGCCCTTCGTCTCAGTTGGTGCAGTGCTGGGGCCGCAAGGTAATGGAGACGCAGATGCTGCCGGCGTACTACGGATGCCCGCTCGAATACTTCGACAAGGTTCCCGCGAGAAGCGATGAGGAAGAACAGTGGCGAAATGGCGTGCGCCGGAGAGCGAGCGCAGACGACTAGAGCCGGGTGCTGTCACCTGAGGCATTCGGGTCAAAGCGGAAAGGAATGGCAATGCCAAAGACTACCAGAAGGAAGAGTTACAAACGCAGGAAGTCAGGCGGCAAGAAGCAGACCCCGGAGCAGAAGATTCTGGAGTACATGCTCGGACTGAAGGAGGAGGTGCTGAAGCGAGAGGTGATGCCCTGGGACTCCGGCAGGCTGGGACACCTGCCCTACAACCCGTTCACCGGCCACCAGTACGGCGGCTCGTTCAACCTGTTCATGCTCCAGGTGCGCGCCTTCGGCACCGGATGGACGGACCCGCGCTTCGTCACGAGGGGGAAGGCGAAAGAACTGAAGGCGGACTTCCGGGGACAGCGAATGACCCAGCTCTGGTATCCGATGCAGCGGAAGGAAGTCAACGAGGACACGGGCGAGGAAGAGATCGTCGGCGTCTATTATCGGCCGTTCTTCGTGTTCAACGTGGAGCAGTTCGCAAATCTCGCGGAGCTGGACATACCCCCGCTTGCGGTGTCGGACTGGGGCGATACGCCGGCTGTCGAGCGCATCGAAGCCGTAAAGGAGCACATGCTGGCGAACTTCAAGACGCCGCCCGCGATGCGAGAAGAGGCGATGATACGCGCCCCGCACTACCGGCCAGGGACCCACGAGGTCGTGCTGCCGCCGACTCGGGAGTACAGGAAGCCGGAGCGGTTCGCGCAGTCGATGATCCACGAGCTTGTCCATGCGACCGGCGCGCCGGGCGAGCTTAGCCGATTCAGGGTCAACAAGTATGGCTCGCCATGCGCCCCGCAGGGAGGCGACTATGCCTACGAAGAAATGGTGACTCAGTTCGCGACCGCCTCACTGCTCACGCAGTACGGCTTCGCGCATGAGCGCAAAACCAGCGCGGACTACATTGTGAGTTGGTATCGGGCAATCGAGGACAAGCCGGAGTTGCTGGGCAGTGCGATCAAGGAAGCCATGACGGTGGTCCGGTTCGTGAATAAGGACAATCCCTTGCCGAATTCTGGCGATTCCATTGAGGACGGTCAGGTTCTTCAAGAGGCGGCTTGAATGAGCTGCGTAGGCTGCTCGCCAGCGCTTTCATATCGGAGGGAGTCGTTGTAATCTTGTTGAAGAGTTTCTGGCAAAGGGCGGGTAATGATAGTTCCCGATACCGACCAACGATTCTGTCCATCTAGGAATCGCTTAAACGGAGGCAACCAATGACAATAAAACCAGAAACACCTGGGTTTCTCTCTCAGGACAATACACCAAAGCGTAACTCACACGATGCGCCCCCGGAAGAACTGCGCGATGAGTTTGCCAGACTGGTCAACAGTTGGAAGATGGGTCAGCATCGCGGATTCGATGTTGCACAGATGGTTGAGCATCCCGCCTACCAGCGGATAATTGAGATGGGAGGAGTGGCCGTGCCACTGATATTGGAAGAGCTTGAGCGCGAGGTTGACCACTGGTTCCCAGCGCTGCGCCAATTGACGGGAGCAAGCCCCGTGCCGGAAGAGAGCAAGGGGAATTTAGCCAAGATGAGGGATGCGTGGCTGGGCTGGGGAAGAGACGAGGATTACATCTAAGTGAACAGCAGTTGGATCGACGAAGAGTTCCCCAACATTGGATACCGAATCACCAGCGAGCGAGACAACTTCTATAACTGCGTTGCCTGGGCAGCAGGCAACGACAACGACTGGTGGAGTCATCAAGAAGATTATCGCTGGATTGGCGAGCGGGGACCAGGCCTACGAAATCTGGTGGCCCTGTTCACCGTTCTAGGCTATGAAGAATGTGAGAGCGATTCACTCGATACGGACTACACGAAGGTCGCTCTGTACGCCAAAGATGGTAACTGGACGCATGCAGCGCGTCAGCTACCGGACGGTGCATGGATAAGTAAGTTGGGTGTCTTGGAGGATATTGAACACGCTTCTCCCAATGACTTGTCTGGAGATTTCTACGGAGAAGTTCATTGCATTATGAGAAGACGCCGCAATGACTAACGTGAACGCGGCTTTCGACTAAGCATAAGAGCCTGCGGACTACGCAGCGAGCCCCGTCAGTGATTCACTGGCGGGGCTTTTTCTTTTGTGACGACTGCGGCCGAACGGAAAACAACGGCTCGATTGGAGCCGGCGGAAGGCAAGGCCTATCGATGGGTCGCTGCCGCCGGAAACAAGAGCGGAAAGGCCGAATTGAAATGACTGACAGAAGTTACGGCATAGCCCGCAGGATCATCCACGAAGAGCTGCCCGACATTCCGGTCGGCTTCGCGGAGTTCCTGCTGGGACTGCACTACCCGGATCGGGAGATGACTAAAGGAACGGTCTTCTTCGTAAATAGGGATGATGCGCACGAGTGGCTGCGCGACTACTTCAACGACTTCGATGCCACCTTCGAGGAGGTGATGGGAGCTAAGGAGTGGATCGACGCGATGCCCGAGTTCGTAGGCGACATGCTGATAGACATCTCCGGCGTGGCGCTGCCGCACAGGCGCGAGAAGCCGAAGGAGGTGTGGCTGGCGCTGGACTATATCGACTGCGCCTGCGATGAGAACTACATCAAGCCCGCGCCCCCGTCCGAGTCCATCGTGACCGGACAGGAGATCATGTGCGGTCTCTGCAGAATTGCGTTCGACGACTGCCCCAACTCGCGCCTCAGCGAGGTGCTCGCTGTGGGGCTGCCGTTCGACGAGCACAACATCGAGTACGCCGGCAAGGCGTAGAGAGATCAGCCGAGAAATGGAGCCCCGTTGCGGATGCTCAGCGTGGCTTTCTGCTTGGACCAAATACAGGGAAAGGAGCGATATGAGGGAGAAATTCGCCTGCGAGTGCTGTGGGCAGGAGTACGAAACGGCGGCTGCGGCAAGCGTTTGCTGCGCCCCGGACGAGAACACCCTGCACGTCAGGCGCGACGCTTGCACGAACCTGACGGTCTGCGGACTGCCGGTTGCCGAAGTCTACTGGGAGTTCGAGCGGGAGTTCATCGCATACGAGCGAAGCGACGGCTTCGACCCGAACCACTACTGCCACGCATGCATCGGGGAGAACAGCGGATAAGAAGCTAGCCCGACAGGGCGGGAAGGAAAAACGATGGTAGGAACGATAGACGCGAATACGAGGGAAATGGTGGCCTCTTTGTACGGGCCGGAGCCGGTGTCCGCCGAGGCGGAGACGCCGAGCGCGCCCGAACCCGTGGCGACGGCGGAGAAGAGGGACCTGTCGCTCGACAGGCCGAACGTCAGGGCGGTGGTGAGCATGGAGGTGCGCATGTCCGGCGTGGACCAGTGCATGCGCCGGCTGGCCTACGAGGCAAAGGAGGTCGAGCCGAGCGACGAGATACCTACGCGCAATCGCGCGCTGATGGAGATGGGCAAGCACCTGGAGCCGCTGGTGAAGCGGCTGATGAGAGAGGACGGCTGGGAGGTCTCGGACGAGGACGCGGTGGAGTTGCCTCACGGAAGGATCATCCTTACGGGACACCCCGACGGCGTGGCGAGCCATCCGGTGAAGACGGCGGGACTGCCTGCCGTGATCGAGGTCAAGACGCGATCGGTGTCGATGGCCGAGTACGCATGGCAGGTGGGCGTGGAGCGCACTCACCCGGACGCGGTTAACCAGGCGGCTCTGTACAGCATGGCGCTGTTCGGGGAGGTACGGGACGTCGTGGTCGTCACGATGGCCCGCGACTCCGGGGACTACAAGGCGGAGCGGATACCCGCCGAGCGCGCCAGGGAGGCCTTCGACAGGGCGATGAAGCGCGTGAACGAGATAGGTCGTATGGTGCTGAGGGGCGAGATACCTGAGCCTGAGCTGCCGCAGGGCGACGCGAAGTGCCAGTCCTGTCCCTACAGGAGCCTTTGCGGCAACGCCGAGAAACCCGAGAGCGCCGGTGTCGGCGGCCTCACCGACGAGGAGCTCGAGGCGCAGCTGAGGTCATGGATAGACGCAAACGGGAGCGCGCCCAGGAGCAGCTCGCCGGCGTCCAAGGCGAAGAAGGCTGCCTCTGAGACGATCAAGGCGCACCTGGTCTCGACCGGCGAGCTTGCCGCGGAGATGGTGATCGACGGGAAGGGATGGAACATGAAGGTTTCGGAGAAGCCGGGGACCAGCATCGATATGGACGCCTTCAACGAGCTCATCGCGCCTGAGGTACGGGAGCAAGTGGTGCTGCCGACCGTCAGCCGCAGGCTGACCATATCGCCAGCGAAGAAGAAATAGGTTGGGGCATATCTCTTTGGGAGGGATCGCTGCCCCAACGCTCTAGGGCGCGGGCATTGCGACGTGCCTGCGCCCTTCCATTCTATCACGGAAAGGAAGGCCGGAAGTTGGAGAGAAGAGAGTTTACGGATTTCGAGAGGGTCACGCACAAGGGCAAGTACGCGGTGGTGTACGACATCGCCCACGACAAGGACGGCGGGCTGTACTACCTGAGCATGGCGGGCAGCCGGCAGATGTCCGAGGGCATCGCGGCGGCGCTGCTGGACAGCGGGCACCGCAACAGGAACACGGTATATCTGGACACGCCGCTGAATGGCGAGGACGGGCTGTGGAACAGGTCCACCAGGATAAGCATCGCCACGCACACGATAGGCGCGATGCGCCGGATCACTAAGAAAGTGCAGGGAACCCGCGTGGTCCAGGTCGTGCTGGTGTCCAACTTGCTCAAATGGGACTACAACTACGCCCACATCCAGACGAAGGCGGTCATCGACGAGAAGGATGAGTCGGACCAGGCGAAGGCGCAGAAGGAGCTGGCGCAGAGGCGCTTCATCCTGACGGCCGAAGAGGGGGAGGACAGGACGGCGATAGCGCAGCGCTGGTTCGCCTACCTGCCCAAGCGCGTGAGCGAGCCGATGCTTGCGGACTGGGCGCAACCGCTTTGGGACTACTGCGTTCTGGCGAAGAAGGGCATCGAGCCGCTGACGCGGCTGCGCGGCAAGGCGTGGCTGTGCGAGCCGTCAAGCGAGGCGCTGCGGGACGCCATCGGCTACCTGGGACGCTCAGGCGAGCTGCCCTTGCCGGACGGATTCCCGGATACTGTGCAGCCGGTCGAGTACGAACTCGCCGCCGACTAGGCACGGACATTACCAGAAAACCCCGCCGCGCCAGGCGGCGGGGAATACAGACGAGGTGAGCGATGGCAACAACGATACATGTGCCGAAGAAAACGCGCATGCGTAACGGAAAGAAGGCAAGGACGCCGAGACTCCCCGTGCCGCTGGACGAGCTTCCCGAGTACCGGGATGCAGTCGAGTGGACGGTCGGCGTGAGAGCGGAGGCCGAGCGGAAGATAGCTCGCGAGGCGTCGGAGGTTCCGATAGGAGTCTTGCAGCGATTGGACGCCCTTACAGGCAGGACGGTCGCGAAGCGGCAGCGTGACCTTGTGGAGCTGTGGAGCGGCGTCGGGGCGAGAGGCAAGAACGGATACCACAGCGAATACTACGCGATTCGCGAGTTGATGCAGGACTTCTCCCTGCTGCCCGGCATCGCGGACGACGTTGGCGCGTGGTGGCTGTTTCACTCGGACGGTCGCGGCAAGGAACACGGCGAGTGCGTCAACTTCCATGTGCTCATCGACGGGCACTATCGCGCGGAGAGCGAGACGGCGCTGCTGCTGCTGGACGCGCTCAGAGCGGTAATGGCGTCGCTGATACCGGAAATGCCAACTGCTCCTGCCCTGCTCGGCATGCTTGAGGCGCAACAGGAACAGCTTACGGAGGACGAGCTCCGTCAGGTCGCTCTCTCCGAGGTAGTCGGCATTCTCAACGAGATGGAGTGGCGGCGGGACAGGATCGAGAGTCCGGACCGCTCCCACATTGGAAGACGACACAGCGTAGAGAATGTTCATACCGAGCTGTCCTGCGCCGGACTTGAGGATTTCATCGTGGACTGCGGGTCCGTGCGAGACGTGGCGCAGATGCGGGACGTTATCGCCGAGTTCGGGCGTAGGGTGCGAGGGTGCGCGCAACCGGGCTGCTGCAACTGGTTCACCGTTGACGAGGACAAGATCCCCTATGACTGGTACAGCCGCTGTCCGGGCTGCTCGACCGATGGGCCGAAAGGGATCTTCATCGGTGGCGTCGGAGACAGGAGCAAGGAGCAGATGCTCGTGGACGGTGTGCGCGAGTGGACCGAACAGTCCATCGACGTGAGCATCAAGGTCGCGCTGGCAGAGGGCGCCACCATAAGGCACGCCCGCGAGTTGCTGAGCGGTGCCGCCGATAAGACCGTGGAGGAAGTCAGGCGCGATCTGAAAGCATGCCCGATCGCCGGCGAGTGCAGGACTCTGTGCGGCTCGCTGCAAACGGGAGGGTTGCGAACTATCCCGATAGCACCGGCGGACGGCAAGTACGGCAGCTGCCACATCTACCGGTTCCGCAGGATGGCGGAAGGTGTGGAAGGCGAGGCGCGGGAGACGATAGCGACCGAGTACATCCGGCAGATAAACGAGGGCGCGCACAGCGCGGCCAGAAGACTGTCGAGGATGTTCGCCCCTGAAGTCGAAGCAGACAAGGACGTCTCCGTCGACGAAGAGCCCGCGGAGGTTACCGTGCAGACGGCGATGTTCTAGAAGCGATGCAGGCCTCGCCGAGCTGGCGGGGTCTGAGATTATCCCAAAGAGATAAGGACAAGGTGAGATGACGGACCTGAGAGTTCCGGAGACTAGAGCGGACGACTGGAGCACGCGGGCATGCCCGGCGAGGGGCTATGACGCTATGTGGCATCGCGGACTGCTGCCTTCGTCCAATCAGCCGGTCTCCAGAATGGCGATACACGACATCAGGCATGGCAAGTCTGAGAGCGAGCGCAGGGTCGGCTACTGGAAGCTGTACCTTTACACGAGCGAAAGTGAGCGGATGGACCCTCCGCGCATGGCGAGAGTAGTGACGCTCGGCAGGGCTGACGAGTTCGACAGCCTGGACGAGGCGGTGATGGAAGCGGTGCGCGTCGGAGCGAGGGAAGCGGGCAAGAGGGAGAAGTCGGAGTACACGGTTTACGTGCCCTACTCCGGCAGCTCTTCGATAAGGGTTTCGGCCCTGTCGGAGCGGGAGGCGCTGTCCATCGTCTATCGGTGGGTGCGCTCCGGGGACTCGAAGTTCTTCGACAACGCGAAGGACGACGGCTTCGAGTACGAGCACAAGGACATAGGACTGTAGCCGTAGGCGTCGAAAATATACCGAGGTAAGCAACAGCCCCTCTCGATGCGAATCGGGAGGGGCTTTCTCATGGCGTGGCTCCCCGCCTGCGTTGGGACATGCTGCGCCGCTGCCCTGAAAGGAATGAGTCAATGAAAGCACGGAAACACCACGAAGAGCCGATTGACCGCCAGCTGTTTCAGGAACTGAAACAGGCTCGCGAGCGCGGCGGCATCACGGACGACGACCGCGTCGTCTTCTTCCACCCTGACGAGCCGATCAGGCTGTACAGCGCGTTCGGCCACGGTGCGGACGACAAGATGTTCAGCGGAATAGTCGCGGCGAACTTCCGCGCGCTGAACCCGGGGCTGCTGGGCAGGTAGCGCGATGGATACAGCGAAACGGCAGATTGACGGACTGGTCAGAAGTGTAGCCGACCTTCTCGTAAAGACGGTGCCCACGCTTCTGGTCATCCTGTGGATCTCATCAAAGACGGCGGGATGGGGACTCTTCGAGCTGCTGAAGATGCTCGCGGAGTCGCAGCCCATCTCAGCCCTGCTTGAGCTGGTAACAGGCGCGTAGCGCGGCCTTACTAATGAAATGCAACTGGCAATGGCCGGAAAGGAAAATACTGTGGAGAACAGCAACGGACAGTACAACGTAAACGGAAGCGAGAGCGGCGCGTTCCCGGCGGAGATCGTGAAGAAGCTGGAGGAGGCGTTGGACCCGAAGCTGGTGGACAGCTACACGGGCGCGGGCGGCAAGGAATACTCCTACCTGGAGACCAACGAGGTCATCAACCAGCACAACCGAATCTTCGGACACGGAAACTGGTACTACAGGGTGAAGGCGGGTCCCACATTCGTCAGTGTGGAGCATGTGGACGCCGGCACGGGCGCGATTCGCAGGGGCGAATACTACGCGGCGCTTGTGGCGCTGTACGTCTTCGACCGCGAGATGTTCAGCGACGAGGGATTCGGTATCGTTGACCAGATGAAGCCCGGCGCCTCAATGTATGTCGTTCTTGAGAACCACGAGAAGGCGCGCAAGGGCAGCATCTCTGACGGTCTCAAGCGGTGCAGCCGTGGGCTGGGCAACCAGTTCGGCAACGCGCTGTACTCGGGGGACGTAGAGAGCGCCGCGTCGGATCCCAACCAGCCCACCTGCCCCAGGCACGGTCCCGGCAGGCACATCCGAGAGAGCAATCGCGGAGACGGCTACTTCTGCTCCCGCAAGGACAACACGGAGACCGGTTACTGCGTGCAGACGCCGTATGTGCCGGCCGAGGTGCCTCTGACGAAGGAGACGGCGAGCTACGCCGCCCCAGCAACCAGCGGTCAGCAGCGCAACGGCGGAACTGCATCTGCCCGGTCCGCGCCCGCCTCTCGGGATGGCGCAGGCGACTCGCCGCATGCCGCGCCCGCGACGAATGGCAGCGGGCCGGGAGCGCCGTCGCGAGACGAGGCGCTGGAGGAGTACATCGCAATTGGCATCGAGTGCGGCCTCAACAGAGGGCAGATATTCACCAACTACATGCAGAAGCACGGCAAGCCGATCAGCCAGGCTTCGACCGATGAGCTTGCGCTGCTGGTGCAGCAGGCTCGGCAGATCGAGCGCGAGCAGAGCTAGGGGACGGGCGGTGTGGCATCACGCCGCCCCTTTTCATGGGATACACGCACTACTATGAAATTCTGGACACGACAGTGGATCTCAAGATAGCTGAGATAGGAAGGGATATTGCAGAAGTCATACGGCGCTGTGAGGTCCCGATTGGAGACATGTACGGCACACCCGAGAGCCGCCCGCTGATAAACCCAAGGCATATCGCGTTCAACGGTATCGAGCCTGAGGCGTGCGACGACTTCACATATCCGCCGATGTTCGATCTGAACCCCAGCCTTGGGCTGCGGGATGGCTACTCGTACTGCAAGACGCACCGTTACCCCTACGACATCGTGGTGTGCGTCTCACTGCTGATCATCAAGCATCATCTGGGAGACAACGTGTGCCTGAGCTCGAACGGACGGCGGAACGAACTGGGGTGGCGCAAGGCGATTGCGCTGCACGACTACATATTCAAGGACCGCGACGGAGAGACGCTCGCGGGAGAGTTAGAGGTTAGCTGATGGGACTGGACATAGGATTCGTGGAAAGGACGAACTGGAACGCGCCCCGCCCGGGGCCTGCACTGTGGGATGATCACCTGGTTCACTTCGCCTGCATCCAAAGCGACGAGGTGCTGACGCTGGAGGAAATCAGGTCAGCATACGAGTCGATGGAAGAGCAAGGCGGATACGAACAGGATGATGTCGAGCAGGCGAAGGCATTCCTGGAGTGGTGCGAAGAATACTGGAAGGAGCGCAAGTTGCCGGCGCATTATGGCATCTCGGTGACACTCTCTTACTAGCGGCAAGCGGGTTCATCAGGCGTTGATGACCTGTGGTAAGATACGGATAACTCAGAGGGGGAAGAACTTTGGTAACGACAAACGAGGAACAGCAGGTTCAGGCTGTTGAAGAGAGGACCATAGGCGAGCGCATGGCGGCGGTGGAGGCGCAGCAGGAGTTGCTCATCGAAGTCGTGCGCGAGAACGGACGCCGGAGCGACGAGAACTACCGGGCACTAGACGCGAAGATAGACGCCTTGGACTTAAGGGTCAACGCGAAGATAGACCGCCTGATGTATTTTATGCTTGGAATAGGTGGCGCCGTGCTGGTTGGCATCGTGATACAGCTGGTTTCGTAGCAGAATTTCCTCGTATAAGAGAAGCCCTGGTTGGCATATCGCTGACCGGGGCTTTTTCTTTTTTACAGAGCAGTACAGGCGAAAGTTTAATTTAGTGTGAAGCCCCGCGATCGCAGCGTGGGGCTTCTTCTATTTCCGAAGCAATTTCAGACCCCAAGGAGAATGAAATGAACAATACGACTGAGATAACCGTCCCGTTGAACTGCCTGACGGTTTCGGAATTGAATGTAAGGCGGACTCCTGCAGACGGCTTCGCCGACGCGGAGCTTAAAGCCTCGCTCGCAGCTCACGGCCTTCTTCAGAACCTCGTTGTCCACAGGACCGAGGACATCGATGGTCGCTACGATGTCGACGCCGGCAGAAGGCGCGCCTCGCTGCTGAAGGAACTTGCCGCAGAAGGCGTGATCGGCGACGAATTCCCCGTGCCCTGCCTGCTTATCGAGGACGCTTCCCTGGCCGTCGAGGTCTCGCTCATCGAGAACACGATGCGGGCCGGCATGCATCCGGCAGACGAGGTGGAGGCGTTCGCGCAGCTCGTGCGCGACGGCAGCACCGCCACGGAGATAGCGGCGAGGTTCGGGATGGCCGAGAGGACCGTCGAGCAGCGGCTGCGCCTCGGCAACGTCTCGCCGATGATCCTTCAGGCGTACAGGGACGGCGACACCAACCAGGACACGCTGATGGCTTTCGCCCTCACCACCGACCGGAAGCTCCAAGAGGAGATCTGGAACAACCTGCGCGAGACGAGATCGTATGTGGGCGAACACAACGTGCGGGCTATCCTGCTTGAGGACAGCATCCGGGGCAGCTCGCGGGTCGCGGAGTTCGTCGGCATTGATGAGTATGAGCAGGCCGGGGGCCGCGTGACGCGGGACCTGTTCGCCGCCGAGGACAGTCACGGCGTCTGGCTCGAAAACCCTCAGACTCTGTACGACCTCGCTGACCGCAAGCTGGCGGCAATCGCGGACGAACTCAGAGAGTCATGGAAGTGGGTGGAGTTCGAGCTGGAATTCGGATGGGAGGAAGAGGGCAAGTTCAACAAGGTTTACCCGGTTAGAGGAGAGTTGACGCCCGACGAAGACGCTGAGATGGACGGCTTGATGGAACGGCTGCAGGATATACATGAAGCGGGGGTCTCGGACGAGACGCGAGAGGACTACAACAGCGTCAACCGGCGTATGCAGGAGCTGAGTGACCTGAAGGCATCCCGCGACACCTACTCCGAGGAGCAGCGAGCGATGGCAGGGTGCGTGGTGACGATTGACTATTCCGGGAAGGCTAAGGTCATCGAGGGCCTCGTCAGACCTGAAGATATGCCGAAGGCAAGCTCCGTGTCCGGCGGCGCGACGTGGAGAGATCCGGAGAGGATGGCCAGGGAGAAGGCGGGTTACAGCAAGAAGCTCATGGACGAGCTGCGCTATGAGCGCACGAAGATCGTGAGCTCCCGTCTCTCCGGCGCGTTCACGGAGACGTTCGACCTGCTGCTGTTCCAGATGGCCCGAGAGGTGTTCGCCGTTGAGAGGTATTTCGATCATGCGCTCGATGTCGAGCTGTTCCGTTATGGCAGCCGGCAGGGCGCGACTGACTCGATAGACGTTGAGACGCTTCCAATCGACTGGGTGAAAGAAGCGGATGACGGCGTTGCATTCGAGCGGATGCGCGGGCTCAGCGAGCAGGAGAAGCAAGCGATATTTGCCGCCTGCGTCGCCGCCACCTACAAGGGGCAGCTGACCGTTGACGCCACCGCTTCTCCCGAAGTCGAGATGGTCGTTGACGACCTCGGTATCGATTTTGAGGTGAAATTCCGCCCGACCGCCGATAACTTCTGGGGTCGGCTGACGAAAGCCCGAATCCTGGCCATTGCTGGAGAAACGCTCGGCGCGGAGTGGGCTGATGCCCACTCGGGGGAGAAAAGGGCGGAGCTGGCGAAGTCGATGGAACTCGCCTTTGCTGCGGGCGACGAGTTGCCTGAAGGCGTCTCTCCTGAAGGCAGGGCCGCGGCGCTTGCATGGACGCCGGAGGGATTCGTTACAGGTTGAGGAGCGAAGGGGCTTTACCTGAGAAAGACGTGAGCGTCACTCTTAGAGAAACTCGGCTCACATAATTCTCAACGCAGACTAGCGCCGGAGATGATTTCATAAATCCTGGGAGAGTAGAGTTCGTCCCGGCCCTCGACACCCCGATTTGTAGCATATTCAGACATAATCCGCGTAGCGTAGGAGCCGGCGCGGTTGGCTGGGTCCACATCCGTCACTAAAGCTCTTCGAGCACGTCCAGGATGGCCTGAGCGCAGTACACTCGATTGCGACGGTCGTCCCCGACGCGCGAGACCGCACCGAGCGCTTCAAGCCGGTTGACCGCTCTCTGCGCCGTCGTGTACGCCACGTCCAGGCGCTCGGCAAGCGCACCCACCGTCCAGAACGGATTCGCGGAGAACAGATCGAGCGCCATTTCAGGAAGCCGCGACCGCGCCCGCGCAAGCTCCGACTTCCATCCGGACAGCAGGCTGTCTATGCGCTGTATCCTCTCGATGGCATCTTCGGACTGAGCGGCAACGCCATTGAGGAAATAGACCAGCCACTCTTCCCACTCACCGCGCTCGGTTATGCCCAGCAGTCGCGCGTAATACTCAGGGCGCGTGGACTCGAAGTATGCGCTCAGGTAGAGAAGCGGTGACGGCATGACTTCCCTGTGTGCCAGCAGCAGCGTGATCAGCAGGCGTCCAACGCGACCGTTGCCGTCAAGGAAAGGATGAATGGCCTCGAACTGCGCGTGGACAAGCGCGGCATGCACCAGCGGCGGGAATGTCCTGTCGTGCAGAAACTGCTCCCAGGCCGAAAGGCACGACATCAGTTCAGAGGGCGGTGGCGGCACGTGGGTGGCGTCAGCGAGTGTGCTTCCGGGACGGCCAATCCAGTTCTGGCTGCGTCGAAACTCTCCTGGCGTTGCAATGTCGCCTCTCACACCGCGCATCAGTTGTTCGTGCAACTCGCGCACAAGACGCAGGGAGAGAGGCAGGGATTCCAGCCGCTCCAATCCGTACTCAAGTGCCGTGACATAGTTGCCCACCTCACGCAGGTCGGCAGGACTTCGTTCCACCGCAGCACCGGCTTCTGCGGCCAGCAGCTCGCCCAGGCTCGCCTGTGTGCCCTCAATTCTGCTGGACAGAACGGCTTCCTTGCGTATGAACGGGCGAATCAGCAGGTGCGGATTGGGCAGTCGCCTTCCTTCACCTGCAAGCCTGCCAATGGAGCGGTCCGCGTCAGACAGTCTGAAGGCGAGAGTCTCGCCCCAGTTGATTTCAGGCGGCAGAGCCGCGGGCACGAACGCTCGGTAGCCGCCCGTTCCGATTACGAGCTTTCCGTGAGGGCGTCGGTCGAGGCCGGGCGAAGGCATTACGAGTGAGTCCTTATTAGCGGGAATGAAAATAGCCTGCACTCTTATTATCGTTTATGGCTGTAAACAAAAACAAGGCTAAGACCACACTGCGCTGTCGAAGGATGCCAGGAGGCGATGAACGCCGTCACGCTACCCGGATTATGCCTGAGTATGCTGCAAGTTGGCTCGGGTGACATTGGCGATATATCGCTAATTTGGGGTCAGTATCTGAATTGTGAAATCGTCTCGATAAGAATAGCCCCGGTCAGTGAATTGCCGATCGGTGCTTTTGCTTTATCTCGAACGGCATCCCGCATTTGGACAGGAACGTGTCTGTCGCGCCCCGGGCGTGACAGGCCAACAACGAATGAAGAACTTCAGAGAGGAACGACATGAGCAGACTATCAGCTCAGGCGGATATGGAATATCTGCCCTCTTACGGCCCCACCATCGCGGGGCTTACCCAGCTCTTCGACAACATCGGGCAGCTGCGCGACCTGGCTCCCATCCGGCTCATCGACCCGTGCGCCGGAGAGGGCGATGCCCTGAGAACGCTGGCCGACGCCATCCGAGCGGAGTACGGGGGCAGGACCGGACGGCGAATAGCGAAGAAACAGATCGAGACCTACGGCGTGGAGTTGGACACCGAGCGAGCGCGCAAGGCGCGCAGGAAGCTCAGGCGCGTGGTGCAGACCGACTACTTCAACACACTGGTGACGCCGGAGGCGTTCAACCTCATGCTCCTCAACCCTCCCTATGACTACGACCCGGACTTCAAGAGGCTGGAGCAGCGCTTCCTCGTCAGGGCGACGCAGCTTCTGGTCACGGGCGGCATCCTCATATATATGGTGCCACGCTACGTGCTGAACACCAGCGCGAAGTTCCTGGCGCGGAACTACTCCGCCTTCCGCGTCTGGCAGGAGGACGACAACCCGGACGCCGAGCGCTTCAACCAGGTGATGCTGGTGGCCGTCCGCAACACCAGTCCGGCGAACCAGACCGAGAACAGGCAGAAGCTGGAGAGCTTCGCGCAGGGCAAGCTGGACGTCATCGGGGAAGACACAAGGTACAGCCTCGTGCAGGCGAAGAACGATGTTGACAGGTTCACCGCGCTGCGCGTGGACTACGCCGACATCCTTGAGGAGATCTCGCGCACCGGCTACGAGACGAGATCCGAATGGCGGGACATGACCAGCCCGCCCTCAAACGACATCGTGGAGCCACTGATGCCGCCGCGCGTCGGCCACATGGGACTGATCATGTCCGGCGGCGGCGTGGGCGGACTGGGTATCGGCCTGTCGAACGACGAGGAGGCCACGATATTCAGGGCCGCCTCGAAGAAGGTCGTGGACGTGGAGAAGGAGAACGAGTCCGGCACCGTGCAGCGGCTAACGGAGCGCATGACCAGCAGCGCGGTGACGCTCGACCCGTCCACGTGGGAGTTCACCGACGATGTGCAGCTCGGGGAGTTCGTCGCGAAGTGGAGCAGGGAGCTTGCGGACTACCTTGCCGCGATAATGCCGCCCAAGTACAGCCCGAAGGCGCTGCGCGACCTGCTCGGACACGCGCCCGAGTACCACAGGCTGCTCCGCAGGCCCATGCCCGGCAACGGGCAGCGACTGGCTATCGAGGGCGCGATGCACTCGCTGCTCTCCGGAGAGCACGGCACCACGGTCGTGGGCGAGATGGGCACAGGCAAGACCTACATCAGCCTCGCCGCATCCTACCTTGCTGGGCTGCGGCGGACTTTCGTGCTGTGCCCGCCCACGCTCGTGTGGAAGTGGGAGGACGAGATACTGAAGACCATCCCCGGCGTGCGAGTCTATGTCGTCGGTCGAAAGCCGGTCGGTCCCAAGGCCAGGCAGGAGTTCTATCGCCTGTACCGCAGCCCGCTCAAGCAGATCCGGTGGCTGGGGCGCAACTATGGCGGCCAGGACCTCGACACCCCGGTCTATGCGATCTTCGCGCACAGCACGGCGAAGCTGAGCTACGGACGCATCCCCGCCGTCCACTGGCGCTGGGGATACCGCCCGCAGCCGGAGTACGCCGAGACGACCGGGGAGATGACGCATCCGAAATGGCGGCCGTTCATAGAGGAGGTCGAGGTCATGAAGGACGAGGGCGACGACACCGGCGACGAGAAGCTCACGAAGGTCGTCAGGCGCAAGGTTCAGAGGATGTGCTGCACCGATTGCGGACAGCCGATCCTGGTGGGCAAGGACGACGAGCCCGCCGAGTGGGACTGGCTCGCCAGACGGCGGCGCTTCTGCGCCAATCGGATCACGGTCGGGCGCGCCGTGTTCAAGGACAACCTTGGCGCGGACGCTTACGGCACAGAGTCGCGCGAGTGCGGCGCTCCGCTATGGCAGGCTCTCACCAACACCAGAGTTAGCGCGGTTGACACCGGCTTTCCCACGCGCGGCGAGAAGCTCAAGCAGAAGGTTCTCAGACGCTATCTGTACGCCGGCAGCGTGGATGCCGAGCAGGCCTTATCCTACCTGGGGATGGGATCGCTGTCTCCCGACTATTCGCCCGACGAGTTCGCGGTGGCGGATGCCGAGCAGCGTGAGGTGTTCAAGACGAAGCAGGTTCCGCCGAGGCGCTACGATCTCGCGGAGTACATAAAGCGGTACATGCCCGACTTCGCGCAGCTGGTGATCAATGATGAGGTGCATCAGTACAAGGCGGGGAACTCTGTGCAGGGCATGATGGCTCGTATGATGTCGGAGATAGTTCCGCAGAACATGAGCCTGACCGGAACGCTTATGGCCGGATACGCCCGGGACCTGTTCCACCTGCTCTGGGGTTTCGGCGGACGCGGCATACGCCGCGACTTCGGACACGGCGAGGAGACGCGCTGGCGCAACATCTTCGGCTTCGTGGAGAAGACGATCTACCTTGACGCCGAGAACAGCAAGCGCAGCCGCAACAAGAAGCAGAACTCAAAGCCCAAGGACCTGCCGGGAGCGATGCCGGGGGTGCTCAGGTACATCCTGGGACAGGCGGTGTTCATCCGGCTGCTGGACGTGGCGGCGGGACTGCCGGACTTCAGCGAGCATTCGATAACCGTGGACCTCGACGAGACGCCCGATCCGGTAACCGGCGACACGCAGAAGGACGTGTACCAGGTGATGGAGCGGCGCGTCAGAGAGGAGATAAAGGCGCTGACCTACACGGACCCGCGCACCGCCGCGCAGCTCGTGTCCATATACGGGCAGGCGGTCATAAGCTACCCGGACTGCTGCACTCAGCCGGAGGCGGCGGTCATACACAGCCCGGCGGACGGCAGCGTGCTGATAGACCGCCCGCCGCTCTCCGCCGACAGGCTCTATCCCAAGGAGGAGAAACTGCTGGAGATCGTGAAGGCGGAGAAGGAGGCCGGCCGCAAGGTGCTGGTCTTCTGTGTCCACACCAATAAGAGGGACGTAATGCCTCGCCTCGCCGACATTCTGGGCAAGGAAGGCATCCGCGCGAGCGTGCTGCGCTCGAACACCGTTGACGCGGACAAGCGGATGGGCTGGCTGGACGAGCAGCTGAAGATGGGGCTGGACGTTCTGATATGCCACCCGCAGCTCGTAGAGACCGGAGTGGATATGCTGGACTTTCCGACCCTGGTGTGGTTAGAGGCCGACTACAACACCGCCCGCGTCAGGCAGGCGTCGCGTCGCTCTTGGCGCATCGGGCAGACGCAGCCTGTGAGGATCTACTACCTGACCTACGGTGACAGCAAGCAGACGCAGGCGCTCTACCTGATAGCCCAGAAGGTCGCCACTTCGCTCGCCGTCGAGGGTGACCTGTCCAATGACGGGCTTACCGCGTTGGCGGGCGGCGACAGCATGGGGCGCGACATCGCGCGGATGCTCGTAGAGGGCGACTTCGAGTTCGACGGAAGTTTCGAGTCCGGCATAAACATCGCCGGGCTGGACACGGACGCCGAGAGCGAGCAACTGCTGGTCGATGACGCGGACGCCTGGGATGTTAACTTCGAGACCGAGGAAGCGGACGGGCTGACGGCTGACGTTGCGGCTTCGCTGGTGACGCAGACTCTCACTCCCACTGAAAGCAATGGCACAGGGAACGAGGATGCCGGGGACGGCTTCAGAATGCCGTTGTTCGGCATACTCGAGCCGGGTGGCGACGCCCTTGAGGTCTGCGACGGCTGCGAACAGTTCATCCTGGGAGACGAGCAGCGCATCAAGACGCCCGCGGTCGAGAGCATCAGCTCTCTGGATGGGGTCAGGATAGTGCCGGGGCGGGTGTTCCACATGGGCTGCTACGGCCCGTGGAACGAGCGTCTGAAGGCAACGGCAGACAGCAATGAGCCGGTCGAGGTAGCGCCGCCGGTCAACGCCCCGAAGGCAGCAGCTGAACCAGCTGCCGACGCGCCCGATCCGGACGCCTATGGCGCTGTGAGCATGGATGCATGGCTGAGCGCCTTCGACCTGACGACAGAGGACATGGAGCGCGGCAAGCGCAAGCGTCCCAGCCGCAAGAACGAATCGGAGGCTGAGAAGCAGCAGTCTCTGATGAACGTACACTAGCCTACCGGCAACCCGGTTCTGACCGAAAGCCCCCATCGCAATGTGCGTGGGGGCTTTCTTCGTCAGGAAAGGAGCCTGAAATGGCAAAGAAGATTGTGAAGATCTGCGACTGGTGCAGAGAGAGTATCGACACTGACGCGCCTGCCGTGCAGACGACGACGGTGGATTTGGCAAGTAGCAACGGAAACGACTCCCGGGCGCTTGTCTCCAAGGTGAGGAGCTATCACACAGGCGAGAAGTCCTGCTATCGCCGGTTCCTGAACCAGCAGCGGCAGGGAGATAACGCGGCGAGACCGGCAAGAAATGAGCCTATGGGTGCGGAAGCCGTCGGGCAGGACGCCTACGACTGGGGAGAGGCGTTCGATATGACCGCCGAGGAATCCCTGAGCGGGGCCAGGCGCAGGTTCAGCAGCGCACATTCACCCTACGTTCTGCGAATCAGACGGCTGGCGAAGGACGGGAGGTGACTATTGGTTCTCATATCGAAAGGAAGGCGAGAAAAGATTGTAATCGACCCGGTGGCTGCTGCCGTTCCCCTGCTCAGGATGCTCAGGCAGTGTCGGTGCGGCAACGCGGCCGACCTCATTGAGGCGCTCACGCTGCTGGGGCATGACACGGACAGCCTGAAGAGAGATACGGTGGGACTTCTCATCGTGAGGGGTCCAGAGGCGCTGTTCGAGCTGGTGCGCGATGACCTGTACGGACTGGGGCATGAGCAGCTGCACGTGGCGGCGCTGACCCGCTTCGACGGGCTTCTGGCGAAGCGGATGGTGTATCAGGGCACGGCTGACGGCATTCAGCGGCTGGAGCCGCGCGACGTCTTCCGCGACGCCCTGCTGACGGGCGCGGAGTACGTGGCGCTGTTCCACAACCATCCGTCCGGATGTATACAGCCGAGCAGGCTGGATAGACGAACTACGAGGGACATCTTCCGTGTGGGCAAGACGCTGGGGATCGAAATCATCGACCACATCATCTGTCACAACGACAGGGCATTCAGCATGAGGCGCGCGAATATGCTGCCGAAGCTCTCGCGCCGAATTTAACGAAATGGAGAAAGCGGATGTTACAGGAAGTTACGGCAACAAATAGTGTCGTCGGGGACACCGAAAACCTGAAGGCGTCACCGGATAACAATGAGTCCATTTCGGAGACGCTCAAGGGCTTCGCACTGGAACTGAACGAGGAACTGAATCTGACCATAGACCAGTCCGACGAGAGGGTTATCCGGCAGGACGCAAACTATGGAGCGCGGAAGAGGCCGCAACTGGCTGCGGGTGTTACACCCAGAGTGGAGACGGTCAGCGGAAGGATGTTTGTCACCGTCAATGTGGACGAGAACTGGCGTCCATTCGAGATATTCCTGCGCGTCGGCAAGTGCGGAGAGGTGGAGCACGCCCACCTCGAAGGGCTGGCACGCATGGTCTCGTACTGCCTTCGCATCGGCGGACAGGTCGAGGGAATCATCGACCAACTGAGGGGCATCACCTCGGAACCCGTGTGGGACAGCGGTGTGCTGGTGCGCTCAGCGGAAGACGGCGTCGCGCTGGTGCTGCGGCAGATGATGGAAGGGGAGTACGACTACCTGCTGGAGCGTATGTTGGGTCCCCGGCCGATAGACGCGAACCGCGCAGACGGCGCTGAGACGCGAGCGGTATCCCGAGGAGATGAAACTGCGTAATCGAGGTCCGAGGCGCGTTAGCTTGGCGTCTCGGCAGAAAACATAGACATACTCAACGAGGGTAGCGGTTCGCCGCTGCCCTCTTTCTCGTACAGGGAGAGATTGAAATGACTGAAATTGAATTGCTGGAACAGAGCATCAGGCTGCACTCGCGGCTCTATGACAGGGGCACGCCACTCATAACCGACGAGGAGTACGACAAACTGCTACGGAAGCGGCACCGGCTTCTTCGCGGTGACGCCGCGCAGCCCGTAGCGCCGTTAGTGGTCGGCGCTCCCGTGCCGACAGGCGTCCCGAAGGTGGCGCATCCGGCGGTGATGCTGAGCCTCAACAACGCCTCGGACCAGCTGGAGCGGGCTGAAGCATGGCATGCCATCGTCAGGAAGATAAAGGACGCCGAGGGCTATGCGGACCTGAAGATCGATGGTATGGCGCTGCGACTGGACTACCAGGACGGCGTGCTCACGGGAGCGGCCACGCGCGGCGACGGCGCAATTGGCGAGAACGTCCTTGAGAACGCGCTGCAGATAGTGGACGTGCCGCGAAAACTGCGGCAGGAGGTATCTGGCCGCATCTCGGTGGTTGGCGAGGCGTACATACCGAACTCGCACTTCATCCTGCTGAACAACGACAGGGAGCAGAACGGTGAGGAGCTTTACACAAGCCCGCGAAATACCGTCGCCGGCGGAATGAGGCACTCCAACCCGGAGGAGGTCGCCAGGCGCGGCATCAGATTTTTCGCCTATGGGTTGCTGCACTCCGACCGGCCGAGGGGCTTTACCTACCACTCCGAGGTGATGGAGTGGCTGGCAAGTCTGGGCTTCAAGGTCGTCGAGCACGGCATCGGAGGACTGCGCACCGAGAGCGACATCGAGCGCGCGTTCAGCGCCCTGCTGGAGAAGAGCAGGGACATCGGCTACGACTGCGACGGCGTTGTCGTGAAGCTGGACAACTTGCCGGCGCGGGAGATACTCGGAGCCGGGCGCACGGCGCCGAACTGGGCATTCGCCTGCAAGTTTGCGGCAAAGGCCGAGCGCACCAGGCTCAACCGCGTTTATTTCTCGGTAGGGCGCACCGGCGCCGTGACGCCTGTCGGAGAGGTGCAGCCCGTCGTAATAGGTGACGTGACCGTTTCAAGGCTCACGCTGCACAACAAGGACGTCATCGACGAGCTCGACCTGCGGATCGGCGACAGCATCCTGGTGAAGCGCGCCGGCGACGTCATCCCCGCGGTCGCCGAGGTGTTCACAGACGAGCGGACCGGCGACGAGAGGCGCATCGAGTTC
Organism: Dehalococcoidia bacterium; assembly: GCA_965207465.1. GTDB lineage: Bacteria > Chloroflexota > Dehalococcoidia > Lucifugimonadales > JADFKI01 > Bin90. Next base: position 3,051,355 of record OZ242283.1, on the reverse strand, counting down.
CCGTCAGTCTGTCCCGCGTGTGCCAGTAAGCTGGCGCGTCCTGAGAACGAGGCCCGGATCTACTGCCGCAACACGCTGCTGTGCCCGGAGCAGCTGCAGCGTGGGCTGGAGCACTTCGTCGGACAAGACTACATGGCTGTGCGGGGCGTGGGGCCGGCGCTGATCAGGCAGCTAATCTCCCACGGGCTGGTTGAGCAGGTCGCCGACCTTTACCGGCTCAAGGCTGAGGACGTCAGCAGGCTCGACGGCTTCGGGCCCAGGAAGACGCAGAACCTGCTCCGTGAGATCAGGGAGTCGAAGAACCGGCCGCTTCACAAGCTGCTGGCGGCTCTCGGTATCAGAGAGGTCGGGCGGAGCTCGTCGGAGAAGCTGGTGGAGCATTTCGGCAGTCTCGACAGACTGCTCGATGCGACATACGACGAGGTACGGCAGGTGGAGAGCTTCGGTCCGAAGATGGCGGAGTCATTCGTCAGCTACATGGAGAACGCCAGCAATCGGGAGCAACTGCTTCTTCTGCAGGAGCTCGGAGTCTGCGCCGGAAGTCTGATAGAGGAGACTGACGCCGATGCTGACTCTAAGGACTCACCTCTGGCGGGTATGAAGGTATGCGCCACGGGCAAGCTGGAAGGTTACACCAGAGGCGGCATCAACGCGCGGATCGCGGAACTGGGTGGAACGGCCCAGGGTTCCGTCACGAAGGCGACCGACCTGCTCATCGTGGGCGAGAGGGCCGGCAGCAAGCTCGCCAAGGCGCGGAAGCTCGGCGTCCGCGTCGTGACCGAAAGCGAGTTCGAGGCGATGGTCGCCTGAAGTCTGCGCTCAAGCGTCGCCAACCGGCTTGCCGGAACTGTTGGCAAGCGGGTCTGACTCACTGAACGATGCAGCGGCGATGCGGATCGTGGCTGCGCATTACCCCCGAAAATTACTCATAAGCCATCAAGGAGAAACAACGATGAAGATTACATGCCTTCAGGAAGACCTCAAGCGCGGCCTGTCGATCGTGGCAAGGGCGGTCTCGTCGCGCTCTATGCTTCCCATTACCCAGAATGTGCTCCTGTCCACCGAGCAGTCCATGCTCAGGATTTCGGCAACCGACCTGAACATCGCTATGACGACCTGGATAGGGGTGCAGGTCGAGGAGGAGGGGTCCGTTGCGGTCCCCGCTCGGCTGCTGAGCGAGTTCGTGAACTCGCTGCCGGAGCAGGCGATCGACATAGAAAAGACCTCGGAGCCTATTGGCGTGAATGTCAAGTGCGCGCGCTTCGAGGCGAACATCAGCGGAACCTCGGGCGAAGACTTCCCGCCGATACCGACCGTTGAGGACGGACTGGCAGTGAAGATCGAGTCCGGCGTGCTGCGCGAGGCGATCAGCCGCGTGTCGTTCGCAGCGGCCACGGAGGCTTCACGCCTGGTGCTGACCGGTGTGAAGACGGAAATCAGGGGTGACGAGTTCAAGGTCGCCGCCGCCGACGGCTTCAGGCTCGCGGTGTACAGCGCCAAGCTGGCGGAGGCGCCCGTCGAGGACATCGATTTCCTAATGCCGGCGAGTGTGATGAACGAGATAGGACGCCTGCTCGGAAGCGAAGAGGCTGCGGTGGAACTGATGGTGACGCCCTCCAGCAACCAGGCGCTCTGTCGTGTCGGCGATGTTGAGATCGTCACCTCGCTGATCGCGGGCAACTTCCCCGCCTACGGCAATCTCATTCCCCAGAGCTACAAGACACGGGTGGTTCTTAGTTCGGACGATTTTCTGCGCGCGACTCGGACTGCCGCCGTATTCGCCCGCGACGACAACCACGTTATACGCCTGCAGATGGCCGGAGGCGAAGAAGACGCCCCCGGATGCCTGACGGTATCGGCCCGCGCCGTGGAAGTCGGGAACAATCAGGGGCGGCTCGACGTTGCGGTCGAGGGCGAGGACGCCAGGATAGCCATTAACTCCAAGTACCTCATCGACGTGCTGGAGGCGGTTGGCGAAGACGTGGCATTAGAGATTACGTCGGCTACCAGCCCGGGTGTCCTGAAGCCGGTCGGAAGCGACGATTACGTCCATGTCGTGATGCCGATGTTCGTGCAGGACTGGGCGTCCTAAGTCCTCTGCCTCCTGATTCGACCGGACGCCCACGCTTTTCAAGCGGCCATCTATGCAATATCGAGTAAGTCGCAGCCCTCGTCGGCGCTCTTCCGGCGGGGGCTATGTGATTGTGCGGGAATGTCGATTATGCAATAGAAATTTGCTGCGGAGAGCCAGTAGGCAATGCGTAAACGGGCGGCGACGGCGCTGCCCGTGCAGCAAGCAGTTGGTATGGAGAACGACAAATGAGCAAGGAATTGACAACAGGCTTCTTCCCCGAGCGGTTCACGGTCAGCGTGGAAGGTATGAGCGATCTGAGCAAGGACCGCTTCGAGGGGCTGATATACGAACTGGTGCAGAACGTCTTTGACGAGGACTCTGCAACCTTCGCCGCGGTGAGTGTCTATTACTACACCGGCAAGGGTGTCAGGGTTGTCGTGAAGGACGATGGAAACGGATACGCGAATCCGAGGGACATGTACGAGATATTCGGACCCAACCCGAAGCGCGGAATGGCTGAAAAGCGCGGTCGCTTCAACTGGGGCCAACAGCAGGTTCTCTCGGTGGCGACCGAGGCGAAGGTAACGACCGTGGGCTATACCGTGGAGTTTCCCACGACCGGCGGGCGTGTCGTAAGGCGCAATCGCCGCGAGAAGGGCACTGAGGTAGTTGTGGTGATGCCGTGGTCGATACAAGACGCCGAGACGCTGCGCCAAAGACTCAGGCTCATCCGCCCGCCCGAGTGCTGCGCTCTCAGGATCAACCGCCGGGAGGTGACGCATTCCGCGCCGCTCAAGGTGCATAAGACGACACTCGAAACCGTGATCCAGCGAGAGCCGGGAGAGCCGATGCGCCAGACACGCCGCAAGACGAGGGTCGAGATACTAAAACCTGCCGCGCCTGACGGCAAGGGCTGGCTTTACGAGATGGGGCTGCCGGTTCAGGAGATCGACGCGCCGTACGACGTGAACGTGCTGCAGAAGATTCCGCTGAACCCCAACCGCGACACCGTTAAGGAGACGTATCTTCAGGACATCTACTCTGAGCTGCTGAACGCCATGCATGATGAAATGCAGCGCGACGAGTTCGGAGAGACGTGGGTGAGGACCGCCGTCGAAGACAGCAGGCTCAGCGAAGAGGCGGCGCGGACGACCGTTGAACGACGTTACGGCAGAAGAGCCGTGATGTGGTCTTCGGACAGAAACGCCAACATCGAGGCTATGGATAAGGGCTATCAGGTCGTCCATCCGCGCACGATGAGCAGAGAGGAGCGCATTAACCTGCGCGAACTCGGCGGAATGGAATCGGCGAGCGCGCGCTTCGGCAAGACTCTGGGCGGCGAACCGGATACCCACTTCAGGGTAGTTGACGTGTCGGACGATCCCGTGAAACTGGCATTCGCGGAGTGGGTGAGGGAGCTTGGCCGCTATGCCGGCGTCGTTGTGGACCCGGTGTTCATCCACAATTCGCGCTCCTTCGCGCTCGCGGACTGCACACTCGGTTCGGTGCGACCAACGATGAGGTTCAATCTAGCGCGCTTGAAGGACGAGTTCTTTGAGGGAAGAGGCAGAGAGCAACTGGCGCTCGTGATACACGAGCTTGGACATGCGTTGTCGCCCGGCGAGTTCTCACACGGGTACTCGTGGGGAAACGCCTGCGCTGACGCCGGCGCGATGATTGCGCTGGCGTTGGCGAAAAGGATGCACCACGGTTAGTGATGTGATCGTCGGTCTTGAGTTGAAAGACGAGGTGGGTGACTCTCTTGGAGCGCCCCCCTCGTTTCGTTGAAGAAAAGAGAATGAATGGAATATGACCACTGAGGGAGTGTCTGGGGTGTCAGCACGAGGGAGTAGGCCTAATTCTCTGGTGTGCGAGCTGCGATAAATTCCGAGGGAGAGTGTCGCCTGCGTGGTGTCCCGACAGAGAATAGGGAAAACTCTCTTTTTCTGCGTTACAGGACTTTGACTACAATATCGAAGCAATCGCGTTGAAGCTTCAGCGAGAAAGAGACTTTTTTGCGTTACGGCCATGCACCGATAAGAATGACGGAAGACAATGGAAGGGCATATCGTGCGCGCAAGTGTATGTGTATGGGCCGCGATGTGCAGTTGGCCGCGTGAAGTGACACTAAGGATGTTCCGCTAGTAGTTCAAGTGGAACAATCGCGCATTCAACCTATTCCTGAGATTGCCCTGCTCATCGAAGTACGCGCCCACCAGTGCAGCATTGCTGTTCAGTCCCGAGATAACCGCTTCGCTGACCGCCCGCGAGTGCTCCTGTGCCGCATTCTCCCTGTCAGAGTGCAGGCGCGCGTTCTGGAACTTATTGTCATCCTTGACCTTGTTCACTATGGTGACAATCCAGTTCGCCATGTCCTCTTCACTCACGCCCGGAGGTCGATGGTGCTTGTTGAACTCGTCGATGATGACCGATAATGGGTCCAGGTCGGGCGCAGGCAGTCCGCCGCCCATTCCGACAGGAACGGGCTCTATCTCGGCGTCTTCATCCTCCAAGATGATCTTCATCATCTCTTGCTTTTCGATGTGATAGCTCTCCAAGTCCACAGCCTGCTCTATTCCCGCGGACAGGTCATCCTCCACGGGCGACGGCAACTTTGGTATCAGGAAGCTCAGGAAGGTATGCAGTTCCTCCCATTCCTTGCTGCGTATGTCCGTTATCTGACTCAGGAACGCATAGGTGCGTGTGAATGACTTCGCATCACCCTTGAACTCCACCTGCCCGTCCTCGTCCAGTTTCAAGTAGCGTTCGACGCAATCCTCAAGGATAGGCTCGAAGCTGTCCCCGCGGCGCCTGCTTCCTAGGCCGTTACCGTTATGGAAGTAGAAGGCGCGATTGACACCCTCCACCCGCTCCTGCGTGTACACTTCGCTTTCGTCTAGCCGGTACTTGAGGTCATGGAGCTTGTTCGCGTCCGTCTCGCCGCTCAGCATCGTCGCGCGATAGTAGTCGGCGAAGGAACGCTCTATGTCGTCGGCGTCGTTTGCGAAGTCGAGAATGAAGGTCTCGCGCTTGCCTTCGGCGACGCGATTCAATCGCGATAGTGTCTGCACGGCTTTGATGCCCGATAGCGTCTTATCGACATACATCGTGTGCAGTAGGGGCTCGTCGTAGCCCGTCTGGAACTTGTCGGCGCATACCAGAATGCGGTAGTCCCCGTCACGGAACTTCGCTGCCGTCTCGCTCTCCGAGAAGCCGTTGAGTTTAGGCTCGGACACCGTCTCGCCGTTGAAATCCCGCTCCCCGGAGAACGCCACCAGTACGCTGTAGTCTAAGCCTTCCTCACGAATGCGTTCTCTGATTGCATAGTAATACTCTATAGCGCGGTTGACGCTCTCGGTTACTACCATCGCGCGCGCCTTGCCGCCTATCTTCTTCGGGCGAAATACCGCGCTCTCGAAGTGGTCAACCATTATCGCCGTCTTCTGCGCCACGGTGATTGGGTGTTCCTCCACATACCGGCGCAACTTGCGCTGTGCGCGGCGGCTGTCGAACTCGGGGTCGTCTTCGATTGCCTTGTTCAGTTCGTAGTAGCTCCTGTAAGGAGTGTAGTTCGTGAGCACGTCTATGATGAAGCCTTCCTCTATGGCCTGCTTCATCGTGTACAAGTGGAACGGGCGATGCCTCTTCTCGCCTTCCGCCTGTGACTCCGCTTCTCCGAACATCTCAAGCGTCTTGTTCTTGGGCGTCGCGGTGAACGCGAAGTAGCTGGCGTTGGTGAGCAGTTGCCGGGATTCTATCGCAGCGTTGATGGCATCTTCATAGTCCTCTATCTCGCCGGAGAAGGCTGAGTTACCCAGAACCCTGCCCATCTCTATCGCCGTGCTGCCGCCCTGCCCGGAGTGCGCTTCGTCGATGATGATTGCGAAGTTCTTGTCCTTGCGCCCGGCGCCTATCGCGTCCTGGATAAACGGGAACTTTTGAACGGTGGTCGTGATGATGCGCGTTCCTTCTTGAAGTAGCCGTCCCAGGTCGCGGGCGGAATCAGCATGTCCGACATTAGACTCGATCTGCATGAACTGCTTGATCGTATCGTCTATCTGCCTATCCAGCACTCTCCGGTCTGTGATCACGATGATGCTGTCGAACAGTCGCCTGCCGTCCGGCTCCATGCTCATCAGCCCCCGCGCAAGCCATGCGATGGAGTTGGACTTGTCGCTGCCCGCCGAGTGCTGGATGAGGTATTTGCGTCCTACACCGTTCTCGCGCACATCGCCCAGCATCTTGCGAACCGCGTCCAGTTGGTGATAGCGCGGCCAGATGGATTTCTTGGTCTTCCTCCCGCCCCGCCTACCTTCGGTTACGACGCAGGCGTAGTTCTCGATGATGTCGGTCAGGCTATCTGGGTGGAATATATCCTCCCATAAGTACGAGGTGCGGAATCCGCTTGGATTGACGGGATTGCCCGCGCCGCCGTCGCGTCCCTTGTTGAACGGCAGAAACACTGATTGCTTGCCCTTCAGCTCAGCGCAGAAGTGGACCTGACTTTCGTCCAGCGCGAAATGCGCGGCGCAGCGCCCGGGACGGAACAGCGACTCCTGGCGCGGATTGCGCGTGTTCTTGTACTGCTCTATGGCGTGCTTATATGTCTGGCCGGTGAGGTTGTTCTTCAGCTCCATCGTGGCGACGGGCATTCCGTTGACGAAAAGCGCGAGGTCAACGGACCGGTTCTTGCTGCGGGCGCTGTAACGCAGCTGGCGCGTTACGGAGAAGCGGTTTTGCTTGTGCAGGTATGCCGCCGTTTCGCTGTTCGCGGACGGCGACGGGTAGAACAGCGTGATGCTGTGCTGAAGGTGCTTTATGCCGTTACGCAGCACATCGATCACGCCGCGCCTCCCTACCTCTCCACTGAGCCGGTCGAGGAACTGCCGGCGCGTGGGATTGTTCGTGTTGAGGGACAGGGCATCGGCGACTTCGGGCTGCGTAGCGGCGAGGAAGGAGGAGAACTGAAATAGATCGACGCAATGTTCGCGGTCGTAGTCGGTCGATTCGCCCCGCAGCCACTCGCCGCCGTAAGCCGCCGCGCTTTCCCTCACCACGCGTCCGTCGGAAAGGGGAATGTCGCCCGTTATCGCGTCGTAGATTAGCGTCTCAAGCCCGTGCTCGGTTGTGTCGATAATTGCGTTCCGTCTGCGTTTGAGTTCCCTTATTGCCTCTCTTTGTTCATCGATGGGTAGGTGAAACAGTCCACGCACCGCTCCGGACCAGTCCGTAACCTCAGGCATATCGGTGAGGTCTATCTCCTCGTCGGGCATCGCGGCGAGAGCGGCTAATTCGTCCTTTTGAGCCTGCGTCAGTTCAGCTTCTTGATTCTTCATAAGCTTGCCTCTCGCGACGGGTGGCTAGCCTCGCGCTGATGATTCGTCCGGCGATTGCGTCTGTGCCAAGACCTTCATCCTTTAGTGTATGCACCACGAAAAGAGTCTGATTGTTCACCCTGCCTATCGTCTGGAATCGCTCTTCGTACGGGTACGGATTGGCTTCCGTCTTGTATAGAATATCTCCGAACACGCGCTCGGCGGTCTCGAAACTGATGCCGTGCTTTCTCTTGTTCGCTTCGTTCTTGTTCGGGTCCCATGTCCAGCGCAAGCGCCCGTCTCCATTCGACTACGATAGTAGCAACTTTGCCGATGCGGCGAGCGCGTCCAATTTCGCTATCTGCTCTGGGGTCGGTTATATACCTTGGCATCCAGATTCTCGGCGACATGCTCCAGCACGGCGTCCACCTGCCACTCCGCCACACCTTCAAACCAGTCCAGGAACTCTTCAATCGTCGCTCCGGCTGCGAGATTGCCGAACAGGGCCGAAACCGGCACACGCGTATTGGTGAATACCCATGCCCCGCTGAGCCTGCCCGGAACGCTTTCCACTGCCGGACACTTCTCCCAGTCCATCATGAATCGCCCCCTTGTCTGCTGTGGGCTGTGCGTCGCTCTTCGTGCGCTGATGATATCGCCAACCCATCACCATCATATCAGAACTGAACGCCCAGCCTGCGCAGCATTTCAAAGGTGTCAATGCAATCGACATTGAATTGGCGGCATACATTTGGCAGTTTCACTCTTCGCCTTATGTTCGCATCGAATGTTTCGAGAGTGACAACGGTGGCATTATGCACGCTGGCATAAGCCGCAACCCAGCCGTCCGCCGCGTCCGAAAACTCTGCTTTGGCGGCAGGGGTAAATTCATTCTGCTGAACCCAAGCCACCATATCCGCAAAGGCATCGACTACGGGTTGCAACTCTGACGAGACGAACATTGCGGCTGCTTCTGTCCCCACCCATTCCTTGAGATTATCATCTATTCGGAAAATCTCATCGCGCACCTTGTCGATGCTTACGGTTCGTCCGTTCCGAAATTCTTCAAGTAAAACTTGCCAGAAGGACGAGCATATATCGGGCGCATAATAGCCTAGGTTCGCCTGAACAAAGATGTTGGTGTCCAGGACGAATTCGGGTGGAGTCATCGACATCATAATGACAACTCCAGTTTTTCCGGCATGTTCTCAAAAGTCTCGCCTATCAGGTCAGTCAGCGAGTACGCCTCCCTATATGTCAGTCGGCCTTCTTTAGCGGCGCGGACTACGGCAGCGGCAAAGCGTGGTCCGACGCGCCAAATCTGGTTGGACCAAAAATTGCCGCCGCCTCGCTTTTCCTGACTGCCGCGCCATTCTTCGTTGGCGTACTCGGCGTAGAAGTCCATGAAGGCGCTTCCATTTATGAGTTCAATGTCCAGAGCGCGCCGCGCCGCAACTATGATGCTTACCTTGAATTGCCTAGCGACAGAGTTATAGGGATTGTCAGTACGTCCGACTGTGTGCCAATAGTCGTGCAATTCTCGTTCAGGCACTAGGAATTCAGCTGCCGTTCTGTCGCAGAATCGCTCGGTGTCGTTATCTGCGGGCTGCATGTCTTGAAAGTGGGAAAGTCCTGTTTCGCCGACAAAAATATGCGCCAGCTCGTGTGCCAGCGTGAACATCTGCGCCGCCTTGAAGTCGGCGTTGTTCACGAAAATTAGCGGAGCGTATTCGTCCACTAACGCGAAGCCCTGAAACTCTTTGCGGTCAAGTTTCCGACGGGTGTTGTTACCCACTACGCCGTTGAAGACGACCAGAATGCCCGCGTCTTCAACCTTGTCGCGCAGATGGCGCAGCGCATCAGACCAGTTCGGCACGGACGCTGCCCAGCCGTCGGCGACGCCCAGCGCATCGCGCATCGCCGCGGCGACTTCCCGCGGGTCGTTCGTGAGCGAGTATGCGCCCACGAAGGGGAGCGGCTGAGCTTCATACTCGATAATCATCTCGTCGCGCATCCAGGCTTGGCGTCGCTGCATGGCGTACACGGTATCCAGCAGGTTAGGGCTTGGGTGCTGCGGTTGTTCGTCGCCCGGCGCGCGAAAATCGGCTATGGGCAGGCTTTCGTCGGGCGGTTCTGAGAGGAATAGGTAGCCGAAAGCTGTGTAGGTGGCGCGCGCCAGCCGCTGCGCCTGCGCCATGCTGATGTTGCCTGAGCGCTCCCAGCCAAGCACGCGCTCAGGCCTGACTTGTACTTTGCGCCCCAAATCATCTGCGCTGAGCTTAGCCCTCTCTCGCGCCCACCGCAGTACGCCGGGCTGCAATGTTATCTGCGTGCTTTGGCGTGCCATCGCTTGCGCCATCCTTGCCGTGATGTATAGGTATGGCGATGTTATCCAAGCGGGGTAAAATCGGTCAAGTTTGACGTAGAGCCTGTTTTGAGGGCGTTCATCCCGCGCACCGCACATCCACGCGCCCCGTCACTACATCGGCAATCAGCCGAGTTCGGTATTCGCGCAGCAGGTCTATCTGGCGCCGGGCGCGGGAGATGGCGGTGTCGATGTTGGCGGCCGCCTGATCGAGGTAACGCACGATGGAGGCTTGCTCGGCGAACGGTGGACATAACAGGGGAATGTCTAGAAACTGGTCAGCATACAAGCGAAGCCGTGAAGAGGTAATGCCTGTTGACCTGCGTAGATATTCAGCCCTGTAAGTCTCCGTCCTGAGCAGTAGGTCAACGTAGTTGGGATGCAGCATGTCTTCGCCTCGCGGACGATAGACGCCGTAAGACGGGCTTACTACGCCTACTTGCCATGTGACCCCAAGTGCCGCCATATACGCCCACATCGTGTTTATCGCAATGTCCCCGGGACTGCAAACCTTGTAGTCAACGTTGCTCTCGGCCTTGAACATCGTGACTGTGCTTTTTCGAGGTGTGACGCCAGTTTTGTGGGATACCGACATCAATTCTTCTGTGCCAGTAATTGACCTTTCATCCGATTCAGCATAGAAGTATTTCGCTCGCCGTATCGCCCAATGCGCCGGCACATCGCCCAGCCACTCCACGCCGGAATCCTTCAGCCGCACATCTGGGTCGAGGCCGCGCGTGACGGCGCGATGGATGACGGCTTGGCGCTGCTCGATCAGCAGTTCGATGAGGCGCTCCTTGGCGCTGATGGCGCGCCGGATGCCCTCGTCGGCATGGTCGAGGTAGCGCACAATACCAGCCTGCTCGTCGAGGGGTGGGACGGCAATGTGAAACGAACTCAGCCTAGCTTCGGCAATAGCAGGATACGCAATCCCCACAGAACCAGCCGTCACTCTGTCGGTAAAGGAGCCGCTTTGCATCAAGTAGCTGACTAACTTTGGGATAGTTCCATTTCGCGGAGTAAGAACGGCAAATCCCGTTGAGCAGATTAGGTCGCCATCAGTCTCAGCAGCGAACCAGACAGCTTTGAGATAGGTTCTCACCGTGGAGATTATGGTGTCACCAGCCCTGACAATCCGCCTAGCCCTTGAGGGCGCGTTGGAAAAACGAATGCTGGTAGGTTCATCCAACAGCCTACCAGTGCCTACTACTCCGATTTCAAGATAGCGAAACTCATAATCGGGATTTGTCGTCTCGGGCAACGCTTCTCTGTTGATGGATACCCAATCCTTCAGCCTCCGCACATCCCAATGGGCGGGGATGTCGCCGAGCCAGGCGATGCCGGAAGGCTTGTAGGCGGAGTAAGGAGTGCCTTTCAAGTTATCTCCTTATATTTTCTTGGTAAATGTCCATCCACGAAATTAAGTCGGCAAGGCTACCCAAGTTGGACAATTGGTTAGAAGCGTCTATTGATGCACTAAACAGCAGTCTTAGCATCCGCGCATTTGGATTTTGCGGACTGCCGTGGGGCATTTGTACATGGTCGTGTATATCCTTGAAGGAGAACACACCAGTGTTAATTTGTCTGAGCGCATTATGCGTTCTTTCAGCTAAACCGTCGGGTATAGTGAATTCTATAGCCTCATCACTACGGCTAAGAAGGCTTGTGAGTCTGTCAGCAAGGCCTGTAGCGTCAGAGGCTCTCTTCGCTTCAATAACATACAAACTCGCCTCTATGTCGGCGAGAGTTTGTGCGATTTCACTTTGTCCATCGTCCTGTGGAATCTGTGAATGTATGTAATCCAAGAGTTCCTTCGCTCGCCAATCTCCAGCATATATTTTCCTATACAAAGGTTGATTGGAAAATTTCAATGCTATTAGAAGACCTAATAGCTGCTTCCTTGAGTTCTTGTCAAATGGCTCTAAGTTCCTAACGGTAAGGCACAGCAGTCTTGTACAATAATCCATATCCCTTAACGACAATCCGAAGTACGACCACAGTTCGGGGATCCCACTGGGCGAATCGTCGCCTAGTCCGAACTTGTCGAACAGGTGCTTGCAGAATTCGATAGAATCTCCGTCAGGCAGGATGAATTCAAAATCGAAGAAGCGTCGCACATAGACTTCAGCGGTAATGTCTCCGTACACTGATTGAAGGGACTTGCAAAGCTCATCTCGATTGATGCCGAATACGAACACAAGGTTGGGGACATCGAATATGTGCTTAACCCTTTCCAGAAGCTCGACAGCAAATGTCGGGCGACATCTGTCAAGTTCGTCAATTATGAAGACAAGAGGTTGTTTTGTTTCGGCAACAATCTCGCTGGATAAGTCATTCAATTTATCCTTTAGGTCATCCTTGGTCTTTCGCTGGTCAAGATGAGGTCACGTCAATGCGTGTGTAAACGAGATCAGGCGGCGACCTTCCCCAGTTCCGTTTCTATGACGATTCCATCCTTGTAGATTGCGCCCTGGTAGACGTCCTTCATCAGCTCCGGCGCTTTCAACCTGCGGAACCTGCTCTCCGCCACCATCAGCATCTTCCAGATCACCGCTATCGCCCTGTCCACCCTCTTGAACCGCTTTGCCGCATCGGTGCGCAGCCTCAACGCCGCAAACGGCGACTCCACTACGTTCGTGGTCCTCAGATGCCTCCAGTGCTCGGTTGGGAAGTCGTAGAACGTAACCATCCGTTCCCAGTCCCGCTCCAGACTCTCCGCAGCTGCATCGTAGGAGCGCTCTCGACACCAGCCGGCGAACACCAACTTCAGACGTTCAGACTCCGAACGGCTCCCGGCATATGGGATGCTCCTCAGCATCAGTTTGGCCTGCTCCTGCTGGCTCTTCGGCAACCTATCCAGCACGTTGATGATCTTATGGTTCCAGCACCTCTGCTCCGCCGCGTCAGGATAGACGTTGGCCAGCGCTCCCCAGATGCCCAGGTGTCCGTCACCTACCACCAGCCTCGGACTGCTCATCCCGCGATCCCTCAGGTCCCTGAGCACATCAGACCAACTCTGGGTCGATTCCCTGTAGCCCGGTACGACACTCAGCACCGTCTTGCTGCCATCGCTCAGTGCCCCTATCACCACCAACACGGCAGCCTTCTCTCGCTCAAAGCCCGCCTTCACGTACACTCCGTCCACCCATACATATACCACTTCGTGATCATCGAGGCGACGAGCCCGCCACGCTGCAAGCTCACCATTCCACCTGTCCTTCAGACGAGCCACCGTCGCTGCCGACAACGGTGCCTTCTCTCCCAACAGCCCGCGCAGCGCCAGGTCGAAGTCTCCCTCGGACAACCCGTGCAGGTACAGCTGCGGTATCAGCTCCGCCACCTTCGCCGTCCTGTTGGCGAACAACGGCAACAACCTGCTCTCGAACTTCTCATCAGTGTTGCGAACCCGCGGTCTGCTCAACTCTATCGTCCCGCTACTCAGCGTCAACTTCCTCGGCCTGCCGTATCCGTTACGGTAACCGCTATCGCTGTCTGTCTCAGACCGGCGCTCAGACTTCGCCCTGCCCAGAAACTCGGTCACTTCCTCCTCCAGCACTTCCTGGATCAGCTTCTGCATACTCCCTCGGAGCCAGCCTTCAAGTTCGCCCCATTCAGGGCTTGACTTCACTATGCTTTCAGTGGTTCTCTTACTCATGGACGGTGTTCCTCCTCTTTTGGGACCTCAAGCCCGTTTTATTCAGAGGAAGGTTACACCGTCTGATCTATTTACACTCTCTCTGAGGTTACCTCGGTCAAGATATTCTTGCAGCAGATTCCTTTCATTGCCGCCGTTCATTTGAATGTTGAAGTCTAAACCAGTAGCTTTGTTCAAGACTCCTAAAGCATTCTGACGTAACAAGGGAATTGCAATTTGGGATACTTTATCTGCAAAATCCTTGAATCCACTTCCTTTGAAGTGCTCACTCAGCTGACCGATTATTGCAAGTAAAGGGTCGTCGCAAAAATCATCTTCCCAAGCGTTGAAATAAATGGCGTGAAAGCCTTGATTGCTCAAATCAATCCTCCATCTTTCCAACAAGAATGTCTTGCCGGTTCCCCATTGACCATGTACGGCAATAACTAGAGGAACTGATTGAGTACGAATCAGGCTTGTTAATTGGTCGGCGACTGATTTCCGGTTGAGCTTGTCGTCTCCCCAAGGTTGAATGGAGGAGACTTCAGGTTCAGGCACTTTTAGCGCAAGTCTGTCCTCTGAATTGGTGGACGCACTTTGTTTCATAATGTTAATTTTCCAATCCTATAATGTCCGCCAGCAGCCCCTCGCTCTCCCGCTCCAATTCCAGTATATCAGCGCGTATCGCCTCTAGCGGACGCATCGGCTGCGGCTTGTAGAAGTGGCGGGTGAAGCTGATCTCGTAGCCTATCTTCACGCCGGCGGGCTTGTACCAGGCGTCGGGCGCGTATGGCAGAACCTCGCGGCGCAGGAAGCCTTCGATGCCTCCCTCACACAGCGACGGTATCTGCTCGGTGTCGCGCAACTCCGTATCCGGCTCGTACTCCACGACGGCAGGCTCGCCGCTGATGTTCATCTCGAACAGTCCTTCAAGGGCGTTGGGTGCTGTGCCGGGTCTGTGAACCTTCTTGATGAGCGGTGGTGCATCTTCCGAACGCTCGGCGCTTACCTTGAGTTCCCTGATTTCCTTTGCGGTATGTGAGCGGTTAGCTTCAATTCCAACCAGCCGCAACGGACGCTCCACCGTTACCTTCCAGTATCCGAACGCCTTGTTGGGGAAAATCTTTGAATGCTCGGTCTCCTCGAAGTCGAGGAATGTCTTCACGATGCGACGTCTGTCAGTTTCCGACAGTTCGCAATTCTTCTGTCCCAGGTTCTTGCGTAGAGGACGATACCATTCGGTAGCGTCGATGAGTTGCACATAGCCCTTGCGGTGTTCGTCTTTCTTATTGGTGAGAATCCAGATGTATGTCGCTATGCCCGTGTTGTAGAACATGTTCAGCGGAAGCGCGACTATCGCTTCGAGCCAGTCGTTCTCGATAATCCAGCGTCGGATGTTGCTCTCACCCTGCCCGGCGTCGCCGGTGAAAAGCGAACTGCCGTTGTGGACTTCGGCGATGCGGCTGCCCAGCGGCGTGTCGGTCTTCATCTTGCTGAGCATGTTGGCGAGGAACAGCATCTGCCCGTCGCTTGAGCGCGGCTTGAGCGAGTATTCGGGGTTGCCCGCGTGCCCAATCACGAAGCGTGGGTCGTAGAAAATCTTGCCGCCCATCGCGGCGAGGTCGTTGCTCCAGTTCTTGCCGTAGGGCGGATTGGAGAGCATAAAGTCGAACTTACGCTCAGGAAAGGCGTCATTGGACAGCGTGGACGAATTCGGCGGCCCCTTGATATTGTCTGCTACATTGCTCACGCCTTGCATCAGCATGTCGGAAACGCAGATGGCGTAGGTCTCCGCGTTGACTTCCTGACCGAATAGGTGCGTGGAGATTTCCTTGCCGTGGTCTTGCGCTATTCGCTGCATCTCCGCTTCGGCCACGGTGAGCATCCCACCCGTTCCGGCAGCTCCGTCGTACAGCGTGTAGGTCGTTGACTGTATATCGTCTTTGATAGGCTCAAACACCAACTGAGCCATCAATTCTACGGCGTCGCGCGGCGTCCAGTGTTCCCCCGCTTCCTCATTGTTCTCCTCGTTGAAGCGGCGCACCAGGTCCTCGAATACCGTGCCCATCGCGTGGTTGTCCAGACCGGGCAGTAACTCTTCGCCATCCTCGTTCAGCACGGGATTGGGACTGAAGTTGACCGATGGCGAGATGAACTTCTCAACGAGTGCGCCCAGTATGCCCGCGCCCACCAGAGTGTCCAGTTGGTTGTGGAACTTGAAGTTGGCGAGCACATGGTCTCTGACATTGGCGGAGAAGCCGTTGAGGTAGTCTTCGAAGTTGGAGCGCAGCTGCGCCGGATTGTCGCTAACTGAAAGGCTGGCGAGCGTGAAGCGCGACGTGTTGTAGAAACCCACACCCGTTATCTGAGTAAGTCGGAGTTCGAGAGCGGCTGATGGGACGCCGCTTCGTTCCAGTCTCTCCTTTTCGGCCAGTACGACTTCCTTCGTGGGCGCAAGCACGGCGTCCAACCGGCGAATGACGGTCATAGGCAGTATCACATCCCGATACTTGCCGCGCATATAGTGGTCTCGCAATACGCTGTCGGCGATATTCCAAATGAAGTTCGAGATGCTGCTTATCTGCGGGTTCTGCATGCCTGCCCCTTGAGAGTCGCTGGCTGGAATTTCGTACATGAAGATTGTACCAGTTTGGATTTGCCACATTCCGGAATTTAGAGATGCTCATTCGACAAGAATGGAGATGGCGGGGTAGGTGAGGAACAGTCAGCGGATAGGGCACCGTGGGAGGCGAATAGGATGGCGAGCGAATTCTGAATGAGGGGAAGACTGTCTGACTATTTCCTGAATGATGCTTGTCGAAGGTCCTAGGAGTCCAAGGACAGAGACTGCGTGGCCGGTGAACGCTGTTCTGGGCAGCATAGGTCAAGCGATTCGGAGAATGACCGAGTTACGCTTACGGCTTAGGCACATAGCATCTGACATCGCAAGCGCTCTGGTAGTCACGCCAGAGCCGATTGAATGGTGGTGACGTCGTTGCCCCGCTCGTTGGGCCGCCCACAGTATAAGGTGATGGGCGGCTGCCGGACATGTCTGCCGTGCTGGATTCTTCTGACCATCATGAATGCCGGTTGTCGCTGTGTCCCTCAGCAATCTGAGAAGCCAGCCAGATCGAACTGCAATTTCCGGGCCGCCTCGATCCACCATCGCCGGATAGTCGTTGGCGGCGCGGTTGACCTCCGTGGAGACGGGATGACGGAACATATTCGAAGGAAGAGGCAGAGAGAAGCTTACGCTCGCGATACACGAGCTTGGACATGCGTTGTCGCCGGGCGAGTTCTCATACAGGTACTTGTAAGGGAACGCACGCGCTGACGCTGGGGCGATGATTGCGCTGGAGTTGGCGCAGAGGGCGCAGCCTGGTTAGTGATGTGTCCGGCACTTGAATTGAATGACGAGGCCGGCGACGCTGTTGGAGCGCCCGCCTCACTACGTTGAGGAAAAGAGAGTGAATGGAATATGGCAACTGACAGGTGTCTTGAGTGTCAGTACGAGGGGGTATTCCAATTTTGCGCGGCGTCGAAGTTGCCGATGGGCTTCGAGGAGAGTGCCGACAGACTGATGTTCCGTCAAGGGATAGGAAAAGCTCTCTCCTTTGCGTTACGGGTTGACCACAATGCTGAAGGAATCGCATTGAATTGAAGTATCAGCGAGAAAGAGACCTCTTTTGCGTTACGGACTTCCGCCACTAAGATAAGAATAACAGAAGCAATGGTATGAGACGGTTTCACAAATGGTGACGATATGCAATTCTGAAGGCGACGCACCCACTACTCAACGAGGCCATCCGAACACACGATGCGGATTACTCGAGGTGCGGGAACAGCACTATCGAATTGCCCGGGAGGATTGAGACGATAACATTCGCGCAACGCACGTAACCGTGTCAGCAATGCCGGTCCCGTCATATGCATACTTCTGATCTCCGTGAGCTGACTTTGAACGGCTGACGGTAAATCGCCTAGGAATATCCTCCTAAGCGTCTCTATGTTCTGGACATCAACCTCACCTGACAAGGCATCCTCTAATGTCAAGCTTAGTTGTCGAGGCAAGTAGCGTCTGTTCCTCGTGTCGCTCCTGCGACGCAGACTACCCAACCGTCTCGCAGTGTCTCTCCGAAATTCCTCGAATGCCGTCATGACACGCTGATTCGTGTCCTCCGGAAGAGGCTCAGGTTGGGTATCCACCTCGCATTCAGCTGCCGCAACGAACTGCGCCGGCGTAATCTGTCGCGGGCGAAGGTCGCTCCCGCCGGCGTAGCAGCCTTTGACGTCTCCAGTCCCGAGCAGAACGAGAGTCTCACCCGCAGTAGGCGGGTCGAATGGAGATGGCGCAGGTGTGTCTGACGCCGTCATCGGCATCTGTGCCCTTCCATCTGCAGAGGCGCTCGAACGAAGTCGTAATCCTCGCTTGCATCAGTATCCCCGGTCTTTGAACGCGCCTTCAGCGCCGAACGTATGCCATCGGGCAGCCCTATGATCGTTTGCCACAACTCTGGGTCATCTCGTTGGATAAGTTGCAACCTTGACTGAGCTTGCTGTCCGGCTGAGACCTCGTCCAGTTCATCAGGATATTCGGGCAGTTCCTTGCCCTGGTAGATTAGGTACATAATGTCGTCATTAACCCGTTCCGCGTCGGAGAGTAGGCGGATGTCCAAGCCAATCAGATCATGAAACATCTGAATGCGGTTGCTTAGTCTGTCGGTGAGTGCCAGTTCCTCGTCCACTTCGAGGTCCGGCCACATGTTGTGCAGGTAAATGTCGGTGTGCGTTGAGCCGATCCTGTCAACGCGCCCGAAGCGTTGAATCAGGCGTACCGGATTCCAGTGCAAGTCGTAGTTCAGTACGCGGGCGCAGTCCTGAAGGTTCTGACCCTCAGACACGACATCGGTTGCCAGAAGTATTCTGATTTCATTCCCGGGTGACGCAAGGTTCGAGATGGGAGAAAATCTTCGGATGATATTGGCGGAGCCTTCCCTGCTGACGCTGCCGGATGGCCCGGCTATGCCAGAGTGCATCCCTCCGGGATTTAGCTGCCCGAACAAGTAGTCGATGGTAGTCTCTGACTCCGAGAAAATCAGCACCTTGCCTTGCTTCACTCTTGCACGTGACAGAAAACGCTCAAGACTATGCAGCTTGTCATCGTCTTCCGGTCCGATGTCCTTGATTCGCTCCCTGATCTCGCTGAGTGTTTCATAGTCTTCATCAAGGTCGTCAAGCCATCGGTCCGTCTCAAAGTCTCCGGTGGAATGAACAAGCCTTGCCCGCCGCTGGCATCGAACCAGGCAGCGCAGTCGTCGAGTGCCAGGGGCTCGCTTGCGGCGGCCGCCACTTGGGCCAGAAGCACAGCGCGATGATGAGCAACTGCGCTACGACTACGCCTATCGTACAGAAGCCCCAGGCCGCCAGTTGCTTCCAGTCCATCTCCTGGAAGTCAGGGAAGCCGCTCTCGGTGATGGCGCCGCCTGGGTCGAGGGCGAGTAGCAAGCCGATGGCAGCGAGAACCGCCACTGCCGCCACCAAAATCATGATGGCCTGCCCTGCTGCATTCGGAGTTCAGCGGCGATCACCGGGGCATGCGCTATCCAGAACTGTCTACGAGTTTTGGCCGGGCCGCTTCTGTGCCTCTGGGAAGCCGAGTCGCGATGCTTAGCGTCCCCATCGCGTGAGCCGACATGGGAAGTAACGAGCATTGCCAGAAAGAGTTGCTTCGAAATGTTCGGCTCCCGTAGTTGGCGAAGTTCATAGCCTGGGATCAACCGGCTCGCTCTCAAGGGCGAGTACGCCGAAGGCGCACTCATGTACCCTGTAGAGAGGCTCTCGTTCCACAAACCGATGGAGACCCTCTACGCCCAGTGCGAACTCGCGAAGTGCCAGAGACCTCTTTGCGGAGATGTTCCGGTTCCGCAGACGCTCCAGGTTCTCCGGCAGGGTGTACTCAGGTCCGTAGATGATTCGCAGGTATTCAGCGCCCCTGCACTTCACGGCAGGCTGCGCCAAGCCGCGCCTGCCTCTCGACACAAAGTCCAGAGGCTTGACGACCATCCCTTCGCCGCCTGCGCCAGTAAGCTCCTCCCACCAGCGACTGGCCTCAGACTCATCTGATGTACCCAGTCGCACAGTCTTGTGTCGGGTGTTCCGAAACAACGCCGAATCAGCCTCATGCAGGCGTGCGGCGATGTTCATGTGCCACAAGTGGTCTTTATCGGTATGCAGCTGGCCTTCGCTGGCAAGCAGGTGGAAGGGCGCGATCTGTATATCGGCCAGAGATTCGACCGGCCAGCAGTACCGGGCGTAGGCGTCGCCGTAGAGCCGGACGAGGCCGAGCCTCTCTTCAACCGTAGCCAGGGCCAGGGCGTCGGCGACCTCGATGCCGCGGGAAGCCGTCTGCCGTAGGAGGGACCCGGCGACCGTCAGGCCGGTACGAGCGGCCGCGCCGACGGCGGCGTACTGTTCGCTGAGCAACTCCTGCGCCTTGAGGGACCAGGGCATGATCTCGCTGTCCAGCGCCACCCAGTCCGCCTCCAGCTCGTCCCAAAGGCCAGAGTCCGAGATGCCACTGCACACGCGTTCCAGGAATTCCGACTCCAAGACGCGGTCTTCAAAGAACCTTCGACCCGTCCGCGTGTAGCAAGCGCCGATGCTCTCGCCGGTGACGTCGAAGCGCCGTTCTATGGCAGAGGAATCCCGCCCAACCACGACAATGGCCCGCGAGCCCATGTGCTTCTCCTCGCAGATCACCTCGGAAATGCCGGCGTTGCGGTAGTAGGCGAATGCCTCGGCGGGATGCTCCAGCAGGCCGGGGAGCTTGGAGGTCTCGCATGGGGAAATCGTGGGCGGGAGATAGACGAGCCAGCGCGGGTCCAGGGCGAACCGGCTCATCACCTCAAGCGCCGCCGCGGCGTTCTCCTCCCGCACCGTGACGTTCCCTCGCAGCCGGGTCGAGACGACACGCTTGCCGATCACGTCATCAATGTCTAGAAGGTTCGCCGGGCGGTCCCCGGCTGACCCGGTGGACTTCTCAGACGGGGGGGATGGTACCAATGGTCTGACCGGCTCGTAGTAGACCCGCGCCGCCGGAACCGACACGAGCTCCCTTTCAGGATACCGGAGCGCGGTCAGCTTTCCGCCGAACACACAGCCCGTATCGATGTTGATGGTGCGGTTGAGCCACTCGGGTTCCACGACTGCCGTATGGCCATAGACGACCGTGGCTTTCCCTCGATACTCGGCCGCCCAGTCGGCGCGTATCGGAAGTCCGAACTCGTCCTTCTCCCCGGTGGTCTCGCCGTACAGGCAGAAGTCCCGCACGCGGGCAGAGGCCCGGCCCTGGTATTCCGACTTGATGCCCGCGTGGGCAACCACCAGGTTCCCGTCGTCGAGCACGTAGTGGCTTATCAGCCCATCCATGAACTCGGTGGCCTGCTGTCGGAACTCCGGCGACTCCATTTCCAATTGCGCGAGGGTTTCTGCCATACCGTGGGAAACCTGCACGTTCCTGCCCCGGAGCTTGCGAACAAGCTTGGACTCGTGGTTGCCCGCCACGCAGAGCGCCGAACCCTCGGACACCATCGACATCACGAGCTTGAGCGCCTTGACAACGCCCGGGCCGCGGTCCACGAGGTCGCCGACGAATACGGCCCTGCGTCCCTGTGGATGGGTTACGGAGAATTGAGTTTCTCCGGAATCGTCGGCGAGCGACTCCAGCCGATATCCCAGGCGTTCCAGGAGTAAGGTAAGCTCATCGAAACACCCGTGCACGTCGCCGATGATGTCGAACGGACCGCGCTCGTGGCGCAAGTTGACCCACAGGGGCGTCCTCTGAATGGTGGCGGAGTCAACCTCTTCGGGAGAGTTGAGCACGAACACGCGCCGGAAGCCCTCGCGCTTCAACCTGCGAAGCGACCGCCTGAGCTGTTGGGCCTGCTGGCGCACGACTCGACGCCCGAATTGACGATCGGGGCGTTCTCTGTTGCGCTCCAGGCAGAGGGACTCGGGCATGTTCAGGACGATGGCCACCGGCAGACAGTCCTGCTCCCTGGCTAGTCCCACCAGAGACTTCCGCGCCTCCGGCTGAACGCTGGTTGCGTCGATGACCGTGAGGCGACCGGATCGCAGGCGCGTGGCCGCGATGAAGTTGAGCAGGGCAAAGGCGTCGGGAGTCGCCGCCTGGTCGTTGGCGTCGTCCGCAACCATCGCCCGGCAGGCGTCCGAGGACACCACTTCGGTGGGCTTGAAGTGTCGGGACGCAAAGTGGGACTTCCCCGAACCCGTGGGGCCGATGAGCGCGACGAGACACAGTTCAGGAATGCCGATGTTCATCGCGTGAAGACCCCCATCTGAGTTGGCGCTCCATATACGGGGTGAGCGGGGCCGATGTCCTGGAAGATCACGTCGTACCTGCGGCGGTCAGCAACCTGCTTCGACCACTCCCGGAATTCCGCTCGCGTCCACTCGAAACGATGGTCCCTGTGCCTGAACGCGCCGTCGGCCAGCCCTTCGAACAGCGCGTTGTACTCCGCGTTCGGCGTCGAGATGAGAACGGCGCCGGGTTGCGCGTTTCCGAACACCGTATCCTCGAAGGCGTCAAGCCGCGCGGGGTCGATGTGCTCTATCACCTCCATGGCGACGGCGGCATCGTGTCTCGCGAGGCGCTTGTCCCGATATGTGAGGGAACCGTGCAGGAGGGTGACACGCTCCCGCTGTCGCGGGGGCAGGGTGTCGAGGCGCAACCGGCGGCGCGCCGTTTCCAACGCCCGGTGCGAAATGTCCAGACCCGTGATTGAACGAACAGAAGGCTCTCCGAGGAGCGCCTCGACCAACCTTCCCTCGCCACAGCCGAGGTCGAGCACCCTGGCCGCGCCCATGTCGCGGAGCGCCGCGAGTACCGCCTGAATGCGCCGCTCACCCAGTTGAAGGGGCGCCTCAAGCCGTTCTTCTTTCTGTTCGTGCCTTGTGGCGACGACGCCCGGGTCAGCGGTTCCCGCGTCAAGCAGTTGGGCAAGCGCCCGGCTTACCAGGCTTCGCTGATGCTTCAGGTACCGACGCGAGATGAGGTCCCGCAGCGGGTGATTGTCCAGCCAACCCTCGCCGAAACGCAGCAGCTTGGCCACCTCGTCGTCGCCGACCCAGTAGTGCTTTTCGTCATCCAGGACAGGCAAAAGCACGTAGAGGTGGGAGAGTAGGTCTCTGAGCCGGGTCTTTGCCGACAGGCGGACGCCGTAGTAAGGGCTGTGTCCCCACTCGGGGAAACGATCATCCAACTGCTGCCCTGAAACGTCAACGTCGTAGCCCAGCGGCTCGAACAAGCGCCTGATGAGGTCCGGCCCGTCCCCGGAGGGCATGACGGGAACTTCTGCTTCCAGCGGTATGGACATGTCGGCAAGTTCGGGGCGTTCCGCGCTCTTCCCCGCCAGCGCACTGCCGAACACTGACGCAATCGCAACGCTCATGTGCGAAGAGGCCACGTAGGGACGGTCGTTGACGTATTGACCCAGCCAGTCTCCGGCGTTGGGAGCACCGGACTTCGGGCGCACCAGACCCACCGGATCGATGTGCAGCAGAAGCGCCACCTTGCAGCGATGCGCGTCCGCTTCGGGGTAAAAGACGTCAGCCGTGCCGAAAGACAGCTTGAAGGACTGGAATCGGCCGGGGTTCTTGTGCAGCAGGAACCCCAGGTCGGTCGCCGGTTGATGTGTCGTTGTGATGGTGAGCAACATGATTCAAATGTTAGGTCCGAGAGGTAGTGTCTCAGTTTCGGTTAGAGCGCTTTCCGCAGCCGCCTCATCCGCCACTTTCGCAGGACGGCCAGCAACCGTCGCAGGGATCGAATTTCATACTTTGCCAGCTCTGGTTGCATACCCTCACCCTGGGCACTTCCACGCCTGCCCGTGATTGGCAGGTCCAACGACAGCCACCAATGGCATTCTTCTCCAAGACCGTCAGCCCCCGGAATCACTCCTGCGATTCTGAATCTTCACGAGACGATACCAAAAGCATTCGTTCCGCAAATTATGCCTGTCACCATCTACAGCATGAAACGGAGTAAGCGTCGCCATGGCACTCTCCCTTCAAACCGAGACACTACTGACCGAGAGACCTGCTTGCGCTTTGACGATTGTTGCAAAGCCATTATACAGTTACGATAATCAAACAACCAGCGCACATTGCCGTGGTTGATGGAAATTGTCTCGGAGACGACGTTCCCGAGGAGAGACCGATGACCAGAACAGCGATCTTCGACGGTGCGGCCTTGGCGGGACTGGAAGTAGACTGGTTCGTCGAGAGCGCCATCGCCAGAGGGGAACCCAAGCCGATGGCGGTCAGCTCCTCGTGCCTGCACGCCGACCCGCATCTGACCAAGGAGGCCGCCGTCGCCATTGACCGGATGGTCATGGCAGCCTGTAGAAGCATGGCGAGCCGACGAGAGGATTGAGGGCATGACCCCCGAAGAACAGTCAAGGGTCAGGATAGACGGCCTGCTTGAGGGGGCGGGATGGGCCGTGCAGGACGCCGCCGTGGACCTGCACGGAAGCGCCGAAGTCGCGGTACGGGAGTTCTCGCTGAAGCCCGGACACGCCGCCGCCTACCTGCTGTTCGTCAACCGGAATGTCGTCGGAGTGATCGAGGCTAAGCCGGAGGGCTTCACCCTTACCGGCGTGGAGGTCCAGTCTGAGAGGTACGGCGCGGGTCTGCCCGACAACCTTCCCGTCCGCCAGCTTCCCCTCCCGTTCCTGTACGAGAGCACCGGCTCGGAAACGCAGTTCACCAACAGGCTGGACCCCGAGCCGAGAAGCCGGAGCGTCTTCTCCTTCCACACCCCGCAGACGCTCGCAGAGTGGATAGGCGTTTCGGGGACGCCCAATGCCGGAGCGGGGAGGGACTACCTGGCGGCTCACAACGCACGCCGGAAGCTGACGGCAATGCCGCCGCTGAACGCGTCGGGATTGTGGCCGGTGCAGGAGCGGGCGATCAGGAACCTTGAGGAGTCCCTGGCAGCAGGAAGGCCGCGTGCGCTGGTGCATATGGCCACGGGGAGCGGCAAGACCTTCATGGCCTGCAACCAGGTCTACCGCCTCGTCAAGCACGCCGGAGCGCGGCGGGTGCTGTTCCTAGTGGACCATAGCAACCTGAGCCGCCAGACGCTGCGGGAATTCCAGGGCTTCACCACCCCGTACGAGGGCCGCAAGTTCACCGAGCTCAACAACGTCCAATTCCTCCAGTCCGGGCGCATCGACCCCGTGAGCCGGGTCTGCATCGCCACCATACAGCGGGTCTATTCCATCCTGAAGGGCGAGGAGCTCGACCCGGAGCGGGAGGAGCGTTCCGGCTTCGACGGGCCCGCGCTCCAGCGCGAGCCCGCGCCCGTCGAGTACAACTCCGACGTTCCCATCGAGACCTTCGACGTCATCATCACCGACGAGTGCCACCGCTCGATCTACAACCTGTGGCGGCAGGCGCTGGAGTACTTCGACAGCTTCATCACAGGGCTGACCGAGACCCCGTCCAAGCAGACCATCGGGTTCTTCCGGCAGAACCTTGTCATGGAGTACACCCACGAGCAGGCCGTTGCCGACGGGGTGAACGTGGACTTCGACACCTACCGGAATCGCACGCAAATCACCGAGCGGAGGTCCACCGTGGACGCTGGGTATTACGTTGACCGGCGGGACCGGCAGACCAAGAAGGTGCGCTGGGAGCAACTGGACGAGGACCTGGCCTACGCCCCCAGCCAGCTTGACCGAGAAGTGGTGGCAGAGGACCGGATTCGCACGGTCATCCAGACCTTCAGGGACAAGCTGTTCACCGAGATGTTCCCGGACCGCAAGGACGTGCCCAAGACCATCATCTTCGCCAAGGACGACAGCCAGGCCGACGACATCGTGCGCGTGGTGCGGCAGGTCTTCGCCAAGGGCAACGACTTCTGCCGAAAGATCACCTACCGGACCACCGGGGCAAGGCCCGAAGACCTGCTGACCGCCTTCCGCAACAGCTACAACCCCCGCATCGTGGTCACCGTGGACATGATCGCCACTGGCACGGACATCAAGCCGGTGGAGGTGGTGTTCTTCATGCGCAACGTGCGTAGCCGCAGCTTCTTTGAGCAGATGAAGGGACGCGGCGCGCGCACCATCTCCGAGACCGACTTCAACGCGGTGCCCCCCGACGCCCGCAACAAGGACCGCTTCGTCATCGTCGATGCGGTGGGGGTGACGGAGACCCCGCTTTCGGACTCCTGCTCGCTGGAGCGAAGGCGCACGGTGTCCTTCGACAAGCTGCTGGAGATGGTGAGTATGGGAGACAGGGACCCGGAGGCGCTGTCGTCCCTAGCCAGCCGCCTGGCACGGCTGGACCGCAAGCTGACTCCAAGAGACCGCGAGACTATAGAAACCGCCTCCGACGGCGCGTCCCTGAAGGCCTTCGTCGCCAGCCTGGTGAACGCCACCGCCCCCGACGTCGCTATCGTTGCGGCCCAGCGGACTACGGGCCAGGACGAACCGCCCGGATCCACGGTCGCAGAGGCCAGGCGCCGGTTGCTGGATGAGGCCGCCATGTCCTTCGCCGCAAACCCCAACCTGTGGCAGCGGCTGGTGGACGTCCACCGCTCCTACGAGCAGACCATCGACACGGTGAGCGCAGACAGCGTGCTAGAGGCCGGCTTCTCCGAGGACCAGGACAACGGCGTCGTGCAGTCGTTCAGGCAGTTCATCGAGGAGAACCGGGACGAGATCACGGCGTTGCAGGCGCTGTATGAGCGGCCCTACAGGCGGCGGCTGGGCTATGCCGACATCAATGCCTTGGCGGACGCACTGGTGTCCCCGCCACGCTCGTGGACGACGGATCGTCCGTGGGAAGCCTATCGGCGGCTGGTTGAGTCGAACGTGCGCGGCTCAGGGCAGCGGACCCTGGCGGACACCGTGTCCGTGGTGCGCTACGCCATCGGCGGCGCGGACGAGCTTGTGCCATTCCCAGACGGCGTGCGCGAGCGTTTTCAGGGGTGGATGGCGATGCAGGAGACGGCGGGACGCTCCTTCACCGAGGAGCAGATACGCTGGCTGGAGGCCATCCGGGACCACATCGCGGCCAGCGTGAGCATGGAGATGGGCGACTTCCAACTGCCACCGTTCTCGCAGCAGGGCGGCCGTGGCAGGGCGCATCAGCTCTTTGGCGAAGAGCTGGCCGGGCTGTTGGAAGAAATGAACACGGCGCTGGTAGGTTAGCGCGAAACCCGAAAGAGGACATCCAAAACCTATAGCAGGAGGGGAAATGACGAACGTAACCGAGATACAGCGGGCCATCATGAGTCTGCCGGACGCCGAGTACGCCAAGCTGATCCGTTGGGTCCATGACCAGGACTGGGAGCGATGGGAGCGGGAGTTCGACGAGGACGTGAGGGCCGGAAGACTGGACGCCCTGGCGGCCGAGGCCTTGGAGGCCAAGGCTAGGGGCGAACTCAAGGACTTGAAGGACCTTTAGGTGCACAGGACGGCTCCAAGTTTCTGGCGGCGCTTCCAAGAGCTGCCCGACACGCTGCAACAAACGGCTCGCCGGAACTTCGAACTCCTGGAAGCAAACCCAAGGCACCCGTCGTTGCGGTTTCGAAACGTCGGCCGCTACTGGTCTGCGCGAGTGGGCGCGTCCCACAGGGCAGTGGCATTCCGGGACGGAAGCGACTTCATCTGGTTTTGGATTGGTCCACACGATGAGTATATGAGAATCCTTGCTCGGTAGAGGCGCGATTCATGCTTGCTACAAGTCAAACTAGAGACAGCATCACAGACGATGTCGGTGCGCTTGAGCTAGTAGCCTGACGCTCCCGCCCTGATTGACGCTACTATGGTGTCCTCATCTATCTGCGAAGTGAGAATAACGACCCGTGCATCCGGCAGTCGGTCGAGAATCTGACGGCACGCCTCAATGCCGTCTATCCCTGACATTCGCACGCCCATCATTAGGACGCGCTTGAAATAGCGATGAGTCGATCCCTGGAGGCAGAGAACAATCGACCTCGCGCTCGGATATGAACGCGAGGTCGCCGAGCCCGAAACCCTGTTTTGTGCTCATGGCCCGCTCATTCAATGGGCAGGGAAACCGACGATTATTCGTCCTCCCACACGACTACCCAAGATGTATTTGGCGACTTCCCAAGATTGCCTACCTGCGCTGCAATCCACCAAGGGCAAGTTTCTTGAGAGTTCGCAGTTGATAATGAGTTCTGGTTGGTGTCGGCTGAGTTGGTGTTTGCGCCCGGCGAGACCGAAAAGACCGCGATAGTGTTTCTTGGGCAGGGCTCTTATGGCGAGCGGGATGAGGTATTCCTAGTAATGCTGTCCGCTCCGAAGGGCGCGACGATAGCCGAAGGAGAGGGTCTCATAGCCATCACTGACGACGACTAACCCCCCGGATGCGAGGTCACGTCAAGGACGGGAGCGAGTTTCGCAATACCTTGGTTCACCGCCTGAAAGCGCAGAACAGCCCCGTCAATTGGTTGACTGTGCCTATTTTGCGGTTTAGTCTCTAATGACCCATTGGGGGAGTTGAAATTGATCTAAGGAGCACGAATGATTGTCCCCCGTCTCATGCCATTGCCGCTTGCCGTCGTTGCGTTTCTGGCGCTCGCGTGCGGCGGCGATGCGGAACCTACCGCCGCGTCGGCGCCCTCTCAAGCCAACCAATCTGAAGCCAGGGAAACCCCTGAGATCGTCCCGACAGAAACCGTCGAGGCGACTGAGACTGCAATTCCAATTCAGCAGCAGCCCAAAGCGGATAGGGATGCTGTTGTAACTGAAACGGCCACTCCGCCCCAGCAGGCGGGAACGGATGCAACCGGCGAACCTGCGGCGTCTGAACCTGCGTCGTGCCAACTGGTGCAGGGTGCGCCGGGCAAACCGGGCGAGGTGAATCTGAGCGTCGAGGTGATAGTCGACAGTCTTGAAATCCCCTGGGGACTGGCGATTCTTCCTACTGGCGATCTGCTGGTTACTGAACGCCCCGGCCGCGTGCGCCTGATACGGGACGGCGAAGTTGTCCCAGAACCGGTGCTCGAGTTCGGCGTGTCGATGCCGCCCCCGCTGTACGGCATAGACCTGCTGGGTTCCGAAGGCGGGCTGCTGGGTCTGCTCCTGCATCCTGAATTCGCCGTCAATCGCATGTTCTACCTCTTCTACAACATAGACAACGAAGACGGCGTACAGATCGGCCGCATAGAGCGTTACGCGCTCTCCGACGACAGCCGCTCGGCGACGTTTGACCGGGTGATCATCGACGACCTGCCCGCGGGGCTGCACCATCAGGGCGGCCGCATGCGATTGGGGCCGGATGGGATGTTGTACGTAGGCGTCGGGGCATATGACCCCTCTGACGCGCAGGACTCCAATATTCTGGCGGGAAAGTTGCTCAGAATGGACCTCGAAGGCGGCATCCCGGTGGACAACCCTGATCCTGACAGCTATATTTTCGCAAGCGGAATACGCAACACTCAGGGATATGACTGGTTCGACGACCGGCACATTGTGATAATCGAGCACGGTCCGTCCGGCATCGAGCTGGGGAGGAGCGACTTGCGCGGGTATGACGAGGTAAACGTCGTGACCGCCGGCGACAACCTGGGTTGGCCCCGCATCTGGGGATGTGACACGCAGGAAGGAATGGTCACTCCGGTGCTGACGTGGGAGAATCCGGTGCCGCCGACCGGAGGCATCTTTTATAGAGGCGACCTGATCCCGGAATGGACCGGCAGTTTTCTCTTCACGACCGTCGGTCTCAGCGACCGCCCTGGATATGGTCGGCACCTGCATCGCGTGATCTTTGACCAAGACGATCCCTACACCGTCCTGGCTCACGAGATCTACCTGCAAGACGCCTATGGACGCCTACGGACCGTCGCAAGCGACACGGAGGGTTGGCTCTATGTGATGACGAGCAACTGCGACAACCGCGGCGAGTGCCCGCCCGAAGGCGACATGATCCTGCGAATCGGCCCCGCCCGATAGAGGTCAGGGATGCAGCGATGTTCACCCCTCCACAAATGTCTACGGCGATAGGCCTGACTGGTTGCCGGGTTCAGTTCTGTAACTGCATGGTGAAGCTGGGAGCGCTCTCTCGCCACTTGCGATAGGTGCGACAGGAGCAAATCAAGGATTGTGCCGAAACGTTGATAGTCCCTGCCGCATATCCAACTGGACATGTGCCCTGCTGGATACATCGTCTAACCGGCGAGGGACTAAGCGTTGCATCAGCGCCGGGACTGGGATATTTGCGAGCAGAACTTCCTAGTACAATGAAATTGGTGAATATCGCCATTTTGAGGTCAATGCACTGTATAATGTCTTGAGTATCCAGAATGAGATGTTTAGAAAGGATTTCCGTAACGATGTACAAAGCCGTCTCTTTCGTGCTGGGCGCGCTCGCTCTAGCCTTCATCACAGGCAACACGCCTATCCCCCCTTTTACCCCCCCCCAACTTCACATAATGTAGCCTTCGCGCAGACCGCAGACACTCCTACTCCCGTCCCCACCGCAATTCCCACCCCGGAGCAGCCTGACGACAACGCTCTTCGCGACTTGATGGCGCTCGAAGGCAAGCTCAATCTGCCTCAGTACCCCAACATGGACTCCAACCTGAGCCGCATCGTGCAGGATGCGGAAGCGGACGGGTTTACGGCGCAGGCAATGAGGGCTGCGGCGCACAGCGCGCCCATCCACCGCGACCAGTCGGTAGCCGTCACGCTCTACGTCAAAGAGGGCTACGCCGACGCGATAAGCGCGTATCTGTCTGACAACGGCGCGTCTCCGCGCAACATCGGCGTGGACTACATCGAAGCGTACATCCCCGTGTCTCTGCTGTCCGCTGCATCTGAGCGGGAAGGCGTCGCCAGCATCCGCACTATTATCCCGCCGCAGCCCGCGCAGGGCACGGTCGTCAGTCAGGGCGCAGCAGCGCACGGCGTGCCCGCCTGGCATGCCGCTGGACTCAGAGGACAAGGCGTCAAAATCGGCGTAATCGACACCGGCTTCGAGGGCTTTCAGGCCTTGATGGGCACGGAGCTGCCCGCGATCGTGCAGGCACAATGCTACACCGACATTGGCGTGTCAAATTCCAACCTGTCAAGCTGCGACAACTCCAACGAAAGCGAGCACGGCACAGCAGTAACCGAAACAGCGTTCGACATCGCGCCCGAAGCCACCTACTACATCGCAAATCCCATCTCTTATGGAGATCTGCAAAATACTGTCCAATGGATGGTTGCTCAGGATGTGGATGTCATCAACCAGTCATTGAGTGATTACTGGGACGGACCCGGCGACGGCACATCGCCGTACAGCAACAGTCCATTGAGAACCGTGGACATCGCAGTAGCAAGCGGCATCGTTTGGACCAACTCCGCAGGCAACGAAGCCCTTAGTACATGGTTCGGCAGTACCAACAGAGAGCCTTTTGACTCCAGATTTAGCTTTCGCTTTCAGCGATGGAGCGGCAGCGATTCTAACAACTGTGTTTTTCTTACTGGCGGAGAAAGTTTCATTGCTCAGCTTCGCTGGGACGATGATTGGGGCGGCGCGAGGCGAGACTTGGATATGTCGCTGTGGAGTGGTGTCCTTGTAGGTAGTGTTCTTGGTTTAGATATAGTTGCAAGCAGCCGTGACCTTCAAAATGGTGGCGCAAGCCATATTCCGTTTGAGATTCTGCTATACACCCCAAGCATAAGTGACATTTACTGCTTAACGGTTTCCCATCACAATAGCAACTCAACAGTGCCGTCTTGGATTCAACTACAAGCGTTCAGTGGTGAAACACTGGAATATCACACATCTCACCACAGCATCGACAACGCTGCCGAGAGCGCGAACCCCGGCTTACTTGCCGTAGGAGCGGCACACTACTGGGACACGCGCACTGTCGCAGATTACAGCAGCCAGGGGCCCACGCCAGACGGACGGATCAAGCCGGACATCGTCGGAGCCGCCTGCGGCGAGGTCGCTTCGTACGACCTTGATCCTCTCGACGGAAACAACTGCTGGTTCCCGGGAACCAGCCAGGCATCCTCGCATGTCGCCGGACTCGCCGCGCTGGTCAAGCAGCGCTTCCCCGCTTTCGTGCCACGGCAGGTCGCCCAGTATCTCAAAGACCACGCCGAAGAGCGTGGCGCGGCAGGCGCCGACAATGTATGGGGACACGGCTTCGCCAAGCTGCTCGCGTCCGACGCGCCCGCACCTACCCCGTCCGTGGGCGAACTGGAAATGGAAGCGTTGGTTGCCCTGTACAATGCGACTAACGGCGCAGGTTGGACGGACAGCACGAACTGGCTCAACAACGGTATCCCACTCAATTCATGGCATGGTGTTGGAACCGATGCTGAGGGGCGTGTTGTCAATTTGAGCCTTCCCGGGAATAATCTTGTGGGTTCTCTTCCTGCCGAACTCGGCAATCTGACTAATCTGAGACAATTGGGGCTTGCCGGGAACCAGATTAGCGGCGCTATTCCCGCTGAGCTTGGCAAATTGGATAGTCTGACTGGCTTATACCTCG
The DNA here is from genome assembly GCA_965207465.1 of Dehalococcoidia bacterium. Taxonomy (GTDB): domain Bacteria; phylum Chloroflexota; class Dehalococcoidia; order Lucifugimonadales; family JADFKI01; genus Bin90. The sequence continues at coordinate 3,019,420 of OZ242283.1, read as the reverse complement.
GATACAATCAACTGACAGGTGCAGTCCCGGGAGAACTCGCGAATCTGGTGAACCTGGAGCGGCTGCATCTCGACAACAACCAACTGAGCGGAGCAATCCAGCTCGAATTCGGATACCTATCCAAGCTGAAGACTCTCTATCTTCAGGGCAACCAGCTTACGGGCGCGCTTCCCTCAACATTCACACAGCTAAGTTCTCTTGAGGTATTCGCATTCAGTAACGGTGACGCCGGACTCTGCGCGCCGACCGACGACGCGTTCCAGAACTGGCTGCAAGGCATCTCTAACCAAGACCTTGCCGCGGGAGTCACCCCTCTCGGCCCGAATTGTGCGGATTCGACCGCATCTCCCACGCCTACACCCACACTTGCACTTACCGTGACGCCAACATCGACACCCCAAATACCCCAACCCACCCCAACGGAAGCACCGGCAGAGACGCCCGTGCCGACGGCGACGCCCGTCGCGCCTGCCGTTCCTGAAGAAGTTCTCAACAGGCTAAGCGCGCTTGAAACCCTTATGGCGACCCTGCAAAGTCTTATCTCCACGCTGGAGGGCAGCATATCCGCTCTGAACAGTAGCGTGTCGGCACTGGCGGGCAGAGTAGCCGCGCTGGAAGCGGACACTTCAAGTCCTCAGCCTACCCCGACGCAGACTCCCGTCGTGCCCACGCCCACGCCCACAGCAGTGCCGGGTGAAGCGCCTGTGCCAACACCGACGCAGACTCCCGTCGCCGACGCGTGCCTGACGGGAATCGCCTCAGACGGCACTACGAACGGAAGATGGAGCAGCGCATGCGCTACCGACAGGAATCTCATTACCGCCAATGCTCCGGTCGGGACTCGCTACGCTGGCTACTACACATTCGCGCTGAGCCGGGAGTCAGATGTAATGATAACACTTGAATCCTCCGAGGACACGTACCTGTTCCTGCTGTCCGGTCATGGCCGGAACGGAGACGTCATCGAACAGAACGACGACATCGACACCGACGCGGGGGACTACAACTCGCGCATAGTGGCGGCGCCGGCTGCGGGCGAGTACACGATATTGGCGACGACCTACGACCTCGCCACGTCGGGTGATTTCATGCTGACGGTGAGTGGTATACGATAGCAATGTTGATGAGAGCAAGAACGGATACCGGCTGAGGACAGTTGAATGGGCCTCCAAGAAATGGTATAGGAGATCGTCAATTGTGGGAATCCGCGCCGGAATGGGCAGGAGTACGACCGCCGTACTCTCCGTCGCATTGCGGCGGCGCAGAACAGATTATTCGCGGCAATCGCCCTGACGATAATGCTGGCGACGGCTTCTTGTTGCCTGCGACGATGGAAGCGCAGAGCCGCAGTCTCGGTAACGGGGCAGAATCAGGCGACGCTTGCTCCAATGAGATTCTCCTGCGCACGCGGAGACAGACCCCGGTGACGAGCTGATGCGACTTGTGGGCGGAGTATGCTTGTGGATAATCTTGGCCTTTTGCGCATACCATACTACGTTTTTGCTTTTCACATTCGCGCTAACGATTGCGATTGCGACCATAACGGGTATGCTATGGTGGTGTCCGGGATGCGCCGATGTGCTGGCGGGACTGACTGACTGGCGAGTGACGAGGCTACTGAGTCTATCTCTTGTTCTTGGGGCATTGGTATTCGCATTATGGCGGAGGAGGCAGCATGACGACCGCACCTGAGCCGATAGTCAAGCCCAAGTGCTGGCGCTGCAGGCGTGTCCTCGCGGCGTAGGCTCTCCTGCGCACGCGGAGATAGACACCCTGAAACCGCACACTGGGCAATGGATGGTCATCATTAAAGTTGGGGTGGGCAAAATTATGACCTCCGACTAGATCTATGCCTAGCCATTACTGAGACTTATTGCGCATCAATGCCCTTATTGAGACTCTCCTTATTCTTCCTTCGGCATCTTCATCAACGGGGCCTGCCTGACAAAGTAGCAGTAGTAGCGACCTTCACGCATAAGCTGCTGTTGCAGATGAATGCCGTGGCACGTCGAGGAACCCCTTGGATGGATCAGTACGAAATGCAAACTACCTCTCAAGCACTCACAAATGCTTGACGCCAAACACGGATACTATATCCCTCGGTCGTGGGGCTGACTTCACACTCTTACCTGCCGAGATTTACCCAGCCTTTCATTTTCGTGCGCTCCGTAGCGCCACCGACCTGGATATACACCGTGCTGTCCTTTGCATCGTAAATCACGTTGCTATTGGGGACCAGACTACTGTATTCAATGTGTGCTTCCGTTGGTAGAGCGCTCTCATCGCCTACCGGTCTTTGCATGCTGATATGCCACTCAGGAATATCTACCGGCTTCACTGACCCAAAACCGTAAATTTCGGGGGCTGTACCGCCGGATGGCTCAAGGGAAGCAAATCTACCAAATCTCAATGAACCGCACCAGGTCGTTTCTCCAGTTGCCTTATCGGTAATCCACAAGCCAAACCACCTACCCTTGTCATCATCGCCATCCAGAGCAATACGCACACGATAATTCCCTGCACCCCAAGGGTACGCCTTCCTGACACCGACAAAATCACCCTCATAACCAGCGGACTGGCTCCAGCCATCCGGTGCAACTCTGACATTGGATAGATCGCGCGTGTCCCACCGCGAAAAAATCAACCCCTTGCCTCGTCCTCTCCCTATTCTAGGGTCGTACACATCTGTTTGAATGCCAAAATAGTACCCGGTCCCTGACACATCACTCATAAACAAGATTAAGTATAGTCCACTGTCAGTGGGTAGCTCTCTCACATCAATGTCGTTATGGATCGTGAGGTCAAAATCGATGGATTGGAGGCCGTGAACACTATCTCCCCAAAACCACCAGACATACGCTAAACCTTGAGGGAGAGGGAAAGAGTTGTATAGATCTGCCCTTCCAGGAATCTGTGTGGGCGTTGGCGGCGCTGTGGTAGTTGGTCTCGGGGTGCGAGTTGGCATAAGGGTGGAGGTCGGTGCTGGTGTGTGGGTTGCGACAGGCGTCGCCGTCGGCGCGCTCGTCGGTTTGACGGTTGGCGTTGCCGAGGTCGGAGTCCGTGTCGAGGTCGGGCTTACATTTTGAATCAGGGTGAACGGAGCAGCGGCAGCGGTTGATGGTGGCAGTGCCGTTGGCGCGATTCTACGTGTACTACTTCTGGCCACTGCGTTCGCAGTCGCAACTGGCGTCAAGAGCGGCGGCGGAAGTTCTACGTCAGTCCATTCGTCTGAAATCAATCCCTGCGCGTTGAGCCAGGCACCGAACCAGACTGCCCCGGCTACAGCTGTTACGACCAGCGCTATGCCTACACCAATGCGCCAAGGCCGCTGGCGGCGGCGGATGGCGCGCCAATGATTGCCGCCTTTGGGACGGCGGTGGTGAGTGTGGTACGACCAGTCGTGAAAATGAGTATACGGCATCCGCGTAAAGTTCTCCTACGCTGACCACGATCATAGGGCGTCGGAAATTGTTGGTTCGGTGCCGAATTTATGCGCCAGGTAAGTCCACCGCAAATGGGCATAGGCGCAGCCAGGCACAATTGCCTATAATCGCGGTCCTGCAGGTTCCGCCGGTGACCAGCCTATTCATACACAGGATTACTGCGACCGTGCCCAATTGCAAGCTGCAACGCCTCAATAAACTTACGTTGTCAAACCAATTCTGCCCGAGTCTGTCGCAGGTTTTCCCCGATAGATTCGGATGGATAGTCGGCTTTCTATGCACGACGCCAAAGTTGACTATTTCCTTCGCCAATATGCGGCATCCAATGTGTGGCATTTCTTGCACCTAGCCATCGAACGACTATGAGAACTAACAACTCCGATGAGAGCGGGATGTCCAGCGAGTTCTTTCGGTCCCGGCATTTGGCGTTCATTATCGGCGTGGTGCAGTGTGCTGGACTCCGCTATTAGAGCACACCTGGACAGCTTGTGAACACTTCTGTCGAGTAATCCACGCAGACGATTGCCGTGAATGCGCTACTATGTCCCTGCCTTCAGATAGCGGATTGCATTCTGAGTGCGTGGGAAGCGCTCCGGCACTCGCTTACCAACATATTTGTCCCACACATCGTCTGCTCTATTCCCAACGAAGCCAAGCCGGTCCGGGTTCTCATCAATGTCCCGGCGGCTCGCCAAGTCGGAAAAGTTCTCAAGGGTCGCGGGCAGCCATCTCAAGGGACGATAGGCCCCAACACATAACCCTCCGTGACGTGCCAGCACCAGATTGTATCGCTCCGCTCGACTCTGATTTACCTTCCAAGCAAAGCGAACCGCATCGTAAGGGTCGTCCAATTGGTAGTATGTGACACCAATGGAAATCAGCATCAGGTCTTCCCCAACCTGAAATTCCTCACCCGCATACTCGTTGATGATTTCTTCTACATGGCGGCTGCCGAAGTCGCCAGAACCATGCCCGCTGACCTGATTGGTCAATCACGGATAGGCGTCAATCACGGCAGCCTCGACTTCGTAGGCCAAAGCAGAGGTGCTTAGACCGTATCTGTGAATTACGTGACCCACCTCCAATCCGGCGGCTCGAATTCTCCTTATACGCTCCAGTTTCGCGGGTAACAGGTCGCCCTCTTCGACCACTCCCAATCCTTTGGCGTGCTCAAAGACCCTATTCCCTGTTCCCTTGCCAACGTAAAACGTGTCGCCGTTGCGTGAGTCAATGAGCCTGTAAACGTACCATTTGAGATGCTCCGTCAGGAAATCGGTCTCTGGTCACAATAAATTGCTCCTGGTAACTGCTCTGCCTGAGTCACGTGGCGGGCTGGGTTGAGGAAAGACATTTGCGAATCACCTCCTTGTAACGAGCTGGACATGGAGGGGCGCCAACTCCTTGTCCATGATTCCAAGCCCTTCGTGTCGTTAACCCCATTTCCCGCTTGACTTCCGCTACCCAGCACGTCTTCACCGTTCGTCCGGTTTGGTTTCTCACGCACTCTATGATCCGCTGGTATGTCGGCATATTTCCCCTCCCACCTTCACTATGGTTGCGCCACTAACATAAGGGCGGATGAGGACGAAATGCTGCATTCCTTATCAGGAGGGGCTGACCCGTAGAGACTGCGAGATTATTCGCTCCGCAGACGCCTCAGTTCTTCTTCCAACTCGGCCAATCGAGCCTCGGCAGCCATGCGGCCAGCTAGTTCCTCTTCCGCTCGAATCTCAGCATCTCCGGCACGAGCCTCTGCCGCCATACGACCGGCTCGCTCCTCTTCAACGCGACCCACATCTTCTGCGTGGCTGCGAAGGTAGTTCTCCGTAACAGGGTCGAAGAACCGCAGCATCCCCTCCTCCCAGCACACGTACAACCCCAGCGCCTCGCTGTACCCCCGAAAACGACCTTCATCTAACTCCTCTATCTCTATCGGCCCATACGCACCACCCACCAGCCGGTCTCCCGCAAGCGCAGAATCGTGATACTCTCCACCGCTCGGGTCGAATCGCCAGTATTCCCCCACACCGAACCGCTCGTAGTCCTCACGCTTGTCCGTGTAGTCCGCCCTGCCGGTAGTAGGAGACGCAACCTCAAGCACGAAGTCAGGCGCCTTGCCCTGCCAGTCTATCGCGTATCCCCGCTGCTCCTCCATCATCTCGCGGTCTCCGCCGCGCAAAAACATCAGGTCCGGTATCCGGGCGTCATCACGCACGGGCAGGCTGGGTCCCACCGGAACCTCGCTTGCGACAGTGACGGTCGGATCGCCTGCGTAGTGAATGGCAAGCGAGGTTATGACAGAGGTGTCGTAGAGGTAGCGCCAGTTCTGCATGTCGTCTCGCGGGGGATAGTCCGGGAAGAGCTGGAGCGCTTCCCTTGTCTGTGAGAGTGTGGTCGTCTTGCCGGTCATCGCGGACCTCTCCTAACTAGAAGTCATCTCATAAATGGTTGATGTTTGGTATGATACATAGTTGCAATCTCAGATGTAGGTGTAGCTATGGATCTTACAGCAGAGCAATGGTCAATAATCAAGCCTCTATTACCAGATCTGCCGAGGAGACCGGATGGACGTGGACGGCCTTGGCGTTCGAGTCGTGAGGTCCTCAACGGCATTCTCTGGGCGCTTAGAACAGGAGCGCCCTGGCACGACATTCCCGACCGATACCCTCCATACCAGACCTGCCATCGTCGTTTCCAGAGATGGGTGAACGATGGGTCACTGGAAAAAGTCTTACACGCTCTAGCGGAAGATTTACGCGAGAGAGGTGGTCTGGACTTAAGGGAGTGCTTCATAGACGGGACTATCATATCCGCCATAAAAGGGGGAAACAGGTTGGAAAGACCAAGCGGGGCAAGGGCACGAAGCTCGTGGCAGTGGCAGACCGCTCTGGTCTTCCTGTCGCCATACACACCGAGAGCGCTTCGCCTCACGAGGTCAGACTCGTAGAGGACACTCTGGGGAAGATGCTGGTAAACGAACTGCCTCACAGACTTATCGGCGTCCGTGCGTATGACTCTGACCCTCTGGACGCAGTTCTCAGGGAGCGTGGGATAGAGATGATTGCGCCACATAAGCGCAACCGTAAGAGAACCAAGACGCAGGACGGACGAGCTTGTGTCAAGTCTTGTGGAAATTCCTTCCAGGCGACTTAGCTCATCAGGCTGCTGCCTCCTCAGCAGTCACCGGCAACTCGGTTAGGATCCCATTCTCGAATCTCGCTCCATCCATCAGCAGCTTCATCAGGTTTCTACCTCCATACAACGGTCTCCAACGCTCCGAGAGCCTCAGTGCCACCTTGAACACCAGGTACAACGCACTGTCACGCCGCTTCATACGCTTCGCCACGTCCGTCCTCAGCCTCACCCCGCTGAACACCGACTCCAACGGGTTCGTTGTCCTCAAATGGACCCAATGCTCGGTCGGGAAGTCGTAGAAGCTAACGAACGACTCCCAGTCCCGGACCACCGTCTCAGCGGCATCGGTGCGACCATCAGCGCTCAGATCGACCACGTACTCGTCCCGCAGCCGTTCGCACTCCGCCCGTGTGGGCGCGACTGACATCTCCCTTAACCGGCTCCTAGCCTCCGAATGCAGCGCCTTCGGTAACTTCGCCTGCACATTCAGCGCACGGTGGTTCCAACAGCGCTGGTGAGCCGTAGTCGGGAACACCCCATCCAGCGCTGACCACAGACCAAGTGCGCCATCTCCCATCGCCAGCAGAGGCGCGCTCATGCCTCGGTCCCGCAAGCTCCTGAGTACACCAGACCAACTCTCCGTACTCTCCCGATAGCCCAGTTCCATCCCGAGCAACTCCTTCTCACCGTCCTCCCTCGCTCCCACCACGCACAGCAACGCAGTCTTCTCCCTGTCCACTCCCGCTCCCAAATACACCCCGTCAGCCCAGATGTAGGCGTAGCGGTACTCGTTCAACATCCTGCTGCACCACACCCTGTACTCCGACTCCCAACGCTGCTTCAACCTCACGATCGCGTTCCGACTCAACGCCGCCGTTTCCCCAACCAACTCACGGAACACCGGCTCGAAGTCCCCGGTCGACAACCCTTCCATATACAGCTTCCGGAACAGGTCCTGCGTCTTTCGACTCGTTCTCTCGTACCGCTTCACTATCTTCGACTCGAAACCGTTCGCAGACACCTCAGCCGGCACGTCCGATACCCTCGGAACCTTCACCTCCACCGCCGACAATCCCACCGTCAGCTCCCGACTGGGATGATAGCCGTTTCTGTATCCGCGAAACTCCTCGCTCCTCTCGTAGCGCCCTCTACCCAGAAATCTGCTCACCTCCTCCTCAAGTCCCGCTACAAGCATCCTCCTCGCTCCTTCACTCACGATCTGCTCCAGCATGTCCTCGACTACGCTCTCATTCCCTTCGTTCTGGTATACTTCCCTCACGGCGTGTTCCTCCAGTTTCTCGTCCTATAGACGGTTTGCTTGCCTGGAAGGATACGCCTTTTCCTTTACTTACGCTTTTGCAATTTCCACAACTTCTGACATTACCTCGGACGGACGACCACTGCGTCGCTACAAGAGACGCTGGAAGGTGGAGCGTCTGTTTGCCTGGCTGGGCAACTTTCGCCGTCTGGTAGTCAGATATGAACATCACGCAAGTAACTATCTTGGGTTCGTCCACCTAGGTTGCATCATCATACTACTGAGATATTTATGAGATGGCTTCTAGATGGTTACGCATCCGTCGAGCCTTGACTCATTATACCACCGGCTGCTGGCGACGTTCCTACCAGCGGTCATTTTCACTGTCCAAAATGACAAATCGCATGACCTCCGTGAAGTCATAATGCCTTTCGTTCTCCGCTCGGTCGTCAACCCGCAGCGAAGTCAGCCCCCAGATACCCGGCGCGGAACCTCGCGGCAGAATGATAGTATCGGTGAAAGTCTCCCATTCACTCGGATCGCCGGATGGGTACAGGTCGCCATAACCGTCGTGATAGACGTAGTAGTAGTGTTCCTTGCCCTGTGGATCGCGCAAGCGTATGCTCCCATGTTCAAATCCCGAAATGTTATCGCGGACATCGGTTGAGGGGTTTGCGAGTTCACGGGGAGTGAGGCAGGTTGCGGCGGCGATGACGCTAAAAGCTTGGCCGATAGGCGCCGCAAGCAGAGCGGCGATTCTTTCGTCTAGACCGTCGGCACGGCGATTTGGGTCCGAGTTTATGATACGGGGGCATTTGGGATTGTAGTTTGGTGAAGGAGTGTTCATCGTCATCATAGTCTCCGGTGTTCGCTCGACCTGGCGCATCACCAAGGTCGAGGCGGCTGTCCACAAGTTCGCTCAGGCCCAGTCTTCGGGAGAGTGTGAGCGGCAACAGTAGTCCGGCATTGGCCACCAGGCGGGGATCGCCGAAGGCTACGCGGACGCGCTCGTGACACTCGGATGCTATCATCTATTAAGTGCTCCTTGGATGGGATTGGCTTTCGTTCCAAAAACCATTATCCCACAGTCTATGGAGCGCTTCTCACGTCTTCATCCTCTTCACTAGGACGTTACTTTCGGTGGATTCGGGCTTAGGCGACAGAAACTACTGGAGTCCCAGACTGACCGATGAGCTGGCCAGCCGGAAGATTGACCTTGTGGCCCCTTTCAAGACTGCCAAGCGCGACCCCAGACCGCGCGCAAGCGCGCTTCTCTCTCGTTTCCGCTATCGGATAGAGACGGTATTCAGCCAATTGGTGGACCGCTACCATATCAAGCGAGTCGGAGCGAAGGACATGTGGCATCTCAGCAGCCGTTTTCTCCGAAAGGAGCTCAGCCATGCCATTGCCTTTATGCTGAATCAAGCTCAGAGCCTGCCCCTGTGCAGACAGGGGGGCAATCCACCTCTACAAATCTCTGAACTGCTAAACTGAAAACTCGCACACTGGGTTAATTGGGAGAGGATTTTGAGCAGATACTTTTCATCCCTTCCCGCCCTCTTGCGCTTGGCTTCTATCTCTATCACCTCTCCCTTCGTAAACTCGCTTACCGCGCTCACCCAGTCCATAAGCATGTCCTCACGCAGTCGGGAAGCAGCGCTCAAACTGCTATACGTCCAGCATCTCGAACACGCGCCCAAAGTGTCGTGAGTAGGGTATCCCGTTGGGCAGTTCCAAGAAGATCTCCAGCCACTCCCGCTTTGACTTGCCGAACAACTCAACATCCGTCCAACCGTTCGCGCCGCATATTATCGCGCATATCGCTATGGCTATCACATCTATTATCAACTTATGCCGCTTCGCTCTGTCAACCCGCGGGTACTTCAACTGTGAGAACTTGTATGTTGTAATTGCCCCTCAGATAGTCCAATCTGAGGGGTGGGCGAGGGGGGCGCGTCGCTAGGAACTGGGTGAGCAAAGAGTGCTTTTTGACTGCACCGCGGAGCAGTGAGACACCCCTCTCGCCGCACTTGTGGCTCCGAACGGATACAAGGGCACGAGGCCCGCATCTGCAAGTGTGGAGCACAACGGCATGATACACACGGAGGTCGGACTATGGTAGTCGTAGCAGGCATAGACGTATCGAAGGCAACTCTGGACGTATCGGTTTCGGAAGGACCCGTGATCCGTTTCGACAACAGCGCAACGGGCATCCGCAGGTTGCTCAGGCAAATGAAGCTTACGGGTGTGACCAAGGCGGTGTGCGAGTCCACCGGTGGGTATGAGCGTCTCGTCGTGGGTAAGCTGAGAGAGACGGCGATCAGCGTACAGGTGGCACACCCGGTCAGGGTGCGCGCATTCGCCAAGGCATGCGGGTACGAGGCGAAGACCGACCCTCTCGATGCCCAGGTGCTGTCTCGCTACGGCGTGGTGTTCTCAGAGTCGTACACGGCGCAACCGGAAGCGGATCCTGACCGCGAGGAGTTACGGCAGTTGCTGGGAAGACGTCGTCAGCTTGTCGAACAACGGGTACGGGATCGCAACCGCCTGGACAAGGGCGTAAGTGGGAGCGTCGGAAAGTCGATCAGACGGAACCTCCGCTGGCTTGACAGAGAGATAGAGCGGCTGGATGAGGAGTACAAGGAGCTGCTGAAGCACAGCGCCAGCCTCGGTGATATATCCGAACTGTATGAGACGGTGCCAGGTGTGGGACAGCTGACCGCGGCCACACTAGTCGCATATCTACCCGAGCTTGGTATGCGGGACGGAAAGTCGCTGGCATCGTTGGTGGGGCTGGCTCCCTGGTCGCGAGACAGCGGGCAAAAGCGGGGCAACCGGTCCATACGTGGCGGTCGTGGCACGGTGCGCCGGGCGCTGTATATCTGTGCCTGGGTGGTGCTCCGTATCGAGGGGGACCTGCGCGACTTCTACCGGCGTCTTCGGGAACGCGGCAAGCCCGGCAAGGTAGCCGTCATAGCAGTGGCGCGCAAGCTGCTGATGCAGCTCAACGCTGTAGCGCGTCGAGGCACTCCCTGGGTGAAACAGCACGGGAAAAACTGCCTGCCTTATCAGGCCGATCCAGCTTGACATTGAACACGGATACTGCTCCAGTATGGAAATCGGCGCATCCTGCATAGCTCAACTCCTGCAAGAAATTGAACCTATGCTACACCTTGTCTCAAATTCATTTTAGATGCGATTGACCTACCCGGCCTTCTCTCATCAAGGATGCCGGAGTTGAGTTCTGATATAATCACTCGCATACGGCGTCACTGCCCATCGACTCATGATTTGCGGCGCGCAGAGGTGCAGCATGACCACATCCGACGCTTTGGCGACAACGCCCAAAGAACAGCCTCGCTTTCGCTTGCCCGACATACCTGAGAAGCATCCCGACGACATGACCAGCTTCAGCCACCTGGCAGCCAACGGCAACGCCCACCATCTAGCCGTACATCTGGGCAACCAAGAGACCACCATCGTGTCGGGAGACCGCTACATCTGCCGCGAGCCGGGCGGCCAGATGCGTTATCCGGACCTGCTGGTGGCGTTCGATGCGGACCCCGGACTCTACAAGCTCAGCAACGGCTACATAGTGTCTGAGCAGGGCAAGGCTCCGGACTTTGTGCTGGAGGTGGCGTCTCGGCGCACGGGAGCGGTGGACACAGGCGTGAAGCGCGGCTACTACGAGGGGCTGGGGATAGGTGAGTACTGGCGGTTTGACGAAACGGGCGAGTTTCACGGGTCGAGGCTGGGCGGCGACCTGCTGGTGGACGGGAGGTACGAGCCTGCTGCGATAGAGGAAATGCCCGGCGGGGCTTTGCGCGGATACAGCGCGGCATTGGGGCTGTACCTGCACTGGGAGGAAGGGGAGCTGGAGTTTTACGATCCGGAGACGGGAGCGCCGGTAGCCACGCTGGAGTCGGAGCGGGAGGCGCGGCTGCTGGCAGAAGAGAGGGTTTCGCTGGAACATGCGCGCGCCGAGACTGCCGAGGCTCGCGTGGCCGAGTTGGAAGAAGAACTAAGGCGTCTGCGCAGCGGATAAGGGCGCGCCAAGCAGCTTAATGAACAAGTCGGATCATCAAAACAACGTTAGGGAAGGGGCGGTTGTCAAAACTGCGACGTAGTTGGTTATTTAGGGCGAATAATGCGGCGGGAAACTGCTCTACCGGACAACGAACGGGCGCAAGAACTCGACTGGGAACTGGCGAGCTACGGGCGGCGCGTGGGTGCATGGGCGTTGGACTTCGCGGGCTTCACCTTTCCGTTCATTTTGTTGCTTGTAATCGGCGTGCTTCTGCTATCCGGGCTATTGCTGGTGACACATGAGGCCGTAGGAGAATCAGGAACCATTGATCCAACAACCGGCAAGGTAATGATAACGGAACGAACAACCGAATCGACGACCAGATTTGTAGGCCGGGAAATATCAGACGAGACTGCCGTCACAATCACCGTCATAATAATTGCCGGAACGGTTGCAGTGGTCATAGCTTGGTTAGGCTACATAGTGTGGTGGTTTTTCGCGCTGGGACGCGGGCAGACGCCTGGAAAGCAGATTATGGGCATTCGCGTAATCAAGGACGACGGCTCGTCCTTAGGTTGGGGCTATACTTTCCTGCGCGAGTTCGTCATCAAGTTCGTGTTGGTGGGCATCCTGTCGAACTTGACGATGGGAGCCGCCTGGCTCATCGACGACCTTTGGCCTCTGTGGGACAGAGAAAGGAAGATGCAGACGCTGCATGACAAGCTGCTGGGTACGATTGTGGTGCGAATCCGGTAAAGGCAGGAAACCACTTTTTCAAATGTGCTGGAATCCCGCTCCCCGGTCGGGGTCGAGGACATGCTTCGCGGGAGAGACGAAGTTATACAAATCAAGCTTTGCCCTGTCTCAATTTTCCCATTCTATTGACTGCGCTTTCGCTTTTGGTTTAGAGTCTGAAGCAAGAGCCAAAAATAATGATATGAAGTCCCATTAGGGATGCGGCTTTGCCACGAAAACTGGTTGCTGCTTCACAATATACTGATACTAAATACCATTAAAGCGGCGCTATACGCGCCATGGCTCGGCGTTCATCGCTCCGGCAGGGGCCGGGGCGGGACAAGCGGTTAATAGTGAGGGGTATGGGAGGATTAACTCAAGTGTAGAAATAACGGAAAGACCACAGCGAGACACCAAAACGAAGACTACATCGTCAAACAGGAGAAAATTATCAACAATATGTCCACGGCAATCACTACTTCAAAGCAAATCAAGATTTACGCGGCAGTGGCTCTCGCAGCCCTGCTGATGACACTGCTGGCGGTGACGCTCACCGCCGGCCAGGCACAGGCAACGACAACCGACACCACAATCATCACAACCGACGACAATAACAACCCGATACCACAGCAGCAGACAACCCCAACACCCCATGCAACTCCGGAAGCCTGCCCCGGCGAGACAGGCAATACCAACAAAACTGCCGCCAGCGTGGTCGATTCCGGCCACTACGCGCTGTTCGACGTGTGGTGGAACGATGACGAGGGCGAACTGACGAACAATATCTGCCCGCCGTCGGTTACTTATGTTCCGGCGGGAGAGGACGAGGATCTCAACCCCATACCAGCCAGGGTTGACCGCTCCCCGGCCGGCATCGACATCACGGCAGAGCCACCGACTGTCATTCACATCCCGAGCAGCGCTAAGATCAATCTGAGCGATAGCACGGGCGCGGCCTATGGGAACAGGACCTATGGGGAAATGTATTCGGAGGTGTTGCGCGCCGACAATTTGGAAGACCGCCCCAATGCTCAAGGTACGCCGGTACCCAGTAGGGGCGACGGCGTCGTATGGGCGTTGCCGGCGTGTCCTCCCGACGGCAGCGCATCGGCCGATGACCTGTGTCTCAGCTTCTCCGCCGCTCTGCTGAATCCGGATGACTGGCTTGGTTCCGAGGAAGAAGCCGACGCCACTATCGACTACTTGGTGCACCACGTCCGCCACAGTGGTAGCGACAAAAAAGGGTACGTGCTGGTGTACGACGTCCCTGCCTCCGGCGCAACCAAAGCGGGTGCCCCCTTGTGGAATTCGCACGATGCGCGCGAGGGCACGGTGACTGTAACGCCCGGAGAATACAGCCGCCCCCTGTGGTTCTTCACTGAGCGCGGCACTTACGAATTCAAGGTGTATAGCAGGGGCTACCCCAACACCAGCAAGAGAGATCCTGAAAGCAGGGACCCTGGCGTGACCAGCGACGTGCGGGAGTACATTATTCATGTGGGCGACGAGCTCACGGTGAATAAGCCGCCGGCGTTTCTGGTGGAGCGGTCGGTTGCAGAAAACTCCGCCGCCGGAATTGCCGTGGGTGAATCCATTGCTATGCATGACCCCGACGGCGACGCGCTTTCCTTCCGGCTCTCCGGTCCCGGCAGCGAGCTTTTCGCGCTGTCCGGCGACACGGACAGCAACGGTCGCTTTACGAGGCCTCCCACCATTGTTGCCGCTACCAACACTCTCGACCATGAAGTCCGTCCACAGTATCTGCTGACCTTGCACGTCAGCGACGGCAAAGGCATCACGGGTTACGCAGACCCGGCGTTGGACAACCCTGTTTGGGTCAAAATCAACGTTACCGACGTGGATGAGGTTGACGTGGGAAGCAGCGCGCTCGGGCTGAAACTCATCCCCAGCGCCACCGGGCTGAAGATGGGCGAGACGGTCAGCATTCGCGCCGTTATCGGCGACCTGCCAGCCGGCGCAACCAACCCTGTCCTTCGCTGGATTGTGGAGGACCCGGCCGGCGCTACTCCCACCCGTTCCGCAGACAGTCAGGATTTCACCCGCGCCTTTACCTACGACACACCGGGAAACCGCGTCTTCCAAGTAGGGTTGTTCTATACCCTCAACGGCAGCCGTCATCCCGGCCACCTTTCGGACAAAGTAACCGTGACATGGATGGAGTAGGGGTAGCTAACTGATGAAAATTAAGGCTGGACGCATCGATAGATAACCGTCCGCCGCTCCGGCAGGGCCGGGGTGGAACAAATGGTGGGGGTATGGGAGGATAAGCCGATGTTGAAATAACGGGAAAGAGACCATAGCGATACACCAAAATTGAAGACCATATCGTCAACACGAGGAGAACAATAACTACGACATGTACACAACAATCACGGACTCAAAGCAAACCAAGATTTACGCGGCAGTGGCTCTCGCAGCCCTGCTGATGACACTGCTGGCGGTGAGCGTCACCGCCAGCCAAGCCCAGGCAACGACAACCGACACCACAACCATTACAACCGACGACAACAACAACCCGATACCACAGCAGCAGACAACTCCAACACCGGACGCAACACCGGAAGCCTGTCCCGGAGAGACAGGCAATACCAACAAAACTGCCGCCAGCGTGGTCGATTCCGGCCACTACGCACTGTTCGACGTGTGGTGGAACGATGACGAGGGCGAACTGACGAACAATATCTGCCCGCCGTCGGTTACTTATGTTCCGGCGGGAGAGGACGAGGATCTCAACCCCATACCAGCCAGGGTTGACCGCTCCCCGGCCGGCATCGACATCACGGCAGATCCACCGACTGTCATTCACATCCCGAGCAGCGCGAAGATTAGTCTGAGCGATAGCACGGGCGCGGCCTATGGGAACAGGACCTATGGGGAAATGTATCCGGATGTGGTGAGGGCCGACAATTTGGAAGACCGCCCCAATACCGAAGGTACGCCGGTGCCCGATACGGGCGACGGCATCGTGTGGGCGCTGCCCGCGTGCCCTCCCGACGGCAGCGCATCTGACGATGACCTGTGTCTCAGCTTCTCCGCCGCTCTGCTGAATCCGGATGACTGGCTTGGTTCCGAGGAAGAAGCCGACGCCACTATCGACTACTTGGTGCACCATGTCCACCAGATTGACATCGACAAGCAGGACCCGAGGTACGTGCTGGTGTACGAAGTCCCTGCCACCGGTGCAGCCAAAGCGGGTGCCCCCCTGTGGAATTCGCACGATGCGCGCGAGGGCACTGTGACGGTAACGCCCGGAGGGTACAACCGTCCCCTGTGGTTCTTCACTGAGCGCGGCACTTACGAATTCCAGGTGAATATCCGGGGATACCCTGACACCAGCAAGAGAGAGCCTGAAAGCAGAGATCCCGGCGTGACCAGCGACGTGCGGGAGTACATTATCCATGTGGGCGCAGAGGCAGACCTGAGCGCAACGATGGCAGTGACACCGCAAACACTCTCGCCCGGCGATAGCGTTAACATCGCGATTGCCGTCAGCAATGCGGGTCCGGACGAGGCGCAGGAGACCAAGGTGGATGTCACCCTGCCTGATGGGTTGACTTACTCGTCCCACAGCACGGCAACGGGAACCTATGCCAACGGCGTATGGTCTATCGGCGAGTTCGCCAACGGCGCCTCGGCGACGCTCACCATCACTGCAACGGTGGATGCGGAAACCCACGGCACAGCATTGACCGCCAAGGCGATGATATATGCCACGGAGCCAGTAGAGATAACGGAAACCGTGTCTGGCGTGGAGACCGTGATGACATACCATGTGCCGGTGCCGGACCCGACTCCGGGCAACAATACGGCTACTGACATGGCAATGGTGGCGAGCGGCGGCAACGTGAACCCGATGTTCGCGGTCGCGCGGTCTGTGCCGGAGAACTCGTCTGCGGGGACACTTGTGGGCGGTCCGATACCGGTCAGGGAACCCGACGCCGGCGACGCACTGACCTTCAGCCTGTCCGGGGCGGGCGCGGATAAGTTCACCGCATCGTCTGTATCGGGTGGCGCGCAGATTGCGGTTGCCACTCGCGCCTATCTGAACTACGAAAAAAAGAATTCCTACGACCTGGTGCTTGGGGTGAGCGACGGTAAGGACGACGCAGGCAATGCCGACTCTTCCATCGACCACACCATTGCGGTGACAATCACAATCACCGACGTGATTGACTTGACATTGTCGAGTGCAAGTGCAAGTAGTTTGCACGGCGGTTATACCCTAACATGGACCGCGAGTTTTAGCCCTTCGTTGCCGGCTGGCGTCACGAATGTGGTCTATCACTGGGAAACACGGACAAACGACGGCGATGATTACTGGGGCGGCGAATCGGAACATAGCTCGACGTACGAGACTTGGTTCGCGCCGGAGAATGGCCGTGGGATAAGGGTGCGCGTGCACGCTTCATATACGGACGAAAACGGGAACAGTCAGAGGACGCCAAAGGTAACAAGCGGATACTGGTATGTCCCGTAGATAAAAGCCCCGCCTTTTTTAGGTGTAGGCGCGAAAGTCAGATAAACTCCTACCCCTGCCCTCCCCGTCTAATCGGGGAGGGCAGGCAGAAAATCTCCTCTCTTGTGGTTTGGTGGGGGTGAGAGCGTTACCCCTCCTCTCTCGTCTCCCCATCAAACCCATCCCCGCCAAGGCGCTGGGGGTAGGAGGAAGAAAGTGCCTTCCCGTAAGATAAGAGGGGAAGGCGTATAGATAAAGAGACGCCTCTCATCCCAGAGATAGAGCCTGAAGACTTAATCCATCCCAAGCCCGCCGCTCGTGGGCAAGAGCGCGGTCGAAACAACGCCCCAGTTACATCGATGCCATTTACAACACGCTTCCTTATACGCCTTGTAACAGCGCTCCCACTGTGCCTTGTAGTGGTAGGCGCTGTCTTTGCTCCGGACACAATCCGTGCCCAGGGAAGTGATAAGGACTACGTGGATGTGGCTGTGATGCTGGAAGTTCCTTATAGGGATAATGTAACCGCTACCCAACTAGACATTATCGTTGTGAACAACGGGAACAGGACCGCTTATGACGTGGAAGTAGTGGTGATTACAGAGTATCCCGAGGCGGACACAACCACCTTGGGTGCTTTCATACCTGACAACGTTGAAGTCGGCTACTTTGCAGTGCCTACCGGAAGCGCGAGCGCGTCTCTGGAGAACGGCAAACATGTCTTTCGATGGTTCATACCTTCACTTGGGGACACGAGCTCGCGTGAAGAGTATTCAGCGGAAATAACTCATGCATCTGTGGTCGCCCCTGTCTTTGATCAGGGAAGGCTCCCGTTTGAACACTTTGCAAAGGTGACCACATCATCCTACGACACGAACCCCGGAAACAACACATCCCGGGTCTGGTCATACAATTCTGATTATATCCAAGGTGCACTTATTGTAGGTCGTAGGCAGGCGAGGGGGAATTATACAGTCTTCGTGACGGCGGACAATCCGTCCCCTTCACCGGGGGAGACCGTTAACTTCACTGTCACTGCTAAAGGACTAACAGAGAATCTGCCGGGCATCGACCTGAAGGTTGATGTTGATCTGTCAGACGGTCTATCAGTTTCCGGCGAGCCATCCTTTGCCAGCTATTACCTTTCAGATTCAATAGTCACAGAGGGGCCATCGCCACCTTCGCTGAGCTATAGAAACAGAAACGGCGTGTTCAACATCGGAACAGTGCCATCGAATTATCTACCATTTAATGCCGTGACCCTTCCGGTTACGGTGGCAAACAATGCAGTCGTGAATGAGCAGTGCCTGACGGCGACGCTAACCGGCAACCCCCCCCCTGGCACCGGTCCCAATGACGACTACATATCGGACAATGTGGCGAAGTTGTGTCTGGGTGAGGCTGGCGAGGGGAGGGTGATCGATAGCGGCGAGTTTGACGCCTTTACCGTCTATCCCTGCGTTGGCGTCACCGTCCATCCCTGCGACAACACGGACGATATACGGGTGCGCGCCGTCGACTCAGCCGGACTCGTCTTCAATCCAGGCACTGCCCTTATCCAAGTCCATCCCACAACGGCTAGAACATACGACGCTAAGTCGGGTCACAGCGTCAATGACGGCAACACGGTTTCGTGGCAGACAGCGGTAAGTGCCGACAGTGCATACACAGATGGTGTAGCGTCTGGTGTCGAACTCCATTACTCCAGAACTCCGTTCGCAGGCAACGAAAGCAATTATGGTCTCAGCTTCGGGCTTTCGGCCAGAGGCGCGGACGGAAACATTCCTCCACCGGGAAAGGTGTTCTTGCGCAGCGCGACCACTGGCAATGCGTTTAGGAAGGCCGAGAGTCCAAATTTCAAGCATGGCCCGAACTCCCCCTCCTCCACTACAACCTCATCAACCAGCTTAAATGTGTTTTTAGAGTTCGAGAAGATGGGAACGTACCAAATCGCATGGCATGCGGTAGCTAAACGCTCAAGTTTGCACGGTTCCGAAGACTGCCTTCCCGACGGTGGCAGTGTCAACCAAGCCTTTTGTGCCTCCGAGACCTACACCTTCCACGTCGGGCCGATGGCGGATCTGGCAGTGGAGGACGGCGGCGGGAGTTTCCATGTCTCCGCCAACCGGAACGCGCTCACGATAGTCGCCGTCAACAACGGGCCCGACGGACCGCCAGTCGGCGCGCGCGTAACCGGGCTGCCCACCGGCGCGGAGGTCATCCATGGCATCCATGGCAGCTACAACGGCTCCACCGGCGTGTGGAACATTGACAGCTTGAGGGTCAGAGGCCGCTACCTGTCCGCGGGGGTGCCCGAGCCAACGCTGGTGCTGGGCGCGTCTGCCGGGGACACCGCCAGTGTGAGCATCGCCAGCACGGAGAACTACGAGGTATGCGTAGGTCCCAGGGACAATCCCGTGGACTTAGCCCACACCACGCAAGCCGCCTGCGAAGCCGTAGCCAACGCCAGCTGGAACTCCGTGCCGGTGTACGACTACAAGCCCGGCAACAACAGCGCCACCATCACTGCGGCACGGGGATCCCGCGGCAGACCCGTCCAGCCGGATACCGGCCCACTTGCGCCCGGCAACCCAACCGCGCATGTGGGGACAACCACCGTCAGGTGGGATGCCGTTGGGCTCCTGTACGGTGTCCCGGTGGTGCGTTACGAAGTCCAGGAGCTTCAGAACAGCGACTGGAGGTTGCTCGACCGCGTTACCACCCACAGCGAGTACACGGTGATGCAGCCCCGTGGGCATGGCTATCGCGTGCGCGCGGTGAACGCCGCGGGCGTGCCGGGGCCCTGGTCCGAGCCGGTCCTCCTGTCGGTGAGAAACATCTTGGTGTCGAAGAGCGCCCTGACGGTGGCGGAGAATGACGGAACGGCGAGTTACACCGTCGCGCTGGAAAGCCAGCCCGACAACAATGTAACGGTGCGGATTGTGAGCGCGGACCCCAGCGTAGCGCGCGTGTCCCCGTCCGCCCTGACATTCACGCCGTCCAACTGGGACAGGCCGCAGACGGTCAGGGTTACCGGGCGGGACGACGGGGTCGATAATCCCAACGGCAAGCGCGAGACCGTCATACGGCACACTGTGAGCGGCGGCGGCTACGACGGCGTGGCGGCGCCAACAGTGCTGGTGACCGTGACCGATGTGGCTGGGGAAGACTTGTCGGCGTCGGTATCCAAAGCCAGCCTCATCCTGTCCGAGGCAAGCGGCTCAGGCAGCTACACCGTGTCGCTGAGTCAGCCGGCGCAGAGCCCGGTTACCTTGACCGTCGGCACCGTGGGCCCGGTGACGGTCAGTCCCTCCAGGCAGACCTTCGCCGTCGGTGGTAGGGGACCCAAAACCATCACTGTAACGGCGCAGGACGACGATGTGATCAATCGCAACGACCGCAGCGCCACCGTAAGCCACTCGCTGAGCGGCGGCGGCTACGATGGCGTGGATGTGTCGGATGTGTCGGTGAAAGTGCTGGACGACGACGCCTTTGTTGGAGTCACCAAGTCTGCGGACACGCTCACCATATCCGAAAACGGTGGGACTGGCTCCTACACGCTATCGCTGAACAAGCGTCCCTCAGGCCTGGTGGCTGTGAGCATGAGCGTATCGGGCGACTCCGGCGCGGTGCGCGTCACGCCGCCGGTTCTGTCCTTCACGCAGTCGGACTGGAGCATGCCCAAGACGGTCGCGGTGGTCGGCGTGGACGACAAGCTCGTCACCGGCGCGCGCCATGCGGTCATCAACCACGCAGTCGCGGGCGGCGGCTACGACGGGGTGACCCTGGGGCCCGTGACGGTAACCATATCAGACGACGACGCGCCCGGTATAACGCTGTCGGAGTCGGGGCTGGTTCTGTCGGAGGACGAAGGCAAGCGCAGCGCGACCTACCTCGTGTCCCTGTCCGCGCGGCCCACGGGCGAAGTGCGGGTGGAGATCGGCAGCAGCGACGGAAGCGTGGCGAGGGTGAACAAGAGCAGGGTTGTCTTTGCGCCCAGCGAATGGAACATCCCGCATGTGGTTACGGTGACCGCGCAGGACGACGACGCGGTGAATGACGGCGGAGCGCGCACGGCGACGATCACGCACACGGCGAGCGGCGGCGGCTTCGGCGGCGTCACGCAGAACCTGCGGGTCTCGGTGACGGACAACGATGAAATCGGCGTCTCCGTGTCCACGGACCTGCTGTATGTGAGTGACGGCGGCCGGAGTAACTCCTACACCGTATCGCTGGGCAGCCGGCCAACTCACGATGTGGTCATCGCGCTGACCAAGGCAGAGGACGATGATGGAGCCTTCCATGTTCCCGGAGAAATAGTCATCAGGCCCAACGAATGGAAGTCCGGCAAGCGGGTGAATGTGCGCTCGGCGGGGGGCGCCGCGGTCGGCTCCACCGCCATCATCACGCACGCCGCCGCTTCCGGCGACCCCGTGTACGACGGGATTGAGGTTCCGCCGATGTCAGTCAGCATCGTGCCCACGCCGAGGGTCAGCATCGTGTCGGTAACCAAGCATGTTCCCGGCGGCACTCCGGCGAGGTTCGAGGTGCGCTCGGACCGGATACTGTTCGAGGGACCTCTGGATGTCAATTTGTGGTTCGGAAGCAACTATAGGGTGCTTGACGAAAGCCAGTCGAAGACAGTGACCATTCCGAAGGACGCGGACAGCGTAGGGGTTGCGGTTCGAACCAAGAACCCCTGGACTACGCATCCCGATGATCCGACCCGAACCCGCTCATGGTGCAGGTCCGGCGGATTGCATGGGAATGTCAGTCGGATAAGCGACTTCAGTCCATATCACTTCAACGAGCGTGAGTTTGTCTGGGTGCGTGTGTTCCACAGCGGCGAATACCCCTTCTGCGATACGTCGCAACGGCAGGACGCGGACTCGCCGGAGGTCAGGTACGAGGACATGATAGCCCGCATCAAGGCGGACATTCAGTCGCCCAACTATGAGGGCGAGGAGCATGACCTGATGCGCGCGCTGAGGACGCTTGGTGCGGTGGATTACGCCGACTACGAGGGCGAGCCGGTCAGTGTGGAGGAGGCAGCGGAGCGGCTCGTTCTGCCGAGCGACAACCCGCACTGGGAAGGAATAGCCGAGGCTATCGAGTACGCGCAGTCGTATGTCGCGCCTGAGTCGGAGCCTGCGCCCAACGCGACGCCTGCTCCCATAGTGACGCCGGAAGTCAGCATCGCGGCGGGCGACGGTATCACCGAGGGCGGTGCTGCCACCTTCACCATCACGGCTAATCCTGCGCCCGCGGCAGACCTCGAAGTCACCGTAACTGTTACGCAGAGCGGCGACTTCGGCGCGCAGACGGGCGAGCATGCGGTGACGATCAGCACCGACGGCAGCGCCACCCTGACCATTGCTACGACGGACGACGAAATGCACGAATCCGACGGCGAAGTAGTCGCCTCGATTGAAGGCGGGGATGGCTACGCGGTGTCCGCAAGCGCGAGCGAGGCGGCAGTTGCTGTCGCAGACGACGACCCCGCGCCGACCGAGGAGCAACAGCCCACGTCCGAGCTCTCAGACGACGATGACCCTTCGTCCGAGGATGAGCAACAGCCCAAGCCTGAGGTAAGCGTCACCGGCGGAAGCGGCATAACCGAAGGCGGTTCGGCGACATTCACCATCAGCGTCAACCCCGCGCCTGGCACCCCGCTTACTGTCAGAGTGAGTGTCACTGCCAGCGGCGACTTCGGCGTGGAGACGGGCGAGCATGCGATAACAATCAGCGCCGACGGCAGTGCCACCCTGACCATTGCTACGACGGACGACGAAGCGGACGAAGCCGACGGCGATATATTCGCCGCGATTGAAGGCGGCGACGGCTATGTGGTGTCCGCAAGCGCGGGCGAGGCGGCGGTTGCTGTCGCAGACGACGACTAATCAAGTGGTGTTCGCCTTCCAATCGGCGTTGATTATCGACAACGCCCGCCGGCACAGACGACCTCGGCATCGCGCAGATATGACTTCCTGCCATTGCCATCCTGTCGTCGGGACAGAACCAGCCCGCCATCCCTATACTGGAGCGCCGAGCGAGGGAACTTTGCCGTCTCCAGCGGCCGACGGTGATACAATATGGCAACCACTTCACCTTATCGAGGAAGTCAGTGAGCGAGCATCAGGGAGAATCCAGCTATGACGACTCAAAGCACTCTGGCGCAGCCGCACTCAGAAGACTACTCGCATATAGAGCCGCTGCCCGACCCGCCTCGGGAGCCTGATATGGTGCAGCGCAAAAGCCTCTCCACACTCGACGGTACGCTGGGTCCTCACTTCGCTGTACTCGACGACGTTCTGCTCACCGGAGAGATCTATGTGCGAATCGATGAGGAGGACGCGAGGGAGCTGGCTCCCGACTTCATCTTCGCAAGGCAGGTCAGTGATCCCGAGAGGGTCATCCGGCGCAACGGATATGTGATAAGCGAGGTGGGCAAGCCACCGGATCTGGTTTTGGAGGTGGGCTCGCGCAGCACAGGCAGGAGGGACTATACGGTAAAGCGGGAGGGATACGCCGCTCTGGGCATCCGGGAATACTGGCGCTTCGACCCGTCGGGTGGGGATTATCACGACAGGCATCTTGCAGGCGACACGTTGATCGATGGTGAATACGTCCCGGTGGAGATTGTTGTCGAGTCGAATGGAAGGCACTGGAGATACAGCCAGATGTTGGATCTGGAGCTATGGTGGGAGGAAGGGACGCTGCGCTTTCGGGACCCTGCGAGCGGGCAGTTTCTGCTGACTCCTGAAGAGCTGGCAGCCGATAGGTTGGCGGAGCGCGCGGCGCGGGAAACTGCCGAGGAGCGAGCCGAAGAGGAGCGCGCTGATCGCCTGGCAGCTGAAGCACGCGCTAGCTCTGCTGAAGCTCGAATGACCGAGTTGGAAGAAGAACTTCGGCGTCTGCGCGGTGAATAAGGGCATAGTATCTCCGGCATAGAGCCTCTGGCTCGATCCCTCCAAAACGGGATGCAACCGCAATGAGATATATTGGTCATCTGGGGTCGGACTCGGCTCTCAGTGCAGCTGACCCTGCTCCCGCGCCGTCTGGGCGAGCGCTTTTCCAGCTCTGAAGCGCACTCGCGTGTGCGTCGGAACCTCGATCAGACCACCGCTGCTTGCGCCCCTGATGGGACGCACCTTCCGCGCCTTTACTTCCTTTCGCTCGAACGTGCCAAAGCCCGTCAGTACGACCCTGTCTCCGGCCTGCATCGCGTCTGTGACGCTCTCAATCACAGCATTGAGCGCTTTCTCTCCATAGGCGTTGGAACAGCCCATCGACTCCGCCAGCCTGCGGGCCATCTCACCCTTGCGAAGCGTATTGCCCATCCTGTCGCCTCCTTGTGTTGAGTGTTTCCCCCGCCCTTGACATGGCTTAAGACTTCCGCCAAGAAGTCTGCCGGGACTCCTGGTTCGGAGGCCTTTTACAGTATGCTTGAAGAAGAAAATACTGACAAGTGTTTTGGAGAATGCCCAGTACAATGTCTCAACCGGATAATCATGTAATCTCTTCTGCCAAATCCTTTCGAAACGGGCTGCAATAAATTAGGCAAAAGCGTTTCGACCGTTAGGCATTCCATCAATTACGTAGGATCTGTTGGCATCCTAGAACATCTGGCATCGAACTTCGGACACAAGGCGCAGGCATGCTATCATTGCGCCTTGAGGTGATGATATGGTACAGATCGCAGTCTGCGAAGCCGCTGCTCCGACAGTCGAACAAGCACCGGCCCCTCTCACTATCAGGTTTGAGCCTGTCATCGAGAGGACGACTGAGTTGTTTGAGCAATTCTGTGCGCTGAATGACGACATGCGTGTCGAACGCGACTGCAAAGGAGTGATTGAAATAATGCTGTCGGTTGATTTTGAAGCTGGCTCTAAGGAGTTGGACATTGGTGCCGACATGAAGTATTGGGCAAAGGCATAGCGGGCAGTCTTATCACAGGCTTCATGCTACCGAACGGTTCAGTACGCTCACCCGATGCATCCAGAACTACCCGGCTTCACGTTTGACCTGACGCAGGCATGGTAGTCTGCGTTCTATCCGGCCTCCAAGGGTCGTCAAAAGTTATCAAGAATGAGAAAAAGATGAGCGATAAACCCGGTGACCAAAGCGACATTCTGGTAGAACTGAACGGTGGCATTGCGACCGTCACGGCAGACCCTCGGCAACGTTGACTATGTGTTGGCAGATCAATGAATCTAGACGTCGACACGCATTACTCTCTGCGGCATTGTCCTCTAGCTCAATCCCTCCTGCTATCGATGCAAGGAAATGTCCCCTTCTGCTGCCGAGTCTGATTAGCGTGAGACAGCCTGCACTGCGACCGCGGCAAACTCACACCCAGGAGCAACAAATCATGGCCAGAGACAGCTTTCCCGACGGAGTAGCCGAGTTACTCAAATGGTACGTTTACAGGCTTATTGACCCGCGCAACGGAGAAACGTTTTACGTGGGTAAGGGTCAAGGGAATCGAGTCTTTGCTCACGCCAAAGGGCAGATGCCGGAAGACGACGAGATTCTAGATTCGAAATTGCAGCGCATCAAGGAAATTCAATCTGCCGGATTGGAAGTCGGTCACGTAATCCATAGGCATGGGATAACGACGCAGGACCGCGCCTACATAGTTGAGGCTGCCGTAATTGACGCCTATCCTGGTCTGACCAACAAGACAAGAGGACATGGAGCGAGAGACTACGGCAGCCGCCATGTGGAAGAAATCATCGACGAATACGCAGGGGAGGAATTTGAGATTAAGGAACCCCTGTTACTTATCTCCATCGGCGCTTCTTACTATCTGTGGGGCGACCCATACGACGCAGTGAGATATGTTTGGAAGGTAAATCTGAGTCGAGTGAGGCAATACAGGCTGGTGCTGGCCCGTCTCAGGGGATTGGTAGTCGGGGCCTATCGTCCCACAGAATGGCTATCCGCCACCCGTGAGAACTTTCCGGATCATGCGAGGCTCTACAATGCATTCAATGGAACCCCCGGCCGTTATGGATTCGAGGGCAATCCGGCTGATGATGTCTGGACAGATTATGTTAGAAAACGAGTACCGGAACGGTTTCCCCGCACACAGAATGCCATACGCTATCTGACACCGGAAATGTAAGGGACTGTTCACTTATTCCTGACGCAACAATTACCTACATTTCCTGCATCTCCTTGTCAAGTTCACATGATAGACTCGAGCTACAGTCGGAGCAGTTTCTGTGGCTTTCACAGTGAAAATAATGCGCTCGATTGTGCTCATAGTTGCGTTGACGCTGGCAATCGCCTTGCCGCACAACTCCTCCCCTCTGGCTTCCGCGCAGCCGGACTGCGTACGATCGCTCGTCTCCGCTACTATCGAGGGCAGCTGGGATAGTCACTGCATGTCCCGAAGCCTTGAGAACGCTTACGCTCTCTATTACACATTCAGCATACTTCAGCAGTCGAATGTAACGATAACCCTGGAGTCCGAGACCGATCCGTATCTTTTTCTTCTGAGCGGCTCCGGAATGGACGCCGGTCATCTCGCGCAGAACGACGACATAGACGTGTGGGGTAAGGATTTCAACTCACGGATCAGGGCGATACTCGATCCCGGCGAGTACACCGTAGAGGCAACCACTTACAAGCGGTCCGTTACAGGGGAGTTCATGCTGACCGTGAGGGGCGTGGGTCCTCTCGATGACCGTGCCGCGCTCGGCGCCCTATACCGGGCCACTGGGGGCGACGATTGGTACGAGAATGCCAACTGGCTCACGGATGCTCCGCTGAACGACTGGGATGGTGTGCATACTGACGAGTACGGTCGAGTCGTGGGGTTATTCCTTGGGGGTAACGATCTGGTCGGGCGTATTCCACCCGAAATTGGGGCCCTGAGCGAACTGACCCACCTGGAACTGAGCGACAACTGGCTGACCGGAGCGATACCGCCTGAACTGGGTGATCTGACCAAGTTGCAAGAGTTGGAGCTGGGCAGTAATTTTCTGACAGGAACGCTGCCGCTCAAGCTGGGCAATCTCGTCAATCTGGTCGATCTGTTCCTGGAGGAAAACCACCTGACAGGAACCATCCCTTCCGAATTAGGAAATCTGGTAGCGCTGGAAAGGCTGTACCTCGGAGACAACAGATTCTGGGGAGAGCTTCCTCTCAGCCTGACGGCACTGAGTAAACTGGAAAGATTCGAATTCGACTACAACTCTGCGGGGCTGTGCGCACCAGTCGACGCCGTATTTCAGGAGTGGTTGAGCGCGATAGCATACGTTCACGGCGATAGGTGCGTACAGCCCGCTGCTGCGCCTGACGAGCGTGAAATGGCCGCGCTGGCCGCGATCTACAATGCCACAGGTGGAGACGACTGGTTTGACCGTACCAACTGGCTCAGCGACGAGCCGGCGCAATTCTGGAGCGGTATCTCGGTCGATAGCGAAGGCCACATCAGCGAGCTTCGCCTCGGGGGGAATGACCTGTCAGGTGAGATCCCAACGGCTCTGAGCGACCTCACGAGCCTTAACCGCCTGTATCTCGGTGGCAACGACCTGGCCGGAACCATACCGGAGAAACTTGGCTCACTCACCGGACTGGAGCGGCTGCATCTCGACAATAACCAACTGAGCGGAACAATTCCCTCTGAACTCGGAAGTTTAACCAACATAAAAGCCATATATCTTCAGGGCAACCAGCTTACGGGCGCGCTTCCCTCAACATTCACGCAATTAACCACATTAGAAGTATTCGCATTCAGCAACGGCGAAGCGGGACTCTGCGCGCCTACCGACGACGCGTTCCAGAGCTGGCTGCAAGGCATCTCGAACCAAGACATTGCAGCAGGAGTCGTAACTCTTGGCCCAAATTGCACAGATTCGACTGCGACGCCTACACCTACCCCTGATCCTACGGTTACTATCACTTTCGGGGACCTTAACTGGTCGAGCGCGATGCTTCAGAACCGCATCGCTCAGTACATTGCAGAGAAGGGCTATGGCTATCTAACTGAAGTGGAATTTGGCGCAACACGGTCACTATTCCAGGCGCTGCGTACAGGGGACATTGACGTGTTGATGGAAGTTTGGCTTCCCAATCAGGAAGAGTCCTGGGAAGAAGCACTTCAGGAGGGGGTGGTTTCTTCCCCAGGCAGCAGCCTGGGCACTGAGTGGCAGTCGGCATTCGTGATCCCCAAGTATCTTCAGGCTCAATATCTAGATCTGGACAGCGTAGAAGATCTGAAGGAGGAACAGTACAAGACGCTGTTCGCCACTGACGATACGGACGGCAAGGCGCGTCTGGTGTCCTGCGTCATCGGCTGGGCCTGCGAGGTTGTCAATGCCAAGCAGATCGAGGGTTACGGACTATCGGAACACGTGCATATCGTGAATCCAGGAGACGGACAATCGCTGAACGCGGACATCACCGAAGCTTATGAGAATGAAGAGGCTTGGCTGGGTTACCAGTGGGGCACGAACGAACCTGCGCTTCTGCTTGACCTTGTGCGTCTTGAGGAACCTGCGTACAGCGACGAGTGCTGGACAACCACGATGGCCTGCGCGTATGAAGACGCTTCGATACTGGTGGCGGTCAATAGAGGGTTGTCCGACTCTGCGGGCAATTTCGTAGATGTGCTGACGCGCTGGGATTTCAGTGTTGAAGACGCTTACAGACCGGTGGTTCGCTGGTTGGCTGACAATCCTGACGCCAACACGGAAGCTGCCGCACTTTGGTGGCTGCGAGGGAACTCTGAATCATGGAGTGAGTGGGTTACAGAAGACGCCGCTATGTCGGTACGGAACGCTCTGGATAATGGAGAGATACCCGAAGGCTGGCCGGAAGAGCCTAGTATCACGCCAGACCTAGCGCCTTCCGGTCCCTGTATGGAGACGATCACCGGCTCCACCACCATCAATGAGAGCTGGAGCAGCGACTGCTTGTCCACTAGGACTGCGCCCCGAGGCACGGGCGACCGCTACGCGCGTCTCTACACCTTCACACTCGGAAGCCGCCACCTACCAGGCCAAGTGGCCGTCCGACGCCAATGGGATTGACCGCTGGGGTCCGGTCGTGGAGGCGCTGACCTGGGTGGAGGCGCAAGCGAGTGAAGAGACTGACGATACCGATGACACGCCACCGCTGCCGGAGGTGAGCATCAGCCGCGACGGCAGCGGCGCGATCACCGAGGGCGGCACGGCGACCTTCACCATCTCCGCATCTCCCGCTCCGGCCAGTTCGATCACGGTGAACGTGTCGGTCGGCGCCAACAGCTTCGGCGCGAGCGGCGCATCGACGGTCACCGTCAGCGGCGCGTCTGTCACATACACGGTCACGACTGTGAACGACCAGACGGACGAACCGAGCGGTTCGGTGACGGTCACGCTGGCATCGGGCAGCGGCTACGACCTCGGTTCGCCGAGTTCGACCTCGTTCCCGGTAGCTGATGACGACGACCCGCCGGTGATCACGCCAGTCGTGAGCATCAGCGGGGGGCCCACAATCACCGAGGGCGGCTCCGCCGCCTTCACCGTCACCCGGGACACGGCTGCGGTTTTGCCGCTGACCGTCAGCGTGACGGTCGCAGAGAGCGGAGACTTCGCTCAAGCAGGTCAGACCGGCGCTCGCACCGTGACTATCGAGGCCAACGCCGCAAGCGCCGCCCTTACGGTATCCACGGAGAACGACTCCTCCGACGAGCCCGACGGATCTATCACGGCGACCCTGACAGACGGCACGGACTACGACCTAGGCGCGTCGAAGTCGGCAACGGTTGTCGTATCGGATGACGACGCCCCGGCTCCGCCGCCCATCCCGGTGGTCAGCATAAGCGGGGACGCTGCCGTCACCGAAGGCGGCGACGCGACGTTCACGCTTGCGGCAAGTCCCTTGCCGACCAAGTCCATTTCCGTACAGGTGACTGTCACCGCTTCCGGCGACTACGGCGTATCGACGAACACCCGGGCCGTCACGATCGGCACAGACGGCGCTGGTTCCCTGACCGTCTCGACCACGGGCGATTCCATCGACGAGCCGGACGGCTCGGTCACCGCTACCCTGGCAGACGGCACGGACTACGACCTCGGCGCGTCGAAGTCGGCAACGGTGGATGTCATCGACGACGACGTCACGCCGGAGATCAGCATCAGCGGAGGCAGCGGGATCACCGAAGGCGGTTCCGCCGTCTTCGCCATCACCGCCAACCCGGTGCCGACGGCGGACCTGGACGTGAGCGTGACCGTCACGGCCCTAGGGAACTACGGAGTCACCACCGGATCGCAAACGGTGACCATCCCCACGACGGGGAGCGCCACGTTGAGCGTAGCGACGACGGGCGACTCCGCCGATGAGGACGATGGTTCGGTGACGGTGACGCTGAAGGCTGACACGGGCTACACGGTGTCCTCGACACAGGGAGCGGCCACGGTGGCCGTGTCCGACGACGATGACCCGCCCTCCGGGAACAGCGGGACCCTGACGGTGTCCATCACGGGGCCGCCGGATATAGAGATCGTACGCCGCGGAGAGGCCCTCGTGTTCACGATCTCGTTGAGCGAGACCGCTCAGCAGGACGTCACCGTCTCCTACAGCCTGAGCGACAACAAGGGCATGTTCGCGGGTCTGGACTACTGCGCCCTTCCCACGGACGAGGAACCCGACGCCGACTTCCAGTGCAGAGACCTCGGTCTTCCCTGGAACCATAACGACAGAGTCGGCGAGATGACGATTGCCGCGGGTGAAGACTCCGGGACGCTGTCCATCTGGGTCCCGGCGGACGCCCATGTGCCGGGCAAAGCGTGGATATTCGTCAAGCTCACCGGGGTGGAAGGGGCCAAGGAGATCATCGATGGTTTTGCGGGGGGTGTAATCAACGAATAGTTGGCCGGACTGTCCGACCATTGCGGGAACAGAGGAGGGCGCGACCGACGTTGACGGTGGAGGTCGAGGGCTTCCGACCAGACACCTGACCTGTATCGGCAAGGCCGCTTTTGGGGATTACTCAGGGGTGACCTTTATTGTTGGGAGCGATGGGACGGCTTATGGTCCGTGAATAGTCGGGAATCGGACCGTCGTCTTTACGAACGGCCTGAGAAGTTCTATCGTCTAGCCGGAGCGAATTATGGTCGGGTGGTCGTTGCAGGATGCCAAGAATCGTTTCAGCACCACGGTGAACACTACCGTGTCAGGGGAATCACAGGCTGTCACTCGCAGAGGCGCTCCCGTCGCCGTAGTCTTGGCTGTGGAATATCACCAGAGGCTGCGTTAGTCGGAGAGAGTCGGCGCACCTATCTCTATCGGACACCTCCTTGCGATAATCAAGGGCGGGTCGGACGACCTGATCCATCGTGTGTCGCTGAAACTGAGGGATGTTGAATGGTGCGTTTTTGCTAGATACCGGCGTGTCTCAGTTCGGACCGCCCCCGGCGCGAACTCTGTGGCTGGATGGCCAATGGGCATCTGGCACCTATACGAGCGCCGTGACGATAAGGTAGATGGAACGAGGGATTACCAGGATGGTACGAGAGAACAACCTCACTTCCATACACGGAGGCCGGGCATGTCGAAGCTGTTCTTACTCACATTAGCGCTGGCGTCTTTCAGCGTAATTCTGTCCTGCTCTCGCGATGAACCGGCACCCGCAACACAGCCTGAGAAGGTGGCTACGGCCACTGTCGCACCGGAAGCCAAGGCCGAGTCAACGCTGATCCCGCAAGAGGATAGACCGGAGCACGCTCGAGACCATCAGACTTCCGAAAAAGGCATGGGATTGCCACCAGACACACTGCGCCCCGCGGCTGTCGACGATCCTCAAGCGTTCCTGACTGCATTGTCGCCCGGAGAGCGGTCATGCCTCAGCGACAGTGACATCGGTCCCCAGGAACTGCTGCAGATGACAGGGCGTTCACCCGGCGGCTCACCAGAAATCACCGCCACGGTCATCGACTGCCTGGGAGACGACATGGTGCTGAGGCTGTTCCTGACCACGCTCGTCGGACAGGTTGAACCGTTCAGCCGAGAGACCTCAATGTGCATACGGGAAGGACTCGTTCCGCTGGATCTGCGCGGGATGTTGGCTCCAGCCGTCGCCGGGTTCGCCCCCGCCAATTCCCTGGTGCTGGGCATGGTCGCACTCAACGTTTCTGTGGTCTGTATGAACGATGACGAATGGGCAACCTATGCCCCGAGACTTGGTATGCCGCCCGAGTTTAGGGAAGGCGCAGCCTGCCTATTCGAGGAGTTGGGTGGATCGGTGAAACTTGCGGAAGCCATGCAGACAGGCAGCCTAGGCGAAGCGCCAGAGGAACTGACTATGGCGTTCGAAACTTGCGAGTTAGAAGGCACGTCACCACCCCGCTAGGCTTCCGGTGTCGCCTTGAGAGGCGGGTACGGGTTACTTGTAGGCTCGTAGTCCTGTCCACATTTCGAAGACGGCTCTGTCCAAGTCAAGATAGCCCCACCCTAAGTACCGTTAAAGTCGGGCCTGGCCCCAATCGGAAAGTTCGCAATACGGCTGTTAGCTTACTTTCTTCAACCTAGGTGGACTCGAGCCGCATGTCAGCCGCCTCTAAACAACTTCCTTGAAAAGCCCTACATCCTAATGTACAACGGAATGCCGTCATCTGTCTCCCAGCATAACACTCCATATGAGTGTTGCACTTCGTTGGTGAGTTAAAGATAGTAGTGCATCAGTTTGAATTATGCGCTGCTTTAAGTAGGGCTTTAGATTTCAAACTGATGCCCTGCCGAGTTAATGCAACCCAGTGAGGCTGAGGGCCTGCTCTGAACTGACTTACCTGCGTTTGTAGAGAACACCGCGCCTGTCCTGAGTCTGTCTAAGGAGTCGGGGTGCAGTAAATCACTCCACCTTCACCTACCTGCTGGATAAACGACGGCACCACGAAATTAGAACGTACAACCCGACACCAGCCGTTGACGCTGCATGAAGGGCGCTCGTATCGTTGAATTATGACGCCCAAAATCACACCAGGCTTGCCTGTGCGCCAGTACGGCAGGCTGAGGGAACCTGGGACGCGGCGCGGTCTGCTGTCGCTGCGCCTCGAAGCCTATCGCAAATTCCTGGAGCACGGTATCGAGCAGTCGGTTCGCGCGATGCCGGAGATGCGCGGCGATGGCCGGTGGCGCTACTCTCTTGAACTGGACGCCCCCGAGCTCGAACAGCCTGAACGGAGTCCGGCGGACTGTGTGGCGAGCGGATTGACATACGACGCGCGCCTCACTGCAAAGGCTACGCTTACCGACCGGGAAAGCGGCGAGGTAGTCGAGCAGCGCCTGCTGCTGTGCAGGATGCCGCTGATGGACCGCTCGGGCGGCTTCGTGATCAACGGTGTGCGCCGCACCGTCATTCACCAGGTAGTTCGAGCGCCGGGCGTGTGGTTCGGTCTTGACCGCGAGCGTCTGTCAGGGCGCAGGCTCGGCAGGGGACGCATAATTCCGGCAAGAGGCCCTTGGATAGGATTCGAGACCAACGAGCGCGACGAGCTGCGTATGAGGCTGAACGGCGGGAGCAGCCTGAGCGCCCTCGGTGTTCTTCGCTTGTTCGGGCCGGAGACCGACATCGAGCTGATGGACGCCTTCAGCGCGGTGGATACGGCTCCAGGCAGGCGATTCATCGAGAACACTCTGGCCGTCGGCGACTGCATCAGCCGTGACGAGGCGCTCCTTCAGGTCTATGCGGAGATGGCGCCTGGAGCGCCACCCAACAGAGACAGTGCCGAAGAGCGCATCAAGCGACTGTTCTTCAGTCCTCAGCATTACAGCCTATCGGCGGTGGGGCGACACCTTCTCAACCGGCGCTTCCGCGCGGATGACGCAAGCCTGCTGCTGACGCGCGCTGACATGGTTCGGGTCGTGTCGCATGTGATCAAGGTGTCCCAGGGGCATGAGGAGCCGGACGACATAGACCACCTCGCGAACAGGCGCGTCCGCACGGCAGCCGAGCTGGCGCAGTCAGAGTTCAAGGCGGGGCTGTACGAGGTTGCCAGAGCCGCGCGAGAGCGACTGGAGGTGCGCGGCGGGCGACCGAAGCTGCCGTCGGATGTGATAAAGACAGCCCCTCTTATGAAGCGACTCGACGCGTTCTTCAACGGCTCGAAGCTGTGCCAGATAACGGATGAGACGAATCCGATCGCCGAGCTCACCCACAAGCGGCGCGTGACCTCTCTCGGCCCGGGCGGGCTGAACCGGCAGAATGCCGGCGTGGACCCGAGGGACGTGCATCACACGCACTACGGCAGGATCTGTCCTATCGAGACGCCGGAGGGACAGAACATCGGCCTGCTTTCGACGCTGACGACGGAGGCGCAAGTCGATGAGCATGGATTTCTGACAACGCCCACGCGCCGAGTGAATAAGACGATCAGCAGCCACGACCGGAATCTGGTCGGGCGTCAGCTGGCGCAGGACGTGGTGGTTGGCGGCAGGGTATTCGCAAAGACGGGTGAAATCGCAACCGGCAGGCTACTCGATACGCTGTCAGCCGTTCCGTTACGGCGCATTGACGTGCGGCCATACGTGTCCGCTGAGGCGGATGACATCGTGTACATCAACGCCTTTGAGGAGTCGGATGCGACTGTCGCGCAGTGCAGCGCCGAGCTGGACCGGCTGGGACAGTTCATCGAGGATAGTGTCAGCGCTAGGCGAGGGGATGATCTGCTGAATGCCGCTCCCGAAGACGTGGACTACATCGACCTGACGCCCCGGCAGGTGGTGAGCGCCTCGACTGCGCTCATACCGTTTCTAGAACACGACGACGCCAATCGCGCCCTGATGGGCTGCAACATGCAGAGGCAAGCCGTCCCTCTTCTGCATCCGCAGACGGCTCTCGTCGCCACCGGAATGGAGGTTGATGTGGCTCGCGACAGCGGACACCAGGTGAGGGCGTTGTCGGACGGCACGGTTACATCGGTTACGTCTGGGCGAATCGACGTGACGCCGGATGACGGCGGTGAATTGCAGAGCCACGACCTGCAGAACGCGGTGCGCTCGAACGCATTCACCTGGATCGGACAGACGCCGGTGGTGGAGAAGTTCCAGCGCGTGAAGGCCGGGCAGCCGATGGCGGACGGCCCGGCGACGAAGGAGGGCGAGCTTGCCCTGGGGCAGCGTGTGCTCGTCGCGTATATGAGTTGGGGCGGTTATAACTACGAAGACGCCATAATCGTCTCCAAGCGCGTCGTGCGGGAGGGCAAGTTCCAGTCACGCATTCTGAAGAAGTTTCGACTGGACGCGACGGACACTCCGCTCGGACCGGAAGTCATTACCCGGAACGTTCCGGACGTCGCGGAGTGGCGCAGGAACCTGCTGGATGAAGACGGAGTTGCCCCTGTGGGCAGCTACGTCAGACCGGGGCAGATTCTTATAGGTAAGGCCACGCCGAAGCCCGTGCCGGCAGAATACCAGGACAGGGAGCGCACTCCGGAGGAGAATCTCCTCTTCAAGATACTTGGAGAGACTTCGGACAACACGCGATACCAGGACAACTCGCGCGTGCTTCCGAAAGGTCAGCAGGGGCGCGTGGTGAGTGTGAAGATAGTCCGGAGGGACGACGGCAGCGAAGCCGCAGGGTCGCTTCCCTCAGGCTGCCACACTCGCGTCGAGGTCGAGGTTGCGGGAACGCGCGATCTTCAGCCCGGCGACAAGATGTCGGGCCGTCACGGAAACAAGGGCTGCGTCTCGATTATCGTGCCACAGGAGGACATGCCGTTTCTGCCGGACGGAACGCCCGTGGATGTCATCCTGTCTCCCCTTGGCGTGCCGTCGAGGATGAACCTGGGACAGCTTCTGGAAGTGCATCTGGGCTGGGCGGCGCACAGACTGGGCTTTCGCGCCAGGACTCCGGTATTCGACTCCGCTTCGTGGGAGCAGATAGAGCAGTGCCTCGCGCAGGCCTGGCTTGTGGAACACGCCGGCGGTCTGCCCGCCGAGAGGCTGCCCAACGATGATGTGTGCAGCGTCGATTGGGGGCGGGTCAGGAAATGGGTGGAATCTCGCGGGTACGACTTCGGGCTTCTATTCGGCGATGGCGCGGAGGATGGGATCGAGGCGGGGCGCGTGTGCATGGAACTGTGGATGAAGCAGCAGGAATTGGACCCTTCGCCCTTTACAGGGTACGAGGAACTGCGCCGGGAAGCCCTGAGACTCAACCGCGAGGAGAATCTTGCCGCGCCGATAACGGGCAAGCAAACGCTTCGCGACGGCAGGACAGGCGAGCCTTTCGACAGACCGGTAGCAGTGGGCTACAAATACATGCTCAAGCTAATACACATGGTCGAGGACAAGATGCACGCGCGCTCGACGGGCACGTACTCGATGATCACCCAGCAGCCTCTCGGAGGCAAGTCGGCCGGTGGCGGGCAGCGACTGGGCGAGATGGAGGTCTGGGGGCTGGAGGCGCACAGCGCCGCCTATGTGCTGCGGGAGATGATGACGGTCAAGGCGGACGATGTGGAGGGGCGAGAGGCATTGACGAAGGCGATTATGGCGGACGGCGGCAACGGCTTGAGCAGGGGAACGGTCCTGAAGCCGGGCCTGCCGGACAGCTTCGGACTGCTGCTGTCCGAACTCAGGAGCCTGGGGCTGAACCCGGAGCTGATTTGGGAGAAGTCCGAGGCGTCAATGAAGCCGCTTTCGCGGCCGGAGGATACGAATGGCGATGTTGCAATCCATGCCGGGGACTAGCCGCTGCGTTCTGGCGCTGCTACTGGTTGTGGCGATGGTCGCCATAGCGGGGTGCGGCGGCGAAGATGAGGGCGCGTCCCCGGACGGAAGATCGGACGGCGAGCGAATCGCAGCCCTCGAAGCCCAGATGAAGAGTTTCCAGGACTATATCGTGGCGCAGGCGCAGAAGGAACGCGCCGGGGGCGGCTCGCTTGCGAACGGAGCGGCGGCTGAGCCTCAGTACACGCTGGCGAAGGAGAACGCGAGTGAGAACGAGCTTGAGATTGTGCGCTGGATGGCGGACTGCACCGCTCGGACGTACCTGAATCCCAATCTGCCGGATGAGGTGTTCAACAGGGAGATCGAGGAATCCGAGCGCAGGATGTGGGAGGCTCTGGAAGCGGGTCAGCACAGCAGCTTCGAGGCGTTCATCGGCATGGCATTCAGCTTCTGCCAGGCCAGAATCGTGGAGGAGAACCAAGAATGACATTCAGCAGCAGGCGACAGATGCAGTCCGGACTGCTTCGCGGAACTCTGCTCGCTGCGCTGGTCTTCACGGCCTCTCTGGGCTGCCAGCTTCTTGACGGACCTGATGATGGCAGCGAAGTCCCCACGGACGGTGATACCCTGTCCACTGAGCAGGCTGATGGTGGAAATGGGACAGACGGGGAAAGCGTGGCAGGCGACGAGGTCGTTGCGATAGTTTCGACGGAGACACCGACACGGACTTCCACACCTGAGCCTACGCCTACACCCCGTCCGACGGCGACTCCATACGGCATAATCTGGGCGACGAGAACGAATACTCCGACTGTGACACCTACAACTACCGACACACCGACTGTGACTCCTACGGCAACAGCGACGGCGACATTTACGCCAACTGCCACCAACACTGCGACCGCTACCAGAACGCCAACACCTACCGGAACGGCAACGCCGACGCCCACAGAGACGCCTACATCGACGCCTCTGCCCACGGCGACGGGCACTTCCACGGCGACCGGAACAGCCACTGCAACGCCTACATCAACAGTGATGCCGACGCCTACCAAGACGCCGGTGCCCTGCACTCCGGCGACGGGCGCGCAACTGTCCGGCTGCGATTTTTCGGGGCGCGACTTCCGCGGAATGGATCTGACAGGCGCGAACCTGTCGAATGCCGACCTGCGTAAGGCGAACTTGGATGGCGCGATCCTGAAGGACGCCTCGCTGGCCGGGGCGCTGCTCGAAGGAGCGAATCTGAGAAACGTTGACCTGAGTAGCGCCGATCTATCAAGAATTGTCTCCTTCAACGAGGCGGTGATGCACAACACGACCTGGCCGGAGGGGGCGCTGCTCAGCGACGTGAGCTTCAACCGCACGGACCTGTCGCGCAGCGCCTTCGGCAAAGACACCTTGCTCGACGGCGCATCGTTTACACTGGCGACGCTCTACCGCGTGAACTTCAACGGCGCTTCCCTCCGGCGGGCGATCTTCGAGGACGCCAACATGAACGACGTGGATCTGAGTGGGGCGAACCTCACTGAAGCGAAGCTTGTGGAAGTGAACATGACGAGAGTGGTGTTCGACAAGGACACCGACTTCACGCTGGCCGACCTGCGTGAGACGATCTACTCGGGCATGACGCTGGACGGCATAGACTTCTCGCAGGCGCGGCTAGTAAAAGCCGACTTCACCGGAACCGAACTGGATAATGTGCTGTTCGACAATGCGGACTTGCAGCGCGCGATCTTCGAGAAGGCGCGGGTCGAGGACGGTAAGTTCAGGAACGCCGATCTGCGTAACGTGGATTTCACCGACGCGAAGCTTGAAGACGCGCTGCTCAACGGCTCGGAGGTGAGGAACGCGAAGTTCGTTCGGACAGACCTCACGGGCGCGGACTTCGACAGGGTTTCGGGCGCACGGGACGCGGAGTGGCGCGATACGGTCTGTCCTGACGGGAGAAAGAGCGACGACTGCCCGGGCGACGGCGCGATGGACGTACTCCGCTAGCTAGTCGGTAGAGTTCTGCGATAGTCCTGCGCGGACATTTGGATGACGCGGCTGATTGAGCGGTCGCAAAGACGGGAGGCTATCGCGCCGGACTGCTGGATCATATCGATGAATGTAGTCACGACGGTTGGAAGACGAGCCTCGTAGCGATGGGAAAGTAGTTCCTGCAATGTGGCGCGAGTCCACTCGGAATCGTTCTCCGCGCCGAGGTCGTCCAATACGAGAACTTCGGCGTCCGCGGCTGTCCTGAACAGCGTGTCGAACCTCTCCTGAGAGTCGCCGGCTGACTGAAAACTGGATTGTAGGCGATACATCAGCTGTTGCACGCGAGTAAAGTACACCTGACGGCTTTTCGACAACTCCGCGGTAATGGCGACCGCAAGGTGCGTCTTGCCCACTCCATGCGGCCCGCACAGCACGAGCCAGCCCTGGGGCGTGTTGGCGAATGCGCGGGCTGCCTGTCGCGCCGTCATCAGTTCATGTCGCTCGCGAGCCGTGCCATGAGGCTCGAAGGAAGCGAACCGCATTCGCTCGAGCGCCGATGGATGCGGTGAGCCTGTAATGTACCCGTCTGTGTCCATGGACTTCACTCCCGTCGAAACGACTCTCGAATCTGGAGCGTCCTTGAGTCTCACTCGCAGATGCGGGTCGAGGTCTTCCAGAGGACAGCTGAGTGTGACGACATTGGGAAGCGTTGCGTTGAACCTGTGGTTGATGAGCTGGTGGAGTTTCTCCTGCGCCCAGGGAGTCGTGCTGTGGCTTCCGAGCGCGTCGAGAACAAGCACTTCGGCTTCGGCGACGCGCTGGAAGATTTCGCTGAATGGCATTGAGTTATCGGGGGCATAGCCTGAGCGCAGCTCATCCAGCAAGTCCGACGCCGAAACGAAGAGAACCGGAAGCCCGGAGGCTATGAGGCTATTGGCGATGGACGCCGCGAGATGCGTCTTTCCGGAACCCGGAGGGCCATCGAAGACGAGCCAGCCGGAAGGTGTCTGAGCATAGGCCAGAGCGGCATCCAAGGCAGCGCGGAAGAGGTCGGAGTTGTCGGGATCAATCCTTTCCTCATCGATGGACTCGAAGGTGAAGCGCACCATATGCCCCAGGTTGCTGTAAAGCCTGAGCCTTCGCAATCTGTCGTCTTCAAGCCGCTGCTGCTGGCACGTGCAAGGTTGAGGCTTGCCGAAGTCTGGGTGCCCAACCGGAACACCAAGGGTCAGCCAGCCACGATCATTGCATGCCGTACAGGACGGCGTCTGCGGCTGAGCCGGCGCTTCG
Organism: Dehalococcoidia bacterium; assembly: GCA_965207465.1. GTDB lineage: Bacteria > Chloroflexota > Dehalococcoidia > Lucifugimonadales > JADFKI01 > Bin90. Next base: position 2,979,413 of record OZ242283.1, on the reverse strand, counting down.
GTTGCTGGCCTGTGTGTAGGGTCCGCACCCTCGGTCTCACGCTTTGCCTTGATGCGCCGCAGAATACTGCCTAGCGATTCCCCTGTCATCGTGTTGCCTCGTTTGCCTTGCGCCTATGAGTCGAGCCCGTGCTCTCTGTAAACTCGATCGACTTCGGGAATCACAACCCGCAGCACCAGCTCTCTGGCAGGAACTCTGTCAAGCGCGGCGGCTACCTTCAGTCGATTGAACAGATCCTCCGACACGTCAAATGAGAGCTGGCGATAAGTGTCTCCGTCCGCGTCGATGGTGCGCTTTGGCCCCCTCTGTGCAGGTGAGCCGCTTGACCTGCGGCTCCGTCTTCCCTCTCTGTCTCCCGGCGGGGTCATGTTTATCGTGGTCATGTTTTCTCAACCTCCGCTGCTACGGGTTGCTGAGGATGGGACATCTCCGAAGACGAGCCGAAACACGGCTTGAAGCTCGGCTATGCCCTTCGGATCGACCGGACGATACTCGTTGACCAGCAAGCCTGCGGGCACTGCGCGCCTGATCGAGGAACGCTCGTGTATTACGACTTCGGAGTGCTCGACATCCTGAAACTTGCGAAGAGCCTCTTGCGCTGCGAGCACATCCCGGTTGGCATGATGCGTGGATGCACGGTTAATGACCGAGAAAGCTCTCAGATGGTCGTTGAGGTCGAGCGCCTCTGAGGCAAGTTCATCCAGCAGGTCTATGGTCCAGACATCCATGCCGTTCGGCTGAACCGGAACTACGACACATTGAGATACCCGCATTACCGCCTCGATCGCTGCGCCATCCCCCGATCCTATGTCCACCACAACGTCATCGTAACGCCTGGACAGGTCCCTGATAGCGCGTCGGAGACCTCTGTCGAACTGCCTCACCGTAGAGGGTGCGGGAAGTTGTTGCTGAAGGCGTGATTCTACCCAGAGACTCGCGCTGCCCTGGCGGTCGGCATCCACTAGCATTACATCCCTGCCGGCGCACACGCGCCAGCCGGAGAGATGAACCGCGAACGAAGTCTTGCCACAGCCTCCCTTCTCACCTGCAACAGCAACTATCATAGAGACTCACTCACCTTTCATCTGGGATAGTGAAAGCATAACTCAGTACCTCCATAATTACCTAGGTAGATATAGATATAAAATTTATAATTTAGTAGGTAAGTATAGGGTTGTAGAGTTGTTGCTGCACTTCTTTCGGCAGATTTTGAGGAGTGAGTCAGAGCGGCAAGGATAATTGCCGCAACCGGTAACCTTGACCGACGTGCAACAACTGCCTAGAGGGCTCTGGCGGACACCATGATAAAATCCGTCTACATTCACGCACAGGGACATTAACGATGATGAATTCTATCAACGGCGCGACGCATCAACGCAGCCTGCTACTCGACGATCCTGATTCCAAGACAAAGAGCCCCGTTCTGAGTGTGCTGTACGCTCGCTCAGAGGATACTGGACTGTTCGACCGCAACAGCCTCTTCGGTGGCTTCACCTCGATGAGAGCGCTGACATACAGCGCGAGTATCCCTATGATAATGGGCTTGCTGCGCGACTACGACTACGAGAGATTCGAGTGCATTTTCGGACATGGCGGCATCCTGGGACGAGAGCCGCGCCAGATCATCCACTTTCAGCAGCAGATAGACGAGAGACTCACTAGGGGATTCGTTGCCATAGCAGGAGTGAGCCCTGAAAGACGGGAGATTCTGCACGACCGCGTTGCGGATGGCAGGGCTCGCTTTTACGTGGTAAAGGACGCCATCGCACATGCAAAGATATATCTGCTTGAGCGTGACGGGCTGCGAAGGGTTGTTGTCGGTTCCGCGAACCTGTCCGAAACAGCCTTTTCCGGTCGGCAGGCGGAGACACTCGTCGTCTATGACATCGATGATGTGGCGTGGGAACACTACTGCGGACAGTACGAGGACGTGCTGGCGACTGCGGTCAGCAGTATGGCGGTGAAGGACAATCCGCCAGTTGCGACCGCGACGCCGGTGGATGAGGCACCGATATTCAGGGATGTGGAAGCTGCGGGTCACGATGTTACGATGTATGTGCCGCCCGAGACAGAGCAGGAAGCGGAGTACGGATCACCCAACATCCTGGTTAATGTCAACAACGTACCCAATGTGCAGCGGGCGGCAATGCCCGATCTGGAGCGCGGCAAGAAAGGTTCTCCAAACATCCCCATAACGCCTGCCATTGTCCGGCAGGCACGGCGTATGCCCGTAGCGCGCTCTGACGAGGAAGAGGAGGGTGGTTCTCTGCCATCACTGTCGTACAACAGGCGCGGGACTTTCACTCTGCAAGGAAGCGAGCTGAATCTCGATGTGAATTCCGAGGACGTGAGGCGGGATGCGCGATTGCTTCTGGAGTTCTTCAACAACTACCGGAATGACTTCGTCGGCGACGTTGAGAGACTGCAGCGGGACTACTTCGGCTTCATGTCCTGGTTCTACTTCGCCCCATTCATGTGCGACCTTCGCAATGCCAACATTCGCCAGGGTCTGGAGTTCCAGCAGCCCATGTTCGCCATACTGTACGGCCGTAGCGACTGTGGCAAGAGCAGCCTGACGAACACTCTGATGATGTCCATGTTCGGCTACGGTAAGAAGGGCTTTGTGCCGAATAACCTGTTCACACCCTCGCGTGTAAGGGGACTGAGGCAGGAGTTCAGGCGCCACCCAGTCGTCTTCGACGATGTGTCTAACAACCGCTTTCGTCAGTATGCCGACGAGGTTGTGAAAGACGGCGAAATCTCGCACGGCGACGAGTACCCTTGCATCGCGCTGCTGATGAACATGGACACGCGGCGATTCAAGCCCGAGATCATCAAGCGCAGCATGATGATATACACCCAGACTTCGCTGCCCGGCAACAGGCCCGCGGCACGGGAAAGACTTCAGGCGTCGGTGTCGAAGATACAGGACACACTGACCACGTCGTTCTATCGACAGTATCTGAAGGACATGTCCACGATTCTGGAGACGATGCCTGAGGACGCCTACAGAAATGTGGATGTGCTTCAGATGTCGTCGAACCTGCTATGTCGGCTTTTTGAGCGCAACTTGCCGGAGGGAGAGTCAGCGCCGGTCTGGCTTGAGCCCGTGACGCTTAGTGGTGTGCAAAGCAGAGCGTATGAGCGCTCTGAGAAGGTGCTTCTGGGACTGCTGAGCGCCGACAGGTACACTAAGGAGCGTCATCCTCCGACGGGCCAATGGACGCTCTCCGGGAAGCACGTGCTAATCGGTGTGGACACTCGTTCGCTGCGTGACCTGCGCGAGGACATACCGAACTGGGTGATAGACGATGCTGCGAGCGTGTCGGACCAGATCGTTCTTGATCACAGGGAGCTGGAGGAGTTTCTGAAGTCTCCCGTCAGGAAACCGTCTTGGCGGCTGTTTGCCTTCGGTAGGCGGTGAGTCCCAAGAGGAACAGAGTGACGACACTGTCAGAGGACATTAATGGGATGCTCCAGTTGTCTCGTCGGCAACATATTCCGTTGAGGCAACAGGAGCGTCCAGAATAGTTGTCGTTGACCAATCGCAGTTCCATACACCTTGGACCTTTCACTTGCCGGGATGCTAATTGTCGTATTAGTTGACACTTTTACCTATAATACGTAAATTTAATATGTATATCTCGCGTCTTTGTCAACGCAACAATCAGATTTAAAGACATATACTCCTGATACCCATAGTGTTACCTTGGATTGCTCGTAAGTTAATCAATTATGCCTGCTACCAAACACGAAGCCTTCTTTCGACGTCATCCGGTGTTCACCGGCGAGGAGCTGGCTGCTCATCTGTCTTCAAAGGGTGAGGTGGGAACGCGGACGCAAGAAGCCCTCCTAAGCTACCACACGAAGGCGGGACGCCTCATCCGAGTGCGTCGTGGGTTGTTCGCAGTCATCCCACCAGGAGGAGATTGCGACACCTACCCGGTGGACCCTCACCTGGTTGCCGCCAAGCTGACTAGGGATGCTGTCCTGTCTCACCATACGGCCTTAGAGTTCCACGGTCGAGCCTACTCGATCTGGCAACATGTCAGCTACATGTCGTCGCGGCCATTGAACACACTGGAGTTTCGCTCCCACGTATTCCGCGGAACCAAATTCCATGAGGCGCTTATCCGCGTCGGAAAGGAACACTTCGATGTGTTGACTCGAGAGAGAGCCGGGATGCCTATTAGGGTCGCCAGCCTTGAGCGCACTATGGTGGATGTACTGGACCGCCCGCACTTCTCCGGCGGATGGGAGGAAGTATGGCGCTCATTGGAGTCGGTGGAATTCTTCGACTTGGACAAAGTTGTGGAGTACACGCTGCTACTGGAAAATGCTACGACGGCATCGAAAGTGGGGTTCTTCCTTGAGCAGCGCCGCGAGGAACTGATGGTTGACGAGCGCTATATCCGAACGCTTCGCGAGAATCGCCCGAAGCGACCTCATTATCTCGACCGGAACCGGCGCGTGCCGGGCATCCTTATGTCCGACTGGAACCTGATAGTACCGGTGGAAGTAGCCGAGCGATCCTGGGCGGAGGTGATATGAAAATATCCCTGGGAAAGCTGGAAGCCGAAGCGGAGTCCACAGGATTCCGTCCAAATGTGCTGGAGAGGGTCGCTCATCTTTTAGCCTTGCTGGGAGCTCTCAATAGTCACCCCTTTCTGCGTGGAAAGATCGCTCTCAAAGGCGGAACGGCGTTAAACCTGTTCCTGTTCGACGTGCCAAGACTGTCTGTGGATATCGACCTGAACTACGTGGGATCCGAATCCAGGGACGGCATGCTTGAGGAGCGTCCGCAAATTGAGGAAGCTATGCGGGCCGTATTTGGGCGGGAGGACTTTGAGGTGGGGGAAGCCCCAAGAGAGCATGCGGGAGGGAAGTGGCATCTGCGTTACGCAGCATCAACCGGGCAGAGGAGCGGTATCGACGTGGACCTGAACTATATGCTCCGGGTCCCACTGTGGCCCGTAATCCGAATGGACTCGCATTCCTTGGCGGGGTGGCAGGCGAAAGCGATACCCGTAGTGGACATTCATGAGTTGGTGGCTGGGAAATTGGCCGCGCTGCTGGCCCGCCGCAAAGCCAGGGACCTGTTTGACAGTAGTCTGGTGTTCTCCATCGACGGACTGGACATTCAGCGACTGAGAACTGCTTTTGTTGTGTATGGCGCGATTAACCGTAAAGATTGGCGTACCGTCTCAGCGACGGACGTAGTTTTGGACGATACGGAATTGTACAATCAACTCCTCCCGGCACTTCGAATCGGGCAGGTGTCTAGTGCAGACGCAATCAACTATGGGAATTACTTGGTGGACGAATGCCGAAACGTGCTGACAGCGCTGCTGCCTTTTAACGACGCCGAACGCGATTTTCTCAACCTCCTGCTTGATGAAGGAGTAATCGACGCAACCGTCTTGACCGACGATATCGAACTGCAGCGAAGAATCCAGGCCCAGCCTCTCTTGGAATGGAAGGCCCAGCATGTGCGGAGGTTCAGGGGATTGCATGATTAAACATATACGGACGCCAACGCCAAGAGCGCTCTATGTTCACGGCCAGGTTGAGATTGAGGTCAGGGAGGAGTGATGAGCCTTCTCAGCGAATGGCGCAAATGGGACCATAAGGACTTTCCGTACGTATTGAACATGGATGCTGACGTCTTGGCGTCCCCTAGTTGGAAGTCCTCGGTCGCCAAGTACCGGAGTTGGCGGAAAGCAACCAGAGTTCCAGACTTCTGCAAACCAAACGACAAGCGGCTCCACTTGGGCCTCATTCCAGTGCCATTCATAGGAGACATGCTGAGTGCGTCCATCTATGTACTGATGCTCAATCCAGGGCTCGGACCGGGCGACTATTTCGAGTACAAAGTTCCTAGCTTAAAGCGGGCACTTATTGCCAACCTGCGACAGAAGCGTAAACCCGGCGTCATGCCATTTATTTTCTTAGACCCCAGTTTCGCCTGGCATGGCGGGTTCGGCTATTGGGATCGGAAACTCAAGAAAGTCATGGCGGCTTTGGCCGCATCGAAGGACATGTCCTTGGCCGACGCACGCTCAACGCTGGCGAGCAAGCTCGCTGTTGTCCAGCTTGTTCCTTATCACAGTGTCGGGTCCAATCAGAGGGCGCTACAGCAGCTACCCTCGGTGCGTCTAGCCAAGGACTTCGTTCGGCGGAGAGTTGCTGAACGTGTAAGAGCCCAGGAAGCAATTGTCATCGTCACGCGACAAGTCAGGATTTGGGACCAATGTCTGCCGGATGACCTCGGGGAGGATCAGGGAATAATACGATACACGGCTTCAGAGGCGAGAAGTGCATCGCTGAGTCCTAATACTAGGGGAGGTCGCGCAATTCTCCGCCAATTGGGAGTCAGCATAGACTGACCGCGACAATAACTTGGTTGACGGCGGCCGAATCTGCTGGACTGTCTAATTTAACCGGGCAGTCAGGACGAAGGGCTTTCGATCATGGCATCTGCCGTCTTTGAGTTGTTTATGCCAAACACCGCATATACCAAGTCGACGAGGGCAATGATGAAAAAGATTATGGATCCATAAAACGTCAAAGATGCAATTAGAAACATAAAGCCTCGGGACCAGCCTGCCCTGGTGGATTCGAATGACCACATTTTTATTCCACCCATAATTTCGACGGCGTAGATGGAGGGCAAAAAGATCGTCATCAGCACAACTACTAGAATGAATTTCTGCGCGACTTGAATGGCTTCTTTGTTGCCGCCTTTAAGGTTCGAACCCGCGTTCAGAACAAGCCCACCAAGTACGGCAGATACGGTTATGATGCCTAAATCCAGAGACTGTGGGCGTGCAGTTGATTGGCTCGCCCCATGAAGATAGTAGACGGACAACGGAGCGAAGAGAATAGCGAGTGAGGACGCTCTCGCCACCCAACGCTGAATCTTCTTTCCGATACTCTGGATAATAGTGGATAAACACATCTTCATTTACTTCTTATGGGGAGTCACCAAGCGTAGGCAATTCAGGTAGTTGCGTCTGTTGCCGTTAACATCTCAAGGGTGCAAGAACCGCGCCGATACATTCTTGCATATCGGCACTAGGTCGTCCAAATTAAGAAGGGTCGCTAGGTACGGAGTGGGGACGAGAATGCAAGGAAAGACGGCAATTTCTTGCATCGATTCCGCGGTAGAGGCCCTGCTGCTTCTCGCAACGGATTGGCGCCTAGAAGTGCGGACGAAAACCCCTGTTATGAAGAGAGTTCATGCCAGCGAGGTCCGGGCTGTCAGTGCGTGAGATCCGGTCCGACTGATGGGAGTGTCATTCCACCGAATTTCTGATATGACGGCGAGCAAGAGAGCACAGAACACAGAGCGGTTACCCGATGCTCCTTCTCCCATCATGCCCACCTTGCCCGCCACCAGCGTCAGGTTCGCAACGGCAGCCGCCATCAGCAGTTGGAACAGCGTCCTGGAGCGTCCGAAGTACCGGGCCTGCCTCATCCCAAGTTGCACCAGTCGAGCCAGTCTGTGTTCCACCACCACTCGCCGCTGACGATACTGCGCAAAGTCATCGCTCATCTGCAACGCGCGCGCCTGCTGAAGCAGCGACTCCTGGGGGTGAAGACTCACCGTTCTGCCCTTTCCCTCTCCCGCTGCCACACAGCGCTCTCTGAGCGAACATGCTCCGCACAACGCGGCGTCGAAGCGAAAGCCTCTCTTCCTGTGCAACCGCCCTGTCCTGTCCCTGCGACTGCCTATCCGATACACCTTGTCGGTTGTATGACCCGCAGGACAGGTGCAGGTCCCGGACTCGAGGTCTATCTCGAAGTCCTCCTTGGGAATGTGCTTGCGTTCAGGGCGCTTGGGCATCTTCGCTATCAGACTGCGACCGGCATCGGCAAATTCCTGACGTGTGATTCCATCCCCGTACACCACATCCCCCATGGTCTCCACCACCGCCGCCGACGCGTTCCGTTCGCTGCGTTCGACCATCCCTAGCGCGCCGTCGCTGTCTGTGGCGTTGCCAGCCAGCACGTCCACGGCGGTTATCAGCTGGGAATCGGTGTCCACAGCCACCGATGCCTTGTGACCATCGAACCGCCTGCTGGAACTCTTGTGTCCGTGGCGCATGTCGGGATCATGGACCGACACCATCCGGTCTCGACTCACCCCACGCTTCAGAGACACCCCACCCTCTGTACGTTCGATATCCTGCAGCAACAACTGAGCCAGCAGTTCGGACGCCTCGGCTATCCGGTCTCTCTGTGAACTGTCCTCTTCACAAAGTCCCCACGTCCTCCGCGCCATCTTCAGAAGCCTGTCCGCATCCCCCACTATCTCCGAAAGCAACCTGCGCCGAGCGACACTGTCGTCCCAGTCAATGCAGGCATCGCCCTTGACGCTGGAGCCGATGTATCCTCGGTATCCGTTCTGCGCCGCCCACTCTACCGGCTCGACTCCCTCTACTTCCGACAGCGCTCGCATCAGCTTCACTATCCCGTCCGCAAGCAGGTTGTAGGTATCCTTCACCGCCCCACGACCCAGTATGTAGGTCGTGTCCAGGGCCACCTTCATGCGACGACCTTTGATGTATCCTGTCTCCCTGGCATACCTCAGACTGCGCTCGAACACCTCTTTTGCCTTCTCATGCAGTATCAGACGAGCACGAAACAGCTGGAGCGTGCTCTTGGCGAACGGCCTGTCCTCAATCTCGATGCCCAATGCCACCTTCCAGCGTATATCGAAGTCCGCTCTCTGCTTGGCTTCGGCGTCGCTCGCCCTGTCGTAGGTCTGAAGCAATAGCGCCGTGGACAGAAGACTCGGCGGTACGCTCTCGCGACCGTTGTCGGCGCAGTACAGCTCGGCGAAGTCCTCGTCCCGAAACAGCTTACCCCTCATAGATGCGAGCAGACCGTAGAAAGTCCCACGACCCACATGGTCCAGATACAGACTGTCCGCTTCCCACAGCCCCCGCTGATCTGATTGCCTTCCCAGCATTGGCGATCTCCATTATCTCAGATGGCTGCAAGTATAATACCTCCACCCCACTTTTCGGCCAGACTTCTAGAGCCTATTGCGCCTTCGGTAAAGGACCAAAGTAGAGTAGCCCACGATTCAAACTAATGGTGCCGTACGAGTTACTTTCCAGTTTCCGCGATGTGCGGAGGGGATATGGATGGCCACTTGCTCCGTTCCGGTGTGGGACGGCGGTAGTTTATTCTCCACAGTAATAGTCCTCAATAGTGACTTCACAGACGTGGAGTGAGGTGCGGCAGACCGCCACGGTCTGCAAGGTCTTCATTATGCAAGGCCGACTACGGTTCGGTCACAAGTTCTAGGAAGATGAGCGTCGTGTATATCGACGAGTGCCCTAGCCAGCGTGGCAGGCCTTCCTCGTCGTCTACCAATGCTGTATTACTGTGCATATCATCTAATTCGATTTGGCTGAAGCGATAGTAGACAGTTGGCAAGCGTTGCGTTAGAAGAAACTCACAATGCAGGCCGCGACTTAGCAGTACAGAAAGGTTGATAGTCTCCGACACCACTTGAGGGGCACTATTCGTCAATCACTACTTCATATTGAGCAGAATAACACATGATCCTAGATGTAATACTTGAAAGTTAAAGGAGGTATGGATTCTAACGGGCCAGCAGTGAGGATTTCGCCGACCGCATCGGCAAATTTCAAAGTTACTGGCTCTCCATCGCCGTAGATACAAGTATTGTAATTGAGCTTAGTTAGTGCTAGGACATCCTTAAGCACAACTTCAATATTGGCCTCACCTCGGCAAACGTCAACAAATAAAGGCCATGGAACTTCCCAGCCGGGGTAAGTTTGAAGTCTTGGTATGAAGCCCTTCGTCCACAGGTAAGCAGTTCGCATGTCTCGAAGATAAGCCAAACCCCTGAGCACAGGATAATTCTTTCCTTTTCGATATAGCTTAAGATTATGGTCGTTACGAATACGAATACCGACTAAATTGACATAGGCTCCAGCTCCCTCCTTGAAGCCTAACCATTCAGTGTCGTTGAATCTAACTTTACCATGCAGGAAGAGCTCGGTAGGTTTTTCTCCAGATATTTGTTCATACGCTTCAATAGCCATTCGTATCAACTCTCTGGCAGCATCTCTTGATAAGTGAAAGTCTCCTCGGTTAGGGTTATACCATGGACCCACCGCTCCCCGAAACACTACACCGTCCCCAGAGTCAAGGAACATCTGAGCAGCGCAGCAGGCGTTCGCGGGATTTGTAGACCTATTATCCACCTTGAAAGCCAAGCCAATGTAACAGACACCATTACGAATGGACGATAGCTTCCAAGGCCTACCACCTGCTTTGTAGAATGAGGTTGTACATAGATTCCAGGCAACTGCCGATTCTGGCTCTAGCTGCCTGTTTGGAAAACCGAATTGATTCAGGAAATCATTTCTTGCGAGAGTGCTTTCTTGCACAACCTGGGTGGGGGCATTGTACTTGAGGAGCCTCGCTTTGAGTTGATTGTGAAAGTGAACTTCATAACGGTAAGGTTGTGCCAAAATCCTGTCTTCTTCAAAGAATGACGACTGGTTCTCAAGTTTTCTTGCATATTCAAGGGAAATGTGGTTAGTAGTTTCCACGCGAAGTTCAGTGCTGACTTCGGAGAGAGGCCTCCCATACCTGTACACTTCGTCAGGGATGATAACAAACCAGATATCGACAGAAACGTCGTCCTTTCTAATCGATTCCACAATTCTTTCGGCGTACAGACTGACTAATCTGTAGACCCGCACATGCTTGTTGTCCAGATATAAGAGACCTTCGATGTCCGACCGAGGTATTTCCTTCTCAATCGTAGGCGTAGCATCCCAGGGTATCCCAAATACAGCCTCAAAGCCCGGAAACGTTGGCCACGTCGCAGATGATGGTTCCATCGTAATCGGGCGTTTTACGCTATCAATCCAACTTCTCAGTCTACGCAGGCCGTCTTGCGTCCCGATTGCCCCCACTCTAATGCCATAGGGTTTACCCGAATCCAATGGTCCAAACAATGACAGGCCGTCTCTAGGATCCACGGTAGACTGATTGTGACCAAAGAGTAACGGCGGCTCGGGCACATGAATGAGGTCCGGCATTAGCAAACCCTCTCTTTGGTTGAGTCAGTGGAATTTGCACGGTCAAAAACAACACCGGTGGGATGTGTGTCGGGGTCTATATAGGAGATAGGGCTAATGAATAACTCAGGTCGGGTATCTACATCGATGGCACTTCCAGAGCCCAACTGTATCTTCAGATTCTGCTGACTGCTGGCGAGCCATCTCATAAGTCCCAAGGTACGGTCGCGCCACTCTGAATTCCACCACTCCTTTGCAAATCCCCGTCGAAGCCTATTCAACCTTTTGCCGCTTTCCAATATTCTTTCCCCATCATCTGAGACCAGTAGATGGGGAATAATCATAAATCGTGCTGAGGGTTGAAGCGATGGTCTCGCTTCGATTGCGAAGTGCCAATATCGATATCGAGTTCTTCCTTGGGCGTCTCTCCTGGACCGATAGCCGACCAACGCGCGACGGTGGGAGCCTCCAAATTCTTCAGGTACTGAAATAAAGTTATTCTCTATTTGTCCATTGGGTAGGTACGCTGCCGTTGACCGACCACTCAGATGATGTCGCTTCATCCCGGCTTGTGTTACGTGTTGCTCCCATGCTTGACGCAGGAGTGCCGAAACTACATTCCTTGCCTCGGCCCTACGGATATTAATGGACTGTGATTGACCCCGTAGGAATTCCCATAGAGGAATTCTCTCGGAGCTAATTGTCTGTGTTTCGGTAGGAGATTCAAGAGTGAAAAGGTCGTCAGCCGATGCGAAGGATATTAGAAGGCTCCCAAAACGGTGTGTGCCGTATCGAGCACTCTTTGGACCCAGCGATACTTTCCCAAGAATTCGGGACGAGTGCAAGTAAATTGAATCCGGCAAATGTCTGATGGGAAACCAATTGGAGAAGTGCTCTTCACGTGAATCATTGAGCATCATTTCTGGCGTGTCTCTCATGCTGATACGCGACAATGAAATCTGCCGCTCACGACAATAGAATTTACCGGTTGCGATAGGGCAATATCTTCCATCAGGAGGTGGAAGATTGCTCACCGATCGACAGGTAGTATTGATGAGGCAGAAGCTTATGAGAGGCAAGACACAGCAGGCCGCGGCGGCGGCAGCAGACATGAGCGAGAAGTCGGTGCGGAACTGGAAGCGGGGACCGTTGCCGTCAGAGAGGAAGAAGGACGTTAGAAGGCAGAGTACGAGACCGGACCCGTTCGCCGGAGTATGGGACGAGGAGATCGTGCCGCTGCTTCAGACGGATGTGGATAGGATACTGACAGCGCCGACAGTTCTGGAGTGGCTGGACGGTCGGCATCCGGGGCGGTTCGGCAGGTCGCACCTGCGGACTTTGCAACGGAGGATGCGGGACTGGCGCGCGCTGAACGGCCCTGATCGGGAGGTGTACTTCGAGCAGGAGCACCCACCGGGACGTGAGGCTCAGATGGACTTCACGCACTGCGACAGCAACCGTCTCTAATGTCAAGTTGAATTGGCCCGAGGAGTCCAGTGCTGCCCCGACTTCACCATCGCATTGAGTATTGTCAGCAGTTTCCGCATGCAAGCCGTCAGCGCCAGCTTTTTCGGCTTGCCAGCTTTAAGCATTCGCTGGTAGAAGTCTCGTAGAATTGGATTGCACCGACTGGCGACCAGCGCACCCATGTAGAGCACTGCTCGCAACCGGGATCTGCCACCCCACACGCTGCGCTTGCCTCGACGAGGACCGCTGTCTCTGTTGAAGGGCGCCACGCCGACCAGAGCGGCGATCCGCTTGCGGTTGAGCGTACCCAACTCCGGCAGGTATGCCAAAAGTGACAGTGAGAGCTGCTCTCCCACACCGGGCACCGAGCGCAGAAGGTCATCCTTATCACGCCATATTGGACTGCGGCGTAAGGCCCTTCGCAGGTCATCGTCCAGGTCATTCAACTCCTGTTCCAGCCAGCTGATGTGGGACTGGATGCTGGGGCGCACAGCGTGGGAAGCTCGCCTCAGACGATTCTTCTCGGCAACCAGCATCGTCATCAGCTGGTTGCGCCGTGTCGTGAAGGCGCTGAGCTCCTGCGTGTCCTCGTCGCGCAATGGACGCACGGGCGGACGTACAGCCTCGGCGAAGTGGGCAAGCACCTGAGCATCCAGCGCGTCTGTCTTGGCAAGCTTGCCTGTGGCCTTGGCGAAGTCGCGCACCTGACGGGGGTTGACCACCACCACCGGCAATGCAGCCGCGGCCAGAGCTGACACCAACGGCATCTCGAGGCCACCGGTTGCCTCCAGTAGCACCGCGGCAGGTTCGGCAGTCTGCAGGCAGGATACAAGCTCACTAATACCTCCCTCGTCGTAATCGACACACCACATGTCCCCGCCTGGGCGTACGGCGACATCCACCCGGTCCTTGGCCACGTCGATGCCCACATAAGTCTCTTCCTGTTTCATATTCATCCTCTCCTTCGGTGATGGCCCTTACTTGCAAGATACGGGCTTGGTTAGCCCAGGCAACCGTTCGGGCTCTATCTCGAATGTGTGCGGCGACCCTCGCTCTCGCACGGTCTATGATGACCTAGTCTGGATCGGTCTGCCGCACACGGAACCGTCTCGTTCACTGAATTGTCCCCCACATGTCAAGATACAAGTCTGGAAGTGACGATAGGTGGAGAGCAGTTCGATCATATGCTGTTCGAGTTCATCCTGAGCCATTCGGGCTGGCGGTATGCGCAGATATGCTTCAGTGAGACCTTCACGGCGCTTAGGAGCGGACTTCAAGGAGCGCTGTGGGAGCTTGGAGCTGCGCCTGAGGTGGTCAGGAGCGACAACCTGTCGGCGGCGACGCACAAGCTGAAGGGCGGCAAGGGCCGGGACTTCAACGAGCGCTACAAGGAGGTACTCGATCACTACGGTCTGAAGGCTACGAAGACCAACTCGTACAGTGCGCACGAGAACGGAGTGGCGGAGCAGGGACACCGCCGTATGAAGGACTCCATAGCGCAGGCCCTGGTGCTCAGGGGCAGCCGTGACTTCGAGTCGGTCGAGCAGTACTCGAAGTTCATCAGGAGCATAGTGGACAGGCGCAACAGGCTGGTGCGGGAGAAGGTGGCGGTTGAGTACCCGCACCTTCGGGCGCTGCCGCCGGCACCGGTGCCTGAGTACGTGAGCTACAGCGCAAAGGTGCACAAGTGGAGCACGATCAGGGTGGACAGCAGGACCTACTCTGTGCCGTCGCGCCTGATAGGTGTGGAGGTGGACGTGCGGCTGTACACAGACCACGTCGAGGTGTACTACAAGGGGCACCTTGTGGAGAGTATGGACCGGGTACGGGGTAAGGGCAAGGCGCTTATAGACTACCGCCACATCATAGGCTCCCTGGTGCGCAAGCCCAGAGCGTTCGCGCGCTACCGCTTCAGGGAGCAGCTGTATCCGACACACACCTTCCGTCTGGCGTACGACGCTATGTGTGGCTGGAAGGGGGAGCGAGCGGACGTGGACTATGTTCGGATACTGCACCTTGCGGCGACGACGATGGAGTGCGAGGTGGAGCGGGCTCTGAAGCGGCTGCTCGAGTCCAGGGCGAGGTTCGACTACGCGGTGGTGAAGCAGCTTGCAGCGCCGGTATCTCCGGAGATACCGGAGATCGAGCTGTCCGGTGAGGTGGATCTTGGTGTGTACGACAAGCTGCTTACGGGAGGTGCGCGATGACGACTGAGACTTGCGCGCCAAGTGCGGTTGGAGAGCGCATCAGCGAGCTGTGCCGGCAGTTCAGGCTGCCCACGCTTGCGGCGGAGACCGTGGATCGCTTCAGCGACGCCGGACACGCTGACGCGCTTCCGACCCTGGTCGAGGTGCTGGAGCAGGAGGCAGAGGACAGGCGCATCCGCAGAGTGGACAGGTTGAGAAGGGCATCGAAGCTGCCTGCCGGCAAGACATGGGAGACGTTCGAGCACGAGCGTGCGCCGGTCAAGCTAAGGCAGCAGCTTGCGAGTCTCGCCGAAGGAGACTTCGTGGATCGTGACGTGAACGTGCTGGCCTTCGGTATGCCCGGCACCGGCAAGACGCACGCACTGTGCGCCATCGGGCACAGGCTGGTGCAGTCCGGTCGCTCCGTGCTGTTCATCCCGGCGTACCGTCTGGTGCAGGACATGCTTGCCGCCAAGCGAGACCTCGACCTGCCGCGGATGCTCAGGAAGCTGGATAACTATGACCTGCTGGTGATAGACGACCTGGGCTACCTGCCGCAGGGTGCCGAAGAGTCTGAGGTACTGTTCACCCTGATAGCCGAGCGCTACGAGCGCCGCTCGCTCGGTATCACCTCCAACCTCGTCTTCTCAGAGTGGGAGAAGATCTTCGCCAATCCTATGGCGACTGCCGCGGCGATAGACAGGATCGTGCATCACTCAGTCATCCTGGAGTTCGATCTGCCCAGCTACAGGACCGACGCCGCGCAGAGTCGGCAGGCGGAGAGGTTGTCGCACCGGCAAGAGTAATTGACGTGCGGTAAAAATGGTTGTCGCGTCAACTACAGCGTTGTCGCAGCCATGCAGAGCGAAATCATCAGTCAGACAAGGAGTCAGAGCGGCAAAATCTACTGGCGCAACCGGTAAAAATGGTTGACGCGGATCAATTGCATTGACTAGGGCTCGCCAATAGGCTGACTTTATGCAAAATGCGGTCGAATTGTTGCATTTCTGCATCTATAACGTATAGGGGGAAGCTAAACTTTATCGTGGGAGTTGTGGTGGTTATGCTAAAAATGTCCGCCTGAAGGAGCGTGTGACATTGAGGCGAAATGAGCAAGCAGGACTTCAGCCCACAACAGGCCATTCGGGTTGCAGATCGATGCCGAGCCGCTTCGCTCGCGCAGCGACCGACTCGGAGACACTCCGGTATGCCTCGACCTCGTCCACTCTCGTTGAGCGTCCTCTGCTGAAAACGACCTCTCCGTTGACCAGAACCGTATCCACACTGCCTGTTCCCATTGTTAATGCCAGCAGGTGGAGGGGGTTGTTGGAGGGATAAGCTTCAGCCGCATGAGCCGACCTCACCACAATATCCGCGCGCTTGCCGGGCTCCAGGCTTCCTAGTTCCGCATCCATTCCGGCAGCAGCGGCTGCATTGATAGTCTGCATTTCGAGTAGCGCGCCGGGCGACAGAGGGTCATCATACGTCTGTGACGCGTAGCGCGCCGCAAGCAGGGTATCCCCCGGCGTGGAGTCCCTGGCGGCGTCGGTGCCTAGTGAGACGCGAACGCCACGGCGATAACGCTCTGCCATCATAAACCTAGCGCCTTGCCCGATTCCCAGTGAGAAGAAGGCAGCAGGGCACCATACTATCTGGCAGCCGGATTCGTAAACAGCGGTTTCCTCCGCTTCGTCAAGCACGTTCGCATGGACGATGACGGTCTGCTCATCGAGGACACCAAGCTCCTGAAAGTGAGAGATTTGGCTGGTTCCGGTGATTGCGCGGTAGATCTCCGCCTCTTCCGGGACATAACCGGTGTGCAGGTGCAGAGGAACATTGTTGTTGCGAGCGCACGCGTGGGCAGCCTGCAATAGCTCGGGCGAGGCTGTCCCAACGCCATAGATGAATACATACCCTCTCACCGGAGAATCCGCGTCAGCGTTACGATGAAGCTCCGCGTCCAGCTGATCCAGTGACCGTTTGCGGCTGACGGGCGCGCGAGCCGTCAGGCTCGGACTCACGAGCGAGGGGATCGCGTCGAAGGTCTCCTGCCGGTCCCAAAGATAGACCGGGGCGAATAGCGCCCTCAAGCCCACACGCTCGACCGCCCCAGCCGCAGCCTCGGTCGAAAACATCGAGCCAGGCTCGATAAACATCGTAAATCCGCCCCGAAGCATCTCCAGTCCGCCCATGACGGTAGCCGCAGCCTCGTCTTCAGGGGTGACTCCCGCCTTCCAGTCTGCGAAATTGGCCTGTGATGAGCCGGCGTTGCGGACGTTGGCAAAGACGCCTCTACATGATGTATGCACGATGTGATTATGAGCATCGATGAAGCCCGGATGTACGATGCCGCCTCCGGCATCCACCTTCTCTCTTGCGTCAAAGCGCCGTGTCAGCTCCGCATCGCTGCCAACCTCTACGATGCGCGAGCCGGTGACTGCCAGCGCGCCCTGACGATAGATTCTGCGTTCCGAATCCATGGTGATGATCTGGGCGTTGCGAATGAGAAGATCGCAGGTGCTCTTGTCCATTGCGCTGCACTCCGGACTCGTCGGTAGATGAGCTTCTAACACCGTGCCGAAAACGTATCTCCATTTTGGGATGTCAGGGCAAGTGGTTATTCTGGATACTACACCAATCTTCGGCGATAGTAGAAAATTAGGTATATATGCTTCATTCCGGGGACCACAGGCCACCGGGAATAAGAGGCCACTTGCTCCTCTGTAAGCTATATGTGCCTGTTGCTACGTGAACCAGCAGGCTACCGTAGCAGGATCACGCGCGCAACTGACGCCGAGAACACCTCATACATCTTGACCGAACCTCGCGTGGGATACCGTATGGTATCGCCCTGGACCATGGCGAATACTACTTCGTACACACAAATGAATAGGCTGGATTCACACCAGCGCGTTGTGCCCAGTGATGTCCCGCCCCAGTATCAGCGTGTGGACATCGTACGTGCCTTCATAGGTGTCCACCGTCTCAAGATTCAACATGTGTCGTATTGTGGGATGCTCTAGCGTAATCCCGCTGCCCCCTAGAATCTCGCGTGCGTTTCTAGCCGCGTTCAGCGCGGCGCGCACGTTCCGCCGCTTTGCCATCGACACCTGTGTATGGTGCATCGTTCCCGCGTCCTTCAGTACGCCTAGCCGCCACGCAAGTAGTAGCCCGTTCGTGTGGTCGGTAACCATGTCCACCAGCTTCGTCTGCACCAGTTGCCTTGACGCAATCGGCTTGGCAAAGGTGCTGCGGCTTTGTGCGAAAGTCAGCGCGTCTTCATATACTGCCTCCAGAGAGCCGAGAGCGCCCCAGGCGATGCCATAACGCGCCTGTGTCAAGCACGACAGCGGAGCGCCCAGACCACGCGCCTCCGGCAGCATCTGCGAAGCCGGTATTCGCACTTCGTCCATCACTAGCTCACTCGTCACTGACGCACGCATGCTCATCTTATGCTTGATTGCGTTCGCCTGAAAGCCCGGCGTATCAGTCGGCACGACGAACCCGCGCACCACATCATCATCATCCTTCGCCCAGATGATGGCTATGTCCGCCATATTGCCGTTGGTAATCCACATCTTCACGCCGTTTAGGACGAATGATTCGCCGTCCCTTCGCGCCCGCGTTTTCATCGCGCCCGGATCAGAGCCTCCGTCATGCTCGGTTAGGCCAAAGCAGCCCACCATCTTACCCGCGGCGAGCTGAGGAAGGTAGTTGCGCTTCTGCTCTTCCGAGCCATAGCGATATATCGGATACATCACGAGCGCGCCCTGTACGCTCGCGAAACTGCGGAAGCCCGAGTCAATGCGTTCCAGCTCGTACATTATCAGTCCGTATGCCACATTGCTCACGCCGCTCGCCCCGTATTCCGTGGGCAGATTCGCCCCAAGGAAGCCCATCTCTCCCATCTTTGGCACAAGCTGCTTCGGAAACTCGCCGCCCTCCCACCAGTCCAGCACATCGTCCGCAGCCTCAGCCTCCAAAAAATCGCGAGCCACTGTCTGTGTCTGCCTGTCTTCAGGTGAGAGCGCGTCACCAATCTGATAATAGTCGAGCATTGTCGCAAACCCCTTCCTGCCACTGTGTTGACAGAGTATCCGTAGGTAGTGTTACTGTTTAACAATCGAAAATGGTAACACACAGCGGCACAGAAGCGTGAATAAAAGGAGAGTTAAATGGCAGCTTATGTAATCGCGGATGTGGAAGTAACCGACGGAGCACAATTCGAGGAGTATCGCAAATTGGTGCCTGCGACGGTAGAGACTTTCGGAGGAAAGTACATCGTGCGCGGCGGCAAGTCCGAAGTCGTAGAGGGCGACAACACACCGCACCGCACCGTAATAATAGAGTTTCCCAGCTTCGAGCAGGCGAAGGCGTGGCACGCTTCCGACGAATACGCCGGCCCCAAGCAGATGCGAATCGACTCCACCAATAGTAATGTAATGATTGTGGAAGGGCTGTAAAGCGCCTGAGTGCCTTGATGAATTCACATATATGGCTGACAGGAGTTGCACACCGATGAACGCAAAGATCGACCCCAACGACCTATTCAGCCCTGATGGTATAGAGCGCATCGCCGACTGGATGGTTCCTCGCATTCGGCAGTCCGCCACGTTTAACATCGCCCTAGCTTCAAGGGACGCGGACCTTCTCGCTGTCGCGCTCCAGGGCATGCTCTCCGATTATCTCGCCGAAGTGGGCTACGAGGCCGATGTGAGGCAGGACAAGAACCTTGTGATAATCTCAACAGACGATGACGAAGAGGACCCGGAGATGGTAAATGTCAGCGTTCCGCTGACCAAAGCGCTGTTCCAGCGGCTCTACGGTGGCTTTGGCTTTCCCTAAGCCCCTCCGCCCGACAGCACACCGGACAGCGCATCTTCCAGTTCCTCCCGTGTGGTGAACGCCTCGAACTTCGCTCGTATGACGCCCCCTCCGTCCACGATGAAAGTCCACGGCTCGCTCGGCAACCCCCACTCCTCGGCAGTCGGTGATAAGACGGCTCTGCTCAGATCGCCCTCGATCTCGTGCGGGTTGTCATACACTTCGATGTGTATGAAGTTCATCCTGTCCGCGTACTCGGCCTTCAGTTCCTTGATTACGCCAAGCTGCGGCCCGCAAGTCGCCGTTTGGCAGTACGCGGGCGTGGAGAACACCAGCAGCAGGGGTTTGCCCGTGTCCAGCGCCTCTGCGATGGTCATGCCATAGAAATCGGCATCTGGCTCGAAGTCGGTCGTAATCTGCTCGAATCCTTCCACATCCGCAAGCGTCTTGCTCACGCTGCGCGGCGCGGCAGTTCCGAGTGTGGGCGTAGCAGGCGCCTCCTTCACGCGCACCCTCGCAGACGCCTTACGCTCCACACCTGCCGCATCCGTCACCACCGCGCCGATACCCCACTCGCCCGCCCGGTCAAAACTCAACTCCGTCGTGAACACCCCGCGCGGCGTTACCGGCCATGCGCGAAACACCGCATCCACCGTCTCAACTGGTCCCTCCTGTCCGCCCGTCGCAGGCAGAAAGAAAGTGGAGACAACCACATCCGCATTTCTCACTGGCCCCGTTTCATCATCCAGCACTCCAAACACCACGCGGTTGCTGCCCACCGCAAGGTCGCTGGACGCGAGTGCGAGGCGCGCTTCGGACGCGGGCGGTGGAGTAGGGATTGTTTGCGGCGTGGGGTTGGCGCAGGCGATGAGCGCAAGAATAACCGAGCACAGAGACGTAATGTAGATACTATGCGGGAATTCCTGCGCGTTCGCTGGCGTGCTCAATCGTGATGGCGCAGATATTTCCATCGTCGCCAAGATCAAGCAGTTTGTTTTCGTCGAAGTCATGAGCCTCCACAATGTCAGTCGAGCGAAATTCGATGTAGAGTGTGTCGGTGTCTTGGAAGTGCTGGAGTTTCATGGTCTGAGCCATTCTCTCACTTCAGATATTCTCTTTTGATCTATTTTACGGTCTGTTCTTATGCGGGCGTCAATGCCACGTTCAATATAATTCACGTCCATCTTTCTACCCTTCCACCATTTTCTATCCCACTCCTTGAATTTTCGATAAGGGATCTTACCAAAGAACAAGATTTTATCTGGCTTGAGACAACGTATCTGACGCCTTGTCGATAGTCTGTATGGTTCTTTCAATGTCCGAAGACTGCCGAAGTTGACATCTTTCTGAGTACACAAGGGGATCAAGTTCAAATATGCGATATTGTCTAGTTTCAAACCGATATAGTCATGAACGTCCTCGATTGGACCCCATGCGTGTCTCCCGTCTCTTGAACCCACCATGAAGTCACGCATCATTGAAAACAGCGCGTCGAGACTTTCTGATGACCGCTCTTCACTATGCTTCCGAATCAGCTTAAACATCACTTCATCATCTGCCAAATCCCGCGTATCTCTCGGCACGCCTGGATTCTGACCAATTACAACACTCGCTTGCGTTTTGGTATTTTGAAGTATCTTTCTCCAATAAATCCAGGTTGAGGCCATCTATCATCAAAGGGAATATAGACTTTTTCAAAAGGGACTCTGTTTCCCTTACTCCACTTGTATATGGGAAGGTCATCCCAATACTCCTCCGAACCAATATCCGCCCAAAGCTCTATTATCTTCCTGTTCATGAGTGCTCTCCCGCCTCAAAAATAGCCCACAACTCTCCCCATCTTACCACGCCATCGAATTACACATATCCCACTACTTGATTTGCTTCATATCACTTATACTGCTATACTTGTATCCGTAACAATGCTGCTAATGGCATTCAAGACTTGATATATAAGGACATAATCATGGTACTCAGACCCGACGAATTCACCGACGCCGCAAGGCAAGTCTTACACGATTCCCAGCAGATTGTACAGCGTTACCGCCACGCGCAGTGGGACGCGGAGCATGTGCTGATGGCGCTGCTAGAGCAGGAACAGGGCGTCCCTGCCGACGTGCTGGCAGAAGTGGGCGCGGATGTGCCGCAGCTGCGCCAGCGCCTGCACTCCATTTTGGAGCAGACGCCAAAGTCAAACCAGCAGACCAACCAGATTTACCAGACGCCGCGCATAGGACGCCTGCTGTACAGCGCGAAGTCCGAAGCTGAGCGCCTGCAGGACAATTACATCAGCGCCGAGCATCTGCTGATTGCCTTGACACAGGACGAGCAGGATGCCTTAACACGCCTGCTCGCCGAACACGGCATCACGCAGGAAGCCGTGTATCAGGCGCTCCAGAAGGTGCGCGGCGGACACCGCGTATCCGACCCGCAGGCAGAGAGCCGCTACGGATCGCTGGAGCGCTTCACAATCGACCTGACCAAACTCGCCAGGGATGGTAAGCTCGATCCTATCGTCGGGCGCGATGACGAGGTGGCGCGCGTCATGCAGACGCTCATACGCCGCACCAAGAACAATCCTGTTCTCATCGGCGGCGCGGGCGTGGGCAAGACAGCCATCGCCGAGGGTTTGGCGCAGCGCATCGTCGCGGGAGATGTGCCCACAGAATTGAAGGACCGCCGCGTTCTCGCCCTCGACATGGGCGGGCTGGTCGCAGGCTCAAAGTTCCGAGGAGAGTTCGAGGAGCGCCTGAAGGCAGTCCTTGACGAGGTGCGCGAGGCACAGCGCGAGATTATCTTGTTCATCGACGAGATTCACACCGTCGTCGGCGCGGGCGCGTCCGAGGGCGCGGTCGATGCCAGCAACATGATGAAGCCCGCCCTTGCGCGAGGCGAGTTGCAGGCGATGGGCGCGACCACCGAGGAGGAGTACCGCAAGCACATCGAGCGCGACGCCGCTCTCGAACGCCGCTTCCAGCCTGTTCTGGTAGAGGAGCCTAACGAGGAGACTGCCATCGAGATGCTGAAGGCGCTGCGCCCCCGCTAC
The DNA here is from genome assembly GCA_965207465.1 of Dehalococcoidia bacterium. GTDB lineage: Bacteria > Chloroflexota > Dehalococcoidia > Lucifugimonadales > JADFKI01 > Bin90. The sequence goes on along the minus strand of OZ242283.1, from coordinate 2,956,821 downwards.
GAGGCGCACCACAAGCTGCGTGTCGAAGACGATGCCCTCGTCGCAGCCGTCCGCCTGAGCGCCCGCTACATTTCCGACAGGTTGCTACCCGACAAGGCCGTTGACCTCATAGACGAGGCTGCAAGCAAACTCCGCATAGACGCGCAGATGCTTCCCGAGCACCTGAAGGACGCCGAGCATCGCCTGCGCCACCTCGAAGACGAGGAAGGGGCGGCAGCGGAGATGGCAGACTACGAACGCGCCGCCGAACTCCGCTCCGAGCGCCTGAGACTGCAATCCGAATTCGATGCCGAGCGCGACCAGTTGAGTGGGCGCAATGGTGGAACAGACTACAATGTGGTGAAGGCTGAAGACATTGGCAGCCTCGTCGCAATCTGGACCGGCATTCCTGTTGACCGCCTGCTGGAGAGCGAAGCCGAGAAGCTCCTGCACATGGAGGAACGCCTGCACGAGCGCGTAGTTGGTCAGGATGCCGCCATTGTCGCCGTGTCCGACGCCATTCGCCGCGCCCGCGCAGGACTGAAAGACCCAAACCGGCCCATCGGCAGCTTCATCTTCCTCGGCCCGACCGGAGTGGGCAAGACCGAGCTGGCGCGCGCCCTCGCAGAGTACCTGTTCGACGACGAGCAGAACATGGTGCGCCTCGACATGTCCGAGTACATGGAGAAACACACTGTATCGCGGCTGGTCGGCGCGCCGCCCGGATATGTCGGCTACGACGAGGGCGGCCAACTCACCGAAGCTGTGCGCCGCCGCCCGTTCCGCGTCGTCTTATTCGATGAGATCGAGAAGGCGCACCCCGATGTGTTCAACGCGCTCTTGCAAATTCTCGAAGACGGACGGCTTACCGACGGGCACGGAAGGACTGTCGATTTCCGCAACACACTCGTTATCATGACCAGCAACTTAGGTACATCGGAGGCGAGCCGCCGCACCGCCGGTTTCGTAACTGCCAGGTCAGGAGACGACTCCACCCGCCTGCACGCGTCGGTGAATGACGCGCTGCGCCGCACTTTCCGCCCTGAGTTCCTGAACAGACTGGACGACACCATCGTCTTCGAGCCTCTGACTCAGGAACAGGTACGCCAGATTGTTGAACTGATGCTCCGCGACGTCAGAGCGCGCCTGAGCGAGCATGGCGTATCTATCACGCTGACGGACGCCGCAAAGGACTGGCTCACGGATTCAGGCTTCGACCACACATTCGGAGCCCGCCCTCTACGCCGCGCCATCCAGCAGCACATCGAGAATCCGCTGTCTCGCGGCATCATCGCAGGCGATTACACCGGTGGCGACATCGTACGGGTGGACTCTAGCGAGGACGGGTTGGTATTCAGCAACTCAGAAAGCGTTCAGGAGGAAGCCGCCTAGCAAAAGGACGAGTTGGCACTCAAAGCGCGTCAAGATACTCGATATGGTAGGGCGGGTTCGTGTGTTGCGGATCCGCCCTATAGCTATGTGCAAGAATATCGATGTGGTAGAATATCTGCAAATGCCAGATGATTTAGGTAAATGATATAAAGAGGTACACGTCTTGGGCGTCTTCAATTGGCCTATCCGGCTCGATAGCATGGATGGCGAGCGATCACTGGAATTAGAGGCGATGGTCGATACGGGCACCAGCTACACCATCGTGCCCGCCAATCTGCTGAAGGAACTGGGTGTGTCCCCCATCGACAAGATCAGCCTTGTTTTGGCAGACGGGCGACCTGTGGAGTACGACATTGGGCGAGCTATGGCAACTATTGATGGGCGCACTGAAGCGACTCTGGTCGTCTTCGGAGAGGACAACGCCCGCGCATTACTTGGAGCATACACCCTGGAAGGACTTCGCTTGGCAGTGGACCCAACCCACGGCAAACTAGTTCCTGCCACCACCGCCTGGGCGTAGGATAGAGCGTCTCACACGCAGGTCTGCCTATCTCCCGCTCGTCCTCTTCTTGTCTAAGGACATCATGTCTATCGATGTTAGTCTGTGAACATCGCGGCGATGTGTCGGCGCTGTATCTTGCCAGTCGCAGTACGCGGCATCGTGTCGATGATATATACCCGGTCCGGAACCTTGAAGCCGGCAAGGTGCTCGCCACAGTACGCGCGTATCGCATCCTCGTCCGTGTCCGCCGACACTACCACCGCGGCCTGCACAGCTTCACCGTACATCGTATGAGGCACGCCGAAGCACACCGCCTCAGCGACAGCCGGATGCCCCAAAAGCGCGGCGTCAACCTCCAGCGGCGAAATCTTCTCCCCGCCTCTGTTGATTAGCTCCTTGATGCGGCCCGTAAGCGTCAGCGTGCCGTCTGCATCGAGCAATCCCTGATCGCCCGTGCGGAACCATCCGTTCGTGAACGCCTCTGCATTCGCGTCCGGGTTATTGTGGTAGCCATGCGTAACGTTCGCGCCCCTGATGACGACCTCCGCTCGCTCTCCAGCATCCAGCAAATTGCCATCGTCATCCATAATGGCGATGTCAACTCCTGTGCCTTTGCCCACGGTACCAGGCATCCTATCGCCCGGCGGCAGCAGGTTCGACGACATCTGATGAGACGCCTCTGTCATCCCGTATGCCTCCAGCACCGGAGCGCCGAATCGCGCCTCTAGTTGTTCGAACACGGCGGGCGCGAGTGCAGACGAGCACGACCTGATGAGCCTGAAACTTTCACGAGGCGCGCCCTCATCATCTGCGCGCGCCAGCAGTATCTGGTGAATAGTCGGAACGGCAGAATACCATGTCGCCCCGCTTTCCTGCTGCTCGCCCCAGAAACGGCTCGCGCTGAAGCGTGGAGGGATCACCAGCGACCCACCCGTGCTCAGTGTGGAGAGTGACACGCCGATAAGTCCATGCACATGGAACAGCGGCATAACCACCATCGCCTTGTCGTCGGACGTCAATCTGTATGTGTCGCCGATGTTCTTGATGGACGCCGCAAGATTTCCGTGAGTAAGCGGAACGCCTTTCGGCCTGCTGGTTGTTCCCGACGTGTGCAGGAACAGCGCCACGTCATCAGGGGAAGGAGCCGGCGCATCCCGCCGGGCTGTCAAAGCATTCTCGCCACGCGACAGCACTGCGCGCCCCGCGTCGTCCAGCGACGCTTCCATAGTCGGCACGCCAAGTGCCGCAGCAGCCTCACGCGCCGCGTGCTCACCCCCCGGCAGTATCGCAAGTTGCGCCTCGGCGTCCTCCATGTAGAACTTGAACTCGTCCGCTGTGTATGCGGGGTTCAGAGGCGCGGCGATTGCCCCCGCTCGCGCCACGGCAAGGAAAACGACCATGAACTCCAACCCGTTCGCCAATGCGATGGACACCGCTTTGCCGGGCTGCACACCTGCGCCTGCGAGCAATTCGGCTACCCGCTCGATCTCCTCGCCGAACTCAGCGTACGATACCTCCGCGCCGCCCGGAACGCTTATCGCCAAATCAGTCGCGTTCTGTGGATTCAAGACGTTTGCAAGTGTAGTCAACGGTCTGCTCCCTATACTCTTTATGTTTAGGCTATCTAGTCGTCGCCGGAAGCCCCTACAGTGCCGTTGCCCGACTCCGTTCGTGCCAGCACTACACCTTCCAAACGTGCCACGCGCTCTGTTAGCGACACTTCCAGAGCTGTCATGCGTCCATTCAGCCCTACTTCTAGCTCAGTCATACGCCCGTTCAGGCTGGACTCTAACTCGGTCATGCGGCCCGTTAGTGACACTTCCAATGCCGTCATGCGCTCGGTTGTTTCTATCCTAAGAGCTGATATGCTCTCTTTCGTCTCAATCCTAAGAGCCGAGATGCTCTCTTTCGTTTCAACTTCCAAATCTGTCATACGTCCAGTCAGCCCAACTTCCAATGAAGCTATGCGGTCAGACAGTTTATCGATGCGCTGCATCGTATAGATGAAAATTGTCATCTGAACGCCGATGACGAGAAATCCCATAGCGATGATTGCTACAAGTTCTGGGGACATGCAATCCAAACCTTTCCGCAAACCGACTCTCTTCCGCAATGGGGATTATAGCACGTCCAGTAATGTCCATCGTCTTCTCCGGATCCGTCCGTGCCAGACTCCCCCTGCTGTGCTACCATTTATCGCCAAAGAGAGATTGTGAGGAGCGTCCCATCACCAGCATATCGGTCAGCCGACTCAGCCACCGCTACGACGCAGACACCGGCAGCCTCGAAGTCCTGCGCGATGTCAGCCTTGACGTAACGCCCTCCGAGTTCGTGTCGCTAATAGGGCCAAGCGGCTGCGGCAAGACCACCCTGCTGCGCGCCATCGGCGGCTTGACATACGCTACATCCGGAACGATTGCACTGTCCGGCGATACTCCACAGCAGTTGCAGCGTCAAAAGGGCATCGGCTTCGTCTCGCAGGACGCCGCACTGCTTCCGTGGCGCACCGCGCTGGACAACGTGCGCCTTCCGTTTCAACTCAATACCGATTCTGCAAAGTCCGGTTCGCTTGCGATTGCGGAGCAGACCCTGAACGCGGTAGGACTCGCCGAATTCGCCGGATACTACCCGCACCAGCTTTCGGGCGGCATGCGCCAGCGGGTCGCATTCGCACGGGCGCTCGCAATCGGCCCCGGCCTGCTGCTGATGGACGAGCCGCTAAGCGCGCTCGATGAGATGACCCGAGAAGAAATGCGCTACGAACTGCTGAGCCTCTGGGAGCGGCAGCGTCCCACAGTCATTTTCGTGACCCACAGTATACCGGAGGCAGTCGTGCTGTCCGATAGGGTAGTTGTGCTGTCTGCAAGGCCCGGCCAGATAGTTGACGACATTGAAATCGACCTTCCCCGCCCGCGCGTTCAGGAAGTGGAACGCTCAGACCTGTTCCTCGAATACACATACAGAGTCAAGGATGCGCTTTCGAGTGGAATCCCCACTGCAACGCCAATCGCCTGAAAAACCCGCTCGTCCCGAGCTGCGTCCTAAACCTGCTGAAGGGCGCAACCTCTCGGTTCGTCCTGAGCTTGTCGAAGGGTCAAAGGAAGCCCCTCCCCCCTTGATGGGGGAAGACTGGGATGGGAGTGATAACACCGACCATCCTGAAACTACCGAGGGGCCTGTTGATGGACGCAGCGCGACCCAAAGCGCCCGGCGTACTCGCCTCGCCATCCGTACTGTAACGCTCGGCTATATCCTGCCGCCTGCTATCGCACTTACGGTGGCCGTCGTCCTGTGGGAGGCGTGGGTGCGTGCCGCATCCATTCCCGTTTACATCGTGCCCGCTCCATCCGTGGTAATCGCGCGGCTTGCTGGCGACTTAGGATTCTTCGCGCTGCACGGCGGCATCACGCTGGCGGAGGCACTGGCAGGCTTCGCGCTCGGCGCAGCGGTGGCGTTCACTGGCGCAACCCTCATGGCGCACTCGCGCTTCTTGGAACGCACGCTGTTTCCCATAGCAATTCTTGTGAAGGTTACTCCCATCGTCGCGGTCGCGCCCCTGTTCGTCATCTGGTTCGGCTTTGGCTCGCTCCCGAAGGTTTTCATCGCAAGCCTGATAACCTTCTTCCCTGTGCTGGTGAACGCAATGGTCGGCTTGCGTGCCATCAACCCCGGTGCGCTCGACTTCTTCCGCTCCCTCCACGCATCCCGCACCGAGACCTATCTCAAGTTGCGCCTTCCAAGCTCGCTGCCATACCTGTTCGCAGCATTCCGTATATCGATTCCACTCTCTGTTATCGGCGCGGTCGTAGGAGAGTGGTTCAGCGGCGACAGGGGACTTGGCAGCGTCATTATAGTAGCGCACAGTAACCTCGACATGCCGACACTGTTCTCCGCCATCCTCGTTCTGGCATTTATCGGTATCGCCCTGACCGTCATCACCGCCTATATAGAGCGCAAGATGCTCTTCTGGCACGACTCGACAATGGCGTTCTAACTTACCGTTTGGCGCCCGAGCGTCGGAAAGGCTGGTAATTGTTTGATTTCTCCTGCCGCATAGCCTAGTCTTAACTGCGACATAAACCTGCTATCCAGCTTTACGCAGTATCTGCATGAATGTAGAAGACGGATACGGAACATTGAAATTGCACTCCAGACTCACGCTGCTACCCTTCGCAATTCTCACGGCCCTGCTCACCATTCTCACGATAGCCTGCGCCCAGCCCGAACCGGAAAGCGTAGTCTTCATGAACGGCTACAAGGCGCAGGCGAACTTGCCTGTGGTCTCCGTGTACGTCGCGCAGGAAAAAGGCTTCTTCGCGGAGCAAGGGCTTGATGTGGAGATACATCACGCCACAAGCGGCGAGCATGTGCAGCTTCTCATGGCAGGCGATGTGGATTTCGCCACCGCAGACGCAGCCTCCGTGCTGAAGCGCAGGGCAGACCCCGGTTTGCCAATCGTCGCCTTCGCCCTCTTCGGGCAGCGCGGACAGCAGGGCTTTCTCGCGCTAAAGGACAGCGGCATCGCCACGCCCACAGACTGGGAGGGCAGAACATTCGGCTACAAGGTCTCCATCCCGCCCGACTACCTCGCTATCGTCGAAGACCAGCAGGTTGACCGCAGCGCAGTTCAGGAAGTGCGCGTTGGCTTCGACCCGCGCGTCCTCACCGAAGGGCAGGTCGATGTCCTCGCCATCTTCAAGTCCAATGAACCGAACACCGTCAGGCGCATGGGCTTCGATGTTACGCTGTGGGATCCCGCTGACTTTGGCGTCCCGACGCTTGGCTTGACCTACATCACACGCGAGGAACTTGCGAGCTCCGAATCCGACAAGACTGAGCGCTTCCTGAAGGCAACAATGAAAGGGCTGGAGTACGCTCGCGACAACAGAGACGAGGCGATTCAAATCGTGATGAAATACGCGCCCGAGGAAGACCCCGCGCATCAGCGATTCATGCTGGACACGGAGTTCGAGGATGCAGTCAGCCCACTGACTGACGAGCGCGGCTTGGGGCAGATGTCGGCAGAGCAGTGGCAGGCGCTCTACGACCACCTGACCGCGCACGAGGCTCTGCCCAAGCCCTTCGACTACAACGACGCCTTCACCGCAAAGTTCCTAGACGCCATATACGACGGCAACACCCTCGAATGGCCCTAAGTTTAAGTCCATTTCCCCTTAACGGGGGAAGGCTTGGAGGTGAGTTTCCTTCATCCTGTACATCCTCTTAGCTCCGTTTAGCCCTCGTCCATGAAACAGAACATCCTCATAATGCAGTCCGGCGGCTGCACTCCCGTCCTCAACCGCAGCCTGTACGGAATAATGCAGGAAGCCCTCGCGCACACCAACGACATCAGCGAGATATACGGCGCGCGCTATGGCATGGAAGGCATCATCAGCAGCGACATCATTGACCTGCGCCACACACCTGCCGGCGAGTGGCGGCGCATAGCCCGCACCCCCGGTGCCGTACTTGGCTCCACACGCCGCAAACTGCGTAATGAGGATGTGCAGCCGGTCCTCGACACCCTGCGAAAGCACAATATCGGCTCCTGGTTCATCATCGGCGGAAACGACTCCGCGACCACCGGGCATTCCATCGGACAGGCGGCGGAAGCGTACGGCCTTCCCCTAACCGTCGTCAATGTCCCCAAGACAATCGACAATGATATCGTCCTTACAGACCACAGCCCCGGCTACGGCAGCGCGGCGCGCTTCGTCGCCCTCGCTACAATGGGTGCGGCGTGGGACGCGGAGGCGATGGGCATCGCAGCGCCGTTGACAATCATCGAAGTCATGGGCAGAGATGCAGGCTGGCTCGCCGCCTCTTCCGCATTCGCAAAGCGCGACGAACGGGACGCTCCTCACTTCATCGGCGTCCCTGAGATTCCACTAGACGAGACGAGATTTCTCGATTGCATTGAAGACGCTTACCGCAGATATGGCTTCGCGGTCGCCGTCATCGCCGAAAACATCCGAACACCCGACGGCAAGCCAATCGGAGAACAGGGCGAACCATATCACATTGACGACTTCGGCCACCCCTATTACGACGGACCCTCAAGATACCTCGCCATGCAGGTTAGCGCGCGTCTCGGAGTTCGTGCGCGCCACGAAAAGCCCGGAACGATCCAGCGGTCTATGATGGCATGCGTCTCGCACACGGACGCGCACGAAGCAGGAATGGCAGGGCAGGCAGCAGTCCGGCGCGCCATCGCAGGCGACCGCGACATCATCATCACGCTGGAACGCCAACCAGGCGACCGCTACGCCTGTTCCACCGGCACAGCTCCACTACAAGCGGTCGGCGGCAAGGTCAAGCGCATGCCTCCCGAATTCCTCGATCCCGCCAACCACTTCGTCACGCAGGCGTTCCTGGACTACGCGCGCCCGTTACTGGGAGACGCGCTGCCTCACTACGGCAGACTAACTTAATTTCATCCTATCCATCCTGCCTATCGATGTAACCTTCCGAAAAATTTCCTTGACACGCTCATTCTCCGTCCTGTACTATCGAATCATTAACAATTAAATACAAAATCTCTTATCAAGAGCGGCTGAGGGACCGGCCCTGTGAAGCCCGGCAACCTTTTCGCGTCATGCGGCGCGTGAATTGGTGCTAAATCCGGAGAGCCAGTTAAGGCTCGGAGATGAGAGCAGCAAGCATCACGAACTTCTCTCATCAGAGAAGTATTTTTTTGCCCATTTCCACATCGTTCCAAACGCAACCATCCTCATAATGTCATTCTGAACGCAGCGCAGCGGAGTGAAGAATCTAATATATCTATACGCCCGGTCTATAACGATTTCAGATTCCTCGCTTTGCTCGGAATGACAGAAAATGCAGGACACCTTGACATATCAACACCCACTATCCACTAGAAACTGAAGATTGATCACTAACACGGAGGACAAAACATGCCCACCAGAAACCCAGGCGAACCCTACTACCGCATCAGCATAGACGAAGCCGAAGAGATGCAGGCATCCGGCGACTCAGTGGTCGTTGACGTGCGTGCGCTCGACGAATACGCTGATGGCCATGTCAAGGGCGCGCTCTTCATCCATGTGGACACCCTGCTCGGACGCATCGACGAGCTTCCCACGGACAAGAACCTGCTCTTCATCTGCGCCATCGGTGTACGCAGTGGACTTGCCGCTGAGATGGCAGCCGCTATGGGCTTCGACTCCGAGCGTCTCTACAACATCGAAGAAGGCACTCCCGCCTGGATCGAAGCAGGCAAGCCCACTAGCTACGGCGCAGACGATTAGCCGACCTTGTGTACCCTCCCCTTGGGGAGAGGGTTAGGGTGAGGGGCAAGAGTCCCTTCCCCCGTCAAGGGAGAAGGCTAGAGCCTGTCCTGAGCCTGTCGAAGGGATGGAGGGTAAAACAACAGCCCATCCTGTATATCCTGTTAGTTAAGCCAAAGGACGAAAAATGACCGTACTCGTCGTTGGCTCAGTCGCCTACGACTCAGTAAGAACGCCCGCCGACAGCCGCGAGGATTCTCTCGGCGGTTCGGCGATGTACTTCTCCATAGGCATCAGCCGCTTCGCGCCGGTCAGCCTCATCGCCGTCGTCGGCGATGACTTTCAGGAGCCGCATATCGAGCTGCTGCGCTCGCACGGAGTCGATGTCAGCGGCTTGCAGCGGGAGCAGGGCAAGACGTTCCGCTGGGCAGGCGAATACTTCTCCGCCGACCTGAACTCACGCAACACGCTGGACACGCAGCTCAACGTCTTCGCCGACTTCTCACCGAAACTCAGCGCCGAGCAGCGTCGCAGCCCATACCTGTTCCTTGCCAACATCGACCCTGAGCTTCAGCTCGACGTGCTCGACCAGATGGAACGGCGCCCCGACCTCGTCGCTCTGGACTCGATGAACTTCTGGATTGACGGCAAGCGAAAGGCGCTCAACAGGGTTGTTGGCGAGACGGACGTCCTATTCATGGACGAAGGCGAAGCGCGGGACTATGCCCAAGAAGGCAATCTGGTTACTGCCGCCCGCCGCATAATGTCGATGGGCCCCGGCGCGGTCGTAATCAAGCGAGGTGAGCATGGCGTCCTGGTATTCAGCGGCGACTCCATATTCTCCGCGCCCGCATTTCCGCTCGACCATGTGGTTGACCCCACGGGCGCCGGCGACACATTCGCATCCGGCTTCATCGGCTACATCGCCGCGACCGGAGACAGGACGACCGAAGGCTACCGCCGCGCCGCTATTCTCGGCTCCGTTATGGGTTCGTTCTGCGTGCAAGGCTTCAGCGTGGACAAAATCCTCGCTCTCAGCATGCAGGACATCGAAGACCGCTTCCGCGCCTTCACCGAACTTACATCATTCGCGCCACTCGGCAAAAACGACTCGATAGTCCCTTCCCCCTTGATGGGGGAAGGTTAGGATGGGGGTGAAAATCCGCCATCACCGTTCGTCCTGAGCCTGTCGAAGGACGGAAATAACAGGACAAGTCCGTTAGGAGGAAAAATTGACCACAGAAACGAACAAGGGGCACATTGCAGACCCCTCGCTTGCATCCGAAGGCATCCGCCGCATCCACTGGGCAGAGCGCGAGATGCCGGTGCTCCGACAGATACGCGAGCGCTTTGCCAAAGAGAAGCCGCTGGCAGGCTTGCGTATTGCAGCCTGCCTGCACGTAACCACCGAAACCGCCAACCTGCTGCTTGCGCTTCAGGATGGCGGAGCCGAGGCTGCCATCTGCGCCAGTAACCCGCTCAGCACGCAGGACGATGTGGCTGCCGCACTAGTCCACGAGTACGGCATACCCACCTTCGCCATCAAGGGCGAGGATAGCGAGACATACTACGCGCACATCAACTCCGCGCTAGACACCAAGCCTCATATCACGATGGACGACGGCGCAGACCTTGTGGCAACTCTCCATTCAGATCGCACGGACACGCTCGGCGGACTTATCGGCGGCACCGAAGAAACCACCACCGGCGTCATACGCCTACGCAGCCTGGCCGAATCCGGCAGGCTGAAGTACCCCATCGTCGCGGTCAACGACGCCGATACGAAGCACTTTTTCGACAATCGTTACGGCACGGGCCAAAGCACCCTCGACGGCATAACGCGCGCCACCAACATCTTGTGGGCGGGCAAGAATGTCGTCGTCGCCGGTTACGGCTGGTGCGGGCGCGGCGTTGCCCTGCGAGCGCGCGGCATGGGCGCGCAGACGATAGTAACTGAGGTCAATCCCATCCGCGCACTCGAAGCCGCGATGGACGGTCATCAGGTCATGAGCATGGACGCCGCCGCGAAGGTCGGTGACATCTTCATAACTCTTACCGGCGGCATGAAAGCGGTCGGTCGCAAGCACATCGAAGTTATGAAGGACGGCGCGATACTCGCCAACAGCGGTCACTTCAATGTGGAAATAGACATACCCGCACTTGAAGAACTCGCGGATGGCAAGCAGGAAGCGCGCCCATTCGTTGACGAGTACCTGATGGGCGATGGTAGGCGTCTCTACCTGCTGGGCGAAGGACGGCTTATCAACCTTGCAGCCGCGGAAGGACATCCCTCGGCCGTGATGGATATGAGCTTCGCCGACCAAGCCCTGTCCGCCGAGCACATCGCACAGTTCGCGCACACGCTCAAGCCCCAGGTGTATGACGTCCCGCGCGAAATCGACGAAGAAGTAGGACGCCTGAAGCTCCTATCAATGGGCATCACCATAGACACATTGACGGCCGAACAGGAAGAATACCTAGCAAGTTGGGAAGTAGGAACGTGAACACCTTCTTTACAGAGCTAGATAAGACAGAGCTAGATAGAATTCGGGAGTACCCTAATTGCTTCGGCTGCGGTAAGAAGAACCCGAATGGGTTGCAGCTTATCTTCCGGAATCAAGGCGACGCGCTCGTAACCGATTTCACGCCCGGTGGAACGCATGAAGGCTGGCCCGGCATCGTCCATGGTGGCATCATCTCCACCTTGCTATATGAGGTCATGGAGAATCTAGCTTACCGGAATGGCACGGTCGCCATGATGCGCGACTTGGAGGTCAACTTCCGCAGACCCGCAAAAATCGGCAGGCGCATCACTGCCGTTGCCCGTCTTGAATTAAGCGCCGACCGCGAAATGTCAGTTACGGCAACGCTCGTACAGAACAACCTAATCGCCGAAGGAAGAGCAAACCTCGTCTCACTTAATAGTGAACAGATCGCCCGTTTGGGTATCACGCAAACATAAACCGAGAGCATCCTGCTATCCCCCAATAAACCAGGAGAAGAAAATTGAGCCACACCTTTACAGACTCCGCCTCATACCTTTTCACATCAGAATCGGTAACCGAGGGACACCCGGACAAGCTCTGCGACCAGATTTCGGACGCGGTGCTCGATGCTATTATCGCTGACGACCCCAAGGCGCGCGTCGCCTGCGAAGTCTGCACAACTACCGGACTTGTCGTAGTCATGGGCGAGATTACCACAAGCACCTATGTGGACATCGCAACAATCGTCCGCAACACCATCCGCGACGCGGGTTACATCGATTCCAGCTACGGCTTCGACTACCAGTCTTGCGGAGTCGCGGTCTCGGTGCATGAGCAGTCCCAGGACATCCAGCACGGTGTTGACCGCGCCATCGAAATTCGCAACGAAAGCGGTGACTATGACGACCTGGAATCAGTCGGCGCCGGCGACCAGGGGATGATGGTCGGATTCGCCTGCAACGAAACGCCAGAGTTGATGCCGCTGCCAATATCCCTTTCACACAAGCTATGCCAGCGCATGGCACAGCTCCGCAAAGACGGTACACTCCCCTATATCCGTCCCGATGGTAAATCACAGGTTACCGTCGAGTACGAGTACGGTGTGCCAAAACGCGTCCACACCGTCATAATGAGCACGCAGCACAGCGAGGATGTGGAACAGGAAGTCATTGCAAGCGACCTCATCGAGTTAGCGGCAAAGGCGATCATCCCCGCCGAGCTTCTCGACGAGAATACCCAGTTTTGGATTAATCCATCGGGCAGATTCGTAACCGGCGGCCCCGTCGGAGATACCGGCCTAACGGGACGAAAAATTCTCGTGGATACCTACGGCGGATTTGCGCGGCACGGCGGTGGCGCGTTCTCCGGCAAAGACCCCACGAAGGTTGACCGCTCCGCAGCTTACGCAGCGCGCTACGTCGCCAAGAACTGCATAGCGGCTGGCTTCGCCGACAGGATGGAAGTCATAGTCTCCTACGCAATCGGCAAGCGCGAGCCGACTTCCATATCCATTGAAACTTTCGGCAGCGGCAAGATAGCGGACGAAAAGATTGAGGCGCTCATCCACGAGAACTTCGACCTGACGCCCGGCGGAATCATCCGCGATCTCCAACTTCGCCGCCCGATTTACAAGCAGACCGCGACCTACGGGCACTTCGGACGCAACGACATCGACCTCCCCTGGGAGCGCACCGACAAAGCCGACAAGCTCCGCAAAGCCGCAGGCCTTTAAGAATGAAAAAAATCCCTTCCCCCTCGATGGGGGAAGGTTAGAGCCGGCCCCTGCGAAGGCAGGGGATGAGGGTGAAAGAGTTACAATCACCGTAACATCCTATCCATCCTGTCCATCGATGTAAGATTAAATCATGCCAATAAAATTCGGAACAGACGGCTGGCGCGCCATCATCGCCGAAGACTTCACCTTCGACAACGTGCGCCTCTGCGCTCAGGGCGCCGCCGAACTGATGAAGTACCACAGCCTCGCCTATCGCGGCTTCATGGTCGGCTACGACACGCGCTTCGCATCCGCCGAGTTCGCCGCCGCCGTCGCCGAAGTTACGGCTGGCAACGGGATTCCTACGATGCTATGTGACAGGGCAGCGCCAACCCCCGTCATAGCCTACAACCTCGTTGCGAAAGACGCGGGCGCAGGCGCGGTCATCACCGCAAGCCACAACCCCGCCGCATACAATGGCTTCAAATACAAGCCGGACTACGGCGGCAGCGCATCCCCTGAAATCGTTGCCGAACTCGAGTCGCGCATTAGCGCCGCCGAATCGTCCGGCGGCGTGCAGCGTATATCTCTCCAGCAAGCGCGCACAAATGGCTTATTGGAAGAGTTCGACCCACAGCCCGACTACCTCAACCACGTAGCATCATTCGTTGACCTCGCCGCAATCCGCAACGCGGGCTTGGATATCGTCGTGGACTCCATGCACGGCGCGGGCGCGGGCTACCTAGCCGACCTCCTTTCAGGCGGCTCAACACGCGTCATCGAGATTCGCTCCGAGCCAAACCCAGCGTTCCCCGGCATGGCGCAGCCCGAACCACTTGCCCACAACCTCCGACCGCTCATAGACGAAATCTCCGACAGGACCGCCGACATCGGCCTCGCCACAGACGGAGACGCCGACCGCCTCGGTGTCGTGGACGACGACGGCAACTTCCTCACCACCCTTCAAACCTTCGCCTTGCTCTGCATGCACCAGCTCGACACACTTGGCAGGCGCGGACCCCTCGTGCGCTCCATTACAATGACCGGCATGATAGACAAGCTCGGCGCAATCTACGATGTCCCCGTGCATGAAACGCCCGTCGGCTTCAAGTATCTGGGCCCCGTCATGATGAGCGCAGACGCAATTATCGCGGGCGAGGAGAGCGGCGGCTACGCATTCCAGGGCAACGTACCCGAGCGTGACGGCATCCTAAGCGGCTTAATGCTGTTAGACCTCATGGTCAAGACCGACATGGACATCCAAGACCTGCTAGGCGAACTCGAAGACAAAGTAGGCCCCCACCACTACGACCGCCTAGACCTCCCCTTCGACGAAGACCTTCGAAGCACCATCGTCAGCCGCCTGCAAAGCGCCGCCCCCGCATACCTGGCCGGCAAACAAGTCGAGCAAGTGGACACCCAGGACGGATTCCGATACCTGCTTGAAGGCGGCTACTGGGCGCTAATTCGCTTCTCCGGCACCGAGCCACTGCTGCGAATCTACGCCGAAGCCGAAGCGCCCGATGATGTGCAGGTACTGTTGGAAGAAGTGCGGGACTTGGCAGGGGTGTAGAATAGAGTAATGAAAGAGCGAAAAGACAATCAGAAGGTAAGCAAGGCAAATGTGCGTCCAGAGATAATGGCGCACTTCAAGGCAAGCCTTGAGAAAAATCGACGCCTCGGCAAGCTACTTGGCAAGTCATAATTCGGAACGTCTCTGTCCGTCTCAGTCGAAGAACAAAGTCCAAATGCAGATAGACCGAGTATTCGCGCTTTGCCAGATGAACACGTAATTTTCAAGGAGCTAGAGGTGTCTGACGTCTTTATTCTTGGAGCAGGTTTCTCGAAAGCCGTAAATCAGCTGATGGAGAGATTGGCAAGGAATGCCGAAGACGGTTTCAAAATTATCCTTCCACTACCACTAATAGACATTGAAGACGAAACTAGGGCACTCGACAATAACATAGAGTTGTGGCTGACTTATCTTTCTGAAAGTCAGCCTTGGCTGGATGAAGTTTCCAACCAATACAACCAAGCGGTTGCAGTTCAAATTCGTAGGCATATAAAAGGCGTCATAGATGTCCGTACATTAGCCTCGATGAGCCCCATAAAAATTCTCGCCGATGATCCATCATCAAAGTACAGTGGTTGGACTCTCTGATTCAACAATGGCACCAGCGAAAAGCCACAGTTATAACGCTCAACTATGACACATTAGTAGAAAGGGCAGCCCACGCACAAGAAGGTGCTGATACTCCGGAGGGAATATACCCTACCAACATGTATCCTCCCTACTTTTCCAATGTAGGGTCTCGCGTAACTATGCGAATTGGAGTAAACCCGCTCAAAACGTTTAGGTATTTCAAATCGCACGGGTCAACTAATTGGCATTATTCTGGGCGCGATAACTTTTATGGTGAGACGATCTACTACTCGTACGTTTCACCTTGGGAATCAAATTGGGGATCAAATGAGCACTCTTTCGAATTGGAATCGCTCGCAAATGCCAGGGATAAAGATGTGCTTATCATTCCACCGGTAACAGAGAAAACTACACACTTCAACAACTAAACTGTTAGAAGGTTGTGGCAAGAGGCCAGCGCTGCCCTTTTGAGCGCAACAGGGGTGTTCGTGATAGGGTATTCGTTACCGATATCCGATCTTGGAATGCAATTCTTCCTAAAGCGAAGCCTCCCTGGCAAAGATACCACTTGGTACATAGTTGACACGAATGCGGACGTAATTGACCGATATAAGAATGTCTTGGAACCTTATCAGATCGTTTACAGTGATTTTGTATTGCCCCTATAACAAGAACATGTACCGACATTTTTAGAATGCTATCCTTCACTTCCCGCACTTTAGCCCCATGCCCATTCTCACCGCATCCAACCTAACCCTCCTCTACGGCGAAATCGAGATTTTCGCCAATCTGGACTTTCAGATTGACGAGCGCGACCGCATCGGCATCGTCGGACCCAACGGCGCCGGCAAGACATCCCTCATACGCATACTCGCCGGAGAACTCGAACCCAACGGCGGCACGATTAACTGGCAGCGCGGCGTCCGAATGGGATACGTGCCGCAGACGCCCGCTCGGGCAGCCGGCGGCACTGTCCACGACGAGGTGATGCAGGCATTCGCCCGCCTTCGCCAGGTCGAAGACGAACTCGCGTCCAGCGCACTCGACATTCAGGTCGCCGACGATGAATCTCGAGGCAGCGCAGAACGCCAATATGACGCCTTACTCAAAGAATTCGAGGCGCTTGGCGGCTACGACTACGAATACCGCATGGAGCGCGTCCTCGATGGTGTTGGGTTGCCCGCCGAGACTCTGGCAACTCCCGCGTCCGATGCAAGCGGCGGCGAGCGCACACGCGCCGCTCTCGCCAGGGCGCTCCTGTCCGACCCTGACTTCCTCATCCTCGACGAGCCGACCAACTACCTCGACTTCCGAGGACTGGACTGGTTAGAGGACTTTCTCTCAGGTTTTACCGGCGGCTTCATGGTCGTATCGCACGACCGCTATTTCCTCGATAAGGTGGCGACCCGCATACTCGAAATCGACAACGGTACGCTCCACTCCGTCCCTGGCAACTTCACCAAGTACCGCGCTCTCAAAGAAGAGCAGCACAAGCGGCAGCTCATTGAGTACGAGCGCCAGCAGGAGTACATCGCCCGCGAAGAGGCGTTCATTCGGCGGTACAAAGCAGGACAGCGCGCCAGAGAGGCACGTGGCCGCGCAACCCGCCTCGAACGGCTGGAGCGCATCGATAAGCCGCACATCGACGAAGAGATTCACCTCGGCAGCCTGAGCGCGTTCCGCACCGGGCAGATAGCCCTCAGGACCAACAAGCTCGCAGTCGGATACCAGCAGAATGGGCACGGTGTCCCGCTTCTCGACATTGCTGACACCCAGCTTGAACGCGGCTCGCGCACCGCCATCATCGGCAGTAACGGCATAGGCAAGACCACCCTGCTAAAAACTTTGCTGGGAGAAACGCCGCCCATCTCAGGCAACGCAAGCCTAGGTCATAACGTCGAGCCGGGCTACTACTCGCAGGGCAGCACCGACCTGCCGCGACACTCGACCGTCCTCGACGCGCTCATAGACGCCCGCAACCTGCGTATCCCGGAAGCTCGCAACTACCTCGCGCGCTTCCTGTTCCGTGGTGACGACGTATTCAAATCCACATCCGCCCTCAGTGGCGGCGAGCGCAGCCGTCTCGCGTTGGCGCGCCTGCTCATTACCGAGCCGAATCTGTTAGTCCTCGACGAGCCGACAACCCATCTTGATATCCCAAGCCGCGAAGCCCTCGAAAGCCTGCTCCAGAATTACGGCGGCACCATGCTGTTCGTCTCCCACGACCGCCGACTCATCTCGCAACTCGCATCCCAGCTCTGGATAGTCGAGGACGGTGAAGCAATCCTATTCAGGGGCAGCTTCGAGGAATGGATGCTGGAAAGGCGCGGCGCGGCGGACCGTCAGCCCGAAGCGTCCGGACCGACCACACCCAAGACACGCAGTAGGCAGTCCGACAGGCAGCGCCGCACCTCAGCAGCTCAAAAGCGCGCAAAGCAAGCAAGAATTAGAGAGCAGGAAGAGCTGATAACCCGCCTCGAAACCCAGCTCACAGAAATCAACGCAGCACTAGAATCAGCCACCGAGCGCCAGAACATCCCCGAAATCACCCGGCTCGGCAGACAGTACAACACAACCCAAGCAAACCTAGACCAAGCCTGGGAAGACTGGAGCGACCTATCGTAGTGTCAGGCGGCGCGCCGTTCCATTCTTCGCGCCTCATCCCGCAATTTCCTTACCCTATCCGCCAATTTCTCCACGCGGGCGAGTACACCTTCGAGGGTGCCCGACAAGCCCAGCGCGGCGACTTCCAGCAATTTGCCGGAGTGCCTGACCTTGTGAACTACTTCGTCAGCCTCACCCTTGGCATATATGAGCATACCGCCGGGCAAGTCGAGCGCGGTGGTATAGGCAAGCAACTGATACAAGTCTGCGTTGGGAACACTCCTATCCGTGATGTTCTTGTACTTTGCGTCGCCCACGAACAGGCACCTTCCTCCTTCCCACCAAGAAATATCAGGATAGAGTCTCACGCGCGCCGCTTCGTCGAACGAAACGCCACGGATGCCGCTGTCTGACCGTAACACGCTATCAGATGCTTCCAGTGCTTCCCTCAACGCAACGATCACGAACTCTTGGAAGACCATATTCATATCCATCAGGAAGCCTGACGCGCGAACTTCTCCGCGTCCCGCCTCAAACGCGCTGTGCCGCAGTATCAGGCGCGACAATTCGACAACTCCACGGTAATGTTCGTTCAGGCGATTGAACGAAACGGACGGCACGCTGCCCGGCGCGAACTCCGCATACGAGACGCCCTCAAGCGTATCCGCAATCCAGCCAAGCCCTCTGCGTGCATCAGGCGACCGCAGACGCATCGTGCCAAGCCGCATTGCGGCAGCTTTCACCAAGCGGTTCTCCAATATGTCGTCGGTGAACTCATCGTATCGCACTTCGACGGGTAGGGGATTGCCGAACCTGCGCCGTATCTGCTCATTGAACCTGATGCGCCCACGAACGGTGTGCAGCGCCTCTTCACGCCTCTGGTATCCGTGCAGCAGCCCGCGCGAAAACGCCCGACGCGCCGCCGCCGCAAACACGAGCGCCAGCGTATCGGGCAGCGTTTTATCTTCTTCAAAGTCGAACAGACGCTTGTCCTGCGACCTATATGCGTCTGTCGCGTAACACGCCAGCGACAGCAGCTGCGGGACGGGAATCTTGGGGCGAATCAGAATAGACAGATCGCCGAATTCGATTGCGCCCACAATAGAAGTCGGCTTCAGAATATACTCGTCGCTTGTGCCTGGGACGGGGGTTATACCGACTGACGGTATCGCGCTGTGCAATGCGTCGCGCTGCTCTATCGAGAGACGATACCGTCCCTCATCATCGCTACCGTACTCGCGCAGGTTAATCAGGCGCATCACACGTCGCCACTTTCATCCTCAGCGTCGCCGTCGTTGCCGTCTTCCTGTGTGGCGCTACTTTTAACTGCGCTTCGTAACTTATCATAGTCAAAATCGCTAACGTCCTGCCCGAATAGGCGTTCCTCGATGTAAGGCAAGACGCTATGCTTCCAGATGAGTTCTGCTTTCGCGTCATCCAAGTCGTCCTTCATGAAGTAGCTTGGCCCGATGGCAGCGTGGCGATCCTCGCTCAACAGACTATTCGCCTTGTCAACCACATCCGCCACCCACTCCATTTCGTCAAGACCTTTCTTGTTCAACCATTTGCGGAGAACGCTTTTTATCGGATCGTTGTCTGGATGGAACTCCACGAAGTAGAAGCGGCGGCGCAGCGCCAGGTCCACCAGCGCGATAGAGCGGTCAGCCGTGTTCATCGTGCCGATGATGTACAGGTTCTCCGGCAACGAAAACGGCTTGTCTAAATACTGAAGATTGATTTCCTCATCCCGATACTCTAGCAGGAAGTACAGCTCGCCGAACACGCTTGCCAGATTGCCCCTGTTGATCTCGTCAATGATGAGGAAATGCTTGGCGTTCTTGTTCAATTCTGCCGCCCTCGCCGCCCGAAGCAGAGGACCGTCCTTTAATTCAAATCCCGCCTGCCCGCCCCTAAGAGTCGGACGGTATCCTTGCACGAAATCCTCATAAGCGAATGTCGGGTGAAACTGCACCAATGAAACGCGGTCATCCGCTCCGGCGAGATGCTTCGCAAGCTTCCTTGCTACAAAAGTCTTACCCGTGCCTGGCGGGCCTTGGAAGATGACCTGCTTCTTGTCGTCGAGCAGCGTTTCGATTTCTTCGAGGAACTTGATATCCAGATTTAAGTTGTTTGCGAGATTTGCAAGTGTGGGCGATGGTGAGGGCGGAATATCTTCGTCATCCAATTTATCTGACTCAGGCGGATCCACAATTCCGTCACGTCTCTGATCAAGCGCCCATACCACAGATTGTGCGTCAAGTCGGTGACGCAATGTTAACCCCCGTTCTGAGGCTTCGCTCATGAAGTGATCAAGAAAATTGAGAAAGTGTTGATATAATGCTGCTTCATCTGCGTCACTGGCAGGCCGACTATACCCCACAATATCATAGGCTCGATTGATCAATTGCACTCTGAACGGTGGATACAGATAGACGCTCAAGCCCATCAACAGTACGGAGACAACATTCGTCCGAGTACCCCGACCACCTGTACTACGATTACCCGACCCACTTGCCACATTTTGAGGGAATAGATGGCTGAAAGCACGGATTCTGTCAACAATGGACGAATCATCGCGCGCCCACATCGCCTGTAACGCTCGAAGCGCGTTATCCGGTGACTCATTTAGCCAGCGACGAAAGTTGTCCTGCTGTATGAAGTGGACAAGATTGCCGGCGAACCCAGTCCCTCTGAAGAGAATGGTGGAAACTTCGCTGGTGGCAGCACCGTTCAGAACAGATTCTCGCGCTGCTGCAACTTTTACTCCAATTTCAACCTTGTAGTCAATCTCTTCAGCGTCGAGTCGGCCAGTGGCGACATACGCCTTGGCACGCCCAACATAGTTATCCCAGAAGAAATCATCCAAGGGACCTTTAGAAACCATAGTTATCGTTCCCTCGCTTCTTCACAATATATCCCCTCTATCCTGTCGATCGATGTCAGCCCCCATACCTCCCCACCGCCTCCTCATACGCTTCCGGCGTATTCAAATCCAGCCGAATCATCGGGTCGTCCAGCGCGTACTCCTGCACGCTGTCTCGGTGCGCCTGGAACACCTCGCGGATGCCCTGCTTTTCCTCGGTGATAGCCGCAAGTTCATCTCGCAGAGACGCAGCGAATATCAGCGGATGCCCGCCGTGTCCTTCATAGCGCGGCGATGTAATCAGGTAGTCGCCGGAGACGTGCGCTTGTACCACGGCTGATACGATGGATTCGGTGCGCGGCTGGTCCACCGCAAGCAGCAGAATGGCGTCCGCGTCGGCGTTGATGGCACGCAGCCCCGCCTTGATGGAAGTCGTCTTGCCTTGGAGATAGTCCGGGTTCACCACGCAGCGCGCGCCCGTGCATGACACCTGCGCCACCACAGCGTCAGCCTCATGCCCCACTACGACCACGACTTCGGAGACGCCGCCGTCGAACAGCGCGCGTATCTGGTGTTCTACGAGAGTCGTGCCGCGCCATGGCAACAGGGGCTTGGGCCGCCCCATCCGGCGCGATTCGCCCGCTGCCGTTAGAATGGCAGAAACGCCGGGCATCGCCTAGTCTGCCGCAGGCACTGCCGCGCCGTGTTTCTCCTCGATGCGGCTCATCAGGCGCTCTTCGAGCTTCATTACGCTGCCCGAGCCGCCCAGACGGAACATCAGCACTTCCGACATGATGCTCACCGCAATCTCTTCAGGCGTGCGCGCCCCGATGTCCAGTCCGATGGGCGCGCGCAACTCGCGTATGCGCTCATTCGAGATGCCCATGCGCATCAGGTCCTCGTAGATGAGGATAATCTTACGCTTGCTTCCCAGCAGTCCGACATACTTCGCCGGTGTCCTCGCTGCTGCGGCAAGCGCCACGTTGTCGTAACGGTGTCCGCGCGTGGCAACGATGATGAAGGTATTCGGGTTGACGGGCAACTCGCCCAGCGCGTCCTCCGGCTTCTTGGCGACGATGATGTCCGCCTCCGGGAATCGGTCCGGGTTGGCGAACTCCTCGCGGTCGTCGGTCACAAACACGCGGAAGCCC
This sequence comes from Dehalococcoidia bacterium, assembly GCA_965207465.1. Lineage (GTDB taxonomy): Bacteria > Chloroflexota > Dehalococcoidia > Lucifugimonadales > JADFKI01 > Bin90. The sequence goes on along the minus strand of OZ242283.1, from coordinate 2,934,740 downwards.
AGCGTCTTTGCGAGCGGCGCGATTGACTTGGAAACATGCCCACCGCCGCACAGGACCAGTTGCGGAGGTGTGGTATAGGCCTCGATGAAATACTCGGCGCCGCTTCCGGTGACGACATACTTATTTTTGCCGTGAACCATCAGCTCGAATGCCTCTTCCATCGCGCCTTCGTCCAGTTCAGGGCTGCCTAGTGTGCCGACCGTCGAGCCGTCCTGCCGTATGAATATCTTCGCTCCGATAGTCGCGGCAGAGCCGCTTCCGCCGCGTATCAGGCTTGCCAACGCAACCGCGTCACCGCCTGTATATGCGTCCTCGATCTCTTTCGCGAAGTCCAGGTACTCGCCCGGCTCGTAAACAGGATCGATAAGGAAGAACATCGTGCCGCCGCAAATCAGCCCGTCCTCTGCGGCAAGGTCTTCGTTAAGCTCGTACTCTCGGTACTCCGCCGTGCCCCCACTCCTCAGCAGTTCGCTGGCCGCATACCAGATGTCTCCCTCCACGCAGCCTCCGCCCAGCGTACCCACGCCGCTGCCGTCGGTCCGCACCAGCAGTTTCGACCCCGGCTTCTGCGGAGTCGAACCCTTCGTGCCAATCACCGTAGCAACGACTACGGGCGTTTCGCTCTCAAGCTGCTTGACCGCTTCATTGAAGACCACCTGCATTATGCACCGCCTTTTGACTGCACGCCCCCACTTGGGGATTTCCAATTACAGATTATCAATTCATGCTGTCTAATGCAATTGGAAATCGAATAGGTGGCAGACTTTGGTTTTAAGTAAATTACTTGCTCATTTCATGTTTGTAACGCTTAACGCATATTTCGCACATTCGCTATCTTCAACGCTACCCATGATGTAACATAGGTTGGTAGCAAGTCATTGAACTTAGAGCGACACATATCGCTATTGTCATGGAACAGACAAAGAAAATCCGGATAATCGCCGGCCCTAACGGAGCAGGCAAGACCACATTCGCAACTGAGTTTCTGGTCAATGAAGCCGGCACTCTGGCTTTCGTCAACGCCGATATGATTGCCGCCGGATTAAACCCGTTTCAGCCCGAACGCTCCGCAGTGCAAGCGGGAAGATTGATGCTCCGTCTCATAGACACGTATGTCAAGAGGGGCGAGAGCTTTGCCTTCGAGACCACCTTGAGCGGAAGAAGTTACGCGCGTATGATTCCGACGTGGCAGGCACAGGGATATTGGATTCAGCTATACTTTCTGAGTCTGCCAAGTCCTCAAATGGCAGTTGCTCGCGTACTGAACAGAGTGCGCGAGGGTGGCCACAACATCCCCGAAAATGTCGTACATCGCCGCTTCCATGCAGGCTGGCACAACTTCCATCACATCTACAAGGACATAGTGGACGAATGGGTATTGTACGATTCGTCAGGGAATTCCCCCGTGAGAATCGAACATGGAGGAACATGATGGGTAAGCAAGATCAGGCGAACAGCCATCACAATGAGCGTTCTCTTTCCGCCGACTTCATCGGCGCGGAAAAGGCGTTGCGCCGCGCCGCAATCAAGGCTCGCAAGCGCGCGATAGAGACTACAGGCTCAGTCCCGACTTGGAGAGACGGAGAGATAGTCTATGACACCAAGGCGTAGCATCCAATCCAGCTAAACCCAGGAGACACATCCTATCTACCCTCTCCATCCTGTTAATTCTCGAGAATCAGCACCCACATCGGCTCCTCGCCTACATCGTATGACGCAAACCTGGTAAGCGTCCCATCCCCCTCGATTCGATATGCCGCAAGCCGCCCAGTATCCAGTCCGGCCGCATACAGGAATCGCCCGCTTGGATCGATGCTGAACGCGCGCGGCACCGCCTCGCTGTCCGCATGCCCGATGGCAGCCAGCGCCCCGCTATCCGCATTCACGCTGAAGCACGCGATGCTGTTGTGCCCCCGATTCGGCGCGTACAGGAACTTCCCCGACGGCGCAATCTGAATCTGCGAGCAGCTGTTGCGCTCCTCGTATCCTTCCGGCAGCGTCGAGATAGTCTGGAACGCGCTCAGCGTCCCTGCCTCCGAATCGAAGTTGTATCCCGTAACACTGCAACCCTGCTCGTCCGAGAAGTATAGGATGTCCTTGTTCGGATGAAAGCAGAAATGGCGCGGCCCCAGCTCCCCATCCATCTCAACCCGCGCAGGGCTGTTCGGCGTGATATGCCCCGTCTCCGCATCGAACCTGAACTGAAAGATAGCGTTGGGCCCTGTACCGCCCGATATATGCGGCACGAACGCGAACCTGTTCGACGGGTCCGTCTGCATCGAGTGCGCTCCCTTCGCCGTCGCAAGCCACTCCACCGGAGGACTGGTCGCCGCGCCGCCATCCCCGATGGCATGCACCGCGCACAGCCCACCCTCGTAGTACGCCGACAGCAGAAAGCGCCCGTTTCGGTCCGTCGCCAGATAGCACGGGTCATTCTCCACCGCCACATCACTCAGATGCGTCAGGTCGCCGCCGTCGCCGATAGCGTAGCTAGAGATCGCAATCTCGTCGCGGCAGCCCACATACATCCTGTCGCCCGCGGGATTAACCGCAAGCGGCGCGGGCCGAGCAGCCGTCCCCACATCCCCGATATGCGTCAGCGCGCCCGACCCCTCATCCACCTCATACCGCGCAATCCTGTCCTCACCCGAAACCGTAATGTACATCTGCATCGCCATCACTTACCCCATCCTGTCTATCCTGTTCATCGATGTCAGCCCCAGTCACAGCCTCAGCATCCGCTCTATCCGCTTGTGCCCCCTGCACGGGCCCACCACCGCGATGTTCAGCCGCTCCGACACCAGCACGTCGTTGGCGAGGCTGAGTACATCATCGGTCGTCACCGCGTTCACCTGCTCGATCACGTCGTCAACAAGCGCGATCTTCCCAAGGAGCATCTCCGACTGTCCCATCCAACTAGCAACAGCTCGTGTATCCTCCATTCGCAGCATCAGACGCCCTGCGCTCAGACGCTTCGCCTTCTCCAGTTCGTCCTCCGGCAGACCATCCCGCAACGCTCCCACCTGCTCCAGAATCGTCTGAACCGCGTCATACACGCGCTTCGGGTCAACGCCCGCCGACACTACCATCGCCCCCGTGTCTGTGAAGTGGCTGACTCCGCTATGCACATCGTATGCAAGCCCTCGCTTCTCCCGCACCTCCACGAACAGCCGGCTGCTCATACCCTCGCCCAGCGCCACGCTCAGCAAGTCGAGCGCATACCGTTTCGGATGCGTGAGCGATACACCCGGCAGTGCGACAGACAGGTGCGCCTGCTCAGTTTTGCGATACTCCACCTTCGATTGCGGCTCATGCTGAGCGCCGTTGTAAGGCGTCCAGTCTTTGAGCGCTCCGCGCTTACCTGACATAGAATTAGCGCCCGGTTTCCAGCCTTCACTCAGCCGTTCCACCTGCGCCACCGCATCACCGTGTGACACGTTCCCCGCGACGCTCACAACCATGTTATCCGGCGTATAGTACGTGGACACGAAGTCCAGAATCATATCGCGTGTTATCCCGGCAACGCTCTCGCGCGTTCCCCCGATGTCCCGCCCAAGCGGATGCCCCGGCCACAGCATCTCGTCTATCAGAACCTCCACCTTGTAAGTGGGGTAGTCGTTTATCATCCCCAGTTCCTCGAAGATGACCTGGCGCTCCTTCTCGATGTCGTCCGGCTCATACTGCGAGTTCCGCAGGATGTCGAACAGCAGTGCGAGGCTTTCCTCGAAGTACGGCTGCGCCACCTTGCACCAATAGACGGTCAGCTCGTGCTCGGTTGCCGCGTTTATGACGCCTCCTACGCCCTCGATTGCCGCGCTAATCTGCTGCGGCTCAGGTCGCAGCTCCGTTCCCTTGAACACCATGTGCTCCAGGAAGTGCGACAGCCCCGCCTCATCATCCGACTCGTAGCGAGAACCAACCCCCACGAGCACGCACATGCTCACCGAGCGAGTATGCGGCATCTCACTTGTCACCACCCGCATCCCGTTATCCAGCGTACTCTTCTGAAACATATCCTTCCCCCAAATATCCCCTAAATCCCCTTCATCCATGTTAGTTCACCGTTCGAATCTCAACACCGGCTCGCTCTTCCTGCACCTTTGCCACGGCCCCGGATGACTCCCTGCCCCAACCCTTGTTCTGCCCCGCAATGTATCGCTGCTGCACCACGTTTGCGAGCTCCATCGGCACGCGAAGACTCCGCCCCATGTCCGTTGCCAGCCCCACGTCCTTCGCCGCAAGATCGAGTTGGAACCCCGGCTCGAAATTCCCGACAAACAAGTCATACGGTAGCCTCTGCATACTCTGCGTGTTCCCCGAACTGCCCTTCACCGCGTCGAACAGTGTCTGTGGGTCCACTCCCGCTTTAACACCTAGGCTGAAGGCCTCCGACAGCAGCACATGCACGCTCAGGCCGATAAGATTATTCACGATCTTGCAAATCGCGCCCGAACCAATGTCCCCACAGCGCATCACCTTGTCGCCGATTCTGTCCAGCACAGGCTTGCACCGCGTATATGAGTCCTCATCGCCGCCCACCATCACACACAGCGTTCCGGCCTCCGCGCCTCCGACGCCCCCGCTCACAGGCGCATCCAGCACCGTAACGCCCGCGCTCTCACCCGCCGCGCTGATGCGATAAATAGTATCCGGGTCGGTCGTGCTCAGGTCGAAATACACTGTTCCCGCGCCCGCGCCGCTCAGAATGCCGCCCTCTCCCAGCGCGACCTCCTCAACATCCTGTGGGCGCGGCAGTGAAGTGAATACCACATCGCTCGCGGCGGCGACTGCGGCAGGACTGTCCGCCCATGTCGCGCCCATCGACAGCAACTCATCGGCAGCTTCCTTGCGAATATCGAACACCGTCATCTCATAGCCACCCGCCGCGATATTCCGCGCCATGTGTCGCCCCATAAATCCAACCCCTATGAATCCAACCTTCATGTCGTTACCCTCATTTCCCTGTCAAGCATGCAGTATCTTGGAATCTCTAACGATAGTTGTCGTGAATGATAACGCCCAGTTGCAAACCCTAGCAAGTTGTGCAAGGCTCAGTTTGCGGTAATACTGAGAATCCCGACCACAGATGTCGGTGCTGCCTCCACAAAAATCCTTCCCCACACAACAGCATCTAACCATACGAACCTGCCAAAACAGATGCTATATCCCAACCCAACACGGACAGACCACACAACAGGAGCGCCACAATGAAGAGTATCCGCACAGCCTTGGCTACACTCGCATTGCTGCTGACAGCGGCTTTAATATTTGCCGCCTGCTCGAACGCAGACCCACAAACACCGGCGGAGGCAGCAGACGCACCGTTGCCACAGACGCAAGCGCAGCCCACTACCGCGCCCACTGCCACGCTGCCTCCCGCGAACACGCCAGAGCCCGCGCCAACGGCGACACCGGTGCCGTCCAAGCCCGCACCCACCGCCGCGCCGCAGGCATCCGCGCACGAGAGCATCGTAACGCCCGCAACCGGCAACGAGCAGACCGTACCGGAGATTCGCGGCATCGCAAGCTGGATAAACTCTGAGCCGATCACGTTCGAGGAGCAGCGCGGCAAGATCGTGCTGGTCGATTTCTGGACATACACCTGCGTCAACTGCATCCGCACCCTGCCGTACCTCAAGGCATGGCACGAAAAGTACGCGGACAAGGGACTGGTCATCGTTGGCGTCCACACACCCGAGTTCGAGTTCGAGAAGGACCGCGACAATGTGATCGAGGCGACCGAAGGCTTTGGTCTGGAGTGGCCCATCGCGCAGGACAACGACTTCAAGACATGGCGCGCCTTCAACAACCGATACTGGCCCGCGAAGTACCTCGTGGACAAGGACGGACTCATCCGCTACACCCACTTCGGCGAGGGCGCGTATGAAGAGACCGAGCTATGGATACGTGGCTTGCTCGAAGAGGCGGACGTTGACCTCAGCGACGTCTCCGCCAAAACGCTTGCCGAGCCTGTATATGACGACGATGTACGAGGCACCGATCGCGAGACTGGCCTGACACGCGAGATTTACGCCGGCTTCGAGCGCAACTACAGCGCGCTCTTGTCATCCGCGCCCTATGTGCTGCACCAGGAGTATTACGAGGAAGAGGACTCCGAAATCTTCTACACTGACCCTGGCGATTACCGCAACCACTTCCTGTACCTGCAAGGACTCTGGCGCAACGAAGCAGAGCGGCTGGTGCATGCCCGCGAAACCGAGAATTACGAGGACTACCTCGCGCTCAAATTCAACGCAACCAGCGTCAACGCCGTTATGTCCCCGATCAACGGTGGCGAATACGACGTGCGCGTACTGCTCAATGACATGCCCATAAGCCCAGATGCGGCCGGCACCGATGTCATGTTCGATGCCGACGGCAACGGCTACATTACCGTGGATTCTGCCCGCATGTATCACATTGTCAATCTGCCTGAGTACCAGAGCCACGAGCTAAAGCTGAGTTCGAACTCACCTGAGTTCTCCCTATTCGCCTACACCTTCGGAGCTTACGATGGCGGCGAACCCGCCCCAACCGGCTACGACACGAACTAACAGAACGCTCTGTTTCCCCCTTTTCTGACAAGGGTAGGCAAATGTCCCCTCTCCCTCTGGGAGAGGGTGAGGGTGAGGGTATAGAGTCTTTCCCGCGAAGGGCGGGAATCCAGAAGGGTTAGGAGGGAAACATCCTCCCCATCCCGTCCATCGATATAAGATAGGGTTCCGTTCCTGGTGAGTCTGCCGAATCACGAAGTCCGAAAGCCATTTCGCATTCAACTGGAGCGAAAATCGCACAATGCCCAAGAAATTCACCATAACCCTCGCCCTCGCAGCCATCCTCATGCTGGCAGCAATCGCCTGCCAGAACATTGCGGCACCCACAAAGCAAGCCGCATCTGATGACGAGCAGGGCGCAGCATTCGAGGAAGTCGAGCTTATCAAGGGCCCCGTATCTGCCGACGGCTTGCAGGCGATCTTCGCCACGCCCGACCTGGGCACAGGCGAGCAACGTGTCGCCGTTGTTCTGACGTCGAAAAAGGGCCTCGTGCGCTCGCCCATCTCCACGCTCACATCCTACTACTATCCCGAAGGCACAACGGAAGGTGAGATGCGCGACACCGCAGTAGCTCTGTTCAGGCCCTTCCCGCTCGGCACGCGCGGACTCTACGCGGCGCAGTTGCAGTTCGATTCTCCCGGCGATTGGGGTCTGGACATCGCGGTGCTTGACGAGGACGCGAACACGCTCCGCGCAGAATTGCGCTTTGAGGTGCCGGAGCAGACCGAGGCGCCCGCCAACGGCGCACCCGCAACAGCGAGCGATAGCAAGACGTTGGCAACTCACAGCATCGAAGAGCTGACAACCGGCACACTCCGGGATACCGACCTCTACCAGATTAGCATCGCCGACGCCGTGCAGTCCGGCATGCCAACCGTCATTGTCATGGCAAGCCCTGCGTTCTGCACTAACGCCGTCTGCGGTCCGCAGGTCGATGTCCTCAGCGAGCTTGAGGACAAGTACAAGGGGCAGGCGAACTTCATCCACATAGATTTCTTCGACAACCCCGACGAAATTCAGGGCGACCTGACACGCGCTCGCGTATCTCCCACCGTGCTTGAGTGGAATCTGCCCAGCACCGAGTGGTCATTCGTTGTCAGTGCAGATGGCATCATTCACCGGCGCTTCGAAGGCTTCGCACCCATTGAGGAATTGGAAGACGCGCTGCTGGAAGTGTTGGGCTAGAGCCTGCTCAAATAACCCGTAGCTAACCTCTCTGCTATAATGCTGTCTGAGAGGAAGTTATGACCACAATTGGCTCCATAGAAGACCTGATGCGCGTCCTGGACGATAATCCCTCATGGCTTGAGGCGATGCGCGCACGGCTTTTCACACGCGAATTGTTGGAACTTCCGGAGAATTTCGCACGACTCACCGAAACTGTTAATCAGCAAGGCGAAAGACTAGATCAACTTACCGACGTGGTTAGCAGGCAAGGCGAAAGACTAGATCAACTCACCGAAACCGTTAACCGTATTGGAACACAGCTGAGTCAATTCATTGAGGCGACAGACAGGCGGTTCGACGAAATAGAAGTGGAAGTCAAGAGACATTCCGTTCAGATGGGTGAGCTGAAGGGTATATTCGCGAGGAGCCTATTTGTTGCGGAAGCCGCTCTCGTTGCAAGAGATATGGGATTGCGCCGTCGCAGAAATTTGGGCCAAGAAGAACTCTGGGACATGACCGAGGAATCAGACTTGGCGGGCATATCCTTAGGCGACCTCAGAAGCTTCCGAAAGGCAGACCTAGTTCTGGAAGCGACCGACCGAGAAGGGAATACCTGCTATGTCGCTGTCGAAATATCCTACACCGTGGACGGGCGCGATACTCGCAGAGCTATACGCAACGCCGAATACTTGACCAGGTTCACCGGAATACCTGCTTATGCCGCAGTAGCCGGCTTCGATGCAGACTACCGTATTCAGGACAGCATCGAAGACGGTCAGGTTTCCTGGTATCAGATGGATCCTTTCATTCTCAATATCGAATAGGCATTGCAGCTACCGTTGCGATCAGATAGCCTCCGCCAGCAACTCCACCAGGTGCTTCGCCTTCTTCCCTGTCCCTTGCTCCACCTGCTGACGGCAAGACACTCCTTCCATCACCAGTTCGAACTCGCCCTCCTGCGCCCGCACTGCCGGGAACAGCGACATCTCCCCAATGCTCATCGATATGTCGAAGTGCTCCTTCTCCATCCCGAACGACCCCGCCATCCCGCAGCACCCGGTCTGTATCTCCCGCGCATCGCAGCCGGGTATCGCGTTCAGCACCTGCATCGCAGCCCGTGTACCAACCAGCGCCTTCTGGTGGCAGTGCCCGTGGAACAGCACCGTCCCCGGAGGATATGAGTACTCCGGAGCCGCGCCATGCCGCTCCTGCGCGTACAGCAGGAACTCCTCGATCAGCATCGTGTTGTCCGCAATCGCCTTCGCCTTCTTGTCGCCGCCCAGCAGGTCCTCATACTCGTCGCTGAAGCTCAGAATGCAGCTCGGCTCCAGTCCCACCAGCTTCGCGCCCCGCTCGACAAGCGGATATACGCTGTCCACATTCGCCCGAGCGCTCGCCTTCGCCTTGTCCATGAACCCCTTCGACAGCATTGGACGGCCGCAGCATCCCACATCCGGCAGCACGACGCGGTATCCCAGGTGACGCAGCACTTTAACCGTCGCGATCCCCAGTTCAGGATGATTGTAGTTCGTGAACGTGTCCGGGAACAGTACCACCGTCCCATACATCGCATCCGACGCCGGAGATCCGCCCGATGCCCTGAACCACTGTCGGAACGTCTGGCTCGCCAGCATCGGCAACTCTCGCCGTTTGTCGATGCCCGCATACCGCTCCAGCAGTTCCTTACCGATCGCCGATTTCAGCGGCAGATTCGACAGCGGCGCGAACGGCGACGCCAGCTTATTGAAGAACGCTACGTTACCCATCAACCTGTCACGCAGACTATGTCCGTTCTTCTGCTTGTACTTGTCGATGAACTCGTACTTCAGCTTCGCCATATCCACATTGGACGGACACTCCGCCTTGCACCCCTTGCATTCGAGGCACAGGTCCATCACCGCCATCATCCGCTCGCTCGTCAGGGATTCGGCGGGCAGCGCCCCCGACATCGCTCCGCGCAGCGCGTTCGCCCGTCCGCGCGTCGAATGCTCCTCGTCTCGCGTCACCATGTACGACGGGCACATCGTCCCGCCCAGCACCTTCCGGCACGCACCCTGCCCGTTGCACATCTCTATTGCATGCGCGAAGCTGCCTTCCTCGTTATACGCGAAGCCAGTCTGTATCTCGATTGGCTGGTACTCTGGTCCAATCCGCAGGCTATTGGTCATCGGCGGCGAATCGACAATCTTGCCCGGATTCATGATTCCGTTCGGGTCGAACGCCCGCTTCACGCCGCGGAATGCGTCGTATATCTGGCTGCCGAACATCTTCTCGTTGTAGGGACTGCGAACAAGTCCGTCGCCATGCTCTCCGCTCAGAGAACCGCCATACTCCAGCACGAGGTCGCTTATCTCGTCCGATATGGACACCATCTTGTCCACATCGGCAGAGTCCTTCAGATTGATGAGGGGCCGAATATGCAGGCAGCCCACACTCGCATGCCCGTAGTATCCCGCCTCGGTGCCGTGTGCCTGCACAATCTCGTCGAACCGCTTCACGAACTGCGGCAGCTTCTCCGGCGACACCGCCGTATCCTCCACGAACGGCAGCGGCTTCGCGTCGCCCGGCACATTCATCATCAACCCCAGTCCCGCCTTCCGCACGTCCCAAACTTTCGCCTGGTCTGACGGCTTGATAAGACGAGGCATCGCGTATCCCAGCCCCTCGCGCTTCACACGCGCCTCCAGACGCTCCAGCTTCGCCATCAGCTCAGGCTCCGACTCCGCAATGACCTCCACGACTAGAAGCGCCTCCGGCTCGCCCTCGATGAAATCCGTTATCCGCGAGTACGCCAGGTTGCTCTGCGCCTGCCTGATTATCATGCTGCCGATATGCTCGACCGCCGCCGGCTCCATCTCCAGCGTGGCGACAGTAGCCTCCATAGACTCGATCAAGTCGTTGAAGTGTATGACCGACAGCGCCCTGAACTTCGGCTTCTCCACCAGTTTCAGCTTAGCCTCGGTAATGGTTACGAGCGTCCCCTCGGACCCGACCACGAAGCGTGCCATGTTGAAATCGCTGCCGCCCACAAACTCGTCCAGGTTATAGCCCGACACACGCCTCTGAATCTTCGGATAGCGCGCCAGTATCTCATTACGGTGCGCCTCGCCTATGCCGAACAGCTTGCGGTAGATGTCCCCTTCGAGACTCTCTCCGCGCATCTTCGCCTCAAGCTGCGCCCCGTCCAGCGAACCGAAATGCGCCCTGTCCCCGTTTGACAGCACCACATCCAGCGACTCCACATTGTCAACCGTCTTGCCCCAGATAATCGAGTGCGCCCCGCAAGAGTTATTCCCCAGCGCGCCGCCCACATTGCCGCGGCTGCTCGTGCTTGGGTCCGGCGTGAAAAACATGCCGCTCGAAGAAATCTTGTGGTTCAGCTCGTCGAGGATGATGCCTGGCTGAGTCCGCACCCATCCCTCTTCCTCGTTCACCTCAAGCACATCTCGCATGTATCGCGAGAAGTCCATCACTATGGCGTTCGCCACAGTCTGCCCCGCGAGACTCGTACCGCCTCCGCGCGGCAGTACCGGCAGGTTATAGCGGTGTGCCGTCTCCAGCACCGCGATTACATCATCCGCGCTCTTTGGCAGCACAACGCCGACAGGCTCTATCTGGTAGATGCTCGCATCCGTGCTGTACAGCATGCGAGTCATCTTGTCGAAGCGAACCTCACCCGTTACGCTGCGCCGCAGTTCCTCAACGAGTTCCCGCGTGTCCGCCTCTATTGCCTGTGTTGCCATTCTATTAACGCTCCGCACACTTGCTTGGATACGAAAAATGCCTGCCCTTAAGCATAACGCTTTCATCAAGCATATTCAAAGAAAACCGCCACTTCAACCAGGGCAATCGCATCTTACGTAGTGAGCACCTTAAGCAGATACGCTTCGTCCCAACCTGACCTATTGCGCTTGGCTTCTATTCCCACTCTCAAGCTCTTATCTCCCCTCAACAGATTCATAGCCATTCGCCGCAGCACCGACAGATTCTCCGTTCCATTGCCCTCTCTCACACGACACTCATCCTCACGAAAGGCCATGTCCAATATCCAGTGCAGCGAGTTCTCAATCCCCCGGTGCGAGCGGGCCGACTAGAGCATGGGTATCGATGCGTCCTGCATAGCTCAATCCCTGTCAGAAATTAAACCCATACTACACTCCGATCTAACTTTAACTTGGAAGCGATTGCCCTTAGACATCGGCAGACGCCGATTTGGTTATCAGGGCTGCCTTTACTTACCTCCTAGCGGGCTGTCACATTGCGCTTGCCGAGTCAAAGATTTGCCGATGGTAATATTGGACGATTTACAGTAAGTTATTAGCGGAAGGAAATCGCCATGCCTGTTAAGTCGTCGGACGAGTAGTATCTGAAAGAACTGCTCGCGTATTTGGGTGTCGTGCAGGCTCTTCGTGACGACCCCAATGACTTCCGTAAAGTTGTGATACGGCTGTGGCTGGGACGCGGTTGTTGACCAGAAGCCATCCCAATAAGGATGGGCAAAGATGGCTGATCTCAATCGGCGACTCGATTGAAGAAGCTGTGGTACCACTGAGGCAAAAGGCGTCAGCGCCGCCGATGTGACAGTCGAATACCTTGATAAGGAAGGAGGAATGTTCCCTTGCAAGACCGTATCTTTCTCGGCCTGTCATTACGCCGCCGCCTTATCCACGTCGCTTGGGCGGTCTATTACCTGGTATTTGTGGTTCTATGTTTTGCGATCAGACGCAGCATTCCAAGCGTAGAAATCTTAGGGATTACCTTTGTGTGCTTGCTCGTAGTTCTCCAGTTCAACCCGACGGCAAGGCTCCATGTGGCCATTCAGCGTTGGCTGTACAACACCTGGGGAAGGTTGCCCTTCTTTCAGGACAAGGGGTGAAGGCAACTGAGAAAGATATACTGCGATAGGGAAGGTCCGGCTGGAGTCAATCAAGACATTCGAGGATTTTTACGCTGTTAGCGTTGCAAAAGAGCCGCCATGGTCACCCGCACAGGACCTCGCATCCGAGCTTCCCTGGCAGATACATTCTTAATGCTCACGGCGATACGTGAATCCCGCCGCGGCAGGATGACCGCCACCGCCGAACTCACGCGCTAGCTGCGCGACGTTAAAACCGCCGGCACGAGAGCGCAGGCTGTAACGGATCTCTTGCGCCTGCTCCGTGTAAACCACGACGAAAGGAACTTCAGCACATTCTGCGAGAAGATACTCGCCGATTTCGCTGTGGAGAATAGGCGACCGGACGCCCAAGACGTCATATCCTCCGATAGTTATAACTTCGGACGTCTCGCACGCCTGTCTCACCAGTCGCTGATTTGACCGGAGTATAGCGGCGCCTTCACTCACGACCTGGTCGAAGTTTTCGGCGATTACTCTGTCGAGCCAGTCCCAATGCTCAAACGAACCGTCGCCAGACCACGATGAGATGTAGGCATCCACTGCGCGACTTTCAGGCATCTTCCACTTCCAGAGATCACGGTCCTGAACATACTTCAAGAGTGTCGGAACCGGCTCTTCCGGATTAAAGTACTCCCACGCGATGACAGCGCCGGAGCGATTCAAGTCGATGATGCAGTTAGGCACTCCCGCTAGCCTCTGCGCAGCAGTCTCATGATGGTCCAGCAGAACCACACTGTTGACACCGAATACGTTGTGCAAGCGGATCATCGTCTCCCTGTCGAAGGAAAAGTCGATTATGAAGACGGAATAATCCCTATCAAGATCGTACGGAAACCTATCATCGTAGCCCATCGGAAAGAATCTAGCATCCGGAAACCGGCGGTGAGCTGCCCAGGCCCCACTGAAGCCATCAAGACAATCTTTATGATAGAGTACCGCGATTTTCTGCAAGTCCATCTGGTGGCGCGACCTCGTGAGTGAATTTGGGCCAGTTGTCAAAACGGCCAGCATGTTATTGTACCCCACCGATGCGTGATGTGCCGAAAGTGAAGCAGACAGCAACACTCCGCACGTCAGCAGTCCGCGCCGCCATGTACGACGTGAAGAGCTTCCCACTCAGACGCGCGCAGAGACTCCAGACCGTCAACGCGCACGTATGCCGTGCCGGGTACGGTAGGTTCGATGCGGGCGCCGACCCGAAGCAGTACCTCCATGACATCCTCGAAAACGCTCCGGTAGTACGGCTCGTCCGCATCGAGTATAATGAGATCGTTGTGGCCGGAGGTGGCCTGTTCCAGAGTCATTCCCGCCCCCGCGGGGGCCCTGCGGTGCTGTCAACCACCAGGTGCTTCCCACTCGTCCCGTCCGCCAAGGCTATCGGGTTTGTCTTTTAGATATTCGTGCTTTCGCGGTTCCGCCTTGGCTCTCAGATTTGTAATGAGCACGCAGGCTATCTTCATATCGCCTCCGTTGGTGCTCCTCCGTGGTGATATTGCCGAACAATCCTAGCGAACACATGTCCGTTTTGTCAATATGTAAGTCCTCCGTTTGAATAAAACATTTGCAGAAATTTCCTTCTGGATGGCAAGCGACATGTATTTTCAGACCCATCATAGTTTTCCTCCATCGAGGGGACAGAGATTTCTGCAATCGTCTCTGTTATTATTCCGCACTTGGCGCAGATGACGAACCTGATGAGACATCGCTGGGCTATCATGGGCCTCTGGCTTCTGTCGAGCGTCGCGGCCTTCATGATGGTCATAAGTGTCGGACTGCTGCTGCCCTCAATCAGCGCCGACCTCGGTCTCTCGCCCACACAGCAGGGCTTCTACGGCTCCGCGGCGTTCCTCGGAAACCTGTTTCTGACGCTGCCCATAAGCTGGTGGGTGTCCAGGTACAGGCCCAAGATTCTTACCACGGTTACATTCATGCTGGGTTCTGCGCTCATGTTCGTGCAGGGCTGGGGACCCAACTTCGCTATCGTGCTGCTCGGACGCCTGGGCTTCGGCATCTCGACACTCGCCCGCGAGCCCGCCCGCGTCCTACTCATGCACCGGCTGTTCGCGCCAAGAGAGTTCATTCTTGTCTCCGGCGTGTACAACCTGCTGTTCGGTCTTGTTGTCGGCGGCGGGTTGGTCTTGACACCAATCATCCTGAGTCGCGTCGGCGATGATTGGCGGCGCGTCCTGCTAACTTTCGCGGTGACTCTCGGAGTTCTGGCCGTGCTCTGGACGATCCTGGGAAGCGACGGCGAGGAAAACACTGAATCGGAGCGACAGGAGGCAGATTCCGCCGACGGAAGGCTCGGCATCATCAAGCGCGTGCTGGGATACAAGGAGCTATGGATAGCGGGCGCAGGATCGATGGGAACCACGATGGCGTGGTCGTCTTTCGTAAACTTCTATCCCACCCTGATGTTGGACGTGTACGACGTTTCCCTCAACTGGACTGGGCTGCTGCTGGCAATCGGCATCGCTACGGGTGGTCCGTCGGGGATCGTGCTCAGCCGGATCGTGCCGAAGGTGAGCGGCACCAGGCGCAGGAACATACTCCAGGCGATTGGGGGCACTATGGTGGCGACCTACCTGGGAATGACTCTCACAGACTCGATCCCTCTACTCATCGCCATAACGCTCGTCAGCGGTTTGGCGCAGGGATATTGGCCGGTCCTCAACTCGATACCGTTCTACCTGCCCGGCATAAGGCCGCGAGAGTCCGCGGTTGCGCTTTCCTTCATGATGACGCTAGGCACTTTAGGGGTAGCCACTGGCCCGGTGCTGGTCGGCACGCTCCAGGACAGGCTCGGCGACCTTAGACTCGCCATGGTCATCATCAGCTTCGCGCCGATACTGCTCGTAATATGCTCGTCTCTGATCCATATACGCACAGACCAGGGCGACGAGTGACTTGAAGCGGGAGGAGTGGATGCTGATTATCTCGCGGAGAACAATTACATAGCCGCACACGGACAGGACATGAACTCCCCGACAGAGATGACCCGTCCTCCCGGAGAATACACCATAGAAGCCACCACCTACGAACAGAACGCAACTGGCGACTTTACCCAGACCGTGAAGGGCGTGGGCCCACTCGAAGATCGCACTGCTCTCATCGCTCCGGGCTCACCCCGCAATCGCGACGAATCCTCTGCTGAGACGCTCGTCTATCTGCCGCTGAAAGTCGATGATCTTTCGCGGCTGCCGTCCCCAAGGCGAAAAGTACACGCCGAGAATGCGCCCGGGTGGTTGCTATCCTGGACGCAGCCGGTTCTCCAACCCTTGGCTCAGTGCGCTAGAGCCAAACACCAGTATGAAAATAGCCACGCCGGGCGGCAGCACCAGGTGAGGCGCATAATCCATGTATGGGCGAGCGTCAACCAGCATGGTGCCCCACTCCGGGGTCGGTGGCTGAATCCCCAGGCCCAAGAAACTCAGGCCGGCGATAGAAAGCACCGTAACGCCTGCATCCAGGCTGAGTTGAACCGATACCGGCCCTATGGAGGCTGGCAGCAGATGCTTACGCATTATATGGATGTCCGTTGCACCGATTGCCCAGGCAGCCTCGACAAATCCACTGGTCTTGACTGTCAAGACCAGGCTGCGCGCCAGCCGCGCGTAACGCACCCATCCCGATAGAGCCAGCGCAAAAACCAGCGCCGCGATGCTGGGGCCAAGCGCGCCAATCAGCGCCAGCGCCAGGATGATGCCTGGCAGAGCGTAGATGAGGTCCGTAAGACGCATCCCCAACTCTTCTACCATGCCACCGGAATAGCCGCATATCAGCCCGATGAGCATTCCCGCTATCAGCGAAAACAGAAGCACAATCGCTGTAACGGTGATAGAAACTCGCCCGCCCCACAGTAAGCGGCTCAGTACATCACGCCCCAAATTATCCGTGCCCAACCAGTACTCGGCAGATGGCGCTTGCAAGCCAACAGACAGGTCAATTGCTGCTGGATCATAGGGAGCCAGCCAAGGAGCGCCCAAGCAAGCGCATATCAGAAGCGATGCAGACCCGGCCCCTGCCAGCGACAGCAAGTTGCGACTCACCCAGAACGCCGCCCCATTACGTCTCCCTGCCATACTAGTTCAGCCGCAGGCGCGGGTCGAAAATGCCATAAGCAAGATCGGCTAGCAGATTGAAAAATATGATGATCATGCCAAAAGCCAGCACTGTCGCCTGAATGACCGGCAGGTCGCGGAAATTGACTGCTTCGATGTAGTAGCTGCCTAATCCAGGCCAGGAGAACACCGTTTCAATAATGATCGTGCCGCTGATCAGGGCGCTGAACTGATAGGCTACGACCGTGACAAAGGGCACCGCGATGTTGGGCATACCGTGCCGAAACAGCTGTGCGGAAGGCGGGAGACCTTTGGACTTCGCCGTTCTCATGTAATCTTGACGCAACACGTCGAGTAGAATCGAGCGTATGAGCTGACTGAGCCGCGCCGCTTGAGGTCCAGCCAGCGTAATCGCCGGCAAGATTAGGTGCAAGCTGCTTCTGGCGCCGAAGCTGGGTAGAAGTCCTAGATGCACGGCAAATATCAGGATCAGCAAGAACGCGAACCAGAAGTCGGGAATGGCGACCCAAACAAGCCCGGTAAATCGAATGGCATTGTCCGCGACGGAATCCGGCTTCAACGCTGCCCAGATCCCAAAGATGGCGCCTATCAATAAGACCAGCGCCATTGCCGCCGCGCCCAGCAGCGCCGAGAAACCAACTCGAGCCGCCATCTCGGAGGTAACCAGATTGCCGGTGCGAATAGAGTAACCGAAATCGCCCTGAACAGCCTGACCCAGCCAGCGCAGGTACTGCATCGGGACAGGCTGGTCCAAGCCATACTCTTCTTGAACCTGGGCTAAGACTTCAGAACTGGCGGGGCCTCCCAGACGCTGCGCTGCGATGACCTGAGCAGGGTCGGCTGGTGAAAGGTAGATAAGCAGGTAAACCAGCAAGCTCAACCCAAGGAAGATTAGAGCGGCGTTGAATAGCCGCCTCAGCAGGTAAGGGAGCATAATCCCGATTTAGTTGAACCTCAGGATTGATTGGAGGACGTGTACAGGGAACAGATAGCGTAAATCCGTCGCCTTTTCACGTCCTCATCTTACTATGGATGTCAAAACGCAGGTAATCCTCGAGCCTAGTCTGCTGTGACTGCCACATCCTGCACGGCTAATGCCCATTCATACTCCGAGCCTCCTATGTAGAAGCCTTCCACTTCGTTGCGCACAGCATAAACCCTATGCGGATAAAGCAGAGGAATGATTGCCGCTTCCTCGTCGAGTATCTGCCATATCTGGTTGTAAATCTCCTGTCGTTTCGTCTCATCAGTTGAAGCCAGCGCAGAGTCAATCAGTTTGTCCAACTCCGGATTGGCGTAGGAAACAGTGGGTGTTTCACTGGGATCCGTGTAAAATGCGCCAGTCAGCAACGCGTGAGGGTCATAGGGTGGCCCCCACGAAAAGCGCATTATCAGGTCGTAATCCCTGGCGTAGAATGCATCGAGCCAGCCGCTATAATCAAGAGCGCGAATTTCCAGCTCAATCCCGACATCCTTGAACTGGGCTTGCATTGCTTCCGCCATTGTTGCTGTCTGGGGCAAACGGGACTGATCAACTACTAGAGTCATCTCAAAAGGCACGCCATCTTTTTCCAGTACCCCGCTGCCGTTAAGCGTCCATCCAGCCTCGCTTAGCAACGCCTCAGCTCGATCCGGATCGTATTCATACAGATCGGTGTCCCCAACGGTTACATACGGGATACTCCCTGGCAGCAGGTGCTTAGCCGGTTCTGCCCTTCCGCTGAACAGCGCACTGCTGATGCCCTCCCTGTCAATGGCAAGGTTGAGCGCTTGTCGCACTCGAATGTCTTCCATTGGAGGGCTGTCATATTGCGTGGCGATGTAGAAACTGGTAATTCCATCTCCGGCAAAGATTCGCACATCGTCGTTGCGCTCCAACACAGGCAGACTCTCCAGCGAAATGCCGCCAAGGTAATCGCCGCCAATTACATCCACCTCACCGCTCAGCAGCGCGGCAATGCGAGTCTGGCCGTCGAGGATGACCTCGATAACGAGTTCATCAAGTCCCGGTTTCTCGCCCCAGTAGGCTTCGTTAGGGACCAGGACAGCTCGCGTGTCGCTGAGCGATTCGACCTGCCAAGGGCCTGTGCCAATAGGGCTGGCAAATTCGCCGGCGTTATCAACGCCATTGGAACTTAGGAAGCGAACAGGACGCACCAGTGCGAAGTCCTGCATTGCCGGGTAGTATGGTTCGCTTAAAGTCAGAACCACAGTGGACTGATCCGGCGCTTCAATACTGGTGACCCGGTTTGTTGTGGGAAGCCAGTTGTGGCGTTGATTCCCGACCCAGCGCTCCAGGTTCCATTTGACCGCATCTGCGTTGAAGGGCGAACCGTCGTGAAAGATTACTCCCTGCCGCAGGTTGAAAGTCCAGGTTAGCCCATCATCGGAAATATCCCACGACTCTGCCAAAGCCGGCTGAATGTCGCCATTGGAATCGTAACGAACCAGCGGTTCGTACAGCAAGTCGAGCACGACCATACTGGTGCTGTAGTCATGAGGATTCCCAGGACCGAGGTTACGGCCTGATGCCAAGACCAAGGTCTGTTCGACATCGGCAGACTGCGACGGCGCGCTTGCCGCCGCATCCTCGACCGCCTGGTTCGTGGCGGCTAGGGAAGCGTTCACGATGTCCGTTACCTGCTCGGCAGTGAGCTGGTCGCCAATCGCGTCCTCGACAGCGCTGGCAACCAGGTCCTCGATGTCTCCGCGCGTCAGGGCGTTGGAGAGCCCGGCGCTCACCTGTGCCTGCACCGCGCTGCTAATCTCGTCCGCGCTAATGCCTTCAGGCACGGCATCTTCAACCGCGGCGTTGACGAGGCTGCTGAGTTGGGTCATGTCGAGCTCAGGCGCAGGCTGTGCCCGAACGGACTCATCGATGATGTCCCTTACTTCGGACGCAGAGAGCTGCCCCGCCGCCGACTCGTTCACAATGGACTCAACGTCAGAGCGCGTCAGACCCACGGGCTGTGCAGCGATTGCCGCTTCAACCGACTTCTGTATATCGGCGGCACTGACCGCTGGCGCTGGCTCCGGTTGGGCGGCGCAGGCAATAGCAATAACCAGAGCCGCAACTGACGCGACTATAGCCACTGACCTCCACTTTAATAGACTATGTATCATTTTTCACTACCTCCTGTCCCTGTGAGACTTTTTCCATTCAGTTAATCTGGTTCCTGTGTATGTGCCATATAACGATATAAAGTATCATTAAAGGACCCGCCGGATTGGAATTTCAGCCGGCTGGAGATTTCCCCTGTTTCTACTTACCCCTGTCAACGAGGCAATTGTCACAGGTCAAGTACAACTCAATTTGGTGGTCAACGTTCCGCCCCGAATGTCAGCGCCAATAGCCCTGAGTGCCTCGACCGTAAAGCCTTCGCGCTTCTGCTGCAAAAGCTTGGCTGCCTTCTTCAAGCAGTGGTTCCATAGCCACGGTTCTCCGGCACCTCCATGACGCCTGGATGTGGTCATTGGATCCCGGTCTTGAGATAGCTCCGCGTTAGGATTTAATGATATGAAGTCTCATATAAATCATGTCACTGTTGACGACAAGAGAGCATATCAATCGGGTTGGCGCGCTGTCAAACTAAATCGCATTATTTGATAGGTCATCTCAGTAGATACACCACTACACATAATGGGGCCCTGCTGAGGCGGCTATGCTGTGCTAGGATGCTCGCACAGGAGGGCTTCCGGAATGACCACGACCATTACAAATACAACCATTGTTACTTGCGACCCGCAGCGGGCGGTGTACTACGGCGCGGGGATGGCTATAGATGAGGGACGTATCGCGACGATTGGGCCTAGTCACGAGATCGAGGCGCGCTATCCTGACGCGGACCGTGTCGATGGGCGCGGGCGGGCGGTGTTTCCGGGCATGGTCAACTGCCATACTCACATGCTCGCCACTGCCGACCGGGGCATACTGGAGGACTTCGGGTTTCCCACGACGCTCAGGTTTCCTACGACCGGGCGGGGGCTGCTGGACCCGGAGGAGCGCAACGTGTTCGGCCTGCTTGCGGCGGCGGAGTCGATCCGCAGCGGGGGGACGACTCTGCTGGAGATCTCTGACCGCATTCCGCAGTATGCCGATAGCCTCGCCAATTCAGGCCTTCGCCTGTTCCTGGCCGAGAACTTCAACGACATAGACGACGAGCAGTTCGGGGCAGGTCGCTACGAGTTCTCGGAGGCCAAGCTGGAGGCAGGGCTTCAGCGGAGCGCCGACCTGATATCGTCGTGGCATGGACGGCACGATGGACGTGTGCAGTGCTTCGTGGCTGCGCACGCGCCGGAACTGTGCTCCCCTGCCCTGCTTCGGAGCGCGGTCGAGATGGCAGACCGGCACGGTCTGAGGTACACCATCCATCTGTCCCAGAGCTCGCTGGAGGTGGAGGGCGTAATGAGGACGCGCGGGGTCAGGCCGACGCAGTACCTGTTCGCCAATGACTTCCTGAGCGACAGGCTGGTGGTCGCGCACTGTCGCTACGTGGACGACTCGGAGGTCGCGCTTCTCGGACAGCATGGCGTGGCAGTCTCCAACAATCCGGCAATCGCCGCACGGCGCGGCGCGGCGGCTCCTGCGTTCGAGCTGCAAGCCGCAGGGTGTCCCATCGGGATGGGGTCCGACAACATGGCCGAGGACATGGTGGAGGTGGTGCGCTCCGCGCTGTTCCATGAGCGTGTCAGGAGAAACGACGAGATGTGGCCTCAGCCGGAAGACGTACTCGAGTGGGCAACTATCGGCGGCGCGAGGGCGCTGGGGGTAACCGACGAGGTTGGCAGTCTGGAAGTGGGCAAGAAGGCTGACCTGTTCATGGTCGATCTCAGACGGTCCCACCTGGTGCCGACGCTGAGGGTCGTCTCAGTGTTCGTGCATCAGGCACAGGGGGCAGACATCAGCGACGTCATGGTCGAAGGCAACTGGATAATGCGGGACAGCCGTATCCTGACGTTTGACGAGGACGATGTGATAGCACGGGCCGAGGCGGTCGGACACAAGGTCTGGAGCCGCATCGTGGACGAAAACCCGGACGTGCCGTTCCCGGTGCGGCTTCCACCGGGGCCTCTGGTATGAGGGTGAGCCTGTATCAATTTAGCCTGAGGCCGATCCGTGCATCAATCGTAGAGGAAAGGATAGCGACATAGCGTTTAAGGCACCGAATAACTTCGATCTTGCTCATTCCTTCTGAGGTTCGTCGGCGCGGGCAGGCCTGAAATCTTCAGATAGTGGCACAGCCCGAAGGGACAATCCCGCATGTTATTCGCTAATGAGAGCCATCCCCTCTGCCTGCCGCACCTCGTTGATAATCTCCAGCACTCGCTTCCTGTAGGGAGGCATCTCGACCTCGAACTCCTCGCGCATGCGGCTATTGTCCACGAGATAGATGTCGGACTGCTCTAGCCCGCCTTCGTCGTCGAAGTTAATCTCGGCATCGGGTATGAACTCCCGCACCAGGTCTGCCAGCGCGCCTAAGCTGACCGGCGTCCCACCCGAGTTGTAGAGGCTGTATCGTGAGGAGTCAACAAGCGCAACGCGCACGAACATCTCGGACACATCCTCCACATGAATGGGGCAGCGCATAAGCGATTGCCACGGCAAGGTAACCGGCAACCCCCTGGCCGGCTGAGTTATCGCTTGCACATGGTCAACGGAGCCTCTGACCTTGTCCGGCCCTGTTACATGTGCCGGCCTGATACCCGCGATGGACATACCGTAGTTCCTGATATACTGCTCCGCCTGGTACTCATTGAATATCTTGTGCATCGAGTACTGCCTGGTGCCGTGCTTGGGGTCGTCCTCGTTCACCGTTCTCTCCCCGTAGCTGCTCTGCGGCCCGTAGGCGGCGATCGAGCTGGCGTACACCACGCGCTTCACCCCGCATAGCCGCGCGGCTTCGAAGCAGTTGTCCATGCCCAGCACGTTGAGGCGCAACTGGTTGTGGGGATCGCCTTCTCCACTGCCCACGAAATATGCCAGATTTATGAGACGCTCCGGGTTGAACTCAAGAACGGCTCTGACTACATCATCGAAGCGCGTTAAGTCTCCCCTGACGACTCTCACCCGGTCTCCCAGGTCATCAAAGGATGCGGCCCAAGGATTGATGTCCAGGCAGACCACCTCTTCGCCCCTCTCGACCAGTTTCCTGACCACGCGCGGCCCAATGAAGCCGGTGCCACCGATTACCAACACGGACATTGCTTCTACTCCTACCCAGGCATTCAGCTTATCTGAAGTTCAATTCCTTATACCCGTTCCGCGCTATTTCTTCGCAGCGACTTCGGAATGTCTGCATAGTTCCCGTGTACTGGGCTACTATCCGCGCCTGCCTGCCCTCCAGGTTGCTGTTGACGCCGGTCATCCATGAGTCCACCCGGCGCATCAGCAGGTCCTTGCCCTGCTCCACCACATACTCATGCCAGCCATCCTGCGCGTCGGTGCTTACTTCGGCGCGGGTGAAACCATGGTCATTCATGTGCTTTATGATGCGTGTCACCAATTCTACATGGTATTCGATATTGCGAGGATTGTTGCCCTGTATGGCATGGGGTCCCATTACCATGAACATATTAGGGAAATTGTTAACCTGCATGCCGAGAAAAGTCGCCAGTTCCTTGTGCCATTGTTCCTTTAGCCTGCACTGGTTCACGCCCCGGATATCTATTGCGTCGAAGCTGCCGAATATCGCATCGAACCCCGTAGCGAAAATTATGAGATCGAACTCAATCTCCCTTTCAGTGGTCAGAATGCCCTTCTCAGTGATCCTCTCGATTGGTGTCTCTATGATGTCGATCAGTTCGACATTCTCCCGGTTATAAGACTCGTAGTAATGCGATTCCAGCGGCACGCGCCGTGTCCCGAAACCGTGGTCCTTGGGGATTAGCTTCTCCGCAACGACCGGATCGTCCACGCGCCCCCGTATCTTGTCGGCTATGAAGTCCGATATGGCTTTGTTCGCCTTCTCGTCGGTCAGGATGTCATAGAAGTTGCCCTGCCAGATACCGAAACCGCGACTGGCATACAGATCCTCCCAGAACTCATACCGCTCCTTCTCGGCCACCTCGAAAGTCCGCCTTGGATCGGCAGTATGTATGAAGCCGCCGCGCGTTTCCGAGCACAGCGCGAACATCTCATCGTAGCCCGCCCTGATGCGGATCATCTCCTCCGGCCCTATTCGACCATTGTTGAGAGGCGCGCACCAGTTAGGCCTGCGCTGGAAGACAGTCAGGTGCCCGACCTTCTCGCATATCGTTTGGATTACCTGAACTCCCGAAGCCCCGGTTCCAATCACCGCAACCTTCTTGCCCTCTAACTCTACGGGCGCATGAGGCCAGCGAGCGGTATGGAAGGCATCGCCCTTGAAGGATTCGATGCCTTCGATCTTCGGCCAGACAGGGTAAGAGAGGGTGCCGATGCCTGTTATCAGGAACCTGCTTGTGTAACTGCTTCCATCCCGCAGCGAGACTTCCCAGCTCCGTGAAACATCGTCGTAGAAGGCGGATTCGACCTCACTGGAGAATTGGATGTCTTTCAGAAGGTCGAACTTAGCGGCTACGTGCTGAAGGTATCTCAGAATTTCAGGCTGCCCGGCGAAATGCTCGGACCAGTCCCACTCGTCAAGCAGTTCCTCCGAAAAGGAGTAGGCGTAGGTGTAACTTTCGGAATCAAACCGAGCGCCCGGGTAGCGATTCCAATACCAGGTTCCTCCCACTCCGGTGCCTCTTTCAAGAACCCGGACATTCAAGCCCGCTTCGCGCAGTCTGTACAGCAGGTACAGGCCTGAAATGCCCGCGCCTATCACGATTGCGTCAAAATCGAGGTCTGCGTTTGAGAGAACCATACAGCTAACTCAGCGTAATTCAACTGATCGGAGCGCACTATGCCGAAGGTAGGCGAACTGCGTCCATCGGGATTATACCTCATTGGCATAGACGGACAGCCGGCAACCCAATTGACGGCCGGACCAGTCAGAGACGGCAGATTCCATCTATACGCGCTTCTACATCACCGACCGCACCAGCCCGCCGTCCACTAGCATCGTAGTGCCCGTGATGTAGCTCGACCGCGACGACGCTAGGAACGCTACCAGGTACGCCAGTTCCCGCGGCTCGCCGATGCGCTTCAATGCCGTCTGCTCTGCCCTCTGCGCCAGGGCTTCTTCGATGGAAATCCCCTGCGTCCGCGCCCGATCCTCCACGTTCTCCATCATCCGCTCCGACATGAGGCTGCCGGGACACACGTTGTTGACGAGTATGTTCTCGTGCCCTATGTCGTCGGACAGGTTCTTCATAAACCCGATGACGCCCATCCGCGTTGCCGCCGACAGCGCCAGGTTCGGTATCGGCGTATAGACCGTGCTGGCAAGGATATTGATGATGCGTCCGCCGCCCTGTGCCCGCAGATGCGGCAGCGCCTCCCGCGTCATCCGCGCGAAGAAAAACAGCGAGCGATTCGCCGACACCTGCCACTGCTCTTCGGTTGAATCCTTGGCGTGGGCTTGCGGCGGCCCCCCGGAGTTGTTCACCATGATGTCCAGCTGCCCGAAGCGTTCCACCGTGCCCGCCACCAGATCGGCGATAGTCTCTTCCTTGTCCAGGTCGCCGGCAAAGGTGAAAATCTCTGCCCCTGTGGCGCCCCGTATCTCGTCCGCCGCCCGTTCCAGGTCTGACGCAGTGCGCGCGCACATCGCCACCCTCACACCCTCCTCCGCCAGCACCTCCGAGCACGCGCGGCCCAGCCCTTTGCTGGCGCCGCCCACAATCGCTACCTTGCCGTTCAATTCCAAGTCCATTATCAGCACGGCCTCCTCAATTGCTGCCGCCGATTATAGCAGGTACGGCAGGGACATTCTCACCGCCGCTGCCTTGGGTGCTTGTCCAGAAAATCGTCCGCAATCTCCTCAAACGTTGCAAAACGCACACCGTCGTGAGAGCGAATGTATTCCGTGATGCGCTCCAGCATCAGCAGCACCTGCGGCCGGCCGCTCACGTCCGGATGAATAGTTATGGGGAACACCGCCTCGTCGTATTCCCGGTACACCCAGTCGAACTGGTCCCGCCACATCGATTCAATGTCCCTGGGATTTACGAACCCGTGGCTGTTGGGTGACTTCTTGACGAACATCATCGGCGGCAGGTCGTCCAGGTACCAGTTGGCCGGTATCTCCACCAGGTCGGTCTCCTCGCCACGCTCCAGGGCGTGCATCCAGTGGTCTGCCGGCATGGCATAGTCGATCTTCGTCCAGCGGTCGCCCACGCGGACGTAGTAGCACTCGAAATCGCGGTGCATCAGGCTGTGGTCATACTTGATGCCGTGCTTCAGCAGCAGTTCGTTCGTAACATGGCTGAACTCCCACCATGGCGCGACATAGCCGCGTGGCCGTTGCCCCGAAAGCTCGGTAATCAGATCTATGCAGCGCAGCAGCACCGTCTCCTCCTGCTCCGGCGACATGGCGATGGGATTCTCGTGCGAGTAGCCGTGCATTCCGATCTCATGACCTTGCTCGACAATCATGCGGCATTCGTCTGGAAATGTCTCAATGGAATGGCCGGGGATGAACCAGCTGGTCTTGATGTCCAGTCGTTCAAAAAGCTTGAGCAGCCGGGGCGTTCCCACTTCCCCGGCGAATATGCCGCGGGAAATATCGTCAGGTGAGTCCTCCCCGCCGTAGGAACCCAGCCAACCGCCAACGGCATCCAGGTCAACCCCAAAAGCGCACAGAATTTGTTTGTCTGCCATCTCAAATCTCCTCGCGGCGTCCAGTCTCAAATGCTCGCCCTATCATACACCGCGCAGGCAAGGAATGTGGACGGAGGCGCGGATTTCTTCGGAGGGGTTGAACGTGCCGGGTGAGCAGCCGAAGTGAGGGCGTCTGTGGCTCAATGGCGGCTCCCGTTTGCGGACGGGAACCGAGTGGTAGAATCACGGTCAGTGTACGAATTCGTTCACCTGAAACTTCGTGACGCTGCGGGAGTCCGACTGCTGATAGTATGTCGAGATACAAAGCAATAGCTTGCGGGTATTGCTTGCATGTGTTGAAGTAAGCCGTTCTGTCCCTTCCCCCTTGACGGGCTCATAGGGATAGGCAAATGCCCAAAATGGCCGTATCCGTAGCTCAAAGTCCCTTCCCTCTTGATGGGGGAAGGTTAGGATGGGGGTGAAATCGCAAGTGCAATCCCTCTTATTCTCAATACATACCCCTCTCAGCCCTTTGACGGGGAAGGGTTAGGATGGCGTGTATGTTGTATGAAGTGCGATGTCAGATCTAACACCAACACCTTTCGGCATTGCCCGATTGCAGAGTCGCTTGACGAGACGATAGGAGGTCAGGATGCAGACGGTAGGCTTCATTGGGCTTGGCAACCTGGGAACGCCAATGGCGCGAAACATCCAGAGGGCCGGGTTCCCCATGGTCGTGTTCGACGTGAATGAAGGTGCGACGAGGCCTCTTCTCGAGGGTGGCGCTCGGCTTGCGGCTTCCCCCGGAGAGGTCGCCGCCGCCAGCGAAGTGATTCTCAGCTCGGTGCCGGGTCCACCTGAGGTGGAGCGGGTAGCGCTCGGCGCAGAAGGGATCGTCAGCGGCATTCGTGAAGGGAACGTTTACGTGGACCTCTCCACCAGTCGGCCCTCCCTCATACGCGAGATTGCGGGCGTCTTCGAAGGGAAGGGCGCCCACGTGCTCGACGCCCCGGTACTCACAAGTCCAGCCGCCGCTGAGGACAGGCAGGTTATCGTAATGCCAAGCGGAGACAGGGAGGTGTTCGAGCGCCTTCTTCCGGTGTTCGAGGCATTTGCCGACAAGGTCGTCTATCAGGGCGAGCTGGGCATGGGAAGCGCATGCAAGCTGGTCAACAACATGATCACCCTAGCGGTGAGGCAGGTGGTTGCAGAGGGGCTAACTCTGGGTATGAAGGCCGGCCTCGACCTGGAAGCCCTCATGGAAGCTGGCAGCAGAATGATTCTGGGCACTCAGAGAGAGGGCTTGGAGAGGACCGTGTTCCGTGGGGAGTTCGAGCCTCCTTCCTTCAGGCAGGCTCTCGCCAGAAAAGATATAGCACTGGCGAACGAGCTGGCACGGGAGCTGAGCGTTCCGATGCCGGTTGCGAACATTGTGGAGCAGGTCGCCATCCAGTGCGGTAACCGCGGCTGGGGAGACCTGGACACCCACGTCATTTATCGGCTGCAGGAGATAGCGGCGGGTGTAGAGATCAGGCCACGCTAGTCCGCCGTGTGGCACAACGGTCAGCCTTTGACCCTTTGATACACCTGGACCCGGTGCCTGGAAGACTCCGTAACATAAAGCCTGCCATCGACGTCGAGCGTAACGGACGCCGGGCCCCAGAAGTACGGCTCCGACTGCGTCGATACCAGGTAAGGCGTGTTGAGGTGGGAGGGCAGGTCGGGCACCAGGTTAGATTGGTCCCTCGTGGTGCTCTCATCCGGGTTGACGTCGAGGAACTCCTGCGCCCACTTCGAGACCGTACCCTCGCCCCGGAGACTCTGCAAGAATGCGCCGTCCGGCGCCAGCAACTGAACGCGCTCGTTACCCCAATCGGCGACATAGATGTACCCTTCGGCGTCCACCGCCGGCTTGGCGGGCCTGTGGAACTGGCCCTCACACTCTCCCGGCTCTCCAAAAGCGTCCAGAAAGCGGCCGTCGGCTGTGAACTTCTGGATGCGGTCATTGCGCCAGTCAGCGACATATACATTGCCCTGCGTGTCCAGAGTTATGCCCCAGGGGAGATTGAACTGTCCCTCTTGTTCACCGCTCTCCCCCCACTGCAGCAGGTGCTGGCCGTCGGCGGTGAACTTATGCACGCGACAGTTCTTCTGGTCCACGACATACACATTGTCGTCGGCGTCGATTGCCAGACCGGAGGGACCGTCCAGTTGTCCGTCGCCGCTGCCGTGCTCTCCCCACTTGTTCTTGAACGCTCCGGACCTGTCGAACACGGTGATGTTGTGATGGTACTCGTCGGCGACATAGACATTCTCGCGGCTGTCGATAGCGATAGCCGTCGGAAGCCAGAACTGCCCGTCTTCGTGGCCGTAGGAGCCGAACTCGCCCAGATACTCCTCGTCGAAAGTGCATATGCCGACTCTGGCGAGCCCTGCGTGCCGGTTCAGCACGTAGATGCGACCGCCCTGTCCGGTGGCGAGGTCCACAGGATGCCCGAACCCTCTGCCGGTCGGGTTGTTGTTCATCACGCCGATGGTCTTGAGATAGCTCAGACCGGGGACATTTGCTCGATTGACGCCGCTCAGTGTTCGCTCCTTGCTGAATGGATGCCGTGCCCCTCTGCTTCGCGCCGTGAGGCTACGCCCGATGGAACTCTTTTGTCGCCGCGATCAGGCCCAACAACTCTGCGACGCGGCTGTCGGACTCTCCCCCTGCCGTCCGAGGCCGGAGGGATACATCGCCCTTCTTGCTGACATGAGAAACCAGCGCGCTGCGGGTTGACTCCTCCACCTTTGTCAGCGGGCCCATAAGGTCGAGACAGCTATCAACCAGCCCCTCGGGAGTGAAAGCGCTTCCATTCTGGGATGCCAGCCGGCCGATGATTTGCTGTACGCCGGGCTTTTCGACGTCGTTGAATTGACTTGCCGCGAAATTCACCCTCTCCACTAGCGCGCCGCTGTTGATCCACTCCGTGCCCTCGTGCCAGCCCTCCACCGACGGCGGGGCCAACAGGCTCTGCCCCATGTACCCAATCACCGCGTTGGCATCCTTCATATCCAGCGTCGGCTCGGTAACGCCGCCTCCAAGCCGCATTGTGCCCGCCACGAACTCGGCCGGGCACTTCACGCGCGCGAACTGCGCCTCCTTGAAGAAATCGGAGTTGAATAGGACTCGCAACATGAAGCGTATGTCGTGACCGCTGTCCACGTAAGCGTCCGCCAGCGTCTCGATGGCGTCCGGGTCCAGTGGAGGAGTGTCTTGCCACTGTGGGACCGGCGCCTCGTCCGCCACGAAGAAATCGTACATGTGCCTGGCGATGAACCTGGCGGTCGCGGGCTGGCGAGCGATTATCTTGATTACGTCCTCTCCGTTGAATTGTCCGCTCTCCCCAAGGAACTCCTTTTCACCGTGATCGTGGTCGTAGTCCCGGTAGTCGAAGTGCCAGGCAATTGCGCCGTAGGGCCAGATCGATGCCTTCATTGCCCTCGCTGCCATGTACTCCGCGTTGCCCACAGTCCAGCCCGTGAATGCCCGGGCGCACTGTTTGATGTCGTCCTCTGTGTAGTTTCCGATTCCCATGGAGAACAGCTCAAGCAGCTCGCGGCCGAAGTTCTCGTTGATTGCCCCCTTGTGATTGTCCTGGTTGTCCAGCCACATGATCATTATCGGGTCTCTGGATATCTCCAGTAGAAGGGTGTCGAACCTGCCCAGGCCGAATCGCCGGAACATGTCGATCTGGACCGCCAGCGACCGGGCCTGCTGGGTCTTGCTGAAGCTCGAGGCGAAGATGCCATGCCAGAAGAGGGCGATCTTCTCCTCCAGAGGACTGCTGGTGCTGACCATCCGGTATAGCCACTCCGTGGCTGGTGGCTCGGGAAGGCGGGACTCGTGAATATCGACGTGGTACCTTCGGATTACGTCGTCGCCGAGGCGCTGTGTGTCCCCAGGACTGAGCAGCTCTTCCACCGTCTCCTCGTAACCCTTATCCAGACGCTCTTCGATCTCATCCCTCGATGCGCCGAATCCTGCGCGGCGCATCAGGTGCGCCATCAACTCTACATCTTGCCTGCTGAACATCTCTTCACCGCCCTATAAAGTCAAACTGTTCGAAGGTGCCGTTGACGATCGGTGCCGGGTCCAGCCCAAGCCACCTCTCCAGTATCGTCGAGTAAGTGGAGCGGAAGTCGTTGTTGAAGTACAGGTCGCCCTGGAGCTGGTCGGCCGACTTGAGTGAGGGGTACTCCCCGTACAGACCGCCCTCCACTGAGCCACCGATGCAAAAGGCGACGCCGCCGGAGCCGTGGTCGGTGCCGGAACCGTTGTCCTTGATTCGGCGTCCGAACTCCGAGAAGACCAGTACCAGCGTGTCTCGGTCGCGCTCATGGTCCTTGAGGTCGTCCATGAAGTCGCCAATCCCGGTGGAGACCTCGTGCCATAGCTTGTTGTGAACGGGAAGCTCGCCCCCATGGGTGTCGAAGCTGCCGTGCTGGGCGTAATAGATGCGGGTCCCGAGGTCGGCGCATATCACCTGGGCTGCGTCTCGAAGCGTCTGAGCGAACGGATTCGCCCCATACTCCACTTCCGAAGCATAGCTCTCAGGCGCAGATCTGAGGATGTCCGCTCCCTTGAGGGCGGCTTCGCCGGTCTGCCCGATGAACTCGGACACGACATCCCTTCCATCGGCACCGCCGTACATCTGCGAAAAGGTGTTGAGGGTGTCCAGCCGCGCCTGTTCGTCCTGAATGTCGGGGAACAGCCCGTAGGTATCAAGGTTTCCCACGGACGCCACCGGCACCCCCACGCACGACAGCGCTCTGGGCAGCCCTCGGCCAAGGTTCAGGCCTGTGAGTACATTCTCGCCTCTTGGGTCGAGGTCTCTGATCGCGCGTCCGAGCCAACCCTCCCCGATCACCTTCGTGGGTTCGGCGGTGTGCCAGATGTCCATGGCTCTGAAGTGGGAGCGGTTGGGTTCCGGGTAACCGATGCCGTTTATCACGGCGACATTGCCATCGTCCCACAGCCTCTTGATGGGGCCCATCTGTGGACTTAGTCCCAGCCGGTCGTCGAGCTTCAGTACATCGTCCTGCTTGTGGTGGACGGTGGGGCGGTTGTCGTAGTAAAGCTCGTCGTCGTACGGAACGACCGTGTTCAGGCAGTCGTTGCCGCCGGTGAGCTCGACCACCACCAGCGACCTGTTTGACTTTTCGGAGACCATGAAGCCCTCCTCGGCGCATGTCGGGACGTATTTTCAGGCTCAGGATATTGTTCCACATTCTAACCGTACTGTGGCTCGGTGTACATACGAGACGATTTTAAGTGTTACTTAACGAGCTGAAGTGAGCCATATTGTCCCTTCCCCCTTGATGGGGGAAGGTTAGGATGGGGGTGAAATCACAACCGCAATCCCTCTTATTCTCAATATATACCCCTATCAACCCTGACGGGGGAAGGTCAGAGCTTGTCCTGAACTCGATTCAGGAATGGGGGTGATGCCCACATAAAAGGCAATGTCGAACCTGACACCAACACCCATTAGCAGCACCTGATTTCACAAATAAGATTCTTGATGCGACTTTCCGGTGCTGGTTACTAAGATGGGTCCTACATCCCATATACGACGGCGAACCGTCGTTCGGTCAAAATATCGGCATGACCGTATTCCACAGGACACACCGCTGACGCAACCGCAAGGCGGTACTGGCCAGTCACCAGTGCTGGCAGCTTACTTCGCAAGCGCGGATGAAGTCACTCCAGGTACGCGGAATCGCATTGCGCGCTCTGACTGATGGGGCATCGATAAGTGCAGCCCAAAAGGACGCCCGCCGGCAAGTCCGAAACTCAGCCTATTGCCACAGATCAGGATCTGGCCGGTTCATCAGTCCTAAACCCAGATATCCATACCAGATAACCAGTAGCACGTAGCAGCCTCTGGCCAGGGTGACAAAGGTGTCGCTGCCTTCGTTGTTGAGTATGGCAACCATGAAGAAGACCATTACTGCCAGGCTGACAAGGGCAGCTAACAGGGAGACTATCCGGTTGAAGTCGTCTCTTGTGGAGAGGCCCAACGCGAAAATGAAACCGCCAAACCCGAAAGCAATCCCACCGGAGTAGAGAAAGGCGGAGCCAACGTAATAGACAGGAACGCTTTCCCTGATCTGATCACTGGTCTGGGCATCGGCCAGAATGAAGTCCATGCCGCCCGCCAAAATCCATCCGATAAGCCCAACTAAGATAATGAAGAAACCCATTTGGACTAAGGCCTTGCCGTTCCCCTGCAAGGTTACGTTCCGCATTAGCGCATAGAGGCCCGAGAGGATTAGCATCAGACCAAGGATTATCCCGATGTTTGTTATATTGGTCAGCGTGGCGTTGGCGCCCTTGGCAGTAATGGAGCCAACAGCGTTCGATAGGGCGGCGCTGTCTATCAATAGACCGCCCGGCTCTATAAGAAAGAAGACGAAAGCTATTGTCGGGCCGAATATGAGGGAAAGTCCCGCCAGCCGGTTCACAGATATCGTTCCCATGTTTGAACCTCCTTCATTTGATGCCCAGGGAAGGATTGGGTTCGATCCCACCTAAAGTATACATCCGAACGCCGGAGTTGTGGCATCACGAATGGGAAAGTCCCACTGCTCAGGCACTCTTCAACCATACACTCTGACAGCGCATGCAGGCAGACGGAATCCTGAATGTCGGCACGCCTTAGACTTTGGTATTACTTACACGTCCTGAAGTGAGGCATATTGTCCCTTCCACCTTGGTGGGCTGACAGGGGTATGTAATGCCCAAAGCGGCTACAATCACCGCCCCAGAGTTCCTTCCCTCGTCGAGGGGGAAGGTTAGTGCCTGTCCTTATTGAGCCGCCTTGTCTCTACGTGTCTTCTGGTAAGTGCCACACCCTTACTGCAGAATCTAGAGGTGAATGACCACAGTCTTTGCCTCAGTCATCTCCTGGACAGCATACCTTGGGCCCTCTTTGCCCATTCCGCTCTCCTTCAGGCCACCGTAGGGCATGAGGTCAGCGCGCCAGCCGGGTCCGGAGTTAATATGAAGATTCCCGGAATCCACCTCTCGCGCGAATCTCATCGCCCAGTCGATGTCCTGCGTAAATATCCCCGCGCTCAGGCCGTAATTGCTGTTGTTCGCAAGGGCAATGGCTTCGTCTATGTCCGAAAACGGAGTAACAGCGACCGCCGGCCCAAACAGCTCTTCGCACGATACACGCATGTCCGAGTGGACATCCGCAATGATCGTCGGTGCGTGCATCGCCCCGGAGTAGTCGCCGCCTGCGACCATCGTAGCGCCGCCGCCGACAGCTTCTTGTAACCAGTCGTTCACGCGGGCCGCCTCCTGCTCCTTCACCATTGGGCCCATGGCAACTGCTTCATTCAACGGATCCCCGATACTGATGTCTTCGACCCCCTCCTTTAACGCGTCGAGGTAATCAGCATAGACTTCAGAACTGGTGATGACCCGCTGCAGCGAGATGCACACCTGACCGGCGTTCGCGAATCCGCTCGTGATAGTGGCGCTGACAACTTTGCCTATGTCGGCGTCCGGCATTACTATGAGCGGCGAATTTGAGCCGAGTTCCATCGTAACCTTCTTTAGGCCGGCAGTTCGGCAGATGTGCTCGCCAACGTCGCGGCTCCCGGTGAACGTGACCTTGCGAACGCGCGGGTCTGCCACCAGCGGGTCGCCCACTCTACTGCCTGAGCCGGTCACGCACTGCACCGCCTCGGGCGGCGCGCCTGCCTCCAGCAGTATTTCTGTCAGCTTAAGAGCTGACAGCGGCGTGTCCGAAGCCGGCTTGATTATTACGGCGTTACCGGCGGCAAGCGCAGGCCCAACCTTGTGACAAACGAGGTTGAGGGGAAAGTTGAAAGGACTTATTGCTGCCACTACACCGCAGGGCACACGAATGGTAAAGCCCATCTGCCCTGTCCAGCTTGGCGCGGCGTCGTAAGGAATAGACTCACCATATAGACGCTTAGCCTCTTCACCCGATAAGCTGATCGTCTGAATCGCACGATCGACCTCAGTTCGCCCCTCTGAGATTACCTTGCCCTCCTCCATCGTTATTATGCGTCCAAGTTCCTCCTTGCGCTCTTCCAGTAGATCCGCGGCTCTACGCAATATGGCGAACCGTTCGTAGGCGCTAAGTCCGGCCATTTCTTTGGCTCCGCGCTCTGCGCTTGCCACTGCGGAATCTACATCTTCCACGCTTGCCGAGGGAACGGCGTCGATAATAGAACCATCATATGGATTGATAACGCTAAGTTTTTCGTCTCTATCAACCCACTCACCGCCAATGTACATTCTCATTTCTTTAGTGCCTCCAACTATAAGCCTCGAATCGAACGCCCTCACCGGGCGAATCTATTATCGCGACATGCCGAATAGCTGGCAACAATTGCATGTGCGGTCGCCTCGCAAAAGGCGCGAAAGGACTTGCATATGTGGAGTTCTCAATGCCGCCCCTTAATGGAAGAGGCTCCAGGCGGCGCTGTGGAGTCCGCGGTAAGTATGATTTGTACGAGCCGCCAAGACGTGAAACCCGGCATGACCGCCCTTCTAATGCAACCTGCTGATGGTACGACGCTTGGCCACGAGTGATTTGCCCACCTAGAGCACTTGCGAGGTTTCAGCAACATCGTAGCGAGGTTGACGTTTAGATGCGATTGCCCTGCCACTTCAACGCAGCAACCAAGGTCGATTACTCAGACGGGAAATTCCCCTCAAAAAAGACCACTTCCGCCACATCCAACGAGCAGCGCAACCGTCGAAGCAATTGCAGTCGCCGCCGCTACACTCCCTATCATCAACCCCACCATCCATTTGACAGTCCGTGTTTCGGACTCCGCAATCTGTTTCGTCATGCGAGTTTCAGAGTCCGCAACCTGTTTGAGCATGCGAGCTTCCAAATCATCCATCTGCTTGACTACACGGGCTTCGAGTGTTTGCAAGTCAGCCCTAGTCGCTAGATGCTCGTATCCGCCCTCTAGGCGGCTCAATCTCTCTTCCGATGTTGTCATGTATCACCTTGATTACAAATAGATCAACAAGAACCTTTAATATATGACCTCATTGTAATTTGCATATCCGTAATAATCAAGAGAAGATTCAATACTACAACCCTACCCCCTCCGCGCCGGATCGCTCTCCGGCAGGTACTCCCGCAGCTCCCGCTTCCACTCCGGCGTCGGCGCGCTCGCATTCTTGCGCGGCACATACACCGACCGCTCCACAAGCTCGTACTTATGCACGTACCGCGCGCAGTTCGGATAGACCTCCGTCAGCGCCACCCGCACGATGAACTGCGCCCCCGGATACTTCGCCATCAGCTCATCGTCCTCGAGTATCGACACCATCCCTTGCAGCCTCAGCCGCGCTTGCCCAATGAAATCCACGAACAGCAGCCCCACATTCGGATTCTTCAACAGGTTGCCCATACTCTGGTACTTGCCATTCCCATCATAGTTTGGAAACGTAATGCAGGCGTCATCCACCACCGTCACAAAGCCCGGATCCCCGCCCTTGTATGAGCAAGTCGGCAGCCCTCGATGGTCGCAGGTCGCCATGAAGAACATATCCGCCCGCTCGATGAACTCCCTTTGCTCCTTGCTCAACCGCTCAGACGCCCTTTGCGCCACGCGCTCCGCCAGCTTCACCGTCCCGAACCGCTCCTGAAAGTGCAGGTTTCCATCATGAAAGTCATGTACCTTCGCGCTCATAACAGCCCTTCCATATAGCTCTTAAGAAATATACAAAAATCCCTTCCCCCTTAATGGGAGAACGTTAGGATGGGGGTGAAAATGCTCGACCTCTGCCGCCCAAACTACCCTTCCGCATATTTCTTAACTCTGAATCAAACAAGATGGACGGAACACCTCATTTCAAGCATCCCGTCCATCCTACACATCTTGTTTGCTGACGTTAGTCTTGTCTAGTCATCCCCAACCGGCGCCTGCTCCTCTACCAGTTCCTCAGTTCCCATTCCGTTTGCCGCCAGCACATCTTCCGGCCGGTTCTCCATGCCCAGCCCGAACGGCCCTTGCGCCATCTCTGACTCGAACTCGTCCACCGGACCGGTCAACATGCTAATAGGATCAATCTCTTCCTCGTCCTCAGGAATATCCAGGAACGCCCTGCCCTCTTCGGTCAGGTCCAGCCGCGCAGGTATCAGTCTGCCAATAATGACATTCTCCTTCAGGCCGCGCAGGTAATCGACCTCGCTATTCACCGCCGCCTCGGTCAACACCCTGGTCGTCTCTTGGAACGACGCCGCCGACAGGAAGCTGTCCATCTTCAAAGATGCTCGCGTGATGCCCAGCAACACCGGACTGGCAGTCGCAGGTTCGCCGCCCTCAGCAAGCACCGACGCATTGATCTCCTCGAACTGCTTGCGGTCAATATCATCATCCGGTAGCAGGTTAGTGTCCCCAGAATCCTCGACTTTCACCTTACGCAGCATCTGAGAGATTATCACTTCGATGTGCTTGTCATGAATCGTAACGCCCTGCGACCGGTACACGTTCTGCACCTCGTCTATGAGATACTGCTGCACCGCCTCGCGTCCCTGCAAGCTAAGGATGCGCTGTGGACTCTTCGGCCCTGCCGTAAGCGGATCGCCGGCTGCAACCTTGTCGCCTGAGTTGACTATCAATGCCGATGCCGCCGGAATCTGGTACTCGCGCTTATCTTCGTCCGACCAGCTTATCGAGAGCGTATCGCCCTCGACATGAACCATGCCGGACACGCGCGCCAGTATGTCATTCGGCATCAGTGCCGTCTCTTCCGATTCTTCATCGACTTCCAGAGTCGCAAGCGCGTCTCCGATATTAACTAGGTCTCCGTCGCCGACCACCAGGCTGCTGCCCTCCGGCAGTACATACTCATCCGCGTAAGTTTCCGTATTCACTACTTCGACGATTCTGCCCTCGGTCGTCTCGTTGACCATCGCGGTTCCATCAATCTCTGACAGCACCGCTTCTCCCTTAGGGACACGCGCCTCAAACAGCTCATTCACGCGCGGCAGACCACTCGTGATGTCAGAACCGGCGATACCTCCCGTGTGGAAAGTACGCATCGTAAGCTGCGTGCCCGGCTCGCCGATGCTCTGCGCCGCGATGATTCCCACCGCCTCTCCAATCATTATCGGCCTCCATGTGGCAAGCGACAGCCCATAGCACATACGGCACAGCCCGCGCTCCGCCTCGCACCTTATCGGCGAGCGCACCATTACGTGCGACACTCCCGCCTCGACTATCTTCGCAAGCGCCTCCACGCTTAGTAGTTCGTTGCGCTCAACTATTATCTCGCCCGTGTTCGGATCAGCCACCGCTTCCGCGGCATATCGGCTCTTCGCCCTGTCCTCGAACGGAGGCAGAATCGAGTCCGGTCGCTTCGTTTCTATCAGCATGCCTTCCAGCGTACCGCAGTCCTCTTCCAAAATGATAAGTTCCTGCGCCACATCGATGAGGCGGCGCGTCATGTAGCCGCTGTCCGCAGTCCTCAGCGCCGTATCAGTGAGACCTTTACGAGCGCCGTGCGTTGAGATGAAATACTCCAGCACGCTCAATCCCTCGCGGAAGCTCGACTTGATGGGACGCTCGATAATGCGACCGTGCGGGTCGGACATCAGTCCGCGCATGCCCGCCATCTGCTTTATCTGCGCGATGTTACCTTTGGCGCCCGATGTCGCCATCATGTACAACCCGATCCCGGCATAGTTCATCGCGCCCTGCTTGCCGCCACCGTATTCACTTAGATTATCTTCCACAGCCTTCGTCAATTTGTCGTTCGCACTCGTCCAGATGCCAACCGTCTGGTTGTAGCGGTCGTCTTCGGTTACAAGACCGTCCATGTACATCTCGTCGAGATCGGATATGTCGGCCTCAGCGTCTTTGATGATTTCCTGCTTCTGTGTCGGCACCTCCACATCGTTGATGGCGATGGTAACGCCCGACTTCGATGCGTAATGGAAACCCATATCCTTGATATTATCCAGAACTTCAGCCGTACCTTCATTCCCCAGAAGCTGGTGCGCCTGAGAGGTTATTTCGTTAAGCATCCCCCTGTCGATGACCGTATTATAGAAGCCCAGATCCTCCGGCAGCGCATCGTTGAAGACTATCCGTCCAGGAGTCGTTTCCATCCAGACGTCATCTTCCTCGCTGCGTACCTTCACCTGCGCGCGCAGGTCGAGCAGACCTAGTTCGTACGCCAGTCGTGCATCCTCGATGTCCGCGAATTCGCGTCCTTCGCCTCGCGCCCCTTCCAGTGACTGTGTCATGTAGAAGCAGCCCAACACCATGTCCAGCGTAGGGGACACGATGGGTTCGCCCGAGCTTGGCGCGAGCATGTTGTTTGTGCTCAGCATCATCCGCTTCGCTTCCCATACAGCTTCCTTCGACAGCGGCACATGCACCGCCATCTGGTCACCGTCGAAGTCCGCGTTGAACGCCGTAGTGACTAGAGGATGCAGCCGGATCGCGCTTCCCTCGATAAGCACCGGCTGGAACGCCTGGATACCAAGCCTGTGCAGCGTCGGGGCGCGGTTTAGCAGTACAGGCCGGTCCTGCACCACGCGCTCCAGGATGTCCCATACTTCAGGACGCTCGCTCTCCGCAAGCCTCTTCGCGCTCTTGATATTGTGCGCGTAGCCGTTTATCACCAGCTTGTTCATTACGAACGGCTTGAACAGCTCCAGTGCCATCTTGCGCGGCAGTCCGCACTCATTCAGCTTCAACTCCGGCCCCACGATAATGACCGAGCGTCCGCTGTAATCCACACGCTTGCCCAGAAGGTTCTGGCGGAAGCGGCCCTGCTTGCCCCGCAGCAAGTCAGACAGCGACTTCAGCTTATGGTTGTGGCTCCCCGCCACAGCCCTGCCGCGTCTGCCGTTATCCACTAGCGCGTCAACCGCTTCCTGCAGCATGCGCTTCTCGTTCCGCACGATAATCTCCGGCGCCATCAGGTCGATGAGTCGCTTCAGCCTGTTGTTGCGGTTGATCACTCTGCGGTACAGGTCGTTCAGGTCGCTGGTAGCGAAACGCCCGCCGTCAAGCTGCACCATCGGGCGAAGCTCAGGCGGCAGCACCGGCAGCTCGGTGAATATCATCCAGTCCGGCTTGTTCTCGCTCTTACGGAATGCTTCCACCACCCGCAGCCTCTTCACAGCCTTCTTATGTCGCTGGCCTGAGGTCGTGCGAATCTCTTCCTGAAGAGCGTCCCGCATGTCGTCGAGGTCGATATTCCGCAGCAGTTCCAAAACCGACTCGGCGCCCATGCCCGCCTCGAACACATCGCCGCAGCTGTCGCGCAGATCCCGGAAACGGCTCTCCGTCAGCAGTCCGCCCACGGCTAGTCCTTCCATGTCGTCAATCTGGTCCTGTATCTCGTTCTCCAGATTGTCCCGCTCCTCCTCGAAGCTCGCATTGAGCTGCCCGATCTCCTGCCTCAATGCCTCCGCATCCTCTTCGCTCAGGCCGCTCTCTTCCGCGCCGTCGATCTTCGCCTGAATCTCCTCGGTCTTTTCGAGCAAACGAGTTTCCAAGCGGTCGAGTTCAGCGTCAAGGCCGTTCTGCAAGCGGTCAACCTCATCCGCCACCAGTTCCCGATCGACATTCGTGATGAGATACTGCGCGAAATACAGCACCCTGTCCAGGTTCTTCGGCGAAAGGTCCAGCATCAACCCCAGTCGGCTCGGCGTTCCCTTCGAGAACCAGATATGCGCCACCGGCGCCGCGAGGTGGATGTGTCCCATACGCTCTCGCCGCACCTTCGCCCGCGCAATCTCCACGCCGCAGCGGTCGCAGATGATGCCCCGGTGCCGTATCTTCTTGTACTTGCCGCAGTAGCATTCCCAGTCCTTTGTCGGACCGAAGATCCGCTCGCAGAACAGTCCGTCCTTCTCCGGACGCAGCGTGCGGTAATTTATGGTCTCAGGCTTGACCACCTCACCGTATGACCAGAGCCGTATCTGCTCCGGGGAAGCGAGCGATATCCTGATTGCATTGAAGTCGTTGCCACCTTGAGCCATTTAGCACACTCCCTGAATGTCTTGTCAGTGTGTTGGTTTGCTAGTGTATCGATCTGTTCGCCCAGCAGTGAGTTAGCTCACTGCCGGCTCTCCGGATAGGACTTTCATATTCGCTATGTGCGTCGAAACATTCCTGATTTCCACGCCGATGGGTTCTAGGAACCCTACATCTGGAAATTCTTCGTCAACCTGCCAGTATGCGACAAAATCGTCGTTCTTGGTTATGAGATCGGGGGT
Organism: Dehalococcoidia bacterium; assembly: GCA_965207465.1. GTDB lineage: Bacteria > Chloroflexota > Dehalococcoidia > Lucifugimonadales > JADFKI01 > Bin90. The sequence continues at coordinate 2,894,075 of OZ242283.1, read as the reverse complement.
CGCGCATTTTTCGCCCAGCATTAGAGTGTCAGCCCTAGCGTCGTATCCCTTCTTGCCCAATGGCAGGTATGCGGATCCACCTATAATCTCAATTCCTACGACGTCGTGCCCGTCTTCCGTGCCGACAAAAACGACAACTCCCGGCGCGGTGAACATGTCAAACCCTCCAACATCAGGCGTTCCCGTGCTGAAGTAGAGAAGATCTACATGAGGGTGAGTGTCATGACTAACTCGCATCGCATTCCTCTGCTCAAGTAATCAATGAGAGTGTCTGTCAAATGAGTACCCTGATCAGCTCTTGCCTAGCCCACTCACCTCGTTATACGCCAAACTCTTTGGCATTGCTTACACATGGAGGTTAGGTAATTTGTCCCTTCCCCCTTGATGGGGGAAGGCTAGGATGGGGGTGAAAAACATCTTCTACATCTCCTGCATCCATGTCAGTTTTCTCACGCTAATCATCCCCAACGGTCGGAGAAGGCGTCTCTTGCGTCCCAGCGCCGTCATCTTCAACCGTCGCGCTCGGCGTCTCCGACACGCCCGGCCCCGGCTCCGCCGTGCCAAACTCCGTGTCGCCATTCAATAGCGGCGGCACATCGCTGAACATGTCGTCCATATCCAGCGCCGAAGGGAACTCCTCCAGGGCGCCCATTTCGTCATCACCCATTTCGTCAGCGAAGTCATCCAGCATGAACTGGCTGGACTGCTCGTGCATCAGCTCCACAGACATCCCCAGGCTCTGAAGTTCCTTCATCAGCACATGGAACGACTCTGGCACGCCCGGCTGCGTAACATTCTCGCCCTTGACGATTGCCTCGTAAGTCTTCACCCTGCCGATTACATCGTCCGACTTCAGTGTCAGCATCTCCTGGAGGTTATTCGCCGCGCTGTACGCCTCTAGCGCCCACACCTCCATCTCGCCGAACCGCTGTCCGCCGAACTGCGCCTTGCCGCCCAGCGGCTGCTGGGTTATCAGCGAGTACGGACCAGTTGAGCGCGCGTGTATCTTATCCTCCACCAGGTGGATGAGCTTCATCATATATATGTAGCCCACCGCAATCGGCTGGTCGAATCGCTCGCCCGTGCGACCGTCGAACAGTATCGACTTGCCCAGTGTCGGCGCGGCTACCTGGTCTTCGCGATTCAGCCGCAGCGCCTCTTCCTTCATGTCCTCCAGAGTCATCTGAGACACATCAATCCGTATCTCTTCGCGAAGCCACGTCTCAAGACACACCCTCGTCGCCTCTCCCGGCAGCGGCTCCGTACCGTCCAGACCCGAAAACACCCTCTCGAAGCTGTAATTCCTCTCCTCAAGCCAGTTCCGAACCCTCCCCAGATCAATCTGCTTCATCCCGGAAGAGTCGTCAGACGCCACATCCACCGCTTCCGCCTCGTCGATAATCCACGCCTGCGCCAGCGCATCCTCGATACTCGTATCCGGCGCGCCGTCGAAAACCGGCGTAACCGCCTTGAAGCCAAGGTTGTGCGCCGCCCAGCCCAGATGCGTCTCCAGCACCTGGCCCAGGTTCATGCGCGAAGGCACGCCAATCGGATTGAGTATGATGTCAACCGGCGTACCGTCCGGCAGGAACGGCATATCCTCTTCCGGCATTATCTTCGCCACCACGCCCTTGTTCCCGTGACGGCCCGCCATCTTGTCGCCCTCGGTAATCTTCCGCGTCTGCGCGATCCACAGCCGCACCATCTTATTCACGCCCGGCGAAAGCTCGTCCTTATCGACACGGTTCAGCACCTTCACGCCGATAACCTTGCCGCGTTCCCCATGAGGCACGCGCAGCGATGTGTCCTTCACATCCCGCGCCTTCTCGCCGAATATCGCCCGCAGCAGCTTCTCCTCCGCGCTCAGCTCCGTCTCGCCCTTCGGCGTTATCTTGCCGACCAGTATGTCGCCCGTCTTGATCTCCGCGCCAACCCGGATGATTCCTTCCTCGTCCAGGTCCCGCAGGCTGTCCTCACCCACATTAGGGATGTCTCGCGTAATCTCTTCAGGTCCCAGCTTCGTGTCCCGCGCCTCCACCTCGTGCTTCTCTATATGTATCGAAGTGAACTTATCGTCCTTCACCAGTTTGCGGCTGAGGATGATCGCGTCCTCGAAGTTGTACCCCTCCCAGCTCATGAACGCCACCAGCACATTCTGTCCCAGCGCAAGCTCACCACCACCCGTCGAGGAGCTGTCCGCAAGCACATCGCCCACGCGCACCACATCACCCTTGTTCACGATGGAACGCTGGTTGATGCAAGTCCCCTGGTTGCTCCGCAGGAACTTCAGCAGCCTGTGCGTATGCAGCTCGCCGTTCTCGTCAACAACACTTATGCGGTCCCCCGTAACCTCAGTTATCACGCCGTTCACCTCGGACATGATGACCTGTCCGCTGTCCCGCGCCACACGGCTCTCCATGCCCGTACCTACCAGCGGCGACTCCGGCTTAAGAAGCGGCACGGCCTGCCTCTGCATATTCGATCCCATCAGCGCCCTGTTCGCGTCGTCATGCTCAAGGAAAGGAATCAGCGCAGTCGATACGCTCACAAGCTGCATCGGCGACACATCCATGTACGCCACATTCTCTGGCGGCTCCATCCCGACACCTTCGCCCCGCCTCGTCTCTATCCGCTCATCGACGAACTGCCCCTTCTCATCCAGAGCGGCGCTCGCCATTGCGATGTCCAGGCCCTCTTCGCCGTCCGCCGCAAGATACTCAATAGCATTCTCGTTCATAGACACATACGGCTTCACCTTGACCATCTGCTCCGGCAGCGCCAAAACCCGCCTCATATAGCGGCTGTTCACCACCCGGCCCTCCGTCAGCAGTCTCTTGCCGTCATCGCCTATCAGGTCCTGCTCCAGCGTGCGTCCTTCGATATCCGGATCCGTATTCGATATCTCAGTCAGAATCCGGCGGTAAGGCGTCTCGATGAACCCGAACTCATTCGTGCGGGCGTAAGTCGCCAGCGATCCCAGCAGCCCGATATTCGGACCTTCAGGTGTCTCGATAGGGCAGATACGCCCGTAGTGCGAGTGATGCACGTCGCGCACATCAAATCCTGCACGCTCCCGCGACAGGCCACCCGGACCCAGCGCCGACAGCCTGCGCTTGTGCGTCAACTCCGCCAGCGGGTTCGTCTGGTCCATGAACTGCGACAACTGCGACCCGCCAAAGAACTCCCGCACCGCCGCAACCACCGGCCTGATGTTTATCAGCGCCGCCGGCGTCGTCGTAGCAGGATCTATCTGGGTCGTCATTCGCTCCTTGATGACCCGTTCCATCCGTAGCAGACCCACGCGCACCTGGTTCTGTATCAGCTCCCCCACCGCGCGCACTCGCCTGTTGCCCAGATGGTCGATGTCGTCCGGCGTAATCTCGCCATTGTTGATTCGGATCATCTGCTTCAGCAGCGTGATGATGTCCTCCGCCTCCAGCGTGCGTACCGTATTCGCCGGGTCCCTTTCGAGACTGCGGTTCAGCTTGTAACGCCCCACACGGCCCAGGTCATATCGTCTCTCGTTGTAGAACAGGTTCTGTATAAGGTCCTTAGCGTTGTCAAGGCTCGTCGGCTCACCCGGCCTCAGCCTGCGATAGAACTCCAGCAGAGCCTCTTCCTCATTCGTAACCGCACCGTCCCTATCGATCGTCGTGCGAATGTACTCATGCTCAGGGTTTACATCCACATCAGAGAACAACTCGATGAGTTCCTCGTTCGTCGCATACCCCATCGCGCGCAGCAGTGTGCTGACCGGCGTCTTCCGCTTTCGGTCAACCTTCACCGATACCACATCCCGGCTCGAAGTCTCGAATTCCATCCACGCTCCGCGATACGGTATCAGCTTCGCCGACGCCAGTCCGCGACCCGTGTTCGTATCCGGCGTAGTCGTGAAATACACGCCTGGCGAACGCACAAGCTGGCTCACCACAACGCGCTCCGCGCCATTGATGACGAATGTCCCGTTGCTCGTCATCATCGGAATATCCCCGATGAACAGCGTCTGTTCCTTGATCTCGCCGTGTCCCGTGCCTGACGCCTTAATCTCCAGCGTAACCGTTACGTACAGGGGCGCAGAGTAGGTTATCTCCTTCTCGCGGCACTCCTCTTCGGTGTACTTGGGATCCTCGAAATAATGGTCCCCCAATGAAAGCTCGAACCGGGCTCCCGGCGAGTCCTCTATCGGCGAAATCTCCTCGAACAAGTCCTTCAGACCGTCCGACTTGAACCACTCGAACGAGTCGAGTTGCACCTGTATGAGGTTGGGTACGTCCAATACTGTGGATGTTGCCGCGTATGAACGCTTCTCGTCTTCGGTAGAATGGCCATTCGTAGCGGGTTTAATAATAGATAAGGTCATGCACTCACGCTCCTCAGCAAAGTGACGGCTTTTCGGTAGCTTGGATGAACTGCCTTGCAATGGTGGCTGGCTATCGTGCCTGGCTATGATAGTAAACAGCTTGGTTGTCGTCTGTCTGTGATGGCTAAATTTGGTGTTTAGTCGTCAATGACTGGGACGATGGGGCCCATAATGGGGCCGAACATGGGGAAAACTGTGTGAGGACAAAAAAGGCGCACCTCGACTGAGGTGATATGTCTGCAATCGAGAGTACGCGATGGTGAAAAAGCACATATTTTGACTATCATACTATAATATAACAACCAAATTTCACTGTCAACCAATTCACACCACCATTAGCGCGGGCATAATTGCCACAACTCCAGCCCCGTCCTAACTTTATCGAAGAGCCTGCCCCTGTGCAGACAGGGGGCTGTACATCCTGTTAGTCTCCGGAAGAGGAGCGAGGACGATAATCCCTTCCCCCTCGACGGGCTGACAAGGGTAGGTATAGGGGCATTTCACGTATAATTCCGGCTGAATATAGCAGGAATGGCTGAAAATCCAGAGCATAAACTCCTTCTCCCTTGACTTGATGGGGGAAGGTTGGGATGGGGGTGAAATCGCAACCGCAAGCACGATTATCTTAAATACCTACCCCTCTCAGCCCTCGACGGGGGAAGGCTAGAGCCTGCCCTGAGCCTGCCGAAGGGCTGTCCATTCTGTTTGAATTAACCCTTGACAAGCCGTGCATCCGTCCTTACAATACAGAACGTATGATTACTAGAGCGCAACTACCAACAACACACCATCTATCCTATCCATTCACAATTTGTCATTCCTGCGGAGGCAGGAATCCAGGGGCGGGGCGAGGGGAAACTGAAAACTGTGAACTCACAACCCACAACTGAACAACAGACCACCCACCGGCAACTCGTAGAGTCCTTCAGACAGAAGATACTCGAAAAGACCGGCGACGGTGATCTTATAATCGGCTTCCTCATCTCCGCGATGAAAGGCGAGTTCGACGACTTCAGAGCCTGCCACAGGCTCGAAGCAGTGCGCCTGCTCGAAAAGTTCACGGGCGTAAAAGCCAAGGCATTCATTGACAACCTCGACCCGCAGCCTCCCACGAGGCGCGAACGCCGCGACTCACGCAGAGCAGACACGCGCATAAGCACAGAGATAGCGCAATTAGCGCAGGAGAAGACAGACGGTGGCGACCTCATCATCGACTTCCTCATACAGGCTATGCAGGGAGAGCTTGCTGACTTCAAGCCTAACCACAGGATGTCCGCCAGCAGGGAACTGATTCGCTGCGTCTTCGACTTCACAGAAGAAGAAGAGGAAGAGGCGGAGCCTGTGGAGACTCCTGAAGAGAGAGAAGAGCGCCTGCGCCGTGAGGATTACGACCGCCGCCGCGCCGAAGCCGTAGAGTTCAGCCTGCACGGTCCCGTGTACTATGAGACCTATCCCGATGCCTGGTGCATCTGCGAAAACAGACGGTACGACTGCGATGGCAACGAACTGAGCGGGGAGGCGCTGGAGAAACGCCTAGCGCTCGCCCCCGGCTGGGACACCTTCATACACGACCGGGAGAGGCAGGCAGACTACAAGAGAAGGTACAAGGCATACCTTGAGCGAATCAACCCGGGCGTGGAAATAGACATCAACCAGTTCCGCTGGCGCACCATCCCCGACGATCCCTACCCCTGACCGCCACCCACCCAAAAAAACCAGTCCCTTCCCCCTTGACGGGGGAAGGCTAGAGCCTGTCCTGAACTTGATTCAGGGATGGGGGTGAAGCCATAACTCCCTTCCCCCTCGACCGGGGAAGGTTAGAGCCTGCCTTGAGCTTGCCGAAGGGATGGGGTGAAATCGCAACCGCAAGCACGATTATTTTCAATACCTACCCTTGAACCCTCGACAAGGGAGGCTAGAGCTTGTCGAAGAGGCCTGTCGAAGGACGAGTCCGCTAGAAACGACCAGGGGAAGAAAGTGAAATCTCGCTGTGCCCTTTGTTCCCTTTGTCGCTATCCTCATCCCTCATCAGTGGAAATGACGCCGAGGTAGGCAGACGAACTGTAATCTCATACAATACCCGGCGTCAGGATGTCGCGCCGTAAAACACGGCGCGGCCCTATGGGCAACAAGCTAGTCTTGAAACTCGCTGAGGGAGGAAAATCGCCATGCCGTTCTACGAAAGAGGACCCAATCGCATCTACTACGAAGAAGTCGGTTCAGGATTCCCCTTGCTGATAATTCCGGGTGGCGGGCTTAACTCCACCATCGAGGGCTTGAACACGGCTGTGCCCTTCAACCCTTTGCACACCTACAAGGACGACTTCCGCTGCATCGCAGCCGACCTCCGAAACGCCGACCAGGGGCAATCCACTGGTCCTCTGGAGATCGACCGCCCATGGGACGCCTACTCGGACGACCAGCTTGGGCTTATGAACCATCTCGGCATCGATCGCTTCTTGGTCATGGGCTTCTGCATAGGCGGCCCCATGATTCACAATCTGCTAAGGCTCGCACCGGACCGCATCGTGGCTGCGGCGCTCATGCAGCCCAGCGGATTCAACCCCGAAGCGCCCGACATCTTCTATCAGAACAACACCGCCCGATGGGGCCCACCCCTCTGCGAAAGCCGCCCCGAAATCACCATGGAAATGGTCCACGACTTCCTCACGAGCATGTACACTAGCCGCGCAGACTTTGTCTTCACCGTTACTCGCGACTTCGTGCGCCACCTTCAGACACCCCTGCTGATAGCCCCCGACAACGTACCCGCGCACCCCTACGAATGCGCGATGGAAGTCGCCGGCCTCGCACCGAACGCGGAAGTAACGAGATTCCCGTGGAAGGACACCCAGCAGCACATCGACGAGGTAGTAGCCCAGGCCCGCCGCTTCCTAAAGGCGCATGAACCCATCGCGGCCCCCGCCGATTGACGATACTGCCTACACCTATTGACATAAGGCACACTTTCCCTTCCCCCTCGATGGGGGAAGGTTAGGATGGGGGTGAATGAATTATGCCCCCACTAATACTCAGGAGGTTCATTTTGAAATACGACTACATCGTCATCGGCGCAGGCTCGGCAGGCGCGATTCTCGCCACAAGGCTATCGGAAGACCCCAACACCTCGGTGCTGCTGCTTGAGGCAGGTTCCGACTATCCGGACATCGACACCCTCCCGGAGGAGGTCAAGTTCGGCTACAAGTCAACCAAGAGCATCTGGGACAGCGACCACAACTGGCAGTACACCGCCAGAGGCACGTCCGAGGCGGAGATAGAGATTCCCAGGGGCAAGGTTACCGGCGGCTCCAGCGCCATCAACGGAACCGTCTTCTTGCGCGGCGTCCCCGAGGACTACGACAACTGGGCGGAGTGGGGAAACGACGAGTGGAACTTCCAGAAGCTGGTGCCCTACTTCAACAAGCTGGAGACCGACACCACCTATCAGGACGACCCAGGTGACTTCCACGGCTCTGACGGTCCCATCATCTGCCACCGGTTCCCGCAGGAGACTTGGCGCGAGGGCAATAGGGCATGGTTCGAGGCGTGGCGTGGCGGCGGACACCCCCACTGTGAGGACCACAACGCACCCGGCACCACGGGCGTGGGCCCCATCCCCCTGAACAATCCCAACGGCATCCGCTGGTCCACCTCCATCGGCTACCTCGGCCTCTCTCGCCACCGGCTCAATCTCACCATCAGGGCAAACGTGACCGTCAAAAGGATACTATTCGATACCACCGGACAACGCCCCAGAGCCACCGGCGTCGAAGCCGTATCAGACGAGGAATCCTTCGTCGTAGAGGCTGAAGATGTCATACTCAGCGCGGGCGCTATCGGCTCTCCCCAGCTACTTATGCTCTCCGGCATAGGACCCAAGGACCATCTGGCCGAGCACGGCATAGAAACTCTAATCGACGCGCCCGGCGTCGGTCAGAACCTCGCCGACCACCCCCTACTCAGCATCCTGTGGGCAACGAAGCCGGAGGTGGAATTGGAACGCTTTGTGCCGAACGGCCAGCTTCTCGCCCGGTACACCGCCGAAGGCTCTCCCCTTGAGAACGACATGATTGTGTACCTCTCCGCCGCCTCTGGCGCAGGGCGCAACCATGGCGGCGAGCACGGTGACGTGGTTGGCTTGGGCGCTGGCTTGGGGTTGAATCTCGCCCACTCGAAGGGCGAGTTGCGCCTCCGCTCCAACGACTACAGGGACTATCCTTATCTCGATTACAACCTGCTCGACCATGAGGAGGACCTGCGAAGGTACAGGGACGGCGTCCGCCTGGTGGTCGGCATGGAAGACCATCCCGCGATGGCAGCCATGATTGACAAGCGCGTCTATCCGGAAGATTCGGACCTGGCAACCGACGAGGCGCTGGACCTGTGGATGAAGCGCTGGGTAGGCACTGGCCACCACATCTCCTGCACCGCCAAGATGGGCCCAAGTTCAGACCCAATGGCAGTTGTGAACCAGTACGGCAAGCTCTATGGAGCGGACGGCTTGCGAGTAGTGGACGCCTCCATCATGCCCGAATGCGTCCGCGCCAACATCAACGTAACCGTCCTCATGATAGGTGAGCGAATCGCAGACTTCATCAAGCAGGGAAAGTGAAAAGGGTGATTCCAGTCTAAAACCCACGCTTTCTGTCGTTCTGAGCGCAGCCTAGCTCACTTTGTCATTCTGAGCGCAGCGCAGCGGAGTGAAGAATCTGAAATATCTGCCAAAAGACCAGCCTAAACGTAGTTAAGGACGCCAGGTTCCTCAATTCGTTCGGAATGACGGCAGGAATCTGAATCCTACGAGGCGTGGCGGCAATTCATTTGAAATGCCAAATACCTACCCTTGTCAGTTCTTGACGGGTTCAGGTTAGAGGGTGTGAAGAGCATCAGGACGCCTATAATTCCACGATTTCTGGACTCCCGTTTCGTGGGAATAACGAGAGTGAAAATCAAGACGCGCCGAGAACGACAGTCATGCCATAAAAGTTGACACCGTTCTAGCGCAATGATACATTGTATCGCTGAATAAGTTATCCAGCCTTTGCTTATACGCACATTAGTGATACTACATATCATTACGATGATCATGAATCAACGCGCAAACCTGATGGCGGTGCTTGGGGAACGGGGATATAGAATCACCGTTCCAAGAGTGATGATAGCGCGCCTGATTGAGCAGAAGCGTGAAGGCTTTACAGCCCAGGCGCTCTGTGAAGAGTTGCCGTCGGTGGGCAGGGCAACGGTATTTCGTACCCTGAAGCTCTTTCTGGAAGCGGGAATGCTCTGCAAGCTTGACTCGTTGGGCGGCGCTCCGATCTACAGCCTCTGCGAAAGGGGGCACCATCACCACTCCGTATGCGTCGTGTGCGGAGCAGTGGAGGAATTCAGACTCGCCACGGTCGAGCGGCTTATGAGAGCCATTAGCAACGACGCCCCCGGGCAGACTATCGGTCACCGCATCGAATTGTACGTGGACTGCTTGTACGCGAACTGCCAGAATTGCCCGCGCAACGGCAGGAATTAGCGATTGTGCCCGATTGTTCCATTGATAATTGGACATCGCTTCTGCCACCCAATCAGGTGACTCGAAATGTCACGCCAAAATCCCAAAATCGTAATAGACAACCCGATCTTTAGACAGCGGATACTCTGGCTGAACAAGGGAGTGAATCAAATTGAACCTGACACCCGACATAAAATGCTTCGGAAATCTGGGGCGGACTTTCGCCCTGATGCTGGCCGTGCTTGCCGCGGTCTTCATCGCCGCCTGCGACAATACGCCTGATCCGGCGCCGGCGCCTCAACCGGTCACGCAGACTCAGCCCGCCCCTGCTACTCAGCCTGCCACCTCGGCTCAGCCGGCAGCGCCCGCTCAACCCGCCCCCGCAGCTCAGGCTGCCCCCGCGGCACAGCCGGCCACCGCGCCTCAGACGGCAGCTCCGGCGCCAAGCCCAGCCCCCGCCGTTGCAGCACCCAGCCGCACGGCGCCTTCCGCTGCGCCAAAACTCAACATTGTTACTACCGCGAACTTTGTAGCTGACTGGGTAAGAGTAGTTGGCGGAGACAGAGTCGATGTATTTAGCCTGCTGCCGCCCGGCGCCGATCCTCACCACTTGATACCCGGCGCTCGTGATGTCGCAATGATTGCGGACGCTGACGCCGTGCTGTCTGTTGGATTGGGACTCGAAGCCGAATGGCTGGAAGAGCTGCTGCACAATGCCAGCGCGGACGAATCAAGGGTAGTCGCCCTCGGCGACAACATCGACCCGATTGAATTTTCCGAGACCGGCGCTCACGATGACCACGACGATCACGATGATCACATGGCTCACGACGACCACGATGATCATGATGACCACGACGACGATCATGGTGAAGCGATAATAGGGCGCTTGCTTGTCGGCGACGGCGAGGAAGGGAATCTCTCCGTGATAGACCTGGAGAGCGGAGAAGTGGACCAAAACCACTTTGACCTTGGCTCGCGCGCTGGGCGCATTTACGCTACGGAGAGCGGTCGCTATGCGGTAGCCGTCTCGTCGGATGCAAACACCGCGCACCTGTTTGACGGCGGCATATACATGGAGCCTCACGGCGACCATTTCGACCTCGTAGAGGGAGATATAAGGAGACTCCCCGTGGACCTGAGTGGAGACCGCCCCGTTCATCTCTATATCGATGGCGAGTGGGCCGCGATCTTCTACGACGGCTCCGGAGACTTGGTACTGATTAACGAGCACGAGCTGGAAGAGATGGGAGACAGCTACGTTCCTGTAAAGATGAACGTGGGACCGCAGCACGGCGGCGCAGTGCCACTGGCACATGACCTGTTCGCCACGACTATCCAGCATCCGGACTATGCTTCAAATCCCGACGAATATCGGTCGCCAATAGGCGCGGACATCCGCGACCTGGACGGCAACATTCTGTACAGCGCCGAGGGCTGCGAAGGACTGCACGGTGACGCAGGCAACGGCCACATGGCGGCCTTCGGGTGTGTCGGCGGTGTCCTGGTCTTGGAAGCTGACCATGGCGAATACTCCCATGTGTTCGTCTCGGCCCCTGAAGGCTCTCCCGATGACTTTCGCCTGACCTCCGTCTGGGGGTATCATGACCTCCATCACTTCTTTGCTCTTGGCTCAGCCGTAGGGCTATACATAGTAGAACCCGAAGAAGGGGAGATGGAACAACTCATCCCAAGCACGGATGCTCTCCGCCCGATTCAGGTGGCTTTCGGACATGGAGGCGAAACACTCTTCGTAGTAATGAGCGATGGCGAGCTTCGCATGTATGACGCCCACGACCTCGATCTGCTGGCGTCGAATTCAGGCTTCCTCACCACGCCTGTAGAAACCGGATTCTGGGGACGCCCCCACTTGGCGACGGCAGGCGATGCGGTCTTCATCACGGACTCCGTTGGCGGCGAAGTGCTACAGTTGGATGGACACGACCTGGAAGTGGTCGAGCACTGGGACGTGGATGGCAAACCCACCAAAATCGCCTTTGTCGGCATCCTGGACGACCACGATGAACATGATGACCATGAAGGGCATGACGACCACGACGATCACGACGACCACGAGGAAGATGAAGATCATGAAGGCGATGATGACCACGACGATCATGACGACCATGAGGGTGAGGACGCCCACGCGCACCACGATCACGACCATGGCCCCCTCGATCCTCACTTCTGGTTTGACCCAATTCGCGTGAAGATCGCGGTTCACGAAATTGCCTCTCGGCTCGCTGCCTTAGACCCGGAAAGCGCCGACACATACTTTGCGAACGCCGCCGCCTATGAGAAGGAACTGGACATGCTGCATGCATGGACTCTGACTCACGTTGAAATGGTGCCGCCTGAGCGCAGACTGCTCATCACTTCGCACGACAGCCTCTCATACTTTGCGAAACTCTATGGTTTTGAGGTGGTCGGGCTGGTTATACCCTCCCTGTCAACTCACGTAGAGCCTTCGGCAGAACATATTGCGGGATTGATTGATACGGTCCGCGAGCACAATGTGCCGGCGGTGTTCGGTGAAACAACGGTGGATCAGAAGATTGTTCAGGCACTGGCGAGGGAAACCGGCGCGGAGATAGTGCAGCTTTATTCCGGATCGCTCGGGGAAGAGGGCACCAGCGGAGACACATACATCGGTATGGTGCGCTCGAACGTTGAACGAATCGTTGAGGCATTGAAGTGACCGTCGATACGAACCCCAATAGAGCGAGCATGTCGCTTGACGGCGTATCCGTCGAACTCGGCGGGCGCACGGCGTTGAGCGACGTCACCTTCGACGTAGATGCCGGAACTCTAATGGGCGTAGTAGGACCGAACGGCGCAGGCAAAAGCACTCTCTTCAACGCTATTGCAGGACTCCTACCGGTCCGCCAGGGGAAGGTAACTCTCCACTGCGCGGACCGGAAAAGTGGAGCGCTGGCGTATGTGCCCCAGCGAGAGAGCGTCAACTGGCGGTTTCCTGTGTCCGTTATGGACGTTGTGATGATGGGCCGCTGCTGCAGGTTGGGATGGTTCCGGCGGCCCGGAAAGAGGGACCGTGAGATTGTCAACGTGTGCCTGGGCCGTGTTGGCATGTGGGATCTTCGCACTTCCCTAATGACGGAGCTTTCCGGAGGGCAGAGGCAGAGGGTATTCGTCGCCAGAGCTTTGGCTCAAGAGGCGAGTGTGCTCCTTCTGGATGAAGCGTTCAGCGGAGTTGACGTCGGTGCACAGGAAGAGCTCGTTGAGGTTCTCCAGACCCTCCGGGATGAAGGACGGATCGTCCTGCTGGCGACCCACGATCTTACCAATCTGTCCGGCCGTTTCGACGAGATATTGTGTCTGAACTGCCACGTGTGCGCCTGCGGTCCCCCCGAACAGGTGTTTACCTCCGAGGTAATGGAGGAGATGTACGGCGCGCACGGCATATCCCTCGCAGGTGACGAGGAGCAGTAGAACGACTGCATGATAGATTTATTCCTCGCCCCACTTGAGTACGGCTTCATGGTGAGGGCGCTGATCGGCTCGGTGCTTGTGGGCGTGATGTGTCCGCTCGTTGGCGCGTACGTCGTCACCAGGAATCTCGCCTTCATTGGCGACGCTCTCGCCCACTCCGTGCTACCGGGAATCGTGCTTGGGTTCATAGTCGGCATTAACCCGGTCATTGCAGCCGTTCCAACGGGAGTCTCTGTTACCGTCCTGGTCAGAGCTTTGAGCCGGCGCGCGGGACTCAGCGCCGATACTTCAATCGGCATCCTCTTTGCGACCATGTTCGCCCTGGGACTTGTGATGCTGTCAACTTCTACCTCGATCAAGTTTAATATAGAGGACCTGTTCCTTGGGCAGATCCTTGCCATATCCCCGACCGGCATCTACATATCGCTTGGGATAACCGCGATGGTCGTCCTGGGACTCTTCACTCTTCACCACTGGCTCCTGTTCGCGAGTTTCGATCCCGTCGCATCGCAGGTAGTCGGCGCGCGCGCCAACATCGTTGACTATTCGTTCCTCGTAATGCTTGCCCTCGTTATCGTGGTAGGAATCCAGGCGGCGGGCGTTGTGCTTGTCATGGCAATGCTGGTAACGCCTGCTGCCACCGCGTATCTGCTGGTCAGACGTTTTGTCCCTATGATGGTGGTGGCCGCGGCGCTGGGAGTTGTGGCTTCCGTGACGGGCCTCTACGTGTCCTACCACTTCAATCTGCCCGCCGGTCCTGCCATGGCCCTGGTGGGAAGCGGGATATTCGTGCTGGTAGTCTTATTCAGGCGAAGAGCCACTAATTGAAAGTCGCAAGACGATTTCATAAGCCCTTCCGACCTTGATCGGGGAAGCTTGATCAGGGAAGATCAGTTCCTGTCCGTCCCTGTCCTGAGCTTGTCGAAGGATTGTCGAAGAGCCTGCCCCTGTGCAGACAGGGGGACTGGGCTAAATTCGCGAGTGCGGGTGCGATCATCTCCACTGCTCGGCGTCGTCCTCGGGTTCGTACCCGATGAGCTCGCGCGAGTTCGAGATGTCCCAGAAGCGCCAGGTGTTGTTGGAGACGCCGTAGAAGATAGCGAACTTGACGCTATCGGGCGCGTCTATGCACCTGCGAACCAACTGCACCAGGTCGCGGTGCGACAGCAGAGTGGCGAATTGCCTGGGAACCAATGGCTTGCCCTCGCGGTTGAGTGTCCCTATCCGTAGGCAGATGACCGACAACCCGAAGTGGTCCGAGTAGTACCGTCCTGCGGCCTCTCCGAACGCCTTGCCTATTCCGTATGGCCCGTCAGGTCGTATCGGCATGTCAACCGTTACGCGGGGAAATGTCGCCGGGTCCAACCCGTCGTACCTGCCTGCAACAATGGAGGCGTAAGGCTCGTCTTCTTCATAGTTGCCTGTCGCATGATTGGAGCTTGCGAAGATAACCCGCTTCACTCCCGCCCGCCGCGCGGCTTCCAGGGCGTTGTACGTCGAGGACAGGTTGTTTCGATAGACGACATCCCATGGGCTGTCCTGGTCCGGCACGCTGGCGAGATCAATGACCGTATCCACTCCATCGTAAGCAGGCATTACTGCGTTGAGATCGGAGGTGTCGGCAACTAGGCTTGTGAATCCCTCGACAGGTACTATATCTACGCCGGACACGTTGTATGAGTCCTTCAAGCCATTCTGGAGCAGACCGCCTATGAGTCCGGCCGCTCCCGTTATCAATACGTTCTTCTCGTCTGCCATACAAGCTCCTCTCCCTTGAACCTGCAATCAATCCCTGTCAGTTCATCAGCGTAAATGATAGTCCAAATGCGAGGATGTTAACGCACGGAATTAGTAGTATTGCTTACAAGTGTTTAGGTCAGGCATTTTGTCCCTTCCTCCTCGATGGGGGAAGGTTAGGATGGGGGTGAAGCCCACATGAAAAGCAATCCTGAATGCGACGACAACAACTGTCAGCAGTAATTGATTAGTTGTCCCTACTGGCTTACACCAACTTTGCAACGAAGCAGCACCAAGGTTACCATATCAACCTGTAACTGAGCCAAACTACGAGTGGAATCAGAGAGTGGGAGGCGAAATGCTTGCGGACCTGGTCGAGGTTACTACACCGGAGGGAATTCCGCTGTCCGGCGCGTACTTCGCACCGGCAGGCGTGAGCCTGTCCCATTCGGTTGACTCCATACTGTTCTTTCACGGCGATGGCGGACACTTCTACAGCAGCCTTTACCTTAGATTGGGGCAGCGCATGGCGGAGCAGGGCATCGCCTTTGTGACAGCCAACCGCCGTGGCCACGATCACCTCGCAAGTGGTGTCAGGGGAGGGCCGCTCGCCGGCTACGCCTTCGAGTCCGTCGATGACTCGCGGGCGGACTTCGGGGCTTGGCTTAACTTGCTGCGAGAGAGAGGACACCGCCGCATAGCCATCGGCGGGCACAGCGGCGGAGCTGTCCGCGCCACTTACGCGCAGGCAACGGAAAGATTTGCGGACGTAGAGGCGGTGATTCCCGTGTCGCCCGGCGAGTACAACCACGAAGGGGTCATCGCGTTGCACGGGGAGGACTTCTCGCGCCCTTTTCGCGAATCCGAGCGCAACATCGCTGAGGGCAATACGGACGTACTTCTTCGCCCAGGAGTTCCATGGGGGTCAGTTTGGAGCGCGCGAGCCTACGTGGACTGCTTCAATCCGGACAATCGCTACAGCGTGACCATACACGCGGCAAATACGCGCTGTCCCACACTCTTCATATTCGGTTCGGAGGAGTGCGCCATCGGCGGGTCGCAAGAGCTGCCGGTTTGTGGCGCAGCCCGCCGTAACCTGGAATCGGCAGGCTACTCCCATGTCCAGGTTCGCGAAATTGACGGAGCCGGCCATGGCTATACCGGACGCGAAGATAAGCTGTTTGAGACCATGCTCTCATGGCTGAGGATGCTCTAGGCGCTGTGTCGTCGTGTGACGACAACGCTGACACCAGATTGACAAATTCCATCGCCCATCGCTAGACTTCCCGCAGCCAATCCTGCGAGGTGTCCTCCATGCGCATCACCAACATCGAAGGCTTCAATCTGTCGTCCCCTTTGGAGCGACCGTTCGGCTGGTCCAACGGCTGGGTTTCCGCCCGCGTAGTTGACCTCATCAAGATAGAAACCGATGAGGGCATCACGGGCTGGGGTGAGGGCTATGTCGGCGCAGGCGGCGGTTTCGTAAGGCAGCACTTCGGCGACCTGCTAATCGGCGCGGATCCCCTTAACCGCAATGCCCTCTGGCAGGGCATGTTCGCGCGCGTGTATAACGGAAACAACGCAGGCGGCTTCGCGGGCAGCGCCATCAGCGCGGTGGACATCGCCCTATGGGACATCGCCGGCAAGGCGGCGGGCCTGTCCGTTTCAGACCTGCTCGGCGGGCGCATCCGCGACAAGGTCGCCGTCTATGCCACAGGCCTATACTACACCGAGGGCGAGTTTCCTACTCGCCTCCTCGAAGAGGCAAAGATGTACGTTGAACTCGGCTTCAAAGGCATGAAAACCAAGGTCGGCGGCCTTCCCATCGCTGACGACGTGCGTCGGGTGGCCGCCCTTCGCAATGTAATCGGCGACGACATCCGCCTCATGGTGGACGCCAACCAGGCTTACCCGGCAGCAGCAGCCATTCGTATCGGTCAGCGGCTCGCCGACCTCGACATCACCTGGTTCGAGGAGCCGGTCAACGCAAAGGATGTTGACGCCTACTTGCAAGTTAAGTCGGCAGTTCCTATGCCCGTCGCGGGCGGCGAAAATCTCCGCACCCGCTACGAGTTCAAGGACTTCTTCGCCACCCGCGCCTACGACATTGCCCAGCCCGACGTCGTGAACGCCGGCGGAATCACTGAGATGCGAAACATCTGCATGACCGCCAACTCCTACGGAATTCTCGTCAACCCACATGTCTGGGGTTCGCCCGTCATGATTGCCGCGAGCCTTCATCTCGCCGCTACCATACCACCCTGCCCGTCCGCCTACGACCCACGCCCCTACGAGCAGGAACCGGTCATGGAATTCGACCGCACTCCAAGCGGCATCCGCGAGGGCATCACCGCTGAGCCATTTGACCAGCAGGACGGCTTCCTGGCAGTGCCAACGAGTCCGGGGCTAGGCGTCGAGATAGACGAGGAGGCGGTGCGCTATCTGTCGTCAGACTAGCGCCTGTAGCATCAAGGCTGTAACATGATGACTACAAGAGCAACCTGAACGACGCACGGGAGACTGCAAGCAAGCCTTGAGTTCTGACCGCACAGACCTCGCCATCGACGTGCGGGGACTCAGCAAGTCCTACGGTCGTACCCAGGTCCTCCGTGACCTTGATCTCCGAATTCCTTGGGGCCAGACGCTTACTGTGTTGGGGCCCAACGGATCCGGCAAGACGACCCTCATAAAGACGCTCGCCACTTTAGCCAGGCCTGACTCGGGTGAAATTCGCATAGCCGGGATGTCTGCCCGTCGCAGCGGAGTGCATGTCCGGCGCGCAATCGGAGTTGTTACACACGAGCCGCTGCTCTACGACGGACTGACGGGCGCGGAGAACCTGCGCTTTTTCGCCAGGATGTTCGCGCTCGAACGCATTGAAGATCGCGTTCAGGCCGTCGCTAAGCAGATGGGCGTGTCCGATAGACTCGACGCCAGAGTTGGAACCCTCTCGCATGGCATGCGCCGCCGCTTCAGCATAGCCCGAGCTTTGCTGCACTCCCCGCGTGTGCTGATTATGGACGAACCTGAAAGCGGCCTAGACCAGCAGGCGCTCGGCCTTCTGGAATCACTCATCACTGGCAGCACGGATCCCAGTCGTGCGATCCTCATGACCAC
The DNA here is from genome assembly GCA_965207465.1 of Dehalococcoidia bacterium. Classification (GTDB taxonomy): domain Bacteria; phylum Chloroflexota; class Dehalococcoidia; order Lucifugimonadales; family JADFKI01; genus Bin90. The sequence continues at coordinate 2,875,908 of OZ242283.1, read as the reverse complement.
GCACAACTTTGAGCGCGGCATCGCGCTTGCTGACCGCATTGCAATTCTATCGCGCGGCTGTATCGGGTATGAGGGCGTAGCGGACACGTATGCGACAAGAGACGCTTACGAGCGGCTTGTGTCGAGTCTCCAGCAAGAGGCTCAGTGTCCATGAAGACAATGATGCTGGCAGTTCTGACAATCCTCTGGAAGGATGTCGTCCTCGAATTGAGGACAAAGGACATCGTGGTTAGCGCGTTAGTCTTTGCTCTGCTCGTCATCGTAGTGTTCAACTTCGCAATCACGCCGACTCCACAGACGGTGGCGTTCGTCGCGCCCGGCATCCTCTGGATTTCCTTCACCTTTGGTGGCGTGCTCGGGCTGAACCGCTCGATGTCGCTTGAGCGCGAGAGCGGAGGACTTCACGCCCTCATGCTCACTCCCGTCAGCCGTGACCTGGTTTTCTTTGGCAAGATGCTCGGCATTTTCCTTTTCATGCTGCTGGTTGAAGTGGCGGTATTCCCGGTCTTCGCGGTGCTATTCAACTTTTCGCTGCTGCTGCCGGGGCTTATACCCGTAGCCGTGCTCGCCACACTAGCCATTGCTGCCATTGGCACTCTCTTCGCGGCAATAGCGGCGAACACGCGCTCCCGGGAAGTAATGCTCCCCTTGCTGTTCTTCCCGGTCGTGGTACCTGTCGTAATCGCGGCGGTTGAGGCATCGACGGCCGTGCTTCAGGGCGACAGCGCCTTCGACCGCTGGATTCCTTTCCTGCTTGCTTTCGACGCTGTGTTTCTGGTCATCTGTCCATTCGCATTCCAGCTAGTGGTCGAAGAATAGCCGGAATGCGCCGCTACGAATGGCGCGAGAACAAACCTGAAGTACGGTTGTTGGCATACTAAGATAAATGCTAAACTATATTCAGAGTCTTACTATCTGCGAACCATTTCGGAAACATTGTCAGCAGTTAGTGTAGTTCTTCACAAAATTGACCTCAAATTTGACACCTGATATATTAACTCTCTACCGTGTGAAAAATGGGCGAGTCCTGGCAGACTTGCCACCGCTTCTCTATGCTCACATGAGCCAATAATGCGAGCAGAACATCTACATCAGGCGGCGCAGGCTGTCCATCCGTCAGTACACCCAAATCAATCGGGCCGGAGGCTTAATGATTTGGGACATTACCCCTATTTCCGACTATTCCGACGATGGTACGCGCACGCCCTGTAACAGGCGAAACCCAGGAGGCTAAACTTGCAGAAAACTGACTTTGTAGTTCGATTTGCGGGAGAGGGTGGACAGGGCATGGTCACCTCATCCGAAGGTCTTGCACAAGCCGCAAGCAATGTGGGATACCACGTGCAGACATTCATTACATTCCCTTCCCAGATTATGGGAGGTCCTGTAATGGCGCAGGCGCGCCTTGCCACAACTCCTGTCCTGAGTTCCGGCGACGACATCGATGTGCTCGTCTGCTTCAACGAGGAAGGATACCAGAATCACAGGGCTGAAGTAAGCGACAGCGGCGTAGTCATCTACAACTCGGGCGACTTCGAGCCAGAGGACACGGCGAACAGCTTTGGCATGCCTTTCGCCGAACTCGCGCGCTCCACAGGCAACGCCCGCGCGGAAAACATGATTGTGCTGGGCGCTCTTGCCCACCTCGTAAGTATGTCCCAGGACATTCTGGAGGACTTCGTAAGGGAACGCTTCACGAGAGGACGTCCAAACGACGAGCAGATAATATCCTCAAACATCGAGGCGTTGACGCTCGGAAAGCAGGAAGCGGAGAAAAGCGGTTTCAGCCTCGGCGAACTTGCCCCACCGATAATGCCGGAAGGAGACCAGATTCTGGTCAACGGGAACGAAGCGATCTCGCTCGGCGCCTGCGCTGCCGGTCTCGGCTTCTACATCGGATATCCTATTTCTCCCGCCACCTCGATACTGCTCTGGATGGAGCGCAACCTCACAGGAGAAGGCAAGTTCGTCTATCAGGCAAGTTCCGAGATTGAAGCCATCAACGCGATAGTGGGCGCGGGTTACGGCGGACAAAAGGCGATGACCGCGACAGCAGGCCCAGGCCTTTCGCTAATGGGCGAGGGCGTAGGACTGGCTTGGATGGCGGAGATCCCGCTGGTCATTGTGGATGTGCAGCGAGGCGGACCGTCAACCGGCTTGCCTACGAAGACGGAGCAGTCCGACCTGCTTATGGCGATGACGCCGGGACATGGCGACGTCACCATACCCATCATTGCGCCGGGAACCGTCGAAGAGTGCTTCTACGCCGGCACGATGGCGTTCAACTGGGCGGAGCGCTATCAGGGACCCGTCATCATGCTCAGCGAGCACATGCTCTCCGAGCGCAAGCAGAACATCCCCAAGCCCGACCTTAGCCAACTTGTGGTGGAAAACCGCAAGACCTACACTGGCAGCAACGGCTACCAGAGATATGACAGTTGGGAACTTTCCCCCATGCCTCTGCCCGGAAGCCCCGGCAGCTATGTTGCAAACGGCAGTGAGCACGACGGAATGGGCGATACTACGCACCTGCCCGAACGCCATATACAGATGACGACACGTCGCTTCAGCAAGCTGAAGCTTCTGGAAAACGAGGATTACGAGAGCCACAACACCGAGGCAAGCATAGCGCTGATGCCTTGGGGTGGGTCGAAGGGGCCGGCGCAGGCTGCGTATGACACGATAGCCGCAAGTGGCATCGACATTGGATGGTACTACACCATGTATCTGAACCCGTTGCCGAAACAGTTGCTTGAAGAACTGCGGCAGAAGGAACTGGTGCTGGTGCCCGAACTCAACTACATGGGACAGTTCTCCAGCGTCCTGCGGTCGCAGGGCGTGAAGGCGGAGTCAATCACGCAGTACACAGGACTACCCTTCAAGGTCGGCGATCTTGCCAGCCGCGTTACGGAGCGTCTTGAACAAGAGCAGAAAGTGAGCGTAACAGCATGAGCGTCAAAAATCCGGAATACGATTTCAAGTGGTGCCCCGGCTGCGGCGACTTCGGCGTGAGGCGCGCCCTTGAAGCAGCCATCGATCAGCGCAGGGTCGAGACCGAATTGCCAGTAGAAAACAACGTGATTGTGGCGGGCATTGGTTGCTCCGGCAATATGGTTCATCTGCTCGAAGGCCCGCAGCCCTACGGATTGCACGGCATTCACGGCAGAACACTCCCCATCGCGCTGGGCGTCAAGATGGGACGCCCGGACCTCAATGTGGTGATAGTGGCGGGGGATGGCGACTTCCTGAGCATTGGCAACGAACACATCGGACCGCAGGCGGCGCGTAACCTAGATGTTACGGTCGTCATCATGGACAACGCCGTTTATGGCTTGACAAAGGGGCAGAGTTCGCCGACGACCAAATTCGACGAAGTGACCAGTTCCACGCCATACGGCAAGCCGGAAGCGCAGCTCAATCCACTCGCGCTTTATCTGACACTCGGTGTTTCGTACATTGCTTCACACGTATCCACGAGAGTGAAGGACCTGGGTACTACGATTGCGGAAGCGATGGACCATGAGGGATTCTCTATCGTCCACGTTCAGTCCCCCTGCACTACCTACAACAACACCTTCCAGGAACTCAAGGGCAATGTGCGCCGGGGGATTCCGCCCCTCGCATGGGACATTCCGGACCAGCACGACCCCAGCGACTATGAAGCCGCTCAGGAAATCATAAACCAGGGTGGCGTACCAGTGGGCGTCATTTACAAGGACAGCGACAGGCCCTCCTTCCAGGACCGCATCGATGTCATTAACGACAAGTCCTTCTCCCGCCAGGTGGAGAATATGATTGAGTCCTACGCCATCTAGTTCAGCGACGACGCAATACTCAATAACTGCACAAATAACTACACAGAAGAGGCGGCTTACGAGCCGCCTCTCTCCTTATTCTATAACGAATCATTTAAAAGCCCGTCAATCTCGATTCCATAGAATATCTATTGCTCGACAGCATAATTTGGAGCCGCTTCTGGCGTGCTCAACCAAGACCTGAGCTACTGCGTATGCAACTGGGACGCGCCCTTACAGCCGAGGCTATCGGTACATACATGCTAGTGCTGTTTGGCACCGGAGTTGTCGCTGCGGCTGTCATTACAGGGGCACAGGTTGGCCTGTGGCAGGTTGCCGTTGTCTGGGGCTTCGGCGTAACACTAGCCATATACACAACAGCAGCTATATCAGGCGCACACCTCAATCCCGCTGTCAGCCTGGCTTTTGCCATATTCCGACGCAGCGAATTTCCATTCAGCAGAATGTTTCCGTACTGGGGCGCGCAACTTTTGGGCGCGATCCTAGCAGGGTTAACCGTCCTCGCCGTATTCTCCCCATTCATAGAGCGGTTCGAGCGGGCGAATGGCTACGTTCGCGGAATGCCGGGCAGTCAGCACTCCGCGATGATTTTCGGCGAGTATTTCCCGGACGCGAACATAATTGGCGTTGATGAAGTTTCGCGCGCGCTGGTTTCGGCGCCGGTGGCGGCTGTGGTGGAAGGGCTGGGCACGGCGATCCTTGCGCTGGTCATTTTCTCGCTGGCGGACCGGCGCAACGCCGCGCTGCCAAACAAGGGACTCGCGCCGTTCTTCATAGGCTTCACCGTTGCCGTTCTTATCAGCGTGTTCGCGCCGATTACGCAGGCAGGGTGGAATCCGGCGCGGGATTTCGGACCTCGCATCGTGGCGTTCTTCGCGGGCTGGGGCAGTATTGCCATACCCGGACCGTCGGGGGGCTTCTGGGCGTACATTGTAGGGCCGCTGGTGGGCGCTCCGATCGGCGCGGCGGTGCATGAGTTTCTGCTGAAGCCCGGGCTGCCCTCGGAAATTGACGATGGAATGTCGTCCAACTGCTCGGCAGACGCGCTTTCCGAATACGATAACGCGGCTGCAACGCGGGACGGCAAAGAATGAGCGACATTCTCTTCGTCTGCGTCCACAATACAGGTCTAGTCGGGGACGCCTTCGCTTAGCGGGGTTGCCTTGTTGAGGTAGTAGTTTGGGTCGGCGCGTGGGTTACTGGAGTCGGCGGCGTCGAGCATTCTGTCGTACTTGGAATCAAGTTCCGACATTTGGGTCTTCATCGACTTGTGGAGCGCGACCGCGGAAATCACGCGGTGAGTTTCGTTGCCACCACAGACCTTGCACTCGATCGCGTCCGGCGGCGAGAAGTTGCGCCAGAGCACGTCGGACTTGAGGTTGCATACTTCGCATCTATATTCGTAGATTGGCATTTTCGTCTGTCCGTTCTCTATGCGAAGGTGGTTTCCACTCTTGCAGAGGCATCGAAGAACGCTTGAAGCGAGAGGTGGTACTGGAAGAATGCGGCGCGGCGCAGTTCACTGCCGGACTTGATGCAACCCGTAGGCATAGTCAGGTCTAAGGTGTTTAGCGTGTGGGCGGAGTCGGAGCCGCCGTTGGCGATGATGTTGTCGAGAAGGTCGCGCCACTCAGACAACGACAGGTCGATGTAGAAGTCGAGGTCGCGGAGTTCGCCTTCCGGGACAGCCTGAACGCCAGTACACTCGAAGCCCTCGAATGTGACCGAGAATGCGTCGCCTCCTACTTTGACGCCCATGACGCAGTTCACGGTGCCCTGAGATGTGAACCGTGAGTCGCCGTTGGCGCTCTCTCGGACGGCTTCAAACCACTCTACCGAAGGGAATTGGGGCATGCTCGATTGCCTCTTTCAATTTTCTTACTTACTACGCTACATCTTCTTCATCATCGTATTCGGGCATAGGCTCGTCGAAGGGTATGCCCTCCTCTGCCGCCTTGATGCGAGCCTCAGTCCAGGTACGAAGTCTGGCGGCATATCTGCGGCTTCGGGCGCGCTCTGCAATCTTGCCTTGCTTTATGCCGTCCGCTTTGCCTACTTCATATCGATGTCTCTTGTAGCGTTCTGCCAGCATGGAAATCACCTCCGCCTGGAAGATTATGGCTATGTTTATCGCCGCAGCCGTGAAGATGTTGGGCGCTGAACCTGTGCCTATCGCCAAAACGGTGTCGATGACGGTATCGGTAGTCCTTATGGATATCTCGCGCCAACTGACAAGCGCCACGATTGCCACAACCTGAATGGAGAACAGGATGTAGAAGACTGTACCCCAGCCTCCAGCTATGCTCCATATAGAAACTCTATCAGAATCCGGCAAGAAATTCTCTCTTCACCCCCATTCCTGAATCGAGTTCAGGACAGGCTCCAGCCTTCCCCAATCGAGGGGGAAGGGACTGTGGTCAATTCGCCGGCGTGAAGTCGGTGTCGATTCGGGCGGAGGCGTCGAAGAAGTACTGGAAGGTCTGGTTGTAGCGGTAGAAGAAGTCCTGCCTGTACTGGTCGCCGTTGGCGGTGAGCGCCAAGCCTTCGAACCTGTCCATGTCCAGGGTGTTGAGGGTGTGGTCGAGGTCTGCGCCGTCGTTGTCCTTGATGTTGCGGATCATGTCTTCCCACTCGTCGGATGCCATGTCGAGGTAGAAGTCGGCTTCGGCGAGGTCGAGTTCAGGGATTTCGCGTACTTCGGAACATTCCTCGCCCTCGAAGACGAGGATGTACGAGCGCTCTGCGACCTTGATGCCCATGGTGGCGTCGCACATGCCGCCGCCCGCTTCCTGATAGGACTCGTCGCCGTTGAAGATTTCGCGTACCTGCTCGAACCACTCTACGGATGGGAACTGTGGCACGGGTTAAGCCTCCATGAACTGCGCGAGGGCGGGCGGGAAGCCTGCCTCGCGGGGTACGCCGATGTGCTCCATGTTGGCGAGGTACTGGCGCGCGAAGTCGCCCATCATGCGCTCGTACTGGCGCAGGCCGCTGCGCGCCCCCTCGATCCCGCCGCCGAAGATGATGGCGAGCGCCTCCTTGAGAACGGGGTCGTTGAGTTCGCGCTCAAAGACCCGCTCGGCGATGTTCATGAGGCGACTGAAGACGACTGCCTTGTCCGGATTGTGGGAGGTGGCGTAGCGCAGGTGGGCGAGTCCGTAGGCGAGATGGCGCGCCTTGTCCTGCATCGCGCGGGCGAACAGCACCTTCTCCGCGGGATTGTGGGCGAAGAGTTCGCCGTAGCGGTAGAGCGTGAAGGTGAATGTGCCGCGCAGCATGTGGAGCATCACGACGGTTTCGGGCCAGCCGCCGGTGCTTTCGAGAAGCATGCGGTTGACTTCGCCCTTGCTTTCGAGTCCGAGTCCGCCGCCGTTGGATAGGGCGCGCTTGCGGAACGCCTCGAAGTGGCGGGCGTTGTCGAACATCTGGGTGGCGAGGAAGAGCTTGACCTCGTGGAATCCGTAGGAGAGCTTTTGCTGCCAGCCGCCGATGACCTCGATCTCGATGCTGGCGTACTGTGAAAGCTCGGTGCAGAGCTGGCAGATTGCCGCTTCGACGTCGTCGGGGAGCGGCTGAATGGTGTCCCAGGGGACATCGGTGGCGGGCGCCCAGCGGCGCTGGATCGCCTCTTCGTAGAGGTCGGCGGCGTTGTCTGCCCAGAGTTCGCGCTTTTCGCGGACCTCGAAGCCGAGCGGGGCGACGCCGGGGACAGGGTATGCGCCGCGTGGCTTGCGGGTCTGGTCGTCCCAGAAGTCGGGGACATCGCCATAGACACCGATGTTGAGTGCGTCAATGGTCAGGCCGTTCTTGGTTGGCTTGGCGCGCGTGCCCCACTGGAGGGTGTTCTTCATCCAGGACAGGTTAGGTGGGGCGATTTCGACTTCCTCGGCATCATCGCTGCCTGCTTCGCGCTCGGTTACACGGGCGGCGGATGCCTGAAGTTTTTCTTCCTGTTCCTGTTCTTCGGCCTGTTTGGTGTCTGCCATTTAGTTTCTCCGGGGGCTAATAGGATGTACAGCCCTTCGGCAAGCTCAGGATAGGGATGGGGGTGAAATCTAAGCCTTTCTCACCCTGCCAACCTAATCATTGCCGCTATCACCGCTATCAGAGTGGTTACTTGCAGACCGACGATAACGCGAAGCCAGTTATCGACGCTGTCCAAGCGTCTTGCCATGTGCGAAACTTCGCCTTCCAACTTGGCTACTCGCGCTTCCATTCCGTCTGTCATATTTTCCACCTTCCCCCATCAAGGGGGAAGGGACTGTCCGAGGGGTTAGGTCCACATGATTTCCATGAGGCGGGGGGCTGCGCGGCCGTTGTCGAAGCGCTCGCCGAAGCCTGCGGAGCGGATGCGCTGGACGTACTCGCGGACCTGACGGCGGCGAATAGCCATGAGCTTGCGGGCACCCTCATCGTAGCCCTTGATGCCGCCGCCGAGCAGGATTGCCATTGCCTCGCTGCTGGGGGTATCAATCGCCGCAGGGTTCTGGTTGCCGGCGAGCAAGCCGCGCTCACCCTCGTCGAGGTAGCAGTGGATTTCTTCGCGGCGTTCAGGCTCGGATTCGGAGAGGTAGCGCATGTGCATGACGCCGAAGGCGACGTGGCGGGACTCGTCCTGAGCCGCCAGCCGATATATGCGCTTTTCGGCTTCGTTGTATGACATCAGCTCGCCCATGCGAAATAGCGTGAGTACCGCGCCCTCGCCGGAGATGTGGAGGCGAGAGGACATTTCGGTGAACTCGCGAGAGAGATCGATGCTGCCGACCACGCCGCTGGTGGTGATGTCGGGGCGCTGCATGAGGCCGCCGCCGTTGGCGAGGGCGCGCTTGCGGAAGACATCGAGGTGGCGTGACTCGTCCATAATCTGAGAGAGCAGGAACATGCGCGGCTCGAAGTAGTCTGGGCTGGTGGTGGCTACCCAGCGAGCGGGGATGTCGGCGGCGACGAACTCCACCTCAGTGAGGAAGGTATCGAGCTGGCACTGGGCGCGCTCGATGTCGTCCGGCAGCGGCTCGATGGTGTGCCAAGGGATGTCAGTCGCAGAACTCCACTGTCGCTGGAGGGACTCTTCGTAGAGGGCCGCGGCGTTGTCAAGCCAGATTTCGGACTTGGTGCGGACACCATATCCGCCGATGCGGTAGGAGTCGGGGCGCTTTGCCGCGCCACGAGGCCTGCCGGTCATGTTGTCGGTGGTGTCGGGCGCTTCGCCGTAGGAACCGACCTCAACACTGGAGAGCGTCATGCCACGCTTTGCGTCAGGTTCTGCCTTGATGCCCCACTCGCCTCGCGTGTCGAGCCACGACAGGTCGAGTTCGTAGTCGTCGGCGTATTCCTTGATGCCTTGCAGCGATTCGTTCTGGAGTGTGGTCATCTGCGCCCTCCTGCTCGGCTGTGTCTCGCCCATTTTTTGACAAATGCAATACGACACGCAAGGGTTTTGCGTGTTCGCTCAATATAATACAGGCGTGAGAATAGCGCAAGCGGAGAGCAGGTGTCGGGCGTCAGGACGGGGACTAACATCGATGGACAGGATGGGGAGGATGGGTGACCGTTATCAGTATTCAGTTGTCAGTTTTCACCCCCATTTCTGAATCGAGTTCGGGACTGGGTGTTGGGAACGATGTCACACCCATACCCCTGTCTGCACAGGGGCAGGCTCTGAATCAAGTTCAGGACAGGCTCTTCCCACGGTCGAGGGGGAAGGGATTTTTGTCCTCGCGCCCTGCCTCTCTGGGATCCTGCGGAGGCAGGAATGACAATGTGAAAACATCACCCCCATCCTAACCTTCCCCCATCAAGGGGGAAGGGACTTTGTGGTTAGGGGCTTCGGATGTGGGTTTGGGTTCTGGACTTAACAGGATGGGTAGGATGGGGTGTGTTTGTGGATAGGGTGTCGTCTTGGAGCGGGGTGTTCCAGTTGATGTTTTCGGGGTTTTCACCCCCATCCCAGCCTTCCCCCGTCAAGGGGGAAGGAGTATCAATGCGATCTTCACTTCCGTCGCCCCTCTGGGATTCCCCTGTCTGCACAGGGGCAGGCTCTGCCTCCACAGGAATGACGGGTTGAGAGGGGGAAGGGGCTTCTGCCTTCACCCCTGCCCTCTCCCCGAAGGAGAGGGGGTTATAGGCTAGGGGCTCTGCTGAGCGGCGGGTTGCGCGGTATTGTCTCTGCTTCTCTACGAACTCCGCCTGCTCTTCTGCGCTCATGGCTTCGTAGCGGTCTATCTCGGCAAAGCTCAGGTGCGAGAAGAGACCGGCTTCAAGCTGCGGCTCGTCTTCGGGCGACCGGCCGGTCGCCCCTACGGGCTTCTGCTGCTCGCGCTCTTTCTCGCGCCACTCTTGCAGCCTGTTGTCGTAGCCGGTGGGTTCCCGGGCTTCCTGCCTTTCGTAGTAGGCTGCGATGTCGTCGGGCGTAATCCTGTCGCAGTTGGTGTCCCAGCCGCGCCGTATGAGTTCGCGGGTGGCTGTGACGCGCTGGTGCATCGTGAAGCCTTCGTCCCAGCCTGATGCCACATTGAGCAGGAAACGGGCGGGTTCCAGTCCGTGGTCGGTGTGCTCTCTGATGTAGCGCGCGAGTCCGGAGTTTATGAGTTCCTGGTCGTCCTGAGTGTTTGAGATGCGGCGGTCGCGAGTGTCGCCGAACCTGCCCAGTCCGCGGTTCATCAGTTCGGTGGCGGCTCTGAGGCGGTCTGCCTCGCTGATTGGTTTGCCTCGTCCTGCGGTGCCGTGCATCACGCGGGATAGGAACTCTGCGATGAGGTATCCGTCGTTGGTTTCCTCTCGGATTAGGCGGGCTACCTTGTAGTTGATGATGTCGAGGTCGGTTACGGGGGCTGACTTAACAGGATGTACAGGATGGGGAGGATTTTCGTCTTGGGATCCCGCATTGTCGGCGGTTTCAAGAGTGGATTCCTGCTTTCGCAGGAATGACGAATCATTAGGTTCGCGGTTTTCACTCCCATCGTGGTCTTCGCCCGTCGAGGGGGAAGGGGAGTCAATGCGGTCTTCGCTCCCTGCCCCACCTCCCTGGATTCCTGCCTCCGCAGGAATGACGAGTTGTGAGGAGGGGGAAGGAGTGGTGTGTAGGGCGAGTTTGGTTAGGTGTTTGGCGGCTTCCATCTGGTGGTGGAACTTGGCGTTGGGGTTTTGTCCATGCATTGTTGCATAGAGGAAGTTGGCGACGTCCTTGCCGTCGTTGGTGATGTTGAGTATGTGTTGTTGTAGGGAGTTTTGGATGCACATTTTGGGTGTCAGGTGTCAGGATTCAGGTTCCCCTCCCCGGGGGTAACAGGATTTACAGGATAGACAGGATGGATATGGTAGATGTTATGTTCTTCATACTGCATCTATGATAGGTGCGGATGTTTGGGTTGCCAAGGGGGAATTTGACATGTTTTGACATGTATGGAAGGGATGGAGTGTCCACGCAGGGTACTCGGGGGTGGTGTGATAGACTTATGGGGTTGTGTCCCTTGCGTTCACGGGACGGTCCTTCGGCAGGCCCTTCGACTAGCTCAGGGCAGGCTCAGGGCGAACGGGGCTATATGTAAAGGGAGGCAGTTTGGCTTTCGACGTGGGGGCGTTCAATCCGGCACAGGTTCGCTCGCGGGTGCGGGGCGTGTTCTATGGATGGTGGCTTGTGCCTATCAGCGGCATCGTTCACATGACGACGAGCGTGCCGCTGTTCCACGCGATGGGGTTGTGGTTCGTGGCGCTGGAGTCGGCGTTCGGGTGGAACAGGACGCAGCTTTCCCTGGCTTTCGCCTTCACGCGCATCGAAGGGGGCATTCTGGGGCCCATCGAGGGCTATCTCGTTGACCGGCTGGGAATCCGGCGGATGGTGTTCATGGGGCTGAGCGTGCTGGGCGTGGGCTTCCTGCTGTTCAGCCAGGTTCGTGACACGAGGGATATTCCGATTGTGGGGGACTTGCCGTTCGAGTTGCTGCCGTCCTTCATGCAGGTCGTCGTGCCTGCGCTGATGTTCTACCTCGTGTACATGGTTATGGCGCTGGGGCAGGGTTTCAGCGGGTGGCTGACGATGAACACCATGCTGAACAACTGGTTCACGCGCCACAAGGCGAAGGCGATGGGCTATTCGAGCGCCATCGGACGGCTGGGGGCGCTGGTGCTGATTCCGGCTATCGCGTGGGCGGTGGACCCTGACCAGGACAACTTCGGCTGGTCGTTGACTGCGCTGACGCTTGGTGTGATCACGCTGGCGATGGTGATACCCATCACACGACTCATCCGCAACCGACCGGAGGACTACGGGCTGATGCCGGACGGGGATGAGCCTAGAACCACGCCAAGCACAACCCGCACAGGGCGTCCTGCCCCTAGACGCGCTCCGCCTTCGGACGCGGACTTTTCGCTGCGTGACGCGCTTCGCACTCCGACGTTCTGGCTGATCTCGTTCGGGCAGGGGTTCACGTCGATGGTGCTGATAGCAATGATGGCGCACCTGGCGCCGATGCTGTACGACCAAGGCGTATCGGTGCCGATGGCGGGTTGGGTGGTTTCCACTTACACCGCGATGTCTATGATCTTCCAGGTCGTGGGCGGGTATGTTGGAGACATGATTTCAAAACGGTTCGCGTACTTCGTATTCACGTCGATACAGGCGAGCGCGGTGGTTGTGCTGGTGTTCGTGCCGGAGATTTCAGCTTTCTTGAATGTGCCTCTCCTAGTTGTGGTGTTTTCGTTCGCCATACTATTCGGCATCGGCTTTGGTGGGCGCAATCCTATCAGCACGTCGATACGAGGCGAATACTTCGGGCGACGCTCGTTCGGCAAGATAATGGGGATGTCGCAGGTGCCGATGAACATTATGCTGCTGGGCGCGCCGATATACCCGGCAATCATGCTGGGGATACAGGGAAGCTACGATTTCGCGTTTCTGTCGCTGGCATTCCTGAATTTCATTGGCGGGGCGATGTTCCTGCTGGCGAAGAAGCCGGTGAAGCCGACGAGCAGTCAGAGATCAGCGGTCAGGTAACTGGGGCTAACATCGATGGACAGGATAGATAGGATGGGGTAGGTTTCGGGCGTGAAATGGACGACTTGGCGATTTTTGATTTCACCCCCATCCTAACCTTCCCCCGTCAAGGGGGAAGGGACTCTGGATTCCCGCCTGCGCGGGAATGACGAATTGTAAAGAGTGGGAAGGGACATTTGCCCTCACCCCCTGCCTTGGCAGGGGCAGGCTCTAACCCTCTCCCAGAGGGAGAGGGAACTTTATCTGAAGTGACAGAATGCAAGAAGGAGATGCAGTTATGGCGATACAGCCGTTTACGATTGATATTTCGGACCAGGTTCTAGCGGATATGCGTGAGCGCATCGCGGATACGCGCTGGCCGGACGAGATACCGAACAGCGACTGGGACTACGGTTCGAATATGGCGTATGTGCGGGAGCTTGCGGACTACTGGCTGAACGAGTTCGACTGGCGGAAGCAGGAGGCGATGCTGAACGAGTTCTCGCAGTTCAAGGCGGACGTGGAAGGCATGAGCATCCACTATATCCACGAGCGGGGCAAGGGGCCGAATCCGATACCACTGGTGATTACGCACGGCTGGCCTAGCACGTTCTTCGAGATGTACAAGATAATCCCGCTGCTGTCGGACCCGGCGGCGCATGGGGGCGATGCGGCGGACGCATTCGATGTGATCGCGCCATCGATGCCGAGCTACGGGTTTTCGGACAGGACGACGGAGCGCGGGTGGAGCGTGTCGCGGGTTGGCGATTTCTGGGTGAGCCTGATGGATGTGCTAGGGTACGACAAGTTTGGAGCGCACGGCGGGGACTGGGGCGCCGGAGTTACGGCTCGGCTGGGACACTCGCACGCGGACAGGATGATCGGGGTGCATGTTACGGCTGTGTCGGCTACGCCACACCTTGACGATGACACGCCGCCACTGACGGAGGCTGAGGAGGAGTTTCTGCGGGCGCGGGCGCAGTGGCGCGAGGATGAGGGCGCTTATGGGCATATTCAAGGGACGAAGCCGCAGACGCTGTCATACGGGCTGATGGACTCGCCGGTGGGTCTGGCGGCGTGGATAGTGGAGAAGTTCCGGGCGTGGTCGGACTGCAACGGGGATGTGGAGAGCGTCTATACGAAGGACGAATTGCTGACGAATATCACCATCTACTGGGTTACGCAGACGATAAGCTCGTCGGTGCGGATTTACTATGAGTCGCAGCGGGCGCCGCTGATGCTGGAGAAGGGGGAGAAGATCACGCCACCGTCTGCTGTGGCGCGCTTCCCGAAGGATATCGGGTATCCGCCGCGAGAGTATGCGGAGCGAGTGTTCAACCTTCAGCAGTGGACGGAGATGCCGGACGGCGGGCACTTCGCGGCGCTGGAGAAGCCGGAGGTGCTGGTGGAGGATTTGCGGTCGTTCTTCAGGCCGTTGCGGTGAGGTTAGTCTGTCAGTCTTTCGGTGAGTCAGTTCGTCAGTATAAGGCGTCCTTCGACAGGCCCCTTCGACAAGTTCAGGATAGGTTCAGGACGGACGGAGGTTAACAGGATGGGGAGGATTTGCGCGTTGCAGTGATTGCGGTGGGCGGCTTCGCCTGTGCTAATATGGGTTATCCGAATACAGCAAGGGTTGGAACTATAATTGCTTCGGAGGAGCCGCAAATGCCGGAATGGAATGGGAAGCGCATTCCGAAGGAAGAATTGGACGCGAAGTTCAGGTTTTTCGAGTCGCCTGAAGTTCAGGCAAAGATAAAGGAAGGGTTCGACCAGATTGAGCGCGGGGAGTATGTGAGCTATCCGCTGGACGAAACCAAGCGCAAGTTGTGGGGGCTGGATATTGGCTGAACGGGAGATGAGGCTAATGAAGAACAGAAAGAGAAAACTTTCGAAAGAAGAGTTGGATGCAGCGTTCGAGAAGTTCGAGAAGCCGGCTGTGCAGGCGAAGATAAAAGAGGGGTTCGATCAGATAGAGCGTGGGGAGTATGTGGTAATAACGATGGATGAGCTCAAACGGAAGATAGGTCTTGAATAGGGAGAATGTTCCCCGGTTGGTGATATCTGAAGTCCTCAAACAATCCGTGGATGAGTACGGCATACAAGCGTGGATAACCTTATTCTCTCTTTTGTTCGACCCTGAAGTAGATGGAGAATACAAGCGGCGGCATGCGTCGGACATGATACTCTTTACGGATGAAGGCCTGCTGTATGTCGCCTATCGAGTGATGGCGAATGGAGATTTGTACATCGGCTTTGTGCACTCTGAGGCGGATATAGACCGAATGTAACTGGGACTGGGGAGACCCTGTCGCAGATGGCGGGGGCTTTCTGTTTGTGCATGAATATGTAGCTTGTTGCCCAGTATTTTCAAGTACGAGGGGTGAAGGTATGCTTTCAGGTTTTCGACGACCTGCAGCCGACTTTGGGGTGGAACTGAGTGAGACGACGCTTCGACCGGGCGACGAGTTGAAGGTTCGGGTGTCTCTCGTTCCGCGTGACGGCTTTCAGGTGCGGCGCGGAAGAGTGGAGATACTGTGCGTGGAGAGCTATGTGGATCGGGTGGATAATGTACGCACCTCACAATATGGGAGCGGCACCCGGGCTATCAAGTTGACGAGCATGCTGGACAGGTATGAGAAAGTCTTCATGGACGATAGCAGAGTGCGACGCGGCCTGCCCCGCTATTTTGATGTTGACTGGACCATTCCATCGGATGCTGTGCCCTCGGCAGTTGGGGTGGGCATAGGCGCAGCCGATGTGGGGATCGACTGGGCGGTCAGAACCTCCCTGGATGTAGCCGGAGCGCGGGATTTCAACGACGCGCAGGAGATCAACGTGGTCACTTCGCCCGTGAATGGCGACGGGGCGGCTGACCCAATTGTCGCGCGGGAGAAGGACGACCAGTGCGCCCTGACTCTAACTCTTGCCGAGGGAGTCGCTCGCTCGTGGGAGACGATCGAGGGCACGCTGCGGGCAGAGATTTCGCAGGACGTGAACCTGTCTGAGGTCAGGGCCGAACTCATCAGGATGGAAGCGTTCGGATATGCGGGAGAGGACTATTACGTGGACACGATGTCTCTCGATACGGACCTGGAGTTGCGGCGTGGCGAGACGCGGGAGTGGCGGTTTCAATTGAAAACGGGGGAGGTCCATGCGCCTAGCCTGAGAACGGACAACTCCGTAGTTACATGGCTGGTCAAGTGCGTTCTGGCTAGAAGGATGCGCTTCGATACTTTCATCGAGCAGGAAATCCGGGTTGGTGTGTGAGAGCGGAACGGGAGCTGACAGGATGTGCAGGATGAAGATGGGAGGGTGAATTTGCCTAGCGGGGGAGTGATAAGACACATACTATAGACTGATATTGCGGATTAATCGCGGCTTGCGTTGAAGGAGCGCAACCTGGAGGAAATGCGATGGCGACGAAGAGGTCTTACGGGACGCCGGCGACGGATGTGCATGGGAATCCGGTGCTGCTGCTATCAGGCGGCAATCCCCAGATAGCGAAGGCGGACGGCGATGCTCCGGTGCAGACTTATATCGCGGCGATGCCGGAGTGGAAGTACGAGCTGGGGCGACGGCTGGATGAGATAATCGAGCGGAATGTGCCGGATGTGCAAAAGGCTGTCAGGTGGAACTCGCCCTGGTACGGCGTCGAGGGCTTGGGGTGGTTCCTGAGCACGCATTGCTTCGCGAAGTATGTGAAGGTCACCTTTATGAATGGCAGTTCGCTCAATCCTCTGCCGCCAGAAGAGGGAAAGGACCCGGACGCGCGCTGGGTGAATGTCGGAGAGGGGAAGCTGGACGAGGAGCAGATGGCGGAGTGGGTGAGGCAGTCGGCCGCTCTTCCGGGCTGGGACGGGTTTTGATTTTTCTGAGCTTGAAATGGGAAACCTGCAATCGGGAATGACTACTTTCCCTCACCCTAACCCTCTCCCTGAAGGAGAGGGGACTAAACATACTAATGAAGGGGCCCCGCCGTGAGTGGCGGGGTCTTTTCATCAGCGCGCTACGGGGAGGGCGGGAAAACTGGCGCTCATGGCTATTTGCTTTCGATGATGTCGAAGCCGGTGTATGGGCGCAGGACATCGGGGACGACGACCGAGCCGTCGGCTTGCTGGTAGTTTTCGAGGATGGCGATTATGACGCGGGGAAGCGCGAGTCCGGAGCCATTGAGGGTGTGGACGAATCGGGGCCTCGCGCCGTTTTCGGAGCGGTAGCGGATTGCGGCGCGGCGCGCCTGGAAGTCGGTGCAGGTGGAGCAGGAGCTGACTTCGAGCCATTCGTCGCAGCCGGGCGCCCACATCTCGATGTCGTAGGTTTTGGCGGACTGGAATCCGAGGTCGCCTGTGCAGAGTTCGAGCAGGCGGTAGCGAATGCCGAGTCGCTTGCATATCGTCTCTGCTTCGCTGAGCAGGCTTTGGAGCGCGGCGTCCGATTCATGCGGCTCTACGAAGCGGTACATCTCGACCTTTTCGAACTGGTGGACGCGCTTGATGCCGCGCGTGTCGCGTCCGGCGGCTGCCTTTTCGCGGCGGAAGCAGGGGGTGTGGGCGACGTACCGGATGGGGAGCGCGCCGGGCTGTAGTATCTCGTCGCGGTGCATGTTGGTGATTGCCATCTCAGCGGTGGGTAGCAGCCAGAGGTCGTCCTCGTCGTCGCGGTACATGGTGTCGGCGAACTTGGGCAGGTTGCTGTTGGCTGTGGCGGACTCGGTGGTTACTATGTTGGGCAGGTAAAGCTCTTCGTAGCCATGCTCGCGGGTGTGTGTGTCGAGCATCCAGTCTATGAGGGCGCGCTGGAGCCGGGCGCCCTTGCCCTTGAGGACGAAGAAGCGGGAGCCTGCCATCTTCGCGCCGCGCTGGAAGTCTATGATGCCGAGCTTCTCGCCGAGCTCCCAGTGCGGCAGCGGGTCAAAGTCGAAGCACGGCGGCTCGCCCTCGGTGCGGACGACTACGTTGGCGGTCTCGTCGGCGCCGTCGGGCACGTCTTCGAGGGGCAAATTAGGGACGCCGAGCATAAGGGCGTTGATTTCGGATTCGAGGCTGCGAATGGTCTCTTCGAGGTTGCGGATGCGGGCGCTGACCTGGCGCATCTCGTCAATCAGCTCTTGTGGGCGCTCACGGGTGCGCCCGATTTCGCGGCTGACTTCGTTGCGGCGGGCGCGGAGCTCGTCGGCCTCGACGATAGCGCTGCGCCGGTCGGAGTCTAGCTGGGAGATGCGGTCCAGGGGGGCGTCCTCGTGTCGGCGGCGCATGGCATCGCGCAGTTCGTCGGGCCTGTTGCGTATGAGCTGGATGTTAATCAATGGACACCTCGGAGTATTTTGTCCAGATAAGTATAACGAAAATGGGGGTGGACTGACATGGATATACAGGATGGGTAATGACGGTTGATACGGTTGTTGTCTCAAGGGTAGAGTGGAGCTTACAATGCGGTTCCGAGTTTGAGTGCAGGAGGGCGCGCCGTGAACGAGAAGCATGTGGAGGTGAGCGAGTATGCGGATGAGCTTATCAGTGTGCCGCGCGCGCGGTTGCGGTTGGAGCTGGCACAGGCCGAAGAAGGGGTAACGCTGACCCATGAGGGGAAGTTGCTGGTAAGCTGCCGCATTACGAGCGAGGGGATGGCGGCGAGCGGGTTCATGGCGCGGGCGCTGGGAGCGCCACTACCTGCGCTGGGAGAGACGGTGGAGACGCGGGTTACGACTGCGGTATTGTTCCGGGCGCTGAGCATCGCTGAGCTGGACTACTCGAATGAGGCTTCGTTCGCGCTGCTGGAGCGGATGCTGGAGG
This sequence comes from Dehalococcoidia bacterium, assembly GCA_965207465.1. Taxonomy (GTDB): domain Bacteria; phylum Chloroflexota; class Dehalococcoidia; order Lucifugimonadales; family JADFKI01; genus Bin90. The sequence goes on along the minus strand of OZ242283.1, from coordinate 2,857,333 downwards.
AGGCGGAGATGCAGAGGGGTGGGGGCTAACAGGATGCACAGGATGGGGAGGATGCTCACATCCTTCCTAACCCCTGCTTTCGGGGACGCGGGCTATTCTCCCATCAAGGGCTTAGAGGGGTAGGTATTGAGAATTACCGTGCCTGCACTTGCAATTTCACCCCCATCCTAACCTTCCCCCATCAAGGGGGAAGGGATTTGTGAAATCGTCTCCGGTCAGTCTGTGGTGGGGGACCAGTTATAGACTTTCGTCAGCGCGCCGCCCATGAGCATGGAACGCTCGGAGTCGGATAGGGTATCGGTGATGCGGAATGCCTCGACGCCCTGCTCATAGGTCAGCACATTTATTGCGCGCGTCCAGTCCGTGCCCCACAGGCAGCGCTCGAAGCCGAACGCACTGAAGAGCTTGCCAAGCGGCTCCCAGATGTCGGGGTACGGGAACGGCTCATGCGCCATCGTGCAGGCGCCGGAAATCTTGATGGCTACGTTGTCGTGTTCCGCCATTGCAGCTACGCTTGCAAGGTCTGCCCAAGGCTCCGGCGGCGCGGGTGGGTGGCGCGGCTGCTCCATGCCCACATGGTCGATTACGAGCTGTGTATTCGGGTTGCGGCGCGCAAGTTCGCCTACGACGTGCATCTTGCCGGTGGACATGATGTTTACCGGAACGCCCGCGCGTCCCGCCGCAGCGGCGATGGCGTTGAGGCCCGGATGCGAACCGTCATCGTAGTCGCCGTAGGTGAGCATGATGCGCGCGCCCACAACACCGGGCGTGCCGGTCCACTCCTCCATATCTGCGTCTATGGAATCGGATTCCGGATTGAACGGCCTGATGAGGCCGAACTTGCCGGGATGCTTGGCATAGACTTCGAGGGCGTAGCTGGGGTCGAAGCGGTACATTGAGTATGGGGAGACGAGCAAAGCGCCGTCCACGCCTACGGCGTCCATTGCCGCAACCATGTCATCGCCCGTAACCTCATCGGGACCGTCCAGGAATCCCTGCCAGGGACGCTCGGGGCTGTTGCGCTCGTAGGCGTGCACTTGTGAGTCAATTGTGGGTGTTGGCATGGTTGTTCTCCTCGGTTACTACATCGCTCATTTATTCAGTAGTGTTGATAGATGCGCGGCTCAGATTCATAAGCGTGATTGCAGTTGGGATTTCACCCCGATTCCTGAATCGAGTTCAGGACAGGCTCTAACCCCTGCCTTCGCAGGGGCAGGCTCTTCACCCATCAAGGGTTCACAGGGGTAGGTATTGGGAATAACCGTATTGGTGGTTGCGATTTCACCCCCATCCTAACCTTCCCCCGTCAAGGGGGAAGGGACTTTTAGCCGCTTACCATGGGATAGACGTGGTAGCCACGCTGCAGGTCGAGGGGTATCTTATCGCCGGCCCATGTATCGCCGCCGTCTGTGCTGGCGAAGAAGTGGCCGTAGTTGGTGGTGCAGAATATGTTCTGGGGAGAGTTGGGGTCTATGGCAATCTGGAACATGCGCCCCGGCGGTTCGTCGCCGATGTCCAGTCGCTCCCAGCTCTCGCCAGTGTCGCGGCTGCGGAAGAGCGCGCCCGCTTCCTGCGTGCCAGCCGGCGCACCGCCGCCGCCCGCGCCTGCCGCGAGGTATATGGTCTGCGGGTCGTCGGGCGATACAAGCAGTCCACGGCAGTAGGAGCCGCCGGGGAACATCTCGCCGAAGCGGATGTGCTCCCAGTTGCGGCCCTTGTTGCGGCTGCGGAACATCGCCACCTGCGCGATGATGAAGACCGTGCCCGGGGCTGCCGCGCTCACCTGTACGCCGTGCAGGTCAACGGTGTGGTTGTCGCGGTACAGCCCGTCCGTCAGCGAGTCCCATGATTCGCCGCCGTCCCTGCTGGCTATCAAGCCGCCCACCTCGATTGCGCCGTAGATGTCGTCCGGCTCGGATGGGTCGGCGCAAAGTCCGATGACGCGCTTGCCGAGAGGCGGCATGTAAGTCGTAACATCCGGATAGCGCACGCGGCTGGTGTCCATTGTCTGCCAGGTCTCGCCGCCGTCCTCGGACCTCGCCACTGAACATGGCTCGTATCCTGCATAGACGACTTCAGGATTGTCCGGACGGAACGCCAGCGACCAGACATCGGCCTTGGGCGCGTCCAGCGCCTCCCAGTGCTCGCCGCGGTCGTCACTGCGGTAGGGGCCGTCCTGCGTTCCGGCGAAGATGACCGATGGGTTATCGGGGTGAATCGCAAGGGCGCGCACCTGCGGATTGTCGGGCAACCCTTTCGCAATGCTCTGCCATTCGGAATCGCCAAGAGTGCGGCGTAGCATCCCGCCTTTGCCGATGAAGTCGCCCTCGCCGGCTAGACCGATGTAGATGTTGGTTTCGTGTTTTTTGTCCAGGGTGGTCATTGGGATGCCCCTTTCGCTAGGTGATTGCTTAGCACAGAGATTGTATCACGATAAAGAATAATATAAGATGCGGTCTGCTAAATTATGTGGCTTTTGGAGATACTTATGAATCAGCCAGAAGAACAGCGGTTCACTGAATTAGTTGGACAACGATTATCAACTGATGATGAAGCGGCACGCTCGCTATGGATGCCAATTGCCGAAGAGTTTGATAGAGACGGCCCTGAAGCCGTGAATAAAGTGTTGGAAGCCGAACAACAACGTCTTGAGGAACGCGTACAAACTCTACTCAGTGAATTTGAAAGTGAGTAAGGTCAATGGCGGATGGGTTTAGTATCCAATCAGTCGAGATAGAAGGCTTCAAAGGCTTCACCGCACCCCAAATTATCGACTTCAAAGGCCGACACATCTTTCTGCTGGGACGTAACAACAATGGCAAATCCAGCATCGTTGAAGCCATTCGCTGGGGGCTATTCGGGTCCATAAACAGGCCTGGCGAAACCGTTGCTAACAGTGGGTATAGTGGAGCTTGCCGAGTCGTACTTACACTGACTAGAGGTGGAAGGCAGTGGCAGTTGCGTCGAACGCTGATACGAGGGGTTAGTGGCGGTAGCGACGCAAGACTGTACGACGAAAATGGTCAGGAACAGTCTATTCGAGAAGTTATCCCACTTTTGGATTCTGTGGATGCAGGTGAGGGTACACACATCATATTTTCCTCTCAATCCGCTCCACTTGGTCGTCAGCCAGCGGATCTCAACTCGTTTCAAAGAACCGTTCTGAATCATCTAGGGCTCCTACGTCCTCAGTCATTACTTTCTCATCTACATTCCTTCCTGATTGGCCAAGAATTATTAGAAGGCAAACTAGATACTCGTCTAACAAACGCTCGTCGCAAGGTTGATATAGAAATTGACGAATTGGAGCGACATCGAGGGAGAATCCTTAATTCTCCCCCTTGGGGTAGCGGTCAAGCACCAACACTCGGTCAGTCCGAAAACAAAACAAGAAGCCTGATTGAAGAAATTAGTGGTAACCCTCTCGATAACACTCATGACGGTATGTCATTTCTTGCTCTAATCGAAATTGCAGAAGACGCCTTGGAAGAAAGACGCCAACAGAATCAAGAAGAACTCTTAATACAATCTGCTGAGATTACCTCACGCAGAGAGCGATTAGAAGCGTTACAAGACGCATTGAATGAAATTGAAGTTCAAAAATGTAGAATTGAGTCTATGCAGTCACAACTCAATGACGCCCTGGACGGAAAGTCTCTTGATGAACTTCAAGGAATTGTGGATGAAACCCGCGACGCTTCAGACGTTGCACAATTGAGACGTCGCATCGTAGATGGCGCAATTTCTCTGGTAAGTCGTACTCAGTGCAAAGATGTACTCTGTCCGATATGTGAAATGAAGCACGAACGCGAAGATTTGCATTCTTCACTCCTTCAAGTTTCGACTGAATTATCGAACGATGGAACGTCAGCCTTATTGAGTCAAATAGAGGACCAACTAGAGAGGTGTGAAAGATTTGAAGCTAATCTGCGAAATCTAAAGGCAGAACTTACCGATTTAGAGCGGACTTACCACAACACGCTTGACGCAATTGCCGACGAAGACAAAAATGAACTCTCTCGACCGATAACATCTGAGGGCATTGGCGCAGTGGTGACACGGCATCTGGAAAGGGAGAATTCACTTAAGGAGCAAATTGAAGGTAACGAACGTCAGTTAAACGCGATAAAAGCACAGCTATCCAGATTGAGAGACGAAGACAGATTTCATCAACTCCAACAGGAACTAATCGAACTTAGCCGATCCAAAGCCCGATTTGTACGAGTGGAGGAAGCCTACAGTTCACTTGTATCATTCGGCGAATCGGTGGGGAAAATACGACAGGTCGTTGAGACTTGTTTCAATGAGCAACTTAGGGAGGATATCCCCAGTGTATCGGATAATCTCTCAAAGGTGTTCTCTGAACTGACTTGTCATCCATATTTCGACCGTCTGTTTATCACAGAGGAGACTTTGCCCAGCCTCGAATTGCGTGTGGCAAGCACTCAGGACTATTTGGAGATTGGGCATCACCCATCTAGTGTACTAAATGGACAGGCCGAAAGTGCATTGAAGCTTGTGCCATACTTCGCATTCAGTCAAGCGGATGACGCCGCTACTGAGATGCACTTGATGATGTTGGACGATCCCACACAAGCATTTGACGAAGAGCATACCGAGATACTGATCGAACGATTGGTGGACCTTGGCGAGCATGTCCAACTCCTAGTTGCTTCGCAAGAAACAGATCGATTTCAGAAGTTCTTGCCTAAGCACTTCGAGAGGGATATCTATGTCATCGTGGAGCCTACTAATTGGTCGTATCACTCCGGTCCGGAATTGAAAATTGATGCGCCTTAACGGCGACCGCAGGCCTACTGAGTGTGTGGAACGTATTCGATCCGGCATCACTTCTGGTGAGTTTGGGTACAAAGTTCAGGCGCTTGCCGCGCATGTGTTGCTGAGGCTTGGCTATCGAATAGAGGCAGTCAATCAATCAGGGCATCCTGATATTGTCGCTATTAGAGATGACGTGGAGTTTCGTTTTGAGGTAGAAGCCGAAGTTGGTCGTCCGCGACCTCGCAAGTTGACGGATGACGACTTTGCCTCGCTAATGGAAGTGCCTGATGGTTTCGGCTGGTATGCGCTTGCTATCAGCTTCCCAAAACCCTATTGGGTGCTTGTACCCGCATCGAAACTTTACAGCAGAACACGCCCTACTTCCAACATTTTACTTGAAGCTCTTAGTGATAAGATCTATTCGGCTGAATGGACATCTGAGTATCTACGATTGCTTAACACTTCCTGCCGTCGGGTAACGTTGGCAGATTTCAGGAAACTGAGCAAATTAGCGTTGGAATGCCGCGGGTTGTGATAAGCGAGGGCGCACCTCCCCAATCTAGCTTGCGTCCTTGCCGTTAAATCACTACACTGAATATATACAGTACGTTGACGTTTCGTCCGAAATGAAGTAACGAAACCGAAAGGGCGGTTACATGGCCGTCGAGCGACAGGCGCAGGCACCAAACCACGATTCCATAACGCACGCCTATCTGCTGGAGCAGATTGACGCTAACGCACGGGAATTACGCGGCTGGTTTGTCAAGTTGTTCTTTGCAGTCCTGGCAATTGGCGGCACTATCATCGTGGCTCTAATAGGCGCGTTGATAGCCCTGATTATCGCCATTAGCAACAGCGGCTAGAGCCTGCGACTCCGTTCCTGCCACCATCTCCTCCCCTCCATCCTGCCAACTCTGCCGGTTACCTCAACTCAAAGGTCTTCACCCAGACGCCGGGGGAGCCGACGGTGTGGTCCATGGTATTTTGCCAGCGTTCGTTGCGTGGGTCTATGGCGCGCTGGCGATTCCATTCGTCGGTCTGCGAAACTTCGGGGTGCTCGAACTCGTACACGGTGAGGTATGCTGGCTCGCCGACAACGGCGCGGTAGCGCCTGCCACGTATGCAGCCCGGCACTTTCATGTAATTGGGGACATACACACTGTTGTACCAGTCGTTCCACTCGGCGTCGAGTTCCGGCGGCACGGTCATGCGCCCGATTTGGAGCGCGGGCGCCATACCGCTCTGCGCCGTGCCTTCTTCGACATCGGCGGGGAATATCTGCTCGTAGGTGTTGCGGATGTAGGTCGTGGCGATGACATCCGGCGAGCAGCGCTTGGTCCACTCGGTGGGGTTGGCGCGCACGCTGAGGTAGGTGTCAGAGGTCATCACACCGATGTTCTCAATCTCGTACATCGCAAGGTGCTTGGGCGCGCCCGGCGAGTCTGACTCGTATCGCGCCGCGCTCAGGAAGCCCGGTATGGCAAGCCTCTCAGCAATATGCTCCTCGTTGTACCACGCGTTGAAGTCATCTTCCTTGTCGGCGGGTACTTCTGTCCATACCATCAGTAGGGCGCCGCCTTTTTTGTTTGGCATGTTCTGTTCTCCTTGTTCGTTTCCAATTGACAGCTAACAGTTTTCAATCGTCAAGTCGTCGGGAATGGGATTATGCAGGTCGAGATTGCCTATCCATCGGAAATCGCGTGTGTTGCGAGTTACCAATGTAAGGCTATGTTCCAACGCGGTCGCCGCAATGATGGCATCGCCTAAGTCCATACGATGCTGCTGGCGTAACTCAACAGCTCTATCTGCGATTACAGTTGTGAGCGGCAGAATTTCGACAGACCAGAAGAAGCCTTCAAAGAAGCGCTTATGATATTCATCCAGGGCATGAAAGCCCAAGACCTCGATATAACTCGCAATCGAGACCACTCTCGGCTCTGAAAGAATATACCCCGACAGTTCGACATACTCGGGTTCGGCAGAATATATGACAATATTGCTATCTAACAGCATTGCTAATCCCGCCCCGGCAGAGGGCGGTCTTTGCGTATCTCGCGCTGCCAAGTTACGGGGTCTTCGATACCTGTCCCTCCTCTCTTGGCTATCTCACGCAGAGCCGCAACAGCCTTGTCCATGTCAGAATTAGGCTTGTACTGGTTCAGATCTGACTTGTCTTCCCAAGTTATGATTTCAGCCTCAAGCGGCACATTCGTCCTCGGCTTGCCGCTAATCCATTCCAGGCGGCAGTAATCTTCGCCGGGTTCGTGGCGTATGATCGCCTTGTAGGTGTATTTCTTCTTCACATCCGCCTCCCTTTGAGGCCTTGGTCATCCGATAATCGAGTAGTCGGTATGTCAAGTATATCCGACCAGCCGACAACCTCTCTCCATTTATTATCCCCTAGTCATCGCCCGGGACAGGCTCCGCTGCCTTAGCAGAGAGGGCGGGCGCGGAGAAGGCGGGCATGACTTCTTTGGCGAACCATTCGAGCTGCTCGGTGATTATTGCTTCGGATGTGCCGACGGGCTGGCTGACGCTTACTCTGTCGAGGCCGGGGTACATCTCTTCCAGTCGCTTCAACTGCTCGGTAACTTCTTCAGGAGTGCCGCACAGGAAGCCGCCGGCCTCCACAGCGCCCTCGATGCGGGGCAGGTCGAAGGTGGGGGCACGCTTCGGGTCGCTCATCGCTTCAATCTGCTCTTCGCTCAGGGCGCGCACGAGACGCAGGGGACCGAACATCTTCAGATTTTCCTCGAATAGGTCTGCTGCCTCGCGAGTCGCCTTCTCCTTGCTGTCTGACAGGTAGAAGTGGAATCCGAAACTCAGGTTTTCGCCGAGTTCGAGGTCAACGCCGGTCCGCGCGTAGGCGTCTCGGAACGCTTCCACTACGCGGTGCATCGCGCCGCCCTCTGCCACGCCGCCACCGATGATGCCCCTGATGCCGTGTTTCGCCATGAAGTCGAGGCCGCGCGGGGTGGCGCTCTGTATGGGCTGCCAGCACTCCACCGGCAGGCGCAGCGGGCGCGGCACAAGCGTTATCTCCTCAAGCTGATAGCCGCGATAAGGCACGGAGGGCGGGATGGTGTAGTTCTTGCCGTGGTGAGAGAACGAATCTTCGTTGAACGCCTTGAAGATGATGTCAACCTGCTCCTCGAACAGGTCTCGGTTGCCTTCCTGGTCGAAGAGCGGAGAGCCGAAAGACTCAATTTCGCGGCTGTGGTAACCGCGCCCGACACCGAATATGACGCGACCGCCTGTGAGGATGTCCGCAGTGGCGTAGTCTTCGGCGAGGCGCAGCGGATGCCACATAGGGGCGATGTTGAAGCCGCATCCGATATTCAGCCGGTCGGTGATATGCGCCAGATGCACCGCGCTCATCAGCACGTTCGGCAGGCATTCGTATCCCTCCGGCTGGAAGTGGTGCTCGGCGAGCCAGAATGTGTCGTAGCCGTTGGCGTCCATCGTCCTGGCGATGGCGTCTGTCTTGGCATAGACGCTCGCGAGGTGGTCGTTGTCGAACAGGCGGTCATTGACGGCCGTGCCGGCGTATCCGATGTTGTCCATATCCACGTGACCGGCGTACAGGCTGTCGAATTTCGTAATCATGAAGCGCCTCCAAGTTGTGTAGGATAGGCTTATTGTAGTGTGGGATATTTGAGTGTCAACAGGAGGCTAACAGGATGGACAGGATGGATAGGATAATGGGGTGCTGATGTGGCTGACTTGCAGGGCAAAGTAGCGCTGGTTACGGGGGCGAGCCGGGGTGTCGGGCGGGGGATCGCGCACGAGCTTGGCTTGGCGGGCGCGACTGTGTATGTGACGGGACGCAGCGTGAGTGACAACGCTACACCGGAAGACCTAGGCGGCAATATCAACGGCACTGCTGCGCTGGTTACGGAGAGCGGCGGCATCGGCGTAGCGGTACGATGCGACCATACGGTTGACGCTGAGGTGGAGGCGGTGTTCGAGCGCATACGCCGGGAGCGGGGGCGGCTGGACATTTTGGTGAACAATGTGTGGGGCGGTTACGAGTGGCTTGGGGACGAGGATTTCAGCGTGCCGTTCTGGGAGCAGCCGATGTGGAGGTGGGGGTTGATGTTCGATGCGGGGGTGCGCGCGCATTATGTAGCGAGCTGCCTTGCCGTTCCGCTGATGATACCGCAAGCGAGTGGGCTCATAGTAAACATATCGGCGGGCGACGAGGGGAAGTATCGCGGGTGGGTGATGTACGACACGGCAAAGGAAGCCGTTGACCGGATGGCGTTCGCCCTAGCGCAGGAGCTACGGCCGCATGGAATTACCGCACTCGCGCTCTATCCCGGGTTGACGCGCACGGAGCGGGTGGAGAGGTTCGCATCACCTGAAGAACTGGCGACCTCTGAATCGCCTCGTTACGCGGGGCGCGCTGTGGTTGCGCTGGGGACTGACGCCGATGTGATGGATCGAAGCGGCGGGGCCTTCAAGACGGGCGAACTGGCGCGAGAGTACGGCTTCACTGATGCCGATGGCACGCAGCCGGCTCCGTTCAAGTTTGGCTGAGGGCGTCTCTCGTCCTGCCACGGACTTTGCAGAGGATGCCGTCCCCCGAAAGAGCAGGATATCCCACTGCAGGCCGGCAGCACGGTCGCCCGCCTGACACGCGATGCGCTTGCCGTGCCTCTGTGGAGAGTGCCATAGCCGGTGGTGGAACTACTGATTGGATCAGCTCATCACGAATGGCTCGACACGCACTCTGAACGCCAGAGATTTCGTCAGCTTGCCTTTCCGGACTCCACTGGTAGATCTTCCTGTCCGGCCCATTGGGAATAGGAGCCGGCGTAAGTCCGTACCCTTTCGTAGCCGAGGATCTTGAGTATGATCGTCGCGAGCGACGCCCGCGCGCCACCTCCTCAATAAGTGTTGACTTCGCTCTCCGGAGTGATGCCGTTCGATTTGAGGAGCGCGCTCAGCTCTTCGGCCGGCTTCAGCGTCTTAGTGCCAGAGTCGATCAGGTCCTCCCAATGGAGGTGGACGGCGCCCGGGATTCGCCCAAGTCGAGGAGGAGCATCATAAGACTTGGCAGTGCCCTCAAATTCCTCCAAGGTGCGTGTGTCCCAAAACACGGTGTCCGACCGATCTGCCGCTGCCCTTGCCTGATCGAGGGAGCAGTAGATCGCCTCCACCGGAGCCGGGGCGAAATGGGCAGACGGATAATCCTGCGTTTCGGTGGAAATGGGCCTACTCTCACGGCACCACTTGTCAAACCCACCGTCCAGCAGACGCACTTTCTGATGCCCGTAGTAGAGGAACGCCCAAGCGACCATACCCATCATCTGACTTGGCGCGTCGTAGATCACGACTGTGGTGTCGTTGCTTATACCAAGACCACCGGCCAGACTTGCGAACTCCTCAGCGCTGCCCATATCCCCGTTAGTCGCCCTTGGAATCCCGGCAAAGCCGTTCAGATTAACTGCTCCCGGAACATGACCGGCGGCATATTGATTAGGCCATCTCGCATCGATGACGCGTAGTTGCGGGTCTGAGAGGCGGTCTGCCAGCCAATCAGTCTCCGCAAGTAGCTCGGGGTTTGCATAGCCACGATCTCTTATTGGGAGCGCTTGCATGGTGGGACTCCTTCCGGATATTGAACACTGCGACTGGCGGAATCGTAGTCTCAGTCAAAGATATTCCGAACTCATATATCTTGTCAAATGGTCGGTATCGATGGGGATTGTTGCAGACAGCGCCGAAATGGTGGCATTGCTAGTAGGTTTTGGTGTCAGGTTCAACACTGCTTTTGATGCAGGCTTCACCCCATCCCTTTCCTTCGCAGGGGCAGGCTCTAACCCTCCTCCGTCAAGGGCTGAGAGGGGTAGGTATTGAGAATTACCGTGCCTGCACTTGCAATTTCACCCCCATCCTAACCTTCCCCCGTCAAGGGGGAAGGGACTTTGACTCGCTTTATGAGCCATTTGGATATTGACCTACCCCTGTGAACGTCAAGGGGGAGGGGATCTGTGAAATCGTCTCTATCATATCGGCGCTGGACACGGCCAAACGCAGGTGGTATAGTTTCGCCAACAGTTGAATAGCGCACGGGGGGAGCTTGGTTTGCCAGGCTGAGAGGCTCCGACCAATTCGGAGCGACCCCAATAACCTGATCTGGGTAATTCCAGCGTAGGGATGTTGGTTCTCTTGAAAATTGCAAAGGCTGCCCCAAGGCTGGGGCAGGCTTTTTTATTGCCTCCGCCAACTTCCTACCTTGTGCGAGGACTAAGGAGGCATAGACCTATGCTGAGTACGACCGTCGGACTGGCGACCCTTGTTGTTGTAGGAATCGCGTTCCTTGTTCTGGGGATCGCACGCATCGGGCGGCGCACGCAGAGCGTCGAGGAATACACGGTATCACGCAACCACGCGCCCACGAATATCGGCATCGCAACGCTGGTCGCATCTATGTTCGGGACGTGGGTGCTAATGAGTCCGGGTGAGACAGGCGCGAACTTTGGAATCGTCTCGCTCATCGGTTATGCGCTGGGCATGGCAGGCATCCCTGTGATGTTCATGTTCGTGGGGCCGCGCATCCGCGAGCTTATGCCGAACGGCCACTCGGTTACCGAGTATGTCAGACACCGGTTCGGCACCGTACCGTTCATATCCATCGCGGTCGTAATCATCTTTGTGATGGGCATATTCATCGCCGCGGAGATGACGGCGATAACTACAGCAGTCACCATTCTCACAGGAACGCCCGCACTGGCGACTGCGCTGGGAGTGGGTATTGTCGTGGTCATATACACGGCATACGGTGGGCTGCGCGCGTCCATATTCACGGATACGATTCAGTTCTGGGTGCTCATGCCCGCCCTGCTGCTGATTGTGATTGTCGCTGCCGTTCTCATCGGCGGCAGCGGAGCGTGGGGCAAGGCAGGCGCAACAGGCTTGCTCTCTTTCAGCTCCAGCGGCAGCTACTACTTCGCTATAGTGCTCATCATCGGCATCGTCGCGTCGAACGCATTCCATCCCGGCATGTGGCAGCGCGTCTATACGGTAAAGGATCAGCAGGCGCTCAACCGCAGCCTCTGGACTGCGGCTGCCATTGCCATTCCCATCACATTCCTGATGGGCGTATCGGGAATCGCCGCGGTCGCAAACGGCTCAGTGGGACCATTCGAGTATCCCGCCGTTGCTGCGGCGCTGTTCGCGCTCGGCAGCGACATATTCCCAATCTGGATGCACTTCCTGATGCTGATATGCGCGCTGATGCTCGCTATGAGCACACTGGACACGCTGATGAACGGCCTCGCGAGCAATGTCGCTTCGGACCTGGCGGACACGCATATCAGCACGGAGGGCAACGCGCTGATGACCATCGCGCGCATCGTGACGGTCGTAGTGGTGATACCGGCTATATTCGTGGCAGCGCAGGGCTTCAGCGTGCTGTATGTGTTCCTGATCGCGGACCTGCTGGGCGCGGCAATCGCGGTGCCGATGCTGATCGGGCTGTACTCGCGGCGGATGCCGGGCTGGGGAGTGCTGCTTGCCGGCGGAGTGGGCATAGTCATCGGCGCGCTCTTCTATCCAACGCCTGACCTGCTTTCGCCGTGGGCGCTGACCGCCCCCTTCGGCACGCAGATGTTCTTCGCGTTCGCGTCGGCGCTGGTGGTGTCGTCGGTGATCTCTGCGGTGGTCATACTGGTTCGCCAGCCAGAGCAGGACTACGACTTCGGGCGGCTGAACGAAGAGGTGCAGCTGATCGAGGGGTAGGTGAGGCGGCACGAAAAATGCCCTCGCCCGTCGGGGGTTCACAGGGGTAGGTAAAATATTCTCTCCCCTTCCGATGGGGGAGGGCTAGGGCGGGGTGAAACGGGCTGAATCGCATAATAATCACCTCCATCCTAGCCTACCCCCGTCAAGGGCTGACAGGGGTAGGTATTGAAAATAATCGTGCTTGCGGTTGAGATTTCACCCCCATCCTAGCCTTCCCCCTTGACGGGGGAAGGAACTTTGGGTCGGTGATTATAGCCGCTTTGGGCATTTACATACCCTTGTCGGCCCTTTGATGGCGGAGGGGCAGCGCAAAGGCGGAGCGCTCAAACCAATTCTTCCTGTGCAGTCTGCTGAGCAGGCTGCGAATGCTAATTTTCGTTGGCACTATCCTCCAATTTCTGCGATTGAATCACCTCATAGATTCTGACGTAAGCTGTGAAGGCTGAGTAGGGAGCATTGGTCGCCAGTCGGCGCGGCCCGTTGCTGCGGGATGTCTATCAGTGACTGCTGGAAGACGGGACGCCGAAGAAGGTGGCTCTCACTGCGTGCGCGCGGAAGGAATCGCTGAGAGACAACACCGCGCGGTGGTGGACAAAATGGCGCATTTGATCCGGTGAATGTATGATGAAATTAGCCGGTTAACTTGTGGCAAAACTATGGAATTTGGGATGCGGCATCCGAAAACGGAGGACGGTCGAAAATGAGTAGGCTTGTGGTCTTTTCTGTTTTTGCGGCTTTTGCTGTGCTGGTTGCGACCGGGTGTGCAGAGGATGACCAGTCCGAAGTTGCCGCCAGCAGAGCAGAAGTCCTCGAGATTGTGCGGGCCGAAAACGCTCGCAACGCGAGTATCTCGAATGAAAACGCTACTAAAGTAACCCCGCCCGCTCAGGGGCTGTCACGCGAAGAAGTAGAAGATGTTATAAGGGAAGTGCTTTCTGAAATGGAAGGGACGGAGAACGGCATCACGCTGGAAGAGGCGCGAACGGTTATCCAAAGCTCCCTGGCGGCGATTCCACCGAAATCGTCTCCCGCCGAATATACGAAGTTCTACGTGGAGTCCGCCATAAGCATGTATGAGACGGAGGGGATTGAGGAAACCTTACGGCACTACAACAGAGTCGAGAGTGTGGACGGACAATGGTATCTGTTCATCATCAACGAGCAGGACAAGGTGATCGGGCACTTCAATGAGCGTGCCAGGGGAGTGGACATAAAGGGACCGCTCGGGACGGATGCTTTGGGGTATGTTTTCGGGGAGCAGATTATCACAGCAACTGAGGACGGCAAGTGGGTGTCTTATGTCCATAGAAACCCTGATGTGGCCGGAACCGGCCCCGACCACACGTTAGCCCGCGAACTCAAGCACACATGGGTCGTGAAACACGACGGCCTCATTTTCGCGTCCGGATGGTATGTGAGGGGAGACGAGTACGCGAAGTTTCTTGTGAACGAGGCAATAGGCAAGTACCGCAGCAGTGGCATGGAGGCGGTGCTTGAGTATTACAACAGTGCCGAAAGCTCTGATGGCCGCTGGTTCGTTTTCATCGCGGATGGCCCGGGTATCGATCAGGATGACTACGAGATCACGGCGCATTATGTCGAGGACTTCGTGGGGCGCAGCCTTGACGAGTTGCTGGGCACGGAGGCACCCCGGGTGACCGAGACAGGAACATGGGTGTCGGATTTGGATGTCAACCCCGTGACTGGGGTAGTGCAGCCCAAGAACTTCTGGCTGATCATGTATGACGGTGTGATATTCGGTTCAGGTTGGTATCCGTCAGTGACTGAGGCATAAAGTACGGGTGGCGATGCCGCAAGAATCGATTTCACGAATAAGATTCGCATGAAAGAGCGACAAATCTGCCAACATTTGTCATGATCGGTAACATGCTCAGAGAAATATGCAGAAGGTAGCTTCCGCTTCAACGAAGGTCAACCACCGCCACTCCGGTTGGCTCGAAGTGTCGCACGTTGCGAGTGGCGACGGTCAGCCCGTGTTCAAGCGCGGTCGCAGCTATGAGAAGGTCTGTGTTGTCGTGGCCGAGCGCTGCGGATAACTGTCCCCAGCGCCGGGCCGTGGCAACATTGACCGGAAGAATGCGATCGCCGTACCAGTCCAGTATCCGGTCCAGCCAGCCGGACAGGTCCCGCGCAAAGTCCGGTTTATGTCGCTGCTGTTGAACTATGCCCCGCTCGATCTCCCCGACCGTGACTACGCTTATGAATAAGTCTGCCATCCGTTGGCTTTCTATCCAGCGCACAACATCGGGATTCCGGCGGCGCCTGCGGAGGGCTGATAAGACGTTCGTGTCTATGAGATACATCACAGCTCCAGTTCACGCGCAGGAATCGACAGGCGCTCAAATTCCTCGTCGTCTTGCGGGATTTCAAGCAGAAGTTCCGCGAATGTGGGGGCATCAGCTCGTTCCATACGGCATAGCCGCTCGTACTCGTCCACTGCCAGCACCACGACTGCGGGTTCCCCGCGTCGGGTGACGTGCTGGGGTTCACCTGCGAGGGCTGCGTTTACCAACGCGCTGAACCTGTTCTTCGCATCCTGTAACGGCCATTCTGTCATCATGCACCTCTTAACTAGACGTTCTAGCTAGATTGTACACTGTATGGACAGGATAAAGGGGATAAATCCTTCCCATCCTGAAATGTCCTCACATTTACGTGTGTCCCCACCTGTGGGCCAGCAGTACGCGCCTCTCCAGCCGGGGTAGCCATACGGTGGCGGTGATTCTGCGAAATTTGGCCAAGTCCCCATCACCACCTTGGGCATAGGCGGATCCCCGATGTCCTCCGCGTATGCGTCGGGCCAACCTTGGTGCTGCCGGGTCCCCGGCTCATACGCTTATTCCGGGCATGCGGGACGGACGACAATCTGCTTCACCAATGCACTGTCTTTTAGAGCGGCTTCGAGCGTTGCCTGCCCTTCTTCTGACTTGTAGTCAGGTTCACGCCCGTCCATTGGTGTCCCGTTTCGGGTCAGGTAGATGACCGATCCCGAGCGCAGGTCGGTCAGTCTAATCGGCGCCACCCAGGTGAATGGAACCGAGCTAAGCGCGCAAGTGGGTATGTAATTCACCTGCAGGTACCCATCAATGATTTTCTGGTCGTTGGATGTTGGGGTAGGTAGAGGTGGAGGCGGCGGCGGAGCAGCAGGCTGGGTTCTAACTCCCAGCTGGCAGCCGATTGTCACCAGCGGCACCAGCAGCAGGAAAAGTATTGAAGCTGATGTTACTCGTATCGCTGCCATGCTTGTAGCCATACTCATCAATCTTCCCACCCTGTTAGCACTCGTTGCACAAATTCACAGCCTTTCAAAGTCGCCTACGCTCAACCCTGCCTGCCGCAGTATGCTGCGAAGCGTGCCTATCGGAACTTCTCGACGGCGTGGCACGATTGTAGTGCGAGTCCCTTCTTCGCTGTATCTGCGAACTTGACATGACTTCCCCTTTGACTGACTTCTGCGAAGCCCGCCCTGCTAAGTTTGCGAGTAACCCCTCGATAAGGCATCGGGTTACGCAGCGCCAATTTCAACCTCGATGCTGTGAATACTTGGCTCCTCAGTGGGCATCGGCGGCTCGAAATGAAGCTCTATCGCCTCTCGCAGATTGGCTATCGCTTCCTCTTCGGATTCGCCCTGACTTGCGACATCCACTTCTAAGGCCTGCGCCACATACCATTCGCCTTCCTGCCAAACGCTCGCCGTGAATCTTCTTTTCATGTCTCGTTCGCTCCTATCGAGTCCTTGCCCCAAAGATACCTTAAAGTATTATTGTAATCGCAATCTATTGTCCGAATCAGCCTTATCTTACAACCCTCACCGTCACGCGACGGCGAAGAGGCGGGCTGCCTTGATGACGGCGACCAGGACGGGCATCATTAGGTCGCGGAGGCGCAGGGTGAGGGCAGTAATGACGAGAGCGATGACTGCGCCGCCTAGTATATCTGCCGGGTAGTGGACGCCGACATATACGCGGGAGAAGCCGTACACCGCTGCGGCGATGAACAGCACGGCGCCGATGCGCCGGTTGACGCACCATACGGCTGCCGCGATGGCGAAGGCGGCGGCGGCGCTGTTGGAGGGGAATGACGAGTCGGTGGGCTGGTAGAAGAGCAGGTTGATGCCGTCGAGTCCGTCGAACGGGCGGGGCCTGAAGAACAGCGCGTTGCTGATTAGCACTACCAGGCTGGAGAGCGCCATTGCCGTGAGTGCCGCGAACATGCCTATTTGGTAGCGCATGCGCTCCGGCCCGTCCTTGCCAATGAACCAGAGGGCGACTAGCGACAGCCCCATGCATACCGGCACAAGATAGTCGCTCGCTATCCAGACCATTGTGGCGTCGACGGCGGGCGCGTTGCCGACTAAGGCGTTTATCCAGAGAAATAGCGCTTTATCTGCGTTCGCCAGCATGTTGCCTCAGTGAACAGGTAACGGTAGTTGTGGGACAGGACATGCCACCAGCTTGCATTATTGAGAGCGCCGAGTCCCGTGCTGTGCGCTTGATTCGAGTCGGTCGCGCTAACGCGAAGACGCCGGTTCCACAGGGAAGTGAGGGCGCAGGTGAGGACGCCGCTCGCTGCGACTGCGAGGAAGAAGAGCAACCCTTGCTGGTTGGAGTCGAGCCCGCCTTCGTAGTCGTTGATGTTGCGCTCGGCGACGGCGAAGAACCATACGATGGCGGCTATGGCTATGGCTATGCCGAGCGCCCGCGCAATCAGGGGATTCTTGACTACCAGCAGCCCGCGCAGCCCAGCGACGGACGCCACCGCCTGCATCACGCCAAGGCTCGCAACGAAGACCATGATGAAGTAATCGACGGCGAATGTGAACATCTACGACAGTCGAGGCTACTCCAGCGGGACCGCGGCGCACCAGTCCGCGTACTTCGGATTGTTGCCCGCGATGATGTCCACGTACATGTCGTTAATCTTCTGGGTGATGGGGCCCACGCCGCCCTCGCCTATCGGACGCATATCCAGCTCGCCCACCGGAGTTACGTGCGCCGCAGTGCCGGTGAGGAATATCTCGTCCGCGAGGTAAAGTTCGCTGCGCCTTATGCGCCGCTCTACAATGTCCAAGCCAAGCTCGTCGGTGGCGATGCGAATTGCGGAGTCACGCGTGATGCCGGTCAGGTTGTTGTCCGCGACAAGCGGAGTGTGGATGACGCCGTTGGAGACGAGAAACAGGTTCTCGCCGCTGCCCTCAGACACGTCGCCGTCCTGCGTGAGCATGATAGCCTCGTCGAAGCCGGATAGTGTCGCTTCGGTCTTGGCGAGGATGCTGTTCACATAATGCCCGGAAATCTTGACGCGAGGCGGGATGATGGTGTCATCCACGCGCCGCCAGGACGAAGTGCAGCAACGTATCGCCCCGTCCACCTCGATGTAGGCACCGAAGGGCACTACCATTAGCGTGAAGTCGCTGCCAAGCTCCTGCAACTTCAAGTTCGCCACGCGCTCCTCGCTCTTGTATGCGAGGGGCCGGATGTACAGGTCTTCCTTGTAGCCGCAGCGCTGGAGCAGGTCGATCGTGATGTCGCAGAGGTCGTCCACATTGTAGGGGATGTCCATCATCATGATGCGGCAACCTTGAATGAGCCGCTCGTAATGCTCGCGCATGCGGAAGACGTAGAGCTTGTCGTGGTCCGCGTTCCAGTTGCCCCGAATGCCCTCGAACACCGCGGTACCGTAGTGGAGGGCGTGGGTCGTAACGCTCACCTTCGCCTCCGATAGGGGAACGACTTGTCCGCGGAAGAAGGCAAGGGCTTGAGGCATTTTGGGAACTCTCCTTAATTGTTATTCGTCAAGCATGTATTATAAGCCGAATACGGGGATGATGTGCAAGCCACATGAATGTATTAGACGATTTCACAGATGCAATTCATCCCTGTCATTTCGAGCAAAGCGAGAAATCTAAAGTTGGAAACGGATTTGCGGGCAACGATTTGAGATTCCTCACTGCGTTCGGAATGACAGAAAAAGAAAGCTGGAATGACAACATTAGGAATCTGTGAAGTCGTCTGAAGGTATGCAGAAAAAGTGCTTCGGGACAGGACACTCGGATGTCTGTCACAAGGGCTGTGAAGTTGACCGCATACATAGGCGTTGTTAAACTCAGCGCGTCTCTAGACTGAACAAATATCGAGTGCGTCAATGTCCTCGAACGTGCAATCCGACAATTCATCACCCATTCTGGAAGTGCGCGACCTGGTAAAGGATTTCGGCGGCGTGCGCGCGGTTGACCATTGCTCGCTTGATGTCAGGCCCGGGACCATCACGGGACTGATAGGGCCGAATGGCGCGGGCAAGACCACGCTCTTCAACCTCATCAGCGGGTTCCACAAGCCTACGAGCGGGACAATCACATTCCTCGGACAGCGCATCGATGGGATGGAAGCGCATGAAACCTTCCACACGGGACTTGTCCGCACATTCCAGATTCCGCGCGAGTTCAAGCAGATGACGGTGCTGGAGAATCTGATGCTCGTGCCGGCGAACCAGAGCGGAGAACGAATGTGGACTTCGTGGTTTCTGCCGTGGCGCATAGGCCCGCAGGAACGGGCGATAGAGCGGCAGGCGCTGGAAACGCTGGAGTTTCTGAATCTCGCGCACCTGAAGGACGAGTACGCGGCAAACCTCTCCGGCGGGCAGAAGAAGCTGCTGGAACTGGGCAGGACGCTGATGGCGCGGCCCAAGATGATTCTGCTGGACGAGCCGAGTGCGGGCGTCAGTCCCGCGCTGACGGAACTGCTGATGGAGGATATACGCCGCGCGCAGGAAGAGACAGGTATTACCATACTCATCATCGAGCACAACATGCATGTGGTCATGAGCCTTTGCGACCCGGTTATCGTGATGAGCGAGGGCAAGAAGCTCACCGAAGGGACGCCGGAAGAGGTGCAGAGCGACGAGGATGTGTTGAGCGCGTACCTAGGATTGAGCGGTCAAGTATCGGGTGTCAGCGATCAGGGGGCTGGGAGCTGACAGGATGGATAGGATAGGCAGGATTTTTCACCCCTGCCCCTGCCTTCGCAGGGGCAGGCTCTTCCCTCGTCAGGAGATGAGAGGGGTATGTATTGAGAATGAGAAGGATTGCGGTTGGGATTTCACCCCATCCTAACCTTCCCCCTTGACGGGGGAAGGGACATGAAATGAAGGACACTGTTAATGAGCATATTGACGGTCGAGGGTATAGTAGCGGGGTATGGAGAGACGGAGATTCTTCACGGTGTGTCTATGCATGTGGAGGCGGGAGAGGCGGTTACGCTTTTCGGTCCGAACGGCTGCGGCAAATCAACGCTCATGAAGACTATATTCGGGCTACTGACGCCGAGAGAGGGACGGGTCGTCTTCGAGGATACCGACATTACCGGCATAGCGACGGACAGGCTCATTCGGATGGGCATGTCATACGTGCCGCAAACGGGCAACATCTTTCCCTCGCTGTCGATAGAGGAGAATCTGGAGATGGGCGCGTTCGCGGATGACAGAGATATGCGGGGGCGCATGTCCGAGATATATCGCATGTTCCCGGACCTGGAGCGCAGCAGACGGCAGCGGGCGGGCAATCTGTCCGGCGGACAGCGGCAGATGCTTGCGTTCGGGCGGGCGCTGATGCTGAGGCCGAGGCTGCTGCTCCTTGACGAGCCTTCGGCGGGCCTGTCGCCGATAATGGCGCAGCTTATATTCGACAGGCTGCGAGATATACAAGGAACAGGCATCGCTATACTAATCATCGAGCACAACATACGGACGGCGCTCGCAATGTCCGACAGGGGGTATGTGCTCGCGGACGGCGAGAACCAGCTTGACGGCAGCGCAACAGGATTGCTGGACAACCCTGAGATTGGGCGGCTGTACTTGGGGGGAGAAATTAACATCGATGGACAGGATAAGGTATAGGCTACGCTGATGTCGATGCAATCGGTGGCGATACGCGCTCGGACGGCGGCGCACAGCGAGACCGGCTGGGGCGTAGCCGTGGCGATTCTGTGCTGCGTACTATTCGTGGCCGCGCCGGGCAAGATGGTGAACGGCTTGCTGCTGGGCAGCATGATTGCGCTCGGCGCCATCGGCATTACTCTCATATACAGCATCCTTCGCTTCGCCCACATCGCGCATGGCGACTATATGACGCTGGGCGCTTACGTTACCTTGTTCCTGCTCACTGTGGCACTGCCCACACTTGGAATTGACGGCGCGGGCTTCGGACCTTTCACGTTCGGCTACCCGCTGCTGATAGCGCTGCCCATAACGGTTGCCGTCTGCTGCGCCATCGCGGTCGCCATCGACAACTCGGTCTATGAGCGGCTGCGCGAGCGCGGCACGGGCCTGGTAACGCTTTCAATGGTGTCGCTCGGCATCGCCATCGCTGTGCGCGGGGCGATACAGATGTTATGGGGCACGGAGCCACAGAGACTGCCGCGCACATCGAAGCCCTTCTACCATATAGACTTCGAGGTGGCGCTGCCCGGAGGCGGAGCACTGCCATTCGACATACGAATTCCGCCGGACAATATATTTCTCGGGTTGAGCGCCATCGCGCTTGTGGGCGCACTGTACCTGTTCCTCAACCACACTCGCACTGGCAAGGCGATGCGAGCGACTTCGGACAATATCGACCTCGCTCGCGTCACGGGTATCAATACGACACGCATAATCCAGTGGACGTGGATAATAGCAGCCGCCTACGCAGCAATCGCGGGCACGCTGATAGCGGTATCGCAGGCTCAGATGCTGCCGAACTCCGGCTGGAACACGCTAATCCCTATGTTTGCGGCGGTTACGCTTGGCGGCATTGGCAAGCCCTGGGGCGCGCTGGTCGGCGGACTGCTCATCGGCATTACAATGGAGGTATCGACCGAGTGGATAACGCCCGCGTACAAGCCTGCGGTGGCGTTCACCGTGATGCTGCTCGTGCTGCTTATACGCCCAAGAGGGTTGTTCGGGGACAGAAACTGACATCGATGGACAGGATGGATAGGATAGGGCTGGGGTGTATCGGATAGCATGGATATAGTGTACTTCTTGGCGGGCTTCGGCATCCTTGCGGGCATCTACGCGATATTCACGCTTGGGCTGAATGTACACTGGGGTTACACGGGGCTGTTCAACATAGGCGTGGCAGGGTTCTTCGCGCTTGGAGCATACACGTCCGCGCTGCTGACCACCGCGCCGCCTTCTGCTGAGCTGTTCGAGGATTTCGTGTTCGGGGGGAATCTTGCCGCCGTGCTGAAGCTCGGGTTTGACGCATGGTTTGTGGCGGCATTAGCGTGCGCCGCCGTGGTGAGCGGCATAGTCGCGCTTTTGGTGGGCTCGATTACGCTGCGTCTGCGCGACGACTACCTTGCCATATCAACGCTTGGCATCGCGGAGAGCGTCCGCCTCGTATTTCTCAACGAGAAGTGGCTTGGCAATGGGTCACGAGGGCTGTACAACATCCCCAAGTTCCTGGGAGACCGTATCTCTCCGGACCAGTACGACCTGCTGTACTGTGTGGTGGTAATCGTAGTGCTTGCGGCACTCTACTTCGCAATTCAGCGTGCCATAGACTCGCCGTGGGGCCGGGTGCTGCGCGCCATCCGAGAGGATGAAGAGGCAACGGCGGCGGCGGGCAAGAATGTGTTTCGGTTCAAGCTGCAAGCGTTCATTCTGGGCGCGGCGGTCATGGGTATTGGGGGCGCGCTCTACGCGCACGGCTTCCGCTATGTGGATCCGTTCGTGTTCGATCCGCTGCTGGCGACGTTCATCATCTGGGTGATGCTGATGGTGGGAGGGAGCGGCAACAATCTCGGCGCTTTGCTGGGCGCATTCATAGTCTGGGGGATATGGAGCGGCACTCAGTTCCTGCCGGAGGGCATCAACAACCCCAACCTGCGCTTCTTCCTGATTGGCTTCCTGCTGGTGCTGGTAATTCTGCTGCGTCCCAGCGGGATGCTGGGTGAGCGGCGACGGGTGTCGGAGGGGTAATTGATATCGATGGACGGGATGGACAGGATGGGTAGGATAGGGTGAGTTTGATTTACAAAGCGAGATGAATGGAAGGAATTTTCTATGATTTATGACATGCGAATCTACGACTTGCAGCCCGGCTCGGTGCCGCAGTACATGAAGGCGGTGGAAGAGGTCGCTATCAAGATACGCGACGACTACGGGGTGAAGCTCGCGGGCTGGTACTACACGGACATCGGTCCGCTGAACCGCATCGTTCACATCTGGGCATACGAAGACTACACGCACTTCGAGAAGGCACGCGACCAGGTGCGCTCGGACCCACGCTGGACGAACGAGTACATGCCTCGCGTTCGCGGCCTGGCGGTCAAGCAGCAGGACATGATAATGAAAGGCGCGGATTTCTTCCCGGGGCCGCAGTAGGCAATCCTTTCGGAAGTGGTGAAAGAAGTCTTGCGCTAAAATATACTCAAGTGATAGAATAATAGGAGTTTGCTGGAGGTTCGCCATGGCGACGACCAGAACGATAACCAATGCATTTGTCAACAGAGTGCTTCCGGACATCTTCTACGAAGACCCGGAGCCGGTAGAGGACGGCATGCAGCAAGCTCCTATCATCCTCGAAGTTGCATACCTGCTGACCGCGCACTTCAGAAAGCAGGACGATGTGTTCGTGTCTGCCGGGGGCTTCATCTTCTACGACCGCACCAATGGGAACCGGCGAATCGCGCCGGACTGCTACATTGCGTTTGACGTAGATCCCAAAGCCGTATTGGAAAACCTGCCCAACTACTGGATATGGGAGATCGGCAAACCTCCCGACTTCGTAATGGAAGTGGCGTCTCCCAGCACAGCAGCAAACGACTTAGGACACAAGCGCGACCTGTACGCCCAACTGGGCATAGCCGAATACTGGAGGCTCGACCCCACCGACGGTGAACTGTACGGTCAGCCATTGACGGGCGAGC
This sequence comes from Dehalococcoidia bacterium, assembly GCA_965207465.1. Classification (GTDB taxonomy): domain Bacteria; phylum Chloroflexota; class Dehalococcoidia; order Lucifugimonadales; family JADFKI01; genus Bin90. The sequence continues at coordinate 2,833,874 of OZ242283.1, read as the reverse complement.
GTCTGGTCGATGGTGAGTATCAGTCACTTGAACTACACGAAGATGAGGACGGAACCGTCTGGGCGCACAGCGATGTTTTGGATTTGATATTCCACTGGGCCCCTGAGTCGGCTGAGCGATTCGATGTTCTTGATCCGGTGAATGGCAAGACCATAAACGAGGCTGAAGTCGAACGGGATGCACGTCTGGCTGAACGGGAGGCACGCCTGGCAGCCGAGGCTCGTGAGCAGACGCTGCTCGCGGAAATCGAACGGTTGCGCGGGCAGATTGCTCCTGATGGCTGAAGCCGTCCCCTACCCCGGCAGGTACTTGCGGTTTACCTTCGCAATGTAGCTGAATGTTGGGTTGACGAACTGGGTGCAGCGCGCCTCAAGCACCTGCCCAAGGAAGAGATACGCCTCGCCGCGCGTGAAGCCGTAGTCGTGCTGAAGCCACAGAATCATCTCAGATAATGCGGTGCGGAATGCGTCCTCGGCGGGCCGCGCCATCGCGGTGGTCATGATGTGGGTGTCGTCGGTGATGCGGGGCCATGTCATTCCAGCGGGCAGTGGAACAAGCTCGCAGCGAAGGCGCGCCGTGCCGCCGGTCTCGATGCCGCCCGCGCCGCAGATTTCGCCGTCGCCCTGCCGCGCATGCATGTCACCGATGTGCAGCAGCGCTCCAGGCACATTGACCGGCAGCCACACGGCCGCTCCGGTGGTCACTTCCTGGATGTCGAAGTTGCCTCCCCACTCGCCCGCCCAGGCGTTCGTCCGGCGCTCGTGCTTTGGCGCGACTCCGACTACGCCCAGCATGGGCGCTGTCGGGATTTGGAGCGTGTCGGACCACAGGATGTTGCCGTCGCGTATCTGTACGACCTTGTGGTGACGCCCTACGCCGCTGTCTCCCATCCATCCGGGCATCGCCGCCGTGCTGCCACGATAGTTGGTGAAGCCGAACGGCTCTGTCTCTATTTCGCCGACATGCACGATGAGGGCCATGCCCGGTTCCGCACCGTTGATGTAGATGCAGCCGCTGGACGGGTTTCCCGCGCGCAGGAGTTCGCGCAGGCGCTCGCCGTCGGTATGGTCGTCCAGCCAGGGGCCTCGGTTCATCTGGGTGACGACCTCGAACTCCTCTCCGGGGTCAACCCACATGGTAGGGGCATTGTCGGGGCCGGTCTCGAAGTAGAGGATGTCTTTGTTGGCGCGCTGCATGGTTATCGCTCCTACACTGAAAAGACTGGCAGGTTAGAAAAAGGAATGTAATTCCGGAGATATGGGCGTAGCCTTATGCGCTCGCGCTCACTGCGGCTGGGGATTCCACTTCCATCACCAGCGCCGTCGTGCTCGGCTCCGAGATGGACTGTCCAGTGTTGTGCATCTCTTCGAGATAATACACGATACCCTCTTGGATGAGAGCGATAACTTCTTCTCTGGTGTCCGCCACAGCAATACATCCCGGCAAGTCTGGGACATAAGCTCCGAAATTGGTGGGGCCTTTTTCAATCAAGACAGTGTACTTCATCGCTGTTCCCTCCTGCTAATTCCAGCCTGCCTCATGATGTCGTGCCATGTGCCTCCAGGCACATCCTCTCCGGGCCTGCCGGCGATAACAACAATTCCGGACTTCACGGAGTGATGAAATATCCGATGGCTGCCTCGAGTTCGGACATGATACCTTCCATCGCGCTCAACCAGCCTTATTGCATCCCGTACTTTGGGCATACTCTGATTCTTACCTCACCAGTTGCCAACCAACGGCAGTCTCATTCGTTCATAAGTATAACAGCAGCTAGAACGACTTAGTTGCCCAGAGCAAGCCCATGACGAACCAGCCAATCGATATACTGAATACGCAACTCGCAGGGTTGCCTTTTTAATAGTTATTGGCTATAGTTTGCATACTATTTTGGGATAATCCAGCATGAAATGGCTTGGTGTCCCTATGCAGACTTGCACAAAGTCAAGAAAACTTTACAGAGGAGATAGAGCATGGCTACTGCGAACGGCTCAAGAGGCGATGTAGTTCTGGATGTGAACGACCTCCGAACCTACTTCGTGACACGCTGGGGCGTGGTTAAGGCGGTGGACGGCGTAAGCTTCCAGTTGCGACGCGGCGAGACGCTGGGCATCGTGGGTGAATCCGGTTCCGGTAAGTCCGTTACCTCGCTTTCCATCATGCGCTTAGTGCCCTCGCCTCCGGGACATATCGTTGGAGGAGAGGTGCATCTCAGCGGCGAGGACATTCTCCAGGTCGATGAGAAAGAGATGGAGAAGATTCGCGGGGACCGCATCGCTATGGTGCTGCAGGACCCGATGACCGCGCTCAACCCGGTGTTCGATATCGACGACCAGGTGGGAGAGGCGCTGAAGATTCACCGCAGCATGAAGGGCAATGCCCTGCGCGATCAGGTCATCGACATGCTCCGCAAGGTCCGCATTCCCGCGCCGGAAGTTCGGATTCGCGACTATCCGCACCAGCTTTCCGGTGGCATGCGCCAGCGCGTGGTCGGAGCTATCGGCATCTCCTGCGACCCTGAGGTTCTGATCGCCGACGAGCCTACGACTTCGCTGGACGTTACCATCCAGGCGCAGTACCTTCGCCTGCTGAAGGACTTGCAAGCGGAAACGGGCGTCGGCATTATGTTCATCACGCACGACTTCGGCATCGTCGCCAAGATGTGCGACAGGGTAGCGGTGATGTATGCCGGTCGCATCGTCGAGCACGCGGATGTACGGACTATCTTCAATAACCCGAAGCACGAGTACACGAAGGCGCTCATCAACTCGGTGCCGAAGCTAGAGGAGAAGACGGGCCGACTGGCGCAGATCGAGGGCCAGCCGCCGCTGCTCTACAACCTGCCGCCGGGCGACGCTTTCGCGGACCGCACTCCCCTGCCGACGCTTGAGAAGGACTTCCAGATTCGCCCAGAGCTGGTCGAGATCGAGCCGGACCACTGGGTGCAGCTATCGCACTCTTCAGTGGAGGAGTTTGACAAGTACAAGCACATGGTGCCCTACGGCGCGGAGTATTAAATCGTGTAGTCTAGGCGGCAGAAAATGGCGATTTGGTCATTTCACCCCCATCCCCTGCCTTCGCAGGGGCAGGGACAAATGTGAAATTGAATAGATGAAACAAGGCTGGTGTTAAGATATGACAACTAATGGCACTTCTTCCAACGGAGCAGTGAACCAATACGGCGTAGAATCCGCTCCCGGCGTGGACAGCAGTTCCGATGCCATCATATCGGTGCGACATCTTCGCAAGTGGTTCCCTGTAGGCAATTCGTTCCTCAGCAGGAACAAGAGCATTCTGAAGGCGGTGGACGACGTCAGCTTCGACATCGAACGCGGCAAGACGATGGGCTTGGTGGGTGAGTCCGGCTGCGGCAAGACCACCACGCTGAAAGTTATGCTGGGTCTCGAAGAGCCGACCTCCGGTCAGGTATTCTTCGAGGGTGAGGACGTTGCGACACTCAGCCGCGCCGGCAAGCGCGAGTTGCGTAGCTCACTGCAGGCGGTGTTCCAAGACCCGTGGGCATCACTGAATCCTCGAATGCGCGTTGGCAGCATCATCGGCGAACCCCTTGAAGTCAATACGACGATGACTAAGGGGCAGATTTCGACTCGCGTTCAGGAACTGCTGGAAGAGGTGGGACTGCCGCCCTACCAGGCATCGCTGTTCCCTCACGAGTTCAGCGGCGGTCAGCGCCAGAGGATCGGCGTTGCGCGGGCGCTCTCGCTGAACCCCAAGGTGATCGCGCTTGACGAGCCGGTGTCCGCGCTGGATGTGTCAATTCGCGCGCAGATAATGAACTTGCTGGTGGACCTTCAGCAGGAGCACGGACTGGCATACATCATGGTCGCTCACAACCTCGCAACGGTACGCTACATGTGCGACCGGATGGCGGTAATGTATCTCGGGGTGGTGCAGGAGATGGGCGACACGGAGAGCATCTTCAACAACCCGGTGCATCTGTACACGAATGCGTTGCTATCGGCGGCGCTGCCTTCGCATCCGGACATACAGCGCGAGGAGATCGTGCTGCCGGGCGAGGTCGTATCGCCGGTGGACCCGCCCGAAGGCGATGTGTTCATGACGCGCACGCCGCTCGAGGTTGACCCCACCCACGAGTATGCGAACTCGCGACCGCCACTGATTGAGATCGAGCCTGATCACTGGGTGGTGGAGACGCCGTGGAGCACTATCAGCAACGCGCAGGAACAGGGAATTGACCTGACTACGCTGGTGGAGTAACCGACACCAACAGACAAACCAAAGACTGAATAACTAAAGGGGGCGGTCACTAATGACCGCCCCCTTTGTTTCATATACCCACAGGGTCTAGTTGACGGTGAAAGTGCCTATCTTATCGCCGTCGCATTGGATGTCGTAAGACCCCGCGGTCGGCACGCTAAACGAGTAGCTTCGGCGTGTGCCTGTTTCAAGGTCCAGGTCAACTTCCGTTATGCCAGGGCCAAATGCCCCACCCGAACTGCCTATCACCAGCCCTTCGATCCGATAATTCGCCTGCTCGCGCTCGCCTTGCAGCTGCGTAGAGCCTGTGGCGGTCGTAGTCACCTCACCGCCCGTGAGTTGAACGGCGAAGTTCACGCGAGATCCTTCGCTCACTGTGATGTCGGCGGGATCAGCGGTGCAGCCAGCATCGGTCTTCTCCACATCCACGCGGAACTGCTCGAACGCGGCCACAGGAGAGCGATGAAACTCGCCCGTTTTGTCGTCGTCTCTGCGCGCCGGACGGCGGTCTCCCGATTCTACGCCGCAAGCGATTGCGACCATGCTCCCCAGGATAATGAAAACCAGGGAGATGTACACCAGCCGAACACTTAGTACATTGCTCATCATAGGAATCCTCGTCAGTAATCAGTTTCAGAAGGTGGCGATCAAGTTAGGTCAACTCAATACAACGCGCTTGCGTAAATTATAACGGCGCTCCGCTTAAGGTCAAGCCTGAGCAGAGCGCCGATTGCAAATCTATTTCGATACGTTATGTCTGTTCGCACCAATGCCTAGAGTTGGCGCAGTCGCGGGTCAAAGCGGTCTCGCATCCAGTCGCCGAGGAAGTTCAGCGACATAACGACCAGGAATATGCAGAAGCCGGGGAAGAACGAAATCCACCAGGCATCCTCGATATAGACGCGGCCGTCGTTCACCATCGCGCCCCATGCGGGTGTGGGCGGCGGGATGCCGGCGCCAAGGAAGCTCAATATCGCTTCAGTGAGGATGAGCTGGCCGACCCGCAATGTCGCAATGACGATGACTGTATTTATCACGCCGGGCAGCAGGTGCCATACCATGATACGGAAGGTGGACGCACCCGCGACCTGAGCGAGGCTCACATAGTCTCGCGTCTTGAGCGAAAGCACCTCGCCGCGCACATTACGCACGAACGGCGTCCATGATAACAGCGCGAGCAGTCCAATCAGGATGATGAATGTCTGACCGATCGCGATTACGACGACGATAGCGACGAGAATGAACGGCAGACCGAGCCAGATGTCGGTTACACGCATAATCACTTCGTCAATGAGGCCGCCGAACCAGCCCGCCACGAGGCCCATCGAGACACCGATGAGCAAGCCGCTAGACAGCGCGATGCTGACGACCACGAGGGACACCCGCGCGCCGTGAATGAGGCGACTGAGCAGGTCACGTCCAATGTTGTCGCCACCGAGCAGGTAACTGGTAGTGGGAATACGAACTTTGGATCTCAGGTTCGCCTGCTGAAGGAAGGCGTCGTTGATTGCTTCCTCGTTTCGCATCTGCTCCGGTGTCAGGGTGACCCCGAAGCGCTGGGCCGCTTCTGCGACACTCGTGAGGACGGGCCTCGGAATGGCAGCGTCTTGCACCTTGATTTCCAAGCCCGCCTGCTTCTCGAACGATTCCTCCGCGACGATACCGCCATAGAGCGGGTCGGCTATCTGTTCGAGGGACATTTCGACGCCATACTGTTCGGCTGCGGCGAGGATATTGAGTCCCACAGGAGTCCACGGCGCATCATCGCCGGCGTCTATTTGGCGCACTTCCGTGACCGTCGCTAGCTCCATCACGTTGGCTCGCACGTCGGCCTGCTCTTTGAATGCCTCCCTAATCGCCTTCGCGTCTCCCCTAATCTCCGGAGCTATGGTGACATTGTACTGCTCGGCTGCCTCAGCAACCGACAAGTTGACGAATTCGCCGTCAATAGCCGCGACGAGAGGCAGATCCTGAACTGAAACCAATTTCGCATCTTCCCACGCGGGAGCCAAAATCGTGTAGTCCGGAATTGCCGTAAGGGGGCTGTGCGGCGCAATTACATTCGCAAACAGAGCAGTTAAGATCAGGAGTGTCAGAACAATGATTGATATCAGCGGCCAGCGCTTTATCTTGTTCCAGAAGCCTGCGATCCCTGTTGTTGACTCGGTTATGTTTTGAGTCAGTTCAGCAGAAAGTTCCGCTTGAGCCATTGAATCACACCTTTGGTATTAGTTATCGATGGTAAGTACAGCGCCGTTAGCCAAGCTCAGGACGAACGGAGTTTGGGAACTTGCGCTTCCCTAAGCATAGCGTATGCGCGGGTCTATCAATGCGTAGAGCATGTCCGTAATGAAATTCATCACGACATAGAATGAAGTGAACACCATCACCACGGCGACCATTACAGGGAAGTCGTTGTCCTGGATGGAGCCGAACGCCAGTCTGCCAAGCCCATTAATGGCGAAGATGGATTCGGTTACGACCGCACCCGTGATGAACCCGGTTAGCAGGAGCGCAGAGAATGTAAGCGGAGCGATGAGAGCGTTCCTGAAACCGTGCTTCCAGACTACGGTGTTGGTGGATACGCCCTTAGCGCGCGCCAGCTTGATGAACTCGGAGTCCAGAATCTCCAGCATCGCAGAGCGCACCAGTCTAAGGTAACTCGCGGCGGCTATCCAGCCCAGCGTAATCGTGGGCAGGATGTAGTATTTCCAAGGGAACAAACCCTCTCCTAATGTGCCGGTGGGCAGCCATTTAAGGCGCACTGAGAATAGGAGAATGAGCATGATCGCCACCCAGAACACGGGCAGCGCCTGTCCGAAGAGCGCGAAACCGCGCGCTATCATGTCGAGCAGGGAGCCTCGCCTCACGGCGGATAGCACGCCCAGCGGTATCCCGACAATGGACGCGAATAAGAAAGAAGAAGCCGCCAACTTGAGCGTAACCGGAAGGCTGATGACTACTTTGTCGAACACGCTCTTCCTGTCTATCAGGCTGTCTTGCCAGTTGCCTTTCAGGATGTTGCCCAGCCAGACTGCGTACTGCCAGATGATTGGCTTGTCCAGCCCCAGTTCTCTACCGAGATCGTCCCAGCGCTCCTGGGTAATGCCGTAGCCGCCCTCCTGGGCGTACAGGTATCTGGGGTCGCCGTAAACCCTCGACAGGGTGAACGTCAGCAGCGTCGCCCCTATGAGCGCGAATGCGCCGAATGTGATGCGTCTTATTAGGAAATTAACCATTTATTCACGCTTCTCCCCGTCTGCTGGCTTCGCATCATTCGTAGATGATGGGCAGGAAGGAAATTGTGAGTGACAAGTGGGACGTTTCTCGACATCCCACTCATACTTTGCGTCATTTCTGCGAAGGCAGGAATCCAGTGGAGTTCAAATATTGTCTTGTTCAGTGCAGGCGCACCTATGGAATACGGATGCGCCTGCGCTTTGAAATCGTGGTGTCCGAAAAATTACTGCGCCAGCTTGATCGTGCGGACGTTGTTGATTCCGGCGAGGTTGCCGTTGGCGATGGGCCTCTGGTCCCAAGCCTCGATCAGGTCCGGGTTGTACGCCGGCCAGATCGGAATCTCGAAGACGCCTACGCAGGCTGCCCACTTGCGGTTGTTGTCGTAGAACGCCGCCGCAAGCTCTTCGCGCTTGGCCTTGTCAGGCTCGCCTGCCATTTCCAGGTAGGTCTGCGCTGCGAAGGGGAGTTCCTGCGCTACGCCGTAACCACCCGCGCTGATGGAGCTCATCACGAAGCCGTGTGCCCAGTCATACGGGAAGTTCGCCTTGTTCTCGTCGCCGCAGCCGGTGAACATAGTCTTGTTCGTGCGGGCAACCAGACCCGGGCGGAATGTGCCGTACTCGGTCTTAATCAGGTTAACCTTCACATTAAGGTTGTCCTGCCAGCCCGCGCCGACCGCCTCGCCGACGTCAGAGTTCAGCTCGCCGGTTCCAATCCACATGTCGGTCTCGAAACCGTCAGGGTAACCAGCCTCTGTCAGAAGCTCCTTCGCCTTGGCAAAATCGGTGCCCCAGCTCCACTCATCCCTGTAGTTCGGGTTGTTTGCAGACAGGTACGGCTGGTGGTTCACAACGCCCAGGCCAGCGATGGTGTTCTCCAGCAGTGACTCGCGCTCGATCGCCCAAGCCAGACCGTTGCGCACGAGCCTCGCGGACTGCATCGAAGCCGTGTCCTCGCTGTAAGCGCCGTCCTCAAACGGGTCGCCGATGTGCGGGAACTCAGCGGTGCCTGCGCCGTCGCGGTCGCGTTCAAGCGGGTCGCCGGTCAGTGCGCCGAACTCTTCCCAGTAGTTACCGGCTGCCATCGAGATGTTGAACATCGAGTTGAACTTGCCGCCGCGCTGCGCCTCGTAGCCGTCTGCTATCAATCCGGGGATGTCAGCCAGCGCCACCTGCGCTATCTGAGCCTCACCAGCTTCAAGGGCTGCCCTGCGGGACTCGCCAGCGGGGATGTCGCGCCACTCGATCTCTGCAACGTGTGGGCCGATGTTGCCCTCGCCCTTCGCGTAGTAGTCGGGGAATGCCGACAGCTTAAAAGTCTTCTGCTGCGTCCACTCATCTACTCTGAAGGCGCCGACGCCGGTGTAGTCGTCCTGCATGCCCTCAACGCCCTTTTCCGCGAAGACCTTGCTGCTTACGATGCCCGCCGTCTGCCAGAAGCGGCTGAAGCGGTGCAGCACGCCGCGGCTGTCATAGTTGCGGTACTGCAAGCGCACGGTGTAGGGGTCGATCGGGTCCATGCTCGCAATCAGCGGAGCGAAGTCGCCGGCCTGTCCATGGACGCTCTCAGGGTTTGTCACTGAGTTCGCGTCGTTGTAGGAGAACGCCACGTCCTCGGAAGTCATCTCGCCCATGCCGTTGTGGAACTGCACGCCCTGTCGCAGCGTGAAGTCGCCGTACTCCAGCGACGGGTCAAGCGTGAATTCCGTAGCGAGCATCGGCTCGGTCGTGGGAGAACCCTTGTCGTCGAGCGCGGAGTTGAACAGCGTCTCCGTCATGCCGGACATATAGATAATTTCCGCGCAGCCGCCCGCGCTTGCGGAGCAGAAGCGAGGAAGACCGTTCGGCGCACCGATGCGCGTTACGGCGACCAGCAGCTTACCCTGCGGTTCAGCCATCATCATGCCGCCACCCGATGCTGCGGGCGCTGCGGGCGCCGGTGCGGTCTGCGCCGCGGGTGCCGCTGGCGGTGTAGTAGCCTGCGCGGCCGGTGCCGCGGGTGCGGGTGCAGCTGCCTGTGGCGCCGCCGGGGCTGCCGGCTGCTGTGGCGCCGCCGCCGGTGCGGGCGCCGCCGCGGGCGCTGAACATGCAAGCGCGCCAACGAGCGCGGTCGCTGCTACCGCCCCAAAAAGGAGCTTCTTTCCTAACCACTTAGGTCTCATATCGTCCCTCCTCGTCTGTTTTCCATTTTCCCTCAAGGTTCTTGGCTCATAGAGTTACCTATGAGTTGGTGGATATTTAACATACATTCAGAGGACAAGTCAAGGCTTTGGATTTGAAAAAAGACGATTATGCGACTAAGAAACGATAGACAAGGTGTGATGTGGGCAGCGAAATTCCCTGATTTTTAGTCCTGCGCGCGAAGGTAAGAAGGAATTCGCAGGGGATATCAGCACGCCCAGCAGGGACATGGTAGAATCCTAGCGCATAAATTACAGAAACCGCAGACGTATAATTCATAACTAATCATAATTAAATTAAGGAGGAATCGAATGGCAGACTTTGAAGGGATTTTGCCGGCTATCATCACGCCTATGGGAGAGGACGGCAGACTGAATGAAGCCGCTTTCCGCGAGGTAATGGAGTACAACATACAGGCAGGGGTGCATGGATTCTGGATTGCGGGCGGCACAGGGGAGAGCGTACTGCTCGACGACGAAGAGAACATGCGAATAGCGGCAGCGGCAGCGGACCAGAATCGCGGTCGGGTCAATAACATCATGCATGTGGGCGCGGCAACGACTGAACGCGCCGCGAAGCTGGCGGAACATGCCGCCAAGATGGGCAACGAAGCCATCTGCTGCGTACCTCCGTTCTTCTATCGCCAGAGCGACGACGCGATTGTCGAGCATTACAGGATAGTGGGCGAGGCGGCTGACCTTCCGCTGTTCGTGTACAACCTGCCGCAGTCCACCGGCGTGGAGATTACGCCGGAACTTATGCAGAAGATCCAGGATCGCGTGCCGCAGCTCAAGGGGCTGAAACATTCGGCAATCACTTTCGCGAACGTGCGCGCGTTCGCCCATATGGGACTGGACTGCCTCATCGGGAACAGCATGCTGATGCTGCCCGCGCTCACCATCGGCGCGACGGGCTGCGTTGACGGTCCACCGAACTACGCTCCCGAACTCTGGGTGGATATCTGGAATGCCTACCAGGACGGCGACTGGGAGCGCGCTGAAGCGGCACAGGACAGGGCAAGCGACGCGACTCTGCTGGCGCGCGAACACGGGCTGCATCCGACCGCCAAGTTCATACTGAGCGAGCGTCTGGGCATCGATTGCGGCGACCCGCGCCCGCCGGGACTGCCCCTTACGCCGGAGCAGCAAGCCGATGTGCTGGCGCGAATGGGGCAGATCGGAATTGGCAAGGTGGCAGTGGCGCAGGGAGACGACTAGGCGCCGGAGTGCTGGCGACCCCCTAATCCGGTCATGATTTGAGGACTATCGAGGGCGGGCATTGTGCCTGCCCTCGACTTTTATGGAATGGAGTCCTATTTTCTCACCTGGCCTGACCGTTTCGTCTATAATTGGAGAGTTGGAATCATATCAGGGAGCGCATGTCGTGTGCATAGCGCTGCCGGTATAGGAGGTCTATGTGGAGAAATTCTTTGCGATGGCGCTGAGAGGCGGGCTTTCCTTCCTGCTCGGTTTGCTGTTCGGCATCGCCGGACTATTCATCGTCCATTTCGTCTTTTTCAATTTTCCCTTCTTCCGCGTGACTCTGTTTCTTATGGCGCTAGGGTCAGGATTCGGCGTCGGCGTCGCAGTGTTCCTATCGTGGTTGAAGCCTGAGTCCACAATGGATGTCAAGCTCATCGGCTGCGCGCTGGCTTTCGGCGCTGCGATTATTGGCGCAATCGCCGGATACTACTACACTGAGATTTACGATGTGGAAGTGCGTAACGTCACGCAGATTTCCACGGGCTACCTGAAGTCGCCCGCCGTATGGGTTTATGTAATGTGGGGGACCCTCTTTTCCACGGCGCTGGGAGGGGTGTACTACGGCTTCAGGCTTTTCCGATACCACGAAGTCTAATCGGAGAACTACCTTATATTTTATTAAAGAGAGCGATTTCGTTATGAATGACAAAGCGGTTGCAGGCGTGAACACGCTGACATTCGACCTGTTCGGCACAGTGCTGGACCTCGCGGGCAGTCTGATGCCGCACATAGACGAGTTTCTGGCTAAGCGCGAGTCCCCGATAGACGCGGCGGCGTTCTGGGCGCAGTGGCGGCTGAGGCAGCGAGTCGAGCAGTACCAGGACACTATCCTGATGCTGGGGCACAGCGGTTACCTTACCGTGTGCAAGTATGGCTTCATATACACTCTTCGTTCCAACAAAATCCCCTTCAACCACGAAGAAGTCGAAGAGTTCATGAAGGTCTGGCAGCAGCTCAAGCCCTTCGACGACGCGGTGAGAGGCCTTGAGCGACTGAAGGGGCACTACAAGCTGGTCGGTCTGTCGAATGGGGAACCGTGGTATCTCGACCATCTGGTGAAGAACCGGATCAAGTTCGACTTCGACGCCGTCATCTCGGTTGAGGAAGCTGGCGCGTTCAAGCCGCATCCGGGCGTGTATCGTAAAGCGGCGGGCATTCTCGAAGCGGAGGTTGGCGAGCTGATGATGGTCGCTTCCCATTCCTTCGACATCATGGGAGCGCGTGCGTGCGGCTATCGCGGCGCATACGTCAATCGTTACGGGTTGCCGATGGAAGAATCCCCGTACCAGCCGGACATCATGACGGTTGACTTCGAGCAGCTCGCGGACTACCTCATAGACGGAGTCGTGCCCACACTGCCCGATACGTTGCCGCACAGGGAGGAGTAACCTATGACAACGCTAGGCACCGATGCAATCGTAATCGGAGGCGGGGTTATAGGCTGCTCAATCGGCTATCACCTCGCCAAGGCAGGCGTGAATACGACCATTCTTGAGCGTGGGGAAGTGGGAATGGCGGCGTCCAATGCGGCTTCGGGCATTTTGTCGTCTCTGTTCGGCAATCCCACGGATCCTTATACGCGGCTTGTGAACAGCAGCCTGGAGATGTTTCATGAACTCGGTCCCGAACTAGCGGAAGCCTCGGGCGTGGACATCGAACTCGTGCAGTGCGGCGAACTCGAACTCGCGCTCAGCGAGGAGGAAGCTCAGATGCTTCACGGGGCTGTCATAGATGGTGGCTGGCGCAGTTCGGAGGCGCAGTGGCTGGACGCTGAGGCAGTGCGGGATAAGGAGCCGATGCTTAGCGACCACATAGCGGGCGGGATATTCATGCCGGAGGTATGTCGGGTCAACAACCAGCGGTTGAGCGCAGCATACGCGCGCGCCGCGGAACGGCTTGGCGCGACCGTGCGAGAACACACAGAAGTCATCGGCATGGTACGCAGCGGATTGCGTATCAGCGGCGTCCGGCTGCACAACGAAGAGCTGCTGGCAGACCATGTGGTCATCGCCTCCGGTCCGTGGAGCGGCATCATCGCGGAGAAGCTGGGCAGCCATGTCCCTGTTCGTCCGGTGCGGGGCGTGAATCTGAACTTGCAGCCTGTGGGTCGCAGCATCGGTACCGTTATTCACGGTGGATGGGGCTTGCTCGTGCCGCGCAATGACGGCTCGGTCATAGCGGGCGCGACCGTTGAGGAAGCTGACTATGACGACCGCGTAACGGCAGGCGCGGTGCAGGACATTATGAGCATGTCGGAACTGCTGGTGCCTTCACTGAGGGATGCGCGCCTTAACTGGGCGCTTGCGGGACTGCGTCCCGGCTCTCCGGATGACGCGCCAATGATGGGAGCCGTTCCCGGATGGCAGGGCCTTCATGTCGCCACCGGACACTACCGCAGCGGCATTCTGCTCAGCGCGATAACCGGCAAGCTGATGGCAGAGCATATCGCAGGCGAGAAGCCGGAGCTGATCGAGCACTTCAGCCCGACGCGCTTCAGAGGCGCGTAGCCCGGCTTACTGGTGCCTGCGCCCCTCGTAGGGGTGATCTGCTTCGAGCAGGTCGCCTTCGGCAAATCTGCCGGCGCGGAAGTCGCGTATGGGATGGTCGGCGCTCTCGCCGTGCATGACGAACTCCGCGACCATGCGACCGACCACGGGAGACAGCTTGAAGCCGTGTCCGCTGAAGCCGACCGCCCAATACAGCCCTTCGACATTCGATGAGCTGTCCAAAATCGGGTTGCCGTCGGGCGTCATGTCGTATAGCGATCCGTATCCGCCCCTCTGAGTTGCTGCGCTGAAGCCGGGGAAGCGCAGCTTCGCCCTGTCCCAGAACCTGGTGATGGTGTCGTGGTCGGCGTTCAGACCGAATCCGTCGGGGTTTACGACTTCGGTCAGGTCGTCGAAATCCTCGCCACCGACCAGAGTGCCGTACCCGGCGTCAACGCGGAAATACGCGCCCGTCGTGTAGTCGATAATGTTCGTGTTGAGAGACTCCAATGAAGGCGGGCGGCGGAGATGCACCATCTGCACTCTTATCGGGGAAATCGGAAGCGATTCTCCGAGCGGAGCCGCAAGCTGGTTGACCCAGGGGCCGGTGGCGACAACGACTGCGTCCGCTTCTATCGTGCCGCGCTCGGTATTCACTCCGACGACGCGCCCTCCCTGGGTGAACAGTTCGGTTACGGCGCATTCGGTTACGATTTCCGCCCCGAATTCTCTCGCTCTGTCCGCATAGGCGTAGGTTGTAGCGACCGGATCGGCGAAGCCGGAGGTTGGCTCGTAAACGCCTAGCACGATTCCTTCCATGTTCGCCTGCGGAACGAGTTCGGAGAGTTCGGATGGCGCGAGGGTGTGAATATCAACGCCAAGCTCCCGGTTCATTTCGACGTTTGCGCGGGCGGCCGTCTCGTCTCGCTCTCCGAAGAAAAGCGCCCTACCCGTTTCGATGAAGCGCGCGTCTCCACCGACTGCGTCCCCGAAGTTGTGGAATATGGTGCTTGCCTCCATCGCCATCCTGACGAGCGTGGGATGCAGATAGTGTTCGCGCACCATCGCGCCGGACCTGCCGCTTGCGCCGCCCGCGAGATGCCCCTTCTCAAGAAGAAGCACTTTGCCGGCGCCCATCCGGGACAGGTGCATGGCGATGCTGGTGCCGTTTACCCCGCCACCAATCACGACTACGTTGGCGCTCCCGTTAGCCATATTTTCCTCCGGCGTCTTCGTTTATTTCGGTCGGTATCACCTGATAGAAGGCAATCGCAAGGCGATGGGACAATGCAAGCGTTCTCCGAAGACTTGCGTATGCCCTCACGAATTATATGGGGCGTGCCCTTGGCAGTAAAGGCGGGGTTGTATAGAGACGACTTCACAAATGCAGATTTGCCGAATACGCAAGCGAGGCAATCGCGGATTTCCTGTTTGCGTAGGGGCGAGCAGCCGCTTGCCCCTACAATCGCCGCACTGAAACTGAATTGTGAAATCGTCTTTGTCTAGGAGTGGGCATAATCAATCTTTTGCCCCTCACCCCTGCCTTCGCAGAGGCAGGCTCTAACCCTCTCCCTTGGGTTCACAGGGGTAGGTATTGAGAATAATCTTGCTTATGGTTGGGATTTCACCCCCATCCCAACCTTCCCCCATCAAGGGGGAAGGGGCTTGCAGTCCGGCTTTTCAGGCGTTCTTGCCTCATTTGAAGCGAAATTATACCTGAAGTGCCCAAATGCCTACCCTTGTCAGCCCGTCGAGGGGGAAGGGACAATATGGTTCTCCTCTTTAATAAATGGTTGTCGATACCTATAATGTACGCAGATTCAAGAGCCTGTGCGATAGGCAGGCAAGCAGTCCCAATCAGGAAGTGAGAAACACCATGTCCATCAAGATAGGCATCGGATTCGGCGGCTGGCCCTTTCCGAGCGATGATCCCGAACACCTCTGGCGATACGTGGATACCTGCGAAGAACTGGACATCGACTCCATCTGGTTGAGTGATCGCATCGTCTCACCGCTGCTGAATATGGAGCCGATAGTCGCCCTGTCCTTCGCTGCGGCGCGCACGAAGAATCTCAAGTTCGGCACGAGCGTCATCGCGCTGCCGCTGCGAAATCCCACAATTCTCGCCAAGGAGATCGCCACACTGGATTTCCTTTCTGGCGGGCGCAGTCTCCCGGCAGTCGGTCTCGGCACTGAGGACGCCACCGAGTACGAGGCTTGCGGCACCACGCGCCGCCGCCGCGTAAGCCGCACTGAAGAAGCTATCGAGGTGATGCGCCTGCTGTGGAAGGAGGACAATGTTACCTTTCACGGGCAGCACTTCACGCTCAACAATGTGACGGTGCAGCCGAAGCCTGTATTTCCGCCGGACGGCATGCCGCCGATATGGATTGGAGGGCGCAGCGAACCCGCGCTCAGACGTACCGCCCGCATCGGCGACGGCTGGCTTGTTTCGCAGGCGACGCCGGATGAGGTGAGGGACGGCGTGGACAAGATTTCGACCTGGGCCGTCGAATACGACAATGACATCGAAGAGGACCACTACGGCGTGCTTACCAGCTTCTTCATCGACGACGATGCCGAGGAAGCGGAGCGCATAGCCACGCCACACATGCTGCGCCGCCGCGAGGATATACACTGGCGCGAGTTCTCATCGTTCGGCAGGCCGGATGTCATACGCGAACTGATTGACGAATATATCGAGGCGGGCGCGGAGAAGTTCGTGATGCGTCCGGCATGCCCGCCGGAGCTGATGCAGGAGCAGCTCGAAATACTCGGCAATGAGGTTGTTCCTCACTACCACACCGCAATAGAGGACGCAGAGGTGAAGGTCTATGCCTGATTACACCACCAGAGTCGGCAATGTGGAGATTCTCGCGCTGTCGGACGGCAGCATACGGTTCACGCCAGACGATTTCTTCCCGTCCGTTCCTGCAGAAGCGTGGGACCCGTACCGCGAATACTTCACGCCTGAAGGCGAGATGATAATGAATCTCGGCTGCTTTCTGCTGCGCTCCGAGGGCAAGACCATCCTGATAGATACAGGACTGGGCATCGACACGGGGCACCTGGAGACGCTGGACAAGGGCAAGTTGCTCACGGACATGGATACGAAGGGCGTCGGCCGCGACGAGGTGGATATGGTGGGCATCTCGCACCTGCATATCGACCATGTGGGCTGGAATTTCCTGTATGACGATGGGGGCGATGGCGCAGGTTCGCCGGATAGCGAGGTTGAACGCAGCGGCGAGCCGCAGGCAACGTTCGGCAATGCGCGCTATTGGGTAGCCAATGCGGACTGGCGCGTGTTCACTCGCGGCGCACTCCGCAGGCGGCCGTATATCCCGGCACAGGTTCTGCCCTTGCAAGAGCAGGACATTCTTGAGCTTTTCGAGGGCGAGCGGCAAATGACGGGAGAGGTCTCTACGCTGCCAACGCCTGGACACACGCCGGGGCATACGAGCTTCCTGATAGCCTCTCAAGGAGAGCGGGCGGTCATCACCGGGGATGCCATCCATTCGCGGGCGCAGGCGCAGGAGACGCACTGGAGTCCACGCGCGGACTCGAAGCCAGATGTTTCAGCCGAGTCGCGCAAGAACCTGCTGGAGCGCATCGAGAACGAGAACGCAATGCTGATTTCCGGGCACTTCCCCGCGCCCGGCTTCGGCACGCTGGTTCGCATGGAAGGACGGCGGTACTGGCAGGCGATGTAGGCAGGCATTTGCCCGCAAGATTCACTGATCAGGCGCAGCCCTATCTATCAGGAGTGTCAGGCCGTCTATCTGCTGCTTCAGCCGCGATCGGCCTGCCGGCGTCAGGCTGTACCAGGTCACAGGTCGTCGGCTGCGAAAGGTCTTCTCCGCCAAGACATACTCTGCGTCCTCCAGCTTGCGCAGGTGCGCCCCCAAGTTACCGTCGGTCTCGCCGAGCGCCTGCTTCAGGCGTGTGAATGTCAGCGCGTCATGCGCCGACAGAAGCACACATATCGCCAGCCTGACGCGATGCTCCAGCGGCCCGTTCAGCGCAGCCAGCTCTTCGTCGATAGCCTGAATGTCGGGATCAGCTTGCGGTTCCACTTGCGCGCGCTCCAATGATTGCCTGTGCGGTCAGGGCGGCGGCAGTGAGCACGCCAGCCGCTATCCACCCGTACTGAGGCAGGAACAGGATTGCGAGGTAGCCCACCCCTAGCATTATGCCTATCGGCAGCAGCCTGCGCTCCAGATGCACCCCGGCCAGCGTATATGAGAGCGCGAGAAGCAGAACCCAAAGCGCTCCGTAAACTTCCCAGCCGACATGCCCTGACAGGGCGAGCGCAATCCCCAATATCCCGGTCGCGCCGAATGCCGCCCAGTGCAGTCCCCAGCGGATATCCGTGCGCGTGTTCAGCTGACCGGCGCGGTCGTTGGCGCGCGCACTAAGCAACCAACTTGCCGCGAAACCCGCCGGCCCCATCACGGACCAGAACCAGCCTATGACACTGTGCGACCAGCCGACCCATCCGTTGGAAATGAAGTCCGGTATTGAAAACCCGACGAGACTTATCGCCGCCCACATCAGATATACCGAAGGCACATGCACGCCTTCGGTGCGCTCGACTGCTCCCCTGATATAGGCAAGGTCGTCCTTTATTCGTTCACTCGCAGCCATTGCTAACTCCTGAATCCCCAGACACTACTCTGTAAACGATATTACTCTGCATATTAGAGTACAATCCGTGTTGAGTCAATGGATATTGCAACAATGAGGCGATTTCACAAATGCAGATTTCCCGAATACGCAGGCGAGGCAATTGCGGATTTCCTGTCTACGTAGGGGCGAGCGGCTGCTCGCCCCTACAATCGCCGCACTGAAACTGAATTGTGAAATCGTCCTGAAACAACATCCCCAAATCGGAATACTCTATAATATAGGCTGAACGTTCGCTGGCAGATTGTTCGGCATTGTCAAGCGTCGGTCGTTCGGAAAACGACAAGGCGCACAGTGGGCAGCAGTCGAATCGAAGAATCTGAGCGTCCGAGAATATGGAATGGAGGCGGCAGTGATGATGCCAGGCATAAGCGGGCCGGGGCGCATGGGGTCGGGTGTGTTTTTCGGCGGCTTGATTGTCGCGCTCGGTGTGGTGTTTCTGGCGAACAACCTGGGAATCATCAACCTTGGCGGCAGCATCTTCCAGTGGTGGCCCGTTATACTTATCGCTGTGGGGGCTTGGCTGCTAATATCGAGCGGATTTCGCAGGATGGTGGCGCCGCTGGTGCTAATCGTGATTGGCGCAATCTTCTTGCTGGGCAATCTGGGGTTGGCTATAAACCTTCTGGACTACTGGCCCGTGTTGCTGATAATCATTGGGGTTGTCATTCTCAGCCGCGCCATTCGCTCGCCGCGCTGACTCTGAAGTGTCAGTCCTTTAACGCAAGCAACAGGAGAAATCGATGACAGTAAGGAACGGCTCCGGGCGGGCAGCACTCGGGGGCAGATTTTTCTTTGGCGCGCTGGTCATAGCGGTTGGCATCCTCTTCCTGCTTAACAGTACGGGCGTAGCCAACTTGGACGGCGTGCTGGAGTGGTGGCCCTCGCTGATAGTTCTGTACGGCGCCTGGCGACTGATTGCCAACAGGTTCCGCAGGCTGTTCTGGCCTATACTGCTGATCGCAGTCGGCGCCTTTCTTCAACTGGGGCAGCTCGGCCTCAACATTGAATGGGGCATGTTATGGCCCGTCGCGCTTATCGCAGTTGGCATCCTGATTCTCAGTGGCGGCATACGGAGACAGAACCGAAGGAGACGACGCTCCACGACAGGCTCAAACTCAGCGACAATAATAGATGTCGATGCCACAGTTTCATCGGACGATGACGACGAAACGCTGCACGCGGTAGCCGGTTCGCAGGATAGGGTAATTTCCGGCGACTTTCAGAGCGGCAGTATCAACGTAGTTATGGGCAGCGGCACGCTTGATATGCGTGATGCCAGAATCGTGGACAAGCCCGCAACCCTTGAAGCATCGGTAGTCATAGGCGAAGTGAAAATCCGTGTTCCCGCCGACTGGAATGTACGCATCGTCAATTCCATACAGGTGGGTGAGGCCAAAGACATGCGCGCCGGACAGAATGACGACGACAATCCTGACCTCATAATCAAAGGAAGCCTAAAGATGGGCGGCCTGCAAATCGTTGACTAACCAATCTAAAAGAAAGGGACAAAGGTTATCATGGCTACGGAGGCTGGCGAAAGAATTGACGCCGCCGAGGTATGGCGGGCTATTGGGCGTCTGGAAAGCGATACCTCTACCCTCAAAGATGGGCAGAGCGAAATTAAGGCCGACCTTGAAAAAGGTCAGAGCGAACTCAAGGCCGGCTTTGAAAGGGGTCAGAGCGAGCTCAAGGCCGACTTTGAAAGGGGTCAGAGCGAACTCAAGGCCGGCTTTGAAAGGGGTCAGAGCGAGCTCAAGGCCGACTTTGAAAGAGGTCAGAGCGAGCTCAAGGCCGACTTTGAAAGAGGTCAGAGCGAGCTCAGGGAGGATATGCGTGAACTGAACCGTCGAATGGACAGAATGTTCTATTCCATCCTTGCAGTCGGGGGCGCGCTGTTCGTAGCTATTTTCGCAAGCAATTTCATCGGCAACTGACGGCTAACCACTGGCAAGCATTTCCTTCCCATTCTGTTGAGGGAAAGGGAATGTCAAAGATCTGTCCACGAAAGAATTACCGGAGCATTTTATGTACCCAATCGACCTTTCAGACAAGCACGGCATCGTTTTCGGGATTGCCAACCACCGCAGCATCGCATGGGCGATAGCGCAGATTCTGCATGATGCAGGGGCGAATCTCGCCATCGCATACCAGAATGAGCGCGTCAAGAACAGTGTCGCAAGACTCGTTGAGGACTGGGAAGGCGACACACCACTGATAGAGTGCGATGTGAGCGACGACTTCAATGTGGCGGCGACGTTCGATACGGTGGGGGACAGGTTCGGCTCACTCGACATTATGGTTCACAGCATCGCCTTCGCCAACCGCGACGACCTAGGCGGCCCCTTTCTCGATACCGACAGGGAGGGATTCCGCCTTGCGCTCGACATCAGCGCGTATTCGCTGCTTCCCATCGCGCGCTATGGCGCTCCGCTGATGGATCAGAACGGCGGCAGCATCCTGACGCTCACCTTTCAGGCGGCAAATCGAGTCTTCCCCGGCTATAACGTAATGGGCACGGCGAAGGCGGCGCTAGAAAATGAGGTGAAGCAACTCGCGTCCGACCTGGGGCAGCAGAACATCAGGGTGAACGCAATATCGGCAGGTCCGCTAGATACGCTGTCATCCCGCGTCATCAGCCACTACCGCGACATGAAGCGGATACACGCCGAGCGTTCTCCTATGCGGCGCAACATTACCACGGACGAGGTGGCAAAGGCTGCGCTGTTCCTGTGCAGCGATCTGTCGGGGGGCGTAACCGGTGAGATACTGCATGTGGACACGGGGTATAATATTATGGGCATTTAATCCGTCAGAAGTTGTAGCCACTGAAATACACGCTAGCGAGCAGACCGAAGGGCCAATCCATGAACTGGGCAGAGACTATCGTGCAGTCCCTCAAGGACAGCGAAATTTCACTTATCGCTTTTGTGCCGGATATAAGCATCCATCAGGTAACGCAGCTACTTGAAGAGGACGACTACTTTCATGTGGTTGCAGCCACGCGGGAGGAGGAAGCGATAGGCATCGCGTCCGGCGCTTATGCCACAGGGCGCAAGGCGGCTGTCTTCATGCAGTCCAGCGGCTTCGGCAACTGCATCAACGCAATCGCGTCGCTCTGCATCCCATACCGCATACCACTGCCGATGTTCATCAACTTGCGAGGCGAAGTCGATGAGTTCAATCTCGCGCAGGTGGCGATGGGACGCACTACCCGCCCAATTCTTGATGTGCTGGGCATACCGCACTACACATACGAGAGCGACGACAGGCTGCACCGGCGGATTAGCGGCGCGCTGAAGCTATGCTACGCCTCCCGCCAGCCACTCGCCCTCTGTATGACCCCCCTCCTGCACGGCGGCAAAATGGCCTGACGGGTGCCAACAGGATGCACAGCAAAGGGGTGGTTCGACAGGCTCACCACGAACGGAAATATGAGAGGAAGAAGATTGCATAGATTATCCGCGACGAAGATGATCCTCGAAAACGCCGGCGACTTGCCCATCGTCGCCAATCTTGGCCCCACATCGGATGAGCTATGGCACCTCGCGGCGGACCGCGACCGCAATTTCTACGGCTACGGCTCGATGGGACTGTGCTCGTCGATGGCGCTTGGCATGGCGCTATCCACAGACGAGAAGGTCGTCTCTCTGGATGGAGACGGCAGCCTGCTGATGAATATGGGCACGCTTGCCACCATCGGCAGGGAGCAGCCACGCAACCTCATCGTCATCGTATGGGACAACGAGATGTGGGGGCAGACCGGCGCGCAGCCCACGCACACGGCATTCGGCACCAGCCTGGAACAGGTGGGAAGGGGCTGCAATATCTCCAAGACGGCAACCGTTGATGATGAAGAGTCTCTCGCCACCGTCTTTCGGCAGGCTCTGAATGAGGACGGGCCCTGGCTCATCGTCGCAAAGATCGAAGAGGAAGAGTACCTGCCTACCGCGCCGGTGGAGCCTGAGATGACGCTGTACAACTTCCGCAAGACCTTTGAATGAGCGACTGAACGGTGTGGATAATCCGTTACATCCCCATCCTAACCTTCCCCCCTGACGGGGGAAGGGACAGATAGAGCCTATGCCTATGCCCGAATCCATCTACATCGAAGTCGAAGACAACGACAACTGCGAGTACATGCCTCTGATGCTGTACGAGGCGCACGCCGACGCTGTGCCGGTCAGCCGCATCGTACTCGACGAGCCGGGCAGACCGCCGGGCGTGTATCAGGTTACAGGTTGGAGCAGCGAGGGTAACGGCTCTCCCTGCCCGGCGATGTACGCGCCTGTCTCAGACTCGGGGCAGGCACAAGTGCATCTGGTCTTCGGGGGCGACTGGGGTATCCGCATGAAGCCTGAAGAGTCGACGGTCGAGTGGGACATAGGAGACCCGGAGCAGTTCGGGGAGCCGTACATTATGCTGATGGATGAGAGTGCGATTATTCTAGACGGCTAATCCCTTCCATCCCCTATCAGTTCCCGCCACCAGCCGTCGCGGGCCGCGCCGCCGCCGACTCCGCTCTCTCCGCCTCTGAGTCCGACGTCATCCGTCCCCGCAGCGATGGCGCCAGCAACCCGACTAGACCGACCGTAATCAGTCCCAGCACCGCGTTTATCGTCATCGCCCTCGGCGCCCCTATCTCGTCCGCCATCCAGCCAAGCATCAGCGCGCCGATAGGCCCCGCTCCAATCGCGAGCGTGATTACGCCAAGCCCTCTGCCGCGCATATCGTCCCGCGCCACCAGCAGGATAATGGTTGCCTGCATCGCGCCGAACCCCGCCGTCCCCAGTCCCAGCATCAGCATCAGCATCAGCGACAGCCCGTACCATTGCGAGAACGAAAACACCAGCAGCATTGTCAGCCCTGCGAGCGAACCGAAGAGATATACCCGCCCGTGGTGCGTGAGGTTTGACCACGAGGCTATCCCAATCGAGCCGGTCAGCGCCCCAAGCCCCTCGAACGCAAGCAGTAGCCCCATCAGCGCCGGACCCACATGCAGCACTTCGGCGGCAACCACCGGAATGAGCTGCTGGTATGGAAACAGCAGCAGGTTCATGAATACCGTAATCAGCACCACCGCCAGCAGCGTCGCCTCGCTGGCAACATAGCGAATCCCCTCTACGAGATTCCTGAGTATGTTCCATGAGGCCTGAGCGGCTACGGTGACGTCCCGCGCCGGCGTCTTCACGTTCAGCATCATCACCGCGGATATGATGAAGAAAATCAGCGTCACCGCATAGCCTGCCTCCAGTCCTTGCCCGTCGATGAATAGGGCAAGGCTGACGCTGATCAACGCACCGCCGATAAGCGGCCCCAGCATGCGGCTGGAGTGCATCCCCACCGAGTCAAGGGCGATAGCATTGTTCACCCGCGCCCTGCCCAGCACGTCCAGCACGATGGTGCGGCGCGAGGGCATGTCCAAGCCCCAGCCTATGCCACCTACGAGCATAACCAGGTACGCATGCCAGTACTGAAGATTGCTTGTGGCGAAGATGAGATCGGTGAAGATGAGAGCCGCCATCCCTACCGCAGCCAGCAGGTTCGCGAACAGCGTGCACAGCAGTAGCTTGCGCTTGTCCAACCGGTCCGCAAGCACCCCACCGAACACGCCCAGCACCACCAGCGGCCCCATTCCCGAAAACCCCACCAGCGTCACGAGGAACGCCGAACCCGTTACCTCGAACACGTACCACCCCAGCATCGTCATCTGCATCCAGCGCGAGATGTACGCGAAGAAGTTGCTCACCCACAGCAGACGATAGTTGGGGTTCAGAAAGGCGTCGAATGTGTGGATACTGCGGGGTATGCGTCTTGCCAAAGCTGAATTTCCCAGTCGCGCGCCAGTCGCGCAATTAATACCGTTGTTGCACGAAGACATTCTATACCGCGCGGGCATCCACTGAAAGCCAATTTATGGCGCAAAGATTATTAACACAAGGGTTAAATCTTTGTTATAGTTTATGAGTGCGATTTTTCGAGACACATTGAAAATTGACTAACTTAAGAGAATCATTTTCGTCAGTTTTGGGTGAGTGGCTTCTCCATTCATCCTAAAGTCAGGCATCCTAAAATCAAAGCATCCAGAAGTCATGAGAAGATTTGGGTTCCCTGTCAGTCTTCCGGTGAAAACGCTACTCCGAACTACCCAATAAACCCCCAGGAGTCCCGCACTTGAGCTTCATCACCCGACTCGCGCTTCGAAGACGCCCGGTTACCGTTCTAATCATGCTCATGCTCTTCGCGCTAGGCGTTTATTCTTATATCAATCTCCAGCGTGAACTCTTCCCTGAAATCGCATTCCCCAACATCGCCGTCAACGCCTTCTACGCAAACTCGGACCCCGAGACTCTGATGCGCGATGTAACCGAGCCTATCGAGGACTCAATATCAGGTATTGACGGACTCCAAGAAATCAGGTCCAACTCTACTGAAAGCCGCCTCAACCTGCTCGCCACCTTCAACTTCGGCACAGACATGAAAGAAGCCGAGCGCGAGATTGAAAGCGCCGTGAACGCCGCGAATATCCCCGACGACGTAGTAGTCCTCGTCACCCGCCTCAGTACCGACGTATTCCCTGTCATTCAATTCACGGTATCCGGCGACGAAGATATTCCAAGCCTGCAACGGCTCGTTGCCGATGTCATCAACCCGCGCCTCAGCCGAATAGAGGGCGTTGGAACGATATGGACGCTCGGCGAAGTCGAGGAGCAGGTCGTTGTTTCCGTTGACTCCGACAAGCTCAAAGACCTCCGCCTTTCTTCCGTTCAGGTCGCCGACGCCATAACCCAGAACAACATCAGCCTGCCAGCCGGCAGTGTCAACACTCGCGGCGCCGGCTACCCGATTCGCACCGCAAGCAAATTCGGCTCCATCGAAAACATCCGCCAGCTCACCGTCGGCTTCGAGCAGACGGACACGGGTATTCCGCAGGCTCCCCAGCTAGGCCCGCAGACGGGCAAGCGCGCCATCAGGGTCGCTGACGTCGCCGATGTCGAACTTACCACCGCGGACCCGCAGCGCATCTCGCGCGCCAACGGCAAACCAGGCTTCACCCTCGCCATCCTTAAAGACCCGGAAGCCAACACCGCCGAAGTTACCGAAGCGGTGAGCGCAGCTATGGACGAAATGATGGCCGAAGGCGTCATACCTCCACAGGTGGAAGTGCTCGAACTCGCCAACGATGGTCCACGAGTGCGTGAATCGCTTGAAAGCCTGCTGCGGGAGGGCACGGTCGGCTTCCTTTTCGCCGTAGCAACGGTGTTCATATTTCTGCTGAATGTCCGACCGTCGCTGTTGCGTGGCATAGCCCTTTCGCTGCGTCCTACGGCTATCATAGCAGTCTCCATACCCTTGAGCCTTCTTACCGGCGTTCTGCTCTTGTCCGTGACTACTGACATCTCGCTGAACTTCATGTCTCTCGCCGGTCTCGCAATCGCCGTCGGGCGCGTCGTGGACGACAGCATCGTAGTTCTGGAGAACGTCTATCGCCATATCCACCTTGGCGAGAGCCGCTTCGAGGCAGCCATCAACGGTACGCGGGAAGTGGGAGCGGCTATCATCTCCTCCACTCTCACCACCGTTGTCATATTCATACCGCTCGCTTTCATACAGGGAGTGGTCGGCGAGTTCTTCAGCCCATTCGCCATATCCGTTAGCCTTGCCCTGCTCGCCTCCACCGCAGTAGCGATAACAATCGTGCCGGTGCTGTGCGCCAGCCTGCTGAAGCGCGGCGACGTATCGGGCGATGCCGCGGATACGGGAACGCAAGTCGATAGAGACATGCTGATTCAGCGCATATACACCCCGATGCTGCGCTGGTCGCTGCGTTTCAAGTTTCTCACGGTAGCCATCGCAATCATCGTTACCGTCGCCAGCCTCGGTCTTATAACGATTATTCCCATAACTTTCTTCCCGGAAACCACGCCGGAATACCTGACCGTCAACATCGAGCTTCCCGTCGGCTCGTCAGTCGAGCGCACCTACCAGGAAGCCCTTGCCGTGGAAGATGCTGTTGCGCCTTATGTAGAACAAGGCTGGGTTACCCTGTACCAGACCACCATCGGCGGGCGCGCCGAAGAGTTTGACAGCGGCGCCGCGGGCGGCTTTCATCTGGCCGGCGCATTCATCAGGCTGGCAGATGATGTGCCCGAAGACATCGAAGAAATAGTCCGTCAGTCTCTGCCCGACCGCGGCGAAGATGTCAGTATCACAGTATCCGGCATTAGCGCGGGACCGGCACAGGGAGACCTGGAAGTCAACATCACGGGCCCCAACTTCAACGAAATCGCAGACGTATCCCGAAGACTGGAGGAACGACTAGCGAATGTCGAAGGCATCGTCAATGTGGGCAGCACCGTCTCCGAAGGCAAGGACGAGGTCGTCATAAGAGTAAACCCGGCAAAGGCAGGCGAATACTACCTCACCACGACTGCCGTAGGGTTACAGGTCAACCAGTTCATCGTGGGCAGAGAACTATCCGAGATGGACATCGAAGGCAAAACCGTTGACATAGTAATACGTGGCGACCGCGACGACGTTGACGACATCGAAAAGCTGAAGAACCTGCTGATTGAAAGCCCCGTCGGCCCTGTGAAGCTCGGCGTCATCGCCGACATCGGCATCGAAAAATCTCCGCTCAGCATATTCCGGTTCGATAGCGAGCGCTCGGCTCTCATTACCGGCAACATAATCGCCGAAGACACCCGCGCGGTCGGCGTACTCGTCCAGCAGGAAATCGATAATCTCGAAAATTTGCCACCGGGAGTTAAAATCGTCTCCGGCGGCATCTTCGAGCAGATTAACGAAGGCTTCCAGGACGTGTTCGTGGCAATGGCGATCGGCGTCGTGCTTGTCTATCTCGTAATGGTCGCAAGCCTCGGCGCATTGCGGACGCCGTTCATAATCGTCCTTAGCCTGCCGCTCGCCGTGGTCGGCGCGCTGCTCGCTCTGCTCATCACCGGCCGGACCCTCAGCCTTTCCGCGCTCATGGGCTTCCTGCTCCTCGTCGGCATCGTCGTAACCAACGCCATCGTGCTGCTCACGTTCGTCGAGCAGCTGCGCGAGCGCGGCTACGATGTTTATGACGCGCTGATAGAGGGAGGGCGCGTGCGGCTCCGCCCTATTCTCATGACAGCGTTCACCACCACATTCGCGCTCTTGCCGCTTGCCGCGAGCGAGACCGACAGCGGCATCATCGGCGCTGAACTTGCGACTGTGGTCATCGGCGGGCTGGTAAGCTCCACCTTCCTGACGCTCATTGTCGTTCCCTCCGTGTATTGGATATTCAATGTATCTATCCCAAGCTTCTACGCCTTCATCGGCAATCTGTTGCGTCGCAGCCCAAGCGCCGGCTCAGCGGCAGCGGATTAGCGTGACGACTCGGATTACGCGGTCATGAGCCGAACTGAGAGGGCGAGCGTCGAGTTCGACGGCAGGCTCATCGAGTACACCGTAGTCCGGAGCGCGCGCCGGAAGAAGACCATCGAGATTACGCTCGACCCGGAGCGCGGGGTGCTGGTGCGCTCCCCCGTCCGCACAACGCGCAAGGATATTGCCGAACTCGTTCAGAAACGCGCAGGCTGGATACTCAGCCACGCCACTGAGGATATCCTCGACCCGACACCGCGCCGCTTTACGAACGGCGAGAGGCTGTACTATCTTGGGAAGCATATCCCGATAGTCGCTGACACCGCGCTAGTTGGGCGCGTCTCCGTCTCTCTTGAAGACGGCGCATTTCACATCGCTGCACCTCCGGACATATCTGAAGAAGAGCGAGTCGCCGCCGTCAAAGATGTGGTCGAACGCTGGTATCGGCGCGAGGCGGCACGATTGCTTCCGGAGATAGTAGCGCGCTGGCAGAAGAAGGTGAGCCACAAGAAGCCCACACAGGTGCTGATACGCAACCAGCGCAGGCGCTGGGGCAGCTGCTCATCGGATGGGAGCATCCGCTTGAACTGGCGCATCGTAATGGCGGAACCGGCGCTCATCGACTACGTGGCGGTACACGAACTCGCGCATCTCGCCGTGATGGACCACTCCCCGCGCTACTGGCAAAAGGTGGAGAGCGTTTTGCCCGACTACCGGGACAGGCGAAAGCGCCTTAACGAGGTGGGAGCGCACTTCTGGCTTTAGTCTCTGAGAATCGGATTACCGGATGTAGCCGTTTCTGCTGTCCCATTCCTTCGCATCTGAAGACCTGCGCGACGGATCGCCGTACCCGCCGCCGCCGGAGGAGAGCGCAACAATGCGGTCTCCGGGCTTGACCACTACGCCCGTCTGCTTAGTTCGCAGCACGGTCTCCGCGCCGCCTGAGAAGATTGAGTACCTGTGCGGGAGGCCCGGCTCGCCACCCAGCACTCCGAACGGCGGCACTATCACGCCGTCGCCTGCCGTGTTGAGCAGGGCTTCGCCTTCGCCTTCGTAGATGATTTCGCACACCGCGCCCAAGCCGCCTCTCCACTGACCGTCTCCGGCAGAGCCGGGGCGCAACTCGTGGTTCACCACGAACAGGGGGAAGCGTTCCTCCGTTACTTCGACGCTGTTGGCGCGAATGCCGCCGGCGACATTGACCTCGCCGACGCAGCTCCAGCCATCGTGACCGAGAGCCGCACCGCCGCCGCCTCTCGCCATGAAGAAGTGCCACAGGAACGATTCGCCAGTTCGCGGGTCGGTGCCGGTGATGGCATATCGCAGCCGCCGGGAGAAGCCGGCGTTCACCGCTTCAGGGACTGCCTGAGCGAGCGCCTTGAAGATTGCCTCGACTATCTCTTCGGCGCAGTGGTTCGTGCTCATGCATACGGGAGCGGGCGAGTTGGCATTGACTATCAAGCCCTCGGGCGCTATGACTTTCAGGGGTCCCATCGAGCCGTCGTTCTTGGGAACGTCATACGGCGCGAGATACATAATCGCGGCGTGCGCCAGCGACCTCGTGTTGGCGTAGGCACTGTTGATGAAACCCGTGACCTGCCCCGCGGACTCGCTCAGGTCTATGGTCAGGGTGTCTCCGACGATCGTGACTCTTGCCCTGATGGGTATCAGTTCGGAGTCGAAGCCGTCGTCGTCCACATGCGACTCGCCGAAGTATTCGCCGTCGGGCCAGTCGGATATGAAGCTCCTGACCTGCGCCTCAGTCGCGTCAAGTATGCCGTCCACTATACGGGTCAGCCGCTCCGAGCCGTAATGCTCGACAAGCTCGCGTATGCGCCGCTCTGCCGTGAGTATGGAGCCAATCTGCGCGTTCAGATCGCCGAGGAAGTTCTTGGGATAACGGACGTTTGCCGCCATCATTTGCAGCAGGTCATCGCGGGGGGCGTCGCCGTCGTAGATTCTCAGTGGTGGAATTCGCAAACCCTCGTGGAATATCTCGCTCGCGGACGGGTTGTAGCCGCCGTGCGTGCCGCCGCCGACATCGGTGTGGTGCGCCCTGTTCACCGTCATGAAGGCAAGCTTGCCATCCACGAAGACGGGGCGTATCGCCGTGATGTCTGGCAGGTGAGAGCCGCCGAAGTAGGGGTCGTTGAGGAGGAAAACGTCTCCCGGCGCGATGCTGTCACCGAAGTAGTCGAGCACGGCGCGACCGGCGACCGGAAGCGCGCTGACGTGGACAGGTATGCCCTCGCCCTGTGCGACCAGCCTGCACTGACCGTCCAGAATCGCGGTGGAGAAGTCCCTGCTTGCGTTGAGTATCTGGGAGAGCGCGGTGCGGAGCATTACGTCCATCATCTCGATGGCGATAGACTCCAAGCGATTCCCCACTACGGAGAGCGTAACGGCGTCTATTTCCTCTTCTCCGATCTCGGCATCGCCGGCAGCTTGCGTGGCTGCCTCGACATCAATATGCAGAATGCCGCTGCCGTCGAAACTCGCAGAGCAGCCTTCGCCAATTACGACGGTGTTGTAGTCGGTGTTAATGACGGTGGGACCAGTGGTGATTTCCGGCGAGGCTGCTCCGCTCCCGTTCGAGCTATGCGCCGTACCAGTAATGTCGCCCTCGATGGGCAGCCGCCCTACCGCGCTCGCCCGAAGCGTAACGATTCTGATGTCCTGCTCCTGCTGGCGGTAGGCATAGAGCTGCTCGAAGCGCTCGTGCATGTTCTCTGCCCAGAGCGTTCGCAGGTCGTCGTCGGGCAGGTTGAGGTCGGGAACATCCACCGTAACCTCATAAATCTGGTCGAGATAGCGCATGTCGGCGGAAAGGTGAACGCTGATGTCGGAGTCGGCAGCGCCCGCATCACGGATTCGCTCTCTGCCGTTCTCAACCAGCGTTGCGAAAGCAGACCGCAAGTCGTCAAGAGCAACGGTGCTGAGGCTGCACGGATGGGACAGCGCGAGATCATGCTTCAGGTCGGACGCCATCATGCCGAATGCGGAGAGGACGGGACCAGCGGGCGGTATGGTTACGCGGCTCATGCCAATCTCCCGCGCTACCCTGGTCGCAACAAGACCGGCGGCGCCGCCAAAGCCCATAAGCGCGAACTCGCGGGGATCGAGTCCGCGGCTCACGGACGCGAGTCGAATGCCCTCGGCGATCGAACTGGATACGACACGGAGAATGCCCTCCGCGGCTTCTTCGACGGTCAGACCAAGTGGCTCGGCAACCTCCGTGCGGATTGCCCCAGTTGCGAGGTCGATGTCCAGTTCAACCGCGCCGCCAAGGAACTTTTCGATGTCGAGCAAGCCGAGAACCAGCGCAGCATCCGTCACAGTGGGCTGCGTGCCTCCGCGACCGTAACAAGCGGGCCCGGGGTCCGCGCCCGCGCTCGTTGGGCCGACGCGCAGGACGCCACCTTCGTCAACGCGGGCGATGCTGCCTCCGCCAGCGCCGAGCGTGTGTATGTCAACGGTGGGGACGGCTATCTTCCAGCCGGACTCAAACTTCTCGCCGGTGATGTGCGGGCTGCCGTTCTCGATGAGTGTGATGTCGGTGCTTGTGCCGCCCATGTCGAGGGCGATTACGCGCTCTTCTCCAAGTTGGCGGGCGACATGCGCCGCTCCCGCCGCACCACCGGCAGGCCCGGAAAGTATGGACCTGACGGCCTGCTCCGAGCTGTCCTTGACGGTAGCGATGCCTCCGTTGGACTGGATGACGAACAGGGGCGCAGAACCTCCGACCTGCGTGATGCGAGTGTCAAGCCGCTCCAAATAATTCGACAGCGATGGGCCCACATAGGCGTTCAGGGAGGTGGTGGAAAGACGGTCGAACTCCTTTATCTGGGGCAGAATGACATGCGAAGCGGAGATGTAAGCGTCCGGCAGCATCTCCCGAACGACTCTCTCCGCTTCCGCCTCATGTTCGGGATTAAGGAACGAAAACAGGAAGCAGATTGCCACCGAATCCACGCCCTTGGACTTCAGGTACTCTACCTGCCGCTTCAGCCCGTCCATGTCCAAATCGCGCCTGACCTTGCCACCGGCGTCCACTCGCTCCGCAACGCCGACACGCAGGAATCTTGGCGCGAGTGGCTCGACCTGGTCCATACGAAGGTTGTATCTGTCTTCCTTGAGTCCTTCGCGGATTTCCAGAAGGTCGCGGAATCCCTCGGTGGTGATTAGTCCTACCGTCGCGCCCTTCCTCTCGACGAGAGTGTTGGTGGCGACCGTAGTGCCGTGGATGACGACCTGCGATTTTTCCAACAGTTCGCGCGCGTCCAAACTCATCGCGGACGCAAGCCCAGCTATGCCATTGAGCACGCCGTCGGACGGGTCGGCAGGCGTAGTGGGCGTCTTGAACGCCACCGGCGCTGAATCTCCCTCATCCATCGCAACGAGGTCCGTAAAGGTGCCGCCGACGTCAATGCCGATTCTCAATGGATACGTCCTTTCCGATTTCGCTTTGAGGAATATGCGTTGTCGAAGCCTGATGCGAGCCGCGCGACGTTACGGCGGCCTATGCTGAACGACAGTACGCAGTGGGGCTGCGGATTACGCAACCCCACGTTGCGAGGATTCTGCTATGGCTGATGAGAATTCAGGAAGGCGCGCACCTGCTCAATCGCTTGTGCCATCGTATCCTTGTCTTCCTTCCAAGGATATGCCGTTGCCTCCGCCTTGGGAGCCAGGGCAACCATTGCCATTGCCGCTTCCAGCGAGTGCGATGGTGTGTCGTCCGGCATGACGAGCAGCGGCGTCTGGCACGAGCGCGCGAAATCGCGGGATACGCAGTACATGAAGTCGGGCTGAATACGGTAGAGGTTGTGCAGGTACTGGTCAACGATTTCCATCGTTACGTCCGGGCGGCGGGCGCACAGTTCAGGACCCCATAGATCGTGGCCGGAGTCGTACATGGCGTCCGGGGTTGCGCTGGCGTGGCCGACCGGCTGGCATAGCACTGCCGCGACAACTCGCTCCGGGGCGCGCTCGATGAGCTTCATCGCGAAGGGACCGCCGATGCAGTAGCCCATGAAGAAGAACTTATCTATGCCAAGGTGATCCATCAATCCAAGCTGGTCGTCGGCAAACGCTCCCCACGGGTCTTCGACCTGGACGGGGCCGCTGGACTCGCCGCCGTTGGCATTGCGCTGGTCCATCGTGATGCAGCGGAAGTCGTCCTTGAACACTTCCATCGCGTTAAACACCTGATTGGGCCAGCCGCCGATGACGGAGTTCAAGCCGCCGCCGGGAGTTACAAGAAGTGGGAAGCCTGAGCCGACTTCTTCGTAGTGGATTCGGACATCGCCTTTGCTATAGAACGACATTGCAGATTCTCCTTTTTTGCAAGAGGTCTAAGTTTCAGGCAATTGTAGCCTTACCAGGCAGGCTGTCAAGGCAAATGCCGCCACGTCAGAACTTCACACACGCCGAATCCGTAATCCGCAGCACGGACTCCTGGCTGAAGCGCCGCTTGTACTCATCGGTAATCTCGTCCAGCTTCCGAGTCGCATTGGAATCCGGCACAGCCAGAATCAGCACCATCTTGGAACGCTCGCGCACAATCTCCCCCTGGGAGTTACGCCACTGTCCCGCCGCATCGATGACGGACAGCCCATCAGGGAAGCGCGGCGTAACGGTATCCCCCAGGAACGTCCGCCAATCGTCATCGCTTACCCCTTCGGCATCGCCGATGTTCCGTCCGAAGAACAGCCTGTATTCGTCATACCGCTCGGTCCCTTCCGGACATGGCGGCTCGGCTGGCAACGGCACACACCCAATCAGCGCAAACAGTGCAACTGCGATGATATACACAGGTCGTCTGGGAACGGGTCTGACTCTCAGTGCAACTGGCCCAGATGCCTTGATTTTGATCTGTCGACCCGTTCCCGGACTGGCCATTCGTTGCCAACGGCTGCGGCGAGTAGTGACCTGATAGGAGCGTGGCCTTGAGCCTCTTCGCAGTTTTGTCCGCTCATCCGGCCGGTACAAGATAGTCTGGGAGGCAGAGATGATAGGAATCGCAGATTTCCAGAGTCGTCGCACAGCCGAGGTGATCGTCGGAGTTGATACTCACAAAGACGAGCATGTGGCAGTGGCAATTGACGGCCGCGGCGCCCGACTTGCGGAGGAACGTGTACGCGTAACTACCGACGGGTACAAAGAGCTGGACCGATGGGCTCGTAACTTAGGAGTGGTTCACGCGTTCGGAATAGAAGGTACGGGTTCCTACGGTGCTGGGATCGCTCGATTCCTGACCCGCAGAGGCCACATTGTCATAGAGGTTAACAGACCTGATCGTTCTGTTCGTTTTCGTAAGGGGAAGAGCGACCCTACCGACGCCGAGATGGCAGCCCGTTCGGTGCTTTCCGGTGTATCAGATGCTACTCCCAAGTCTGGGGAAGGCGAAGTCGAGATGATCCGCATGCTAAAGAATGCAAGGGATTCCGCCGTCAAGGCTCGCACTCAGGCAGGCAACCAGATGAAGGCTCTAGTTGTGACTGCTCCTGCCGATCTTCGGGAGACACTCGATGGTCTAACCACCAGTGCTTTGGCGAAGCGGTGCAGAAGTTTCCGGCCTTCTCGTCCGGACGATCCCAGGACTGCTGCCAAGTACACTCTTCGGTTACTCGCCTGCCGATACCGTCAGCTCAGTGATGAATTGCGGGACATCAATGCTCAGTTGGAGCGGCTCACACGGTCAGTAGCTCCGACCCTGGTCAATACCTTCGGCGTGGGACCTGACACGGCAGCTGCGCTGCTAATTGCCGCAGGCAGCAATCCTGACAGACTCCGCACCGAGGCAGCCTTCGCCTCATTGTGTGGCGCGAACCCTATACCGGCGTCATCCGGCAAAACGAAGCGACATCGACTCAACCGTGGCGGCGATCGCCAGGCCAATGCGGCGCTCTATCGCATAGTAATCGTTAGGCTGTGTCACGATCCGAGGACCCGGGCGTACATGCGCCGACGTACCGCCGAGGGAATGACCAAGCGCGAGGTCATTCGCTGTCTTAAACGTTACGTTGCCCGTGAGGTCTACTTCGCCATCCAAAAGCCTACCCATGTGCTCGAAAAAGCTGCTTGACAATCTATAGGAGCATCAAACAGAGCAGCGGCTATCCAGGGGGGAAATATCCTGCCTATCATGTCCCCTATCCTGTCCATGGATATTAGCTCCCCGTCGTGAACACCGACACCCAGCTCGGATAGAACCCCACGGACTGCGCCGTGCGACGCGACGCGATGTTGTTGATGCTCGAACCGTAGTACGGAACTCTGCCCGCATCCAGCACGCCGCGAGCGACCCGTGAGGTCAGCGCGGCACCCAAGCCCCTGCCTCTGTAGTTGGAATGTACGTCTATGCCAATCTGCCAGAGGGTATCGGAATCCGTGCTTGCGGAAGCAACGCCGACCACTTCATCGTCGTGCAGAGCAAGAGCGGCAACAGCTTCGAGACGTCCTTGAGATGCCCGCCTGGGCGCTACCGCATTCGGCCAGTCGGAAGGCTCCAGCACCGCCACCAACTCCGCGCCGCCAACCTCGATAGCGTATCCGTCGGGCGCACGGCGATTTACCCAGTCCTGCTCGGATGTGACATTGTACGCATAAGGTCCGTTCAGCCGCAGCGAATAGTCTTCTGCGCGCCTCGACGCCTCACTGAGCATTCGCAGGCTGAACGCATCGTCAGCGTCTTTCGCATCCATGAACAGCTTCGATGCCCAAGGCATCAGCTCCGGAGTCGCAGCCACCACAATGCCCGCGCCCATGCTCGTAATGGTCAGGGTGTTTTCGAGCGCGGAAAAGCGTCTCGCCAACGGGTTGGCGGCGCGGTCAGGAGTTAGTTGGAAGACATGCAAGCCCTCATTGAGAAAATGCGATGGCTCGCAACACGCTTCGGCGGCAAGCGTGTCGGCGACGGTTTGGGCAGCGTAGAGTCGTGTTATGGGAGGTGAAGTGTCCATCGGAAATCAGATGTGAGATCTTGTTTATTGTACTGTCACGCCGTACACTTCGTAGCATGATAATTCATTCAGTCCGCCACAGAGGATTACGGCGCCTGATTGAGGAAGATGACTCTCGCTTCCTGTCGCCTCAGCTGGTCGGTCGAATCCGCAGAATTATAACAGTGCTAATCTTGGCTGACGACATCGAAAGTTTTATCGCTGACTCGCCTCCCGGTTGGAGAGTCCACAGGCTCACAGGGGACAGACAAGGCGAGTGGAGTGTTTCGGTATCCGGCAACTGGCGTATCACATTCACGGAGCAAAACGGCTTCATCAATAGATTGAATCTGGAGGACTATCACTAATGAATGCGAACGGTGTTAAGGTCGGAATGATTCCCTCACACCCAGGAGAGTTCATCCGCACCGAGATTGTCGAAGAATTGGACCTGACGATAACAAAAGCCGCCAATGTATTAGGTGTCAGGCGTGCCACGCTTTCCAGTCTGTTGCACGGAAAATCCGCGCTGTCGCCGGAAATGGCGCTACGAATCGAGAAGGCGTTTGGTGTGAGTATGGACATGCTGCTGCGTATGCAAGCGTGGCATGACGCCGCACGGATGCGCGCGCGGTCGGACGAAATCGAAGTGCGACGCTACCAGCCGGCTTGATACCGAGACGGAAGATTGCACTATAAGGCGTTATCTAGTCGCCCTGATGGAGAACAGCTGCGGAAAAGAATCATTTCCCTCCGGGAAGCGCCAATACCCGTCGTCGCACTTCGTCATCATTGGATATGCGCGATATGTGCTGAACGCGAACTCATGAAGAAACTCTATTCGCAGACCGGCGCCTATCAGCGCGGTCACTATCTCGCCGAGGCTGTGATGCCACTCATACACCGGACTCTCGATGACTTCGGAGCCTGCGTAGCTCGCTTCGCCGCCTTCCCATAAGAACTCGGTATGGAAGTACGGGTATGTCGGGCGCAGTTCGCCCGACTCCGCCTGCTCGAACACATTTACGAGCGGGTGTCCGTCAATGATGTAGAACACACCGCCCGGCTTGAGGTGGTTCGCCACTACCGACGCCCACTTGTCGAGGTCGGGCAACCAGCACAGGACGCCATAGGACGTGAACACGATGTCGAACTGCTCATCCAGCACGTCCGGCAGATCGTAGATGTTGGAGCAGATAAACCGCACATCATGCCCCAGTTCACGGTTCAGTGACTGCGCCAGATCAATCGCGGCGTCGGAGAGGTCTATACCCGTCGCCTTCGCGCCCAGCCGCGCCCAGGACATCGTATCCATCCCGAAGTGGCACTGGAGATGCAGCAGTGTCTTCCTCGACACATCTCCCACTTCGTGGCGCTCTACATCATGAAGCGTGATCCGCCCCGCTTTGAAACCCTCTACATCATAAAAGGTGGAAGCGGCATGCACAGGCGTCCGCTCGTTCCAGTTCGTTCGGTTGACTTGAAGCTGTTCATCCAGCACGACGCAAATCCTGATGGTGATTTCATGCTATTTCTACTGACAGAAACGGAGCGACGCCACAGATCTCACGCAACAGCGACGGGCTGTATCGTCGAAGACGCCGAAACGCGCAGATAGCAGAAAAGAGTGGGCAAGAGGTGGCGACCCCGACCGGATTTGAACCGGCGATCTCTGCCTTGACAGGGCAGTATGTTAAACCACTACACCACGGGGCCGCATTGAAAGCGAAAACCGGACAACAACCTTGTGCCTATGAAAGCACGACACTGTTGTACGGCTGTCTATTGATGTTAGCCTGAATATGCCCACAGGTCAACCTTTTTGAAATGCGTCCCACCAGCATATCGGCACTTGCAAAGAAACGCCGCCCGGAGC
Organism: Dehalococcoidia bacterium; assembly: GCA_965207465.1. Classification (GTDB taxonomy): domain Bacteria; phylum Chloroflexota; class Dehalococcoidia; order Lucifugimonadales; family JADFKI01; genus Bin90. Next base: position 2,796,593 of record OZ242283.1, on the reverse strand, counting down.
AGGTGCTGCCGGACGGCGCTACATCGTTCTGCGCTTCGGCTAGCTTATCGCTTCCAAGATACTCTTCTCAATGCTCGGCTTCGGCAGCGCGCCCACTATCTGGCCGGCAACCTTGCCCTCATCGAATATGAGCAGCGCCGGAATGCCGCGAATGCCGTAGTTGATCGCCGTCTTAGGGTTGGTGTCTACATCCAGCTTGGCGAACTTGACCTTGCCCGCGTACTCAGCGGCAAGCTCGTCCACCACCGGCGCAATTGCCTTGCAGGGACCGCACCACTCCGCCCAGAAGTCCACGACTACGGGCACATCCGAATTCAAAACGTCTTCATCAAAACTGCTGTCCGTAACCGCGAATGGCTTTGACATGTACTCTCTATCCTCCAAGTTTCTTTGCTTGAATCTACGGGATGGAAGATTTCTCCATCCTCATCCCCCTTGTCTGCACAGGGGCAGGCTCTAATATTCCCCCATCAAAGGGAAAGAGGACTCTGTGGCTATGACGGTCGCTCCCTGCGCTCGATCTCGCGCTCTTCCGCCTTGTGGCGCAGCGGCCGCCCCTGGTCCGGCGTCGGGTCCTTCACCAAGCCGTACATCTCGCGCCCCTCGTGACCTTCAGGCAGGTACTCAGTAATCGGCAGCCCCTCTTCGTTCACGAACAGCAGGCAGTGGCAATACTTGTAAATCTGCATGTCGTCGCACGCGCACATCCATGTGCGATGCTTCTTCTCCTCTTCCTTGTCCGGGTAGAAGCGGCAAGGACAAAGAGGCCTTCCTATCGTATCTATATTCTCCGCAAGCCCGAGTATCACCGCCTCCGTCACGCCCTCGCCCGGATGCGTGGTCGTGCCCGACTTCTGGCAATACTTCTCCACGAAGATGCGCATTCGGTTCATAGACTTTTCACTGGGTTGTTCTCGCATCGTGCCCCCTCTCAAACTCTATTGAAGCCCTGCTTTACCTTAGTCCAATACTATCGGACGAATGTCACGAACGCCATGAACAGCAACAGCAAAGCAAAGCCCACGCCAATCATCCAGCGCATTTCGTTGCGCATCTCGCGCATTTCATTGCGTATTTCACCACGTAACGTCCCCATGTCCTCACGCCATAAATTGAGCAAGTCCATGTGCGTTATTCTATCGTGCCTGTCGTGTGAATCATCTGCCATTGCGTCGCAACATTCTCAGCGTTCCGTGGGATGAAATGGTGGGCGGTATAAGACTTGAACTTATGACCTCTACGATGTCAACGTAGCGCTCTTGCCAACTGAGCTAACCGCCCAATTCCATACTTGTGGTAAATTTCAGTTTAACAAATCCAGCATTTACTGTCTATTCGCAGAGTCTCCTCAACGGTCGCATCTCGTCCTCATTTCAGTACGATTCTACGACACGTTCTTCATACGTGATTCCGCCCTATGTCCTGGGATTCCGGATCCTTTTTGTCCTGTGGATTAAGCGCCAAATCAGGACGGACCTGCACGCAAATGGACATATCACTTCGATAGCCTTATTGTGTGCAAAATGTAGTAAGTATAGACTTACTTCCGAATTTGGAGCGCTGATATGAATATCACCCTGAACATCGACGAGGAAATCGTCAAGAAAGTGCGCAAGATTGCGATCGACAAGGATACTACGTTGACCGCTATGGTCAGAGACTACCTGACATGGCTGGCAGACAGCGACGCAGTGGAGCGACAAGAGCGTCTCCGCCTTCTCGAAGACTCATTTGCAAGGTTAAGCCGGGGTATGGGTGAACGCAACTGGACCAGGGAAGATCTCCATGACCGATGAGAATTTCATAGACACCAACACTTCGACCTACGCCTACAATGCCCATGACCTGGCTAAACAAATGCGGGTGGTGCCGCCCACAGAGCCGAATGCACTCAGATTCTCACCGAAGATCTCAACGCAGGCCAGCCCTACAGCGGCGTTACCGTCGTCAACCCCTTCTGACATTTGCCGCTTCGACCATTGCCCCTGGAGTCATTGCCGTTCCTACGTGTTAGAATCACCCTGACACCCCACACCTAAGGAGGGCCGCGATGCCGAAAATCGAAGACATGTGGCTCACCCCCTGCACGCGGCCCAACGGATTGCAGGCTGCTGATGACGGCCTATGGGTAATTTCAGCCGACGACGAAGCGCGGCTGCAGAAGCTCGACTACGAGACCGGCGAAGCAATGCTCGACGTCACCACGGACACCTACCGCTCCAGCGGTCTCACCTGCGCGGGCGAGCAGGTCTGGGTCGCATCCACGCACAACTCCCGTCTGTACAAGCTCAACCTGGACGGGACCACGATCGAATACTGTGAACCTCCCGGGACCGGCATCCACGACCCTCGCGACAAAGGCCCCTCATACAACAGGCCACACGGCATGGAATGGCTTGGCGATACCATGTGGGTGGCGATAAAGCCAGCCCTGCGCCTCTACCTGCTGGATTCGGAGACGCTTGAAGTCCGGCACTCCATTCCCACACCGGGCGCGGCTCCGCACGGCATCGCATGGGACGGCGAAACTCTCTGGTGCGCCGACCGCGCCATGCAGAAGATACACCGCCTCGACCCGGAAACCGGCGAAATCCACGACGAAATCTACGTGCCCGAGCCCGAATTGCACGGCCTCACTATGCACGAAGGCGCACTCTGGTTCTGCTGCGACCCCAGCGCCCGCGTCTGCCGCATCGAACTCTGAACGCCGATAGTTTCCCTCTCCCTCTGGGAGAGGGTTAGGGTTAGGGAACGCAGTCATTTCCGCGAAGGCAGAGCCTGTCCCTGTGCAGACAGGGGGATCCACTTCACGCAGCAAGCCAAAATCCTCCAAATCAAGCACCAGAATCTATGTGCGCCTAGCTCTCAACTTCTGCTACCATTACTGTAACCGACCGAAAGACTGACCGACCGAAAGACTCATCCCCCTTGTTTCCGCACCACACCGATCCCTCGGAAGATGTTTGGGTCGCCTTTGACCTCGAAACGACCGGACTTGCCGCCGAAAAGGACGCCATCATCGAGATTGGCGCGGTCAAGTTCCAAGGCGGCAGGACGCTCGACACCTTCCAGTGCCTCGTCAACCCGCGGCGACGCATCAGCCCGTTCATCGCATCGCTCACCGGTATCCGCCAGCGCGACTTGGATCGCGCCGACACCATTGAGCGCGTCGCCGCGTCCTTCATATCTTTCGTCGGCGCGTCTCCGCTCATCGCGCACAACGCCGACTTCGACCTCGACTTTCTGCGCGCCAGCGGCATCGAGTTCGCCAACCCAGTCATCGACACCTACGACCTAGCTTACATTGTTCGACCCGAAGCCCCCAGCTATTCGCTGGAGAACATGGCGCAGCACCTCGAACTCCCGCACGACCGTCCCCACCGTGCCCTCGACGACGCCATCGCAGCCAAGATGCTCTTCCTCAACCTGCTCGAAGACGCATCTGAACTCGACCCCATGACCCTAGCCGCCATGCAGCGCATCGCTCAAGCATCCAACTGGTCCCTCGCCTACCTGCTCAACGGCATAACCGCCAACCCAACTGCTCCCAAAATCACCGTTCGGCCTGAGGCTGTCGAAAGACACATGGACGCAGCAGAAGGGACAAAAAGCATCGGCATCAACGGATTGGACATGCAGCGCATATCCCGCAGGCTGCATGCCGGCGGCGTCCTTCGCGAGCGAGAGACTATCACGCCTGTTGACTCCTACATGGTCGCGTCTATGTTCAGCGAAGGTGGCGCCCTTTCACAAGCGCTCCCTGGTTTCGAGGCGCGCACCGAGCAGGCCGAGATGGCGCAAGCCGTCACCGAGGCAATCAACGACGGCGAGCGCATCATCATCGAGGCAGGCACAGGCGTGGGCAAATCCCTCGCATACCTGCTGCCCGCCGCGCTCTACGCCCTCAGCAACGGCAAGCGCGTAGTAATCTCAACCAACACAATCAACCTTCAGGAGCAGCTTCTCCGGAAAGATGTCCCCATCCTTGTCGATGCATTGAAGTCGGTGGATGGCGGCGGTGAAGACCTGCGCTTCACTCCGCTCAAGGGACGCGCCAATTACCTCTGCATGCGCCGCTGGAACACTATGTCCTCGTCCACCGAGCCATCCCCCGACGAGGCGCGCATGCTCGCGAAGACGATGCTATGGCTGGATTCGACCGCCAGCGGCGACCGCGCCGAGATAAATCTCGGCCATCCCAGAGCCGCCGCCCCGTGGGACCGTCTATCCGCCAACAACGCCAGGGGCTGCCTCCGAAACGAAAGCGTCTGCTTCCTGCGCTCCGCCCGCGAACGTGCCGCCGCATCGCACCTTGTCATCGTCAACCACGCCCTGCTGCTCGCCGATGCCACCGTCGGCCGCACGATCATCCCTGATTACGATGTGTTAATCATTGACGAGGCGCACCACCTCGAAGAGGAAGCCACAAAACATCTCGGCTTCGAGCTTACGCAGACAGGATTCAACGAGCACCTGCAAAGCCTGAGCGGCGAGTCAGGCATCCCCAATCAGGCAACCACAGCCTTCCGCACCGCGACCTCGGACACCACCGATCGCCGCGAAACCGTCGAGACAGTCGTTGACGAGATTGCCCGTCTGCTTCCCCGCATGCGCGACAGCATCGCACGCCTCATGGCAGGACTGGAAGGCATGGCGCAAAGAGCCAACTCACCCTACGCGCAGCAGACACGCATCACACGCGGCACTCGAGCCAACCCCAAGTGGTCCGAGCTTGAAATCGGCTGGGAAAACGCGGACCTGGCGTTGGGAGAACTCGGCAGGCAGCTCGCCACCCTACAACGCGCCCTGGCCGACCTCGAAGAAGCCGGCCTGCTCAATTACGAATCCCTTGTGAACGACATGGACGATGCTGCGCAGCAGAACGATACCCTGCGCCGCCAGCTGAAAGAGTTCGTAGTCGCCCCCGAAGACGACGCAATTTACTGGCTCACACTGTCCGCTAGACGTGCCGAACTATCGCTGCACGCTGCGCCTCTACATGTTGCCGAGCAGCTTGACGAGCTTGTCTTCTCCCAGACTCGCAGCGTCATCATGACCAGCGCCACCTTGAGCGTGGCGACGACCAGCGCCTCCCCCAGCACCGAGCGCACCTTCGAGCATATCATCGAGCGCACCGGCTTCACAGACTCCCGCGAACTGCTGCTTGGCTCGCCCTTCGACTATCCCAGCGCCGCAATCCTATGCCTGCCAAAGGACATGCCCGAGCCGCGCTCATGGGCATACCAGGACGCCCTTGGAGACGCAATCAAGGACGCCGCAATCGCCGCCGAAGGGCGCACGATGGCGCTCTTCACATCGTACAGCGCGCTACGCAGCACGGCGTCAAGCATCAGGGACGATCTCAAGGCGCGCGGCATAGAGGTCTTGCAGCAGGGTAACGACGGCCCCCCCGCTCAGGTCGTACGTCGCTTCATGCAGAACTCCCGCGCCGTCCTGCTAGGCACTTCCAGCTTCTGGGAGGGAGTTGACCTCGCGGGGGACGCCCTCAGCGTGCTGATTGTCGCCCGTCTGCCCTTCAATGTGCCAACCGAGCCGGTCTTTCAAGCACGCTCCGAACTCTACGACAACGCCTTCATGCAGTTCGCCGTGCCGGAGGCAATCCTGCGGCTGCGGCAGGGCTTCGGTCGCCTGATACGCACGAAAACCGATCGCGGCGCAGTCATAATCCTAGATCGCCGCGTAACCGCAAGCCGCTATGGTTCCGCCTTCTTGCGCTCGCTGCCCTCGGCCCGCCGCGTCGATTGCGAGCTTTACCAACTCCCTGCCATCATCCGCTCCCACCTGTCCCAATAATCCCTCTTCATCCTTATGGATGACGGGAAACTCACTATAATCGAAAGAAACCTGAGCAGCCTTCGAGAAATGTAAGAAGACGGTGTATGTAGTAAAATGAGCACAGAGAATGCCGAGAATATAAACGAACTGGGATTGTCGGACCGCGGAGTTGGAGTGCAGGCGACAGGGTTCGCAGTCGTAGGGTGCGTTAGTGTGGCGGCTCTTCAACTATTTTCGGGCAGCGACCACTTACTGTACCAGTGGTTCGAGATGGCGGTAACGCGACTTTACTGGGCATTCGTCGTGCCGTTGGCAGCTCTATTCGATTGGGGGAGAATCATGTTCGCAAGGGGCAAGGCAATCCGAGAGGCGAAGAAGAGGGAGATTCTGGCGAAAGCCACGCGGGAAGCCAGGCAGGAAGCCAGGCAGGAAGAGCGCAAGCGATATAACGCCATGATGCGCGCATGGGCGAAAGAGCGGGGAATCCCTGAGAACGAATTGCCCTTTGCAGACGAGGACAAATAAATCCTCTGCATCCTGTCCATCGACGTTAGTCCCCTTTCAGGTCCACCCATCGCTTGTGGTGGAACATGTACTGATTCGCGTATCCCGCGTGCATTCCGTATCGCTCCAGCGCCCACTCCCGCATCTCGCGCTTATGTTTCTCGGTGGGCGTCGTCTTGTTCCCGTTGCTGTTCAGCGCAGGCGGCACCGGTGCCTCCGGATACCAGTCGCGCATCGCCTTCACTATCCACACATCGACCGGGAACGCCTGCGGCTTATCCAGCGAGAACAGCATCACGCAGTTTGCCACCTTGTCCGCAATCCCCCGCAACCTGACTAGCTCCGCCAGCGCGTCATCATAGTCCGCTTCCCGCAGCACGTACAGGTCCGGCCCCTCGCCGCGCGCAATGCCCTCAGCCGCCGCTATCACATTCACCGCCCGAAACCCCAGCTTCAGGTCGCGCAACGCCTGTTCTCCCGCACCAACCAGATCACTTGGCGAAGGGAATGTGTTCCTCTCGCAATCCTGTGTGTCAGGGCAGGGCAGCGGCTTTCCGTAGTGCGCCGCCATGTCCTCAACGTTCGCGGTGATGCGCGGGATGTTGTTGTTCGCCGAGCAGATGAACCCTATGAGGCACTCCCACGGCTCCTGGCGCAGCACGCGCAAGCCCTCATGCTGTTTCACCGCGTCCGCCAGATGCTCATCCTCGCTCAGCGCCGCGTATATCCCGTCCATGTCATCGTCCACGCGCAGGTAGTCCCTCACCAGTGGAGCAAGCGATACCTCGTTGTCCGGCGCGCTCACGAACTCAATACCCTCGTTTACTCTTCGCATCCTGACGATATTGTCGAATATGACGCCGCCGAACCATCCGTCACCCTCATCGCGCCACCGAAACGCCTGCCCCCCGCACAATGTGCCGCGCAGGTCGTAGGGCGTCTCAAACGGAATCAGCATAAGCGAACCTTTCCCACCCGAATATCAACTGGATTGCGATTATACCATCCAATCCATCCCTCTCCTGAACTTGCCGAAGGGCTGTCCATCCTGTTAGTTCTGAAGTGGGAATGGGGTGCTGTAGATTCTGCTAGAATCGGGGACATGCTCGCTTCCGGCATAATCCACAAACCAATCTATCGCTGGTGGGTATTCGCCGCGGTTGCGCTTGGAACGTTGACCTCCGTCGTAAACCATGGTGGCATGTCGGTCGCGCTGCCCACTATTGCCCAGTACTTTAACGCTGACCTTGCGACTGTCCAATGGGTGGTCATAGCGGAAGGGCTGACGATAAGCGCGCTCTTACTGCCCATGGGAAGGCTCTCCGACATTGTAGGCAGAAAGCGCATATTTCTCTCCGGTCTTGCCATATTCATTGTAGCCGCCGCCTTTGCCGCAACCTCCGGCAGCATCTTCGCACTGATAGGCGCAAAAGCATTGCAGGGGCTCGGCGCGGCGATGACACAGGGCACAGGCATGGCAATGATTACTTCGGTATTCCCCGACGAGGAACGCGGCAAGGGCATCGGCTCACATGCCAGCGTCGTCGGAACCGGCGGCGTGCTCGGTCCCATCGCCGGCGGATTCCTCATAACCGCGCTCGACTGGAGATGGCTCTTTTACATCAACATCCTCATGGGGCTTGTCACGATGGCAGCCGTCCTGCTTATAATCAGGAGCGAGGTATTCCGGCAGGACACCCGAACCACCCGCTACGATTATCTGGGCGCGGCGCTGTCAACGGCGGTGTTGCTGTCAATGCTGCTGACCGTATCCAACGGCTCGCGCATGGGCTGGTCGTCGCCGCCGATAATACTCGGGGCACTAGGATTCGTTGCCTTTCTCGTAGCGTTCGTCTGGTGGGAAATCCGCTCGCCGTCGCCAATGCTGGACATGTCGCTCTTCAGAAGCAGGGTATTCAGTATCGGCATCGGCACAAACTTCATGTCCTTTCTGGGAATCACATCATCTCGATTCCTGATGCCCTTCTACCTTCAGGCGGCGCTCGGCTTCACACCGGCACTGGTCGGCTTCGCGCTGCTGCCCAACGCCGCGAGCAGAATTGTCATGGGCCCCGTCAGCGGATGGCTGTCCGACCACTACGGCTGGAGACCGTTCAACGTTATCGGCCTGCTTCTCTCCGCGAGCGGACTATTGATACTCGCTTCTCTCACCACGACATCATCAATAGTCATCGTTGTTACGGGGATACTCGTTCAAAGCATCGGCTCCGGCCTCTTCCAGTCGCCAAACTCCGCGTCTATCTTCAGCGCGGCTGATTCGACCAGGCACGGCGTGGTTGCGGCGTTCGTGAACCTGTCGCGCAACTCCGGCAATGTAACGGGGACTGCAATCGCCGCGTCTATCGTTACGGCGGTGATGGCCAGCCAGGGCTTTGAGGTCAAGATTGACGAAGTGCTGGACGCGGGACCCGGCTCAGGGCTGCTCGAATCGTTCCTAAGCGGCCTGAAGACGGCGTTTCTCGCAATGGCTGTGTTGCAACTCTTCGGAGCGCTCGCTTCAGTCTTCAAGAGGGACTCAAGTAGCGCTCAACCGGCTGAGATTAGGGAAACACGACCCAATGGAGAGCGGGCAGACTGAAGCAGACTTCTACCCCGCGAGTACCTTTCGCAGGTCGATAATCTGGTCGCGCAGCAGCGCCGCCTTTTCAAACTCCAGTGCGCGGGACGCCGCCTTCATCTGCGACTCCAGATCCTTGACGAGGCGCGTCAGGTCGTCCTTCGGGATGTCGTCGTGAGTAATGTACGGCGTCGCCTGCTCTGCCACAGCCCTCACGCGCTCAGTGATGTCCCGGATGTCCTTGCGTATCCCCTGTGGCGTAATGCCGTGCTCGCGGTTGTACGACTCTTGAATCGCGCGACGCCGCTCTGTCTCGTCTATCGCCTGCTTCATCGAGTCGGTGACAACATCGGCGTACATGATGACGCTGCCCTCTTCGTGCCGCGCCGCCCTGCCGATAGTCTGCACAAGCGCCGTCAGCGACCGCAGGTAACCTTCCTTGTCCGCGTCCAGTATGGCGACAAGGCTCACCTCAGGCAGGTCGATCCCCTCTCGCAGCAGGTTAATGCCGACCACCACGTCATAGACGCCCAGCCGCAGGTCACGCAGTATCTCGCTGCGCTCCAGTGTGTCTATCTCCGAGTGCAAGTAGTGGACCTTCACGCCCATCTCGCGCAGGTAGTCCGCCAGTTCCTCAGACATACGCTTCGTCAGAGTTGTTATCAGGCAGCGCTGGCCCTTCGCCACGCGCTCCTGTATCTGGTACAGCAGGTCGTCTATCTGGCCGGTCGTCGGCTTCACCTCGACAACCGGATCGAGCAGGCCTGTCGGACGGATCACCTGCTCTATGAAACTCTGGCTGTGCTCGTGCTCGTATGGCCCCGGGGTCGCCGTGACGTACACTGCCTGGTTCACATGCTCCTCAAACTCCTGGAAGTTCAAGGGTCTGTTGTCCAGCGCGGACGGCAGTCTGAAGCCGAACTCCACCAGCGTCTCCTTGCGCGACTGGTCGCCGCGGAACATCCCACGTATCTGGGGCAGCGTCATGTGCGACTCGTCCACGAACAGCAGGTAGTCCTCCGGCAGGTAGTCCATTAGAGTGTAGGGAGTGCTGCCCGCTTCTCGCCGCGCCAGGTGCCGGGAGTAGTTCTCCACCCCCGCGCAGTAGCCGGTCTCCTGCATCATCTCGATGTCGTAGCGTGTGCGCGACTCCAGGCGTTCCGCCTCCAGCAGCTTGCCCTGCGTCTTCAGGTCGCTGACGCACTTTTCCAGCTCCACTTCGATGTCCTGAATCGCGAGCGTCATCTTCTCCTGCGACGTCACGAAGTGCTTCGCCGGGAATATCTCGATGTCGTCTCGCTCTCCCAGAAGCTCGCCCGTCAGCGGGTCCACCGTTACTATGCGCTCCACCTCGTCGCCCCAGAATTCGATACGAACGCCGAGTTCCTCGTAGGCGGGCAGAATCTCCATGGTGTCGCCTCGGATGCGGAAGTTGCCACGCGCGAAGTCCATATCGTTGCGCTCGTACTGCATGTCCACGAGCTGCCGTATCAGCAGGCGGCGGTTCCGCATCTCTCCCTTCCGAACATAAGCGACGAAGCTCTGATACTCTTCGGGCGATCCCAGGCCGAATATGCAGGACACGGACGCCACGATAAGCGTATCCCTCCGCGTCAGAAGCGCGCGCGTGGCGGCATGGCGCAGCTTGTCCAGCTCTTCGTTGATGTCCGCGTCCTTCTCGATGTATGTGTCGGTGCGCGGCACGTACGCTTCAGGCTGGTAGTAGTCGTAGTAGCTCACGAAGTATTCGACCGCGTTGTTCGGGAAGAACTCCTTGAACTCGGTGGCGAGCTGCGCCGCAAGCGTCTTGTTGTGCGCGATGACGAGCGTTGGGCGCTGCTCCTTCTCGATTATGTTCGCCATCGTGAAGGTCTTGCCGCTGCCCGTAACACCCATCAGCGTCAGGTGGCGCAGGCCCTCGTCGAGGCCCGCGACCGCCTTGTCGATTGCCTCCGGCTGGTCGCCCGTCGGCTTGAAGTCGGACATAATTTGGAAGTCGGGCATTTTGTTCTCTATAGCCTCTTTAAGAAAATTCTACTGTAACTTCGCTGAAGTGATTTCCTCTATAATCACGCTGCCGTCTTCCACAGCGTTCAAGATGATCTAACTGCCCCAAAGCGTACCCATGCCTATCAAAGGTATGCCGTCGGACTGAATGACAATCACGTCAAGCGGGTGTTTGTGCCAGATAAGTGTGCCTGAGTATGCGTTCATTGCATCTCTTCTACCATCGGCAAGAGTAAAAACCCGCTCACCCAACCGGGGAAGTCCCAACCTGCATATAGCGCTAGTCGGAAGCGCCATGTCACCAGTGAATCCAGTGTCCAATGAAGCTTCCAGAGGCCACATGCGGTCGTTGCTGTCCATAATCCCACAGGGAACCAGCACTGCCTTGCCTCCGGTTACCCTGCCTTTGATCATCGAGCGTCACTTGCAGGCGCGTCCATGTGTAAGGCGTCGGATAGCCGACCCGTACCGCCCAGGTCAGGGCATCGGGACGGCGGTTCAGCAGGCGTACACTGGCGTCTGCGTCTCGCTTGTCAATCTCATAATCGCCGCTTGTAAATGTCGATTACTACGAACTTGCCCTTTTCGTGCGGGCCCACCAGATGCTGTATTCGCTCTCTGTATATGGCTTCCCCGCGTGATTCTACTTCGTGCGGCGAGCTTGTTCTTTCATGCATCGCGCTTCGTCTAGTCACTGGTATGCTTCAGCGTACACAAGACATTATACCCTAGAATCACGCCTATCCTGCCCGTCGATTCTACTATCGCAGCAGCGCCGGCAACCGCTTTAGGCTCTCCACATCGCGCGCCGATGCGTGATGGTCGATGTGTGGCAGCGCGGCTTGCAGACTGCGGGTGAGCGGCTGGTAGTCCTCGCCCCCCAGCAACGGGTTCAGCCACACGACGCGGTGAACTCGCCGCCGCATCCGCTGCACTTCCTGGGACAGGCGAGCCGGCTCTCCCGTGTCCCAGCCGTCGCTCAAGAGAAACACCGTCGTATAGCGGTTCAGCGCATACTCGTGTCGCGTGTTCACATGGGCGAGAGCCTGGCCAATTTGCGTGCCGCCCGACCAGTGCCGCGCCACGCGCCCGATGTGCGCCAGCGCCTCGCTGAAGGACGGCGCGCTCAGTTCGCGCGTAATCCGCGTCGCCGATGTGCTGAACACGAAGGTTTCCACTCGCTTCGTGTGTTGCGTCACTGCGAAGATGAGCTGTAACAGCAACTGCACATGCCGCTCCATAGAGCCGCTCACATCCAGTAGAACCAGCAGGCGTGGAGTTCTTGGCGCGCGCCTCTTGCGCGGCAGCACCACAGCGTCGCCTCCTCGGCTCAAATTAAGCCGCATCGCCCCTCGCAGGTCCGGGCTACCCTTGCGTGGATGTCTCTTGCGCCGTCTTCCAGGACGGGTTGCCATCGCCCGGATCATCCGCGCCGCGATCATGGATAGCTCCGAAAGTTCATCCGCGCGCAGCACGCTCAGGTCGGGTGGCGAGGCAGTGGCACGGCTACTCGCGCCCGTCCGCAGCATCTGCACGAGCGTGTTTTCTGACGAGGCATCGTCTTCGGGCATCATCGCCATGCTCGGCGTGCGCCGAAATTCCTTAGCGCCTCCCACGAGGTCGTCATCCGAGTCGATGTGCGGGCGCAGTGGCAGTTCCTCGAAGTTCCAAAACCGCTCGAACAGCGAATCGTAGATAGGAATCTCATCTCGTCGGGACAGCAGTAGCGCCCGCAACGACCAATAGACCCGCCCCCTGTCCATCATATCGACCGCGCTCAGCGCCCGCATTACATCCGATGTCTCCTGCGGACTTATCAGCAGTCCGTGCGACCGCAGCACACGGCAGAAGTGTGTCAGGTGCGCGGTGAAATCATACGAAATTGGGGTATCTACTCGATTCATACCCGGACCCTCGGTCCCGTCATCATTACTCATCACGTTAAATAGAGCCGCGTGGAGAGCATAGAGTTTCTAAATATCTTGTTGCCGCCCCTTGTTGTGATGGGAGAACAAAATGAAGGGGCGTTTTCCGGGATAGAAGGCCTGTTTGGTCTCTCTATCGTGATTAGACCGCGTCATTGTGTCAATGTAGAGAGACGTCTGAAACATCTCATTTATGTTAACGATCGACAAATCCTACATTGGACAAATTCAATACTTGCAACTACAATGTCGCATGCACTTTTTAATAGCAATGTATCTATTGAATTGCTTGCGCCTCATCCAGTATCTCCTTCACCACAGTCCGTTGTGAAATATAGGGCACTATATGATGTTCATGTAGAAGTGACATATTATTCGGCTATGCAATCATCGTAATCTGACTCAAGCCTGAACCCGTGTTTTGCTTTTTGCTTTGATATAAAGGGAGTGTCCTTGGCATCAGAGAACACGAATGACGCTGTACTCTACGAACCGGAAGAGCCCTGTTCAATTTTAACTGCCGCTATCACGGGATTCCAACTCGCAGTGGTTGTGATAGCGCTAGTAGTAGTCCCCGTAGTCATCATAGTCCGCACAGCAGGGGAATCGGACGAATTCCTCAGGTGGGCTGTGTTCGCCTCGCTGATAATCTGCGGCATTGCTACTATTTTCAATTCCCTTAAACTTGGGCGCATCGGCACCGGGCATGTCCTTGTAATAGGAACTGCCGAACCCGCAATCGCCATCTGCATCACCGCTCTAATGCAGGGCGGTCCCGTGATGATGGCGACGTTGGTCGTCCTCTCGTCGGTGCTGAAATTCTTCGTTGCGGCGCGACTCTCGCTGTTTCGCCGCATAATCACGCCCGTGGTGTCCGGCACAGTTCTGATGCTGATAGCGGCGACCGTGATTCTTGCGGTATTCGGGATATTAACGGAGGTACCCGACGGCAAATCGGTGTCGCCCTTAGCAGCCCCTCTTGCTTCCGTCGTTACTTTAGGCGTGATAGCCTTCATGCTTCTGCGCGCACCTCGTCCGTTACAGATATGGGCGCCGCTGATTGGTATTGTGACCGGCAGCCTGGTCAGTCTGCCATTCGGACTATATGACGTTGAACTTGTGCAGAGAGTGCATTGGATTGGAATTTCCCCTGAGGTCTGGAGTGTTTGGCCCGGATTCGACTTTACTCCGGGGTTCAAGTTCTGGGCGCTTCTCCCGGCGTTTCTGCTCATTATGGTTATCACATCCTTCAAGGCGGTTGCCGATACAAGCGCCATCCAGCGCGTTTCCCGGCGGCAGCCGCGCGCCAGCGACTTCAGGCTTATTCAGGGCGGACTCCACATAAACGCGCTGAGTAACCTTGTGTCCGGACTTGCCGGTACCGTACCGACTATGACCGCCTCTCCCAGTGTGGCGATGGTCAGTCTAACGAGGATCGCATCGCGCAGCGCGGGTGTATGGGCGGGCGCCATATTCATCGCTATGGCTCTGCTGCCGAAGACGACAGCGCTGCTGGTGGCCGTACCTTCTCCCGTGGCTGCGGCGTACATAATGATAATTATGGGGCTGGTATTCGTCGAGGGCGTGCAAACGGTTACTCAGGACGGGATAGACCACCGCAAGGCAGTAGTGGTGGCAGTATCCTTCTGGGTCGGCATGGGCTTCCAGAACCAGGCAATCTTCTCGGACTTGTTAACCGGCACGTGGGACGCCCTGCTTAGCAACAGCGTTACCTCCGGCGGACTTGCTGCCGCGCTGCTGATTGGTTTCATTGAGCTTACATCCTCGCGGCGTAAACGCCTGGAAGTTGACCTGGACTTTACATCTATGCCCGATGTTGATCGCTTCTTGCAAAGGTTCTCTATTGACAGGGGCTGGAACGAGGATTCCATTCAGCGGTTGCGCGCTGTGGGCGAGGAGACTCTGGCAATAATGGTGCAATATGAGGATGAAGACGATTCCGGAGGGCAGCGGCGCCTGATAATCAACGCGCACGCCGACGACAACATCGTCGAGCTGGAGTTCCTATCCGCTGCTTACGACGTGGAAAATCTCGAAGACAGGCTGGCGTATCTGGGCGTGCAGCCGGAAGTGATGGACGACATCGAAGTCTCGTACAGGCTGCTGCGCTACTACTCGTCTTCGGTCCGCCACCAGAAGTTCCACAACATGGACGTCATCACGGTGCAGGTCGAGGGTTCGCGCGAGAACCGGTAAATGGGGTGTATCTCCGCAGCATTCGCGCATCTATCCGGAAGTTCACCTGAACAGGCAGCTTTAATCACTATGGAGTGCGGTCTGCCGTCAGTTCTCTGAGTTCGTCCGGAGTGATGATGGGAACTGCGAACATGGGCGCGAGCGCAAGCAAGTCATGGTCGCCCGTTACCAGTGCATTCGCGCGCCCTGCCAGTGCAAGCTCAAGGAAGGGCATGTCGGAGGGATCGCGGCATTCGGGTACTGGCGGTGGCTGCGAGATAAAAATCATTTCGCACCATGATCGGTATTCAAGGAATAGGGCTTGCCGCTCGTGGTCAGACAAACCAAAACCGGCGTAAAGCAGCACTCTTTGAAGTTCCGCAATCGTGTCCCAGCTTATGAGCGGCACGACTACGCCCGTTTTCCAAAGTTGGCGCAACCAACCAAGCGAACCCGAAGTGAATACCAATGTGGACAGAATCACGTTGGTATCAAGAACTACGCGCCTTGGAATCATTCAGTCAGTCAGTCCGCGCGCCCACTTTATGGCATCGGCGACATCCTTTTCTGTAATACCGCGCTCTTGAAGTTTTCGTCGCACCTTGTCCGCGCGTCCGGTTATCTCAGCGACTGTTACAGGTGTCAGAACGATGCGCCCGTCCTCGCAGACGACATCGTAAAGTTCGCTCTTCGGCAAGTCGGCCGGGAAATCGAAAGTCAACGGGTCGATAATTGTCAGTTGGTTCTTGTCTGTCATCCTGGCAAGCATCGGACAACTCCATCCTGAGAATGTGCTAGGTTCAGGATAGCATAAAGCAGTGGGGACGGCTTTCAGACCGCCCCCATATTACTGATTGAGACAGTTTTCTTCGCCCTACTCCATACGCGAACCGCCCCATGCGCGAGACACGCCCGCGGCGGTCGGCTCTACAATGACGTTGACCACGGCTGGCTTGCCGCTTGCGAATGCGCGCTCAAGCGCCGGTCGAATCTCGTCCGGATCGGTAACCTCTTCGCCGTAAGCGCCAAGCTCGCGCGCCATGCCGTCGTAGTTCGTGAAGCCAAGCTCGCGCCCCGGCTTGCGACGGTCCGGCGTCCGCGCCGTCCAGCCGGCGTTGTTGCTGATTACGGTAACGACCGGCAGGTTGAAGCGAACGCAAGTGTCTATCTCCATCGCGTTCATGCCCATCGAGCCGTCGCCGTGCAGCACCAGCACCTGCGTGTCCGGCTTCGCTACCTGGGCCCCAATGCCGTATGGCAAGCCCACACCCATCGTGCCCGTCACGCCGGAGTTCAGCCTGTGCCCCGGCACGTAGGTCGGGAGCGACTGCCGTCCGAAGTGCAGAATCTCGTTGCCGTCAACGCAAAGTATGGCGTCGCGGTCGAGGAAGTCGCGAATCTCTTTGCAGAGGCGCAGCGGGTGAATCGGTGTCTGCTCAGAGTTCAGCAGTGCCGCCTGCTGACCGGCGCGGCGGTCGTTGTCCTCTTGCAGACGCGAAATCCACGGCGATTCCAGTCTGCCCGCGAAGTCCTCCGGTCGCGCTTCCACTTCGGCGACCATCTGCCCAAGCACTGCTTTGGCGTCGCCGACGATGCCGAGATCGACGTCGCGGTTGTGCGCTATCTCGCTCGCCTCGATGTCAATCTGGATTACCTTGGCATTGCCAAATCGCTGGCCGTAGTTGATCATCCAGTTCATGCGCGTACCAATGACGAACACGAGGTCTGCCTCGCGCATCGCCGTGCTGCGCGCGCCCTGGAAGGATACGGGATGGTCTTCCGGCACCACGCCGCGCGACATCGGCGCCGTGTAGAACGGCGTGCTCGTCAGGTCAACCAGCCTCTCCATCTCAGGAGATGCGCCCGCGAAGAAGACACCACCGCCGGAGAATATCATGGGCCGCTCGGACGCGGCGAGCATGTCCACCGCTTCCTTGATTGCTTCAGGGTCGCCCGCGGGAACCGACTTGCGCGCCGCGTGTGTGGGCTTGACCGCCGCGTCCTCTTCAATCTCTTCATAAAGCACATCCGCGCCGCAGTCGATATAGACGGGCCCCGGCCTGCCCGACATCGACTGCCGGTAGGCGGTGCTCACGATTTCAGGGTAGCGCGCCGCCATCGTGGGGCGGTGCCAATACTTGACGATCGGCTCCATGATGCGTTCCTGGTCAACCTCCTGGAAGGTCTCCCTGCCGATTTCATGCACTGCGCTCGCACCGCCAAGTATGACCATCGGCGAGCAGTCGATGGAGGCTGCATACACGCCGGTGAGCAGGTTGAGCGTGCCGGGGCCGGATGCCGCCGTGCATACGCCGGGCTTGCCGGTGACGCGCGCGTATGCGTGCGCTGCGAATGCCGCCGCCTGCTCGTGGCGGAAGTCGATGGTTTCGATACCAAAGTCCTGGCATCCCATAACGATGTCGAAGTCAGGTCCGCCCATCAGATAGAAGAGCTTTTCCACGCCCTCTTCCGCGAGCGTCTTGGCTATCAGATAGCTGCCGGTAACCTTTGCCATGTTAATACTCCCTGTGTCCCAAGTATGTTGATAGCGATAGTTTCGGCGCGTAGGGTCCACGCCGACAGTCGCTAGGTTACCACACTGAGGCAAACTGCGCCAAACAAGAAATAATCTTGCATAAGTGTCATGGAGAAGCATTTCCACCGCATCCCTGCCTTCGCAGGGGCAGGCTCTAACCTTCCCCCATCGAACGGGAAGGAACTTACGCAGGTTTCTCAAACAAGAACAAAGCCCTCATGACAAAGCCCCCGCCGGCATTGCCTTGTGGGAGCTTTGTGTGCGCTTATGTAGCTGTGGCTAGGTCATGGGTGGTTCGGGCGGTGGCTCATCAAAGGGTTCGCCCCGTTTGTGGGCGTCCTTGAAGCGGCGATTATAGTCCCGCATGCTTGCATCGTACTCGATCCAGCGTTGACGTTCTTCGGCGATGCCCTGCTCTTTGCCTTGATTCAAGCCTTGTTCATATGCCCTGTCCTGAGGCGCTTTGATTAAGAGTCCCAACAGATACCTCCCGAAATCCACGATGAGTATGCTCGTGATAATTGCAAGATAGCACACATTGTCCATCTTGAGGACGACCGCTACCAGAATGTCAAAAAAGTGGGAGGTATCTCCCGTTATCCAAGAAAACTAACAGGATGGACAGGATTATCAGGATACAGATGTCCGTTGAATCCTGTCCTATCCTGTATATCCGAGACGATTTCACAAATGCTCATCGACCACCAGATTCGTCTTTCCCGCGAAAGCGGGGTTCCAGAAATCGTGGAATTACAGGCGTCCTGATAATTTTCACCCCCACCCTAGCCCTCCCCCGTCAAGGGGGAGGGGAATTGTGAAATCGTCTTATATCCTGTTAGCTCCGCAAGTTAACTGTACAGCGCTTCGCCGCGATGCAGCCGCAGCGCGATGTTGAATGTCTGATGCACTGCGCGCGATGTGGGCGCGTGCGCCGCGAGGAAGCGCGCCAGCGCAACCAGCACCACACGCCCGCCGTCCGTGCCGCGCCGTTCCTCGTATTGCCGTATCGCAGCATCCACAATCTGGAAGTTATGGAAGCCCGACTCCTCGCGCAGCATCGCGTGAGCCAGCGAGGCGATGACGCCCTCCGGCGCCGCGCCCCCGCTGATGTAGTCGGACACCGTCTTGGCGGAAGGCTCCACGAGCTGCTGCATATTCATCCCGTCGAGAAGCTGCGAGCGCAGGGCGTCGCCATTTATCACACTATCAGGCACACCATTGGGCGCGCCATTCGCGGCCGCGCCGTTAGCAAGGGGCTCCGGCACTCGCTGGGCAGGCGTGTTGAGGAATCTGTCGAGATAGACACTCATCGCCGTGTCCAGCGCGCCCCGCAGCAGCTCCACCGAAGGCGCGCGTTTCAGCGCCTGGTGCAGTGCATTCGCAGCCGTGAGCGTGTTGTGCAGCGTGTCCCAGTCGTTGAACTCGTTCGAGGTGTGGAAGCGCGCCATTCGCATGAAAGCCGCATACGCCACAGCGGAGCCGATCTGCTCCTCGCTCGCGCCCTGGCGCACCGCGTCAACGATGGCGTCCAGTGTCGCGGCAGGGTCGTCTTCCAGAATGAGAGCGACCAGCGCGTCCTCGTCGTCCCACTCGCCGCGCTTCTCCATGCCCTCGTCGTATGCCGCCGAGAGCGCCTCACGCGCCTCCCATGTCATAGTCGAGATGTCGATAGGGTTGCGCCACGAGCTGAGCTCCTCGCTGCGCCGCACGCCTGCCATCCCGCGCACCAGGCTGGTCAGCACCTGCCCCGCATGCTCCCAGCCCAGGTGATCCAGTGCCTCGAATGCCTTGTTTGCGAAGTCGAGCATGTGCCCGGCATCGACATAGATATGGTCGGTGATGGCGGCGAAAATCATGTCCGCTATCGTCTGCTCCGGAATGCCAAGCTCAATCGCGGTTCGCAGGCAGCGCTCCGCGCCGTCCGAGTCGCGTACATCTATGAAGTTGCGGAACCACAGCTTGAACACTTCGGGCCGAGTCTCGCCCGTCGGCAGCGGATCGAGCAGGAAGCGCGGCGGCATGCCCGCGTTCGCGCGCGCCACATGCAGCAGCCCCTGGAACATCGCAAGCGGGCGGTCTTCCGCCTCCAGGTACGGCAGCATGTTCGCGCTGCAAGTCAGTATCGTCATCGCCTGACCCCAGCCCGCCGCCGAGTATGTCGTGCCGAACTCCGCGCCGATGCCCAGCGGAATGCGATAGTCCGCATCCACAGCGTCCAGCCCCAGCACCGACTTGGCGACAACGAGGCGGATGTTGTCCTCAAGCGCGTCCTGAAGCCGCTTCGACCAGCGCACCGTCCGGTCTTCCTCCGGCGGCGACGAGTCCACCCACACCGTGCCGTCATCGTCCACCGACACCGGGAACGAGCGCACATCGTCCGCGAACGGGTCGAAGGTGCCGCCGCTCGACAGGTCGAAGCGCGCATGGTGCCAGTGGCATGTAAGGATGCCGTCCTTCACGGTTCCCCTGTCCAGCGGGAAGCCCATGTGCGGGCATCGGTTGTCCACCGCATACACGCTGTCGCCGTGCGCGAACACCGCGATAGTATGCCCGCCGCCCGTAACCACCGTACACCCGCGTGCTTTCAGTTCCTCCAGCGTTCCAGCCCTGATTTGAGCATCAGTAGCAGTAGCCATAGCGCCCCTCCTTTGCTACAGGCTTATGTCAATTTCTCATCATGTAACCAATGTAGCAGAGGATGGCGTAAGGCGCATGCGCCTCGCCTTTCTCCGTTGAAGGTAAGTGCTATAATGCGCTCGTTTGGAAAGTGTAGGAGGTCATGGATATGATGGAAATTCATCCGCAGCATTACAGCCTTGATGATTTATTGTCAAAAAGACTGTTCAGGATACCTCAATACCAGCGTTCTTACAGTTGGGGAACAAAGCAGAGGATTGACCTGTTCAACGATATCAAGCAGAGTTTTCGTGCCGGAAGTGATAGAGACCATTTCATGGCTACAGTGGTGGGCCTCCGTAGAGGAAAAAGCCTGATCATCACGGACGAACATCAAGTCATAGAAGTCGTAGATGGGCAGCAAAGGCTCACCACACTCATATTACTGCTGAAAGCGATAGCAAAGGCATTGGACGATTCAGATTCTAATGACGAGAAAAGAGTCAAAAGTGACATTCAAGAAACCCTTGTGAAGCCAGATGAAGCCTCAATGCTGTTATTGCAGACTAATCATGACACCAGTCATTATTTCGACGACTACATCAAGAAGGGAGAGTATCCAAAATCTAGCACAGCAAAGACGTTAGCAGACAGAGAACTCCTTACTGCCATGAAGGATTGTGAGGCTTTCGTAGACGAATGGCGCGATGATGGGCATTCACTCACTCAACTCGTCGGTCATCTCAAGAACCGTCTAACTTTTATCTTCCATGAAATTGGTGACGAATCATTGGTGTACTCCGTCTTTGAAGTGCTTAACAGTAGAGGCTTGGCAGTCTCATGGTTTGACAGGCTGAAGAGCATGTTAATGGCTGTCGTGTTCGATTCCCAAACAGGAAATAAGGAAGAATTAATCAACCAGATTCATAACCTCTGGTCCGATATCTACAAGGCTGTTGGGTTGAGATTGGGATTAAGTACGGAGTCTCTTCGATTCGCTGCGACTCTACGTGCCGAGAATCGCCCAAGCAAGCCATTAAACGCAGAAGATGCAGTCAATACTCTATTGTCACAATCTCGAAATGCTGCCGAATCAATCGAAACTTCAAAATGGCTTTTGTCTGTTACTAGATCTGTCGACGCATTAAGAGCAGATCAAAGAAGAAACGCAGTTACACAGATTGCACATGCACGACTGGTAGCCGTCGCCATTAATCTTCGCAACAATATTACGGACAAGGACAAATATAGAATACTTACTCGTTGGGAGAATATTACATTCCGTATTTACGGCATATATGGTAAGGATGCCAGATCTGCCGTTGGTGATTATGTGCGTCTTGCGTGGGACATACAGAATAGGAATCTATCTGCTGAACAGGTAATGTCTGCACTCTCGGCAATCGGAAAACCGTATCCCAGCAACGAAAAAAGCGTGTTGAATGAGCTTAGTAAGAAGAACGTGTACGATGAACGGCTCTCTCTAACGGAGTTGCGTTACTTCTTCAACAGATATGAGGAATATCTTGCAAAGAGAGCAAATCAAAACTTCAACAACGAACAATGGAATCGCATATGGGAGGCCAATGCTTCTGACTCAATTGAGCATATCTTGGCACAGAGTAGCGGAGCAGGGCACATCCACTGGTTAGGAAATCTTACGATTCTATCGCCTAGGTTAAACTCTAAACTGCAAGATAAGTCGCCGAAACTAAAGGCTACCGCATATACTAAAACAGGCCTGTTAGTTGCCCAAGACGCTGCAAATCGCATAAAGAGAAAGGGTAGGTGGGGCAAGCGAAAAATTATCGATCGAGAGAATGAACTACTTAAATGGGCAGCGAGAGAATGGGCTGATTAAGGGGACATTTGCGATTATACTAACGACTAACGACACCCCACAGGAGGCAAGCCCAATGGTCACGCCACGCAACGACTGGCTTGAACTCACGACCGAAGAATCCATCGATCCCGACCTGCCGATATGCGACCCGCACCACCCACACCATCGTGAGCACTGTGTTCCTCGAATGCCCGCCGATGTTCCGCACCGACGGGCCTGAGTGCATGAAGCCGCTGGGCGAGACCGAGTTCACGGCGGCGGTCGCCGAAGAAGCCGCCGCTCGCGCCGATATTCATACGAACATTCACGCCGCCATTGAAAGCAACGCGGACCTGATGCTCGGCGATGCGGTAGCTGAGGTTCTGGAGGCGCATATAGATTGTCTGGCCGCCGTTTACCTTAGCGGCGGAACTCGATGCGCTTGAACGCTTCAGCGTACTGTATGCCTCTGCCCTTTGCGCGCTCGCGCTTCCATTCACCCATCCGCTCGCGCGCCCAGGCTTCATCGCGCCCGTTCATCTGCGACTTGTGCTCCATCAGCGCCTTGACCGACGTATCCATGTGCTTGGTGACATCCACATAGTGGTCAGGCTCCGGGTGCCCCATGATCCAGACCTCCGCGACCTTGTGAGGCTCGAAGCCCGCCTCGAGGAGGTCCGGGAAAGTCATGTGGTCGCGCGCGGTGGGGAAGACGGCTTGCAGCGCAGCCTCGCCCGCCGCCATGTGGTCCGGATGTCCGACGCCCCAGCCGCCGTTCAGCGAGCGCATGGGGTACATCGTAATCAGCACATCCGGCTTGTAGCGCCGGATCTCGCGCGCGATGTCCTTGCGTAGTTCGAGTGTAGGCTGAAGCATGCTGTCCTCATAGTCCAGAAAGACGACATCCCTGAGTCCGAGTACCTTACCCGCGTTTATCTGCTCTTCGCGGCGGATTGCGGCGAGTTCAGCCTGCGTAATCTCGCGGTCGCTGCTGCCCTTGCTGCCGTCGGTGCACATCACATAAACCATCTCCCAGCCCTCGGCGCACAGCTTCGCCACAGTGCCGGAGCAGCCGAACTCGGCATCGTCGGCGTGCGCCACGACCACCATTCCACGCGAAAATTTCTCATCCTGATTTTCCATCGTAGTCATGCTCTATTACTTTCCCCGCAACTCTTACTGTTCTGGTCTATCGTAAGAGTGTATCCAACGGAACGCGCATTCGTCCAGCGATAACTCATAGCGATAACTCATGACGGCATTGCTCGCGGAAAGTGCAAGAAATGCCGAATTTCAGGGTGCGAATCCTGTTTGACAGTATAAACTCATCCCCGTAACATTCGATGATATTGGCGATGATATTGGCGATGATATTGGCAGGTGATATTCAAGGCGTTAAAGGCGTAAACAGGCAGGAGGCTTGCATTTCAAAATGGCTAATTCAGACATTTCACAGGTCAAGGCGCTAACATTCGACGTGTTCGGCACGGTGGTCAACTGGCGCGACAGCATCATCCGCGAAGGCGTGAAGCTGTCGAAGGCGAAGGGCGGTCTGGATGTCGATTGGCCGGAGTTCGCTGACAGGTGGCGCGGCGGCTACGGCCCCTCGATGGAGCGGGTTCGTACCGGCGAGCTGCCGTGGACGAATATCGACACGCTTCACCGCATGATTCTGGACGAGCTGCTGGAAGAGTTTGGCATCAGCGGACTGACTGAGGAAGAGAAGCAGGACTTCAACAAGGCGTGGCATCGCCTCGACCCCTGGCCCGACTCCGCGCCCGGTCTGACCCGCCTGAAGAAGGGCTACGTCATCGCCACCCTGTCCAACGGCAACGTAGCCTTGCTGACCAACATGGCGAAGTGGGGCGGGCTGCCTTGGGACTGCATCCTCTCGGCCGAGCTGTTCAGGGCATACAAGCGGGACCCGAAGGTCTATCAGGGCGCGGCGGACCTTCTGGGGCTGCCCTACGACCAGGTGATGATGGTGGCGGCGCACAAGTTCGACCTGAAGTCGGCGCGTGAATCAGGGCTGAGGACGGCGTTCGTGCCGCGACCGGGCGAGCATGGGCCGGACGTAGAGGTGGACACGACCAGCGAGGACTGGCTGGACGTGTATGCGACAGACTTCAACGACCTTGCGGTGAAACTGGGAGTGTAGGAAATCAAATAGGATTGACAGCGTAAAGGGGATGATAGGATTAGGATAGGGTTGGGAGGACGCAATGGCACAGCAGACAGCGAATCAGAAGCAAGAAGAGTACAGCATACAGACGGCGGACCCGGTGTGGTTGCGTGAGGAATCGGACCGCGTAATTCGCTTCTTCGCGGAACGGCTGCGCGATGTGGAGATGGTCAAAGAGGTGCGCTTTACTTACGAGGTACATGGGGTGACGGGTTGGGTGATAGCCGAGCCGCCAGATGATGATTACAGATCCGAGGACCCCATAATGGAAGTAGTAGGGGAGGCTTTAGACTATCAGAAGGTGGCGTTGTTCGACTTTCGCATCATCAACTTGAAGCGGATAACAAAGGGCAATCCTTTGAAATACTACGTTCCTCCGGAAG
Source organism: Dehalococcoidia bacterium (assembly GCA_965207465.1). Taxonomy (GTDB): domain Bacteria; phylum Chloroflexota; class Dehalococcoidia; order Lucifugimonadales; family JADFKI01; genus Bin90. Next base: position 2,772,048 of record OZ242283.1, on the reverse strand, counting down.
CGGAAACTCTGTGGAAGCGCAAGGATGCCTAGCGTATCTGAGAATCTGGGGCAGGCAGATCGGAACGAGAGCTTATGCTTATATAGTGACTTGTGCAGGCTCTATACAAGTGTACCTGAATATACTGTATGGGAAGTGGTCGCGTTGTTTTACGCGGCTCTTCACTATGTCGATGCCTGGTTGGCGATAAGCGAAGACATCCATCCCAGAAATCATGCTCAACGAATAGGGTTGGTCAGAAATAACAATGCGCTCAGACCGATTTCAGACGAGTACAGAAGGCTGTACAGGATGAGCGTTCTAGCGCGATATGAGATGAAGCACCCATCGTTGCAGGAAACGCGTCGCATTGAAATCAACGAATACGCCGCAATCAGGCAGCAGGTGCGCTCCCTGCTGGGAATATAAAGGCTAGGCAAGGTAAGCCTCAACCAATGAACTCCGTTACCACAGAACATCGAAGAGCGGGAACTGAGCCTCAGCACTATGCCTACACTCCGCAGTACCCGGACGTTCCTTTAACGGACGCCAGCACCGTCAGTCCGGACACGCCGCTGGATGAACTCAACCTGAACTGGCGGGAGCAGGATTTACCGGAGCGTGTCAGGACGAAGCATGTGCATAGGCTTCACCCGTATCTGGGCAAGTTCATTCCGCAGTTGGTGGAGATATTCCTGCGTAAGTTCCAGCCCAAGACGGTGTGCGATCCGTTTTCAGGTTCGGGGACGACTCTTGTGGAAGCGGCGGCTCTTGGCATCGACGCCGTTGGCTCCGACATATCAGAGTTCAACTCACTCATTGCGCGCGTGAAGACCGGGACATACGACCTGGAGTTGCTTGAGCAGGAAGTCAGAGACATTGCGAACAAGGCGACTGGCAATCCTCAGCAAGTGCTGATGGAACGCGGCAAGACTTACAACACAAGTGAATATCTGAGTTCATGGTTCGCGCCGCCTGCTTTGGAGTCCCTGCTTGCGTACAGGGCGCTAATCCCTGAGTACACTCACCAGGATGTGCTGCACCTGATACTCTCGCGGTCGGCACGCTCCGCCCGATTGACGACGCATTACGACCTGGACTTTCCGAAGAAGCCGCAGACCGAGCCTTACCGATGCTACAAGCACGGCCGCACTTGCAGACCTACGGAGGACGCGGCGAAGTTTCTCAGACGGTACAGCAACGATACCTTAAAGCGAATTCGTGAGTTCGCCTCACTTCGCCGGGAAGCAGACATATCAGTTGTTACGGGAGACAGCCGCGCTATTGAATTTCCTGCTCATGACTTAATTATAACCTCGCCTCCGTATGTCGGGCTGATTGATTATCACGAGCAGCACCGCTACGCCTACGAACTGCTGGGGCTGCCTTGGCGCGAGGAGTCCGAGATTGGCCGCGCGTCGAATGGCAGCTCTAAGCGCGCGCAAGCAGAGTACGTTGAGGGAATCGCCAAGACCTTCCTGAATGTTCGCAAGAGCAACCGTCTCTAATGTCAAGTTGAATTGGCCCGAGGAGTCCAGTGCTGCCCCGACTTCACCATCGCATTGAGTATTGTCAGCAGTTTCCGCATGCAAGCCGTCAGCGCCAGCTTTTTCGGCTTGCCAGCTTTAAGCATTCGCTGGTAGAAGTCTCGTAGAATTGGATTGCACCGACTGGCGACCAGCGCACCCATGTAGAGCACTGCTCGCAACCGGGATCTGCCACCCCACACGCTGCGCTTGCCTCGACGAGGACCGCTGTCTCTGTTGAAGGGCGCCACGCCGACCAGAGCGGCGATCCGCTTGCGGTTGAGCGTACCCAACTCCGGCAGGTATGCCAAAAGTGACAGTGAGAGCTGCTCTCCCACACCGGGCACCGAGCGCAGAAGGTCATCCTTATCACGCCATATTGGACTGCGGCGTAAGGCCCTTCGCAGGTCATCGTCCAGGTCATTCAACTCCTGTTCCAGCCAGCTGATGTGGGACTGGATGCTGGGGCGCACAGCGTGGGAAGCTCGCCTCAGACGATTCTTCTCGGCAACCAGCATCGTCATCAGCTGGTTGCGCCGTGTCGTGAAGGCGCTGAGCTCCTGCGTGTCCTCGTCGCGCAATGGACGCACGGGCGGACGTACAGCCTCGGCGAAGTGGGCAAGCACCTGAGCATCCAGCGCGTCTGTCTTGGCAAGCTTGCCTGTGGCCTTGGCGAAGTCGCGCACCTGACGGGGGTTGACCACCACCACCGGCAATGCAGCCGCGGCCAGAGCTGACACCAACGGCATCTCGAGGCCACCGGTTGCCTCCAGTAGCACCGCGGCAGGTTCGGCAGTCTGCAGGCAGGATACAAGCTCACTAATACCTCCCTCGTCGTAATCGACACACCACATGTCCCCGCCTGGGCGTACGGCGACATCCACCCGGTCCTTGGCCACGTCGATGCCCACATAAGTCTCTTCCTGTTTCATATTCATCCTCTCCTTCGGTGATGGCCCTTACTTGCAAGATACGGGCTTGGTTAGCCCAGGCAACCGTTCGGGCTCTATCTCGAATGTGTGCGGCGACCCTCGCTCTCGCACGGTCTATGATGACCTAGTCTGGATCGGTCTGCCGCACACGGAACCGTCTCGTTCACTGAATTGTCCCCCACATGTCAAGATACAAGTCTGGAAACCGGCGGGCGGATGGTGGTCATCGTGAACGACAAGCGAGACCTGTACGACGAAATTCGCGAGAGGGTCGGGATGCGGCTTGAGGCTCGCGTAGAGCGGCATGTGAACCGTCGGACGGGCAGGCGCGCGGGCGCGTTCTTCGAGAGCGTTCTTATCTGGAAGGACTGCTGACGGATGCGTCAGGAAACCCGTGAACGCCTCTGGCGCGTACTGTACGACTTTGCGGCAGAGCAATTGCCGAAGCGAGACAGATGGACCCTTGAGGACATCAGGCTTGCCTACCCGTTTCACAGGCTGTTGTTCTCCGAGGAGGCGATTCTGGGGGCGAGGGTCGAACGAAGCGTCGTAACTTCAATGGGCAGTGAGTTATATCCGTCAATCGCGAGAACTATTGCCGAGGACAGATTTGAGAAGGTGTTCATGGAACACACTGTTGAGGGTGTGGTGAACGACGCGGCATGTAACATGATTGAGCAGATTGTAACGGAACTTCGCACTCCGAAAAGACGTCGAGCGACGCCGCGCGAACCATGCCATGCGGATGAAATATCGGATATTCTCAACTCGCCGGGCGGTGGTCGAACGAACAGAGCCGTTACGGCGGATTTGTACATCGAGGACTTTCACAGCGGTCCGATCTTCATCGAGTTGAAGAGTCCGCTGCCCAATCTGGACATAGCTGCTGAATCCAAGAGAAAGATTCTGTACTACCTGCTAATCATGGACAGGAAAGGCGTTCCGGACGCGCAAGCCTATCTCGGATTGACATATAATCCCTTTATCAAACGCGAGGCTTACGCTCACAGTTTCACCAAGCAAATTATGGACATGGAACATCAGGTTCTGATAGGGAATGAACTCTGGGACATGCTTGGCGGCCTGAGCACATACACCGAACTGCTGGAGATAATCGAGGATGTACATGCGCATCTTCCCAGAGTTGAACAAAAGCGTATGTGTCTGTAAGTTCTACACAGTTTGAAAGACGCAACATGGAAATACAATATGACGCTCGTAGCGACATGCTCTACATCGGGCTGCACTCGTGTGGAAGTGTCGAATCCGAGGAAATTGTCCCCGGTATGGTCTTGGACTATGACGAGGGCAACAACGTAGTAGGCATAGAGATAACCGACGGAAGCAAGCTCGCCGACCTGTCACAGCTGGAGGTGCAGGGCTTGGCGACCGCTTTGCTGAAGCAACCATACCACTGACGGACTGACATACAGACACACTTAATATCCGGAGGCATTACATGGGCAGGCTTGACGACAAGGTAGTTATCGTTACGGGCGCCAGCCGCGGCATCGGCAAAGACATCGCCGTGCTGTTTGCGGCGGAGGGCGGCAAGGTCATCTGCGCGGCGCGGACGGTGGAGGAGGGAACTCACCCGTTGGAGGGGTCGCTGAATACGACGATACAGGAGATTCGGGAGGCGGGCGGCGAGGCGACTGCGGCTGCGGCGAACATATCGCTGCCGGAGGACTGCGAGGCGCTGGTGCAGGCGGCGCGGGATACCTATGGACCTGTGGACGTGCTGGTTAATAACGCGGCGCTCACCTACTTCATCCCGGTGAAGGATTACCCGCTGAATCGCTGGATGCGCTCGTGGGCGGTGAACTTCCACGCGCCCTTCATCCTGAGCCAGCTTGTGCTGGAAGACATGATACCGCGCGGCAGCGGCAGCATCGTGAATATCTCGTCGGGCGCGGCGATAGGCCCGGGGCGCGGTCCGTATCAGGACGTGCCGCCGAACAGCGGCGGGACATGCTACGGCGCGGAGAAGGCTGCGCTGGAACGGTTCTCGCAGGGGCTGGCGCAAGAAGTATATGAGCACGGCATTTCGGTTACGGCAGTGTCGCCGTCGCAGGTGGTGCCGACGCCGGGCACGGTATTCCACAATCTCGTTACCGGCATAGACGACCCCCGCGGTGAGCACCCGGAGCTTATGGCGAAGGCGTCTCTTCTGCTGGCCACAGAGCCGGTGGAAGAGGTATCCGGTCGCGTTACGTACAGCCAGCAGATACTCAAGGAATACGGCTGGATTGACGAGGCGACGGGTACGGGAACGCCCGCCGGACGCGAAGGCAGCGGGTATAGTCTCATCTAACATCGATGCACAGGATGAAGGGGATGGGGCTGACGTGAGATTGGTGAGATGCACGCTGGCTCTGGCGCCGCTTTTCCTTGCGCTTCTGGCAGCGTGCGACAGGTGTGAGACGCCAGAACCGACTACGGCTACTCAGACGCAAGAGATGACCGACCGCGAAACAGCTACTCCTGTAGGAACCGAGGAGTTGTTCTTTGGTGAGGTATCCGGGTTCTCTCCGCCGCCGCCAATGGGAGGCGGTGAGGCAATCGTGCCCACATTGGCGCAGACTGCAAAAGCTGAAGAAGGCGTCCGTGCACAAGAAACGAATCCGGCTATCGTGTCCCGATACCACGGGCCCTGGTCACCTGAGGAAAGAATCATCGAGTCGGATGCTATTGCCAGGGCGCGTCTGCGGTCTGCGTATGTCGGGGCGGCGTTTTCCCACGAGCAAGGGGGCGAGCGGTACTATCGACCGGTGGTTGAGTTCGTATATGAGGTCTCGGAGTATCTGAAGGGAAATGGCAGCGACGAAATAGTCGTGTCGCCAAGTTTCTTTGGCAATCCCACCAGCGTTAGCCAGCAGTCCGCGCTGAGTCTGGCACTCGCTACCGCCCAGAGGATGACCAACCATATGAGCAAGGACATCGGCGGCAACCTGGACTGTGATGAGCCTTCCGTCGAGGGTGTCAGAAGGAGCGGGCAGTGCATTCAAAGATGGGAAATAGGAGATAACGTCATTTACGGGGAGGAGTGGCTTGTCTTCCTCGTAACCGATAAGCCGTATCCGTCCGCAGTGGCCGGAACGGGTGGGGCACAGCGCAGCGAGTATGCCTTTATTGGAGAGGGACGACATGGTTCGTTGTATCAGGCTGCGTGGATGCCATCGGTCGCATCGGCAAATGAGGACGATGCTCTCTCGGACGAGTGGCACTTTACGACCGGCCCGTATGCGGGGCGACCGGCGCAATCCATATTCGCGCTGTCGGATGTGCGGGATTCGATAGAGGAGATTGACGCGCTTCTCGGAAGCGGTGAAGACAAGCCAAACTACGAGTATTGCTTATCATGGATGTACTATGAAAAGCGGGTCGCGGACTGGGATATGCTTCACTATGGAAGAACTTACACGGCGGACGAGATTGCGGAGTTGCGGGAGTGGATAAGGAATGAGGGATGCGCGGAAGCGATGTCCGCAGTGGGACTGTTCGACAATCTAAGCAACTAACATGCAGGTAAACTGAATCTCAGACTGAAGGAGAGAATTATGACAGAGATGCCGATGCACGACGACAGCCCGTTCTACGGCTACAATGTGGCTGCGATACAGGACCAGTACGTGGGGCGCGGGGCCGTGGGTGTTGTGGACTTCCTGCTTCCATATGTCAAGCCGGGATTGAGCGTGCTGGACGCCGGATGCGGGCCCGGGACGATAACGCAGGGGCTTGCGGAAATCGCGGCGCCGGGCAAGGTGATTGGCTGCGACCTGGAGCCGGGCATGGTGGCGCGGGCGCAATCGCTTGCGGAGGGCAAGGGACTCGACAACCTGAGCTTCCAGGCAGGGAACATCCTTGACCTGCCTTTCGAGGACAACACGTTCGACGTGGTGATGTCGTGCGCGGTGACGGAGCACCTCAGTGACCCGGTGAAGGCGATGAGCGAGCTGGGCCGCGTGGCAAAGAAGGGCGGCGTCGTGGGCATTACGCGCACGGACTGGAGCGCGAACCTGTTTGCGCCGGCGTGTCCCCCGGCGGAGCGCTTCATCGAGCTGTTCCAGCGCGGCTTCGAGACGCAGGGTGCGACGATGTTCGGCGGCAGGGACCTGCCGCGGATGTTGCAGGAAGCGGGCCTGACCGTTGACCCTAGCAACGTGCTGATCGCGATGAACGGCGGGTACACTCCCGGACCCGGAAATGCGATGGTAGGCGGCTGGGCGGAGTGGATCGAGAACCTGCCGCTGTTCGACAGGGTAATCGAAGAGGGGCTGACGACGCGGGACGAGCTGGACGCGATGTGCGCTGAGATGCGAGAGTGGGCGGCGCAGCCCGGTACGCTCGCGGCGACGGGCGGATGCAGGGTGGTTGCGCGGAAGGAGTAATCCTGTTTCCACGACCGGCATGAGATATCTGAAAGTCCCTTCCCCCGTCGATGTACGATACATGTAGGATTTTCGCAATCGTGATATAATGGCGCGTACGTGATTTTTTGCAGGACGGACGATTTACAGGAGCATAGAGTGGTAGCTCAGCGACTACGGGACTACGAAATTGTATTTATACTGACGCCCGAAGCGAACGAGGGCGAGGTCGAAGCGGCGACACAGCGCATTAGCTCATTCGTGACCGATCGGGGCGGAAGCTTCGGCGAGCACGAGGTCTGGGGCCTGCGACGCCTCGCGTACCCCATCGAAGGGTTCATGGAGGGCATCTACGTCCTCGCTCACTTCAGCCTGGACGCATCCGACGTGCCGAACCTGGAGCGCAGCCTGATAACATCGGAAGACATCATCAGGCATCTCATAACCAGGGCGGTAGCCGAAGACGCCTAGTGCGACCCCTAGTAAGACCCCATTGAAGCAAGAGGGCTGTAACCATGCTTAACAAGATGCTGGTGATAGGCAATGTGGGCAGAGACCCGGAGATGCGCTACACCCCCAGTGGCAGCGCGGTTACTTCGTTCAGCCTGGCGGTGAATCGTCGATACACTCCGCCCAATGGCGAACCGCAAGAGGAGACGGAATGGTTTGACATCACCGCGTGGAACAGGCTCGCTGAGACTTGCAACAATTATGTCACAAGAGGCATGAAAGTATATGTGGAGGGCAGACTGAGAAGCCGCTCATGGGTTGGTCAGGACGGGCAAACTCGCTTCCGTAATGAGATAGTAGCGAATACGGTTACTTTCCTCAATCGTCCCCAGGGCGGGGGCGGCTACGGTGGTCCCCCGCAGGGCGAGCAGGGCGGCTACGGTGGTGGCGGTGGTGGCTATGGCGCGGACGGCGACTACTACGGCGGCCCCGCAGAGCCGTCGGATGCGGATGACTTGCCGTGGTAAGTTTGTACGCCTACCCTGGCAACATAGGAGATGTATAGTGGCTACTGATGTCGGTAGCATCGACGAACCCCGCATGTGGCGCGCGATTGAGCGGCTTGAAGCGGCTTCGCAGGCTACGCGCGAAGAGCAAGTCGTTATGAATGCTCGTATGGACGCGATGCGTGAAGAGCAAGTTGCCACGAATGCCCGCTTGGACGGCATGCGTGAAGAACAGGTCGCCACCAATTCTCGCATGGATGCGATGCGCGAAGAGCAGATTACCACGAATACTCGCGTGGACGCCGTCGAAAGAGAGCAAGCTGTCACGAACACCCGCTTGGATGCCATCGAAAGAGAACAAATCGCTATGAACGCTCGCTTGGACATCTTGACTCTACGCATGGACAGGCTATTTTACGCTATCATCGGCGGCTCGATCGCGGTTGTAGGGGCTTTGGTAGCCCATGCTTTCATAACCGGCTAACCGAAATACCGAAAAATCGATCTACTAAACGAGGTAAGTCCATGACTACACAACAACCCGCAAGTCCGGCGCCGGCAGCGCCGAGGCCCACACCATCCGGCGCGCCACGACCGGCAGGGCCGGGAGGCCCCAGACCTGGCGGAGGCGGCGGCAGGCCGCCGTTCAGAGGCGGTGGCGGACAAGGCGGCTTCCAGCGCAGGCGCGGCAGGCCGCGATACTATGCGCGGAGGAAAATCTGCACCTTCTGCGTCGATAAGGTGAAGTATATCGACTACAAGGACGTAGGCAGGCTTCGACGGTTCATCTCGGACCGCTACAAGATGGAGGCGAGGCGCAAGACCGGCGTCTGCTCGAAGCACCAGCGCATGCTGTCGCGAGCTATCAAGCGCGCCCGCATACTCGCGCTCATCCCGTTCAGCCCCGACCACAAGATGCCCGGCGGCGGTTACGCCGCATAGCGACGCCTTTTGTCTCCGGTGAACTAGCATGGATTTACAGTAAGAACAGGATATGCTATCTGTGATATATCCTCTTCACTCTGTACAATCCATGTTTTGCTTGTCAACACCCAGAAGTAGCGAGAGAATCGGAAATTGCTAAACGACCCTTCCCAGGAACAGGGTGAGGCATCCCTGACCGACCGCCGCCGCGAAGCCAGTCGCGTTCAGCAGGTTCAGCGCAGACGCCGCGTTGCGTTCGCCGTTATCGCCGTGTTGTTGCTGGTAGTCGTAGTCGGTGTCATTGGCGCTGGCTACACTCTCGTGTTCGTGCTGCCGCCGCAGGAGCGAGTGGTGAGCGTGAACGACGTAACCTACACGCGTGGGGACATGGTAAAGATGCTACGAATTCGGCAGCGGTTGATAGAAGACTCGGGGCAGCGCATCGATACCAGCACCGACATCTTTCAAGCGCTCCAGCTTATCGTGGAAAACGAGATTATCGCACAGTCCGCGCCCAGCATTGGCATTACCGTGTCCGACGAAGAGGTTGACCAGCAGATTCAGGCAACCATCATCTTCCAGGCCGGCGGGCAGCTTGCGGGAAAGTCGGACGAGCAACTCGACAGGGAATTCAAGGAATTATACGGCAACTTCCTGAACTCATCTCAGATAAGCGAAGATGAGCACCGTGACATAGTGCGCCGCACGCTTCTACGGGAAAAGGTGCGCCAGTATGTGGGCGAATCTGTGCCGAGCGTTGCCGAGCAATACCATGTCTATCGACTCGCCGTGAGCCAGGAAGACGAGATAGACATCATGTTCACGAAATACCAGGACTACGTGAAGAACAGCACAGACCCGCTGCTGCTGCATGAGGCTTTCAAGGCGGTTACGCGCGAATTCTCGCGGGAGGCTCCGGAACTTGTCCGTCGTGGCGGCGAACTTGGGTGGCTTCCGCTGGGCGTGCTGAATGACGGGGACTACGATAACGTAATCACCGGTACCGAATTGGGAAAGTTGAGCGAACCCATCCCCAACCGCGACCAGCGCCAGCAGGCATTCATATTCATGGTATCTGAGACCGACGAACTGCGAGAGCTTGCGCCCGCCCATCACGAGGAGTTGAAGACGCGCGCCCTCGAACGCTGGATTAACGAGCGGCGGCGGGAACATGACGTGTACGCCGTCTTCAACTCTGACATCTATGCTTGGATGATCCAGCAGCTGGGCATCTCCACGGCGATAACCCCCTCGCCTCAGCCAACCAACCCCTTCCAGCAGTTCTTGGGCGGAAGCTAACATTCTCTTTTACAGTATCCGAATTAAGACACACTCCTTGCTATGGTATGCTAATATAGTAGCATACCATATTTTCATTGGAGGTTTGAAATGAAATTGGTTAAGGATATTGTCCATCTACGCCGTGAGGAACATATCAGACGAGTTTGGAAACGCAAAGACATATCAGATAATCTTGGAATGAAACACGGGCGGAATACCATCAACACTGTGCCATCCAACTTCAGTATTTCGAGGGAAGGTGACGGTATAGGTAATTCCATAAAAGACAAGGGAGCAACTCCGATTTTCTGGCGAGTAGGGCGAGGGGAGTACGAGTTAATTGAAGACCCAGATGATGACATAGAAACTCAGCGCGCACAGATGCGACTAGCATTGAAGCGTGCAGAGGAACTCAGAGCGAAAAAGCGCAATACCACCATTCACTCCGAAGTCGCATCAGCATCGCAGTCATCTGTCGCGCGGCCCAAGCCTAACCAAGCCTCATCAGGCAACGTTGCCGCTGCGCCCGCCGAAGCGGGACGCAAGAAAATGGAGGACCTCAGCACGGAACAGAAAGCTTTGACTATCGTGCGCGCGCTTCTAAAGGATAAATACGGGGAAGACGTGGAAATAGAAGAAGACAGGGATGGCGCGGACCTCCGAGTTACGATAGACGGCAGGACTGAGCGTATCGAAGTGAAGGGCACTAAGGATTTCGACATTGCATGGGAGAAACTTAAGGTATCCAGCCAGAAGCAACACGATGCCCTGGTGAATGGTGATGCTGTACTCTACCGAGTGGTCGATGTTGATGGCACGGACCCACGCGTTTATTTCTTAATCTATGGCGAGGATTTCACGCTGGAGCCTGAGCCGAGATGGGCGGTGAAGCAGATTCCTCCTGACAACGAGCGCTACCCTCTGCAAGGCATGCCGTACCGATATGACCGGCCGTTTGACCCGGTCGCGCTTGATGACTGGGAGTTCTTGAAGTGTTAGTGCTAGACACCCATGCTTGGGTGTGGTGGATAAATGATCGCGCGCTTCTTAGTCAAACGCAGCGTCGGGCCATTAGAAGCAACGAAGCAGATACTATCGGAGTCAGCGTCATTTCTTGCTGGGAGATAGCAAAGATCTACGAGTATGGGCGCTTGGAATTGCCCTTCGAGATTTCGGAGTGGTTTAATGTAGCGCTGGCATATCCTGGCATCTCGCTGCTGAACCTGACACCGGAGATTGCTATAGAATCCACCAGACTGCCCGGTGACTTTCACCGCGACCCTTTTGACCAGATGATTGTCGCTACCGCAAGACTAAATGAGTGTCCTCTGGTAACTTCGGACAGCAAGATTATCAGTTATCCATACGTGCAGTCGGTGCGATAAGTTATCGGCGGCAGCTAGCCAATCTCGCGTCCCAGCCCCCGCTCCAGCGCGAGCTGATAGACGCGAATGCCGGTAGTGATGTCCTGCACGGCCAAGCCCTGCGACTCGAAGAGCGTGATGTCCGCATCCGAGTTGCGCCCGGAGGCTGAGCCGCCCACCACGTCCGCGAGGCTTCGCACCTGCTCCCAGCGTATCGAACCCAGTTCTGCCGGATATATGAGGTCTCCGCACTCCAGCTTCGCCTGCTCGATTTCGTCGGTAACGATGACGTCCGAGCGGCGCACGGCATCGCCGTCCAGCTCGCGGCGCATCCAGTGATTGGCGCCCGCGGCGTTGATGTGCGTTCCCTTACTCAACCACTCCCCGTTCAGGACAGGACGATTCGCGCTTGTCATCACGATGACGACATCGGCGTCCGCAACGCACTCTTCGCCGCTCTCCACCGGAGATATGTCGATGCCCAACCGTTCACCCATCCTCGTCGCGAACCTTTCTCTCCGCTCCGCATTGCGGCTGAACACGCGGGCGCTCTTGATGGGACGCACGTTGCAGACCGCTTCGAGCTGGGTGCGCGCCTGGTATCCGGAGCCGATGACACCGACCGTTTCGGCGTCATCGCGAGCCATGTACTTGGTAGCTATCCCGCTCGCCGCGCCCGTGCGGACCTGTCCAAGGTCGCCCGCTTCAAGGAGCGCCAGCAACTCACCTGTATCAGTGCTGAAGAGCTGCACATAGAACTTGACTGGATTGCCGGGGGTTACGCCATACGCCTTCAGGCCCATCACGCCCGCGCCGGGTGCGGCCGCGCACATGAAGTTGAACAGCCCGCCGGCAGGCAGGCGAATCCGTGAGCGCGGGGGGTTAGTTGCGCCGCCTTCGGACATGAGGCGAAACGCCTGCTCGACGGTCTCCAGGGCAAGCTCCATCGTCAGCACTTCGTTAACTTCGGATTCGGTTAGATACAGGGTCAAAGGTACTTCTCCTAGTGGAATGCAATGGTTGTTTCCTACAGGCGCAATGAATTCGGCAGTCTGGTCATTCGCCTGTCCAGCGTCAATACTCTCAGTCCGACACGAGAATAGTCGTCCGCGATGAGACGATCAAACAGTCCGGGCTGACCGGATGAGCCGAGCGCAGCGATTACTGACTGCCCGTTAAGCGGCGATACCAATCCGCTTCGCAATGCGTTTAGTAGCCCATCACAGGCGTCTTGACGAGACACTCCATAGTGATGCTGAAGCGCAATGTATGCTTCTCCAATGACCTGGTTCGAAGCGAATAGTTCCGCGCCGTCCTCCACCAATTCATTCAATCGGCTGACGCAATACTCGAAAGCATCGACGGGTTGACCCGAAACTAAGCGCACGAGTATTGAAGTATCAATCCCGCAACGCATGGTCATAAGGTTGCGCCCTGAATGTTTCAATATCAAAAGGCTCGTGGTCTGCGGGAATCTTATCCTTCAGCCAACCTAGCTTAGAAAAATCTACTCTTCGCGGTTTCAGGATGAAACCTTCTGTTGTCTCCTTCAATTCAAGCCGGTCGCCAGGACCCACACCCAACTCATCCAGTACGCGAGCCGGAAAGGTCACCTGACGTTTTGAGGTAATCTTGACAATCATACGTGTCTCCTTACTCTGATTCTATTTCAGTAAGGAATTCGAGTCAACGAAAATCTCTTCTACAACCGTACTTTGCCGATGCCGCGCTCGATGCGGATGTCGGCGCCGAGCGGCTTGGAGAGACGCTTGATGCGATCCAGGGCGCGCTGGCTTACTTCGGCGCTTGCGAGCAGAGGCCTGCCGCGCTGCGAGCGTTTCTTGCCGTGCCCCATGTCGATGGGATACAAGGTTATGGCATGCAGCGACTCACGCTTGAACTCGCAGCGCGCGACCACACTCTCCCAGTAGAGCGCATCCGCCGGGAAGCCGCGCTTGTCATGATCGCTGCGGGCGTCGTAGAAGTCGGCGGGAGTCGCCTCGGCATCAAGTTTTACGGTCTCGTAGTTATAGGACGGCTGCCAGCGCACGGTGTCATTCTGGAATATGAAGTTGCCGAGGCTGTACATAATGGGCCTGTCTTTGTAAATCTCGATTCCGCGCGTTATGTGAGGTCCATGTCCGATGAAGACGTCAGCGCCCTCGTCGATGCAGGCATGCGCGAAGTCCACCAGGAACTGCGGCGGCTCGTCGCGGTGCGTGCCGCTCTCATGGCAGTGAACGGAGACCATAACCCAGTCCGCCATGCGGCGCGCGTCTCGCACCCACTTGAGGTTGTCATTCAGGTCGGCCCTGTTGAGCTGCGTATTGACCTTGAACTCTTCGCCAAGCGCGAACACCTTGTCCATGAAAACGAACCGTGAATCATTGTCCTCCGGAATCGCGCCGGGGTGCCGGAAGTTGCGGAGGGCGTTGCGCTGCGCTTCAAGTCCCAGATTGGAGTTCACGCGGCGCAGCGCGTCGAATGCGGGGCGGTCAACGATGTGCGTCGTGTTGAAGCGCAGCGGATTCAGTCCGGGGCGACCATTGATGTCGGGCCTCTGGTCTAGAGCGCGTCCGGCCTCCGCGAAAGTGGAGGACGCGGAAATAAGCGCTACCCTGCCGTTTGCCGTGTCGAGATACGCAGGCGCGCGAGCCTCGCTGAGGTTGCGACCGGTGCCGGCATGCACAAGTTCCGAGCGGCGCAGGTGCTCGAGATTCGTCAGCACGCCACCCTCGCCGTAGTCGTAGCTGTGGTTGTTCGCGCAGGATACGAGGTTGACGCCCATCCATTCCAGTTCACCCAGATTCTTGGGGTCGGACGCGGTGAAGGTGCCGCCCGCCTGGCCCGGCGAGTGCTCATAGTCGTGCATCAGCATTTCGAGGTTCGTGAAGCCTACGTCCGCTTCCTGGAACATCTTCCGCAGGCGCACGAACCCGTCCTCGCGAAAGACAGACATCCTGCGGGTTATCATGGTGTCGCCGCTGGCGACCAGCGTAAGGTTGCCGGCTTGCGCGTCGTACAGCATTCACTTCACCTTGTTGAGCGGGCCACTACACGCGTGGGATCTCACGCACGGCGGCTCCGTCGAGGGGAACATACTCGTTGGCGAGCAATCCCATGACTACGGAGTCGAAGCGCGCGCCCTCGTGGGGGCGGCTCTTTCGCAGTGTGCCCTCGTGCTGGAAACCGAGGTGGGAGAACATGCTGCGCGCGGCGGTGTTATATTCCGGTATATCGACCCAGACACGATAGAGTCCGTACTCGTTGAACGCCGTTTCAAGCGCGCGCCGGGCCGCGGCCGAGCCAAAGCCGTGGTGCCACAAGTCCTTGCGCCCCACCAGTATAGATAGTTGCCCGTCGCCCAGCGATTCCTCGATTGCCAGGTGAATCTCGCCGATATGCCCTGCTTCCGGACTGTAAATCGATAGGATACGGTGTTCGGGGTTGTCGAAGACCTCGACCCACTCCTCGTCGGATACCTCATCCATCTCGTTGGGATGGTAGCCCAGGTGCGCAGGGTCGCCATAGGCGTAGCGCCCAAACCATGATTCACATACTTCTTCGTCATCAAGCCAGCGCCTGATGCGTGCTACGTCGTCCCGCGTGACCATCTGGAGGTTAATCTCTAGTGGCATCCCTTACCTCCTGTTGCAGTTTTCTGGTTCATTTCATAAGCAATGTATAAGTTTTCCAAATGCTACCAGAGGCAGGCGGATGCCGCAAATTCGAGCTTTCGAGTAAGACGATTGCGGGATTACCTTCCCCTTCGATGAGGGAAGGTTACGATGTGGGTAAAAATATCTTTCGATAACCACCCCAGTGACACTTATGAAAATCGCATGCATGGTTGAGCAGGGAAACCCGTCCGTCGGCTACTCGCTATGTCAAGTTGTGACGGGCGTGCCTTGATGAAACCTTAGCTGCCAGCCATTTTCGGTGCGGGTCCAAACCGAACTGCGATTGCCGACTTCCTCGATTCCGTCGAAAGTTACGGCGCTGATGTAGGTCACCAGAACCACATCTGGAGTGAGCAGGCGCGCATGGAAGTTCTTCAGAGGCAATCGGGCATCTATTGGCTGGCTTTCGATGCCTAACGTGTCCTCTCTGAGGTAGATTCGTCCGGACCTGCCGAACTCGAAGAAGTCGGGCGCTAACGTCCGCTCCATCCAATCCATGTCGAAGCTAGTTTCGGCTATCCACAAGCCCTCTTCGAGTCGTTCCAGTTCCACTTTTTCTTCGCTACTCAGTTCCATCTGTTTTCGGTATTTCTAGGGCGTGTTGAGATTTGCATCATTCCGAACGCAGCGAGGAATCTGAAGTCAGTGGACGGTGTGCGTGCAATGAATTTAGATTCTTCACTCCGCTGCGCTTCGTTCAGAATGACAGTATGTGGGGTGGCTTCGCTCGGAATGACAGTATACAGGGTGGACTCGCTGACTAAATCCTCTTTGCGCGGTTGCTGGTTACGCTTGCGAACAGGGTTGGGTCGTCCTTAGTGGCTAGCCATTGCCTGTCTTCCTCCAGCAATTCCTCCGGGACGGGACCGGCGAATGGTGGCTGCTCGAACCTTGGTGGAGATTCCGTTAGGCGCGGGTCGTCCTGCTCTTGAAGCACTGCCATGAGACGGGAGTTCAGGTCGGCGCGAATCTGATCATACTCGCTCTCGTAAGCGACGTTGTTCATGTAGTGAGGGTCATTGCGGAGATCGTACAGCTCTTCCTGGGGTCGCTTACCGAATCCCAACTCAAAGAGCGGCCTCACGTCTTCTTCCGCCCTGTGTTGAATCATCCATACCTTGGTGGGGCCATGGTCTATGTCGCCGTAGATGTACCGAACCGGTACGCTGAAGTCTGCCTCCAGAGGCGGCGGCTCTGCATCGTAATCGTCCATGCCGCCGGGATCTCCCGTAGGCCAGCGGTCAGGCTCGAAATTGTAGATGTAGAGGAAGTCGTCCGTGCGGATGCCTCGCATCGGATATGGAAGAGCGCCTTCCCTGGAGAGGACGTGCCTTTCCCGACCGGTAACGACGAAGTTCCGGTCTTCCTGTATGCGTCCGCTCTCGGTGGACTCGAGTAACGGCATAATACTGGTGGCCGTCATTCCGGACGGCTTCTCGACACCGGCGGCATCGAGGAAGGTGGGCGCGAGGTCCATCAGGTTCATCAGGTCGGTGACGACGCGGCCGGGCTGAACGTGTCCGGGCCAGCGAACCGCCAGAGCCACTTCCTGGCCGATGTCGTACACGTTGCACTTTGCGCGGGGGAATCCGGGGATGCCGTGGTCGCCGCTTACGACGATTAGTGTATTGTCCAGCTCGCCGATCTCTTCGAGGCGGTTGATGATCACACCCAATCCCGCATCGACGGCGAGACATTCGCCGAGATAGTCGTTGAAGTCCTCCCGTATGTCGGGGACATCGGGGAGGAAGTCTGGCATGCGGCCTTTCAGGTCGTCGGGCTCCAGTCCCCAGAGGTTCTTGCCTGAACCGCGCTCCCAGCTCCGATGGGTGTTGGTGGGACCCCACCAGTAGCAGAAGGGGGTGTCATCAGGCCTTGCGTCGAGGAAGCTGTCGAAGTTGGTTCTTACCTCGTCGAAGAGTTCCTGCTTTGCGTCGGCGACCGATAGAGTGTCCAGTCGTGAGGTAACCTCCTCGGAGAAGTAGTCGTACCTGATGCCGCCGGACTCGTAGGCGTTGCGCTCCCCTCCATAGGGAGCGTTGTAGTAATGCCCGGGGGACCAGACCTTGTATGTGTAGCCGATGTGGTAGCCGGCTTCTTCCAGTACCAGGGGATAGGTCGGTATGGATTCGTCCCACCTAGCGCCGAATAGGATTGCTCCCCGGTTCGTCTGCCAGAAGTACCTGCCTGAGAGAATGGAGCTTCTGCAGGGGGTGCAGCTTGGAGCGGGGACGATCGCGTTGAGGAATAGCGCCCCTTCATTTGCGATTCGGTCGAAGCTGGGGGTTTCGATGAGTTCGTGGATGGTGCTTTCGCCGGGCTGGTTCCGGTAGGCGCTGGCGTACCTGCCCCAGTCATCGGCGAATGCGAAAACGATGTTTGGTCGCAAGATTTTCCTCCGGGTTGCTATGGTTATTTCTCGTTGTCAGGATGGCTTACGGAATCTTCGTCTAGCCAGTGTGCTGACATTTCGCACACTATAGGACAATGTTGTTAGGCGGTCAATCGGGCGGGTTCGAGGGTAGCGTAATTCATTCGTTATCCCCTCACCCTACCTAAGGGAGAGGGGACATATTGTGGACATGTGCCCAGCATCAAGGCGGAATGTCGATGGGCGCGGGTTCGGGGCTATCGGTTTCCGTACACGTTTGCGAACAGCCGTGGGTCGCGCGCGGCGAGGTAACTCCTGTTTTTGGCTTCCCATTCCGCTGGGGCGGGACCCGCGAATGGCGGCTGCTCGAACCTCGGTGGAGACTCGGCTATGCGCGGGTCGTTCTGCTCTTTCAGCACTGACATGAGACGGGAGTGCAGGTCGGCGCGGATCTGCTCGTAGTCGCTGTCGTAGGCGACGTTCTGCATGTAGTCCGGGGCTTTGCGGAGGTCGTACAGCTCTTCCTGGGGTCGCTTGCCAAAGCCAAGCTCGAAGAGCGGCTTCACGTCTTCCTCTGCCCTGTTGTAAATCATCCATACTTTTGTGGGGCCCTGGTCTATGTCGCCGTACACCGTCAGAGTGACCGTCCTGATATTTTCCCATGGCGGCGGCTCTGCGTTGACGTCGTCCAAGCCGCGGGGATCTCCCGCAGGCCAGCGGTCAGGCTCGAAATTGTGGATGTAAAGGAAGTCGTCGGTGCGGATCGCCCTGATGGGGTATGGGAGGCCGCCCTCCCTAGAGACGGTATGCCTTTCACGGCCGGTAACGACGAAGTCGCGGTCTTCCTGTATGCGTCCGCTGTCGGTGGATTCGAGCAGTGGGACGATGCTGCTTGCAGTCATGCCGCCCGGGTGGTCAACGCCGGCGGCATCGAGGAAGGTGGGAGCGAGGTCCATAAGGTTCACGAAGTCGGTTATGACGCGGCCGGGTTGTATTTTCTCAGACCAGCGAACTGCCAGCGCTACTTGGGTGCCGATGTCATACAGGTTGCACTTTGCCCTAGGGAAGCCGGGGATGCCGTGGTCGCCGCTGACGACAATCAGGGTGTTGTCCAGCTCGCCGACTGCATCAAGGCGTTCGATGATTACTCCCAAGCCCGCATCGAAGGCGACACATTCGCCGAGGTAGTCGTTGAAGTCTTCCCGTATGTCGTGGACATCAGGGAGGAAGGCAGGCATGCGGCCCTTGAGATCGTCGGGGTCCAGGTCCCAGAGTTCCTTGCCGGAGCCGCGTTCCCATGTGCGGTGGGTGTTTGTGGGGCCCCACCAGTAGCAGAAGGGGGTATCATCGGGCCTGTCGTCGAGGAAACTGTCAAAGTTGCCTCTTACCTCGTCGAAGAGTTCCTGCTTTGCATCGGCGATTGTCTGACCGGCCGGTCGCGCGGTGACTTCCTCGGAGAAGCTGTTGAACCTGATGCCGGCGGACTCGTAGGCGGTGCGCGCTCCTCCATAGGGAGCGTTGACGGCGAGTCCCGGGGACCAGACCTTGTATGTATAGCCAATGTGGTAACCGGCTTCCTCAAGAATCAGGGGATATGTCGGTATGGACTCGTCCCACCGGGCGCCGACGAGAATTGCGCCCAAGCCGGTCTGCCAGAAGTACCTGCCGGACAGGATTGAGCTGCGACAGGGCGTGCAGCTTGGGGCGGGTACGTGGGCGTTGAGGAAGAGCGCGCCTTCCTCTGCGACGCGGTCGAAGTTGGGCGTTTCGATGAGTTCGTGGATTGTGCCTTCGCCGGGCTGGTTGCGGTATGCGCTGGCGTACCTGCCCCAGTCGTCGGCGAATGCAAAAACGATGTTTGGTCGCAAGATTTCCCTCCGGGTTGCTGTTGTTACGTTACATTGTCCAGATGACTTTCGGGGTGTTGATGTCAGATTCGACATTGCTCTTGATAGAGGCTTCACCCCCCCTCCTAACCTTCCCCCATCAAGGGGGAAGGGACTCTGAGCGGTATGGGTGCCGGTTTAAGGGGCTTGATCTCCGTACACCATCGCGTACACTTTTGGGTCTTTCTCAAAGAGAATTCTCTTGTTTTCGGCGTGCCAATCTTCGGGCACGGGTCCCCCATAAGGCGGAAATTCGAACCTTGGCGGGGACTCAGTTACGCGCGGATCGTCCTGCTCCTCAAGGACTGCCATGAGGCGAGAGTGCAGGTTGGCGCGTATGTGTTCGTACTCGCCATCATAGGCGACGTTCTGCATGTAGTCGGGGTCTTTACGGAGGTCATACAACTCTTCCTGGGGTCGCTTGCCGAAGCCCAACTCGAATAGCGGCTTCACTTCTTCCCGCGCCCTGTTGTAAATCATCCAAGCCTTCGTCGGGCCGAGGTCTATGTCCCCGTAAACCGCGAGATAGTTGGTTAGAATTTCATCCCAGGGCGGTGGTGTTGCATCGTAGTCGTCCAAGCCGTCGGGATCGCCGGCAGGCCAGCGGTCAGGCTCGAAGTTGTGGATATACAGGAAGTCGTCAGTTCGGATCGCCCTCTGAGGATAAGGTAGGTGGCCTTCCCTGGCGAGCATGTGCCTTTCCCTGCCGGTTACGACGAAGTCCCGCTGCTCTTCTACGCGCCCGCTCGCGGCGGACTTGAGCAATGACGTGAGGCTGTGTCCTGCCATGCCTTCAGGGAAATCCACACCGGCAGCGTCCAGGAAGGTGGGCGCGAGGTCCATCAGGTTCACGAAGTCGCTGACGACACGGCCCGGCAATACATGCCCGTGCCAGCGAACTGCCATGGCCACTTCGGTGCCGAAGTTGTAGAGGTTGCACTTTCCCCTGGGGAATCCGGGGATGCCGTGGTCGCCGCTGACGACAATCAGGGTGTTGTCCAGTTCGCCGATTGCCTCAAGGCGTTCGATGATCACTCCCAGTCCCGTGTCGAAAGCGACGCATTCGCCGAGGTAGTCATTGAAGTCCTCCCGTATGTCATGCACGTCGGGGAGGAACGCTGGCATGCGACCTTTCAGGTCGTCGGGGTCCAGGTCCCAGAGTTCCTTGCCGGAGCCTCGTTGCCATGTGCGGTGGGTGTTGGTGGGGCCCCACCAGTAGCAGAAGGGTGTGTCATCGGGCCTGTTGGCGAGGAAGCTATCGAAGTTGCCTCTTACCTCATCGAAGAGTTCTTGCTTTGCGTCGGCAATCGATAGGGTATCCAGCCGTTTCGTGGTTTCCTCGGAGAAGTTGTTGAACCTGATGCCGGCGGGCTCATAGGCAGTGCGTTCGCCGCCGTACGGAGCGTGTTCGGTCAGGCCGGGAGTCCAGACCTTGTATGTGTAGCCGATGTGGTAACCGGCTTCTTCCAGGATCAGGGGATAGCTCGGTATGCTTTCGTCCCACCTTGCCCCCGCGAGGATTGCGCCCAAGCCGGTCTGCCAGAAGTACCTGCCTGAGAGGATCGAACTGCGGCATGGAGTGCAGCTTGGAGCGGGCACGTGCGCGTTGAGGAAGAGGGCGCCTTCTTCGGCGATCCGGTCGAAGTTTGGAGTCTCGATGAGTTCGTGGATAGTGCTTTCGCCTGGCTGGTTGCGGTAGGCGCTGGCATACCTGCCCCAGTCATCCGCGAAAGCGAAAACGATGTTTGGCCGCAAGGTCTTTCCTCCGAGGTGCTGATTCTATCTGTCGTTGACTTGGCGAATGTGCCGTTGCCTAGCGGACGTGCCACGCCATTACTTCGCAGACTATATTGCCGCGTGGTGGGGCAGTCAAGCGTTTGGAAACAGGCGCACAGTCGTTGACTCAGAGCGAGCCACGTCAATTCGTAACAAATGGATTCCTGCCTCCTCAGGAATGACGAAGCGTTATCCAAATCTAATTCGGGGCGCTGGTGAGGAGGAAGCCTCCGTCAACGGGAAGGGTTACGCCGGTGATGAAGCGGGCATCGTCGCTGGCTAGGAAGAGGGCGGCGTTACCGATGTCCCAGCTCTGACCCTCTACCGGGAGCGGCGTGGATGATTGGCGCATCTCGCGGGCGTCGGGCGAGCCTTGTTCAAGGCGTGGCGTCCACATGAGGCCGGGCATGATGCAGTTGGCGCGGATATTATCAGCAGCGTGGTCGAGGGCGAGGGCGCGTGTCAAGCCGACTACGGCGGACTTGTTGACGGTGTATTGCGCGGATGACCTGCCGGGCTTGGGGCGCAGGGCAGTTACGGAGGAGACGTTGATGATGGAGCCGCCGCCCGCGTTTTTCATGTGCGGGATGGCGTAGCGGCACATGTTGACCATGCTCATGAGGTTGACGGAGGCGCTACGATACCAGTCCTCGTCGGTGGCTTCGACCACGCTGCCTCCCCCACCTCCACCGCCGACATTGTTGTGCAGGATGTGGAGCGCGCCGTACCGCTCGATTGCTGCGGCGACTACATTATGGCAGTCGTCCGGGTTGGTTACATCAGCGGTCGCAGTTGTCGCTTCGCCGCCTTCCTCGGCGATGATGCGCGCTGTTGACTCAGCCCATTCGCTGACGGCGTCAACTAGAATGACCTTCGCGCCTTCCCTGGCGAAGAGTATCGCTGCTGCCGCGCCGTTGCCGACGCCGCTGCCGCCATAAGTGCCTGCGCCGCTGACGATGGCGACCTTGCCGCTGAGTCTCATCTGCCGTCCCTTCCTATGCTTTTAACTTACATCAATAGACAGGATGGGTAGGATATTTCGTCCTGCTCACCCCTATCCCCTGCCTTCGCAGGGGCAGGCTCTAACCTTCCCCCATCAAAGGGGAAGGGACTTTGGCGCTCCATGAGTCAGGCTTCGTCGAGGATGTGAAGGTACATGAATGCGCCGGTGAAGGTGGTGGCTTCGTCACAGTGGCCGCCGACCATCTCACCGGAGAGACGGGCGGCTGCAAGGTGGATGTGGACGCGGATGCCTGACTCGGAATCGGGCAGGGGCTGGATGTAGCCTTCCGCGCTTACGAGTTCGAGGTTCTCGTCTAAGGTGCTGCGCTCAAACTCTGGAGCGCCGTCTTCATAGCGGCAGAGGTTTCGCAGATGCAGTTCCTGCAAGCTGCCGATGCAGGATGTGATGGCGGCTTCGCGGATGCCGTGCTCGAGGGCAAACCGCTCAAGGCCGGCGACGAGGAGTTCGCCGGGCCCGTAGCGGTGGTAGATGACGCGGGTAGTCTCGATCTGCCAGGACTGGGCTGTCTGGGTTGCCATGGGTGTTCCTTGCCTTTCTGGCTGGATTCCTGCCTTCGCAGGACGGCGGGCGTTGAGGCGCCGATGAGGGCTATGCCTCGAGTAACGCCGTTCCTTGCAGACTGGACAGCCGCTGGTCGAAAGTATATAGAGGCTGCGCGCCCATCCGGTTCGCGGCGGCGAGAGTCATGAGGTCGGAGAAGTCTGCGCCTCCCTGACTGTAGGCTACGGTTGCTTGAGCAACATCGTTGTCGTCTTCGATGACCAGAGTATCCGTATCTATTAACTCTATGACAATGCTTGCAATCTGCTCACGGCTGAAGCGATATGATCGTTCTAATACCCAGAAGACTTCTATAATTACTTCGCGGCAGATGAATCCCGGGTCTTCGGTTGTAAGTCCTTCCAGCAGAACGCGCGCCGAGTCCGCCTGTTCAGGATTGTCGCGCACCAGAAAGCGAATCAATACATTGGTGTCCAGGGCACTCACTTTCCAGTCGCTCCTTCTACAATTGCCCGCTCCATGTCTTGCAAGCTTACAGGGGGACCATCGTACTTCAGCGCTCCGAACAGTCTGCCGATGGGCTTTACCTTTCTGATGCGAACCTCATCCCTGTGTACAATATAGCGCACCCTGTCGCCGGGCTGCACCTCAAGGGCTTCTCTAACCGCCTTCGGCAATGTGGTCTGCCCTTTCGATGTGATTGCAGATTCAATCATGTGCAGCACCTCTTGTCATTGAGTTTAGGAATTGTGCATTGCTTTTTGGATGATAGCAATGCGGAATGAGATTATGCAAGTCTAATGACAAGACAGGACATCAGCGCGGTTGTGTGTAAAGTCGGAACAATCTAACATGGGAAACTGACATAGATGAACAGGATATAGAGGACTAAGAGGTTGGATGAATGAGTATGGCCGGTTCAAATAATATGGTGAGCGGGAGCGAACTGATTGGCAGGGCTTTGGCGCTCGAAGGCGTGAAGAATGTGTTCACGATTGCGGGCGACCATGTGCTGCCGGCGCTGGACAGCATGGCGGATATGGGTTTCCGCTTCGTCGATACGCGGCACGAGCAGGCGGCGGCGCACATGGCGGACGCCTGGGGACGCATTACCGGCGAGCCGGGCGTTGCAATGTACACGACGCCGGGCTTTTCCAACGCGATACCGGGGCTAGCGAACGCTATGCACTCGGAAAGCCCACTGCTGTCGATAAGCGGGTCGGCGGAACTCAGCGAACTAGGGCGCGGCGCGATGCAGGAGATAGACCAGGTGGGGATGGCGCGTCCGGTTACGAAGGGGGCGTGGATGGTGACAGACACGCGACGTATCCCGGACATGATCGCGCACGCGCTGCGGGTGGCGTACAGCGGGCGGCGGGGGCCGGTGCATCTGACGATTCCGGTGGACATTCAGCAGAATGTGGTGAGCGAGGATGAGGTGGCGTTCTACGAACCGGGAGAATATCGCGGCATTAGCGCGGCGCAAGCATCACAGGCCGACATCGAGCAGGCAATTGCGATATTGCGCGAGGCGAAGCATCCACTGATCGTGGCGGGGAGCGCGGCGTCGTATGCACGGGCAGGCGAAGCGGTGGAGGAGTTCATCGAGACCACACGTCTGCCGCTGCTGACCGAAGGGGACGCGCGCGGCATGGTGTCGGACGAGCATGCGTACTGCCTAGGGTTCTTCGATCAGGGGTTGAGCCAGACGTCGCGCAAGATTCGTGAAGCGGACGTGGTGATGATGCTGGGGCGCAAGCAGGACCTGATTATCGGGTACGCAATGTCTCCGACAATCGCGCCGGATGCGAAAATCATTCAGATTGACCCGTCGGAAGCGGAGATCGGGCGCAACCGCGGCGTCGCCGTGGGTATTGCTGGCGATGTGGAGGCGACGATGCGGCAGATGACTGCCGAGGCATCCAAGCATTCCTGGTCTGAACTGGAGTGGATCGGCGAGCTGCGCGCGGAGCGCAGGGCGTGGCAGGAGCACCTGGAGTCGCTGGCGGTCGCGGATGTGCCGATGCACGCGATGTTCGTGCATCGAACTGTAATGCAGATGCTCCAACCGGACGACTACCTAGTGTTCGACGGCGGGGACTACTGCCACTTCGGGCGGGCGTACCTTCCTGCGCGCTTTCCGAAGAGCTGGCTGTATGTCACGCCGTCGGGGATGCTGGGACACACTTTCCCGACTGCACTGACGGCGAAGCTGGCGCATCCGGATCGGCGCGTGATCGCGTTCAGCGGCGACGGCGCATTCGGGTTCAACGGCATCGAGTTCGACACTGCGGTGCGGCATAATCTGCCTATCGTATGCGTGCTGGGCAATGACTCAGCCTGGGGCATAGACCGGCAGATCCAGCTTGGAGTATATGGCAAGCCGGTCGCGACGGACCTGCTGCCCACGCGCTACGACCAAGTAGTGCGCGGGCTTGGTGGGCACGGCGAGGTTGTTGACAACCCGGAGGAACTGCACCCTGCCCTTGAACGCTGCCTGAAGCTGGAGCGGCCCGCGCTCATCAATGTGCAGGTGCAGCGGGCTGTGAGTCCGCGCGGGCAGGCGGCGATAAACCGGTGGAAGAGCCATACGCTGGAGGCGTTTTAGTGAGGATAACTAACATCGATGGACAGGATGGGGAGGATGGGATAGGTGCTGATTACTGATGAACTCTGATCTACAACTGAGCGTTGTTGACCAGTCGCCTGTGCGTAAGGGCGGGACAGCGCGTGATGCGCTGACGGAGACGGTCGAGCTTGCGCGCGCGGTGGAGCGGCTCGGGTACAATCGCTTCTGGGTTGCGGAGCATCACAACCTTGCGAATTTCGCGGGGACCAGCCCGGAGATTCTGATAGGGCAGATTGCGGCGAGGACGGAGCGCATACGTGTGGGCAGCGGCGGTGTGATGCTGCCGCATTACAGCGCGTTCAAGGTGGCGGAGGTGTTCCGCATGCTGGAGACGCTGTTTCCGGGGCGCATAGACTTGGGCATCGGGCGGGCGCCGGGCAGCGACCAGATTACGGCGGCGGCGCTGTCGTATCCGCGCCCGCAGCTTGACATACGACACTACCCTATCGTCGTGCGAGATCTGCTGAACTTCCTGAACGACACGGTGGACGACGAGCATCCCTTTGCTTCTCTTCACGCGGGGCCGGGTGAGTTCACCGCGCCGGATGTGTGGCTGCTCGGCTCACGGGCGGATAGCGCGGCAATGGCCGCTGAGATGGGGCTGCCCTTCAGCTTCGCGCACTTCTTCGGGCTGGCGACAGAACACGGGCCAGCGATAGCGGAGATGTACAGGCAGAACTTCAAGCCTTCCGAGTATCTGTCCGAGCCAAAGGTGAATGTGGCGTTTCAGGTGCTGTGCGCGGAGACGGACGAGGACGCGAAGCGCATCGCGTCCAGCCGCAACCTGTCGCGGGTGCGCTCGGTGCAGAACCAGCGAGAGGGCGTGCCGTCAATCGAGGAGGCGCTGGCATACGAGTATCGCCCGGACGAGTGGGCGTACCTGTCGAAGATGAAGGAAAGCTACATAGACGGTACGCCGGATTATGTGCGCGACAAGATAGAGGAACTCGCGGACTCTTATGCGACCGACGACATAGGAATTGTGACGATATGCTACGATTTCGCGGATCGCGTGCGGTCGTATGAGCTGGTGGCGGAGGTGTTCGGGATGGAGAAGTTTAACATCGATGGACAGGATGAATAGGATTTCCTGCTGATGAGCACGTTGACCGACGAGATAAACGCGATGGCGGCTATCGAGGCGATGGCTGCGCGGCTGCGCGACGAATACGGCGCGGAGGCGGTGATACTCTACGGCTCGCGTGCAGATGGGAGCGCGCGTCCGGACAGCGATGTTGACCTGATGATAATCAAGTCGGATGTGCCCGGCACGGCAAATGAGCGTTTCCGAGAGATGGACGCCGTTCTGTCTGATGTCAAAAAAGGATATTCGCTGGATGCCCGCCTTTACACACCTGAACAGGTCGAAAGAACGCTTGCGAGAGGCGACCACTTCATACAGGACATTATTTTGCAAGGGCAGGCGCTTTATGCAGGCGAAACCTTTGCCAAGTACATCGAATTAGCAGAGAAGAGCTACAACATGAACCCTCAAGACTCGGAGTATCCAGAAGATTGGATACGAAACGCGGAAGAAGATCATCGGATGGGGCTATATCTGCTTGAGGGCGGTTTCCCAAGAGGCGCAGGATACAACTTGCAGCAGGCAGTCGAGAAGACCTTCAAAGCGTATCTGATTAGGCAGGGCTGGCGGCTTCAGAGGACGCATAACCTGGTCGAACTTCTGAACGATGCCTTGCATTACGATGCGACTTTGGAAGAGTTTCGCTCGGTTTGCAAGCTGGTATCCGGATATAGTACAGCGGGACGCTATCCGACATCGCGCTCAGAAACATCGGATTTGCCGGTAATGAGTGACGAGAACGTGCGCGCCGCGCTCGCGGAGATTACGCCGCTGATTGAGCGGCTGCGTGTGGGCAGCGCGAGGGCCAACATCGATGGCCAGGATAAAGAGGATGATGAATAAGATAGGAGGTCTGTGATGCGCTGGGTGAGATACGCGGGCGATGACGGCGCGGTGTTCGGGATTGTGGATGGGGATAATGTCGAGGAAGTGAGCGGCAGCCCGTTTGATGGCTATGAGCGAACGGGGAAGCGGCAGGCACTCGCGGATGTGAAACTGCTGGTTCCGTTCGAGCCGAAGACCTTCTACGCGGCGGGGGTGAACTACGAGGAGCATGTGCGCGAGGCAGCGGCGCTGCTGGGGCGCGAGCCGGACATCCCGCAGAAGCCCGACATCGGCTATCGGGCGAATAACGCGCTCATCGCTCATGGCGAGCCTATCGTGAAGCCTGCGGACTCCACGGAGCGATTTCAGTACGAGGGCGAGCTTGTCGTAGTCATCGGCAAGGAAGCGAAGCACCTGTCGGAGGAGGATGCGCTGTCGTGCGTGCTGGGATACACCATCGGCAACGACGTAAGCGAGCGCACATGGCAGGCCGGAGACAGGACCCTCTGGCGCGCGAAGAACAGCGATACCTTCAAGCCGATGGGCCCGTGGATCGAGACGGACGTTGACCTCGACTCGCTGCGGACTACGGTGCGGCTGAACGGCGAGGTGGTGTCGGAGTTTGCCACGAACAACATGGTGTTCGGCGTGGAGACTTACATCAGCGCGATGACGCGCTACCTGACGCTGTACCCGGGGGACATGATATGGATGGGCACGGACGGCGCGACAGACAACATGAAGCCGGGCGATGTTTGCGATGTGGAGATAAGCGGGATTGGGGTGTTGAGTAATCCGATTGTTGGTGAGAACTAACATCGATGGACAGGATGCGCAGGATTTCACCCCCATCCTAACCTTCCCACATCAAGGGGGAAGGGATCATTTGATAGGATTTCTGTTGATGGAGGGATTTGAGCATGGCTATGATCAACTCGGTGCTGGGGCCGATGGACACGGCGGACCTGGGATTCACGCTGTCGCATGAGCATGTGCTGGTTTCGTCGGCGGGGATACAGCAGATATACCCTGAGTTCATCGACCGCGCGGGAACTGTCGAGCGCGGGATACGCGACCTGAGAACTGCCTACGACGAAGGGCTGCGCTCTATCATCGATGTATCGACTCTTGACCTGGGGCGCGATGTCCGACTGATGGAAGAGGTCTCGCGCGGGTCGGGCGTGAACATCGTCTGCGCCACCGGCACATGGCGGGACATCCCGCGCGTGTTCTGGACGGCGACACCGGATGACATCGCGCCTCTGTACATCCGCGAGATCGAAGAGGGCATCGAGGGGACGGACATCAAGGCAGGGATAATCAAGGTCGCCAACGACATGGGAGGCGTTACGCCGGAAGGCGAGATTATCCTGCGGGCGGCTGCCAGGGCGCAGCGGGCGACGGGCGTGCCAATATCAACGCATACATGGGCGCCGGAGCGCGTCGGCGAGCAGCAGGTTGCCGTATTCGAGGACGAGGGCGTTGACCTGAACAAGGTGTACATAGGCCACAGTAACGACACGGACGATACCGATTACCTGATTGGCTTGCTGGAACGGGGTGTGTGGATCGGGCTGGACCGCTACCCGGGCAGGCCGGAGGTGCTGGACTGGGAGGCGCGCACGCAGACGGCGTACAGACTCATCGAGGCAGGGTTCGCGCACCGCATCATGCTGGGGCACGACTGGTCTGTGACGCTGCTTATCGCGGGGCGAGAGGCACAAGAGGCGCGGGACAAGAACAATCCGGACGGCTATCTGTTCATCACGCGGCGCGTGCTACCACGCCTGCAGGAGTTGGGCGCGTCCGATGACGACATTCACAAGATTATGGTGGACAATCCGCGACGTTTCTTTGAAGGAAGAAACTGACATCGATGGACAGGATGAAGGGGATAGGAATCCCGCTGAGCCAAGTAAATCACAAAAAGGAGAGGCCTCCCCGACTAGCGGAGAGACCCCTCCCTGGTGTAGAAGATGCTCCAAGGAACACCTACTCGGAGCACCTCCTCATACTACTATCCAATGCAGCAACCTCCTTTCTAGAGACCCTCAGTAAGCTTTCGGCCACCACCCCTCTGTCTCTGGCTGTATATTATACACGTAGTCGGACAGATTTGAAGGCAGGATATAGCAATCTCAGAATAGACAAGGACATATAGAGACAGGGTATTGACAATGATTGACGGCGTGGCGGGCGTGATTATCTGGACGGAGAACATGGCAGAGATGGCGGCGTTCTACCGCGACACGCTGGAACTGCCCGTTCATTCTGAGCGGCCACACTTCGTGGCGTTCGAGTGGGGCGATATGCGCTTCAGCATCGGCGAACACTCAGAGGTGCATGGCATGAACGCCGAGCCTGACCGCATCATGGTGAACTTCGGCACGCCTGACATCCACACTCTGCACGAGCGTCTGACGGCGGCGGGGGTACGATTCGTCAGACCGCCGGAGCGCGAGCACTGGGGCGGCTGGGTTGCCACCTTCGAGGACCCTGACGGCAACCAACTGCAACTGCTGGAACAGCCATGAGACGGTGTCCAACATCGATGAACAGGACGGTTAGGAAGGAACAGCCAGCGAATATCCTGCATATCCTGTGCATCGATGTAATTTCTACATAGGCGGGCGCTGCTCGAATAGGCGGGTGCTCTGCTCGTAGGCGTAGGCGGCGCGGAATACGGTCGGTTCGTCGAAGGGCTTGCCCGCTATCTGGAAGCCGACAGGCAGCCCTTCAGGGGTAAAGCCGCATGGCACCGATATGGCTGGCATGCCGGTTAGGTTGTAAGGGCCGGTGAAGCTGGGAACGCGCGACGTGGTCATGGCGTCCATCGCGTCGAAGCGCGGCGCAGGGTTGGACATCGTAGGTGACGCAACGACATCGACCCTTCTCAGCACCTCGGCGAACTCGCGCTTGAGCACGTTGCGAACTCGCTGCGCCTGCACATAGTCGCCGCCTGAGAACAGCCCTCCCGTGCGGAAGCGCGCCCTCACCATCTCTCCGAACAGATCAGGACTAGAACGCAGGTTGTTCTGGTGGTAGGCGAACGCCTCACTAAGCATGATTACGGGCTGTGCCGCGCCAGCATGCTCCAGCATCGGCACATTGACTTCTTCCACATGCGCGCCAAGGTCCTCCATAACGCTGATAGCGTCGTCCACCGCGGAGAGTACATCCTTGTTAATTGTGGGATCGTCCGCGAAGAAGAAGTGCCGCGGCACACCGATTCGCAAGCCTTCGATATCCTCGACCAGAGATGCCGCGTAGTCGGGGACGGGCGCGCGGCTGGATGTTGGGTCCTTGGGGTCGTGGCCCGCGATCACCTGAAGCATAATTGCGGAGTCCTCGACCGTCCATGTCATGGGGCCGCAGTGGTCGAGAGTCCAGCTGAGTGGAACGACGCCGTAGCGGCTGACGCGCCCGTAGGTCGCCTTTATGCCCGCTATGCTGCAAAAGGCAGCGGGGCCTCTTATCGAGCCGCCCGTGCATGAGCCGAGCGTGCCCATGCATAGTCCTGCTGCGATGCCCGCGCCGGAACCGCTGCTTGAGCCGCCGGGGATGTGATCAAGATTCCACGGGTTGCGAGCGAGCGGGAAGCCGTTCGACGGGTCGGGACCGCCGAGCGCGAACTCGTGCATCGCCAGCTTGCCGAGCAGCACCGCTCCCGCCTCTCTGAGGCGCGCAGTGGTGGTGGCGTCCTCAGTCGGTACTCGGTCTGCCATGACTTTGGAGCTTGCGGTGGTCAGGACGCCTTCTGTGTCGTAGAGGTCCTTGAGCGCAATGGGGATGCCGTGCATTGGACCGCGATAGTCGCCGCGCAGGATTTCGGCTTCGGCCTGCCGTGCCTCTGCCATCGCGTCATCGTGCAGAATGGTGATGTAGCATTCCAGCGTGTCGTCGAGTTCGTCGATGCGGTCGAGGAAGGCACGGGTCAGTTCGACGGGCGAGAGCTGGCCGCTCTCTATGAGGACGCTTGCCTCTCCGATGGTGAGGTAGTGCAGTTCTGTGGTCATGGCTATACCTCCGGGTCCCAGCCCGGCGTGTAAACCACTGCCAGGTCTTCAGCATCGAGGTCGAGGGCGTTCATCTGGGCAATCGGCTCAAGGTAGTGGTCGTACATGGGCTTCAGGTGCTCAAGCTCGTCGTCGGTGAGGTCGAGACCGGCGCGCTTAGTGAGGGCGCGGAAGTCTTCGGGGGTGGTTTGTTGGGGCATGTGTGGAGCCTCCTTGTTGGGGTTTAACATCGATGGGCAGGATGGGGAGGACGGGATTTATTGGGGTTACTAATTCTCATGATGCGAATCGCTCGACCTTGATTTGCTGGGCTTGCTCCTGCTCTTGCCATAGGTCATACGCCATTTGCAACCTCAGCCAGGTCTCCGGCGTGGAGCCGAATGCTTGCGCGAGCCGCAGCGCCATGTCAACTGACATGTCCGACTTTTCATTCACCAGATTGGACAGCGCCTGCCGGGTTACACCCAAGCCGTCAGCCGCGCGCGTTACGGTCAAGCCCAGTGATTCGAGACATTCATACTTGACGATTTCGCCCGGATGGGGCGGGTTGTGTATAGGCATCACGCAATTCCCTAACACAGTATCATACTCATCCTGTCTATCCTGTTCATCGATGTGAGTTACGGTCCCTCGTCCCAGATTTGGGCGGGGGATCTGGCGGGGAAGGGCTGGTAGGGGTAGGCGGCTAGGCGCTCTTCGTCGAGGTCGATGCCGAGGCCGGGGGTGTCGGGCAACTGGATGTAGCCGTCTTTGACCTCGAAGGGGTTCTTTGCGATGTCGTTGCCGAGGTCTTCTAGGTTGACGAAGTACTCGGTTATGAGGAAGTTGGGGATTGCGGCGGAGACCTGTATGGTGGCTGCCAAGCCTACGGTGGTGCTGTTGAAGTTGTGGGGCGATATGACGACGAAGTATGGCTCTGCCATTGCCGCAATCTCCTTGAGTTCGAGGATGCCGCCGACGTTGCAGACATCGGGGTTGAGGATGTCCGCCGCCTGCTTCTCGAAGACCTCGCGGAACTCGAACTTGGTGTAAAGCTCCTCGCCGGTAACGACTGGGATGTTTATCTTCTGGCGCACGGACGCGAGCGCGGGGATGTTCTCGGCAAGCACAGGCTCTTCGTACCAGAACGGGCGGTACTGCTCGATTTCGTGGGCGATGCGGACGGCGTGCATCGGCGCAAGCCTGCGGTGCATCTCGACGAGGATGTCCACATCGGGGCCGACCGCTTCTCGGACGGCGCGCACGTTCTCGACGGCGGCGTCCTCAACATCCTTGCTGACGTAGGTCCGCCAGCGTCCAGGGATGGGGTCGAACTTGAGCGCGGTGAAGCCTGACTCTATGACCTCGGATGCGCGTTCGGCGAGTGATTCGGGCGTGGGGTTGCCGCCTGACCAGCCGTTGGCATAGACGCGAATCTTGTCGCGGCACGCGCCGCCGATGAGCTTATGCACGGGCGCGCCGTAAGCCTTGCCCGCGATGTCCCACATGGCGTGCTCCAAGCCGCTGATGGCGCAGTAGTAGTCCATCGCGCCGCGCCTGCCGGCGAAGTCGTCGAACGCCATCTGCATGAAGTGCTTGATGTTCGTGGGATCGCGTCCGATGAGGTAGCGCTTAAGCTGATCCACATGCGCGGTAATCTGCACGTCGCGGTCAGACTGTGTGTAGCACTCGCCCCAGCCGTAGATGCCCTCGTCGGTCTCGATCTTTACAAAGCAGAGATTCTTGGCTCTGCCGGGGTGGACCAGGTGGGTGGTGATGTCGGTGATTTTCAATTCGCAGGACCTCCTCAGTCGATAGCCGATAGCGGCGATAGTGTATCATGGGCGCAGAGTGCGGCATCTTGAACACATACAGGGGCGTGAGATGGCAACGACTACGGCGAAACTGATGACGGCGGAAGAATTGTTTGCCATGCCTGATGACGGGTATCACCACTATGAGTTGATACGGGGAGTGCTTAGGAAGATGGCGCCTGCAGGATTGTATCATGGGGTTAACGGGAGTCGTATTGTCGAGACGCTGCTACCCTATGTAAGACGAAACGGACTT
Organism: Dehalococcoidia bacterium; assembly: GCA_965207465.1. GTDB lineage: Bacteria > Chloroflexota > Dehalococcoidia > Lucifugimonadales > JADFKI01 > Bin90. The sequence continues at coordinate 2,738,875 of OZ242283.1, read as the reverse complement.
GGCGAAGTGCCGCTTCCCTGCCCGGGCTTCATACTGGAGCGAGACCCTGACCATGTGCGCGAACCGGATGTTTCCTTTATCAGGCAAGGGCGAATAGATGAGATTGGCTATACTCGCCGGTACTTCCCCGAAGCGCCCGCTCTGGTAGTCGAGGTGATTTCACCCAACGACCGCTACACCGAAGTGCGGGAAAAGGTCAACGATTGGCTGTCTGCCGGAACGGAAATGGTCATCGTGGTGAACCCGCGCAGTCGCACCGTGCAAACGCACACCTCCGACGGCGTAACCGAACTCACAGAAAGCGACACGCTCGACGGAGGCGACGTAGTGTCCGGCTGGCGGATACCCGTCGCCGACATATTTGCCTAGAGCGTCGAAATCGGCGCGCTGACTTCCCTTATTGCGCTATCCAGCCACCGTCAACTACTACCTCGCTGCCGGTCACATATCCTGACTCGTCGCTGGCAAGGTACAGGACGGCGTAGGCGATTTCGATTGGCTCTGCGTACCTGCCAAGCGGTATGCGGGAGTGCGTGACCTCAACGTATGCGGGGTCTCCGCGGCGGACCTCAGTCATGGGGGTTTTTACAGGGCCGGGATGAATGGAATTGGCGCGGATGTTGTCGGATGCGAATTGAATCGCGGTGGACTTGGTGAGGATACGCACTGCGCCCTTGGATGCGTGGTACTCTGCGCTGGTGTTGTCAGTGGCGACGATGCCAAGCTGGGACGAGATGTTGATGATGGAGCCGCTGCCCGCCTTCTGCATCTCCGGGATGGCTGCCTTCGTGCCGAGGAATACGCCCTTTCCGTTGATGTCCATGACGCGGTCCCAGTCCTCGACAGGCGTCTCTGCGATTGGGCTTCCGGCGCCTCCGATGCCGGCGTTGTTGACGAGGATGTGCAGCGCCCCGAAACGCGATACGGTCTGCGCGATTGCGTCCTGCCAGTTAGCTTCGCTGGTCACATCGAGATGGATGAAGAGGCAGTTGCCGCCGCTCTCGTTGATTTCAGCTTCAACGCTGCGACCTTCTTCGTCGAGTACATCGCCTATGGCGACCTTCGCGCCCTCGCGGGCGAACAGGCGGGCTTCCTCCGCGCCCATGCCTCTCGCGCCGCCGCTGATGAATGCCACTTTGCCGTCTAGTCTGCCCATTATGGTGCCTCCCTTTTAGGTGTCAGGTGTCAGCGTTCAGTCGTCAGTGGGTTGGGGTTGGATTGCGTGCGGGTAGTGTATCATGGGCGCAACGCACATCATCTTGGACGCTTGCAGAGGTGTGAGATGGCTACGACTGGGACGAAACTGATGACAGCCGAAGAGCTGCTTGCCATGCCCGATGACGGCTATCGCTATGAACTGGTGAGAGGGGAGTTGAGACAGATGGCACCTGCGGGACATGCGCATGGCAGGGAAGGCAATAGGGTTAATGTGAGCATGTCCGTGCAGGTATATGCGAATGACTTGGGTGAGACTTATCTTGCCGAGACCGGCTTTGTGCTGGAGAGGTCGCCGGATACCGTACTTGCGCCCGATGTCGCCTTCGTGCGGAAGGAACGCGAGGAAACGGCAAGGGATGTTTCGGGTTACTTCCCGGGTCCGCCCGATCTTGCAGTTGAAGTGATTTCGCCTAATGACCGACTTACAGAAGTAGCGGCTAAAGTAGCGGACTGGCTTGAACACGACACCCGCATGGTCGTAGTGGTCAACCCGCGTAACCGCACAGTGCAGGTGCATACATCGGATGGCGTGACCGAACTTACGGAAGCGGATACGCTGGACGGCGGCGATGTGGTGCCGGGGTGGAGCATGCCAGTTGCGGATATTTTCTCGTAGAAATCGCCCTCACCCCAACCCTTTCCCAGAGGGAGAGGGGGCAAAGTGGGGATTGACTGGACATAATACCGTTTGTAGCATGCGCTTGAAGCGTTGGCGCAGGCAATTTCGGAGGTAATACTATGAGCATGCAGCACGGAGGCAGGCAGGACATCGAGCTAATGGCGCACCTGATGCGGCGAGCGGGCTTCGGCGCGACTCAAGCCGAGATCGAAGAGCGTGTCGAAAAGGGATATGAAGCCACCGTCGAGGATCTGCTGGATCCTGGAAACGCCCAGTGGCTCGGCGAATTCATCGTGAGACGCTTCGACCTCGAGGCGTCGGGGATGATCAATTATCCCGGCTCGGCGCGTAGATGGCTGTACCGCATGGTTACCTCCGACGCGCCCTTGCAGGAAAAGATGACGCTCTTTTGGCATGGCATCTTCGCCACGGGCATGCCGAAGGTCATCAACGGTAGGGTGCTGTCGGACCAGGTGGACATGTTCAGGCGCTACGGTATGGGCAAGTTCGACAGGCTGCTGCTCGAGCTTGCGAAGAACCCGGCGATGATTGTCTGGCTGGACAACCAGGACAATCACAAGGACGCCATCAACGAGAACTGGGGACGCGAACTGTTGGAACTGTTCTCGATGGGGGTGGGCAACTACTCTGAGGAAGACATCAAGGAATGCTCGCGAGCGTTCACCGGCTGGACTATCGGCAATACCGAGTACATGATGGTCCGCTCGGCACGGGACTCGGACTGGCCATACGGCAGGATCGACTACTATTTCGAGTACCGCGAGGATGACCACGACGACGGTGAGAAGATCTTCCTCGGGCAGACGGGCAACTTCAACGGCGAGGACATTATCAATATCATCTGCCAGCAGGAAGCGACCGCACGCTTCATTGCGCGGCACATGTACCACTTCTTCGTAGCGGACGAGCCGCCGGTGCCCGCCTGGCCCTACACGCCGCCGAGGGATGAAGACGCCATCGAGACACTGGCTAAGGCATATTTCGACAGCGGCTACGACATCATTGAGATGCTGCGCGTGCTGTTCAACTCGGACTTCTTCAAGGCTGAGGATGCGCGCTACGAAAAGGTGAAAGGACCCGCCGAGTTCGCTGTGGGCATCCTTCGCATGACGCGCGAGTTCGAGTTACCGAATCGCGAGATGATCAACAGGTTCAGGCAGATAAACTGGATGGGGCAGGAGTTGAATAATCCGCCGAGCGTGGAGGGCTGGCACCAGGGCGTTGAGTGGATCGACACCGGAACGCTCATGGAGCGCATCAACTTCGCGTCGGAGCAGCTTGGCGATCTTGACAAGCCGGGTGTTCGGGATATGGTGGATAGCATCGTTGCGGATGGCGGCAATGGCGCGCGCGCGCAACTCATGGTTAATCGCTGCCTAGAGCAGATGGGATCTCTTTCGGTGTCCGAAGATACTCGCGAGGCGCTGCTCGGCATCGCGGAGCAGGACGGGGACGAGCGGCAGAATGTGGCGCAGATGCTGCGGCTGACGGCGGCATCTAAGGAATTCCAGCGACTGTAAGACCTGTGGTTCGACAAGCTCACCACGAACGGTTAAGACGCACGAGGGCTAACATGGATGGACAGGATAGACAGGATGACGTGCTGGAATACTCGCTGACCATCGGCCTCATCGCTATGGAAGGACGCGGGTTCGAGTATCCGACGGATATGGTGGCTGCGCGCGACGGGCGACTTTATGTGCCGAATCGCGCGCGAGACCTCGGCGAGCGGGGTGTGCGCGTTACCGTCACGGACATAGACAGCGAGTATTACGGCACTTTCGCGCATCATGGGCAGGGCGACGGCTACATGATCTCGCCCATGTGCATTGCGGAAGACAGCCGTGGACGCCTATACGTTACGGACGAATCCACGCACCGCGTCAGCGTGTTCGACTACGACGGCAACTTCATCCGCGCGTGGGGTGAGGTAGGTGACGGCGAAGGGCAATTCAATGGGCCGTCGGGTATTGCGGTGGATGCTGAGGACAAAATATACATCGCAGACACGAACAACAGCCGCATACAGAAGTTCACATCCAACGGTCAGTTCATCCTTGAGTTTGGATCGAGCGGCAGCGGAGCGGGAGAATTCAACATGCCGTGGGGCATGACGGTCGCGCCCAGCGGCGACCTGTATATCGCAGACTGGGGCAACGACCGCATCCAGCGTTTTTCGTCCGGCTCATCCGAATGCGAATTTGTCGCGTCTTACGGGAGTCCAGGGCGTGGGGACGGCGAGTTGCTGCGACCGTCCGGCGTGGCGATAGACGAGCGCGGATATATGTACGTGTCCGACTGGGGGAACGAGCGCCTGCAGGTGTTCGACTCGGACGGCAAGCTCTTGCAGAAACTCAGAGGCGAGGCAGGGCTGTCGAAATGGGCGGCGAACTTTCTGGAGGTCAACAGGGAAGAAGGTGAGGCTCGGGCGAAGTCGAACCTTGAGCCTGTTCTCGAAGTGGACGGCGCCGACGATCCGCATACGCAGTCGGCGTACATCGAGAAATACTTCTGGGGGCCGATGTCTGTGAAGCTGGATGACGAGGGCAGAGTGTATGTGACGGACGGCAACCGCCACCGGATACAGGTGTACAGACGGGTATAGGGCTAACAGGAAGTACAGGATGGGATGGTTCGACAGGCTCACCACAAACGGGAATAGTGCTTACAGGATGGGGAGGATGTAGCGATATGGCGACGACAGCGCGACTGGTGACGGCGGAAGAGCTGCTTGAGATACCTGACGACGGCTTTCGGTATGAGTTGGTGAGGGGGGAACTCGTAAAGCTTATGGGAACGGGCTTGGAGCATGCTTACATAGCGGACAACTGCTATGGCAGCATTAGAGATTATGTCGTGAGAGCCAATCTTGGCAGGGTATTTTCCAGCCAATTGAGTTACATATTGGCGCGCGAACCTGACACAGTGCGAATACCTGACCTCGGTTTCATTCGGCGCGAGCGATTGGATGCCGTAGGCGTAATACAGGGCTATTTCCCCGGCGCGCCCGACCTTGCAATTGAGGTAATATCGCCCAGCAACTCCTACTCGGACGTGGCGGAGAAGGTATTCGATTATCTAGAGGCGGGAACGTTAATGGTAATCGTGCTGGAGCCGCGTACTCACACGGTCAGCGGACATCGCTCTCCGACGGATATTGTCGCACTGACGGAAGCGGACATGCTGGACGGTGGCGATGTGGTTCCGGGCTGGTGCATGCCTGTGTCGGAGATTTTCGAATAGGCAATAACAAGATGGACAGAATGAAAGGGATTCACCGAACCCCTGTCCATCCCGATCATCCAGTTAGTTATTCTCGATAAACGCCCGCCCTGCTGCCAGAAATGCGTGATCGGCGCGCATTGATGTCATAACATCGTCTGCCATCTGCTTGCCCGCCGTGTGAACAGCATCTCGCACCGTCGCCTCGAACTGCTGCACGTCCGGGTGGTTCGGCTGACCCTGCAAGCCCATTGACTGCGCGATGTCCTGCGCGCCAGACGCGAACAGGTCTATGCCCTCGACTGACAGTATGTCGTCGATGTTGTCCAGCACCTCGATGTCCTCTAGCTGCGCGATGACGAGGATGTTGTCGTTGGTATGCTCCATGTAGTCGGGGCCCGATGGGAAGTCGCCGAAGTACGCGCCGCGCCCGGAGCCGAAGCTGCGATGACCGCGCGGCACATAGCGGCATGCGTCGGCGAGCTGTCGCGCCCTGTCGCCGTTGACGATGTGCGGCCCCGTGATGCCCATGATGCCCCTGTCGAGGAAGCGCAGGATGGTGGGATACTCGATGTCCGGGACTCGCGCCATCGGCGTCATCTCCGCCAGGTCAGCGAAGCGGCACAGGTCGTCTAGCTGATTGATGGTGAATGGCCCGTGCTCGCTGTCGAACGACACAAAATCGAAGCCCGCGCGTCCGGCAATCTCGATGAGCGTGGGCGATGCGAACGAGAAGCCGCAGCCGTAAGCCATCTCCCCTGCCCTCATCTTGGTTACTACTTTGTTGACTCGCATTTCTTGCACTCTCTCCGTTCTCTTTGGTCGCTAACGCTCTATTTTATCGCGAGCAAGTGTAACACGGCTGATTTGCAAGGGCACTTGTGCAGTCTCAACAAGGCTCAAATTGACTCTCAAAAAAGGTTGACGCCGCACGGCATACATTGTTATGTTGGATAGAACAAATCAAGAACGATTGTCCTATTTATTCTACTGCATCAAGATATAGAGCACGATTAAGGAGACTCTACGAATACATGGAATACGCAGTTCAAACACGGGGAATAGGGCGCACTTTCGGTGAAGTGAAGGCGGTGGACGGCATAGACCTGAACATATCGAAGGGCGAGATTTACGGCTTCCTGGGACCGAACGGCGCAGGCAAGACGACGCTGGTGCGGATGCTCATAACACTGCTGCTGCCTACGACCGGCAGCGCCACGGTCGCGGGCCGCGATGTGGTCAGCGAGGCTAACGATGTCAGGCTCCGCATCGGCGCGGCGCTGCAAGATGCCGCGCTCGACCTGAAGCAGACGGGGCGGGAGTTGCTGCGCTTGCAGGGCAGGCTGTACGGGCTGAAACGCCGCGAGCTGGACACGCGCCTGGACGAACTTGCCGGGCTGGTTGACATCGGGGACGCGCTCGACCGCTTCATCGGCACATACTCAGGCGGCATGAAGCGGCGGCTCGACTTGGCAGCGTCTCTCATCCACAACCCGGAGGTGCTGTTTCTCGACGAGCCGACAACCGGCCTCGACCCCATAAGCCGGGCGCGAGTCTGGGAAGAGGTGCAGCGTATCAACAAGGAACTGTCGGTAACGATATTCCTGACTACACAGTATCTCGAAGAGGCGGATGCCCTCGCCGACCGCGTGGGTATTATCAGTCAGGGCAGGCTTATGGCTGAGGGCACGCCCGCCGAACTGAAGCGGTCGCTGGGCAATGATGTGATTTTTGTCCAGATGGACGGCTACACGGATGAAGCAAAGGTGGCGGTCTCGGATGTGGACGGCGTTGTGGATGTGGACGCATCGGGCGGCGAACTCATCATACATGTAGTCAACGGAGCGGCGCACATAAGCGATGTCGCGCTCGCGCTAAACGCTCACAATGTGCAAGTAACGGAGCTGACACTCCGCACGCCCACGCTGGACGATGTGTTTCTCAGCGTTGCGGGCGCGCGCATGGAGCAGGATGCTGAGTAGGTTGCTCAGTCTGTTAGTGCGGCAGTCATTTGCCTGAGGATATCCTCCCCATCCTGTTAATCGATGTAAGAGTTTCGAGGAGATTAAGAATTGAGCCAAGCAGTTATGACAACACCAGCGGGCCCGCAGATACATGCGAGGCGCGCGGGGTTCTTTCGAGATGTACTGTCGGTTGCGATAAGGGCGCTGCGCGGCATTCCGCGCGACCCGGAGGCGATTTACCCCGCGCTTATCATTCCGGTGTTCTTTTACGCCATTAACATCGGCGCGTTGCAGGATGTCGCCGAGCGCATACCTGGCGTTGACTACAAGGCGTTTCAGCTGCCGGTCGGCATCATATTCGCCGTAACGGGCGTCTCGCGCGCCGTAACGATGGTAACGGACATCCAGACCGGATATTTCGACCGTCTTTCGCTGACGCCGATAAACCGGCTGGCGATGCTGCTAGGCTTCACGGTCGCGGACCTAGTTCTGGTGGTAGTCCTGACCCTGCCAGTCGTCGTGCTAGGTCTGGCAGTGGGTGTCAGATTCGAGTCGGGCCTGCTGGGAATGCTGCTGTTCATGTTGCTGTCGGGCCTTTGGGGACTGGCTTATACGGGCTTCCCATACGCCATCGCGTTCAAGACGGGCAACCCGGCAGCGGTCAATTCCAGCTTCCTGCTGTTCTTCCCGTTCGTGTTCCTGACGACCGTTTTCGTGCCCCTTGAGGCAATGACCGGCTGGATGGCAACTGTCGCCATCTTCAACCCTGTTACTTACCTGCTGGATGCGCTGCGCTCGCTCATCAGCGTGGGCTGGGACTTCGTCGCGCTCATTAAGGGCGTCGGAGCGATTGCGCTGGTCGGCTCGGTGAGCGGGACGCTCGCGCTTACGACACTGCGCGGCAGGACGCGGCGGAGATAGTCCGTCAGTAGGTCAGTCAGTCAATCAGTGATGTGGTTCGACAGGCTCACCACGAACGCATTCTAATAGATGGACAGGATGGGGAGGATGTGTAGAATATGGGTGAGTCTCCCATGATTAAGCGCCATACAGTAGATGAGGTTTGAGATAGTGGCTACTACGAAGCTCATGAAGGCTGAGGAACTGCTGGCAATGCCGGACGACGGCTTTCGCTATGAATTGGTGAGGGGAGAGCTCAGAAAGATGGCGCCTGCAGGTCGAGTGCATGGGAAACGTGGCGGCAGGGTAAATTACAGTCTATCCAAGCAAGTCTATGAAAACGACTTGGGCGAGGTGTACCTTGCCGAATCAGGCTTTCACCTCGAAGTTGACCCCGACCATGTATTGGCCCCAGATGTTGCTTTCGTAAGCAGAGAGCGTGAGGAAGCTACTCCTGAAGTAGGTGGCTTCTTCCCGGGCCCGCCCGACCTCGCCGTAGAAGTCGTCTCCCCGAATGACCGCTACACCGAAGTCGCGGAAAAAGTCGTCGAGTGGCTTGCCGCCGGGACGCGCATGGTGGTCGTGGTGAATCCGCGCAACCGTACTGTGCAGGCGCACACGCCCGAAGGCGTAACTGAACTGACGGAAGCGGACACGCTAGACGGCGGCGATGTCGTGCCTGGCTGGAGACTGCCCGTCGCCGACATATTTGCCTAGAAGCCAACCGCCTACAATCAACCATGGTGAACTTTGGGAGGGACCGCAATGAAAGTATTGCTCATTGCCACAAATCAGGCAGACCGCTTTATGGACCGCATGGTGGTGCGTCCCGTGCCTATCGGACTTGCATACCTCGCCGCGAGTGTGGACGAGGAGCGACATACGCTCCGGGTGCTCGACCTGATGTTTGCGGACGATGCCGTGACTGAGGTCGCTGATGTGGTCAGCGAGTTCGAGCCTGACCTCATCGGGCTGTCGATCCGCAACCTGGACAACCAGAGCAACCTCAACCCTGTGTGGAACCTGCCCGCCGTGCGCGACATCATAGAGCGCATACGGCAACTCAGCAACACGAAGACGCTCATCGGCGGGCCCGCGTTCAGCATACTGCCGTCCGAATGCCTCGAATATGTGGGCGCGGACCTGGGCATTGCGGGTGATGCCGCCGAAGCATTTGCCACTCTGGTTGAGCGCCTGGATGAGGGCGCAGACTACCGCGACATTCCGGGCATCGTCTATCGAGACGAAGCCAATGACGGCAGGATTGTCGTCAGCGAGGGTAGGTTCACATCGAACTTCCACAAGACACCAAGGCTCGATCTGCTGGACATGCGCGCCTACAACGGCTCAGGCTTCGGCGTGGGTGTAGTCACGAAGCTCGCGCAGGCGTACTACCCGACGCCGGGCGCGGACTACAGCGGCGACGACTGGCGCATCAGAGACCCGCAAGAGGTGGTTGACGAAATCCGCGCGCTCGACGACGACTTCGGCATCAACAAGGTCTTCTTCATAGACAGCGGGTTCAACATACCTGCCGAGCATGCCAAGGCGACTTGCCGCGCCGTCATTGACGCAGGGCTGCGCGTGCGCTGGAACAGCTACGTGCGCCCATCCGACGACGCGGATGCCGAGCTTATGGGACTGATGAAGGAGTCAGGCTGCTCACTGGCGCTCATGGCTGAGGGCGGACGCGGCGGTGAAGGGCTTGGCGACAGGCTTGCCGGACTGGAGCGGATGGCGGGATTGAGCCGGGACGCGGGATTGCCGTTCACAATGAACGTTGCCTTCGGCGAGCCGGGAGAGACGAAAGCGTCGGTTGAGCAGAAGTTGGACTTCCTTAAGCGAGTGGAAGCGGCGTTCGCAGTGCTGCGGGTTGGATCGCGGATACTGCCAAATACGGCGGCGGCACAGACGGCTCTGCGTGAAGGATTGATAGAGTCCGAGTCGGAACTGATGCGCCCGACATTCTACATCGACGCCGGAGTTCAGGATTGGCTTGCGGACAGGCTGCGCGAAGAGGCCGCCGAGTACCCGCGCTGGAATCTGATGTAGGGTAACGACTAACAGGATGGACAGGATAGGGAGGATGTTTTTCCCTTAACTCATCTCACTATCCATGTAATTCTACTCGAAGATGTCCGCGACGGGCAGTTTCCAGCCAGGTACGATATCGGCGCCGTCAAGGGTGTCGTCCTCATTGAGAGTTATGACGGCATCGGGCGTATGAACGCTGACTGTGCGGTTGCGTGGGTTGACGACCGCGACCATCAGAGTACCTGCGTTAAGCCACTCTTCGACCTTATCGTACACATCGGTCAGGCGGTCGCTTGGCGAGATGACCTCGACCACAAAGTCCGGCGCGCCTGGGAAGAAGCCGTCGGCGTCGCCCACTGCATCGACGCGTTTTTGGCTCACGAATGAAGCGGAAGGCGCGAGTACCGTGTCAGGGTCTCGTTCCAACAGAAAGCCAGCATTGGGACTGTATGCCCTGCCAAGTCTATTCGCTTGGACGAACATGGCAAGTTCTGCGCCGATATTTGCCGTATAGAACCCTATCAGATGCTCAAGAAACGGCTTTCGTAAAAGCTCGCCTCTCACCAATTCGTAGCGGCATTCGAGTTCAGGCATTAGCAGAAGCTCTTCGGCCGTTACGAACTTGGCATTAACCGTTGCCATAGCGCACCTCGCGGGCGAGTTAGTCAGTGTTTCAGTATATCAGACGCTCTAGGCTGGGCCGGAGTGTCATTTAGCGCTATCCACCGCTGTCATTCTTTTGCGCCAAAACGCCCGTTGACAGCCACCATAGCACAGGATATAGTGGTGTCATTATCGCAAAGCGCGATATATTGTGTATTTTCTTATACTTGTCAAAAATATATGTCCGATGCGTTGCCCTTACTGCGAATGCACAAATACGAAAGTCGTGGACTCCCGCGAGTCCGGCATGAGCATACGCCGGCGACGCGAGTGCGCGCTGTGCGGCAGGCGCTTCACCACATACGAGCGCGTGCAGATGAAGGCGATGATGGTGGTGAAGCGGGACGGCAGGCGCGAGGAGTTCAGCCGCGGCAAGCTCTGGGCAAGCCTCACCAAGGCGTGCGCCAAGCGTCCACTGGCTACGGGCAGCATAGACAAGATTATCGACGACATCGAGGCGAATTTGTCTGAGCAGGGCAAGGCGGAGTTTCCCTCCCAGTCTATTGGCGAGATGGTAATGAGCAGGCTGTCGAACTTGGACCAGGTGGCATACATTCGCTTCGCCAGTGTCTATCTGGACTTCAGCGACGTGCAGAGTTTCAAGACGGAGATTGATGCGCTGCTGGAGACTGGCGAGACGCATAACGGCCAGGCCGACATCAGCCAGCTCACACTGCTTGACGGCGACACCGATACACATTCATTCGCCGAACCGACGCAGGAGCAGTCCGAGCCGTCTGCCTAGCACCCGTCCCCAACGGGCAATCGCTGGGCTAACGCTCGAAATTCCCGAAAACAACACCTGTATCAGGCTTTATGTTTGGCTGATTTGTGCTAATATAGCGAATGACATAGAGACAGGTTCTGGTTTTGAGCCTTGAGAATCAACGAACACAGGGGAATCTGGAAAGAGTTACTTTACTTTTGGATTGGCATGTAGATGTGCTAAGGAAGAAGGGGCTGTGTTAAAGGAACGCAATGCAAACGGTTCTGAGGGAGGATACCCGCCTCAGTCGGCGCGCGATGCTGATCTGAGGCAGGCGCTCGTGGCGCGTGGCATCGCCGACGAGCGTATCGACGAGGTGCTTGCTCAACTTGATGTACTTGTGGCTGCGCCTCAGAACGGCGCGGCAGACGGAAATGGGTTAGCGAACGGCAACGGTGCGTCCCCGGCGGGCGCGGCGCTGTCTGAGAACGCCCGCATCATCCTGGAGCAACGCTATCTGATGAAGGGCGACGACGGCGTGCCCGTAGAAGACCCGGACGGGCTGTTCCACCGCGTCTCGAACGCCGTGGCGCAGGGCGAAAAGCCGGAAGTGCGGCAGATTTGGGCGGGTCGGTTCTACGACCTGATGACATCGCTCAAGTTCTTGCCAAACTCCCCTACTCTGGTAAACGCCGGCACCGGCGGCAGGGGTTGCCTGTCCGCATGCTTCGTGGTGTCGCCTGAAGACAACATGAACTCCATCATGCAGGTGGCGAGCGATGCCGCGATGATTGAGAAATGGGGCGGCGGCATAGGCTTCGGCTTCTCCAAGTTGCGTCCCAAGCGCGACCGCATCGCCACCACGCACGGCGAGGCATGCGGGCCTATCGCGGTGATGAAGCTGTACTCGTCCGTGGGCGCGACTCTGACGCAGGGCGCGTTCCGGCTGGGCGCGCATATGGGGCAACTGAACATCACACATCCTGATGTACGTGAGTTCATCCACTGCAAGGACAACGACGACACGCTCCAGAACTTCAACATCTCGGTGCAGATTACCGACGAGTTCATGCGCGCCGTTGACAACGACGAGGAGTGGACGTTCTACAACCCACGCGACATCGGCGGCGGTCCGGTCAACGAGGCAGTAGGCACGGTCCGGGCGCGCGATTTGTGGCGCGAAATCTGCGAATCCGCCTGGAAGACGGGCGACCCGGGCGTCGTGTTCATGGACCGCGTATGGGATACGCAGCCCAACCCGCAGATGGGCGACATTCAGACGAGCAACCCATGTGTGACCGGGGATACGCTAGTCTATACAGGCGAAGGCCTCGTACAAATCGGTGAACTGGTCGGGAAGACTCCCGCGCTGTCGCTGGATAGCAGGTCGGGCGCTGAGGCATCGTTTGCGCTGAAGGTCTGGCAAAGCGGGGTGAAGCCCGTCTATCGTCTCGTCACGCGTGAAGGATACACGCTGAAACTGACCGCCGACCACGAGATTTTCACCACGCGAGGCAAGGTAGCCGCATCCGACTTGAGACAAAGCGACCGCATTCGCCTGCTGAATCACAAGGGCTATTTCGGCACTTTCGGTGACAGGAATCTGGGTTTGACTCTAGGATGGCTTACCGGCGACGGACATATAGATGTCAAGCGCGCAGTCCTGAGTTTCTACGGCGAGGACCACAAAGTCGCGCCAATTCTTGCCGAAGCAACACAGGCAGTCGTCGCAGGCACAGGCGAACGTCCCACAAGGAACTACCCCACAGGCGTGCATACCACCGGTGCAGGACGTGGCATCGTGCAGTCAACCCGCTTGAGGGACGTCGTTCGGGGTTACGGTCTCACCGAACAAGACTGGCATCATGTCCCTGATGTAGTCTATCAAGGCACAGAAGAGATGCAGCGCGGCTATCTGCAAGCTATCTTCGGCGCTGACGGCACGGTGGCAGGGAAAGACTCGAAGAAGGGCGTGAGCGTCCGGCTGAACTCGTCGTTCCCAGAACTTCTTGAAGGCGTGCAGCGTCTGCTGTTGAACTTCGGCATCGCCTCGCGCATATATCTGAGGCGCAATGAGCGTACCGTTATGATGCCTGACGGGAAGGGCGGGAACAAGCCCTACCATACCAAGGCAAATTACGAAGTCATAATCAGCAGGGATAACGTTTTGCGCTACCGTGACGAGATCGGATTCCTGAACGAAGCCAAGAACGCCAAACTAGCGAACAGGATAGCGTCCTATAGCAAGCGCGGCTTCTACAGGGAACGGTTCCTTGCGACATTCGATCGCCTCGAATCCATGGGCGAAGAACCTGTTTACGACCTGACCGAGCCTATGACACATTCCTTCGTAGCGAACGGGCTGGTCATATCCAACTGTGGCGAAGAATTTTTGGAGAACTACGGCAATTGCTGCCTCGGCTCCATCAACCTTGACAAGCATGTGGGAATACACGGATTCGACTATGAAAGCCTCGACAATACGGTACGGACGGCGGTGCGCTTTCTCGACGATGTTATCGAGGTAAACCAGTTCCCGATGCAGAAGCTGCGTGACGTGAATCTCGCCACGCGCCGCATCGGGTTGGGTGTGATGGGCTGGGCGGACGCGCTGATACGCATGGGCGTCCCCTACGACTCACCGCGCGCGCTGGAACTCACCGAACAGGTGGCAGGCTTCATCCATGACACCGCTTGGGACGAGTCGGCACGGCTCGCCTCTGAACGAGGTCCATTCCCTGAATACGAGAACTCTGCGCTCAAGACGCGAGGCATGCCGCCTGTACGCAATTCAAGCGTCGTCACCATCGCGCCGACCGGCACGATAAGCCGACTCGCGGACTGCTCTTCGGGCATCGAGCCGCACTTCGCCAACGCATGGTGGTCGAATGTGCTATGGAAGGGCAGCGACGGAGCGGGAGAGGCCGGCGAGCGGCTGCTGGACGCTCCAAAGTCCGTCTGGGAGGCACTGCGTGAGCGTCTTGCCGACGAGGAGCAGGTGCGCGCCGTGCTGGAGCAGCTCGCGGATGCGCCCGACGACGCGGACCGCATATTCACCGAGAACGGCATTGACCCCGCGCACTTCCGCACTTCGATGCTCATCGGCCAGGAGGCGCATGTGCGGATGCAGGCGGCTTGGCAGAAATATGTAACCAACTCCGTGTCCAAGACCATTAACTTGCCCAATAGCGCCACCGTCGAGGATGTCGAGAACGCATACCGGCTGGCATGGGAGACGGACTGCAAGGCGGTCACAGTCTATCGGGACGGCTCCAAGTCGATGCAGGTGTTGGAGACGGGCAAGGAAGCAGATACCGGCGAAGAAGTAATCACCGACAAGAACGGGTTCATGGTCCCCAGAGAGCGCCCCGCCGCGGTGCTCGGCATTACCGAGCGCGTCCGCACCGGGCACGGCACGATGTACGTAACCGTGAACTTCGATGAAAGCAACAAGCCCTTCGAGCTGTTCACCGCAATCGGCAAGGCAGGTGGCAGCGAACCCGCGCACCTGGAAGGACTGTCTCGCCTGGTTACTCTGTGCCTGCGGTCCGGTGTTGACCCGAACGCGATAATCTACCACCTGAGCGGCATCACGTCAGAGCCGGTCTGGGATAACGGAGTTCTGATACGATCGGCAGAGGACGGCGTGGCGCATGTGCTGAGACGTCACCTCAACGGTCTGAACAGCCCCGGCACATCCGGCATGGAGAGCGAAGGTGCGGCTCAGCTGGGCCTCTTCACCACGCCGAAGTTTTCAGAACCCAGCGTAGAGTATGTGCCAGACATGCCGCTCAACGGAGGCTGCCCGAAGTGCCCGGGCCGCGTGATTCACCAGGAAGGCTGTATCCGCTGCCTCGAATGCGGCTACACCAAGTGCGAGTAAGCTTCAAACTTAGCCAACGCAATTAGAAGAATTAAGAGGGACAGGTGTGAACACCTGTCCCTCTCTGTTTCACTTGTGGATACGTGATTCAGGCACCGCTCAGACCGACCCGACCAGTTCCCTCGGCGACTCAAGGCTCGCCTTAAGAGTGCGTATGAACTCGGCGACCGGCACTCCATCCAATGCGCGGTGGTCGAAGGTTACGCTCAGGTGCATCATCGAGCGCACGACGATTTCGCCGTCCACCACGACCGGCTTCTCGATGGCGCGACCCAATCCCAGTATCGCCACCTGCGGAGGGTCTATGATGGGAGTGAACACGTCGATGTCGTAGTTGGAGAGCGCGGTAACCGTGAATCCCGCGCCCGTCATGTCGTCCACGCTAAGCGCGTTCTTTCGAGTCTTGTCCGCGAGCGAGCGTATCTGCCCTGCAATGCCCAACAAGTCCTGTGAGTCCGCTCCTCTGAGCACAGGCACAACGAGACCGTCAGGGACGGCAACCGCCATGCCGATGTTGACCTCCTCGAGCAGTATCACATTGCCGTCCACCAGGTGAGAGTTGAGCCTCGGGTGCTCTTTGAGCGCCCCCGCAACCGCCGCAATGATGAGGTCCAGGTCCAGCGGCCGTATCCTGTGTGGCCGCCACTCGCTGACCAGCGACTCGCGGAGCTTCAGCAGTTCAGTGACATCGGCCTCGGTGCTGAGCGTTACCTGTGCCATCGTGCTGACGCTCATCGTCATGCGGTCCGCGATTATCTTGCGAAGGCCGGTTAGTGGCACCACCTCGCCCTCGGCGCGCGCGGGTGCGGCGTCACGTTCTGCGATTGCCTGCTCTACGTCGGCGACCGTGATGCGACCGTTCGGCCCGGAACCTGCAACATCCGCGAGATCGATCTCTTCCTGCCGGGCAAGCATTCTCGCCCGCGGCACCACCTGCACACGCGGCCTGCTTTGCCTTGCTTCGATGGCGTCGCGGACGTCCTGCTCGGTGATGCGACCGCGTGGCCCCGTGCCATTGACCTTATCCAGATCGATGTCGTTGTCCCGTGCCAGCCGTCTTGCGACAGGCGTTACCTGGCGAGCTCCGCCCCCTGCGGGACGCGCATCCCTCCGCCGTTGCCGTCTTCGAGCGCCGCCTGGTGATGTCGATGCTCCGGGCTCTGGGCGCGGCGGATTCTCGCCCGGCTCTCCGATGACCGCTACCAGTTCGCCGACCTTAACCAGCGATCCCTCGGCAGCCATGATGTGATACACGACGCCGGAGGCGGGCGATTCCAGCTCTGAGTTAATCTTGGCAGTCTCGACCTCGACGAGCGGCTGCCCCTCGGCAATCTCGTCGCCCTCGCTGACGAGCCACCTTGTAAGCGTCCCGTCCTCCATATTCATGCCCCACTGGGGGAGCAGCACGTTTGTAGCCATGAATGTCCTCTAAGTCGATCGTGGGTTGTGCATGGAAGTGGCTGCTAGTCCAAGGTGGCATAAATCGCGTCGGCAATCTTGTCCTCGTTGGGAAAGACTTCGGATTCGAGCGCCGGGCTGAACGGGAAGTGGCAGTCCAGGCTCGTGACCCTCTGTATCGGACTCTGGAGGCTCCAGAACCCCTCCTGCGCCACCATCGCCGAGATTTCGGATGCGACGCTGCAACTCTTGTGGGCCGGGTCCACTATGACCAGCCTCCCGGTCTTCTCCACCGAGTCGAGTATCGTCCTGGTGTCCAGCGGCACTATCGTGCGCGGGTCTATCACCTCGACCGAGATGTCCTCTTCGTCCAACGCCTCCGCAACAGCCATCGCGCGCCGCAGCATACCCGCCAGCGCGACCACAGTGACGTCATTGCCTTCGTTTTTGACGTCGGCAACGCCGAAAGGAATGGTGTAGTCGTCGTCATCTTCCACCTCACCGCGGGTTCCGGTGAGGTTGTTGTCCTCGAAGAACATAACGGGATCGTTGTCGCGCACTGCGGTCTTGAGCAGCCCCTTGGCGTCAGCCGGGGTCGTGGGTATCGCTATCTTCAGGCCGGGCATGTTCATCAGCATGGGGTATGGCCTGTCCGTGTGGTGCGCCGCGCTGTTCGCGCCGTATATCATGCCGCACCTGTACACGACGGGAAGGCTCACCTGGCCGCCGAACATGAACCGCATCTTCGCGGCCTGGCTGATGAGCTGGTCCATCGCCACCCAGAGAAAGCTGGATAGCGACTGTACGATAGGCCTCATGCCCACGGCGGCGGCTCCGACCGCGGCGCCCATGAAGCCATTCTCGGAGAGCGGCGTGTCGATAACCCGGTCGCCGAACTCCTGGGAGAGGCCGCCGGTCACGCCGTAGATGCCGCCGCGAATGCTCTCGCCCATGATGAATACTTTCTCGTCGCGGCGCATCTCCTCTTTGATAGCGGCGTTCAGCGCGTCTGCGTAGGTAATCTCAGCCATGGCACATCTCTCCTGCATCGATGATAAAAGTCCCTTCCCTCTCGCTGGGGTAAGGTTAGAGCCATCCCTGAATTGAGTTCAGGGATGGGGGGTGAATTTCATGACCATCCATCTAAATGGAAACGCTATCGCGTCCTCTGTTCACATCACGCTATTCGTATCTAGTTGTACACGGGCAGCGGGTCGGCATACATGTCGTTGAGAAGGTCGTCCATCTCCGGGTACGGGCTTTCGCGCGCGAACTCCAGAGCTTCGGCAATCGTATCCGCCACATCCTGTCGGACCGCTTCAATCTCTTCCTGCGATGCTATCTCCATATCGACGAGCCACCGTGAGTGGACATCTATCGGGTCGCGCTCGCGCCACTCCTCGACCTCTTCATCCGTCCGATAGGATTCGCGCAAAATGCGGACCAGCCCTTCGGAATGGTCTTCGTATCGGTATGTGCGTGCCTCTATGAGCGTAGGTCCCTCGCCGGCGCGCGCCCTTCTCACTGCCGCAGTCGTGGCTTCATACATCGCCATTGCGTCCTGTCCGTCCACGAGTATGCCGGGCATGTCATAAGCAGAAGCGCGGTCCGATATGTTCTCCACGGCGACGGCTTCCTTGAAGCTGGTGGTAACCGCGTACTGGTTGTTCTCGCACAGGAATATGACCGGCAGCTTCCAGATGGAGGCAAGGTTCATAGCCTCATGGCACGCGCCCTGGTTGCTTGCTCCATCGCCGAAGAAGGCGACTACCACACGATCGTTGCCCTGCATCTTGCTGCCCATAGCCGCGCCCACAGCGACCGGAAGCGCAGAAGCGACGATCCCGGACTCGCCGAGAATCCCTATGTCAAAGTCCGCAAGGTGCATCGAGCCACCCTTGCCCTTGCAGTATCCGGTCGCCTTGCCGAGAAGCTCGGCCATGGCGCGCCGGACATCGCCGCCCTTGGATATGGGATGCCCGTGAGAGCGATGGTTACCGGTGATATAGTCGTCGTCCCGCAGGGCGGCGCATGCTCCCACGGCTACGGCTTCCTCGCCAATGTAGCAGTGAGCCATTCCCACGAGTTCGCCGCGCTGGACGAGTTGCTTGACATTCTCCTCGAATTCGCGGATCAGCATCATCCGCCGGAGCATCAGCATGTAAAGGTCTCGTTCCTGGTCCATTGTAGCCTCCCCTTTTATCCTCCAACGATGTAGCGAGCCTCGCACGAGGCCACCATTTTCATACCACCGGCATAATTCCGGCATCCGACGACCACAGGCAGCCATGTGCTTATCTGAATGGTATCCGGTTGCCTTGGGCGCATCTTATTACAAAGTGTTGGATTGCGACAATAGCGGGGACAAGGGGGCGATTCACTTTGAACCACGACCGAGGACTAGATCGAAGATATTCCTTCGTTCAGCGGAAGGCGAATTGTCACGGTCGCGCCTTGCCCTGCCCCGTCGCTTGCTACGCCAACCGTACCGCCGTGCGCCTCGACTATGGCTCTGGTGATTGCCAGCCCCAGCCCTGTGCCGCCTATCTCCCGACTTCTGGACTCGTCGGTACGGTAGAAGCGCTCGAAGACATGGGGAAGGTCCGCGGCGTCGATGCCTATGCCGTCGTCAGTGATAGAGACAGCCAACGCCTCATCGCTTTCCGGTCCCGCGCTAATCACAATGCTGCCGCCGGCCTCTGTACAGCGAATGGCGTTGCTCACGACATTCCCCAACGCCTGGCTCATTCGCATCAGGTCGAGGTCTATGTCCGGCAGATCATCGGATGCATTCAGCGACAGTTGAACCTGCCGAGCTTGGGATTGTGGCTGCCAGCGCCTCACCTCCGCGGTGAGCAGTTCGTAAATCGAGCTTGATTCGAGTCTGAGCCTCAGTTCTCCGTAATCGGTTTCCGCAAGCGAGTTCAGGTCAGTTACGAGACCGCGCAGCCTGCTCACTTCCTGGACGATGTGGTCGGATGCGCTCTCAGCAGTCTGAAGCCCATCGCTTAGTCCTTGCGCCTCTAGCTGTATGACGCTTAGCGGCGTATTCAGCTCATGGGAGACGTCGCTTATCAGTCGCCTGCGGAGCTCGCGCTGAGTTTCTAAGTCTGATGCCATCTGGTTGAATGCAGCGCTCATCCTCCCCAGCTCGTCCGATGACGTGACTGGCAGGCGGGTTGCGTCCCCTTGGGCAATACCCTGGGTTGCTTCCGTCAAGGCCGTTACAGGCGCCGTAATGCGCTTGGACAACCAAGCCGCCAGGAGTATGGCGACGCCGGCCGTCGCCGTTCCCCCGATCAGAGTAAGGTATAGGAGCGTACTAAGGAATCCATGCGACTCGGTCGATAGGAACTCGCGGTTCACATCTACATACACATGGCCTACGGGCCTGTTCGTGGCTAGATCGAATACCGTCTCGCGACGCCCGTCCAGCTCGGGCGCGGCCGTTCCGGGCGGCAGCTCGGACAGATTGTCCTTCACCACAAGTCCGTCGATGCCGGCGATGACCACTCGTACCCGGTCTTGGTGGAAGGGGTCTGAAGACTCCTCGGATTCTCCGGACCGTCCTTCACTGGACTCGCCTTCACCTTCCGGCTGTCGCTCCCTACTCCGAACTTCTCCATAGATGTCTCCGGACTCTGACAGTGCCCTGTCCACCGTTCCCCAACCACCGGCAGCGGTGTACTCCCGACTCAGATTCTGGGCTAACTGGATTGCCTCGTCTTCTCCTATCTGGTCCACGAACACCCCCAGCCGTGCCTGCGTTGCGTAATAGCCAACGCTCGCGGTAGTCAAGACGGCAAGAACGACAACAAAGACGGTCGCCCCCATGATTCGCCAGCGCAGAGACATCATTCATCCTCCACTACGAACCTGTAGCCTGCGCCGTAAACGGTCTGAATGGGCTGCCTTCCGTCTCTGGCTATCTGCCTTCGCAGGCGAGCTATCTGGCTGTCGATGGCGCGGTCGAATCCGTCGAATTCGTCGTTGAAGGCTAACGAGATTAGCTGGTCGCGGGTGAGCACCTGGTTGGGATGGCGCATGAAAGTTGACAGCAAAACGATCTGCGCCTGGCTGAGCGTTACAGGTTCTCCCTTGACCGTCACACTGCGGGTAGTCTCGTTCAGTGTGACATCGCCATGTGTCAAAACCTGCTGGACTCTGTCCTTGACGCGACGAAGCACAGCATGGGCGCGGGCAATGACTTCTTCCGGATCGAAGGGTTTGACGATGTAATCGTCGGCGCCGCTATCCAGTCCGATGATTCGGTCTGCATGGGCTTCCTTTGCCGTCAGCATGATTATGGGAACATCTGACTCCCGACGCAGGATTTTGCACAGCTCCACTCCGTCGAGGCGGGGAAGCATCAGGTCAAGGATTATCAGGTCCGGAGCCAGATTCCGTGCCAGAGCGAGACCGGACTGTCCGTCATGAGAGACTTCGGCGAAGAACCCGGCCCGCTCGAAATAGACCTTGACCCAGTTCGCTATCCGGGTGTCATCTTCGACTATGAGCACCGTTCCACTCATCACCATTTCCTCAGCAGCAACTTTGGACGCGGCGCCTAATAGAGGTGCCGCGTCCATCTACGGGTTAGTCTGGGGTAGCCTTACGGTCAGATTATATCATTCGAGATTTCGACATCTTTCTTCATCAGGCACCTATTGGCTTTAGCCACCTACGCGCCTCTCGCCGTCGGATTCCCTGCCTTCGATTATCCCGCTGTCCGTTGTTCATCCGACCGGCACTCCCACCCCAAATATCGCCTCGAAGGACCGGCCCAATCACCAATGCCTTTTTTGCCGCCAGCTTCTTGATCTTCGTCCTCATTTTCTTCACTCCTTTCGTGTCAATGTATTCCTGATACGACACAAGATAAGCGTGAATTGTTGCAGAATTATGTCGCAAATTGAGATTCCAAAAACCGGCAGGGTAAGACGAGAAGACGCGCTTGCCAAGTGGGGAGCGTCCTAACTCAGGGAAGGGATACTTCAAGAGCACGGAGATGCTGGACGGCACCCGCGCGACCTGCGAATACGGGCAAATCGCAGCACGATTCTTCCTCAGCCCTTATACTTTATCCCTTGTCAGCTGGTGTTTCCGGGTCACTGAAGGGAGAACAAGATGAAACGACTATTTTCAATTGGTTCAATCGCGCTCGTCATCGTATTAGCGCTTACGATAGGCGCTTCCTTAGGAATGCCGATCCATCCGACAGGACTCCAGGATTCGGCATTCGCACAGATTGCCGCAACGCCGACTTCCATGCCTACACCTACTGGCGACGGCCCCGTGGTGGAGGAGCTGGAGCCATTTGATGCCGACACAAGTCCGCTTCACTTTCCTAAACTGGATTCCACACTCGTTCTGACTGTCCAGCAAGTCGAGAGCGGTCATTTCAGCGCGCAAAGCGCTGTCGCCGAATTTCCCCTGAATGTGGATGAGTCAGTTGGAGTAACCGTTCACATCCATGAAGGCTACATCGAGACGGTTAGCGAATTCCTGACCGGAGCCGGCGCCTCGGTACGAAACACGGGCACTGACTACATCGAGGCGTACGTGCCGTTAAGTCTCCTCCCCATCGCTTCCGAACAGGAAGGCGTCATCAGCATACGCACGATCATTCCTTCTTCGCCTACGCAAGGAACCGTGAGTGGCGCAGCAACGGCGCACGGCGCTCCGGCGTGGCACAGCGCGGGCTTCAGGGGGCAAAATGAGAAGATAGGCATTATCGACGTCGGTTTCGAGAGTATTAGACGCCTTGGCCCAGTGGAATTGCCATCGACAATAACGGCAAGATGCTATACAGAGATTGGTGCGTTTACCTCCAGCATCGCCAGTTGCGAGACCGGCGGTGACCACGGCACGGCTTCGACTGAAGCAGCTTTCGACATCGCCCCCGGCGCTACCTATTTCATATCGAATCCTATTTCGTCATCAGACTTGCAGCAGACCGTGCGGTGGATGGTGAGCGAAGGCGTAGATGTGATCAATTACTCACTCAGCGACATCTGGGAAGGGCCTGGAGACGGCACTTCACCGTTCAGCTGGAGCTCGCTGAAAAGCGTGGACATCGCGGTCACAAGCGGCCTGATCTGGACCAATGCCGTTGGCAACGGCGCAAAGCAGTCATGGTTCAGCTCCTTTGTGGATGTGCAAGGGGACGGCTTTCACAACTTCGAGGGCGCCGACCAGTGCAACACATTTTCTGAAACGCTATCCGCCGGAGAACGACTTACGGCACAGCTCAGGTGGGAAGGAGCTTGGGGTGGAGCCAGAACAAACCTCGATCTGTATCTATACCGAAGTACCGGCGGATCGCAAGCGACAGTGGTTCATTCGAGCAGAGACGCGCAGACCGGAAGAGTCACCCACTACCCACGAGAGGAGATTCTGTCTTTCACGATCCCGGTAACCGGAAGCTACTGTCTGGCGGTTAAGCATGAAGGCGGACCGGCGCCTTCGTGGTTTCAGATGCAAGCATTCACCGGTCAGGAATTGGAGTACAACACACCTCACGGCAGCGTGAGGAGTCCCGCCGAGAGCGCGAACACCGGCATGTTGGCGGTTGGCGCCGCTCCGTGGAACAATAACTCCGTCATCGAAGAGTTCAGTGGACGGGGCCCGACACCGGACGGCAGGATCAAGCCTGATATTGTCGGGAGCGACGGGGCGTTTTCGAACACGTACAGAGGGAACTGGTTTGGGACCAGCCAGGCATCTCCGCATCTGGCCGGTTTAGCCGCGCTGGTGAGACAGCGTTTCCCAGCTTACAACCCGCAGCAGGTCGCTTCATACATTAAGTCGAACGCAAGCGCACGCGGCGCGACACCGAATAACACCTGGGGATTTGGATTTGCACAGCTTCCTTCAATTAGCTCATCCCAGCCTGTCCCTAGCCCGTCTCCTGTTC
Source organism: Dehalococcoidia bacterium (assembly GCA_965207465.1). Classification (GTDB taxonomy): domain Bacteria; phylum Chloroflexota; class Dehalococcoidia; order Lucifugimonadales; family JADFKI01; genus Bin90. Next base: position 2,715,331 of record OZ242283.1, on the reverse strand, counting down.
CTTCTCCGTCACCAACCACCTCGTGCTTTACGGCGCTGAGCGGCACGACTACGGAACGGGGGAACTGGACCAGTGACTGTGTTTCGGTGGAGCCAGCCAGAGCCCGGAGCGGAAACACTTACGCTCGCTTTTACACCTTCGCAATTGCGAATACCGCCGACGTGACAATTACTCTCACGTCAGATGAGGATACCTACTTGATCCTCCGGGAAGGCACGGGAAGAGACGGCAGGATCGTTGATTCCAACGACGACATCGCCCCTATCTCTAACACGAACTCCCGCATAGAACTCACAGGAGAGGACGCTCTGACGGCAGGGAATTACACCATAGAGGCGACCACCTACTATCCGGAAACCACGGGGTCATTTACTCTCAGCGTCGTGATCAGCGGTTCTTCCGTACAGCCTTCGCCGACTCCGGTGCCCACTCCACCCATGATCCCATCACCCCAGCCTACGCCGCCGGCGACACCGTCTCCCTTGCCGACACCGTCTAGGCCAACATCAGGTTTCGTTGATGTCAGCAGAGGTTACGATCACGCTTGCGCCCTTCATTCCAATGGCTCCATCACCTGTTGGGGCCGCAATGACGTCGGTCAGGCTACACCGCCGACATCCGGGCGCTTCATAGCGATAAGCAGCGATTACAAGGGCACATGCGCCGTACGCGATGATGGAGCGGTGCTATGTTGGGGGAGCGTTGTGGGCAACCCTTGATGACTTTCGCGTTACTTCAAGACAAATCGCGAGTTTAAGTCCTGAGTTCTGCTTCACTTCAGAGTCGTCAACGGCTGGAAAGGCGTCGTCGCGTAATCGGTGCCACGGTTCCTCGATCGTTATGCCGTACCGCGAACCGATTTATACTCAAAACACGTTCGTCCTGAGCTTGTCGAAGGACAATTTTCGCAGGAAATGGCATTTATGAGATAGCCTGAAGATGGACACCCTCATGAAGAGAGACTATAACCGACCGAGTTGCAAGTTCCCCCGACTCTCAATATCTCAAGACCGCTTGCGCCTTCTCACCGGTTGAGGCGGATGGCTTGCTGTCCCAACTGGGGCCAGGCCGCGGGAGCGCTGCATTTCTCCAGCCGTTCCGCCAATGGCAGGCTATCGTCCCAGTTGTAGGATATTATGCGCCGACCGTTGAACTCTTCCGAAGCATTCGACGCCAGCCAGACCACAGGGTTCTGCATCACTTCGGCCTGGATCAGCCGGTCTCTCATGCCGGGGTTGCCTCTGCTGGTCATATTGGTATAGGTGGCACCGCCGGGAACCAGGACATTCGCGGTAACTCCGGTTCCTTCCAGTTCCTGGGCCATGATGGCGACCAGCGCTTCGTGCCCCGCCTTGGACGGGCCGTATGGAGACATACCCTTTCGCCACATGCTGTCCATGCTGGTGGTCACTCCGATTATGCGGCCCCATTCCTGCTCCAGCATATGGGCCACTGCTGCTCTGGCCATGTAGAAATTGCCGCTCAGGTTAACCGCCACCACCCGGCTCCATGTCTCGGGGGAACTCTCCCAGAAGTTGGTGAGGTTGGCTGGAGCAGTCGTTCCCTGACCGGCGCCTCTAGTGTTGATGCCTGCGTTGTTTATCAGGATGTGCAACCCGCCCAGTTTCTCTACGGCGGTCTCAACCGCGTCTTGACACGCCTGCGGGTCGGTTACGTCGGCAATGACGTCAATGGCGCATTCTTCACCACCAATCTCTCGCATCTCGCTGGCAGTCTGATTCAGCCAATCCTGGTTTATGTCAGCCAGCGCAACCTTGGCTCCGGCGCGCACCAATCCCAATGCAATGGCGCGTCCAAGTCCAATTGGACTTCCGGCGCCGGTAACTATCGCTACTTTCCCCTCAAGCGTTCTTTCCGTCACAATGCACCTCCTCAGTAGTTGCGGATATTTCCCGGATAGCTTTCAGTCCTTGCAAACCGTCGAATACATAAAGTCGAGGTCACTCTACGGTGGTCCCGTTCAGGATGATGTTGCCGGGTGTCAGGACCTGCTGAAAACAGCCTTGGACGCGGCTCCTGAATAGAGGCGCCGCGTCCATCCACAGGTTAGTCTGGGGGTAGCCTTTCGGTCAGATTATATCACTTGAGATTTCGACATCTTTCTTCGTCAGGCTCCGATTGGCTTTAGCCGCCTCCGCGCCTCTCGCCGCGCCCGCCATGCTCGCCGCCGGATTCCCTGCTGCCGCCATGCTCGCCGCCCGACTCGCGTCCACTGACACTGCCGCCGCCATGATCTCCGCCGCCTTCACCGCTGCCAACCTCGGCATGCGCTATCCAGCCTGTGAACGCTTCCTGCGTAGCAGGCATCTTGATCGCATACACCTCGCCCGGACGCATGTCCACAGGTATCGTAGGCCCAAGCTCTGTACCGTTCGACAGATGCACTTCTATCCTGACATTGCTCAACGTGTTGTTCGTCGTGTTCTCCACTATGCCGTTGAATGCATTGCTCTGAGCGTCGTAGCCCATCACCAGCCGCGCACCCCCGCGAACCTCATCATAGACCTCATCCAGAGCCAGGGTTGCACCGCTTCCCTCTTCGCTTCCGGACTCACCGTCGGAGCCTTCACTGCCGCCCTCGCCACCGGGTCCGTGACTCTCGCTGCCTGATCCTTCACCACCACTGCCCTCTGCTCCCGTGTGCGCTACTGGGCCGGGACCGCCGCAGTCGAATACTTCCATGTGAACCACATAGCCGTCGTACGCTACTCCCGCAAGACCCGGCTCACCAGTGACCGACAGGCTGGACATCGCCGTCTGACCCGGGTTCAGGTCTCCCAGCTTCTGGGGACCTAGCTCCCCTACCGTCTGCGTTCCCAACTTCAGGTGCGGCTCCGACTGCACATAGCACAGCTGCTGCGAGGTCGTGTTCTGCACCGTCGCGTTCACGGACTGGGTTGACGCATCGTACTCCGCTGAGATTGCCAGTCCACCCAGCACTCCGTTCCAAGCCCGGTCCAGAGGCGTTATCGGGCTGGACATTGCTGCTTCACGAGCGGCTTCACTGCCACCCTCCCCACCGGGACCGTGTCCTTCGCCGCCTGTTCCTTCGCCACCACCGCTTTCACCGCCGCCTTCACTGCCCGACTCGCTTCCGCTCTCACTCCCACTAGCCGATGCGTGCTCGCCTCCCGACTCCGCTCCGCTCCCAACCTCGGCGTGCGCTATCCACCCTGTGAACGATGCCTGCGTAGAGGGCAGGTTCACCGTCAGCACCTCGCCCGGCGCCATGTCCACGGGTGTCGTGGGCCCAAGCTCGGTCCCGTTCGACAGATGCACTTCTATCCTGACGTTGCTCAGCGCGTTGCCGGTCGTGTTCTCCACAGTGCCCGTGAAAGCGTTGCCTGTCGCGTCGTAGTTGAGTACCAGCCGCGCGCCGCCGCGGGTCGCATCGAAGGTCGCATCCGGCGCCAGAGTAGCCCCGCTGCCCTCTTCGCTGCCGCTTTCACCACCGGACTCGCGGCCGCTCTCGCCTCCACTGCCTCCACGCTCTCCGCCTCCGCGCTCACTGCTTCCCTCCCGCGAACTGCCATGCTCGCCTCCGCTCTCGCCGCCACCGCGCTCGGAAATCTCCTGACTTGCCGTTATCCCGGTCGAATCCCTGCTTTCGATTATCCCGCTGTCCGTCGTGCATCCAACCAGCACTCCCATGCCGAGTATCGCCCCCAGGACCGGACCGATCACCAATGCCTTCTTTGCCGCCAGTCTCTTGATCTTCGTCCTCATTTTCTTCACTCCTTTCGTGTGAATGTATTCCTGATACGACACACGATAAGCGTGAATTGTTGCAGAATTATGTCGCCCCACACCGAAATCACGAGAGTATGAAAAGTAAGCAAACAGGTTCCGAAGAGCTTATCGGCCTATGCAGTTGAGGTATAATCGCAAGCACTGGTCAAGACTTACGACTAATTTCCGATTCTCAATCTTATTCTGTTCCAATCTCTCAAGAAGGTGGAGTTAGAAACATGGCTCTCTCAAATACTGATCTCGACTACGATGCAATCGTGATCGGAGCTGGTATTTCAGGCATGTACCAGTTGTACAGACTGCGGGAAATGGGCTTCAGGGTACGCGTCTTTGAAAGAGGAACAGGCGTGGGCGGGACATGGTACTGGAATCGGTACCCGGGTGCCCGGTTTGATTCCGAAAGCTACTCTTACGGTTATTCCTTTTCTCAGGAACTGCTCGACGAGTGGGATTGGTCCGAACGATTCGCCTCCCAGCCTGAGATTCTGCGATACCTGCAATACGTAGCTGACAAATTCGACCTTCGGAAGGATATCCAGTTTTCGAGCGACGTTAAGTCCGCCGTCTATGACGAAGATTCTCGAAGTTGGCAAGTCAGACTGGAAGATGGAAGTGCCTGCAAGAGCAGGTTCCTGATTACGGGTGTCGGCATCCTGTCCCAGCCTACGCTGCCGAAAATCGCGGGAATCGAATCTTTCAGAGGACAGTCCTTTCACACATCTCGCTGGCCCCACTCCCCCGTGGACTTTACGGGCAAGAGGGTGGCGGTCATTGGAACCGGCGCTACCGGAGTGCAGACTATCCAGGAAGTAGCCAAGAATGTCGGGCATCTCTCGGTCTTCCAGCTTCGGCCGGAGTGGTGCGCCCCTCTTCACAATTCGAAGATAGAGCCGGATGAGATGGAAGCAATCAGAGCAAACTACGAGGAAATGTTTGAGCATTGCACCCAAACCGCCGCCGGATTTATACACGATGTTGATCCCAGAAACACATTCGAGGTTACGGACGAAGAACGAAATGAGTTCTGGGAGCGCCTCTACGCCAGTCCTGGATTTGGGATTTGGCAAGGCAACTTCAAGGATATACTGACCAACCCCAAAGCCAACAAAGCCATTTCCGACTTCATCGCGGACAAGATACGGGGGCGCGTGAATGATCCCGCTATCGCCGAAAAGCTGATTCCAAAAGACCATGGCTTTGGGACCAAGCGGGTGCCTCTGGAAACCAGGTACTATGAGTCCTACAATCAGGAAAATGTCGAACTCATTGACATTAGCCAGTCTCCGATACGGAGAATCACGGAGCGAGGAGTTCTAACCTCCGAGAAGGAGTTCCAGTTTGATTTCATAATCTATGCCACCGGTTTCGATGCCATATTCGGCAGCTACAACAGGATAGATATACGCGGCGTCAGTAAGCGCAGCCTGAAGGAACAATGGGACGAGGAACTGGCAACCTTCCTGGGCATTCAGACCAGTGGCTACCCCAATATGTTTATGATAATCGGACCTCACGCCATGGCAGGGAACAACCCGCGCGCAATCGAGTATCAGGTTAACTGGGTAACGGAACTCATCAAGTACATGAATGACCATGACCTCACTCGCGCCGAAGCCAGCCCGAAAGCTCAAAGGGAATGGCGTGAGTATGTCGTGGAACAAGGCAAGGACCTGTTGAGGAACGATGTCGATTCGTGGCAGACCGGCATCAACATGAATCTGGAAGGCAGACAAAAGCGAATCGTTGGCATGTACTCAGGTGGCCAGCCGTCGTACAGACGCCGCTGTGAAGAAGTGGCGCAGAACGGCTACAAGGAATTGAATCTGCGTTAAGGGCGGACAGACGGGACACACAGAAATCCTCAGCAGGAGAACTCATTTGGCATCAGCTCCGATAAATGACCATATTCGCTACGAACCCGAGGAAAAGTGCTCGATCCTGTCTTCCCTCGCGGTCGGCGGGCAGGGCGTAATCCTGACACTGCCGATTCTGTTCTCGATAGGGGCAATCACCGTTCTGGCGACAGGACGGGACGAAAATTACCTGAGTTGGGCGATTTTCGCGTCGCTGATAGTCGTGGCGATAGTTACCGCGCTGCAAGCCTCCAGGTTAGGCCGGATGGGCGCGGGACACCTGGTTGTCATGGGGGTTACGCCCAACTACATCGCGCCGGCGACACTCGCGCTCGCCGCGGGCGGACCGGCGATGCTGGTAAGCCTTATGGTGGTCTCCGCGCTCTTCTTCTTCGCAGTCGCTACCTGGCTTCCGCAGCTGCGGCGCGTGATGACACCGGCTGTATCGGGCACGGCGCTTATTCTCATAGCCGTATCGATTCTGCCCTTCTGCTTAGACCAATTTGATGAAGTGCCACAGGGCGCGCCGGCATTCACCGGCCCGACTGTGGCTCTGATAACAGTGATTATAACCACGGCGCTCCTGCTCCGCGCCCCGCCCCGATTGCGTCCTTGGTCAATGATAATTGGATTTATTTGCGGTTGCGCCGCCGCCGCGCTTCTGGGAGTCTATGAACTGGATCGCCTGTACGCGGCGCCGTGGTTTGGTTTTCCCACAGTCAATTTCCAGGGACTGGACCTGACACTGGACGCCGGATTCTGGACGCTTCTGCCGATGTTCCTGATCGTTACGCTGGTGCAGGCGATAAAGGGCGTGGGCGACGGCGTAGTAATTCAGCAGGCGTCCCGACGCAGACCAAGAGCGAGCGACTTTCGGCTGGTGCAAGGCTCAATTTACGCCAATGGCGTGGGCATTCTGCTATCGGGGCCGCTGGGCACGCCTCCAACCACTTACTTTTCGTTATCCACGGTGTCCATCGTGAACCTGACCGGAGTAGCCGCTCGGAGTGTCGGATACTTCATTGCAGGCATGCTTGTGATACTGGCGCTGCTTCCGAAATTGACAGGCGCGCTGCTCACGATTCCCAGCCCCGTTATGGGCGCATTCATACTGATCTTCCTGGGCATATATTTCGTCGAAGGACTAAGGGTTATCACGCGGGACGGACTTGATGCTCACAAGTCAATTGTAGTGGGGCTATCGTTTGCGGTTGGAGTGGGGTTGCAGCAGAGCGATGTCGTCAGGGACTTACTGGGGCACCCCTGGGGGACGTTGCTCGGAAACGGCGTAACGATGGGCGCGACAACCGCGATTTTGCTCACGCTGTTCCTGAACCTGACAAGCGCGCGTCCCAAGCGAATGCAGGCGCGACTGGACATCGCGGATCTGCCCCAGATCGACGAGTTCATGCAGGAAGTCGCAGGGCAGATGGGCTGGAGCGAGGCATCGACGCAGCGTCTGCGCTCGGCAGGCGAAGAAGCGCTGTCGAGCCTGTTGCAACCGGACAACGAATATCTGCCGGAGAACGGGACCGGCAGGACGCCGCGACTGATTATAGCCGCGCGCCCGGATGGAAGAGCGGTCGAAATGGATTTCGTATCGGTGCTGGAGGACGACGATAACATCGGCGACCGTCTGGCGTATCTGGACGACGAGGAGGAGAATGTGGACGACAGGGAGATTTCGTTCCGTCTGCTGCGACACTACGCATCATCGGTGCGCCACCAGAAGTATTATGGGATGGACATTATTACTGTGCGGGTCGAAGGTTAGCGCGGTTTCCCCTCATCCCTGAGCGTACTTTAACCAACCGCAAAAAGACTGACGCCTCTACATAGCGTGAGGCGTCAGGTATGGACGGAATCGTCAGAGCCGACCGCCGGAGCGGATGCTGCCGGCACTCTGCGGAGTAAGCAGGTCCCTTATGACGGGCGATGCGCCGGGCAGTCTTGCGGGAATGGATGCTTACGCGGCGTCCAGGTATTCGATCAGCTGACTAATCGTCTGCAATTCGGTGCAGTTTTCAGGGGTGAACGATACGCCGAACTCGTTCTGGATAACCCGCGCAAAGGAGACGACATCCATAGAGGACACTCCAAGGCTCGTGAGGCTGCTGCTGAGGTCAGAGACCTCGACCGGCTTGCCATCGACTTCCAGGTTCTCGCTAATCAGACTCTTCACTCGCTCTTCGGTTGATGCCATTTGGTCTATCCTCCTATTTATGGACGTTTACTTACCACTCAGCAAGTTATCAGGTAGCAAATGTGCGTGTCAACATAAAAACAAGGACGATTTCACAAATCCCCTCCCCCTTGACGGAGGTTAGAGCCTGCCCCTGCGAAGGCAGGGGATGGGGGTGAAAACGCCTCTTCGTCCCACGCTAATGCAATTTTCTGAGGTCAAATAGTCATGATTGACCTTACGGGCTACTTTCGATATATTCGCTGTCAACCCTCCGGTACGTGTGGTCTTAATTCAGATGGTTATACGGTCGCGCCGCCCCACCAGTATCAGAAGACGCGAAATCATTGACGCCGCTCGGCTTCTGATAACCGAACACGGCATGCAATCCCTGACAATCGGCAATCTCGCCCGTGTGGTGGGAGTCAGCGAGGGCGCAATCTATCGGCACTTCATCGGCAAGAAGCGGATACTCGCCGGGTTGATTGAAGACATAGATCTCAGACTCACGGAGCGCATAGACCTTATAGACGGCGATCCCGACTCCGGCCTGACCAGACTTGAGCGTGTGCTTCACCACAATGTCGCGCCGTCCACCATGACGGGAGTTTCGTTTCTGGTCATCGCTGAAGTTCTGATGAACGGAGACGACGAGCTTCGCGGGCTGATGCAAGCCTCGATAGACAAGCACCTCGCGATGATCGAGGCGCAGCTAACGGTCGGCGTCCAGAAAGGCGAGGTCAGCCCCGCGGTTGACCTGAAAGCGGCAGCGTTGCAATTCTACGGGCTGATTCAGGCGGTCAACACGCTGAACCACTTTGGAACGGAAGAGTTTCCCGTCGGCGACAGCGGAAAGCTCTGGCAGATATTCAAGCACGGCGTTTCCGGCACATAGGCTCCCCTTGCCTCGCGCCCAGTCTCACCTGAGATTATCGAAGACCGGCTCAACTTTTCGCTTCGTGTTCTCGCCGTCCCTTATGATTTCGCATCCTCTTCTGATGCCTGCTCACGCTCTTCAGATTTGACCGTCCAATCCCAAATCAGGTATATTGAGCAACGAAATTGAATGCGAGCGTTCACTTACTTACTAAAATAAATATAAACAAAGAACGGAAAAACGTACCGTCTGAAAGGAGAGCCTATGTTAGGTCGTATTACGGTAAGGAACTTGTTTGCAATTGCCGCCATTATGTCGATATTCGCGTTGGCGGCTGTTGGCTGTGCAGGAGAAACTCAAGTAGTAGAAAAAATCGTCGAAGTCGAAAAGCAGGTCGAGGTCGTCAAAGAAATCGAGGTCGAGAAGCAAGTCGAAGTGCCGGTCGAAGTCGTCAAAGAGGTCGAGGTTGAAGTTGAGAAGGTGGTGGAGAAGGAAGTCGCGGTTGAGGTGGTGAAAGAGGTTGAGGTCGTCAAGGAAGTCGAAGTTGAAAAGCTCGTGCAGGTGGAAGTCACCGCCGTTCCCTCACTTCCGAACCTGGAGCCGCAGTACGGTGGCACTCTTCGCGTCGGCTTTCTGGATCAGGGGCAGCTAGACCCTATGCTTGCGGGCCTTTCTCAAGCGCAGTCGCCATACGGCGAAATCGCTTACGACAGCATCGTCATGTACTGGTATGATGGCGAGATTACCCCCTGGGCTGTTGAGTCCTGGTCTTCGAGCGACGACCTGTCGCAGTACACTTTCAATGTGCGCGCAGGCAACAAATTCCACAGCGGCAACGCCCTCACATCAGCCGACATAAAATACACGCTCGATCGCATCAGAGCTGAAGGTTCGGCGTCTCCTCTGAAGGGACAGATTTCCTACATCGACACTATTGACACGCCGGACGAAAACACAGTCGTGCTTAACTTGGGCGCCCCCAACGCTTTCCTGATGGGAGACATGACCGACTATCATGCTCGGATTGTGCCGAACGGGATCGCAGGCGAAACTCTCACTAATGAGGAGCACGGTTCCGGTCCTTACGTAATGACGTCACACAACCCTACCGAACGCTCCACATTCGAGAAGTTCACCGACTACTGGCGCGAAGGCAGACCCTATGCCGACGAGGTCGTCTTCTTCTATATACCGGAGCAGATTACCCGCATAGAGGCACTCAAGACAGGTGCGCTGGATGTGGTGCCCACTCCCCCAATAGCTTCGCTTGGGGCGTTCGCGGGCAACCCTGAGATTCGCATTTCCGACACGCCCTCGGCGGACGTGGTTGTCATTGACATGCATACGGGATACTCGCACTTGCAGGGCATTGATGGTTGGGAAAAGTTCCAGGGCCTGGCCGACCCGATATTCGCCAACAAGAACTTGCGTAAGGCAATGCAGTACGCCGTTGACAGGGACTTCGTAGTGCAGGCAGCGCAGTTCGGGCGCGGGTCGCCCGCCAACGACCACCCCGTCGGCGTCAACGACCAGTATTACTGGGACGATCAACCAATAATCAAGCAGGACATCGAAAGAGCAAAACAGTATCTCGCCGATGCAGGCTATCCCGACGGAATCGATGTGACGCTGAACACTTCCGACATTGGTTTCCAACTTGAGGCAGCTCTCGCCTACAAGGAGTCCGTTGCCGCAGCCGGCATCAACGTCGAAATCGCCACACACGACACCGCCTCGTACTGGGAAGCTCAGTGGATGGATCCTTGCTGCCCGTTCGTGACGAGCAACTGGGGCGGCAGGCCAGCTAACGCTGCAATCGACGTTCAGCTCAGAGGCGGCACTGTCTGGAACGAGTCCTTCTACAACAACCCTCGTCTTGACGAGCTACTCGATCTCGCGGCAGCATCCCCTGACCTGAATCAGCGGAAAGAGTACTTCCGCGAGATGCAGGAAATCCTCATCGAGGACGTCCCTGTACTCTATCTTGCCTACTCACCCGTAATTTGGGCGCACCGCGACAACGTTGGAGGCGTACAGGCACACGCCGCGCTCGCGCACTGGCTGATAGAAGAGTGGTGGCTTCTCGAGTAGCCCACCCAGACCATCGGACGACAATAGCACCCTCCCCCATCAAGGGGGAGGGTTAGGATGGGGGTGAAGAGCGCCGCGCATCGCAGCACCTCCCACGCCCCTAATAGAATGATCGGTTTATCACCCATAATCGACTCGCATCGGAGACGGCATGGCTAGATTTCTCATAGTAAGGCTCGCGCTAATCGTCGTGACCTTGCTTGCCGTCTCCCTAGCTATCTTTTCGCTGATCGAGTTCGCGCCCGGTGACGCAGCGACAGTAATTCTGGGACAAGCTGCCACCCCTGAGAACACAAAGGCGCTGCGCGAGCGAATGGGCCTCGACAAGCCTCCGTATGAGCGCTACTTGAACTGGGTCACGGGCGCTTTGCGAGGAAATCTTGGCATCGCCGCTTCAGGCAAGGAAATATCCGGTATCGTCCCGGGACGCCTCTTCAACTCGGCTCTACTTGCCGTTGGGGCATTCCTTATCGCCGTTCCTCTAGGATTAGCTATGGGCGTCCTCGTGGGCGTCAAATCGGACACACTGATAGATCGCTTCCTCACTCTGGGCGGTCTCGTGACTATATCTCTACCTGAGTTCGTCACGGGCATCATCCTGGTGCTCGTATTGTCCTCTACCTTGGGCTGGTTACCGTCGTCGAGCATAATGCTGCCCGGCGAAACCATTATCGGCAACCCACAGGTCCTTGTGATGCCCATCCTCACGGTTACCGGCGCGCTTTTCGCATACATACTGAGGATGGCGCGCGCCAATGTAATCGAGGTGATGGAAAGCAACTATGTACGCACCGCAATCCTGAAGGGCTTGCCCATGCGTATCGTGGTCATCAGGCATGTCCTGCCCAACGCCATGCTTCCCACCATCACCGTCATCGCTAACAATGTCGGCTGGCTCTTCGGCGGCCTAATCATCATTGAGAACCTATTCGCATACCCGGGTATGGGCAGTCTGCTCATTCAGGCAATCAACGCCCGGGACATCCGCCTGCTCCAATCAACCGCCATGGTAATCGCCGCCGTCTATGCCTTCAGCAACCTCGCGGCCGACCTTACTTATGGCTGGCTCAATCCGCGAGTGAGGTTGGCGTAATGGCTGTACAAGATTCCATAGTCCAACCCGAGATGGAAGGTGGCAGGCCGTCCACTCTGGTTCGCGCCGGGAACGCCGTGCGAAGCGGGCTTGTTCTCATCCTGAGGACAAATACCGGGAGAGTGGCTTTTGCAATAGTCCTTGTTCATGTGTTGGTCGCAATCCTGGGCACATGGATAACGCCCTATCCACCCACCGAGTACAATCTGCCTGAACGCTTCAGCGGTCCCACCGCGGAGCACTGGCTCGGCACCGACGACAAGGGACGCGATGTGCTCAGTCGTGTGCTTGCCGGGTCCCGGTCAATCGTATGGATTGCCACGCTGGGGACGATACTCGGCGTAACGCTCGGCACTATTGTCGGCGTGACCAGCGGATACTTCGGCGGCAAGACCGACCAGGTAATCATGCGTTTCGTGGACTGGTTCCTCGCCATTCCGTCCTTGCTTCTCGCCATTCTCGTCATCAACATGAGCAGGCAGCGATTCAGCGACCTCGATGAGTCATGGCTAGTAATACTCACGATTGGCATTTCCTTTATGCCCAACAACAGCCGCGTCATTCGCAGCGCCGCCCTCGCGATCAAGCCGCTTGAGTTCGTGCAGAGCGCGAGGCTCAGAGGCGAGCCGACGATTTACATCATGTTCCGCGAAATACTGCCCAACGTTCTCCCCGTAGTCGCGGTCGAAGCCGCGATACGCCTGAGTTTCGCACTGCTGCTTACGGCTGGACTCGGCTTCCTTGGGCTGGGTGTTCAGCCGCCGTCATCGGACTGGGGCTTGATGGTCAGCGAGAACTTCCGCCATATCGGGCAGGTGCCGCTCGCAGCGCTCGCACCGGGCATGGCCATGGCGTCGCTCGTCGTCGGCATCAACCTGCTCGCGGACGGCATCCGGCAGGCGCAGAACCTCCCAGAAACCGGAGGCTGATAGATGAATCACGCTGACAGTACGGAAGCTCCTCTCATACAATTGGAAGACCTCGCGGTTACCTTCCAGACACCACGCGGCTCATTCCGCGCCGTGCGCAGCGCGTCCCTCGAAATCTCGCGCGGCGAGGTTCTGGGGCTGGTAGGCGAATCAGGCTGCGGCAAGTCAACAGTCGCCTTCGCCATGATGAACTACCTTCCCGGCACCGCGCAGGTTGAAGGCGCGGTCAGATTCGAGGGCATGGAAATCGCCGAGTTCAGCGACGCCGAACTTCGCGAGCTGCGCGGAAATCGCATTGCCATGGTTTACCAGGACCCTCTTACTTCACTCAATCCGTCCATGCGGATAGGCTCGCAGATCGAAGAAGTCCTCAAGCAACATCTCGATTTGGACGGCGAGGCGGCACAGTCGCGCGCGGTCGAGCTTTTCTCCAGCGTCGGTCTCGCCGACCCCGGACGCATCGGCAGCCGCTATCCCCACGAACTGAGCGGCGGGCAGCAGCAGCGCGTAGTCATCGCGATGGCTCTCGCCTGCGATCCTCACCTGCTGATTATGGACGAGCCGACTACCGGCCTCGACGTAACAACGGAAGCAACTATCCTCGACCTGATAGTCGAACTCAAGGACAGAGTGAACGCCGGCATTCTATTCGTCAGCCACAATCTCGGCGTCATAGCGAGAGTGGCAGACCGCGTAGCCGTCATGTACGCCGGTGAGATAGTCGAAGAAGCGCCAGTCCGCGAGCTGTTCAAGAACCCCAGACATCCCTACACGGTCGGACTGCTGTCCTGCGTTCCCCAGCCGCCGGGCGACGACGGCGTGGAGCGCCAGCTCAGAAGCATACCCGGCACGGTATTCGACGCCCAGAACACGGAAACCGATTCCTGCCTGTTCGCCCCTCGCTGCCCGATGGCGACCGACATCTGCGTACAGGCGCCGCCGCCCGTTGCCCAGGTTTCCGAGAGACACGTCGCCAGATGCTGCCATCACACCGATGTCACCGATGACCTGTGGGGCGAACTTCGTGACAGGCTGGTGAAGCCCCCGTCAAACGGAGGCATTCCCGTCCTCAACGCGCAAGACCTTCGGAAATTCTACGGTGGAGGACGCAGAAAATACATCCTGTTCGGCCCTCCTGTTCGCCAGCCGGTGCGCGCTCTGGTCGATGTTGACATGAAGGTTGATGGCGGTCGCACGCTCGGCATCGTAGGCGAGAGCGGGTCCGGCAAGAGCACCGCTGCGCGTGCAATCGTTGGACTGGAGGCGCGCGACCGCGGCACCCTCGAACTGCGCGGCCAGGCGCTTGAGGGCGAAGTCGGAAACCGCACCGAGGAACAGCGCTCCTCTATGCGCATGGTCTTCCAGAATCCTACCGCTTCGCTCAACCCCAAGTTGCCGATAAAGCACGCCATCACCAGGGCGCTCAGAAAGTTCGCCGGTGTCAGCAGGTCCGAGAGCCAGCAGCGCGCCGAGCAGCTCATGAATGCTGTCGGACTTGATCCCCTGTACCTAAACAGGCGTCCGTCCGAGTTGAGCGGAGGACAGCAGCAAAGGGTTGCGCTCGCCAGCGCATTCGCGGCCAACCCTGATTTGGTAGTCGCGGACGAAGCGGTCTCCGCTCTCGATGTCTCGGTGCAGGCACAGGTGCTCAATCTGCTTGAAGAGCACCAGCGCGAGACCGGCAATTCCTACGTCTTCATCACGCACGACCTCGGCGTTGTTCGCTACGTCTCGGACGATATTCTGGTGCTGTACGCCGGCCATGTCGCGGAATATGGACCGTCGGATGCCGTCCTCTCCGCGCCGTCGCATCCATACACCGAGGCGCTGCTGTCCGCCGCTCCGGTCCCTGACCCTGACGCCGAGCCATCTCACATTAGGCTGGAAGGCTCCGTACCGACACTGCGCTCAGAATTCAAGGGGTGCTTCTTCGCCGGCAGATGCCCCAGGAAAATTGGGGACATCTGCGATAGCCAACCGCCACCCGAACAGCAAGGTCCCGGCGGAGAGAATCACACGATAAACTGCCACATTCCGATTGCCGAACTGGGGCAACTCCAGGGGGCAATTGCGCGATAGTCGGCCGGGCCGGGATCAGCCGTAGAGTTGCTCAACAGCACAAGTATCAGAATCCGTTCCGCGTAGTGAGCAACTGCAGGAAGTGTCCGCAAGAGCGGTCGCTCGTGGGTTAACTGAATTTCACGGAGGATTTCTACGTCCTGTACAATGCGAGGCAAGTAATATCGTCGGTCTGCGATGCTCCCCGCACAAAATTCTTTACGCCGGCAAATACCATTTCGACAGCTTCTCCTGCACCGTAGGGAACCTCACTCTCGAATACGCTTGCCAGTCTGTCCTGTCCGAAATTCTCGCCTGCGATGTCGGCAGCATCAGTCGCGCCATCGCTGCAAAAGATGACCGTATCACCGGGCGCAAGCAGTATCATATTCTCCCTGAACGGTTCGGACGGTCTCATGCCCAGGGCCGTCCCGTCGGTCGAAGGAAGCCTCTCAAGCACGCCGTCCCTGTGAATGAGAAGCGGGAATTCATGCCCGCCGTTGGCGTAAGTAAACGAGCCGTAGAAAGGATCGTAAATACCATAAAGGACAGCCGCGCAAGTCTCCCCGTTGTTCTCTTGGAATATCAGTGAGTTGACCTCAGTAAGGACGTCTCCGGGATTCTCGTGACTGATCGCCGCCCCCTTCAGCATCGTCCTCCCGGTCATCATGAACATGGCGGCGGGTACACCCGTGATTGAAACGTCGGCTATGAATATGCCCACTTTTTCATCTTCGAGCCTCACTACATCGTAGAAATCTCCTCCGACCTTCCGAGTCGGTTCCATTCGAGCATGTATCTGGTAATCTCTGGACTCCGGGAACGCGACCGGCAGGATAGATTTCTGCATTCTGCCGGCAAGCTCCCGCTCTTTCTCCATCTCCAGTATTCGTTCCTTCGTGGACTGCGCGTCTCGCCACTCTTCCAGATGGGACAGCGTTCTCGAAATGGTCACCCGGAAGTCCTGGAAATTTATGGGCTTCGTGACAAAATCGAACGCGCCTCTGTTCATTGCTGTGCGGATATTGGGCATGTCTCCATACGCCGATACGACGATCGTTATGGTATCCGGATTGATCTCATTTATCTCGCTCAGCAGAGTCAGTCCATCCATTCGGGGCATGTTGATGTCGGTTATTATGATGTCTATTTCGCTGTCGCTAGACAGGATTTGCACGGCTTCGACGCCGTCTTCAGCGAAGATGAACTCATACTTTCCCGCACGAATGTCTCTTCGCATCCTGCTCAGGACGAGAGGCTTGAGATCCGGTTCGTCGTCCACTATGAGTATTTTATTCGTAACCACCGCATTCCTCCCACATGGAATCCGACCGAGATTCGGTCCCCGCCACATGCTGGTCAATGTATAAGAAAAATATCAAAGCCGCAACCTCGCCAGTAATCAAGACGATTTCACAAATCCCCTGCCCCTGCGAAGGCAGGGAGTGGAGGTGAAAAGCATCAAGACGCCTGTAATTTCACGATTTCTGGCTTTCCTCTTTCTCAGGAAGGACGAATCTGGTGATCGAAGAGCATTTATGAAATCGTCTCGTAATCAGTCAGGAATGAATTGGACCCGCGACTTCGGTAAATTTAATGGCCACAGGTAGCCTGCTGCCTGTGTAACTCGGCGTTGACACATTTTCTCAGAGTCCGTAGGATGTGGGAGTTGTCTGAGGTGGGCCTGCGTTGAAGTCTGATCGCCTCCTGAGGAGAAGAGTGGACAAGATGGATTACGGAATAGGCATCCCGTCTTACATAGAGGCATGGCGCGAGGTGAAAGCCGCCGAAGAGGCGGGTTTCACGCACGCATGGCTCTTCGACTCGCAGCTTATCTACTCCGACGTTTGGGCAACAATGGCGCTGGCAGCGCAGAACACTACGCGCATAAAGCTGGGAACGCTGGTCGCCATACCGAGCAACAGGCTTGCGCCGGTTACGGCAGCGGCGGCAGCCTCAATCAACAGGATCGCGCCCGGCAGGGTGATCGTTGGTCTTGGCACAGGCTACACGGGTCGAAACACCATGGGCCTGCCCGCGCTGAGAATGGACGATTTCGAGGAATACGCGCTGCAAGTCAAGGGTCTGCTCAATGGTGAGGACGTGCTCCTCCGGGAGGGTAGCCGCGAGAGATGGATACGGCTTATCCACTCCAAGTCCAACTCCGGACGGGACGAGTTCTTCAACATCGAAGACCCTATCCCCGTAATGCTTGCCGCCAATGGCCCGCGCGGGCAGAAAATCACGGGAGAGGTATCCGACGGCTGGATATCGACCGCAAGAAGCGATAGTGTGCCCGATGGCCTGCCCAGAGTGATGGCGGCAGCCGAAGCGAGCGGGAACAATTTCGATAACTTCGGCGGACACGGAGCCAAGCCTTATGTTACCGTTCTCTCATCAGGGTGCGTTCTCAGGGAAGGCGAGTCGTTGTCCAGCGAGCGCGTTATCAGAAACGTTGGTCCGACGCTTATCCCGGGCATCCACGCGATGTGGGAGCGCGACTTCGGACCCGGCGCAAACCTGGGAATGAGCAATCCCGGCCTCGCGGAGGAGTACGACCATTACGTCCGCGAATACGGTGACAGTCGTCACAGGGACGGGCGCCCGAATCCCACGCCTGACGACAGGCGATACCTCGATGTCCATGAAGGACACTATGTTTACCTGAAGGAAGGTGAAGAGCGGTTCATCACGGAAGACCTGGTTGGACGCACGCTGACCGGCACGGCGGACGAGATAATAGATAAGCTGGACACTCTGGAGGATATGGGCGTCAACAACGTGGCGCTCGCGGCAGTCAACCGGCAGGCAGCGCATGACCTGATCTCAGACTTCGGCGAGCAGGTAATTCAGCGTCGGCGATGACGATTATGTCATTCTGAACGCAGCATAGTCTTTACCCTGTCATTCTGAACGCAGCCATTTCCATTCCATTATGTCATTCTGAACGCAGCGCAGCGGAGTGAAGAATCTAAAGTCTTTACACACACAGCATTCACAGATTTCAGATTCCTCGCCTCGCTCGGAATGACAATACAATGTCAACACGTACCAAATGAGGGAGAGCAAAAATGCCCGACAAACAGCCCAACATAGTCCTGATAATGTCCGACGACCTTGGCTACGAGGTCATCGGAGCAAACGGAGGCACTTCTTACGCCACTCCGCGAATCGACCGGATGGCAGAGGAGGGCATGCGGTTTGCGGAGGCACATGTGATGCCTCTCTGCACTCCTACCCGCCTCTCCCTGATGACAGGGAAGTACAACTTCCGCAACTACATCGGGTTCGGGCTGATAAAGCCCGACGAGGTCACATTCGGGCACCTGTTTTCGGACGCCGGGTACAACACTTGCATCTCCGGCAAGTGGCAGCTCTACTCCTACAACCCGCCCGACGAAGTGCCGGAGATGCGCTCCAAGGGCCAGCAGATAGAGGACGCCGGATTCGACGAGTTCTGCGTCTGGCATGCTCACCACACCGAGGACAAAGGGTCGCGCTACAAGGACCCAATCGTTTACGAAAATGGGGCATACAGGGACGACACGAAGGGCAAGTACGGCGAGGACGTCTTCTGCGACTACATCATCGACTATATCGGACGCAAGAAGGACGACGACAAGCCCTTCTTCGTCTATTGGTCGATGGCAGCGACGCACAAGCCCCACGAACCCACGCCGGACAGCCCGGAATGGGACGACTTCGATCCACCTTCCAACAGGACGCTCGGCGGTAGGACATGGGCGGAGCTTGAGGAAGGCTCATGGGGCGACGACCCGCGCTTTTACAAGGACATGGTCGAGTACCACGACAAGGTCATCGGAAGGCTCATGGACTATCTGGACAAGCAGGGCCTCGGCGAAGACACGCTGGTGCTGTACCTGGGCGACAACGGCAGTCCCGACGACGTCTGCTCGATGTTTCATGAACACAACGAGATATGCGGTGGCAAGGGCAAGACGAACGACCGTGGCACCCATGTCCCGCTCATCTGCCGAATGCCCGGAACGATCCCTTCCGGAGTCGTGAACAGGGACATGATTGAATCGACAGACTTCCTGCCGACAATCATGGAAGCGGCGGGGCTGGAGTTTCCGGAGGGATACCTGGTCGATGGAAGGTCATTCTACTCGCAGCTCAAGGGAGAGGCCGGAAACCCGAGAGACTGGATGTTCTTCCACTTCGAGCCGATGAACCCCCGTTCCTCCGTTTCAGCGCGCCGGATCCGGTTCGTTCGGGATAATCACTACAAGTTGTACGAGACCGGCGAACTGTACGACCTCTGGATTGACCTTGACGAGGAGCGCCCGATTCACGAAGCGCAGGACACTGGGGAACAGTCGGAAGCGAGGGCAAGGCTGCGCCCTATCTTTGACGAGATGCAGTGATGCTAAGCGAGCATCGCATTTAGACGCTCTCGCGGCAGCTGGATGGCCGCTAGTTCGCGCTGATGTCGTCGAGCAACTCGGTCCAGCTGCCGTAGCTGCCCCTGCCGGCTCCGTAGCGATGCGTTATCGTGCCGTCCCCGCTAATCGCTATCTTCGATGCTTGGGAATTGATATTCAGAGATGCCAGCATTCCCTCTTCAGCATAGGCAACCGGCCACGGAAGGTCCTTCTTAGCCCTGTCCGCCTCCAACTTATCGATGCTCTCACCCGGGCTAGTCCCGACGACGTAGATTGCAACCTTATCTTCGTAATCCGTGCCAACCTGTTCTTTGATGCTCCGCAACTCGGCGCGACAGGTCGGTCAGTATGTGGCATGGAAGTAGAGCAGGACAGGCTTGCCCCCGTCAACGATGCTGGATGTGGTAACTCTGCTGCCGTCCAGCAGGCTCATCCCGAACTCGGGAGCGCGCAGCCCCACCTGGTAGCCGACTTCCACCACCTCGACCTCCGAGCCGCTGCTCGTTGACGCGTCGGGAACCGCCTTCTGGACCGCCGCCGGGGATTCGACAGTCTGCGCCGCCGGCGCCGCACCGCAGCCAAGCAGCACGACCACAATTGCCCCCAGCCCAAGCAGTAAGGCAAGTGAAATTTTGGCGTTCATGAGTCTTGCCTCCCTGTATTCCTCTCTTACACCACATTGCGGGACACTACTGAAGTTAAAACTCAGTCTCTCTACCGCAACGTATTCAGAAATTTTCGGATACTCTCGCGTTCTCTTTCAAAGTTATCGAAAGTGACATCACAGACCGCAAACAATTGCGATCTTACTTTTCGAGTCAACTTGCTTGCATCTCTGAAAATTGCGGCATGGCGTCCGTTAACTTCTTGGTCATTGAACCGATATACGGTGATGGTTGCGTCCCTCGCTTGCACATTGCTACCAGGTGCATGCAGAAACAAAGGAAAATCCATCCCATTTACCATGCAATCTACTACATAATTGCCGGCCGAATCCCAACTAGCATCGTGCCAGTCGAAAGTGAGTCTATCGCGAGGCAAAGACTCTTTGATTAAGTCAGCGAATCCTCTTTTGAACTCCTGCATCGGCATCAATCGTCGCTTAAGAGACCTTGCGGCAGCAGTAGCGTACTCGAAACTCCTGACTTCTTGTGAGGCGTCAAACTGCGCTTCTGGGTCACTCGATATGGATATACTTTCAGGGTAACCCAGTTCGTCAACTAGCAGCAATGAGTGAACAAAGTCGAAGAGTGCTTCACCGTATTTGGAGTCGTTCACCGGCAGAAACAATTCACCGTTCCTTTGTCGGGCTTGCGACAGAGCCAGGGCGTCGGCTATTTTCCTTCGGCGTTCAGGTTCTTCGAGTTCATCATCGCTCAGTCGCCAACTCAGGCGCATCAAAGCGCTTCCTTCGTCCGAAAGCGCCCAACCACTCCCTTGCCGTCGCAATGCTATCGTCGGACCATCACCGTCTCCGTAAAAGAAAGGTGTCGTAATGTAGTGTTTGCCGTCTCCATTCGTTACGATGTACACTGACTCGCTTACCTGCGCTTGCAGGGCGCGTTCAAGTTCTTGGAATGACATTGTTATCCCTCCACGAATGGACTAGGGAGATTGGTGTCTTCGTAGTTCTCCGATGATTGCAGATGAATGTCTGCTCGAAAGCAGTCCCAAGCGCCCTTGATGTCTTGGTATCTGTCCGTCTCTTCCGCATACCCTTCGGCATCTGCTCTACGAAGCCTCTGGTAGCGCTCAGTCGCCTTATGGATATGCGGCTTAAACATAATCCGGCTACCCTCAATCCTGTTGCGATGAGGATGGCTGCCTCCATCATATCGCAACAGGTTAATTCGACCTCTTCGTGCGAGGTCAATTGCTGGGATTACGGAGAAGTTGTTGCGGTACTCAGTATTCTGACGGATGACAAAGAGAAAAAGCGTTCCATTCACTCCATGCACATCCGCTTGTGCTTGAAGACTTCCGGCTCTAACGACTGGACTAGCTTGCCAGTTGATAGGTAATAGCTTCACCTCCTCTATAAGTTCTGCAATTTCGGAATCTGATAAAGCCTCTTCCGCCATCTTCCATCTCCAAGATTATGAGTCCATTCTAATGCGGGCAGTTATGCACGTCAAAGGCGCAGACAAATGAAACTACTTCCTCTCACTTGCCGGCGAGAGTATCTCAAATCTATGAATTGGGCCGTACAGCACGGAAGCGCCTAACGGAATCCAACCTCACCCCCACACGCCAATAAGGTATAATGAATATCGTACAAGTTTACCCAAACACATACGCACAGAATGAAAATCCCGCTTACCCTATCCATCCCTGTTAATTTCCAAAGAGGTAAATTCATGAGCGAACGGCCACTGCTTGCAATTACGATGGGTGATGCTGCCGGCATCGGCGCGGAGGTTACCGCGAAGGCGCTTCAGGACGAGTGGGTGTATGAGAAGACTCGCCCATTCGTGGTCGGCAGCGCAGCCGCGATGAACGCTGCCCTCGAACTGATTGGCGCTTCCGGCACGGCGAAGGTCGCGCACTCTGTCGATGATGTTGCGGGCGAGCACGGAAACATCGACGTGCTCGACCTCGAAAACCTCGACTACGGCGCCATAGAGTACGGCGAATTGTCCGCGGCATCGGGCAAGGCGTCCGTCGAGTGGATACTCAGGGCGGGCGAGCTTGCCAGCAGCGGCGCTGTGCAGGCGATCGCTACCGCTCCCATCAACAAGGAGGCATGCAGTCTGGCAGGCTACACAGACATCGGCCACATGGAGATATTCCAGAGCCAGACGGGCGCGAAGGAAGTGGCGACCATGCTCACCGCGAACACCCTGCGAGTCGTGCATCTGACTACGCACCGCTCCCTCAGAATCGCCTGTGACTATGTGACGATAGACAATGTCCTGGCGAAGTTGCGCCTCACCGACGAGTGCTTCAAGGCGTGGGGTTTCCCCGAGCCGCGCATCGGTGTCGCCGCGCTCAACCCGCACTCCAGCGACGGCGGTCTGCTCGGCGACGAAGAGGCTTTGCAGATTACACCCGCTGTCGAAGCGGCGCGCGCCGAGGGCATCGACGCCACTGGACCCGTCCCCGCCGACAGCGTATTCCCCCAGGCGATCGACGGCAGGTACGACGCGGTGCTTGCCATGTACCACGATCAGGGGCACATCCCCATAAAGGTGCATGATTTCGCCAAGAGCATCAGCGTCAACCTCGGCCTGCCATTCATCCGCACGTCCGTTGACCACGGCACGGCATTCGACATAGCGGGCAAGGGCATCGCTGACGCGGAGAGCATGCTGGAATCCATACGAGTCGCCGTGTCGCTCGCAAGCGATAGCAAGCTGCCGTAGCATCCAAGCAATCCCTTCCCCCTCCGATGGGGGAAGGCTAGGATGGGGGTGACCCCAGACAGACGGAGACCCTAATGAAACTAGCGTTTATCGGCGGCGGAGTAATGGCGGAGTCGATAATCGGCGGCGTACTCGCCGCGAATCTGACGCCGCCGGAGGACATCAGCGTTGGCGAGCCGGTGAACGAGCGGCGCGAGTATCTGGCGCAGACGCACGGCATACAGGTATTCGCCGACAACGCCGACGCCATTAGCGAGGCCGATCTCGCAATCCTCGCTGTTAAGCCTCAGTCCCTCCCCGAAGTGTTGCCCGGTTTGGGTGCCAGCCTGGAGCCGCGGCAAACGGTCGCCTCGATTGTAGCCGGAGCGACTATCGATACACTGATCACAGGCATGAGCCAGAACTCCGTAGTCCGCATCATGCCGAACACTCCGGCGCAGATTGGCGCGGGAATGAGCGTGTGGACGGCGACTGCGGCGGTGCCGGGCGCAATGCGCGATGCCGTAGGGCAGATACTGAGGACACTGGGCGACGAAGTCTATGTCCCGGACGAGAAGCTGATAGACATGTCAACCGCGCTCAGCGCCAGCGGACCCGCGTATGTGTTCCTGTTCATCGAGGCGCTCATAGACGCGGGCGTGTATCTGGGCATGGCGCGCGACATGGCGCGGCGGCTGGCGTTGCAGACCGTGCTGGGCAGCACTCAGCTCGTGCAGGAAACCGGACGGCACCCCGCGGAGTTGAAAGACATGGTGACATCGCCGGGAGGCACGACGATAGCTGCGTTGCGCGCGATGGAGAGCGAAGGATTCCGAGCCGCGGTGCTGGAAGGAGTCATCGCAGCTTACGACAAGTCAGTGGAGTTGGGGAAGAAGTAATGACGGCATATCTGGGCACATTCATAAACATTCTGTTCTACGTGCTTTGGGCGGCGATACTGGGGCGCGTTATTCTCTCATGGATCAATCTCTCACCCGATAATCCCATTGTCGTTCTTATCTACGGGATAACCGAGCCTATTCTTGGGCCGATTCGCCGCGTGCTGCCGTCCATGGGGATGCTTGACCTATCCCCGATGGTGGCGCTGATTATAATGATAATCATCCAGCGCGTGCTGTTGAGTCTGATCTAGTTCAATTAAAGCCGCCGTACAGGATTGGCGGTATGGATGGATCATCCAACAGCACTGCCATCCTGTATGTGTATGCCGATGTCAATCCCCGAAAAGGTTGCTAATCCAGATTGACGCGATTGATGCGCCGCCGATTACAAGAATAAGGTAAAATAGGCGGTCAACGCGATCCGATAAGCGATTGACCGCGCTTTCAAGGCTGTCCATTCGTCCTTCAAGGCGCCCAATCGCACACCACACTTCTGCCGCTTCGATCTGTTGTCCTTGCTGAGTTTCAGTCGTCATACCATCTCGCTTGACAACGTATCCTTATTTTAACTATGCCCTATTATTTCTTAGCATCGCATAGTCTGTCAAGCGTCATCTTTAGCGAAATGCCATCAATACCGACCCGCTTATCCTTGGACTTGTGCCCGCGCACAATCCGGACGCTGCCCTTAGGCACTCGAAGCCGTTTTGCCAGCAGCGCCTCCACCGCGTCGTTCGCCTTGCCGCCTTCCGGCGGCGCCGTAACGCGCACGACAATCTTCGCATCTGGCTCCACACCCGGGCGTCCGCCGCTAACCTCGATGGAGTTGCAGCTTGCGCGGGGGTGTACGCGGATATCTAAATCCATACATCCTGTCCATCCTGTATATCGATGTCAGTGCCCGCCTATGCGTGCGCGAGTGCGCCGCCGTCTATGAATATCGTCTGCCCCGTAACGAAGTCGCAGGCATCGGACGCCAGATAGACGAGCAGACCGCACAGGTCGGTTGGATGCCCCTTGCGGCGCGACGGCAGATAGCGCACGAGCAACTCGCGCTGCGATTCCTCTGTCTGCTCCTCGGTCGTAATCCAGCCCGCGCCGATGCCGTTGACACGGATGCCGCGCCGCGACCATTCCAGCGCGAGCGACGTGGTAATCTGGTTTACCGCACCCGCGGCGGCGCATGCGGCAACCGAGTTCCACAGCCCGCGCACTGCGAGGCCGGAGCCGATGTTCACGATATGCCCGCTCTCTTGAGCCAGCATCCGCCTGCCGACCGCCTGGCTGCACAGGTACATAGACTTCACATTGAAGTCCATCAGCGTCTGCCATTCGGATTCGAGCACGTCCTCGAAAGGCTTGCCGAACTCGGCGCAAGCATTGTTGACGAGGATGTCCACCTTGCCGAACTCGTCCACGACCTGCTGAGTCATCGCCTCCACATCGTCAGCGCTCATAATGTCGGTGGTGATATTGAGCGCGCGGCGTCCTTGTTCCTCTACTGCTTTGGCAGAATCGGCAGCGTCCGAGCGTGCAGAGCCTGCGATAGCGACATCCGCGCCCGCCTCTGCCAGCGCCGCCGCCAGATACGGCGTCCAGCCGCGTCTATCGGCTGTGATGATCGCCGCCTTGCCGCTCAGGTTCCATTCTTCAGGTATGGGCATTATGAATCTCCCTGCTAGTCGGTTATAAGACCTTTATCCTGTTCATCCTGTCCATCAATGTTAGATTTCCAGCGGTATTTCGGGCGCATAGCCTGTAGGCGCATAGCCGCCCGCCAGCCCGCCACCGTCTATGACAAACATCTCGCCGTTCATGTAGTCGGAGGCGTCCGATGCGAGATAGACCGCAAGAGGTCCCATCTCATGCGGCCTTCCCACACGCCCCATCGGTATGAAACCGCCGCGCGGCAGCGTGTCGTTCGATGCCGCCGTGCCCTCGGTCGGGATGAAGCCCGGCACGATACAGGTACAGGTGATACCGTAGCGGCTCATGCTGGTGGTGATGGTGCGCGTGAGCTGCACGATGCCGCCCTTTCCGCAGGTGTACATGTAGTTGTCACGTCCGCCGCGAAAGCCGAAGCCGGACGACACATTCACGATCTTGCCGCCGCCGCGCTCGATCATGTGCTTGGCGACCGCGCGAGAGCAATAGAACGCGCCCGTCAGGTTCGTGTCGATGCCGATGCGCCAGTCCTCGTCTGAGATGTCCCAGATGGGAATCGAGCCTTGTCCGCGCACGATGCCCGCGTTGTTGAACAGCACATCCACCTTGCCGAACTCGTCGATTGCGCGCTCGAACAAGGCATTAACCTGCGCCGAGTCTGTAACATCGGTGGAGACGGCGATAGCGCGTCTGCCCTGTTCGCGAACCGCCTCGGCGGTCTCCTCGATTGGCCCCATGCGGCGCGAAGCAATCACCAGGTCCGCGCCCGCCTTCGCCATCGCAACCGACATCTCGCGTCCCAGACCCGTGCCGCCACCCGTAATGACGATGGCCTTGCCGTCCAGACTAAGTTTTTCAAGCAATTTCTGTCCTCCTAATAATCAATATGGGAAGTATGGGGATTCTTATGAATTCAGGTAGTCTCTGAGAAAGCTGTCCCGATGTATGACTTCAACATCTTGGCGAGATTCAAAGGCTTCTAGCAAGCCCGCATCTGTTGTAACAAGCAAGTCAGCGTTTGAAGCGTAGTAGGTCTGAATCAAATAGATGTCCTCTTCGGGAGCGGCGTCGATTGCTTCTTCAGGAACACCAGCGGCTTCTATGTCTTCAGGCTGTACGATTCGGCACTTGTTTGAGTTCCTCAATATACGCTGTAATAGCCTACTGAGTGGCTTCAGGCGAATATCGTTAATTCCCATCAGGCTCCATGACTTTCCTGCCCATTGGCTTTCCTTGAGAAAGGCTAACCGCTCCCTCCGATGTTCAAGTGTCTGAAGGAAAAGGAAAGTTTCAACTTGCTTCTCGCGTCCATTCTCTCCTTGCAGATCATGAAACAGCCACTCGTTGATAACCAGCATTCTAGCGGGCGATTCTGTCAAGTTCTACACTCCCAGAAACGCCTTCATGTCTTCTAGTTCACCCTCCATGAAAGTTGCAAGGCCGCCCTCGACCTGTCCGTCGTCGTTCACCTTTTGTCGCTGAAATTCAGATTCCTTGCCTTCCTTGGTTACGTGATAAATCGCAAGTTCACCGGACGAGTACGTACCCTCGGCGACAAGCGATAAGAAGGACATTATGAATTGTTCGCTGTGAGTGGAGATTATCAGGTGCTTAGAAGGCTCCTCTTGAACTATGTCGGCGAGCGTCCGCGCCAGCCGACGAATAGCTGTGGGATGAAGGTGAATTTCTGGCTCCTCTATACACACGATGCCGGCATTGGGATACAGAACTTTGGCAAGCAGATGCACTAACTGGTTGACACCGAAGCCTTCGTTCACCAACGAGGCAGCTACTCTGGAGTGTCTATCAATCGAGTCTAGCGAGAAATCGGCAGTGCCAATCTGATTTCGTATTCGAAAATCCTTGTTAAGGATCTGCTCCATGCGATAGCTGACCGCGTACTCAAGATGCCTATCACCGGCAAGGAGATTGGTTACCTCTTGTTCGGGTGTCATCCCTGATTCATACCTGTTTTTCAGAGAGTACAAAGGTTTAAAGAATCCTCTGCCGAGTGGGACGAAACTTACTTTACGCAATTCCGATACGGGCCAATCCAGCATATCTTTCGCTTGGGAAGATATTTCTAATGGGGTCGCACTCGATAAATCGTCCTCAGGGTTGAGCTTTACTTCCTTAGCGCTTATGCCATTCCAAGTAAAGTACTTGTCATCAACATTCACTTTGTATAGTTCGTGATCGCCTCTCCGGACTGGGAAAGAAACCGCTCGTGTTGAGTCAAATATTGAACCATAGGGACCGTCTACATCATGCGCGTACGACGTTATTTCCATCTGGAAAGAGCCGGTGGCGTCGTTTCGGCAATTGATCATATAGTCCGAAACGAGGGAATAATCGGGGAAGTGTTCAGGTTCATCACTTGGGTAGAAGCGCGACAAAGATATACCCAACTCTAGGTCATTGTTGGGGTTGTGGTCGAAAACAACCTCAGAAAATTCTCCTAGACTGGTGAATCCGTAGTTGAAGAACCCTTGAATCTGCTGATTAGGGTTCATGACGATGTTCTTCATGGTCAACGGGGCGTAGAGCGCGCTGGACTTGCCTGTGCCGTTGTGTCCATAGAGCACGGTAATAGGCGCGAGTTCCAATTCCAACTCCTTTATGGAGCGGAAGTTTTTGATGTGGAGTTTCATCGTAGGGCCTCCTGAAGCGGCCTAATGGCCAACCTCTTGTCAGGTCGGGCGTGCAGAATCCAGCCACTATTAGCATATCACCTGCCAGTGAAACACGCTCAAACTTGCGACGTAACTTCGCCCGCAGTCGCCGTGTACAGGCTGCCGTCCGACTGGCGCACCAGCAGGTTTCCCTGCTCGTCAACCGACTCTGCTATACCTTCGATGGTGTCGTGCTGCGAGCGCAGGCTCACGGTGCGCCCCAGCGTATCCAGCATCGCCGACCAGTCCGCGGTCAGCGACTTGCCGGCGCGCACTGCCGCGTAAGAGTCATCGAAATGCTCCAACAGCGTTCGCAGCACCGGAGTGCGGTTGCGGTGCTGCCCCGTCTCACGGTATAGGCTGGTAGATATATCGGCAATCTCAGCGTAGAGCGAGGGATCGAAGTTCACATTCACGCCTATGCCAATGATGGCGCATACGGCGTCCTCGCTCTCGATAGCCGTCTCGATGAGGATGCCGGAGATTTTCAAGCCGCCCACGCGAACATCGTTGGGCCACTTGATTGTGGGTCTGAGTCCGGAGCAGTCGGCGATCGTGCGGGCGACCGCTAGAGTCGCCGCCATGTTCATGTAAGGAAGGTCGCTCGCAGGTGGCGTTAGAATAACGGAGAACGAAAGATTCTCGCCGCGCGGCGACACCCATGCGCGGTTGAATCGTCCTCTGCCAGCCGTCTGCTCCTCGGAGATGACGACGGTGCCCTCCAGCGCTCCTTCGGACGCAAGCCGCCGCGCCTCGTCCATTGTGGAGCCAATCATGTCGTAGTGGTGTATGCGGTGGCCGATGATGCGGTCTTCGAGTGCGCTTTCTAGGGCGGGGATGTCGAGGTCAGATTTGGGGGTTACGCTTGACATTTCTTGTCGTCATTTCAACTTCATTTCCGGTCGAATTCCAGCGAAACTAGCGCTACGCCTCCAATGCATCAGAATCCGGCTTTGCTATCCGCACCTCGACATTGCCTGCGCGCTCCTCTTGCAGCTTCATCGCTACCCGCGAGTCCATATCTCCCCAGCCGCGATTGAGCGCGGATGTCAGCTCTTGGTGCGCGATGTTGCCCACGCTCATCGGCACGCCGTACTCTCGGCCGAGTTCCAGCGCGAGGCTGACATCCTTGTGCGCGAGTTGTAGCGCGAAGCTGGGCGGGTCGAAGTTACCCGCGAGGAACGTGTTCGGATACGTGTTGGCGAACGAGCTGCCGCGCCCGACGGAGCCGTTGGAGATTGCCTCGAACAGCGGCTGCGGATCGACACCCGCCTTTACTCCGAGCGTGAGGCACTCGGCAACAATTGTCTGCAAGCCGTAGCCGATGCAATTGTGCATCAGCTTCGCGATGCTGCCGGAGCCGATAGGCCCGATGTAGCTCACCTTGTCGCCGATAGCATCCAGTGCGGGCTTCACCCGATCATATACCTCGCGGTCCCCGCCGACCATGACCGCCAGCCTGCCGGTGCGAGCGCCAACAGGCCCCCCGCTCACAGGCGCATCCAGCACACTCACACCCTTAGCCGCAAAGTCTTCGGCGATGCTGCGAATCAGCGTGGGTGAGCTTGTGCTGAGATCGATATAGACGCTGCCGCCCTTATCACCTTCGCCCATCCCTTCCAATATCCCGCCTTCGCCGAGCGCGATAGCCTCAACCTCGCGCGGTCCCGGCAGTGACGTCAGCACGATGTCGCAGGCAGCGGCAAGTTCCGCCGGAGTGTCCGCCCATGACGCGCCATCTTCCAGCAGCGGAGTCGCCGCCTCGCGCCGCAGGTCATGCACGGTCAGGTCGTGTCCGGCGCGCAGCACGTTCGCCGCCATGCCGCCGCCCATATTACCAAGTCCGATGAAGCCGATGTTCATGATTAACCCCTTTGACATTCTGCGCCTTGCGCCCAAATTATGACGGTGTTCAATAAGCCTAACCGCCCCCTTGGCGAAGCCACACAAGAGTCAGAAAGAGCGTAAACGGTATCATTATTATCAAGAACCACATTCCTAGCACGACGAAACCGCACGCAATCTCGCTAAATTCCAGGACGCCAAGGCGTCCACCGCATGATTGAAACAGCAAGAAAGAAATCAAATCACTCATCGATTGCCTCCTATTCCTATTCGTTCTCGCAAATCTCGAGAGTATCTGATATGTCGGCCGATAAATCTGTCCCGTCCGGGAACATCTCAATTCTGATGGTCTTCATAAAGCCCAATAGCAAGCGATTTCGTTCCGTCGATGTAAACTCTGAATCCTTTTCAAATCGTCCCAGAATCGCATAGCCTTGTTCTATAACTGTATCAGAACAGTACAACCAGCAGAGTTTCAATCGGCGAGACAATTCCTCTTTCGCTTGCAAGTGTTTCATGCTTCCCGGCTGACAGGATATGCCGTCCATGCCGGAGAGTAAGGCTTCGTAGTGTTCAAACTGTCTGTATCTCTAATTTTCTTGTCTGTCTCCTAACCACAATCCTATTGGCACTGACGCTGCAATCACCGCTGCGATAGCAGCTACAAACCCAATGATGTAGCGCGGTTGCGCCAAGTTTCCGTACCATCGCGTCTCTTTATTACCGTTGCCGCTATCGCTCAAATTTTTAATTCCCCCAATCTATCGTAGGTCTTCTTGCGGCCTGTCCGCGTAATCATTGCTTGGTCCATGATTAGCTCACCGATCTTTGCCTTTGTGCCTGTATATCCCCTCCATCCATGTTAGATTAGA
This sequence comes from Dehalococcoidia bacterium, assembly GCA_965207465.1. Taxonomy (GTDB): domain Bacteria; phylum Chloroflexota; class Dehalococcoidia; order Lucifugimonadales; family JADFKI01; genus Bin90. Next base: position 2,684,774 of record OZ242283.1, on the reverse strand, counting down.
GAGCATGGTAGAGCCTGTTGTTTTGTACGGCAAGAGCGACGCGGTAGCGCACATCGTCCTGAACCGCCCCAGGGTGATGAACGCCTATAACGTGCAGATGCGCGACGAGTTGTTCGTCACGCTGGAAGCGGTGCGCGATGACCCTGATGTGCGCGTAGCGGTGATAAGCGGCGCGGGCGAGCGGGCATTCTGCGCGGGCGCAGATCTAACCGAGTTCGGCACAGCGCCCTCGCAGGCAATCGCGCGTCAGGTGCGCTGGGAGCGCGACATCTGGGGGCTGTTCCTGTCGATACGCAAACCCCTTATCGCCGCGATGCGCGGCTATGTCATCGGATCTGGCGTGGAGATTGCGTGCCTCTGCGACATCAGGATTGCCGCCGATGACGCGCAGTTCGCCATGCCCGAAGTCGCGCTCGGCATGATTCCGGCAGCGGGCGGTACGCAGACGCTACGCCGCGTCGTCGGCGCGAGCAAGGCAATGGAGATGGTGCTGACTAACAGGCGCATCGACGCTGAGGACGCACGGCGCATCAATCTGGTGCATACCGTTGTGCCCGCCGCCACGCTTATGGCTGAAGCCGAAGATGCCGCCCAGCAACTGGCCGCGCTCAGCCCGAAGGCGCTTGCACTCGCCAAACGAGCCATTACTGAAGGTTCTGATATGTCGCTCGCAGACGGGCTGGAACTGGAAAGGCGTCTTTCGGTTCGCGCTCTGACTGGCGCAGCGCCCTCTTCGGCTGTGGTAGAATCGGGCTGAACAAGGAGGAATATATGGTCGGCCGAGCCGCAACTGCCATAGTCTATCCTGAAACGGACGGTATGCCATTGCCAGACGGAGGATACCAAGCGCCCATCTATCGCAAGGTCGTCGGCTCGCTGGAAGTCCACTTCAAGAATGTGCGCGGCGCCCATGTAAACGGCAATACCTTCATCTACTACGTTGAGGGCAATCCGCGCCGTTCGATTTCCCCAGACTGCTATGTTGTCTTCGATCTGTCCGAAGCCGCCAAGCATTCCCTGTCCATAGAAGCGAACAACACCTACCTGCTGTGGGAGGTCGGCAAAGCCCCTAATTTCGTTCTGGAAATAGCCTCCGAGAGCACTGCTACTGTGGACTTGGGCAGGAAGCGTGACTTATATGCCGAAATCGGCGCACCCGAATACTGGCGATACGATGAGACGGGGAGTGATTTCTACGGCGAGCCGCTTGTCGGAGAGCGTCTGGTGGATGGCGAGTATCAGCGGCTCGAACTGCACGAAGACGCGGATGGTCGAGTATGGGCGCACAGCGATGCGTTGAACCTGGATTTGTGGTGGATAGAAGGTGAACTGCGGTTCTGGGACATTGCGACAAATAGCTGGCTGCTGAACTACGAAGAGGAACAAGCAGCACGACTAGCCGCGGAGGATGCGCGGCTGGCCGCAGAGGAACGCGCAGATACAGAGCGCGCCGGTCGTATTGCCGCCGAAGCGCGCCTAGCCGAAATGGAAGCCGAGTTGCTCCGCCTGCGAGGCGAATAGCATAAGCGTTTTCAGACTATTGATCGACACGCCGAAATGCTGACATACTAAAGCTATGAGCACCGTACTTGTCGTTGAGGACGAAGAGAACCTGCTGGAAGCGCTGCGATACAATTTGGAGCGCGAGGGCTACGCTGTGGAGACGGCAATCGACGGAGAGCAGGCGCTGAATACGGCTCGTTCCATCCGTCCGGAGCTTGTGATTCTCGATGTGATGCTGCCGCAGCTCGACGGCTTTGAAGTCTGCCGCATACTCCGGCGCGAAAGCGACGTGCCCATCCTCATGCTCACCGCGCGCGGTGAGGAGATTGACCGTGTCGTAGGGCTGGAACTGGGCGCGGACGATTACGTCACCAAGCCGTTCAGCATACGCGAGCTGATGGCGCGAGTGCGTAATATGCTGCGCCGCTCTGCGCGCTCCTCACCGTCTGATGATGACACCGGAGAGGTGGACATCCTCCGCACCGGCGACTTGGAAATCGACAGCACCAGCCATATCGTGCGGCGCGGTGGCGTGCGGCTGGAACTGAAGCCCCGCGAGTTCGACCTGCTTGCGCTGCTCGCCAAGAACCGCGCCCGCGCCTTCACCCGCGACCAGATTCTCGAACGTCTCTGGGGGCACGACTACTACGGCGACAGCCGCACCGTGGACGTTCACGTCCGCTGGCTGCGCGAGAAAATTGAGCCTGAGCCGAGCAAGCCCGTCAGAATCGTAACGATTCGCGGCGTAGGCTACCGCTTCGACGGATGAAACTGCCCCGATCGCTCCACTGGCGCATTGCTCTGGCATATACTGCGCTGATTTTCGTGAGCTTGGGCGTGGTAAGCCTCTATCTCGTTAGCTTCGTGCGAGACACGTATGTCTCCAACCTGCATGACAGCCTTGACAGACAGGCGCGTCTGGTTAGCGACAGGTCATCTGCTCTGCTCACGAACTCCGAACGGAACGATGCCGAATTTCAGTCGCTCATATTAAGCCTCGGTCAAATTCTGGATGCGCGGGTTTCCGTCATCGGCGCCGACGGCACAGTCGCGGCAGACAGCCTCCAGCCACCTTCGCAGTTTCCATCGCAGGTTGGACGAAGTGAAGTCCGCGCGATTCTCTCCGGTAATCTATCGAGTAGCGTCGGCGTCGGCTCGCCCCTCGACGCCAGCTTTGATGGAGAAATGGCTTACGCGATTGTGCCCGTAACGAGCGGAGGAGATGTCGCCGCAGCCGTGCGAGTTGCCGTGCCCCTGTCGCAGGTGCAGCCCGATATCAACCGCCTCTTAGCGAGCATCGTCGTTGCCGCCGTGCTGGTCGGCGCGCTCTCTGTCGGTGTCGGTTACTTCCTCTTTCGCCGCACGTCTCGCTCCGTGCGCGCGGTTGCCGAGGGGGCGAATCGGTTCGCGCAGGGAGAGTTGGGACACCGTGTATCTTCCATTTCATCGGACGAAACGCAGGAACTTGCCGTTGCGTTTAACAGCATGGCGGACACCATTCGGAGTATGTTGAGCGACATGTCGGCGGAAAGCAGCAAGCTGACCGCGATGCTCGACACGATGGAAGACGGCGTTGTCGTAATAGAAGCGGACGGCAGGATAACCTTGGTCAACAGCGCGGCGGAGTGGCTTCTCGATATCAGCGCGCGTGACGCCGTCGGCGCTCGCCTGGCGGAGGCGCTGCGCGACCACGAGATCCAGCAGGTGGCTACGCTGTCGCTCAGCACCGGACAGATACGGCAGACTGAAGTTGAACTAATGACGCACCGGCGATTTCTAAACGCCATAGCGACTCCGCTCGGTGGCAGCAGCGACAACGGCATACTGCTTACGCTGCACGATCTCACAGCCGACCGCCAGGTGGAGAACACCCTTCGCGAGTTCGTAACCAATGTCTCCCACGAGCTTCGCAGCCCCTTGGCATCCGTAAAGGTGATGGTGGAGACCTTGCAAGGGGGCGCGAGTGAAGACAAGCGCATGGCGCAGAACTTCCTTAGCCGCATCAATCGCGAAGTTGACCGCATGAACGCTATGGTCGAAGACCTCCTCGAGCTTTCACGCCTAGAAAGCGGGCAGCAACTCCCGAGTCTCACTCCACTCAACCTGTCCGCACTGGTCGCTGAGGTGGCATCTGAGTACAGCGGCAGGGTGAATGGAGTAGAGTTCCACGCCTGCCTGCCGCAATCACCGGCTATCGCGCTGGGAGATCGCGGCAAGTTGCGCCAGGTACTGGTGAACCTGCTGGACAATGCCCTGAAGAACACGGAACTTGGCAGCGTTGAGGTATCCGTCGAAGCCGAAGAAGGCAGGCACCGCGTCAGCGTGCGGGACACCGGCGCGGGCATACCGCGAGAACACCTGCCACACGTCTTCGAACGCTTCTATAAGGTTGACCGCGCCCGTCGGGACGGCGGCAGCGGACTGGGACTCGCGATAGTCCAGCAGATAGTTCAGGCGCACGGCGGCGAAGTCAGAGTAGAGAGCGAAGAAGGCAGGGGCAGCACTTTCAGCTTCACCGTGCTGCGGCATTGAAAAAAGCCTTCGAAAAAAGACTCAAAGACAGTTAGAACACGTCGCGAGCAATGGCTATAGCCAGAGCAGCTAGGATTGCGCCGCCTATACCCAAGACGGCGTAGAGCACCCGATCAATCTTGGCGCTCATCTCTCGCGCATCTTGACGCGTATCAACCTGCCCCTGCGTCAGGTACTCGATCGCGGTTTCCACGCTCGATATTCTCTCCTGCTCACTTGCCATGTTTGCATATCCTTAATGGTCGCCCAATACTTATATGTACTCATATTATCACAGCAGTTGCGTGCCGTCATCAGTACCCAGTGCATTAGACGATTTCACAAATCCCTGATGCTGTCATTCCGAACGCAGTGAGGAATCTGAAATCTCCGCTTGCATGCCGGTTCCCGACTCTAGATTTCTAGCTCTGCTCGAAATGATAGTGATGAATTGCAGTAGGCTGCACACCGCCTTCATTAACGGAATGTTAACAATCCGTTCACTACGGCTTAATCATGGCCAAGTAGCGTAGTATAAGTATGGAAAGTACAGTACCGCAGCCCCAACAACGTCTGGAAACCACCTCACAGTCGCAGTCAAGCGCGACGACACCGCGCATGCGACGGCGCGGGGGCGTTTCTTTAGAAGGCAGGGTCGTTCGCTGGCTGTTCTTCGGCTGCGCGCTCATATCCATCCTCACCACCATTGGCATCATCTTCACGCTGGTATCTCAGGCAATCGGCTTCTTCTTTGAAGTTTCCCCCTGGGAATTCCTCACCGGCACCCGCTGGACCCCGATACTCAAGCCCCGCGCTTACGGTGTGCTGCCTCTGGTTGGCGGTACCCTGCTCATCGCGGCGATTGCGGCGATGGTCGCGCTGCCCGTAGGACTTGCGGCAGCAATCTTCCTTTCAGAGTACGCGCCCAATAAGGTGCGCCGCGTCGTCAAGCCCGTCCTTGAAATCCTTGCGGGCATCCCCACAGTCGTGTACGGCTACTTCGCCCTTACTTTCGTAACTCCTCTGCTCAAGATAGTATTCCCGGAGATGCTGGTATTCAACGCGCTCAGCGCCGGAATCGTAATGGGCGTGATGATAATCCCAATGGTATCCTCACTCAGCGAAGACGCCATGAACTCGGTCCCCAACTCGCTGCGCAACGCCTCTTACGCGCTTGGCGCGACGCGAGTGGAAACAAGCCTGCGTGTCGTGGTGCCTGCCGCTCTCTCAGGCATCGTAGCGTCCTTCATCATCGCCATCTCACGCGCTATCGGCGAGACGATGCTCGTAACGATTGCCGCGGGCGCGACGCCGAATCTCACCATCAATCCGCTCGAAAGCATCCAGACCATGACAGCGTTCATCGTGCAGCTCAGCCTGGGCGAAACACCTCACGGCTCACTTGAGTACAACACCATCTTCGCCGTCGGTCTGCTTCTGTTCCTGATTACGCTTGCCATGAATCTGCTCGGCTACTTCATCGTCAGGCGATGGCGGGAGAAATACTAATGCAGCGAGCTACGACCTTATTCAATCCACGCCTGCAAATGCGAAAGAAGATTGGCGGCATCGTGTATGTGGTCTTCCTGCTCGCCACTATGGTCGGCATCGTGGGCTTGGTAGTGCTGCTCGCGCAGGTAATCGCCGAGGGAGCGCCCTGGCTCAACTGGAACTTCCTCAATTCATACCCGTCACGCCACCCGGAAGAGGCAGGAATCAAGTCCGCCCTCTGGGGCAGCGTCTGGCTTATGGGCCTCACGGCGGCATTCGCCATTCCCATCGGAGTCGGCGCGGCAATATACCTTGAGGAGTACGCTGTGCCGAGCCGTCTGACCGCGTTCATCGAGGTAAACTTGTCCAACCTCGCGGGCGTCCCCTCGATCGTCTATGGGCTGCTCGGGCTGACGCTGTTCGTTCAGTGGATGTTCACCGGTGAGCGTGTGCTGCTTGCGGGTGCGATGACAATGGCGCTTCTCGTTATGCCCATCGTGATATTAGCGTCGCGCGAAGCGATTCGCGCCGTTCCCGACACATACAGGCAGGCAGGCTACGCGCTCGGTGCGGAAAAGTGGCAGGTCGTCAAGGGAGTCGTACTGCCGCAGGCCTTGCCCGGCATTCTCACCGGCACGATACTGGCTATGTCCCGCGCCCTTGGGGAAGCGGCGCCGGTCATCGCCATCAGCGCGCTTGTGTACCTGACTTTCGTTCCCGTTCACCCGCTGGAGCAGTTCACTGTGCTGCCCATACAGATATTCAACTGGACATCGCGACCGCAGGACGAGTTCCGCGGCATAGCGGCAGCGGGAATCGTCGTGCTGCTCGTCGTGCTGCTCACGATGAACGCGGTGGCAATAATCTTGAGAGATCGTCATCAGGTGAAGTCGGATGTTTAGCAACACTAACAACGGTAACATCGCCAACACCAACGGCGCCGTAGTCCTGCACTCCGAGGATGTGAGCGTCAGCTACGGCAGCTTCCGCGCGCTGCGCGACATCAGCATGGAAATCCAGCGGCACGAAGTTACCGCGCTGATAGGTCCGTCCGGTTGCGGCAAGAGCACGCTGCTGCGCTGCTTCAACCGCATGAACGATCTCATACCGGGTGCTCGAATCGGCGGCAGGATAATGTTCGAGGGATACGACCTGTACGGATCCGACGTTGACCCTACCGAGATACGCTCTCGAATCGGCATGGTCTTCCAGCGGCCTAACCCCTTCCCCAAGTCTATATACGATAATGTAGCCTTCGGTCTGAAGATCAACGGCTACCAGGGTAACTACGACGAGGCGATAGAGAAGTCGCTCAGGCAAGCCGCGCTCTGGGATGAGGTCAAGGACCGCTTGAACACGAGCGCGCTCGAGCTATCCGGCGGACAGCAGCAGCGTCTCTGCATTGCGCGCACCATCGCGGTGGAGCCGGAAGTCGTGCTGATGGACGAGCCCGCATCCGCGCTAGACCCCATCGCCACCCTCGCCATCGAGGAACTTATCCGAGAGCTGAAGGTCAACTACACCATCATCATCGTTACCCACAACATGCAGCAGGCAGCCCGTGTTTCCGACGATACTGCGTTCCTGATGGTCGATGAGGACAGGTGCGGATACCTCGTCGAGTTCGCCCCCACCCAGCAGATTTTCACCAACCCTACCGACGAACGAACAGAGGCTTACATCACAGGACGGTTCAGCTAGAGTCAATCGGACGCTTCAGTTACGAAGCCGCCCCCGGGGAAACGACCTTTCCTCATAAGGACACGCCATGCTCAGGGCAGAATTTCATCGCGACCTACAGCTAGTTCAGGACGAACTGCTGATGATGGGCAGCATGGTGGAGAAGGCGATTGGGCGATCCGTGGATGCGCTGAAGAACCGTGACCTGCAGATGGCGGAAGAAGTCATCCGCGAAGATGACATCATCGACGACAAGCAGGACGATATAGAAGAGAAGTGCATCGATCTGATTGCTACTCAGCAGCCGATGGCGGGCGACCTTCGCACCATCGTCACCGTCATTCACCTCGCCAGCGAGCTTGAGCGCATGGGAGACTACGCCGAGGGAATCGCCAAGATCTGCCTGATGATGGGCGACGAACCGCCGCTGAAGCCCCTGATAGACATACCGAGAATGGCGGACATGGCATCCGATATGCTGCGCCGCAGCCTCGATGCATTCGTAAACCGCGATGTGGTTTCCTCGATGGTGGTCCGAAAGGACGATGACGAGATAGACTCTCTCTACGAGCAAGTCTATCGGGAACTGCTGACATTCATGCTCGGCGACCCCACCGTGATTCGCAGAGCTACATACCTGCTTTGGGCCGCGCACAACCTTGAGCGCATAGCCGACCGCGCCACGAACATCGCCGAGAAGGTCATATACATGGTAACCGGCGAGCGCTACGGCGAAGTGACAACACCCGCCGGCTAAGAATCAATTCGCACACTCTGGCAAGGGGCGGCAGGATGCAGGCAGGTATTTCTGGTGGGCACCGGTGCCAGGTTCGATTACTCCTGATGAAGGCTTCACCCTCGTCCCTTCGGCAAGCTCAGGACAGGCTCTAACCTTCCCCCATCGAAGGGGGAGGGACTTATGAAATCGGCCCGTTCCTTCCTCATGTATTCCGGTGCAGCTTTCCGAAGAAGTCGCTGAATATGGCGCTGCGGTCGAGCCAGTCAACAATTCGCATCGGATGGCGGGTCGCCTGCCGTATGTAACGCAGATCGTCGTTCAGTATAGGCGCAGCCTCGACGTGCGTCCTGAACCAAGCTGAGTTAATCAGCCATGCGACCGGCGCGATGTCCCAGATGGGCTTGCCGCGCCCTGGGTAATCATCAACAAAGTCCTCGTATATCTGGAAGAGATGATCGCCGATTCGGCCTCGTCCCTTCACATGCCCCATCATCTCCCAGCGCGTCGTGCTGAGCAGCTCCGACACGCCAAAACCCGTTACCTGCACCAGCGCGACCCCGCTGTCGAAGACCGTCTGCGCCGCCTTCAGGTCCTGGATAAAGTTGAAGTCATGGAAGTCAGCCGCGTGATGCGGCCAGCCGCCCAGCGCGACCACGCATACCCGCTCTCGGATACGCGGCTCCATGACAATAGCCGACGCCACATTAGTCAGCGCGCCCAGAGCCACCACGTACAGCGTCCCGTCGCGTTCCTGCATCGCGTCGCTGCCCATCGCTCTTTGGATAATGTTGTCCGCTGCTTCGCTCGGCACAGGATCGCCCCCGTTCGCGGTCATCGTCTGCCGCGAGCCGTGCAGCACAGGCCCGTCATAGCTCACAGGCGACAGTTCCAGCACGCGCTGAATCTCCTCGTAGCTCAGCTCCATGCCATGCTCGAAGCTGTCGGTGTTTCGCACCGCTGCGTGAAAGCCCGCGGCCTGAATCGTCTCGATGCTCAGTTCCGGCGACATCAGCGCATGGATAATAGCGAACTGATCGTCAATCTCGTTCCATGTGTCGGTGTCGATGATGACGCTGCAAGCGCCGTCGGGCGGTTCCAGCAGTCCAACTGTGGTGGCGTGGTTGATTGGTGGAAGTGTCATAACGCCGCCCAGTATATCACAGCGAGATTCGCGGGTCGCACGGCAGAAACGGAAAGGAAAACGATTTCACAAATCCCTTCCCCTTGATGGGCTGACCAAGGGTAGGTAAATGCTTAAAACGGCTGCAAATGCCGCTCAATGTCCCTTCCCCCTTGATGGGGGAAGGTTAGGATGGGGGTGAAAATGCGTTTGAGCGCCAAACTCTGCCAATCTCTGGATTCCTGCCTCCGCAGGAATGACCGAACGTACTCTCAAAGCATTTGCGAAGTCGTCCCATGGAAAGATGCTCAGAGACAGGCACAGTCTCAATCTATGCTACGATGGACCATTACCTTCTCAAAAAATCCCAACTTGGAGGGCGCACGATGCCACCACACTCATTGAGCGAAAACGTACTTTCCTGGGTGCCGCAGGAGCAGATTGAAGACGCGGCACTCCGGCAGATTCACAACCTCTCCGAGATGCCATTCATCTTCAGGTACGTCGCCGTCATGCCCGACTGCCACTTCGGTCTCGGCGCGACTGTCGGCTCGTGTATCCCCACGTTGGGCGCGATAATCCCCGCCGCCGTGGGCGTGGATATCGGATGCGGCATGATAGCCGCCAAGACGAGCATGACCGGCGCCGTCATGCCCGACGACCTGTCCGACATACGCAAGGCCATAGAGCACCAGATACCGCTCAGCGCAGGCCGCTACAACCGCAGCGTCAAGAAGACCGCAAAGCCGCGCATCGAGCATCTGGAAGCCAGAGCCGAAGAACTCGGACGGCTGGATTTCTACAACAAGGCGGGCCGCAACTGGCGCAAGCAGCTTGGTTCACTTGGGTCCGGCAACCACTTCATTGAGATAGTGCTCGACGAGGACGAATGTGTCTGGGCATTCCTGCACTCCGGTTCGCGCGGCGTCGGCAACCGACTCGCCACGCACCACATCAAGGTGGCAAAAGACTTGATGAAGCGCGACGGCATTGAACTGCCGGACAACGCCCTCGCCTACCTGAGTGAAGGCACGCCCGAATTCGACGACTACATCACCGACCTTGAGTGGGCGCAGGAGTTCGCGCTGCTCAACCGCGAGGAGATGATGGAGCGTATCTTGAGACTGATGCAGTACCGCTGTGGCGATTTCGAGGTCGTAGAGCGAATCCAGTGCCACCACAATTTCACGCAGCGAGAGAACCATTACGGCGAGGACATACTCATCTCGCGCAAGGGCGCAATCGAAGCGCGCGAGGGGCAGCTCGGCCTGATACCCGGCTCAATGGGCACGCGCAGCTACGTCGTGCGCGGCAAGGGCAACGCGCAGTCATTCAACACCGCTCCGCACGGTGCAGGCCGCCGCATGAGCCGCCGCAAGGCGCGAAACTCATTCAACATGGACGACTTCGACCGCCTGATGTCTGGCATCGAAGTCAACCGTTCCGAAGCATTCCTCGACGAACTGCCCGGCGCGTACAAGGACATCGACCTCGTAATGGAGCAGTCCGAGGACCTCGTGGAAGTCATCCACACCTTCCGCCAGATAGTCAACGTCAAGGGCGCATAACCCACTCGAAGTCCTCTCTCTGCGGGAGGGGGTAGAAGTCCCTTCCCCCTTGACGAGCTAATGGGGTAGGTAAATGGTGATTTCAGCACAGAACCTACTCACTTTGTCATTCTGAACGCAGCGCAGCGGAGTGAAGAATCTAACATACCTGTCATAAGACAAGCCTACACGTAGTTAAGGACGCAAGATTCCTCACTTCGTTCGGAAAGACAGCAGAAATCTAGTCCCCTGAAGCGCAACGACATTACGTTTAAGATGCCAAATACCTACCCCTGTCAGCCCTTGACGGGGGTAGGTTAGAGCCTGCCCTGAACTCGATTCAGAGCCTGCCCCTGTGCAGACAGGGGGATGGGAGTGAAAATGCTTCTCCATGACACTTACGCAAGATTCTTCAATACCGACTATCCCTTGACATAGACGAACATCCAATCTATCCTATTGGTAAGGGACAGACCCGCTTTATTTGGGTCTGTCCCTTTCTTTTGTCGCTGGCATGCTGATACATACACGCCGGTTCGGTAGTAAGGGTGGGGAGGTTTTGGGATGGCGTTCATAGATGGCAGAGGTTCGCGCTTTCGCATCGCCGACACAGGCGGCGCCTTGCGCGACCTGTCGGCATACATCACCGAGGTTCGCGGATTGCCGGGCGACCGCGCGCTCAACGATGTTACCGCGCTCGGCGATTCCGGTGCGCGCTTCGAGCCAGTCGGCGAGCAGGTGTCGTTCACCCTGCGCGGCATATTCGACGACACGCCCGACATAGGCGCGGACGCCGTTCTCGGCGCGCTCCGATACCACAACTCCGCCACACAATTCGAGTACGCCCCGGCAGGCTTTGCGGATGGCAAGGTGCGATACACAGGCGAATGCTGGGTAAAGAGTTATGAGCTGCTCACTCGCGCCGGAGAGCCGGTGTCGTGGCAGGCAGCGTTTCAGGTCGAAGGCGCAGTCAGCAGAATGTAGGGGAAGCGGACGCTGGGAGGTGGAAGTAATGACCGAAGCGAAATGGAAACTCTTAGTGGACTGGCAGGGCGACGGCAGATTTGCGGGCGAGTATGACGACATTACAAACGCTGTGCTGCAACTGTCCCTGCGCCACATGCGTGACCTCAATACCGAATACATGGACCCAGCGCGGCTGGACATCCGGCTGGCGAACTCGGACCACAAGTACAGCCCGCCCAACTCTGAATCGTCACTGTCCGGCAGACTCAAGCCCGGACGCAAACTCTGGCTCCGCGCAGCGTTCCCTTGCGACGAATTCAGTGGCGCGCCGGGCGCAAGCCTAGCCGACCACGCCCCCGAATACGGCAGCACGTACCGCTGGACGGCTCCCAACCAAGACTTTCGCATCGCAGTAAGCGGCGGCGCACAGGCAAACGGCTCCCACACCGGCAAGCGCATCGCAACAATGGACTTCGCAGTCGCGGATGTGTCATTCGGCTGCGACCTCACGCGCGGCAGCGACACGGTCCGTCACCCCGGTCTTACCCTGCGCTACACGGACGCCGGCAACTTCCTGTATCTCCTCGCCACTGGCAGAGCGCTGCAACTTCGCAAAGTCGAGCGAGGCGCGGACACCCTGATAGCACAGTCCGCGCTGCAATGGAACGCGGGTAGCAGGCGATTCATACAGGCAGAACTGCACGGCGACCTCATCCGCGTCTTCGTGGACAGCCGGCAGGCAATTGCCGCCCGCTCCGAATTCAACACCGCAGCGACACGACATGGCCTGTACTGCGACGGCGCGGCAGACCACTTGTGGCAGCAGTTTGGCGGCTGGGCATCGCTATTCTATGGCGACCTGTACAGCATCGACCCGCAGCCGAATCACTGGGAGTGCAGCCTCCGCGCCTACGACGAGATGCGCCGCCTGGATGACGTAACGCTCTACACGTACGCCACGGCATCATTTCCACAGACATCGGATGAAATTCTCAGCGACATGCTGCGCTACGCCGGAGTGAGCGGAGAACATCGAATGCTGGACTCGGGCATTGAGCTTGTGCCGTACCTCTGGAGTCCGTCTCTCTGGGGCGTGCAGGCTGCGGACGAGATTCAGAGCCTTCAGGATGAGGAAGACGGGTTCATCTACATCGACGGCAACGGATTCTGGAGGCTGGAAAATCGCGGCCACCGCGATTCCAGGCCACACATCGCAGCAAGGGCTGTTCTGCGCTCTCGCGGTGACAGCGCGGACGCCCACTTCTCCGCGCTGGAGTGGAGCGACGGCGTGGACGACATCGAAAACAAGCTCTTCATGCGAATCCGAGACGCCACGAATCACGGTCACCGCACGGCCTGGACACTGGGCGAGACGCCGTACTTCAACGCGGGCGAAACGCGCGAGTTCCTCGCCGAAAGCAAGGACTTCGATGTGGTAGGCGGGCAGCTGACGCCACAAGCGAACACCGACTACGCGGCAAACACGGAAGCTGATGGCGCCGGAGCTGACATAACGGCGCAACTCACCGTTACCTATCCCGCAACCCGCCTGTACAACGGCAAGGGCACACTGATTCGGGTGCGGTTCGGCAGCACGCCCGGCTATCTGACGCGACTAGCAATGCGTACCGCCAGCGCGCTGACATACAACGCGCCGCTGCTGCTTACGTCAGAGGAAAAGGGCAGTCAAAGCGACTACGGACAGCGAATACGCAGCATAGACGCCCGCTGGACGCGCGAGGTACATAAGGCGCAGGCGACGCTCGATAGACGGCTGGCGCGCAGGTCTTCCCCTCGTGCGACGCTAAGGGTAACGCTGCCCCGCGGCTCAGACGCCAACACGTTGCTCATGCTGCAACTGAAACTGTCCGACCGTGTCGCGCTCCGCTACGAAGACATGGGCGTGAACGGAGACTTCTTCATCGAAGGGTACACGCTCGAAGTGGAGCAGGGCGGCAAGCGAATGGAGCGGACTCTGCTCTTGCAGGCGGATTAGCTCACATGGATATGCGGCATCAGAAGGATATAAATACTGTCTATCTTGTACATCCATGTCAATTCAAGGAGACGAAGAGATGGTAGCGGATCTGATTCAGTTCATAAACATAGGATTGGCGGGCGTGCTGCTCATGTGGTTCATGTTCCGCCTGGAGCGCATGCTCGTGCGCTTTGAAAAGACGTTGCACCTGATGGCGCGCGCCACGCTGCGAATGCTCGACCGCCGCGACCCCAGCACAGCAACCGAACTAAGCAAAGAACTCTACCGCGTAACCGGAAGCGATGACGATTAAGGACGAGACAGAAACCGGAAAAGAAAGAGGCGGGAATCGAAATCCCGCCTCTCATTCTGTCGTTACTCCAGCTATTATCCCAGCTGATACACCTGTATCCGGTGCCGCGACGACTCGGTAACGAACATCCGTCCCTCGCCGTCGAAGTTCACCGACGCAGGCCCCCAGAAGTACGGCTCGATCTGCGACGAAATCAGGTGGCGCGTGTTCAGGTGCGGTGGCAGCTCCGGCGTCAGGTTGGAAATCTTGCGCGTCTCCACCTCATCCGGGTTCGCCGAGAGGAAATCATACGCCCACCTAGACAAGGTCGCCTCACCCAGGAGCGTCATCAGGTGGCTGCCATCGGCGGCGAGCACCTGAACGCGCTCGTTGCCCCAGTCCGCCACATAGATATTGCCATCAGCGTCCACAGCTACGCCGGCAGGCCGCGTGAACTGACCGTCGTCTCCGCCCGGTTCCCCGTACTTGGCGACAAACTCACCGTCGGCGCTGAACTGCTGTATGCGGTCGTTCCGCCAGTCCGCCACATACACGCTGCCGTCCGGTCCCAAGCAGATGCCCCAGGGCATGTTCAGCTCGCCGTCGCCGCTGCCTTCACTACCGAAGGTGAGCAGGTGGCGTCCATCAGGCGTAACCTTCTGCACGCGATTATTGTTCTGGTCGGTGATGTACAGGTTGTCGTCGGCGTCAACCGCGATGCCAGAAGGTCCGTCGAATTCGCCCGCAGCGCTGCCTTGCGTTCCCCATACCTTGACAAAATCGCCGCTGTCCGAGTCGAAGATACTGACGCGGTGGTTATACTCGTCCGTGACATAGACTTGGCTGCCGTCGTTGCTCAGAGCGATGCCTGCCGCCAGCCGCAACTGCCCCTCTCCGTCCCCGTGCGACGAGAACTCGTAAAGGTAGTCCTCGTCCATGTTGATAACGCCGATGCGCGTGAACACGGGCGCGCCGCGATTCAGTACGAAGATGCGCCCATCCGCGCGTACCGCGAGGTCAACCGGGTTGGCGAATCCACGCCCCACCGGAGCGTTGTTCACGATGCCTATCGTCTTCACATAGTCGAGCTTCAGCGTTGCGGCGGCGGAAGTGGTCATGCGTTATATGCCCTCGTTGTAATTGACATGGGTGAACAGGATATACAGGATTCCAATAATCCCTTCCCCCGTCAAGGGGGAAGGGTTAGAGCCTGCCCTGAACTCGATTCAGGGGATGGGGGTGATAACTGTCCTCCCCATCCTGTATGTCGATGTAAGTTCTATACGAGCTGGTATTCGGTGGTAGATGCAATGAGGCCGAGCAGTTCGCAGATACGCTGCTCACACTTGCCCCCCTTTTCGCCGCCTGTAAGCGATATGTCGCCTTTGATGCCAACGTGCGCGATGAGCGCGGCGCGCATCTCGATATCCATCTCCGGCGTGCCCATGATATCCAGGCAGGCGTCCACAATCTCGGTAGGCGTATATTCGGCGCCGTTCTGCTCCGCCAGCCTGTCCAGTATCACCCGCACGCCCGGCGCGTCAATGTTGCTTATCTCCTTGGCTGCGAAGTTGACGCGCTCAACCAGCGCGCCGCTGTTGATCCACTCCGTGCCCTCGTGCCAGCCCTCGACCGACGGCGGATTGAGCAACGTCTGCCCCATGAAGCCCGCCAGATCGGATGTAGGAAGAATGCCCATAT
Organism: Dehalococcoidia bacterium; assembly: GCA_965207465.1. Taxonomy (GTDB): domain Bacteria; phylum Chloroflexota; class Dehalococcoidia; order Lucifugimonadales; family JADFKI01; genus Bin90. Next base: position 2,669,246 of record OZ242283.1, on the reverse strand, counting down.
CAGGCCGCGTCACGCTGCCGCTGAGACGCATAGTGCCTGCTACCAGCTCCGCCGGGCACTTGACCCGCGCGTACTGCGCTTCCTTGAAGAAATCGGAGTTGAAGAGCACGCGAAGCATGTGGCGAATCTCGTGGTCGCCGTCAAAGTACGCCTGCGATAGTATATCTATCGCCTCAGGGTCGCGCGGCGCGGTGTACGGCCACTGCGGCACAGGCTCCTCGTCCGCAACGAAGAAGTCGTACAGGTGCCGCGCAATGAAGCGCGCCGTCGCCGGCTGGCGGCAGATTATGCGAACGATGTCGTCGCCGTTGAAGTCGCCCGTCTCGCCGAGGAAGTGCTTCTCACCGTCGTCGTGGTCGCCCGGTCGGAAGTTGAAGTGCCACGCGATTCTGCCATAGGGCCAGATGGAGTCCTTGGAGGCTCGCACCGCCATGTACTCGGCGTTGCCCAGCGTCCAGCCCGTGAACGCGCGCGAAGCTTCCTTGATGTCGTCCTCGGTGTAGTTGCCGATGCCCATACTGAACAGCTCCAGCAGTTCGCGGCCCCAATTCTCGTTGATCGCGCCGTCGTGGTTCTCCTGGTTGTCCAGCCAGATAATCATCGACGGGTCCTTGGCAAGGTCGATAAGCAGGTCGTCCAGCTTGCCCAGTCCCAGCCTGCGGAACATGTCAATCTGGTTCAGCAGCGAGCGCGCCTGGTTCGTCTTCGCGTAGCCCGTCGCAAACACGCCGTGCCAGAAGAGCGCTATCTTCTCCTCCATCGGCGCCTTCGTCGTCACCATGCGATACAGCCAGTAGGCCGTGGCGGAGTTGCCGTAGCGAAGCTCGTGCATGTCCGTGTGATACCGCTTGATGATGTCGTCGGGCATGTTCTGAGGGTCGCCCGGATGCAGCAGCTCCTCAATGGCGGCTTCGTAGCCCAGCGCCTCGTAATGGTCAAGCTCCACAGGAGTCGCGCCGAAAGACGCCCGCCTCAGCAGGTGCTTGATGAGTCCGACATCCGATTTCGTTGCAGTGGTCATATTCGCCTCCCAAAATGCGTATTCAAAGGAGCTATTTCAATCTATCGCTCGTTATGCATAAAACAATTCATTTGGTATCAGGCGACTGTTGTATGGGTCAACCGCCAGTCGCAAGCCTTCTAGCGCGTATGAGCCGAGTAGAGTGGCGTCGCCCTCATCTGCGAAAACGACGAATGTCGTAGCCTGGCGTCCGACTGCGCGTATCTGGGTTTCCCCAATGTCTCGCTTAATTCGGCTGCCGTCGGCCATCGCTAACTCTATGGCGTCCAGTGGTTCGACTTCCAATTTTTCAAGCAGCGATGAGGGCGCGAAGGTATATGTCGCGCCCGTGTCCACAAGAGCATTCAACACTTCAAACTCCGTCCCCGACGGGTTGCCCAGCGCGATTTGGTATCTAAATGTTCCCATCGCTTCCATCCTGCGCTGCCCCATTCAGAGAGTCAGCGGGTGGTTCACGCATCGCGCCCGCCTGTTCGAGCATCTCAACGAACTCTCTCGCCGAATTAATCGCGACTCTAACGTCATCCCGCGAATATAGAGGTTCATAGAAATTCTGATGCAAGCCGCGGATAACGCCGAACAACTCACTTACCCTATTCGGATTATCCGTTTCCGATGCAAGGCGGTTCTTGATTGTGAAAAAGTCCCTGTGAGAGCGGTTCGTCCAACCCCTCTGCTTGGCAATGGCTTTCAGGTAGTGCGCCGTCGCACCCCAGCCTTTCTCGGACGCTTGCACGAGGTCGCCCTGCCGCAACTGATCGTTCGCGTGCTCAAGGAGTCGCAGCGTGATCGTCACATGCTCGTTGGGTGTTGTCATCAACCAGTTCGTCCTGAGCCTATGAAGGGATGGGTAGAATTCGTCCTGTCCATCCCTTCCGTACTATCGACATTACTTCTTGATTAACTCCAGCTTCTCGAACGTCCCGTTCGTGATCGGCTTCGCGTCAACGCCCATCCAATCCTCTAGCAGGTCCGTGTATGCGCTGCGGAAGTCGTTATTGAAGTGCATATCGCCTTCGAGCTGGTCCTCGGGAGCGAGCGACGGGAAATCCCCATACAATCCACCCTTCACACCGCCGCCGATGACGAACGCAACGCCGCCCGAGCCGTGGTCGGTGCCGGAGCCGTTGTCCTTGATGCGCCGCCCGAACTCCGAGAAGATGACGACCGCAGTGTCGTTCTCATAGCCGTGCTCTTCCACATCGTCCCAGAAGTCGCCGACCGCGTTGGACATCTCGCCGATGAGCTTCGCGTGCATCGGCACCTCGCCCGCATGCGTGTCGTAGCTGCCCTGTCCCGTGTAGAAGATGCGCGTCCCGATGTCCGCGAACATCACCTGCGCCGCGTCCTTCAGGCTCTGCGCGATCGAAGTGTCCGCGTATTCGATGCTAGACGAGTAGTTACGCGGAGCCGTGCCCAGAATGTCCGCGCCCTGCATCACGCCCCTGCCCGTCTGCTGGATGAACTCCTTCACCGCATCCTTGCCCGAGCCGCCATACATCTGCGAGAACATATCCAGCGTCTGGTTGCGGATAGCCTCGTCGCGGATATCCGGATACAGCCCGTAAGTCGCCAGATCGCCGACCGACGCCACCGGAACACCCTGCGCCGACAGCGCGCGCGGCAGGCCGCGACCAAAATTCACAGCCGTCAGAACATTCTCGCCCTTCGGGTCCAGGTCGCGCGTAAGCTGGCCCAGCCAGCCCTCAGTCGCCACCTTCGTCGGCTCTGCCGTGTGCCAGATATCCATCGAGCGGAAGTGGGAGCGGTTAGGGTTCGGGTAGCCGATGCCGTTGATGATGGCAACCTTGCCCTCGTCCCACAGCCTCTTGATTGCAGTCATATTCGGGTTCAGCCCGACTTTGCCGTCAAGATCCAACAGATCATCGAACTGAAACTGCACCGTTGGGCGGAAATTGTGGTAATGCTCATCGTCGATTGGAACGACCGTGTTCAGTGCGTCGTTCCCTCCCGTGAGCTGTACAAATACCAAAGACTTGCTATGCCCGTTGCTGCCGTTGGAACCCATTGCCTTTGCTCCTCTCCTAACGCTTGCTGCGTGCTGATTTATCTCTCATTCTCAGGTGGTCGCTTACGCGGTCATTTACGCAATAAAACGGCTTGAAAGCCTAGTGTAACAGGCAATCAGGCACACTTCTACATGATGTGCAGTAATTGTGCGCTTTTCTAGGAAATTGGTCAAGACCATGAAAAGGACAAATGGCACAGAAACACGCCAGAATTGACGTCTTACTGCAGCTTTCCCCGCAGCCTGGGATCTAAATAGTCCCTCAAAGCATCCCCTAGCAGGTTGAATGCCAGTATCGTGATCGTGATGGCGATTCCAGGGAAAATGACCAGCCACCAAGGAGGCTTGAACAGGTTACTGAGCAAGCCACCGAGCATGTTTCCCCAGGTAGGCGTTGGCGGCGGTATCCCCAGGCCCAGGAAACTGAGAGCGGCTTCTGCGAATATCGCAACCCCAAGACCGGCGCTTGCGATCACCATGGCTGCTGCCCAGCACTGCGGAGCTATATGCAACATCATAATCCGCTTCGGTGATGCGCCTACGGCACGTGCCGCCTCCACATAAGCCATCTCACTGACGGTGAGAGCTACCGAACGGGTAATCCTCGTTGAGTTAGGAATGCTCACTACGGCTATCGCTATTATTACCGTTAGTATGCCCGCTCCCAAGGCCGCCAACAGCAGGAGCGCGAGTATCACTGTGGGGAACGACATCAGCACATCAAGGAAGCGCTGGGTTATGAGATCGAACTTGCCGCCAAAATAACCGGTCACTATGCCCCAGATGATTCCCAAGCCACTTCCAATGCCGATAGACACGAATGCAACAATGAGTGTAACGCGACTTCCGAAAATGATCCTGCTCAGGACATCCCTGCCGATGTAATCAGTGCCCAGCAGGTAAGTAGTGGAAGGAGGCTTTCTCAGTTCGGTAAAGAATGCTTGCAAAGGGTCGTGGGGCGCCAGAATATCCGCAAAAACCGCCGTCAATATCACCACTAGCAGGATTACAAGGGCGACAGCGCCTAAGACAGACGAACGAGCGAATCGTATCGTTGAGCCTACCGGCGCCATTACAACGGCGATCAGCCCACGGCTACCGGCGGGCGTGGCGGCGGCGGACTCCATCTCTCTCAAAGCACATTTCTCCGTAGCACAAGTTCCGCCGATCAGTTGAACCTGATCCGGGGGTCCAGCCAGCCGTACAGCAGGTCTATCACAAAATTTACCGTAATCGTCGCCATTCCAAAGATGAGCACAAGATTCTGTATCATCATCCAGTCTCGCTGAATGATCGAGAACACTAGCGTGAAGCCTAGCCCAGGCACGCTAAAGGCACGCTCCACCGCGACAGTTCCGCCCAGAAGTGCAGCCAGCTGAAGTCCGGACAGCGTTATCACAGGTAGAAACGCGTTTCGCAGCACGTGCCGGAGCACTACCACCCACTCGCTTAGCCCCTTTGCGTGCGCCGTGCGAACATAGTCCTCCCTCAGCACCTCCAGGAAAGTTGCCCGGCTCATCCGTGCAGTTATCGCCCCTAGGCCAATCCCAAGTGCGATCGCGGGACCGGCAGTCATCTGAAGGTTCATCGAAGGGTTAGTCCATAAGTAGTGAACATCGAGCGGAGGGCGCCATTCGAACACAAGCACTGTGAACAGTATGAAAGTCAGCGCTAACCAGAAATTGGGCACGGCAATGAAAATCGTAACGATAAAACGGAGAACATAGTCCGACAAGGAGTTTCTCCGCATTGCCGAAATTATCCCCACGGGCAACCCGATCAGCCACGCGACTATCATCGCCATGATTGCGATCTGGGCGGTAAGAGGTCCACGCCTCAAGATTATGTCGCGGATAGGCTCGTTGTCACGCCAGAACGAAAACCCCAGGTCCCCTTTCGCAACATCCGCCATCCAGCTTAGGTACTGGATGTACAGCGGTCTATCAAGACCTAGTGAGGCTCTGACCGCGGCAAGCTCCTCGTCTGTGAGTACATATATCTCCCCCTCGCCTGCGATACTCTTCAGGGGGTCCCCCGGGATAACTCGCATGGCTATGAAGATGAGAACCGTTACCCCGAAAAGGGTGGGGATAATCAACAGGAGCCTTCGAATTATGTAAACGCGCATATTGAAGTTTGCCCTGTGGCATCTGATTTGCGGTCTGTTGTTGGTGGCTCTCGGGCAAATTGCCGTGGATTTAAGCGCTTGGTTTCTGGGTTCGTATTATGTGGAAGAATGAAGAGGCCTCAATGTAAGCCATGGAATATGGCCTTAGCTATGAAACCTCTTCACATTAGTATTAGCTACACGCGCGAATTCAGTAGCTGATTTTTCGAATTATCTTGTCTACTTGTCCAGCCAGACGGTCTCGAACCGCTTCCAGCCTCCATTTACCCTTGTCGGTATGGACAGTCCCTTGACGAAGTTCCATCCCATTGGAATTCCGGTCGCCGTGCCCACCATCCAGGTCGGCGGGTCCTCATCGAGCATGGTCACAACCTGGTCCGCGAGTTCCTGCCTCTTGGCTTGGTCGAGCTCCACCATCAACTGGTCCAGAATGGGGTCCAGATCAGGATTGCAGTAGTTCATGAAGTTTCTGGCCCCGTCGCAAGTGACATAGGGCACCCACATCGTGGTAGGATCCGTCGTCGGGTTGCCCCAGCCGCTCGGCCCGATGAACAGGTCCCAGTCGCCCGAGGCCAACGTGTCACCTTCGAGCGCCCTCTCAATGACATTGAAGTCTTTTGCGGTAATGTTCAAAGTTTCCTTTAACTGCGCGAGGAATGCTGGGCCGACAACCTCGGTGTATGGCGCAGGATTGCTGACGATGATGTTCTGAATTTCGAAGCCGTCAGGGTAGCCTGCCTCGGCCAATAGCGCCTGGGCGGCAGCGACATCTTCCGTATTGTCTCTGCGGTAACCGGGCAACTGCGACCATCTCTCTTCCGGCCAGGCGTATGGACTCGTCGGTGCTTGCCAGTGGCTGACCGGGAAGGGGATCACGACTGATGTGATTACCTCGCTCATCTGCCATTTGTCCACTGCAAGATGTATAGCCTTTCGCACGCGAGTATCGTCGAATGGCGGCACTTCGTTGTTGAAGAAGACCGTCCATATAGCTGTGCTAGAAGGCAGCCCGACCTGGAACTTGTTGGGTTGCCTGGCAGCCTCCTGCCAGGTCTCCACGCTTCCGTTCCACGCGAAGTCGGTCTGACCGGTTAGAACCGCTGTACCCCTGTCAGGCCATGCCGGAATGTGGAACTGCTTCACGCCGTCAACGTAAGGCAGCTCCGGGTCCCAGTAATTCGGGTTCGCCTCAAGTTCCCAGGTCTCTCCGGGCTGCCTGTCCTTGACCGTAAACGGTCCTGTGCCTACTGCCAGGTCGCGACGCAAATCGCCATTCTCGGCTTCTATGACATGCTTCGGGTAGATTACTGCAGGCCCAAACAGCGGGTCCGCCGCTATCAGCTCCAAGAACCACGGCGTGGCTCGCTTCAGCTTGATCTGGACTTCATACGCGTCTGTGGCTTTGACGCTCTCTATCGGCTCGAAGAGGTCCGTCATCTGGCCTGTAATCACGCCTTCCGGCGGGTTGAAAATGCGATCGAATGTCGCTTGGACATCCGCCGAAGTAAAGTCCATGCCGTCGTGCCACTTCACCCCTTCCCTCAGCGGGAATGTCCAGGTGAGTCCATCGGGCGAAATATCCCACGATTCCGCAAGGTCGGGAATAATGGTGCGTTCGCCGTCAGCGGCGTTCCAGTAAACGAGATTGTTGTACATCATCGTCATGCCACCGTAGGCGATGGCGCCCTGGTGAAGATCGAAATGCTGTACCGCGATCGGCCAGCCCGTTCTGACGATTCCGCCCCGCTTGGGCTCGGCCTCCGACGGGCGATTGAAGATGCCGACCTTGCTTTCTTCAAGCTCTTCCGCTGCTGCGGCGACCGGCTGTAGGACGACCTGCTGCACCGGAATCTGCGTCGGGATGGCAGCCACCGCCGCAGACACGATCTGCTGCACTTCCGTAGCCGAAACTCCGGCAGACTGCTGGGCAGCAGCGTCGTTCACTGCCTTAGTGATAAGGCCCTCGACATCCTCTTTCGACACGCCGGGCTGCGCCGAAGCAGCGACAGCTTGCTCCACCATAGCCGCGATGTCCTCAGCACTCGCCCCCTCCGGAGCGGCGGCAGAAACCGCAGCCTCCACCATGCTCTGTATTTCCTGGGCGGACACAGGCGCCGGGCCTGCCTCCTGCTCAGGAACGGCCTGTTGCACGGCGTCCTGCACGAGCTTGCTGAGCGCATCGGCATCGATTGCCGGCTGTGCCGGGGCCGGCGCGGGAGCCGGAGAGGCAGGCTCGCTGCCGCACGCGACTGCCGCCATTGCAAACGCGGCTATTACAATCACCAACACCGAGGCTTTGACACTAATCAATCGACTAATCATGCTCACCTCTCAATCTCTAACTGGGTGGAAACTGACGGTAGCCTTCTAAAGGGCTGGCAACAATAGGTTATTAAGATTGCAGGATTAAATCACCAAATATCAATTATGTCAACAGCGAATAACTAGCCTTCCCATTTTGCTCGCGCTCAATGAAAACAGGGCTGCGCCACTCAGTTCACAGCCCTGCTTCACTTATCCCCTGATCATCAACGGTATCGGCGGCAGACCTACATCAGCCCAGCAACACCTCGCTCAGCCGCCGTATCACTATCTCCAGTTCCTCGTCGTCCAGGTTGAGCGGATCGACCGCAAGCTCGTCCGGGTCGAAGATGTCGTGCATGTAGATAGGCGGGTCGCCCGCTTTCATCATCTCGTACACCTCGTTGCGTCCCGGCCCCCGCCACTCCCGCGTGAAGCGCATTACGGCGTGCGGAATCAGATAGTTGAACTCGTCATGCTCCAGCGTAATCCGCAGCCCCTCGATCTCTGCCAGCGCGTCCACCACCTGCTGCGCCTTGCTGCGGTAGAGAGCCATCTCCGCCTCTTCGTCCTCGTTCACGAATATCTCGATCGCGCGCAGCAGCCCCACAATCTCCTCTTTCGCGACCTTCATTCCTCGCCCGATGAACTGGTGCGGCGCGGCATTCGCGAACGCCGCGTCTATCAGGTCCTCGCGCCCGCACAGGATGCCCGTTCCCTGCGGTCCTCGCACAGCCTTGCCGCCGCTGTATATCACCATGTCCGCGCCCTCTGCCGTGAAGCGCCGCAGGTTCGAGCGCGGAGGCAACATAGACGCCGCATCCACGATAACCGGCACGCCATGGCTGTGCGCTATCTCGCACACCTCCGGGAACGGTATCGCGCGCCGCGTGATGAACGGCGAGAACAGGTAAGCGACCGCCGCAGTGTTCTCCGTGAACGCCGCCTCAAGCTGCCACGGCTGGCAGCGTCGCCCGTCCCCAATCTCCACGAACTTCGCGCCCACCGACGTGTAGCACTGGTCGTAGGGGAAGCGGTGGCTCTTGTGAATGATAATCTCGTTCTTCATGCCGCTGCTGTCGGGCAGCCTGTCCATCATCGCCGGGTCCGACCCCGCGATGACCGCCGCCGCCTGAAGCACGAGTCCGCCAGCCGCGCCGCTCGCCACGAAGCCTGCCTCCGCGCCCGTCGCGTCCGCGATGATGCGGCTTGCCGCCCGGTTCAGGTCGTCGAGGCTCACCATCATCCGCGACGCCTTGTTCATCGCGTCATGAATCTCAGGCCGCGTCTTGCTGCCGCCGTAAGCCGTCGTGCTGCCGGACGCCGTGATGATTCGCTTCACGCCAAGCGAGCTGTAAATGCCTTCAGGGTCGCCGCTCCATGCCATATCGCACCTCCGTAGAAGTCAGTCAGTCTTTCAGTTCGTCAGTCAGTTGGATACTGCCGCGATTATACCACCCAGCGGTTTCAGCATGGACGGGGCATACTTCTAGGTAGTGTATCAGTTTGAAATGTGGAGCAGTCTAAATGGCAGTGCATAGTTCAATGTGACACACAAAATACTTCCATACAGTCATTCAACCTTGTCTCGAAAACGCTTGCCACAATGAGGCTTTTAGGTTAACATACTAGCAGGCATTAACTTTTCACATTAGCCGAACTAAATGTGCCAGTAACGGAGATTAGGTAGCTTCTCATTACCGCATAGAGGACAGACACATGGCCACATCCGAAAAGCGTTCAATCACATATGAAGAAGCCCGTGACACTTTCGCGACTAAGGCCGATATAGCCAAGATGGAAGCCCTCCTCGCCCAAATGGAGACCCGCCTCGTCAAGTGGATGGTCGGGATGATGCTCGGCGGCATGGCGACGGCAGCGACCCTCGCACTGGTCATAGAACGCATTCTGGGCAGCTAGACCCTCCCCGTTTCGCCGGCTGCGTTCATCACCGCTCCGTCCTCACCCACAGCGCCTCCCCGTCCGTCACGAACTCCACCGTCCCTCGCTCCGACGTCATAAACAGCCCGCCTTCCCCCACGAATCCCCGCAGCCTTCGCACAACATCGGCACTGGGATGCCAAAACGATTATCCGTGCCCACAGAAATCACCGCCGCCGCAGGACTCACCGCCCTCAGAAACTCGCGTGTCGAACTACTGTCGCTCCCGTGATGCGGCACCTTCAGCACATCGCTGTCCAGCGCCGCCCCGCTCTTTAACAACGTCCGCTCCCCTTCTGAGAACACATCCCCCGTCAGCAATAAGCTCACATCGCCATATACTAGCCGCAGCACTAGTGATGAGTTATCGACATCCGATGTCGTGCCTCGCGACAGTTCGCGCGGCGGCCCCAGCACCTCGATCCTCACACCATCATCCAGTGCGATGACCTGCCCTGCCCTCGCCTCTATCACCCTCGCGCCATTCGCCGTCTCTGCATCCACCGCCCGCGCCCACGCCTCGTATGCCGCGCTCTCGTACTCGATGCGCCGCTCCAGCACCGCGCCCACATCATATCGCCCCGGCACCTGCGCCAGCCCGCCAATATGGTCGTCATGCGGGTGTGTCGCCGCCACAATATCGATGTGCCTGTCGTAAAACCGCATGCGCTCGCCCAGCAGCCGTGTCAGCGCCAATGCGTCAGCGCCGCCGTCAACCACCATTTGCCGACCATTCGGAGTCTCGACGAATATCGCGTCCCCTTGCCCCACGTCGAAAACCACCACATGCATCCGGTCGTCCCTCGTGAGCGCTTGCGACCACGCAAGCGAACCCGCAAACGCAGCAGGCACAAGCAGCCACATCGCGACGCCACTCACCTGAAACCTCATCCTACCTATCCTGTTCATCGATGTTAGCCCCCGCACCACTCCCGGAAACATCAATCGTCCGCCGTATGCCAGCGCCAGACCGCCGTAATACACGACAACCGCCCATGCTGGCACATTGCCAATCTCAACCGAAGCGCCCGGCAGCCCTGCCAGCATTTTAACGACACCCGAAAGATACGCCCCGGCTCCCCAGGCAATCCAGCCTATCGGCGTCGCAAGCGTCGTACTCACCAGCCCCATAAAAGCAGTTCCCGCGCTGCCGCCAATCAGGAACGGCAGCGCAGGCAGCGTCAGCACCGACGCGGGTATGCCCAGCGTGGACACCCGCTCGAAGTGGAATGCGATCAGCGGCAGAGTGGCGGCAGTTGCCGCAAGCGACACCCCCAGCATATCCACGACCGCAGCAAGCGGCGAACGCAAGCCGGACCTCCACCTAGAAGTCTGGCCGAAAAGTGGGGTGGAGGTATTATACTTGCAGCCATCTGAGATAATGGAGATCGCCAATGCTGGGAAGGCAATCAGATCAGCGGGGGCTGTGGGAAGCGGACAGTCTGTATCTGGACCATGTGGGTCGTGGGACTTTCTACGGTCTGCTCGCATCTATGAGGGGTAAGCTGTTTCGGGACGAGGACTTCGCCGAGCTGTACTGCGCCGACAACGGTCGCGAGAGCGTACCGCCGAGTCTTCTGTCCACGGCGCTATTGCTTCAGACCTACGACAGGGCGAGCGACGCCGAAGCCAAGCAGAGAGCGGACTTCGATATACGCTGGAAGGTGGCATTGGGCATCGAGATTGAGGACAGGCCGTTCGCCAAGAGCACGCTCCAGCTGTTTCGTGCTCGTCTGATACTGCATGAGAAGGCAAAAGAGGTGTTCGAGCGCAGTCTGAGGTATGCCAGGGAGACAGGATACATCAAAGGTCGTCGCATGAAGGTGGCCCTGGACACGACCTACATACTGGGTCGTGGGGCGGTGAAGGATACCTACAACCTGCTTGCGGACGGGATAGTGAAGCTGATGCGAGCGCTGTCGGAAGTAGAGGGAGTCGAGCCGGTAGAGTGGGCGGCGCAGAACGGATACCGAGGATACATCGGCTCCAGCGTCAAGGGCGATGCCTGCATTGACTGGGACGACAGTGTCGCTCGGCGCAGGTTGCTTTCGGAGATAGTGGGGGATGCGGACAGGCTTCTGAAGATGGCGCGGAGGACGTGGGGACTTTGTGAAGAGGACAGTTCACAGAGAGACCGGATAGCCGAGGCGTCCGAACTGCTGGCTCAGTTGTTGCTGCAGGATATCGAACGTACAGAGGGTGGGGTGTCTCTGAAGCGTGGGGTGAGTCGAGACCGGATGGTGTCGGTCCATGATCCCGACATGCGCCACGGACACAAGAGTTCCAGCAGGCGGTTCGATGGTCACAAGGCATCGGTGGCTGTGGACACCGACTCCCAGTTGATAACCGCCGTGGACGTGCTGGCTGGCAACGCCACAGACAGCGACGGCGCGCTAGGGATGGTCGAACGCAGCGAACGGAACGCGTCGGCGGCGGTGGTGGAGACCATGGGGGATGTGGTGTACGGGGATGGAATCACACGTCAGGAATTTGCCGATGCCGGTCGCAGTCTGATAGCGAAGATGCCCAAGCGCCCTGAACGCAAGCACATTCCCAAGGAGGACTTCGAGATAGACCTCGAGTCCGGGACCTGCACCTGTCCTGCGGGTCATACAACCGACAAGGTGTATCGGATAGGCAGTCGCAGGGACAGGACAGGGCGGTTGCACAGGAAGAGAGGCTTTCGCTTCGACGCCGCGTTGTGCGGAGCATGTTCGCTCAGAGAGCGCTGTGTGGCAGCGGGAGAGGGAAAGGGCAGAACGGTGAGTCTTCACCCCCAGGAGTCGCTGCTTCAGCAGGCGCGCGCGTTGCAGATGAGCGATGACTTTGCGCAGTATCGTCAGCGGCGAGTGGTGGTGGAACACAGACTGGCTCGACTGGTGCAACTTGGGATGAGGCAGGCCCGGTACTTCGGACGCTCCAGGACGCTGTTCCAACTGCTGATGGCGGCTGCCGTTGCGAACCTGACGCTGGTGGCGGGCAAGGTGGGCATGATGGGAGAAGGAGCATCGGGTAACCGCTCTGTGTTCTGTGCTCTCTTGCTCGCCGTCATATCAGAAATTCGGTGGAATGACACTCCCATCAGTCGGACCGGATCTCACGCACTGACAGCCCGGACCTCGCTGGCATGAACTCTCTTCATAACAGGGGTTTTCGTCCGCACTTCTAGAAGTCTGGCCGAAAAGTGGGGTGGAGGTATTATACTTGCAGCCATCTGAGATAATGGAGATCGCCAATGCTGGGAAGGCAATCAGATCAGCGGGGGCTGTGGGAAGCGGACAGTCTGTATCTGGACCATGTGGGTCGTGGGACTTTCTACGGTCTGCTCGCATCTATGAGGGGTAAGCTGTTTCGGGACGAGGACTTCGCCGAGCTGTACTGCGCCGACAACGGTCGCGAGAGCGTACCGCCGAGTCTTCTGTCCACGGCGCTATTGCTTCAGACCTACGACAGGGCGAGCGACGCCGAAGCCAAGCAGAGAGCGGACTTCGATATACGCTGGAAGGTGGCATTGGGCATCGAGATTGAGGACAGGCCGTTCGCCAAGAGCACGCTCCAGCTGTTTCGTGCTCGTCTGATACTGCATGAGAAGGCAAAAGAGGTGTTCGAGCGCAGTCTGAGGTATGCCAGGGAGACAGGATACATCAAAGGTCGTCGCATGAAGGTGGCCCTGGACACGACCTACATACTGGGTCGTGGGGCGGTGAAGGATACCTACAACCTGCTTGCGGACGGGATAGTGAAGCTGATGCGAGCGCTGTCGGAAGTAGAGGGAGTCGAGCCGGTAGAGTGGGCGGCGCAGAACGGATACCGAGGATACATCGGCTCCAGCGTCAAGGGCGATGCCTGCATTGACTGGGACGACAGTGTCGCTCGGCGCAGGTTGCTTTCGGAGATAGTGGGGGATGCGGACAGGCTTCTGAAGATGGCGCGGAGGACGTGGGGACTTTGTGAAGAGGACAGTTCACAGAGAGACCGGATAGCCGAGGCGTCCGAACTGCTGGCTCAGTTGTTGCTGCAGGATATCGAACGTACAGAGGGTGGGGTGTCTCTGAAGCGTGGGGTGAGTCGAGACCGGATGGTGTCGGTCCATGATCCCGACATGCGCCACGGACACAAGAGTTCCAGCAGGCGGTTCGATGGTCACAAGGCATCGGTGGCTGTGGACACCGACTCCCAGTTGATAACCGCCGTGGACGTGCTGGCTGGCAACGCCACAGACAGCGACGGCGCGCTAGGGATGGTCGAACGCAGCGAACGGAACGCGTCGGCGGCGGTGGTGGAGACCATGGGGGATGTGGTGTACGGGGATGGAATCACACGTCAGGAATTTGCCGATGCCGGTCGCAGTCTGATAGCGAAGATGCCCAAGCGCCCTGAACGCAAGCACATTCCCAAGGAGGACTTCGAGATAGACCTCGAGTCCGGGACCTGCACCTGTCCTGCGGGTCATACAACCGACAAGGTGTATCGGATAGGCAGTCGCAGGGACAGGACAGGGCGGTTGCACAGGAAGAGAGGCTTTCGCTTCGACGCCGCGTTGTGCGGAGCATGTTCGCTCAGAGAGCGCTGTGTGGCAGCGGGAGAGGGAAAGGGCAGAACGGTGAGTCTTCACCCCCAGGAGTCGCTGCTTCAGCAGGCGCGCGCGTTGCAGATGAGCGATGACTTTGCGCAGTATCGTCAGCGGCGAGTGGTGGTGGAACACAGACTGGCTCGACTGGTGCAACTTGGGATGAGGCAGGCCCGGTACTTCGGACGCTCCAGGACGCTGTTCCAACTGCTGATGGCGGCTGCCGTTGCGAACCTGACGCTGGTGGCGGGCAAGGTGGGCATGATGGGAGAAGGAGCATCGGGTAACCGCTCTGTGTTCTGTGCTCTCTTGCTCGCCGTCATATCAGAAATTCGGTGGAATGACACTCCCATCAGTCGGACCGGATCTCACGCACTGACAGCCCGGACCTCGCTGGCATGAACTCTCTTCATAACAGGGGTTTTCGTCCGCACTTCTAGAAGTCTGGCCGAAAAGTGGGGTGGAGGTATTATACTTGCAGCCATCTGAGATAATGGAGATCGCCAATGCTGGGAAGGCAATCAGATCAGCGGGGGCTGTGGGAAGCGGACAGTCTGTATCTGGACCATGTGGGTCGTGGGACTTTCTACGGTCTGCTCGCATCTATGAGGGGTAAGCTGTTTCGGGACGAGGACTTCGCCGAGCTGTACTGCGCCGACAACGGTCGCGAGAGCGTACCGCCGAGTCTTCTGTCCACGGCGCTATTGCTTCAGACCTACGACAGGGCGAGCGACGCCGAAGCCAAGCAGAGAGCGGACTTCGATATACGCTGGAAGGTGGCATTGGGCATCGAGATTGAGGACAGGCCGTTCGCCAAGAGCACGCTCCAGCTGTTTCGTGCTCGTCTGATACTGCATGAGAAGGCAAAAGAGGTGTTCGAGCGCAGTCTGAGGTATGCCAGGGAGACAGGATACATCAAAGGTCGTCGCATGAAGGTGGCCCTGGACACGACCTACATACTGGGTCGTGGGGCGGTGAAGGATACCTACAACCTGCTTGCGGACGGGATAGTGAAGCTGATGCGAGCGCTGTCGGAAGTAGAGGGAGTCGAGCCGGTAGAGTGGGCGGCGCAGAACGGATACCGAGGATACATCGGCTCCAGCGTCAAGGGCGATGCCTGCATTGACTGGGACGACAGTGTCGCTCGGCGCAGGTTGCTTTCGGAGATAGTGGGGGATGCGGACAGGCTTCTGAAGATGGCGCGGAGGACGTGGGGACTTTGTGAAGAGGACAGTTCACAGAGAGACCGGATAGCCGAGGCGTCCGAACTGCTGGCTCAGTTGTTGCTGCAGGATATCGAACGTACAGAGGGTGGGGTGTCTCTGAAGCGTGGGGTGAGTCGAGACCGGATGGTGTCGGTCCATGATCCCGACATGCGCCACGGACACAAGAGTTCCAGCAGGCGGTTCGATGGTCACAAGGCATCGGTGGCTGTGGACACCGACTCCCAGTTGATAACCGCCGTGGACGTGCTGGCTGGCAACGCCACAGACAGCGACGGCGCGCTAGGGATGGTCGAACGCAGCGAACGGAACGCGTCGGCGGCGGTGGTGGAGACCATGGGGGATGTGGTGTACGGGGATGGAATCACACGTCAGGAATTTGCCGATGCCGGTCGCAGTCTGATAGCGAAGATGCCCAAGCGCCCTGAACGCAAGCACATTCCCAAGGAGGACTTCGAGATAGACCTCGAGTCCGGGACCTGCACCTGTCCTGCGGGTCATACAACCGACAAGGTGTATCGGATAGGCAGTCGCAGGGACAGGACAGGGCGGTTGCACAGGAAGAGAGGCTTTCGCTTCGACGCCGCGTTGTGCGGAGCATGTTCGCTCAGAGAGCGCTGTGTGGCAGCGGGAGAGGGAAAGGGCAGAACGGTGAGTCTTCACCCCCAGGAGTCGCTGCTTCAGCAGGCGCGCGCGTTGCAGATGAGCGATGACTTTGCGCAGTATCGTCAGCGGCGAGTGGTGGTGGAACACAGACTGGCTCGACTGGTGCAACTTGGGATGAGGCAGGCCCGGTACTTCGGACGCTCCAGGACGCTGTTCCAACTGCTGATGGCGGCTGCCGTTGCGAACCTGACGCTGGTGGCGGGCAAGGTGGGCATGATGGGAGAAGGAGCATCGGGTAACCGCTCTGTGTTCTGTGCTCTCTTGCTCGCCGTCATATCAGAAATTCGGTGGAATGACACTCCCATCAGTCGGACCGGATCTCACGCACTGACAGCCCGGACCTCGCTGGCATGAACTCTCTTCATAACAGGGGTTTTCGTCCGCACTTCTAGCGCGGCGCTCGATAGAAGACCGCAGTGATTCTCCAAACACATCTGAGAATGCAGCTATGCCCGCTATCGCCGCGAAGCTGAGCTGAAACGAGATGCTGTAAATCACTGACGGCGAGACTGCGACCATCAGCGCGGCGGCGCATCCGATGGGCGCGAGCGAGCCGCGCTGTCTCCCGAACGCCAGCGACGCCAGATAGACGCTCCCCATAATGCAGGCCCTAGTTGCGGACGGCGACATGCCCGCCAGTAGGCCATACAGCCAGATGACGAGCAGCGGCGCGATCAGATGCAGGTGATGCTTCCTGCCCAGAAGCGCAGCAGACGCGGCGAGGCTGATGCCGAGCAGTATTCCCACATGCAGACCCGAAATCGCCAGCAGGTGTGCCGTCCCCGTCCGCCGGAACGCCTCCGTCAATTCAGACGGGATGTTCCGCCGCAGTCCCAGCAGCGTAGCCTGTCCGAGCGCCGCTTGCGGCTCAGGCACGACGGCAGCAATGGACTCAGCAAGCCGCCTCCTGAATTCATACAGCGAGCGGTAGAACGCGCTGCCCTCGCCCCTTTCGACAAGTGCTACGCTGAGAGCGTCCAGCACCTCCGCGATTCCCTGCCGCGCCAGATACGCCGCATAGTCGAATCCATCCAACTCCGGGGGTTCGCTGACAGTCCCTTCGATTAGCAATCGGTCGCCATAGCGGAAATACGGCGCTTCCCTGCTTCGCGCTATTTCAGCAGGCGCGCGCGCCGTTACAAGCAGCGTCCCTTCAACGTCAATCCACTCTCCTCCACCCGACCGAATGCGCTCCATACCCAGCCGAAAGCGCGCAAAACTCCCCAGGGACTCCACATCACTCAGCACCACACCCGTCACCTGCTGCGAGCGCGGGCTTGCGTATGATGGCAGCGGCGCATCCTCGAACATCGCCACGCGCGCAACACCGGCTATGAATGCCAGAGCGACGAGCGCGACCCAAGGCGACCGCCGCAAGCTCATCAGCAGAAATGCGCCCAGCAACGCGGCTGCGCCGAACGGCAAGAGTGCGATAAGTGGCGTTGCGCCAATCTCAAACGCAAAAAGAGTGCCACCCACGAATGCGGAGGCGGCAACAAGGAGTCTCATAAATGCTAACGAGCGATGCGGCTGCGCGACGACATGAAGAATCGAAGGCCGAAGGCACTGTGCGCCTTCCTACGCATCCAACACGCCCAACTCTCGCTAGTCGGCTTGACGACGGCGCAACTTCGATTCCAATTCCCGTATCCTCGACCGTGCCGCCGTCAGGGATTGCTCCGTCTCAGCCAAGGATTGCTGTGTCTCGGTTAGAGCACCTTCCGTCTCAGCAAGAGTATCTTCCGTCTCTGTCAGCGCGCCTTCCGTCTCAGCAAGATTTCTCAGGTATGTGCCTCCATCCGGGTCGTAGAACAACAGCCTGTTCATACGAATGTGATCGGCAATCGGATGCATGCCTTCTTCCACGCACAGCCACAGCCCAAGAACCTCGCTGTATCCTGACAACATACCCGTATCATTGACATCTATTTCAACGGGTGTGTGTGAGCCATCTACCATCCTGTCTGCCGCGAGTGGTTCGCCGTAATAGTCCCCGCCGCTAGGATCGAACCGCCAGTATTCTCGCACTCCAATCCGCTCATACAGTTCTCGCTTGAATGTGATGTCACGCCTCGCCGTTGATTCGGAAGCCACCTCCAGCGCGAAGTCCGGCGCCTTGCCGACCTGCCAGATGAGGTAGCCGTTCTGCGCGAATATCGCGCCTGCCGGCACATCGAAGGCGACATAGCAGTCCGGAAAAACTCTATCGTTCAGATTCTCCGGGTTATAGCAGATGACGGTGCCCGCATCGACAAACACCGTCGGATCATCCTTGTAACGAGCCTCCAGAATAGTCACCGCATCAAGGATGTTCGGATTCTGGAACATGCCGTCAATTACCTCTTCGCGTTCACCGGGAAGGTCGCGCGGGTCTATTATGGGCAGCGCATTCGTCATCGCCCCGAACGGCACAGACTTTGTTGCCATAGCGAACCCCTCTTAACTGGTTTTGTCGCGCGAAATAAATACCTGCATTGAAGATAACCCATATCCAGTATTATGTCCATACCTTGTTGCAAAATCTCCTATGCTATAATTGCACCAGTACAATGAGCCACAAAGCACTTGTCAGGGACTTCATTGGCGCGATCGTTTCGCTCACCGTCGTCGCGGCGTTGTTGGCGCCTCTTGCAGGTCCCATGTTCGACCACCACTTCGCCGAGCGCCAACCCGACCACCTTCACTTCGGCGCTCCCGGCGAACACACTCACGCCTTCGAATCTCAATACCATATCCACAGGCACGCGGCGCCCGCAAGCACGAATGGCAACACTCCAATCGCACTCTACAAGAGCGATGCCAGCATAGCAGCTACCATCGCCGCTTCTCCGGTAGATGTGGACTCAGAGTCCATGTTTCGCTTCCTGCCCACCTCGGTCTTCATATTCCCTCCGCCTCTTGTCAGCGCGGCTCGGCAGCACACCCCGATCCCACACGGCAGGCCTCCTGCGCTTCTCACGCATCCTGCTGGCTTTCCCTTTCATCCCTTGGACGCAGCGTGAGGTCTGCACACATTGCCATTACTCTGGATTAGACTCGCCGCTATCGGCGTAGGTCTGCTGGGCGTTGCAGTATTTGCGACCGTCCATCTCGCATCCCCATCGGCTCAGGCCAACGGGCGCGTCATAGAGTGGGATTTACGCACCGCGGGAGCATATCAGATAGGGTTTGGAAAGATCCCGAAGTCGCCCGTCGTGGGCAACTTCTACCTGTCGATTCTGATAACTGACGCGGCATCGACTACGCCCGTTTTAGACGCGGATGTGGCAGTATCCGCAATAGGTCCCCCCATCGAAGGCGAAGCAGGTCCCGTGGGTAACCCGCCGGAGATAGGACCGCCGGAAATCGGGCCAATCATCGTCAGCCCCGACCCTGACTCGCAGAACTACCCTGGCTACTACGACACCGACCAGCCGATTGTTCTGGACAGGCCCGGCATGTGGACATTCACCGTCAGCGTGGACAGTCCGGAATCAGACGAGGCGACAGCGGAATTTCCGGTTGAGGTAACAACGCCGAACCCCGTCACCGGCATCATAACACTGGTCGCATTGCTCGCCTTCATCATAGTTGTCGCGCTCGCAATCCGGATGTACATCAGGGAAAGACGCAGGAGCAAACAATCCTGACACAAGGCAAAGTCCCCTCTCCCCTTGGGAGAGGGTTAGGGTGAGGGAGAGAACTACCCATCGTCCAAAACCACCGCAATTTAGGAGAAAGCCCTTGTTGAAGAAACTTTTGCCCGCATCCATTGCGGCATTCATCATACTTATATTGACACTCGCACTCTCCCTGGGAACGGCACTGGCGCACGAACCCAGAGACATCGAGGACTACAACCTCGTTGTCGGCTTCCTGCACGAGCCTGCATTCGAAGGCATGCTGAACGGTGTGTACCTCAGCGTGACGAAAGTCGCCGCACACGGTCACGGCGAGCCGTCATCACACAGCCACGCTGCGGCAGAAGACTACGGCACGATAGAGTCCGAAGTCCCTATCAGCATCGACGTCACCGCCGAAGTTGACGACGGCGGCAACGTCACTGTTGAGGTCATGACCGAAGGCTGGCTCTGGACACCCGACAATGTTGACGGCGAACATGTCCCCGGAGAGGGTCACGCGCACATCTATGTGGATGACGTGAAAATTGACCGCGTCTATGGTCCAACCTACCTCCTTGAAGGACTTGAACCCGGCGAGCGGCAGGTGCGCGTAACCCTGAACACCAACTCCCACAGCGAACTCACTTACGACGGCAAGGCTGTGGAAGCAACCGCATCGGTAACCATTCCCGACACAGGCCAACACGCCCATCATTCTGAGTCCGCAGACGCGGGAGCCGGCCACAGCCACGGCGCGGAGTTGATTACGGGTGTTACCGGACTGGAACAGACCATTCTGGTCGAGGTAACCCACGTCCCATCGGGCGCAAAACGGAATATGTCCCTGCACGCCTTCGACGAACCGGGAAACTACAAGGCAGACTTCATTCCTACTGCTTCCGGACAGTACGTCTTTCACTTCTTCGGCTCAATAGAAGGAATGCAACTTGACGAGCGGTTCGAGTCCGGCGTGGGCACCTTCGACGACGTGCAGCCCGCTACGGCAATCCAGTTCCCGGAGAGCGCGGCATCCACTAGAGAGCTTGAATCCGCCGTTCGCGGCGCTCTCGAATCCGCGCGACAGGCGCAGGACACCGCCCTCGCGCTCGACGACGCCGCTAGCAGCGCGCAGGACAGCGCATCCACCGCGACCACACTCGCGATAGTCGGCATTGCCGTCGGCGTGATCGGCATCGTGGCAGGCGGCGTAGGCATTGCCGCAGCCCTCCGCCGCAAGAATTAACCCCTCACCCTGACCCTCTCCCAGAGGGTGAGGGTGTTGACTTCCTATCCATCCTGTAAAATTACTTCCATGAAATTCGCGCTCACAGTCCTATTGGCATGCGCCCTCGCACTTGCGGTCCAATCGCAAGTCGCGGAAGCGCACGCCAATCTCATCCGTTCTGAGCCATCCGCGAACTCCACTCTCGACACATCACCCGAGCGCATCACTATCTGGTTCTCCGAGCCGATGGAAGCGGCATTCAGCGAGATTCAGGTGCTGAACGCCACCGGCACGCGCGTTGACAACATTGACAGCGCCGTTGACGCCAACGACCTCACCCTAATGTCCGTTAGCCTGCCCGAACTGCCGGACGGCACATACACCGTCGCTTGGCGCAACCTGTCAACCATAGACGGCCACTCGCTGCGCGGCTCGTTCATCTTCTCCGTAGGAGGGCCTCTTACCGAAGCGGCAGCAGTGCAGACAGCCGATGCCCCGCTCTTAGGGTCGCCCGAAGAGCCTTACATCCGCTGGATAGTGCTCCTAAGCGCGCTCACGCTCACCGGCGCGCTCACATTCGAGCTGCTCGTCTCCGCACCCGTCTTTGTGGCAGCCGGAACGCGCTCGCCGCTCGGCAGACTTCGCCCGCGCCTGCGCTCCCGGTCGCAGCGCCTGTTGTGGTTAGCCCTCATCGCGTTTCTTCTGGCATCGGTTGCCCAGTTGATAACACAGACCGCCATCGCCTTCGACCTCGAACCCACGACTGCCGCGGGACCGCCCGCCCTCGAACTCCTGCAGCAGACCGAATGGGGCAGAATATGGCAGTACCGCGCAGGTCTCGCGCTCCTGACCGCCTTGCTGTTCCTGCTACCTCTAGTCATTCGGTTCCGCCGCAGCGGGAGGCAGGATGTCCTGCTTTCAACCACTCTCTGGCTTGCCCTCATTGCATCGCTGGGCATTCTTCTGACCATCAGCATGACCAGCCACGCCGCCGCAACGCTGGGCATAGCCCGCTTCGCTCTGATAAACGATGTAGTGCATCTCACAGCCTCCGCCGTCTGGGTCGGCGGTCTGATGCAGCTCATAGCGAACACCCCGCTCTTCATTCACGGCATCTCCGAATCCGCACGCCGCAACGCCCTCTCGCGCCTCGTGCCCCGATTCTCCGTCGCCGCCGCGTTCAGTGTCGCGGTCCTCATCGTGACCGGCGCATACAGCGCCTGGGCGCAGGTAACGGATTTCGCCGCCCTCGACACCCCATACGGCGGCGCGCTGCTTGCGAAGATAGCGCTCCTTGCGGTATTGCTGCTTGTCGCCGCCGTCAATCTGATATGGGTGAGGCCTCGGCTTCGGGGCAGCGGCACCGCCGCCCGATGGCTGCGCCGCACCGTCGTCGCTGAGATAATACTGGCAACCCTCGTTATACTCACAGTCGGCTTCCTAACCGCTCTCGAACCGGCGCGCCAGTTCGCGTCCCGCACCCTTGCGTCCGAGCAGCAAGCGCTGACCTTCACCGACACCGTGGAGGGCATGGGCATCGCTCTCACCGTAGAACCTGCCCGTGTGGGCGATAACACCTTCACCGTGAAACTGGCAGACCGCTTCGGCGAACCCATAGAAAACGCCAGCGACGTGCGCCTGCGCGTATCCTACCTCGACGCAGACTTCGGCGAAGAGCCTGTCCCGACAACGAACATCGGCGGCGGCGAATACCAGCTCGCCGAAAGCGCATTGAGCATATCGGGAGCGTATCAGGTTGAGCTTCTCGTGCAGCGCCCCGACGCCTTCGACGCCCGCACAGCATTCCGCTTTGAGATAGACTCTACCGGAGCAGATGCAAGCGCGGCAATCGCTCCCGATGCGACGAAAGGTGGGCTGTATCTCGGCATCGCCTTGGGATTGCTCGGTGTCGTCTTCCTCGGCGCTGGCATCCCCATGGGCGCCTGGTACAACCGCGCGGGCGCGCTCACGATGGCATGCGGCGCGGCGGGCTTCATCGCGGGCGCTTGGCTGCTTATCGCCGCACAATCTGCGTCAGAAGCGCAGGCGATTGTACGCAACCCCATACCGCCCACATCAGACTCCGTAGCAGCCGGACAGATCGTATATGAGCGCTACTGCCTGACATGCCATGGAGTAAACGGGCGAGGCGACGGACCCGGCGCGGAAGGCCTGGAGCCGCCGCCCGCGGACCTGTCCATTCATGTGCCTTTGCACGGCGACGCCGACATATATCGGTTCATCGCCAACGGCATCGAAGGCACCACAATGGTGGGCCTCGCCGACAACCTCACCGACGACGAAATCTGGGACACCATCAACTTCATCCGCGCCCAAGCCGACCAACAAAACTCACAACAATAGATTCCTTCCCCCTTGATGGACTGATAGGGGTAGATAAAGGGTGATTTCAGTACAAAACCTACTCATCTTGTCATTCTGAACGCAGCGCAGCGGAGTGAAGAATCTGAAATTATCTGTTATAGGACAAGCTTGCACGTAGTTAAGGACGCTTGATTCCTCACTTCGTTCGGAATGACAGAAGAAATCCGAACCCCTTGAAGCGCAACGACATTACGTTTGAAATGCCAAATACATACCCCTGTCAGCCCTTGATGGAGGAAGATTAGAGCCTGTCCTGAGCTTGCCGAAGGGATGGGGGTGAAATCTCACCCCTGTCCTCGAAAAAATGAAAACCGGCGAATTTCCATGAGAAAACTCTTTCCAATCCTACCCATCCTGTTCATCCTGTTAGCCCCCGTCCCCGTGTACGCCCACGCCTTCGGTCAGCGCTACGACCTGCCCATCCCGCTGAGCTACTTCATGGCAGGCGCGGCAGCAACGGTCGCCCTGTCATTCGTCGTCATCGGCATATTCCTCAAGGGCGGCAGCGCGCAATTCCGCTACCCGCGCTTCAACCTGCTCTCCCTCCCCGGCGTAACCCTGACCTCCCGCATCAAGTCCGTCGTAGCGCAAGTCCTCTCCGTCCTGATGCTACTGCTCGTCCTTGCCACATCCCTGTTCGGCAGCGACAACCCGCTCGCGAATTTCTCCCCCACCTTCGTATGGATAATCTGGTGGGTCGGCATGGGCTACATCGCCGCCCTCTTCGGCAACCTGTGGATGCTCATCAACCCGTGGAAGGCGCTCTACGAGTGGACCGAGTGGCTGCTGAAAAGCCTGGGAGCAAAGTTTCCGTTCGCCATGAGCTTGTCGAAGGGCATGAACTCAGGACTCCGCCCATACCCCGCCGGCTGGGACGCAATGCCCGCGCTAATCGCCTTCCTTGCCTTCGTCTGGCTGGAGAACGTCTATCCCGGCTCTATCATCCCCCGCTACCTCGGCATCATCATCATCGCCTACTCCGTCTATACGCTCGGCGGCATGCTCCTCTACGGCAAGCACGTCTGGCTGCGTTACGGCGACCCGTTCGCTGTCCTCTTCGGCATATTCGCCCGCTTCTCCCCCACGGAAATCCGCGTAGTCGGCGGCAACTGTGAACAACGCGAACTCGACTGCGATACCGGCAGTGAAGCCGGCGAAGCACAGAAAGAGTCGGACTGCGTTGACTGCTACGCTCGCTACGAGCGCGCCCGGCCTTCGCAGCGACAGTTCAACATCCGACCCTGGGCAGCAGGCCTAGTTTCGGTCGGGCACGTATCATGGCAGACCTGCGCCTTCGTGATCCTCGCCCTTGCCGCCGTAACCTTCGACGGCTTGCAGGAAACCACCAACTGGCTCAGCGTCCAGACCGTCGGGCTGCGCCTGCTAGGACCCGGCGGCGTCAGCGTAATCGACACACTCGGAGTAGTCCTGATACCCCTGCTCTTCCTCGGCATATACCTGCTCTTCTGCCTCGGCATTCGCGCGCTCT
Organism: Dehalococcoidia bacterium; assembly: GCA_965207465.1. Taxonomy (GTDB): domain Bacteria; phylum Chloroflexota; class Dehalococcoidia; order Lucifugimonadales; family JADFKI01; genus Bin90. Next base: position 2,644,666 of record OZ242283.1, on the reverse strand, counting down.
CCCGCGAGCAGGCATCCCTCACCGAAGTCGCCCGCGCCTACGTCTTCTCCCTCGTACCCATCGCCCTCGCGTACAACATGGCGCACTTCCTCTCCCTGCTGTTAGTGCAGGGCCAGCTCATCATCCCGCTCGCCTCAGACCCCTTCGGCTTCGGTTGGGACATCTTCGGCGGCGCAGGCTACCGCATAGACCCCACAGTCATAAGCACCAAGTTCGCGTGGATAGTGTCTGTCGCCGCCATCGTCATCGGCCACATCATCTCCGTCTATATCGCCCACACCATAGCCATCCGCCGCGCCACTACTCACTCACTCGCCCTGCGCGGCCAGTACCCAATGCTCGCCCTCATGGTCTTCTACACCGCCGTCAGCCTCTGGATAATCGCCCAGCCGATAGTGGCGCAGTAGCGGGGAAATTCACGGAACGCGAAGGACGGCATGATATTCAAGAAGCGGCGAAGAGCGCAAAGACCGCCTGAATGCCATGAACGCCAGACGCGTTTACCTCACGAAAACAAGTACGCCAGCCACGACGCGCTAATAGCCGCAAGTGCCTGAGCGTATCAAGAATGTCAGCCGAGCCTATTCCCCCGAAGTGTCCCGCCCGGCAGTTTCGTAGGTGATTTAGCGTTGACGATGATGAAGCCAAGCATCCCAATCAGCGCTCCTATGCCTGTGAACCCAAAAGTGCTCGCCGTCCCGGCATACCTTTGCACTGGACCAAGCGCGGGCACCAATAGAAATCCGCCTATATCCCATGCCTGCTGCAATGTCGCCAATGCCGCGCTACGCTCCCGCAATGGCGCTCTGTCCACCGTGAGCGACTGCACTCCCGGTTGCAGCATCCCAGAACCCAGCCCTGCGAGAATGCCTCCGCTAAGGAAAATAGCTCGAGTGGTGGAGATGCTCACCACGAGCATCCACAACGTGACGGAAAGCATCCCCGGCGCTATGACCGTTTGGGTGGTTGCCAGGCTCACCACGAACATCCCCAACGCAACTAAGAGCAAGCCCGGAACTATGACCGTCGCGCGCCCAAACCTATCCGCCACGTGGCCTGACGCCGCCATTGCAAGCATTGACATTAAGGAGAACACGGTAAAGAACAGTCCGGGATTTCCGAGGTTCCCCTCATCAGCCAGCATCGGCAGGTATGCGCTCGTCGATGCAGTGGTGAATGTGTATGTCAGTAAAATTAGCGTGGGGAATATCGCCGAACGCGCCACAAGAGGCGGCCTGCCGCTTTCTTCCCTCTCTCTTGCGGAAGGTTGGAGTTGCTGAAACCCGACGCGCCTCGACGATATTAGCAGGCAGGCAATGGTCGCCGCCGCCGTCGCCAGCGCTGAGAAGAAAAAGGCTTCACGCGCTCCCGCTCCTTCATATATGAAGGATGCCATGAACGGTGCGTACAGGGACGCTACGGCGATTGCATTGCCGGTATAAGACATCGCCTCGGCGCGGCGCTCAGGCGGCGCAATGTTGGCGGCTATTGTCCAAGTTCCTAACGGACCCAGCGCGAGCCCAACTCCTTGCACCATCCGCATCGGCACGAGCCACCACGCACTTGTCGAATAGATGTGCGATACGATGTCGAGCGCAAAGTACGACAGGCTGCCGAGCGCGAAGATTATCGTGCCAACCACTGCAACGCGCTTCGGCCCCAGTATGTAAACCCATTGCCCGCCAAAGGGTCGTATGAACAGCCCAATTATGCCGAAAGCTCCCACGATGATGGTCAATTGCAATGCCGGGTCGCTGCCGAGTTTTATCGCAAACGGCGGTATAGTTGTCCATGTCGCCGAAAAGCCCACAAATAAGAAGTGCATCGCCAGCAAATTCAAGACGAAGTCGCGCGTCCACAGCCGTCCATCCTGACCGGAACGACTTGTGCGCCCGAGCAAAAAGTCTAACCACTTGAGAGAATTGCTCACATCATCATCCCTAAACAACAACTGGACGATAGGCGCGCAGCAGCCGCAAGTCCTCAGACGCTCGACCACGGGTTGATGACATCAACGCCGCAACCCTCGAAATCCCTCACATTTCTCGTTGCGACGCTCCAACCTCTGGAGCGCGCAATCGCCGCTATCTGACAGTCGAAGTACTTCACGGGCATTCCCGCGGCGCGGCGCGCGGCGGCTATTACCGCGTAATACCGGGCAGCAGCCCTGTCGAACGTCAGAATGCGCCCCACAAAGTCCTCTCTGAGCATTGTCTCTATTGTGGAACGCAGTCCGTCCCGGCGCCGTCCCGCCGGCAACAACTCGACGCCATAGCGCAGTTCTGCTTCGCTGACTGTGGAAATATACAGGTTTGACTGGACTTGCCTCGCCATCCATTGAACGACGACTTCAGACGGAGAAGGGTGCATCGGCTCGGAAACAACATTCGTGTCAAGAACAATCATCGGTCTCAGGCTCAGTCAAACTTAGGCGGCTCACGCATAGCCTCACGCGGTGGTAGTTCCAGTTCCACGCCGCCAAAGGGCGCGAACCGGGCGCGAATGGTGCTTGCCAAATCCTTGCCCGTCGGAACTTCGTCGCCCAGCGCATCCTTCAGAATATCCCTGACTTCCTGCTCCATAGACTTGCCATTTTCCGCTGCCCGGATACGTAGGCGTCGCTTCAGTCTCTCGTCCAGGTTACGCACAGTGATGCTCGCCATACTCACCTCCATACGAAATGTTATGTTCCGATATTATGATTGCAATGCAATCACTGACAGTGTAACACACTCAGCAGTCAAACCGAACTCCGTGCTCTATCCATCTGTATCAAACCATTCCCGTCCAACAACCGCATTGCTTTTACCATCCCTCGCCCCTTATACTGACACTGTGCCTGCATTAGACGAGACACCGTGGAAACGGACCAGCGAGCGGAGTTGACTATGAACGGCGACACCCCTCGGCATTCCAATCCGACCGCGGCCCCGCGAGACGACTACCCGCGCGAGGCTTGTGGTATCGTCGGCATATACTCCGAAGGCGAGGATGTCGCCCGATACGCTTTCTTCGGCCTTTACGCGCTCCAGCATCGCGGGCAGGAGAGCGCAGGCATCGCCTCCAGCACCGGCGACGGCATACATCTGAAAGTCTCCATGGGACTCGTCGGTCAGGCATTCCAGGAAGAGGACATTGCCCAGCTTCCCGGACACATCGCCATCGGACACACCCGCTACTCCACCACCGGCAGCAGCGTCATCGACAACGCACAGCCGATATGCTCCGTCAGCACGGCCGTCAACCTCGCCCTCGCCCACAACGGCAACGTCATCAACGCTGGCGAACTAAAGCAGGAACTCTCGCTCTGGGGCTTGGAGTTCCACGGCAGCAACGACTCCGAAATTATCGCCCACATGCTCGCGCACGCCCCTGGGCTAGACTGGCAGGAGCGCATAGCCTACTGCATGCGCCGCCTTCAGGGCGCATACTCCCTCACCGTCATGACCCCGACCGAGCTTATCGGCATCCGCGACCCGCTCGGCGTCCGCCCGCTCTGCATCGGCAAGCTCGCCAACGGCTGGGTGCTCGCGTCGGAGTCCTGCGCCTTCGACCACATCGGCGCTGACTTCATACGCGACGTCGATCCTGGCGAGGCCGTCCTCATTGACGGAAACGGCATACGCACCATATACAAGCGCCCGCCCGACAACGGCAGAATCTCCGCAGGCTGCGTCTTCGAGTACATCTACTTCGCCAGACCCGACAGCGTAATAGAGGGCAGGCTGGTTCACTCGGCGCGCGCCGAAATGGGCGCTGCCCTATCCAGGGAACATCCGATTGACGCCGATCTGGTCATCGGCGTGCCCGACTCCGCCACAGCCGCCGCCGTTGGCTACTCGCAGGCGTCCGGCATCCCCTACGCCGAAGGACTCGTCAAGAATCGCTACGTCGGCCGCACCTTCATCCAGCCCGACCAGCAATTGCGCGACCTCGGCGTCCGCCTCAAGCTCAACGTGCTGCCCGAGATTATCGGCGGCAAGCGCATCATAGTCGTGGACGACAGCATAGTGCGCGGCACAACCACGCCCCATGTCGTCAACCTGCTCCGGCGAGGCGGCGCGCGCGAAGTCCATCTGCGAATCTGCGCCCCGCCCATCGTATCCACCTGTCATTTCGGCGTTGACATGGCGACAAAGCCCGAACTCATCGCCGCCAACATGACAGTTGACGACATCTGTGATTATGTCGGCGCGGACTCGATCGGCTTCCTCAGCCATGAAGCCCTCGTGGACTCCGTACGCTTACAGCGCAACTCACTCTGCATGGCGTGCTTCACCGGCGAATACCCCATCCCCGTCCAGCTCGAAATGATGGACAAGCTCGCCCTCGAAGCCTAAGTTATCCTGTTGCTATCCTGTTCATCCTGTACATCGATGTTACCTTACAGAAAACTCCGCCTCGCCGCTCTCGCCTCCGGCAGCGGCACCAACCTCCAGGCAATCATCGACGCCTGCAAGCGCAGCGACCTCAACGCCGAAGTCAGTGTGGTCATCAGCAACAACTCCCGTTCCCGCGCCCTCCAGCGCGCCCGCGATGAAGGCATTCCAGCATACCACTTGAGCGCCGTAACCCACCCTGATTCCCTCGACTACGAGATATGCCGCACGCTGCAAGACCACGACGTTGACATGGTGCTACTCGCCGGATACATGCGCCTGCTCGGTCCCATCACCCTTTCCCGCTACCACAACCGCGTGCTCAACAGCCATCCCGCGCTCCTGCCCAGATTCGGCGGCAAGGGCATGTACGGCAGCAACGTCCATCAGGCAGTCCTCGATGCCGGGGAAACCGTAACCGGCGTTACCATCCACTACGTCGATGAGCAGTACGACCACGGCCCGACCCTAGCCCAGTGCGAAGTCCCCGTCCTCTCCGGCGACACCCTCGAAACCCTCGAAGAGCGAGTCAAAGAGCGCGAGCGCCGCTTCTGGATCGAAACCCTATCAGAAGTAGGAAAGTTCCTTCCCCATTGATGGGATGACAGGGGTAGGTATTTGGACATTTCAGGTATAATTTCGGCTGAATATAGCAGGAACGACCGAAAATCCAGAGCATAAACTCCTTCCCCCTTGATGGGGGAAGGTTGGGATGGGGGTGTCTGTGATGGAGTTCAGCGCGTTTTATCCTCACCCTAGCCCTCCCCCTCCGATGGGGGAAGGTTAGAGCCTGCCCCTGCATTCTCAGGGGCAGGGGGCGATAAATCCTCTCTATCCTGTCCATCGATGTTAGTTCCCGGAGAGTAATTTGGAGCAGATAACCTACAAGCAAGCAGGCGTCAACCTCGACGACGCCCAGGACATCAAAGAGCGCATCAAGTCCATCGTAGCCCCCACGCACGGCGCACAGGTGCTAGGCGGCGTGGGCGGCTTCGGCGCGCTCTACCGGCTCGGCGGCTATGATGACCCCGTGCTCGTGTCCAGCACCGACGGAGTTGGCACCAAGCTCAAACTCGCCATCATGATGGACCGCTACGACACCATCGGCGAAGACCTCGTAAACGCCTGCGTCAACGACATCATCGTCTGCGGCGCGCAACCCCTCTTCTTCCTCGACTACCTGGCCGTCGCCTCGCTCCACAACGATATAGTCGCCGCGCTCATAGCGGGCATGGCGCGCGCCTGCGAGCAAGCAGGCTGTGCCCTCATCGGCGGCGAGACCGCCCAGATGCCCGGCCTTTACGCAGAAGGCGACTTCGACATGGCGGGATTCGTGGTCGGCGCGGTCGAGCGGGACAGGATCCTCGACGGCAGCGACATCCGTCCCGGCGATGCTATCATAGGCATCCCATCCAACGGCTTGCACACCAACGGCTACTCCCTCGTGCGCCACGCCCTCGGATTAGACGACAACCCCTCCGCGCTGAATGAAGTCGTACCCGAACTTGGCGACAACGTAACCCTCGGCGACGCCCTGCTCATGCCGCACCCGTCCTACGTTGACACCATCCAACCCGTGCTGCCCGTCATCAAGGGCATGGCGCACATCACTGGCGGCGGCTTAGTCGAGAACATCCCGCGCATCCTCCCTGACGGCACATCCGCGCACCTCGACTCATCCACATGGCGCGTCCCGCCCATATTCACCCTGCTCCAGGAGCGCTCCCTAATCGCCGGCGAAGAGATGTACCGCGTCTTCAACATGGGCATCGGCATGACCCTCGTATGCGACCCCTCGGACGCGGACGCCATCCTCAGCGCCATCCCAAACGCCGAAGTCGTCGGCAACGTGCTGCAAACCACCAACGACGAGCGCGTCAGCATCTCATAGTCCGGCAATCCGAAGTCGTCACTGTGCTAAAATTGCATGCGGCACGGTAGCGGCAGGAGTAGAGACGATGAATGCGCCCAAAGCAAAAATGACCACGCTCGAAAGCCTTGTAGTTGCCCAGCGCGAATTCGACGCGGGCAACTACATAGAATCCTCACGCATCCTCTGGCAAGCCACCAGAGCCACATATAGGATGCTCGCAAAAGCGCACGGGCTGGACCCCTCAAACCTCAGCGCCGTAGCCAGATCCTTGGACAAAAAGTACAACACCAGATACCACTACCTCGGGCACCTTATATCAGGAGAGTTGTTAGGAGACCACGCCAAAATGGACGTGCTGGAATTCTACGACTTAGAGTATCCTCACGAAGACCTGCCCCTCTTCATCCGCAAGTGCCACCGCCAATTCGCGCCCGAATGACGCAAGCCAGTAGTGATACCCCGCAGCGTCGCAGGGCCGAGTTCCACTTTGCGAGGGCGAGAAGCTACCGCGAAGACGCCGACCTGATGCTGGAGCGTTACAACAAGCCGTACTCCGCTGCCGCCCTGCTCTACGAATCCGCCAAACAGTGCATCAACGCCGTCGCCAACTTGAACGGTCAAAACCCCGGCGCGGTTGGCGCAAAAAGGGCGTATCTTAGAAATCTCACAAGTCAGTCTCCCGGTAATCAATCTGACTTGATGCAAGGGTGGGAAGCGACCACACGCCTGCACATTCACGCCGACCGGGGACATCTGGCGGAAGGGGATTTCCGAGACGCCTGGCAAGCGGCCCAAGCATTCATCGACGACATGCTGACAATTTATGCTGGCGACTCGACAACTTCCGCCTAGGCTAGTTCCTCCCATGGCTCCTAAAAGCCATGAAATTCGTCGTAGATGTCTCGGAGAAGCCTGCCGTTGTAAGTCCAATACTTACTAGGAGGGATGTTGTAGTTTACATCCATCAATCTTCCAGTAAGTACAGAAATGGCGAAGTTTTCTCCCTCATAATTCAGGGTATTCCTATCATCCATAACTGTCGCTACTGCTTCTCTGCGGGTGAACTTCAACTCAGCACCTGCAGGAATGCCCAAGTCGCCAAAGTTCAGATTTGGCCTTCGGCTCTTGAATTTTTCCGATGCCGCTTTATCCGCAGCATCAATACCTTCCTTCGCTTCTTCATCCACGCTTGGAGTAACATCCTCCCCATTCAATAGGTCAAGGATAGCGGTCACTTGATCAACCTGTATCTCAAAGAACTCTCGACTCCGATTCACTCTAGCTGAGCGAAACGCCGTGTGAAGGGCCTTCTCCACCTCCGTCATGTCAGAAACTTTAACGGCATATTCACAATCAAAAGGAAGTGGAACGCCAGTCGTGTACAACTGATTGATGCGAGAAGTCACATCACTCTGAGTAGTTTTGCCTATCTTGACCAGTCCGGGCATAGCAGGATTTGTGAGCACATAGACAATGCCTCCATCGTCAGACGGCGCCTGCGCGTTATCGGCATTCTGATTATCGTTCATTGTCATCAAATGCACCCCGTTACAAACATGACCGAGTTAGGGGTCCTATACTCGGACATACTTTCTAGCTAGCAACAGTCGGCAACGCGCCCACTTCATCGCCTATCTCGCGCTCTGCGGTTTCAAGATCGTACTGCATCTGCAAGTTCATCCAGAAACGCGGCTCCATCTTGAACCAATGCCCTATTCGCAGCGCGCTTTCCCCTGTGATTGCCCGCTTGCCCGCGATAATCTCCGCGATATGCTCAGGAGGCAATTCGATTCGCCGCGCGAATTCGTCAGAAGTGATGCCCAACTCTACTAGCTCATCTAGCAGGATTTCACCGGGATGGACTGGTGGATAGTAATTGGGGATATATTGGTCATCCATGTTCACCTGCTTAGTGGTAATCCACTATCTCTACATTTGATGGACCTTCCGCCCCGGATGGCCATTCAAAGCAAATTCTCCACTGCCGGTTAATGCGGATGGAGTATTGCCCTCTCCTATCGCCTCGCAGATGTTCCAATCTGTTACTAGCCAACTGCGATAACTCATTCAGGGATTCCGCTGTGTCCAAGATCCTAAGCCGCCTGCGCGCTTGGCGACCGATGGCATGGAACGCGGGAACAAATGCGCCTTGCGCGAGCATCGCCGTGCGCCTGTCCTTATAACTGACAATCACAGCGATATGTTAGCAACCGTCATGTTCCATCGTCAACGCCACCCGTCGCAACAATACACGCTTGTCATCAACAAAAACCTGTATAATTTACATGTTTCCATAAACGTCTTTGCATCGATTCTCTGCCCTTAACCAACCCCATAACCAAAGGACACACCCATGCAAGCGCTCCTAAGCGTGTACGACAAGACCGACATCACCGGATTCGCCCGCGCCCTCCACGACAGCGGCCATTCCCTCGTCAGCACCGGCGGCACCCACGCCGCCATCTCTGCCGCCGGCATCCCCGCACAGCACGTCGAGGACATCACCGGCTTCCCCGAGATTCTCGACGGCCGCGTGAAGTCCCTGCACCCCTCCATCTACGGCGGCATCCTAGCCCGCCGGGACGTCCCTGAGCACAACGCCCAGCTGGAGAAGCACGGCATCGGCACGATTGATGTCGTCGCCTCCAACCTCTACCCCTTCGTTGACACCGTGAGCCGCCCCGACGCCACCCTCATAGACGCGCTGGAAAACATCGACATCGGCGGACCCACCATGATTCGCGGCGCGGCAAAGAACTTCCCGCACGTCATCGTCGTGGTGGACCCGGCGGACTACGAGTGGATAGGCGCGCGACTAGCAGCCGGCGAGGAGATAACGCAGGACGAGCGCCGTTCACTCGCGCGCAAGGCATTCCAGCACGTCGCCCTCTACGACACCACCATATCGCAGTACCTCGTCGCAGACGCGCTTGAGCCGGATGAGACTACCTTCGGATTCAGCAAGGTATCTGCGCTGCGCTACGGCGAGAACCCTCACCAGCCGGCTGGACTCTACGCCGCGCCCCTATCGACCGGCGGCATCGTACGCGCAAAGCAGTTGCACGGCATCGACATGTCGTACACCAACTACCTCGACGCCGACGCCGCGTGGCGCGTGGTCGCAGACTTCGATCAGCCCGCCGCCACCGTCATCAAGCACACCAACCCCTGCGGCCTCGCTGTCCACGACCACCAGCCGACGGCGTATCAGCGAGCATTCGAGGGCGACTCCGTTTCCGCCTATGGTGGCATCGTCGCCTTCAACCGCACCCTCACCGCCGAGACGGCCCAGGCGATGCGCGGGGTCCTCTTCGACATCATCATCGCCCCGGCTTACGAAGACGATGCCCTCGAAGTTCTGCGCCGCCGCCGCCGTACTCGCCTGCTCGAAGTCGCGCCCGCATCAGGCCCCCAGGAAGGCTTGGACGTGCGTCTGGTCTCCGGCGGCGCGTTAGTGCAGAAGACCGACGACATCGCCGAATCCCCCGCCGACTGGAAGGTCGTTACCGAGCGTCAGCCATCCGACGCCGAACTTGACGACCTCGCATTCGCGTGGAAGGCAGCAAAGCACATCAAGTCCAACACCATCGTTCTCGCGAAGGACAACACCTTAGTCGGAATGGGCGCGGGGCAGCCCAACCGCGTGGTCAGCGTCCACCTCGCTCTACGCATCGCCGGAGAAAAGGCAAAGGGCAGCGTCCTCGCATCCGACGCCTTCTTCCCCTTCGCCGACAACATAGAAATGGCGGCATCCGGCGGAATTACCGCAATCGCCGAACCCGGCGGCTCCATCCGTGACGACGAAGTCATCGCCGCCGCCAACGAGCACGGCATCGCCATGCTCTTCACCGGCACTCGCCACTTCCGCCACTAGGATGCCTTTCAAACCCCTTCCCTCTTGACGGGGGAAGGTTGGGATGGGGGTGAATTTCCAAGTGGCAAGCCCGATTACAGTCAACATTCCCGCCCAAACCCTTCATCAAGATGAGGACTAAGATACCGATGCACAAGTACGAGGTTGTTCTGTACTGGAGCGACGATGATGACGCCTTTATCGCCGAAGCTCCCGAACTTCCCGGTTGCATCGCGCACGGCGACACGCAGGCGAGCGCGCTGCACAACATAAACGAAGCCATCTCTCTCTGGCTAGATACCGCACGCGAATTCGGCGACCCTATACCGGAACCAAAACGCCGCCTGACACCCGCATGATTTACCTCCACAGGCGTAATATGAAAATTGACTGGCTGAAAAGATTGACCGGCAAAACTCCCAAATAAATGACCCAAAAATTTCTTGACATCATAATCCCCGTACTCAACGAAGAGCGCGCCCTGCCGCAAAGCATACCCGTGCTCCATGCGCACCTCTCCGCCAACTTCAGCGCCTACTACTGGCGCATTGTCATCGCCGACAACGGCTCCGATGACGCAACCCCCGAAGTCTCGAAGAGCCTGTCGCAAGAGTACCCCGGTGTTGTGCCCTTCCGCCTTGAGCAGCGAGGGCGCGGCTTGGCCCTCCGCACCGCTTGGCTCGCCTCCGAAGCCGACATCGTGGCATACATGGACGTTGACCTCTCCACCGATCTAGCCGCGCTTCACCCCCTAGTCAGCGCAGTCGCCGAACAAGGCTACGACATCGCCATAGGCTCGCGCCTCATCAAAGGAGCGCGTGTCGAGCGCCGACCCCTCAAGCGCGAGATAACATCGCGCGGATACAGCCTGCTCTTCCGTGGAATGTTCTTCACCGGCTTCCGAGACGCCCAGTGCGGCTTCAAGGCGGTAAGCCGCCGCTCCGTAGATGAACTCGTACCTCTCATCAGGAACAACCGCTGGTTCTTCGATACCGAGCTTCTCATACTCGCCGAAGCCAACGGTTTCAAGATATGCGAAATCCCCGTCCACTGGACCGACGACCCCGACACCCGCGTCAAGATACTCGGCACCGCAATCGAAGACGTCAAAGGGCTGCTCCGCCTCCGCTTCGGCGGCATCCCCAAATGCTGACCCCGCCCTTTCGGAAAAGTCTTAAACTTACTATTGCGGTTAAACTCCACTCAATATAAGATGAGCCTGATAGATACTCCCTTTTTGTGAGGCAGCCCTATGGCGAACGTAGTTCTCGTAACTGATATGGTTGTCGGCTTTATGGAAGACGGGCACAATCTGTACTGTGGAGACGCCGCCCGCGAAATCATCCCCAATGTGCAGCGCCTCATCGAATCCGAACAGGCCGCAGGCGGCAGCGTCATCTTCATCTGCGACACACACGACCCCGACGACCTAGAATTCCAAATGTTCCCCGTACACTGCGTCCGTGGCACCGAAGAGCCTGAAATCATCCCTGAATTGCGCGACTACGATGGCATTCACCTGCCCAAGCGTCGGTACAGCGCATTCTACGACACCAATCTCGAAGACACACTCGCCGACCTTCAGCCCGACCGTGTCATCGTATGCGGCGTCTGCACAGACATCTGCGTCATGCACACCGTCGCCGATGCCCGCAACCGAGACTACCCTGTTGACGTCCCCACAGACTGCGTTGCCTCCTTCGATCCGCAGGCGCACGAAAACGCGCTGAAGCACATGAAAGATATCCTCGGCGCGCGCCTCCTGAAGGAAGAGGAGAAAGACTAAAAGCATATAGTAGCGTTCCTGATTCGCTCTGATTTTCAATCCGTCATCAGTACGTTGGAGGCGATAACAAAGTCCCTTCCCCCATCAAAAGGGAAGGTTAGAGCCTGTCCTGAACTAGATTCAGGGATGTGGGGGCGAGTCTCCACATAGTCATTCACACGCAGAGCCTGTCCCTACCGAAGGGAGGGACGGGAATCAGATGCGTCCGAGACCCTGCTCGAAATCAATTGTCCGCACGTATAGAGAACGCCATACCAATTAGATACAAACCCTTACCTGAACGGTGACGATACACTCTCATGACAACTCCCGAATTCGACGTTCCCCCCTCAGTGCTGATTGGCGACCGCAGCGATGTGCAGTCCCAGCGTACGCAGACCATACTGCGAAGCGAAAACGTCAGCCCCGATGTCACTCTGGAATTCTGCCCGGACAGTGACGGCGTCCTCTGCGGCATCGAGGAAGTCCGCGTACTGCTGGAAAAGGTCCTCCCCGAAACCGGCATCGAAGTCTGGGCGCTCAGTGAAGGCCATGAGATGGCGGCAGGCGAGGTCGCCCTCCGCATCAAAGCCGCGTACAGCGTCATCGGCCTCTACGAAATGACGATCTGCGGCATTCTCGCCTCATCCAGCGGCTGGGCGACGGCCGCCCGCGAATGCGTCAATGCCGCCGGCAGCGTCCCCGTAGTCTGCACCGTTCCCGCCTACGCGCACCCCAACGTCGTTCCGCTCATAGACTATGCCGCCGTTACCGGCGGATGCGTCGCCGTCTCCTCTATTCTCGGCGCTCGCCTCGCCAGCGTAACCCCTACCGGATACATGCAGCACGCGCTCCCTCTGCTTCTTGGCGACACCGTTAAGGCTCTCCAGTCTTACGACCGTCACCTGCCCCTCGAAATCCCAAGAATCGCCATCATCGACACCTTCAAGGACGAGGCGGAAGAAGCAGTCAATGTAGCGCGCGCATTCCGCGACAGGCTGCGCGGCGTCAACCTCAGCACCCCGGCCGAGCGCGGCGGCGTAACTCCGGGATTGGTCAAGGAAATTCGCGCGAAGCTGGACGCGCAGGGCTTCCAGCACGTTGACATCTTCGTAACTCACGGCGTCAACAAGGAAACCATCCGCCGGTTCATCGACGAGGACGCTCCGGTCAACGGCTTCAGCGTCGATGAGGCAATCGGCGGCGCGCCTCCCCTCGGCTTCAGCGCCGAAATTCACGAGATTGACGGCGCCCCCATCGCCCGCCGCGGCAGAATGCCCGGCGTCACCCCCAGCCCCCGCCTCGACCGCATCATGTAATGCCAGCCCACTTCAGCTACGCTGGTATTGCTTATACGCGTTGAGTTGGGACATATTGTCCCTTCCCCCTTGACGGGCTAACAAGGGTAGGTAAATATCCAATAGGCTCACAGAGGCAGCCTCAAAGTCCCTTCCCCCTTGATGGGCTCGCAGGGGTAGGTAAATGGCAATACAAGCACAAGAACCTGATTATTCTGTCACTCTGAACGCAGCGCACCCTTCACCCTGTCATTCTGAACGCAGCGGAGCGGAGTGAAGAATCTTGTGTGAGGGGAAAGTGTTAGAGTAACGATTGCGGGGGGTGTGGCAGGCCGTAAGGATCGTGGTCAGAGCAGACCGAATTTCAGCAGATGCCACCACACCCTTTCTCATCGAAGCCCGAACAGTTGCCTGGGCCATCAAGCCCGTACCTGCAAGAGAGGGACACAATGAGTAAACAGAGGATAATCGGGATAGACGTTAGTGGCAGGTTTCTGGACATACACATCTTGCCTGAGGGAAATGGGAGGAGATTCACAAACGACGCATCGAGCATAAGTAAAGTCGTCGAGCTTGCCGGAGATCAGCAAGTGGGCTTCATAGTGATGGAGTCGACAGGTGGACTTGAGACGGCGCTGGTTGCAGAGTGTGGGGTTGCCCGGATACCCACGGTGGTAATGAACCCCAGGCAGATAAGGGACTTCGCCCGCTCGATGGGCAGACTTGCCAAGACGGATGCGATAGACGCGGAAGTCATAGCGCGCTTCGGGTCTGCGCTGAGCCCTGAGCCTCGCATACTTGCTGACGAGCAGTCGCGGGATCTCAAGGCGCTGGTGACACGCAGGCAGCAGCTTACGGAGATGAGGAGCGCGGAGACGAACCGGCTCAAGCGGGCGCAGCCTGCGGTGCAGGAGCGTCTTCGCAGGCACATAGAGTATCTGACACAGGAGTTGGAAGACATAGACCGCGAGATAGGGGAACTTATCAGGGAGAGTCCGATCTGGTCGGAAAAAGCAGAGTTGCTCAGGGACGTTCCGGGGATAGGGTCCGTAAGCTGCCTGACACTTGTGGGCGCACTTCCCGAGTTGGGCAGGCTCAATCGCCAGCAGATAGCCGCTCTGGTAGGAGTGGCTCCGCTGAACAGAGACAGTGGAGCCTACAGGGTTAGGAGAAGCAGTTGGGGTGGGCGCTCCCGCGTCAGGCAGGTACTGTACAGGGCGGCGCTGAGCGCCAGGGTCTATAACCCTGTGATAAGGGCGTTCTACGAGCGTCTGGTGGCGGCGGGAAAGCCTGCGAAGGTTGCTCTGGTGGCGTGCATGCGTAAGCTACTGACAATAGTCAACGCAATGCTGAGAGACGGCATATCCTGGGACAGCCAGTGCTCGCGAACTCAGAAAGTAACTGCCTGACCCCCAGCTTCACTCAACACAGTTGCTGAAATATCTGTCATAAAGCAAGCCCGCTTGCTGTCAAGGATGTTAGATTCCTCACTTCGTTCGGAATGACAAAGTTAAAGGGAAATCCGCCAATGAACCCGCTCATAGTCCTGCTCATCGTGGCTCTAGTGGCTTATGCATGCTTCGCCGCCTACCGCACCCACATCACCGTCCAGAGAAAGCGCCGTGAGGAAGAGGAGAATGATTGGCCTGACCGCCGGCGTCTTCCTGATAGGGATAACCCCTAGCTCGCCGCCTTGAACTCCGCCGGACTGAAGATATGCCCGCACAGGCGGCAGCGGTAGCAGGTATTGAAGTGCGGCCTCAGCTTATCCAGCGCAATCGAGTCCCTTTCCTCACACTGCGGGCAGCGCGCGCCCGGATCGGTATCCCCATTGCCTGCGTCATCCTCCGTTGCGTCCGGCGCGCCACCCTGAAAGCTTGAGAGCGGCGTCACGTTGACAGGCTCTGGCGTCCTCATGCACCGCGTCCGCCTTGCCTGCCGTCTCAGCTCCGCAATTGACGCTTCCGGCTTGTAGCCGCACTGAAGGCATCGCACATTCTTCGCGTTGCCCGTTAGAATATCCCCGCCGCAGCGCGCGCATCCCCTGAGTATGACCACAGTCGCCTCCTTCAGATAGATTCTCTTCCCCCTTGATGGGGGAAGGTTAGGATGGGGGTGATATGAATCACGTCCATCCTGATAACCATAGAAAATGTTGACGGACACGATTATATGTGCTAAGAACATGAGTGTCAATAATTAGCTAGGATTTACTGATTGCGGTGGGTTTTGGAATTACTTACGGAAAAGGATTGACAAGAAAGAACTTATGTACTTATACTAGATATGCGTTCAAGAATAAATGCTCTTGAGAGTAAATATAATAACCGAATTGAACGCGGAAGGGAAGGAGAGGATATAATGGCACACAGAGGAGTGCTTAGGCACTGTTTGATGGCTGGGCTTTGCTCGGCAGCGGAGGAGACGGAGGAGCTAACCGGAAGTTCTTCGGCGAGAGAGGATGACGAGCGTAGCCGGCTCGAGGGCGCAAGGCACAGGTGTCCGTACGGGACGCCTGCGACGAACGCTGTTGTCAAGAGGTACAGCTCGGGAACAACAACTACGGCGACGCTGCACTGTGAACGCCTGTGGGTGGAGGCAAATTCCTGATGTGCGATTTCTGTGCATGGTACACTTCGGACCCAGGAATGATGTCTTCTAGCACGCCACCTCCAATGCCTCCGGTGATCTCCGGGGGTACACCAGCGGAGCGATTTGAGCATCTGATGCAACCTGCGACTCTTTTCAGTATTGCGACTATGCGCAAAAATCCAGCTGATATGAAAGAAGAGATTATCGAGTTGGCTACCGTAGTCGCCGCCGATTTCTTGGTTGGTCTGATCGATGATTCCGTAAAGGGGATGGCTGCATACATCGGCGATTTGAAGCGAGGCTCCAGATCTCAACCCGCAATGTGTCCTCTAGGAGGCTGCCTCCGTGACGCGCATTAAGTTCTTGTTGGGATTGCTCCGCAAGGCGCTCTCACTCGTGATCGATGTCATTCTATTCATCGTCTCGATGTGGTTCTTGATTGGGCTTATAGGCATTGCGCTGCTAATAGTGATTGCCTTCGTGTACGGAGTCGTGAGTCTGTTCTGAGGGCGTCGCTAATACCCGCCCCTAAGGCAAGAGGGCGCTATTGCCGACCTCTGCCGATACAATAGCCCACAGGTTGCGGCCAGTAGCCTGTGGGCTATTCATATGGAAGAATACAGTCCAGGCGCTCAATCCATTAGCGACTAACGTCCATAATGTAATTGGATACACATAGCCTGCCCAGCCGCTTCAGCCTAGCGAGAGAGCGCTATTTCAGATTGTGCTCTATCATTACCTGCGTGAGTTAAAGCACACGCGAACCAGCAGGTGTTTAGCTTTTCCCGAGATGCGTTGCTTCATGATTGGTATTTCACAGGATGGTAATCAGTGAATGTCCGGTTGAAGAACCTTGTCATCTTCATCAAACTTCTGGTACATCCTAGAAACTGGCTGCCGTCAGTGTTTTGGTGGGTTGGAGTGTACAGCGTTTGCGATATACTCCTGTCTTACAGGTGCTGGAAGGACTGCAATTGTTATCATCCATACGGAGAGGAGTGGTTGCTGATGATGTACTTGCTGCGCCTGTTTGCGACTAATTGCTAGAAGCGATGGAAGACATAACTAACCTCTTGAAGAAATCGCCGCGCTTCCTGTTGAGGATAACACTCAACGGATGCGCGGCGTTCCTCTTTTATATGCTATTCATTCTGGCGGTGCTGACGGCGTTCTGGATATGGAACCAATTCTAGCGTATGCTTTTGCGGTTTAGTTCGCAGGACAGCCACCTAATGAAAGGCGAAATCGAGGGAATGACTGAAGGCGTGGGCAGGGAGTTGAGGTTTGTGGGGCGCACGCTCTGGAGGATGACACGCAGCGGGTTTAAGGAGCTATGGCGTCTTGCGCTGTTCGCGTTAGCCGCGCTGCTGGTGTTCTGGGTGTTGGGCGGGTCATAGCCTTCTCAAACCGATGGACGCCTGCCACTGCTATGGACCGCATAGGAGTTCAAGCAAGTGCCGACAAAAATACTCCGCATAACGATTTGAGCGAATGGCACAGTATCTGTTCTGCTGGCATTGTCACTGCTGGTGTTCTTGATATCTGTATTCAAAGTGCCGCCCAATCTAGGCCTTTACCTGGCGGCCTCCATGTTTGTGGCTATCTCCATCACAGTGATTCCTATTCTGGGCATATCTATGGTCGTGATGGAAATCCTGAGCCGAAGAGACCGCGAACCGACTTCCAAAGGGCGCGTGCCTGGAGGGCGGTCACACACGGACGATAGCACGTAGAAGTGCCACAATTCACTTAGGAGACTGGACGCCATTGAATAATTGGGGGACGAAGATGATAGTCATCTTCAAGCTCTTGGCATATCCCAGGAACTGGCCGCCGCAACTGTTCTGGCTAATTTTCGCCTACATCGTTCTGGATGTACTCTTCTCCTATCGATGCTGGACAGCCTGTGTTTGCGATCGCGTACCCTGGTTTCCACTCTTGTCGGAGCGCGTTATGCGCCTGTTTGCGACTAACTGCTAGAAGTGGTGGCAGGTTTGACCGACGATGGGAAGGATGATAGCGTGATTTCAGAGGCACTGGAAGATGGTGTTTCTAATGACGATCCTGAGTAAAGTCGATTCTTCAATGAGTAGTTGGACGCCCGCTCTGAAGATCTCAGAATAGGCGTTTCTACGGGAGCGATAGACATGCGGTACAGAGTGAGGCAGAAAAAAAAGCGCGCATTTAATGCCAAGCGCCTGATACGCCGTTTGTTTTCCATCTACCGCGCTGCATCTGCCCGGTCGGGTCGCATTGAAAAGGCCATGGCGAACCGAAAGGTTCTCAAGCGACACCGCGATTATAGGGAGCCGTCAACACACTTCGAATAGGAGGCTAGTACGCCTACACCACGGAATCCGGAAACGGATGACCCTTTGAAGTCACCAACGCGCGACCTTGACGCGGCGAACGATGAAGTTCAGGATGACGGGCCGTTTGTTAGCGGTCATAGTGCTGGTGATAGCGGTGGCATGGATGTTCATCGTGCCACCGGACACTTCCTCGCTCTGGCGGGTAATACTTCCACCGGTAGTTATCGCGGCGGTCGTCTGGATGCTCTACACATCTGGACGACGGTGGCGACGCCCAGACGGAGTCCACCCAAACCCTGAATTCTGAACCGTAAGCGAAAATGCCCATTATGCTCTTTGGGAGACTGTCTTCGTGTACGGAGGCGTGAGTCTGTTCTGACAGACTTACTTACTGAAAGACTGATCGACTTCTCACCGACGCAACCACCGTCAGCGCCATCAGCGCCGTCATCAGCGACGCCGACGTCAGGCAATATACACAGTACGACCCGATGAGGAACGCCTGGGCCGCCGTGAGGTAGGCGGAGAAGGCGAAGCCGATGGCGGCGACGCCAGCCAGCCCCCAGCGCAGTGCGGCAGGCGGCTGTGGCAGTCCCAGCGCGGATAGGCTGCCGAGCAGCAGCGCGGCGTAACCTGCCACGCCGAGCAGCGCGACGGGTATGCCCAGAAAGCGCGAGTATTCGCTGGTCGTAACCGCGCCGCAGCCGCCGTCCACGCCGCATGCTAGGTCCGCGCCGCTCAGGTAGGTCACGCTCAGGTATGTCGCCAGCGCCAGCCCGGCGAGGCTCAGTGCGGCGGACGCCGACCAGCAGATTCCATGAATTGACATCGATGCACAGGATGAACAGGATTGACGTTAGTTTCCGGCAAGCGCGGCTTCGATGGCGTCGCGGAATGTGCCGTAGTCGTTGCCCCGCACATGCCGCCCGTTTATGAACACCGTAGGCGTCGAGGATACGCCGTTGTTCTCGGCGAACTCGCTGTCTCCCCGCACACGGTCGAGATACTTGCGCTCGTCCATGCAAGTGCCGAACTGCCCCACATCCAGCTGAAGGATGTCCGCGAATCCGATCAGGTTGTTGTATGCATATGCGCCCACGTTCGTGCCGACCCAGTTCTCGTACAGGATGTCGTGGTACTCCCAGAACTTGCCCTGATCGGCAGCGCACTCGGACGCTTCCGCCGCCCAGACCGACTCCTCGCCCAGAAACGCGAAGTGCCTGTACACGAAGCGCACTTCGCCGGTGTCCACATAGTCCCTCTTTATCGGTCGCCCTATCCCGAGGGCGAAATCACGGCAATGCACTCACTGGAAGTCGCCGAACTCTACCACCGTAACCGGCGCGTCAGCCTCACCGAGTATGTGCGCGTAAGGCGGGAACTCCTCGGCGACTGCCGGAGCGGACCCAGAGCCGCTCGTCAGGTTCAGCGCGACCACCACTATGACGGCAACCGCAATCGCCACCGCCACAGCGCCCGCGCCGAGCATAATCCAAAGTCTGTTTCGGTTTTCCAATCTACTTCTACTCCTGCGAGTGTTCTGAAGCACAGGGTGCCCCGAACATACAACGCTTATGGCGAATCAAAGGTTAGTCCATTATCTCACAATGAGCGTTGCTCCGCCGAGACCGTCTATGTGAATGGACGCCTCGTCGCCCGGTTTCAGCATAACAGGCGGCGCGAAGCTGCCTGTTAGTACCAGCGCGTCGCTCTCCATGGATACGCCATCCGCGGCGAGCGTGTTCGCCAGCCAGACCAGCGGCTCCAGCGGATGCCCCATAACATCCGAACCCACACCCTCTCCGACAGTCTCGCCGTTGACCTTCATCGTGCCGCGCGATGCCGTAAGGTCGATGCCCTGCCAGTCCGTAACTCGCTCGCCAAGAACCGCGCCGCCGTTGCTGATGTTAGTTACGATGCTGCAAATCTCCGGCATTTGCCCGTCGAGCGAGGGCGCGTCCCGCCTGTCAACCACCTCGAACGACGACGCCAGCCACTCGATATACTCCGCGATGCTCTCCCGCGTGTACGGGGCGCCCGATGCGGGCAGGTCCGCGCCCATCTTGACCGCGACTTCGCACTCTATGCCCACGCCGCCGTACTCGCTGCTGTCCACGGCCGCCGGCGAGTCATGCACCATGCTCGCCGGAATGCGCCCGTAGCACGGCTGGCCGATGCCTGCGCGCTCCCGCATAACGGCGCTGGTGTATGCGATCTTGTAGCCAATGGCGGGTCCGCGCGTCTCCGCCAACTTGCTGACCATCCCTGCCTGCACCGCATAAGCCTCTGCCATCGTCTGCGGCGCGAACGGTTGCAGCATAACGTCCAGCGGCTTGCTCGCTCTATGCTGCGCCGCTTGGTATTCCGCGGCTTGCTCGATTCTGCTGTCATCTGTCATGTGTTCTCTCGCTTTCCATTTTATTCATCGTCGCGCCGCTGTCCGGGTGGAGTGTAGCGCGGAAGCTCGTCAACGCCGGTCAGCGCCTTGATGCGCTCATAGATGGTGCTCACAGCGTCGTCTATCATGCGAAAGAGCACCTGATGGTCGTCCATCTCTAGCACCGCGCCTTCGTACCTGTACTTGACGGCGTATTCGGTGAGCCAACGCAGTTCCACGCCGGCAGGCGTGGTCAGTTCGTCCGGAGTGCTTCTGATGATGCCAAGCAGTTCCTCCAGGTCGTGCGTGTTCCTGTACTCCAAGCCGACTGCGGAAATCCACGCTTTCAGGATGTTCTCAATCGCCTGCTGCGCGTGAAAGCCTATCGACTCCTGGGGCAAATTACCTTCTATCAGACCTTCCAGAGTAATTAACTCCCTGTCGGTGTTAATTACGCGCTGGTTTATATCGCCCCAGTCGAAGGATTCGGGGTCGGGTTCGTATTCCTGCTTGTCGCCGTTCATGTCCACTCCGTCTCTCGCCGCCTGCGCCGCCACATGGTTGATGCCGCCACGACACTGATTGTACTTGCTCTTGGGCATGGTCAGCAGGTCAACGCCGACCCAGTGCGTCCCGAAAGCCTTTTTGACGGCATCGCGCGCCGCATCGCCCGCCCTCTCGTAGTCGTCCCTGGAAAAGGCCCCGTCGTGTACCAGCATCAGGTCTATATCGGAGTCGGGGCGATGGTCGCCGCGAGCGCGCGAGCCGAACAGGATTACGGAGTCCAGCGGGATGGCATCATAGACGGCGCGCGCTACTACTACAGCTTTCGGGTCTGCTTTGTTTTGAGTTGCGAGTGTCATAGGGCAGCCCTCAACTTACAGACGGAAATCTAACATCGATGGACGGGATGAAAAGTACAAGACTATTTTACTTGCCTGAGACAATCTCGGCAAAGCGTCCGGTGCGTCCCGCGCCGAACATGTACGTGGTAACCCAGCTTCGCCATGGGGACCATCGTTCCGAGTACGCCAGCGCATCCCCCGGCGACATAGGCGAGCCGTCATCTACAAGAATGCCCATCATGCGCTGGAGCGCGAGGTCGCCGTGCGGGAAGCCGTCAGGTCGCCCGAATGCTCGTATCAGCATCCAGTGCGCCGTCCACGCTCCCACGCCGCGCAGCGCCAGCAAGCCGCTGACTATCTCGTCGTCCGGCAGGTCTCGCATCGCCTCCAGCGACAGCTCGCCGGATACAATCTGCTCAGATATTCCGGTAATGTACTCTGCCTTGCGCCTGCTGAACTTGATGGCGCGTAGTCCGTCAGGCCCGGCGTCGGCCAGCGTCTCAGTGCGCGGGAAAGCGTGCAGCGTCTCGCCGCCGATGGTGACGCGATCGCCGTAAGTCTCGATAATGAGATTGCGCAGCATCCGAGCGACATGGGTGCTTATCTGCTGCCCCAGGATTGCCAGCACGAGGGCCTCGAATGCGGTGGGCGAGCAGGTCGGTCGCAGCCCGTGCATATTCTTGACCATGGGAGCGAGGCGCGGGTCGTCGAGCGCCATGTCATAGAACGCGGTAATGTCGGCGTCCGTGGCGAGCATGCATCGCACGATTTGCAGCGCCTCATCGGTATCGACTTGTGTCAGGCTGTTGCCGCTCACTTCGACCGCCAACCTTGGCGCGTCAACGCTGCCGACAGAGCGCACGGACACCAGCGCCGGCTTGTGGCTAAGGGACAGCACACGCCGCAACACACCGTCCTCGAACATGTCGGCGGCGTGGCGAGCCTGAAAGAACGTCATGCTGCCGACAGTCAGGTCGAAGTCGTAGGGTGCGGTGGGCGTTATCTCGAATGACATGGATGTACAGGATAGCCTTGTCGCTAAGGGCTGTCCATCCCATTCATTCTGCCAGCCACCGTTTCTAGCCTGTTCGCGTATCAAACTCGAACGGCGGATAGTCGTCGTACATCAGCCCGGCGTAGCCGGACACACGCCACTTCCAGCGATTCAGAGCCATCTGCACACCGAACAGACCGTCTATGTAGCGCCCTGTGAAGAGCAGCGCGACACCGGTGATGATGGAAACCGCGAATCCCAATCCGTCAAAGAAGTACGTGATGATGTAGTGCGGGATTGCCAGCAGCCACCACTTGAAGATGACCTTGATGCGTGAGAGCCGCTCCGGATACTCCACATGCAGATCGGCGGGGTAGTCGTCATCGGACGCTAGACTGAACGGCGGGTAGCGGTCGGTGCCCAAGACTCCGGCGTAGAACGACACGCGCCACCACCAGCGCGCCACTCCGACATTGAAATTGAACATACCGCGTGGATAGCGCGTCGTGAACAGGATTGCCCACCACGCGATGAACCAGACCACGAAGGAGGCGATAGATAGGAAAAACAGTACGATGAAATGTGGAATCGCAAGAAGCCACTTGATGAGCCACAGCCCCCGGTTTGGAGGTGCCGACAGGTCTGCACGAATGTTCATAGGATACGCTTGAATGCCGTTATCTTCAGTCATGGCGGCCTCCTAAACTAACCACTAAAGGCGATGGACAAGACGGAAGTGGTAGCGCAGGAAGGCATCCGCTCTGTCCGTTTCCATCCATTGTAGCGGCAATCAAAAGACGGCGATAGGATTGACCGGCGACCCCGTGCCGCCGATGACATTCAGTGGGTTGATGCTGATCATGAATTCGTAACGGCCCTCTTCGGCGCAGGCGTCGGCGAGCGGCTCAAGCAGCGCGTTGTCCAGCAGCGCCACGCCGTATGCGAAGATGACGCCATGCACGCTCCAGCCGATGTCGTACTCGTTGGGCGAGGCGTCCATCATGTCCCAGCCGAGCAAGGACATGTCGCTTTCGCGCACGAAGGGCAGGCAGGATGCGTGCAGTCCGGGGCGCGGCTCGCCTGAGACCGAATTCGCCCATATGCCGCCGTTATCCGCTGCGAACGCTTCACGTCCGCTATACACCATCACGGCGTCACCAGGTTCGAGCGTGACGCCCTGTTCTCTTGCGATGTCCTCAAGCTCCCAGCCATGCACTGGTTCCTCGACCGTCACATAGGGCTTGCCGCGATGCTTCGGCACATCCAGCAAGACGCCGCGTGTCAGGATGCCGTCGCTCCAGTCATCCACGGTTCCGTAGTTCGCGCCGCCGAATGTGAGCGTGTCCTCCGGCTTGCGTCCGTCCCACATGCCGTTCTCGTCCCACACATGGCATAACGCGTCAATGTGCGTGGTCGCAGTGCCGTGATATATCAGCCCGTAGTAGTCCACAGCCGCGCCGGAATTGCCGGGCCTCTCCCAGACCTGCACATACTGCTGCGCGGGTCGCGGGTTCTCTGCGGTGGGCGTGACCGGGAACGGTCTGCTCAATGATACCGTGCGCCCTTTTTCGACCAGCCTGATGGCGCCCAGTCGCTTCTGCTCGTCAATGAGATTCATAGCGCCCGCCGAACCCTTGTCGCCCCAGCGCCCCCAGTTGCGCCGCTCGCTCAGGTACGCCAGCACCTCGTCCTTAGTCGGCACGCTTCTAGTCGTGGTGGTCATCGTGGTCGAACCTCCTCAGTATCAATTATCGGCGTATAGGTGCGATTATACGCGCGTCGCAGGGGAAAGCAAGGAAAGAGGGAGTTGTGCTTAGAACCCTTCAAGCCAGGCCTGGGAATTAATGCCGAAGGCTGTTTATTAGGTGCAGCTTAGGTGCAGCGAACCTCGTATTCGGCTGCTTGAAGGGATGGGGTAATTCGATAGTCTTATCGGAGTGAACTTGAAGACTGCGCTCAAGCGTTGCAATCCTGTGCATCCTGTCGGTTCGGGCGGTGTCAGATTCGTCTCAGCAGACGGTCATACTCGTGATGTGGACCTATCCAGAACCAGACGATGTCGCCATTCTCGATAACTCCCAGGGCCCGGTAGTCTATGTTCACGCGCACCGAATACACTGAACTCCGCCGTCCCACACGCTTGAAGTCCAGACTTGGATGTCGCGAGTCTAGGGAGAAGAACCGATATGCCTCGCGTGCCTGCCGCTTCACGCTCTCAGGGAGCCGACGATAGGCGTCCCAGAAGCCCGGCAGCGTATATGAGCGCACGCTTAAAGGTCTTCCGGATTGAGCGGATTCGTTCGGCCGGCTCTGTGCGCCTCAAGGGCCTCGGTCGCCATACGCTCCAAGAAGGACTCAGATTCTGGCCGGCTGAAAAGTTCGTCCCATCGCAGTTCGGAGTCCAGTTCTGACAACAGGAAGCGAGCGAAGGCTTCTTGGCGGTCTTGCGGCAACTCTGCCGCTTTGTCGAAGGCCTGTTGAAGAATCTTAGTCATAGTCATGGTTTCGTCCCTGAAGGCATACTCTGCGGCTTGCAGCCATAGCGCGGCCTCTTTCCAGATTGGGTGCGGTCATCATAGCAGATTTCCGTTTTCCGACATCTCAGGCCATCCCCCTTTATTCCTTCCATCCATAGTAGAATACCCCCATGCAGTTCTTCGATTCCCACATGCTGCTTGCGCTCATAGCGCTGCCGATGATTGGCGCGACGGTCATCATGGCTATTCCCGGTGTTCGAGATGACGCGGTGCGCCGCGTGGCGACGGCGTTCGGTCTGGTCGTGATGCTGCTGTCGTTCTACGTGTTCGCGCGCTACTACTTCGACGGCGATGGGGCGCGCTTTGCCAACTCGTGGCAATGGCTGAGCCTGCCGGGGCCATGGAAGTTTGGCGACATCGGCATATCGCTGACGCTCGGAGTGGATGGCGTAGCCGCGCCGATGCTGCTGCTCACTGGCATCGTGATGTTCACGGGCGTGCTAGTATCGTGGTCGATACGCTCGTGGAACAAGGACTTCTTCATCCTGTACTTCCTGCTGCTGGCTGGCGTGTTCGGCGTATTCGCCTCCTACGACCTGTTCTTCTTCTTCTTCTTCTACGAGCTTTCAGTGCTGCCGATGTACCTGCTCATCGGCGTGTGGGGGAGCAGCAGCCGATTCCCGAAGTTCAGCCGCACGAAGGAGTACAGCGCGATGAAGCTGACGCTGTACCTTGTCGCGGGCAGCGTGCTGATATGGGTTGCGCTGATGGCTATCTTCGTGGAGGCTGGCCTCGGCACATTCGACATCAAGCGGCTTGCCGTGGTGGAGTACTCGCCCACGTTCCAGAAGGTTTTCTTCCCCTTCCTGGCAATAGGGTTCGGCATACTAGCCGGTCTATGGCCCTTCCACACGTGGTCGCCGGACGGGCATGTGGCTGCGCCCACCGCGGTGAGCATGGTGCATGCGGGCGTGCTGATGAAGCTGGGCGCGTTCGGCATCATCCGCGTGGGGATGGTGGTACTGCCGGAGGGCGCGGAGTTCTGGATGCCCGCGCTGGTCGGGCTGGGGACGGTGAACGTCATCTACGGCGCAATCTCGGCGATGGGGCAATCGGACCTGAAGTATGTCATCGGCTACTCCAGCGTTAGCCACATGGGGTATGTGGTAATGGGCATCGCCACGCTGCACCCACTCGGACTGAGCGGCGCGGTATTGCAGATGTTCTCGCACGGCATAATGACCGCGCTCTTCTTCGCGGTCGTGGGCGTGGTGTATGACCGCACGCACACGCGCGACATGCTGGTGCTGGACGGGCTGGCGAAGCGGATGCCCGTGACGGCGGTGTTCTTCACCATCGCGGGGCTGACGTCGCTGGGACTGCCCGGACTGAGCGGCTTCGTCGCGGAGCTGCTGGTGTTCCTGGGGCTGTTCAAGACGTACCCGATTCTGGGCATGCTGGGGATTATCGGCGCGGCGATAACTGCGGTGTACATCCTGCGGCTGCTGGCGAAGGTGTTCTTTGGGCCGGAAAGAGTTCTCATTGAACAGTTGTCAGGTGTCAGTGGTCAGGAGAGTGGTTCGACAGGCTCACCACGAACGGAAGTTGCGATTTCAAGCGGTAGCGCAGTGGCGTTGCCGCACGCTGTCGGTGTTGCCGAATCGGAGAATGCAGAGCAGATGGACGCCACGGTGCAGGAGAAAGTTTCAGCCGCTATCTTGACAGCATTCATCCTGTTCGTTGGGCTGTTCCCGTTCCCGTTCATGCGTGTCATCAACGGCGGCGTGGCGGACGTGCTGGCGCGCTTCGGCTGATTCCCTACTCGCCGAATTCATCCAGCCACCGCCCGATGTACTCCCATGGTGGATCCCAGCCAAGATACTCCCACGGCGCCCAGTCAAAGAACATTACCAGCACGACAACTACCGCAATCAGTATCAGGAAGATAATGGCGCACCCGCAGCCGCACCCACCCTCTTCGTCATCTTCATCATCGCCAGGTTCGATAGACTCAAATGGATCCCGCCCCATATCGGGCAAACTGGGTCTGTAATATCGAGGGTCATCATCTCGGGAGGCGCTGCGTCCGCGCGGCAAGCCGGGTCTGTAACGCATGTGGCGTCCTCCTTTCGGCGGTATCGGGACGGCTGCACAGCGGAAGTTAGCTGAGTACCAGCGCTTTATCCCGTAGAAACAGGGATGTGAGCAATACCGTCGTTGCTATGTTAACACCCGCGTCAATTGTTGATTGCTAAGGGCAGGTTTGCTCGACTCGTTTGATATACTACGCCCCAGCCATGAATAACAACTTCCTCCTACTCATCCCAGAATTCATAGTGACGGGCCTTGCGTTCGTGGTGCTTACGCTGGACCTGTTCCTGCCTGAGCGCAGGAAGTGGGCGCTGCCGTTCGTCGCGGTGGCAGGGTTGGCGGTTGCGCTTGTCGTATCGCTGGCGTACCTGTGGGGCATGAATGATACGCTGTACGATGGCGTCATCCGCATCGACGGCTACGCGCTGTTCTTCAAGGCGTTCTTCATCGCGCTCGGCGGCGTGGTCATCTTGGTGTCGGTGGATTTCGTGCGGCGCAACCTGGAGCATCCGGGCGAATACTACGGCATCCTGCTGTTCACGGTGGTCGCGATGATGCTGCTGGCCGCGTCGGGCGAGATGCTGACGGCGTACATTTCGCTGGAGCTGCTGAGCTTCGGGCTGTATGTGCTGGTTGCATACGACCGCTACAATCCCAAATCGAACGAGGGCGCGACGAAGTACATCCTGCTGGGCGCGTTCTCATCGGCGCTGCTGCTATTCGGCATCAGCCAGGTGTATGGGCTGCTGGGGACGACGCGCTTCGACGAGATTAGCAGGGCGCTCACGGCGGCGGATGCGCTCAGCCCTGGGTTGATACTCGGCATCGCGCTGATAGTGGCGGGGCTTGGATTTAAGGTCGCCGCCGTGCCCTTCCACATGTGGGCGCCGGACGCATACGAGGGCGCGCCCATACCCATTACGGCGCATCTCGCGGTCGGCTCGAAGGCGGCGGCTTTCGCGCTGGTGCTGCGACTGTTCGCGGAGGCGTTCATTCCCATCGTGGAGCAGTGGCAGGTACTACTGATTGCCCTTGCGGTGATAACGATGCTGCTGGGCAATCTGGTCGCGCTGGCGCAGCGTAACCTGAAGCGGCTGCTAGCGTACTCCAGCGTGGGGCAGGTCGGCTACTTGCTGATGGGAGTTGCCGCGCTTGCGGCCATGGGCGACGGCTCGCTGGAGCTATCGCATCTGGCGTCCAATGGAATCATGCTGCACCTCGTAGCATACGCTGTGACGAACATGGCGGCGTTCCTGTGCCTCGCTGCCGTCTTCAACATGACCGGGCGCGACGACATCGCGGGGATGGCGGGGGTTGCCCGGCGCGCGCCGATGGTGGGACTGGTCTTCGCGGTGTCGCTCTTCTCGCTCGCAGGTCTGCCCATATTCGTGGGCTTCACCAGCAAGTTCTACCTGTTCAATGCCGCCGCCGCCCAGGGACTATTGTGGGTGGCGGGAGTCGCCATCTTCGCCAGCCTGATCTCGCTGTACTACTACTTGATGGTGGTAAGGCAGCTGTACATCGAGCCTGCCGGGGAAGCCGCATCGATACCTGTGCCCCGCCTCACGCTCGGCGTGCTGGGAGCGCTCTTCGCCGGAATGATAGTGCTTGGAGTGTACCCCGCGCCCCTGATGCAGGCTATCCAGCACGCGAGCGATGCGCTGTTCTAGCCTGTAAGCATTTCAGTTCGTCTGTAATTCAGTCCTCATCTACATACGGCCGGCTCATTCGGCAGTGCGGAGCGGCTTGGGCGGGCAGGCCTGGGCGGGCAAGCCTGAGTGGGCAAGATTCATGGCGTGAATCGCAACACGTTCCGTCATAGTTGGCGAAGGCGCGGATCGACCTTATCCCGTATCCAGTCTCCGAGCAGCGTGAATGCGATCACTGTTAGCGCAATCGCAAGTCCGGGAATCAGGGTCACCCACCATGCCGTGGTGATGTAGAGTCGACCTGATGACGCCATAGACCCCCATGCCGGCGTGGGCGGTGGAATGCCCGCCCCTAGGAAACTCAGCGATGCCTCGGCAAGTATCACCGAGCCTACCTGGAACGTCGCCACTACAACAACAGTATTCATTACCCCCGGAAAGATGTGCCTGTACAGGATTCGTGAGGTGGACGCGCCCGCAACTCTCGCCAGCTTCACATAGTCCGTCTCCTTCAGCACGAGGGCTTCTCCCCGCACCTGGCGAGAGAAGCTGCCCCAGATGAGGAACGCTAGCAATCCCATAAGCAGTTGAATACTGGCGCCCCAGATTATCGCCAGCGCGAGCGCGATTAGGATGAGTGGAAGCGAGAACTTGATGTCCACAATTCGCATCAGAATCTCATCGACCCAGCCACCGAAATATCCGGATACAAGGCCTATCAGCGTGCCGATGCCGCCGCCAATGACCAGCACTATCGCAGCTACCAGCATTGAGATTCGCGCGCCGTAAATCAGACGACTGAGCGTGTCTCTCCCAAGATGGTCGGTGCCGAGGATGTGCTCCGCCGTGCCGCCGAAGAACATCGGCGGAATGTGCCTGTCGTCAAGCGAGCCGTCCTGCAGGGGATCATAGGGAGCGACCCACGGCGCGCCGACTGCCGCGATGAAGAGCGCGGTGAGTATGACGATTGACGAGATTGGCCAGCGCTGCAGCGCGCTGACACCGCCCCTTATCCCAATAGTTCGCGCAGGTGATAACACGCCTGCAATTCTGGTAGCAGCCATTTATGTGTACTTAATCCTGGGGTCCAGATATGCGTAGAGGATGTCCACGCCGAACGCAGTTACCACATAGACGAGCGTAACCAGCAGGATTACCCCCTGAATTACAGGGTAGTCCGAGTTATTCAGCGCCTGAATCGACAGAAGTCCCAGCCCGGGCCAGGCGAATATCGTCTCCACCACGATTGTGCCGGTTATCAGACCCGCCAGAGTAAGCCCGGCGAAGGTCAGAGGTGCTATCATTGCGTTTCGCAGAGCGTGCTTCCAGACCACACTCATTCCGGGAACGCCCTTAGCCCGCGCGAGCTTGATGAACTCGGAGTCCATCACCTCCAGCATCGAGGAACGCACGAGCCTCAGCTGGCCGCCGGCAGACCCCCAGCCAAGCGTAATAGCCGGCAGAATCATGCTGTCCAGCCCTGATTTGCGCGAGGTGGGCAGCCATTCAAGGGATACCGCAAAGACGAAAATCAGGACCAAGCCAATCCAGAAGGATGGAGCGGCATGCCCGATAATCGCAAACGATCTGGCAAGATAGTCCCACGCGCCGCCTCTCGTAACCGCTGCCAGCACGCCCAGGGGCACCCCGATGATTATCGAGAAGAGGAAAGCCAGTGCAGCCAATTGCGCGCTATTCGGGATTCTAGCCCACAAGAGCTTGCTCACCGGAACGCGCTGGAGCACGGATTTGCCCAGATCGCCCCGAACCAGCTTGCCCATATAGATGAGGTACTGCACGGATATGGGCTTATCTAGACCGAACTCCCTGCCCCAGGCATCATAGTCTTCCTGAGTTGTGTCGTCGGATAGTAGTATGGTCCTCGGATCGCCCTGCATGC
Organism: Dehalococcoidia bacterium; assembly: GCA_965207465.1. Taxonomy (GTDB): domain Bacteria; phylum Chloroflexota; class Dehalococcoidia; order Lucifugimonadales; family JADFKI01; genus Bin90. Next base: position 2,614,261 of record OZ242283.1, on the reverse strand, counting down.
GAGCGAGCGCGAACACAAGCACGCTGACTGTCAGGAGTGTTACGATCGCAGCCGTAAAGCGGCGGAATAAAAACTTCTGCACTCTGACTATCCTCAGGAAGTGTGCGACAAATCCGCAAAGCCGGCTGCGGGCACGAATTTACCGTGCGAATCACTTCAGGGTGAAGGGCTTTCTTCTCCCACCACTCTTACGACTGTGGCAAGAGTGGTGAAAGAAATTCTCGTTGTAGTTTCCTACGGCTTCTGCGCGTACTCGAATGCCGTAAGTCCGGCGCCTCCAATCGGAATAGTCCAGACGCCTACCTTGGACGGATTGACCGCGAATATCCCGAATGTTTCGACAACGCCGATAATCTGCTGCTGCTCGTGCCACCAGTCCCATTGAGCCTCGCGCAGATTGTCTATGCACTCGGCGTCTAAGCAGCCGTCAATCTCCGCGATAATCTCAAGCGGGCGGCGCACCTCGAAACCGGGGTTGAACGCACCGACAGGGTTACGTCGGAGCATGGCTATCTCAGGGTTAAGCCCCAGTCCGGGCCCTGAGCTGCGGAACCACCAGTCGCCATTCTCCCGCGCTACCACGGACGGCCTGTTCGCCGAGTAAGTCAGGATTTCGATGTTGACATCGATGCCGACATCATCCATGAACTTGGCAATCGCCTCGCCCATTTCGACCTCAAGCGGGTGGCAGCAGGTCGTAACCCTCATAGTCGCCTCAAACCCATTGGAATATCCGGCTTCGCTGAGGTACTTTCGCGACATCTCCGGGTCAAACGGCACAGCCCACTTGTCCTGGAAATACTTCTCGTAGGTCACGCCGGACATTTCCGCTGGGCCCGCGGGCCGCCCAAGTCCGCCAAGTATGTTATTCACGATCGACTGGCGGTCGATGGACATGGACATCGCCCAGCGCACCTTGCGCGCGTTTTCCTGCTCGGCATCGTTGTCACAGTCCCCTACCCACGGCGCATCTGGATTGTATCCCGGCCTTGGGAACGGATCCACAGCGGTTCCATCCAGAGTCTCAGGCATGCAGAACCTGCCCTGTGGATACAGACGCTGGTAGCCGCCACCCGTAAGCCTTCGGATGTCCAACCCCCTGCCGGAAAGCCTTTCAGATTCCGTAACCGGCACAATGGATATGTCCAGCTCGCCGACGGCAAGCGCCGCTACTTTGGTTGCCTGCTCTTTTATCTCTACGCCCTTGATTGTCGCGTAGCTGGAGTCTTTCCTGTGATGGCCGGGTACCGCCTCTGCCACAACCTGGTCACCGGCGTCCCACTTCACGAACTTGAACGGCCCTGTTCCGCCAGACAAGTCAAGGTGCGCCTCTTCCTTGCCGAGTTCGTCCACCCTCGTCTTGCTCACAATCCCAAAAGAGCCGCAGCCGCCAGGTCCATTGAACTGGCTATCTATAAAGAAGATGTTCGGCTTGTCCAGAATGAACTGAACGGTGTACGGCTCGACTGCTTTCACCTCTTGCACTCGCGCCTTTGAGATGAAGATATTCGAGTGAATCGAACCGTCGGCGACCATATCCTCGTGCGAATACTTCCAGTCTTCCGATGTCATCTCCCCCCAGCCGCCATGGAACTGCACGCCCTCCTTTATCTGCCATGTCAGGACAGTCGCCGTGTCGTCATACGACCACGATTCGCCCAGATTCGGCACGATAACCGGCTCTGTCAGGTCCCAGCGCTTCGGCTCTTCATAGACGCTGTAACGATGGGCAATGTTCTGGCTGATGCAGGAAAGAAGGCTCGGCACCGTTCCGGGAAAGGCGATGTCCGATTCACCGATTACGAGTGTACCTGACGCTTCCTCCTGCGAGGGTGCCGGGGCCGGGCGCGGAGCCCTGGTAGGCACGGCGCCAGGCTGGATGAATACCACGCTCGTGGGGGTAGCCTGTGGCGCCATCGCGGGAGCGGCAGGAGCGGCAGGCGCCGGTTGCACCGGCACAGCAGGCGCTTGGGGAGCTACTGCCTGTTGAGGAGACGCGGGCGCCATTGCGGGAGCTGCCTGCTGTGCGGCAGCGGGAGCGGTCGGTTGAGGGCTGCTACAGGCAATCAAAACAGCCGAAATGAGGATTGAAGTAAGCAGCAGAAACGTAGATGGTTTCATCACTCCCCCTTTGGGCTATGGCTATTCTGTTGTAAATCGACCACTACGCGCGTACCTGCCGTTACTATAATGTCTATCCTTTTTAAGCGCAACCGACGCCAACAGTCGAGACGATTCCATAACTCCCCTCCCCCGTCGAGGGGGAGGGCTAGGGTGGGGGTGAAAAGCATCAGAACACCTGTAATTCCAACGATTTCTGGATTCCCGCTTTTGAGGAAAAGACGAACCTGGTGGTCGATAAGCATTTGTGAAATCGTCTTAACAGTCTCCGAGAATTTCATTATCTCTGTGCATTGGCCCCGTGTATTGGCGCATTCGTCTCTTTCGCTCCGAACACCGGCTTCACTCAACACGGTTGCCAAAATCGTCGCGCGGAAGTCAAATTTCGACTTCAGGTTTCTCTCTTCCGCTCGTAATGACAAACGGAAACTGGAGTTCTCGATGAATTATCCACACGACCTAGCGGCGCGGGGTATAATCCTTCCAGCAGACCAATTCTCAGGAGGGCAACCATGTCCGACTACGAACCTCTGGATATATCCCAATACCTCAACAGTGGCATTGCTGCGCTCGGCGACGGCGGGACGGCGGAGATCGGCCCGCGACACTTCAGGGGCTTGCCTTTTGCCATCGGGGGCGATCCTGCCAGGTGCTTCATATCGCTTGACGGCGACGGCGAGCCGGTCTCGGTTCCGGTCGGCAATTCCGCCCACAGGATAATCTTCGCGCACAGGCTGCTTGTATCCGAAATCGACGAGGGCGGGCCTGTGGGCGTCCATGTCGCGGACTATATCTTCGCGCTTGCGAATGGGCAGGAGCATGTCGTACCCGTCAGGGAGCGCTTCGAGATTGGCTTCGTCCCGACCGACTCCTTTCGCGGACCGTCCGGCCTGCCGTTCCTCGCTGTTACGGACGGCAAGCACCGGCTGTTTCCGCGCAACGAAGGGCCCTGGCAGGAGATTGGGCGGCGACAGACAGAATACCTTCAAGCCGCAGCGAAGAGTTACTTCCTGTGGAGTTGGACGAACCCTGAATCGGATGTCGAGATTGATTCGATCCGCATCGTTCCAAAGGGTCCCGCATTCGTGATTGCCGGAGTGACGCTGAGTCATGTGGACGAGCACCCCTTCGCGCGGCAGGGACGCAGGGAAGCGAAGATTACGATTACCGACCCGGTGGCGGCGGCAAGCCCCTTCGACCTCGAAGTGGACGTGGACAGGGGAGACTCGACCTACCCGTTCCCACTGCCGAAGGACCCGGACGACGGCTTCCTGAACGGGTATCACCGCGGCTTCGGCGAGGCGAACAACGACCAGTCCAGCCCTGCATACGCCGAAATATCCGCGGTGCCCTCTGCGACCGTGTCAATCAAGCAGGACGGCAACACCATCGCACACCTACCTTGGGGAGAGGTCGAGGACAAGGGAAAGTCTGAGGCTCCGAAGGCGCGCATCGAGCTTTTGGATCGTGGTCGCAACTGGGTGAAGGTGACGGTCGTGGACGACGACACCGGCAGGCCCGTGCCGTGCCGCGTCCACTTCAGGTCCCCCGAAGGCATCCCATACCAGCCGCACGGACACCACAACCAGGTCAACTCAAACCTCGACTCGTGGCACATGGATAATGGCGGCGATGTGCGAATGGGGCATATCACCTACGCGTACATCGACGGCAGGTGCGAGGGCTGGCTTCCTCGCGGCGATGTCATCGTGGATGTTGCGCGGGGCTTCGAGTACGAGCCGCTGCGGACGAAGGTGCGGATCGAGCCGGGCCAGCAAACGCTGGAACTCCGCATCAAGCGCTGGATAGACATGAACGCGCGGCGCTGGTACAGCGGCGACTCGCATGTCCACTTCCTGTCTGCCGACGGCGCGCACCTTGAGTCGAGCGGCGAGGACCTCAACATCGTCAACCTGCTCCAGTCCCAGTGGGGCAGTCTCTTCACGAATACTGAGGACTTCACCGGCAGGGCGAGTATATCGCGCAATGGCAGCAACATCGTCTATGTGTCGCAGGAGAACCGCCAGCACTTCATGGGCCACATGATTCTGTGGGGCTTGAAGGAACCGGTTATGCCGTGGTGCTCGGACGGCCCCGGCGAGGCGGAGATCGGCGGCCACATGGAGACGACACTCGCGCACTGGGCGGACGAGGCGCACGCACAGGGCGCATGGGTCATCAACCCGCACTTCCCCAATCCCAATGGAGAGCCTGCCGCCCTCGTCGCCACCGGACGCCTGGACGGCGTCGAAATGCTGCGCCAGACCCATCCAAACCACCTGGAGTACTACCGCTACCTGAACTGCGGTTACCGGTTGCCGCTGGTCGGAGGCACCGACAAGATGAGCAGCGACGTGCCGGTCGGACTATACCGGACCTATGCGCTCCTGCCGGATGATCAGGATTTCACCTACGAGAACTGGTGCCGATCGGTTGCCGCGGGGCGCACATTCCTGAGCGGCGGGCCGATCATTCACCTCTCCATCGATGGCAAGGAGGTCGGCGATACGCTGGCAATGTCAGGCTCCGGAAGTGTTGAAGTGCAAGCCTGGACCGAAAGCGTGCTGCCCGTCTTCTCGCTTGAGATTGTGCAGAACGGCAAGGTCGTGGCACGCGCCGATAACCGCAACGGCGCGCGCCGCCTCGAACTGCGGGAAGACATCAAGATAGACGGGCACTCGTGGATCGCAGCTCGGACCGGCGCTTATGACTACTTCGACATCGTGTCGCACCACGACGTCTGGAATCGCGGCGTTTTCGCGCACACATCGCCCGTCTATGTCGCGTGCGGCGGCGAATGGGACATGTTCGACGAAGCGACCGCGCAGTACATGCTCACGCTCATCGAAGGTGATCTCACGTACATCAGTGAGAGCGCGGGCGTGCGACCACCCGGCTCCGTCACCCACCGACATGGCGAGCATGACCATCTCGCCTACCTTCAGAGACCGTTCCTCGAAGCGCGAGACGCGATAATGAGCCGTATGCGCTAGGTTGCTGTGTCTATCCCCGCGCCACCGGCAACTCCGGCAGCGCCCTCGACGTCAGCGCAATCTCGCCAACAGCGCGGTTGAATGCTGCTTCAACGAATTAAGCTGGTGAATCTGAGCAAGCCGAATCTTGGGAATATGAAACAAGGAGATGATGTTGACCTACACCCGGCCTTCTAAGCCGCCCGTCGCCCACCAGCGACCACATACATTCAGTCATCACGGCTTCACTGTCGAAGACCCGTGGCACTGGCTACGCGACAGCGGCTACCCGACAGTCGAGGACGCCGACGTACTGGAATATCTCCAAGCGGAGAACGAATACTTTGAGTGGATGATGTCGCCATACAAGGAGTTAACCGACACGATTTTCGAGGAGATCAAGGCGCGTGTGCAGCCGGACCTGTCCAGCGTCCCATGGAAGCAGGGCGACTGGTACTACAGGTGGAGCTACCATGAAGGCAGCCAGTACCGCGTGTGGCAGCGCTGGGAGGCCGGCAGTCCTGAAGCAAAGGAAGCGCCGCCCGCAAGTCCACAGACAATTCTCGATGAGCCGGTGCTGGCGAAAGAGTTCGAGTATTTCCGTCTCGGCGCCGTCTCGGTCAGTAATGACGGCTCTCTACTAGCCTACAGTACCGACACGGACGGCTCTGAGCGGTACAGGCTGTCCGTCAAGGACCTGGACACCGGGGAGACGTTGGCAGACGAAATCGAGAAGACCACCGGCAATGTGGTGTGGGCAGCCGACGACGCGTCATTCTTCTATACGGTGGTTGACGACAACTGGCGCCCGTGGCAGGTACGCAGACATGTGCTCGGCGAGCCTGTCGAGCACGATTCCGTGGTGTACGAGGAGGCTGATTCCGGGTTCTTCGTTCATGTTTGGTACACCACATCCAGGGAGTACGTAATTGTCAACACCGGCGACATCGTGACTTCGGAGATTCGGCTCATCCCCGCTTCCGATCCCGGCTCATCGCCCCTTCTCGTATCTCCTCGTCGGGCCAGGCACGATTACTGGGTGGACCATCAGGGCGACCGCTTCGTCATCCGCACGAACGACACCCACAAGAATTTCCGCCTGGCGACGTCTCCCGCCGATGACCCTACCGAGGGATCCTGGGAGCCGCTAGTGGAAGCATCAGATTCGCACTACATACGGGGTTTCGCGGCATTTCAGGATTCCATCGCGGTGGAAGAGCGCGTCGATGGACTGGACCAGATACGCCTGATTGACCGTGCCGGGGAGTCAACGTACGTTTCGTTCCCCGAGCAGGCGTACACGGTTCACCTGGACACTAACGAGGAATTCCGGACGGACACTCTGCGCCTCGGATACACTTCGATGGTGACACCTGCCACCGTGTTCGACTATCACGTCGATGCGGATGAACTCGAAGTGCGGCAGGTACAGCAGGTCCCCAGTGGGTATGACTCCTCCGGGTATGTCACGGAACGGTTTCAGGTCGGCGCTCGTGACGGGGCGCAAGTTCCGGTGTCAGTCGTCCGCCGCAAGGACACGCCAGTTGACGGCACAGCGCCTCTTCATCTTTATGCCTACGGCGCGTATGGACATGCGATCACCCCTTCGTTCTCCCCACTAAGACTGTCGCTTCTGGACCGCGGCTTCATTTACGCGATAGCGCACATTCGCGGGGGTGACGACCTTGGATACCACTGGTACGAGGACGGCAAACTGGACAAGCGCACAAACACCTTCAACGACTTCGTGGATGTCGCGCGGCACTTGATAGAGCGGGGATACGGGAAGGAAGGGCGAGTCGCGATCTCAGGCGCCAGCGCAGGGGGCGAGCTGATGGGCGCCGCCGTGAACCAGGCACCGGAGTTATGGGGAGCCGTTGTCGCCCACGTTCCCTTCGTGGATGTACTGAACACGATGCTTGACGACACGCTGCCCCTCACACCCGTCGAATGGCCTGAGTGGGGCAACCCCATCGCGGATAAGGCAGTGTTCGAGTTCATTCGGTCGTACTCCCCTTACGACCAGTTGAAGCCGCGTGACTATCCTCCGATGTTCGTCACCGCAGGCTTGAACGATCCCAGGGTTACCTATTGGGAACCCGCCAAGTACGTGGCAAAGCTGCGGTCGCTGAAAACGGACGACAACCTGCTGCTGCTGAAGACCAACATGGGAGCGGGGCACGGCGGCAGATCGGGCAGATATGAGAGCTTATACGAAGTGGCGGAGGACTACACATTCATACTGGTGAGCATGGGTCTGCCGGAGTAGCCGGGGCGCTCTCGGCCGACGCCGAACACACGAAAGATAGACGGAGTTTTGGCTCCCTCACGATACACCATCGAATCAGGAAAGGGTCTAACCGGAATGAGTTTCAGTCGGCGGAACCCCGAACCCGAGGAGTTGACTCTTCTGTTGGATGCCGCTCCCGGGCGGTGGATTGAAGAAGCGCTTGGAAGTCGCTTTGCGCTTGTGGAAGCGCTGGTGCCTAAAGGGTACGCGGCGTACGCCCGCCTGTTCCATCCTGCTATTACACAGGATGACCGGCGCGTTCGATGGGCTACGGTAGCCGAGTGGAGCGGCAGGGTTCACCACCGCCTTATGGCCTTCGAGGGCATCAGCGCCCCAAGAGCGGGGTATGGCTCCGCGGACAGGCCGTGGGAAGATGAACCCCGTGAGGGCGAGATGGATCCTGAGGATATTGTCGAATTGTCCTGCTTTCTCTCAGATTTCACCAGTACACCGGACCATTACTATTTCGCGGTGTGGGAGGGCTACGGAATCTTTTCGGCAGGCGGACGCGCGCTATTTACGCCCTACGGCGGAATCCCGCTGCTCCCGCCTGTGGACGTAGAGAAGGCTCAGAGGATTAAGGGAGTGGCAAGGGAGTATATTCTCTACTCAGGACCGCCGTCCTTTGTTGACTTCTCTGACTTCAGACTGGACGGGCCCAACATCTGGTGGCCGGCGGACCGTTCCTGGTGCGTGTCCACGGATATCGACCTGAACAGCACGTATATTGGCGGCTCTGAGGAATGTATTGAGCGCCTGATTAGCCACCCTTCGCTGGAAGCGCTGCCAACCACTTCCGATGCTCCGGTGTACATGGCGGCCGACACAATCAATCTCTAAGGTTTAGTTTGTGATCTGTGGCCAACGAGAATTGACTGCAACATTTCGCTCGCATTGGTTGCATGCGCTACATAGTCAGACTTCCTGCCCAAAGCAACAGCAGTCTCGGCGGGAGGTACACTCTACCCCCAGGGATGCCTTGCTTTGCTACCGGGTATCCAGTAGTTTTAGTTCATGCCAGATGCATCGGCGCCCCTACACGATTCGGCACGGTCAGCGACCGCTGTCGGCGGTATGTCGGTTGTAACTCAAACTGCCGCATGTGGAGGAAGGAAGAGCCTGCCCTCTGTCGAAGGAGCAGCATCGAGCGAAGTCCGAGTACGCATCCCTGTGCGCCTTCCTCGCGGCCCATGGCTGAAAACGTTCGACTCCCTCTCGAACCGAAACTTCCTGTTCCTGTGGGTGGGTATGCTGTTCCTCATGGCGGGGACGCAGATGCAGATGCTGGCCCAGAGTTACCTCGTGTACGACATCACCGGCTCTGCCTCGGTTCTAGGCATCATAAATCTGGGCATAGCCGTCCCCATGCTAACCATCCCCCTCTTCGGCGGCGTGGTCGCCGACAGGTTCGAGAAGAAGACGATCATCCAGGTGGCGCAACTTGTCGCCGGGTCGCTTGCTCTGCTGATAGGCTTAGCAATCGACTTAGAGGTCATAGCCTGGCAGCATCTGCTACTATCATCCATGGTGACGGGCGGGCTGTGGGCTTTCATGATGCCCGCGAGACAGGCGATCATCCCCCAACTCGTAGGACCTGAGAAGACAACGAATGCGATGGCGCTGAACGCTGCGGGCATCAGCGGGACAACTATGGCTGCGCCAGCGCTCGCCGGTGGCGTATATGCCTTCATCGGGCCGTGGAACGTGTTCTACCTCATAGGGGCGCTGACATTGGCAGCGGTCGTCCTGACCTCATTTCTGCCCAAGACAGGCTCCGCGGGGACAAGCGCAGAGAGCACGAATGTGGTCCGCGACATCGCCGATGGCATTTCCCATGTGTGGCAGCGCCGGATTCTCCTTGTTTTGCTTCTCATGGGTCTTGCCGCGACCATGCTCGCGATGCCCTTCCGATTTATCCTGCCGGTGTTCGTGGTTGACATCTATCGCCAGGGGCCGGACTCGATGGGTCTTCTCGTCGGTTTGATGGGCCTAGGCTCGATGCTCGGTTCACTCTACGTCGCGTCAATGGGCCAGCGATACAGGGGTATCGGCCTGATTGTCGCGTCGTTCATGTCCGGTGTCGGACTGGTGTTGGTTGCCGCGATACCTGTGTACAGCGCCGCCGCCGTGATAATGGTACTGCTGGGGATAGGTGACTCGGGACGGCAGGCGCTCAACCAGACCCTCATAATCGAACTGGCAAGTCCTGAGTACCGCGGGAGAATCATGAGCCTGTTTATGCTCAACTACGGCCTGATGCCTCTCAGCATTACACCTGCGGGCTACCTCACCGACTACCTGGGCGGGCAGACCGTCATCGGATTCATGGGTGTGGCGCTCATCTGCGTGATGGTTTTCGTGCTGCTGACCCAGGCACGGCTGAGACGTCTCTCGTAAGAATTTCCCGACTGAGAGGCCAGAAGTTTATCTGCTACCCTCTACATTGTGCGACTACGGCGGCAAAAAGGGGAAGTATATGGCAGCGTTCGATTTCGATCTACGCCGCTAAGTCCTACAAGATAATTTCATAAGTCCCTTCCCCCTCGATGGGGGAAGGTTAGGATGGGGGTGGAATCTACGTCCAACATCACCTCTTGCAAATGTCTCGTCCTACGACATCTACGGTGACATGGAGTGCAGTCTAATGGACAAGAGCACCTGCGATCTTCTCATACGCAACGCCCAGATCATCACCATCTGGGAGGGATTCGAGTGCGAGGGATACCCAGTGAAGACGATGCTGAGGGGCAAGGTGATCGTGGAGGAAGGGAAAAACTGGTCGGAATCTCATCCGATGGCGAATGGCTGCCTCGCAAGGTGTTACCCGAAACGCTGGCGCGACCGGTAGTCTAGGGACCACGTAAGCGATCGGATCCCCCCATGACCTAAAGCGACAGGGTGGTTGACGACAGCGAATTTGCAAGCCTGCTCACTTCTGCCGGGGAGAATGCCCTCGGTCCGATGACGGAACACTTTAGCGATGCCGCCGCGACTGCGAATTTCAAGCACCACTCAAATTCGTTGCCGTTCAGCCTGCTGCTTATAAAAGCCGCCGAAAATGTCGCCCCGGCGCCGCAGGTATCTGCGACGTCCAGAACAGGGGCCTCGACGTGAATGGCAGTACCGTCTTCAACTCCGACGGCGCCCTTCGAGGCAAGAGTGACGAGGGCAGTTGGCACTCCGCTCTCCGTAACCAGCCTTGCAACTCCCACCGCGTCCTGACCGAGTTGTGAGGCGTCGGTAACCGCCTGGCAAATCGTGGCGTACGGCATCAGCGACTTGAGCGCGGCTGCGTCTTCGTGACCGTGTTCGATGTTCAGGAACACCGGAACGCCCAGTTGTCGCGCGTAGCGCATGGCCCGTTCGATGTACGGCGAGTCGTACCAGTCAACATAGAGCAGACTCGCGCTCTCTAACGGCGAAAGGTCGGCGTCTTCCAGCGTTGCCAGCAGTTCCAGACGGCGGTTCCAGTAATATGTCCTGCCACCCTTGGAGTCGGAGATGTTGACCTCGAAGGGAGTCTCGATGCCTTGCCTCAGCTCGAAATTGCCTTTGACCCCCATCCGGTTGAGCATCTCCACGGCCCGGCGGCCAGCGTCGTCATCGCCCAGGGCGCTTCCAATCAATTCCACTTCGATTCCGAATCCCGCGAGAAGCCCCGCAACGATGGCGGCATCGTCAGAGACAAACTCGGCTCCTTCCGTCCATACCGCGCCGGTATTCCATTCCGGCAGCTCGTCAACCACCAGCACCCTTGCGGGGGTAATCATTCCAAAGCAGACGACTCTGGGCGCCGCCCCGCTATCGTGACGTAGTATGGCTGGATTCGAGCGAGTGCCCATGCTTCTCATATCCGCATTACACAGACCGGTTGCCTAATGGCGATAATCTTACCATCGCCTCGACAGCGCATGGGGTGGAGACTCTGATCAGACATCTGCGGGCATTACTTACACGTTTTGAATTGAGTGAGGCATATTGTCCCTTCCCCTCTGACGGTGGAAGGTTAGAGCCTGCCCTGAACTTGATTCAGGGATGGGGGTGAAATCGCAACTCTCAACACGGTTATTCTCAACACCTGCATACCTGCCCCTGTGAACCCTTAACTCCGGGCGCGCGCCTGGTCCCGTCGGTTGCGTTTGCGTTCGTGGGCAGAGAGTTCTGCCTTGCGGAGACGAAGATTCAAGGGTGTAACTTCCAGCAGTTCGTCATCCGCGATGAATGCCAGCGCCTCCTCGAGGCTCATCCTCACAGTGGCATTGAGGCGCTTGGCAATATCGGCAGTTGATGAGCGAATATTGGTCAGCTTCTTCTGCTTGCAGACGTTAATCTCGATGTCACCGTCGCGCCGGTGCGAGCCGACAATCATCCCCTCATAGACCATAGTGCCGGGATCGATGAATGTCTCGCCTCTCCCCTGGGCATTGAGCAGACCGTAGGTGACTGCCGTTCCAGATTCGGACGCCACGAGCACTCCGCCGCCGAGAGATTTTATCTCCCTCTCCATAGGTTCGTAAGAGGTAAAGAAGCTGCTCTTTACGCCATCGCCCCGGGTGGTCTGAAGAAAGAAAGCATTGAATCCGATCAGTCCGCGGGTGGGTATCTTGTACTCTAAATCTACATAGCCGTTGTCGTCGTAACGCATGTCTCGGAGTTGCGCCAGATGCGTAGAGAGATATTCGGAGAGCGCGCCCACATACTGCTCGTGAGTGGTGATATTCAGGATTTCGTACGGCTCGTATTCCTTGCCGTCGATTATCTTGGTAACGGGCGTTGGCCGTGACACCTGGAACTCGAACTGCTCGCGGCGCATCGTCTCAACGAGAATTGACAGGTGCAGCTCACCTCGTCCGGCGACGACGAACACATCCGGGCTGGACGTGGTGTCCACTCGCAGGCTGATGTTAGTCCGCAATTCTCGCATCAGTCGCTCATGAAGGTTTCGGGACGTGCAGTGAATACCGTCCTTGCCCATGAATGGGGAAGTGCTCACGCCGAATGTCATGCTCACCGTGGGCTCGTTGATGTCGATAGTCGGCAATGCCTCCGGATTCTCTGTCGAAGTTATGGTGTCGCCGATGGACACGCCTTCTAGCCCGGAAACCGCAACGATGTCTCCGGCGTATGCTTCGGATACTTCAACCCGCTCCATGCCGCGGAACACGAATATACGCTCGATGTTGTGCGTACTTGTTTCGCCGTCGCGCCCCAGCAGGGCGACATCATCCCGCATCCGCAGCGTCCCGTTGGAAATGCGGCCAATCGACACCTGGCCCAGGTAGTTGTCGTAGTCCAGTGCTGCCACCAGCATTTGCAGCGGGGCGTCCAGATTGCCACCGGGCGGTGGGACGGACTCCACAATCGCATCGAAGAGAGGCTGCATGTCCGTACCCGGTATGCCCGGATCGTCAGTGGCGTAGCCGTCGCGAGCCGAGGCGTATAGCACGGGGAAGTCAAGCTGCTCTGCGTCAGTAGCCAGTTCCAGGAACAGGTCCTGGATCATTGTAACCACTTCGGTCGCGCGCGCCTCCGGGCGGTCTATTTTGTTGACGACAACCATCGGCGTGACATTCTGCCGGAGGGCTTGCCGAAGCACATAGGTCGTCTGCGGCATGGGACCATCCACCGCATCCACTAACAGCAGGCAGCCGTCGGCCATATTCATGACACGCTCCACTTCGCCGCTGAAGTCGGCGTGCCCCGGCGTGTCGATAATGTTGATCCTCACATCTCCATAGGAGACGGAGGCATTCTTGGCGAGGATGGTAATTCCGCGCTCCCGCTCAAGAGGATTGGTATCCATGATTAAGGCGCCAACCTGCTGGTGGGACCGGAAGACCTTGCCCTGTTTCAGCAGCGCGTCCACAAGGGTCGTCTTGCCGTGGTCAACGTGGGCAATGATAGCCAGGTTGCGGATATTTTCATTCTTGCAGTCAGTCAAATTAAGGCACCCCGAATACTTAGACACGTCCAAATCCAGCGATGAGATTCACATTGCTATCGGCAATGCTTTTCCCCATCCTATGCTTAGTCTGCAATCGCCACTCCGGCCCTTCCGCCCTTTCCGGAAGACACATTCCAGCGTCTGACTGAGAACCTGCGACCCAGCGCGCGCTGGATCTCCCTCCACTTGCGCTCTTCATCAGGCGTGACAAAGGTCACCGCCTCGCCGGAACGTCCCATGCGACCGGTCCGGCCGACTCGATGCGTGAAGAGCAAGTCCGTGTCCGGCAGGTCGAAGTTGATGACCTGTGAGACACCGTCGATGTCCAGCCCTCGCGCAGCCACATTCGTCGCCACCAGAATGGGCGTGGCGCCGGAACGATAGTCCTTCATCACACGCTCGCGCGCGTTCTGACTCATATTCCCCTGGAGCGCCCCCACCGGAAAGCCTAGATCGTCGAGTTGTCTTGCCAGTTTCTTGACGCCGCGCTTCGTCCTGCCAAAGACGATCACCGGAGAGCCGTCCTGCTCGTTCAGAAGCGTCTGAAGGGCCCTTATCTTCTCGTTTGGGCGGATTGTATAGACCATGTGCTCCACGGTGGGCAGCGTGCGCAGGTCTGTGTCTATTTCCACGCTTACGGGGTTACGCAGGTGCTTTTTGGCGGTGGTAGCCACCCATTCAGGCAGCGTCGCGGAAAGGAGAGCGGTTTGGCGCTCAGAGGGCGTCTCGCTGAGGATCGCCTCCACGTCTCGCGCAAATCCCCTGTCCAGCATTTCATCTGCCTCGTCCAGCACGAGATACCGCACCGAACTCAGGTCGAGAGTTCCCTGCCGCAGATGGTCGAGCGTGCGCCCGGGAGTCCCGATGATGATTTGCGCTCCATTCTTCAACTCGGCGTATTCCGGCTTAGCCGAGCGCCCGCCATACAATAGCGTTACGCGCAGCCGTTGTGACGAGCATAAGGCTTTGGTGACTTCTGCCACCTGGATGGCAAGCTCGCGAGTGGGCACTAGAACTAGCGCCTGAACCCGACGGTTGGACGGGTCGCATTGCTCCGTGAGCGGGACCGCAAACGCCAGTGTCTTTCCTGAACCTGTGCGCGCCTGTCCGATTAGGTCTCGACCGTCCAGAAGAGGCGGAATGGACTCTGTCTGAATCGGCGTGGGCTGCGAAATGTTCATCGAGGAAAGCGCCCGTCTGGTGGCGGGCTTCAACTCGATACCGGGAAACACTCCATCACCTGATGAAGCGGAATCGTCAGTTCGGTCATTCGTGCCGGGCGGCTTATTCGTAGGCGCATCAGGCTTGGCGGATTGATCGCTCCGCCGGGCAAGGAAGCATGGGCGACAATACACTGGCCTGTTGGGATTTGGACGGAACGGGACCGTCGTGGATTCATTGCAGTCGGCGCAAATGACGGCGTGGCCCTTTGAGCGGCGGGAAGAACGCGGACGCGTGCTTACGGATTGTAAAGACATACGGAAACAGACTCCTAGGTCAAGAGGCGTCAACACAGGCAAATATGCCTGGGAAGACCCAACAAGAGAGTGCTAAATGAAGGGCACTGTGTGGAAACTTGGGGAAATAGTGAATACCTTGTGGGCTAATTCTAAGAAGGCTAATTATAAGAAAGTTAATTTTACTCGCAAAATCATTCTAACAGATTGACCGATGTGAAGAATATAGTTTATTGAAATGTTCCTTGCCAGAAGTCGCTCACAGGCTGGTGAGGGACTTCCCGAAGACGACGCCCGCCTCTTCTGAGCAGGCGAATCAGTCGGTCAGCAGGATATAGACCGCCGCTGACGGGGTCAGGTCGTTGTGTGTATGGCCCTTGCCGCTGACATCCTCCATCAGCCGGATATCCCCGGCCCGCAGCACCCGCTTCGCGCCGTCGCTGGCTCCGATCTCCACCTCGCCGGACAGGTGGATGATCAGCCTGCGCTCTGGCAGAGGATGAAAGTCCATTTGGCGAGACCCGTCGAATTCCTGCACCCTCACCTCGGATACATTGATCAGCGCCCCCAGTTCCGGATGCTCCTCCAGTTTCATGTCCTCGATGTGGCTCTCGCCGTCGGCGTCCGAAAATACCCTGTATATTGCCATTCTGCCCCTCTCCAATTCTGCAATGGATAACCCGAGATCTCTGCGGCAATAAAAAGTCAGAGCAATAGCATCCTCGAATCATGCCGCCTGTTTTAACCAAACTTGTCGTACTTGCGTAAGCAGGCACGACGGTACGTCTCTCTTTAGCCGCAGGCCGGTATGACTTCTTCGCCGAACAGCCGTATAGCGTCCATTATCTTCTCGTGAGGTGGTCCTCCTGAGTGGGCGTGACGCAGCCGCAGCAAGAAGTATTCCGCGCCAACGGCCTCGCTCCAGCGCTGGAACTCTGCCACGCACTCTTGCGGCTCCCCCAGTATCAGCCGGTCCGCCCCCAGGTTGTCTAGGGTAATCTCGTCCTCCGACAGTATGCTGCGGAACTCCGACAGGCCGTTGCGCCAGTAATACTTGTAGGCAGTCATCACCTCCGGACCGTACACCGCCGCTGCCTCAGCGCGGGTCTCAGCCACCCATGCGTCCCGCATCAGTGCTACCATCGGCTCCCGTCCCATCCGCACCGCTTCATCACGGTAGGCATCGACCAGCTTGATGGTATTGGCAAGGTTCGTGCTTGGTCCGGCGACGAAACCGTCAGCCATGCGCCCGGCACGGCGTGCTCCCCGCGTCGTGCTTGCCCCAATCCACAAGGGAGGCGCGGGCTTCTGGAAGGGACTGGGCCGGATGTGCAGGTTTTCCAGCCGGTGGTACTTGCCGTGGAACGAGAACGGTTCCCCGCTCCAGCAGTGGCGGATAATCTCCATCCCCTCCTCGAATCTGCCTACTCTCTGGCTTACCGGCACCTCGAAGGCACGAAAATCCGCCTCCTGGTATCCCAGGCCCACGCCCAGGATGATTCTCCCCTTGGACACCAGGTCCAGCGTAATCACATCCTCTGCCAGGTGTACCGGGTTGTGCAGGGGCAGCAGGATTACCGATGTGCCCACGTTCAATGTATTCGTGTGGGCTGCCACCGCCGTCGCCACGATGAGCGGAGACGGCAGGAATCCGTCACTGTCCTGGTGATGCTCGCCGAAAAAGCAGGAGTCAAAACCCGCCTCCTCAGCAAGCCTCGCCTCGGCGATAACTTCGTCTATCCGTTGGTCCAGCCTCTCCCCTCTGGGCGGGTCGGCGATTGAGCTGTAAATCCCAAACTTCATATCCGGTCTCCCCATTGCACGGTACAGAAATGACGCAAGAGCGAATGCGCCAGAAGTATATCATTGAGGCTGAATTGACTTTCAGGGTGATTGTCGTGGATAGAAAATTGCATTAGTCCCTCGCCCCATCAAGTGCTGATAAAGGGAAAGGGTGATTTCAGTACGGAACCTAACTCATTCTGTCATTCTGAACGCAGCGCAGCGGAGTGAAGAATCTGAAATATCTGTCCTAAGACAAGCCTCTTCGTAGTTAAGGACGCCAGATTCCTCACTTCGTTCTGAATGACGGCAAAAGTCTGAATCCCTTGAAGCGCAACGGCATTACATTTGAAATGCCGGATACCTACCCTTGTCAGCCAATCAAGAGGAAAGAGCTTGTCCTGAGCTTGTCCTGAGCTTGTCAAAAGGGTAGTCGGTGCGGCCTCTGTCATTGGTTATCGTAGGCTGCCATTTGTATGCGCGTTAGGTACAATAGTTATCCCCGCTTTCCATTCTGTCATTCCGAACGTAGTGAGGAATCTGAAATCGTTTGCTGGCAAATCTGTATCCGACTCTAGATTTCTCGCTTCGCCCGAAAAATGACAGTGATAAATTGCATCTGTGAAATTGTCTATGCAAGAGAACGCCGAATAACAGCAGCCTAAAGGAGCTAGTATCATGGCAGACAAGATTCGTCTGGGATATGTCGGTGCGAATGTAAACTCAACCTGGGCTACTCAGTCGCACTTCCCCGCGATACTTGCCAGCCCGGACGTTGAGTTTACCGCGGTCTGTACCACCCGGCCCGAGAGCGCTGAAGAAGCTCGCCAGGCCTTTGGCGCGAAGCTCGCCTTCCACGATTTTCGTGAAATGGCAGTGTCGCCTGAGATTGACGCGATTGCCGTGGTCGTACGGGTCCCATCGCACTACGAGCCAACCAAAGCCGCCATCGAAGCCGGGAAGCATGTCCTCACCGAGTGGCCCTTGGGCCGAACTACCGCTGAAGCCGAAGAACTTGCCGCTCTCGCCCGCAGCAAGGGTGTGCGAACCGCCGTAGGGCTTCAGTCACGAGTCAGTCCTGCACTGCTGTATGTCAAGGAACTGCTCGAAAGCGGCTACGTGGGCGAGGTGCTGTCGTGTCATGTGACCACCATGCGCGGTGGAGCGGTGGAACGCTCTTCAGCCGATACCTGGCAGCGCGACGTCAGCCAGGGCGCGAACACCCTCACCATCGCCAATGGACACGTCATTGACGCGCTGCGCTTCGTGGCCGGCGACTTCACCCGCGTGGCGGCCATGGTCAGCACCCAGGTAAAGCAGTGGTACGAGACCGACACCGAGCAGTTTGTGGAAGTAACATCACCTGACAATGTACGAGTCAGTGGTCAGTTGGAGAGCGGCGCGGCAGCGTCCGTCCATGTCGGAGCTGTCCCATGGGCTGGCAGCGGCTTTCGGATGGAGATATACGGGCGGGAAGGCACGCTAGTAGTAACTGGCAGTGTCTCATCGCAGCGCGGTGAGATGCTGCAGATACGGGGCGCGCAAAGAAGCAATGAATTGCAGGACATGGACATACCTGGGCGATTCGTCTATGTGCCGTCCGACTTTCCGAAGGGGGATCCCTTCAACGTCGGGCAACTGTATGCCCTGTTCGCCGAGTCAATCCGAACGGGACAAGAGCGCCTGCCCACGTTCGATACAGCGGTTGACCTGCATCGTTTCATCGACATCATAGATCAGGCGTCGGATACCGGCAGGGAGTTGCCCGTCATATAAGTAAGCCAGCGCTTTCTCTGCTCACAAACATACAAGCGCTGCGCCTCCTGAAAGGAGGGTTCCTGGCCATGCAAATGCGCGCTGGATCTGCTGGAGTAGAAAGCGATTCTATGTCTAAGCCCCGCTCGCCCTGAGCTTGTCGAAGAGCCTGCCCCTGTGCAGACAGGGGGCAAGTTTCGCTGACCCGGCTATCTATGAGATAGATACTAGCCGGAACCCAGCGGCCGCACCACTAGCGACTCCAGCAGCGCTCTCGACGTCAGCGCAATCTCGTCCACCGCCCGGTTGAACGCCTCTTCATTCGCGCGAGACGGCTTGCGATAGCCGCTTATCTTTCGCACGAACTGTAGCGCGGCAGCGTGAACCTCCTCGTCCGTCACCGGCGTGTCGGACAGTCTGAGCGTCTTGATGCTTCTGCACATTGGAGGTCGCTCCTTTGGGAAAGGGTAGGGAGGTGTGCGTCAGTTTATCTTCCTGAATGACGAGAACGTTCGATTGTAGGTATTCGGTCGAATCTCAGTCATCCACTCGCACTCGATGTCCGCCTGCCGCCGCCACTTCTCCGTCTCGTGTATATTCGGCTCGTCCACCTCATACACGGCAGCATACCGCGCCATGCCCTCATTCGACGATGATTCAAGCCTGAATCGCGTGCAGCTATGCACCCCATCGACCTGAAGCAGGCTGGGCACAAGCTGCCAATTTGCCAAGAAAATGGACTTTTCCGTAATACTTGTGGCGTATCACTTCCATTACAACGGCATTCTGGCCTCCCGTGTGATGTCGATTCTATGGGAGGTGCCGGGCAAGCCAGACTTGGCTAGAGTCGATATGCTTTTAGCGCCGTTCCCTGAAACATGAAGGCCCTTTCCGTCGCCGAAAAGTCCTGGGACACTCGCTTGAACGCGTTCCATACGGCAGTGTAGGTGTATGACGCCTTGTCCACCGGGAAGTTGCTTTCAAACATGCAGCGTTCTGGACCGAACTGTTCGATGCAGAACATCAACCAGGGCGTGATGGTCTCCACCAGCTCCGTCGAACTCGGCGGAATGGGACGCAGGTGCCAACCGTAACCGCTAATCGGATTGCCGAACCCGCCCAACTTGACGAGCACATTGGCACGCTGGGCAACAGCGGCGATTCCTTCCTGCCAAGCGTCGAAAACTTCGGCCCCTTTGCCCGCATATGGGCCGACTCCCAGGGGACGGCCGACGTGGTTGAGGATGATGGTGGCGTCCGGGAATGCGTCGGCCAGATCTGCCAATTCCTCTAGTTGAGTGTGGTACACCAGAGCGTCGAAGCTCAATCCGAGCTTCTGTAGGCAGGCGAACCCCTCGCGAAACCGGGAGTCCAGAAGCATCTCGGGCGCATTGGAGCCAGGGGATCCGACTTCTGGGCTGGCGTCCCAGGCACAGGAGAAGCGGATGCCTCTGAACCGGTTGCCGCTGGCGGCTATGTGCGCCTCCAGGACAGGCTCCACCGCAGTGCCTAGCATTAAGTTGGCGTTCGACACGATGCCGGCGGCAACCGCCGTCGGGCCGTAATTTCCACTCGCACTCTGGGCGGCAATGCCTTGAACGAACTCTGTCTCCCCAACCGAGCGCAGTTCCTCAGGTCCCTCGGCACGGTACATAGAGCGGCACTCGATGAACACGGTGTGGGTGACATTGTGACCCCCGCTCAGGTCCTGGGTAAGCTCATCGAGGAGATACCGGTCGCCCCCTCGGTGGACGTCCCGATCCCAGAAGTGATGGTGTGGGTCACAGATGGGCAGCTCAGGTTCCACGGCGTCTTCCACCACCAGCGCAGTCCGATCATCAGATTGGTTAACCATATCTCTCCTCAAGTCGAAATATACGGGCTGGAATCTTCGGTTAAGGGCAGACAATTACTCGATGGCGTCAAGGGACTCCGGTTCCGCGCAGTGAAGCCCCAGGAACGCCCGGAAGTTCACAACTCATGGTGATAGTGACGGTGCTTACATTCCTAGGCACCACCCACGAGAGCGTAGAGTCCGAGTGAGTCGCCGAGCGCGAACCTTCAAGCGGCATCTACGGTGCAGGAAACGGTCTCTTGGCGAGTGGAAGGAAAGTACCGATGTGTCAGTTGGAAATCGCAAAACGTCAGCCGCGCTGCTGTTCCCATTCAGATAGGGATTTCTCTAACGTCTCCCTGCGGCACCTCATCAAGAGCGGCGCGTATTTCGTCTATTCTTGTTTGGACATCGGGCCATCTGTTGGATAGCAGCACTGCGACAGCAATATGCCTGCGCGCGAGGTTCTGCTGGTAAGACATGCTCTGGTCAGCGATTATCAGAATTTCGTAGCCTTCTTCCTCAGCACTGTCCAGCAGGTCGCCGTTTATGAGTTCTGACCAACCTTTTTCGTTGGCGGTATCCACAATATGCTCCAAGAGATAGCGGCGCAAGGGCAATGGAGTGTTATGGTCAAACAGGATTCGCATGCCTTACCCTGGCATCCAGGTTTTCGGCGACATGCTCCAGCACGGCGTTCACCTGCCACCTCGCCACACCTTCGAACCAGTCCAGGAACTCTTCAATCGTCGCTCCGGCTGCGAGGTTGCCGAACAGAGCCGAGACCGGCACACGCGTACTGGTGAATACCCACGCCCCGCTTAACCTGCCCGGTACGCTTTCCACCGCCGGACACTTCTCCCAGTCCATCATGATTTTCCTCCTTGTCTGCCGCAGGCTGACGCTCTGAGCTAGACGGCTTCGGTAGCTACTATTTTGCATCATCGGAATATCGTTGTCCATTTGATGCTCACACCATCTCCCGCACATCTACGTGTCCTGTCTCTACATCGGAATTCAGCAAATTTCGGTATTCGCGTAGCCGGTCAATTCCGGGTTAAATTCGGTCCCTCTTTCGACTCAGAAAATCCTAGTAGTCACCAGCCTGCCGCCGGACGGCCGCGTTATTTTATGATCAGGCGCGCCGTGCGCCTAAACAATCCTTCCACGTCATCCTGTGTCGCAGGTAGAATTGCCACAGCTTATTGTGACTTAGGTGCTGCCGTCCGGCCAGCCACTCACTACGGCTGCTCCTGCTATTGAGCGACTAGGCCGCCGTCGATGACAAGCTCGCTGCCGGTGACGAAGGATGATTCCTCTGAGGCGAGGAACAGGACGCCGTTGGCGATGTCGTCCACGGTGCCGAGCCTGCCGAGCGGAATGCTGCCGAAGAATGTCTGCCTGCTATCGGGGTCGGCGAGAACGTCTTCGGACATGGTGGTGACAATCAAGCCGGGGTGGACGGAGTTGCAGCGGATGTTGTCGGCGGCGTACTGGATCGCGGTGGACTTGGTCAGGAGGCGAAGCGCGCCCTTGCTCGCCTGGTAGGCGGGTATGCCGGTTGGGTCGGCGATGATGCCTGCGATGGATGATATGTTGATGATGGAGCCGCCGCCCGCATCTCGCAGCGCGGGAATCGCTGCTTTTGTGCCAAGGAATGCGCCCTTCGCGTTGACCTCGAGGACCCTGTCCCACTGCTCCGAGGTGGTTTCCTCCAAGCCTGTTCGCCTGCCGAGGATGCCGGCGTTGTTGACGAGGATGTCGAGCCTGCCATAGCGGTCGAGGGCGGTCTGCACGGCGGCGTCCCAGTCGTCGGTGCTGGTGACGTCGAGGCGAACGTAGGTGGAATCGCCGCCGAGCTCGGCGATCTGGGCTTCGACCTGCCTGCCCTCGTCGTCGAGGATGTCGCCGATGACGACCTTCGCGCCTTCCCTTGCGAAGAGAATCGCCTCGGCGGCGCCTTGTCCCCGCGCGCCGCCGCTTATGAGGGCTACTTTGCCATCCAGCCGTCCCATGGTGAACCTCCGCAAGAGTTGTTAGTGGTCAGTTATCAGATCTACCTAACAGGATGTACAGGATGGATATGATTCCCCCGCCCCTCTGGATTCAGGATTCCTCAGGAATGGCTACACGCGCGGCGCCGGAGCGCCCGTTGGCAGTTTACCCCAGTTGGCGGAGCCTGGGGTCCAGGGTGTCCCTGAGCCAGTCGCCAAAGAGATTCAGGGACATTACCGTGAACAGAATGGCAAAGCCGGGCATGGTAGCCACCCACCAGGCATCCACCAGGTGGTCTCTGCCATCGGCAACCATAGAGCCCCATGCCGGTTCGGGAGGAGGCACACCCGCGCCCATGAAGCTTAGTGTCGCTTCCAGCAAGATAACGATGCCAACCTGCAACGTGGATACGACTATAACCGTGTTCATAGTCCCCGGAAGCAAGTGGATTAACAATATCCTTGGAATTGACGCCCCGGCAATTCTTGCCGCGGACACGTAGTCCATCGTCTTTAGCTGCAATACCTCACCCCGGACCTGGCGGGCAAACCGCGGCCATATCCATATTGCCAGAATCCCGATTATCAACTCTAGGGACTGGCCGAATGCAGACACCATTACTAGCGCGACAAGGATTAACGGCAACGAAAGGATAATGTCCACCAGACGCATCAGCACCTCGTCTATCCATCCTCCATACCATCCGGATAACAACCCCAGGAACACCCCTAGTCCGCCGCCGATGACAAGCGTCACCGCCGAAACGATTAGTGAGATGCGCGCGCCGAAGACGATCCGGCTCAGGATATCTCTGCCCAATTCGTCCGTACCCAACAGGAACTTGGAACTGCCTCCCGCTCTGGTCCCCGGCCCGCTTACCATCTCCAGGGTGTCGCCCAGGTTTACGCTTGGATCCTGAGCGCGGGCATCTTCGAGGGATACTTGGTAGAGGCGTTGTCCGCTCTGCGGCACTTCAACCACCAGTTTTATCGCAGTCCTTGGACTGCCCCAGAACGGTGGAAGGTTTCTTTCCCTCAGGTTCCCGTCGGTTGGGTCATGGGGTGCGATGAGGTTGGCGAAGACTCCGACAACTACCACTCCACCCAGTATGATTATGGGCATAACCGGCAGCCGCCTGAACGTCCGCCATACGGTTGATATGCGGTCAGATGGAAGCGATGGGCTGGCCTGGGCTATTTTTGCCACGTTGGTCTCTCGAATCGTCTATGCGTAACGAATTCTGGGGTCTAGGTAGGCATACAAAATGTCCACCAATAATGCGACCCCGATGTAAAGCAGAGTGAAGATGATTACGGTGCCTTGCAACACTGGGTAGTCGGCCTTCAATGTGGACTGAATCGCCAACAGCCCCAAGCCGGGCCAGGCAAAGACCATTTCTGTCGTGATCGACCCGGCGACCATATTGCCCAGGCTAACTCCGGCAAAGGTTAGAGGCGGAATCACGGCGTTGCGGAGCGCGTGTTTCCATATTACCGATGTGGACGACGCCCCTTTAGCCCGTGCCAGCTTAATGTACTCGGAATCGAGTGCATCCAACATAGCTGAGCGCACCAACCGCATGTTGGCAGCCATGAAGAACCACCCTAGAGTGATGGCCGGAAGGACAATGCTGTTCCACTCCTCACGACCCGACGCAGGCACCCAGCCCAACATCACGGCAAAGAAGAAGATCAGCATGATACCTATCCAGAATCCTGGCGCGGACTGCCCGATAAGCGCCACAATCTTGCCGATCCCATCGAAAATGCTGCCTCGTTTCGCAGCGGATAGAACCCCCAACGGAACTCCCACGACGAGGGAGAAAAGGAAGCCGGCAACGCCAAGTTCCAGCGTTGCCAGGAAACGCTCCCGAATCAGTTCGCCAGCCGGCCTGTGTTCCCTGATAGATTTGCCGAAGTCGCCTCGAAGCAGGCCTGACAGAAAGACCCAGTACTGCTGGTAGTAAGGCTTGTCCAGGCCCAACTTCTCACCGAGCCTATCGTACTGCTCCTGAGTATGCAGGTCTCCGAGCATGAGGGTGCGCGGATCGCCTGCCGCCCGGGCCATCGCGAATACGATCACGGATACTATAAGAAGCGTGAGTATCGTCAAGATGAAACGGCGTAGCAAAAACTGCTGCATGTTGCTGTTTGACTCTGCCCCTCCGTTGTATTATTCTTGACACGAATCATATCATAATTAACATAAGATATTGCAGCTCTAAGATCGGTCCATTTGTCGAATAGAGAAAGGGAGCAGGGAAATGCATGCATCTATCTCACTTCGTTGGCTGGTGGTCACATTATCTGCGGCTATGCTGTTCGCGGTCGCCTCGGCCTGTGGTCAGGCTGAAGCACCTGCGCCGCCGACCCCGGTGCCTGTGGACGTCGCGGCGATTGTGCAGCAGGCGATGGCAGCCCAACAGCCCGGAATAACGGCGGACGAGGTGGCGAGCGCCATCCAGTCGGCCCTGGCAGCGCAGCCAGGCGTAACCACGGAAGACGTGGCGACGGAGATAGCCAAGGCGCTGAGGGCGCAGCCGGGCGGAGTTACGTCTGAGGAGATGGCGGCGGCTATATCCGGCGCCCTTGCTGAGCAGCCCGGAGTCACAACCGACGACGTGGCTGTTGAGATAGCCAAGGCGCTGAGAGCGCAGCCGGGCGGAGTGACCGAAGAGCAGATGGCGATGGCGATAGAGAACGCCCTGAAGGCGCAGCAGCCCGGTCTGAGCCAAGAGGATATTCAGAGCGCCATCGAAACGGCAGTCGCGTCGGCTGTCGCGGCAGCGGTGCCCGCGCCTGCGCCCCCGGCTGCTATGGCAATGTCCGAAGCCGAGGGAACACTTAATATCGGCTTCAAGGAGCTATGGGCCTTCAACAACAGCCCGCTGAGTGCGGAAAGCAATGCGTTAGTTTACGCCGGTAACATTTCAAGCGAAACGCTGCTCAAATTAAACAAAGATGTTGAAGTTATCCCACAGACGATAAGCGAATGGAGTGTAGATGATTCGGGAAGCGTGTGGACGCTCAAGGTCAGGGAAGGGGTTCAGTTCCACAAAGATTGGGGTGAACTCAAAGCTGAAGACATTGTGTACACGATGCTGCAATCCGCCTCACCGGACAGCATCAACACTCAGCAGAATAGAATGGAGGCGTTGTTCACCCAGGAGGGGGGCGGTACTAGGGTCATCGACGATTACACGATCGAGGTGGACACGGTAACTCGTCAGGCTGACTTCATCTATAAGCTGTTCGTTCCCGAGGTATTGGCGACGGTCAGCAAGAAGATGTTCGACGAGGTAGGCGACGAAGCAGCCGGCCCTCAAGGTGTGGGAACCGGCTCCTGGGAGTTCGTCGAGCAGAGAAGTGGCGAGTACTGGAAGTTCCAGGCGGTCGCGGACCACTGGCGCCAGTCTCCCGAGTTCGCCGAGCTGATGCTCAGGCAGATTCCTGAGGAAGCCACCAGAGTCGCCAACTTCAAGACTGACAAGCTGGACACCTTCCTTATGACTTTCGACTCCAAGCGCGATCTGGATGAACTCCCCGACATTCGTTATATGGCGGTTGCCAACGGGGGCAGCACTCATATAGGTCTGCATCCCAACCATTATGTGGGGATGGGAGAACCGGACTTCGAGGAAAGGCGTCCTGGGGCGTTTAGCTGTCTGAAAGATAACGCATGCCCCTGGGTATCCCCTAATCCGGACCTTAACTCTCCTGAATGGGAGCGTGCCCGGAAAGTAAGAGAAGCCATGTTGATTGCGGTTGACTACCAAGAGGTAGTAGATACCCTTATTGACGGTGAAGGCACACCTCAATCTCTGTGGACATGGGAAAACCGCGTACAGGAACTGAACCATGCATATCGTGTGCGCCCATTTGACCCGGAGAGGGCGAAGCAACTCCTGCAAGAAGCCGGCTACGAAGATGGCTTCCATATTGAGGTAACCGCCAGTATCCGTAACATAGCGGGTGAAGAAGAGTCCTGCGAGGCTGTGGCGCAATACTGGAATGACATCGGCATCACCACCAAGATCAACCGGGTGCCGGCATCAACCATTATCCCCATCGTACAGGCGCGTGAGTACGTTGGTCTGAACTGCCACGGAACCGGCGGCAAAATTGACCCGGTGATAATATTGGACGCCATGGTGTCCAATGCCGGCTGGTCGGCAGGCTTCGACCATTCTTACCTGGAGGATGAACTGGTGCCGAAGCTTGGAGAGGTCAAAAGCGATGCCGGACATTGGATAGTCATGAACGAAATCGCCGGGTTCATCTACGAAAATGCTCTGGACGGCGGTTTCTACAGCGTGAACATCCTGTGGCCTCTAAGCCCCAGGGTGAACAGCTGGATAGATGGCCTGCAGCATGGAGACCCCAGGTCCCTGGGCTCATACGAATACGCGACTCATCGAAATTAGCAGCCGAAGCGCTATAGAAACGACTCCATAGCGAACTAAGAAGCAGCGGCAAGGATTTCCCATTGCCGCTGCTTTCTTGTCCGATAGAAGTGACTAGGTTCTGTGGACATTTCGCCATTTCCCTGTCATTTCGAGCGGAGCGAGAAATCTAAAGTCGGAAACAGGCTTGCATGCGACGATTTCAGATTCCTCACTGCATTCGGAATGACAGAGTAAGCTTGCTTTTCGAGTCTAAATCGCTTCATGTAATCAAATGTCAACAAAGCCTGGCGACAAGTGTGCCCAAAGAAAGTAGAAACATGCGGAAGTCCCTTTCCACACCACTTTTCAACATCCCGTCTTCGACCACTCCATCCAACTCCACACTTGCGTCCGATGATATGCTGAACAAACCTCCTGTATGGTAACTTGACGGCATCAATGCCGCACACAGAGCAAGGCAGATTAAACGGACTCACTCCACAAGCGAGGTAAACAATGGGCAGACTGAATGGCAAGACGGCGATTATAACCGGCGCGGCGCGGGGGCAGGGCGCGGACGAGGCGCTCCTATTCGCGCTGGAAGGCGCAAATGTCATCTTCGGCGATGTCTTGGACGACGGGGGTAGGGAGGTCGAGCGGCAGATCAGGGAGCTGGGCGGTGAGGCGACCTATGTCAGCCTCGATGTAACGAGCGAAGACGATTGGGAAACGGCCGTCAACTTGGCTGAGGAACGCTTCGGCAGCCTCGACATCCTCGTAAACAACGCCGCTATCAACCTGCCCTCCAATGACACCGATGCGTGGAACATGGTGATGGACGTTAACGTGCGAGGTGTACATCTGGGCATTCAGCACTCCATTCCCGCTATGAAGCGCGCTGGCGGAGGCTCGATCGTCAACATATCGTCAGTCGCTGGGCTGGTTGGACGCAAGGCGACACCCTACGCATACACCGCATCGAAGGGCGCCGTTCGCCTCTTGACCAAGGGCGTCGCGATAGACCACGCCGCCGACAACATTCGCTGCAACTCCATCCACCCGGGACCCATCGATACCGCCATGCTCGCCGGCACAACCCCGACCGCCGAGCACATGGAAATCCGCCGCACTGAGGTACCTCTCCAGCGTATCGGCACTGTGCGCGACATCGCGCTCGCAGTTCTGTTCCTCGCCTCAGACGAGTCCTCTTGGATTACGGGCGCGGAACTGGCAGTGGACGGCGGAATAACGGCTCAGTAACCTGACTTTCGGGCAGTAGTTGCAGACTTGTCACGTATGCAGCCGTCGGTGACCGGCAATCAGAATCGCTGCACCAGCTCGATCCGTATATCACCCGGAGCGCGGACGAACGCAATCTTGATGTCCGGGCGCAGTTGCATCGGCTCAAGGTCGAACTCCGCGCCCTTCTCCTTCAGCTCGGTGGCTGCCTGCTCGATGTCGTCCACCTTGAACCCGAAGTGGTCCAGCCCTAGGTGCGGGTCAACTGGCCCCGCTGGTACGCTCTCGTCGGCCGCCGCGATGAATATCGTCAGACCGTTGATGTTCAGGTCGATGCGTGGCTGCCCGTCCGACTGAACCGACTTGATGATCTCCGCCCCGAACATCGTCTCGAAGTACTTCGCCGTCTCCATCGGGGTGAGGCTGCGCAGGTGAATATGGTCGTAGGTGTATGTCGTCATCGCTGCCATCCTCCACGGTTATTTTGTTACTCACGTTCTGCCACGGCATTATATCAGCGGCAATGTGTTCATCGAACCCGCGTGAGTCATAGCTCTTGTCTGCGATCACGTACCCACCGCCGAAGCCGCAGATCAACTTCTCCCGATGCTGTACTAGGTTAGCAGGCGAACGTTGCGCCCTCACCGTAGCCCTCTCCCTCATGGAGAGGGGACTGTCGATCCCGTAAGGGGTACATACTGAATTGACACAGCTTACGGAAATCGACCCTAGAGCGTTGCGTCCTTCGAGTGGATGCCAGTCGCGCCACTTGGCCTGGGTGGGTTCACTTCCATTGTCTGCGGCGTGCCGTCTGCCTCGTAGGTGCGCACCTCGAACTCGTGCCGACCCTCGACGAATGGCCAGTCGTATCTCCAGATCACCCACGTCGTGTCCGAAAGGGGCTTGCGCAGCATCGCTTCGTGCCAGACGCCATCGCCATCGACCTGGACTTCGACCTTGGATATGCCCCGATCTCCCGCGTGTGCGATTCCGCCGATCGGCACCAGCTTTTCGTCTCCGTCCTCGATGATCGCGTCTATGGCTATGGTGTCGATGACTGCCGTGGCGTGCATCCGCGCGACCTCGTCCCAGTCCCGAACGACCCAGTAGCCGGGCTTGTACTCGTCGATGACCTCGATGCCGGTTATCCACTTCGGCTGCTTCATGCCGTACCGATCGGGTAACCATATCCTCAGCGGGAAGCCGTGGTCGAACGGTATCGGACGCCCGTCCCAGTTGTACGCGAGCATAATCCTGGGGTCGGACGCTATCAGGTCGAGAGAGACAGTCTCGAAGAAGCCGTCCTCGCTCTCGATGAACAGGTGGGTCGCGCTCGGCAGCGGCTTGAGGTCCGCGAGGATGTCTTGCAGGCTCGCGCCGGTCCAGTAAGTCGTGCTGATGAGGTCTCCGCCCACCCGGTTCGAGATGCAGGAAAGAGTGACGAACTCGTTCTTCGGCTCGTACCTGCTGCGGATGTCATCCAGGGTCAGCGACATGGGGTTCTCGACGGAGCCGGTGATCGGCAGCGTGTACGTGTCGCCGTCGATAATGCTCGGCTGAGACCTGATGAATATCTTGTAGTGGTCCCTGACCTGGGTGTACTCGGGGCGGGTGCCCAGTGCGGGCTTCACAGGATCGTCTTCGTTGGGAAGCTCGATCATGCCTGCTGCCGCGCTGTCGGCGACTCTCTCCTTCATCGCGGCAAGCTCGGCTTCAAGCCTCTGCTGCTCATTGCCTGCCATTACTCGTCCGATGCCGGCTCCGGCAACGGTGATCGTCGCTGTCGCCACTCCCATGCGAACCAGGAACTGGCGTCTGCCTATAATCTTTACCGACCGCTCTCCATCCTCTGAGACGATTACCGTGGGCTCAGGCAAGACCAGGCGGCGCGCGACCAGTGCTGCCGCAGTCCCCCAGACTACCGACACGATCATCACCCATACGAAGTTCAGGGTCGGGTCTATGGTGGACTGGCCGATGCTGTAAGTGATGAGAGCGATGGGTAGGCCGACGATGACGCCGCACAGCGCTCCAAGTTGGGGCTTGCCGCTCCAGATGCGCCTCTCCACGAGCGCGAACACGATGATAGTCGCGACGACTCCGGCGCACAGGAACAACATGACCGCCATGATCTGTTCCGCGGTCTTCGCGAAGTCCTTTACGCTCAGGCCCATCAGCATCAGGGTATCGACCATCGCGTCGATGCCGAAGGTCACCAACGAACCCGGCAGCTGCCGCGCTATCCAGTCGAACGTGTCGAACGGTGTGAACGACAGGTCGAGCCACTTGTCCGTGAGGTACAGAACTGCTATGAGAGGTGCCGTGAGGAAGACGCCGGTCAACGCGCCGAAACCGAGGGTTCGCAGTTTCATTCCACCTGGTCCTCCTCTCGAAGTAGGCCTCTGCACACCCTTCTCTCTGAGAGAGAGTTGGTGTGAGGGTGAAAAAGCGTGATCACAAGCTGCTTGGCGTTACTTACACCTATTGGCAGTCCCGATGGCCTGACAATTGCCCTAATTTGAATTACTGTGGAATCTGCTTTAACTATATGTAGATTTAGTATAACTGGACTTTATCAGTCTAGGTAGTGTTGACATTTCCCGTCGGTCAACTGTACACCCTGTTCGCCGAGTCGATCCGAACGGGACAAGAGCGCCTGCCCACGTTCGATACAGCGGTTGACCTGCATCGTTTCATCGACATCATAGATCAGGCGTCGGATACCGGCAGGGAGTTGCCCGTCATATAAGTAAGCCAGCGCTTTCTCTGCTCACAAACGTACAAGCGCTGCGCCTCCTGAAAGGAGGGTTCCTGGCCATGCAAATGCGCGCTGGATCTGCTGGAGTAGAAAGCGATTCTATGTCTAAGCCCCGCTCGCCCTGAGCTTGTCGAAGAGCCTGCCCCTGTGCAGACAGGGGGCAGGTCCCGCTGACCCGGCTATCTATGAGATAGATACTAACCGGAACCCAGCGGCCGCGCCACTAGCGACTCTAGCAGCGCTCTCGACGCCAGCGCAATCTCGTCCACCGCCCGGTTGAACGCCTCTTCATTCGCGCGAGACGGCTTGCGATAGCCGCTTATCTTTCGCACGAACTGTAGCGCGGCAGCGTGAACCTCCTCGTCCGTCACCGGCGTGTCGGACAGTCTGAGCGTCTTGATGCTTCTGCACATTGGAGGTCGCTCCTTTGGGAAAGGGTAGGGAGGTGTGCGTCAGTTTATCTTCCTGAATGACGAGAACGTTCGATTGTAGGTATTCGGTCGAATCTCAGTCATCCACTCGCACTCGATGTCCGCCTGCCGCCGCCACTTCTCCGTCTCGTGTATATTCGGCTCGTCCACCTCATACATGGCAGCATAGCGCGCCATACCCCCATTCGACGACCCCTCAAGCCTGAATCGCGTGCAGCTATGCACCCCATCGACCTGAAGCAAGTTGGGCACATGCTGCGTATTGTAGTAGTGGTTGAAGTCTTCCTCCAACTCGGCGGGAATGTCCATCTGTATCAGCAGGACGTAGTAGTCGGCCATCGTGCTTATGTCCTCTTTCTGAGATGTCCGTCATTTCGAGCAGAGCGAGAAATCTAAAATCGTTGCACACATTGCAGTCTCCGATTCTGGATTCTTCACTGCATTGCGCTCAAAATGACAGAATGAATCGAATTTGCATACCTAAAATGCTTTGTATATCGAATGCCGACACGTTCAGTAAATCTGCCGGCCTAAATCTGCCGGCCTAAATCTGCCGGAAAATAGAGCGCGTGCGGTTCGAGTAGTTGGGACGAATCTTAGATACCCATTCGCCTTCCTTGTCCGCCCACTCGCGCCACTCCGCGCTATCCGGTATGTCCGGCGAGTCTATGTGATAGACGGCAGCGTACCTCGCCATGTTCTCGTCCGTGGAATCCTCCAGCTTGTACCTGTCGCAGCCATGCACACCCGATACATTGAGCAAGTTCGGCACATGCTCGTCGTCATAGGCGCGGTTGAAGTCGTCCTCCAGCTCGCTCGG
Source organism: Dehalococcoidia bacterium (assembly GCA_965207465.1). Classification (GTDB taxonomy): domain Bacteria; phylum Chloroflexota; class Dehalococcoidia; order Lucifugimonadales; family JADFKI01; genus Bin90. The sequence continues at coordinate 2,582,479 of OZ242283.1, read as the reverse complement.
AATATCCAGCTGCACGACCATGATATAGTCAGCCATTATCTTGCCTCCTATTGTCCCCTATCCTTCTGGGGGAGGGTTAGGGTGAGGTTAAAATCTTGCATTCCTTCAATAAAACGGTTTCGTCAGAGCAAAATCCACCACGCCAGCACCAATACCACCGCTCCCGCTCCCATCGCCGCGCCGTAGTTGTACAGCCGCCCCGTCTGCGTCAACCTCAGCCACCAGCCCGTCAGTCGCACGGCAAGCGCCCCACCGTCAACTGCGTGGTCGTTCACCACCGCCCGGTCGAACAATGCGATGAATCGGCTGAACGCCAGAGCGATGCGATCAATGACCCACTGGTACAGATCGTCCAGGTAGTATTTGTTCAGCAGGATGCGGTGCATCGCCGGGAATCGCGACGCAATCGCGTGGTGCGCCTGCTCCGCGTACTCCCGCCTGCCGTACACAAGCCAGCCCACAGCTATGCCACCAAGCGCAAGCACAAGCGAGCCGACCGTCAGCCACGGCACGATGTGGAACTTCTCGTGTCCTTCTGTCATCCAGTAGGCGAAGCCCCGGTAATCAATGGGAACTGTGTCGCCCCAGTCTATCGCCACCGCGCCGAGCGTCAACGCGAATACTGCGAGCAGCAGCAGCGGCACGGTCATCAGCGCAGGCGACTCGTAGGCGTGCTCGGCGTCTGCGCTGCGCGAGCTGCCGAGGAATGTGAGCCATACAATGCGCGCCATGTACAGCGCGCTAAGTATCACACCCGCAAGAGTGAGCGCGATGAATACGGGACTGCGATGCTCCAGCACCGCAACGAGCACCTCGTCCTTGCTGAAGAATCCGCTCAACGGCGCGAGCCCCGCCAGAGCCGCCGCGCCTATGATGAACGTCAGCGCGGTCAGCGGCATAGTGCGCCGCAACCCTCCCATCAGCCGCATGTCCGTCTCTTCATGCATTCCGTGCATCACGCTGCCCGCGCCGAGGAAGAGCATCGCCTTAGATACGCCGTGCGCGACCAGGTGGAAGATGGCGGCGGCGAGTCCGAACGCGCCCAGCGAGAGCATCATCAGTCCCAGGTGGCTTACTGTGGAGTACGCCAGCGCGCGCTTGATGTCGGTCATCACAAGCGCCAGTGTCCCCGCGTACAGGAAGGTTATCAGCCCGATTACTGTCACCACTAGCATCGCGACCGGCGCAAGCTCGAACAGCGGCAGCATCCGCGCCACAAGATAGACGCCCGCAGCAACCATAGTCGCGGCGTGTATCAGCGCGCTCACCGGCGTGGGACCCTCCATCGCGTCCGGCAGCCACACATGGAACGGGAACTGCGCCGACTTGCCCATCGCGCCCATGAACAGCAGCAGCGCGGATGCCGTGAGAGTGCCCTGTCCTATGGCGCCCGCCTGCGCCATTTCGATGATGTCGCTGATGTCGAACGTGCCTGTCGCGCGGAACAGCAGGATGATACCGATAAGCAAGCCCACATCGCCGATGCGCGTTGTAATGAATGCCTTCTTCGCCGCCTCAGCCGCGGACCGACGCTCCCACCAGTGCCCGATGAGCAGGTACGATCCCAGCCCCACAAGCTCCCACGCGATGTACAGGAACAGCAGGTTGTCCGCGAGAACGAGCGCCAGCATAGCCGCGCCGAACAGCGAATGCACCGCGAAGTACCAGCCGAAGCGCGAATCGCCGCGCATGTACTCCAGCGAATAGACCTGCACCAGCAGCGCGACGAACGTGACCAGCCCCAGCATCACGACTGCCAGGCGGTCGATATGCACCCCCCAGCCGATAGTTGTTCCGCCCGCTGTAAGCCACTCAACGCCATAAGAGACTACGGAAACACTGCCGCCGAGCATATCCACAAGCGCAACCAACCACAGCGCGAACCCTGCTGCCATCGCCAGAATCGACACGAACGCGCCACGCCCGGGCAGCCAGCGACCGCCGAGCGCCACGATAACGAACGCCGCCGCGCTAAGCGCAGGTATGAGCCATGCGAGGTGCAATCAGGGTGCTCCTACCACTTCATCAGGTTTATCTCATCCACAGTGACGGACGAGCGGTTGCGGTAAAGGCGCAGGATGATGGCTATGGCAAGCGCGAGTTCGGTGGCGCGCTATTCTATGATGAGCGCCTCTACTCCGGCGGCATCAGCTTGTCCGCTTTCTTCAGCGTCAATCCGATTCCCGGCTACCATGGCGATGGCATCCTGACGGAATACGGCTGCCAGAGCATCCGACGATTGCCGGGCGCGCTCTATGTCGCGCAGGTGAATCGCGCTTGAGGCTTCCACCGCAACCCAAACCGCAGACCTGTCGGATTGACGCTGCGCGCGGATGATAATGTCCGTCAGGCTAATTCGGTTTTGCTGCCACTCTTCGAGAATGCCTGATTCCGTGGCATCTTCGACCGCGTCAGACAGTTCTCGACTGACGCCTAGCATTGCGCTGCTCATGACTTCAGCTCGGCGGAGTCTTATCTTCTGGCTGAGAAGAGGAATTATCCTGCGGGATAGTTTGAATTCCAAGTTATCGCCAACCAGTGAGCCGACGGTGTCTTGGAGTTCGCGCTGGCCTTCCTCAAGGCTGTCCATGCGCCCTTCAAGCCTATGCTGACCTTCTCGCAGTTCGCGCTGGCCTTCTTGCAGTTCGCGCACGGAGCCTTGCAGTTCACGCTGGCCTTCTTGCAGTTCGCGCACGGAGCCTTGCAGTTCACGCTGGCCTTCTTGCAGTTCGCGCACGGAGCCTTGCAGTTCGCGCTGGCCTTCTTCAAGGCTGTCCGTGCGCCCGAGCATGGCGTCCAGCTGCGACTCTATGCGGTCAAGACGCAAGGGCATACCAAGAAACTCGCGGGTCAGCAAAGCCCGCATCAGCATCCGCTGAGCGGCGGGGTTGGCGTGGAGCTCCTCCATTATGCGCGCTACCAGCGACTCGGGGTCAATTGGCGTAGGCGTTGTAGTCATGCCTGGATTTTACCACATCACCACTTCATCAAATTGATCTCGTCCACATTCACCGACGATCTGTTCCGGTACAGCCGCAGGATGATGGCTATGGCAAGCGCGAGTTCGGCAGCGGCTATGGTAATTACGAATATGATGAGCACCTGCCCCAGCGCGCGCTGCCCTTCGGTGAAGTCGCCGAACGCCGCGAAGCCGATGAGGTTCACGTTCACCGCGTTCAGCATCAGCTCGATGGACATCAGGATGAGCACCGCGCTGCGCCGGGCCAGCACGCCATAGACGCCAATGGCGAACAGCGCCGCGCTTATGACCTGAAAGTGCGCCAGTTCCAGCATTCACCCCATCCTGTCTATCCCGTTAGTCCCGGCCACTCGAACTGCGAACCATCACCACCGCGCCGATGAGCGCCACCAGCAGCACCAGAGACGCCACCTCGAAAGCCACTGCCCACTCCGTGAAGAGAGCGCTTCCAAGGGCGGTGAAACTCAGGCTGACTCGCTCCGTCTCCGGTGCGGCAGTCCCCACGATGGTCGCCGCAATCACGCCGAAGACGGCTATCGCGACAATCAGCGCGACGGGCCACTGCGGATGATCGGACAGGCTTTCGAAATCCTCAATGCGCGTGAGCATCAGCGCGAACAGGATGACGATGACGACCGCGCCCCCATAGATGAGCAGCTGCGCCAGAGCGAGAAATTCTGCCAGCGCGAGCAGGAAGATCCCTGCCACCCCGACCATCGAGGCGAGCAGGCCGAACGCCGCATACACGATGTTGCGGCTCATAACCACAACGAGAGCGCCCCCAAGTGTGAGCGCTCCGGTCACATAGAACAGCACCAGTGAAGGCGTAATCATCAGTAGGTCGCTATTTCCGTATGTCGGTTAGGTTCTTTGACGTTTCTGATTTTCAGCCCGTCATTCCCGCGCAGGCGGGAATCCAGAGAGATTGCGCGGGGCAGATGTACGCTGGACTCACCCATTTTTGATACTGAACATCTATCCTATCACTCGGAATCCGGATTGCCAGCACACGCTGGTCAGTCCTCGGATTCCGTTCGTGATGAGCGCCGTCCTGAGCCTGCCGAAGGACCCGTCGAGCCACGCCCTCTCTGTTCGCGTTCTTTGGCCCTTGCGCGCATCACAGCCCTCCGATGCTCAACGGCCTCTCGGGGGACTTGCGCCAGCTCGATTGGCGCTGCCTTCTTGGCCGGTTCCTTCGGCGGAGGCGGCACGCCGCTGTTCTTCTCCGGCTGCTTGGGCTGCCACGCCGTGGATTCCTGGTAGCGCCTGCCCATGTCCAGCAGAGCCGGCAGGTCAACTCGGTTGCCGTTGCGTTCGTACTTGCTAAGTTCGTGCTCGTGGCTCATTTCTATGGCGTCGAAATTGCACACATCCACGCAGATGCCGCACAGGATGCAGCGCCCCAGGTTGATCTCGAACTCGTCGATAATCTTGCGGCGGCGGCTCTTGCCCTCGGCATGTAGCGGGTTGTCCTTCATCTGCGCGCTCATGCACTGCGTCGGGCAGTTGCGGATGCACACCATGCAGCCCGTGCAGTACGGCTCGCTCACATCGCCGTCCCACGTCAGCGCGGGAAAGCCCATGTACCGGTCCTGCACTTCAAGCCGCTTTTCAGGCTCCGGGTACTCTGCGGTCACAGGCTTGCGCCCCGCCGTCTTGAGCGTGATTTTCAGTCCTTCGAGAAAGCCTACCATGTTACGTCGCTAATCTTCACTTCACCAGTTGCAAGACAAGACTGACTACAGCCGTTATCAACCCACCACCTCCGATCGCGATCAACGTTATCAGCAGCTTATGAATGTCATCAAGACGTTTGCTCATTTGCTCATGGCTGCCCTCTAGTCGTCCGACACGGCCGATTATGTCATCGAGCTTGTCTTCAGTGCGATTTGTTCGGTCTTCCGTAGCCGTAGTCACTTGGTTCCGCTCCCAGACTATATGTCTATCGTCTCAAACTCGCCGCGCTCTGCACCGATACCGTGTTGCGCTCCATCCGCGTGCCCGCGTTCCTGACGATGATGTAGAAGGTCACGGCTAATGTTATCACAGACAGCAAACTCAGCACCCACAGCGGCCAGCCGTAGAACATCACCACGCCCACGAGCACGATGTTGACGAACGACAGAGGCACCAGCAACTTCCAGCCGAACGCCATAAGCTGGTCTATCCGCAGGCGCGGGTACGTGCCGCGTATCCAGAATATCACCAGAATCACCGCGTATGTCTTGACCATGAACCACAGCACCGACAGCGCAGAGTGAAGCAATCCGTCGAAGGGCATTGTGGGCCAGCCCCAGCCGCCGAGGAAGAGCAGCGCGGTCAGCGCCGCTATCGTAAAGGTGTTGATGTACTCCGCGAGGAAGAAGACCGCCCAGTGCGCTCCGCTGTACTCCACGAACGGCCCGCCCACGACCTCAGATTCCGCGTGGTGGATGTCGAACGGTGTCCGCCCAAGCTCTGCGAGGCCAGCGGTCAAAAACAGGAACAGACTCAAAGGCAGAATGAGGATGTAGGCGAAAGTTGACTGCGCCGCTACGATGTCGCGCAGATTGAGCGTCTGCGCCAGCATCGCAACGGCGAGTATCGCCATGATGAACGGAATCTCGTAGCTCACCAGCTGCCCGGCGGCGCGCAGACCGCCCAGCATCGCGTACTTGTTCGCCGAACTCCACCCAGCCATCACAAGCCCCATCACCGACAGCACCGATATGGCGACGATGTAGAACAGCCCAAGGTCCAGGTTGGCAAGCGCGAGATCACGCGCGACCGGTATCGTAACCCACAGCAGGAACGCCGGAATGAACACCGCCAGCGGCGCAAGCCAATAGACGCGCCTGTCCGCCCACGAAGGCAGGATGTCCTCTTTGGACACTAGCTTCATCGCGTCCGCAATCGGCTGGAGCGCGCCGTGAAAGCCCACACGCATCGGCCCCATCCGCATCTGTATCCGCGCCAGCGCCTTGCGCTCAAGCCATGTCAGCGCAAGCACCATCACCGACAGAAACACCAGCAGCGCCACAGCGCCGCCGACTATGTATATGCCTGTTTGGATGGTCATCTATATCCTATCCATCCTGTACATCGATGTAAGTTCTACCTATCCACCTCACCCAAAATAATATCTATCGACCCCAGTATCACCACCGCATCCGCGACATACGCGTCCCTGAGCATGTGCTGAAACGCATGGAGGTTGGAGAAGGACGGCGCGCGCACCTTCACTCGGTAAGGCTTGTCCGTGCCGTCGCTCACGAGGAACACCGCGAAGTCACCACGCGGCGATTCTGTGCGAACATACACCTCGCCCTTCGGCGGCCGCGGCCGCGCTATGCGCCGATCACTCGCCATTATAGGACCGTCCTCCATCTGCGCCATCGCCTGCTCGATGATTCGCATCGACTGCCGCATCTCCTCCACCCGCACATAGTACCTGTCCCAGCAGTCGCCGTAAGTGCCGACCGGAATGCCGAAGTCGAAGCGGTCGTAGATAGAGTACGGCTCGGATATCCGCACATCCTCAGCCACACCGCTCGCTCGCAGCACCGGGCCTGTCAAGCCGTAGTCCAGCGCGTCCTCAGCGCTGATAGCGCCGATGCCCTTCGTGCGCGCAAGGAACATCTCGTTCTGCGACAGAAGTTCGTCGCACTCCGCGATGCCCCGGTTCAGATGCTCCGTCAGTCTGTACATGCGGGTCGGGAAATCTGACGGCAAGTCCTCCTTAACGCCGCCTATGCGAAAATAGTTGTGCATCATGCGCGCGCCCGTCACGCTCTCGAAAAGCTCCTGGATTCTCTCCCGCTCGCGGAAGCCGTACAGCACCGGCGTCATCGCGCCCACGTCCAGCCCATACACGCCGTAGAACAGCATGTGGCTGGCAATGCGGTTCAACTCCGAGAGTATCACGCGGATGTACTCGGCCCGCTCCGGCACTTCGACGCCCATCAACTTCTCGGCGGCAAGCACGAACGCCAGCTCACAGTTCAGGTTGCCCACATAGTCGAGGCGGTCGAACAGCGTGATAATCTGGCTGTAAAGCTCGTCCTCGCACAGCTTCTCCGAGCCGCGATGCAAGTAGCCGATATGCGGCTCCGCCCGCACGATGCGTTCCCCGTCAACCCAGATGACCACGCGAAACACCCCATGCGTGCTGGGGTGCTGCGGCCCCATATTGACCATCAGGTCAAGGGCGTCTGCCTGTTCGGTTGGCTGTTGCTGGAGTTGCATGAGCTTAAACTAACATCGATGAACAAGATGGATAGGATATGGATTTACCACAGTACGTCATGATTCGCCTAGCCAGAACTCATCCGGCAAAGGCGCGTCAAAATCATCACTCATCTGTATACTGCCGGCGTGTAAACCCATGATGCGCTTTTTCTTCACGCGATCCTTGCCTTCTTGTATCGTTGCTATCCTTTCTTCAACGACCCGCTCCCGAAGTTTCCACATGTCGTTTCTCTTTTCAAACCCCGAATCCACCATCACATCGTCCAGTTTCCCCAGACTCTCACACCCCGCCATGAATGCTTCTACCGCCTCCTGAAGTGATGAACTCGCTTCTTCAGGCGTATCCCCGGAACTTGAAACATCCAACTCGCGGCACAAGCCGATATAGCAATCGCCTTCCGCAAAGATCTCCGCCTTATACATTACTTTCGTCATACCCGGCCCTCAGCCTTCTGACAACTGTAATTATTCGCTGCCTACGCACGCGCTGTCTCATATCCACCATTCTACCACTCGTCATCATCATGCAGAGCAATGCCCTGCGCCCCCGCAATCCCGCAAAGCCCCCACGCAGCCAATCATACAACGAACCAATGCCAATTCGCATTGGACAGCAACTCCTTAGACGCAAATCTCCTCAACGACGGCAAACAAAGATGGTACTGTGATAAGTACGAACTTCCCGCAACTCTAAGAGAAATACAGGAAACCACCATGAACTTCGATGTCGAAAGCAACCTCAGCGCGGTTGACCGCTCCGTCGCGTCGCTGAAGAAGGACGGGCAGCCGACGCGCGCCGTCGCCATCTCTCGAATCTTCGCGACGACGACCGACGACCTGTGGGACGCGGTGACGAACAGCGAGCGCATCTCGCGCTGGTTCCTGCCGGTCAGTGGCGAACTGCAACTCGGCGGTCGCTATCAGTTGGAGGGCAACGCCGGAGGCGAAATCACCGCGTGCGAACCGCAATCCCACTTCGCCCTCACATGGGAGTTCGGCGATGATGTCAGCTGGGTGGAAGTATCTCTTGCGGACGAAGTAGCCGACTGCACACGCCTGACAGTTACCCACACCCAGCGTCTCTCCGATCACTGGAACGAGTACGGCCCGGGCGCGACCGGCATCGGCTGGGAACTTGGTCTGCTGGGGCTGGATTTCCATATCGCGCAGCCGGCAGCGCCAAAGCCGGACGAAGCCGCATTTGCCGCCTCACCCGACGGCAAGACAATTATCGCGGGCAGCAGTGAAGGCTGGGCGCAGGCGGCGATTATGGCCGGCGATGACCCTGACGACGCGCGCGCTGCCGCAAGGCGTACCACAGCCTTCTACACCGGCGAATCTGTCGAACCCGCCTGACGCACGACCGCATGGTAGGAAGCGTCCCGTGATACCATACGAAACAGTACGCCGCGTCATGCGCCTGAACAACGGCGTATAAAGACCCACGTTTCCACCCGAAAGCAGGAAGGCCCATCATTCCATGAAACCCAACCTTATGAAACGCAAGCTACTCTCAGGACAGCCGGCATTCGGCGTCTCGGTCATGTTTCCGTCTCCGCACGTCGTTGACATCGTAGGACGGCTTGGCTTCGACTGGGTGCTCATCGATTGCGAGCACGGTTCGATTTCGCTGGAAAGCGTCGAGTTGATGGTCATGGCAGCCGAAGCCGCCGGAGTTACGCCCATCGCCAGGCCACCTGTCAATTCGTTCGAGTCTATCGGTCAGCTCATGGACAGAGGCGCGATGGGCGTGCAGGTGCCTCACGTCAACACCGCGGACGATGCGAGAAAGGCAGTCGAGGCCGTTAGGTACCACCCGCTGGGCGAGCGCGGACTGGCGGCAGGCGTCCGTTCGGCATCCTACGGGTACGGCATGTCGATGTCCGAATACGCCGAGCTGTCCAATGAGGAAACCCTAGTCTGTGTCCAGATTGAAGAAGCTGAGGCAGTGAAGAACATTGACGAGATTGTGCAGGTGGACGGCGTGGACGTCTTCTTCGTCGGTCCCTCCGACCTGTCCCAGTCTCTAGGCTACCCCGGACGCCCCGACACTCCCGTAGTGCGCGATGCGATGGACAGCGTATTTGCCACAGTCGCGGCGGCAGGCAAGGTCTCCGGCTCTGCGGGCAACTCTCACGCTACGAGGCGATACCTCGATCAGGGTGTAACCTACCTCTACACGCACCTCACCACGCTCCTCTCCTCAGCCGCCACCACATTCCACGACGAAGTTGGTGTTAGATAAATGTTGAGGTGAGGAATTCTGTCCCTTCCCCCTTGATGGGCTGACAAGGGTATGTATTTGGACATTTCAGGCACAATTTCGGCTGATAATAGCAGGAACGGCTGAAAATCCAGAGCATAAACTCCTTCCCCCTTGACGGGGGAAGGTTGGGATGGGGGTGTCTGTTATCGGGTTCAGCGCGTTTCACCTCCACCCTAGCCCTCCCCGGTCGGAGGGGGAGGAAAAACTTTACATACCCCTCTCAGCCCTTGATGGGGGAAGGCTAGGAAGGGGGTGAAATCTCAGATTCCAAGCACCGTCGTCCCCAATACATGCCCTTGTCAGCCCCCCACTCCTACCACTCGTCATAATCATGGAACGGAAAACTCTTGCGCCCCGGAAATCCCTCGAACCCCTCATACAGCAGCAGCGGCGACAATCCCGGATGCCCCTCGAACACCACGCCAAACAGGTCGTGCGCCTCCCGCTCGTACCAGTTCGCGCCCCGCCACACTGATACGATGGACGGTACACTCGGCTCGTCCGGCGGCACGCTCGTCTTCACCACGAACTTGTGCCGCTTCTCCAGCGAGAACAGGTGATAGTTCACCTCCAGCCGCTCCACATAATCGACCACCGACAGGCAGCGCAGGTAGCCGCAATCTATCTCCGAGTTCTCTCGCGCGATTCGACACACTTCCAGCACATTACCGGTCTGCACCGTCAGCGTAACTTCGTCAACCGCAGCCCCAACCTCCGCATCGAAGTCCGCGAACACCCGCGCCAGGATCTCCGACAACGCCTCCCCGCGCGCATCTAGCGCGACCGGCGCAGTCGGTATCACAGGCTCGCGTCGCTGCCGTCTCTGACGGCGTGGGCGTTCCGTAGGGATTGTCATCTCAGCTCACCGTAAAGAGCTAACAGGTTGGACATGATAGAAAGGATAATCGAGATGACCGCTTGGCTGATACCTGACACCCGATACCTGATCGCTACTCCCTATGCCTCGCGTCCTGCTGAATCTTCTCTTGCAGCTGCATAAGCCCGTACATCAGCGCCTCCGGTCGGGGAGGGCAGCCCGGCACATACACGTCCACCGGAATCAGGTGGTCAACGCCCATTACCACCGAGTACGAGCGATAGTACGGGCCGCCGTTCGTGGCACAACTACCCATAGCCACAACCCACTTCGGGTCCGGCATCTGCTCGTACAGCAGCTTGATCGGGTCCGCCATCTTCTTTACCACCGTGCCCGCCACAATCATCACATCCGCCTGTCGCGGCGACGGCCATGTAACGATCCCGAACCGGTCCAGGTCATGGTGCGACATGTGCGCGCTTATCATCTCTATCGCGCAGCACGCCAGACCGAACGACAGCGTCCACAGCGAAGACTTGCGAGCCAGCGCGAAAAGCTCGTCCGACTTGGCGACCAGCGCATTCGGCAGCGCCCTATGCAGCACGCTATCGGCAGGCGAGTTGCCCCGCCCCGGCTCATAGCCCAGACCCAGCGGCCTCATATCCCCTGGTGGCTGTACCTCCGGCCTCATCTCCAATGTAGCACCCCCTTGCGCCACCCGTATATCACGCCAAAGAACAGAATCGCGATGAAGATGAGCATCTCATAGAAGACGGCAGGGATGGTATCGAGGAACACCACTGCCCATGGGAACAGGAACACCGCCTCCACATCGAATATCAGGAACAGGATAGCGAACACATAGTACCTAATCTGAATCTGCGACCAGCGGAACGGCGCGGGCTCGATACCGCACTCGTAGGGGATGTCCTTGATGGCCGACGGACGCTTCGGAGCGATGATGTAAGAAGCAACGAACATGCCAATGACCGCAGCCGCGCCCACGCCCGCAACGATGAGCACCGCAGTCCAGTTCACCGCATATTCTTCAGCCAAATCGCCCCTCCGGAGATCAAGTCAGGGGATGGCAATATCCTAGCATCGCCCTCTAATGAGTGTCAATTTGCTCTGTGAACTTAGAGACATGTGGAATCGGTAATCCCTGCTACAGTCCTATTCCTCGATAACTGTCTGAAATGCGTCCATTGGGCGAAAGGAATTTTGCGAATGGGCGAGGCGTCGCTGAATCAATCTCCTCTAAGGCGTCCCACCGCCTCAGCAGAGTCAGCAGAACTCTGGCGGGCCTTTCTTCTCCGGTGGTCAGGAACACGATGCCCACATTGTTGTTGACAATCGCTTGACGCTCCGTTGGGACGAGCAGCATCTTCTTGTTGCAGCTGAGCACCAGCATCCGAGCACTTCCGGCCCAAGCCAGCCACTCAACATCAGGCCTGCCTCCCCATCCCTGCCTCACGATCGCTCTTGCATCATGTCCGACTGCCGTCAAAGCCGTAGGAACGCCGGTGCCGATATCCTCGTCGCAGAGCAGTATCACGCGGCAATTCTGTCCCCGTACTGCAGCACCGTCTCCACATCGGCGACTTCTAGCGCCAGATCTCTTGCAATGAAATCCATTTTCAGCCCCGCGCGCCATCGATTGAAGATGGTACTTACGGTGATCCCCCTGCCTTCGACTGTCGGAACGCCTGAACTGATGCGGGGATCCACGACGATAGGATATTCTCTGCCTTCAGGAAACCATCTAGCGGCCAGATCGTCCTCGTAATCAATTTTGCGAATCACCTCAAGGACGAGCCCAGGAAGCGACCATTGCGCGGGAGAGTCAAGCGCTTGAAAACTGTCACCAGTCTGTTCACTTTCAAGTCGCGCGATGATGTGCCCTCCCAGTGCTTCGAGATTCAGATGCGCGAAGGGATATTCGACCCCAAAATTCTCTCTAGCATATCGATACGCGGAATGTACATTTCGGTAACGCACGTTATCCAGTTTCCTGAATTGTGCCGCTACGACGGTTTCAATGAGTTGAAGGAACGAAATCATTGAGTCCTGACCAGCGCCGTCTGGAAATAGCGGAGATACTATTACAGTGCCGCCAGACTTTCGTCCTAGAAACCAGTTCCTGACCGTATGCATATTCAGATTGGCCAGAGACGCAGCTTCCTGAAAGGTGTACATTGGCTGTCTGCGCCACGTTTCACTTAGATTTTCCATGGCACCACCCCTGGCTACGCTAATTTGAACGAGTGTCCAGATATTATCATAGCAATTGTTCGCAGTGCCATTTGCAGAAGTGTCAACTGTTAGGAGGTGCTAACCTCACCCACTCCGCACAAACCAAAAGCAGAAATCCGCCCCCAGGCACTGCACCCTGCCCACATTCCGCCTCCCCACCTTGTCCACCCGCACCAGCCGCGCATCGTCCACTGTTCCGCCCCACGTCCGGTCCGCCGTCACTGCAGCCTCGATGCTCCGCGCTCCCTGCGGCTCAAGGAACGCGCCCAACATCTCATCCGCCTGCCGCGCGTCCGCAATCGGCGCCAGTACCTCAACGCGCATGCTGCCCCTGACCGCGCCGCCGCATAGCGTCTCCACCGGCTCCCGCGACTCCAGCCGCACTATCGCCGCCGGAAACTCATGCACCCCGTCCGGCTCGTAGTCATACACTCGCAGCCCCTCGATGCTCGCCAGCGCCGCCACCAGCCCTCTCTTCGTTTCCCCAATCGCGTTCGCCATGGCTAAATCCCCTCACATTATCCTATCCATCCTGTCCATCGATGCTAATAGACCCCAAGCGCAGGCTTGCGATACGGCCCCAGCATCAGCCCGATGTCAGAATCCATCCCAACCTCGCCCGGCTGCCAGTCATCCACCCCGCCCAGCGTGCTGCGCCACATCCGCGCCGCAAGTTGCAGCGCAGCCTCCCACACCGGCGCAGGATACTCATAAATATCTATCGCGCTGCCCGCCGCTATGACGCCCGCCGCCGTGCCGTTTACACCGCGCTCCACCGTCAGCGTCTCCCCGTCCCGTTCCCGCACGAAAATCTGCTCCTCGCCTATCAGCAGCGTATGCCCAGGCGCAATCTCAGCGCGGCCCAACTCCAACGCCGACAGCGTGAGCGTCTCATCGCGGGCGTCCGCTGCCGTGTTGACGGTCTGCGATGCCCGCCGCAGGTGCTGCCACCAGCCCCATACGCCGCTAATCTCCACATTGCCGTGCCCTCGCGGAAAGCAGCGACTCACTCCGACCAGACCCGTCGCCCGCAGCCGGGTATATGGCCGCGAGTTCGGATTGCCCGCCGATGCCGGGTCCGCATCGAAAGGCAGCAAGTCGTAGTCGTCCGCGCCCCACACGGAGGCAGGCGACCCACGCCCGTTCGCGTAAGTGCGGACTCCGCCTTCCTCCACACTGATAAGGTCCGGCACGCGCAGACTAGCCTCGCCGCCCCCGTACAGGCGCAGCGTCGCCCTCCGCGCGAAGAAGTGCCGGTTGCACCAGCGATCAATCACGCTGCTCGCCGCCTCTGCCAGCCCCAGCAGCCTGTCGTCGTTTGCTTTCCCTGTAATGTTCAGCGCCGAAGCCCCCTTCAGCGTGTCCAGCGTTATGTACGAATGTGTCATCTGCGTTCCTTCGTAAAATCCAACATGGATAGACAGGATGGAGGGGAATTATCCTGTCCATCTCCTCCATCCATGTCGATTCCCGTCCCTACGACAAATCGATGTTGTATTGCAGCGCCGTATGCGTCGCCGAATCCCGCGACCCGCTCCGCTCCGCCAGCGCGTGCCGGAAGCTCACCGTTACCACCGTCTGCCGCTTCTGCGTGTCCCGGTCAACATCTATCATCAGCTGGCGTCGGAAGCCCTGCGCCCACTGTGTCCTGTTCACCAGCAGCAGCCGTCCCTTCGTATTCGTGGACGCGCCCTCCGTAACCTTGCCGTCTTCATCCGCAAGCGGCATCTGCTCCGACACAATCACAGGTATCCCTTCGACCGCGCCCAGCATCCCAGTCAGCAGCGTCGCGTTCGGCCCCAGCTTGTCCATCGTCCTGAACTGCTCCACCGACTGCGCCCGGATGAAGGTGTTCACATCCATAATCCACGCGAGCTGAGACGGCCTCGCCCCATACTTCCCCAGCTTCGCCCGCAGCTCATTGAACATATCGTCAGACACCGCCGCGTCGTGGTCGTTCGCCTGCTCCGTGTTATCGACAAGCGGCAGGTGCAGGATGCCGTCATACCCAAGCAGCCAGTGCGCCTTGCCCGCCGAGTTCGCCGTGATGTTCGCGCCGTCCGCATTGATATTGTTCGCCGTGCTCCTGTCCGCGTTCAGGATGATGTCGTCCAGCACCTCCGCCACATTCCGTACCAGTCCCGCCCGTATCTCCGGCAGCATCGCGATTACGCCGTCCTCTTCCAGAGTGAAGCTGTAAGGCACCTGCCCCACAAGCTCGAAGGCGGTCAGCGTAGTCCTGCCCGTCGCGAGCGCAGTGTCCGTCGTCGCTGTGTTCTCCGTGCCCGGGAAGAAGTTCACATCCCCAAGCTGGCGCGGCACCTCGAACGGATTCGACGGCATCGGGAACGTCGGGATGATCGGCGCGACCAGCGTTTGCAGGTTCACATCCTGCCACAGCTCCCGCGCCTCAAGCGTAGCCACCAGCTCATCGCCGCTCCCCGCCGTCGTGCTGTCCATCGCCGCCCGCGTCATCGCCCCCAGCAGTTGGCGGCTGAACCCCTGGAACTGCCCCGTATCTCTGGAACCCACGCTGAACCAGCGCTCCAGCCGCCGCTCTGCCGTCTGGTGCGACGCCTGTATGTCCGCGGACGTAATGCTCTGCGCCAGCAGCCGCTTAGCCTCCTCGGCCCGCTCCACCCACGCCGTTGCCAGCCCTTCTCGCCGCTGCGAGTGCGCGAACCGCCGCACCAGCGCCAGGTCCAGGATATCCATGCCCGCATAAGCTCCCGAAGGCACCGTCGGCAGACCCGCATCCTGAGCATAGCCGCCCAGCGCACTCCGCCGCACCCTGCGCTCCCGCTCCGCCGCCGCGTTCACAGCCTTCCCGATGCGCTCCGTCTCCTCCCTCAGCAGCCCCACCTCTTGGCTCACCGGCTCGAACCGCTCCCGCACAAACAAATTGATCTCCGCCAAGTCCTTCTTGATCCCCTCGATATCCATAGTAGTAGTCATCGCAATCCTCCCTTTCTTATCTACCTCATTAAGTCCCTTCCCCCTCGACGGGGGAAGGCTAGGATGGGGGTGAGAATCCTGCCCATCCTGTTCATCCATGTCAGTTTCTTTGATTACCGACTCCAGCATCCGCCGGTGCGACTCCCGCAGCGCATCCGGGTCCGCCGGCACCGACACGATAGACCACTCCAGCAATTCCGCCCGCACATCCCGCACCCCGCCGGACTTCGCGGGCATGCTCTCGATAGGCAGCCAGCTAATAGACGCCGCCTGCAGGAACCCTCTGTCCCAGGCATTCCGTATGCGCTGCGCGAATGGGTCATCCTCCAGAAACTCGAATTCCGCCACGATCCCGCCATCGCCCGACCTGCTGATACTCAGCGTCCTCCCGATAGGCAGCCCACCCGACGGCGACCGCCCCGTAGAGTCATGCGCCCACATCACCACCGGATTGCGCCGGTAGTTATCGAACCGCAGCCCCGCAAGATCGATCTCAGGCGCAGTCCGCGCCCTCTCATTCGCCGCGATAACCACACTGCGCCGCGTAGCGCTCACCGCCTCCCGCCGCACAACATCCATCCCCATCGACCGAACATTCCCTTCCACGCTATCTCCTCCATTCCTATCCTTCTCATCCTGTATATCCTGTTAGTTTCGCCCCGGACACAAAAAGCCCCCGACTCGCCGGACCGTCATCGGTCCACGAATTCGGGGGCGTCTTCACCCTCAAAGGCAGGCTCCGTCTCGGAGCGTCTATTCAACTATGCAAGCAAACTAGCACATAAGTTTTATCGTGTCAAGGGAAATCTGCTCGGATTCCTAGAATTAGCGCCTTCTCCTTCGAAATATGTACAGCGCAAGTAGAACCAGCGGTATAAGAACCAACGCCGTGCCCAGTACAAAATCAGCCAAGCCCAGCACTACAGCCGAGCAGCCCGAACACCACCAAAGCAATGCCACCAATAACCCAGCCACAGGCGCCAGCGCCAAGCTCAGAAGCACAAGTAATGTCCACAGCGCGCCAATCAGCAGAAAGCCGTAGCCTATCCACGACATAATCCTGCCCACGAGTCGCAACACCCGCCTAGCCTGCATCACCAACGCAATCTCCAAGCCAACACATCACCCTTTCAAGCATCAACCATCTCCAGCCGTCTATCCATAGTTAGTCCTCGTTTCAAACATAAGAAAACCCCCGACACATGCGACCCTTCTCCGTCACTGTATCGGGGGCTTCTTCATTCTTATCGCCCGTATCCACAAGTATTGGTAGTCAACCTAGCCACGCGCTTGACTCAGAAGAGGCTCGACATAAGGCCAAGCCAATGAGCCAACCTGATGTATCGCAAACACCACAAAGAGGTTCAGCACAACTTGCCGCATCCGCTCTCGGTTTCGCTTCACCGCGTAGATATACCCGGCTGTGGCCACTGCCAAAAATGGCAGGATAATCAATGCTACGCGGTTGTTTATGTAGCTGCTCGAATATACTTCACTGGGTCCAAACAACGCCACAGGGATTACAACGAAAAACCATATCCCGATTTGCAGCCCAATGTACAACAACCCGGCTATCGTAAAGTCTTTCATCGCTAGTTGGCATCCTTTAGATACTGATCAACAAAGTCCTGCCCGAAGGCATCTCGCAGTTCTCTGATTGTTGCCTCTGCCCTGTGAAATTCGCCGATGGACCTTCTGACACCTTTAGCCTTCGTCCATGTCCTAGGCTGCAAGAGATACCTGAACTGATTCTCCAGTGTATTTGCATCCCCAGCTTTGTCAAACGGAGGCAGCATAGTAGGATATTAATCCCAGATTCTGAACGCGTGCCTTCGCAGCCGTATCTCCTGAACCTCCGCATTCTCATGGCTGAACGTCTCCTCCGCGTAAAGTACGTCCAGGATGTCGTCATAGCATGATCCGCACATTAGGAATTCTCCTCGATCCAATCGCGCTCGCAGTGCAGCGTCACGCGCCTGTAGCTCAAGTGCTGCGAGTCCGTGCTCTTCTTCGTGTACTGCGCGGAGGTGTGCGCCGAGTACGGGCAGCGCCACTTCGTCTGGTTCAGCCTGTCCCGCTCCGCCGCGTAGCGCCCACCGCCTCCCTTCGCACAACATCCATCCCCATCGACCGAACTTCTCGCTCAGACCTATCCCCTCCATCCATATCATTAGTTCCTTCCCCCTCGACGGGGGAAGGTTAGGATGGGGGTGATTATCTTTCCCATCCTGTTAATCCTGTTAGTTACGCCCCGGACACAAAAAGCCCCCGACTCGCGGGACAGTCATCGGCCACGAACTCGGGGGCGTCTTCACCCTCAGAGGCAGGCTCCGTCTCGGAGCATATATTCAACTATGCAAGCAGACTAGTACATAAGTTTCGCCATGTCAAGAGATATTTCAACACAAGACTACTCCGCAGATTCCTATGTCGTCATCCCCGCCTTCTCTTATGCCATTAGTATCTTGAAGCTAAGGATAAAAGTCCCTTCCACCTTGACGGGACGCTACTTTAGAGCCTGCCCTGAACTTGATTCAGGATGGGGGGTGATGTTTTCACATTGTCATTCCGAACGCAGTGAGGAATCTGACGTCGTTGTCTGCCAACACGTTCCCGACTTCAGATTTCTCGCTTCACTCGAAATGACAAGGGCACATTGCCTTTGCGAAGCATTTCCCCGACTATGATCGGGTATCATCTCAAATACCTGAAAGAAAACATATGCGTGAAATACACAAGCACCTTGGGAAGCTACCAGTACCCGAATTCGACAGCAATGACGAACTGCATTCGGACGTCTCGGCGACGGGCGCGGCAGCAGCAGACGGCGCAGCCCGCGAATTCGCCCGCCTGCGTCACCAGCACGACAACGACGTCAGCGTCCGCATAGCCCGCCGCGAACTGCGAGCGTGGCTGCGCTCCAGCGATGAGGGGCAGCGCGTCGAGGCGGCGGTGGGCGAACTGCTGGCGCAGTGAAGGGGAGTCGTGTACGAAGGCGTGTCGGAGCTGGTAGGCAACCGTCTGAGGCGCGCTAAGCCTGTGATAGAATGCGTCAACGCATGAACCGAGCGATCGTAGGAAACTTAGATGTTGACTGACCGGCAAATTCTGGACTTGATTGCTTGCCCTAAGACGATTGTGCAAAAGGATCCTGCTAGGGGATATAGAGAAGAAAATCGCCAAAGGCGCTGTGACTTGGAGTTGCAAGCCGGCGAGGATAATGCCCTGAGATTTTTCGTTTTCGTCCGCCACAGCACTGAATTCATAGAAAACTACTCAATAGGTCTGCGGTATCAGACTAACGAAAGCAGGCTGGGCACGGTCACTCTCGTCCGCTACAATGGTCCTCACGGTGAGACCAGCAGGGATCCAGATGGACATTACGCCTTGTCGCACATCCACCGCATTACGGCGTCCGAATTGGCGTCGGGCAGCACTCAGCCGCAAGAAAGACATCGGGAAGTTACGGATAGATATGCCACTTTCGAGCAAGCATTGTCGGTTTTCTTTGCCGATGCGGGCATAGCTGATTTGCAAGGTTACTTCCCTGGGATTATACCGGGCGCAGTGCAAGGGAGCTTCCTCGATGGATATTGCTAAACTCACTGCCTCGCTTGAACGGTCGCAAAGCGTCGGATTCGACATTCACGAGAGACGCTTGGGAAAATACCAACTCGTTGTTCCCATCCTCCACGAGGACGGCGACATGGTGGATGTGTATCTGGAAGAAAGCCCTCTCGGTGAAGGCTATGTTTGCGTGTGCGATTTTGGATTGACGCTCATGCGCCTCTCATACACCTATGACATAAACACTGACACGAAGCGTCGAATTTTTGAAAGCATCCTTACTAACAATGGCGTAGAGAATGATGGCGGCAATCTCTATTTGGATACATCCCTTGATATGCTGCGCGAAGGTATCCTGCAATTTGTAGGTTGCGCGCAAAAAGTGTGCAATATGCGTTACTGGGGAAGAGAGATTATTCGCAGCGCGTTTTACGATGACTTGAAGGCATACATTACATCCGACTTGGCGCAGTTCGGGCCGCTCGCCGAACAATATCCTATTCCCGACTATCCAATTAGCGTTGATTGGCAACTGACGCATAACAATCGCGATTTCTATGTGTTTGGAGTGCGGGGCAATAACAAGGCGAAGGTCGTTACCATCGCCCTGTTGGAGTTCCAAAAGGCAAATCTGCCTTTTATGAGTCTCGTAGTTCACGAAGATATGGAAGAGTTGGGGACAAAAGAAAGATACTATCTCACAAATAACGCCGACACTCAGTACCCGGCGCTGAATGAGTTCCGCGACAAAGCCGCCTCTGACATCAGCAGATTTGCCATCACATAGTCCGCCCTCAACACCCTCCACGCCACCACCGCCCACGACCTGCTCACGCGCCTCAAGCACATTGCCCCCGTAGGCAACCCCCGAGTTCCGTTGACTTTGGCGATTGCGTGCGCTCATACTCTACGGCATGGAATTATTTTCAACGAATCCGGCGATAGCTGTCCTGCTAGGCGATCTGGTACTTAGCGTGGTGGTCGGCGGTGCCGTAGCGCTGGGCAGATGGTTGTTCCGTCCGCAGGCAACACGAGGGAATCTTGGAATATCGCTGCTGCTTTGGATTGGCTTCTTAATCGGCTTCAGCGTGCTCAGAGCGCTCCTTGTCTCGGTGATGTGGCTCCTCTAACGGTGTTTGCCCGCAAGCAACATCATTCCTCCGCACGCCCCCCAACCCTGTGCATCCCCACCCATTTTCCTTTAGAATGTGAGGCAAATCCCCAGCTAGGAGCCTTGCGATGATTATTGGCGAACTGAACGACATTGCGCGCAGGCTGGTTGCCCCCAAGAAAGGCATCCTCGCCGCCGACGAAAGCACCAACACCATCAAGCGCCGCTTCGACTCCATCAACGTCGAATCCACCGAGCAGAGCCGCCGCGACTACCGCGAAATGCTCTTCCGCACCCCCGGCGCCAACGAATTCATCAGCGGCGTCATACTCTACGACGAGACCCTCCGGCAGCGCAGCGCCGATGGCGGGCTTATCGTCAACCTGCTGCGAGAACACAGCATCATTCCCGGCATCAAGGTTGACAAAAGCACCAACCCTCTCGCCAATGCCGACGGCGAGCTTATCACCGACGGCTTGGACGGCTTGCGGGAAAGACTTCACGAGTACCATGCCCTTGGCGCGCGCTTCGCCAAGTGGCGCGCCGTCATCACCATCGGCAAAAACTCCAGCGGAAACAGCATACCGAGCCAGTACTGCATAGACGCCAACGCCCACGCGCTCGCCCGCTACGCCGC
Organism: Dehalococcoidia bacterium; assembly: GCA_965207465.1. Lineage (GTDB taxonomy): Bacteria > Chloroflexota > Dehalococcoidia > Lucifugimonadales > JADFKI01 > Bin90. The sequence goes on along the minus strand of OZ242283.1, from coordinate 2,561,666 downwards.
TCTCAGCCAGGAAGCCAAGCTCGTGCCCATCGTGGAGCCGGAAGTCCTCATGGACGGCGACCACAGCATCGAGCAATGCCACGACGTCACCCTGAACGCCCTGCACAGCACCTACGACCAGCTCGCCCGCCAGCGCGTGGACCTCACCGGAACGCTGCTCAAGTCCAACATGGTCCTCTCCGGCAAGGACGCCGCCGAGCGCGCCGATGCGCATGATGTTGCCACGCGCACGCTCGACTGCCTGATACGCGCCGTGCCTCCCGCCGTCCCCGGCGTCGTGTTCCTCAGCGGAGGACAGGCCGACGACGAGGCAACCGAGAACCTCAACGCCATCAACCGCTCTGCCGAATACATAAACGCGCCCTGGGAGTTGAGCTACTCCTTCGGACGCGCATTGCAGGCTGCCCCCCTCAAGGCATGGGGGGGCGATTCCGCCAACAACGAGGCCGCCCAGCAGGAATACTACCGCCGCGCAATGCTCACCAGCGCCGCCCGCCAGGGCAAGTACACCCCCGACATGGGCGCCTGATAATGTCTATCCCCCTCTTCAAAGTTCGTCATTAGTATGTTAAGTCCCCTCTCCCTTTGCAAGAGGGCTAGGGTGAGGGCAAAATCCCTTCCCCCTTGACGGGGGAAGGCTAGGATGGGGGTGAAATCACAACCGCAAAGCACGGTTGATTTCAATACATACCCCTCTCAGCCCTTGATGGGGGAAGGGGTTAGAGCCTGCCGAAAGAATAGGGCTGAAGCCTGCACCAGAGGCAATGTTTAACCTGACACCAACATCTATTAGCAATACAGGTACTTAATCCATCCTGTCTATCCTGTGTATCCATGTTAAATTCAACCGCCACGCAAATTGCCGCCGACATCGCCGCGCTCCCGCAGCGAACGACGGCAACCGTCCGCAAAGTGCGCCGCGAGCACTCACGCGCCCTCAGGTCCGCAGACGCCGCACTCGTCATCGAACTCGCTCGCGAGCTGCTGGCGCGCGACAGCAGGGAAGGGCGCAGCGGCTTGCGCTGGGTAGCATACGAACTCATCCGCGACCACAAGCCCGCATTCGCCAGCCTGAATGACGCGCTTCTCGAAGAGCTAGGGCAGGGCATGAACAGCTGGGACACTGTTGACGACTTCTCGCGCACCCTATCCGGTCCTGCCTGGCTGCACGGCAAGGCATCCGACGCGCTCATACATCGCTGGGCAGCCTCCGAAGACCTCTGGTGGAGACGCGCCGCACTCGTCAGCACCGTAGGCCTCAACATGCGCTCCTACGGCGGCGCAGGCGATACCCCGCGCACCATGGCGATATGCGAGATGCTCGCCGCCGACCGCGAGGACATGGTGCAGAAGGCGCTCTCCTGGGCGCTCCGCGAACTTGTCTGGCACGACCCCGCAGCCGTCCGGTCATTCCTCGACACCCAAGACCACCACCTCGCCGCTCGCGTCAAGCGCGAAGTCCGAAACAAACTTACAACGGGCTTGAAAAATCCGCGAACACCGGAGCTTACAGGATAAACAGGATAGTATCCTGTAAAATCCAATATATCCTATTCATCCTGTATATCCTGTTAATTTTTTTTCCTATGACCGCCAAGCTCCTGATAGCCACCCACAACGCCGGCAAGCTCGCCGAACTGCGCGACCTGCTGAGTGACGCGCCTTACACTCTGGTATCGCTCTCCGACGTCGGCATCGAACTCGACGTTGACGAAACCGGACAGACCCTCGAAGAAAACGCAGCGCTCAAGGCAACTACCTACGCCCAACTCGCCGGAATCCTCACCCTCGCCGACGACTCCGGCCTTGAGGTGGACGCCCTCGATGGCGCTCCCGGCGTACACTCCGCCCGCTACGCCGGCCCCGACGCCACCGACGCCGACCGCATCGCCAAGCTCCTCCACAACATCGCGCCCCATCCCCAGCCATGGACGGCACGCTTCCGCTGCGTAATTGCCATCGCCGCGCCCAACGGCGAAGTCGAGCTGCACGGCGGCGCATGCGAAGGCGTCATCGTCTCGCACCCGCGCGGCGACAACGGCTTCGGCTACGACCCCGCCTTCTACATGCCGGAGCAAAACCGCACCATGGCAGAACTCACCGACGCCGAAAAGAACGCCCTCAGCCATCGCGCGATCGCCACCCGCAAAGCCGCGCATGCACTAACAGGATAGACAGGATGAATAGGATAGGGAGATAATCGGAAGGACACATCCTACCTATCCTGTACATCCTGTTTATAATATATAATGTCATCATGACCACCACCGACACCCAGACCATCGCCATACTTGACAGGTTCAAGCGGCCCCTGCGCGACCTCCGTATCTCCGTTACCGACCGCTGCAACTTCCGCTGCACCTACTGCATGCCCGCCGAGATTTTCGGCGAGCGCTACGAGTTCCTGCAAAAGGCGGACCTCCTCACCTTCGAGGAGATTGCCCGCCTCACCCGCATCTTCGTCGATCTTGGCGTCGTCAAGGTGCGCCTCACCGGCGGCGAGCCGCTTGTTCGCCGCGACATCGAAAATCTCGTGGCGATGCTCGCGGGAATCGACGGCATCGGCGATCTCACTATGACCACCAACGCATACCTGCTGCCGCAGAAAGCGACCGCGCTCCGCAACGCCGGCTTGCACCGCATCTCCGTGAGCCTGGACACGCTTGACGACGCCATATTCCGCGAGATGAACGGACGCGGCTTCGGCGTAGGTCGCGTACTGGAAGGCATCGCCGCCGCAGAGGACGCCGGCTTCCGCCCCATCAAGGTCAACGCAGTGGTGCAAAAGGGCGTCAACGACCACACCCTCGTGGATCTCGCGCGCTACTTCCGGGAGCGCGGCCACATCATGCGCTTCATCGAGTACATGGATGTGGGCAATCTCAACGGCTGGAAGCTCGACGAAGTCGTCTCCGCCGAAGAAATCGTTGCCTTCATAAACGCCGAGATGCCCCTCGAACCGGCCGAGTCCAACTATCGCGGCGAAGTCGCCAACCGCTACCGCTACAAGGACGGCAGCGGCGAAATCGGCGTCATCGCCTCCGTAACCCAGCCCTTCTGCGGCGACTGCACCCGCCTGCGCCTCTCCCCCGAAGGCACGCTCTTCACATGCCTCTTTGGCGTCAACGGCACCGACCTCCGTACCCCCATGCGGGACGGCGCGGACGACACCGAGCTTGCAGGCATCATCCGCGGCACATGGAGCGTCCGCACCGACCGCTACTCCGAAGAGCGCGCCTCCTTGACCGACGAACTCCGCGCCCGCCGCAAAAAAGTCGAGATGTACCACATCGGCGGCTAGGTCCATGAATCAGGTGAATATGAACAGCCTCGACGGAACCGAAGCATAGTGATATGACGACCATCACCAGAGAAAACCTAATTCAGATACTTGACGAAAACCCCGAGTTGGTGGAAGAACTGCGCTCTTTGCTACTGACGCGGGAGCTCTTGGAGTTGCCACAAAAACTCGCCGAATTCGCTGAGTCCGTTGATAGACAATTCGAAGCAATCAACAAGCAATTCGAAGCAATCAACAAGCAGTTCGAAGCAATCGACAGGCGTTTCGAAGCAATCGACAGGCGTTTCGGCGTTCTTGAAACTGATGTCGGTCTGCTGAAAGGCAAATCCCTTGAATATGAACTGCCGGGGCGGGCGAGATCTCGCGTGGAGCATAGGTTCAAGATTAGGCGCACAAGAGCAGTCAGAGCATCAACTCAACAACTACCGGCGCACGACTTTGAAGATGCGGTCTATAATGCCGAGAATGCGGGCATCTTGAGCGAAAGCCAACGCCAGCGGATTTTGGATACGGATATGATAGTTCGGGGCAGGTTGTCAGACAGCAGCAGAGATGCCTATGTAGCGCTAGAATCGTCCTTCACTATAGACGATTCTGACATTGTCAGGGCGAACCGCACCGCATCCGCGCTCAGAAAGGTCTTCCCTGATGCCGATGTCTGGGCAGCCGTCTATTGCGCCGAAATCTCCGGCGAAAACACGCAGCGCGCTCAAGACGACGGCGTGGAAGTAATCTCAAACGCCCGTCTGTAACGCTCTGACCCGCCCATCCTGTTCATCGATGTCAGATTCAAACAAAATTACCATCTACACCGACGGCGCATGCTCCGGCAACCCCGGTCCCGGAGGCTACGGTGCCCTCATGCAGTTCGGCAACCATCGCAACGAACTCAGCGGCGGCTTCCGCAAGACCACCAACAACCGCATGGAACTGCTCGCCGTCATCGAAGGCTTGCAAGCGCTCAATCGCCCCTGCAACGTAACCGTATTCAGCGACTCCAAGTACATCGTGGACGCCGTGAACAAGGGCTGGGCGAAACGCTGGCAGGCAAACGGCTGGAAGCGCAACAAAAGGGAGAAGGCGCTCAACCCCGACCTGTGGGCTATGCTGCTGAAACTCCTCGACAGCCACGATGTCAGCCTGCAATGGGTAAAAGGCCACGCCGGCAACCCCGGCAACGAGCGCGCCGACGCCCTCGCCGTTGCCGCATCCCAATCCGACAACCTAGCCATCGACAAAGGCTATGAATCGCAGACACCGTTCTAATTGGAGAAGAAAAATCCCTTCCCCCTTGATGGGGGAAGGTTAGAGCCTGCCCTGAACTTGATTCAGTGATGGGGGTGATAGCATCCTATCCATCCTGTTCATCGATGCTAGTCCCAAGGTGAAGCCATGCCCCAACGCACACTCACCCACATAGACCAAAGCGGCAACGCCAGTATGGTTGATGTCAGCGCCAAGCCCGACACCGAGCGCATCGCCGTAGCAATCGGCAGCGTTGCAATGCAGCCCGAAACCCTTCGCCTCGTCGCCGACAACGCCTTCGACAAGGGCGACGTCCTCGCCGTTGCCGCATCCCAATCCGACAACCTAGCCATCGACAAAGGCTATGAATCGCAGACACCGTTCTAATTGGAGAAGAAAAATCCCTTCCCCCTTGATGGGGGAAGGTTAGAGCCTGCCCTGAACTTGATTCAGTGATGGGGGTGATAGCATCCTACCCATCCTGTTCATCGATGCTAGTCCCAAGGTGAAGCCATGCCCCAACGCACACTCACCCACATAGACCAAAGCGGCAACGCCAGCATGGTTGATGTCAGCGCCAAGCCCGACACCGAGCGCATCGCCGTCGCCGTCGGCAGCGTAGCCATGCAGCCCGAAACCCTTCGACTCGTCGCCGACAACGCCTTCGACAAGGGCGACGTCCTCGCCGTAGCCCGCATCGCGGGCATCATGGGCGCCAAGCAGACATCCAACCTCATACCCCTCTGCCACCCGCTCCCCCTCAGCCGCATCGCCGTCGATTTCGACCTGGACTCGGATGCCGGCGCCGTCCGCATCACCGCCGAGGCAAAGACCACCGGCAAGACCGGCGTCGAGATGGAAGCCCTCACCGCCGTCAGCATCGCCGCCCTCACCATCTACGACATGTGCAAGGCCGTGGACCGCGGCATGCGTATCGAAGCCGTCCGCCTCACCCACAAGAGCGGCGGCCAAAGCGGCGACTACCGCAGCGACTGACTAAGCGCGTTCACTACTAGATTGAGAGAATGTAAATATGCTCCGGGGCCTCCACATGACTTGGACACACTCTCGCGGATGCATCCTGATAAGCGTCACCAGGCAGGGAGAGTATGCAATGTGTTAGCATCATGACCAAACGGAGACAACCCCTTGCGCTGGACATGCATAAGCACGGCATTAGCTTTGAGACCGCCGAAGAAGTCTTCAAAGATCCATTACTTATAATGTTTGAAGACAACGAATCTTATGAGGAGCGATGGCAAACCTTTGGTTCTGTGGACTCGATGATTATCGTCGTTATCCACACTTGGCCCGAGTATGACGCGGAATTCGAGGACATGGTCGGACGCATCATTAGCGCACGAAAAGCGACGCGAATTGAGAGGACTGCTTATGAAGAAGGCCAATAATAAATTGACTCCGGAACAGCAAGCGGAAATTGACGCGCTCAAAGCAATGCCCGACGACGAGATTGACACTTCCGACATTCCCGAAGTAACGGACTGGTCCAATGCAAAGCGCGGTATGTTCCATCGTCTCAAGCAAGGATTGCCCCCCACCCCCGATAAAGGGACGCGCCACAAGCCGGACAAACGAAGATATATGTCCCCAGAAACGGTGGACAGCGCGACCCCAAAGCGCTGATGTGCAACGCGAGCGACTCCCCACCCGCCCATCCTGTCACCCCCCGCCATACGCCCGCACCCAGTCGCTCGAAAACACCCCCTTCGGGTCATACTCTCTCTGCTTGGCTAAGAAATCCTCGAACTGCGGATAGCACCGCGCAAGCTGCTCCCCCGTCGCGAACCTGTTATACGTCAGGAAGTAGCTTCCCCCGCGCTCCGAAGCAAGATCGATCAGTGCCCGCAGCGCATCCGCCGTGCGCGCCACTTCGGCCTCTGTATGCTCTACGTGCAGGTTGAACACGATGCAGGCATAAGGCTGCCGCGCCCAGTTCAGAAACGTCTCGTCGTCTTGCTCGATCAGCCGTATCGTCCCATAAATCACATCCGCTTTGCGCGTCCGCAGCTCCCGCGCCGCCGCATCCATGAAGTCCGCCAGCGACCCCAGCGGCACATACAACTCCGTGATAGTCTCCGTGCAATTCGCCCCGGCGTTCAGGCTGCGGTCCAGCTCCCGGTGATAGTCGTCGATATACATGCTCAGCTGAAACGTATCGCTGTCGTAGGTCTGCCCGTTCGTCCGCATGTAAAACCCCGCGTACTCCTCGAACGCACGCGCCTTGTCCGCATGTGACAGGTACAGCAGCCCCCGCCAGTCCTGCTCGCTCAGCAGGTAGCGCGGCTCCACCACATCCCCCGCATCGCCATCGGAGACAGGCCCGTCAGGCATTGGCAAATAGCACGACATCACCCCGTCCAGCAGGAACCCCGCCGAACCCTCGTCCGTCTTGTACTGGAAATCCCCGTATGTGAACCCCTCCGCAATCCGCTCCTTGAAAAGCCCCTCCAGCCGCTCGATGCTCGTAATCTCCACCACCCGCCGCACCCTGTGCGCGGGCATCAGCCGCAGCGTAACAGCGTAAATCACTCCGAACAGCCCGTACCCCCCAATCGCAAGCCGGAAAAGCTCCGCGTTCTCCGTCCGGCTGCACCAGAGTAAATCTCCGTTCGCGTCCACCAGCTCAAACGACTCCACATCCTGCACGATCGGCTTGTAAGTCAGCCCCCGCCCGTGCCCGTTCGCCGCCAGCGCTCCCCCGACGCTCAGCCTGTCCGCCCCCGTCTGCTTCTGTACGACACTCCACCGCCGCTCATTGCTCCGCTGCATCTCCCGCAACCCTTGCACCAGGTCGTACCACATAATTCCCGCCTCCACGCGCACCAGCCCCCGCTCCGCATCCAGCCCCAGTATCTTGTCCAGCCCCCCCGCATCCAGCAGCACGCCGCCATCGAGAAACTGCTGCCCGCCCATCGCGTGCCGCCCGCCCGCGATACTCAGGCTGCCCCCTTCTTCGCGCACATCCACAACCGCACGCCGCACCTCCGCAGCCGACCTTGGCATCACCACCCGCCGCATCGCCGTCTCATTCAACTGCGAATGTACGTCATTCACTATCGGCATATTCTCGTCCCTCGCAAAGACATTAGCTATCCGTGAAAGCTGCATTAGTCCCTTCCCCCTTTGACGGGGGAAGGTTAGGATGGGGGTGAAATGAATCATTCTCACCGCTATGAGGAGAAGTGAGCAATGGCATACAAAGTAGTGGTAGAGCGCACGCCAAACAATTACAGTGTATATTCGCCCGATTATCCCGGCGTGGGCGTCGCGGGCGACAGCGAGGAAGAAGTTCGCAGACTTCTGGCGGAAGGCATAGAGATATGGAAAGAAGAAGAGCGCAAGGACGCCGCACGAGCCGCAAAAACCAACGCCCATGAGCGCGCCCCATCCACATAGCCAATCATATCCTCTCCATCCTGTCCATCGATGTTAACTCCCGCCCTCACGCAATCCCCCGCAGCTGCCTCTGCGTCAGAAATATCACCACCGTAACCCCAATCAGCGCCAGCCCCATCATCCCGATTACAGTCTGGCCGCCGACGTAATCTATCATCACGCCCGCCGGGTACGTCCCCAGCGGCATAAACCCGAAATTCAGCATGAAAATGCTCATCACTCGCCCCCGGTACTCATTATCCGAAAGCTCGATAAGCAGCGCTTGGTTCAGCGACATCCGCCCCGCGTCACCCATCCCCAGGATGATCATGATGAACGCCGCCGCGTAGTATATCGGTATCGCCGCCACCAGCAGCAGCCCGATCCCCGACAGCATGCTCGCCACGATCAGCAGCATCCCTCGGTTCTTCCTGCCGATAGCCGCCACATACATCGCCCCTGCCATCGCGCCGAACCCCATTATCGCCGTCAGCAGACCCATCGAGTCCGCCTGCTGCTTATAGATGTCCACCACGAACACCGGCAGGATGAACCTGAACGGCATCGCCAGAATCGTCGTAACCAGCCCCACAATCAGCAGCACAACCAGGATCCGCTGCCGCGATATATACGCGATCCCATCCCAGATATCCCGCACCATCGCTGTCTGCTTCTTCTGCGCCGGCTCGCCCGTCGGCTTCACGAACCCCATCAGCACAACAGCCACGAAGCTCAGCGCCGCGATGATGTAATACAGGTTCCACGAACCCGCCCAGTCATACAGAAGCCCCGCCCCCGCCGGCGCAGCCATCGACATCGCGCTCATGCCCGCCGCATTCAGCGCCATCGCATTCGACAGCCGGTTCTGCCCCACCAGCTGCGGAATAATCGCCTGACGCGCCGGCATCATGAACGAAAACAGCGCCCCCTGTACCATCGACGAAATCATCAGGTGCTGCCACGAAATCATCTCCGTGTCTATCAGCACCCCCAGCGCCAGCGCCAGCAGCGCCGCAGTCAGCTGCGCTCCTTGAATCAGCAGCTTCCGGTCGATCTTGTCCGCCAGCGCGCCGCCGAACAGCGGCACCGTCAGCAGCGGCACCGCAATCCCCAGGTTGATATACCCCAGGATAGTACCGCTCCCCGTAATCTCATACGCCAGGTAGCCCTGCGCCAGCATCTGCATCTGCGTCCCAGCCATCAGAAACAGCATGCTCACCCAGAGCAGAGCGAAATTGAAATTCCCCAGAGACTCGAAAGTACGCCGAAACCCCGCCGACAGCGCCTGAGTTCGAGGCGCAGCGGCGGGACGCCTTATTGCAACCATCTACCCAACTTACGCACACACACAGAATAAGATGCAAACCACCCATCTCATTCTATTCCCCCACCCACCCACCGCGCCACACATTCCCCAACTTGAGAAAATTGCATAAGTCCCCTTCCCCCTTGACGAGCTGACAGGGGTATGTAAATGCCCAAGACAGTTGTGTCCCCCGCTCAAAGAGTCCCTTCCCCCTTGACGGGGGAAGGTTAGGATGGGGGTGAGAACGTATCCCCATCGCCTAAACTGCACTAATGCAATTCTCTTCCAACTTGATATGTTCCCCTCTCCCTCAGGGAGAGGACCGGAGTAAGCCCAACGATCCTGTTCGTCCTGAGCCTGTCGAAGAGCCTGCCCCTGTGCAGACAGGGGGGATAGGGGTGAAAACTCCTGTATATCGACCGAAAAGCAACCCCTTGTATATTTCTCAAATATCAGCTTCTTCAATCCGCCGGCAGGATAATAAGCGCCTCGCAGTATCCCTTACCCAAAGGACCCAAAGACTAATTCGTGACGTACAGATCGCCAAATCCCGCAGCACGCCCAAGCTCAAGCATCACCGTTGAAGTGATACATAAAGCAGGGAAGGGCAAGAGCGGAATGGGAATGGCAGAATGTGGGCGAGCGACCTATACCTCGCCCGATGCGCCGCCGGTTGGCGTTGCCGTCGGCGTAGCAACCGGCTCAGGTGTGGCTATGGGCTCGGGCGTTTCGGTTGCCACAGGTTCAGGTGTCGCCGTGCGCTCGGGTGTTGTCGTTGACACAGGTTCAGAGGTTGCAGTGGGTGTATGTGTCGCCCCGGATGTCGTGGTTGGAACTGGCGCAGCCGCCGTTGTAATCTCCAACTGCACATCAACAGAATGGTCATATATGGTGGACATCCGCAGTATGTAAGTGTATTTTGCAGCAGGCGCGATGCCCGTCGTGTCCGTGTAACTCAACTCATCTGCGGATAAGTTCGCAATCTTAACAAACTCGTCATCGTCGGGACCGCGACGCAGAATATGATAGCCTGTTTCTGCCGGAAGGTAATCTGGCCGCTCCTTTGCAGGAATGTGGAGTTCCCAATTAAGCGTTACTCTGTCATGAGTCGCAGCAGCGGTGAGCGTAGGTACCGCAGATCGGCCAGCCCTGATCTCCCATTGGAAAACTAATTCTTCCTCAGACATGGCTATCAATCTTCTCAATTCGGACAACCCCATAGTCGCATTAAACGCTGCTCCTGACGCCCCGGACGCCCCAGATGCCGTGTGATCCTTCGGATAACCTCCTGATCCATAAACGTGCCCTTCGGGATGCTCGAGCAGGAATCGCTGCTCTGCGGCTGTGCCGGACGCCCCGTTTGCGGCATTCGAAGACGCCAGCGGTAGCCACTTTCTTTGCGCGGACACGGAATACACTTCTATCTCGTCGAAGAACATCCCCAGATAGTAATGGTTTTTCGAGTGAGTGCTCTCTAACGACTTTCGGGAATCTTTCAAGAAAACAATCGCCTCTTGATTGTCCCAACGAGACTCTCTTCTGTTCAGGTAGTACGCCAATGCTGCCTGCGCCTCTTGCTTTGGTTGAGATTGGTCAGCGCTGGACCTATCTCTAGAACCAGCGGGAAGATATACTATTGCCCATATCTTATTGCCCCCGCTTCCTTTCAAGTATTCCAACACTTCAAATTCATACCATATCTCGGGCCTGTAGTATGTGAAGGATTCTTGGAAATCGACATTGTACTTGGTAGTTACCACCATGTGTCCTTCAACTTCCACCAGTCTCACCCGCGCTATCGTGTCTGAATCGAGTACACGCATCTCCATGTAAGGAGCATCGACATTTAAGGAATGCATCGGAGACGGAGACGGCGTCCACCCGACTTCGGGTATTGCCGAGTCTTCCTGTGAAGGCTTTATGGTGTGTATGAGAATACTCTTCGTCGCGGGTGCGTGAGCAGCTGTTGGGGTTAGCGAAGGCGTCGATGATGGCACTGGGGTCGCCGTCCTAGGCTTTTGAACCGCAGCCGTCGCGGATTTATGAGCAAACGTTTGGGGTTTCTATCAGCGTTGAGGTTGATACCGTCCCCCGCGTTTCTGTCGGCGTGGGCGTATGGGTGGCCGTTGAAACTTGGGTTGGGGTTGGCGTCGATACAAGAACTACAGTTACAGTCGGCGCACTCTCTTTCACTGTAGCAATCGAGACTGGCAATGTGGGCGTACTCGCAGCACCGCCAGGTTGAAGCATAGACACATCGGCAGCCTCAATTATCACCGAATCGTCATTCGCGCATGCAGGCAGCGCCACTATACAGGACAGCATCAGCCACGCTAGCATCCATGCGGACACGCAGCCGTAGGAAGAATGCGAATAGCAGAATGTGGGCGAGCGATATCTATAAACCACCTGACACTCCGCCGGTCGGCGTCGCCATCGGCGTAGCAACGGGTTCAGGCGTTGCTGTGGGTGTTGGCGTACCTATTGACTGCGCTATCTTGGATTTCAACGAGGACAGGGATATTTTCGGCGCGCTTGACTCCGCCGAGCCGGACGCTCCGCCTGAAGGCCCGCCTGCTGCATAGCCGCCGGGCGCGTCCAGCAAGAACTGCTGCTCACTTCCCGATGCGCCGGACGCGCCGCTCGGCTGCGCCGATGGCAGCCATGATTTGAAGGATGGACTGGCTATGGAAAAACTCTCCCTAAACCCGTTTCCGATCTTAATCGTACCTAGGAGATATGTGCCTTGTTGTCGAACCAATCCTCTATGTATATCTCCGTCTGACGATGACAGATCATATAAAAAGACAATCGCCTCCCTAACATCCCAGCGAGCGTAGAGATGTTCATTTCGGACGTTCCAGTAATCAGAAGCAGCGGTTATCGCATCCTGCTCGGTGTCAAATCCCTCGCCGGCTATCACACTGCCCCAGATAGTCCTGCTTCCACTTCCCTTCAGATACTCCAGTACCTCAAACTTAAAGTCCATGTATAGAGCAAAGAATCTCCCATCATTCAGGCTCTTGTTACCTGTCTCTATGCGTTCCACTCGTGTAGCGACTGACAGCAGTCTGACTTTCGCTACGACATATGCTCCTTCAATCCTTTTCTCTAACGAAGGCAAAGGACTTGGACCAGGTGCTGAAGCTGATGAAGGTGAAGAAGGCTTCAGTGCATCTTCCATCATTGTCGTAGTAGCTCTCAAGGTTGGTGTTGGCGTTACAATAGCTGTGTGTTCCACGGCAGGATTTGCTATGAATGCCTCCGCTTGCCTCTCAGGTGAGCAACCACCATGAATTGCTGCACACAGCACTAGAACTGCAAGCAATCCCGACAACATTTTGCCTTTCACGACAAGTATGAGCCCACTCATAATATTTTTCTCCACTTCTATACGTTCTGATCTAATTAGTAGGTGTAGGTGTGTGAGGGCAATGCCCCGAGTATAAGGTCTGCATCTTGTTCACATCGGTAGTGGACGGAGCTTCGTCATCGCCCGGGAATCCCATTAACCCTGAGTATGAATACAGTTGCGCGTCGGGTGGATGCAACAATCCTGCGGCATGTCCAAGTTCATGCATTACGGTTGATGGAAGGTAACGCCAGACTTTGCCATTTATCGGATTGGAAATGCCGACCAAAGCCTTCTTATTCGTCCAGTACACTCGGGTTATAGGATTAATGGAGTCTTCTGACACTTCATAGGCGGGCTCTTCAATGACCAGAGTGATGTTTTCAAGATGCACCGGCGCATCGCCGCCAAAGATATTGTGGATGGTTTCGTCATCATCCCCGTAGGCACCGGGGTCTGTCGGTTTCACGCATGCCGCCGCCGAACCGCAATCTGAATAGTATTGAGGGTTGCCTATGTTTTCGGAATTGCCCGCTACTACTTTTACCGTAATGATATAACCGTCCATATTCCTGTCATTCGTGCCGCTGCAAAGACCGTTGGTGCTTGTACAGAAGACCACCTGTGGACCTGGCGTCGCCACCAGAGGATTCCAGACCTCAACCGCTTTAGAGATCGCATTGCGGAAATTCGCAGGAACCGGGGTCGGAGTGCCGGGAGTGCCGAAAGGTGTTGCTGGCGCGCTAGCGGCGGTTGGAACACTGCCAAGTTGATATTTTATTGTATGGTCTGCCTGATGTTTCTTAGTCGTGTGAGGCGTGCCGGTAGGACATTGGGTGGGTGTGTGAGTCGGCGTGTTCACCGGGCCGGTCGGTGTGTGAGTGGGCGTCGGAGTAGCTGTCGGCGTTGGCGTGGGCGTTCTGGTAGCAGTTGGATCAGGATCATAGTAATCATCGTCATCCACCACTTCCACGTTGTATGTTCTTATAACAATGTACTCATTGCTCGGCGACTCCCACATCAATTCCACGGTAGTCGTCCCCTGGGTGCAGCCCGCTAGATAGAACTCATCTCCGTCCCTCAGGGAAAAATTACTACTTTCAGCCTGTCCCGAAGCCCCGGGTGCGGTGGAGCACGAAGCCGTGCCGGACTGCTCAGTTTTTGAACCGACAGCCCAGCCTGGCGGCGTATGACGGTTCAAGTACACAAGAATCGGATGGCTGCTGTCCAATTCAAACTCAAACCACTCCCTATCGTCCGGCAATCTGCTTGGTTCCCGCCCATCCTCATCTTCTATCTCCGCGCGAACATTCGGCGGGGTGGCTGTAGCCGTAGCCGTATGCGTAGCCGTCGGTGTTGCAGTGCCTGTCGGCGTTGGTGTTGCCGTTGTGGGTTGTGTCGTGGAAGTCAGTTCCATCGGGGAAGTGAACGGACTCCATGCTCCGCACTGTGTCCGCGCATAGTCGAGGCAGTTTCTGCCACGAGCCTTGTACCAGTAGCCAAGACTGTTATTGAGAAAGTCCGCAGGAGGAGAGGCTTCCCCAACGCCTGTATTCTTTACATTGCTGTAATTGCCGCCCCGTGTGGATGCCCTGTGGAGTTCGAAGTAGTAAGAGTGCGGAGGGCCGCTTGCAACGTAATCAACCACTATACGATTCTGGTCCGATGAATGGACACTGATATGGAGGTTCGTAGGCGGACCGGGTAGGGGCACTGGTGTCGAAGTCGCCGTTGGGGTCGGCGTACTGGTGGCAGTCAGAGTTGGCGTGGGCGTATGGGTCGGCGTCGCCGTCGTCGCCGCCAAAGTGTAGGTAAGCACATAAGCCGTCCAGGAAGACGACTCGCTCCCCTGAACGGTTCTGACGCGGTGAAAGTAACCGATGCTGTCCGCGAGCCCGGACACTACGGCGCTCGACCCGGAAAAAGCGACAGTGTAGCTGCCTACACCTGTCTCTGTGAAGGGAAGAGTACGCCAGGAACCGCTCCCATTGTTGGAACGCCCGTCCCACTGCTGCACTTCGTATCCGGTCGCGCCCGCGACGGTGCTCCAGTCCAGACTTATCTGGCGGTTGCCTCCCTGTCCCGTCAGTCCGGTCGGTCTCTGCGGCGCCACCTGCCCGGTGGGGCCGTCTATGCCGTCCCCCGCAGGCGGCGTGGAAGTAGTCTCCACTTGCGCCTCTGCCGGACCCTGCGATGCCACCAGCGCCCAGCCGAGCAGCAGTATCGCCACTGCCGCCATCGCAAGCGGCAGGGCGATACTGCGAGGACCAGGCTCCTGCTCTCCAGTGTCCATACTAATGCCTCTCTGTGTGAATATGTCCATTCAAGTCCAACGATAAAGTCCTGAACTTTGCCCTCCGCAGTCGTAACGACAAGCGACAGGTGACAACTCAAGGGGGGCATTATACACTCATTCTTGCAATTTATGGGTAACTTTTACGTGAATAATCCACGAATTATTATGACTTTAGATGACCAAGCACCACCCCCACGGCGCATCCTGTGGTCCGAGATAACGAGGTATTGTGCAGATTGCCTGAAATACGAAAGCCGACTTCACAAATCCCTGCCCTCGTCATTCCAAACCGATTCCCCTCTCATCTCAAACTCCCCCTTGACAACCCAAACATCCGCACCTATCATTGATACAGTTGGAGAACATAACATCTATCCTGCCCATCCTGTAAATCCTGTCAGCCCCCGGAAAAGGGCGGGGATACTGACTAACCGAAATACTGACTAACTGACAGACTCCTATGTGCATCCAAAACGCCCTGCAACAACACATACTAGACATCACCAACGACGGCAAGGACGTCGCCAACTTCCTCTATGCAACAATGCATGGACAAAACCCCAACGCCAAGTTCCACCACCAAATGGAAGCCGCCAAGCACCTAACCAAACTCGCCCTACACACCGCCCCTTCCTCCTCTCAACCCGTCATTCCTGCGGAGGCAGAGCCTGCCCCTGTGCAGACAGGGGAATCCCAGAGGGGAGACGGGCGTGAAAATCTCGTTCGCCCTGAGCCTGTCGAAGGACATGCCCAAGAAGACGCTCCTTCCCCCTTGACGGAGGAAGGCCACGATGAGGGTGAAAACCGCGAGAAAGCCGAAGGCACATCCCCTTCATCCCCTCCATCCATGTCAGCCCCCGTAACCGACCTCGACATCATCAACTACAAAGTAGCACGCCTCATCAGAGAGGAAACCAACGACGGATACCTCATCGCAGAATTCCTATCCCGCGTGATGCACGGCGCCGCAGGACAGGGCAGACCCATCAGCGAAGCAGACCGCCTCAGAGCAGCCACCGAACTGCTGAACCGAGGACTGGGCAGATTCGGAGACACACGCGACCGCCGCATCTCAAACACTCAGGACGACCGGGAACTCATAAACTCAGGCCTGTCCCGCTACATCAGAGAGCACACAGACCACGGACTGGGACCAGCCCGCTTCCTGCTGGATGTCGCATCAGGACAGGACGAAGGCTTCTCGATGCACCAGCGCGTCACAGCCACACGCGAACTCATCCGGCGTGGCTGGGACACCAACTGCGACGCGATAACACCCGATGACATCGCAGCCTACTACGAAAGGCAGGAAGCCCGCGAACCCACAGGCTACGACAACAGGCTGCAAGAATGGCGCGAAAAAGAGCGCGCCGCACAGGAAGAGCGGCAAAAGCAGCTCGAAGACGAGCCGCAACTTGAAGCCGGTCTCTTCTCGCACCTCAGCTTTGCCGAGATAGACCGCTACGAAGCCATGAGCGCCGAAGAGCAGGCAGAGTTCGTAGAGAAGCAGAGACAATACCGCGCAGCCCGCCGCTCATCCCCTTCCGTCATTCCCCCGCAGAGCCTGCCCCTAGCGAAGGCAGGGGCGGGAATCCAGAAGGGGGACGGCCCTGAAGCCCCTTCCTCCTTGACGGGGGAAGGTCGGGATGGGGGTGAAAACCCCGTTCGTCCTGAACCTGCCGAAGGACATGCCCAACAAGACACCCCTTCCCCCTTGACGGGGGAAGGTCGGGATGGGGGTGAAAACCCCGTTCATCTTGAGCCGCGTCCTGAACTTGTCGAAGGACCTGCCCAGCACACTGCCCCTTCCCCCTCGACGGACGAAGACCCTGCCCCTAACGAAAGTGGGGCCTGCGATAGGCGTGAAAACCCAGAAAACATCAACTGGAACACCCTGCCACAGGACGACACACTATCCACAAACGCACCCCCTCTTACCCATCCTGTTAAGTCCCAAACCCACATCCGCAGCCCCTAGCCAATCAGTCCCAGAAGGCAGGAGGATAAGATCAAAAATCCCTTCCCCTTTGACGGGCTAATAGGGGTAGGTAAAGGGTAATTTCAGTACAAAACCTACTCACTTTGTCATTCTGAACGCAGCGCAGCGGAGTGAAGAATCTAAGATACCTGTCATAAGACAAGCCTACACGTAGTTGAGGACGCTAGATTCCTCACTTCGTTCGGAATGACACCAGAAATCCGAACCCCATGGAAGAAGGCTAAAGTGACGACACAGGTAAAAATCCCTTCCCCCTCGACGGGGGAAGGCTAGGATGGGGGTGAAGTCTCTATGCGCCTGTTCTGAACTCGATTCAGAGCCTGGTCCTGTGCAGACAGGGGGATGAGGATGAAAGGACAAAAATATCCTCCCCATCCTGTAAATTCTGTTGGCCCCCGTCGTACCTGACCACTGACGGCGACCGCTAACACCTACTCCTGGTTCAGCGTAGGCGACCGCATAGGCGGCCCGTACTGCTCTGGCGTCAGATGTATCACTTCCTTCTGGTAAACCTGGAGCCTGTAAGAGAGATTGTCCGATATGAACAGCCGTCCGTCGCCGGAGATGGTTACCGACTTCGGCCGTCGCAGGTACTTCTCCTGCTCGATGTTAGACATGTCGCGCAGGCGGTTCGGCATCGCGTTCGTTAGCATATACTCACGTGCGATCTTCGACAGGCCGGCATCGCCCAGGAACTTCTGCACATACCGCGTCTCCGCGTTGAACATCTGCACCCGGTCATTTCCCCAGTCCGCCACATAGACATCACCGTCATCGTCCACCGTAACATCCGTCGGCCTGTTGAACTCCCCGTCCCCGCAACCAGTCCCGCCGAACTTCGCGATGAACTCCCCGTCCTCCGAGAACTTCTGTATGCGGTCATTCCGCCAGTCCGCCACATACACCGACCCCTCGTCATCCACCGCAATCCCCCACGGCATATTCAACTGACCCTTGTCGCTCCCGTACTCACCGAACGCCGCGATGAATTCCCCGCCCTTCGTGAACTTCTGCACCCGGTGGTTCATCGTATCCGACACATACACATTCTCGTCCGCGTCGAACGCGATGCCGCTCGCGTGGTCCAGCTGCCCCGGCTCGCTTCCGCTCTCCCCCCAGCTCCCCTTGAAATCCCCCTCCCGGTCGAACACCGATATCCGGTTCAGGTACTCGTCAGAGACATAGATATTCTCCTCCGAGTCCGTGATAATCGAGACAGGCCACATGAACTGTCCGTCGTCCTTGCCCACCGCACCGAACTGCCCCAGGTCCTCGTCCGCATAGTTGTACTTTCGCACCAGCGCAGCGTTATCCGCCCGGCACAGCACATAAATGCGGTCCTCATTCCCCAGCGCCACATCGATCGGATAATTCGTCAGCCGTCTCATTCCCAGCGACTTCGCAAAAGGAAACCCGCACCGCAGCAATCCATAAGGTCGTGCCATATCCAGCACCTCCGTCGTCTCTTCTATTGATGGAGCATTCTCATTCAGTCAGAAACGGCTACAAGGCGAAGCGCCCCTACGCCATCTGATACTCACGCGTCGATACTATCAGCTGAAGCATCCGCCCGATGTGTGTCGCGCTGTCCTCGCGCGCGTCATCCGAGTCGAAGCGCAGTTCGCCCGCCGCCTCCGCGTACCGCAGCAGACCTGCGCGCGTGTCATCGCTCACCTCCACCGGCCCCGCGAGTTCCAGCGACCGCTCCACAAGCTCCGCCGGCGGGCAAGCGTCGCTCTCGGTGCCCATACGCTCGATCAACTCGCCGATGCCCGGCTTGCGCAGGTCGCCCACCTCGTTCACCGCGAAGTTCACGCGCTCGTTGAGCGTGCCCCCGTCAATCCACTCGTGCCCCGTGTGCCAGCCCTCTACGGTCGGCGGGTCGAACAGCTGCTGACCCATTAGCTTGGCCGTTGCGGAGTAGTTCACCAGTCCCGGCGTCGGCTCGCGGAACGTGCCCACCAGCTTGATGACGCCCGTAATCAGCTCGACCGGGCTTTTCACCTTCCTGAACCGCGCAGCCTTGAAGAAGTCCGAGTTGAACAGCGCGCTCAGCATCGCGCGGATGTCGCCGCCCGATTCCAGGTATGCCGCGACAAGTTCATTGATGGCATCCTGGTCCCGCGGGGGCACCGTGTTCCACGATGGCACCTGCGGCTCGTCCGCGACAAAGAAGTTATACATGTGCCGCGCGATGAACCGCGCCGTCGCGGGCTGCTCCACTATGACGTCGATAATGTCGTCACCGTTAAGATTGCCCGAGCGCCCCAGGAACGTCTTTTCGCCATTGTCGTGGTCTTCCTCGATGAACTTGAACGGCGCCGGATAGTACCCGTGCGGATACAGCGGTATCGGCTGCTCAAACGTCCAGCCGGTGAACGCGCGCGAGGCGTCCTTGATGTCCTGCTCCGTGTAGTTGCCCACACCCATCGAGAACAGTTCCAGCAGTTCGCGGCCCCAGTTCTCATTTGGCTCGCCATTGTGGTTCTCGTTGTTGTCCAGCCAGAATATCATCGCCGGGTCTTTGGCAAGCTCCAGCAGTATCGTCCGCATGTCCGTCATTCCCACGTTGCGGAACATCTTTATCTGGTTCACGGCTGACATAACGTGCTGGTTCTTAGTGACTCCGGTGGCGAACACATGGTGCCAGAACAGCGCCATCTTCTCTTGCAGCGGCCTCTGAGAGTTCAGCATGCGAAACAGCCAGATGCCGGCGAATATGGGATAGCCCTCGCCGCCGAAGTACCTCTCAAGAATGTCCTCGTCTATGTCCGGCAGCCTCTCCGGATTCACGAGGTCGTCCACTACGTTCTCATAGCCTTTAGCGACATACGCGTCCAGTTCGCCACGGCTCGCGCCAAAGCCCGCGCGCCTCATCAGGTGCGCCATCTGTGCAAGTTCGTTGTTGCTGCCCATTGGGTATCCTCCCACCTAGTATATGTAGCCTCAGCCGTCAGTTTATCAGTTAGATGTCATTTCATGAAGTCAGTAACGGGAGTCTCCTGTCGCGCAATCCTCGTCACCGATTCGATACGAAATTCAGCTACAAGCTTCAACCCGCCGCTCAATCGATTTACTGACGAACTGACCGACTCTACATCGCCGTCAATCCCCCATCCACCGACAGCTCCGCCCCGGTGATGTACGATGCCTCGTCTGACGCGAGGAACAGCACCGCGTTCCCGACCTCCTCCGTTCGTCCACTCCGCTGCATGGGCACCCTTACTAGGATGGCACTCTGGCGCTCCGCGTCACTTGCAATGTTCGATGAGCGCATCGGTGGCATCGTTCCGGGATGCACCGAGTTCACCCGTATGCCGTCCTGCGCGTACTGCACCGCCGCCGACTTCGTTACTATGCGTACCGCGCCCTTCG
Source organism: Dehalococcoidia bacterium (assembly GCA_965207465.1). Taxonomy (GTDB): domain Bacteria; phylum Chloroflexota; class Dehalococcoidia; order Lucifugimonadales; family JADFKI01; genus Bin90. The sequence continues at coordinate 2,541,396 of OZ242283.1, read as the reverse complement.
ACGCGTTGTAGCCCATGTGATTTCCCACATTGCCGACCATGCCGCTGACCGACGATATGTTAACGATAGACCCGCCACCCACCGCCTGCATCTGAGGGATCACGCTCTTCATCCCCAAAAACACGCCTCTGGCATTGATAGCCATGAAGTTATCCCATGCCTCAGTGCTCATGTGGTCAGGGTTGTGTGTGCTGCTGATCCCCGCGTTATTCACCAGGATGTCCACCTTGCCATACAACTCCACCGTTGCACTCACCGCCGCATCCCACGCGTCTTCGCTCGTGACGTCGAGATGCAGGAACACCGCGTCGCCGCCCGCCTCCGCAATCTCTGCTTCCACCTGCCTGCCCAGGTCCTCCGACACATCCGCGATGACCACCTTCGCGCCCTCACGCGCGAATATGCGGCACTCCTCAGCGCCCATGCCACTCGCACCGCCAGTTATAATCGCAACTTTGCCTTCAAGCCTCATGACTCACCTCAACGCATTGACATGTTTCCACGCCTTCGCAGGGATGTCGATGCCGGTATCTGTTACCCACTTCACGTTGCGGTCAGTCCACCGTCCACCACCAGTTCCGCCCCCGTGATGTACGATGCCTCATCGGAAGCGAGGAACAGCACCGCATTACCCACCTCATCCGTCCCTCCACGCCGTCCCATAGGCACATGATCCAGCAGTGGGACCGGTGCCTCTGGGTTTCGAGCTGCGCTCGACGAGCGCATTGGCGGCATCACACCCGGATGCACCGAGTTCACCCGTATGCCGTCCTGCGCGTACTGCACCGCCGCCGACTTTGTTACGATGCGCACCGCGCCCTTCGAGGCGTTGTAGCCCATGTGGTTCCCGTAATTGCCGACTATTCCGCTGATGGATGATATGTTCACGATGGAGCCGCCGCCCACCGCCTTCATCTGCGGGATTACGCTCTTCATCCCCAGAAACACGCCCTTGGCATTGATGTCCATAAAGGTGTCCCACGCCTCGGTGCTCATCGTATCAGGATGGTGCGACCCGCTGATTCCCGCGTTATTCACCAGGATGTCCACCTTGCCGAACCGCTCCACAGTCGCATTCACCGCCGAATCCCACGCGTCCTCGCTGGTGACATCGAGATGCATGAACACCGCATCGCCGCCCGACTCCGCTATCTCCGCCTCTACTTGCCTTCCAAGGTCTTCCGACACATCGGCTATGACCACCTTGGCTCCCTCGCGCGCGAATATGCGGCACTCCTCAGCGCCCATCCCACTCGCGCCGCCCGTTATAATCGCAACCTTGCCCTCTAGCCTCATGACGCACCTCCGTAGAGTTTCAGTTGACAGTTATCAGTGTGCCGGGCGTCGACAGGCGACGCTACCGACTAACGACCACTGGAAACTGATAACCGACTACTAATGACTAAATTACGTCGCCGTCCAGCCGCCGTCCACCACAAGCTCGGCGCCCGTGATGTAGGACGCCTCATCGGACGCCAGGAACAGCACCGCATTCCCAACCTCTTCGCGCCGTCCGGGCCTGCCCATTGGCACACCGGCAAGCATTTCGCTTCGTATCCCCGGCGTATTTGCCGCGGACGTAAGCATCGGCGGCATCAGCCCCGGATGCACCGAATTCACTCGTATACCGTCCTGCGCGTACTGCACCGCTGCCGACTTCGTTACCAGACGCACTGCGCCTTTCGAGGCGTTGTATCCCATGTGAACCTGGCGCTGGCCCACTATCCCCGATATGGATGATATGTTCACGATGGAGCCGCCGCCTATCTTCTGCATCTCCGGTATGGCGTACTTTATGCCGAGGAACACGCCCTTCGCGTTGATGTCCATCAGGGCGTCCCAATTTTCCACGCTCAGGCCGTCCGTTCCGACTCCCCTGCCGATGCCCGCATTGTTCACCAGAACATCTAGCTTGCCGTATCGCGCGACGGCAGCATCCACTGCCGACTTCCAGTCACCTTCGCTCGTCACATCCAGCCGCACGAAAACCGCGTCGCCGCCCGACTCCGCTATCTCCGCCTCCAGCTGCTTGCCTTCATCCTCGAGGATGTCGGCGATGATCACCTTCGCGCCCTCACGCGCAAATATCCTGCACTCTTCGGCGCCCATTCCGTTCGCGCCGCCGGTTATTATTGCAACCTTTCCCTCAAGCCGCATGTTTCACCTCTCATTGGTCTGGAATTAAGTGCATTGTAGAATCATTTTCGCTTGAGGGAAAGTCAGCGCGGTGTCACCGGTCGCCGATTTACGTAACCGACGCGCCGGTGACACCGCGCGATTTGTGCAAGTGTCGTTTTTTGTCGCTGCTAATCCATCTGTGAGCCACCGGTGATTAACGCGATCAGCATCGCCACAGCCTCCAGTCTCAGCGCCTTTTCGCTGAAATTGCGTCCCGGTGAATCACTCTGTTCCCAGGTGAAATCCTACTGCATTATGCCGGACGAGGCAGGAACTACGGTACAAATGCCAACGCTGGTCGCGGGCACTGCTCCATAGGCGTATCCGCCGCTCTCTATCACGCGCATACGGTAGGTGTATCCCATGCTGACCTGTATCCTCTCGCAGGTCGTTATCGGTCTAGGCGTGGGCTCCGCCTTCGGCCTGTAACGGTCGCAGGTGCCCGTCACATTCTCGATAGGGACTACCATTGTGGATGTGTAGCCGGCGTCTTTGATGGGACGCCTCTGATACGCCCAGCAGGTACCGGTCGCCTCGTCCCACACATACGACTTGCCGTTTATGTTGGCGAGTACGATACCACCCTGGCCGAATGCGTTGGAGATTTCGGTGCCGAGTGCGAATGGAGCCTCTTCGCCATCGTCAAACGCAAGAGCCGTGCCCGTACCGAATATCGCTATCGCCATTACCGCGATCAAGGCTCCATACCGTACAATCTTGCTCAATTGTCTCACCTCGCTTCGCTTATTTCGCAGTCTGTTCTTGCAGTCTGTTCTTCATATCTGGCTCGAAGCCACGAAACAGTTTAACGTATTTACCCGAATAAATCACTATTGTCAAGGTGTCTTATGTGTACCTTTTTGGAATTATTCGGTGCGGAGAGGTGACATACCCGTGACGAAAAGTTAGGGACGGGGTGAAGTCTCGAATCCCCGTCCCCGGTTCCCCGTCCCATTGGAGGCTTGGTTACAGTGCGCCGATCAGTGTTGCGGATTAGCCGCCGCTCTGCACCATATCCGCAATCCGTTCCCCAATCATCATGGTCGTAACATTCGTGTTTGCCCGAATGCAGTCCGGCATAATCGAGGCGTCCACCACGCGCAGTCCCTCGATGCCATGCACTCGCCCGTTCTGGCCGACCACTGCCATCGGGTCGGACGCTGGCCCCATCTTGCATGTACCGGAAATGTGCTGCCCTGTTGTCGCCTCACGCATCATCCATGTATCGAGCGCATCGTCCGACTCTATGTCCGAGTCAAGCGGCTCTAGCCGCTCGTCGATAATACTATCGAAGTCGGGATGCTCCGCCAGCTTCAGCGCCATGCGTATGCCCTCGCGGGAACGCTGCCGGTCGAACTCCTCCGCAAAATAGTTGTAGAACAACGACGGCTGCTCGTTCACGTCAGCGGACGCTAGCTTCAGTTCACCAGACCCGACCGCAAGGTCAAGGATGATGGACATCCGCACGCCCACCGGAACCATCCGGTTCCCGCCACGATCGACGCGCGCTGTGGCGAAGTTCGACATCGAGATTTTCATGTCGTTTCTAAGGTCCGAACCTGTCGCCGTGTATCGCAGCATCAGTTGGCTGCGAGGTTCAAGGGCGAGGCTCTCCAGATCGATCTCAGGCTTGGTCTTCCACGTAACCCAGACTACGGGATGGTCGCGCAGGTTCTGTCCGACGCCCGGCGCATCATGCACCACAGAAATGCCCATCTCCCGAAGGTGCGCCGCGGGGCCTATTCCCGACAGCATCAGAATCTGGGGGGACGCGATAGCGCCCGTGCTGAGGATTATCTCGCTGCCTTCAGCTACGAACTTCTCATCTCCGCTCGCAACTTCCACGCCGGTTGCGCGCCCATTTTCCACAATGATCCGATGCGTCGTGCAATTGGCTCTGATTGTCAGGTTCAGCCGGTGCCGCGACATCCCAAGGTAGCCTATGTTCGTGCTCCAGCGAATGCCGTTCGGGTTGTTGTAAGGCGTGGGCCCTATGCCCGTAACATCCGGGTTGTTCTGGTCAGGCCCGTCCGGGAAGCCCTCAGCCTTCGCAGCGTTGTAGAACGCATGCTGCATCGGCGGCCAGTCCGCAGAGTTCTTGAACCGGCGCGCGATTATCGGACCCTCAGTGCCATGGAAATCGTCAGAGAAGTCCATGTCCGTCTCCAGCTTGCGGAAGAAGGGGAGTACCTTCTCGTAAGACCACTGGTCGTTGCCCAGCGAAGCCCATGCATCATAGTCCTCCGGCATGCCCCGCAGGAAAACCTGGCCGTTGATCGCGCTCGAACCGCCAGTGACCTTGCCGCGCGGCACCATCATCGGGTCGGCGATTGGCGTTGGCTGCCCCCAGAACTGCCAGTTGTGGTCGCTCGTCATCACATCGATGCCTGTGGCGTACCCGTTGCGAACCTCGTCCGGCAGCTGGTCGATCTCCGCGTAGTCGGGCCCAGCCTCCAGCAGCAACACCGACACATTCGGGTCTTCCGACAGCCTTGTCGCCATGATTGACCCCGCCGAACCCGAGCCTATAACGATGTAGTCATATTGCATGTGTTCCTCCTCTGAGTTGTGCTGTTTTCCCATGTGCGCGGATAATATGTCAGGCGCATAGTCGTGTCAACCAGACGCCTGTCAACCATGGGATGCAACGCCTTTCTTCACCACTTAGTTCTCACGCGTCATGAAAGAATGAAGCTGGTTGATAATCTCTTATTCTGCACAAAGTGAATCTGCTCGGAAATCTGCCCCTGTAATTGGGAAAATGTTGTCAATTCTCGGCAGGACGCACATAATAAGACGTCATGGATAGACGCGCATGCATCGCATGCATTTTGAGGACTTAACGATAGTTCCAGAGGGATTATTGATATTCAAGGAGGCAACAGCGATGAACAAACGAATACCGCTTTCAGTGATGATTACTCTCGTCGGAGTTCTCGGCCTGTTAGTGCTGGCATGCAGCCAACCGGCGGCTGCGCCTGCGGGGCCAACTGCCGATGAAATTCGTTCAATTGTCCAGCAGGAAGTGGCAAATGTGCCTGCGCCTGCGCCCGCACCGGCTCCCGCGCCTGCGCCAGCAGGTCCATCGGCGGAAGAGATCGCCGCAATGGTGCAGCAAGCGGTTGCCGACGCGGTGCCTGAAGGCACCGACCCTGCCGAAATCAGCAGCATGGTCGAGAAAGCCGTCATAATGGCGCAGGAAGACGCAGTTTCCGGCGATGACATCGAAAAGCTCGTTTCCAGCGCGGTCATGGAGGCGTCCGAGGCACAGCCCGAACCTCTCAGCGCGATGGAAGTCGAGGCGATAGTAGCTGCCGCCATCGCAGCTATACCCGCACCGGAACCCGTTGTCATTCCCACTCCGGCGATGATGATGGCCGGGCCCTCCGGCGAGCCGATCAAGATTGGCAGCGTCCTTGACTTCACCGGAGACCTGGGAGCATACGGCAAGCCGATGCGCAATGCCGTTGACATTGCCGCCGAACTCATTAACGATGCCGGCGGTGTCCTCGGCAGGCCCGTCAGAGCTGTCCATAAGGATGGCGGCACAAGCGCGCAGGTAGCGACGGACGCCGCCAATGCTCTGGTCAAGACAGACGGCGTGCATGTAATCGTTGGGCCACTGGGCAGCGGATTTACCATCGCGGTCGCACAGGCGGTCACTATCCCCAACGAAGTAGTGCAGATTTCCCCGTCTGCAACTTCACCCGCCCTTTCGATCCTTGAAGACGGCGACTTCCTCTACCGCACGGCGGTATCTGATGCGGCGCAAGGTGTCGTTCTGGCGCGCCTTGCCCGCGAACTTGGTCACGAGTCTGCCGGACTGCTCTACGTGAACAACGCTTATGGCGAAGGGCTCGCCCGCGTTTTTACGGAGAGCTTCGAGGCAGAGGGCGGCACGGTTACCGCCTCCGTTCCCCAGGAGCCTGATCAGCCCAGCTACGTTTCAGAACTCGAAAACGCCACGGAAGGCGACCCCGATGTACTGGTTGCTATGAGCTACCCGGTCAGCGCGGGAGTCTATCTGCGCGAAGCGATCGAGGGCGACTACATCAACACGTTCATGTTCGTTGACGGCACGAAGAGCCAGGATATGTTCGACGGTCTGGGCGCCGAAAGCTTTGAAGGGCAGTACGGCACCGCTCCAGGGGCGCAGGAGAGCGACGCCACCGCCATTTTCCGAATCCTCTACGAAGAGCGATTTGGAGAGCTACCCACTGATCCGTTCCTTGGCGAAACCTTCGACGCGTTCGCCATTGCCGCGCTCGCCATTGAAAAGGCAGGTGAATACAATGGTCCTGCAGTGAGAGACGCGATGCGTGAAGTCGCCAATGCTCCAGGCATCAAGGTAGGCCCCGGGGACTTCGAGAAGGCACTCGACCTCATCAGGCGCGGTGAGGACATCGACTACGAGGGTGTCGCAGGCTCGCAGAACTTCGACATGAACGGCGACGTCCTGAACACCATCGAAATCTGGAAGATAGAAAACGGCACGATAACTTCCACCGGTCGCTTCGAGACGCCGTAGTCCTTTATAGCGTTCCGGGCACACGCGCAACGACGGCAAAGCAGGGGCTGTTCTTTCGGGAGCAGCCCCTTTTCTGTAAGATTCGACTAATGCTGTCTCAAAGTCACCCTTAGCGTGTCACACACTGAAATGTTATACTGCCGTCAAATAGCGAACACGCTTCGCACTGTCGAGTCCCGGTGAAAGTGAGTCGGCAGATAAAACGAAGACGTAGCGCATTGGAGCATATTTCATATGGCAACACAAACTCAGTCCGAACAGATCGATGCAGCCGAGGTATGGCGCGCAATTGGACGACTCGAAGGGGATACTGCATCGCTCATAGAAGGTCAGCGCAACATTCGCGAGGAAATCCGCGAAATAAGATCTTGGTTGATCCGGCTGTTCTATGTAATCATCGGCATGGGCGGAGCAATCATTGTCATGCTCATCGCGACTCTAATCGCCGCATTCCAACGCTAACCGACGCATAACCCCCTTCATCCCGTGCATCCATGTAAGTCCTAAGAAGGAGACACCGCAATGACACTCACAGCCCTGCCAGAATCCCCGTCCGAACTACGCATGATGATGCGGCACGGCGACCTCGTGCAAACGACCAGCGGCATGGCGCCAGGCCGCGTGCAGGCGAATCTCGCTATCCTCCCGCGCGACCTCGCCTTCGATTTCCTGCTGTTCTGCCAGCGCAATCCGAGGCCATGCCCGCTCCTTGAAGTCGTCGAAGCCGGCGAGGTCGAGCCGCGCGACTTCGCGCCCGGCGCGGACCTCAGAAGCGATACTCCTCTCTATCGCGTCTATGAGCACGGCGAACTCACCGCTGAAGTAACGGACATCTCAGAGTTCTGGCGCGACGACCTCGTGTCCTTCCTGCTCGGGTGCAGCTTCTCCTTCGAGACCGCGCTCATAAAGGCGGGCATGGAGATGCGGCACATGACTTGCGACACCACCGTGCCCATGTTCATCACCAACATCCCGACGGCATCGGCAGGCGCCTTCAGCGGACCTATGGTCGTCTCCATGCGCCCAATCCCGCAGGAACAGGTCGTCCGAGCCGTGCAGGTAACATCGCGCTTCCCCGCGGTGCATGGCGCGCCCGTGCATGTCGGCGACCCGACAGCCATCGGCATCAGCGACATCTACGCCCCCGACTTCGGCGAATCCGTTGAGTTCAAGGACGGGGAAGTTCCGGTTTTCTGGGCTTGCGGCGTAACCCCGCAGGCGGTGGCCATGAACGCCAAGCCGCCCCTGATGATTACCCACGCGCCGGGGCACATGTTCATCACTGATAAGCAGGACGAAGACTTGGCGGTGATTTAGGCAACCTTGCTAATATAGAATAGGGGTTTTCTGATTTTGGGGCAATTTTGAAAATCACGAACATTTGCCCTTGACAATGCTGAACTGGTGTTCTATGATGTAGCCATCTTAATCAGGAGGTGGTTACATGCCACATCACATTGACGAAAGTCGAGAGCGGCCTGAACAGGCGGTCACCGACAATAGCGGCAACAGGGGCAAAACGCCGGACGATGCAGCGCGTGACAAAGGCATTGGGCACTCGGTTCACAAGGCGAAAGAGAAGAAGCATCGCCGCGATCCTAAGCACACTCGCCTGACTAGTGCTACCGATCGCGCTGCTGATAAGGGTGATGCCGAGCGATAATCTTCGGGGCTTTTAGATGAAGGTGGCTGTACTTTCAAAGCCGCCTTTGCTACTTTATGGATGAGGGTTATACTCCTCCTTGAAATCGTTCTTGGCAATCCATTCCATTAAACACTGATTCGTTTTCAATTGTGTAAATTCTATAACGAACAAACACAGGTTCAGGTATCATGCGGAGCGATCCATTAGCAACGACAGGATTCAAAGTGCTGCTGATAATCACGGGCGTGATTATCTTTGGCACTCCAATCTACTATATTCTTGTAGTGCTTTTGGGTATAGTAGCCGCTACCACTATTTTGGTGGCTATAGCGGTTTTCATCACAACTAGGTACTATCTCAACCGCCGCCGAATCAACAAGCTATCAGCCGATCATCTACACAGGCCAACAGAGACCACACGCGACTGGCCGCAAAAATATAGTAAGAATAGGCTTGATACACGCAATATCAGTGGGAACTGGCGCCGGAAATCTGAACCGAATTCTCTGCAAAGAAACAGTATGAATATCTTTCGGTTCACGCTGATGCCTCTGAAATTTGTGGCTCATATTCTACTGAGCAGGCATCGGGGCAATGCCAAGAGCGAAGAACTCCTTCATCGACAAACCCGCTGGTCCGACGAGATATACCCATAAAAACTTTCAATTCCCTCCCTGTTATCTCCCGGAGTAAAACGCCATGACTATCGAAGACATCATCCTCGACAACGACCGCAGGGGCATCTCGCACCTGCGCCCCTATGTACCAGCGGACTTCTGCGAGCGCGCCGCGCAGCTTGTACTCGATAACCCAGGCACCGCCTTCATCGTCACCGGCTTCTACATCCTAGACGCCGGCATGATAGAGACCGACGGGCCTCCGGGCGCAATCGCAATAGGCAATGCGCTCGAACAGCTCGGCTACTCTGTCGCCTACGTAACCGACTCCTATGGCACGGCGGTTATGGAAGCCACCAAGAGCGAAGCCTCCACGGTAATCGACTTCCCCATCGCAGACGACGCCGAAAGCGAAGCCTACGCCCAGCAGCTTATATCGGAGCACGACCCTTCGGTCATCATCGCAATCGAGCGCTGCGGCTTCACCCACGACTTGAAGTACCGCAACATGCGCGGCAGGGACATCACGCAGTACACTGCCCGCGTTGACTACCTGTTCAGGCATCACCAGCGCACAGTGGGCATCGGCGACGGCGGCAACGAGATCGGCATGGGCAACGTGGCAAAAGAGGTTACGACCGTTGACTCTCTCGTGAAAGATCCCTGCGTAACGGAAGTCTCAGAGCTTGTCCTTTCCAGCGTCTCCAACTGGGGTGGCTACGGTCTGGCAGCATCGCTGTCCAAGCTCTCAGGCAAGAACGTGCTCCTTTCGGTCGAAGAGGACATGGACATCATCCGCAAGACTGCCGACACAGGCGCCGTGGACGGAATGAGCGGCATACAGGAGTACAAGGCAGACGGCTTCACCCTGGAGGAAAACGCCGAAACCCTGCGCGCTCTGCATCAGTCAATCTAACATCGATGCACAGGATAGGCAGGATTTAGCCTCTCTATCCTGTGATCCTGTTAGCCTACATTACTCCAGAGCATAAAGCGTGCCGTCCTCGGACGTGAAGTACAGCAGCCCGTTAGCCGCCACCGGCGTTGACCTTATCGGCGCGCCCGTCTCGAACCGCCACAGCTCGTCACCCGTCTCCGCGCTGATCGCGTACAGCGTGCCGAACCTGTCCCCGATAAACAGCCCGTCGCCCACAAGCGTCATCGCCGACAGGAAGAACCCGTCCGCCTCATAAGCCCATTCCACATCGCCTGTTTCCCTGTCGAGAGCGTAAACATGTCGCTCCTCTGCCGCTACATACAGCCTGTCTTCGGTCACAATCGGCGACGCAACTAAGTTGTTCCCCGGTAGAAATGCAGCCCACGCCAACCCCTTCAGCGGCGGCAACTCCCTAAGCGCTCCCCATGCCCAAAGTTGAGTCCGTACCCAGCGCACATTCTTCTCGAACGGATACTCGCGCTTATGCCAGTCTATCGCCGCCACAATGCCGAGCTGGTCTGCCGTATAAACCCAGTCTCCGCTCAACGTCGGTGAGCCGCGGGCGAACATCGTGCGATAGTCCAGCCGCTTTCTGCCCGTCTCCTTGTCCACGATATGCAGGTAGCTGTCTTGCGACATTACCGCGACGATGTCGTCGTTGATAGCGGGGTCTGACGCTATATGCCCGTTGGTCTGGTACGACCAGCGAACCTCCCCTGTCTGCGCGTCCAGCGTGTAGAGCTTGCCGTCTCCGCTGCCGATGTACAGGATACCCTCGAGCACAACCGGAGAAGTGGCGAAAATCCCACCTGTCGGGAATTCCCATTGCAGTTCGCCGTTGTCCTTGAGCAGCGACAGCACAGTCCCATCCCGCAGACCGATGAACACATTCTCTCCCGCGACCGCCGGGGATGAGTCCACTGGACCACTAACTGCATGCTCCCAGATCAGTTCACCTGTGTCTGCATCCAGCGCCACGACGCGATTGTCCCCGGAGCCAAAATACAGCCGCCCGTCCACCACTGCGGGCGAGGAGAACATAGGCCAGTCCGTATCGAACCGCCATTTCAGCCTCCCTCTTGGAGTTGCGGGCACATCAACCGACGCTGCCGAGTGAATCGGGTCGCGCAGGAACATGGGCCAGTCATCCGGTCCCGCAATCGCGCTGATATTCGAGGTAGGCGGTGGCAGCGGTCTGTCGAGTGCCCCGTAGTAGTTCGCAACGCTGGCAGCCAGCGCGACCAGCAGCAACGCCAGCGCACTCCAACGCATCAACCTGAACAGACGGCGCCGGACGAGCCAGCGCCTCACAACCGCCTCTGCCTCGTCGCGGCTCATTGTCCCGCTGTCGCCAAGCCGTCGCCAGCACCCGCCGCAGAACCCGCTTCCGGGTTCATTCAGATGCTTGCATGTCGGGCAAAGAATAACAGCCTGCAACGAAAGACCAGTCCCTGTTTCAGATGGTTCCATGTTCCTCGACCCATTCTACTCTTTCATGGACAGAGTTGCCCGCATTCATACGTTGCTGCCCTGAGAAAAATGCAACTGAGCCAAGAAAGTCCTACACATCCTATACATCCGCACCCCATGCCTTTACCATTAACGCATGAGTACAGCCACATCCCCCTATCCTGTGACCGCCGCACGCGCCCTCGCGCTCCATACGCAAGGTCTCGACACGCCACACAGCGACGCTAATCCCAGTATCGAAAATATCTACGACATCATTGACCGCATCGGATGGGTGCAGCTCGACACGCTCCAGATGGTGCAGCGCAGCCAGTACGTTGCCCTTTGGAGCAGGCTCGGTCCCTACGACACCGGTGATTTTGACTACCTCACATTCGGAAACGGCACCATAGAGGGCAGCAACGACCGCCGCCTCTTCGAGTATTGGATGCATGCCGCCTGCATCATCCCGCTTTCCTTGTACCGTTTCACAATTCCCACGATGCTTAACCACAAGTACCGGCAGGGCAAGCGGCGTCGTGAGTGGCTCGAAGACCCGGCGAACGTCAAGGTGCTGGACGCGGTGTTGGAGCGGGTGCGGGAGAACGGATTGGCGCGCTCGGCGGACTTCGAGCGCACGGACGGCAGGCGCGGCACATGGTGGGACTGGAAGCCGGCGAAAATCGCACTGGAGCATCTGTACAACACGGGGGAGCTTACCATCGCCAACCGCGTCAACTTCCAGCGCATTTACGGCATTACCGAAACCGTCCTGCCCGGCTGGGTTGACACCACGCCGCCAACCGAAGAGGAGGCGTACCTGACCCTGCTGGACAAGTCCGCCCGTTCGCTCGGCATCTGTACCCCGATGCAGATACCGGACTACTTCCACATGAAGCGCACACCCGCCAAGCCCCTTATACAGCGGATGCTTGACGAGGGTACGCTGGTCCCGGTCGATGTCGAGCTTGACGATGGCACCACTGGCGAGCATGTCGTCCACCGCGCCAATCTGCCACTGCTTGAACGCGCCGCCAGTGGTGACATCGAGCCGCGCCGCACGACGTTTCTCTCGCCCTTCGACAGCCTCTTCTGGGCAAAGGGGCGCGACATGCAGTTTTGGGGGTTCCAGCAGATACTAGAGGCATACAAGCCCGCACCTAAGCGGATATGGGGCTACTTCTGCTTGCCCATCCTGCACAAGGGCCGGCTGGTCGGTCGCTTCGATCCGAAGCTGGAACGGCGCGAATCCACCCTGCGCCTGAAGCATCTGCATCTGGAGCCCGGGGTAAAACCAGAGGACGATCTGGTCGCCGATATTGCGGGCGCGATGCGGAGCTTTATGTCGTTCCATGACGCCGCGGATCTCGTCATCGAGCAGAGCAAGCCACGCGGTCTGCGCCGCAAGCTGCTAAGGGCGATGTAGCCTGAAGAATCACAGGGAGAGAGACCGCTCTGTGCTATAATGGTCGCACCTCAGGCGCCCAGCCACCCATGCCCTCTCCCGTGGGGAAGTGTCGGAATTGGCAGACGAGCATGACTTAGGATCATGTGCCGCAAGGCGTGGGAGTTCGAGTCTCCCCTTCCCCACCAGACTTGATAAAATCAAGAACCTTCTCCTTGTCTTTCGAGTTGGAGGTGTAAACGGGGAGGCATAAGGTGTCACGGAAGAGAGTTCGCCATGTGGAACTTATCGTCATGTCCCTAGCAGCATGCAGTGACGAGTCGTCCCAGCCGACCGGTGCCCCCATACCGGCACCTACGGCGACGCCAACGTCCACGCCGACCGACACCATCACGTCGGTGCCTATGGTGACGCCCACGCCAACTCCGACCGTTACGTCGACACCGACGAATACTCCCACGCCTACCGCGCCCCCTACGGCCGAGGAGATCATCCTGAATACGCCGGTAGAGATGCCGAGGGCGATGATGTTCGCCATGTGGAGTTGGGATGAGCCAACAGATGAGATCACCGTGACGGTCGATTTCCAAAACGACATTGAGTACAGGGGCGACCAAGGACTCTACTTCATCGCCTGCACTCCATTCGCCATCGGAAATACCAGCGCATACTTCGGCTTGCAGACTGACGTGAACACAGGCCCCATGGGAGGCCGGCGCAACATAGGCAAGGGAGCCATTTTCTCCGTGTGGGATGTCCCGAACGACAAAGGAGTTCGCGGTCCTGAAGACTCTTGGGTTGAGCAAGGAGACTACGAGGGTAAATTCCTTAGCGTGAGAAGGGCCTATGATTGGGGAGCTGGACAGCACACCCTGCGTTTATCTGCCGAAGAGACTGATGAGGAAGGGCGCTGGTTTAGTCTACACGTTAACGAACTATGGATGGGCTCTCTGAGAATCCCGCTGGTAGATGGTGGCGCAAGAATACAACCCAATTGCGGTAGCGCCGTAGAGGTCTACGGCGGACCGCCCGTAAAGCCCTCGGCCATCCCGTACTGGAATATCGTCGTGGCCCCACCGCAAGCGGACGGCCAGACCGCCGACCTGACGGAGACCTTCTATCCCGAGAACGTGGAGAGTCTCAGGAACACGCTCATCACTCGTGAGGATGTTGGGGTCCGATTCGAGGTCGGGCTGGACTACATCGCGCATGAGTAGGGGCTGTAATGGCCCTTTAGTGGAGCGCCGGGCCTACGGGCCGACTCTCCCTACAGCAATCGGCAAGGGTATCTATCGACGTTCGATCGGGCAAATCGAGAACTTCCGGCTTTATGCTTGAAGCTGGAGATGTAGGACTGAATACCGCGTGAGGGAAGTGCTGGATGACCAGGCCAGGCCTACTTCAAAGAAACCTCAGGGTCGTTTCTCAGGGCAATCGCACCTTATTGAGCAAGGACCTTGAGTAGGTAGTCACTGTTCCAGGCGGCGTCCTTTCGCTTGCCGACGAGGATGCGCTTGGTGGACTTTTCGGCCTTGAGCAGATTCAGGGCTATGCGGCGCAGCACGGAGAAGTTCTCAGCCCCGTTCCCGCTACGCACCCGGCTTCCGTCCTCATTGCACTTCACGTCCAGCGACCAGTGCAACTGGTTTTCTATGCTCCAGTGGCTACGCACCGCGTTGAGCAAGGCGCTCGCATCGTTCGGCAACCTCGATATGTAGTAGCGCGACTCCACCGTCGTCTTGTCCCCCATGCGTCGCCGAGTGTCTGCCACCCGGTCATAAGCGACGAGGCGTGGCATTAAGCATGCATTACTCCTTCTACTTGAGTGCGAAGGAACGCAACGAGAGTGAGGCTTATCAGCGGGAAATGTGAAAGAGGAGAACGACCGTGGAGGGTGTGTTCGCATCCCTGGACCGACTGGGTTGGGCACGGAGCAGGCTGCGAAGTCTATGGAAAGCAAACTGCGAAGGGTACATATCAGGACTGGCGCATAACCTGAAGAAAGCGGCTCGTCGGCTGGGCGAACACACGGGACCTCCAGCACAACGACTGCATCAGCCATCCCCTCCGGTGTAGCGTTGGCAGGTCTGCGACCTCTGTTGCCGTGAGCCAGTGCGGCTGCTCCCTCCTGTCGATATGCCGCCAGAATGCGCCTGGTGTGACGTGCGCTCACTCCCATCAGCGTCGCTGCCTGTTCCGTCGTCAGGTATCCCGCCAATAAGTTGTTGAGTACCTGAAGCCTTGCCTGTTCTTGCTGCGTCAATGTCACATGCTCCATCATGCGGACATTGACGCTGAGCAGTTAGCACGGACGGAATCGCTGAGCAACAACAAAAATCGCCAATTTGGAATTGAGCCACGCCTCGGGGACGGTGAACACGAGGCCGTTGCCTGGTCGCCGGCAGCCGACATACTTGCCTGCCGAGGGACGCTGGCCACGCGCGTGCCCCCTGCTCACGGGCTTGCCCCTGGTGAACGACTGCACGGTGGTGGCATCGACCGAGACATCTACGCCCAGGTCGGGAGCAGCACCTTGAGCCGGTTGATGACGGCATAGAAATTGCCCGTCACTCAGTGGAGCGAAGAGGAGACATCGGAGCCTCTTCGCTGCGGTCTCCGCAGTAAAAATTCAGTTTGTATTAGATTGGGTGTTGGATTGACAACGAAATCCGAATGCAATACTATACGCGATACAGGAGGCAGTATGGAACGACATTATACGCAGCGTGTAGTGATGGAGGCATTGCAGGGTGCCCCTTACAAACCAACCTCGCCCAAGATGACCGAGGATCGGCAAAAGGGAATCATGACGTGCCGTGGCTTTACAATCGGCGGCCGACAAATGTATGGCTTGACGGTTCACGATGTCCAAAGTTGGATGGCTCGCAAGGGGGAACCTCTTCCGGACTGGATACTGAAAAACGTACTGGAAAACACTGCACGGGCAATCATCGAAAGTGGGGGGCAACCCGCCAATCACCAGATTTCCATGGACGAGGAGGTACGAAATGCAGGATGACTACGGACGGCATTCTTTGAGCAATCCCTTTGGTGAAGCGGACCGGGCCGACTTCGACGAGCTCGTCCTTTCGATGAGAAACCGCGGATACGATCAATCGCATCCCATCGTCCTCTTCGAAGGGAAAATCTTGGACGGCTGGCACCGCTATTTGGCCGCGAGGCGAGTAGGGGTCGAGCCAAAGTTCAGAGAATTCAAAGGTTCGCTTGAAGAGGCGCGTACCTTTGTCTACGGTGAAAATCTCCCGCGCCGACATATGACCCAGCGCCAGAAGGTCGCAGCTTTACTGTTGATGAACCAATGGCTGGATCCGAGGGAAAGATTGACCGATGCTGCTATCCAAGCCAGAGTCGGTGTCCGCAGCTCTAAATTTACAAATCAACTGCGAAGGGTTGTAGAAAAAGACCCAGATTCCGCCCATAAAGTAGTCTCTGGAGAAATCAACGCAAATTCGGTTATTAGAAATGTCTTGGACGAAACCCCAGCCGGAGTCCAAGATGGCCCGATTTATGACGAATCGGGGGCTAAGACGGAATGGACAATTACGTTGCGGAAGAGGCATTTAGTAAAGGAGGCAGATAAACTCCGACGCCAACTGGGACTGACGCAGCAACAATTCGTCAATCGAGCCGCAGAATTATTCATAGATTGGGCTCGGGAGAAGGTCTAACCCCGTGCAAGACGCTGCAAGTGTGGCATACGTTTAACCCAAATCCACCGGGGAGATGTGCGTGGCGACGGTTATGGGAATGGGGAATTATGTCGAGACGATTTTCATAATTCAACGATATGCGCCAAGATTGTGAAGTCATACCAATTCGCTTTACTTATGAGACAAGAGAGGCACCGGCGGTAGGGAGAAAGTGCGATGGCAGACGCAAGACTGTTCCGCGAATATGTCAGGGAACTCAATGACAACATTTCTGAGGGCAACGCCACGGAGCATACGCATCGCCCGGCCCTCAAAACGTTGCTTGAATCCGTTCATGACGGCATCACTGCCACGAACGAACCGGCTCGTATCGAATGCGGCGCGCCCGACTACTCCATATCCTTGAATGGACTGACAACCGGCTACATCGAGGCGAAGGACATCGGCGCAAGCCTTGACGCAATCGAACGGGACGCGAACCGAAAGAATCCGAACTCTGCCAACGGCAGGCAACTCAGGAGATACCGCGAAGCTCTACCCAACCTGATTTTCACGAACTACACCGAATTCCGGTGGTATGTGAATGGCGAGCGGCGCTTAATCGCCACACTTGCAGACGATGACGGCAAGGGCAGGTTGACAACAAGCCGCGAGGGAATATCTCAAACTGACGAACTGCTTTCTGCATTCTTCGCGGAAAGTCCCGAACCCGTTTCAAGTCCCGAAGAACTGGCGCGGCGCATGGCGCGTCTGACGCACATGATACGCGATGTCGTTCGGGAGGCGTTCGCCAACGAGCAAGCCTCCAACAATGTCAGCGACCTGTACAAAGCCACGCGACAGACTTTGGTCGATGACCTGTCGCTCGACGACTTTGCCGATGTATTCGCTCAGACGCTCGCCTACGGCCTGTTCGCCGCCAGAGTCAACACAGACGCGAGTACATTCCACTGGTCAACAGCCGCCGGGGCCATACCGTCCGCCAATCCCTTTTTGCAGCAGGTATTCTACCTCACCGCCGGACCCAATGCAGCGAGTGAACCATTCATCGGCTTTGTAGATGATCTTTCGCAGCTCTTAGCAAACTCTGATATGGAAGCCGTATTGTCGGACTTCGGCAAGCGAGACGCGCGGGAAGACCCGATAATGCACTTCTACGAGACATTCCTCGCCGCCTACGACCCGCAGTTGCGAGAGCGGCGCGGCGTCTATTACACGCCCGAACCTGTCATTTCATACATTGTGCGCTCGGTTGACTACCTGCTGCGTGAGCGCTTTGGCTGTCCCGACGGCTTGGCGAACTATCAGACGACGGAGTATGAAACGCTCCAAGACGTTGACGGTGAGCAAAAGCCTGTAACGAAACCGTCCCACCGCGTTCTTGTGCTAGACCCGGCATGCGGGACAGGCTCTTTCCTCTACGGTGTCATTGACCATATCCGCGAACAGTTCCGCAGCAGCGGCAACGCCGGAATGTGGAGCAGGAACGGCTATGTGCGTCAACACCTTCTGCCGCGCATTTTCGGCTTCGAGCTGATGATGGCGCCATACGCCATGGCGCACTTGAAGCTGGGCATGCAGCTTGCGGCGCAGGACATGCTGGAAGAGCATCGCGCGAACTGGGCTTACGACTTCGGCGACGATGAGCGGATTGGCGTCTATCTGACGAACTCGCTGGAGAATGCGGAGCAGCAAGCAGTCGGACTGTGGGGGCCGATGCGAGTTATCACTGAGGAAGCAAACGCAGCCGCCGAAATCAAGCGCGAACTGCCCATCATGGTCGTGCTGGGCAATCCGCCGTACTCCGGCCATTCGTCCAACGCAAGCCGTGTCAACGGCAGGCTCACATGGATAGGCGAACTCATCGAAGACTACAAGCAGGTTGACGGCAAGCCGCTTGGCGAGCGCAATCCCAAGTGGCTGCAGGACGACTACGTGAAGTTCATACGCTTCGGACAGTGGCGCATACAGCAGAGCGGGTCGGGCGTTCTCGCCTTCATCACGAACCACTCATACCTGGACAATCCCACGTTCAGGGGCATGCGCCAGCAGCTGATGGACACTTTCACGGACATCTACCTGTTGGACCTGCACGGCAACGCCCTGAAGAAGGAAACCGCGCCCGATGGGAGTTCGGACCAGAATGTGTTCGACATACGGCAGGGCGTATCGATAGCGCTGTTCGTCAAGGAACCGGGCGCCGACGGGCGAGCGCGCGTCCATCACGCCGATCTGTACGGGGAGCGAGAAGGCAAGTACGAAACTCTGGCAGAGACCGACATAACCAGTACCGATTGGGAACGCCTGCAGCCAAAATCCCCAAACTACCTGTTCAAGCCCTGGGACTACGAACTTGCCGAAGAATACGGACAGTGGCACAAGTTAACCGATGTGATGCCCGTCAATTCGGCAGGTGTAACCACAGCACGCGACAAACTCACAATTCATTGGACGCCAGATGAAGTGATGGACGTGGTGAGTGACTTTGCATCCTTAACGACCGAAGTCGCTAGGGGAAAGTATGATTTAGGCAACGATACGCGCGATTGGAAAGTAAATCTGGCTCAAGATGACCTAAGGGATTCTGGAATCAGTTATAAGCACGTACGTGCGATTCTATATCGCCCGTTTGATACCAAGTTCACATACTACACGGGTAACAGCCGTGGTTTCATGTGTATGCCGCGTCAGAATGTAATGAGGCATATGTTGAGTGGAGACAATCTAGGGTTGATTTTCATGCGCCAAGTGGCTTTGGACGGCGCATACGACCATTTCGGCGTGTCAACTGCAATGATAGACAATCGAGCCTTTTATAGTAGCAAAGGCATCGTCTATTTCGCGCCTCTTTACACCTACCCGCCCGAACAGGGTCTGGAAGCATCCGGCAAGCGCGAACCGAACCTAGCTCCTGAGTTTACGGCGGATATGGCACGGCGACTTGGCTTGCGCTTCATTCCCGATGGCGAGGGCGACCTGGACGAGACTTTTGGGCCGGAGGATGTGTTCCACTACATCTACGCCGTATTCCACTCGCCGACTTACCGGGAACGTTACGACCAGTTCCTCCGCGCCGACTTCCCGCGTGTGCCCCTAACAGATGAAGTAGAGTTGTTCCGCACCCTAGTCGGTCTGGGAAGCGAGTTGACAGTGGTTCACCTGCTCAAGGCGGACAGTCTGAGCACAGCGCAATTCGGCTTCCCGATACCGGGCGACAATGTGGTGGAGAAGGCGCATCCGAAATACTATGCGCCGGGAGAGAAGCCTCCCGGTGAAACAGCGCCAATCGAGCGCGGCAGGGTGTATATCAGCAAAGGCAATCGCAGGTCTGGCAAGCAGGGTCAATACTTCGACGGCGTATCGCCGGAAGTATGGGAATCTCGCATCGGCGGCTACCGACCTATGGACAAGTGGCTGAAAGACCGCAAAGGGCGAGCGCTCACTTTCGACGACATCACGCACTACCAACGCATTGCGGCTGCACTGCGAGAGACGATGCGCCTGACTGCCGAGATACATGAAGCAGTGACAGCCGGGGGGATGTTCGCCGCCGCGAAACCGCCGTTCCGCGTCAAGCCCAACAAGAGCGGCTTCGTCGAAGGCGTGGATCTGCTCCACTTGAATCGCCTTCTCGACGGCCTCGCAATCGAGGATTTTCTAGCAAAGAATCCCCAATGATAATACCCGACATCAACCTGCTGCTGTACGCCTACAACGAAGAATCCCCTTTCCACGATGCTGCCCGACAATGTGGGAGAATACAATCAACGGGAGTGAACCTGTCGGCATCCCTTGGGTGGTGTCAACTGGGTTCATAAGGCTTATGGCTAATCCCAACACTATGGCTTCGCCAGTATCCACAGCGGAGGCCGCTGGATATGTGGAAGAGTGGTTTCAACACGAACATATCGTGCCTGTCAACCCAGGTGATGACCACATTAGGCATTTACGACAAAACCTTCAAGTCGCCGGAGGCGGCGGAAATCTAGTCGCAGATGCTCACATCGCCGCCATAGCAATGGAGCACCAAGCGGAGGTGCATACCAACGACTCCGACTTTGACCGTTTCTCTGGATTGAGGTGCCGAAATCCGCTTTGATATTGTGGAGTTTCAATAGGGGCATTCAGCCGCGACGAGTCTCAATAAGGACTTGTCTTGGACTTGGTGGAAATCTTAATTTTGCCCGCCCCTACTATATCAAACGAAACTATTTGCTTGTCGTCCTCATGATAATGCAGTCTAGGAATTGCACGAACTCGCTACACCGTTCAGGTTCTAGCTGGAGACTTGGCGCAACTCCGCTTCTAGTTCGCGGACACGAGCTTCGGCGGTGTCAGCGCGGATCTCAGCGACTGCGCGGGCGTTCCTTTCGCGTCGGCCCGCGCGCGTTCGCTCTCAAAGGTGGCGATGTGCTCTCCTGTAGCAGGGTTGTGGCAGCCTAGACCACCTTCCTCCCACCGCCACATCACGTTCAACGCCTCGCTGTAGCCCTGCAACACACCGCCGGGCAACTCGGCGATGTCGATGGCCTGATAGCCTCCCACCGCCAACCGGTCCCCAGCAAGCCTGGTCCCGTGATGTGCGCCAGTAGCGTCGAATCGCCAGTACTCCCCTATCCTCAGTCTCTCGTAGAACTCCCGCTTCTCGCCGACATCAATATGGCCCGTGCCCTCAGACGCTATCTCCAGTACCAGGTCCGGAGGCTTCCCCTGCTCAGAGACGACGTAGCCGTTGGTCTCCCTGTAAGCAACCGGGTCCGCGTCAAAGGCCACCAGCAGGTCGGGATACCTCATCTCGGCGCCCCGCCGGGCGGTGACGTACTTCTCGCCAGACACGATGGTGGCCTCGGCGTTGCCCAGGAACTGCTTCAGGTGGTGGTGCAGGCCGGTTTCGCTGAGATGCTCGGCGGAGGTCATGTCGTCGGGTTCCCGTTCCGGCGCGTCGGGCAAGCGGAAGCGGCCCTCGGCTCTTGGCACCTTGGTGTCGGTGTCGGAGGTGGTCATTTCTCACCCAACCATGGTCAATGATGGCTTCTGGTTCGCACTCCAATCCGAACCTTTACTCTCGGCATTGTACCACACGGAACTATGGTCGCAATAACTCGCAGGACAGGCTCAGGGCAATCGCATTCTCGGTCATTGAGCGAGAACGGCGAGCAGGAAGTCGTTGTCCCAGCCTGCTCTCTTGCGTTTGCCCTTGATGGAGCCTTTGACCGTGCTGTCCCGTTTCAGAAGATTCAGCACCAAGTGCCTGAGCAGCGCCAAGTTCTCAGGCGCGTTGCCCTCCCTCACCCTACTCTCATCTTCTCGAAACGATATGTCCAGAACCCAGTGCAGCGAGTTCTCTATCCCCCAGTGCGCCCGCGTTGCCTCAAGCAGCGTCCGCGCGTCAGATGGCAGTGATGAGATGTAGTAGCGAGATTCTACTGATGTTTCGCCTCGTTCCGTCCGCTCAGATTCCACCATTGCGATGCTTGCAAGTTTCTTCCATTGTCCCTTATCGTCCAAGTAACCAAGCCAATCCGGGTCAGATGTTGCCCAACATCTGCGTTTCTCTATTCGCCCGTGAGATTTCTCCACCGTCTCGAAGAAGTCCAGGCCCGCAAAGTTCGCTTCCCTCGCCTGCGCGAAGGTGTCAGTTATGTCTTCATACAACTGAGGTTGGTTCTTCTTCACGGACAGCGCATAGTCGGCTCCGCACTTGACTATCGTCTTGGCAATCTCCTTCTGACAGCCCATCGCGTCTATGGTGACTATGCACCCCGACACTTCCAGCATATTCAGCAACTGCGGTATCGCAGTAATCTCGTTGGAACGGTCATCCACCTTCACTTGCCCCAGCACGAGCGAGTTCCGCTGCGCCCAGGCGCTCACCATGTGAATCGCAGCCTTGCCACTGCGCCTGTCGTATGAGCGCCTCAATGTCTTGCCGTCTATCGCTATCACTTCTCCCCGGGTCAACTCGCTCACCGCGCTTACCCAGTTCACAAAGCAGCGCTGAAACTGAGATGGCTCTATCAGCGAAAACACCCTGCCGAATGTGTCGTGTGATGGAATGCCGTTGGGCAGTTTGAGAAAGCGCGTCAGCCAGTCTTTCTTGGACTTGCCGAACAGTTCTACGTCTGCCCAGCCTTCCGCACCGCATATCACCGCGCATATCGCTATGGCTATTATGTCCATCAAGTCGTGACGCTTGCCACTTGCTGATCGAGGATCGTCGATGCCCGAAAACGCTGCAACTACATTGCCTGACCCCATTTCACCTCATTATCCCTTCATTTTCACTATCACCTACCACTTGCTCTATACCCTCATAATATCCTCGTGTCTCTATCACCGAGAATGCGATTGCCCTGGGACAGGCTCGGTTGGTCTGGTTGCGCCGGAGGAGACCGATTCCCGACGACGACTACCGCCACCGCAATCCCAGCGTGAGTACCCGCCTCAGCCAGCGCAGTCGCCTTACTTTCGCAAGGGCCGCCGCCAGCGCCTCCTTCCGCCACCTCAGGTGGTCATCCCTGCGCGATGCGTCCAGCGGTTCGGACTCCGGAGGCAGCGTGAGGCCGTAGTCTGAGAGCAAGGCGACCTCCAGCTCCCACCTGCGCACAGAAACCGTGGCCCGGTCGATACGGCCGCCCGAAGCCTCACCCACGGTTCGCAGCCTCCGCCACTCGGCCACCAGCGGGGCGGCCGGGCCGAAGGCGTATTCCTCGTCAGGCTGCTCCTCAAGCGTGACCACGCCTGCATCGGGAAGCCCGTGGTCCCGTCGCGGGGGCCGCCACTGCTGCGGCCCTTCAGTGTCATCGCCTACCGAATCGGCCTCCTCACGTTTTGGCTCCCCTGACTCCACCCGCTCGACCCTGTGCTCCAGCTCAGCCAGTCGCTCTGCCTGCGCATCAATCGTCTCCCGCAGAACACGATTATCTTCCTCCAGCGCCGTCACCCGTTCCTCCAGCGCCGCCACTTTCTCCAACATGCCATCGTCGCCGGCCGGATCATCGCCGTCATTGGTGGCCGCATCCCTGTACGCCTCCAGCGCCCTTCGCATACGCGGCGACACCAGCCTTGAGTCGTGGCAGATCGCCAGCGTACGGTAGTTCACTCCCAGAGCATCTGCCGCGGCGACCCTGCCCCGGTCATCGACCAGAGCGTCCAGCATGTCCAATAGGGATGTATCCGACAGGGGGACATTCACCCCGTCGCCGGATCCCTTCGACCCATCCGCGACAGGCCCATCATGGTCAGCCACCATACCCTCCGCGCCTCTCGAAACTACAATAAGTGTAATACAATAAGTACAATATCTCCGACACGGACCCGCAGTAAAATTGCTTGCAGGAATTTCCTTCAAGCGTCCTTGATTCCCCTTCATTTAGGTACGAATTCCGCCTGGATTGTATTTTACAATGTATTCCTATTCTCCTTACAACCCTCATAGGGCGAAAACCGCCGCTGAACGATTGCAGTCTGACGCGTCAGCCTCCGGACGGCCCGGCGGCAGCCGGGTACTCCAGCCCGCTACAGGTCAACCGTTCTCGCGGGTTGCGTCAATGGATTTTGGCGCTCTGCCTCCTTGTCTGACGGTGGATTCCGGCCGCATGGACGCGACAACGCGCAATTGACGCGACAGTCGGAGCCGCCGGTCTGTCTCATCCTCCGCCCACTGAGTCGCGCTTGCGGTTTCTCGGGGACTCTGCCATAATAGAACGCATGTCTTACCATCAAGCCGCGACGGAAGTCTTCTTCATTCGGAGGACAGAGCCAGGCGACAGAGGAGGTTTCACCATGAGATTCAACCCTATATCTAGACTGTTCAAGGGCGAAGAGAAGCCCGCCACCAGGCTGATGAGCATAACGCCGCCGCGCTCAGGGGAGCGCACGATGCTGGGCGTGGAGAATCTGCTCAGCTCGATCGCCATACCGGAGCCCTTCTCGCTTGAGATAGTGGGAGATGGCGGCGGCGTAAGCCTGCTGGCCCGCTGCCGTGACGGCTCTTTCGTCCGCCAGCAGGTGGGCGGCCGATACCCGCAGGCCCGGGTGAACGAGCTCTCCCCGGAGGACGAGCCGCTGAGGCTGGCAGATGGGGAGCAGGCGTGGTCGATGGACCTGCGGCTCAGTGGGCCTGAGTACCTGCCGCTGCGCAGCTTCCGGGACGACGACCTGTTGGACCCCGGCTCGGACCCGCTGATCTCGGTCATAGGGTCGCTGTCCGACCTGGAGGAGGGTGAGCGTCTGGTAGCCCGGCTGCGTCTGCTGTCGCTTGGGCCGGACTGGTCGGGCCCCCACCAGGAGAAAGCCAACCCCAGGCCCGCGTACGACCCGAACATGTCCGCATCCTCCGCGCAAGGCGACGCGCAGGTCAACCGCAGAACCATGTTCCACTTTGCGCTGCTGGCGCTGCTGGTCTTGCCGGCGCTGAAGGCATACTTGTGGATACAGGCCGGCGAGACGTGGAAGGCTATACTGCTGGGACTGGGAGTGATGTCTCTGGCGGCCTTGGCGGGCTGGGGGTGGTGGCGCTTCAAGAAGTGGCGCTCCGGCGGCAAGTACCGGGACCCTCTGATGATCAAGGAGAAGGTCTCCAAACTCGCCTACGAGGCGCAGCTGGAGGTTACGGCGGTGCTGTCTGAGCACGGCACCGAGGCGCGGGCGAAGGAACTGCTGCGCAACGTGGCTTCTGCCTACGGCCACTACAACAACCCGGCCGGGGCCAGCTTCCGTGCGACAAAGGCGCGCCCTGCGGTTCCCATAACCGATCCGCTGCCGCCGGCGCGGGGCATGTTCCGGAGCCGACAGGTGCTGGGGGTGCGGGAGCTTGCGGCCCTGTGGCATCCCCTGGGAGCGGCAGACGCGCTGCCCATGGTGGCGCGCAGCGGGGCAAGGGCGCTATTCCCAGCGTCTCGGAACGGCTCGGGCGGGGCCTACGTGGGAGACACGGTCGTGGGCAAGCGGAGGAAGGTATACTTCCCGGCCGACGCGATGGGACGCCATCACCTCTACGTCGCCCGCACCCGAATGGGCAAGTCCACGCTGATGCACCACCTGGTCGCGCACAAGATGCGGGAGAAGGCGGCGGGCCGCAACGACGACGCCATAGTGGTCGTCGATCCCCACGACGACCTGGTGAACTCCCTGCTGAGGCATGTGCCCGAGGAGATAGCGGACAGGACTTACCTCATCGACCTGGCCAACGACGAGCGCTCGCCGGGCATCAACCTGCTGGACGCGCGCATATTCCCTGACCGGGACCGCACGACAGACTCGGTGGTGCACATCTCCAAGGGGCTGTGGGAGCAGTGGGGACCGAGGATGCAGTCGATCCTGGAGCACACAGTGAAGAGCCTTCACGAGTACAACACCCACCCCGACACGCGGGAGGACGAGCAGTGCACCATACTGGACGGGCTGCGGCTGCTGTCGGACCTGAAGTTCCGCAAGCGGGTGCTGAGGCGGGTGTCAGACCCGTACGTTCTGGGCTGGTGGACCAGGGACTTCCGGGGCTGGAGCCGCACGTTGAAGGCCGACGCGGTCGCGCCGGTGCAGACGCGCCTGGCCTACTACGCGACGTCGAAGAAGGCCAGGGCGATTCTGGGGCAGCGCCGCTCCACGCTTGACCTCAGGCAGGTGATAGCCGAGGGCGGGGTGCTTCTGGCGGCCACCTCCCAGTCGGCGGCTGGGCGGGACGTGTCCGCCCTGGTTGGAGCGTCGCTGCTCAACCTGACGGACGCGGTGATACGGGACCAGGGACGGCTGTCGCCGGAACGGAGACGCGGTGCGCTGGTGGTGGTAGACGAGATGCAGTCCATGCCCGGAGTGGACTACGAGTCGATGCTTTCCGAGCTTGGCAAGTTCGGGGGCAGCTTCATCCTGGCGACGCAGAGCCTGGCGCGGCTGAAGGAGCTGTCGCCGACAATGCAGGACACGCTCCTAGCCAATGTGGGGTGCCTCGCGGTGTTCCAGGTGGCAGCGTCCGACGCCCGGCAGTTGATAGGGGAGCTTGACCGGGACCGGCTGGACGAGGAGGACCTGGTGTCGCTACCCACGCACCACTGCTACGTGAGAGCCACCGTGGACGGTCTCAGGCAGCCCACCTACTCCCTGGGAGTGCGTGAGCCCGAAGAGGGAAGTTCCGCCGCCGCCGAGCGGGTGCTGGCGCGCGCCGAAACATACACCACCACGGCGGAGGACATCGCCTCCCAGGACCCTGATGTGGATCGTATGGCGCAGGAGTATCGGGATGAGCTGGAGCGGGAGGAGGAACGGGATGGAACCCCGCCGCCTGCTGCCCTCAACGGAACGACGGCCCGACCCGGTGGAAGGAAGAGAGTGCGCACGCGGCGCAGAGGCGGCAGGCAGGCAGGCGTCCGCGGCCCGGCAGGGACTGAATGATGGCGAGAGAGAGGGAGAGGCTGGCCCTGAGGACTCTGGCGGCTATGCCCTTCCTGGACCGTCTGGAGCTTGCCGCCGTCGCGGGCGTCCACGAGGAGACCGCACACATCGCACTCAGCAACCTCAAGCAGGCGGGGCTCGTCGACTTCGTTCGTCATGCCTCTCCACTGACGGCGACGACTCGGCGCTGGTTCGCCACCACAGAGGGGCTTAGGCTCCTGATCTCGGAGGACAGGACCGGCATCGACTCTCTGCTGCGGACGCGTCCGGTATCTGCCCACTGGCGGCGCATCCTGCTGGCGCGTCTGGACGCGGTGGCAGTGATCTACCGGCTGGCATCGGCAGTGGCGGAAGTAGCTGGACCTCCCCGATTCCGCTGGTATCGCGCCGCGCCGCTGGACGCCGCCATGCTGCTTTCCAGCGGCAGGACCGTGGGCGTGGTCCGGCAGGGGCCGACCACCGACCGGACTTCCCTCTACGACCGGGCGCGCCGCCTACTTAACTCGGAGCGGTCCCGGCCCCAAGTCCTGCTTACGCTCGTGCCCGACGAGGCCAGGCTGCGCCAGGCGCGGAGGCTATTCGCTCGCTATCCCGGCTCGGCGTACTTGGCTCTCGATAGTTGCGCGGCCCGTCTGTCTGCCGACGACAGGGTTTGGCACGGAACGTCCGGCGCTGCGCCCGTGTCCCTGCGCGAGGTCCTCTCTCGGCTCGGTCCCGGCGGAGACATGCCCCGGGAAGCGCCAACATCGAGACTGTCGCTGCCCGGCGACGCCGACCTGCACGGTGATGACGACGGTGTCTCGGACCACCTGCTCCCCGCCGCCCTCAAGCCCTCAGAGAAGCGGATGCTGGACTGTATTGCCGACTGGTCCCTGGTTACGGTCGAAGACCTGTCGGGCATCCTCGGGCTGTCCGACTCCCGCGCGTGGCGGCTCGCCGCACGCCTGAACGGGCTGGGGCTGGTCGTGCGAGTCCGTCTTGCGGACCGTCGGCGCTTCGCCCTTGGCGATAGGGGCCTGGCCCTTCTGGCGCGCAGGGACCGGGTCTCGGTTGGGACCGCCCTGAGTCGCTGGAGCGTCGAGTCCCTCGACGGCTCGCCGTCGGGATGCTGGCGCGACCTGCCAGGGGGACGCGCTCGCTCACTTGCCCGCACCATCGAGCACACACAGTCGGTGCATCGCTTCATGGCGGCGTTGGTTCGGCAGGCGAGAGAAACGGAGGACTGCCAGGTCGCCCTCGTCAGCCCGCCGCACCACTCTACCCGGTACTTCCGGCACGGAGGCAGCCTGCGCTCCATCCACCCCGACGGATTCGGAGTGGTGCGCGCCGGCGGACGTGACTCGCCTTTCTTTTTGGAGTACGAGCGCAGAGCGGTGAATCCCTCCACCATGGCCGCGCGGCTCGCGCCCTACCTGCGCTACTACTCCACCAGCCGGCCCATGGACGACCATGGGGAACGCCCCCTAGCGCTTATCGTCTTCGATGACCCGCTGGCCGAGACCGGCTTCCTCCGCGTCGCTCACAGGGAGATGGAGCGCGTCAAGGTTAAGCTGCCTCTGTGGGTCTCCCATAGGGAAGCGATAGAGAGCGCAGGGCCGCTGGGCGCGGTATGGCGCAGCCCGGACGCGCCGGAGCCGGCGCCCATCTTCGGGTGATTAGCCGGGAACGCGGCTGTCCGGCTTCGAGGTGCGTTCATGCCGCACATGGTATGATGCGTCAGGAATGAAATTCATACGAGGTGAGGCATGCGCATATCCGAACGCGGACAGGTCACCATTCCCAAGAGATTCAGGGACCGCTTCGGCATGAACAAGAACCTTGAAGTCGAGATCACGCCCACCGAGCGTGGTCTGCTCATTCGGAAGCGCTCGGCGCGCGGCATCCCGGTCGAGAAAGTCAGCGGGATCCTTGACGGCGCTGACGGCATTGGAGACGTTGAACGCTACATCGAAGGGATTCGGGGAAGATGAATTAACTCAGTCGATACCAGCGTCCCGCTGGACGTCTTCGTGTCCGGCGCGCCGCGCCACTCTCAGTCGCAGCAAGTGGCTCATCAGAGCCTACGACAGAGGGGCGAGCCTGGTCTGTGATGTCATCTACGCGGAGCTTGTTCCGGCTTTTGGTGACCGCTCCTCGCTGGATAGGGCCTTGCGTGAGATCAATGCGACGGTCTCTCCGATTGACACGGCTATTGCGTACGAGTACCCACTCAGCCACCCAATCATAGTGGAATACCCAGCCCGTGCGGTGTTAGGGCACCGCATTCCTTGGCTCTGGCGCACAACTAGAGGGAGCCGGAAACTGGAGGTTACCGTTGGACAGATTCTTGGTACAAGTCAATGCAACCCGTGGATTCGCAAACATCATGAACAACAGACGCTATGCGAACGAACGCTGGATGAGAAAACCTAAGGACAGGGACCATGGTGAGGTCAAGCCCGGCGACGAGCTGCTTGTGTACTGCAGTGGAAGTGTGCCCAAATATGGGATGTCACTCTCGTTCAGCGTGGTGGTGAGGGAGGTGAGTCCAGACAACGTCACCTTCAATCTCGATGAGCCTCACTGGTTCCCTTCTCCTCTCGGTCGCACGGCCATCCACGGCCTCGTCGCGGAGGGCAGGCTCTCGGACATCTTCCGCAGATGTGGCCTCCAGTGGTTCAACATCACCAAGCTTGAGCCCCTTGCGGCTCAACAGGTCTTGGAATTGGCCGGGCGAGGCCCCTCAGTTGAACAGAACGAGAGATCTGGACCGCCTGGCTCGCCTGCCGACAGGCTGATTGAGATCCATCTTGAGCAGTGGCTAGTCGACCACTGGAATCAGGTCAATTTTGGAGCCCCGCTTCAACTTTATGAAGAGGACGGCGAGCCAATTGGACAGCAGTACGACACGGGAGCTGTGGGCCGCATTGACCTGCTCTGTGAGGACACGTCCAGTGGCGCTCTCGTCGTGGTAGAACTGAAGAGAGGACAACAGTCAGACGCCGTTATGGGTCAGTTAGCACGCTATATGGGCTGGGTGAAAGAGCATCTGGCCGACGGACGGGATGTCGAAGGCATAGTACTAACCCCTGCCTACGACGAAAGGCTACGCTATGCTGCCAAGGCACTTCCGGGCAGTCGGCTTCTGAGGTATGAGACTCGCTTCGAAATCTTTCCGCAGGACTCCTAGATTCCTGTTGTACAGAGTTTCCATGATTCATTTTCCAGTAGCAAGTGATAGAGTAATTGGTGTCCATCAGAGACAGGCATGCCCTCTTTCGACAAGTGGATGAAAGCTCGCCAGGCCAAATGGCGCAGGACACGTCTGACATCACAGGAGCATGGGAAGTGGGGAATACGTCTCTATGCTCACATCTTGCCAAAAGACCTGTGGGAAGAAGGTCTGTGGCCGGGTATAGGCAGCGAGTCGGAAAACTCGCTGCTAGCATACCTCCAGAGAACTGGCGTCCAAAGCACGAATATGCCCACCACATCAATAGTCCGTGGATGCGAGGCTGAGGCCGAAGCTCAGGACAGGTATCTGGGCAAACGTATTCCGGCCGAGTATCGTAAGCCGGGAGTCCAGTCCTCCAGACGGTACATTCCCAGGTAGCTGTCAGCAATTGGGGGATGGTCGAAGACGGCTTGGATCAGGTTTCCCGCTCCGCAATGAAGTCGTCATTCGACCTCCACTTTTCGCAGACCGCGCCGTTTCCGTATCCGTCCTTGACGCTGGGCACCACCCGATTGATAAGGCAGCAGGAGCGGCCGGAACAATTGTCGTTGACCAAGGGCTGTGCGTGGGACTGTGCTGGCCCCAACTTCACGCTGGGGGCTTGCGCCGGAGTCACTAACTCACTACAATATTACTCGACCCGGCGGAAGTGGGGTCGAGCCAGAACATAGGAGATGCGACATGGCAGTTGACCAGCAGGACAAGTACCGAGCGGTGGTGACCCGAGGCAAGTACCGGGGGCTTTACGCGTACCTGAGCAGCCTACAGGCCCCTGAGTGGAGGACATCCTTCAACGAGGTCGAGGCGGTCGTCGGATTCGGACTGCCGCCGTCTGCGCGGCTGCACCGGCCGTGGTGGGGAAATCAGCGTGGCGGCAACGGACACAGCCACGCCCTTGCGTGGAGCGTCGCCGGGTGGGAGACGGCGGAGGTTGACATGGAAGCCGAGACGCTGCTGTTCCGGCGAACGCATCCCGAGCCCGCGCCCAGGCTTTCCCTTGACGAGGCATGGCCCGTCCACCCCACGGCGGTATGGCCGGAAGGCTTGAGTCTCAGGCGAGAGGACATCTACGAGGAGAGGATATAGGCCAGTCATGTTCATAGACACCAACGTGTTGGTGAAGTCCCGCATCCCCGGCGCGCCGGACCATGACGTGGCGAGGACCAGCCTGGAGCGCGCCTTTCGGGATACTGAACAGCTGAGGATCAGCCGTCAGGTGATACGCGAGTACTTGGCCGTGGTCACTCGTCCGCAGACTTGGCCGGTGTCCATCACCCACGAGGAAGCCCTCGATGATGTGAGCAGGCTTGCCGACATCTTTGAGATACTTGAGGACGGTCCTGTGGTGACCGAGTTCCTGGTGGCCCTATGCCGCGAGATTCCCACGGGAGGCCGGCAGATTCACGACGCCAACATCGTGGCTACCATGCTCGCGCGTGGAGAGCGCAGGCTGCTGACGTTCAACACGGCAGACTTTCGCCGGTACGGTGACCGAATCGAACTGGTGGAGGGTTAGAAGATTGAGGTCTTTGCATGATTTCTTCCGATGACCAAAATACTTACAGGGAACTAATGCGAGAGATAAAGCGCCGTACTGAAGTAATCAGTGCCTTTCGTTCCAATCCTTCTCGTGCGCTGTTTAACTGGACTTGGGCGGAGTTCCTCTCTCTGCAGCTTCGAATGATTTTAGAATCAATAGCCCTCGGCTGTCTCGTAGCGAATCAGAGCGATTGGCCTAAATCGCCGGGGGAACTTCAGAAAGCGTGGCACGCTGGGAGAATTCTGAGTGAACTTGAAAGAGTCCAGTCTGAAAGTTATCCGACACCCTTGGTCGAGATTCCCTCCGACATGGGCGTAGACGACTCACCTTTACAAGGGAGATACCGGGGGGAACTGGTTGAGCGTCCTCCCGGAGACTGGCTGACTAGGGACGAGTTTATGGAGCTATACGGCCGATTGGGCGGCATTTTGCACGCCAGGAATCCATTGGGTCCGTCGCCGGAGTTTCGACATTACGAAAGCAAAATCCCCATTTGGCAAGAAAAAATCATGAAACTATTGAATCACCACAAGATAGGCATACGCGGCAGTAGCAGATTGTACGTTGTTCAAATGCATGCCTTTGGGGAAGGGCACCAGCCTGGGGACGTTCAGGTAGCAGAATTCGTAAAGCTGGATTGAGTCGCTGCTCTCGAGATCCTTGTTTGAGTACTCAATCCCTATCATGTTAAGGAGCCAGCGAGTATGAGCCAACAAGTAGACCTAACGCCCGCGGCGCTCTACGCCAGGGTGTCCAGTGACCGCCAGGACGTGGACCTGTCCGTGTCCGCATTCCCCAATTCGCGTAAACGCCTATTCGGATCGGTACAGTCCGCATTTTCCGCGCGGCGCGGATAGGAGCAACAAAAAACGATGAAAGAATGCTGGCTATGTGGTGGGGAAATGACTATCTCCAGGGAGCATATTATCCCTGCCAGTATGGGCGGGCAGAAGACCGTGATTGGATTTATATGCAGGGATTGCAATAGCAGGACAGGCCACAGTTGGGACTCGGCAGTCGCTGAGTTCGAATCTTGGCAATTCCTACTCAACTCCAAGCTGCGCATAAATCCAAGAAAAAGGAAACCAATGCGGGTGAAAATGGCCGATACGGGACTTAACGCCATAGTTGAATCAGGAGCCCGGGTAAAGTTTGGCTTCAACGCACCTGTCAAAGAAGAGGACGAGGGTGGTCGAGTAACCTATGGGTTTACCTGTGACCCGAGTAAAGTCGATGCTTTGTTCAATTCCGTGAACACGTTTCTCCTACGAAAGGGCAAGGATCCATTGACACGGGAAGAGTTCGATTCCAGCAGTGAGTACCATGTCACGAGTAATCCAGACGTGTCGTTTTCGGTGGTGTTGCGAGTTCCGGCATACTCGCGGTCATTGGTCAAAACGGCGATGGCGATGGCATTTTCTGTCGGAGTCAAACCGATGGACTGTATTACTGCCGTTCCCTATTTGAAAAACGAAGCGTTTGGCGAAGAAGGAGTGGTTATGCTGTTTCCCACATCTTTGCAAGGCGTCTTGGAGGATTGGACCGATTACCACGCTGTGAACATATTCAGCTTCCCATCGGAACGAGTGCTCCTTGCTGAGGTTCTATATTTCGGCAAGCTATCGGGATTGGTTACTTTGTCCGATTCCTTTGAGGGCCCACGGGTCATTGCAGGACATTCCATTAACCTGAAAACGGGGGAAATCGTCGATACGGATTTGAACATCCCGGATTTCTATTTGCCGGCGAATAGAGCGGTAGAGCTCGTGCGGTCTAGAATGGAGCTGTTCAAGTCGCCAATAGTGCTTTCTGCGTGCCGAAACTTGGAGCCTATTGGTATCAACAACTAGCTGGAAGAGCGAGAGTGGCTCAGGACCATCCCGTACGAGAGACTCCCTGCTCGCAATGCCGAGCAGGGAAATTCGCAGGGAGAATGAAGGAGAACGACATGAAGAAGCATCTACAGCCGCTGACCCCGGCGGCCCTCTATGCCAGGGTTTCCAGCGACCGCCAGGACGTGGACCTGTCCGTGTCCGCGCAGCGGCGGGCGCTAAAGGAGTATGCCAAAGCCAACGGCTACTCCGTGGCCCGCGAGTACGTTGACGAGGCCGAGAGCGGCAGAGTCGCCGACAGGCCCCAGTTCAGGGAGATGATCGAAGAGGGTAGCAAGCCCAAGGCCCCCTTCGAGGTCATTCTCGTGTGGAAGTTCAGCCGCTTCACCCGCAAGCGGGAACACGCCGTGGCGTTCAAGTCCCAGTTGCGACGCAAGGGCATCCGCGTGGTGTCCATCACCGAGCAGGCCGAGGACAACGCCACCGGCAGGCTGCTGGAGGGGATCATCGAGTCTGTGGACGAATACTACAGCGAAAATCTTGCGCAGGAGGTCGTCCGCGGGATGCGTGAGGCCGCGTCGCGGGGCTTCTTCCTGGGCACGAAGGCTCCCTTCGGCTATCGGAAGATAAAGGTCAGCGACGGGGCGAAGGAGCGCCCGACATTGGAGGTTGACCCGGCCACCGCCCCTGTGGTGAAGGAGATATTCGAAAGCTCGCTCAGGGGCAATGGGCTCAAGGAGATATGCAGGGAACTGAACGACCGTGGCGTCACCAACAGGGGCAAGCGCTGGTACAAGGGCGGTCTCCACTATGTGCTGAGAAACGAAGCCTACACCGGAACCGCCGTGTGGGGGCTCAAGGGCAGGAGAGAGAATGCCCAGGACCCGGTGCGTGTGGAGGGAGCGTGGCCCGCGCTGGTGTCGAGGGAACTGTTCGACGCCGTGCAGCAGGCGATGAGCGAGCGCGCGCCGAAGGTGCGGAGGCCCGGTAGGGTGGGGAGCAAGTTCCTGTTGAGTGGGCTGCTCAGGTGCGGAGTGTGCGGCAGGCCCTACTCCGGCCAGGGAGCCAAGAGCGGCCGGTTCGCCTACTACGTGTGCGGCACCCTGGCCAGGGAAGGAGCGGGGACATGCAGCGCTCGCTACCTGAGCGCCTCTAGAGTCGAGGACTTCATAGTAGAGAAGATACGGGAGCGGATTCTCAACGAGGAGACCATCGTGGAGCTGGTGCAGCTTGTGGCCGAGGAGATAGACGCGATGGCCGGAGAGCTTGCCGGCAGACTGGACGTGGTGGATGCGGAGCTGGATGACGTAAGGAAGCGTCTTGAGAGGCTCTACGAGGCCATTGAGACGAGCGAGCTGACTCTTGAGGCGCTATCGCCGCGCATCATGTCCCTGCGGCACCGTGAGGAGCAGCTTGAGGCTGCGCGGGAGGACGCAGAGCGCCGGCTCGAGCAGCGCAGGGTGGAGCTTCCCACAACTGACGTGATCAGGGAGTACGTCGCGGACTTCCGGGAGTTCCTGAAGGAGGGGACGATGCCTGAGCGCAAGGCGCTCATCCGCAACTTCGTTGAGGGCATCGAGGTGGTGGGAGAGGAGGCGACGCTGACGTACACGGTCCCCATGCCGAGTGACGGCGTGACCAGAGAATCGGCCTCGGTTCTTGATTTCGTCAAGTCCGGCCCACCATGACGTACTGAACTGCGAACTCCGCCATTGAGGACCACTTCGGCGGAGTCCGCTCCCCTCATAGGACTGTCATCCGGCGTGGGTATCGAGTAGACGATTGAGGCACTTCCGGGCTTCACCTCGATCTCCTTGACGAACGAGTGGACGAACGCTTTGGTCTGGGTCAGTTCGCTGGTCTTGAGGAACTCGCTCATCTCCTCTGCGAAAGTAGCAATTATGTCGGCGCTGTCGAGCATCACCCGACGCTCGGCAAGCAGCGCCCTCGCCTCCTCAGCGGCGCTCTCCAGCTTCTCCTTACGCTCCCGGTGTTCTTTGATGCGCTCCGAGGCGTCGGCCATCTCTATGTCCGTTGTCTCTATAGCATGCCAGATTCGCGCTAGCCGCCGCTTCAAGTCATCGAGCTCCTCTTCGATGCTCTCCAGCCTCTCGCGCTGCTCTCGCGCCACCCCGTCCATCTCCTCGTCAAGCAGTTTCACCAGCTCACGGATGTTGGATTCGGTGAGGATGTTGGTGCGAAGCTCGCCGATGATGACCTCCTCGATCTTCTTGGCGTTGAGCCTGGGCGTCTCACAGACGGCCTTGCCGCGCTTGAGCAGGGATTGGCAGACGTAGTAGGTGTACTTGCCGCTCTTGGCCTCGGATGCGGTCATCGCCTTACCGCAAGTCTCGCACTTGAGAATGCCGCTGAGCAGGTAGGGGCTGGATGCACGGCGAGGGTTCACCTTCCTTGGTGCGCGGGAACCGAGCATCTTCTTTATCCTGTGAAACTCCCGCTTGGATATGATGGCGGGGTGAGCGTCTTCTACCCGCACGGGCGGCGCGCCGTCCTTGGCGTTGATTCCCCAGACCACGGATCCAGCGTACGCTTCGCTTTTGAGCATAGAATATATGGTGGTCTTGACCCACTTCCTGCCGTTGACGGTTGGTATGCCTTCGGCGTTGAGGGTCCTGGCGATGTCCAGGGTGCTCTTTCCCTGTAGCGCCATGTCGAAGATGCGCCGGACCACGGCGTCTGCTGGCGGGTTCAATTCCAGCCTCGGGCGTTTTTTCGGCCCGTCCTGGACGTGAACCCTCTTGTATCCGTAGGGGGCATAGGTCGTCATCCAAAATCCCCTGGAGGCCGCCTCTCGCAACCCTCTTGTAACCTCCTGCGCGAGATTCTCGCTGTAGAACTCATCTACGGACTCGATGATGGCCTCAAGGAGCTTTCCGGTAGGGGTGTCGTCTGCCTGCTCTGTGATGGAGACGACTCGGACGCCTCTGCGTCTCAGCATAGACTTGAAGGCGACGGCGTGCTCCCGCTTGCGGGTGAAGCGGGAGAATTTCCAGACGAGGATCTCTTTGAACGGGGCCTCCGTCTTGCTCGCCTCGTCCAGCATCTTTCTAAACTGCGGCCTGTCGGCTATGCGGCCACTCTCGGCCTCGTCCACGTACTCGCGGGCTACGAGATAGCCGTTCTTCTTGGCGTAGTTCCTGAGCGCCCGCAGCTGCGCGGCCACCGACAGGTCAACGTCCTGCCTCTCGCTGGAGACTCTGGCGTAGAGGGCCACTGATATCAGGTCGTTGCGTTCACTCATTTGGCGTTTCCTCCTAGTCAAGTTCGTCTTGCTCGCCAGAGTCTTGGTTGGTTGATTGCTGCCTGATTACCAGAGCAATAAATGGCACAGCAATCATTGTGAATGCTGCCAACAGCAGGAGTATCCCCAATACGAGCGGCAACTGGGGATCAAACGGATGGACGCGAGCTTCCGCTGCCATCCATAAGTATGCGCTGGTCACACTGCCGATGGCAATGAATATGCTGGGCATTCGGCGGAATCGCATCCCGCCGCTACCTACAGCCTGCGAAAGAAGGACGGCTGCGGTGCATAAGGCTATAACTGGAGCAGATACTCCCGCTCCTCCTGTGGGGTCTTCTTCGGTAGCCGGGTTGAAGAGCGGAGCCATGAAAGCAGCAACCGCAATCAATCCGATTGCCCAGTAGCCCCAGGTTACTATGGCGTTGAAAACTGCTTCCGTGGCACTACGCCAGTTCATAACTCCCTCCTTCTGCGGGCTTATTCGGCTGGCCCTTCTTTTTTGCCATTTTCCCGTTCAGTCTGGCGGGAGCGCAGCCGTTCCAGTCATTCCCGTCTTCGCCACTCGCGTTCCTCCATACAGAGCTGGATGGCCTGCGAAGAAGCTCGCTCACTGTGCGGCCCTCCTCTTTGACCACCCGCCGCAACTCCCGCGTCATCTCCGGCGGGAGCGAGAAGATGATGGTGTCGATATTCCTTGGTTTGGTGGGCATGACCTCTCTTGTTGCCTGTATCAGTAACACGTTGTCTTACTTAATGTCATGGGCTATTCGTAACCCGCTGTTAAGGGAGTACGGTCAAATCCGAGGCTGACTGGCCTTCATGGGCCGGCGGTGCATTTTCCTTTATTTCTCCGTCCGTGGTTATGGTGAAGCGCCGACCATCGAAGAGGCTCTCCATAATCATGTAGATATGGTCGTCTGCGCGGACTACGATTTCCTCCGTTATGGGCGGGTTGAACCTCACCTTAAAGCCTACTCCGGTTATCGAATAACCGTGGGCAGGATACTCTGGATAGTCAGGTACCGTCAGTACGCTACCCTCTGGAAACTGGATGTCGTACTCTTTCTTCTCTTCGTCTTTGCTCCACTCTTCATCGGCCAACTTCTGGAGAGTTGCGGGTTCTTCTCCCGGGATGCCGATGAAGATTTGGTTCAGCAGAAGGGGCCAATATACCGTACCATCCTGAATGACCTCCTCGCCTGGGCCTGGCTTGGGTGCAGTGAGTTGGAACTGGACATCGTAAATCTCAGTTCGATCCATCATCAGAGTGATATGAATCTCCCTGATGTATCCGTCCCAGTCCTTGTCGAGCGGCCTCCTCAGTTCGACAAGCCCGATACCTTTGGACTCAGCGTATACCTTGGCAGGAGCTGTGAAACCCATCTTCGAGACGATGACTCCCTTGTTGAGTCTCGCGTCGTCGATAATCTGCGCGAATTCCCTGACTATGGGTATGCCCACTCTCTTGTTCCAATTCTTGCATGAGATGGCAGTTCTGTATTGATGCAAGCCGTCACTGTGGCTGGTCAGAACGTCGATCTGGTGGTAAACACCAGGTGGGCCTTCCACTCTGCAGGAACTTCCCCAGCACTCGATGGTTACACCGTTGGCCCGTCCAAGAGCCTGATAGATATCCTTGACCAGTTCTTCGTAGTCTTGCCACCGGATATCGTCGGCCCCGGACGCAAGGTTGTCATTACCATTTGGCATTAGCTTCTCCTTCAACTACCAAGGGGCTGACGCCACCAGTCCCCG
This sequence comes from Dehalococcoidia bacterium, assembly GCA_965207465.1. Classification (GTDB taxonomy): domain Bacteria; phylum Chloroflexota; class Dehalococcoidia; order Lucifugimonadales; family JADFKI01; genus Bin90. Next base: position 2,502,971 of record OZ242283.1, on the reverse strand, counting down.
CACGGGGTTGCCGATGCCGCACGCGGGCATCTGGGGAGCCAGCACCGCCCTATGAGAATAACGCACTGCGACGACGACCACTTTAGCAAGCCTGCCCTTCCAGATGACGGGCGTCGCAACGACCGCGAACCGGCCGTCCTCGTCGTACTCGGCCCTACCTGTGCATATCACCTTGTCCGCCAGGGAGCCCAGCGATGGGCACCTCCACCGAACGGGAACGCCGCCACGCTCACCGCACAGCAGCCGGGAGTTGGGGGCGCCGAACCCCCGTGTCCTGCGCACGATGGTCGCCCGTAGCTCGGGCGGCTCCGTCCAGCCCTCGGGGTCCAGTCCGTCATCGCGATGTCGCTCGTACAGGACGGTCATCAGGGGTGTGTTCCGCACCGTCTCGGCCAGCCGCAGCGTTACCGAGGCGTATGAGCAGCGGTATGCCCGCTGGAGGGCCAGCACGTTCAGCCCAGAACTCTCGGCCATGAGGGAGAACGACTCAGGCTGCATCAGCACCGCAGCGGCGAAGCGGTCCGCTTGTCGGCACACCCTCCTCCTCAGCGGCGTGCCCGTCACCTGCTCGCACAGCGTCTCGCAGATGATCTCGTAGGTCTCGTGGAGAACCGTGTGCTCCTTAGCGCCGTCCCACATGTCCCGGCGGTAGTAGATCTCGTAGCCGCCACCCCGCGCGCCGAAGTGGACGCCCTTCATCGAGTCCAGGTGCGCGCCGGACACGGAGCCGAAATCGGCCTCCTGAAGCAGCGCCTCCAGCACGGGCATGGTCAGCCTGCCCGGTACTCCGAAGTAGCTCACGAACCGGGCGGCAACGCGCTCCGGGTCGATGGAGCCGCAAGCGAGGTCGTCGTCCAGTAGCTCGCGGCAGAAGTCCTCTCTGGTAGCGCTCATTCCAGCAGCCTCTTCCCGGTGAATCGCTCGTACATCTCGACGATGAATCTCTTGGAGTTAGTGGACAGCGGGCCATCGGGCCTGGTTCCCACGCGGAAGTCGGGGTCTGCCAGCACGTACTGGAAGGCCCGCTCCACGTCCAGTGTCTCCCTGCTGTTGGTGGCCGGTTGACCGGTGTGCCCTGCGCGCTTGAGCAACTCGCCGCCGTCCACATCGTAGGCTTCGGCCAGCTTGAGGACGAGGTTGCGCCCCGGCATTCGCTGTCCACGCTCGATCTGGGACAGGTACGAGCCCGAGACGCCGCAGAGCCTGTTCACGTCCCGTAGACTCAGATCTCCCCTCAGCCGCCGGAGCAGCGTTCCGAAGTCCTCGATGCCGTCCGGTTCTCTGCCTTCTCCGGCGTAGCTGTCGTGGTCACGCTCGACCATGATGCTCTCCCCCTGCCGTCATACCCCCGCGCGGCTTCGCGCACGGACTATCTGTTACTGTGAAGATACACAGTAACTACATTATTGTTACATCAGAGCAAGCAATATGTCAATATACCTCAATAACAGGCTTTGGCATATTGTCGAGGGCTGTGAAGTGATGATACTATACAGAACACAGAACGCATTATCTAAATTGGATTCGAGTATACAGCACCGGCGCGCCGAAGGCTATCTCCTCACAGCGCGCCGGACCCCACGAGAGGGACGGAATCGCGTGAGTAGGAAGCGAAAACTGACCCAGAAGCAGGAGCGGCAGCGCATCGACGGGCTGAGGATACTGGCCCGCATCATCGCTCACCACTACCTGGACCACCCCCACCTATACCGCAAGGACGCGGCCGGGGCCGGGTCGCAGGCGTCTCCGAAGGAGGATTCGGCGTGAATCGAAGGCAACCCTCATCCAGAGTGAAGCTCAATCCCGACAGGGTATGGGAGTTCCTGAACCGTCTCAACATGAGCCAGAACGAGCTGGCGCGGCTTGCCGGCATCTCGTCCGGCTACCTCTCTCAGCTGATGAGCGGCACACGCTGCCCCTCCGCGGAGCTTCGCAGGCGGCTCATGAAGGCGCTGGGCGTCACCGACTTCGACGACCTGTTCATCCTGGAGGTTATATCGTGAGGCGTGCCTCGCTTCCGCCGGCCCACCTGATGTTCGCCGCGTCCTTTCTGCCGGAGGACTTTCCCAGACGCCTTGAGTGGTTCAAGGAGGTCAGCGGGCTCACGTGGGACGGTCTGGCCGGGTGCCTTGCCATAGACCCACGCCAGCTTCAGCGCTGGCGTGACGGCACCAAGCCCAGCGGGGACGGGCTGTGCGCCCTCATCAAGCTGGCCTCCCGCATCCCCGGCGGACAATACATTCTGCTGGACATTCACGAGGTCCAGCCGCCGGTCGGGTCGCTTCAGCCTCCCCTGGCGGCGGGGTTCGGCGTAGATCTCCGAGGGAGCTAGGCCGTGGGAACGCAGCGCATGGACCACCGGCCCTTCGAGTTCGAGTTTCCACCGGACTTCTCCGACCGGCTCACTCGCTTCAAGGAAGCGAGCGGGCTGAGTTGGCGGGCGATTGCCCGTATGCTCGGCGTCAGCCCGTCACGGCTCAGGCAGTGGCGCAACAAGGGCGTTCTGCCCAGCATCGACCACCTCTTCCTGCTGCTGTTAGTCGCCGAGCGCATGGGGATTCGTGAGATCCTGCTGTGGCACGAACGAGACCTGCCTGGAGGCTTTGATCTAGATGGGATGACACGATGAGGCATCTGACTTCAAGGGCGATGTCCTGCTACTTTGGGGCGGGATCGATGCGCCAGGCGTTCTATCCATCTTGCAAGGAATCCCGCGCCTGCTCGCCTCGGGCGGTCAACCGGTATCGTTGGGTCCTGCTTCTGGGACTGCCCGGCTGGGTCATCTCGACTAGTCCCGCGTCCAGTCCGGGTTGCAGGTAAGTCCTGGCGAAGTTCCTGCGGTCCTTCAATTCCAAAACCTCCATGAGCTTCGCCCGGCTCATCTCCCCCTCCAAGACTGCGATGAGCCGTCCCACATAGGGGGTAACATGAGGGGCTTCATGGGGGGACACATGAGGGGTAGCGGCTGATACAGAACGCGGGAAAGTCACCGTTACCCAGTCGGGGGATACGTCAATAGCCGGTTCCGCGACGCCGTGTTCCCGGCAGGCGTCGTGAATCCGCCGGATGCCACTACCTATCTGCTCCACCAGCCTCATCCGGTAGAGCATACTGAACAGTAGGGGATTGCGCGGGACGCTCCTGCTGCCCAAATCTTCCTCCCGCATACCGGCGGGCAGTCCCCCCGGCGTAACAATCTCCACTCGATCCTGGAAGACATACACCTGCACGTTGGCGGTGCTGCGGTAGTCGCGATGGGCGATGGCGTTGACCACGGCTTCCCGCAGGGCGCTTGCAGGCAGTTCCAGCCGCTCGTCGCGCCCTCCGGCGTTGGGAATGAGAGCTGAGTTCAACTTGGCCTGCAAGTAGGCCATCACTTCCTGGTAGATGTCGTAGAGGTTTCCGCGGAACTCCTTGCGGTCCAGAATGTGAGTCTTGGCGCTGCCCCGGAAGACAGCGCAGGTTACGCCCGCCTGGAGGGTGAAGCGAGTGATATCGTCAGCCAGCAGCCAAGCCCCTGCGTGGGTCATTCTGGCGTCTTTGACCAGGTGCAGATTCTCCAGCACCGTCATCGGGTTCAGCGCCGGGTCGATTCCGGCGCGCTGCGCGAACTCGGCCCAGCGGACGGAAGTGATTTCCACGGATGGGTCGAAGGCGTTGCAGGGAGTTTCGTCCAGCCGGATAAGACCTTCCTTGAAGAAGAAGTCCCTAATCTCATCTCGGGATAACTGCTGACAGGTCGCTCCCTCCCTGATATAGAAACGGCCTCTGAAGGAGTACGGCTTGCCGTGCTGTTCCGGGACCGTCACCCGCAACACCTCTCCTTCACTTCCCACCTCTACGGCCACAGGCGGATCAGCCGATCGGGCGACACTCTGCACCTGGGACTTCAGCCGGTTGTGGTCTTGAACGCCGACCGCGGTTCCGGCATCGTCAACCCCGATGAGGATTATGCCGCCGGTGGCATTGGCAAAGGCACAGATCTCTCTGCCGAGGTCAGAGGGCATTGACCGCTTGAACTCGGTAGTGAACCCTTCACCCAGGGCGATCAGGTCAGCGAGGATTGGAATATTCATGCCACAACACGGCTCTCATACGTCGGACGGCGTTTCATACCCTTCGTCCACGGGTAGTTCCTTCCGGTGGGCGACCTGCACCGCCAGATAGTCGCAACGCTCGTTCTCAACGCCTCCCGCATGTCCCCTCACCCATCGAAACTCGACCTCGTGGGTCTCGCACTGGTCGAGAAGTTTGCCCCACAGGTCGGGATTGACGGCCCGCTCCCGCTTGTTGCGCATCCAGCCGTTGCCGCGCCAGCGCTTGGCCCAGCCCTTCTCAATGCCCTCCACCACGTATTGTGAATCGCTGTGCAGGGTAACTCGGCAACTTTGGTTCAAGGCTTCAGATCCTTGATCGGCCCCATCAGCGTGGAGTAATCTGAGGACCCGATATCTTGCGAACACGAAGGTCTTTGAATGCGCTTGACTTTATCGACGATCATAGGTCAGGATTTTGTGTCTTCGCTCCAAGCAAGGGGCGTTTTCAATGAATTGAGCCGACTTCTCCAGGAAATTAATCCTTCGTGTTGGAGCCTTCCAACGACGATTCCCGGAGCTATTCCCTGTTCATACGCAAAGTCAACGATAATCCGCTTCGTGAAAACACCACAGCCCTCGAACTGCCCCCACGCCGCGGGCGATATCAGGAAATCCGAAGCCCATTCATCCGCTTCTATATCCGCTTCGGTAGCTTCACCCTTACTTTCGTGTACGAAGACGTCTCTCTTACTGTGAAGCAGTATGTGGGCGGCTTCATGAAAGAAGCTGAACCACAAATGGTCGTCACTCAAGTGACGAGCGCTGAGCTGTATCAACGCCTTCCGAGGGTTTATCCAGCGAGTAGCGCCGCTCAAGGCAGTCTTAGGAAGCGGCTTGACTATCGCCAAGACTACCCCGGATTCACGACATAGCATCTGGGCTTGCAGAATAGACTCGGCTGTCTTTGCCGCCGTCAGATCTCTTATCTGGGACAAGGCATTCTTGAACCCTGCTTCGCTGTAGTCAGGGCAATCGACTAGCCCTGCCTCCATTTCACCCAGACGAAGCCAGGTGGCCAATGCCTCCTCGCCGCTCTTGAAAGTCGGAGAGTGCCGGTATGCTACGCGCATACTTTTCTGCTGGATGTGCCAAGCATCGACAGAGGCAACTCCGAAGAAGGAGAGTACCGTTTTGACTTTGTCGGCATTTGACTTCGGTTGCTCGAAGACTCCTCTTTTGACCAGTTCGGCGATTGGGAAACGTTTGGCCCAGGCAATCGACTCTTCTGCTCTTCGTGTTTCAGCCTCGCGTTCCAGGTGAAGGCGATAGTCCTTTTCTATTCCAAGCCAGATTCCAGCATCTACTCCCAGTACACTTTCGAACTGGATCGCCGTTCTCGGCTCTATCGGAGCCTTCCCGGAGATGATTTCGCTTATCAATTTGGGAGATCTACCACATCTTCTGGCAAACTCTGCGTGCGAGATATTCTGCGTGGCGAGCCGATCCTCCAGGACCCACCCGGGCGGAACGGCATAATCAGGATTGTATTCGTAAGTCTTGATAGTCATCTGTTCACCTCAGGTCACTCGCACATGTTCTGTGAGTTCAAAATGTCTCAGGTCTGTTTCTAAGATGACTCTTCATTATCTTTGATTTTCCGCGCTTGTGAAGATGTTCCACATCTCCTGCATGGTTGCTCAGCCGATAACGGCTGAATGGATTGCCCGCACTCAACTGCGTGGCGTATCGTTTCGGATATTGTCGCAAGGTCTCCTGCCATCTGCCCTTCCCTAGTATTACTCAAATTTGCTGGCCCGTGCTGCTGGGTTTGACGAATGCACCTGCGTTCCGAAGCGGCGAGCGCAAATTCAGTGATAATCCACTACTTCCAGGATTCTTATTGACGTAACCTCTTTCAGATTCACGCCGCCATCTGGCAGTCGCGGTATGGGGTCGTGGTTCGGTTCGAAAATCAATCTGCGAGGATGCCTAGGTCCACCGCGTACTGTCCTGCCCTGTCTCCTGATAGCATATGGCGCCGGTCCGGCGGAGTGGAGGGCACTTGGGAAAGATTCTGCGCATTGCTCAAGACCGCCATACGAATCTGAATGACACGGCTCATATGGTCTCCGAACCTTCGCTTGAGATTCCGTTCTGAGTTGAAAGCCCTCTCTAGCCGACGAGTCCTGAAGGTTATCTCCACTTGCCCACCTAAGCATCATTACCTGACAGGTAATGATTATACTTGGCATCTGGGCAGATATCAATCTGCCCAACGATCTCAGTCCCCATATGGACAGCAACTATGCCCATCTCGATAGAAATCCTGCGCCACTCGCGGATGCCGTGTCCCGGGTCGTTCCAGCGCTCGGCGTCAACGCCCAGGGCTGAGCGGACGTAGTAGCCGGGACCCTTCCGACTCGTCGATGTAGTACAGTCTCTTGGCTCCGGTCCTCTTGGATGGGGTTGGGTTCACGGGGCGCGGAATGCCTGCGCAGGTTCGAGGACGCCGGGCGTGAGCCAGGCGCGTCCGAGCAGACCCTCCTGTTCGAGCAGCCTGCGGTGCGAGACCAGCAGGGGGACGCCGACGCCGGTGCGCGCCATCTCCTCCCTCGCCACTCTGAGGAAGTGGGTCTGCGCGATGTCGTCTTCGAACACGACCAGCACGTCGGGCTGCGTTCCGTGATCGTCGGTGGGCCTGTGGGACGAGTAGTAGCGCAGGTACGGGGCCAGACGCGCGGCCATCGTGACCGGGCGCACGGCGCGTCGCTCCCACTCCAGGAAGAAGGGCTTGGTGGCGTCGCCCCTCCTGAGCGCTCCGAAGGCGTCGGGCTGTACCGAGCGCATACGATCGTTGTGGCGGAAGTACCTCGAAGCGCGGCGCGGCGGGTCTAGCTGCACGATCTCCCTCGACCGAGAGCGCGCCTGCCGTGCGAGCGCGGCGATGAAGCCGTGGACGGCCGCGGTGTGCTCGACGTTCCTGAGCAGCTGCCTGGTGCGCCTGCCGGATACGTTGCGCCAGGTGAGAGGCTTTCCCTCGTCGATTGGCGCGACGCTCCACCGCTTCCTCGCGGCGCCCACGGAAGCGCGGTCCCTTCGCGCCAGCATAGCCAGCCCCCGGTCGGTGACGGCCAGACGGCACCAGCCCTCGATGCGGGCGTCCACGGCAAGGCGGAGCTCGCATAGCCGCACGACGACCTCCGACAGCCTCGACCGCTTCAGTCCTATGAGCGCGCCCAGGTGTGCGTGGCTCATCCAGGGCCAGTCGGAAATAAGGTCGATTGCGCGCTTCTCGACGGGCCTGAGCACGGACGGAAGCATCCAGTCCTCACCTGCGTCACCCTCTATGTCACCGGGTAGGGACGCCCGCGCGGGCGTCTCCTCGCCGGGCCACGGACCTCGCTCTCCGGTGTGGTCCAGAGCGGTGCTGAGGTCGAGAAACGCCGCGCCTGACGGGGTGCGCCAGATCGGGGCTCCGGCCCCGGCGGACGCGACGTCGCTCTCAATCGCGAGGAAGGAGATTGCGGGAGCGCCCGTTACCAGCCTGCGCGCGTGCCTGAGTCTTGTCTCGTCGGGCATGAGCATGAGGATCGCGGCTGACCTCTCCCCCTGCCTGAGCCGCCACAACCTCTTTGAGAAGCCGGTGCGGTCGGTTGCCTGCCCCTGCCTGACGACGGCGATCACGCGCCCGTCGGGGAGCGCTATGGCGGCGTCCATGGGCAACGCCCTGTACCAGCGGAAGCGGATGGGATGCTCGATGCCCGATATGGCAGAGGCCAGCCTGTAGATGACCGCCACGGCGTCGAGGCGCTCCACCAAGACGCGCCGCCACTGCGCGGATACGGGACGGCTGCGGAGCAGGTCGTCCACCGGGATTCTCTCGTCCGCCGCAATCACTCGCAGCCCGTCCGGGGTGGGGAAGTAGCGCCGGGTGGAAGGTGTCAGCTCCGAAGCATGGGGCACGGATGCCGCAAGGCCGTCGCGCCCAAGGGAGTCGAAGGCGCCGTACACAGCGCCCCTGGAGCGGCCTGAGACGGCGACCGCCTCCAGCCTGTCGATGAGGGGCATGTGCGAGATGAGTCTCAGCGCGTCCGCCTCTATTGGTCTCATTAGCCGGCCTCCTCGTTCTTCGACTTCTTCCCGTTCTCGTCCTCAGCCTTTCGCTCGCTCTCGTCACTGTTCTTGGCGGTGGGCGGCTGGAAGTGCTTGCTGCGCTGGTTCTTGCGATCAAGCTCCTTCGGCGTGTCTCCACCTCTCTTCTTTGAGGGCTTCCTGCCCTCCCTGATGTCCTTGACCGCCTTGCGGTACTCGTCGGCGCGCTTGTGGATCTCGGCCTGCTGCGCCGCTATTTCCTCGGCGGACAGGACGTAGTCGCCGGACTCGGCGCGGATGCGCTCGGCTATTTCGGGGTCTCCGTCGTCAGGCTTTCTGACCATCATGGAGAACGCGGGCATCCGCTCCTTTCCGACGGTGGCGCGGACGTAGCAGTTGTGCATCGCAAGCGACACGATGTCGTCCTCGGTGACGCGGTCCTTGCCCAGCTCCCACACCAGTTGCCGCGCGTCGTTGCCGGCCACCTGGAAGACCGCCAGGCAGCCGACGTTGGCGAGCAGGGTGTCGCGCATCGTGCGCGAGAGGTCGTCCAGCTTGGCGAGGCTCTGGGTGGCGAGGATGAACGACGCCCCGAACTTGCCCAGCTCGGACAACATGCTCTCGTAGTCCACGCCGGGCATCGACTGCATCTCGTCCACTACGATCAGGGCGCCGCGCCGCTTCTCGGGAGGCAGGCTTCCCTGCTCCCGTATCACCGCGTCCACGAGGTTCAGCAGCGAAGCTCCCACCAGCGCCGACACGTCCCTGCCGACGCTCCCCTGGGCGGTTGAGACCAGCAGGATGCCGCCGTCGAGGATGGTGCGCCGCAGGTCTATGGTGGAGCGCGGCTGTCCCAGGATGGCCCTGGCGCGCTTGGACGAGGCGTAGTAGGAGAGCCGGGTCTGCACCGGGGCGAGCGCGTCCGCGCGCGTCTCTCGCCTCCACTTGCCGAAGTCCCTCGCCCACCACTGGAGAAGGAACGGGTCGGTCACCTTCGTGAGCACGCCCTCCTTGAACTTGTCGTCCGAGATCAGCGTCAGCCCGTCCAGTATGGTGAGCTGCTCGTCGTCTCCGGTGGACGGGTGCTCGTTCGCCTCGTGGAGGGTCTTCACAGTCTGCTCGATGATGGACTGCATCCTCGGCCCCCACTGGTCCCACAACCCTTTCGCCACGCGCACCACCGAGTCGGCGGTGCGGTCGCGGTCCGCGAAGACGCGGGTGTCGAGCACGTTGATGCCGGGCGCTCCGCGCGGGTCGGCGAGGTCTATGAGCCTGACGCTCGATGCGAGCGACTCGGGAACCTGCCTGAGGATGCCGTCCACCAGGTCGGCGTGGGGATCGACGACCACGATGGCGTCACCGTCCCTGCCTGCCGCCTTCTCATTCAGCTTGTGGGTGACGATGTGGTGCATCAGTGTGGATTTGCCCATGCGGGTGCGCGCGACATATAGGTGGTGGCGCCTGAGCAGGTCGTCGGGGAAGTTGATCGGCCTGGGCCTGCCCGCCGTGGTGTCTCCCACCGGGGCGCCGCCCCTGACGCCCCTCGCCGAGGGCATCAGCGCCCTCGATCCCGTGCGCTCCACGAGCGGCGTCTCGTCCCTCGCCCCTGGTGGGTGCCACAGCGCCGCCGCTTCTCGGACTCCCATGACGCTGCGGCTACCGAACAGACCAGGGCCTGTCGGGTGCATCATCGACGGGTCGGGCACGACCGCACGCACGCGACTGACCTTGAAGCGCGCGCCTGCCGGGTGGTCGTAGTGGCGGTAGGCGGCGGCGACTGGCTCAAGCGCCTTCGCCGCGCGCTTGCAGTCCTGCTTCGGGTTGCCGCTCTCGGGCAGGACGGCGATCACCTGGAGCTCCGCGTCGAACGCCACTCGTGAGACCTTCTCCCTGATTAGCAGCGGGTCGAAGACGCGGTTGCGGGCCTTCTTGAAGCGGTGCCACGCCCAGCCTCCGACCGCCAGGGCGACGGTGATTCCGGTGCCCAGCAGCGCGGCCTTCCAGGTCTCGCCTGCCTGCATCCACAGGTATCCTTTCAGGGCGGCCAGCGCCCCCACTCCCAGCACGGCCATCGTCACGCCGTCCATCTGGAGCGGGCGGGTCTGGTAGGTGTAGGAGGGGTCCCTGCGGTCGTCCACGGCGCGCGTGTGCGCCTTCTCCATGTGGGACTGGGACCAGTCGGGACCCATGGAGCGCAGCATCAGCCGCGCCACTATGCGCTCGTCGGCGCTGAGGTTGGAGAGCGCGCCCAGCACGGCTATGAGGGGGTCCGAGCCGGGGTCGAGCAGGTCGTCGTCGCGGAACACCCTCAGCGGCACGTACTCCGGCCCGCCGGCGCGCATGGTTATGCTCCACGCGCCCTCGCCCTCTCTCAGGCGCAGCGGGTCCTCGTCCTCCGGGACCTCGCCTATGACGGCCTGCGGGTAGTGGGCTGCGATCTGACCGCGCACCACTTGGTCGTCGAGGCAACGCGCCATCAGCGTCACGCCGTCCATGTCCCCGGCAAGCTCCAGAGAGAACGGTTCGGGCACGGCGATGGACTGGAGCATGTTCTCCACGCCCAGCATCGTGCGCTCGCCGGTCCTTGGCGGAGTCACCGCCAGAAGCGCCGGGGATTTTTTCTCTCCGCCTTTCAGCCAGTTGATCGGGTTCAGTTTCATCCTCTTCCTCCTATCTCGTTCTATCGGCGTCTCGTATCTGTTTCAGTGCCTGCCCGGTGTCCACTCGATCACCTCGGTCTCCTCCGGCGTGGCCTCGATGCGCACCGGGAAGCGGTGTCCCTTCGACAGCAGCAGCCCGTCACCGCGCGGGCAGGACAGCAGCCAGCGCTGCAGCTCCTCCGGCAGGTCGAAGGCGTCTCCGACGGTGCTTATCGCGGCGGCGTCCTGCTGGAGAAGCAGCTTGAACGCGGCGTTCTGGAGCAGCGCCCGACCGGAGTGGCCGGTGATGGCCCTGGACGAGTCCTCCGATAGAAGGTCCTGCACGTCCTGGGTGATGAACTGGAGTCCCAGGCGGTGCTTGCGCGCGCGCTTCGCCATGCTGACCATGAACGCCGCGCCCTCGGGGTGCTGCATAATGCTCCACACCTCGTCGACCACCAGCAGGCGGGGCTTGGGGTCCTGGGCAGCCGCCGCCCACACCGTCTCGGTGCAGACCATCGCGGCTGCTGGCCTCAGCTCGGGTTCGAGGAGCCGCAGGTCGAAGACCGTCACCAGCGCCTCGTTGCCAAGCAGGTCGTCGCCCTCGTCGGAGAGCAGGTTGCGCAGGCTGCCGGTGGCGAAGGGCCTCAGCAGACGTGAGAGGTCCTCCGCCTCCCCTTCGAGGTATTTGTAAAAATCTCTGAAGCCGGTGCGCTCCCTTGACTGCGCGTAGTAGCCTGCGAGCGCGTGGTCGAGGGTGGCGCGGCGGTCTGCGGACAGCCGTTCGCCGATCATCACCTCGATGAGCCTTCTCAGGCTGCCGATGCGCTGGAGGAGCTCCTCGGAGTCTCCCCTGTCGATGACGAACGGGTTCATGCCCTGTCCGGGCACGCCGGGCGACAGCACCCGTCCTCCCGCTGCGCGCGCCATGTCCGCGTACTCGCCCTCAGGGTCGATGACGTAGGCGGTGACGCCCCGGCACAGGCCGCGCAGCACTCCGAGCTTGGTGGCGAACGACTTGCCGGAGCCCGATCTTGCGAGCACGGCAGTGTTCGCGTTCAGGTGGGTGCCGTCCCAGGGGTCGTACACCACCGGGGAGCAGGCGCGCATGTCGATGCCGTACAGGGTGCCGCTGCGGGTGTCCATGTCCGGCGGCGAGAAGGGGAACAGCCTCGCGATGCTGGAGGTGTCCAGCGTGCGCCAGGCGGCGACCGCGTTCATTGCCAGGGGCATAGTCGAAAGCAGGCCGACGCGCTGGCGGAAGGTCAGGTTGTCGAGCTTGCCGAGCGTTGCGGCGAAGTGTCCCTTCGCCCGCTGGGTCATCTCCTTCAGCGAGTCCGCGTCGCCCGCGTGCAGGGTTACGGACAGAGAGGCGTGAAACAGCCTCTCCCTGCCGCGCTGCACCTCGTCCCTCAGCCGGGTAACGTCCTCCAGGGCGATCTCCGCCTCCGGCGACAGCGTGCGCCCGCGCTTGAGCGAGAGGCTCTGCGCCGACTCGAAGCGCACCTTCTGCCACTCCAGCGTCCTTGCCGCCTGCTCGGGCGGTATCGGCCCCAGGTGTATCGACAGGTCCATCGGCGCTCCGGCTGCCATCAGCCCCTGGAGGAAGCCGGGAGCCAGTGAGCGCGGCCACTTGCCCAGGTGCAGCGAGCGCACGAGGTGGTCTCCGACGCGAACCTCGAGCCGCCCTATCCCCACCTCAGACTCCACGTCCCCGTAGAACTCACCCGGCGTGCCGCCGAGCGCGGCCGACACGAGGAACATCCTGAGCTGCCGTCCGCTGAGCGGGTGTACGGAGAGGCCGCCCCGCGCGAGCAGCCCGCGCAGCTCGTCAACCCTTGCGAACTCGCAGATGGCGTAAAAGCGCCTGTCCAGGATGCCGTCGCGCGCTTCGAGGTCGGTTAGCAGCCTCCCGAGCGACTCGGCCGCCGCCGCCGTCTGCGGGGGCAGGCCCTCCGGCTGGGCTTCTGAGAGATTTGTCCTCAGCCCGTCGAGTCTGGGAGGGTGCTGCCTTATGAGAAGCTGGAACGGGAAGTCGCAGGCGTTGAGCGCGCCCGCGAAGGCTCCCAGCTTGGGCTCGTCCATCTCCTGACCCATCACCTCGCACACGCCGAGCTTCGCACCGTCCAGCCTTATCGGCCCGTCGTCCTCGACGTGCGACAGCATAAAGAACAGCGGAAGGTCGGGCGGGGGTTTTTTCTCCCGGGGGTCTGCAGATTTGGCGACGGTCTCTTGTCCGTCCCCCGAAATGTCCTGCGGAGTGGGGACCTCCTCCGTCGGCGTCCCCTCTCCGCTTCTGTTGCTTTTTTTCGTAATAAACCTCAACAACGGAGTCTCCTCCTTTCTGGTCTATGGGGTCGGCAGGCCGACGATGCCGCTTCTGAGCAGGCCGGCGATGCCCTTGGCGAGCAGAACGAGCACCAGCCCGACGACGGCCAGGATTACCGCGCTCTTCGCCCTGCCGCCGCCGCGCTCGTCGGCTCCCTCGGCCATAAGCAGGAAGCCGGACCACACGATGGCGAAGACGGAGACGCCCGCTGCGACGTAGGCCATCGCGGTGAGCACGGCGTCGAAGGCGGCCAGCATCGCCTCCTTGGGCGCGGCTCCCATGCACACGAGGGCCGCGCCCGTCAGCAGCGGCAGGATCGCGGCGCGCCTCACCAGGGTCACTCCCAGCCGAGGTCGTGGAACCAGCCGCTCAGCCCGCCGTCGGCCGTTGTCTGCTCGGCTGGCGGGTCTTCGGGCTCCGGCTCCGGCAGAACCAGCGCCGCGAACGGGTCGTCGGGTCCGACGGCGGACGCGAGCGACAGGCGCTCGGGCCTACTCCTGGCTATGGGGTCCCTGTCCACCACCTCTGCGTCCACGCGCTCGGGATGAAAGACTTCCACCGTCACGTCCCCGGCGATTGTGGCGCTGGGGACGTAGGCGTACGCCCTCGCGGTGGCGGACTTCCTGGAGCCGTCCTCGCACCTGACGGACACCCTCTTACTGTCTGAGTCGCTGGCCCCAGGGCGATGGAGATGCACGGTTTTGGTGACCTGCTCGATCCATGCCACATGGTGGGTAAGTTGCGTCAGCGGAGGGACCGGGATGCGCAGGCTTGCCTCCAGGTCCGCGTCAACCGTCACTTCGTGAATGGCGGCGCCTGTAGAGACGGGAATGGAAAAAGGAGTCTCGCCGTCGGCGACGAACGAGACGCTGACGTGCGAGTCACCCGCCGCCGCAGATACCGTCCCCGTTATTCCCGTCACCTCGGCGTCCATCACTGTCGTCTCGGTGACACTGGCGTGTCCGGCGACCGTCTGGAGCTCGACCGGGTGCTCGATGGCCGTCACGCACTCGGACCCGATGACGCCGCTCACTGCGCCGGGCGTCCAGCCCAGGGAGACGATGCGCAGGTCGCACAGCTCTCCCTCGACCTCCGGAAGCGGGAACGGGATCCGCTCGTGGGTGACGGTTGTCGCCCCGGCCTGTCCAAGCGTGTCCACCCACGAGAAGGTGAAGGACGGCACGGGACCGTGCAGGGGGAGCGAGTAGTCCACGCTCTCCCCGCCGGCGAGGGACGTCGCGCCCCAGAAGCGCAGCCATGCGCCCTCCGGCCCGCCGAACGCCCGTGTCGTCAACTCTATGTCAGTCGCGGCGCGGAGGGTGACATCTGCGCGGTCGCCGGAGACGGTACTTTCATCTTTGTGTGGCACTAACTATTTCAGTGACATCTGCGCGGTCGCCGGAGACGGTCAGCTCCTCGACGAATATCCTTCGCCCGTCCACCGGGTCGGTCATCTCGAAGTCGATCTCGTCCATCCAGGGCTCGTGATCGTCGGCGACAGCCACACCCGGGAGGGATGCCACGAGCGCGGTCAGGGCCGCGGCAACCGCGACCGCCATCATCTTGGGGTGCCTGTTGCGCCTGTCCCTGCGGCCCCGGGCCTCGCTGCCGTTGATGTTGTCCGCCTGCTCGCGCCTGCGCTTTCCGAACCAGCGGTGGGGCCGGAAGGGCATCCGTCCTCCCTCCCGCTTCCGCTTCCTGCGCCGGCTAAGGACGCGTCGCGCCTTCCTGACCATCAGCCTCAGAGGACCTGGGCTGCCCTCCGGCTGCGCCGGTGCGGGCGGCTCTGCTCTCACCAGCGCGGACACCTGCCCTGCGTATAGCCGCGCTCCCAGCCGGTACGTCAGCAGGTCGGCGGCCACAAGCGGCAGCCGCCTGCCTCCTATCTTCCCCACGACCGCGACCAGCCCAACCAGTCCGAGCAGGACCGCAATCGCTATCCTCGCCTCGGAAGGCCCTACGGGGGCGTAGCGGTAGGCGCCGTAGGACAGGGCGCACACCGCCGTCATCGCCACGATCTGCGGGAACGTGAACCACAGCAGCACCCTGTCCTCGGCCTGCACGTGGGTCGGTACTTCGTGCTCTCTCATTTTTTTCCTCTCTTTCCGTCTATTCGTCGCCGTCTGTGTCGGCGTCGGTCGTCGGGTCGGGTATCTCACCGATTTCCACTGGCGGGTTGACCACCGCGTTGATCACCAGCTCGACGACGCCGTAGGCGACCAGGGCCAGCACGACGCCCGCGAGGGCGGTCATCATCGCGCTCTTGCCCCTCTCCATCTGGTGAGGCGCGCCGCTGGCCGTGAGGTACAGGTAGGCCCCATAGATGAAGAAGCCCACGCCAACTACCCCCACGATGCCCAGCAGGATGCCCACCAGGTTCGATATGGTCTGTGTCAGATCTTCCATTCGCTCTTTCTCCTCTCCGTTTGTTTTCTCTGCCGGGCGTCTGATCGCCCGGCCTTCGCATTTCGTCCGTTCCTAATCGGTCGCTGCGTCTTCCGGCCGCTACTGGCACATCGCTCCCACCTCCTGTTTAGGAATCACTCGCCGGCACTCCTCGGGGCCTGTCCGCCCCCTGTGGCCCCGCCCGAGGACGGGGTGGCATTGGAGGCCGCAGATCCCACTCCGCTTGCGGCTGCGGACAGTCCCGCGCTCGCGGCCATCGCCCCTGCCGCCGCGCCTCCCGGCCCTCCCGCGGCGCCTCCGGCTACCAGCCCGATCGTCCGGGCGGAGCGCACCATCGACGCGGGAAGGGACATTCCGAAGTAGAGCGTGGAGAGCCAGGCGTCGAACGTCCCGGCGTTGCCGAGCATCGAGGGCACGCGCGTCGCCATATAGACGAACGCGAGCGACATCAGCAGCTTCCAGACCAGGTCCTGCACAGGCTCGAACGCCGCTATCTGAGCGACCTCATGAAGGAACCCGAATCCCAGCCCCAGCGCGATCAGCTGGATCGCCTGCTGGAAGGTCGTCGTCATGAACAGCCGCAGCCAGTGGCGGCCCCAGCCCGCGGTGTGCGGCAGCATCCACAGCCCGAGGGCTATGGGAGCGAGGGCGAGAAGGATGTCTATGAGCGCCAGGCGCAGGATCATCTGCACCAGCACGTAGAGCACGAAGAAGCCGTAGACCAGGTAGAGGACGGCGAACAGCAGCGCCATTCCCACGCTCCCGGCCTCCACCGCCGTCAGCAGGACGTTCAGGGGAGCCCTGAGCAGGTCTCCGGGAGTGACTCCGAGCGAGACGGCTATGAAGCCTGACACGGCGTGAGCCACGTCCAGCACCAGCGCGCACCACCACAGTGACGACGCAGCGGCGACGAGGCCGAGCGCCAGGCGCGGCACCATCTCCCGCCACCCGGCCTGGGTCCTGCCCAGGTGGTCCGCGATGATGAGGCTGAGGCCCATCCATGCGAGGATGACCGCCAGCGCGCCGGACGCAACGGCCCATACGACCGTCCAGGCCAGCTGAACGAGGTCGTGTCCGTAGGTGAGGTGTTCGGGGGTTCCGGTGAGGATGTCCGTCATCGCTGTCCTCCCCGGCAGTTGGCGGCGTCCTCGCCGGACGCGCGCTCGACGACTCCGCAGAGGGTTCCGTGGACACCCTCGATCACCCAGCCGGCGAAGGCTCTCGCCCAGCGTCCCGGTTTCAGGGCGGCAAGCACCCTATCCCAGATCCTGGTCGGCTCGTAGACGGGGACGACGGCGTGAAACGCCTCCCGCTCGCCCCCCTCTGCGACTGCGAGCATCGCCAGCAGGTAGGCGCGGTCCGGGTCGAGCGCGGGCTGCTCGTCGAGCGCCGGGTACTCGAAGGAATACTCCCAGCCGTCGGCTCTCTGCTTCTCGCCGCCGACCACGCGGTACATGGCGCTTATCCAGTCGCCGGTGTCGGCGTCGCGGACGGCGTAGTAGAGGGTCTGTATCTTCCGGTCGAAGACGGGTCGGGCGACGAACTCGCCCTCCTTCTTGCGCTCGACGAACTCGCGCTCTGCGTTGACCAGGACGATGCCCGGTCCCTGTGCTATGACGATGCCGCTCGACGGCACTACCACGAGCGCCGCCAGAAGCAGCGCGGCGGCCAGGGGTATCAGCCGTCCGGCCTTACCTCTGGCCCTGAATGGTCGTCGTGTTGTCGTCTGCGCTCCCACGTCTTCGCCTCCTCGTCGCGGATGGGTTCGTGTTGCCTGCCATCGAGTCTGGGGAGCCGGGACGCGCTTAGGAATGGTGAGTGAGGGGGGCTGTCGGCAGCCCCGGCGGGGTCGCGCGCAGCCCCCCTCAGGTGGCCTGATAAATGGAGGGCCAGTTGTGGTGTCATAACCGTGTACAGGGATTTGAGCGTGACGGAGGCGGCGGAAGAGAGGCCGGGCCAAAGCTGAAACAGGCGTAAATCAGCCCCCTACAGGAGGTGCCCTGCAAGCGCTTCGTCTCCGGGGCTGGTTCCACGGGTAGTGGACAGGCGCAGCTTTGGAAATTGACAAACGTCAATTCCTGGCGGGACGCGAAAGTGGACAGCCGTAGCTATGGAAAATGACAAACGTCAATCGGGAGAACGAGATGGCGAGAGAGGAAGAGTTTTACCCTGATTCCAGCCGGAGCCTGGAGAGTCTCCGGCTGGTGCGGCTCATGGCGCTGCTGCGGGATTTGGTGGAGTCCGAGGGGAGGGTGAAGGCGGCGACCACCCTGGGCGTGAGCTATCGCACCGTGGTCCGGGCCGAGGAATCGGGCAGGCTGACCGCGCACATGAGCCACGCGCTGGAGCGGCACCTGCTGCTGGGTGGCGGCTCGGCTGCCGCCCAGCAGCGCAGGGAGGTCGAGGCGCTGGTCGAACGCGTGGCGTCGCTGGAGGAGGAGCTTCGCGGGGTCCGTGAGACCGTCGAGAACGGCGGCGCAGCGGTGGCTGAGGAGCAGGCGAAGTCCATGCGCCGGTTGGAGCGACGTGTGGCCCGGCTGGAGAGCGGCGCGGGCGCAAAGGGAGGACCCGAACCCGCCAGGCGCAGGATCGCGCCGAGCAGACCGTACCCGCAGCTTGTGTCAGAGGAGGCCGAACCCGACGAGGATCTGGTGTACGGCGACGCGGCCCCGGTCATCGCCGAGTGGCGGTTGGCGCGGGAGCAGTCCAGAGAGGCTATCAGGTCCGGGACGACCGTAGAGAGGCTCACGGCCTGCGAGCGTGTGCTGGAGCTGGAGATCGAGCTGATTGAGGAGCGGGGGCTGACGTTGCCCCCTGCGGTCTTCCCCTGGGACGGGTCGGACCGGCGGCAGAACCTCAGCCGGCGCAGGGAGTCGCTGGAGGAGACACAGGCCGACCGGGTGAGGGCCGAACGGCTCCGTCGGCTGCTGCGCCTCCTGACCTTCGGACGGTGGCAGAAGTAGGCCCGCATGGGACCCGGCCACATTAGAGCTACGTTGCAGCTACGTCGGAGCTAACCCAGTGCAAGTGATCCGGGCGCAGGGGGTCGATTTGGGGGTTTTGGGGCTTCCATGCGGTCGGGTGTTCGGGTGATAATCGATTCAGTTTCTGGCTTTTTCCAGTGTTTCGCGCCGAGAAAACTGGAGGGTCTGTCCCTGATCCGGAGCTGCCCGACGGATTGAGCCCTGCTCTCCCGACGGCATTCTGCAAGGGACGAACGCTTTCCCGCTGCGTGAGCCGGTCGAGGAGTCGAGCGCCGCTCCTCCGACACCGCCTCGAAAGCATGGACGCGATGGGCGATGCGCCTTCGGCACGTAGGCCCTCGGATTCCACCGTAGCGAGTACGGTGCAGCCCTGGTCGTGGTGCGTCCCGCACACCGGCCGGTTCATCACGTCTGCGGCATGGCTGAGTAGCAGCCCGACCGCAGCCTCCACGCGCCCGTCTGCCGTTCGCCGGTCGGCCGCTCACGTCTTCGCGGCTTTCCCAGGAGGTATCTCACCCCGGGCGAGCTGCGTTCCTCTCACCGCGCCGTCCTGTGTTCGATTCGCAGGCCGGTCGCTCACACCCCACTCGGCAGCTTCCCCGCAGGTCTCTTCCCAACGATGTGATCCCTGGGGCGAGCTGCGTCTTCTTGCACCTCCGGTCCTTCCTGAGTTCACTTCGCTGGCAGACCGGATGGCTCTTCGGAAAGGCGGACGGATTCATAGACAGCGGCAACACACCCAGCGAGGAGGTAACGAATGACGACGGAACGGACACACGAATCAGGACTGGTTATGACGGGCGAGGTCCAGGTGATCGGCGACCGCACGGTGATCAACCCGCGCATCCGGGTGGCTCAGCTTCGAGACGCGGACGGCAACGTCATCGAGACGGTCCGGCTGTCCCTCGAGGTCTGCGGCTGCGGGTACTCGTACGCGAGACCAGGCGTGGGCTATCGCGGGGACTACGGCTGGCTCTGCAAGCGCTGCGGACAGCTCCACACGCTGGACGAGAACACGAACGCGAACGACGCGGCCCAACTTAAGCCCGACGCACCGCTGGCGAGGGAGTTCGACGGGAGGACCACAAGGGTTTCACCCGACTGGTCGACGCCCGAGGACATGGAGGCGAGTCAATGAGGAGGTCAACGGACAGATGGCATCGGAACGGACACACGAAGTAGTAGCAGGAGGAAAGGACATGACGGACAGGTACATCGGACCGAGCGCGGCGCGGATTGCGGACCTGATTCCCCACAGGGTCAGCTTCGACAGGGGCTGGTTCTGGACTACCACGGCGATCTGCCACGGCGGTCGCTCTGACGGGCTGGCGTTCAGGCAGAGGCCGGACGGCGAGGGCATCGACGTGCGCTGCCACACCCGTGGCTGCACGCGTGGGCTGGTCATAACCCATCTGGAGGCGCTGGTCGGGCTGCCCATCTGGACGGCCTACGAGCCAGTGGGCAACGCGCCTAGCAAGTCACGCTGGCGGAAGTGGTGGACGCCCAAGCGGATCGCGGTTGCCGGGGTGATCGCCCTGGTCGTCGCGGCGCCGCTGCTGCTCGGCCTGGGTGCTGAGGCGGCCTTCCTCAACCTGGTCGGTCTCGGCATCGCCGCGCTGCTGGTCTGGCGGTTCACCCGCCGCATCAGGCGGTGGGTCCGCTGGTAGGTCGGCTCCACAACACACCCCAATCGCAAGGGTCGTCTCCTCCGGGGGCGACCCTTCTTCTTTGCCCGAAACCGGGCTCACACCCAGGGCGATAAGGCCCAGGCACTACGGAAAGGAAGACACGATGGTTGCACAGCAGGACTTCACACTCATGGCGCGAATCGGCGCGCCGCTCTGCCAGGGCTGCGGACACGAGCTAACCAGGGACGAGATAGGCACGGTCTGCGACCTATGCATCGCGGAGGAGGTAGCTGGGAGATACGACAGCCGCAAGAGCAAGTCGATTGTCGACATGGAAGCGCTCGACGTCATGAACACGGACAAGCCGGCGGTGTACTGGTACTGGCTGGACATGGTGGACACGATGGAGGCGAGGCCCGGAGAGCCCACAAACCTGGAGAGGAACGTCACGACCGGTCATGCGATCAGGTGGGCCGAGCGCTACGAGGAAGACCGCAGGAAGCTGAACGAGCTCTACGAGTGGTTCGGCATCGCACGGGACACGCCGGTCGCACAGGTCACGGGCGGGACGAGCCGCATCAGGCTCAACGGCTAACCCAATCACAGGGGGGCGTCTCCACCGGGGGCGGCCCTTCTTCCCGTTCTTCAACGGGACATGCCCTGCCCGGAAACGGGCTCACACAAGGCAACAAAGCACATGCACTAAGGAGGTGCACGATGACGACGGCAACGATAGTTACTCACGGAAGGACGATGGCTCGGCCCGGGCGCAGCCTCGAAGAGCTGGTCGACCGGCTGATGGCGGCGCTGTTCGCGGTGAACACGGTGAGCGAAGTTACGGAGGAGCCGAGCGCGGCGCGCTCGATCCACGAGGCGAGAAGGCTCAGGCAGGCGGGGGACATAGACGGCGCCCTGGCGGTTCTCGGCGGCGTGGACATGGCGAAGATGGAGACACGGGAAGCGCGGTGGACGTTCTCGGAGTGGAAGGGTCTGGTGAAGCGGCGCTTCGGTGACTGCGGCGCGCTGGTGTACAGCCAGGGCACCGGCAGGGCCGCCGCGCTGGTTCCCACCGGGGAAGGCGGGACGCTCGAAGTGGTGGCGGCTCTGGGGATGCGCTGGAAGCCGGGCAAGACGGTCTCGCGGCGCAGCCTGCGGGGAATCCGTCTGCTGAACGGGGGTGCGTGATGGTCGCGACCAGCGTTGACATTCCGGCGCTGAAGGCGCGTCACCCCCTGGGCGTCACGGTTGAGGCGTCGGGTGTGCGGCTCAGCGGGCACGGCAGGGTCCGGCAGGGCGTCTGCCCGTTCCACGAGGAGGCGGAGGGCAGCTGTGCGCCGCGTGACGCGGCATAGGATACCCGGCTCAGTCGGGAAGGATTCGGAGGAAATTCTTGGGCTAACCGACCCACCTAGAGGCGAAAGCCAAAGGGGACAATAGCATGTCGGTAAAGCGGCTACAGTCCGAAAGCGTTGTAGGACTGGTTCCGCCAAGCCCGCGCGATACGGTGAAGGCTTGATTGCTTGAACCCCAGTTGCCAGTTGGTGTTTCTCGGAACCCGCCGGTAGAACGCTTGTAATCCGGCGCCACTCATTGCACCGGTCAGAAGCTGCGACCGATGCACCTTCGATGAGTGGGCAATGACCAATGAGGTCATACAAGGGAACGAACGGGGCACCTACGTCGCGCTAGAACGTCCTATGCCAACGGAACGCGGGATGGCCTACGGGGGGAGACCCCTATGGTCACGGAGTCCTCGTAGTAGTCCGAGGACGGGAAAGCCGTCCACATGGCGAAGGAGGACAGGTGTCAACGACGAACAAACACAGAGAGGTATGCAGAATGCAACAAGCCGAAACTGTACTGAACGTCATACGCGAACGCGGAGACCGAGGATTGCCGCTGGAGAACATCTATCGGCTGCTGTACAACCGGAACCTTTACCTGCGGGCCTACGGTCGCATCTACTCAAACCAGGGAGCTACGACTAAGGGCATCACCGCAGAGACCATGGACGGTATGTCACTGGCAAAAATCGACCGCATCATCGAAGCCTTGCGCTACGAGCGGTTCCGGTGGACGCCGGTGCGTCGGGTCAACATTCCCAAGCCTAACGGCAAGACCCGCGCCCTGGGCATACCAACAGGGCCGGACAAGCTGCTGCAAGAGGTCATCCGGATGATTCTGGAAGCCTACTACGAACCGCAGTTTTCCGACCGCTCCCATGGCTTTCGGCCCGACCGGGGTTGCCACACCGCCTTGAGCAACGTGGCGCATACTTGGACGGGAGTCCGCTGGTTCGTCGAGGGAGACATCAAGGGGTGCTTCGACAACATCGACCATGAGGTCCTGTTGTCGGTGCTCGGCGAAAAGCTCCACGACAACCGTTTCCTACGCCTGCTCAAGTACCTACTGAAGGCAGGCTACGTCGAGGACTGGAAGTACGGTCGCACGCTGAGCGGAACACCGCAAGGCGGCATCGTCAGCCCCATCCTCGCCAACATCTACCTAGACCGGTTGGACAAGTACGTCGAGAACGTGCTGATACCAGCACACACCCGAGGCACAGACCGGAGACCCAACCGCGAGTACACACGCCTAGCCGACCGCATGAAATACCACCGGAAAGTCGGACACCACAGCTTGGCGGTAGCACTGCGCAAGCAGATGCAACAACTGCCATCACGTGACCCCAACGACCCGGACTACAGGCGGCTGCGCTACGTGCGCTACGCGGACGACTTCGTGCTGGGCTTCATCGGACCAAAGGCCGAAGCCAAACAAGTGAAAGAGTCCTTGGAGACGTTCCTGCGCGACACGCTCAAGCTGGAGCTATCCAGGGAGAAAACTCTCATAACCCACGCCACCAGCCAGGCGGCGCGGTTCCTCGGCTACGAACTCGTGAACCAGCAGGCCAACGACCAGCACGACCTCACAGGTCGGCGCAGGGTCAACGGCCAAATCGGGTTGCGGGTTCCCGCCGACGTCATCGAACAACATTGCCGAGCCTACATGCTCAGAGGCAAACCGGCGCACCGCAGTTTCCTGATTCACGACGAGGATTACTCCATCGTGGAACAGTACCAGTCGGAGTTCCGGGGCGTCGTCCAGTACTACAAGCTGGCCTACAACGTCTCCTACTTCGGGAGGCTGCAATGGGTCATGGAGTGGTCACTGGCTAAAACCCTTGCGGCCAAACACAAGACCTCGTGCGCTAAGGTGTTCCAGCGCTACAAAAGCACTGTGCACACCGAGCACGGGCCGCGTAAGTGCCTCAAGGTCGAAAAGCAACGGGACAACGGCAAGCCACCTCGCGTAGCATATTTCGGTGGCATACCCCTGAAACGGCAACGGCAGGCAGTTCTCGTAGACCGACAGCCTCAACGGTACAGGAGCGACCGCAACGAGCTTCTCAAACGGCTCGACGCGGACGTATGCGAGATGTGCGACTCAACGGTGGACGTGGAAGTTCACCACATCCGCGCACTTCGCGACCTGAACGTGAAAGGCCAACAGGAAAAGCCCAAGTGGGTTCAAATCATGGCGGCGCGAAAACGCAAGACCCTCGTGGTCTGCCGGACGTGTCACATGGACATCCACCACGGGCGCAAGTAACCCGCGCAAGCGACAACCTAGGAACGAGTTGACAGCCGGTCGGCTCCTGTGGTTTATAGACAATGGCAAACCGTCAAAGTCAAGAGCAAGAAGGAGCCAAAACAGATGACACCTAACCATGCCGAACAGGGTTTACACCACCTTCGTTTAGCCGTGCTCAACGTGCTCAACGAAGGTCAGTGCCTCGGCCCCACGGAGATATCGCGACAAGCCGGTATCAAAGAGGGGCTAGGCTACGGCTCGCGATGGGGTCATTTCATGACGGCCCTGCTTGACCACATGGAAGAGCAGGGTCACGTGGAACGGTGCGTACAGTCGAACGGTCGCCGCGGTTGGCGCGCGAAAGCGCGTTGAGAAAAGAGGCTGCCACGGCTTTGAAGTCTACGACCCCCTAGGTTGCGATACATGACACTGGAGAGCCGGATGCGGTGAAAGCCGCACGTCCGGTTCGGAGGAGGGCCGACGGAAAAGTGCTCCGGTAACACGGGGTAACTCGCCGGCGGCCTATCCTACTCACGGTGTACGCCGACTCAGAGCGCTGGTACTGCTTCGGCTGCGGACTGGGCGGCGACGTGCTGGACTTCATCCGGCGCGCAGAGAACATGACGCTGCCGGAGGCGATCAGGCGGCTGGACGGCGGCGCCTACCCCACGGTCACTCGTGCGATGCGGGCTACTAGCCGGAAGGCCGCTGCTCCGCTGCCCCCACGCGATCCGGGGCTGCTGACTGCGGCTGCTCGCTTCTACGCAGGGCAGCTGAGGCGCAGTCCGGCAGGGCTTGACTACCTCGCCTCGCGGGGCGTCGACCCAGACGCGGCTGTCCGGTTCGGCCTCGGCTTCGCGCCCGGGACGGGGCTGAGGCGGTCTCTTGAGTTGGTGGGCTTCTCCGGCAGGCGGATACGCGACTCCGGGCTGTTCCTGGAGCGGGGAGCGGAGCGGTTCGCCGGTATGGTGGTCGTTCCCGAGGTGTCGGGCGGGCTTGTGCGCTGGATCAAGGGCCGCGCGGTGAGTGCCGACGCGAAGCCACGGTTCCAGGCCCTTCCTGGTCCGAAGCCCGTGCTTGGACTTGGCAGGCTCGGTCCCGCGCCGTCGTGGGTCGTCGTAACCGAGGGGGTATTCGACTGGCTCGCGCTTGCGTCCTGGGAGATCCCCGCCTGCGCCGCGCTCGGCACGAAGGGCGTCGAGCGGGTAGCGGCTGCGCTGAGAGGATGCCCCAGGGTCTTCCTCGCCTTCGACAGCGACGACGGAGGACTCGAGGCCACGGAGCGGCTTGCGGGCTTGCTTGGACGCCGCGCCGCCGTTGTCGCCCTCCCCCAGGGCGTCGGCGACGTGGCCGAGCTTGCCACCGTCCCCAACGGGCGCTCCCTCTTCCAGCGCTTGCTTGCTCAGGCCGCCCGCTCCGCACGGTAGCGGCCTCTACTCACTCTCTCCCACTTCCCTTCTAACAGGGCGTGAACCGCTCCACCACCTTACTGGCGGGACTCGCTCCCGGCTCAACCCACTCTCACCACAACACGACGGGCACTGCCCGCGCACGGCTTCCCTCATGGGAGACCGCATCGACCGTTCCCTACTGGAACCACACACACGGAAGGAGACACGACATGAACAACGGCAACAACGGACACGACCGCAACGGGACGGCCGCCGGCCTCGTCCCCACCAACGGCCACAGGCCCGACGCCACGCTCGACGCGACGCACCAGGAGCTGCACTGGGACGGTCTCTCGCCTGCCGTCACGCAGGCGCTCTCGCAGCCCCTCGACCCCAGTCTGGTCTCCCAGCGCCGGGGCCGCGCCGGGCGCACCTTCTCCTACATCGAGGGGCACACCGTCATCGACGAGGCGAACGCCATCTTCGGCTACGGCGGCTGGGGATACGAGGTCCTGGGCGACGTGACGCTCAGGGAGATCGAGAACGTCGATGCTCAGACAGGAGAGGTGAAGCTCATCCGCGCCTACAGCGCCCCGGTACGCGTCACGGTGCCCGGTGCGCCGCCGCGCACCGACGTGGGCTTCCACGCGGTGGCTGAGGAGACCCCGGACGGCCATGAGACAGCAGTAAAGGGGGCGGTGACGGACGGCCTCAAGAGGGCGCTGCGCAGCTTCGGCGACCGCTTCGGAAACGGGCTGTACGGGGACCCTTCGACAGGCTCAGGGGAGCCCAGGCCTCAGACCGGCGGCCAGTCTAAGCCGCAGCGCGTGCCCGCCAGCTCCAGCGGCCGGTCCCAGTCCGGGGGCGCCAGCCGGTCGGACAACGGCAACTCCGGCCAGTCCGCGCCCAACGGCGATGGCGGCGAGTCACAGGCCGAGATGCTGCGCAGGCGCATCTTCAAGATCGCTGCCGAGCAGGGTTTCGACGAAGACGGCGTTCGCGCCGCCGTCCTCGAGAGGACCGGCAAGGGCGTGGACGAGCTGACGGCCGACGAACTCGCGCCGCTGGTGAAGGCTGCGGACAGCAAGCTCCGGCAGATGCAGCAGGCTGCATAGAACGCCTGCCAGCCGGAGAGTACGGCAATCGAGCGGGGTGCGTCTCACACACGGCGGCCCCGCTTTTCACTTACAGGAAGGAGAAGACGATGACGACGAACGTGACCTACACACCCTGGGGCTGGACGAAGAACGTCGTGGAGCTGGCCGGAGGCGTCTGGCGGGTCGCCACGCCCTCGCACGGCGGGCTGAAGCTCAGCCGCGAGCGCTGGGCCGAGCTGCCCTCGGAAGTGCGGGACGCTATGTACACCCCAACCTTCGCCGAGGAGGACTGCGAGGAGCCAATCGTCAGAACGCTGCTGGGCCTCGGAGACGCCCGGGAGAAGGAGCTTGCGTTGATGGTGGCCGGCTACTTCGACCGCTACTCTCCCGCGCTCCCATACCTCCGCGACCTCGAACCGAAGCTGCACTACCACGCCATCGCCTACTGGGGCGGCCTCGCAACGGATCCGTTCGAGCGCTTCGACACCCGAGTCGAGGCCGAGTCCTTCACCTGCGACGCGGAGATGGTGCGCGCCTACGGGCGGATGGAGGCCGTCGAGTGCGGCCGGGCGCGGCCGCTCTGCTCGGCGGATGGGAGGCGGCCATGAGCGCGACCACGCGGCCCAGGCCGCGCAGCCTGCCCAGCACCACCACGAAGCTCAATACCGAGCTGGGCAACCTGTACGTCACCGTCTCGGTGGACGAGGACGGAGAGCCGTTCGAGGTGTTCGGATTCCTGGGGAAGGGCGGCAGCTTCCAGCACGGCGTCACCGAGCTGGCCTGCCGCCTCATATCGCTGCACCTGCGACGAGGCACCCCGGTTGAGGAGATCATCGACCAGTGCCAGGGGATAGCCGAGATGCAGCCCTACTACAACGTACTGGCGGACGGCACCAGCGTGCCGGTGCTGGGTCTGGGCGACGGCATCGCGCACATCCTCAGGGCGCACCTGAAGGAGCGGGAGCGACTGAGGGAGACCGGGGCGAAGAGAGAAGCCGACCTGAAGGCGGCGGCGTGAGCGTCTCAGTCTTGTATCTTGACATGTGGGGGACAATTCAGTGAACGAGACGGTTCCGTGTGCGGCAGACCGATCCAGACTAGGTCATCATAGACCGTGCGAGAGCGAGGGTCGCCGCACACATTCGAGATAGAGCCCGAACGGTTGCCTGGGCTAACCAAGCCCGTATCTTGCAAGTAAGGGCCATCACCGAAGGAGAGGATGAATATGAAACAGGAAGAGACTTATGTGGGCATCGACGTGGCCAAGGACCGGGTGGATGTCGCCGTACGCCCAGGCGGGGACATGTGGTGTGTCGATTACGACGAGGGAGGTATTAGTGAGCTTGTATCCTGCCTGCAGACTGCCGAACCTGCCGCGGTGCTACTGGAGGCAACCGGTGGCCTCGAGATGCCGTTGGTGTCAGCTCTGGCCGCGGCTGCATTGCCGGTGGTGGTGGTCAACCCCCGTCAGGTGCGCGACTTCGCCAAGGCCACAGGCAAGCTTGCCAAGACAGACGCGCTGGATGCTCAGGTGCTTGCCCACTTCGCCGAGGCTGTACGTCCGCCCGTGCGTCCATTGCGCGACGAGGACACGCAGGAGCTCAGCGCCTTCACGACACGGCGCAACCAGCTGATGACGATGCTGGTTG
Organism: Dehalococcoidia bacterium; assembly: GCA_965207465.1. Classification (GTDB taxonomy): domain Bacteria; phylum Chloroflexota; class Dehalococcoidia; order Lucifugimonadales; family JADFKI01; genus Bin90. The sequence goes on along the minus strand of OZ242283.1, from coordinate 2,475,125 downwards.
CCGAGAAGAATCGTCTGAGGCGAGCTTCCCACGCTGTGCGCCCCAGCATCCAGTCCCACATCAGCTGGCTGGAACAGGAGTTGAATGACCTGGACGATGACCTGCGAAGGGCCTTACGCCGCAGTCCAATATGGCGTGATAAGGATGACCTTCTGCGCTCGGTGCCCGGTGTGGGAGAGCAGCTCTCACTGTCACTTTTGGCATACCTGCCGGAGTTGGGTACGCTCAACCGCAAGCGGATCGCCGCTCTGGTCGGCGTGGCGCCCTTCAACAGAGACAGCGGTCCTCGTCGAGGCAAGCGCAGCGTGTGGGGTGGCAGATCCCGGTTGCGAGCAGTGCTCTACATGGGTGCGCTGGTCGCCAGTCGGTGCAATCCAATTCTACGAGACTTCTACCAGCGAATGCTTAAAGCTGGCAAGCCGAAAAAGCTGGCGCTGACGGCTTGCATGCGGAAACTGCTGACAATACTCAATGCGATGGTGAAGTCGGGGCAGCACTGGACTCCTCGGGCCAATTCAACTTGACATTAGAGACGGTTGCTCTCGCCTACCGGACACAAGGAGGTAAAGACTATGGTAACGACGACCAATGACAGGGCGGAGGTGTTCTCCCGTCCTGCTGCGCGGTTCGACGCCGAAGGCAACATCGAGGTTCGCGCCTCTGCGGTGCGCAACTGCCGCCGCGCCCTCTGGTACGCGGCGACTGACTACGAGCCCACCAACCCGCCGAGCGAGGAATCGCTGACCGCGATGGAGGCGGGCAACGCGCTTGAGCCGGTCGTGGTGCGGGCGATGGAGCGCGCCGGATGGCGGGTCGATCCCGCCGACCCACAGGACCCGCGACAGGTCGCGGTGAGGGTCGGCCCGAACATGATCGTGAGCGGACATCCGGACGCGATTGGGCGGATGCCCTTAGAACCTGTTCACAATCTTTTCAAGAGTAGAGCAGCAAAGGCGAGCACTACCATTTGCAGACTGGTATTCAGTTTTCTTTCGCAGTTCTTCCAGAGTCGACGGCATTTTTCGAGCCAGGCGAAGGACCGCTCAACCACCCATCTCTTCGGCAGCACCACGAAGGTGTGCAGTTCATCCCGGCGCACTATCTCCACAGTGGCATCCAGCATCCGCTGCACGGCCTCGGCAAAGGGCTTCCCAGTGTACCCTGCGTCAACCAGTACCTTCTGCACCTGGCCCAGGTCGGCACGGTGGCAGTCGAACATGGCCAAAGCCCCAGCACGGTCAGTCACGTTGGCGGTGGTCACGTGAATCGCATGGGGCAACCCTTGGGTATCCACCGCAATGTGACGCTTGATCCCAGACACTTTCTTGCCCGCATCATAACCCTTGTTCTCCGCGCTGTCGGTGTTCTTTACGCTCTGAGCGTCCACGATACAGAAGCTGGTTCGCTCCTTCCGTCCATTGCTCTGTCGGACCGAGCCAACCGATTTTTTTTAAGACTCGTTCCAAGATAGAAGGCTCCGCCGAGTCGGGGCGCTCGCTCCATTGCCGGAAGTATTTGTAACAAGTTTGCCACTTCGGAAAGTCGGCGGGCAGCATGCGCCATTGACAGCCGCTTTTCAATACATACAGCACCCCACAGAAGACATCGTACAAGTCCACTGTGCGGGGTTTGGTCCTGCGGCGGGCTGTCAGCAAAATCGGCAGAACCCGGGCAAATTGCTCCCGGCTGATGTCGCTGGGATAGGAATGAGACAAGATTACCCTCCACGTATAATAGCCTCAACATATCTTAACCCAGAGTTCGTAAACAGGTTCTAAGACTCGTTCCAAGATAGAAGGCTCCGCCGAGTCGGGGCGCTCGCTCCATTGCCGGAAGTATTTGTAACAAGTTTGCCACTTCGGAAAGTCGGCGGGCAGCATGCGCCATTGACAGCCGCTTTTCAATACATACAGCACCCCACAGAAGACATCGTACAAGTCCACTGTGCGGGGTTTGGTCCTGCGGCGGGCTGTCAGCAAAATCGGCAGAACCCGGGCAAATTGCTCCCGGCTGATGTCGCTGGGATAGGAATGAGACAAGATTACCCTCCACGTATAATAGCCTCAACATATCTTAACCCAGAGTTCGTAAACAGGTTCTCAGAACGGCGGGGTGCTGCCCCGACTGCTGCGCACCCCGCTGGGCGCTCAGGCGGACGCCATCAGGGGCGCGGCCCTATCCCTAGAAGTCTGGCCGAAAAGTGGGGTGGAGGTATTATACTTGCAGCCATCTGAGATAATGGAGATCGCCAATGCTGGGAAGGCAATCAGATCAGCGGGGGCTGTGGGAAGCGGACAGTCTGTATCTGGACCATGTGGGTCGTGGGACTTTCTACGGTCTGCTCGCATCTATGAGGGGTAAGCTGTTTCGGGACGAGGACTTCGCCGAGCTGTACTGCGCCGACAACGGTCGCGAGAGCGTACCGCCGAGTCTTCTGTCCACGGCGCTATTGCTTCAGACCTACGACAGGGCGAGCGACGCCGAAGCCAAGCAGAGAGCGGACTTCGATATACGCTGGAAGGTGGCATTGGGCATCGAGATTGAGGACAGGCCGTTCGCCAAGAGCACGCTCCAGCTGTTTCGTGCTCGTCTGATACTGCATGAGAAGGCAAAAGAGGTGTTCGAGCGCAGTCTGAGGTATGCCAGGGAGACAGGATACATCAAAGGTCGTCGCATGAAGGTGGCCCTGGACACGACCTACATACTGGGTCGTGGGGCGGTGAAGGATACCTACAACCTGCTTGCGGACGGGATAGTGAAGCTGATGCGAGCGCTGTCGGAAGTAGAGGGAGTCGAGCCGGTAGAGTGGGCGGCGCAGAACGGATACCGAGGATACATCGGCTCCAGCGTCAAGGGCGATGCCTGCATTGACTGGGACGACAGTGTCGCTCGGCGCAGGTTGCTTTCGGAGATAGTGGGGGATGCGGACAGGCTTCTGAAGATGGCGCGGAGGACGTGGGGACTTTGTGAAGAGGACAGTTCACAGAGAGACCGGATAGCCGAGGCGTCCGAACTGCTGGCTCAGTTGTTGCTGCAGGATATCGAACGTACAGAGGGTGGGGTGTCTCTGAAGCGTGGGGTGAGTCGAGACCGGATGGTGTCGGTCCATGATCCCGACATGCGCCACGGACACAAGAGTTCCAGCAGGCGGTTCGATGGTCACAAGGCATCGGTGGCTGTGGACACCGACTCCCAGTTGATAACCGCCGTGGACGTGCTGGCTGGCAACGCCACAGACAGCGACGGCGCGCTAGGGATGGTCGAACGCAGCGAACGGAACGCGTCGGCGGCGGTGGTGGAGACCATGGGGGATGTGGTGTACGGGGATGGAATCACACGTCAGGAATTTGCCGATGCCGGTCGCAGTCTGATAGCGAAGATGCCCAAGCGCCCTGAACGCAAGCACATTCCCAAGGAGGACTTCGAGATAGACCTCGAGTCCGGGACCTGCACCTGTCCTGCGGGTCATACAACCGACAAGGTGTATCGGATAGGCAGTCGCAGGGACAGGACAGGGCGGTTGCACAGGAAGAGAGGCTTTCGCTTCGACGCCGCGTTGTGCGGAGCATGTTCGCTCAGAGAGCGCTGTGTGGCAGCGGGAGAGGGAAAGGGCAGAACGGTGAGTCTTCACCCCCAGGAGTCGCTGCTTCAGCAGGCGCGCGCGTTGCAGATGAGCGATGACTTTGCGCAGTATCGTCAGCGGCGAGTGGTGGTGGAACACAGACTGGCTCGACTGGTGCAACTTGGGATGAGGCAGGCCCGGTACTTCGGACGCTCCAGGACGCTGTTCCAACTGCTGATGGCGGCTGCCGTTGCGAACCTGACGCTGGTGGCGGGCAAGGTGGGCATGATGGGAGAAGGAGCATCGGGTAACCGCTCTGTGTTCTGTGCTCTCTTGCTCGCCGTCATATCAGAAATTCGGTGGAATGACACTCCCATCAGTCGGACCGGATCTCACGCACTGACAGCCCGGACCTCGCTGGCATGAACTCTCTTCATAACAGGGGTTTTCGTCCGCACTTCTAGAAGCCCACCGCGGCACAACCGTAGTCGGCGAGATGGGCACCGGAAAGACCTTCATCGGCGCTGCGGCCGCGCATATGGCTGGCTTCAAGCGGGTGCTTGTGCTCTGCCCGCCGCACCTGACCAAGAAGTGGAAACGGGAGGTGGAGCAGACGGTGCCGTTCGCGAGGGCCGCCATCGTAACGTCCATCACCGACCTGGAGAAGCTGCGCCTCTCGGTGGGCTCCGGGCCGCTGTTCGTGGTGATGAGCAGGGAGCGCGCGAAGCTGTCCTACCGCTGGAAGGCCGCCGTCATCTACAGGTGGGCGAAGTCTCGAGGACGGCTCATCAGGTACGAGGAGACGGGAGAGCCGTTCAGGGTGCCATGCTGCCCCGACTGCACCGCGCAGGTGGTGGACAGGGACGGCGTGCCGCTGACGGATGCGGACCTCAACCGCCGCAAGCGCACCTGCGCCGCCTGCGGCGCTCCCCTCTGGCAGGCGGACAAGGCCGGGCCGAAGCGCTACCCGCTCAGCGACTACGTCAAGCACAGGATGAAGGGCTTCTTCGACCTGCTCGTGACCGACGAGGTCCACGAGTACAAGGCGCGCGGCTCGGCGCAGGGCATTGCCGCGGGAGTGCTCGCCGACGCCTGCGGCAAGTCCCTCAGCCTGTCCGGGACGCTTATGGGCGGCTACTCCTCGACGCTGTTTCACCTGCTGTACAGGTTCAGCCCTGAGATCAGGACCGAGTTCGGGCGCTCCGACGAGGGACGCTGGATCAAGCGGTACGGCTTCGAGGAGCACACCGTCGGAAGGCCCGATGACGGCGCTGTGGAGGACGGGCGCAACAGCCGCCGCCGCAAGTTCCGAAAGGTGGTGCGCGAGAAGCCGGGACTCGTCCCCTCGGCACTGTTCCACATCATAGGCAACACCGTCTTTCTGAGGCTGGCGGACGTGGCATCGGGGCTGCCGGACTACGACGAGCAGATACTCCTCTCATCGCTGGACTCCGAGCCCGACGAAACGGAGTTCTCCCAGCGCAGCGCCCACGACAGCGTGTTCGCGGAGCTGCGCGAGGCGCTCGCCGAGGCGCTGAAGGCCGGCTCCAAGCGGCTGCTCGCGACCTACCTGCAGACGCTGCTGGCCTACCCGGACGGCTGCACGAGGGGCGAGACGGTCTTCGACCCCAGGACCGGCGACGTCATCGTGCAGGTGCCGCCGCTGTCGGAGGACAAGCTGTACCCGAAGGAGAAGGCGCTCATCGACCTGGTGGCCGCCGAGCGGCTTGAGGGACGCAGGGTGCTGGTGTACGTCACCCACACCGGGACGCGCGACATCACCGGGCGGATGGAGGACATCCTCACCCGGCACGGCTTCCGCGTCGCGGTGATGAAGGCGGACGCGGTGGCGCCGGACAGGAGGGAGAAGTGGGTCGCCGACAGGGTGAAGCAGGGGCTGGACGTGCTCATCTGCCACCCACGCCTGGTGCAGACCGGGCTCGACCTGATCGACTTCCCGACCCTGTGCTGGTTCGAGACCGATTACAGCGTGTACGTGATGAGGCAGGCGTCGCGCCGCTCGTGGCGCATCGGTCAGACGCGCCCGGTGAAGGTGGTGTACATGGCCTACCGCAGCACCCTCCAGGCGGACGCGCTGAAGCTGGTGGCGAAGAAGCTCCAGAGCTCGCTCGCCGTCGAGGGCGAACTGCCTGAGGACGGGCTGGCCGCCTACGGGGACGACGGGGACGACCTGATGATGGCGCTGGCGCGCAAGATCGTGAGCGGCGAGGAGGACGACGCGGAGACGGTGGAGCAGGTCTTCGCCCAGGCGCGGCACGCCGAGTCCGACGCCGAGGAGTTGCTGGTGGACGACGACTGGCAGGCGCTGGAGGTCGAACCGGAGACCATCGGGGTCAACGGGAACGGGGCAAATGGCAACGGTCACCACGACGCCATAGGGCCGACGGTCGAGCTCGTTCCTGTCGATGGCGTCCACGCCAACGGAAACGGGAATGGCAACGGCCACCACGAGGACGCCGGGGAGCCGCAGCAGTCGCTGTTCTCCTGGGCCGAGTTCATGGCCGATGAGCCGGTGAAGCCGAAGCGCAGAAACGGGAAGCCCCGGCCCGCGTCCCTCTCGATGTTCGAGTGGGCGATGGAGCAGGAGCGGGAGAAGGAGCCGGTCGGCGCGGGACGCTAGACCGCATAAGCACGGGAGGGGCTGTCGCAAATGGAGCGGCGGCCTCTCCCGCATACGGCGACCGAAGCGAACACAACACAGCACCAACAAGGAGAAAGAACGATGGCAAGAATCTTCGTCTATGACGACCGCGAGTTCCCGGACCCCGACCCCGCGATGAGCGTGGACGAGGTGAAGGCGAGCCTCGCCGACTTCTACGGTGAGATCGCCAACGCCTCGGTCAAGGAGACCGCGAGGGGCGAGGACACGATCTACGAGTTCCAGCGCAGGGTGGGCACCAAGGGCGCCCGCGCCCTGAGCTAGAGAGAGGCATCCGATGGACAACCGGACATTCGCGGGTCTGCTGGCGGCTGTGCCAGCGACGAACCTGCGCATCATAGAGCTCACGGCGGAGCTCACACGGCCAGACGGCACGTTCGACCTGGACGCCGCGGCCGCGCGTCAGCCGGAGGTGGAGACGGCCTGCGCCCAAGCGCAGGACTACGCTTCGACCACCGGACGGCTGCTTGAGGCTATGAGATGGAAGCTGCGGCCCCGGCGCTCCTGAGCGGGCTGGCGAATACACTCCTGCGGCGTCCGCCGTCGCTGCGGGAGATGGTCACGCTGGTCGGGTACGCAGACGACTACGCCTGGTTTACGGGGCTGGCGCGCCGCCTTTTCCCGGACGAGGCCGAGGAGATGCTCTCGGCCCCGGACATACGCACGAGGGTAGAGCGGTTCGCGAGCCTGTTCGGTGAGCGCCACTTCCCCCTCTACGCGGCCTACGTCGAGTTCTGGACGGAAGAAGGACGACGAGCCCCCCTGCACATGGCTGCGGCGGGGCATCCCCTTCGACCTGATGGGCTTCGGCTACGACGGCCTGCACGAGATGTGGAGCGGCTACCGCGAGGGCATATCGGCGCTGGCGCTGCTGGTCAGATCCCCGGACGTCTACTTCGACGGGCCGGACGGGCTGCGGACGGCCTGGCTCGAATCCGCCGCCAAGTGCATCCCGAAGCAGACGCTCCGGAGAATCCCCCGGGGCGGCATACCCGTCGAGGACCTCACGGAGGCGGTGAGGGGCACCCGGTTCGAGGGCGCTGCGAACGCCGCCTCCTGGCTCTGGGCCGAGACCGGCAACTTCTTCCTCGATCACAACTTCGAGGATGGCTGGTACGAGGGCTTCTGCGACCCCTGGGAGGACGAGGTCATTGCCGAGGGCACCGAGCAGTGGCAAAGGGCCAATGCCCTGATGGACTCGGTGTGCAGGCTCAGCGACTGGCTGGAGGACGACCTTCCCGCCCGCTTCGCGGAGATGCTGGACTTCATCCTGCCGCGGCTGCCCGTACAGGAACGACAACAGGAGGAAAACGAACATGACAACTGACGTCGAAAAGACCGAGTGGTCCCTGCCGGACGCGACCGACGTGCCCAGAGACGACCTGAAGATGCAGATGGAGGTGTACGGGGAGACCATCCTGCTGCGGGGCTTCGAGGGAGACTCCAACTGGGTGAGGACGGTCTCCGCTGACGAGATCGCAAACGTGTTCATCCAGCACCTGGAGTTCTCCTCGGGACTGCTGCCGAAGAACGCGCTCTGGTGGGGACAGGGCGAGACCGGACAGGTGGCGGCGCTGTGGCGTCCGCCCCAGGTATGGCCGGTGGCGCTGCAACGGGAGGCGTTCAAGCCACCCGCTCGGCTCAGGATTCCCATGCCCGGGCTGGTGTTCGTCTGCTCGCCTGGACGCGCCCCTTGGGTGTATGCCGCGCTGGGCAGGCCGAGCGACCCCGACGACCGGCTCTACCGGATGCCCGCATTCAACGTCTTCCGGGACGGGAGGGCCTGCCCCGGAAGCCATCGTTTCCCGGAGGAGGTGGGGCTCATACCGGAGTCCTTCTTCCAGTCCTTCTTCTCCACCACCGGGGACACGCGGGAGCGCTCGAAGAAGCATCCCGACGACCTGCAGGCACTATGGGAGGAGCTCGATGGAAAGACCGAATACCCGACGGATGACCTTGTTTTCCAGTGCACCGTGGCCCAGGCGATGGCGGTCTCGGAGGGCAGATATGGCTTCCGCTAAGACCGCATCGAGTCCGGTGGGCTACCTCGTCAATCACCCTGACGGGCTCTCCGGTGTACAGGGGATCGGATACGACTACGTTCTCGGCTCGGGCGGCCTCTACGTCCAGTCCGAGAGCGCCCAACTGACGGCGCGGGTGCCGGTCGCCCCCTGCGAGGTGCGCGGCCTGGCTCCCGTGACCGAGAAGGCGGAACTGGCGCACGGCCCCATCCCGGCAGGGCTGTTCGAGGCGGGGCTGCGCTGGTTCCAAGACGACCCTGACACCGAGCGGCTCTTCGCAGTTCGCTGGGACGGGCACAGGTACGGGCTGGTTGTCCCCACTCAGCTGGGGACGGCGACATCCCTCGCCTACACACCGCCCGCCGGAGTGGTGGCGGAGTTCCACTCGCACGGACGCTCTCGCGCCTTCTTCTCGAATATCGACGACCGGGACGAGCAGGGGTTCCGTATCTACGGCGTCGCCGGACGCCTCGACACCGACCGGCCCGAGCTGAGCCTCCGGGTCGGCGTGTACGGCCACTTCGCCCCGGTGGAGTGGCCGCAGGTGTTCGGCGGTTCGCAACCGGGCCTGCGGCTGGTAGCCGATGAGTCTGAGCCGACGCCGGACACTGAACAGACCATAAGGAGGTAAAGAAAATGCCGTATTACCTGGACAACGCGTTCCTGCTGGACAACCCGTGGCTCACCGTGGTCGGCTGCGGAGGGACCGGCGGCTTCGTCGCCGAGGGCCTCTGCCGCCTCTTCCAGGGGCGGGAGGCCACCATAGTGCTGGTCGACCACGACCGGGTGGAGCCCCACAACCTGCTGCGCCAGAACTTCTATGAAGGGGACGTTGGGGAGTTCAAGAGCAAGGCTCTGGCCGACAGGCTGGCGCGCGCCTACAACCGGCCCGTGGGCTACTCGGTCTATCCCTTCAGGGAGTACGACGTGAACCCCGGCGGGCACCGCTATCCCGGCCTGCCCAGCTACGGCGACAGCCTCATCATCGGCTGCGCCGACAACGCAGCGGCGCGCAGGGCGATGGCCGAGTGCCTGCCGGGGCACCCGGCCTGCTGGCTCATCGACGCGGGCAACGACACCAACTGGGGACAGGTGCTGGTGGGCAACGCGGCGGAGCGGGTGGAACTGGAGGAGTCTCCTTTCACCGGCGAGACCTGCCACCTGTCGCCAGCCCCCACGCTCCAGCGGCCAGACCTGCTGACGGCGGTCTCGACAAGGCCGCCGGACGTGGACTGCGCCGCCGCCCTCGACCTCACCGACCAGGACCCGACCATCAACCAGATGATGGCGTCGCTGGTGCTACAGGTTGTCCGTCGCATGGTGGCGGGAACCTGCCCCTTCATGGCCCTCTACCTGGACATGGACCTGGGAACGGTCACACCCACCTACGTCACCCCGGAGGCGGTGGAGCGGCTGGTGGGTAAAGACCCCGGCTGACCGGGGCGATTCTACGCCACGAGGGGCGGACAGCGCCCCTCGTTCGACGCACGCGAGCACACTCAGAGAACACATAAGAGAGGAGAAACCTATGTCTGACGAAAAGGGAACCACCACGACTGCCACGCTGTGGCAGGACAGCCACAGCGGGCTGCGCGGGCACGCGCTGATGACGAAGGAGTTGGGGGACACCATCCCCGCCCTGTACGCCAACCAGACCGTGAAGGATTACGACTCCGTCATCGCGCACGCCAAGCTGTTCAGCCCGTACAGCAACTGGACCTGGTACATCACCGAGTGGGACGCCAAGACCGGCGAGTGCTTCGGTCTCGTGGAGGGATTCGAGACGGAGCTTGGGTACTTCCACCTGGACGAGCTGGCGGAGGTCACCGTATTCGGAAGCGTCCCCGCAGTGGAGCGCGACCTGTACTGGAAGCCGCAGACCCTCGGCGAGATCAGGAGAAAGTCGGCGCGGATGGCGGCCTAGCGACGTGAACACAGCCGGTGAACAGACAATGAAAGGAGACAACCATGCCTGACGAGAACGGAACGGAGACAACCCGCACGGAGGCACTTGGCGGCAATGAGAGTCCCTTCGCCGATACGCCTGACGACTCGGACGTCACCGTCATTGATGGGGGGAACTCCGGTGAGGAGAACGGACAGAACCCTGAGGGTTCTGCCGACGCCGGTGAGAAGGTCACCCCGTCTGAGGATCTGAAGGTGGTCGTGTCCATCAGAAGAGGCGCAAGGGCCACCATCGGGGTGCAGCAGGCCTCGTCCGACCCGCACATCGAGTCCTTCGACGACTGCGACCTGCCCGGGCTGGCGCAGGAAGTCATCGCCGTCACCGAGAGGGCGAGGGCTAGGTGGGAGGAGGATCCTAAGTACCCCGCCTACGAGCGGCCCGCTCCTCCGGCACGGCGTCGGAGCAGGCGAGGACAGGGGGCGGCGCAGACCCCGACCGCAGAGTCGGAGGAGACGCAGCAGCAGACGCTGAGGCTGTTCTAGGGGCGGAGCGCGCAGCACGGGGGAGGTCGTCGCAGAAGTTGCCGCGGCCTCTCCCGCTCCGGCTATGTATGCGGCCTTTTTGCGTTTCAGTACCTCCAGCGGGGGGACCGGGCTGTGCCTGATGTCCTGCTGACGTGGGTTCTCCGAAGGTGTTGGCCCGGCAGGCCCTTCTCGCGGCCACATGTGCGGCCTTTTTGCGTTTTGAGGATTGAGCGAATTCCCTCGGTCCGATAGAGTGTGCTGAGCAACCATGACGCTATGGGGTGGGAAGGAGCGCTCAGATGAGGCAGCGCAGGAGACACAGTCTCAAGGGCTACTCGGAGCAGCGGGGCGTCTACCGGACGAGTTGCCAATGGGACATTGTCCCGGACGATGAGTCCCCTACGGGCTGGCTGACGACGGGCTATCTGCACACCTACGACCCGTCGACGGTGGCGATTGCCGAAGACGGCGCCGAGCCGACATGCAAGCTCTGCCGCAGAGCAGAGGGGCTATTGTGATTCGGGACCAGCGCCGCCCCCTGATCCGCGGTGACCTCTCCTGCGATCACTCCGTTCAGCACCTGTATCCTCGACTGCTCCTTCTTCGTCAACATCAGTCCTCTCATAGACTGACATTTTCGTTGAACAACAACAAGGTTCGCTGTAACGTTCACTTCGCCTCCTTGACATCCGCCTCCGTATCTATGCATGATATGTGCAGGCTGTTTACGGCACATATTGATATGAGCTGGAAATACACTGATCGACCCGCGCGGCGTCGCGGCATAAGGCGGGCGACAAGGGAAGTTTGACGACATGACCAACGTGCTGCGGACCCCCCCCGATTTTGGAACAGGCTTCATAAGGTGCCCTGGAGCGGCGGCTCCTCGCCCTCATGCATTCGTCGCGCCGCCGCCGGCTGAAGCTGGCCGACTGTCAGGTGAGATATGACGACGCCAGACACGACAATCGCTAGGACGCCGCAGGTTCAGGGAGCCCTCGCGTTTCCGGACCCGCCGGAAGACCCGGATGACAAGATGACCAGCTTTGACCATCTGACGATCACGGGAAGCGCGCACTACCTGGCGATGCACTTGGGCGCCCTCGAGACGACGCTTGTGGCGGGCGAGCGCTACTTGGCGCTCGCTCCCACTCGGAACCTGGTGGGAGTGAGGTATCCGGATCTGCTGGTGGCCTTCGGGGTGGACCCGGAAGCGTACCGGCGGAGCAACGCGTATGTGATCTCGGAGCAGGGGAAAGCGCCGGACTTCGCGCTGGAGGTGGCGTCGAGGAGCACGGGCCGGGTGGACGTGGTGGAGAAGCGGGTGGACTATGCGCGTTTGGGGATAGTGGAGTACTGGCGCTTCGACGAGACGGGGGAGTATCATGGGGCGAGGTTGGGCGGCGACCGTCTGGTGGAAGGCCGGTACGAACCTATACCGATAGAGATGGTGTCTGATGGAGTCCTCCAGGGATATAGCCCAGCGCTTAACCTGCGCGTGAGGTGGGAGGATGGAGTTTTGGCGTTCCACGACCCTGCCACGGGGCGTCCCATAGCCAGCATGGAAGACGAGCGGGAGGCGCGAGCGGCGGCGGAAGCCCGCGCCGACACAGAGCAAGCCCGCGCCGACACAGAGCAAGCCCGCGCCGAGGCCGCCGAGGCCCGAGTCCGGGAGTTGGAGGAGCGGCTCCGTTGCCAAGGAGAGTAGCCTCGCTGCCAGACCAGCAGGGTAAGGAATAACAACAAGACTGACTTCGCTCTCATTGACGCCCGCTTCCAGATTTAAGACGATTTAGAGATACAAGTGATCCAGTAGCGGCGCGGCGTAAGTCGCGCGACACGAGAGGTTCAAGGACATGACCAACGCACTGCGGAGCTTCACCCCCCACCCTATGAGGCGTCCCTGGGCGGCGCTCTTCGCCCTCGCGCTGCTGGCGCTGTTCGCGCTGACCCCCGCGCAGCCGGCCGGCGCGCAGCAGGCGGCGCAGACCTTCGTCGCCAACACCGGTCAGTCAAGCCTAGCTGGGACACATTTGGAATATGATTTCGCCCAGGCGTTCACCACCGGCAGCAACAGCGCGGGCTACAGCCTGCGCAGCGTCGGCGTGGAATTCGCCACTATCCAAAGCGGCTTCAGCTCTTCGTCCCTCACCGCCAGCATCCACGCCGACTCCGGCGGGTCTCCGGGCAATTCCCTCGGGACCCTGACCAACCCCGCCAGCTTTCCCGTCTCCAGTTCGGACCAGACGCTGACCTTCACCAGCAGCGCGGGCATCGACCTTGCGGCGAACACCACGTACTTCCTGGTGATCGATCTAAGCAGTGCCGAGTCTGCTTCGTTGATGCGCCTAACGGGTTCGGACAGCGAGGACGGCGGAGGCCAGGCCGGCTGGAGCATCGGCGACGGTTTCTCGAGACGAGCGTGGAACACAACGGGCGCGTGGAGCACCTTCGCCTCGTCAATGAAACTCAGCCTCGGCGGCGTCAGCAAGCCTTTCCTGGTGAGCAACTTCGGGCAGGCGGACGGCGGCACCGGCAATTTCGTACAGCACGACCACGCCCAGGCGTTCACGACGGGCGCCAACGCCGGCGGGTACACCCTGACGGGCGTCGACTTCTCGTTTCCGCAAATCAACGACGGCGCGCTGGCTTCGAAGCTGGCTGCCGAGATCAGAAGCGACAGCAGCGGAGCGCCGGGCGCGGTGGTCGCCACCCTGACCAAGCCCGGCACGATCAGCGCGGGCAAGAACAGCTTCACGCACTCGGGCGTGGCGCTCGCGGCGAACACCACGTACTGGGCGGTGCTGGACGTCACCCTGGTCCTGCTTCCCGGCGCCAACACCATCCGGAACACCGCGTCGGACGCCGAGGACGCCGGCGGCGCGGACGGCTGGACCATCGCCGACGATGGCCACTACCGGACCTGGAACTCCGTCGGCGCCTGGACCCCCTTCGGCCAGTCCCGCAAGATCACCATCCACGGCACGGCCGTCGAGACCGTCGCGACGGAGACCTTCGTCGCCAACACCGGCCAGGCGGACGGAGGCACCTCATTCCTGGGCAATGACTTCCACCAGGCGTTCACCACCGGCAGCAGCAGCTTCGGCTACACCCTGCGCAGCGTCGACGTGGAGTTCTCCACCATCGACAGCGCCTTCAGTTCCTCGGCGCTGACCGCCAGCATCCACGCCGCCTCCGGCGGGTCTCCGGGCAGCTCGCTGGGGATTCTGACCAACCCCGCCAGCTTTCCCGCCTCCACCTCGGACCAGACGCTGACCTTCACCAGCGCGGGCATCGACCTTGAGGGGAGCACCACCTACTTCCTGGTGATCGACATGGACGCTGGCCAGAGTTCTTCGAGGGTACGCCTGACGGGTTCGGACGCCGAGGACGGCGGGGGCCTGGCCGGCTGGAGCATCGCCGACGGCGCCGGGACGAGAACGGCTTCCTCGACGGGCGCGTGGACCCCCAACGTATCATCACTGAAAATCAGCGTGGACGGCGTCAGCAAGCCGCAGCCGTCGCGGGTGAGCATCCTTGGCGACGGCGCCGTCACCGAGGGCGCCAGCGCCAGCTTCACGCTGAGGGTGGTCCCGGCGCCCACGGCAGACCTGCCGGTGAGCGTCACGGTGACCACGACCGGGGACTTCGGGTACGGGACCCTGCCCACCAGCGTCACCATTCCGGCCACCGGGTCGGCGACGCTGGAGATCGCCACCACCGGCGACGACGTGGACGAAGCCCACGGCTCGGTCACGGTGACCCTGGTGGACGGGTCGGACTACGACCTGGCCACGTCGCTGGGGACGGCGACGGTCCGGGTGCGGGACGACGACCCGCCGCTGGTGAAGAACACCGGTCAGTCGAGCGGCCTGGTGCAGGGCATGCACGTGGACCTGGCGCAGGGTTTCGACACCGGCGGCAACCCCTCGGGGTACACCCTGACCAGCGTGGACGTGGCCTTCAACCGGTCCACCGAGGACTTCGGCTCCAAGCTGACGGTCACCGTCCACAAAGGTGCCAACGGGGCTCCCGGCGCGAAGGTCGGGACCCTGGCCAATCCCGACTGGGTGAACCGGCAGGCCGGCACGTACAGCTTCACGCACCCGGGCGTCGCGCTCGAGGCGGACACCCGCTACTGGGTCGTGCTGGATGCAACCGGACTCACGGAAGGCAACAGCCAGGTAAAGTTCACGCAGAGCAACTCCGAGGACGCGGGCGCGGCGCCCGGCTGGAGCATCAACAACGACGCTCGCATCCGCGCGCAGGGGGGCGGCAACTGGATCACCCTGGTCGGCGGCTCCACTCTGTCCATGGGAGTCAACGGCCGGCTGCTGCCCCACGCGGACGGTTCCTACACCGTGCCCCTGGACTGGCCGCTGAAGCCGCTCGGCGTGGGCGCGGGCGAGACGTTCCGGCTGCTGTTCATGACCGAAGACCGCCGCGACGCCACCGCCGCCGACATCGGCGTCTACGACGCCCACGTGCGGGAGGCGGCCCGCGACGGTCACGCCGCCGTCCGGCGCTACGCCGATCACTTCCGGGTGGTCGGCTCCACCGCCACGGTGGACGCCCGCGACCACACCCGGACCAACCCCAACAACGCCGGGCACACGGACGCGGAGGTCTGGTGGCTGAACGGCGAGCGCGTCGCGGCGAACAACGCCGGCTTCTGGTCCGACACCTGGGAGAACTGGGCGATGGCGGACCGCCGCTTCGAGAGCGGCGAGAGGAGCACCTCGAACGACTGGCCGTGGACCGGCACCCGCACCGACGGTGCGAAGGAGGCGAACCCTCTGGGCGCCAGCAACGCCCGCCGCGGACGGTTCTCGACCACCGACGCGGACACCGGCCCCATCAGCTACAACACCGTCGCCAGCACTCAGGACCACGCGTTCTACGGCATCTCGCCCCTGTTCCGGGTGGAGCCCACGCCGGTGAACGCGCCGCCCGGTGAGCCGGCGGTGATGAGCAACCTGGGCCAGGCGGACGGCGCGGCGTTGAATGTGACGACTGCCAGTACCGTACGTGACCGCGCGCAGTCGTTCACGACGGGCAAGAACGGCGGCCACTACCGCCTCAACAGCGTTGACGTCGAGTTTGCCGAGATCGGCGACTCCGACGCCGCCCGTGATCTGAGGGTACAGATCTGGGCCGGCTCCGGCGGCTCGCCGGGCAGTACCGCCGCCGATGTCCTGGCCGATCTGGCGCGCCCCTCCATGCCGGTGGGCAGCGCCGACCAGACCTTCACCTTCACCTACCAGGGCGACGACGGTTCGGGGCTGCGGCTTGAGCCGAACACCACCTACTGGGTGTATGTATACGACGCGTCCGTGCAGCCCAACAGCACGTACACCCTTCGCGCCACCGCGTCGAACTCCGAGCGCCTGCAGGGCCTGCGCCTGCCCGATGGCTGGAGCATCGGCGACGGCCACAGTTCCTGGTCGCTCTACCCCAACCCCGCCGTCTCCTGGAGCACCCACTCCGAGGCGCTCAAGATCGGCCTGAACCTGGGGGCCGCCGACGCCTTCGTGCAGTTCCGCACCTGCGCGGGCACGATCTCGGGCAACGACTGCGACACGGGCTGGGTGATCGCCAACTACAACAGGCACGACCCGCCGCCCACGATCACGCTGACCGAGGGCGGCCCGGCGGTGACCTACCAGTGGCAGGCGGTGGACCCCCAGCAGCGCCGGCACTTCTACGTCGCCAGCCAGGTGGCTGAGCCGCTCAGCCACCACGGCGGCTACATCGGGCCGGGCCAACCGGACCGGGACCGGCTGATGTGCCACACCGGGAGTCGCAGCCCCTACAACCTGGGCGACCCCATCGTCGAAGGGCTTGGCCGGGATGGGATTCATTTCGGCTACGGCAGCACCGCCGGCCCGCTTCTGGACCGCCACGACGGCTGCCCCTTCTCGTCGCAGTCCGTCTACGAGAGCGACGCCAACAAGTGGCGCCCGGTGAGCCTCGCCGCGGGGCAGGACAGCGACGCCTTCGACCACGGGACGTTCCTGATCCACCGGCCCTACGCCGTCGGCCACAACTTCTATGATAATGGCGTGCTGTACCAGGTGGAAGGCTTCGACTACCCCGAGGTGCGCGTGCCGCTCATCATCAGGGACGACGACGAGTGGGAGCAGACCCTGGAGTTCTCCATCGACGACGGGACCACCTGGACGTCCATCGAGGACGGCGGGCTCAATCTGGCCTTCCCGGCCTCGCTGAACACGGGGCGCAAGGCGCACTACTTCTGGGTGCGCCTCAAGAACGACCCGCCGGCGGACCAGCCCAAGCGCTTCTCCATCAACGCCGACTTCCCCAAGGCGCTGTTGCGGAGCGGCACAACGGAGTACTTCCGGTCCCACCGGGTCTGGTTCACCAGCCCCGCCGCCTCGCACCTGCACAGCTTCCGCGCTTACGACGAGCCCGCCGTCAGCGCCGGCTCGGTCACGGTCGGCCGCACGCCGATCCAGGTCGAGATCCACGTCGGCTCCAACGTGGTCGGCAACGTGACCTTCCATGTCGAGGGCTTCGCGCTCTACGAGCGCAGCGACAACCAGATCTCGACGGAGACGCCGCCGAAGACGGTGCGCACTGACAGCTTCAGCTTCTACCGCACGCTGGGCTCCTGCGTGGGCTGCCAGCGGCTGCTGGGCGACCTGCCCGACCCGGTGGTGGAGCGCGTGGGCGACCTGAGCTACGCCAACCTGTCCGACACGGGCATCGACCTGAGCTGGCCGCAGGTGGTCGGCGCCGAGGGCTACGAGGTGCGCTACTGGTCCACCACGTCGCCCTTCCCCGGCGTCCCGGCCGACGAGGCCTGGTTCGGGGCCGAGCCCAACGACCCGGCCTGGAACATCCGCCACCTGGAGCCGGACACCGAGTACCGGGTGGTGGTGTACTACGCCGACCACGGCGCGACGCAGCTGAGCACCGCCAGCCCGGTGATCCGCTTCACCACCCTTGCGGCGGGCTCGCCGGTGGAGGCGGAGCCCACGTCGGTAATCGTGGAGCGGGTGCCCGAGGTGTCGATCAGCGCGGCAAGCGGGACGATCATCGAGGGCGAGGACGCGGTCTACACGGTCACCGTGAACCCCGCGCCCGACGCGCCGCTGGACGTCAGGGTGGGCGTGGCCGGCCCTGGCTCCGTGGTCGCCGCCCAGCACCTGGGCGAGCGCACGGTCAACGTGCCCACCGGCGGCAGCGTCTCGTTCACCATCCCCACCGTCGACGACACCAGTTGGGGCTCCAACGGGATGCTCGGCGCGACGGTGCAGTTCGGCGAGGGCTACCGGCTGAACAGGTTCAGGAGCTACGCCTCGGTCTACGTCGCCAACAACGACCTGCCGCCGCCTCCGCCGGTGCAGCTCAAGCGCGTCTCCGACACCACGGCGACCGTCGCCTGGAAGCCCCAGGGGGACGGCGCGTCCTACCTGGTCGTCTGGCACGAGAGCTTCACGGGCATTCCGGTCCTGACGGAAGTCACGACCACCACCACCGAGCACCAGCTCACCGGCCTCGACCCGCAGTCGGACTACGTGGTCTCCGTCCTTCACGGGACGAACCAGCTGGACAAGATCACCGTGCGGACCCTGGCCGCCGGTGCGACGCCGAAGACCTTCACGGTGGACTTCGAGACGCCCGCGCCCAACACGTCCGTGCCGCTGATCAGCGTGACCGCCGACGGCAACGTGACCGAGGGCGGGGACGCGACCTTCACGGTCAGCGCCAACCCGGCCCCGGCTGCGGACCTGGACGTGAGCGTCACGGTGTCGCAGAGCGACGACTCCGGGACATCCATAGAACATCAGACGGTGACCATCCCGGCAGCGGGCTACGCCACGCTGACGGTGGCCACCACCAACGACGAGGTGGACGAGCCCGACGGATCGGTCACGGTCACCGTCGACGCCAGCGCCAGCCTCGAATACCGGGTGTCCTCGTCCCAGGGGACGGCCATCGTGGTCGTGTCCGACGACGACGGCGGCTACACGGTCAACCAGGGAACGATCGCCAGGGTCAAGGAGCTGGCGTCGCAGACCCAGCACGGGACGGCCCACGTGAACCGCTGGAACCGGGTGCTGCTGGCCTTCGGCGAGCACGACGGGACCGGCGTCACCGGCGGCCCGATGACGGCGGCCGAGGCGCAGGACATGGCCGACAATCACAGCAGCCCGGTGTGGGACCTGGTGGTCGTCGAGCTGACCGCCCTGGAAGCGGCCGCGGCACAGACGCCGCCGCCACCGCCCACGCCCGAGGTGAGCGTCACCGCTGGAAGCGGGGTGACCGAGGGCGGCGACGCCACCTTCATGGTGACGGCCAGCCCGGCCCCGACCGCGAATCTCGACGTCAGCGTCACGGTGTCCCAGAGCGGCGACTACGGCGCGGCCACGGGCCAGCGGACGGTGACCATACCCACCACGGGCAGCGTCACCATCACCGTGGGCACCACCGACGATACTACCGACGAGACCGACGGTTCGGTGACCGCAACGGTGAACGCGGGCAGCGGCTACACGGTGTCCTCGTCCCAGGGCGCGGCCACGGTGGCCGTGTCCGACAACGACGACGCCTCCACGCCGGTGGTGAGCGTCACGGGAGGCAGCGGGGTGACCGAGGGCGGGGACGCCACCTTCACGGTGACGGCCAGCCCGGCCCCGGCGGCCAACCTGGACGTGAGCGTCACGGTCTCCCAGAGCGGCGACTACGGCGCGACCACGGGCCAGCGCACGGTGACCATCCCGACTTCGGGCAGCGCCACGGTGACCATAACCACCACGGACGACGACGTGGACGAGACCGACGGCTCGGTCACCGCAACGGTGAACGCGGGCAGCGGCTACACCGTGTCCTCGTCCCAGGGCGCGGCCACGGTGGCCGTGTCCGACAACGACGACCCGGTCGTTGAGGAGCAGACGGGCTACACGGTGGACCCGGACGTGATCGCGAAGGTCAGGGAGCTGGCGTCGCAGACGCAGCACGGGACGGCCCACGTGAACCGCTGGAACCGGGTGCTCGTCGCCTTCGGCGAGCACGACGGCGCCGGCGTCACGGGCGGCCCGATGACGGCGTCCGAGGCCCAGGACATGGCGGACAAACACAGCAGCCCGGTGTGGGACGAGGTGGTGACCGAGCTGACGGCCCTGGAGGCGGCGGCAGCGCAGACGCCACCGCCGCCCACGCCTGAGGTGAGCGTCACCGCGGGCAGCGGGGTAACCGAGGGCGGCGACGCAACCTTCACGGTGACGGCCAGCCCGGCCCCGGCGTCCAACCTGGACGTGAGCGTGACGGTGTCCCAGAGCGGCGACTACGGCGCCACCACGGGCCAGCGCACGGTGACCATACCCACCACGGGCAGCGTCACCATCACCGTGGGTACCACCGACGATACTACCGACGAGACCGACGGCTCGGTGACCGCAACGGTGAACGCGGGCAGCGGCTACACGGTGTCCTCGTCCCAGGGCGCGGCCACGGTGGCCGTGTCCGACAACGACGACGCCTCCACGCCGGTGGTGAGCGTCACCGCTGGAAGCGGGGTGGCCGAGGGCGGTGCCGCCACCTTCACGGTGACGGCCAGCCCGGCCCCGGCGGCGGACCTGGCGGTGAGCCTCACGGTCTCCCAGAGCGGCGACTACGGCGCCACCACGGGGAAGCGCACGGTTACCGTCCCGACCACGGGCAGCGTCAGTTTCACCGTGGGCACCACGGACGACAGCGCCGACGAGACCGACGGTTCGGTGACGGCGACGGTGAACGCGGGCAGCGACTACACGGTGTCTTCATCCCAGGGCGCGGCCACGGTCGGCGTTGCCGACAACGACGACGCACCCACGCCGGTGGTGAGCGTCACGGGAGGCAGCGGGGTGACCGAGGGCGGGGACGCCACCTTCACGGTGACGGCCAGCCCGGCCCCGGCGGCCAACCTGGACGTGAGCGTGACGGTGTCGCAGAGCGGCGACTACGGCGCCACCACGGGCCAGCGCACGGTGACCGTCCCGACTTCGGGCAGCGTCACCTTCACCGTGGGCACCACGGACGATACTACTGACGAAACCGACGGGTCGGTGACGGCGACGGTGAACGCGGGCAGCGGCTACACGGTGTCCTCGACCCAGGGCGCGGCCACGGTCGGCGTTGCCGACAACGACGCCGCGCCCACGCCTGAGGTGAGCGTCAGCGCGGGCAGCGGGGTGACCGAGGGCGGGGACGCCACCTTCACGGTGACGGCCAGCCCGGCGCCTTCGTCCAATCTGGCGGTGAGCGTGACGGTGTCGCAGAGCGGCGACTACGGCGCGACCACGGGCCAGCGCACGGTGACCGTCCCGACTTCGGGCAGCGTCACCCTCACCGTGGGCACCACGGACGATACTACCGACGAGACCGACGGCTCCGTCACCGCGACGGTGAACGCGGGCAGCGGCTACACGGTGTCCTCGTCCCAGGGCGCGGCCACGGTGTCGGTGTCGGACAACGACGACGCACCCACGCCGGTGGTGAGCGTCACGGGAGGCAGCGGGGTGACCGAGGGCGGGGACGCCACCTTCACGGTGACGGCCAGCCCGGCGCCTTCGTCCAATCTGGCGGTGAGCGTCACGGTCTCCCAGAGCGGCGACTACGGCGCGACCACGGGCCAGCGCACGGTGACCGTCCCGACTTCGGGCAGCGTCACCCTCACCGTGGGCACCACGGACGATACTACTGACGAGACCGACGGCTCCGTCACCGCGACGGTGAACGCGGGCAGCGGCTACACGGTGTCCTCGTCCCAGGGCGCGGCCACGGTCGGCGTTGCCGACAACGACGCCGCCCCCACGCCGGTGGTGAGCGTCAGCGCGGGCAGCGGGGTGACCGAGGGCGGGGACGCCACCTTCACGGTGACGGCCAGCCCGGCGCCTTCGTCCAACCTGGCGGTGAGCGTGACGGTGTCGCAGAGCGGCGACTACGGCGCGACCACGGGCCAGCGCACGGTGACCGTCCCGACTTCGGGCAGCGTCACCCTCACCGTCGGCACCACGGACGATACTACTGACGAAACCGACGGGTCGGTGACGGTCACGGTGAACGCGGGCAGCGGCTACACGGTGTCCTCGTCCCAGGGCGCGGCCACGGTCGGCGTGGCCGACAACGACGACGCCCCCACGCCGGTGGTGAGCGTCACCGCGGGCAGCGGGGTGACCGAGGGCGGGGACGCCACCTTCACGGTGACGGCCAGCCCGGCCCCGGCGTCCAACCTGGACGTGAGCGTCACGGTGTCCGCCAGCGGCGACTACGGCGCGACCACGGGGAAGCGCACGGTGACCGTCCCGACTTCGGGCAGCGTCACCCTCACCGTCGGCACCACGGACGACGACGCCGACGAGACCGACGGCTCGGTGACGGCGACGGTGAACGCGGGTAGCGGCTACACCGTGTCCTCGTCCCAGGGCGCGGCCACGGTGGCGGTGTCCGACAACGACGACGCCCCCACGCCGGTGGTGAGCGTCACCGCGGGCAGCGGGGTGACCGAGGGCGGGGACGCCACCTTCACGGTGACGGCCAGCCCGGCCCCGACCGCTAATCTCGACGTGAGCGTCACGGTGTCCCAGAGCGGCGACTACGGCGCGACCACGGGGAAGCGCACGGTGACCGTCCCCACCACGGGCAGCGTCACCCTCACCGTTGGCACCACGGACGACACTACTGACGAGACCGACGGGTCGGTGACGGCCACGGTGAACGCGGGCAGCGGCTACACGGTGTCCTCGTCGCAGGGCGCGGCCACGGTGGCCGTGTCCGACAACGACGATGCTGCGCCGGAGGTGGAGATAACCGTCACCGTCGAGGCCGCGTCGGCGGTGGAGGGCGACGTGCTGGAGTTCCGGGTGCGGCTGTCGGCGGCGTCCACCGAGGAGGTCAGGATCAGATGGAACACCGCGCCTGCGTACCACCTGCTGGACGACCGGGCGCACATGACCGACTATCAGTACACGGAGGGTGAGCTGGTGTTTGCGCCGGGGGTGACGGAGTTGACGGCGGAGGTGTGGCTGGAGTACGACGACGATGAGGAGCCGGACGAGTACTTCGTGGTGGAGGCGTACCTGCCCGGGACCCTCTACCCGCCCGACGCCGTGGGAACCATGACGATCATAGACGACGACTAGTCCGGCCCGGCCGGACCGGCAAGAGGATGCAAGGGGGGCCTGCGGCAATATCGCAGGCCCACTTTGCCTTGGCTTGATGACACAACGAAGCCAGCGAACATCGACTCCAGGGCGCATCCGGGTTGAGACGCCAAGTCTCTCGGCTGTGACATCTGGCATTGAGGCGCGCGCATCTGCCGCGCAGGACTGCGTGGATGCCCTCTCGCAGGGCAATCGCGTCTAAATCCTTAACGCCAGGTCCAAAGCTAAATCCCGACCCGCCGGCGCTCCACAGCGGTCAGGCTCCGGCATGTATAGCCCTTAGCCAAAGCCAATCCCAAATTAGGTTGTGTGGACATTTGGTTTATGAAGCGTTTCAGATTTGAAAATCAAATCTATTCTGCCATTCCTCGCCCTTTAGCATGTCATCCCGGAGCCCTTTAGCATGTCATTCCGAACGCAGTGAGGAATCTGAAATCATTGCGCGCAAGCCGGTTCACGACTTTAGATTTCTCGCTTCACTCGAAATGACAGGAAAATGGCGAAATGTCCACAGAACCTAGATGCGATTGCCCTGACCCTTTTCGTCAGTCGATGACAGGGTTCAAGACGATTTCACAATTCCCGACAACCGCTCTTTTCGTCATTCCCGCGGGGGCGGGAATCCGGAAATTGGCTGCTTTCGGCCTCAACATGTGCTTTCATCGACCGTTTTCCGGTTTCCTGCTTTCGCAGGAAGACGAGAATGTAGTTACGCATGAAAATTTGTTATCCTTCACTTACAGTCAAAGCAAAGAAAGGATGTTGCAAGCAAGATGGTTAGATCTCTGAAAGTTGGAAGGGTAATTTACATACCCATGATATTTGCCGCGCTGGTTGTGGCTGCGCTGTTGGCGCTACCTCCGGAGCGGTCCGGCGCGCAGACATGGTTGCCTGAAGTCAGCATCGAGTCCCAGGACGACGTGGACGAAGGGGACGACGCGGTGTTCGTCATCACGGCGTCGCCGGCCTCCTCGTCCGCTCTGGCGATAGCCGTCAACGTGGGCGAGTGGCCGGCCAGCGGCAACGTGGCAACGGCCGCCGACACCGGGTCGAAGACGGTCGCCATACCCGCCGGCGAGACCAGGGCCACGCTGCGGGTCCGCACGGTGGACGACACCAGCAAGGAGCCGCGGGGCATCATCACGGCGCAGCTGGCCGCGCCCGGAAACAACGCCGGGTACCGGGTGTCCCCGTCGGCCGGCTGGAGCACGGTGGTGGTGTCGGACGACGACGCCGCGCTGCCCGAGGTCAGCATCAGCCCCAGACTCGGGGACACTGTCTACGAAAGCGTCGGCAAGGTGCATTTCACGGTCACCCCGAACTTGACGCCGCAACAGGGAACCACGGTTAACGTGAGCGTGACGGCCACCGGCGACTTCGGCGTGAAGACCGGCGCATATACCGCCACCCTGCCCACCACGGGCGACGGCAGCGCGCACTTCTCGGTGCCCCTGATCGCCGACCACGCGCACGAGCCCAACGGTTCCATAACCGCCACGGTCCAGGCCGGCGACGGCTACACCGTGGGCGACCCGGCCGCCTTCACCATCAACGTGCTGGACGACGACACGCCCCGGGTCAGGATCTCCGGCGGCGCCGACGTGGAGGAAGGCGAAGCGGCGACCTTCACCGTCAGGGCCAGCCCGGCCCCGTACCAGTCTCTGCCGGTGCAAGTGAAGGTGGCGGCCTCGGGGCTTTCCGGCGTGAGCGACGGCGTGAAAACCGTCACCATCCCCACCGGCGGCTCCGCGACCCTCAGCGTCGGCACCACCGACGACAACGTCCAATCCCAAGGCGGCACGATCACCGCGACGGTCCAGAGCGGCAGCGGCTACGGCGTGGGCAGTCCGTCCTCGGCCAGCGTCGACGTGGCCGACAACGACGGCCCGGTCATCACCATCACGGGCGGCGCCGCCGTCACGGAGGGCGGAGACGCGACCTTCACGCTCACGGCAAACCCGGCGCCGTCCAACAACTGGCTGCCGGTGGACCTGACCATTGGAGCCACCGGAGAATTCGGCGTGAGCAAGGGCGCTCGAACCGTCAGCATCCCGCTCACCGGCACCAAGGAATTCACCGTCTCCACAACCGACGACAACCTGGACGAGCCGGACGGCTCGGTAACCGCGACGGTCAATGCCGGCCATGGCTACCGTGTGGGGGATCCGGCCGAGGCAAGCGTCACGGTGAACGACGACGAGGCGACGCCCGTCAACAACCCGGTGATCACCATCACCGGCGGCTCCGACATCAACGAAGGCGAAACCGCGACGTTCACGCTCACCTCGACGCCTCCGCTGGCGGACGGCCAGTCGCTTGTGGTCACATTGAAGAGCGAAGTCCCCGGACTTATCAACGTCGACCGGAAGGAGACGATCACCGGAGCGACCACCACGTTCACCCAGATCAGCGACGACAACAATTACGATGAAGCGGACTATTCCATGTCGTTCTCCATCAAGGCGAGTAACGACTACCGGGTAGGCGACCCCAGCAAGGCCAGCGTCGGGATCACTGACGACGACCTGCCAAAGGTCAAGATTCGGGCAAGCAAGACTTCGATCGAAGAAGACGGCAGTGTGATCTTCAACGTCAGCATTAATCCCGCCGGATACAAGGACACGACGGTCTCCGTGAAAGTAACCGCAACGGGCGACTACGGAGTCCCGACCGGCACCAGGCAATTGACTGTACTAGGCATGAACGATCAGAATATCCCGACCCATGCTTCGTTCAGCATATCGCCGGCGCCTGACCACGACGACGAGCCCGACGGGTCAATTACTGCCACCGTGATTGCGAGCAGCAGTTACGAGATTGTCGGTCCGTCCTCGGTCACCGTGGTCGTCAAGGACGACGACGAGCCGTCTGGGCCGCGCCTCACCATCGGCGACGCCCCAGACAAGGCGCCGGCGGGAGGAAAGCTGGAATTCCCGGTCACCCTGAGCCAGGCCGCGGCAGGAACGGTCACCGTGGACTATGAACTGGGGACCCTCAGCCAGTGGCTCTGGCCCGGTGAAGACTTCCAGGACGACGACGGCGGGACCAGCGGCACCATCACGTTTGCCGCCGGGGAAGTCGTGAAGACCCTCGACGTGCACATCAGCCCGAACGCCTTCTTCAATCACAACGACCGGATCTACGTCGCACTCAGCAACCTGACCGGGGACGCATTCCTTCCCTTGCAGGGAAGCTGGGCGGAGGGCCGTCTAAACGGACAATAATCTGGAGTCTAGTTGATAGGCCCTCTCCTCCCTTTGTGGGGGGGGGGCCTTTGTTTTTAATGAAAGTGCAAAGGAGGTGCAGAGATGAGGTTTTTGGGATTCACGCTATTGATGGTTGCGGCTCTTGTTGCGACCGTATTGATTATACACTCGGAAGCGTACGCCAACTCGCCACCTGAAGTGAGCATCTCAGCCGGGGGCAGCAGTGTTGTCGAGGGCGGCTGGGCGCAATTCACCATCTCGGCCAATCCTGCGCCTAATGAAAGTTTGACAGTAGAATACGAAGTATCGCTCAAGCCGGATGACTTTCATCAAGTTCATCGGGGACCTAACTACTCAGGGACAATCTGGGGAGACAAGAATCTGGGCGCAAAGACAGTTACTCTTAGTAGAGATCAGGGTAGCATCACTATAGCTATACCGACTAACGACGACAGCGCCTACTACTATGGAGCCAGTCTGGAAGTCGCGTTAGTTGACGGCTCTAGCTACTCAGTGGGAAATAGGCATGCAAGTGTCAGGCTAATAGACAATGAGCCGGCGCCGCGACTGACTATCTCGGCTGATTCCGGGTCAGTCAATGAAGGTGATACAGCTGTATTCACTATCTCGGGTCAGACAGCGAAGCAGGACGCGAAAGTTCGCTATAGGGTGAAGCGAATAGGTACGTTTCCGACAGAAGAAGACTATGATGGCACTGTAGGTCAGCCGATTTATGTACATGCTGTCAGGGATACCGTAGATAAGCCCGGTGGACATATAATAGTTACTCTGCTACCAGGTGAAGGCTACCGCCTGGGTACTCCCAGCACTGCGTCCATGACTGTAGAGAACGTTGATATTGCGCCACGGCTGAGCATTCGAGCTGAGGCATCGCAGTACCAAGAAGGGCAAGTGGCAAGATTCGTCATCTCATCTAACGTCGACATCCCGGAGCTTGGCCTGATTGTTCACATTCAGGGAAAGAGGAACGGAGAAGGCTTCTTGTCTCACCATATCCGGATGGAGGATGATGAGTACATCTACGAAGCTCGCACTATCCCGGGCGTTGGAGAGCCTGGCGGCAAGCCTGACGGCAAGTTTGACGACGGTTCGTTAGTAATATGGCTAGTTCCCCTTCATGGCTACGTTCTTGCAGATGAGAGCGTGGCGCGAGTCGATATCTTAGACGTAGACTCTAGGCGACCGTCGATTACCGTGTCCGCCGGTCCTGGAATCGAAGAAGGTGAGACGGCTAGTTTCATCGTTTCAGCTAACCCCGCGCCTAGCGGAAGCCTGACGGTCAACTATCGAGTGAGTGAGAGTGGCGACTACACAGACTCCGCCGGCTCAAAGACAGTGTCGTTATCTGGCTCTAGCGCGGTAGTCACCGTTGATACTGTCGACGATCTGATCGGTGAGCCGGACGGAACTGTCTCAGTTGCTATCGGCGACGGTAGCGGCTACCAGGTAGGAACCCCAAGTAGTGCGTCAGTCTCCGTGTACGACGATGAGGGATATCCGACAGTTACTCTTAGCACTAGCGCTACGAGTGTCAATGAGGGTGACTCATTTGACGTGACCTTTGATGCCAGTGAGCCACGGATGACGACCTTCCATGATTTGACTGTAAGGTATCAAGTTATTGACCGAGGTCGAGTCATCGCTCGTTCAGTAAACTTACCGACGCGGCAGACCAGTCGCACGGTGACCATCAAGCCTACTGACGATACGAAGGTCACTCCTGACGGTCCTCTGACGGTCGAAATTCTCCCTGGCTTGGCGCAGTACCCAGGTGAGGAGTATCGCGTGGGCTCGCCTAGCTCAGTGACGGTAAACGTGAAGGAGACCGATACTGAAACGCCTACAATAAGCCTGTCCGGTCCGTCCTCCGTAACTGAGGGCAATCCGATGGTGTACACTGTCACTGCCAGCAGCCCTCCCAAGGGTGGCAGTGTGTCAGTGGGGTACAAGGTACGCCGGAGCTACGATTACGGTTCCAGGGTGGCTTCTACTGAAATAGGTGACAAGTATGTGTCCCTCACAGGGACTTCTACGACCATCACCGTGCCTACCATCGATGACGACATTTATGACGGCCCAGGTGCGTATGTCACCAGCCTCCACGAGGTGAGTGGCTATCGTGTCGTGAATCGAAGTGTTGGCACGGATCTGGTTGACGACGACGTTGAGCCGGATATCACTGTCAAAACGGTAAACACCGATGGCAGCGCTGAGGGCGCTCCAGCCGAGTTCGTAATCGAGGCTGCTCCGGCTCCTGCCGGAAGTCTGACGGTCAACTACTATGTTGACCAGGAAGGCGCTGCTGTGGACGCGAGTTATTTGGGGTCGCACTCTGTGACTCTGACTAACGCTGCGCCTAGCCAAACCATCAGCATCGCGACTGACGACGACGCCGTGGAGCAACGGCGGTTGCGGTGGGTTACGGTTACAATCACCAATGGGCGTGGCTACACGTACGAATTCCCTGATGCCCGATCCTCACACTATGTGCTGGATAACGACCGGAGAGAGGATGTATCCCCTACGATCAGTGTGACTGGTCCGACAGAGGTTAATGAGGGTAGTGATGCCGAGTTCACTATTACGTCCAGCCCGGCTCCTGGCGGAAGCCTGACGGTCTCCTACCGCGTCAGTCAGGAGGGCGGCTATGTGGCCGCTTCGGATTTGGGTCTGAAGTCTGTGGTTGTCACTACTGCCACGACTACCGTTACGGTCCCGACTGTGTCTGATGGAGTAGATGAGCTTGACGGTTCTGTGACCCTTACGCTCGCCAGCGGACAGGATTACGAGCCTCATGACACGGCTTACTATGCCACTGTCGTGGTGAAGGATGACGATGTAGTCAAACCTGATCTAAGTATTATCAGTTTCAAGAGCGCTCTTGTTGAGGGTGAGAAGGTTGATGCTCGGGTCTTTACCATCTCCGCTGAAACCGCGCCTAATGTGACTGTTAAGTATCACGTCAGCCAGTCAGGTGACTTTGTGAGCGCTGCCAATCTGGGAGACCAGACACTTCAGTTGGACGAATACGGGTATGGCGTGATCGTGATACCCACAGTGGACGATGAAGTGGACGAGGCCAATGGGTCGATAACGGTCACGCTCGCTTCCAGCACGGACTACACCATCGTGGGTGTAGCATCGGTCACAGTCAATGTGGCTGACAACGACGACCCGCCAAGCGAATGATGAGTGTCGCGGGCGCCTCTTCCTGAACCCACGGCGGAAATCACACGCCACAGCCTCCTCAACAACCAAGAGGGGGCTGTGGCATATCTTGTTATGAGACGTGACGCTCGCAGTTGGCAAGCGGCGCAGCTGCGAGCATGACATGGGCTTCACCGAGCAGCCGGGGCACGGTGTCGGCCTTGTACACCCGGCATGATAGGGGCCAGTCTGCCGCGGGCGTGGCATCGGTCAAGTTGCGCAATATCCGGCGCTGGCGTATGGTGATGAGTAAGCGAACCTCCATGAAAATGGCGGCGTGGCAGAAAATCATGAGGAGACGAAGGCGTTGTCTATTATAGGGACAGTGGAGCGATGCGCCAACTGGCGAATAACGGCAGCGGCAATGGTCGGCGTCGCCGGTTGCGTGGCGGGCCTCGCTTGGCGTCGGGCGCGGCTGACCGGATTGGAGCTAGACGGCCGGGGCTGGTACACGCCCGGGGAAGCGTCGGCCCTGTTCGACGCTCTCGACGGGCTCGACGCCGGCGCAAGGCCATTCTACGCGCTCACCGCGCTCACCATAGACATGGTATTTCCCGCCTGCTACGGCCTGCTGTTCGCGGTCCTGCTGTTCCGGCTCTTTCGAGGCGGAGCGCCGCTGTATCTGCTGCCGCTGGTGCTCGCCGCGGCGGACGCGCTGGAGAACGTCACGGTCGCTGCGCTGGCGCTGAGCCACGACGGGGCGCCGTCTCCGCTGGCATGGCTGGCTGCGGTGTTCACCTTGGCCAAGACAATCCTTATTGCAGCGACGCTGACGGCGGTATGCGCCGGCGGGGCGCTCCGGCTGTGGGCAAGAATCCGTCAATCACGCTGACCATGGCATGTCGCCTTCACTGCACCGCGTACGGCTAATGGGCGATCCCCGTGCAGGAGCAGAACGCATGGACAAGGAAACGGGACCGGCAACGGAAGCGCCGTCCACCTACGCTGAGTGCCTATTCGGCGAGGAGCCCCCGGGGAAATACTTCGTAGATGGCCGGTTGATCCGTATCTACCGCCTCCCGGTCGGCGATCTGGGGCTGCTCACGGTCGGGTTCCGTCTCACGGACCGGCCCTACGAGAAATGGACCCGGCGCTTTAACCGGTTCAAGTACGGCGAACCTACCGCCGCAAGGCGGCCACCCGCACATTCTGCGCCGCCTTTGAGGACTTTCGCCCCGCCGGGAACCCGCGCGTCGTCGTCGTCTCCTCGATCTCCTCAGGGCAAAATATTGTGCAACACGACACGCCGGCGTCGACACTGGCGTCCGCGCTTGCGCGATCCCGCAGCTGGGAGTGGCTTCCGCATCACGTTACCAAGGACCGGCATCCCAGAATCACCGGCATCGCCTCCGCGGCCGAGCGGGACGCCACCGTGGACGGCGTGTACCTCGCTACCTCCATCGGAGGCGAACCCGGCCTGGTGATCGTCGTCGACGACTTCGGCACGCGGGGCGCGACGCTCACGGACATCGCCCGCGCGATGCGGGAGTCCAACCCCGGATGGAAGATTCAGGCGGCCAGCCTCGCCAGGACCGAGCGCGTCGCCTACTGGAAGGGCGAGCTGACCAACGCACACATCCCGGACTTTCTGGATGCCACCTGGCGAGGGGACCCGGAGGTCGCGTCGCCCTTCTATTGAAACGCAAAAAGCGCTGCATACATGGCCCGCGCCCCCGGCCGAACACTCCACAGACGCAAAAGCGCTCGCATATGGGTGTGTCGGGCGTTGTTTCCTAATCGTAGCTCCGGTCTTGGCCGGTCTCCTTCAGGTGATCAACGTGCATACGGGAGATTCCGGTGTTCAGCCGATTGGGCGCCCTGCACGGAGCTCTCGACGGGCTCAAGACGCAACCTCAGCCCCAGACCGCGGGTGACCTTCAGTAGTGTTGACAGCGTGGGGTTGCCGTCTTCAGACAGCGCCTCGTAGAGGTTGCCCCGGTTTAGCCTGGTGTCGCGGGCGAGAGCGCTTATGTTATGCGCCCGAGCAACGTGCCTGAGGGCAGCGCGAATCACAGCCCCGTCGCCAATGTCCTCATCCGCAGCCGCTCTGAGAAGCCATCGGGCATCCTCTTCGGTTTTTATGTAGTCC
The DNA here is from genome assembly GCA_965207465.1 of Dehalococcoidia bacterium. GTDB lineage: Bacteria > Chloroflexota > Dehalococcoidia > Lucifugimonadales > JADFKI01 > Bin90. The sequence goes on along the minus strand of OZ242283.1, from coordinate 2,443,742 downwards.
GATGCGTCGAACTTTCGGTACTCCTCATACATCAGCTCCTCCATTCTGTCGCCATTCTCCTGGCCCGCTCGATGTCTCGTCGCTGACTGTCCTTGTCACCGCCGCATAGCAGGACGATCACCTCAGCGCCTCGTGTGATGAAGTAGATACGGTATCCAGGGCCGTACTGAATTCTCATCTCGGACACGCCACCGCCAACAGGCCTCACGTCTCCAAGATGTCCATCTTCGGCTGCTAGCAACCTGGCGACGATGCGGTTCACCGCCTGGCGGTCCCTCAGCCTGCGCAGCCACCGGTCGAACGCAGTGCTTCGCAGGACCGTGTACATGATCATATTGTACGATGTATCGTACAAATTGTGAAGGAGACTTGGGGACGGTGGGCTACATGTCCGAGCTCCGGCGCAACTGTCGATTGCTCTGGAAGGAAACTGCGACTACAATCAGGATCAAACATGCGGCTGGCAGTGGAGCAGCTGGGGAATCGGGAGCGCTGACTTAGACCGGTCTTCTTACAACCCGCGAGCCTCCAATCCTGAGAGGTCAAAGGCTCGCGAGAGCGGAAGACATGGTGGGCGACTGCTTCCTACAGTTGGACCTCCCGTCGAAAAGTTCGCAATTCGGTACGCCTTGGCCCACCAAGTGCTTGGACGGGCTGGGCTGTGGCTGCGTCCTAAGCGGGATAGTCCGGTCGATCGTAGTTAAGTCTGCATTATCTGGATCAGGTTGCCGCAGGTGTCGTCAAAGACCGCAATAGTGACGTTGGCTAATTCTGTTGGCTCCATCGTAAAAGCCACGCCCATTGACTTCAGTTTCTCATACTCTGCACGGATGTCCATAACGCTAAAGGACGCCGCTGGGATGCCTTGGTCAAATATCCCTTTCTGATATTCCTGTGCTACCGGGTTTTCATTTGGTTCAAGCAGAAGCTCGGTCCCATCTGGGTCATCGGGTGAGACGACGGTAAGCCACTTGAATTCCCCCACAGGCAAGTCATGCTTCTTCACAAAGCCGAGGGTCTCCGTGTAAAATCTCAGAGCTTCGTCCTGGTCACTTACGAAAACTCCGGTGAGTGTAATGCGCATATCTGGCTTCCTTTTCTTTTCATAGTGTTACTTGAGCCATCGGTTCATGACAGCCCTGAGGGGTTCATCGTTGAAGACAAGCATCCGATACTTGCCACGCTTCTCTGAGCTTACGAGCCCCGCTTTTTCCAAGACATCAATGTGCTTGGCTAAGGCCTGTCGGGAAATGGCGACTTCGTGTCGCATAATCAAGCGCGCCGTGAGTTCGTAGAGCGTCTGCTCCTTGCGCTCGGCGAGCTCGTCCAGCATCAACCTTCGTGTTGGGTCCGCGAGTGCCTTGAAGACTAGATCTTTGTGCATGAACGCATACAATACACAACCATAGGGTTGCATGTCAATGCGCGATTCCCCAAGCTGGCAGGAACCACATCCCCAGCCATCTGTAGGATTAGGTGAAGACTTGGAACTAGCCGAGTTGAAATTTGAAGAGTCTAAAACCTGGTGGGTGGAGGCTCGTGAGTGGCTGTCCTGGACTGATAGGTACCTTCCTCATATCAGAATCTCAAAGCGAAAAGTTCGTAGTTCAGTATGCCTTGGCCCACCAAACTGCACAGGAGGCAGGATCGTCTTCGAACTGTGGCTGGCTCATTCTACTACTTGTCATACATAATTAGAGGAGCAATGGCTGGGATTAAGCTAAACACATTCGCGCTGAGGAGAAATGAACATGAACCTCAAGGATGTTTTGAGGGATCCTGGATTGCGGAACGACATTGTTAAGCGTATCCATGAGTTCGAGCGAAAGTTTGGCGGTGAGGTCCGCAGCGGACGGGACGAACGGGAGTCCCACTATCGCCATTTTGTCAAGGAATACTACAACTTGGCGACCGATCTGTACGAGTACGGTTGGGGTCAATCTTTTCATTTTGCAGGGCGCTTGAAGGGGGAGAGTTTCGCCGACGCACTTGCACGTTCCGAGCGATACCTCGCGTGCAGACTGGACCTCGAACCGGGCATGGTGGCGGCAGATCTCGGGTGCGGTATCGGGGGACCGATGCGGGAAATCGCGCGCTTCTCCGGCGCGAAGATCGTGGGCATTAACATCAACGCGTACCAGATTAGCCGCGCGGAGAAGCTGTCGCAGATTCCGGAACTGAAGCATCTGCTGAGTTTCCTTGAGTGTGACTTCATGAACATCGATGCTCCCGATGACAGTTACGACGCGGTTTATTCCATCCAGTCTATCTGCTGTGCGCCTAGCGTTGAGCGTGTTTATGCCGAGGCGTTCCGCGTTCTGAAGCCGGGCGGTTGCTTTGCTGCCTACGAATACAGCCTTACCGACTTGTTCGACGAGGGGAACGTAGAGCATCTGCGGGTCAAGGACGATCTGGAGTTTGGCGGCGGCATCCCGGGCATACCGCTACAGCAGAAGATTGACGCAAACCTGCGCCGGGTCGGATTCGAGTTGCTGGAGGCTCGCGACTTGACGGCAGAAGGGCTTTACGACATTCCTTGGTATCAGCCCCTGGTCGGCTCCCGCCTTTCATTCACCGGCTTCCAGCGTTCAGCGCTCGGGCGGCGGTTGACCAACGCAGTGTTGTGGCCGATGGAATGGTTGCGCCTCATGCCGCAGGGTACGGCTCGCGTCACGGCATTGTTGAACCTGAGCGCGGATGCCCATGTGGAGGCTGGCCGGCTTGGCATCTTCACCCCAGAGTATTTTGTCTTCGCCCGCAAGCCCTGTCACGACGCCTAGCCTTCCGATCCCTCGCCGCGTTCCCGCTGCACTGCTCCCGGAAACACCGGCTGCGTCCACGCGCGAGGCCCGGAAGATGAAATCACTGTCGCGCGGACGTAGGCTTCGTCTCCTACAGTCCTGTACTCGGAAGTGAGGCCAGTGCTCTCAGCCAGCAACGCGCCGTCCTCGCCGGTGAACCGGGTCGTGTATATGAAGTCGTGCTCCTGCTCGATCTCAAGTTCGATGCTCTTGGCAGAACAATCCAGCCGCGTTAGCGTTACGCCTGTTGAAGCGTAGAACCTGCCAGATGCCAGCCCATCCACGATCGCGTCCTGCGTCAGCTCGTCGGCCTGAACCATCACCCATCCGCGACCGGGATTCGACAGCCAGGGAGCGAAGTCGTGATAGTTGTGCGAATCGTCGGTTGCCACGCCGAAGATAACGCGACCCGCAGTGAGCACGCCGTCCCAGATAGCTTCGTAGCTCGGCTTGTCAGGAGCACCATGGATATTGGTGGCAGGGTGCCCGTTGAACACCTCCAGCAGGCTCGCCCCCTCCACGCGACTTATCTCATGGTGGTCAAACGCCCAACGGAAGTTCGGATGGTTTATGGATGCTATGCCCCCTGCCTCTACTATCGCATCGACGTTCGCCTGCAATGTCTCCACTACGCCGCCGGCATCGATGGGCTCGACGACACGAGAAATCCCCACACCATTGATATGGATGGGCGTATCTCCCCTGTTTAGTCGGACGCTGACCTCCTCGCCCGGCACCATCAACGGCTTGCGGAAACGGCGACGTCCCCCGCCGTAGTTCAGCAGCGTCAGGTGGTTGTGGTCGCTCAGCACCAGGAAGTCGTAGCCGTGCCTCCGGTACCAGCTAACGACCTTGTGCGGGTCCTCGTCACCATCCGATTCGGTCGTATGCGTGTGGATATTGCCCTTGTACCACTGTGCTTGGCTCATCCTTGCCACCTTTCATTGAAGCATTTTCACCGCATAACCGAAGTTTCCTGCAGCAGTCTCAAGTCTCAGCAGGCCTTTGCCGCTTTCGGACAAGCCCGGCCGGGATAGCGCTGCTCCTGCCCCCGTTGCGCCTGAGTTCGGATCACCTTAGTTCCATAGTAATGGTGTCAAAGGCGGCAAAAGTTCACCCAGCCGCATAGGCTGCCGCCTGCGCGCCCGCAATCCTGCCGAACACCGCTCCCGCCATCAACCCCGATCCGCCCGGATAGTTATTGTAGAACAGCCCGCCCGTAAGCTCGCCCGCCGCGTACAGCCCCGGTATCGGCGCGTCCTCGGTGTCTATCACCTGAGTTTGCGCGTTTATCTTCAGCCCGCCGAATGTGAAGGTAATGCCGCATGTAACCGCATAGCCCATGTACGGCGGCTCGTCCAGTTCCAGCGCCCAGTTCGACTTCGGAGGATCGACGCCCTCAGTCCGCTTGCCATCCAGCGCCGTCGGGTTGTACTCGCCGGGCTGCACCGCCGCGTTGTAGTCGGATACCGTCTGTGCAAGCGCCTCCACATCAATGCCAAGCCCGTCCGCAAGGCCTTCGATGGTATTGGCCTCAATGACGGATGCCTGCGGTATGAAGTATTCGTCGCGCAGCAGGTGCTTCGTCTTCTGGTCGAAGAGCTGGAATGCAACCCTTTGCGGCTGCGCCAGTATCTCCTTGCCGTACTTCGCGTAGGTGTAGTTCCGCAGGTCCGCGCCCTCGTCCACGAAGCGCTTGCCCTCCACATTCACGATAAGCCCGAACGGGTACGAATGCTTCTGGAACAGGTCGGCGATGTTGCGGTCGCCGAACGCAGGGGCGTTCATATCCCAGGCGACTGCGTGACAGCCGCTCCAGTGACCGTATGACTGAGCACCGATGTCGAGCGCCATCTGAATGCCGTCACCGGTGTTGAACTGCGTGCCGCGCACTTTCGCAAGCTCCCAGCCCGGTCCGAGGTAGCGCGTCCGCATCTCCGTGTTCGACTCGAAGCCGCCACACGCCAGCACCACCGCCTTCGTCTCAATCTCGCGGAAGCCGTCCGCATCACGAACCGTCAGTCCTGTGATGCGCCCGCGGCTGTCCGTGCTGAGGGCGTGAGCCTTCGTGCCGTACAGCACGGGCACGCCCTTGCGCTCCAGAGTCTCGAATTCCTGGTCGGTCAGCCCCTTGCCGGCGCCGACCGCCTCCACGATGAGGCCGCCCCAGAATCGCAATTTGCCCTCGTGCCTGAACGCCTGCCTGCCATACGCCAGAATCCAGCGCACTCCCTGCTCCTGCATCCACTTCATCGCCGGGTACGACTGCGATACCAGCACCTGCGCCAGCTCCGGGTCGGACAGCCCCTCGGTAACGCGCATCAGGTCGTCGTAGAACTGTGCCTGCGTATAGCGACCCACATCTATGGAGTCGCGCTCTTCCTCGCCAATCTCAGGGATGATGCCCAGGATGTCCTCGATGCCGTCGTAGGCGAAGCGGAACAGCCCGCCCGTGAAGAATGAGTTACCGCCCCGCAGGTACTCCGGCGCGCGCTCCAGCACCAGCACGGACGCAGATTCGTCCGCTGCCGCCATCGCGGCGCACAGGGCTGCGTTGCCTGCTCCTGCCACTACCACATCATATCTTTCATTGGATGCCATTCGTTAACCTCTGCTTATTGGATTATCGTCATAGGCGACGAACTGATGGCGCTATCGGCGCATTGTATCACGGACAGCGTGTTGTCCCGTGGCAGGCACATGCGGACCGAATTCGGTTACAAATGTATGAATTTTCTTTCGTGAAACTTGACACAATGTTGCAATTCTGGCTACCATGTGCTTTTAATGTGCATGGATTTTGCCGCTGCGGAGGTGAACAGGATGTATTTCAACGTCTCGCAGCTGCTGAAGGAGTTGAGTGGTTCGGTTCGTAGCTATGATGTGAATGACTTCGCGAGCGTGCAGGAGGGCTCACCGCTGACGCCAATCTCGGGGATTGTGAAGATGATGAGGACGGATGCGGGCATCTGGGTAAGCGCGCAACTGGAGACTTATTTCGACTGCGAGTGTAGCCGATGCGTCCGCGAGATGGAGCAGTTCGTGCGGATGGAGATCGAGGAGGAGTATCTGCCTGAAGTGGATGTGAATACGGGGGCGAAGCTGAACTTTCCGGACGAGATGGCGGACAACTTCTACATTGACCAGACGCACATGCTGGATATGGGCGAGGCACTCAGGCAGTATTTCGGCCTAAGCATGCCATTCAGCCCCCTCTGCCGCGAAGATTGCAAGGGGCTTTGCCTGACTTGCGGGGCTGACCTCAATGATACTAACTGTTCCTGCGATAATATGATAAGAGATCCGCGATGGGGAGCGCTGCTGGCGTTCGCATCGCCGCAAGAGCCTAACTACAACTGATTGCATGAACAGCGTCTTTTCCTGTCAGAGGGCTGGACGCTGATAGATGGACCGACTGAAAAACCGACGAACTCAAAGGACGAAAAATGCCACCACTTCCAAAGAAGAAGCACTCAAAGGGACGCCAGGGAGGACGCAAGGCGCACTTCGGGATGAAGCCGATGACAGTTGCGCAGTGCCCGCAGTGCCCGGCGATGCAGTTGCCGCACAGGGCGTGCGCGGTTTGCGGATATTACAACGGTCGGACAGTAGCCACAGGTTCTAATTTATAATAGTTTCAATCTTTTTGGACGGATGGGAGATGTACTTTCTTTCATACTGTCCATTTTGTTGTCTAGAGTCGGGTTAATGCTTTAGCGCCGGCTGGCTTGAACGCTTGAACACTTTCACTCAGGAGATAGACAGATGACTCTCAGCTTTATGCCGCAAACGCAAGGTGCGAAGGTCGGCTACTTGTTCCCTGGGCAAGGAGCACAAGCCGTAGGAATGGGCAAGCAGCTTTATGAAGAGTCGCCGGCGGCGCGAGAGGTGTTCCACCAGGTTGACGACGCACTGGAGCGGTCTCTCTCGGGCATCCTGTTCAATGGGCCGGAAGACACTCTGCGACAAACCATCAACGCGCAGCCGGGCATCATGGCAGTTAGTCTGGCGTGCATCAAGACGATGCAAGAGCGGCTTGGCGAGGATATGCCGCAGCCTGTGATGACGGCGGGACACAGCCTGGGCGAATACTCCGCGCTGGCGGTATCGGGAGTGTTGGAGGTAGGCGATACGGCGAAACTGGTGCAGCGGCGCGGTGAACTGATGCAGGTTGCGTGTGACGAGAATCCCGGCACGATGGCGGCAATCATCGGTCTTGACGAGATGACGCTGGAGCAGATTGCGGTGGAGACGGGCACTTACGTCTCCAACATAAACACCGCCGAGCAGATAGTCATCAGCGGCGACATCATGGGCGTTGCGCGCGCTTGTGACCTTGCGACTGCGCGGGGCGCGAAGAAAGCGATTCCGCTGCGAGTGGGCGGCGCCTTCCATTCGGGGCTTATGGAGCCGGCACGCGCAGGACTCATTGAGGCTATCAACAGCGTGAAGTTCCACGACCCGCAGATTCCTATTGTGGGGAACTGCGACGCGAAGCCGCTTAAGAGTGCCGAAGATGTGAAGCGAGAGCTGATTTCGCAGATATGCGGGTGCGTGCAGTGGAAGCGAACCGTGGACTACATGATAGGTTCGGGCGTGAATGAATTCATAGAAGTCGGTCCTGGCAGGGCGCTTTCGGGCATGGTGAAGCGCATATCGCGGCGCTCGCAGATTACGAGCGTGGGCGACCTCGAATCCATCATGAGCCTCGGTAGGAACTAGGTCTGTGGCGGAAATCACGGCGTGGGAATCCAAGGCGAGCGCGAAACCGAACGCGAACGGCATAGTCGCACGTCGCCGAACGCGCGCGCTGGTGATGCAGGCTCTGTATGAATCCGACGCGGTGGAGCACAGCGCGGTGGATGTCCTCGATGAGCGCCTGTCGGAGATGGAACTGTCGCGGAGGGACGCGGAATTTGCGCGAAGGCTTCTGGGCGGCATCTTTGCAAACGCGACGGAAATAGATAAGATAATATCCGAGTTCGCCCCGGGCTGGCCGATCAGCCAGATGGCAGTGGTGGACAGAAATATCCTGCGCATGGCGATTTATGAAATCATGATCTCGCAGGATACGCCGCCGAGGGTGGCAGTGAACGAGGCGGTGGAGCTGGCAAAGGCGTTCGGTGCGGATAGCGCGCCGCGCTTTATCAACGGTGTCCTGGGAAGCGTTATGGCGGCGGCGAGCCGATAAATACTCTCGATAACCGACGATACTGACGATTCGACAATCTTGGAGGTAACAGAAGTGGCAACCCTAATGGAGCGCGTACAGGAAATTGTCGCCGATAAGCTCAGCGTGGATGAGTCAGAAGTGGTGGCGGAAGCGTCTTTCATGGATGACCTGAACGCCGACTCACTCGACCTAGTGGAGCTTATTATGGCGTTTGAAGAGGAGTTCAGCGATGGCGACACGACCATCGAAATCTCTGACGAGGACGCGGAGGGCATTACTACGGTGCAGCAGGCAATCGACTACCTGCGCGCGAATGGCGTGAGCGACTAGCGAGCCAGCCACGTAACAACTGAATACAAAGCTGTAAGAGTGCGGTTTCAAATTCAGTGGAGGGCGGTTTCACGCCCCATACCCCTGTCTGCACAGGGGCAGGCTCTTTCCCCATCGAGGGGGAAGGGACTCTTGCAGGACTAACTTGTATGGACAGGATGTAAGGGATATGCTGTTGGGCATTCCGAGGCATCCTGTCTGTTTGCGCTTAAATCAAGGAGGGCAATGATGAGAGCAGCAGTTTACAAGGGGGAGCGCGTACTGGAGGTCGAGGACATTCCGACTCCTACTGCGGGGCCGGGTGAGGTTGTCATCCGAGTACGGTACTGCGCGGTTTGCGGGACTGACGTGCATGCGTTTATGTACGACGTCGCGCCGCCTGGCACGGTGATGGGCCACGAGTATTGCGGCACTGTGACGGAGGTGGGCGAAGGCGTTACGCGCTGGCAGGTTGGAGATCGCGTTGTGGGCGGGGGCGGGAACCCGCCGCCTGGGTATGTGCCGACGGGAGCGCGTTTCGACCCGCGCTACAACTACCGCACGATGGGCTTTCCGGAGGGCGCGAAGACGCGAGCATACGCGGAATATGTTCTGCTGGAGGACTGGGAGCCGGTGCCGATACCGGACGGTGTATCGGACGAGGAAGCTGCGCTCGCCGAGCCGTGCGCGGTTACTGTCCATGCGGTGCGGCTGTCGCAGATAAAGCTGGGCGACAGTGTGCTGGTGATGGGCGCGGGGCCCATCGGCCTGTTCTGCATGCAGACGGCGCGCGCGGCGGGGGCGACCTCGGTGTTCGTGTCCGAGCCTGCCCCTGCAAGGGCGGAGGCGGCGCGTCAACTCGGCGCGGATGCCGTTATCAACCCATTCACCGAGAACGTGGAAGAGCGGCTGGTGGAGCTAACGGACGGGGTAGGGCCGGACATCGTATTCGAGTGCGCGGCGGTGCCGAACCCGTCAACGCTGGACAGCGCCCTGAACATCGTGAGGCGGGGCGGGCAGGTGGTACTGGTGGCTATCGCGTGGGAGCCGACGCCTCTGGTTACGCCGGACTGGATGGCGCGCGAAGTGAAGCTGCAAGCGTCGTTCGGCACTCAGCCGGAAGACTGGCGGGTCTCGCTGGAGCTGATGCGCGCAGGGCTGGTGAATGTGGAGCCGCTGCTGGGGGATACGAACTTCCTGCCGCTGGATGACATTCAAGGGGCGTTCGAGTCGCTGATGAGGCCGTCGTCGCAGGTGCAGATGGTAGTTAGGTTGTAGCTCATTTGGCACAGTTCTGATGCGCTTCATTGCGCATCCAGGTACGCTTGGAGGATGACTGCCGCCGCCGCCGCGTCGGTGCGTCCCTTGTCGCGGGTGGTGGAGGCGCCGGATTGGGAGAGCATGCGGTCTGCCTGCACGGATGAGAGGCGTTCGTCAATGCGGGTGACGGTTATGTGAGTGCGCTCGGCGAGCGCTTCGGCGAAGTCGATGGTGATGCGCGCCTGCGCCCCGATTCGACCGGACATGAGGTACGGTATGCCGACGAGGATTTCGCCGGCTTCATGTTCTTCGGCAATGGCTAGGATGTCGTCTATCGCGGCTTCGGTGTCCGGCGTGCTGCGCTCGATGGTGGTGAGCGGGGACGCGAGCATGCCTAGCGGGTCGCTTAGTGCGACGCCTATGCGCCGGTCACCAACATCTAGCGCCAGTATTCTCATGCCTATTTCACATCGATTAACAGGATAGACAGGATTTCACCCCCCCATCCCCCTGTCTGCACAGGGGCAGGCTCTGAATCAAGTTCAGGACAGGCTCTAACCTCCCCCCATCGAGGGGGAAAGGAGTCATGAATCTGTCTTCTGGCGCACTATGTCGGCTGCGCCCTCTATGGCGGTGTCCAGCTTGTCGGCGTTGCGCCCGCCTGCCTGCGCCATGTCGGGTCGTCCGCCGCCGCCGCCGCCGATAATCCTGCCCAGTTCGCGAGCGTACTCACGGGCGTCCGCGCCGTCATCAACGAGGTCACGAGTGATGCCCACGCTGATGGTGGGCCTTTCGTTGATGACCGCTCCAAGAACTACGATGCCGCTGCCCATCTTGTCGCGCAGCCAGTCGCTTATCTCGCGCATGCCGTCTGCGTTGGACGCTTCGGTGCGGGCAGCTAGTACGGGGACGCCATTCACGTCCTGTTTAGTGTCGAGGAGAATTTCAGCGGCTTGCAGAGTGTTGCGGCGCTCTAGCGCCTCTATCTGGCGTCTGAGGTCGTCGTTTTCGTCCTGGATTCGCTGCACTGCACTTCTGAGTTCGGGCGGTGTTGTATTCAACGAGCCTGCCAGAGCATTCTCACGGTTGAAGCGCTCCCATACGAGGCGCTCCGCCGCTCTGCCGCTGACGGCTTCGAGGCGGCGCATGCCAGCGCCAATGCTGGACTCGCCGAGGATATAGACGCTGCCGACTTCGCCGGTATGGTGGACGTGAGTGCCGCCGCAGACCTCGAAGCTGAAGATGTCGCCGTTCGCAATCTCGATTAGTCGCACGCGCTCTCCGTAGCGGTCGCCGAAAAAGGCGAGTGCGCCGCGCTGTATCGCGGACTGGTATGTATCTTCATCACGGTGGACACCGGCGTTCTGGCGAATCTTCTCGTTGACCAAGTGCTGTACCTGCCAGAGTTCGTCGTCGGTTACAGGCTGTACATGAGAGAAGTCAAAGCGCAGACGGTCGGGCGCGACTAGCGAGCCTGCCTGCCGCACATGAGGACCCAGCACCTCGCGCAGGGCGGCGTGGAGCATGTGGGTCGCGGTGTGGTTGCGGGCAGTGTCCTCGCGGCGGATGGGGTCAACTTCGGCTTGCACCGTTTCGCCGAGGCGCACGATACCATCAACGACCTTGCCGAAGTGCATGATGACGTCGGGCATTACAGCCTGCGTATCGTGGACTTCGATTGTACCGTCGGGGCCTGCGAGCGTTCCGGCGTCTCCAATCTGACCGCCGCCCTCTGCGTAAAAGGGTGTCTGCACCAGCACGACCTCAACGCTCTGTCCGGCGGCTGCCTCGCTGACGACCTCATCATCGGCAATCAAGCCCACAACCGGGGATGAAGCGCTTATCTGCTCGTAGCCGAGGAACTGGGTAGCGCCCACCCCGAGGCTTTCGTACTGGCGAATCTTGACGCGCTCTTCGCCGAACTGGGCGGACGCCCTGCCGCGCTGTCGCTGCGCCTCCATCTCGCGCTCGAAGCCTTCGGTATCGACTGCGACGCCCCGCTCGGCGGCAATCTCCTGCGTCATTTCGACCGGGAAGCCGTAGGTGTCCCAGAGGCGGAACATCATCGCGCCGTCCAGCGTTCCTACATCATCCAGCGCATCGGAGAGCATGTTGTAGCCATTCAGGAATGCCTGCTGGAAGCGCTCTTCTTCGAGTCGAAGCACGGTCAGGATGAAGTCGCGGTTGTTGACGAGTTCAGGATAGACGTGGCCCATCTTTTCGATGGTGGCATCGGCTATTTCGCCAAGGAAGTTGTCCTCGACGCCTAGCCGCCGTGCGTAGCGGATAGCGCGGCGTATGACACGGCGCAGCACGTATCCGCGTCCCTCATTGCCGGGTACCACACCGTCCGCAATCAGGAAAGTTACACTGCGCCCGTGCTCTGCTACCACACGGATTGCGTAGGTGTCGTCCGGGTTGTCGTACCGCTTGCCGCTGACTCGCTCGACGGCGGCGATGATGGGTGTGAAAAGGTCGGTCTCGTAAGCGGTGTCAACCTCTTGCATGATGCGGACAAGGCGCTCAAAACCCATGCCGGTGTCCACGCTGGGGGCGGGCAGAGGCGTGCGCGTGCCGTCGAGGTGGTGATAATACTGCATGAAGACGAGGTTCCACAGCTCGACATAGCGGTCGCAGACGACGTCATCTGCCATGACGTTGGAGCAGTTGGGGGCGCAGTCGTTCCGCAGGCAGCCGTACTCTGCGCCGTAGTCGTAGTGAAGCTCGCTGCAGGGGCCGCAGGGTCCTTCGTCGCCTGCCGGTCCCCACCAGTTTTCGTCATCGCCGTAGCTATAAACTTTGTCGGCGGGTATGCCCTTTGCCTCCCACAAGCCGCGCGTTTCCTCGTCGGTGTGGTGGATTGCTGCCGAAAACTTGTCGAGCGGGATACCGTATCCCTCGGTCATCAGCTCCACGGCAAAATCCACTGCGTTCGTCTTGAAATAGTCGCCGAAGCTGAAGTTGCCGAGCATCTCAAAGAGCGTGTTGTGCGTGGCGTCGCCGACCTCCTCGATGTCTGGGGTGCGGAAGCATTTCTGAGAGGTGGTGGCGCGCCTGTTGGACGGCTCTGCCTCACCTGTGAAGTATGGCTTGAACTGCACCATACCGGCAGTCGTGAGGAGCAGCGTGGGGTCACCGACCGGAATCAGCGATGAACTCGCGTGCCTGGTGTGTCCCTGCGACTCGAAGTAGCTGAGGAACTTTTCTCGTATTTCGTCTCCGGTCATGAAATCTGGCATAGGCGCACTCCGAAAGAAATAGGTCTGAGTAATTTTAGCATGGTTGGGCGGGAGGGTCAGGGATTTTCTGATGAGAGGTGACATTTCAGTGTGTGCGAATACACAGACGCTTCACCCCTATCCCCTGTCTGCCCAGGGGCAGGCTCTGAATCGAGTTCAGGGCAGGCTCTTACCTTCCCGGTCGAGGGTTCACAGGGGTAGGTATCGAGAATAAGGGGGATTGCGGTTGGAATTTCACCCCCCATCCTAGCCTTCCCCCGTCAAGGGGGAAGGGACTTTTACCCTCACACCCTGCCTTCGCAGGGGCAGGCTCTAACCTTCTCCCAGGGGGAGAGGGAACTTTACCTACTCCTCTCAGCCCGTAACTCTAAAGAGCGCGGTGCGCTTGCGCGATGCGACGGATGCCTTCTGCGAGCATATCGGGTTCGTAGAGGGCGAAGGCGAGGCGGATGGCGTTGGTGAATCCGCCTGATGCGGAGAAGGCTGTGCCGGGACGGTAATTGACTCCGCGCTCCTGCGCTACCGGCAGCAGGTCGTCGGTGTTTGTGTCTTCGGTGAAGGTGAGCCAGAAGAAGTAGCCTCCGCGGGGTGCGGTGAACTCGACTGCATCGCCTAGATGCTGACGGAGCGCGGCTGTCATTGCGGAGACGCGCTCGGCGTAGGTGCGGCGGAGGCGGGCGATGTTATCGTGCAACATGCCGTGTTCGAGAACAGCGTGGACCAGGGTGGACGTGAAGTGGTTCAGTCCACCGCCGCTGATCGTGAGACCTGCGGTTGCGAAGCGTTGAATGATGGGAGGACGGGCATGAATCCAGCCGGTGCGGAGTCCGGGCGCGAGAATCTTGGAGAACGAGCCGAGCGAGAGTACGCAGCCCTCATCAGAATCGTCGAAGGACGCGATTGGCGGAGGCGGCGGTTCGCCGTAGTGCAGGAGGTTATACACTTCGTCCGCGAGGACGAGGAAGCCGTGCCGCTGCGCGAGTTCTACAAGCTTGCGGCGGCGCTTGGCCGGTAGTACGCTGCCGCTGGGGTTCTGATAGGTGGGGATGATGTAGAGCATCTTTGGGCGCGGCACGCCAGGCGATTCGAGCATTGCTTCGAGGTCGTCGGTCCGCATGCCTTCACTATCCATAGGCACTCCGACCACTCTCAGCCCGTGGTCCTCGAAGATGCTTTGAATGAGGTAGTAAGTCGGCTCTTCGACGAATACGGTATCGCCGGTCTGCGTGAATAGGGTCGTGGCGTGGTCGATTGCCTGCGACGCTCCGGCAGTGAGAAACAGTTCATCAGAGGATACTGCGGATGCGTATGACTCCTGTGCCGACAGGAATTCGGCGAGGGAGTGCAGCAGAGGTCCGTAGCCCTGCGTCGCGCCGTACTGAAGCGGGACGGGCGCGCCGTCCGCGAGCGCGATCTTGGCAGCACGGCGTAGGGTATCGACAGGGTGCAGACGAGGCGAAGGATGTCCCCAGCCGAGGTCGATGACGCCTTCGGGGATGGAGATTAGCAGGGACGGCAGCAAGCTACGATGTTCTCAACTTTCTTTGTCGAACCTTTCGCCTTAATAGTATATATTGACAGAACTACCAATATAGACATGACTTTTCGGGACAAAGCGAATGGCGAATGAACCAAATCAACGTGATTGGATTGTGTATAGCCTCGGCCGGCTTGAAGGCGAGGTAAAGCAGCTTAGCGAGCGTATGGCCAGCGTAGAGAAGCGGCTAGACCAGCTATTGTATGCGTTGCTTGTCATAGGCGGAACGATCGGAGTTGGCGTGCTGCTGTCGCTGTTCGGCGTTCGATTCGGCAGCTAGGGAAGCTACCCGCAGGAAGTTCCCATTGTTACTAGATCGGTTCAAGGCCAGCTTCTTGGCGGGCGTCGTTGATATGGTCGCGGATTCGCATTTCGAGAGGGGCGATTTCGTAGCCGATGTCGGCGAGCATACGGCTGTTGTCAACCAGATAGATGTGCGGCACACGGCGCTCGCCGGCTGTTATCTGCGCGTCCGGGATGATGCCCTTTACAATGTCAATCATATCGCTGATGTTGCAGAGGTGGCCGCCACTGATATATACGGGGTGATTCAGGTTCTCGGCGAGAGCAGCGCGCACGAAAATCTGGGCGGCGTCTTCGGCGTGAATCATCGGTGAAAGCTCGGTGGGGTCGAAGGGCAGGTCAATAGGCTCACCTATAGCAGGCAGCGAGATCATGAGGCCACCGATCATGCCTGTCATGCCGGTTACGCGGCCGTGTCCGAAGACGGTGCAGATGCGTATTCCGCGCAGGTCGAGGCCATAGAGTTCGCGGTAGCGTGCGGCGGAGAAGTCGTTGACCGCCTTCGTCATGCCATAGACGTTATGGGGCGCGGTCAGGTCGTCCTCGTTTACGGGCCTGTCGCCGAATGTTTCCTGTACGCCATAGACGGCGATGGAACTGGCATAGACCACGCGCTCAATGCCGCACCAGCGCGCCGCCTCGAAGACGTTGTTCGTGCCTCCGATGTTGACCTGCATGCTGAAGTGGGGACGGTCTTCTGTGTCGGGCGGGAGGAGGGCTGCCATGTGGATTATGCGCGTTACGGCGTGGGAGTTGCAGGCCTCGATTATCTGCGGGAGCTGGGTTACGTCGCCTCGGTAGTAGGCTACGCCGTCCGGTAGTGCGGGTGGAGGCGCAAGGTCGAAGCAGACGACTTTATTGCCGCGGTCTGCGAGCTCGCGGACGATGCGCCTGCCTATGAAGCCGTTGCCGCCGGTTACTAGGATTGACATTTTCTAGCCTCTTCCGGTTCGTTTCAGTGTCAAGTCAATCGTGGGCTATACTCCGACACCCTCTTGCAATATGCGAAGTGTCAAATACAACAGCGCAACAGAGAATACCGAGGCAGCAGTTATAGCTACTGCCTTGAGGTTGCGCGTCATCCAAAAGACGCCGCCGCCGCCAATCAGTCCAAAGATAGCACCGACAATCAGGACGGTAGGGATTAGTGGAAGCGCCATGATGTATTACTCCTGTACTCGCTCCTTGCTTGGTTATATGAAGGCCGGTGTACTGAATATGAGAATTAGCCCGATGCTCACATGTAGGGTAGCCGAAGCAATTACGAGAAAGGGAAGATGCTCATTGTACCGGCTGTTCAGTTTATCACCGTACTGCTTCGCTTCCATGGAAAAGTCGATTTCTTCATGTGATAGTTTCTGTACCTCATTATACAGAATACTGTATAGGTCAGCTTGTCGAATGAAAAAGGAATCCAGAAGCCATAGAGATACCACGATAACTAGCAGCACGATAGCAACCGGCAGCGGTATCACGCCGACGCCCACATCCACGCGCAACGCAAGCGCCATCGCACCCGCGAGCAGCAGCATGGCGAATCCCTTGATACGCAGGGAGTTATCGGACGCACCATCAATAGCTCGCCGGATCATTTCGAGGTGGCGTATCTTGGGTTCCATCTGTGCCTGCTAGATGGCCTGCCAGAGGCGGCGGCCGTTGGAGCGGATGACCTTGCCGATGTGCTGCTCGGGGTGGAAGTGCCCTGCCGCAATCACATAGTCTTCGTCCTCGGCGCGCTGCAATATCCCGTGCCGGCTGCGGCGGCTATCGGGCTTGCTGGTGTCAACCCCTGCGCACCAGTCGGGTTCCTGAATCTGAACACTGCTGTGGATTGCGTCGCCGACGATCATCGCCTTTTCGCCCTGTGAACTGATGAGAATTATCTGATGCCCCGGAGTGTGTCCGGGCGTATCGAAGGTAGTCATTTCATCGGTGATCCGGTGTCCGTCGTCCACAAGGTCCATCAGTCCCAAATCTTCGAGAGGAATCACACTGTCGCGCACCTGCGGCGAGTATGACAGATGCTCCGGCTGCGTGAAATGTTCCCAGTCAAGGCGAGGGACAAGATAGCGCGCGTTGGGGAAGTAGGGCTTGGGTGAGTCGCCGGTGTGATCGATGTTCCAGCCAACGTGGTCGCCATGCAGGTGGGTGTGCGCCACGATGTCGATGTCTTCAGGGTTTGCGCCCTGCGCGCGGATGGCGTTCAGCAGGTCGCCCCTGACGTTGCCGCGGTCGGCGTGCGGGCCGGGTCCCATGCCGGTGTCCACCATCACAGTCTTGCCCATCGAGCGCACGAAGAAGTGACCGTAGTAGAGCTGAATCTGTCCTTCTTCAAGGATATCCTGGTACGGCTCCCAGTCTGCCGCGGTCACGCCCTCGAAGAAGGCGTCGGGCGGTCGCGCAGGCGGGATCATGTCGAGGGCGAAGACTATTTCGGCGTTGCCTACTCTGATTCGATCTGCCATGGGAACCTCCGGGAGACTTACATGGATAGACAGGATGGACAGAGGACTTAGGGGAATACACCCTCATCCTAACCTTCCCCCATCGAGGGGGAAGGGATTTTATCTGCCTGCTGGTTCGCGTTAGGGCTTGGGGTTCTCCATGAGGATGGTCACGCCCATATCGATGTACTTGTTGCGGAGGGCGGGATCGTAGCTGCGGAAGGATACACGGGTTGTGGTGCCTTCCAGTTCCTTGAGAACGTGCTGCACGCAGGTGTCAACTGTCTGGAAGGGGTGCTTAGGGTGCTTTTCGATGTCGCCGAGGAGGTCGTTGGGGCCCCATGTGAGGCAGTCCACGCCTTCCATCGCGAGTTGTGGGGCGTCGCTGGTTGCCTTGATGGATTCCATCTGGAGGCAGAGCCAGCCGTGGCTGTTCCACCACTCGGCGTATTCAAGCCTGTCCTCGCGTCCCTGCACCTTCCAGCGCGCCGCGCCACCCCAGCTTCGCTTGCCGAACTGCGGGTAGTAGAAGTAGTCCACCGCCTCCTGTGCGACCGACAGGTCTTCGACCTGCGGCACTTCGATGCCCGCCGGTCCTAGGTCAAGGATATTGCCGATGAGGTATGCGTGGCGGGTGTGCTTGATACGGAACTGCGCGGGGATGTCGAGTTCGGCGGCGTAGCCGCAGAACTGCACGAGCGTCTCTTCGTTGAAAGGACCGTGCTGGCTGTCTGTGTGGATGAAGGCGTAGTCGTCCTTACTGAGGATGTCCTCCATCAGACTCTTGGTCGCGTTGAGGGGCACCGACACACCGATGAGAATCTCGCCATCGCGTATTCGCTGCTTCATGTCTTCGCTGTTGGGCATGTATCTGTCCTCCGTACTTTGAAAATGATTTGGCATATCATATCAGACGGGGAACTGACATGGATGGGCGGGACGGAAGGGATTATCTTGTGCGGAATGCGGCCAGGATGAGAGACGTCCAGGCCGCCATGAGGGAGATGCCGCCGATGGGTGCGATTGCGCCGAAGATGCCGATGCCGGTGAGGGCGAGGATGTAGAGGCTGCCGCTGAAGAGCAGGATGCCGAGCGTGAATAGGACAGCGGATACGATGAGGATGCGTGTCTGCCAGCGCATGGCAAGGATGCCGACGGCGAGCAGCGCGAGCGCGTGGTACATCTGGAAGCGCGCGGCTGTCTCAAAGGTGCGGAGTGCGCCCGCGTCGAGAGTATCGCGGAGGGCGTGTGTGCCGGCGGCGCCCGCGATGACGGCGAGTAGCCCGAAGACGGCGGCTATTGCGATGATGAAGCGCGACATAGTCTGTCAGCAAGTTAGGTCGTCAGTCGATTAGCAGCACCGTTGGCCAGCAAATATACCGTGTCCAACAGATTGTAGCATTGCCACTTGAGCCGATGAAGTGTTTTCAGATGGGCTGACTGCCGAATTGCTATAATTCTATTGTGATGAGATTGTGGATTGCTCTGCTGGCGCTTCTGATGACGGCTGGATGCATGAATGCCAGTACAGCGTCCGGTCGGCAAACGACCGCAATTCCTGCCGTATTGCCTTCGCCAACCGCAACCACTCTGTCCCAGTCCCTCGTATCGACGCCGACATCTGAGCCGGATTCCGATGCTCCTGATCCCGCTGCCGCAAAAGCCGCCCCTAAGTTTGCCACTGCTGCGCCCTCGCCGCTCCCGGTGAGCCCGATGCCGACGTTGCGTCCTGAGCCGCTGCAAAAGAAACAGGTCCAGCGCGCTTTCCCGAATCTGTCATTCAAGCGCATGGTCGGGATGGCCTACCCGGACGACGACAGCAACCGACTGTTGGTCTTACTTCAGCCCGGGGTCGTAATGGCTTTTGCCAACGATCAGAATGTGGAGACGGCAGAGGTCTTTCTAGACATCCGTGAGCGCGTGAGCGACAGGGGCAACGAAGAAGGACTCCTCGGAATTGCGTTCGCCCCGGACTTCCGGGACGACGGGTACTTCTATGTGTACTACTCGGCGGCGAACCCCCGCCGGTCCGTGCTGTCGCGCTTCACTGCACACACCGCCGACAGCATTGCGAATGCAGACAGCGAGCGAATCATACTGGAAATCGAGCAGCCCTATTCCAATCACAACGGAGGGCAGATAGCTTTCGGTCCCGACGGGTATCTCTACATTGGCCTGGGGGACGGCGGAAGCAGGGGTGACCCACGAGGCAACGGGCAGAACCTTTCGACTCTACTCGGCTCCATAATTCGCATAGATGTTGGCATGCTGGACAAAAGCGGTTCGTACTCCATTCCGGCGGACAATCCGTTTGTCGGCAGCGAGGGCGCGAGGGGAGAGATATGGGCGTATGGGATCAGGAACCCGTGGCGCTTCTCTTTCGACAGGGAGAGCGGCGAATTATGGATGGCGGACGTGGGACAGAACAGGTACGAGGAGGTGAACATAGTCAGGCGGGGGCTGAACTATGGCTGGAACGTAATGGAAGGCAGTTCGTGCTTCGAGCCGAGCCGAGGATGCGATACTCAGGAGCTAGAGATGCCGATCGCGGAGTATGGCAGAGAGGGGGGATGCTCGGTTACGGGCGGGTATGTGTATCGGAGCAAGAGGCTGCCGTCGCTGTATGGCGCTTACGTCTATGGAGACTTCTGCAGCGGCAAGATATGGGGGCTGCGACAAAATGGTGGACAGGTCTCGGAGCATCTGGAGCTTGTGGACAGCAGGCTGGAGATATCGTCGTTTGGCGAGGACCAGAGCGGCGAGATATTTATCCTATCCTTCGACGGGGGTATCTACCGGCTCGCGCCTTCTGTACCTTAATCTTGACACGAATACGCTCTGGGTTGACAATCTCTGGCAGTATTTGAGATTGAAGCAGAGGCGCGAATTGGCGAAGCGGAAAGGAATCGCGATATGGCAATGATGCCGGCGGCTGTGGCGACAGGACTTAGGGAACTGCGCTGCGAGGAAGTGCCCATACCTGCGTTGGAGCCGGGGCACGCACTGGTGCGGACGATGCTTGGGTCGATATGCGGCAGCGACCTGCATATCGTGTATATGGGCTGGAACGCTTATGAGTTCCCACTGCCTCCGGGGTATCCGGGGCATGAGGGCGTGGGCGAGGTGGTGGATCCGGGGGATACGTCACTGGAAGAAGGTGACCTTGTGCTGACGGCGCCGAACATCTGGAAGTCTAAGGTGTTCGCGGGCTACCAGATGATAGAGGAGCAGTTTTTGCTGAAGCTGCCCAAGGATGTGCCTCCGGCGCACCTTCTAATGGCGCAGCAGCTCGGTACGGTGGTGTTCGGGGCGCGCAAGCTGCCGCCGCTGCTGGGCAAGACAGTGGCCGTGCTTGGGCAGGGGTCGGTCGGGTTGTTCCACGACTTCATGCTGCGGCGTCTGGGGGCGCATCGCATCATCGCGGTGGAGCCGGTGGAGGCTCGGCGCGAGCACGGCACACGGATGGGTGTTGACCACGCGATAGATGTGACGGGCAACCGGGCGACTGACGCGGTGCTGGACCTAACAGACGGCGAGGGCGCTGATGTGGTCATTGAGGCATGCGGCAGCGTGGAGACGCTGAACCAGTCGCTGAAGATGGTCAAGCCTCTCGGCACGATCGCGGTCTTCGGACTGCCGCCGACGATGGAGCGCATACCATTCGACTGGGATACCTTCTTCCGCAAGCGCCTTGACCTCTACACGACTTTCGGCGCGCAGGATGAGCCGGGACTACCAGCGTTCCAGCTAGCGGCGGACTTCATCACGAAGGGCGAGATTGACATGGCGCCGTTCGTTACGCACCAGTTCCCAGTGGAGCGGGTGCAGGAGGCGTTCGACCTCGCGGAGTCGCGGGAGGACGGGGCGATGAAGGTGTCGCTGACGTTTGAGTAGGGCAGGTGTCAGCTATCAGCAGTCAGGTGTCAAGTCTTTCCACCCCCCATCCTAGCCTTCCCCCATCAAAGGGGAAGGTTTATTTCCGCCCTCACCCCTTCGACAAGCTCAGGGCAGGCTCTATCCCTCTCCCGTGGGGAGAGGGGACAAAAGATGTCAGGTGTCAGGATTCGTCTGTCTTGAAGAGGTGCATGCCCATTGCGCCGAGGAGCAAGGGAAGGGCGGCATCTATGATTATCCATGCGAGCGAGACGGCGTCTGCACCTACGGCGGTGAAGGCCGGGCTTAGCAGGTTGAAATAGTTCCAGAAGAACATGATTCCGATGAAGATGATGCCATAGAAGACGACGTTTGCCGAAATCCATTCCCTGGTGACGATGGTGCCAGCCTCGTTGCAGGCATCACGCTTGCGGATGTAGCCGAAGATGATGGTCAGGATGATGGCGACTGCCATGATGGGGTCGAGGATGTTCCATAGCGGGGAGTATGGCTGGGCGTCAGTGGAGGCGTGGTAGAGCGGCTCCACTACCGTGTGGATTGCGACTATGGCCGCGACCACAATCAGAAGGATGCCTATTATTTTCCTGAGCATGTCCATAGTTGTTGCACCTTCTGTATGTTGCATGTGGCTTGCTTGCCGTTTCACCCCCGTCCTGACCTTCCCCCGTCAAGGGGGAAGGGACAAAAGGAAGACGGGGAGGGGGCGTCTGCTTCCGTTAGTCTGTGTCGGCGAGGAGGAGGTGAATGCCGAGTGCGCCAGCGAGCAGGGGCAGGCCTGCGTCGATGATGATCCATGCGAGGGCGACTGCGTCGGGGCCAACGGCGTTGAAGGCGGGGCTAAGCAGGTTGAACCAGTTCCAGAAGAACATGATGCCGATGAAGAGGAAGCCGAAGAAGATGGTGTTGGCTGTGAGGAACTCACGGGTGACGGTGGTCTCGTCCGCCGCATCGGCGTCGCGCTTTCTCATGTAGCCGAAGATGATGCCGAGGATGACGGTTATTGCGGAGAGCGGGTTGATAATAGACCAGACGCCTTCGCTGTACCCGCTGCCGGACTGGCTGCTGTCGAAGTATAGGGGTTCGACTACGGTGTGAACCGCTACTACTACCGCCACCACTAGCAGGATGATGCCTACGATTTTCTTGAGAATGTCCATGCAGTTGTGCTCCTTTCGTTCGTTGACTCCGTATCAGAGGTAGATAGGTGCTGAGACCGGCGGAAATTCAGCGAGTTTAGATTCTTCACTCCGCTTCGCTTCGTTCAGAATGACAGTAAGGGTGGATACCCTTTATGAATTAGGTAGTGAGCTTAATTCTGGGTATTGCTAATTAGGTGTTAGTGTCAGATTCAACATTGCTTTTGGTGTAGGATTCACCTCCATCCTAACCTTCCCCCATCGAGGGGGAAGGGACAATGCGCCTCACTTCAACAAGTGTGAGCAATACCTAATTCTGAGTCTGGGTGTCTTGTCTGCAACGTGCCGGTGGCGTCAGTCGTCGTTGCCGCCGCGCAGAAGGAACATGCCGAGCGCGCCCCATAGCAGAGGGCCAACGGTGTCCACGATAATCCAGACAATGCTGTTATCGGTGTCTTGAGGGTCGGGGTCGAAATGCAGGTCGAACCAGTTCCAGAAGAAGAGCATTGCGATTGCGATGAAGCCGTAGAACAGGATGTTGGCTTCGAGGTAGCGGCGAGTAACGATGCGGTCGAGTCCTGCGGCTTCGAGGTTACGCTTTCGCAGGTAGGCGAAGATGACGCCCAGAATAGCGGAAAACGCCATCAGTACGTTTATTGGCGTCCAGAGAGGAGGCAATATCTCTAGCTGGCCGGCAACAAAATAGACTCCGACGGCCACCGCCGTGAGTAGGAGCAGCGCTCCCACCACTCGCCTGACTGCATCCATCATCCACCTCCGGTTCATACATCTTCCAGAATGCGCTAATGCCTGTCAAACATATATGAGACTATATGCCAGTGATGGATTATATCACAGCTTTTTGCTTGCGGGCGCTATTCCTGATAGCGAGGATGCCAGCCGGGGCCTGCCCATGTGGTTATCTTGCGGGGAGTGATGCGTATGTAGGCGCGGGGCATGTGCCTAGTTTCCTCGTAGTATTGCGTGCCCTCTTCTTCGCCGCGGTAGCGGACTGCCCAGTGCTTCCAGTCGCCGAGCCAGGCGGGATCGGCAATCACCGCCGTGCCTTCGGCGATCACGCGGGTGTAGGGCGCGTCACAGGTGTCGATGCAGAATGATACGCGCTCATCGTCGCGGATGTGCGCTACCCAGTTCGCGGTGCGCCTGCCCGCGACATAGAAAGCCTTGCCATCGTAGTCGTACCAGACGGGCGCGACATACGGATAGCCCTCGGGGGTCAGGGTCGCCAGTTTCATCAAGTGTGCGCCGCTGGTGAGGAATTCGTTGAGTTGCTGATTAGTGAGTCGGGGCATAAGATACTCCGTGGAATAGTGTTTCAATTAGTCAGTATATCAGTTAGTCAACCGGCATGGATGAACTGGATGAAAGGGATGAGCCTGACACTGGCCTGTGCGATGAAAGGGATATGACATGAATGAATTGCCTGAGCTTGGCGTAGTTGAAATCTCCGAAAGAATAAGAAACGGCGAACTGTCCGCAGAGAAGCTAATGGAAGCGCTGCTGGCGCGCTGCGCTGAGCTGGATGACGCGTTAAAGGTCTGGGTTACGCTGGACGGGGATGCCGCGATGGCGGCAGCGCGAGAACGCGATAGCGAACTCGCCTCAGAGGGGCCACGCGGGCCGCTGCACGGCGTTCCCGTAGGCATCAAGGACATCTACTTCACGCGTGGGGTGCTGACAACGAGCGGCTCGACGATATACGCGGACTTTGTGCCAGACCATGATGCGACTACGGTTGCGCTGCTGAAGCAGGCGGGTGCGATAATCATGGGGAAGGCGGTTACTACGGAGTTTGCTTGCGGGGATCCGTCACCTACGGTAAGCCCGTGGAATGCGGCGCATACTCCGGGCGGGTCAAGCAGCGGGTCGGCTGTGGGCGCGGCGGTGGGGATGTTTCCGGCGGCGTTGGGATCCCAAACGGGTGGCTCCATCGTGCGTCCGTCTTCGTACAACGGGATCGTGGGGCTGAAGCCGACGTTGGGACGTGTGAGCAGGTATGGGGTGTATCCGGTGTCGGAGTCGCTGGACACGATGGGGCCAATGGTGCGGAGCGTGGCAGATGCCGCCGCGATGCTGAATGTACTGGCGGGGCATGACATCGACGATCCGGACTCGTCGGAGCGCGCCACGGAGGACTACCTGCAGGCGGCGCAGTCGAATATCAAGCCGCCGCACATCGGGCTGGTGCGGCAGTTCTTCTTGGAGCAGTGCGACGATGAGACGCGCGCGAATATTGAGTCTGTGGCGGCGACGCTGGGAGAGGCGGGCGCGATGGTCGAGGAGGTTGCGCTGCCAGCAGACTTCGACGAGGCTCTGAGGGCGCAGCGTACGCTGATGTCGGTGGAGGCGTCGCAGGTGCATGAGGACAATTTCGCGGTGCGAGCCGATGACTTCTCGGCGAATGTGCATGGGCTGGTGGAGCAGGGGATGGGGACGCCGGCATTGACGTACCTGAAGGCGAAGCACTTCCAGCGGGAGTTCGCGCGAGGCGTTCAGGCGGGAATGACCGGGTTTGACGCGCTGTTGATGCCAACGACTCCCGCGCCCGCGCCGCCGAGCAGGGAGACAACGGGCGATCCGAAGTTCCAGTCGCCGTGGACGCTTGGGGGCTTCCCTGAAATTACACTGCCTTCAGGGTTGAGCGAGGGCGGTATGCCGCTGGGCGCGCAGCTAGTGGCGGGGCACTTCGAGGAGGCTAGGTTGCTTGCGGTTGCGGCGTGGTGCGAGGAGGTGATTGGGGTGCGGCTGACGCCGATGACGCCGTAGGATGGGATGAATTTCGGCTTAGGGCTGCGCTATAATGCGGGGGTACGGAAGGTCAGTAAGGAATGTGGGAGGCTCATAATGGCGGCGACTGAGGCTAGCACCAAGGCGACTGCCCAATATCGGTTTGGCAAATACCCCGATATATTCTACGACGAGCCGGACCGGGAGGACCGTGTGCTGCAATTTCCACCCCTGTATCGAGTGATAGGCATTCTCTTTGAGATGTACAAGGACAGCCCGGATGTGTTTGCCACCGGCGACGGCTTCATCTTCTATGACGAATCCGACGGTAACCGCCGCGTCGGTCCGGACTTCCTCATCGCCTTTGGCGTGGATGCAGTGTATATCCGCGATAGCAAAATGCCCAACTACTTGGTATGGGAGATCGGCAAAGTCCCCGATTTCGTGATGGAAGTGGCGCCTGAGAGCACTTGGAGGAACGACCTTGGACGCAAGCGTGAGTTGTATGAGCGGCTTGGAGTGCAGGAATACTGGCGGTTCGACCATAATGACGGCGAGTATTACGGGCAGCCGCTTGCGGGGGAGAGGCTGGTTGAGGGCGTGTATCAGCCGTATGAGATTCGCGCAGAAGAGGACGGTACGCTGAGGGGATACAGCGAGTTGATGGATATGGTGTTCTGCTGGGATGGGCATGAGTTCGATGTGCTGGACCCTGAGACGGGTATGACGCTGCACAGGATTACCATTGCCGAAGCTCGCGCAGAAGCGGCAGAAGCGCGTGAACGCACGCTCTTGGAAGAAATCGCCCGCCTACGCCATCAGCAGACTTGATGGCTGTACGCGACGCGAAAATCACTTCCTCCGGCAAATGCCCTTCCGCGCTAACGCGATGGCGCGTACTCGGCGAGGTGCTGGCGGAGGAGGACGCGGGCGCGGTGCAGGCGGGACTTGAGGGATGAGACGGTGATGTCGAGGGCTTCGGCAGCTTCCCTGCTGGACAGACCCCCAACGTCTCGGAGCACTACGGCGGCGCGCAGTTCGGGCTGGAGCATGGCGATGCCTTCCTGAATCTTTTCGCCCAGCTCGGAGATCATGGCCGACGGTTCAGGGGCATCGTCCCAGCTTGGCACGTCGAGGTTCTCGATGCCGACCCAGCGCAGCTCGCGGGCGCGCTTCTCGCGCCGTATTCGCATCAGGGCTGCGTTGACGGTGATGCGGTAGAGCCATGTGGTGATGCGGGACTCGCCGCGGAAGCGGTCAAATGCGCGGAATGCTGACAGAAAAGCGTCCTGCGCAACCTCTTCGGCGTCGTGTGGGTTGCCCATCATCTTGTAGGCGACGTTGTACACGAAGTCCGAGTATGCCTCGACGATTTCGTCGAAGGTTGTCGGCGCGGGGTCTTGCCGAGATGTTTCCTGCTGGTCAGTCATTGTCCTTCAGGGCATGGGCATTTCGGGTTTCACCCCCATCCTAACCTTCCCCCATCAAGGGGTAAGGGACAGATTAGGAGTCCTTGCATCCAATTGTAAGTGAGCGCATCCAATAAGTAAAAGTCCGTCGGCTTGCGCCAAGTTGGTTTACTGCTATACTTGCACTTGGCTTGAGGTTGAGTTTCAGGCGAAGAGAATGATGATGTCGTTGAAGTCCCGCATACTCAGGTTGCTTGGGCGCAGCGGACTGCCAGATCCCTGCGAGGAGGCGCGCGCGAACTCGTCTGACTATATTGACGGGGAGATAGACGCGACGCTGGAAGCGAGGATTCGCGCGCACCTGAGCGACTGCCCGCTGTGCGAGGCGTTTTTCCGCACGCTGCGCGAGACGATTGCGGCGTTGAGAGGGATGCCGCGCCAGGCTGCGCCTGCCGGGTTTGCGGAGCGAGTGCGGGAGAATATCGGCAGCCAGTAGATAGACAGAATCTCCCCACATTATCACCCCCCCCATTTCTTCGACAAGCTCAGGACAGGCTCTAACCTTTCCTCATCAAGGGGAAAATACTCTCACCCTCACCCTCTCCCCTTGGGATAGGGGAACAATGGTTGCCATGAAGATTGCAGTTTGCATCAAGCAGGTTCCCGTCGTGTCGCTGCTGAAGTTCGATAACGAGACGCGGCGAGTGGTGCGTGACGGCGTGCCTAGCGAGGTGAACCCCTTCGACGTGCTGGGGATGTCGCTTGCCGCCAACCTGAAGCGGGAGCATGACGCTGAGGTGGTGGTGTTCACGATGGGGCCGCCGCAGGCGCGGGACGCGCTGGTGCAGTGCCTCGCGATGGGCGCGGACAGCGCGGTGCATCTGAACGACCGGGCATTTGCGGGGAGCGACACGCTGGCGACGGCGCGGGCGCTTGCCCTTGTACTGGCGCGAGACGAGTACGACCTGATTATCTGCGGGCGCAACAGCGTTGACGCGGAGACGGGGCAGGTGGGCGCGGAGATCGCGGAGATGCTTGACCTGCCGCAGGTGAGCGCGGTGCGGCACCTGGAATTGGATGCTTCCGGTGAAGGTGCGGCGATTGTTGCGGAGCGTGTTACGGACGAGGGGTATGACGTGGTGAGGTGCGCGCTTCCAGCGCTCATCACGGTGACGGAAGACGTCGCGCCGGAGATATACCCGAGGCGGGCGGAACGGCAAGCGGCGCAGGAAAGCCTGTGGTGACTCTGGCCGCCTCCGACCTGGCTGATGATATGTCGGTGTTTGGCATGGACGGATCGCCGACGTGGGTGAGCGAGATATATTCGATTGAGCCGGAGCGCGAAGGGATCGTGGTGCGGGATAAGGCGGCGGATGATGCGGTCGCGGAACTGATGGCGTATCTGGACAAGCGCGGGGTGTTTGACGACGGCGGGGTGGGCGAGTCTTCCGAGAATGCAGCACCGCGTGGCGGGCGGCGAGAGCGCGGGGCTGTGGGCGCAATCTGGGTCTTGGCTGAGACGCTGGGCGGTGAGTTGCGTCCGATTACGCTGGAATTGCTGGGGCGGTCGCGCGAACTTGCTGATGCGCTGAATACATGCGTGGAGGCGGTGCTGATTGGCGATGAGGTGGAACAGTACGGAGATAGGCTGACCGCCTTTGGCGCTGATGCGGTATTGGTGGCGCAGGATGTGCGATTGGCGGCCTATGAGGTGTCTCAGTACACGGCTATTCTGGCGGACGCGATTCGAGAGCATCGCCCGTACGCGGTACTTCTTGGCTCGACGGTGATAGGGCGGGAGCTTGCTGCGCGATTGGCGGGCAGACTGTCGCTGGGGCTGACGGGGGACTGCATCGGTCTGGAAGTTGATGATGAGGGACGACTGGTGCAATTGAAGCCCGCGTTCGGTGGGAACATCGTCGCGCCGATACTGTCAAGCACGAAGCCGTATATGGCGACCGTGCGTCCGGGATTGCTGACGCCGGTCGTGCCTGATGACGGAATTGAAGCGGTGGTGCGGCGGCTGTCGCTGGATAGCCTGGGCGAGGCGCGGGTGGAGATTGTCGAGCGCGTGGTGAATGAATCGGCAGAGGGCGCGGAACTTGACAGCGCGGATACAATAGTTGGCGTGGGCAAGGGCATCGGCGGGCCGGAGAACCTGCCGCTGCTTCGGGAGCTTGCCGATGCGCTGAGCGCGCCGTTGGGAGCGACGCGCGATGTTACGGAACTGGGCTGGCTGCCGCGCCAGTACCAGATCGGGCTTTCCGGCAAGTCGGTATCGCCGAACCTGTACTTTGCAGTTGCGTTAAGCGGCGTATTCAATCACACGGTGGGAATAAGCAAGGCAGGTACGGTTGTCGCCATCAACAGCAGCGCGCGCGCGCCGATATTCCAGTCGGCAGACTTCGGTATTGTGGGAGATTATGCCGAAGTGGTGCCCGAACTCATTAGGGCACTGGAGGGGCGCAAGAGTTGACCATGCCACAATTGGGAGGATAGGGATGGGGATTTAGCCCCTCACCCTAACCCTCTCCTGCGGGGAGAGGGAACTATTGAGAGCCTGAAGATGAGAAAGGGAGAGGATCATGGCAGACACGACGGTTACGACAAGGAAGAATGGGCCGCTGCTGGTGCAGGGCGGGATTAAGATAATGGATGCGGACGGCAACGAGATTGCCATCGACGGCGACGGAGAGATGGTGTTCCTGTGCCGCTGTGGTGAGTCGGACAACAAGCCTTTCTGCGACGGGACACACCGCGCGGCAGGGTTCGAGGCTTAGAATTCTAACATCGATAGACAGGATGGAGGGGATCTGTTCCGATCCTCTCCATTTTATTTTGCACGCATAGACTCTTATGTCGGTGAACGATTCCATTGTAGTTATCGGGGGCGGACCTGCGGGAGCCAGCGCCAGCGCCCTGCTTGCACGCATGGGGCTGGATGTCGTTTTGCTGGAGCGGGAATGCTTTCCGCGCGCGCATGTGGGCGAGTCGCTGCTGCCGGGGAGCATACCGATACTCGAAAGCCTGGGCGTGATGGACGAGGTGCGCGAAGCCGGGTTCACGGTGAAACCGGGCGCGACGATGATCTGGGGTACGGAGCGCGAGCCGTGGAGCTGGTACTTCAGCGAGACACATGCCAGCAATCCCCATTCCTACCAGGTGTGGCGACCTGAGTTCGACGCGATTTTGCTGAACAACGCGAGGCGGTCGGGCGTGGATGTGCGCGAGGGCTGGCAGGCTACGCGGGTAGTATTTGGCGACGACGGCTCAGCAATCGCCGTTCGGTGCCGCCCTGTTGACGGATCATCCGATGAGATCGAATTGCCCGCCCGCTTCGTGGTGGACGCGAGCGGGCAGAGCGGCGTGCTGGCTCGCCAGTTGGAACTGCGGGAATGGGACGGCTTCTTTCGCAATCTCGCGGTGTACGGCTACTACAAGGGCGGAGAGCGCCTGCCGGAGCCTGACGGCGGCAACATCCTCATCGAATCTCAGGCGGACGGGTGGCTGTGGCATATTCCGTTGGGTGGGCCGCTGCGCGAGGGCTGGTCGAGCGTGGGCGCGGTGGTGGACGCTGAGACGGGGCAGCGGGGCATCCGGGAATTAGGAGCGATGGGCTTCCTCGATCAGCAGATAGCTGCCGCGCCTTACCTTGCAAGCATGCTTGCGTCCGCGGAAATGGTCTCGGGGCCGGAGGTGGTGCGGGACTGGTCTTATCGCTGCAAGCGGATGTCGGGGCCCGGCTACATACTGGTTGGCGACGCAGGGTGCTTTGTTGACCCGCTGTTCTCGTCGGGCGTGCATCTTGCGCTGACTTATGCTGCGCTTGCCTCGGTGGTGGTTGCGTCTGCGCTGGATGACCCGACGATTGCTGTGCCGGCGGGGAAGATGTATGAGCAGATGTATTACCGGGAGTACGGGCACTTCCGGGAGCTGGCGCGGCTGTTCTATTCAAGCAACAGGACTGCGGACTCGTACTTCTGGGAGGCGCGGAGGCTGCTGGACGACGACCCGCTGCTGACGCCTCGGCAGTCGTTCATCCAGCTTGTGGCGGGGCAGCCCGCGCGGGGCTACGAGCGGGCGGTGCTGTCGAAGGGTCTGCTGCCGGCGGCGTTTGGCGCTAGCGTGGCTGCGGTGGAGTCTGAGCGGCAGCGGCGGCGGAAACGGGGGTTGCCGACGGGCGCTCGTCTGCGGCTTGCGGATGGGGTTAGGTTGCAGCGGCAACCTGTGCTTGCGGACGAGCGGTTCGTGTGGGGTGTGGGGCTAGTAACGGACGCGCACCCGGAGGGGATTCCGTGCAGCGGGCTGGTGTCGCATCTGCTGGCGGGACTGGACGGGAAGGGCACGGTGGCGGGGGCGATTGCCCAGCTGTGCGAGGGGATGGAGCCGGGTGTGGCGCAGCAGGCTGAATTGGCGGCGATGCAGGCGCTGGAATTGCTGTATGTGGATGGGGCGATTACGGATTAGACTGAGTATATTGAGAATTACTCCCCACGCAACCCCGCTGGATTCCCGCCTGCGCGGGAATGACGAGTTGGTATGGGGGAGCGGACTTCCCTAATTTACCTGCTCTTTGGGGTAGGCGGACTGGTCGTATGCGCTGTCTTCGGAGGCTTCGATGTACTTCGAGGGGCACTTGACGAGGACGTTCTGGCTGTCGAATACGCCGTCGGGCCGGTATGTGCCTTCGAGTATGATTTCGGAGTGCGGGTTGAAGAAGAGGTCGGGGAGGACGCCGTCGTGCTGGGCGGCTACGAACTTGACTCCGCCGTTCTCCTTGTCGGTGAGGGTGAAGTGCGCCATGGTGGAGCCGTCGGGCCGGGTGAATGTATCTTCGACAAGGCTTCCGCTGACTCGGACGAGCTTGCCTTCGGGCGTGGGGCCGAGCGTGGTGAGTTCGCTGACGGTGTAGGAGTACACGGTCGCGCTCTGGAAGGCGATGAAGCCGAGGTAAAGGAGCGCGCCTAGCAGCACGGTGGCGGCGATGATGAATTTCAGGTTCAGCAAGCGGGGTTCCTCATTATGGTGGTTTAGCGGTTGTTCTCGCGGTGCGGGTCATCGGAGGCTTGGCCGTTGGTTTCAGCTTCTATGCGCTCGCGCTCGTATGCACGGCCCTGCTCAAAGCCTTCTTGATAGCCTTCTTTGCGGCCTTCTTGATAGCCTTGCTTGAAGCCTTCGTGATAGTTTTTTTCATACCTTTTCTTGCGGGTTTCGCGCATCTCGGCTTCGAAGGCTTCCCGGCTCTTTCGCAGATTCTCGTTGAGTTTCTTTTCAACCCAGTTGGATATTATCATGCTAAGCCTTGCTTCTTTGGCGGTTAGCGCCCGTTCGCGGAATGCGGCGGTTCGTGGTCGTCGGTGTGCCCGTTGGCGATGCGCTCGCGCTCGTATGCACGGCCCTGCTCGAAGCCTTCTTCGCGGCCTTGTTCGCGGCCTTGCTCGAAGCCTTGCTTGATAAGCATCTGCTCACGGTTTGTTCTGCGTTCTTCGAGTTTTCTCTCCACCCAGTTGGATATGACCATGGTCAGCCGTCCCCCTTCTGAGAATATGTACGATGTCGAAGCAGACAGGATTGGGATGACTCCCGCTCTCCAAAGGATATTCGCTAATGTCTCGACTTCGGAGTCGTGCGTTACAACGACCGTTTCATACCAGACTATGAATGATACGCCGACGATGAACTGGATTGTGAACAGCAGGAAGTATGCTGTCAGCCATCCCTCGGATATGCTCCATATAGATGTTCGTTGCGACTCCTGCTTCATCTATTCTACCCCATGTCATCTACTCCGGTCAGCGTCTCTTGAATTGAGGGCGCGCTTGAGGGTGTCGATTTCGCGCTGCATTTCGCGCTGGCGGCGGGACATGACGAAGATGTAGCCGAAGAATGCTGCCCAAGTGATGGCGTAAACGGCGAAGAGCCAAGGGAGTTCGGCTTCGCCGCGCGGCTGCTGGGCGAGAGTGTCGGCGGCGGCGATTGCGGGCGCGGCCAGGGCAATTATGACGGCTGAGAGGGCTGTGATGATGAGTCGCAAGGCTCGTCTCCTGGAGCGGGGGCTAACATCGATGTACAGGATAGACAGGATTAAAGGCGCAGACTGACGGCTTGGTGGAGCTGGTCGAGTGCGGATTCGGAGCGGCGCAGGTGGAAGCGCTCGACGAGCAGGTGTATGTAGAGCACGGTGAATGCTATGACCGCTACGAGCAGGGTGGCGTAAATCTTTCCGGAGCCGATGGCGTCCTCTTCGCTGGCGACGGGGCCTACGTTGAGTTCGGGATGGGCGGTGCTCCACCAGACGGTTGCCATGTAGATGATGGGTGCGTCTATGGCTCCGAAGAGGGCGATGACGGATGCGAAGCGGGCGCTTTGCGAGCCTTTGGGCGCGTAGGCGCGGACCATAAGGTAGCCGACGTAGATGAACCAGAGCACGAGGGTGGTTGTGAGCTTGGCGTCCCATGTCCACCACCAGCCGAGGTCGCCGCGCGCCCAGATGACGCCGGTTACGAGGATGAGGCTGGCGAAGATGACGCCGATTTCGGCGGTGGTGTAGGCGAGGTCGTCCCACCACTGGCTGCCGTTGATGAGGTGGACGATGCTGGCGACTGCGACGACGATGATGGAGAGCATGCCGAGCCAGCCCAAGGGGACATGGAAATAGAAGATGCGCTGGGATACGCCGAGGTTGACCTCGGTGGGCACCCATAGGAAGACCATGTAGAGGGTCACGAGCATAAGCGCGGCGCTCGCGACGAGCAGGCCGTTGCGGACTAGCATGGCACTGCGGATGTTTCGAGTATTTTCATGTTGTGTAATATATCACAATGTTTGGGAGGTGTCAGGTGTCAGGGATCAGGCCTCAGGTGCCAGCCGTCAGGTGTCCTTCGGCAAGCTCAGGACGAGCGGGTTTGTATCTGACATTGATGTACAGGATGGGGAGGATGAACTGTCCATTTCACCCCCATCCTCCTGTCTGCACAGGGGCAGGCTCTAACCTTCCCCCGTCGAGGGGGAAGGGATTTTTGTCCTATGCCCTCACTTTAGCCTTCTGCCATGGGGTTCGGATTTTTGGTGTCATTCCGAACGAAGTGAGGAATCTTGCGTCCTTAACTACGTGTAGGCTTGTCTTATGACAGGTATCTTAGATTCTTCACTCCGCTGCGCTGCGCTCAGAATGACATGCAGAAAGTGCGCTGCATTCAGAATGACAGAGTGAGTAGGTTTTGTACTGAAACCACCCTTTACCTACCCCTGTGAACCCGTCAAAGGGGTAGGGACTTTTGCCCTCACCCCTTGCCTTCGCAAGGGCAGGCTCTAACCCTCTCCCAGAGGGAGAGGGGACTGATTGGTTAGGGGCTGCGGATGTGGGTTTGGGACTTAACAGGATGGGTAAGAGGGGGTGCGTTTGTGGATAGTGTGTCGTCCTGTGGCAGGGTGTTCCAGTTGATGTTTTCTGGGTTTTCGCTCCCATCGCGGGCCCCACTTTCGTTAGGGGCAGGGTCTTCGTCCGTCGAGGGGGAAGGGGCGGTGTGCTGGGCAGGTCCTTCGACAAGCTCAGGACGAACGGAAGGGGATGAGCGGCGGGTTGCGCGGTATTGTCTCTGCTTCTCTACGAAGTCTGCCTGCTCTTCGGCGCTCATGGCCTCGTAGCGGTCGATTTCGTCGAAGCTCAGGTGGGCGAAGAGACCGGCTTCAAGCTGCGGCTCGTTTTCGAGCTGCTTTTGACGCTCTTCCTGTGCGGCGCGCTCTTTCTCGCGCCATTCTTGCAGCCTGTTGTCGTAGCCTGTGGGTTCTCGGGCTTCCTGCCTTTCGTAGTAGGCGGTGATGTCGTCGGGTGTAACCCTATCGTGGTTGGTGTCCCAGCCGCGCCGGATGAGTTCTCGGGTGGCTGTGACGCGCTGGTGCATCGAGAAGCCTTCGTCCCAGCCTGATGCCACATTGAGCAGGAAGCGGGCGGGTCCCAGTCCGTGGTCTGTGTGCTCTCTGATGTAGCGGGCTAGTCCGGAGTTGATGAGTTCCTGGTCGTCCTGAGTGTTTGAGATGCGGCGGTCGCGTGTATCGCCGAACCTGCCCAAGCCTCGGTTCATCAGTTCGATGGCTGCTCTGATGCGGTCTGCCTCGCTGATGGGTCTGCCCTGTCCTGCGGCGCCGTGCATCACTCGTGATAGGAACTCCGCGATGAGATAGCCGTCGTTGGTTTCTTCGCGGATTAGGCGTGCTACCTTGTAGTTGATGATGTCAAGGTCTGTGACGGGGACCGACATGGATGGAGGGGATGAAGGGGATGTGCTATCAGCGTTCTGGAGATGTTCACCCTCATCGTGGTCTTCTGCTGTTGGGAGGGAGAGGGCAGCATCGAGGGCGAGTTTGGTTAGGTGCTTGGCGGCTTCCATCTGGTGGTGGAATTTGGCGTTGGAGTTCTGTCCATGCATAGTTGCATAGAGGAAGTCGGCGACGTCTTTGCCGTCGTTGGTGATGTCTAGTATGTGTTGTTGCAGGGTGTTTTGGATGCACATTTTAACTTACATCGATGTACAGGATGGGAAGGATAGATGAGATAGCTGTTATGTTCTTTTACGTCACCCATCATACGTGCGGATGTTTGGGTTGTCAAGGGGGAGAACTGACATGGATGGAGGGGATAGAGGGGATGAGAATACTTGGAGCTAGTCGGTTGGAAAAGGATATGCTGTGACGCATAGCCCTTTTCGTACTTGGAATCGTATATATCAGGGAATTTGGGAAAAGGTTGCATTTGTTCATAGGCCTTTATATCACTGAAGAATGTGCCATTTCATAGCGGACCCCCAGTGAGGACGATCCGATATCATAAGTGTTGAAAGTACGAATCGAGAAAAGCCTAGAGAGCGATATGCGAAATGAATTGGTAGGAGAAAACTAACTGTGGGGCTCCTAGCGGAAATGGCAGACATCGTAGTTTCGGATTGGGGCGATAATAGAAGGCTACAGATTCGAGAAGATTCTCCGTTCTCGGAGATTCTTGGTATTCAGAGGAAGAGTGGAAGGGATGAGTGGTTCAGAGGTTACTTCGGTAGTAGAATCGCCGCGCTTCTATCTGGCATAGTAGATTTCGCTTATGGACTTGATGCCGCTATCTCTCGGCCCAGTATTGCAGGGATATCAGTTGTGGAATACAGCATACTGCGCCCCATGTTGGAGTACAATTACAGGCTATTTTGGCTCGTGCAGTTGGAGATAGGAGTCCATGAAAGAGAGAAGAGGCTTATTGAGGATTGGAACAGCGACTATGTCGAGTTTCAAAAGCTTGGACCGGAAATGCAGATGGATGAGGGGAAAACACAATTCGAAAAGTGGAATCCGCTGCTGAAGGACTGGTATGAAGAACTTACCGGTAGGGAAGAGGTCCATAAGGTTAGCGCATTTGAAATATTCAATGCGATCGCACCTACAGAGTCCTGGTGGCCAGAAGACAAGAGTGGGCATCAGGCCAATCCTGTGTACGAATTGGCGTATCGTGCGTTCTCCGGTATAGAGCACGGCAACTTGTATGCGATACAGAAGTTGGCTATGAGCGACGATAATTTCATACGAACGAGAGGAGAGGGACTAGATGACGTAACATTACTGACGCTTCAAACCATGGCCGGCTGGAATCTACAATCTGGTTATGCATCAGTCCAACAATTCTTGCGAGGCAGCTCCGACTCTAGATTGATGAATAGGTTGCAGGAGTACCTCGACACCTTCGAGCGAATGAAAACGGGCATTCAAGAATCAGACTCGTAACGTTGCTGGTTTTGACGCACATCTGAAAATGGGTCCTTTTTTTTCTTCGGAGTGGATCCGGCTTCTGGGGAGTGGTGCTCAGGACTTATGCTTGGGGTTTGGCATTGTGCGGCGGCGGGTTTGGGGGTGAGGGACGCGGTGGCTGTTCTCGTCCCGGACCTCTCCTGGAGGGAGAGGGACTGGATTTTCGTTGAGGTCAGGTGAGGATGGCGGTGTGATTGGCTATGTCCACATCTCTTAGGGAAGCTCTTCGAGCGCGTCGAGAATCGCCTGCGCGCAGTACACCCGATTGCGACGGTGGTCCCCGACACGCGAGACTGCGCCCAATGCCTCAAGCCGGTTGATTGCTCTCTGCGCTGTCGTGTACGCCACGTCGAGTCTATCGGCCAGCGCGCGCACTGTCCAGAACGGATTCGCGGAGAACAGATCGAGCGCCCTCTCGGGAAGCCGTGAGCGTCCCCGTGCCAGTTCGGACTTCCAGCGGGACAACAGGCTGTCTATACGCTGTATTCTGTCGATGGCGTCTTCGGACTGAGCGGCAACGCCATCGAGGAAATAGAGCAGCCATTCTTCCCACTCGCCACGCTCGGTTATGCCCAGCAGTCGAGCGTAATACTCCGGGCGCGTTGACTCGAAGTACGCGCTCAGGTAGAGAAGGGGGGACGGCATGACGTCCCTCTGTGCGAGCAGTAGTGTAATCAGCAGGCGCCCAACGCGCCCGTTGCCGTCAAGGAACGGGTGGATGGCTTCAAACTGCGCGTGGACGAGCGCGGCATGCACCAGCGGCGGGAATGTCCTGTCGTGCAGAAAACGCTCCCAGTCCGAAAGGCATGAGATAAGCTCAGAGGGCGGCGGCGGGACGTAAGTGGCGTCAGTGAGTGTGCTTCCGGGGCGACCAATCCAGTTCTGGCTACGTCGGAACTCACCCGGCGTTGCGATGCCGCCTCTCACACTACGCATCAGTCGTTCGTGCAGTTCGCGCACAAGACGAAGGGAGAGGGGCAGAGATTCCAGCCGCTCCAACCCATACTCCAGCGCGGCGACGTAATTGCCCACCTCACGCAGGTCGGCGGGACTTCGTTCCACTGCAGCTCCTGCTTCCGCTGCCAGCAGCTCACCCAGGCTCGCCTGTGTGCCCTCTATCCGGCTGGAGAGAACGGCTTCCTTGCGTATGAATGGGCGAATCAGCAAGTGTGGATTGGGCAGTCGCCTCCCTTCACCCGCGAGTCTGCCAACGGAGCGGTCCGCGGCGGACAGCCTGAAGGCAAGAGTCTCGTTCCAAGTGATTTCAGGCGGCAGGGCTGCGGGCACGAATGCGTGGTATCCGCCTGTTCCAATTACGGGCTTTCCATGGGGGCGGCGGTCAAGGCCGGGCGAAGGCATTACAGATTGAGACCTTGTTAGCGGTAATGAAAATAGCCTGTACTCTTATTATCGTTTATATCTACAAACAAAAACAAGATTAACGCAACTCTGTGCTGTCGAGGGATGTCTTCTTGCCCTTACCCCAGCCCCCTCCCCCTAGGGGAACTGACAGGGGTAGGTATTGAGAATAACCAGGCCTGCACTTGCAATTTCACCCCCATCCCTGAATCAAGTTCAGGGCAGGCTCTAACCTTCCCCCATCAAGGGGGAAGGGACTTTTACCCTCACCCTAACCCTCTCCCCCTGGGAGAGGGGACTTTACCTACCCTCTCAGCCCTAGGAGAGGGGGGTTTTGGCGGGTTCAGGTGAGGATGGCGGCGGCGATTTGGCGGGCTTGGGTGGCGCCCCGGTGGGCGAAGAGGCTGCATGCTCCGGTGTAGGCTGTGGGGTCGAGGAGTGCCTGTATCTGCTCAGGGGTGAGGCGCTGGCTGACTTCGTGTTCTTCGGCGAGTGTTTCGGAGAAGGGCCTGCCTTGGATGAAGGATGCCTGGGCGGCTTCGTATACTGCGTCATGGGCTTGCTGCCTGCCTATCTGCCTGCCGAGTTCGAGCATTATGGCTTCGGACATGATGAGTCCGCCGCTGAGGTCGAGGTTGTAGCGCATGCGGTCGGGGAAGATGCGGATGCCTGAGAAGAGGTTGAGCATGCGCTGGAGGATGTCGCCGGTGAGGATGCAGGCTTCGTTGAGGGCTTTGTCTATCATGACGCTGGTGGTGCGGTCGGCTTCGTGCTCGGTCTGCATGGCTTCGAGTGCGAGGGGGACGAGGGCGCGGACCTGGGCGGCTCCGGCGACGATGTCCTGGGCGAGCTTGGGGTTGCGCTTCTGGGGCATGGTGCTGCTGCCGACGGTGCCTTCGGGGACGGGTTCTTCGACTTCGCCGAATTCCTGTTTCATCTGGGTATAGACTTCTCTGCCGATTTTGCTGCATGTGGCGGCGAGAAGGGCGAGGATCGTGATGTATTCGGTGAGGTGGTCGCCGATGGTGCGGCTGGGGTTGGACATGGATGTCATGCCGAGTCTCTGTGCGATGCCGTCCTGGATGTCGAGTCCGATTTCGCCGAGAGATGCGAGGGTGCCCGCGCCGCCGCCGAGCATGGCGACGAATACGCGGGTTTCGCAGCCTCGCAGCCGCTCTACGTGGCGGCAGAGTTCGTCTATCCATACGGAGACTTTGTAGCCGTAGGTTGCGGGGACGGCGTGCTGCCCGTGCGTGCGGCCGGGGAGGGCTGCGTCGGCGGTGGATTCGGCGAGGTCGGCGAGTATGTTGAGGAGGTCGGCGAGATGGTGGAGGAAGACGCCGTGTGCGCGGCGGAGGTTTAGGAGCTTGCCGGTCTGGGTGATGTTCTGGGTGGTTGCGCCCCAGTGGATGTATCCGCCGGCGTCGCCGTCGCAGATTCGGTCGAGTTCCCAGACCATGGGGACGAGGGGGTGTCCGGTGCGGGCGAGGCCTTCGCGGATGTTGTCCATGTCGAGGTTTTCGTAGCGCGCCTTGCGCTCGATTTCCTGTGCGGCGTGTTGGGGGATGACGCCGAGTTCGGCTTGCGCCTGGGCGAGGGCGACTTCGACATCGAGCCATGCCTGTATTCGGGAGGCTTCGCCGAAAATTTCGCTGATGCCGGGGTCGCCTACGCGAAATGCGGTGGGTTCGTTTTGCATTTTATGTTCTCCGCGTGGTTTAACAGGATATACAGCCCTTCGATAAACTCAGGACAGGAATGGGTAGGATTTTGTCCTTCGGAAGGCCCTTCGACAGGTTCAGGACGAACGGCATTGATATGCTAACACATTGGGGGGTGTTCTCTACACGCGCGGATGATTCATTCATCCAAGCATACTGGATTCCCGCCTGCGCGAGAATGACGATAAGCGGGGGCGTGGCTCGGTCAGGCGGCTGCCATGTCTTCGACGACCAGGGAGCGTCCGACGGCTTTGAGGGCTCGCTCGATTTGGCTGATGTGGGAGAAGCGATTTGGGTTGAGCAGATTGCGGACGGCTTTTTCGGGCATGTCCAACTTTGCCGCGAGGTGGGCGTGGGTCATGCTCTGCTCGCGCATGGCGGTATAGAGTGTGAGCTTCGCGGCGGCAATGAGCGGCACGGCGATTAGCACCTGGCCGTCGGCGAGCGGGCTGGGTGTCGGGAGGTCTTCGTTGCTTTTGACGTAGAAACCCAGGGCGACGGCAAGGCAGTCTTCTGCCATGTCCAGAGCTTCTTGCCACGACCAGCCGCAGGTTATCGCTTCCGGGACGTCGGGGAAAGTTACGCCATAGGCTTCTCTACCTGTTGCCTCTTTCTCTTCTTCGTCGAGAACGATGTCGCTGGGGAATGCGTAGCGCATAGCCTAAAACTCCTGACGGTTGATTTGGAGTTGTCTGAGCATCGCGGCGAAAGTGTTTGGGGCAATCTCGTCGTGCTGCACGATTGTTCTGCGGTTGCCGATGGTGAGCTGCCCATGGCTGCCCTTGCCGCGAGATGGGTCGAAGTCGAAGCTCAACCTGTTTCTGCGGGCGTATCGCCGGGCGCGCCTGACGAACTCTCTGCCGTTCATTCGTGCATGATAGCACGGGACTTATGGGGATGTATTGGCGAGATTGGGGAATTGTGGAATTGCGTTATTTGTTAGAACACTTGTCTTGACAATGATGCGGACATCTGATATATTTCAGGTGCGGGTCGCCGATGCGGGTGCATCGCGATTTCACTGACAACAATATGATATGGAGGCGAGTATGCCGAGACGAAACGGGGCATCGAAGAGTAAGGGAGTCAATACGAGCGGAGACAAGGCGAAGGCGCTGGAGCTTGCTATCGGGCAGATTGACAGGCACTTCGGGCAGGGCGCGGTGATGCGGCTGGGGGACGCGATACTGGACAGCG
Source organism: Dehalococcoidia bacterium (assembly GCA_965207465.1). GTDB lineage: Bacteria > Chloroflexota > Dehalococcoidia > Lucifugimonadales > JADFKI01 > Bin90. The sequence continues at coordinate 2,403,423 of OZ242283.1, read as the reverse complement.
TGTCGGGGGCGATCTCTACGGGGTCGATATCGCTGGATGTGGCGCTGGGCGTGGGCGGCGTGCCGCGCGGCCGGGTGGTGGAGGTGTATGGCGCGGAGTCGTCGGGGAAGACGACGCTTGCGTATCATGTGATGGCGAACGCGCAGGCTGAGGGTGGCACGGCGGCGTACATAGACGCGGAGCACGCGCTGGACCCGGCGTATGCGGCTAAGTGCGGCGTGGATATCGAGGAGCTTCTGGTGTCGCAGCCGGATACGGCGGAGCAGGGGCTTGAGATTTGCGAGTACCTGGTGCGGAGCGGAGCGATTGATATCGTGGTGGTGGACAGCGTGGCTGCCCTGGTGCCGCGCGCGGAGCTGGAAGGCGATATGGGCGATACGCATGTGGGCTTGCAGGCGCGGCTGATGTCGCAGGCGCTGCGAAAGCTGACATCGGCGATAAGCCGCTCGAACACTTGCGTGATCTTCATCAACCAGCTTCGTGAGAAGGTGGGGGTGTTCTTCGGCAACCCGGAGGTAACGCCGGGTGGTCGCGCGCTGAAATTCTATAGTTCGGTGCGAGTGGATTTGCGGCGGCTGGAGTCTATCAAGCAGGGGAGCGATGTGCTGGGCAACCGGGTGCGGGCGCGGATTGTGAAGAACAAGGTCGCGCCGCCGTTCCGGGTGGCGGAGTTCGACATCATGTACAGCGAGGGAATCAGCAGGTACGGGGAGTTGCTGGACATAGGTGTGGATGAGGACATCATACGCAAGAGCGGGTCGTTCTATTCGTTCGGCGAGATACGGCTTGGGCAGGGGCGCGAGAACTCGAAGCAGTTCCTGAGCGAGAACCTTGGCATATCGTCGGAGATAGAGGAGCTGGTGCGTAACAAGCTGTCGCCGCAGATTGTTATTGACGAGGGCGAAGAGGCGGAGAGCGAGGATGATGTGCCGCTGACGGTGATTGGGGACTGATGACCTAACATCTATGGACGGGATGGGAAGGATGGGGTGAATAGAAATGGCGAGTCCCCTTGCTGATGCTGCAATCAGTGATGCCTTGCAGCGTGGAAGTTTCACCCCCATCCCTGAATCGAGTTCAGGACAGGCTCTAACCCACTGCTTTCGCAGGGGCAGGCTCTTCCTCCATCAAGGGGAAAGGGAAAGAGGAGCGGAAGTTATGCCCAGCCCTATGATCTTGTGCTTTACGGGGGGACTTGGGCTTTGATACACTGGGTTTGCCGGTTGGCTCAAACTGGCGTTTATCTACCGAGACATTTGCAAAGATGAGGGCGGACACAAAAGTCACCCCCATCCCTGAATCAAGTTCAGGGCAGGCTCTAACCTTCCCTCATCAAGGGGGAAGGGACTATTGAGATTGTCTTATCTACTGGGCAGCACCACATGGGGAGTTTGCAGGGTCCGCGTGACCTGAAATGAACGAAGAAGATAGCGATAGTGACCAGATGAGGCGCGCAAGCGCCTCAGCCATACGCCACCTCGCGCGCAGACCGAGGACCGAAGCAGAGGTTCTCGGCTACTTGCGCCGCAAGTTTCCCCACGACATCGCAGAGCAGGTCGTTGCAGACCTGCGTGAGCGTTCCCTTATCGACGATGCGGAGTTCGCACGCCTTTGGACGGAGAGCCGCCTTCGCACGAAGCCTCGCAGCGCGTGGCTTGTGAGGCGCGAGCTTATGAACAAGGGCGTCGCGGGCGACGTCGCTTCTGCGGCCGTGGAAGATTGCGACGATTCGGAGAACGCTTACCGCGCTGCATCCACTTATTCTCGCCGCCTGGACGGGGCGGACTACGAGACTTTCCATCGCAGGCTGTACGGCTATATGGGCAGACGCGGGTTCAGCGCGTCCGTAAGCCGTAGCGTCATCTCCAGCCTTTGGCGCGCCCGTGAAGAGGGCGCCGAACGGGGGTAATTTCCTATGGCGGAAGCACAATTATCGAGCCTGATTCTGATAGGCATCTGCATACTGCTGTCGGCGTTCTTCGCGTCATCAGAGTCGGCGTTTCTCAAGCTCGAACAGGTGAGGCTGGCACACTTCGTCAACACCAACAGGCCCGGGGCGCAGCGTATCGCGGATATGCTGGCGCGTCCGGAGCGCCTGCTTTCCACCATCCTGTTCGGCCAGAATCTGGTGAATGTGGGGTTCACCGCGCTGATTACCGTGGTCGTGCTAAATATGCTGGGCGAGGGCCGTGAGGGTCTTGCTACCATCGTAGCGACGGTAGCCGGCACCGCGCTCCTGCTGATATTCGGCGAGGTGATTCCGAAGACCATCGCGGTGCATCAGTCGGAGCGCATAACCTTTTGGTATGCGCGTCCTCTTAAAATGATCGAAACGCTGTTCTGGCCCATCGTGTTCCTCCTGCAAGGTATTACGAACTGGACGACGCGACTGCTCGGCGTTGACCCGCAAGCGCGCGACTCCATCACCGAAGGGGAGTTTCGCACGCTCATCGACATCGGTGAGGCAGAGGGCACTTTCGAGCCGTCGGAGGCGGAGCTGCTGCGTGATGTCTTCCGATTCGGCGACCTTCAGGTGCGCGAGGTGATGACGCCGCGCCCTGAGATGATTAGCGTGCAGCACAGCACGACTCTGAGCGAGTTTCTCGGTGTCTATGACGAGCATTCGCACACGCGCTTTCCGGTGTACAACGACTCCAGTGAGAACATCATCGGCATCCTGTCGGCGAAGGATGTGCTGAGGGAGATGGCACGCAATGGCGGGATGGAGATGAGTTCGACCGTTACGGATGTTATACGCGACCCGCTCTTCGTGCCTGAGACGAAGCGGACTGCCGAGTTGTTCGACGAGATGCGTAAGGATGGCCACCAGATGGCTATTATCGTGGATGAGTACGGCGGACTGGCGGGGCTGGTTACACTGAAGCGGCTGTCGGAGGAGGTAGTTGGGGCGCACGGCGAGGAGGATGCGGCACCGGAAGAGGAGTACGAAAGCCTCGACGACAATACGTTCCAGGTGGAGGCGGCGATGAGCGTGGACGAGGCGAATGAGGACCTTGACCTCAACATTCCCAGCGGCGACTTCGATACCGTCGCGGGGTTCGTGCTAGACAGACTCGGACACATCCCCAGAGAAGGCGAGACGCTGGAGTACGAGGGCCTGAAGATCGAGGTCATCGAGATGCGCGCGCTGAAGATAGAGACGGTGAAGGTTACGCGCATGAATGCGGCTGAACTCAGCCGGCAGGGCTTCTCAAGGGGCAATGGACTCGGCGAGTAGAGGAGGCTAACAGGATGGGAAGGATTTTGTCCTGCCATCGTATTCTCGGCATTGGATTTTGAAGAGCATCCCGGTGGCAATGTGGTCGTTACACTGGAAAGGAAAGTCCACGCCGCTCTAAAAGAGCATGACTTAGCGGGCAAGCGGTTGCTGGTGGCGGTGTCGGGGGGGCCGGACTCACTGGCGCTGCTTCATGCTTTGCGCCGTCTGAGCGGTGAGCACAATCTGACGCTGTGCGGGGCGCACCTGAACCATAGGCTGCGAGGCGCTGAATCGGAGGCGGACGCGGAGTCTGTGGGGGATACTTTCAAGGGGCTGGGCATTCCGTTCACGGTGGATGGTGTGGATGTGGCGGCGTACCGCAGGCGGCACAAGCTGTCGCTGGAGGACGCGGCTCGCAGGGTGCGGTACTCGTTTCTGGCGGATGCCGCCGCGAAGCATGGGGCGGACGCGATCGCGCTTGGGCATACGGCGGACGACCAAGCGGAGACGGTGCTGATGCACATCATACGAGGGAGCGGGCTGGATGGGCTGCGTGGGATGCAGACGCTGGGCAGGCGGACGATTGGCGGCAGGCGGGTTGCGCTGTTTCGGCCGCTGCTGGATGTTAGCCGGGCGGAGACGGAGGCGTACTGCCGGGCACTATGCCTGACGCCGCGTATTGATCCGTCGAATTCGTCGCCGGAGTTTCTGCGAAACCGCATTCGGTTGGAGCTCGTGCCGCTTCTGGAGCGGATGAACCCGTCGGCGCGTGATGCGCTGGCGCGGCTGGCGCGGAATGCAACGCAGGACAGCGACTATATCAGAGAGCATGCTGATGCGGTGTGGCGTGAGGTGGCGCGGCAGGCAGAGGATGGTGTCGTCAGACTGGACGCTGTTGCGCTGGGCGGGGAGCATGCGGCGATCCGAGGGCGTGTGCTGCGGCGGGCGGTCGAGGAGGCGGGCGGGGAGGTTACGCAGCGGCACGTACTGGATATGGTGGCGCTGCTGGGGGGCGCGCCGGGCAAGAGGCTGCACCTGTCGGGGGGGCTTGGCTTCGTAACGGGGTATGGCGAGGCGTATGTGGGGAGGGCGGATGCGGTGGAGGATGCGCTGATGCCGCTGCCTGCGCTGCGGGGCGAGTTTCTTGTCCCTGTGCCAGGTGAGGCGCGGGTGGGGGCATGGCGCATACGAACTTCATTGGAGACTGACATCGATGGACATGATAGGGAGGATTTTCTCCCCTTTTCCTTCAACAGGCTCAGGACAGGCTCTAAACTTTCCCCTCTAAGGGAGGAGTTCATGGTTACTGAGGTGCTGGATATGGATTGCGTGGGTGAGCGTCTGCGTGTGCGGGGACGGCTGGCGGGGGATAGGTTTCAGCCGCTAGGGATGGAGGGGTCGAAGTCGCTGCGGGAGTTCATGATAGATGCGCGTGTTCCGCGTGGATGGCGGGACGGGTTGCCGCTGGTAGTGTCGGAGCGGGGCATCGTGTGCGTGCCGGGGTGGCGTATAGCGCACTGGGCGCGGGTTACGGAGGATACGAAACGCGTGCTGCGGCTGGAACTATCTTACATCGATGTACAGGATAGGCAGGATTCGGTCATTACACGCCCATCCCTTCGACAAGCTCAGGACAGGCTCTAGTTTCCCTCCGTCAAAGGGCTGGGAGGGGTAAGTATCTGGCATTTCACACGTAATGTCGTTACCTCTAAGGAGTTCGGATTTCTGCTGTCATTCCGAACGAAGTGAGGAATCTAGCGTCCTTGACAGCGAGCAGGCCTGTCTTATGACAGAGATTCTAGCAACTGTGTTGAGTGAAGCTGGGGGTCAGGCAGTTACTTTCTGAGTTCGCGAGTACTGGCTGTCCCAGGATATGCCGTCTCTCAGCATTGCGTTGACTATTGTCAGTAGCTTACGCATGCACGCCACCAGAGCAACCTTCGCAGGCTTTCCCGCCGCCACCAGACGCTCGTAGAACGCCCTTATCACAGGGTTATGGACCCTGGCGCTCAGCGCCGCCCTGTACAGTGCCTGCCTGACGCGGGAGCGCCCACCCCAACTGCTTCTCCTAACCCTGTAGGCTCCACTGTCTCTGTTCAGCGGAGCCACTCCTACCAGAGCGGCTATCTGCTGGCGATTGAGCCTGCCCAACTCGGGAAGTGCGCCCACAAGTGTCAGGCAGCTTACGGACCCTATCCCCGGAACGTCCCTGAGCAACTCTGCTTTTTCCGACCAGATCGGACTCTCCCTGATAAGTTCCCCTATCTCGCGGTCTATGTCTTCCAACTCCTGTGTCAGATACTCTATGTGCCTGCGAAGACGCTCCTGCACCGCAGGCTGCGCCCGCTTGAGCCGGTTCGTCTCCGCGCTCCTCATCTCCGTAAGCTGCTGCCTGCGTGTCACCAGCGCCTTGAGATCCCGCGACTGCTCGTCAGCAAGTATGCGAGGCTCAGGGCTCAGCGCAGACCCGAAGCGCGCTATGACTTCCGCGTCTATCGCATCCGTCTTGGCAAGTCTGCCCATCGAGCGGGCGAAGTCCCTTATCTGCCTGGGGTTCATTACCACCGTGGGTATCCGGGCAACCCCACACTCTGCAACCAGCGCCGTCTCAAGTCCACCTGTCGACTCCATCACTATGAAGCCCACTTGCTGATCTCCGGCAAGCTCGACGACTTTACTTATGCTCGATGCGTCGTTTGTGAATCTCCTCCCATTTCCCTCAGGCAAGATGTGTATGTCCAGAAACCTGCCACTAACGTCTATCCCGATTATCCTCTGTTTACTCATTGTGTCCCTCTCTTGCAGGTACGGGCTTGATGGCCCAGGCAACTGTTCGGGCTTCGATGAGAAAGGGTGTGGCGGCATCTGCTGAAATTCGGTCTGCTCTGACCACGATCCTTACAGCCTGCCACACCCCCCGCAATCGTTACTCTAACACTTTCCCCTCACACAAGATTCTTCACTCCGCTGCGTTCAGAATGACAGGGTGAAGGGTGCGCTGCATTCAAAATGACAGTTGAAGGAGGTACTGCGCTACGTTCAGCATGACAATAACAAGCTCCTGAGCTACTCCCCCGTCAGGTCTTCGAGCTGGGGCATCACCTCGGTTGCCATGAGCGTCATGGCTTTCTCGTATGCGTTGCGGTTCTCCGAGTGGTCGAATGTGAGCCACAGCAGTGTGCCGAAGCCGCCAACCATCTCATAGACGTCCCTGAGCTTGCGCGCCACCGTGTCCGGCGACCCGACAATCCAGAGGTTGTCCACAAGATATTCAAGGTCAATATCCTCGTTAGGGATGTCCTCCGAGTGCTTCATGTAGTTGATGAACGGATACGCGCCGAACGAGAACAGCGGATGAAGGTAATCGCGCCACGCCCTGCCGAGCATGCCGTTGAGCGCACCCTCGCGTGCTTCTTCGTCGGTATCCGCGACCCAGACATCGCGCACGATGCGCCACTCGCTGCGGCTTGGGGGCGTCGTGCCTGCCCTCGCCGCGCCCTCTTCCACGGCATCCCAGTGGCTGCCCACATACACGGCGTTCAGTCCGAGGCTCATGGGGATGTACCCACGCTCGCCGACAATCTTCAGCGTCTCCGAGTTGGGGCTTGCCCCCGCCACGCCTATGGGCGGGTGCGGCTCTTGCAGTGGCCGCAAGAAGGTCTTCAGTGTCGCGTATTCGTACTCGGCGGGATCGGGGATATGCACGTTCCAGAACTTGCCCTCGTAGTCGAAGCTGCCTTCGATGTTCTCCCAGATGCCGAGGATGATTTCCAAGGCTTCGCGCGTGCGTGCGTGGTGCTCGCCCTCGTCGAAATCGACATCGAAAAGCTCATGGTCGGAGAGCAGCCCGCCAGACCCGATGCCGAACATATAGCGGCCCTGCGCGAGATGGTCTAGGTACGCGACGCGGTGGGCAAGCTCGACCGGGTTGTGGAACGGGAGCAGGTGCGCGCCCGTTCCGAGCCGGATGTTCTTGGTTCGCAAGAGCGCCTGCGCGATGAGTATGTCTGGCGCGGGCACAGGCTCCCACGGCGCGGTGAAGTGCTCGCCTATCCACGCCTCGCTGAAACCGAGCGTGTCCGCCAGCTCCAGACAGTCGAGGTCCCACTGGTGCGCGTCCCAGGTGGAGCGCTCCGGCGGGTGTGATGGCATCAGGAACAGTCCGGCTTTCATGGCGTCATTCCTTTCCCTTCGGGCAATTCCACAGGGGCGTTCCCCTTATGGCGCGATTATATCGGCTGCGGGTGGGCATGTCCAAGCGGTAGGGTCGAATTCCGTTGTGCGCTCACGGCGTGGGGGCGTACAATTGAGTTTACGTTTTATGATACTTTCCCCGCCTGCCCTCTTCCGCAACATATCCAAGAGCCGTCATTACAAGTGGTGGGTGTTCCTTGCCCTCGCCATCGGTACGTTCACCTCGGTCGCCGACTTCGGCAGCCTGAATGTGACGATGCCGACCATCGCGGAGCACTTCGGCACCGACCTGCCGACAACTCAGTGGGTGCTGATAGGGTACGCGCTCGCCATAAGCGCGCTGCTGCTGCCGATGGGCAGGCTGTCAGACATCATCGGGCGCAAGCGCGTCTATATCGGCGGGTTCGTCATCTTCGTCGTGGGCGGGGTGTTCGCGAGCACATCGGACAGCATACTTGCCCTCATCGGCTTCAAGGTCTTGCAGGGCGTGGGCGCGAGTATGACGCAGGGAACGGGTATGGCGATGGTGCTATCGACGTTCCCGGACGAAGAGCGCGGCAAGGCGATAGGGTCTTTCATCACGGTCGTGGGATCGGGCAATGTGGCGGGACCCGCTCTGGGCGGTTTCATAGCGGGTACGCTGGGCTGGCAGTGGGTGTTCTACTTCGGCGTGGCGCTGGCGCTGCTGGCGATCTTGGCGGTGTTCGTGGTGCTGGACGGGCGCATATACTCGCGGAGGGGCAGCGGCAGCTCTTCGTTCGACTGGCTGGGCGCCGCGCTATCCACTGCGGCGCTGGTTACATTCCTGCTGGTGATGACGAACGCGCCTCGTCTCGGGTGGACTAATCCGCTCGCGCTGGGCGGCATCGGCGCTCTTTTCGCGTTCGTCGCGCTGTTCATCTGGTGGGAGCTGCGCTGCGAAACGCCGATGATAGATTTGCGGCTGTTCAAGATGCGCCTCGTGTCGCTTGGCGTGGCGGCGCAGTTCATATCGTTCATCGGCAACTCTTCTATGCGCTTCCTGCTGCCGTTCTACATGCAGGCTGCGCTGGGGTTCTCGCCGCAGCAGATCGGGCTGATATTTGTGCCGGCCTCGATAGCGATGATAGTAACCGGGCCAGTCAGCGGCCGCCTGTCCGACAGGTTCGGCTACCGCTGGTTCACAGTGGGCGGGCTGTCGTTTTCGGTGTGCGGCTTGCTGCTGCTTTCCACGCTGGCCGTGGAATCCTCGGTCTGGAAGGTCGCCATAGGCATGCTGCTGCTTACGGGCGGGACGGGTACGTTCTACCCGCCGAACAACTCGTCGATCATGCAGCAGGTGCCGGAGAGCAGGTACGGCGTGATGTCGGGATTCATCAATCTCGTGCGGAACTCCGCGAACATCACCGGGACAGCGGTTGCGACGGCGATAGTATCGGCGGTGATGGTGTCGATGGGCTTCCTGCCAAACCTGTCGTCGGTCGCGGAGACCGGCGACACCGCGCTGCTGACGGCGTTCGTATCAGGGCTGCGGACGGCGTACATCATCGTTGCGGGGCTAATGTTCGTGGGCGTGGTGTTCTCATTCATACGGCCTGCGGTTACAGAGATCCGGGCCGAGGACGCTGTAAGGCAAACGGCGCGCTGAACCTTACATCCGGCGCATCCTGCCGTAGAAGGCGAAGATTGCGACGCCTACGAAGGCGAGGGCGATGCCGTTGGCGCTGAGCGCCAATCCCACTCCTGCCGCGCCTATAACCGCTCCCACTTGCAGGTTGCCGACCGGCGCGGTGCCGATGCCCACAATCCATGCCCCCATCGCGCGACCGCGCTGCTCGTTCGGCACGATATTCTGCATCATGCTCTGCGAGAAGATGTCGGACAGCGCCATCGCCCCGCCAATGATGCCCGTTGCCAGCAGCGCAACTACGAACGCCGGAGATTGCCCGAGAATCAAACCGGCGAACCCACCGGTTGCGCCCCCGCCGGACAGGAAAGCGGCAACTACGGATGACTGGCCAAGCAGAATAAGCGCCGCGCCGAATACCACGATATTCAGCAGCAGCAGCAGACCCTTGCGCCCCACCTCGCCGAAGAGTGACAGCAGCAGGATTGCCACGACTGCGCCGCCGCTGCGGAAGCCGTTCAGCCAGCCCAGGCCTTCCGCGCCCACGTTCAGCACATCGCGTGCGAGACTTGGAAGCGCCGTGCCGCTGGAGAAACCCAGCATCTCGGTTGCCGCCACTATGACCACGAGTGTCAGCAGCGGATTGTTGCGCCGCAGTTCGCTGGCGAACTCCCGCAAGTTCTGCATCATGGGTTGGCGCGAGCGGGCCGCTGCCTGTCCCGGCGAGCGGATGAAACTCAGCAGAAGCGTGGACACGATGTAGCCGCTGGCGAGCATCCAATACGCCATGTGAGCGCCGGGGCCGTCAATGAGGTAGCCCGCCGCGATCGAGCCTGCCAGTCCACCGAGCCTCATGCCCAGCCCGACATAAGCCAGCCCCGTTACCAGATTCTCCCGGCCGGCGACATCGAAGGCGAAACTCTGCCGCGCCGCCTGGTGCATCGCGCTCATACAGCCGCCCGCGACGGCGAACGCCAGCAGATGCCAGACTTGCAGCGTATCAAGGTAAATCAAAGCGCCGATGCCGACCATCAGCAGCGCCATGACCATGTTCAGCAGGCGTATCAGCAGTCGGCGGTCAACCATGTCGGCTATCGTGCCGGCGGGAATACCGAGGAAGAATAGCGGAGCCATTCGCAGCGCAAGCGACACGCCGACCATGAACGGATTGTCGGTGAGGTCAAGAATCAGCCAGCTGAGTACAACCTGCTCGCCCATGAAGCCGATGGCGTCGAAGAAGGACGCGGACATTAGCACACGCAGGTCGCGGTTGCGCAGTGCGGGCGAGGAACGAAGTGTGTTCCTCAGATATGTCACGGGATTGGCGGTATTGCGGGGACGCCTCGGTGTCTGCACAGTGGCGCTATTATGCACTCAATCGTGGTGATGCACAATGTGGGAGCGGCCCAGAGGCGTGCAGGCTCCGACGTGCTCAATATAATGGTGTTGGCGCTATGACTAGCTTGCTGGCGGGCGGTAGTCCACAGCCTTGCCAGTCGCCTCGTCCACGGTCTCCGGCGGAATGAGCACTGTCGTCTTGACGCTGCCCGCGCCCGAAGCTCCCACCACCAGGGACGCCGCCGTAGCAGTCGCGTCATCCGGCAGTTCCGCAATGACATACAGGTCGTAGTCTCCGAAGGCGTAGTAGAAAGCCTCTATGTTTCCACCCAGGGCTGAGGCCAGGTTTTCCACGGTCTCCCGCCGCTGAGTACCCCCTTGACTCAGAAGGCCCTGCAAACCCTCTTTTGTGTACGATGCCTGAAACAGATATTTCGGCATTTTCCTTCTCCTTAGCAATTGATTCCGTAATCCAAATATCGCGCTGTCATGCTAAACAATGTGCGATAAACTACGCAACCAATTGAGCGAAGAGGATGCGCGCCGGCGAGAGGTCACTCCAGCTTCTCTATCGGGGCGAGACCGAGCAGCAGGCGTTTGACGCCCGTTCCGTCTCTGAACGCGACTGTCACCTCGAAGTCGTTGCCGCTGGGCTTGCACTCCATGACGATGCCTTCACCAAAGACCTTGTGCATTACCTTGTCGCCGGTTGCCAGATGGGGGGATGGCGATGCTGCCTGACTGCCTGCGCCGCGAGTGGGACGCTGGCCAGGGACATTGGGGGCGCGGGCGGACCTTATAGATCGCGTAGTGCCGAACGACCTCTCGCGATTGTCGCTTCTGGGCGGGGTGGGAAGCCGGGTGCGTCTTATGCCCTCTCGTAGCGTATCCGTCGATCTTGAACGCCCGTCAGTTTCCCCGTCACTGCGCCTGACTGCCGACTGCTGACTGCGGGTACTCGGGCGCTTGGGCTGTGTGGGCGCTGACAGCAGTTCCTGCGGGATGTCGAGCAGGAAGCGCGATGGCGTGCCCGGCTCAGAGCCGCCGCTCATTCCGCGGAAGCCACGCCGGAACGCGCGCAGCAGGTACAGTCGCTCCCTTGCGCGGGTTACTCCGACGTAGCAGAGGCGGCGCTCCTCCTCTAGCTGCGTGGGGTCGTCCACCGAGCGCGAGTGCGGCAGCAGCCCTTCCTCCAGGCCGACCATGAAGACGACGGGGAACTCCAAGCCTTTCGCCTGATGCAGCGTTATGAGGGTGATGGCGTCCGCCCTATCCTCCATGCTGTCCACATCGGCAACGAGGCTGACGCTTTCTAAGAACGCGGTCAGAGATTCGATTCTGCCGAGGTGCAGGTAGTCGCGGGCGGATGCGCGGAACTCCTGGATGTTTTCCATGCGCTCTTCGCCGCGCTCCTGGTCGAGCAGCCACCGCTGGTAGCCGCTACGCTCCAGAACCGCGTCAATGATGTCCAGCAGGTCAAGGTTCTCGCGCTCCTCGGCGATTCCCCCGATAAGGTTGCCGAAGCCGATTAGAGCGGTCTTGGCTCGCGCGGTGAACGGGCTGATGACGGCGTCCTGATCTAACGCACTGCCATCGGACAGAGACTTTATAATGGCGAACTGCGACGTGCCGGCGTCCCTTGCGGTACGGGCGAGATGGTCGAGCGTGCGCTGCCCGATGCCGCGCGTGGGTAGATTGATGACGCGGGCGAGGCTCACGTCGTCGTCGGGGTTGGCGATGAGGCGCAGATAGGCGATGATGTCCTTCACCTCCTGCCGCTGGTAGAACTTCATGCCACCCACGACCTGGTAGGGTACGCCGTAGCGAAGACAGGCTTCTTCCAGCGCGCGCGACTGCGCGTTCACACGGTACATAACGGCGATGTCGCCAAGGCTTGGACCCGACTTCCTGCGTCCGACGACAGACTCCTGGTTGCGAGTGAGGGTTTGTATCTCCCGGATGACGAACTGCGCCTCCTCTTCTTCGTTATAGCCCTCGGCAATGACGATGGGAACTCCCTCGCCGTTGCGCGTCCACAGGTCCTTGTCCACGCGCTGCGTGTTGGAGGCGATGAGGCTGCGGGCGGCATCCAGTATCGTCTGCGTGGAGCGGTAGTTCTCCTCAAGCGCGATGAGCTTCGCCTTGGGGTAGTCGTCCTGGAAGCTGAGGATGTTGCGGATGTCGGCGTTGCGCCATGTGTATATAGACTGGTCAGGGTCTCCCACGACGCAGATGTTAAGGTGATGGCGCGCCAGTTGTCTGGCAATGGCGTATTGCGCCACATTCGTGTCCTGGAACTCGTCGATCATGAAGTGGACGTAGCGCTCCTGGTACTTCTGCGCGACGTCGGGGATGCGCTCGAAGAGCTGATAGGTCTTCAGCAGCAGGTCATCGAAATCGACGGCAGAGCACTGGCTCAGCAGGTCTTCGTAGCGCTCGTAGGCGCGCACCACAATCTCGTCCCAGTAGCTACCGGAGCGGTGCGCGAGTCCTTCAACGCCGAGCAGCTCGCTCTTGGCACCGGATATGCCGGATAGGATGGAACGGGGAGGGAAGCGTTTGGGATCAAGCTCCAGCTCGGTGAGCGCGCGCTTCACGAGCGCCATCTGGTCGGAGTCATCATAGATGACGAAATCGCGGTCAAGTCCGACGTGCTCGCCTTCGCGCCGAAGCACGTTCGCGCAGAAGGCGTGGAACGTGGACGCGGTTAGCTGATCCGCAGCCTGCCCAAGCAGTGGGATAAGGCGCTGGCGCATCTCGCGGGCTGCCTTGTTCGTGAATGTGACGGCTGCGATGCGGTACGGTGTGATGCCGACCACGCGCACGAGATAGGCGATGCGGTGCGTGATGACGCGTGTCTTGCCGCTGCCGGGGCCCGCGATGATGAGCAATGGCCCGTCTATCGCCGTGACTGCCTCGCGCTGGTTGTCGTTCAGCCCTTCGAGGATCTGATCTGCGGAACTTCTTGGAGGGGTGGTGTGTTTTCGTGAAACCATAGGCTACTTTCTATTCCGTACTTTCCCTTCACGCATGTTAGACTAACACCATGAATAAACAAGAACAACGCGCACTGGACATACTGGCAGGACTGGCGAAAAACCCGGCGGTTCCGTTCCACGAATGGGGTGTTGCGGAGCATATACTCGGTTTGCTCGCAACGCTGGACGGCGTGGAGTACGGGCGGGACGAGTTCGGCAATATCATCGCGCGGTACACTGCGCCGAGTATTGCCGCGTTGCCCGAATCCGAGCGAGAGCCGCCTATCGCCTTCGTCGCGCACATGGACCACCCTGCCTATGAAATCGTTCGCCCTGCCGATGCGCCGGACGCTCAATCAGGAGGCAAGAGATACGTCGCGCAGGCGCTTGGGGGCGTGCCGGCGGCGTCTATGGTGAAGCGCACGCCCGCGTTCGTGCTGATGCCGGATGGCGAGCGCATTCCCGCAGAGATACGGCCGCTGTACGACGACATACCGAGCAATGCGGACAGGTTGGTGGAGGTGCTGGTGAAGTCGGACGCGGAGCTTGCACTGCCTGCTGCGGTCGTGTTCGATCTGCCGGACTTTGACATTGACGGTGACACGATCCGCATGCGTGCCGCGGACGATCTGGCGGGCTGCGCGTCTATCCTGTCGGCGCTGGAGAGGCTGGTGACGAGCGAGGCGGAGGCTGACTTCATCGCGGTATTTACGCGGGCGGAGGAGGGCGGACTGTTTGGCGCGCGGCTGATGGCGGAGGCTGGCACGCTGCCGGAGGACACGCTGGTGGTGTCGGTAGAAACTAGCTCGATAATACCGGGTGTGCAACAGGGGGAAGGGCCGGTAATTCGCACAGGCGACAGGGTCTATACGTTCGACTCGGACGCGGAGCAGGTGTTCAGCGCTGCGCTGCAGAGCATCCTTGAGCGAGACAGCGACTTCAAGGCGCAGCGGCAACTGATGAGCGGCGGCGGATGCGAGGCGACGGCCTTTGCTGTCTTCGGCTACACGGTCACGGGGCTGGCGTTTCCGCTGGGCAACTGGCACAACGCTACGACCACCATCCCCGATCCCGACGGTGGCGTGGACTCAGAGTACATCAGCGTGTCCGACTACCTGGGCGGCGTGGCACTGATGGCGGAGGCGGGCGTAAGTGTCGGCAAGCGGCATGACTCGCCGACGCGCCAGTACATCCGCGAGATACCCGACGACGTGCGGGAGCGGATGCGGGGAACGGCGGGGGACTGACGGGAGCTGACATCGATAGACAGGGATGGAGGGGATTACAAGCATAGTCTTTATGGAGTGAGTTATGCAAATCGACGAAAAGGGACGAATCACTCTACGCAGCGCGATGAGAAACCATTACGGTATCAACGAAGATTCGGAGGTTGAGCTTATCCCGACCGCCGAAGGGATTCTGGTGCGGAAGACCGAGACGGATTATGATGAGGAAAATCGGTTCACCATCCCCAAAGGGCTACGGGATTACTTCGGCATACCCTCGGATATGGCTATCGACATAATCGCGAGCGACGATGGGCTGCTAATCCGCAAGCGCAAGCGGCAGATAGACGAGGAAGGGCGCATCACAATACCCGGGCGAATGCGTGAGGATTACGGCTTCACGCCAGACGCGAACATCGACTGCGTGACCGGGGACGGAGGGATTCTTATTCAGAAGTTCGAGCCGGGGACGAGTCCGATAGATAGGGTTCGCGGCATCATAAAAATGGACATGTCCACTGATGAGTACATGGACATTGTGCGGGGAAGGGTATGATAACTGCGTCAGATACGAATGTACTGATAGATTTCTTTCGAGATGACCCAATCCATGGGCATCAGGCGACAGAATGGCTCGGCATCGCCCGCGCCAGAGGTTCTGTAATCATCTGCCCCGTTGTCTATGGAGAACTCGTTCCTAATTTTATTAGCAAGGCCGAACTGGACGCCGCGCTTGCTAACCTTGAAGTGCGGCTTTCCCCCATCGACGACGCAATCGCATACGAAGCCGGTCTGCGCTGGCAGCAATACCGCCAAGCCGGCGGCACACGGGCGCGCCTGTTGCCCGACTTCCTGATTGGCGCGCACGCCATGATAACAGCCGATACCTTCCTCACCAGAGACCAAGGCTTCTACCACAGCTATTTCCCCGAATTGCAGAGCATTTAAGGCACATTCCCTTTATCCTGTCCATTGATGTTAGTCCTCGTCCGGCTCGCTCCTGTCCCAGCCGTCGAGCATCCAGTAGCCGACACGGGGGACTTCAGAAACCGTCGGCAGGCCCTGCGCTCGCTTGAGTCGCTGGATATTGTACAGGTGAGTCGTCTCCTCGAAGTACATGTGGCGGAAGGTCGCCTCAAGCGTGGTGGTCTCGGTGCCTGCCTGAGGGTCCAGGGTGATGCCGTGTGGATGCGCGCTGACTACGAGGGCGCGCTCCGGGTTGTATTCGGTGACCAGCGTGTTGTTGCGAAGGAAGCCCGCGGTGCGCTCGGCGAGGATTGACTGGGCGATTGCGATGCCCTCGCGCAGTATGCGGAGAATGACGTCCATGTCGTGGTAGCTCACATCAAGCGCCCTGTCGTTGTCAGACATTCCCAGGCTCTCGACATCCTCGACTCCGTGCTCACCGTCGGGGAATATCGTATCCACCCAGCGCACGACCATCCAGCGATATAGCAGGGATGCCATGTGGCTCGTCTGCCGTCGTATGCTCCAGTGCGCCCATCCCCACTTGTCCGAAGTCCAGTCGAGCTGCTCGTCGGTCAGCCCTTCGACTTCGGGCGCTATGAGGTCGTACAGCGTCTCGAACTCAGGGAACAGCGCGCTTGCCGGCGCGTCGTCAGGTATATTTTCTGTGTTCATCTGTCATCTCTCCACTTAATTTCACATCAATGCTCGCCATTCTACCACTCCCCATCCTGTCTATCCTATCTATCCTGTTCATCGATGTTAGCCCTCTGTATAATATATAGCCTAATCTTATCGAAACGGAGGGCGGGTGATTGAATGATCGACCCAGGGCGCTAGGCACGCACTTGCTGCTGGAAATGAACGAGTGCGACCCCATGCTGCTCGACGACATGGCGATGGTCAAAGAAGTGCTACTTGCCGCCGCTGAAGAGGCGGGGGCGACCGTTGTCGGCGAGGTTTTCCACAAGTTCTCGCCGGTCGGCGTGACGGGCATCGTCTGCATCGCCGAGTCGCACATCAGCATCCATACATGGCCCGAGCACGCCTACGCCGCTGTGGACATCTTCACCTGCGGCGAAAACCTCAAGCCCATGGAGGCGGCGCATTTCATCGCCGAGGGCCTGCTGGCGCAGCACTGCAACGTGATGGAAGTCAAGCGTGGCGTGGTGAACGTGCCCCACTCCGCGCCCATCGGGGACTGACGGCGTACTGCTAATCACGACCTTGACCCTCTTCGATTCCTGTCCATTCCGTATATGCACGCGAGATTCCCATGAGAACTCCCCCCGAAGGCAACTGGCACTACGAGCTGATAACCGAGGGGCTGATGCAGCTTGAGCAGATCCGCGAGGTGCTGTTCGAGGGCGATTCGCCGTACCAGCATGTGCTCATCCATGACGCCGAGTGCTTCGGCAGGAGCCTCGTACTCGACGACAAGACGCAATCGACCGAGTTGGACGAGTTCGTGTATCACGAGGCGCTGGTGCAGCCGGCGATGATAGCGCATCCGAACCCGCGCGCGGTGTTCATCGCGGGCGGCGGCGAGGGCGCGACGGCGCGGGAGGCGCTGCGGCACAGTTCGGTCGAGCGCGTGGTGATGGTTGACCTAGATGAGCTTGTGGTGAGCATGTGCAGGAAGTATCTGCCGAACCACCACCAAGGGGCGTTCGACGACCCGCGCCTGACCCTGCTGCACGAGGACGCGCTGCGATACATAGAGGCAACCGACGAGCGGTTCGACATCGCCATCATTGACGTGCCCGACCCGCTGGAGGCGGGGCCCGCGTACCTGCTGTTCACGCAGGAGTTCTACCGCAGCATGCGCTCGCGCCTCAATCCCGGCGGCATCATGGTGGCGCAGTCCGGTCCGACCGGCGCGACGTTCTACGAGCAGTGCTTCTCTGCCGTGGCGAACACTGTCGGCTCGGTATTCCCGCAGGCGCACCTGTGCGAGGCGTTCATCCCGTCGTTCGGCACGACATGGGGCTTCGTGATGGGCACGCCGGACGATACGGTGCTGACGCTTACCGCCGAGGAGACAGACATCAGGATCGCCAAGCGCGTCAGCGGCGAGCTGCGGAGCTACGACGGCGTCGCGCACCGGGGGATGTTCGCCGTGCCCAAGTTCTTGCGTGAGGCGGTGGCGGCGGAGAGGCGGGTGATTACGCGGGATGAGCCGCTGTTTGTGGTGTAGGAATATAGACCTCATCACAATCCAACCATTCCGCGTATGGTATGCTGGAGCAACATCCATCCCTCCTGAAACGGAGAGTAGCCTCATGCCAGCCAGCGAAGACGACATGGCCACCATCGGCATGGCTATGCGCAACGAACAGATCATTCCTCTATTGAATCTTTATCGTTGAGAAGAGGCAGCAAACAATGGACAGATGTCAGCGATGCGGGATATGGTGGCCGACCTTGAAGTGTCACGGTTGTGAGCAAGACCTCTGTGACACATGCTGGGATGAACACGCTGATTTTGGCTGTACTAAGGCAAATTATCCGCCGACTCGATAGATAGCCTCTATGTTTTCATGTGCAGAGCCACATCCCAACGTATGACAGCCATCACCACCAACGAAAGGCACCACCATGTCCAAGAAGATCAACATCCGCGCTGTGTACAAGAACGGCTCGCTCACGCCGCTAGGTCATGTTGACTTAGAGGACGACGACCGCCGGCGCATGGGCAGATAATAGCGAGCATTTGGAGAACTTCAAGGAATACATCTACGAAGCCCGCAGCAGGGTATAGACTGAACATTGAAACGGAGACCACCATGCCAGTCAAGAACGAAGACGTCGCCTCCGTCGGACGCGCCATCTACAAGAATAAAATCCTCCCTCTGATGAAAGACGAGGACAAAGGCAAAGTGGTCATCATCGATGTGAACAGCGGCGACTATGAAATCGACTACGATGACGCCGCAGCTATGTTCCGTCTGCTGGAACGCCGGCCCGACGCATTTACATGGGCAGAGCGCGTCGGCTACCCTGCTGTGCATCGCATGGGGCTTGCTTCAGTCCGTCAGGCATTGGAAGCCAAACATGATTAAAGGCAGCGTCCACTCTTGGGGAGATTCCCCAATCACCGGAGCGCCGCGCGTATCAATAACCGTTGTCAATATCTCAGAGCCGAACCGAACGCTCACCGTCAACGCCATCGTCGATACTGCGTTCACAGCCCATTTAACATTGCCGCTCGCGTCTATCGAGAAACTAGGCTTGCTCTCAAGAGGCAAGCAGCCTGCGGTATTAACCAACGGAATGGTTGGAGATTTTCCGGTTTACGCGGGCTTGGTATCATGGGACGGTCACCGCCGCCTGATTCCAATCTTCGAATCGGACAGCGAACCACTTCTTGGGATGGCAATGTTATGGGGCAGCCGCCTCGTTGTGGACGCATGGGAAGGCGGCGATGTTGTCATCGAGGAAATCCCCCGCTAAAATCTCCTCCGCGAATAAAACATTGATACATCGGGCGAATGCGATACAATAGACTAATCGCCCGTCTATCCTATGTATCAATAGCGGTTCCAGGAGATTTCGCCCATGTTCAATCCCGTCGATACCAAGACCGACTTTGCCGCTATGGAGCGCGATATCCTTGACTGGTGGGAGCGCAACGACATCCCCGCCAAGTACATGGCTCGCAACTCCGGCGCGGACAAGACTTTCTCGTTCATCGACGGGCCGATTACGGCGAACAACCCGATGGGCGTGCATCACGCATGGGGTCGGTCGTATAAGGACATCTTCCTCAGATTCCGGGCGATGCAGGGCTACGACCAGCGTTACCAGAACGGCTTCGACGGGCAGGGGCTGTGGATCGAGGTGGAGGTCGAAAAGGAACTAGGCTTCGGCTCGAAGCGCGACATCGAGGCGTTCGGAGTCGATAAGTTCGTTGACATGTGCAAGCAGCGCGTTGACCGCTTCGCCGACATCATCTCCAACCAGAGTATCAGGCTCGGCTACTGGATGGACTGGGACGACTCGTATCATACGAAGTCGGACGAGAACAACTACACGATCTGGCACTTCCTGAAGACCTGCCACCAGAAGGGCTGGCTGTACGAGGGTCGCGACGTGATGCCGTGGTGTCCTCGCTGCGGCACAGGCCTGTCCGAGCATGAAATAGTAACCGAGGGCTACAAGGAGATTGTGCATCCGGGCCTGTTCGTCAAGTTTCCGCTCATCAAAGATGAATCAACCTCTCACCCCCATCCTAACCTTCCCCCATCAAGGGGGAAGGAACAAGAGGTAGAATCGTTGCTGGTGTGGACGACTACGCCGTGGACGCTGACGGCGAATGCCGCCGCCGCCGTGCATCCTGAGAAGACATACATCAAGGTGCGGCAGGACGGCGAGATTCTGTATCTCATCAAGGAGTGCGAGCCGGTCATGAGAGGTGAGTACGAGGTGCTGGGAGAGGTTCCTGCGAGCACGCTGGTGGGCGCGCGCTACCGGGCACCGTTCGCCGAGTTGACGGCGCAGCAGGGCGTGGAACACCGCGTGGTCGCGTGGGAAGAGGTCAGCGAGTCCGAGGGCACGGGCATCGTGCATATCGCGCCAGGCGCAGGTAAGGAGGACTTCGAGCTAGGCAATGAGAACGATATCCCCGCCATCGCGCCTCTCGACGAGTACGGCGACTTCGTAGAGGGCTTTGACTGGCTCACCGGGCAGAACGTCTATGATACGAACGACGCCATCTACGACAGCCTCAAGTCAAAAGGTGTGTTCTACAACCTCGAACGATATTCGCACCGCTACCCGGTGTGCTGGCGCTGCGACTCGGAGCTGGTCTTCCGGCTGGTTGACGAGTGGTTCATCAGCATGGGCGAGAAGCACGACAAGCCGCGCGAGGAGCTGACCGCAGAGGAGAAGGCGAACAGCCTGCGCTACCAGATTATGGAAGTGGTGGACGACATCCGCTGGATCCCGGAGTTCGGCTACGCGCGCGAGCTCGACTGGCTGCGAAACATGGACGACTGGATGATCTCCAAGAAGCGCTACTACGGTCTCGCGCTGCCCATATATAAGTGCGGCGACTGCGACTGGTTCGACGTCATCGGCAGCGAGACCGAGCTTCAGGAGCGTGCCGTGGAGGGCTGGGACGAGTTCGAGGGCAACTCGCCGCATCGCCCGTGGGTTGACTCAGTGAAGATCAGCTGCGACGAGTGCGACGTGCCCGTGAGCCGCATCGAGGACGTGGGCAACGCATGGCTGGACGCAGGCATCGTGTCTTTCTCCACGATACAGTATCGCCACGACCAGGATTACTGGCGCAAGTGGTTCCCCGCCGACTGGATTTCAGAGAGTTTCCCCGGGCAGTTCCGCAACTGGTTCTACTCGCTGCTCACGATGAGCACCGTTCTGGAGAGTACAGCACCCTTCAGGTCGGTCTTCAGCTACGCGCTGATGCGTGACGACCGGGGCGAGGAGATGCACAAGAGCAAGGGCAATGCCATCTGGTTCGAGGACGCCGCCGAGCGCATGGGTGTGGACGCGATGCGCTGGGTGTTCCTGCGGCAGAATCCGGCGCTGAACATCAACTTCGGCTTTCGCTCGGCGGATGAGGTGCGCCGCCGCTTCATCATTCCGCTCTGGAATGTGTATTCGTTCTTCGTAACTTACGCCAACATCGACCGCTACGACGTCACTTCAACGCCGCCACCGGTGTCTGAGCGCGCAGAGTTGGATCGCTGGATACTGTCCGAGTTGAACCAGTTAGTCAGAGAAGTCACGGACGCGTTCGAGAACTTCGACCCGGACAGGGCGGCGCGCAATGTCGAGGGCTTCGTCGAGTACCTGTCGAACTGGTACGTGCGCCGCAGCAGGCGACGCTTCTGGAAGGCGGGCATCCTCGCCGAAAACGCAGACGCCGACAAGCACGGCGCGTACGCCACGCTGTACGACTGCCTGCTCACGCTGATCAAGCTGGTAGCGCCGGTGATGCCGTTCATGACTGAGCAGATGTACGGCAACCTGACAAACGGCCAGAGCAAAGAGAGCATTCACCTGGACGACTTTCCTGTTGCTGACGAGTCGCTGATAGACCAGCGGCTTTCGGACGCAACGCGGCTCGCCATGCGCCTGTCCAGCATGGGACGCGCCGCCCGCAACAAGGCGGGTCTGAAGGTTCGCCAGCCCCTAGAGCACGCGCTGGTGCGGCTGCGTTCCACGGACGAGGCTGCGCTGCTTTCTCAGGTCGCCCCGCAGGTGCAGGACGAATTGAACGTGAAGCAGATAGAGCCTGTTACCGACGAGGGCGATGTATTGGAGTACAAGGTGCAGCCAAACCTGCGCCTACTGGGGCCGAAGTACGGCGCGGAGCTGCGTAACATCGTCGCCGCGCTGAACGATGCCAATCCTGCTGAAATCCACGGGCAGGTGCGCTCCGGCAACCCCGTTGCGGTAAACGGCGTCGTACTTGAGCCGGATGAGGTGCTGGTGGAGACCCTTGACAAGGACGGTTACGCTGTTACCAACGAGGGCGGCTATACCGTCGCCGTTAGCACGGAGGTCAGCGAAGCCCTGCGCCTCGAAGGCGACGCGCGTGAGCTTGTGCATGGCATACAGAACATGCGCCGCTCCGCCGACTTCGACATCGCCGACCACATCGTCACATACTACGAAAGCAGCCCCGAACTCGACGCCGTAATCGCCGCGCACAGCGACTACATACGGCAGGAGACGCTATCGCAGGACCTCGTGAGCCAGCCGCCCACTGATGACGCCTACACCGAGACGCTGAAGGTCAACGCCATTCAGGCGACGATTGGGGTGCGGCGCGCGGAGTAAATCTATACTTCGTAAAATAGGGGCATATCGTCATCTTTCAGAGATATGATTGAGCTTAGAGAGTACATCGATGCCAGAGGACGCAATCCCTATCAGCGCTGGCACGGCCGACTGAATAACATCGCTGCAAACAGAATAGACTCGGCTTTGTTTCAGATGAGGTCGGGAAACCTGTCCAATGTCAGGAGCGCCGGGCGCGGCGTATCAGAGTATCGAATAAACTTCGGGCCAGGTTACAGAATCTACTTCGGCAGGGACGGCGACACCCTGATTATCCTGCTTGGCGGCGGCACAAAGAGCCGTCAGCACAGGGATATTGAGAACGCCCACTCGCTCTGGCAAGAGTATAGACGACGCAAGCGACAGGAGAGTTAGGCATGCCGCTCACTAGACCTTACGAAGAAACGATAAAGGAACGCGCGCAGTGGGACACTGAATATCGCGCAATGATGTTGCCGAGCGTGATTGACCTTCTTCTGTCCGATGATGTCAGAGTCGGGAAAATCGCGTTGGACTCCTGCATCTACGCCACCATCGGCTACGAAAAGCTTGGCGAGCTCATGGGCAAGACGCCCGATGACATCAATCGCCTGTGCCATCCCGACTACGACACAAGTGTCAACGACCTCTTTGAGATAATCAAGCATGTGCAACAGCACGAAGGTATTCGCCTCGAAGTGAAGGTCTGCTCCGAGGAGCAGGACTGCGAATCCGTCGCTCACGACGAGCCTGTCGAATCTGTTGACGCGCGGAAGCCCCTGCATCCTGTCAGCCCGAGTTAACCTTGAAAGACAAGACGATGAACCTATACATTCTCAGGCACGGCATCGCCGCTGAGCGGGGTCCGGAATACCCAGATGACAACCTTCGGCCTCTGACAAGCAAGGGCGTAAGACGTATGGAGCGCGAGGCTGCGGGCATGAATGCCATTGGCGTCGAGCCGGATATTATAATCAGCAGCCCGTTGGTGCGCGCAGTGCAGACGGCGGAGATAGTGCGAAAAGGATTGCGCACGCGATCAGGGATGGTCCTATCGGACGCTCTAGTTCCTGAGGCGCATCCATCGTGGATTATTCAGGAACTCGCGAAAAGCCATTCAACCTTGAGCAATGTGATGGTTGTTGGGCATGAGCCGCACATGAGCAGCCTTGTCTCGTACATTCTGACGGGAAAGGTCTCGTGGCTCATCACTCTGAAGAAGGGCGCGCTCTGCAATATGGATATATCCGTATCAGGACGTGGACAGCTCCTATGGTCGTTGGCGCCTAAGCAGTTGAGGGCAATGGCGTAGCCGAATACTACTGTTGAAAGTCCCCGACATATTGACATAGATTATCCATCGGTACAGGATAGTAACTAATCGCAATGCAAGGAGGATGACATGGCAGCATCACTGGCCTATGCTGTGCGGAGTTACAGCACAGGCACACTGGGGCGAGCAATCTGCAACTCGCGCAATCATCACTGGGTCGCGGACGACTCCGGCGGCGAGGAGCTTGGCGCAGGTGAGTTTTTCCTGTCCGGCTTGTCGGCGTGCGCCGTCAATATGATCGAGCGCGTCGCAAGGGAGGAAGAAAGACCCCTCGATTGGATGGATGTGAGTGTCGAAGCCTACCGTGACACGGACGCGCCGGTTGGTGATCGCTCACTGTATGAGGACATCCGCGTCCACTTCCAGATGTGGGGAGTCAGCGACGAAGACGGTGAGTCTCTCGTGGACACATGGAAGCGCCGCTGACCGATCTATGGTACGGTTGCGGTCGCAACCCCACACACATCGGTTACGGCAGAGTTCACGGCGGAAGCGCGACCACGCAGTTGAATGAGCTAATGTTAAGCACAAAAAGGAGTGACTTATGGTGAATTTCACGGACACTGACGTAAAGGAACTCGTGCGCGAGCGCTACGGCAACTTCGCGCAGAATGCCACTAGCTGCTGCGGCACGGAGGACACCTGTGGAGACGGCGAGGTAACCACCAAGAACCCGCTGTATGAGCTTCAGCAGCTGGACGGTCTGCCGGACGAGGCGCTGATGGCTTCCGCGGGCTGCGGAAACCCAACGGCTATCGGCGACCTGAATGCCGGTGAGACGGTGGTGGACTTTGGCAGCGGCGGCGGAATCGACTGCTTCATCGCAGCGAGAGCGGTCGGTGAGCAGGGCAAGGTCATCGGCATAGACATGACGCCGGATATGATAGAACTCGCGCGTAAGAACGCAGAGAACCTCGGCGCGTCAAACGTGTCGTTCCACCTCGCGGAGATGGAGAGTACGCCTCTCGAAAGCGATTCGGTGGATGTCATCATATCCAACTGCGTCATCAACCTCGCGCCCGATAAGGACGCAGTGTTCCGCGAAGCGTTCCGCATACTGAAGCCGGGCGGCAGGATGTTCATATCGGATATGGTGCTGACGGCGCCGCTTCCGGCACACGCCACCGAGGATGCGGAGAACTGGGTGTCATGCCTGTCCGGCGCGGAGCCGCAGGACATCTATATGGGCAGGATGGCAGATGCGGGGCTTGCGGACATCGAGATTATGGACTCCAAGCCATGGCAGGGCGAAGAGGAATGGGCATCGCGCGTACACAGCGCGAATATTAAGGCGTTCAAGCCTTAAGTAAGCAAAAGTAAACGCGAATTGACAGGGTATCGCGGTAATTTCCTGCGATACCCTGTCTTTTTACGCTTTTGCGGCGTTTAGCTCTGCCTATTGTCCTCGGTTAGGCGACGGCAACGCCGTTGGCCGAAGCAGCCGCGCCGTTGACAGGCGCGCTGTTCTGCTGTTGCTTGCGCTTGCTTGCTTCGACTTCGAGGTTGAGTGCGTCGATGCCGCGCCGCACCTGGCCCAGAATGTCGGCAAGCTGCTCTTCAAGGTTGAAAAGCACTTCGCGAGCATAGCTGTCTGCGCCGTCGCGTCGCGCCAGTGCAACATTCTCAGCCTCGCTGACGATGCGATACGCCTTGCGCTGGGCATCCTGGAGGATCTGCTGGGATTCGTAGCCTGCCTGCTCCTGCATTTCCTGCGAAATCTCTTCCGCGCGCTTCAGCACAGAGGACTCGCCTACCTTGGTGCGATACTCGCTTTCAGCCTGGTCCGTCAGCCTGCCTGCTTCATCCTCAGCGCCCGTGCGAATGCGCTTGGCTTCCAGGTAAGCCTGATTAAGAATGCTCTCCTTCATCCGGATGACTTCGGATGCCTCACGGACGTCATCGCTCATATCGACATTGCCGAGCTGGTCGCTGAGCCTGACCAGGCTGTCGATGTCCACCATCACCTTGCCGCGGAAACCCGGTACACGGGTCCCGGAAGCCGCCATAGCTCTGAGTTGGTCTGCAATTTGTGGTGCCTGCATTTGTCCTCCCTCGATCAGTGAATTTTGAACTCGTTGATTGATCGTTGTTTAAGGTTTCCAACCAATCCAGCGAAAATCGGTGGGGTAAACCTATCCTTACTGCAAAATCTAGCCGGAATTGAGCTTTTTGTTCAGCGCCTCCAGCACAGGCGCAGGAATCAGGTTCTCAATTCTGCCACCGAGCTGCGCCACCTCCTTGATACGGCTTGAATGCACGAATTGATTCTCAAGGGCGGTCATCAGGCATACGACATCAATACCGGGGTCGATGTTCCGCCACATCAACGCCATCTCAAACTCCGTCTCGAAATCGAATCCCGCGCGCAAACCTCTTATGATAAACTCCGCATCCACGCTGCGCGCCACCGCGGGCGCAAGTCCCACGAACGGAATTACGCGTACATTAGTCAGATGCGGTATCGAGCGCCTGAACAGGTCCACGCGCTCTTCGGTTGTGAACATCAATCTCTTTGAAGGCGGCGTGTCGTACACGCCAATCACCAACTCATCGAACAGGCTCGCCGCTCTCGTCGCTATGTCCACATGACCGTTGTGAACAGGGTCGAAGCTGCCAGGGTATAGCGCCCTAACCATCTAATTCTCCACCTGCATATATTGATATTGCCGTATCGCCATAGCGCCTGCGCGTCGCAAGGAACAGCCTACCGTACTCGTCCGCCATCTCTGTGCTGTGCCTGTGTTCGGCTATGACTATCCCTCGGGTGTCCAGAAATCCCGGACGGTTCAGCGCCTGCATGAGCCAACCCCAGTCGGTCAGCGTGTAAGGCGGGTCGGCAAAAGCCAGGCCGTATTCACCTTCCAGTGTCTCCAGAATGCGCTCTACCCTACCGTTGTGGACCTTGCCAAGATCGCTCAGTCCCAGCGTTGTGAGCGCTTCCCTTATCTGGATGCAGCGCCGCCGGTTCGCCTCCACGAAGTCCACACTGGCAGCACCTCTACTTAAGGCTTCAAGCCCGAGCGCTCCGCTGCCGGCGTACAGGTCAAGCGCCCGGGCACCTTTCACCACTTCCACACCTAGAATTGAGAAGACGGCACCCCTAACCCTGTCCGAAGTTGGTCTGAGATCCGATCCTCTCGGTAAGCTGAACCTGCGCCCGCGGTGTTCGCCGCCCGTAATACGCAGGGTCAAAATTCTACCCCTACCTCGTCCGTACATCGCCGCTTCTCAATTCCTGCGTCAACACTAGCACGCTCAAATTCAGTCGATAAAGGACTTTTATAGCCATTTTTTGAGAAAGTGTTCAATAGTATCCGCATGGCTTTAGTGTGCTATGGGACAAAATGCACGTTCCAGCGGTGCCTTTATGTTCGCCCTTGCATGCCAGACCTGCTAGAATGAGGCGGGCGCATTAATGAGTAAGAGCGATGGGGAAATCGCTGTGAATCTGGCGAGGGAATCATCTGAAATCGCAGGCAGCAAGGCGGAAATGACGCAGTCGGAAAACGAACTATTTCAGGTGCGGCTAGACAAGCTTGAACGCATACGGCAGCGCGGCGTCGAACCGTATCCGCACAACTACGAGAGAACTCACACTAGCGCGCAGGCTGAAAAGCTTTTCAGTGAGACTGAGGCAGAGCAAGGGGCCGCACATCAGACCGGAGACGCGCGCACCGAACCCGTCTCAGTCGCGGGGCGAATCGTCGCATTTCGCGGTATGGGCAGGGCGTCATTCGCCGACCTACTCGACGGTGACGGGCGCATTCAGGTAATGTTCCGGCGCAACGCGCTCCCCGAAGCATACGAGACACTGGGCGACTTGGATATCGGCGACTGGCTGGGCGTCAAGGGGCCACTCTTCCGCACCCGCACCGGACAGGTAACAGTGGAAGCACAGGATTTCACGCTGCTGTGCAAGTCTCTGCGGCCGCTGCCGGAGAAATGGCACGGCTTGCAGGATACGGAGATTCGTTTCCGCCAGAGATACCTTGACCTCATCGCAAACCCGGAAGCTCGGCGAATTGCCGTAATGAGAAGCCGCATCGTCAGCGGCATCCGACGCTTCATGGACGACCGGGGCTTCATAGAAGTGGAAACTCCCATGCTTGTGCCCGTCGCAGCGGGTGGAATGGCGCACCCGTTCGTCACGCACCACAACATGCTCGGCAGGGACCTGTACCTTCGCATCGCTACCGAACTGCATCTCAAGCGCCTCATAGTGGGCGGCTTGGAGCGCGTGTACGAGATAGGGAAGATATTCCGAAATGAGGGGCTTGACCTGACTCACAATCCTGAGTTCACCTCTATGGAGAGCTACCAAGCCTTCGCAGACTACTACGACGTGATGGAGATGGTCGAGCAGATGGTGTACAGCACGGCGATGGAAGTGCTTGGCACTGCGGTCGTCGAGTTCGACGGAGAAACCATCGACTTCACGCCGCCGTGGCCGCGCCTGAGCCTGCTGGAGCAGATCAAAGAACACAGCGGCATAGACTTCCTCGACCATCCCGACATCGAATCCATGAAGACGGCAATGGCGGACATCGGCATTGACGTAAGCCAGCAGATGAGCTGGCCCGGTCTGATGGACAAGCTCATATCGTCGCGAGTTGAGGACACGCTGCGGCAGCCCTGCTTCCTCGTGGACTACCCGGTGGAGATGTCGCCGCTCGCGAAGAAGAAGGCGGACAATCCCCAGCTCGTGGAGAGGTTCGAGGGCTTTGTGGCAGGCATGGAGATTTGCAACGCCTTCACCGAGCTGAACGACCCCGTTGACCAGCGGATGCGCTTCGAGGAGCAGGAGTCTTTGCGCTTGCAGTTCGCGGGCGAGGAAACGGACAGGCTGGACGAGGACTTCCTGGTGGCGATAGAGCACGGCATGCCGCCTACCGGCGGGCTGGGAATCGGCATCGACAGGCTCACCATGCTATTCTCCGGGCACAAGACCATACGCGAGGTGGTGCTGTTCCCGCAGATGCGCTGAGAATATCCTATCCGTCCCGCACATCGATGTTAATTTTTCGCAATGAGAGGCAACGACCAATGATGCTTGAAATGGGCTTCCAGATTATATCCTGTCCGATATGCGGCGATCCCACCGCTATCACCCTACCCTATGATGATGCCGCTTACATAGTCACGGAGATGCCCTATCTGGAGGTTGACCCTGACGGCTGGCAAGAGGACATAGAGGAGCGCATCACTTGCCCCGGCGGGCATACGTTTTATGTGTATGCTTATTGACCACTGCTGAGAATCGCGCTGACACTCCGCTTCAACTCAGGAATGCGGCTTATGCTGACAGCCCAGACGATATCCAGATCAACATCCATGAAATCGTGAATCAAGACATCGCGCATTCCTGCGATACGTCGCCAAGGTACTTGTGGATTCGCGGCGCGTAACGCAGGCGAAAGGTTCTTGGTAGCCTCTCCGATAACTTCAAGCTGTCTTATCGTTGCATCCTGCCAGTGGGCTTCGGATATAAACCGTGCTCGTCCCACTGAAATGTACATCTCAATTTTGGCAATCGACTCAAGGATATGCCTGAGGAGATCTTCATCTCTTTCACTCATGCTTCCACAGTGACGGCTTCCTTCAAGACGCGGTTGCGGAATCCGCTAAGCATCGACTCTGTCACGACATGAATCTCGCAATCAAGCAACTCTTCCAAGTCTTGCTTTATTGCGACCAGGTCCAGCAACGTACTTCCGTCAGACATATCCACCAGCACACCCAAGTAGCTAGAGTCTGCTTTCTCAGGAAAAATCGAATCAAAGACTCTCACGCAAGTAGCGCCATGAGAGCGGGCGACGTGAAGTATGTCATATTCTGCGCCCTTGACAATCTTATCAATGCTCATGTTGTATTCTCCCCGCATCTTCATTCTAGCACAGGTACATACGTCCTAAGCGATGTGGTACGTGTGCACTTAACCCGCCATCCTCATCCCTCATCCTCGTCTCTGCCCAATCGCGCCGCAAGCACCCCCGCAATCAAGCCGAACAGGTGACCTTCCCATGAGATAAAGCCGCCTTGCGGCAGTGCGCCGAGTATCATGCCGCCGTATAGGATCACCACTACCACCGCCACCAGTAAGGATACGAAGCTGCGCTCGTACCAGCCCTGCGCCAGCAGGTAGCCGAAGTAGCCGAACACCAGACCGCTCGCTCCGATGTGTATCGCCGGACGTCCTACCAGCCATACCAACAGCCCGCCAAGCACGACCACGAACAGCGATACGCCGACGATCGTCCTTGCGCCCCGCAGCGCGACGAAGCCTCCGAGTATCAGCAGCGGGAGCGTGTTTGAGAGAAGGTGCGAGAAGCTACCATGCAGCAGCGGACTTAGCAGGATGCCCCTGAGACTGATTGCAAAATACGCCCAACTCAGCTCGAACTCGGATAGCCACCGATACGGCAGCGCCATCGGAGCCAGCCCATACTTGTTGAGGTCGCCATCGAACAGCAGGCCGTTCACTATGTGAACGATCCATATTGCCCCCACGAATATGAGCAGGAGCAGCAACGCTCCCAGTTTTTCTTTCATAAGCCGCGTCCTTATGCCAGATTATCTATTTGCACCGGCTCGATGTCATCGGCGAGCGAGAATTCGAACACGCGCGAGTAGAAATACAGCTCCGCCTCCTGAGAGCGACGGATATTAGCCGCCTGTCGGAAGCCGTGCTGCTCCCCCTCGAATGTCAGGTAGGCGACGGGCAGCCCTTTCTCACGCAGCGCATCGACCATCAACTCGGCCTGGTTCGGTGGCACTATCTTATCTTCCAGCCCTTGCAGCACAATCATCGGCGCGGACAAGCCTTCTATGTGGTTGATGGGCGAGCGCTCGCGGTAGCGCTCTTCCTGCTCCGGGAAGGGCCCGATCAGCCCGTCCAGGTAGCGCGACTCGAATTTATGGGTGTCCCGTATCATTGCCTCGAGCTCGCTGACACCATAGTAGCTCGCGCCCGCACTGAATGTGTCACGAGTGGTGAGTGCAAGAAGTGTGGTGTAGCCGCCCGCGCTGCCCCCCCGAATGATGAGCCTATCAGAGTCCGCAAGGCCCTGCTCTACAAGGTAGTTCGCGCCGTTGATGCAGTCGTCCACATCCACGATGCCCCAGTTGTCGTTCAGCCGCCGCCTGTACTCCGTGCCGAACCCGCTACTGCCGCCGTAGTTCACATCCAACACGGCAAAGCCCCGGCTCGTCCAGAATTGCTTCCGCAGGTCGAGGGACGAATCCGCCGCGCTTGTGGGTCCGCCGTGGCTGATAACAATCATAGGAGGCTTTTCGCCTTCAGGCGCAGCGTAGTCGCCGTTGGTCGGTGGGTAGTAGAAGGCGTGCGCGGTCAGTCCGTTTTCAGTGGGAAACTCGATTGCCTGCGCGCGCGAGACATAGCCATCATCAAGCGTGGCGGCGCTGCTGCTGCGTAGGCTTGCTGTGCTGCTGTCCGCCAGGTCGTGCCGCATCAGCGACATAGGCATCGTTGGTGAACCGGCGGTGAACGCCACATGCTGCTCCATCACATGCAGCGTGCCGATGTCAGTGTACGGCGTGGGCACGAAAGTCAGCGTGCCGCTTGTCGTGTCGATGTCCCCGATGTGCCAGTCGCCGGACTGCGTGTATGTGCAGATGATGCGCTTTTCTGACGCGAAGCCGTAGGTGGATAGCCCGAAGACCCACGCGGGCCTGCCGAATTCTTTGCCCTGCGCCTCCATCCCACACACCTGCTCGACACTACCGAAGTCTGCGGCGGCGCGGTAGATGTTCCACCATCCTGAGCGGTCGGATACGAAGTGCAACACGCCCGAGGGCGACCACGACGGCTGGAAGACGGACTCGTCCACGCCTCCCGCCACAAGACGCCGCTCGCCCAAACTCCAGTCATCAAGCAAGTCGGCGCTCCACAGCTCACAGCCGTCCCAGGGCATGTTGGGATGATTCCAAGACAGCCATGCTAGCGTAGAACCGTCCGGGCTGATGCGCGGGCTGGAGTAGAACGACGCGCCGGATACGAGCACGCGGCTTCCGCCGCGTTCCAAGTCGATGGCGACGATGGTGTTGACCGCCTCGCGCCATGATGACGAGTGGTCTTCCCGCACGCAAATCATGGTGTTGCGCCGCTCGCAGACCTCGCCGTCCGCGTAGCGCATGTCGATCTCCGGCGTGAGCGGCTGCGGTTCGCCGACTTCTCCCGACGGCGAAACCGTCTGCCGGTACGCCCGCTGGTCGCTGAAGTTGCTGAAATAGACTACGCTATCCCCGCCATCCGTTCCTGTAACACAGAACGCGCCGCCGCCATACTCGTGGACGCGGGTGCGCGCGCTGTACCCCGGTGGCGTGATGTCATGCGTTGTGCCGTCCGGGGTTCGCCGGACTATCACACTGCGCGCATCGTCCGCAGGGCGCATCTCTGTCCAGTAGATGTCATCGCCATGCAGCACGACATCGCCGATACTCACGCTGTCCGCAACTATCAGTTCCGATGTCACCGGCGATTTCCAGGAGCCGTAGGGCGCTACTATCTTGTCAGTCATTGTCGTCTCCATATTGTTCATGTACTTGGATTGCCGTCCCTGCTGATCGCAGAACCATTCCAGTTAACTAGGATATAACATGAACGGTGTGGGCGTGTGCTACCATACCGTAGATATGAAAATCACAAGACAGCACAACCGCACCAAACAACAGGCAAAGGCATGGGTTGGCGAAAAGCTCGCTGAGATGCTTCAGCAGTTCGGCGACTCCATATCGGACGAGTCACACCATTGGCGAGGCGATACGCTGGAGTTCGTGTTCAGAGCGGCGGGGTTGGTGAGCTTTAGCGGCACGCTCGCGGTAACGGACAGCGACTTCCATCTCGACCTGCCGTTCCCTCTGCTCGCCAGGGGCTTCGAATCCCGCGCCGAGGTGGAGGTCAACAGATGGCTTGACAACAATCTGACGGACTGAAGCGGAAAGGTGTATGATACTGCCATGATTATCAGAATCGAGCCAAAAGACTGGAACATGCACACGGTGTTGATGTTCTTCAATGAGGAAGAGCCGCATTCGGAGGACGCCGACATTCGCCGCTACCTCGAAGAGCGTCACCTTGAGCCGCGACGCCAGTACAACACCGAGCTTGCGGGCGAGAAGTTCGAGGTATGGACCTACGGCGGCTGCTATCTCGGACGGCACATGAACGCCCTCGCCGACATCCAGCGTACCGTCGTGGAGAAGGAGCTGCTCGCCGAAGCGATACCTGAGCTACTGGCAAGCGGATCCGACGCCGATGCAGCCACACTTGCCGCGTCAAAGACCGACGCCGAGATGACCACCATTGTTGACGCGCTCACTGAGACGCTGCACACGCCCGACAACTTCGGTGTCGATGCCAACGGCGAACTGCAAACCACCGTCAGCGCCGACCAAGTGCAGGCGCAATTCCTTACACTGACAACTGATAACTAAAAACTGACAACCGACCGAAGGGAGAAACCGAATGTACTTAGTCAGAAGGACCTACAAGACCAAGCCCGGCGAAGCCCGCCGCGTGGCGACTCTCGTGCACAAGCAGGTACAGATTTACCACGACGCAGGCCACCGCGAGGAGTTTCGGGTCGCCTACAACGACCGCACCTGCCCCGGCGAGCAGAACATCGTCATCCTGGAGTGGGAGACTGCCGCGTTCCAGTCGCCGGCGCGTGACGGCAACAACATACCGCCCGCCGCTTATGAGGCAGGCGCCGCATACCGCCCCTACATCGAGGAAACCTACATCGAGTTCATGGAGTTGCTGACTCCCGGCAAGATGCTAGAGTAACACCTTCGCAACAACAGCAAAATTCCCTCTCCCTTGGGGAGAGGGCTAGGGTGAGGGGATTCGATACTCACCCTTTTTTTCAACCGGATTATGCAGAGGAAAATCGAATGTATCTAGTCAGACGAGTATTCAAGACCAAGACCGGAGAGGCGCGCCGCGTGGCGACCCTCGTGCATAAGCAGGTGCAGATTTTCCACGAAGAGGGCCACCGCGAGGCGTTCCGAGTCGCCTACAACGACCGAACATGCCCCGGCGAGCAGAACATCGTCATCTTGGAGTGGACGACTGACGCCTTCCAGTCCCCCTACCGCGACGGCAACGAGATGCCGCCCGCTGCGATGCAGGCGGGGGCCGCGTTCCAGCCATACATCGAGGGCACGCACATCGAATTCATGGAGCTGCTGACCCCCGGCAAGATGCAGGAGTAGCACGCCGTGTACCATGTCAGGCGCGTCTATAAGACCAAGCCCGGCGAAGCACGCCGCGTGGCGACTCTCGTACATAAGCAGGTGCAGATTTACCACGACGCCGGACACAGAGAGGAGTTCAGGGTCGCCTACAACGCCGGCACATGCCCCGGCGAGCAGAACATCGTTGTTATGGAGTGGGAGACCCCCGCCTTCCAGTCTCCTTCGCGCGAAGGCAACGTTAGACCGCCCGCCGGTGTGGAAGCCGGCAACGCATTCAAACCCTACATCGAAGACACCTACATCGAGTTCTGGGAGTTGCTGACTCCCAACAAGATGCAGGAGTAGCCAGGGGCGTATGTTCCCTCTCCCATGGGAGAGGGAACTCTATTGCTTTCGTCCCATCATCACCAGCAGGTCGGGTTGCAACTCGTCATCCGTTCCGGTTAGCGAAGGGTAGAAACGGACATCCACGAAGCCTGCTTTCTCCAGAACCGCACGATATTGCTCCTCAGTGTACGCCTTCAGGCTCTGCGCGTAGCTCGACACTTCGCCGGTCGATGCGTCAATGATGAAGTAGCGACGCGTAGCTGTCTCACTCTCTGTGTCCCAGAAGTTCTCTTGGAGGCAGAGGTGCGGCAAGTCGGAGAACAGCCCGCTTTCCGCTGAATACCACGATGCCGGACGCAAACCGAAATCGCGAATGGCTTCGTTCGTATGCGCCTCCAGCAGCAACACGCCACCTTCGTTCAGCGCATCGTGCGCTTTTCGCAGGATGTGCGCGGCATCTGCGGGCTTGAAGACATTGAACTCGCCAAAGATTAGCAACACCAACCCAAAGTCGGAGCCGTACTCGGCGGTGCGAATGTCAGCGTGAATGTGGTCGCAGTCAAGACGTTCTTTGTCTGCCTGCTCCCTCGCGTATTCCACCGATGCCGGCGAGAAGTCGATACCCACGCAGTGATGCCCAAGCCGCGCGAGTCGGCTGGAGTACAGGCCTGGGCCACAGCCGAGGTCCAGTATCTTGGAAGGACTATCGCCCAGCGCCTCGCGGTGAATCCAGTCCACATGCGCGTCTATCTTCTCGCTGCGACGGCTGGCAAGGTCATGGGACTGGCTGAGATGCTCGCGCAGCATGCGGCGGCTGAATCCGAGTTCGTTCCAAGGGATGTTGTCTCCCTCGGACCAGGGTTCGGGCGGCAACCTTCGAGAGAATACATCCCCTAGCTTCATACCACTAAACGGGCAGTCTGCCCGCCTGCCGCAGTTCCGCAATCAGCGCGTCATACTCGGCTCGGTCAACCGGCAGACGCACCTGCTCACCACGGCATCCGGACAGCGTTATCGCGGCAACAAGTTCCTGCGACCCCAGCGCGTCCTCGCCCGTGACCGCCGGTTCGCGGTTTTCTATGATGGAGCGCGCGAAGTCATCTATGGCGGGTCTGTGCGTGCCGCTCACAGGCTCGAACTCGAATGTTGCTTCCGTGTCCGACGGGCTGACGAAGGCGATGGTCTTGTCGGTGTCTATGAACTGCTGTACCGGCGTCTCCAGTGTGCGGAGCGTGATTCGCCAGTCATTCATGAATAGCGCGCCGCGCTCGCCCCACAGCGTAATGCGTTGCTGATTGGGCGCCTGCGCCGTGTTGCAGTGAATCACGCCATGCACGCCGTCCGCGTATCCGAGAAGCGCGGTGACGTAGTCCTCGACCTCAACGTCGTGCTTCAGCGTGGACAGCATGCCGAACACCGTCTCAGGCAAGCCCGCAAGCCACTGGTACATGTCGATGCCGTGAATGCCCTGATTTAGAAGCGCGCCGCCGCCCTCAGCGTCCCATCTGCCGCGCCAGTCCAGCCGGTCGTAGTAGTCTTGAGTGCGAAGCATCGCGGAGGACATCTCGGAGCGGTAAATCTCGCCGATAGCGCCCTCGTTGATGAGCTGGCGCATCTTTAGCGCCTCCGGCCTGAAGCGGTTGTTGAACAGAACGCCCAACTTCACGCCCGCCTCGCGGCATGCCGTAATCTGCGCCTCTGCCTCGGACGGCGTGACGCCCAGAGGCTTCTCTACAAGCACATGCTTGCCCGCTGCCGCGGCGCGAGTCGTAATCTCCATGTGCGAAGGGTGCGGCGTGGCGATGACGATTGCGTCAACATCATCGTCCGCGAGCGCGTCATCCAGCGTGGGATACAGGCGCGTATCAAGCTCTT
Source organism: Dehalococcoidia bacterium (assembly GCA_965207465.1). GTDB lineage: Bacteria > Chloroflexota > Dehalococcoidia > Lucifugimonadales > JADFKI01 > Bin90. Next base: position 2,367,359 of record OZ242283.1, on the reverse strand, counting down.
CAGCCTGCTGGCGAAGCGGCTCCTGCCGCCGCGCGTGTATGCCGACCAGCCAGCAACTCTCCAACCCGCGCATCGCCTCAATATGCACCCTGCCGATGATACCGGTGGAGCCGATGACGGCTAGGCCTACTTTATTCAATAAAACCGCTCCAATCCGCTACCACCAGCAGACAAACAGAATTTGTATGAATGTCTTACCTAACGGCTTGTGCAACTCAAGCGAAGCACAGGCACCGTCATTCACTATCGGAACGATTAGCAAGTACACGGCGAGAGTGAACAGAATTACCATCGCAGTGCTTATGTAACCAAGTATGTCGTTCATTCCGTATCACCTCCGTTCGCTAGGCTGCGACTGTCAGGCAATTTTTGCACATCGTCGATGAACAGAATCTCTTTGCTTTAATTGTAGATGCATTATTCTAACAGGATTTAGCCAATTGCATCATTATGCTTTTTACGCTCTAAGCTCGACCGTATAATATGCAGGAAAAGGAAAATTATCGAGAGCGTTCCGAAAACCAGAAAAGAGTTTCTGCCATTGCGGGGCATTGAGTGGACTTCGGGGTTAGGCTGTATCGTTTCCCGGATGGAAAGAATGACGGAAAACCCCACGAAAACCAGTGTCAAGATAACGGTAATAGGAAACAGAAACTCTATTATGGACGCCGATTCCCCCTGAGTCGAGTCCGCGTACCAAGTCCCGCTTCCAAACATAGCTATCACTGTCCCAAGAGCAGTGCCCAAAGTGATTCTGCGAAACTCAAGAGGGAACAAAACTACGACGATCGACGCTCCGCCCATCAATGTCAGCAGGGGTGCTTTTACGCCATTGTCAACCGGCGCGAAAATCGTCGCACACGCTGCAGTAAGGAAGTACAGTAGAGTGCCTGTACGAAGCCAAGTAAGGATTTTCCCGGAAACCATCCTGTTAGCCCTCGTCCTCGAACCGCGGCACCACCTCGTCGGCGAACAAGCGCATGGAGCGCATTACCTTGTCGTGCGGGATGCCGCCCATGGCGAAGTTGCAGCCGAAGTATTCGACGCCTTGCGCGCGCAGTTCGGCTATCTTCGCGGCGCACTGGTCGGGCGTGCCGATGAAGGCGCGGTTGTCGCTGATATAGTCGAAGCTCAGCGGCAGTTCGTCGCGCTCCCTGCGCCAGTTCGCGATGCTGTACGGCACTTCGCTGCTCTCGCTGAAGTTGCGCCGCCACTGCATGATGTCCAGTATCCAGTTGATGTGCGCCGCCGTGTCCTCGCGAGCCTGTTCCTCGGTCTCCGCGACGTAGAAGTAGCGGAAGAACGGCACATCATCGAGTGTTGGGGTTCTTCCCGCGTCCGCCGACAGCGCGAGATAGCGCCTGCACAGTTCCAGCGACTGCTGCGTGTCCTGCACCACCGCGATGCACAGCCTGTATCCGTTCCGCACGAGGAACTCAAGCGTCGCCTGCGTGTACGATGCCGCGATGTATATGGGCGGGTGCGGCGATTGCAGCGGCGGCGGCACGAGATTGAGCTTGTTCAACGTGTAGAACTCGCCGTCGTGCGAGAACTCCGGCGTGGTCCACAAACCCTGCACGATGCTCACGCTCTCGCGGAATCGCGCATGCGCCTCATCTTCATCCACTCCGAAGCCGCCGTACTCGTAGCCGAACGTGCCGCGCCCGAAGCCAACGTCCAGCCTTCCGCCGCTCACGCAGTCGAGCGTCGCCGTGTCCTCGGCAAGCCGAATGGGGTTGTGCAGCGTGGGTATGAGGACGCCCGTGCCCAGCCGTATGCGCTCTGTGCGTGCCGCGATTGCGGACGCCAGCACCAGAGAGGACGACCCGAGGCTGTACCGCGAGAAGTGGTGCTCGGCAATCCAGACGCTGTGAAAGCCCAACTGCTCGCCAAACACCGCCTGCTCCACGCACTCTGCGAACAGGCGCGCCGGCTGCTCCCCTTCGGGCCAGGGGACATGGGTGAATAGTCCGAATTTCATAGCAATAACCTAACATGGATGTACAGGATAGAGGAGATAGCATAATTCCTGTCTATCTCCTCTATCCATGTTACCCTTTACAGAACTCTACATAGAAGTTAATCGGAGGCAATCGCAATGTCCATTCAGGCCGTCATCGCGCAGGCCCAAGAGTACCTGCGCGCGCAGCATATCAACGGCTGGCTACTCTACGACTATCGCGACATGAACCCCATCTTCTGGGACACGTTGGGGCCAATCGGCCATGTTACGCGCCCGTGCTGGCTGTGGATTGCCGCGGAAGCTCCGCCGCGCCTGCTCGTCAGTTACGTCGATCAGGGACGCTTCACAGACCTGGGCATCGAGACGACGCTCTTCGTCAGCCGTCAGGACATGACAGCCAAGCTAGGCGACATGCTAGCGGGCGCGGACCGAATCGCAATGGAATACTCTCCCCAAGGCGCGATGCCCCGTGTATCGCGCATAGATGCCGGTACGTTGGAGCTTGTGCGTTCCTTCGGCGTCGATGTGGTATCGTCCGCAGACCTCTTGCAGCACGCAACGCAGCGATGGAACGGCGAGCAGCTTGACTCGCATCTTGCGGCGGCGCGTGCGCTGGGGGACATCGTGCTGCAGGCGTTCCGGCGGATCGGCGACACGATAGACGAAAGCCCGACCGAGTTCGGCATCGCGGAGTTCATACGGCAGCGCTTCTTAGAGGAGGGCATGATCGTGACGGACGGGCCGGTCGTTGCCGCCAACGCGCACGCCGCCGACCCGCACTTCGAGCCGACAGAGGAGAACACATCGGTGATACGGCGCGGCGACTGGATACTCATAGACTTGTGGACGCGGCAGCCGCACGAGGACGCGATGTTCGCCGACATCACATGGACGGCGTATGTGGGAGACAATCCGACGCCGCGTCACCGGCAGGTGTTCGACACAGTCATCGGCGGGCGTGATGCCGCAGTGGACGTGCTGGAGCGGGCGCACCGCGAGGGAAGGACGCTCGAAGGCTGGGAGCTTGACGCCGCCGCGCGAGAATACATAACGCAGGCGGGCTTCGGCGACTACTTCAACCACCGCCTCGGACATAGCCTGGGGCGCGAGGTGCATAGCAACGCCGTCAACCTCGACGGCTGGGAGACGCACGACACGCGCAAGCTCATTCCCGGTATCGCGGTGACGGTGGAGCCGGGCATCTACCTGCCGGGCGAGTTCGGCGTGCGCTCGGAGATAGACTTGTTCATGGGCGACAGTGGACCCCGCGTGACAACCCAGATGCAGCGGGATGTGGTGCTAATAGACGCCTAAAAGCTCCGTCTTTTCATTTCAGAGGCAGGGGACCGCGAACGGGTATGAGACGCTGGCCATAGGGATCAACGCCGAGCAGCAAGCCTTCCAGCGTGTATGAGCCGAGCAACGCACCCGTCCCTTCTTCCCCGAAGATGACCCAGGTAGGAGTCTCATAGCCATCCACGCGCACAGTGGCTACTCCCATTTCTAGTTCAACCTGCTCGCCGCCCGCATACTCAAACAACTGACTTTTACTTGGAGCGATCCCAAGGCGCCGCAGCAAGGAGCCCGGAACCATCGTCGTGATGGCACCTGTGTCAACCAGTGTCTCGATTTGCTCAAACCGCTGCCCCTGCGAGTCCCCAATCTCAATCGTTACGCTGAAAGTTCCCATGGCATCCTCAAATCCTGTTTATCCTGTCCATCCATGTTAGCCTTCAGCCGTCACCTGTCAACTTTCGGCAGGCGCGTCAGGCCCAGCAGCACGGCTGCCCCTATCACTGCCGCGCCGCCATAGACGAAAGCGTCCGAATTGCTGCCGAAGTCAACGATGACGCCGGCGATGAATGGCGAGAATGCGCCCAGCAAGGACGCGCCGTATATGAGCGACACAACCGTGGACTGCGCCTCTCCCTGCGCCACATCCATCGCCGCCGCGATGTAGATAGCGTGCAGCGCATACAGGAACGCTCCCATCGCCAGCGCGATAATGCCGAACTGGATGCCCGGCACCGTGATTTCGATTACAACAATGTCGAATATGAGAGGGGCATCCGTAGGAGAGAACTTCAGCGCAATCATCAGCAAGCCCAGAGCGGCGGTGCAGGGCACCAGTACGGTCTTATGCCCGAGTCTGTCCGCCAGCCAGCCCATAGTGGGCTGCGCCAGTATCCCCACGAACTGGATGCTGGACAGGAACAGTCCGATGACCACAAAAGATATGCCCTGGTCTTCCAGCAGATACACTGGGAGGAATGCCATCATCGCGCCCTGTCCCATGCTGCGGAGCGCGGTCGTCAGCACCAGCATCTGCATGCCCCTGCGCCGCAGAAGCGCGAACAGCTTGGAGAAGTAGTCCCGCAGCGATTCGGTCTCCACGCTTGCCGTAGGGATGCCGCGCATCATCAGGTATATCAGCAGCCCGAAGATGAGCGCGGGGCCTGCGCTTATTTGCAGCGCGTCTCTCCAAGTGAAGGCGACGAGATACGTGCCGCTTATGAGCGCGCCCGTGAGTATGGGGCCCACGAACTCACCCACACTGCCGCCGGTGCCGTGCCACGATATGGCGAAGCTCCGCTTGTCCGGGAACTTGCGCGACAGCGAGGCTATCGCCGGCGAATGGTACAGCGAGGGACCGATGCCCACCAGCAGCATGGCAGCAAGCATCAGCCAGTAGTTGGGCGCGACGCCAAGCAGGAAGTACGAAATGCCCATCATGCTAAGCGAGATGAGCAGCATGACGCCTGAGCGATTGGCAAACCTGTCGCCCAAGTAACCCGCGACCATGGTGGTCGCCCCACTGGTAACCTGACCGGACGTGGACAGCAGCCCGTACTGCGCGGCGGTTATTCCCGTGTCGTCCTTAATGGCAGTGAGCAGCACGGAACGCAGCCCGGAGTTGTAGATGTGCTTGATGGCGTGGCCAAGAACGACCGTAACCGCCAGCCTGTTCCTGCCCCGCCTGATTTCATCTGATAGCGGTACTGCGCGAGCTTGCGCCACTATATTCCCTCCATTGAAAAAAGTCCAAAGGGAATAATAGCACAACGCACGAAGGCAGTTATCGTGTTAATCCTGCGCATCCGTGTCAGCCCCAGCGCCAAGCAGTGCCGCCAACTCATCAAGGTCCGCAACGGTGGCATCCGGAGTCTCCGCGTCGTTCCGCGGCTTCTGCAGGCGGTGCGTTCCCTGCAGGACTCGCATGGTACGGAAGCCGAGCGCCTTCGCCGGGCGGATATCGTTGTCCAGCCTGTCGCCAATCATCACGGATTCGGTCGAAGCGCAACCCGCCCGCTCCAGCGCGAGATGGAATATCGCGGCGTCCGGTTTCTCGATGCCCACATCGCCGGACGACACGCACACATCGAAGTAACGCGCCAGTCCGTACAGCTCCAGCCATTCCTGTGTTCCCGGAGACTGGTTGGCGATGACGCCCAGCCTAAATCGTCTCGAAAGTCGGTCCAGCAAGGGCTGCGCTTGAGGGTACGGGGATTCCAGTTCCTTCGGATACCTGCCGGATGAGCGCACGAACGCTATCACATCCTCGTCGTCGGTGAAGGCGAGCAGCAGACTCCTGAACGGGTTCTGGTCGAAGCGCGCGGACGCAGCCTCAAGGGTAGCGCGAAGTTCTTCGGCGGAGGCTTCGATTCCGCGCTGCCGCAGAGAATCGGATAATTGGCTGAGCCGCCCCATCGCAGCCGCATCCTCGTTGATGAGCGTGTAGCCGAGATCGAAGAACAGCCATCGGACGCTGTTCAGGTCCAACACCATTCTTCTATGCCTCACCGACGGGGCGGATATTCCCCTCAGCATCCGCCTCAAGCAGCGCGTAGAAGTCATAGCCGAGCCGCCGCAACTCGTCGCTGCCGCCCTGGTGCCTGTCTATGATTGTCAGCACCTTGACCACCTCGCACCCTGCATCTTCCACCGCTTCGATCGCGTGGAACAGGCCGCTGCCCGTGCTGCATGCATCGTCCGCGACTGCGACCCGCGAACCCGGCACGAGAGGCCCCTCGATGGCGCGCTTGCCTCCATGCCCTTTCGTCTCCTTGCGTACTATGAGACCGGGCATGGGCGGGCCATCATCCTGGTAGCTCATCACCGACACGGCGGCTACTATCGGGTCCGCGCCCAGCGTGGGGCCTGCGATGGCGGTAGCACCGCTATTCCGAACTACGGGCAGGAAGGCGCGCGCGACATGATGCGCCCCTTTGGGGTCGAGCGTAACTATGCGCCCATCAAAGTAATATGAACTGGTGCCGCCCGCCGAAAGTTGGAACTCTCCAAACATCAGCGCACCCTTCTCTTTGGCAAGCTCAAGTATTATTTCAGCGTCGGTGTTGCTCATGAAAACCTCGCGGCGATGTATGAAATAGCGGCTCCGCCCTAGAATATCCTGTCAATCTCCAGCGTGAACCCCGGCAGCAAGGGCGAAACCAGCGTCTGTCCCTCGCCGTATATCCCTGCAACCTTGTATTCCCCATCCTCCAGTGTCAGAACAAGTACATTCTTCGCGTCCGTGTCCGCTTGCCAGTATTCGGGGATGCCATGCAGCGCGTACAAGGTGCGCTTCAATGTCCTGTCGCGCTGCGCCGTCGATGGCGACAGGACCTCTACCACCAGGTCCGGCGCGCCGCGTATGTTGTCTTCGGTGACGATATATGACCTCTCCTTGCTGACGAACAGAATGTCAGGCTGCACGACGTCCGTCTCCGACAGCACCACATCGGTCGGCGCAAGGAACACCTCGCCCAACTCTTTCTCATCAACGAACATGACTAGGTGAAGACCAATATCCCTCGAATTTCTCTGATGCGTTACCTTCGGAGCGGGTACCATTAACAACTCACCATCCAGAAGCTCATACCGCTTGTCTTCAGGCGTGTGCTTGTAATCTTCATAAGTGAACTTGACGATTCGTCTCTGGGTAGCCATATCTATTCAGACCCCCTTCCAAGACATTCCCCGCGCGGGGAGCCGGGACACTTCTGATTGTACACCAACGCAACGGACGCAGTCCGCCTAGATCACCGCGCGCGACCAAGAAATCAGCCAACAGCGAGATACAGCCCGTTCTCGTGGATATACCGTTCCACGGCGGCGGGCACGCGGTATCGGATCGACCGACCGGCTGCAACCCTCTGCCGTACTTCGGTGCCGCTAATCTCTATTAGAACGCTGTCCAGCAACCGCATGCGGCTCGACGCGCCAGGGATGGCGGCGTTTAGCACGCTGGGATCGAGCGATGCGCCGGGGCGCGCCATGCCCGCCACGCTCGCCAACTCGAAGAGCTTACGAGGTTGGTGCCAGCGGTCTATCTCCCGCAAGGCGTCAACGCCAAGTATGACGATGAACTCAGCATCCGGGTACTGTTCTCGCAGCTCCGCGAGCGTGTCCACGGTGTAACTTGGTCCGGTGCGCCTGATTTCGATGTCGGTTACATCGAAGGACGGGTTGCCTTCGACGGCAAGGCGCACCATTGCAAGGCGGTGGTGTGCCTCCGTAATCTGCCTGTATGACTTGAACCACGGCTGTCCGGCAGGAATGAATAGAACCTTGTCCAGTTCCAGAGAGATGCGCGCATCCTCAGCGACAATGAGATGGCCCAAGTGAATGGGGTCGAATGTGCCGCCGAACACGCCGATCCGCACGACTACTCCCACTCCCACTCGACTTCGCCGAAACGCACCGTATCACCGGGGACCACGCCAGCCTCCTCCAGTGCCCGCACGACGCCAGCGCGCTGCAAATACCCGAGGAACTGCACCCGGGCATTCCAGTCGTCCTCGTTGAGCAGCGCAGCGATTCGCACCGCGCGGCGTGCCTGCACATCAAACACATCGCCGTTCCTGAGCACAAGCAACGCCTCTCGCCGCGGCTTGGGTCGCAGCACCGGCAATTCAGAAGTATCACGGCTACCGGATGCCGGCGACAGATAATTGGGTTGCGATTGAGCATGGAGGTCCGACTCAAACTCGGTTAGTGCGATGACAGGCTCGATGGTATCAAGAGCAGTGAGCACATTGTCGAGCATAGCGTCAACACCGCTGCCGGTGACTGCGGATATGAAGTGCAACGTCCCCGCGCCTTCAGGCGCATCATCCCTTCGTCCGCGCAGCCGCCCTCTCTCGGCGTCTCCTGGCCCGGACGCCGTTCTCAGCCCGAATTCATCAGCAAACATCTCATCAAGCAGAGGTGCAATATCCGCCACCTCGGTGATGTCCGTCTTGTTGATGGCGACTACCTGCGGCTTGGCAGCAAGTTCCTCATTGAACATCCGCAACTCTTCATTGATCTGCCGGTAGTCACGCAGCGGGTCGGCGGCAGAGCCGTCAATAATGTGTAGCAGAACACGGGTGCGCTCAACATGACGAAGGAAGTCGTGCCCCAGACCCACGCCGTCGTGTGCGCCCTCAATAATGCCTGGAATGTCCACCATAACGAAAGTCTGCCTGCGATGCTCCACCACGCCAAGCACCGGCTCCAGAGTCGTGAACGGATAGTTCGCCACCTTCGGCCGGGCTGCGCTGACCACCGATAGCAAGCTAGATTTCCCAGCGTTCGGCAGCCCTACGATACCCACATCCGCGAGCAATTTCAGCTCGAGACGCAGGTTCAGGAATTCGCCCGGGTCGCCTTTCTCGGCAAGCAAAGGGTACTGGTTCGTTGCGGAAGCGAAGTATGCGTTACCTCGCCCACCGCCTCCGCCGTATGCGAGTTCGACCCTCTGCCCCGGAGCAGTCAGGTCAGCGAGAAGTCTGGGACTCCTTGCATCGGCGTCCCAGACTTGCGTACCGATAGGCATCCGGATCACGACATCATCACCGTCCGCGCCATGCTTCAGGGCTGAGGCACCGTTACGTCCGTTTCCTGCGAGAAAGCGTCTCTGGTATCGGAACGCGAGAAGTGTGTTCATATTCTCATCACACTCGGCAATGACATTCCCACCCCTGCCGCCATCGCCGCCATCAGGCCCTCCACGAGGAACGAATTTCTCACGGCGACCGCTAACTACGCCGTCACCGCCATTGCCACTGGTGATGTGGATAACTACTTCATCTATCATCTTTGGACTATTCAGGAATAACAGTAATATAGCTGTTTTTATTGGGGATAGTTCAGCCTGTAAAGTAGGTGATACGGAAGTTGAACGAGTCCATCAGGCGGATGCCAAGAATGTCAGGAAACTCCGTGCAATCGTCATTCTAGCATAGGGACATGTTTATAGTGTGTGGGTTTTGGGTTATAAGTCGGTATGCCGTGTGGATTAGACTTTTTTTGAATAGTTTCAACCACTACGCAGGCACACTTGTACACATGCTGAGAGAGTTATCCACGAATACGCAGGGGTTATCCACGATCCACAATGGTAAATGTTCAGAGTTTGTTCAGGTGAATTTCGATACTGTCTGTCACTATATAGCAACATCGGGCGACCGTTCGGGAATAAAAATGCGGCAAGGCACAAACTTGCTGGAGCGCATAAAGCCCGAGAATCAGCACAAGGAGGTTACTAAGGGAAGCCTGAAGGCAGAGAAGTTGCCACACTTCTCCACTCACCCCGCAGCCAGCGTCTCACGCACCCTCAAAATGTCCCGCCGGAGTTTGGCGTCCGCATTCTGGTGATTCTCGATGGTCTTGCAGCCGTGCAGGACGGTCGAGTGGTCTTTGCGCCCTAGCGCGCGAGCTATGGCAGTCGCTCCCATTGCCGCGTCTTCGCGAAGGATGTACATAGCCACCTGACGCGCGAGCGCGGTCTTCTTGTCGCGCTTGCGACCGCATAGGGTCGTTCTGTCCACGCCGAAATGCGCCGACACCGCGTCGATCACCTGCTGCTCGGACGGCGGTGTCCGCTCGCTGGCATCCTGCGAATCGGCGATGACCTGCCCGACGAGTTCCTCGTCCAGGGGACGCTGCATCATGTCAGCGTATGCAACTACCCTGTTCAGGCTGCCTTCGAGTTCACGAATGTTACGGTAGATGCGCGCGCCGAGAGTCTCCAGCACCTTTGCTCCCGGCTTGACTCCCATCTGTTCTGCCTTGGCGCGCAGGATAGCCAGCCGAGTCTCCAGGTCCGGAGCCTGTATGTCCACCACAAGCCCGCCGCTCAGCCGCGAGCTTATACGCTCCTCAAGTATCTTCAGCGACGATACGGGGCGATCACTCGTTATCACAATCTGTCGGTTGGACATGTGCAGGGCGTTGAAGGTGTGGAAGAACCCTTCTTGCGTCTGCTCCTTTCCTATCAGGAACTGTATGTCGTCGAGGAGCAGCAGTCCTGCGCTGCGGTATTTCTGTCGGAACTCTTCGGTCTTGCCCTCGCGAATGGCGCGTATATACTCGTTGGTGAACTCTTCGGTGGTTGCGTAAATGAGGCTCATGCCCTTGGCGAGCGCCTGGTGGCCGATGGCGTGCAGCAGGTGCGTCTTGCCGAGACCGACCTCGGAGTACATAACCAGCGGGTTATAGACATTGCCAGGGTTGTCCGAGACGGCGCGCGCGGCGGCATGCGCCAGTTCGTTAGACTTTCCCACGATGAATCTCTCGAAGGTGTAGCGATTGTTCAGAGAAGGTGGTGGGGCGGAAGCCGCTGCCTGCGAGTGTGGCACAGGAGACACTGATTGCGGCTCGAACTCCTCGGCAGCCGGACCGGATGAATCAGATTGTTCAGCATTGGATGTGCCGGCCTGCGTGACCACCTGGAAACGCACCGCGGTGGGTTCGCCGATGACGTGCTCTATGGCGCGCTCTATGAGCGGGTACATGCGGTGCTCCAGCATTTCGGAGACGAACGCGTTTTCCGTGCCGACCACGAACTCGCCGTCCCTGTGCGCCATGCCATCGGTTCGCCTGAACCAGGTCTCGAAGGCGGGGCGCGCAACTTGCAGTTGCAACTCTCCTAACGCTGCGTCCCAAATCTGGCCCGGTTGCTGGCTGCGGCTGGACAATCGACATTCCTCTCCCATCCGATTGGCTGACATAAGCACAAGGACGCTTGAAATCAGCTACAAAACATCGGATGTAATCAAAGGTATCGGACTATATTATTGCCGCCAAAACAGCCATGCAAGGCGTCAAATGTTCCGTAAAATCGCCAAAACCCGCTTGCCCTGCGTCAATAAGCAACAGAACGATTTTTATGCAATTTCAATCGCCGTTAACATGGTGCTGATGCGCTGGAAGCAGTCCAGACCTTCTTACACGTCGAGAAGAAAAAAGTTACAGGATGGGGACGAATATCCTCCCTGTCCTGTAACTCTTGTCAGCTACTATGAAAACCTTAGAACTGCCTGAAGGGCATGTCTTTCTCGTCCGCGTCCGTTACGATTTCGAGCAGCGCTGTCTGCCCCGACTCTACGATGCCGGCACAGCGTTGCACCGCTCCCACGACATCCTCCGGCTGGGTGACGCGCTCGCTGTGCGCGCCGAGTGCCTCCGCCATCTTCACGAAGTCGCCGCCGGTCGTCTTCGTGCCGTAAAGCTCGTGCGCCGTGGCGAAGTGTTCGGGCCTGTATATGCCCATAGACGAGTTGTTGAGCACGATGGTCAGGATCGGGATTTCCTCGCGCACTGCCGTCTCAAGGTCCGTGCCGACCATGCCGAAGCCGTAGTCGCCGATGACGTTCACGCACAACTTGTCAGGCGCCGCGAGCTTGCTGCCCATCGCCGCGCCCAGGCTGTATCCAAGCTGCGTTGACTTGCCCCACGCAATGAAGCCGCGCGGCGTGACCGTCTGGTAGAACGGAATCATCTGGTCGCGCGGGCTGCCGGAGTCGTGGTTCATTATGGTCTTCTTCCGGTCAATCGCCTTCGACAGGTCGTTGAGCGCGCGGAATGGATTGATAGGCGTTGCATCGGAGCGCATCTTGGGCAGCCATTCCTGCATCCACTCGTCGCGCACCGCCTTGATTTCACCCGCCACGTCACCACGCTCCACACGGTCGCTGCCGTTCTCCGCGCGCATCGCCTTTATCTCGTCGATGAGCTGCCGCATAACCAGCTTGGCGTCACCGACTACCGCCACATCCGGCGAGTAGTCTTTGTTCACATCGTTCTCGTCATTGGTCACATGCACCAATACCTTGCTGTCGAACAGGTCCGCGCCGTAATGCATGCGCGTGAAGCTGCACCCGATGCCGAACACCACATCCGCTTTGTCCAGATAATGCACGACCATGCCCGTCGTCGTGCTGGAGCGCGTGCCGAGCGAAAGGGGATGGTCCTCGCGGAATGCGCTCTTGCCCGCCATCGAGGTCATCACCGGCGTCTGCGTCAGTTCCGCAAGCTCCTGCAGTTCATCCCACGCCTCAGCGTACAGCACGCCTTGCCCCGCGTGTAAGACCGGGTTCTGCGCGCCAATCAGAATCTTCGCGGCATCGCTCACATCCTGTGGATCGCCTGCGGAGCGTCTCTGCTGCACCGGCATGTACGGCGCATCACCGTTGGAAAGCTCGCCGCGCAGTATGTCGCTGGGCAGATCGAGCAGCACGGGACTGGGGCGTCCAAGCCGAAGCTGGCTGAAGGCGCGGCGCAATGCGTTCGGTATCTCCTCCGGCAGTTCTATCCTGCCGGACCACTTCACCACAGACTCGTAGGTGCGGCTCGGGCTGAACGTGGGATGAACCCCTGCACGGTTGCGCGGCGCGGACGCCGGAAGCAACAGAATCGGCACCGAGTCGGCGTAAGCCTGCGCGACGCCCGCGAAGGCATTCTCCGCTCCAGGGCCTGCCTGCATCGAGAAGACGCCCGTTCCCCTGCCGTTCGTGACGCGCGTGTATGCGTCCGCGAGATTCACGCCCACGCGCTCCTGCCGGAATATCAGCGGACGGATGCCCGCCTTCGCCGCCGCCTCTTCCAGCGAGTTGAAGGGGATGACCCCCATGAAGTCCACGCCCTCTTGCTTCAGTATTCGTGCAACCAGGTCTGCGCCTGTCATGTCTTACTCCCTTATCGTCATTTAGTCTTGTGTTCCCTGAAGAGCCAAAACATCAGCATCGAAAATGTCGCCAATTTCCAGTCTGAACCCCGCCAGCAGCGGTGAGGTTAGCGTCTCGTCGATGCCATACACTCCCGCAACCTCGTAGTCGTCACCTGCCAGCGTCAGCACCGCCACGCTGCGGCTCTCGGCATATGCCTGCCAGTATTCCGGCACGCGGAAGCGTGCGTATAGCTCGCGCTTCTGCGTTCTATCGCACTGCGCGGTGGACGGTGATAGTGTATCTCTACAACCAGGTCGGGCGCGCCGTTGATTACGCCGTAAGTTAGTATATTCGCCCTCTCCCTGCTCACGAACAGCAGATCCGGCTGCACCACATTCGTATCGGATAGGTACATATCTGTAGCCGCATAGAACAATCTGCCCAGATTATTCGATCTTATGAACAAATTCAACGAAAGCCCGATGTTGTCCTGAATCATCTGGTGTATCACGCTAGGCGCGGCTGCCATAATCAGTTCACCGTCTATCAGCTCGTAGCGCTCGTCTTCAGGCATGTTGCAGTAGTCTTCGTAAGTGACCAGCGTTCCAGTACGCTGCGTAGCCATCTTGCGCCTCCCATTCCGTGCCTGCGTTCGTTCTGCCGCACTAATGGCACACGGTGATTTTAACATGCATCGAATGGATGGGCAGACACCAACCATCTCGTAGGGACAAGCCTGATGCGATCAGTTCCCACGCAGCGAAGCGCAGGCTATGCCATCGCCGTCGCCGTCTAGCCGATGACTGTCAGTGTCCGGACCGCCTGCTGCAATGTAGAATGCCTGCGCCTCGCCCCATGTGTCGAAGTCGCCGCAGTCGCGGTCGGGTCCGTCCGGGTCATAGCGTAGTTCGCCGTCCGGTGGTGGTATAGGGGTTGGCGTTGCGGCGATTGGCGCAGGCGGTAATGAAGAAGCGCCTTCTGACTGAGTGACTGCCAGCGTCGGCGGATCGGCGCAGACATCGAACATCTCCCGCAAGGCATCCACCTCGTGCTGCGTCGCCGTCAGTCCCCAGCTATGCTTGATGGTCACCCAGTCGGTCGCGTATTGGCACCAGTACCCGCGGCGCGGTGGCCTCCAGTCCTCCGGCCCCTTGCTCCCCTTCTGCCGGTTTGCCGATGCCTGCACCGCTATCAGGTGGTTCGCGTAGGACAGGTCGTTGGCGTATTCCGCCTTGCGCTCCTTCGACCATGCCCAGGCACCCGACCTGTGCGCGTTCGCAAGCGGCACCATGTGGTCGACATCGAGGTCGCCCGGATCGGTAAACGACTCTCCGGTGTACACGCCGAACCAGTCTCCGCTTTCAACTCGACACTTGTCGCCCGGCTCATAGACGACGGCGCTTTCCGACTCGGCGATGAGCGCCTCTTGCCGCGCGTCCTGGCAGTCCCTGTCCGCGTCAGTCCAGTGTCGCCAGTCTCCGCGGTCGTACTCCGGAATGTCGCGGGTCGCGGACGAGACGCCGATTGTCAGCTTGATGCCGTCGTTACCGGAAGGCGTCACCGTTGCTGTTGGAGCGCTTATCGGAATCGTCGCCGGTATTCTTGTCGCGACGGCCGACACTGTGGCTGCCGCGTCCGGGACGGCTATCGGTGCTGACGGCAGCGGCGGCTCGCTTACGCCGCAACCCATAGCAAGCGCGGTTAGAGCAAGCAAGCCCCAAAGACGTGATGGACGAAGAATCCTACCCATCCTATGATCCTGTTAAACCTTGTTTAGAACAGGCTCATCTGCTGTTCCTGCTGCGCCTCATCTTCATCGACCGCATCGCCCGGCGGCATTGCGATGACCTCTTCGACGAGCGGCAGCAGGTTGTGGAAGTCGCTCTCCAGCGCAGGTCGCAGGCGCGGGTTATGCAGCGTGGCGGCGGGGTGGTACATCGGGTAAATCATGCGCCCGCGCCAAGAGCGAGGCTTGCCCCTCTCGCGGCTGATGCTGCGCCCCGGGAAGAACTTGCCGAACGAGAAGCGCCCCAGCGTAACTATGACCTTTGGGTCGATAAGCTCTATCTGCGCGTCCATGTATGTCGAGCACGCTTCCAGTTCGCTGGTAAGAGGGTCGCGGTTGTTGTTCGGGCGGCACTTGACCATATTCGTGATATAGACATCCGAGCGTCGCAATCCGATGCCCGCCAGCAGGCTGGTCAGCACATTGCCCGCCGCGCCCACGAAGGGCAGGCCCTGCTGGTCCTCGTTGTAGCCCGGCGCCTCGCCGATGAACATGATGTCCGCGCTCGTCGAGCCGTCCCCCGGCACGGTGCGGGTGCGCCGCTCCGACAGCGCGCAGCGTGTGCATCCGGCAATCTGCTTCACGATGTCATCGTAGTCTGTCATGGCTCTCCTCGATTCCGGTCGGCGTCTGCCTCTAATCTGGGGATAATCGTAATCAGGGCGCACGCTTCGGGTCAATGCGGGTGAGGGCGCGATAGCGGCAATTGTGTTGCCCGTCGGCGTTCACCGGGCGACGTAATGACCGCCTTCCAGCATACTGATATACTGAACACACCCTTATCCACCGACTGACAAGTCCACATACTGGAGGCAGCGCCATGACACAACTGGCAGGCATATTCGGCTACCCGCTTTCTCATTCGTTGTCGCCGGCGTTCCAGCAGGCGGCATTCAACCACTACGGGCTTGACGTGCGGTACCTGGCATGGGAGACACCACCGGAGGGGCTTGCCGAAGAGGTGGCGAAGCTCCGCAGCGGCGACTTCATAGGCGCGAATGTAACCATCCCGCACAAGGAAAGCGTAATTGCTCTTCTGGACGAGGTTGACCCCCTGGCACAGGCAATCGGCGCGGTGAACACCATAGTCAAGAGCGCGGGCCGGCTCGTCGGGCACAACACGGACGCACAGGGCTTCATGCGCGAACTGAAGGACGACGGAGGCTTTGAGCCAACGGGCAAGCGCGTGCTGCTGTTGGGGGCGGGCGGCGCTGCGCGTGCCGCCGCGTTCGCGCTATGTCGCGAGGGTGTTGCATCCATTACCATCGCCAACCGAAACGTCTCCCGCGCGGAGGCGCTTGCCGATGCTCTGCATAACGATGCCGTGAGCGTACTCGCCGCCCAACTGGATGATACGACCCTAGAACCCGTTGCGCTCGAAGCGGACCTCATCGTCAACTGCACATCGGTGGGAATGCGGCATGGAGACTCCGAGGGCCAGACACCGCTCTCCGGCGGGATAATATCCCACGAGGCGGTCGTAATGGACATGATCTACAATCCGCAGAACACGCCATTCCTAGCCGGCGCTCGCAGTGCGGGCGCAACCGCGCTCGGCGGCATGCCCATGCTCATCTACCAGGGCGCGGCCGCATTCGAGATGTGGACCGGCCAGGAAGCTCCGATAGACTCCATGTTCGCCGCCGGCAACGTCGCGCTCCTGAAGACGGGGTAGGGCGGTAGATGTCGTGGCGGAAGGCGGCGGATGCTGTCGTGGTGGTCTTGGGCTGAGATGCAGCTATGCGACCCGGCTGACTTCTATCTCGTCGGCCCTTTGCATCACTTGGGCAAGATCATACGCTGCCTGCAACTGATACCACGCCGCCGCGCCGCCGCCAAAAGCTTTGTCGAGGCGCACCGCCATCTCCGGGGAAATACCGGCGTGGCCGTTGATAACATCGGATAATTGCTTGCGGCTCACACCAAGATGCGCGGCGGCGTCCGTTACGCTGAGGCCAAGCGGCTCCAGGCAGTCGTGGCGAATTGACAGCCCTGGGTGGGGCGGGTTCTTCATGGGCATGGCGTGAGCCTCTCAGTGATAATCAACAAAGTCAACATCTCGCACATTGCTGCCGTCGAAACGAAACACAATTCTCCAGTTCCCTGAGACCCTGACGGACCACATCCCCGAGAGTTCGCCCCTCAGCGGATGCAACCTATATCCGGGCAAATCCATGTCGCTCGGTTGCCTTGCTACATCCAACCTGGCGAGAATGCGCTCAACTTTATCTGCGTATTCAGGCGGAATCCGTCTGCGGTCTCCTCGTTCATACAGGCTTGCCAGTCCTCTATGTCGGAAGCCGAGAATCATACATTAGATGTAACCTATAACCTCACAGGTGTCAATGATTCGGTCCGTTCTTTGACACACTGGCATGGACATTGAGGCGTAGGTTTTCAGATATAGTAAAGGTGCAGTGCGCCAACCCTTTTGCGATTAAGGCGCGTATAACACGACTCAGGCGAGCAATCGCCCCTGCGTCGTCCGCTCACGAAGTAGGGGCGGCTATCGATTTCGGACTACTGCGAACTGACTACTGCGAACTCGCCACTAGTCTGCTGACGCAGCAACCGGTGCAGCAGCGGCTCTTCTCGCGGCCAGCGCCTCTTCCATTGTGCGCCGCTCTTCGGCCTCTGTCTCCGGCGAGAAGCGCACCAGGAACACCAGCGCAGACGCCAGCAACACTACCACGCCCACGAACAGCAGGCCGTCCTGGTATGAGATGCTCTCCGCGCGGAAGAGAAAGCCGAACGCCACCGCGCCCGCATTGCCGCCGGCGCCCACGATGCCTGCCACCGAGCCAAGCGCCTTGCGATTTATGAACGGCACTATCGAGTAGGTCGCGCCCTCCGACATCTGCACGAACAGGCTGAACACTATCATCGCGCCCACTGCCAAGAACAGAGTCGCCATCTGCGAGAATACCATCAGCGCGATGCCCTCAATCAGCAGCACCGCCCCCAAGAACATTACGCGTCCCTTCAGTCCGAACCTGATGCCGAACTTGTCGCCGAGCATGCCGCCGGTCGTGCGCGCGAACAGGTTCATCAGCCCAAAGAGGCCAGCTATCAGGCCCGCCGTCTTCAGGTCTAGGTCAAATCTGTCGAAGTAGTAGAGCGCGGCGATGTTGTTGATGGTCAGCTCCACGCCGAAGCACGCGCCGTAGATGATGAACAGCGCCCACACGCGATAGTCCTTCGCCGCCATCATGAACGTCCCGCGCACCTGCGAAGCCTGCGGCATCAGTCCCTTAGCGCGCAGCTCCTTGTAGTTGCCCAGCGGGGCGTCCTGTGTCAGAAAGAAGTACGCGATACCCACGAGGAAGAGCGCCACGCCGGGCACTATCATAGCCAGCCGCCAGCCCAGTGTTTCGCCCACGCCGAACATCAGCACACCCGTGAGCACCAGCGGCATCAACATCTGCGTTACGCCGCCGCCGAGATTGCCCCAGCCCGCTGTGGTAGCGTTCGCAGTACCGACAACATTCGACGAGAACATCACCGAAGTATGGTACTGCGTTATGACGAAGGATGCACCGATGACGCCAATGGCGAGACGGAACAGCAGGAAGGTCTCGTAGCTCT
Organism: Dehalococcoidia bacterium; assembly: GCA_965207465.1. Taxonomy (GTDB): domain Bacteria; phylum Chloroflexota; class Dehalococcoidia; order Lucifugimonadales; family JADFKI01; genus Bin90. Next base: position 2,349,091 of record OZ242283.1, on the reverse strand, counting down.
GCGCCAGCCCGATGCACATTACCGGAATGGAGCCTATTACAAGCACACCGCTGTAGGCATAACGGGGGCCGATCCTGTCGCACAGCCATCCGATTGCCAGACGCGCCACTATCGTTATCGCCACCGACGCGATTATCGTGTTGCCGATCTGCGCCTTCGTCAGAAGCAGGTCCTCGCGCACCAGCGGCATCAGCGGCGCAATCCCGAACCACCCGAAGAACGCCAGGAAGAACGCGAACCATGTCAGATGAAATGCTCGCATCTGCGGAGTCTTCACACTAAACAGGTTGATGCGATTCGCCTTGCTGCTCTCCCAGGCGCCCCTTACTGTGCTCATTTCGCTCCTCCGCGTAAGTTCGTGTGCCGCATCTCACGGCATGCCGAACATGCTAAGGAGCAACTTTTACAGCGCAGTTACAAAGGCGTTAAACGGATGTGACAATGCTGTGAACAGAATGTTACCTGGCATCAGTATTGCACGTGTGAATACTAACCATTCCATGCCCGGTGCATGCGGACACTATCCTTCCACGCATATATTTCCGCTACCCATACCCACGGTGACATTGCAGTGCCACGCCATAGCCTGTAACATCGTTGCATTACTCATATCATTATCGTAAGGATTGGGCGGCAGAACGCATGACTACCGACTTGAAAACGCTCGGCAAAATAGATGACGGCGAACTGCATGCTCTTATAGATATGTTGCCGAACCCCGAAGAAGTATCGGCCGTTGTCTCGCAGCTAAATGCGGATGATCTCAGAGAATTCGCTACTGCCGTCATGAACGCCTCAGTGCAGGCTGCGCTTAGCGGGCATGTTGACATTGAGACGATTCGGTTTCTGAACGGATGGTTCGCATCTATGGAAGAGACGATTGCAGCCGGCGGAGACATCGATGAGATTCTGTCGAGGAGACGTGCGCCCGATAACCATGTAAATCGATGACTTCCGGACCAAGACGATACGAAGTGGAACTTCATAGGATTGTAAGAAGATTTCTCAGAAGTCATCGAGATTTGGCGTCCGACTGGGATGAGATCAGACGCCAAATATCAGCATCCCCTAGGCAGGGCGGACGGATTACTCACCTAAAAGCCAGATGGCACTGCAACTATCGCTGGCGTCAGGGGACATATCGCCTTCTTTACGAAGTCATTGACGACGAGAATGTCATCCATGTGTTTCACGCCAACACGCGCGGCGACGTTTATCGGTAGCCATCTCCGAACTGGATCGGACGCCATAATTCCCTATTGTGCCGTCCAAATCGAAAGAAACAGACCAAACCCTATCCTATCCACTCTGCATATCCTGTCCAGCCCCCGCTCCCGTGCGATAACAGAATATCCCCGTCCTCACCCAGCGAAACTTCGTATGTCCGCAGTGCCTTGCAGTCGTTTCCGACGGGACTGCCCGTTGCAAGGTCGAACTTGTAGGCATGCAGCGGGCACACTATCTGCGCGCCGCCGATAATGCCGTCCGCCAGTGGCCCCGCCTTATGCGGACACGCCGCCTGAGTAGCGAACACCTTGCCCTGCCGCGTACGGAACACCGCGATGCTTCTTCCCTCCACCTCGAACACGCGCCCCTCGCCCAGCGGTATCTGCTCCACCGGCCCCAGGCTATATGTCAGTCCCCGCGCCGCTTCCATGACACTCATCATGCTCATCCTGTTAGCTCCCCGCCGCGACGCTCACGAACTGGTTCGGATGCACCGGAATCTCAGCCTCCTGCCACGGGTCATTGTATGCGTCCACCGCCGCCTGAATATCCGCGTCCAGCCGCGCACAGATGCCCTCGCTGTCGTCCAGAAGCACGCTCCTCAGATGCTCGATGCCCACGCGCTCCACAAAGCCGTAAGTGCGCTCAAGATACTTGGCGTTCTCGCGGTAATACTGCATGAAGCGGCCCATGAACTTCAGCACGTCGTCATGGCTGTCCACGACGCACAGTACATCGCCCCTGCGTACCCGCGATCCTGCCGCGCCACCAATGTATATCTCCCACTTGCCGCCCTCGATGGCGACCACTCCGAGGTCCTTCGTCGTTGACTCCGCGCAGTTGCGCGGACAGCCGGACGCCGCCAGTTTCATTTTGTGGGGAGACTCCACGCCCTGGAAACGCTTCTCTATCTCGATGCCCAGCTTCACGCTGTCGCCCACACCGTAGCGGCAGAAATCCGTGCCCACGCAGGTCTTGCAGGTGCGGAACGCCTTGGTGTACGCATGTCCGGACGGCATCTTCAGTTCCTGCCAGACGTTCGGCAGGTGCGTCTTCGGTATGCCGAGCAGGTCGATGCGCTGACCGCCCGTTATCTTCACCATCTTCGCCTCGTACTTCTCCGCAACATCGGCAAGCCGCCGAAGCTCGTCCGGTGAAGTAACGCCGCCGTATATGCGCGGCACGACGCTGAATGTCCCGTCCCGCTGTATGTTCGCATGCACCCGGTCATTGATGAAGCGCGCGTCCCGCTCGTCTTCGTACTCGTCAGCCCAAATGGTTTTCAGCAGGGACGCCAGCCCCATCTTGCTCGCCGCGTCTTCCTTGCCGCCAGCCAGCGTATCCAGCACTGCCGAGACGCTGCGTAGTCCTTGCGACCTGATTGCTGCCGTAAGCTCCGGCTTCGTCATGGGAATCGCCGGCACATAGTAGTGCTCTGACGGGTCATCAGCCACGAGGCCGTCCGCCGCGAGTTCCAGAATCGCCTGCACCTGTGGAATGCATGAACCGCAGCCCGTTCCTGCCTTTGTCGCGTCGCACACTGCCTTCAGGCTGCGGCATCCGGCGTCCACCGCCGCGACTATCTTACCCTTGGACACGCCGTTGCAGTTGCAAACCTGCGCGTCGTCCGGCATATCCGCGAGGTCGAGCGCGGGAGTCTCACCTGAAAGTGGGAACAGCAGCTCCGCGCGGTTCTGCGGCAGAGTCTCGCCCCTGTCGAACGCCTGCAACAGGCGCGGCGCCGTGGAACCGTCACCCAGCAGTATCGCGCCCGCAACCTTGCCGTCGCGGATGATGACTTTCTTGTACACTCCCCGGTTCGGCTCCACATACGAGACGACTTCATCGTCATCACTGACCGGCTCTTTGTCTCCCGCGACCGCCAGCTCAACGCCCATCACCTTCAGTTTCGTCGATACCTTGGAGCCGGTGTATGTCGCGCTTGACTTGTCGTTGGTGAGCCGTTCCGCAAGCGTGCGCGCCTGATCCCACAGCGGCGCGACAAGGCCGTACGTCTTGTTGCGGTGCTCCGCGCACTCCCCGACGGCGTAGATGTCACGGTCGTTGCGGCAGGACAGGTCGTCGTTCACCAGTATCCCGTGCCGAATGTTCAGCCCCGACATCCGCGCAAGGTCGATGTTGGGGCGAATGCCGGCGGATATGACGAGCATTTCGCAGTCCAGCGAGTCTCCATCCCGGAAGCTCACTCCGGTAACCTTGCCATTGCCGTGAACGGTCGTGGTCAGCTTCTCTAGGTGGAAGCGGACACCCATGTCTTCAAGCAGCGCCTTCAGCATGTCGCCTGACGAGGGGTCCAGCTGCTGGTCCATAATGTAGGAGGTCAGATGCACGACATCAACCTCCATCCCACGGTTCATAAGGCCCCTTGCCGCCTCAAGGCCCAGCAAGCCTCCACCAATCACCGTTGCCTTGCCCGCATGCTCTGAGTACTCCACCATTTCGTTGCAGTCGTCCAGGGTGCGGAAGGGGAATATGCCGTTCCTGAGCGCGCCGTCGTCGCTGTACAGTCCGTCCATCATCGGTATGAACGGCGAGCTGCCCGTGGCGATTACGAGCTTGTCGTATGGGACGAGAAGCCCGCCTGCGCCGTAAGCCATCTTCGACTTGCGGTCTATTCCGATGACGCGCACCCCTGCGTGCAGGGTGATGTCGTTCTGCTCGTACCACGAAATCGGATTGATGAATATGTCCTTTGCGTCATGCGTTCCCGACAGGACGCCCGACAGCAGTATGCGGTTGTAATTGCCATACGGCTCTTCGCCAAACACGGTTATGTCGTACTGGTCCTGGCCACCGAGCGACAGCACCTCTTCCACGAAGCGCGCGCCCGCCATACCGTTGCCTACGACCACCAACTTCCTCTTTTCAGCCATTACTAACCCCCAACTATCCATACTGCGTATCTTGCTAAGCCGTCAGTGCCTCTATCTTTGCGCCGCATACCTTGAACTCCGGCATCTTGCTGCTTGGGTCGAGCGCGGCGCTGGTCAGCCGGTTCGCGGCGCGCATCCCGCCCCAGTGGAACGGCACGAACAGCGTATCCTCGCGGATGTTCGCCGTAACCTGCACCCGGAAGTCCGCGTCGCCCCGCCGCGTGCTTATGCGCGCCATGCCGCCGTGAAGCAGCCCGTACAGGCGTGCCGTAGTCGGATGAACCTCTACCGCCGCCTCAGGCGCCATCCCCGCAAGTTCCGGCACACGCCTTGTCTGAGTGCCGGACTGGTATTGCGCCAGCAGTCTTCCCGTAGTCAGGTACAGCGGGAACATCGAGTCAGGCGGATCGGCGGGCTGCTGGTGCTGCACCGCGTTGAAGGTCGCTTTGCCGTTAGGAGTGGCGAACCGCTCCGTAAACATGCGCGGCGTTCCCGGATGTCCCTCGGCCGGACAGGGCCAGAACACGCCGTCATTCGCCTCAATCTTCTCGTATGTGATGCCGGAATAGTCCGCAGGTCCGCCTGCGCTTGCCCGTCCCAACTCCTCGAAAACTTCCTCGGCGTTCTTGTAGCGGAAGTATTGCCCCTTGCCCAGCCGCTCGGCGAGTTCGCACAAGACCAGCATATCGTCCCGGATGCCGTGCGGCGGCTCGAATGCGCGCCTGCGCCTTATTACACGCCCTTCGAGGTTCGTTATCGTGCCCTCTTCCTCCGCCCACTGCGCCGACGGCAGCACCACATCCGCCAACTCCGCCGTCTCCGACAGAAAGAAGTCCGACACTACCAGGAAGTCCAGCGACCGCAGCCTGCTCTCCACATGCAGGGCATTCGGCGCGGAAACGACCACATTCGACCCCAGCACCAGCAGCGACCGCACGCCGCCTTCCTGTCCCAGCGAGTCGAGCAGTTCATAGGCGGACTTGCCGGGCGCGGGCAGCGCTTCCGTATTGATGCCCACACCGACGCCACATGCTCGCGAGCCACGGGGTCGTCAATCTTGCGATAGCCCGGCAGTTGGTCCGCCTTCTGCCCGTGCTCTCTGCCGCCTTGACCGTTCCCCTGCCCCGTCAGGCATCCATACCCGCTGTTGGCGCTGCCGACAAGCCCAAGCGCCAGCGCGATGTTGATGAACGAGAGCGTGTTGTTCACGCCCTGCGCCTGCTGTTCGGCTCCGCGCGCCGTTAGCACCATCGCCGTGCGCGCCTCACCCAGCATGTGCGCCGCCTGCACAATGTCCGCCTCCGACACGCCCGTTATCCGCTCCACCCGCTCCGGCCAGTATGTCGAAACCGTTCCTCTGACGGATGCGAATCCCTCCGTGCGCGAATTTATGTAGTCGGTGTCTATCAGCCCGTCCCGAACGAGGATGTGCAGTATGCCGTTGGCAAGCGCGGCGTCCGTGCCCGGCGTTAGTCGAAGGTGCAAGTCCGCTCTCTGCGCCGTCGGAGTCAAGCGCGGGTCGGCAACGATGAGCCGCCCGCCGCTCGCTCGCTGTGCCTCGAAATACTGCATAATCGGCGGCATCGTCTCAGATGCGTTGCTGCCCACCAGCAGTATCGCTTCCGCTCCCGCTATGTCCTCCACCGGAAACGGCAGCCCCCGGTCAATTCCGAACGCCTTGATGCTCGCTGCCGCCGCTGACGACATGCAGAAGCGCCCGTTGTAGTCGATATTCGATGTGCCTAGCGCAACGCGAGCGAACTTGCCCATCAGGTACGACTTCTCGTTCGTGAGCGAACCGCCCCCGAATATCCCCACGGCGTCAGCGCCGTAGTCTTCCTGCGTGCGCCGGAACTCGCTCACGATGCGTGCCATCGCCGCGTCCCAGCTAACGGGCGACAGGACGCCGTCCGCATCGCGCATCTGCGGGGACGTCAGTCTCTCAGGATGACTCAACGCGCTGGCGGCAGTCCATCCCTTGATGCAAAGCGCGCCCTTGTTCACCGGAAACTCGCCGTTCCCCGAAATTCTGGCGTCATCCGACACGCCGTCTATCACCATCCCGCACTGAAAGGCGCAGTACGGGCAATGCGTCCGCGTGGCAGTTCCTATATCTTCGCGCGCAATTTCCGTAAGCAGGGCGAATGTCCTCCACTGAGAAATCTGTTCCTATATTCACCCTATCGCTCAACTTTTTCCTTTGTATTGCACCCGTGTTAAAACTTTGTGAATTTGGGAACTAGCGCTGGGCACGGCAAATCAGCTCTGATTTGAAATTCGGTGATGTCCAATGGGATGCGAGGTGGGTTATCATTAGCAGAACACTCTTACTCTCAGGACGCTTCCGAATGAAACCCAACATTTTCCTCACAGGCTTCTCCGGCACCGGCAAGACTACCATCGGGCGCGAGGCGGCGCGCATCCTGGGCTGGCGTTTCGTTGACCTCGATGAGCGAATCGAGGCGGATGCCGGCACGACCATAGACGCGATATTCGCGGAGCGCGGCGAGGCGCACTTCCGCGCTCTCGAAACGCAGACGCTGCTTTCTGCCTGCGAGTCGGAACGGCAGGTCGTGTCCACCGGCGGGGGCATCGCGGAGAGCGCCGAGAATCGCGCCGCTATGATGCGGAACGGCGCGATCGTATGCCTCGAAGCCTCGCCGGAAGCCATATATGAGCGCGTGCTGGCGCAGAGCGTGGGCGATGATGCAATAGTCCGCCCCATGCTTGCCGCTGAAGACCCGCTGGAGCGTATCCGTTCCTTGAAGTCCCTGCGCCAACTGAACTATACTCTTGCACACTGGACGGTCCACACCGACATGGTTACGCCGGAGCAGGCGGCGCACGAAGTCGTCCGAGCATTCGACATACTCAACGACGACGATGAAGTGATATGCTGGAAAGCCTACCCCGACTGGATGCGGCAACGCGCCAAAGACCTGCGAGACCAAGCCTGAAGAAGCCCTTTTATCTTATTCATCTTCATCCTGTGTATCGATGTTAATTCCCTTCTGAGAGACTGACATATTGCCATGACCACATACTCCGACCTCGCAGCCACCGTAAGAACTTCTCAAGGAGACCACCCGATATGGGTGGGATGGAACATAATCGATGAGATCGGCGAGCGCGTAAACTCGGTCCTTGACACGTCCACCGCCTACATCGTCACCGACGAGGGCGTGCATAGGCAGGCGCGTCGCGCCCAGTTCTCGCTTGAAGCTGCCGGCATCGCCGCGCACATGTTCATCATGCCCGCAGGCGAGACGCACAAGACGCTGGAGACCGTGCAGCTTGTTTATCGCTGGCTCGCCGAGCGAAAGGCAGAGCGCGGCCATCTGATAGTAGCGGTCGGCGGCGGTGTCGTGGGCGACCTCGCGGGCTTCGTGGCGGCGACCTACCTGCGCGGCTTGCCGTTCGCGCAAGTGCCGACAAGCCTGCTCGCCATGATGGACGCCGCTATCGGGGGCAAGACGGCTATCGACCTCCCGCAGGGCAAGAACCTGGTGGGAGCGTTCTACCAGCCGAAGTTCGTACTCTCCGACGTCAGCACATTGCAGACCCTGCCCCCGCGCGAACTCACATCCGGCTGGGCGGAGGCAATCAAGCACGGGCTGATTATAGACCGCGACCTGCTGGAAGCCTTCGAGACGCACAGGCCCTCCCTGCTCGCTCTCGAACAGGATGTCGCAACGGACATCATCCGCCGCAGCGTCGCAATCAAGGCGAACATCGTCTCCCAGGACGAGCGCGAGACACTGGGCATTCGTATCCTGCTGAACTACGGGCATACTATCGGACACGCGATCGAGGCCGCGACCGGATATGGCAGCTTCCTGCACGGCGAGGCGGTGAGCGTGGGGATGATGGGCGCGGCGCGCATCGGCGAGGCGATGGGCATGATGGCTTCGGAAGAGGTGGAGCGCCAGCGCAGGCTGCTGGAGAGCTACGGCTTGCCGCTGACCTGTGGTGAGATGGACATAGAAGCTGTCAGCAATGCCATGCTGTCTGACAAGAAGGTTGCGGGCAGGGCGATACGCTGGGTGCTTCTCGACGGCATTGGCAACGCCACCACACGAAACGATGTGCCTCCGGCGCTGGTGCGGCAGACCCTAGAGGCCCTGGCGGTGGACTAAATGCCGGGGCTGGACTGGCTTACCGGCTCCGGAATCGAGTGGTTGCCTGCTTTCGGCTGGCAGCAGGCAATCGAGTGGCTGACACTCGTTGTAGTCGGATTCATTACCGGCATATTCGGAGTTCTGGTCGGCGCGGGCGGCGGCTTCATCCTCGTGCCCATCCTACGCATATTCTTTCCGGGCATAGAGCCTGCCGTCGTCTCCGGCACCGTCTTGGCCCTTGTCGCCGCCAACAGCATTTCAGGCGCGTTTGCCTATCGTTATATGCGAGTCGTGGATAAGCGGAGCGCATATCTCTTCGCGGCTGCCGCAATTCCCGGCTCGGTCATTGCGCCCTTCATCCTCAAGCAGGCGCTCGCGGGACTGCCTGGCATCTACGACACCGCTTTCGGTCTCATTCTCGTCATTCTCGCATTGCGGCTGGCCACACAGCAGTTCGACACCCGGCGGCACTCTCGCCTTGCGCGCGCCAGAAGCCGGAGGCGCAGCTTCATCAATCCCCAAACCCTTCGCCGCCGCCACATCACCGCCGAGTCCGGCGAGACCTACCACTACCGCCTGCACGAAATATGGGCCGTGCTAATCAACTTCGTGCTCGGCTTCGTTTCCAGCTTCTTCGGCATAGGCGGCGGCTTTCTACGCACTCCGATACTCGTCTATGCCTTCGGATTCCCGGTGCAGGTCGCGGTCGCCACATCCATCTTCGCCCTGTCCTTCTACACGACGGCGGGCGCGACGACTCATGCCTTCTTAGGCAACATCGAGTGGTTCCCCACATTCATATTCGCGGGGGTCGGCCTCGTAACCGGCGGGCAGATTGGCGCGCGTCTCTCCGGCAGGGTGCGGGGTCCGTGGATAATGCGCCTGCTTATGCTCGTGATACTGGCGATGGGAGTGCAGCTCGTCATACAGGGAGTGCGGGGGTGACGAGATCGCCGTTGCCGCATTAGCGCGAACAAGCACTCTCGATATTGTGTACGGCGCTCTCGTCACGGAAATCGCCGGTAGAAATCTCGCCGATGTAGAATTCTGACTAAGACGGCTACTTCGCCTTCGATGGTTACACCGATGCGGTATCTCCCGACTCTTATCCGGTAGTGGTGTCCTCGCGCAGATGTCAATCTGCGAACATTAGGGAGTGTCGTGATAGCAGGAGCATCTTCTAGGTCAGCTATAGTTCGGGCGACTCTGTGAAGAGTGTCAGAGCCACGTAATCGCCTGATGTCCCGGTTGAAGCCAGGTCTAATCTCTATCCGCATCCTGCTCCTGTAATATCGCTCTGACCTCCTCTATACTTGTGCGCTCCCCTCCTGACGCCAATTCCTTTTCTATGAGCTTCGCAAGGATAGCGTCCTCTTCTTCTTCGGTCGCGGGTATCAGCCCCAATCTGCGCTCTATCGCATCCTCCTCTTCATCTGTTATCTCGTACAGGTCATAGACGAGGTCGTTTAGCTCAATTTCCTTATACCAAGTGTCGGCGCAGGGGTTATCGGCTTTGGCGGCGACGATTTCATCAACTAGCGCGATGAACGGGCGCTGCCTAACGACGCTGATTTTTGGTATGGGCATTTCTTCTATGCGCGGCGATGTCGCGCCTGCCGGGAGTGACGACTGGCAGGCGAACCAGTGCGCCATAGTGGAGTTCAGCACAGCATAGAGATACTTGGCGTGTTTGGATGCTTCATCAATGACAAAAGTCTTGCCGTAGTCTGCTCCAAAGCCGTAATGGAGTTTCACTCCCCACTCTGACAGAGGAGTCCCGGCTAATAGTATCTTTTCCATGATGAATTGTTCGTCATTCATAGTAGGGGTTCTCCTATGAGCAAATCGTAATCCAGTGTAGCATACGCTGCGCGGCTGCATCCCGATGCAGTGTCAATCCAGTTTGCCTATCCGTGTTAAACTCCCCGCATGTCCTTCTTCACGCTCACCGATACTGATGGCGATGCCCGCGCGGGCGTGCTGCATACTCCGCACGGCGACGTACCCACGCCCGCCTTCATGCCGGTCGCCACGCAAGGCTCGGTCAAGGCGCTGGACTCCGACGACCTGCGAAACATCGGCGCGAACATCGTACTCGCCAACACGTACCACCTTTACCTGCGCCCCGGCGTGGACATCGTGGAGGACCTGGGCGGGCTGCATGGCTTCATGCAGTGGGACGGCGCTACACTTACGGACAGCGGCGGCTTTCAGGGCTTCAGCCTGGAGCACCTGCGGAAAATCACGGAAGACGCCATCATCTTCAAGTCGCACATAGACGGCAGCGAGCACACCTTCAGCCCGGAGGCTGCTATTCGTCACCAGCAAGGTATCGGCGCGGATATCATCATGCCTCTCGACATCTGCGCGCCTGCCGAAAGCGACTACGAGACGGTGGACGCAGCGGTGGATAAGACGAACCGCTGGCTGCTGCGCTGCGTGAAGGCGCATACGCGCGCCGACCAGCGGCTGTTCGGCATCGTGCAGGGCGGCCTGTTCCCGGAGCTGCGGCGCAAGTCGGCGGACTTCATTACAGGCGTCGGCTTCCCCGGCTACTCGATAGGCGGGCTGAGCGTCGGCGAGTCCAAGCAGGCGATGTATGACACTGTAAGCCTGACCACGCCCATGCTGCCAACGGATGCGCCGCGCTACCTGATGGGGGTAGGCTCGCCCGAGGATCTGGTTGAGTGCGTGGCTCGCGGCATCGACATGTTCGACTGTGTGCTGCCCACGCGAGTCGCCCGCAACGGCGCGCTATTCGTGCGCGAGGGCAGGCTGAATATCACGGCGGGACGCTTCAAGCGCAAGTACGCGCCCATCGAAGAGGGATGCGACTGCTACACATGCCGCACATACACGGCGGCGTATGTGCATCACCTGTTTCGCGCAAAGGAGCTGCTGGCATACCGGCTGGCGACGATTCACAACCTGCGCTTCATACTGCGCCTGATGGAAGAGATGCACGCCGCAATAGCCGCAGGCAAGTTCGCCGACTACCGCCGCGAGTTCCACAGCCACTTCACGCCGCCGGACGAGCGGGTGCGCCGCGCCCAGAAGCAGAAATGGCTTGCCTCGTTTCAAAGGGGCTAACAGGATATACAGGATGGAGAGGATTTTGCCCCCATCCCTTGCCCCACACCTCTGGATTCCCGCCTGCGCGGGAATGACGGGCTGAAAATCTCAAATGTCCACAGAGCCTAGAATCCGCCGGCGACGGCAGGGACGATGCTGACTTCGTCGCCAGTCTTCGTGGCGGTGCCGAGGCCGTCCATGAAGCGAACATCCTCGCCATTGATATAGACGTTCACGAAGTTGCGAAGCTCGCCCTCTTCGTCGCAGAGGCGCGCCTTGATGCCGGGGTACTGGCTCTCCAGCGATACGATAATCTCTTCCAGCGTCGTGCCGTCCGCGTCCACCTTGTCCGCGCCGTCAGTTACGCGTCGAAGCGGTGTCGGTATCCTCACCGATATGCTCATGTCGGGTATTCCTCCAAGAATGATTTTGTGCAATGATTTTATGCTAGGAAATTGATTAATCTTTTATATAACGAGGTTTTGCTTCGAATACACACACCCTTGCAGAAATTTGGAGTTCTTTCACCCCATCTCTTGCCTCTTCGCAGGGTCGGGTTTATGAAATCGTCTAGTCAATTAGGGGAATCTAACACCTTGCGAACAAACTGATGGACACGAGGGCGTGAGCGTTCCATCTCTGCATCTTCGAGCTGCCCTTGATAGAAGTTCGCATGGAATTTGCGTGCCCGGTCGAAGTCCCTAACCATCCTATCATCCCTGGACTCCTCGGCAAGTCGCCGTGCTGTGAGCACAAAGTCCCTGTGTCTGCCGTAACGCCAGCCTCGCTCCATAGCAATTGCAGTCAATGCGTGTGCTGTTGCTCCCCAAAGTTTTTCCGATGCCTGCATTCGCCTGCCCTCAGCGAATTCTTCGTCCGATACAGTAAGCCATGTCAGCGCGATACGAGCGTGTTCCGCGGAGTCCATTAACTACCCGGACTCGCAATCATGGATAATCTCACGGCTAACCTTCCGCATCCTGCCGTTGCGAATATTCCATCCATATAGTTTAAGCAACTTAGTTATGAATCGCCGGGCGCTCGGAGCGAAAAACTCATGCTCGGAGTCTTCGAGGAAGTTGTAGCGAGTGTTGTCGTAGTGCATTGACGCCGAATCGTAATAATCGGTTAAGTCTTCTCCGCGCTCTTCTTCGATGCGCGCGACAATTGCGAACAGATCCACCTTTTCGTCGGATAAGGGAGGAGTCCAGCCGCGTTCCACCGCAGCGGCGGCTATCGCGTGCTCGACGGCGCTCCATAGCGTCGGTGAAATGTTATCGTAGTCGCGGGCCATTAGCGCATCGTCCGCATGAACCAACAAGTCCAAGGCAATCTGCGTGTACTCGGCAGCGGTCAGGTCCTGTACAACCATGTGCCTTGCCTACCCTTCGATGACGTCGCCGGTTACGGAGTCGACGCGCACGCCCGCGGAGGTCATCCACTCGACGCCGCGGTCTATCTCGTCGTCGTCGCCTTCTAGTTCGAGCACCACCCAGCCGACGCGCTCCTGCACATTGGCGCGGCGGATGTTCGTTACTATCTCGAACTTGCGGCCTAGGTTGTAAATCAGGGGTTCGGTAATCAGCTGTTCGGGGAAGGTGAATCTGACTCTTCTCTTAGCCATTGCTTTCACCATTTCTTTCTTCTCGCGCTGCCATGCTGGTCATGAAGTCTTCGTATGCGGGCGTGGTGAATACCGGGTCGATTATAGGCTCCACCACCTCTTGCGTCTTCAGGCCGTTGCCGGTGATGTACGCTACGGTCAGGTCGTCGGGCCGTATCTTGCCGCTCTTCGCGAGTTTTCGCAGTCCGGAAATGACAACGCCGCCCGCCGTCTCCGTGAAGATACCCTCGGTCTCGGCGAGAAGCTGAATTCCTTCGACAACCTCTTCCTCCGGCGCCGCAACCGCGCTGCCATCGCTGTTCTCGATGGTCTTGATCGAATAGTAGCCGTCCGCCGGATTGCCGATTGCGAGCGACTTCGCGATGGTGTCCGGGGTAACCGGGCGCACATGCGGCGTATCCTCGTCGTAAGCGGTTACGATGGGCGAGCAGCCCTCGGCCTGCGCGATGTGCATCTTCGTGTGAGCCGCCGAGTCTATCAGCCCCAGGTCGGCAAGCTCGTTGAGGCCCTTCCATATCTTCGTGAAGAGCGAGCCGGAAGCACCAGGCACGACGCAGGCGTCGGGCGCGCGCCAACCCAGCTGCTCGGCGACCTCATAGGCAAGCGTCTTGCTGCCTTCGGAGTAGAAGGGGCGCATGTTGATGTTCACGAACGCCCAGCGATGGTTGTCGGCAAGCTCGCTGCAAAGGCGGTTCACCTGGTCGTAAGTGCCGTCCACGGCAACAAGGGTCGCGCCGTAGATGCCCGCGCCAAGAATCTTGCCGCGCTCCAGGTCCGACGGGAAGAATACCATCGTGTTCATGCCCGCCTTCGCGCCGTGCGCCGACACGGACCCGGCGAGGTTGCCGGTCGAGGCGCATGCCAGCGTGTCGAACTCGAACTCCAGCGCCTTCGCGGATGCCACCGATACCACCCGATCCTTGAACGAGAAGGTCGGGTTGACGCTGTCGTTCTTGATGTACAGGTTGTTGAGACCAAGCAGCCTGCCGAGGTTCTTCGCGCGGGTGAGGGGCGTGAAGCCCGTGTTCATGTCGAGAGCCATTTCCGCGTCAACCGGCAGCAGGTCGTGGTAGCGCCACATAGTCAGCGGTCCCCTGGTGATGCGCTCGCGGCTGATGACGCGCGCAACGGCGTCATAGTCGTAGCTGACCTCAAGGGGGCCAAAGCAGAAGTCGCAGACGTACTGCGGCTCGACCGGATACTCGCTGCCACACTCTCGGCATTGCAGGCTCTTTACATTTGACAAGGCAGGTGCTCTCCGTCTGGTATTAGCGCGCCAACGCACACCAGCCCTCATGGTAGCAACGCGCAACTCGGCATGTCAAACGCTTGCAGGTGTCAGGCTTCAGGTATCAGGTATCAGGGGCGGCGGCTGACATCGATGGACGGGATTCATCACCCCCATCCCCTGTCTGCACAGGGGCAGGGATTTTTTGGCCGCGCCCCTTGCTCATATCCTCTGGATTCCCCTGTCTGCACAGGGGCAGGCTCTGCCTCCGCAGGAATGACGAATCGTGAAGAGGGGGTTTACTATCAGGGGTCTTCGGGGATGGTGCGCCAGCGGAACTGGTTGATGTCTATTTCCACGCCGGGGTTGAGACGCTCAAGGTATGCCTTGTATCTTCTCTTGTAGTCTGCCTGTCTCTCCCGGTCGTGTATGAAGGTGTCCCAGCCGGGGGCGAGCGCTAGGCGTTTCTCCAGCGCCTCCCCGCTCAGTTCGTTGCCATCGCAGTCGTACCGTCTGTTTTCGCAGATGCACCAGGCATCGGGATAGGTCTCATAGTACACGGGACCGTGCAGGCTGAACTCTACGGCTTCTGCGCGGCGGCGGTCGTAATCCTCACGGCGCAGGCGCTCTTCTCTCTCTTCAGGTGTCTCCACAGGCTCCGCCTCTTTCTCTTCTTCAATTTCTGTGAAGTCGAAGACGCAGCGAATCAGTTCCCTGCTGGCGGACATCCTGTGGTTAGGCTTGAAGTCAGCAAGCTCTCCCTGCATAGCCTGTATGAGGAAGTCGATGATGAGGTCGCCACCGTCTGTCTTCTCCTGCGCTAACTGCGCTATCTCCGTGCTTATGCGCCTGTCTGCTCTGCGCGTGTCTCTGCGTTCGCGCCTCGTGGGAGGCTGCGGGTCGAGGTTGTCAATGAATGCCTTGGCTTTTACGCCTGCGAACTTTTCGAGCAGGCGCGCGGCTTCGAGCCTGTGGCAGGCTTTGAAGTCGTCGAACTCGCCTTTCATCGCGGAGATGAGGAAGCCGATGATGAGATCACCGTCGCCGGTCTTTTCGAGTACCTTCTGTCTGAAGGACTCTACGAGTTGCCGGTGGGTGCTCTGCTGTTCAGTTGTGCTTGTTTGATTGGTCATTTGAGTTCTCGGAGGATTTTCACCCCCATCCTAACCTTCCCCCATCAAGGGGGAAGGGACTTCTGTCCTCGCCCCGCCCCTAAGCTAACAGGATGGATAGGATAGGTGGTGTGTTGTTGGTTATTGAGCCCTAATAATCATACGTTCTGTATTGTAAGTACGCATGGACGGCTTGTCAAGGGTTTAATTCAGACATGGATGTACAGGATGGAGGGGATGGGGAGGATTTTCACCCCTATCCTGGCCTTCCCCCGTCGAGGGGGAAGGGAATTTATGGCAGTGGAGTTGGAGGGTCTGCTAAAGGCGCGTGTTTGATACGACTGGCTCTGACGCTATCAGACGGCGCAATACTGACAGGTCGGGTAAGCCTAAGATTTCCGATATGCCATCATCTAGCCGCCCGCGGGCTGGGCAATGGGCCATAGCAGGTAGAGGCTCAAACTCTTCGTCCGCCAACTCGTCGAACAGATTGGCGAGCGCTCTCAATTTCTCTTGCGATATGGCGCGTATATCAAGTATAGGCAATTGCTCCAAATCCGCCTTCTTCAATGCAACCCAGCCGCCCCTAGTCGTATTGCGGGTTGCGAGGCGGGATAAGATACCAATGCTACTGTTTAGAAAAACTGCGATAGCTTTATCAACCTCCCTATTGGCCGTCTTGACCTCCCACCAGACATTTGAGAGTACTGGTTCATCTGTGAACATCGCCACAACTCTAGTAGTGTTCAACCAAACCCTCTCGGCTACAAGAAGTTGACTTGCCTTCGGCCAGAGTTGCTCCAATCGCTTCAGTCTGCGCCCGCTTCCGGAGCCGTCAACGGAGCCAGATAACTGTCGGGGCTGGCAATTAGGCGATTCCTATGTTCAGTGTCATGTCCTTTCACCATAGGGTATGCGGTAACGAAATCCGTGTACTCAAAGCCGTCCAATATATCACGCCTGTCAGGTCCTATCTTTCCAATTGAATCCAAAGGACAAAGTGGAATCTTGGAAATAGCCTGCTGCCCCGGAATCCATACGACGCTGTCGTGAAGCAGTCGCATGGCACTACGTGTCAAGTCGGCGCGCGCAAACTGAACGCCTATCCATTTATTACCTGCAAGACTAGATTCAGGAACATTTACCACCTCACCAACGTGCTCGCCGTCAATTTCCATATGTGCACTGCCTGTGTCACTAATGGCCGTTGGCGGGGTATCCACAATTGCCTGAGCTAGACGGTGAGCATCTAAGACACCCTCTGGGTTCTGCCATAAATTGATGAAAGTCGTATGATGCTCAGAATCTGCTGCATTTCTTTCGCCACCAGTTGGTCGGCGAGTTGCAATGAGCAAGGCCTCTGAGAGTTCGGTGCTGTCAGAAAAATTCCAGCGGAGTGGATCGTGCGACACGATAACCGAATCTAGCACGAACTCTCGTTCAATAAGAGAGCGCGTTTGCTCCCATGATAGTCCAGTACACACAGTAAGTGGTAAAACCAATGCTAAACGGCCTTCCGATGGTCTCAGTTTCGGAACAGCAGCGGCGACAAAGGCCGCGCCCATGCCGGCGATGGCGGATCCTTGTGTTGTACTGAGACGTCGATTTAGTTCACCTTGAATTTGCCTGCGCTCTGCTGTAGGGAGATTGCCGAATAACAGACCGGGGCGCGTGAAAGGTGGATTCATGATTGCCAGGTCAAGTTCCGGCAGTCGCGCGGTAACGCCCTCCTGTGCTCCGCTCGCGCCTTGCCCTGTAATTCTCTCGGCTTCGCTGGTAGCGACCCCTAACACTTCGTCGGACAGTGCATACTGCACTGGAACCTCGTCCTCTCCAAGAAAGTCGAGTGAGCCGAGAGACACTCTTCCGCCTTCTACTCCAAGCGGCATCACGTAGAGGTTCATGCGGTCGAACTGGATATCGGGGTTGAGCATCGCAAGGCTCGTTGCGGCGAAATGGACAGCCGAGAGCTGCACATCGTATCCGTGCACTGCCTGTTCGACCATCGCTTTGTGAAGGGCGGCGGTGTTTTGTCCTCCCGCGTGTGTGTGCAGGCGCTCCGCTTCTGATGCGACTGCTATCAGGAGAGTACCGGTGCCACACGCCAGATCCGCAACGTTGAGGGACGCGGGGAATTCGTGGTCGCTCCAGTCAACGCCTGCGGGCCAGCCATTGAATACCAGTCTTGTTAGCAGTGTTGCGGCTGGAACGGACGTATAATACGCGCCTGTGAACTTCGCGTCGGTAAGAAGTGTGTGAAATAGACGGCCTGACAGGTCATGGCCTTCCAGCCTGCTGGTGTCTTCCATTGCCTTCATCAATGGCTCCAGGACAGGGCTGTGAAGCTCTTCCTGTCCGTCTGAGATTACATCAAGAATATCTGCGGCTAACTCGAACACAGGAACATAGTCGATGGCGTCGCAGATATATCGCCAAGCGTCATGCAATCCAGTCAAGCCCTCACGCCACGCCTCCCTCACAGTCGGCACATTATCATCCGCTGCCGTTAGCCGATTCTGAAAAGCCAATGCGTTGAAGAGAACCAGACAGCCAATTCGCAGGGCTTTGGCACGTTCTTTCTCCTGGTCGGTCTTGGCGATAATGTCGGCGACACGGCGGGAGACTCTTGCGTGCGTATCAATCTGTTGGGCGGCCTGTTCCACTGCATATTCCACCACACCGGCTGCTGCAATGACTCTGTCAACGCCTTCGAGTTCGAGCGGCAATGCGCGCAACTGGTCGGCCAGGTCGGCGGCTGAGCCTGTGCGTGTTCGCAAGTCGGGCAGGCGCTCTCCGCGCGAGCCGTGCAGCCACCATCTAATGTCTTCGGCTGCCTCCAAAACTGATTGTGTATCCTCAGCATATTTCAGGCGTTCCGGGTAAAGCACTCCCATGATGCCCAGCGCGTCAGGAAACTGCTGAAGTCGCTCATCAAGCTGGTCCAGTAGCGCGGTTTCGGAGTCGTCCCACTTGCATTCCAGCAAGACGGAATCGCCAGTCTTTAGCGTAGCCTGAATGTCGGGCGCGGTGTTACGCCTGCGGCGCTCAGCGCGAGAAGATATGCCGTATCCGCGCAGCAGTTGGTTGAGCAGTACGTTGACGCCTTCTTCGCGAATGACTCCAGAAGTTGTACTTTGAGGCATCTACTCTCCCTCGGATGTAATAGAAGCAATGCTATCACAGAGAGGGTGAGGTTGAGTGTGTGGGTGTGGCGCGGGTGAATTCGCGTCAACCCGGACAAATCAGCCGAGCAATGCCGCAAAACCACTCAAAAGGAAACGCTGTCAATTTCACAGTTGACATCCGGCGCAGAGGCGTTTAGCATGTATATATTCATCGCCCCTGTCAACTCGTGTGGCAGGGTAGCAAGGCCACCTTTCGAGGTGGTCATTGCATTTATGGGACTTTTCCTTTGAGCGTAAATGCCTATATCGACGGCTTCAATCTCTACTATGGCGCGCTGCGAGGCACTCCGTATAAGTGGCTGAACCTATCTGAGATGTGCCGCCGCCTCTTGCCTGATAGAGACATTAACAGAATCAGGTACTTTACCGCTCGAATTGAACCTTACCCACACGACTTAAATGCTCCGAACAGAAAGGGTTTATCTCAGGGCGTTGGATACCATTCCGAACCTGACGATACACTACGGGCGCTTCTCACACCACCCCACAACCGCTCCGATATATCCTCTCACATACACTAACCCCTCAGAGCCGCCAGAAAGGGTGCGGATACTTAAGACCGAAGAGAAGCGTTCCGATGTGAACCTTGCTACTATGCTGCTGATAGACTGCTTCGACGACGACTTCGACGAGGCGGTCGTCATCTCCAACGATTCCGACGTGACGCTTCCCATCGAGTATGTAATTGACAAGTTCGGCAAGCGCGTGGGGGTCATCAACCCGCATCATCGAAACCGCGTCAGCCGCGAATTGTCGGAGGTGGCCACTTGGTTCTATCGTCGAATCAACAGGAGCGCACTAGCCAACTCGCAATTTCCTGCCGAAATGTCGGATAGGAAGGGCAATTTCAGAAAGCCCGTACTCTGGTAAGCCTGGGGGCGCCCACCTGAATGGAAACTCTGCCATTTGGGGAGAAAATTGTATTAGTGTAACTAAGGGTTATCATCCCCATCCCAGCCTTGCTCCGTCGAGGGGGAAGGGACTTTATAGGAGGGGCGAGTGAAGGGCGGTTGTGGCGATGTCTAGCGCCTTGTTATGGGTTGTATGGGGAGGTGGGTGGATGCGGCGGTCTTGTTCATAGTTCTTGTTGGGTTTATACTCTAGGCTATGCCGCCCGAACTGCCAGAACGACGCACACTGCCCCTGTTTCCGCTGAACACGGTGCTGTTTCCGGGCGCTTCGCTGCCGCTTCAGATTTTCGAGGAGCGGTATAAGCGCCTGCTGGAGGACTGCCTTGACTCGGACTCGCGTTTCGGCATCGTGCTCATCAAGTCCGGCGATGAGGTGGGGCAGCCTGCTATACCGCATCCGGTGGGCACGGTGGCGCATATCACTCAGGTCAATGAAATCCGGGGCGACCGCTTCTTCGTGGCGGTAACGGGTGAGCGGCGGTTCAAGATCAACACCATCACGCGACACCGTCCGTACATCACTGCCGATGTATCGGTGCTGCCCGACACCGATGCCGAGGATGCCCGCCCCCATTCGGAAGCCATCCGCGAGCAACTCAACGAGTATCTGAGCCTGATAACCGGGCTGCAAGGCGGCTGGACTAGCGAGGTCCGCACCTCCCGCGATCCGGCGGCGCTGTCCTACTATATCGCGGAGACTCTGCTGATTGACCTGTCCGAGAAGCAGCAGTTGCTTGAAAAGCCCAACACCGTGTCGCGTCTGGAGTCCGAGGCGGAGGTGCTGGACCGCGACATCGACCAGCTACGCCAGCGGGTCGCCGTTGAGTTGCGCGGCAAGTTCAGCCGCCAGTAGTGGGGGGAACATCGATGGACGGGATTAAGGGGATACTTTGTCCTGTTCGATACCGATGACTGACTCCGGCTTCTCGAATGTGTCCGGGTGCGTCATATATGCCATCTGCTCAAGGCCGTCCACTAGGCGTGGCCCGCTGCGGCTGAAGTAGGACCCGGAGTCGACGAAGTAGGCGCGTCCGCTGGCGACGGCAGGCAGTTCGCGCCACTCTGCCAGATTGTCAAGCGCGTCGAACTCGTCTCGCGCCCTTTCGGCGTCCATACCGCAGGGCATCAGCACCAGCACATCCGGCTCGGACGCCGAAAGTTCGTCCATCGTGATGCGACGTGAAGGTTCTCCCGGCTTGGCGAGGGCGTCAACGCCGCCCGCGAGTTCCACCATTTGCGGTATCCAGTGTCCTGCCACGATGGGCGGTTCAAGCCATTCGATACATGCCACGCGAGGCGCTGAGCGGGCAGCGGACGCACGCGAGCGCACGGCATCAATGCGCTCATTCAACTCGGCCACAAACGCCGTCGCCGCGTCCGGCACGCCGCACAGGTCGCCGACCATCTGAATGTCGTCGAGCATATTGCCGATGGACGCCGGGTCCAGCGAGACCACGTTCGGCGGATATGCCAGCCTGGAAGCCGCGTGCCGCACGTCCTCATAGGACACGGCGCACACGTCGCAGAGTTCCTGGGTGAGCACGAGGTCCGGGGCGGCATCGCGAAGGACTTCCTCGTCCACTTCGTAGATGCGCTCGCCGCGCTGGTACATCTCCGTTACGATGCGGTCAATCTCCTGGCTGCTCATCTTGTCCGCGTCGAACCTGCTGCGGACGACCTTGGGCTTGGCAAGCGCGGCCTTCGGATAGTCGCACTCGTGGCTGACCGCGTGCAGCGCATCGCCCAGTCCAAGCGCATAGACTATCTCGGTGCCGCTTGGTAAGAATGAACAGATTCTCATAAGAAAATTACATGGATATACAGGATGGAGGGGATTTAATCACCCCCATCCTAACCTTCCCCCATCAAGGGGGAAGGGACTTTGCCCTCACCCTAACCCTCTCCCAAAGGGAGAGGGGACTAACATACTAATGATGGATTGAAAATCAGCACATGTCGAGAACACCGTTAGCCCCGTCAGTTCTTGAGGACGCCTTCGCGCTCGAACGCCTCGGCGAGGCGCGCGATGCCCTCGTGAATCTCCTCGGGCGTGTTGTAGCCGAAGCACAGGCGGGCGTAGTTGCGGCCGGAAACGCCGTCCGGCGCGAACAGGGGGCCTGCCTGATAGCCGACGTCGGCCGTCTCCAGAACCTTGTCGCGGATTGCGGTGACGTCAGACTCTTCGGGCATTTGCAGCCAGATGAAGAGGCCGCCTTCGGGCCTGCTCCAGCTCGCGGCGCCGCCGAAGTTCTCGCCAAGCGCGGCCAGCATCGCGTCCCGCTTGGCGCGCTGGATGTCGTTAATTTCTACAATGTGCTCGTCAAGATTTTCCGTCGCATACCGATGCACCGCCCAGGATGCGAACTGGTTCGCCGCGCCGCCGCTCTTCACGCCGCGCGCTACGTCCAAGACTTCACGCGGCGCGGTCAGGTAGCCCAGCCGCATGCCCGGCGCGATAATCTTCGAGAACGAGCCGACGTACATCACGCTGCCGGTGTCGTCCAGCGCGTGCAGTGAAGTTACGTCCTCGCCCTCATAGCGCAGGTCAACGTAGCAGTCGTCTTCTAGGATGGGCACGCCATGCTTCTGTGAGAGCAGTACCATCTCCTTGCGGCGCTCCTGTGTCATCGTCCAGCCCTGCGGGTTCTGGAAGGTTGGGATCGTGTAGATGAACTTGGGACGCTTGCCCTCGCCCGTCGCCTTGACGATGGCAGATTCCAGCGCGTCAGGGAGCATGCCTTCGTTGTCGCACTCGACGCCGCGAATGTCCGTCTGGAAGCGGCGCAACTGCCCCAGGGTGCCCGAATAGACGAAGTTTTCGACGAGCACCACATCGCCGGGGTCGAGCAGCGATTCGCAGACCATGTGAATGGGCATTCCTGAGCCGTCGCCGATTATGAGGTCGTCAACGCCGATGTTGATGTCGCGGTCGCGCGCCAGCTTGTCGGCTACGAGCTGTCGAAGCGGCGCGTAACCGCTGTGATGCGCGTAGATCGCGAGGTCGTCGCCCTCTTCATCAAGCCCCTGCTTCAGAGCTTCGACCAGCCCGTCCAGAGGCATAGACTTTGGGTCGGGATAGGCCACGGCGAAGTCGTACTTGCCGCGCTTCACGACGGGCGCGTCCCTGCCTTCGGGCGCGTTCTTCGCGAAGAGGTCCTTGAAGCTAAACGGTTTGGCATCTGCCATCGGTGTGTCCTCCTGGGAATGTCCCTTCACGATTGAAGGGAGAATGATTGAAGCCGGTTCTCAGCCAAGCCGAAATGCAGGCGTGGAGTCCAGTAATCTGCATCCAGATTCGGCTCGTCTAGCAAGTGTATTATCTTTCGACTGCGTTGACAACAGGAGCGGCATCGCCTACCATCTAAGTACCCCCCCAGCGGGTAGTTCCGCTGGCCCGACGTCTCCCATAGGGCCCTAAGGGAGACGTCTCTTTTTGTCGCCTCTTGCGATAAAGGTTAATCATCCAAGGGCTGTGAATGCCGAAACACGATTATCTCTTCGTTGACGAATCCGGAGACCCTGGATATGCAATAGATTCTGTTTCCGGTGAGCTACTTAGTACGCCGTACTATACAGCTGCGGTTCTGCATGTCGTGGACGACGCCTTTCGCGACATCAATAGACACATCGCTGGATTTCGCTTCTACTCAGGTCTCAATAAGGAATTGAAAATTCCACCTAGTGGGAGAGGGTTTCATCCGCTCATGGAGCCTGTCGGCGAACTGTCAAGGATGAATGTAGGTATCTACGCATCAGCAGTCTATCTAGATAAGCATCACTACACGCACAGGTATTTGAAGCCGGGCGGAGAAAGAGCACAAGACCCCGTTCGATTCCGAAATTTCGTATTGCGGAGACTACTGGAGCTTCACTTTAGCAAATACTCCTTGCAGTCAAATCGTTACGACCTAGTCCTTGACAGAATAGATGTGACGAAGCATGACCTTGAAGACTTGGAGGAATACTTGGTGGGTAATCGCAACATACCCACGCCCAATTACATCACGCACGCATCCTCAATTTATGTCGAGGGACTGCAAATCGTGCATCACATAGCGAATGGATTCAAAGGTGCAGTTCTGGAAGGTAGAGTTCCAGAAGCTCTGGCTTTCGTAAATTCTGAAGATATCACTGAGTGAAAGCGCAACTTAGTGAATTAGGCAAAAAGGTTTGGGCTAGGGTAGGACGTCCACTGTTTCAGGACCTCCTCCTAGCCCGTTATTAGCGAATTTGGGGCGGTAGGCTATATGCTGTCTTTAGACAGCATATAGCCTACCGCCCTGATTGTCAATAATACTTTTTGGCGAATTAAGTTTCTTGTATGTCGGTAGTGAATATTGCAGCAAGTTCAATTAGAGCTTCGGCATAGCGTGGCAAGTAATTTTCAGACTATTTCCATCCCGCGCATCCGTATCAGGGCCTCCTTTGAATATCCCAGCATGCCGCAGTACACATCGTTGTTGTGCTGGCCGAGCGTGGGGGCGGCTTCCAGGTTCCAGCCGTCTTCGCCGCTTACTCTCCATGGCATTGTGGGATGCTCCAGCCTGCCGGCTGCCGGATGTTCCACGCCTGTGAAGAAGCTCCGCTCGCGGAGGTGCTCCCAGCCCAGAATGTCTTCCGGTGTCGCCACATACGCGAACGCAAGCCCTCGATTCTGCGCCCGCTCGAATATGTCGTGCCTGTCGTGGCTCATCAGCCAGGGGAGCATTAGCGCGTCCAACTCATCGGCGTTCTCGCCCCTGCCGGCGCGATCCCCGAAGCGATCCTCGGCAAGTTCGGCGATGCCCATTAGCTCCGCCATTTCGGGCCACTTGTGGTCGGGTCCCGCTATCACGCCCACATAGCCGTCCCTGCACGGGTATGGCCCCCACGCCGCGCGCCCATAGCCGCGATTGCCGGTGCGCCGGAAGTTGCTGCCCGTGTAGCTGTACTGGCTCAGAGCGTTTTCGAGGATGGTAGCTAGGTACTCCGAGATAGCGACATCCACATGCTGCCCCGCGCCGGATATGTCGCGGTACAGAAGCGCGCCCATCGTTCCGGCGAATGCGTTTTGTCCCGCGCCGTACTGCGCCAGTCGCGCTGCCATATGCAACGGCTCGCGCTCAGGGTCGCCGGTGATGTACATCAGGCCGCCCATAGCGTACAGGTTGATCTCGCGCGCGCCGTAGTCACGGTAAGGCCCCGTCTGTCCGAAGTTCGAGATAGAAGTCATCACCAGACCGGGGTTGATTGCGGCAATGCTGGCGTAGTCCAGTCCAAGCCGTTCCGTCACGGCGGGCCGGAAGTTTTCCACCAGCACGTCCGCCCATTCCAGCAGACTGTGCAGGATGGGCTTGGAGGCGGCACACTTCAGGTTGAGCGTAACCGACTTCTTGCTGGTATTCAGGTATAGGAAGAGCGCGCTCTTCTCAGGATGCGGCACATCATCCGGAAAGGGCCCGATGCGCCGCGAAGGGTCGCCGACGCCCGGACGCTCCACCTTGATGACATCCGCGCCCTGCGCCGCCATCAGCCGTGTTGCGTAGGGGCCTGCGGCATAGTGCGTCAGGTCCAGAACTTTCAGTCCGTCAAGCATACTCATTCTCTATGAGAAATATGAAAAAGGTTTTTTGGGTAGATAGGCAGGAGTCTTCAGCCCCATCCCCCTGTCTGCACAGGGGCAGGCTCTGAATCGAGTTCAGGACAGGCTCTAACCTTCCCCCGTCAAGGGTTCAGAGGGGTGAGTATTGAAAATAACCGTGCTTGCGGTTGCGATTTCACCCCCATCCTAACCTTCCCCCGTCAAGGGGGAAGGAACTTTGGGTCGGTGATTATAGCCGCTTTGGGCATTTACATACCCTTATCAGCCTATCAAGGGGGAAGGGACTTTTGCATATTTCTCTTCTCTAAATCATTGATATTGCAGGTAGATATCCTCGAGCGGTTCACTCACTGGGCGAAGGCCTCTTCGAGCGCGTCGGCAATGCGGCCGAAGTCGTTTGCGGCGCGATCGAGGTCTGCGCCGGCTTCTTCCAATGCGTTCGTGGCGCGCGTTATCTCTTCACCGGCTTGCTCAAATACCTCTCTTGCGCGTGAAACGTCGTTCCCTGCCTGCTCCAGCGTATTCGTAACCCGCTTGGCATCTTCTCCAAGTTCGGCGGCAAGCACATCCAGGGTTTCGGCAGTCTTTTCAAGCGTGTCAGCGGCCTCGCCAACCTTGTCCATCGCGTCGAAGGCATCCGAGACGTTGAAGATGAGAATCACAAGCAGCACGTTCGCCAGCAGGAGTAGGAACGCCAGACCTGCCCTTACACCCCACTTCCAGTACAGTTCAGCCCGTTCGGCGTCCATGCCACCCCGTCCTATCCAATCTGTGCATCGCCTCTGCGTGTCGATTTCAGTTTTCGACTACTGAATAGGAATGACTGCTCGCTTGTGCGTCGCCATCGCGATGCGCTTCTCGCCTTCGTGCGCTTCTATCTGGTAGGTGAGGCGGTTGCGGTCAATTTCAGTCAGCTCCACGCTGAGGACGACCTTGTTGCCGACAGGTGTGGGCGCTAGGTGCCGCAAACCGTCCACGGCGTAGCCCACCGTGGTATGCTCGGCGGGCATGTACGGCTCGGACTGCTGAATGCACGCGCCCTCCATAAGCCCCAGAAGCGCGGGCGTCGAAAGCACATCCGCGCCCGGAGTGCCCATGCGGTTGGTGGTATGCTCCAACGTAACCTTAATTTCCTGCTCGTACTTCTGTCCAGCCTCGAACTTTTCCATTGTCATGTAGGTACCTCAGTCTGTCAGTATTTCAGTTGGTCGGTTAATCGGTATTTCAGTGGTCGGTGTGTTAGGCGGTCGGCATATAGTAGTCGAACACCGCGCTTATATCGACCTGCAACCCAGGCAGCAGCGGGGTTTCCAGCGTCATGCCCTCCGTGAACACGCCGATATGCTCGAATGCGCCGCCTTGCAAGCGCAGGACTGTGATGGTCTTGGTGATGGGGTTAGCCAGCCAGTATTCCTTCACATCGAACATTGCATATCGTTCTCGCTTGATGGTGAGATCCCGCTGCTCGGTGCTGGGCGACAGCATTTCTATCACCAAGTCCGGTGCGCCATGTACTCCACTGGAATGAATAATGTTCAGTCTTTCGATGGATACAAATACGATGTCCGGCTGAAACACATCCTCATTCGACAGAAATACATCGATTGGCGATGCCACAACTCTGCCTAGCTCGTTGGCGCGAACGAAATCGCGCAAAGCGGAATATAGATTTCCGATAGATTCCTGATGTTCCCAAGTAGGGGCAGGCGCCATGTACAATTCTCCGTCGATCAGTTCGTAGCGGTTTTCGTCCTCTTCAGGAATATCCAGGTAGTCTTGAACTGTGAGTCGCACACGCGGATTGGAAACCATTTCTACCCTCTGTCCTATCAGCCCTTAACCATGTCCATCCTGTACATTGATGTTAGCTTACGCCATGCTAAAAAATCTCTATTCTCTTGAACGCTTCTGCGTATGTAGCGCCAATCCTCTTGCCCACTTCCGCGTACCGTGTGCGCGCACGCACCTCGCGCAGTTCCCAGCCTTGACCGACCTGGCTGCGATGACGGCTCAATGCGTCCAGCTTCGCTTCAAATGTGTCCGTGACGTCCAGAAACGTGTCCGGCTCCAGTGAACCCCAAAGGTAAACCTCGCGCACCTTGTGGGGTTCCAGTCCTTCCACGATGTGCTCAGGGAATGCCATCCGGTCGCGCGCATAAGGGAACACGCAGTTGAGCGTAACCCTTCCGCAGACGTAGTGGTCCTGGTGACGTATGTACGGGCGGTTCGGGTCCATGGTCAGAACCGTGTGCGGCATGTGGCGGCGAATCTGCCGCGAAATCTGCTCGCGCAACTCGTATGTGTCCTCCAAGTTCTGGTCGCTGTGGCGTAGGAACACGACCTCAGACACGCCAAGAACTTCCGCCGCCTCGCGCTGCTCTGCCTCTCGTATGGCTGCCAGCTTGGGCGACGTCATTTCCGGGTCGGAACTGCCCTTGTCTCCGTTCGTGCAGACTACCAGCACAATTCTGCGGCCCTGCGCCGCCCACTTTACGATGGTTGCCCCCGCGCCCGACTCTGCATCGTCGGGATGCGGCGTAACCACCAGCACAGGCGAAGTGCTGCGCGATAGGTCTTCTACCTCGTCCGGATTCGGGTACGGCTGAGAAACCGGGCTTGCGTTGGGATTAGAACTTGGTTGCGTCATCAATGCCCTCTACTGTCTTATCCTGCCAGTCTTGTCTATCGAGGTCAGTTAACTCCCTCTGAACACCGGGGTGCGCTTCTCCTGGAACGCCTTAATGCCTTCGAGCGCGTCGTCGGTGCGCTGCAACCGCCTGTTCACGATTCCCGCCAGCCGCACCCTGTCCTCCAGCCGCATGCTCAAGCCCCGCACCGCAACCTCCTTGATTGCGCGCATCGGCAGCGGCGCGTTCTGCAAGAGCTTCTGCACCAGCGCGTCCGTGCGTTCCATCAGCTCGTCGTGCGGCACGACCATGTTCACCATTCCAAGCTCGTATGCACGCTCCGCGCTTATCATATCGCCGGTGAACAGGAATTCCAGCGCGAAGTTCAAGGGCACTCGCTGCGAGAGCATGCAAGGTCCGCTCACCGAGCCGATGCCCCGCTTAGCCTGCGGCCAGCCGAACTGCGCCTGGTCTGAGGCAATGCGAATGTCCGACGCGAGCGCGATACCGCCGCCCTGCGCCAGGCAGAACCCATTGATCGCGGAGATTATCGGCTTGAATATCTCCGACTGATACACGTACAGGTCCTCGGTGGAAATCTCGGGGTCGTACAGCGCGTCGCTGCGTCCCGACATCGATACGAGGTCGTGCCCGACCGAGAACGCGCGCCCGTTGCCTGTTATGACAGCCATCCATATCTCGGGGTTGTCGTTCACCTCATGCAGGTATTGCCACAGCATGTCCCGCATCTCCACGTCTATGGCGTTCAGCTTGTCCGGTCTGTTGAGCGTGATAAACGCCACACGCTCCCGCAATTCATACTCCACGACCGCCATTATGCTTCGCTCCTTTTCAGCATTTCTTGACGAGAAAGGGACCGTCGTACCTCGTCTCGCGCACCGAATCTAATGGGTGGGAAAACCTCTATACACAGTTCGTCAATGTTAGTCCTTCAACCAACCATCCGCAAGTTAGCCGCCACCTTCCAGTTGCTCTATGCCTGCGGCGGATTGCCGAATAAGAAACTTGCGTAAGTGTCATGGAGAAGCATTTCCACCCCCATCTCCTGCCTTCGCAAGGGCAGGCTCTAGCCTTCCCCCATAACGGGGCAGGAAATTACGCAAGTTTCTGCCGAATGCTTAACCTTGATAGTGTGAGTTGCCTTCGCTAAACTGGAAGGTGGCTATGTTTTCGAATATGTCTCTGTTGGAACACTAATTCCCCGCTCGTATAGACACAGATGCGTAAAGTATTTCGCGCTCCGGACGGGTATATAGCAACGGCAACCACCGCAATCATAAGAGTCAGCAGCGAGTCTCATACATGACCACCAGCGCATCACAGATGACTATCGAGCAGCGGAGGCAAGCAGTAAGTCGCCTTCAGACGCGCCTGGTCCGAAGTCTCCTGCTGTACGCGATGCTCCTCACCGCCGCCGCCGCGATGGTCGCTTCCATATACTCACCCGGCATCGATCAGGACCCTCGGCGTCTCATAGGAATGAACGCTGTCGGCACGATGGCGGGCGGTTGCGTGTTCACGCTCATATTCCTATTGCCCGTGCTGCGCTGGATCGGCAGTCGCGCCGAAGAGTCGCGTATCCTTCCCATCTGGCTGTTTGTAGGCTTTTCATACGGTATTTTCACCGTCTTTCTCATCGGCGCATCGCTTCCCTTCGTTTTCGCCCTTCAGATAAATATCCTGGACTTCCGCTCGTTAGGGAAACTTATCGACGACCTGATAGATGCGATTTTCCGCATGCCTCTGAGCGCATTCACTTTCGGCGTTTTCGCCCTCTATATCGGTTTTATCGCAGGCATTATCTACGGCATAGGCGCGTGGATCATCGACATGTTCAACAGGATGAACTATGTTCATGCATACTCGGACCCGTGGATTGAAGCCATTGGAGATATGATCCCTCCCACGCGACGATGGGCTTCCTCAGCCGCTCCCTGGCTGTCCGTTGTGGGGCCGTGGCTGGTAGCACTCCTCATAGGCGGAGCCGTCCTGATATTCGCGCTCACGGGTCCCGTCGAATATCTCGCCAGGTTCAGGCTGGGATAGTGCGCGCCGAATTGCCGCCCAGTTTCGGCACTGTACACCATATCGAGAAAATTGCATTGGTGTAGTGGTGAAGCGTTTTCACCCCCCATCCCCCTGTCTGCACAGGGGCAGGCTCTGAATCAGGTTCAGGACAGGCTCTATCCTTCCCTCGTCAAGGGGGAGGGGGTAGGTATCTGGCACTTCACACGTAATGTCGTTACGCTCTAAGGAGTTCGGATTTCTGCTGTCATTCCGAACAAAGTGAGGAATCTTGCGTCCTTAACTACGTGCAGGCTTGTCTTATGACAGGTATCTCAGATTCTTCACTCCGCTGCGCTGCGTTCAGAATGACAGAATTGGTGGGTTTTCCTACTGAATTCACCATTTACCTACCCTTGTGAACCCGTCAAAGAGGAGGGGATTTGTGAAATCGCCTTGACCTATATCCTTGCACCTTCCTCAACACTCTGCGCTAAAATAGTCGGATGAAAACATTCGACATTGCCCCGGTTAAACTTAAGCGCTCTTCCCTTGTATCCCTGTTCCTCGCGGTGTTGGTCGCTGCCTTCGCGCTGACTCTGCTCGCTTGCGCCGATGACCGCGTGCCGCCACCGCCGCGCGCTACACCCACGCGCGCGCTGTCTGCGCCGCTGCCGCCGCCCACTCCGACCGCCGTTCCCACCACCACTCCGCAGCCCGTCGTCATCAGCGGCGGCAGCGCAGATACACAGTCCGGTTCCGCAGACGACGCCATACGCGCCCGTCGCTTCCGCCAGCCCGGCTTCATCGACGTGCCTACTGACGACGTCGTTCCCTTCACCAACATTGCGGAAGACGCTCTCGGAGAGAACGCATCCGTCGCCAATGACCTCACCGGAGTCGCCATCTTCGACTTCGACCGCGACGGGGACCTCGACTTCTACATCACGCAGTCGCGCGGCAATCCCAACCTGCTCTTCCGCAACGACGGCGGCGAGACTTTTACCGAAGTCGGCGTGCAGGCAGGCGTCTCCGCAAACGCTTCCAACAGCACCGGCGTCGTCGCATGCGACATGGACAACAATGGTTACCAGGACATCTACCTCAGCGCGCAGGGCATCATAGGTGATGGACTGGACTATCAGGATGCCCTGAATGACGACATGCTGCGGGAAGCGGTCAGCGACCGCCTAATGCGTAACAACGGCGACGGCACCTTTACGGACATCACTGCTGTCGCATTCGGCGATGACGCCAACTTCCGCACCGGCACAAGTCCCGCCTGCGCGGACATCAACCGTGACGGATGGGTGGACATCTTCGTCGCCAATCGCTCTGACATGGACGCCGTACACCCCGGCGCTCCCACGCGCGGCAATGAGAATGTCCTCTACCTGAATGACGGCGACGGCACCTTCACCGAGATAAGCGCGGACGCAGGCGTGCGCGGCGAGCAGGTCGTGACATGGGCGACGCTCTTCTTCGACTTCGATGACGACGGCGACCCGGACCTCTGGACCGCTGACGACGGCGGACCCGTCCGCATATACCGCAACGACACGGACGGAAATGTCGTGCGCTTCACATCGGTCGAGCGTCCGATGGGCCTGGACAAGCGCGGCAACTGGATGGGCTTCGCGCTCGGTGACTACGACGGCGATGTTGACCTCGACATCTTCGTAACCAACATCGGCTACCATCCCAAGACACGCCCCCTACCATTTGAGGGCGCGAGCGGCGACTGCTCCAGCGAACAGCTCTACTCCATCTCCACCTGCGCCCACTATCTGCTCCGCAACGACGGTACGATGGTCGTCCCGCGCTTGGGCGAAGTCGGCTTTTTCCCCGACGTAGCACCGTCCATACCGATCGAGCCGAGCCGGGTGATGCCGCCTGAATCCATCGACCCTGTGCAGATATGGCTCGACTGGCGCGTGCCGACCGGCCTTGCCGCTTATGACTTCGGTTTCGGCGCTGCCTTCTTCGACCTCGAAAACGACGGCGACCAGGACCTCTACTGGACAGGCTCCGCCCTCGGACGCGGCGAGTCCCCCAATGGCAAGTGGTTCCCTTCGGCAGGACGCATGCTGCGCGGCGACGGCAACGGGAGCTTCCAGGACATCACCGTCGAGGCGCGCCTGCTCAATATCAAGGATGTCGATTACGGTGTTCTAGACCCAACCAGCCCGCGCTTCGACCGCGAGAGGCAGCGCATCGACACCGCATACCACGAGAACGGCAAGGGCCTCGCGAAAGGCGACCTCAACGGCGACGGCTATATAGACCTCATCGGCACGAACAGCGCGGGTCCGATTTTCATTGGCTCTGGCACAGGCTCCGGAGATGAACTTGGATTCGAGAAAGGTCCCACCTTCGTCTGGCTCAACGGGAATGGCGAAAACAACTGGCTCACGCTGCGCCTCAAGGGACGCATGGCAGAGGACGGCACCGGCAGCAATGCGGACGCCATCGGCGCGCGCGTCTTCGTAACTACCACAGACGCTGACGGCAGCCGCCATATCCAGACGGACGACGTAACTGCCGGCTCCAGCTTCCTGTCCATGTCCAGTCTTGACCTGCACTTCGGCATCGCCGCTGCTGAAATAGCAGACGAGATAACGATATTCTGGCCCAGCGGGATACGTCAGGTGATTCGTAACGTCCCGGCGAATCAGGTGGTGGAGGTGGTGGAGCCGGCGTTGCCTGAGTGATCCGTCCTAGAATCTCTATGCGAGGCAGCGCAGGATCTTAAAATTTCGGTATTGCTAATAGGTGTTGGTGTCAGATTCGAGACTACTTTTGATGCAGGCTTCACCCCCATACCCCTGTCTGCACAGGGGCAGGCTCTGAATCGAGTTCAGGGATGGCTCTAACCTTCCCCCGTCAAGGGGGAAGGAACTTTGGGTTGGTGATTATAGCCGCTTTGGGCATTTGCATACCCCTATCAGCCATCAAAGAGGAAGGGACAAACTACCTCACCTCAACATAGTGGGCAATACCAAAACTTCGCTTGCTCTCGCGAATTGCAATGCTAGCTTGCCGCTTTCATCAACGCCGTCGCAGGCTGTACATCCGCAATCAGCCGCTCCTTCTCCGTCGCCAGCCTGCGAAATTCGCATTCCATCTGGATGCCGTGCCAGAATTCGTCGGACTGTCCGAAGAATGCGCCAAAGCGTATGGACATGGCGGGCGTGATGGAGCGCCTGGCGTGGACAATTTCATTGATAGCGCGCGGTGATACGCCAATGGCACGCGCCATCGCATTCTGCGAAATACCCATTGGCTTCAGGTATTCTTCGAGGAGAATTTCGCCGGGAGTGATTGGACTGTCCATTTGTTGCACCCTGATATCTTATATCCTATAACGTTATAGGTATAGTATCAATGATAATCCATAATTTCAACCTGTTCAGGACCTAATTCAGTCCACCGGAAGACGATTCGCCATTGGTTATTGACTCTGATGGAGTAAAATCCCAGGAAATTGCCTCGCAGAACCTCCAGGCGATTACCCGGCGGCACTGCTAAGTCACTGATAACGCGAGCCTGATTCATCTGAATCAGTTTTCTTAGCGCAACCCTCGAAATGGCGTCAAAACGGCGATTTCTTCCTGTAAAGAACAGTTCTTTCGTATCTCGGTCTGCGAATGACTGGATCATTGTCGCACGCCCACGTCAATCCGCGGCGCTGGCGGCTGCCTGCCCCTCCTCCGGTACTGCGGCCTCCCAGTCGCCAATTATCCGCTTTGAGGTGTCTTCGAGGCTTATCGTCACCAGCGCGCCGCCTATGCTCATCGCCGCCGACAGCATGAACAGCATGGTGTACGAACCGGTCAGATCCAGCATCAGCCCCGCGACGTAGCTCACGAATGCGTGTCCCATCTGCGCGCCGGACATCTGCCAGCCATAGACCGAGCCTATCGGCCCATTGCCGTAGTATTGCCGGTTGATGACCAGGTAGCCTGTCCACTCGCCGCCGAAACCGATGCCGAACAGTACCGCGAACAGCCAGAAATGCCACAGCTCGGTCGAAAAGAAGAGTATGACTACCGTCAGACCTTGAATCATCAGGCAGGTCGCCATTATCGTCTTAGTGCCGTACCGCTCCGCGATTATCGGCGTCAGCATGCGGCTGGGTATGCTGACGAGGGACAGGATGCTCAGAATGAGCGCCGCCTCGGTGAAGGACAACCCCTTGCTTATGGCGAACGGGGCCACGAACAGCAGCACGATGCCGTGTCCGGCGCATCCCAGACCATGTATGGCAGGCAGATTCCAGAAAGCCTTCGTGCGCCGCACGTGCTGGTTGAATACCTTGGCGCGCGCTCGCTCGTGCTCTTGCGAAAGCCCTCTCTCATCCCGATCACCCTCTTGTGTGCCATATGCGGACATGCCCATGTCGGCGGGCTTGCTTCTGAACACCAGCGTCAGCAGCAGCATGAACGCTCCGGCAGCCAGGCCAAAATAGATAAATGTGCTCTGCCAGTCGAACCCTTCCACGAGATTGATGAGAACCGGCGCCATCACCGCGGGACCAACGCCCGACGCTGCCCAAAGTACACCGGTCGCAAGGCCTAGCCTGCGTCTGAACCAGCCGGAGACAGCCGCCATAAGCGGCACCATGAATATCGCCTGCACCGCGCCGCGCAGCACGCCGAACGACAGCCACAACTCCCAGGGGGCATCGACGAACGCCACAAGCAGCATGACGCTACAGTACCCCGCAGCGCCCGCAATCATCATGTTGCGCGGCCCGTAGCGTTCGCCCAGCCAGCCCACGACCGGAGACAGCAATGCGCCGCTCAGGAAGAACAAAGTGAAGGACAGGCCCACGCCGGAAGCGCTGAAGCCGAAATCGCCGTTTTCATCCGTAAGAGGCTCTACCAGCACGCCGCTGGCGAAGTTGACGGATAGCGCGACCATCTGCACGAGCGCGAGGACACCTACGATAACCCAGGCGTAATGGAACGGCGCGCGGTTCAGCCACCGGGACAGGGCGTTGATGTTAGCAGTCAGCATTCAGGTGTCAGCCGTCATGGGCGAGGATCTACACGGTTAGCGAAATGCACCAGTCCGCATGCTAACACATGCGGAAGGGCAAGGGATACCATGCATTCAGGCACAAAGTCGGAATGTACCCGGAAGATGAAACCTGACGCCTGGCTACCCCGGAACGCCGGGCAGTTCGATCTCATCCGCGAAATGGCAACTCGCGTACCGCCCCGGAGATACTTCCTTCAGCGGCGGCTCCTGTTCGCGGCAGATGTCCTGCGCGAACGGGCAGCGCGGGTGGAAGTAGCAGCCCGATGGTGGATTCGCGGGATCTGCGACCTCGCCCTCCAGCACCATGCCGCGAGACTCGATCGCCGGATTCGGCACCGGGACGGATGACAGAAGCGCCTGCGTGTATGGATGGCGCGGCTGTGTGAAGAGGTCATCCGTCGATGCCACTTCGACTATCTTGCCCACATACATTACCGCGACCCGGTGACAGATGTACTGCACAACGCTCAGGTCGTGGCTGATGAACAGATAAGTTAGCCGCAGCTCTTCCTGCAAGTCCTGCATCAGATTCAGTATCTGCGCCTGCACGGACACGTCCAGCGCAGAAACCGGCTCGTCCGCGATGACGAGGCGCGGGTTCACCACCAGCGCGCGCGCGATGCCGATGCGCTGCCTCTGACCGCCGCTGAAAGCGTGAGGGTAGCGCCTGGCATAATCGACCGACAGGCCGACAAGTCTCAGCATCTCCGCGACCCGGTCCTCAAGCTCGGAGCCTCTGGCGATCCTGTTCACGCGAAGCGGATCGGCTACGACATCGAACACGGTCATGCGCGGATTCAGTGACGCGAACGGGTCCTGGAAGATTAGCTGCATCTCCTGTCGAAGCAGCCGCAGCGTCTCGCGGTCGGCGGCCGCGGTGTCGATGCGCTCTCCGCTCTTCATCGTAAAGCGGACCGATCCGTCCGTCGGCTCGATGGCGCGCAGGATAGCCCTGCCGGTTGTCGTCTTGCCGCAGCCGGACTCTCCCACAAGCCCGAAGGTCTCGCCTTCTTCGAGGCTGAAGCTCACCTCGTCCACCGCCCTGACATAGCCGGTGGTGCGCCGCAGGAAGCCCTCGATTATCGGGAAATAGACCTTGAGCCTGTCAACATCAAGTATCTGGGATCTGCCGTTCACTTCCGTTGTCATAGACTAATCCTGTTCATCCTGTTAGCGCTGGGCATAATTCATTTCACCCCCATCCTAACCTTCCCCCGTCAAGGGGGAAGGGACAAAATGAACGGCAATTATGTTCAGCCCTAATCCTGTCCGTCTTGTGTTTCAGGCCCGGTCGCCACCGCCTTTGCCTCATCGTCGTACAGCAGGCAGCGCACGGTATGGTTCTCATCCATCCGTATCGTTTGTGGCTCCACGACATCGCAAACGCCGGGCATAGCCTGCGGACAGCGTGGATGGAACGGGCATCCCGGCGGCCTGATGAACGGCGGAGGCACTGTGCCGCTGATGGCGGTCAAGCGGTTCGTCTGCCGCTCCCGTCGCATCTGCGGTATGGACTTCAGCAACTCCTGAGTATAAGGATGCTTCGGGTCCCTGAACAGCGTGGCTGTATCCGCGCGTTCCACAATCTTGCCCAGATACATGACGATGATTTCTTCCGCCATCTGCGCGACAACGCCCAGGTTGTGCGTAATGAGCATCATCGCCATGCCCAGTTCGCGCTGCAACGACGCCATCAACTCCAGTATCTGCGCCTGTGTTGTAACATCCAGCGCGGTAGTCGGCTCGTCCGCGATGAGTAGCGTGGGATTGGATGACAGCGCCATAGCGATCATCGCGCGCTGCCTCATGCCTCCGCTCAGGTTGAACGGGTAGTTGTCCACGCGCTGGTCGGGATTGGGGATGCCCACCTTGCCCAGCGTGTCGGCGGCAATCGCCCGCGCCTCGTCCTTCGACACATCCTGGTGCAGCAGAATGCCTTCTACAATCTGGTCGCCCACCGTATGCACCGGACTGAACGACACCATCGGCTCCTGGAACACCATCGTAATGTCCGCGCCGCGTATCCGCCGCATCCGCTCGCCGTCCTGCGGTAGCTGCTGAAGGTCTATTTCCTCGTAGCCGCCGTCCTCGTCAGTCGGCTGATAGTAGATTATCTCGCCGTCAACCGTCCGTCCCGGCGGGCGCACGATTCGCATGATAGACCGCGCCAGCACGCTCTTGCCGCAGCCGCTCTCACCCACCACGCCCAGCACCCTGCCGCGGTCGATGCGTACCGTGACATCGTCCACAGCCCTCACTTCTCCTTCGTCGAGGTAGAAGTAGGTTTTGAGGTTTCGCACATCAAGCAGCGTTGATGGAAGATTCGTTTCAGTTGCCAAAGGTTCACCCTAATTAAAACAGGATGGACAGGATGAAAAGGATTTATTCCTCGCTTATCCTATCTATCCTGCTCATCCTGTTAGTTTTCCTTTAGTTTTCGCGTATCGCGTATGGGTCTGCCGCGTCACGAAGACCGTCGCCCATAAAGTTCAGCGCCATCACCGCGATCAGTACGAACACGCCCGGCAGCAGCAGCCACGCCGCCTCCGCCACTGCCTGAAGCGTCTGTGCCTCTTGCAGCAGCACGCCCCAGCTTATCGCGGGCTCGCGCAGTCCAAGCCCCAGGAAGCTCAGCGAAGTCTCGGCGATGATAATGCCGGGAATCGCCAGCGTGGTCGCCGCGATAATGTGGCTCAGGAAGGAGGGCAGCATGTGGCGGAACACGATGCGAATTTCGTTCGTGCCGTACAGCCGCGCCGCCAGCACGAAGTCCTCCTCGCGCATCGACAGGAAGCGCCCTCGCACCTCACGCGCAAGCCGCGTCCACTCGATCAGCGAGATGATTATCGTAATGGCGAAATAGACCCGTATGATGGACCAGTCTCGCGGCACGGCAGCCGAGAGCGCAAGCCACAGCGGTATCGTCGGGATCGCGCGCACGAATTCTATGACTCTCTGTATTATCGCATCCGTCATCCCGCCGCGCAGACCGGATAGGCCCCCTAGCAGCGAGCCAAGGAATATGTTCAGCGCCACGCCTACCAGTCCGATTGACATGGACACGCGCGTTCCGTACATCAGGCGCGAGAACATGTCCCGCCCCATCCTGTCAGTGCCTAGTGGATAAAACGGTTGTGGAGCAGTGCTGGTGTCCACATCCAGTCCCATGAAGTGCCAGTTCGACTCTATAAGACCAAACAACTTGTACTCGTGGCCGCGCACGAAGTATTTGATCGTGTGCTTGGTCTCTTCGTCAGTCACCCACTCCATGCCGAGCGTCTCAGGGTTGCGCTCGCCTTTCAGTCCATAGACATAAGGCAGCGTTGGCGTGAAGCCGTCGAAGAAGTGAACGCCCTGCGGCGGGACGAACGTG
Organism: Dehalococcoidia bacterium; assembly: GCA_965207465.1. Lineage (GTDB taxonomy): Bacteria > Chloroflexota > Dehalococcoidia > Lucifugimonadales > JADFKI01 > Bin90. The sequence goes on along the minus strand of OZ242283.1, from coordinate 2,311,071 downwards.
CGGGTTGCAAACTCTGCGCGCGGGTCATGGATGGACAGAAACTCAGGGAAGAGCGCAACAAAGTAAAATCCCAGCACCACAACCGTCGAAGCCATCGCAACGCGGTGCCGGATAAACCGCCACCAGATCAGCTTCCACTGAGATGCTATGAATATCTGCTCGTCTTCAGAAGGTCTCTGAATCGGGAGCGATTCCGTCTGTGCAGCCATCTTATTTCCGTTATTCCTGCGAAAGTGGGAGTCTAGTTATCTGAAACGATTTTACAAATGTCTTTACTATGCAAAATGTCTGGGCGGGGGCAGGTCTTTCACCCCCATCCTAACCTTCCCCCATCAAGGGGGAAGGGACTTATAAATTGTCTACGCTCCGATACGAATGCGCGGATCCATCGCTGCGAGGACGATGTCTGAAATTAGCACGCCGATCAGCGTCAAAGTCGTCAGTATCAGCACAATGGAGCCTGCCATGTACATGTCCTGCGACAGCAGAGCGCGTAGAAGCAGAGGACCAATTGTAGGTAGGCTCATCACGGTCGCTACGATGAGCTGTCCTGAAATCAGGCGCGGCAACTCAAGTCCCGCTGTGCTCACGAACGGGTTGAGCGCGATCCGCACCGGATACTTCAGCACGACCTTCCATTCAGGGAGGCCCTTCGCTCGCGCAGTCTCCACGTAAGGCTTGTTCATCTCATCCAGCAGGTTCGCGCGCACTATGCGAGTGAAGCGCGCGGTGCCGTCAGTGCCAAGTATCAGCATAGGGAGCCAAAGATGCTTAATCATGTCTATGGCTTTGCCCACGCTCCAGGGCGCAGTTATATATTCGTCCGAGAACAGTCCCGTCGCCTTGATGCCGAACCAGCTGAACGCGAACCACATAGCGACCAGCGCGATCATGAAGTTCGGAGTTCCCACTCCGAAATACGACAGGAACGTAAAGAAGTAGTCAATCACCGTGTACTTTTTCACGGCGGATAAGATGCCTATAGGTATGGCAAGCGTCCATGTGAACAATATCGTAGAGACGCCAAGAACCACGGTCATCGCCAGCCGTTCGTTCACAAGCTCCTTTACGGGGCGTCTCCACTCGATAGACAGGCCAAGGTCCCATTGCACAATGCCCCATACCCATTTGAGGTACTGCACATACATCGGCTGGTTGAGGCCGTACTGCGCCCGCAGCGCCTCAACCTCGCTCTCGTCGGCAAGTTCGCCCGTCGCTTGAAGCTGCGCGATATAGTCGGTCAGGAAGTCGCCGGGCGGCGCCTGAATGATGGCGAACGCCACCACCGACATCAGGAACAGCATCGGAATGAATATGAGAAACCGTCTGAATATGAACTGGAGCATGGGAGTGTCTCAGCCGGTCAGCCTTTTGGGTATCAGTTATTAGTAGTAACTAACAGGATGGACAGGATAGCCGGGATAAGAAATCCCTTTTATCCCACCCATCCAGGTCAGTTACGAAATTTGCTTATTACCGGGCGAAGTACCACTGCTCCGGGAAGCCCGTGTTAGGCGTTCGCAGAGGCCAGTCGTTGCCAGCTTCGTTCGGCACGTTCCGCAGGTCGTTATTCGTTACGATCACGCCCTGCACCATCGGGGACAGCCCGACGATGCCGATGTTGTACTGGTTCTCGACGATGGTCTTGTATATTTCCTTGCCCAGCGCATTACGCTCTGCCGGCGGCAGACCGGGACCGCGCTTGTGCATATCAAGCAACGCTACCGACTCGTCGGCGCAAGGGAACGCGACAGGGTTCTCCGGGTCGATCAGCCATGCGGCGCAGCCCGGCCCGTGGAATGTGCCTATACCCTCAGGAGCGCGCTTGCCGATGGAGCTGAAGGTGAAGCCTGCCGTGTCCTCGTTCCACACCATCACTGCCCACTCATTCGTCTGCCAGCGCGTGAAGTGCTGGCTGCGCGTGGTCACGTTTACGTCAGCCTTGACGCCGACCGCCTCCCAGGCGCGCCCGACAACCTGCGCGGCATCCGGCCATGTGCCGAATGCGTCGGTTACCGTGACGCTCATCACGATGCGCTCGCCGTTGCTGAGACGGAAGCCTTCGCCGTCTTTCTCAGGGAATACGCTGTCGAGCAGCGCGTTTGCCGCGTCGGGGTCATACTCTGTCCTCAACGATGCGATGTCGTCGCCCGGATAGTGCGGGTGGCCCGGCCCGGGTACGCCCTGCCTAATCTGACCCAATCCGAGGAACTGGATTTCCTGGATCGCGCTTCTGTCGATTGCGAGCGACAAAGCCTGACGGAACTCCTTCGTCCTGATTGCCTCGCCGGTAGCTCCGGGCAGGCTCATGTTGAAGAAGAACGCCACATCGGAGCCGGCGAATGTCGGCCAAGTCCTCACGGAATAGCCGCCCTGGTCTTCGCCTTGCTTCAGTGTCGTGTACTGGTCGAGCTGGATGTGCCGACCCTGCATGTCAATGTCGCCCTGCACCGCCATCAGCGTACCGACTTCCGTGCCGCCCTCAGAAAGCGTCAACTGAATGCCATCAAGGTATGGAAGCTGGTTGCCTGCCGGGTCAACAGCCCAGAAGTAAGGGTTGCGCTCGGACATCACCACCTGGTCGCCTAGCGGGTTCGTGAACTTCCACGGCGCGATGGTGGGCTTTTCCGGGTTCAGGTTGTACTGGGTCTGAGAGTCGTAGTACTGCGTCCAACTCTCAAACTCGGCGGCTTCGGCGTTCGCCTGCGCGTCCGGGTTGTACTTGGGATGGAACTGCTTCATGTAGTGCGAAGGCGCCCACGGCACGTTCTTCGTTGAGCCGTAGCAAGCCTCGTCCGCCTGCGCCACTATCTCAAGGAACAGGAAGTTCGGCACAGGGAAGCTAAACCTGACTGTTGTGTCGTCAACCTTCGAAATGCTGCCCACTTCGGCGCCAATCTTCAGGAAGAAGGGCGGGTTCGGGTTCAGCTCCTCGTTCAGAATCACGTCCTCGTACTGGTAAACGAAGTCGTCCGCCGTGAAGTCGTCACCGTCAGACCACTTCATGCCCTCGCGCAGGAAGAATGTCCACTCCTTGCCGTCGTCCGAGACCTCCCAGCCTCGCGCGATTGCCGGAACGAAGGACAAGCCGTCCTGCGAGAACCTCGCCAGGGAGGCGCGCGACAGGCGGAAGAAGTTGCAGCCGTCCGCAGGCCCAAGGTAGAAGCGCCGCACGACTCCGCCATACTGACCGATGCCGTCCTGAAGCGTCGGGATGATCATCGGCTGCGCCGGAATGCGCTCCCATACCGGTGGAAGCGTGCCAGCATCTACAGCCGCCGCCAGGTCAGGAGCTTCGCCGAGGTTGGACCTGACGACCTCAACCTCTTTCTCGACGATCTTCTGCACCTCGACGACCTTCTCGACGGGTACTTCGATGCGCTCGACCTTTACGACTTCCTTCTCGACCTCAACCTCGATCTCCTTGACAACCTCGACCTCTTTCTCGACCTCCACCACCTTCTCAACTTCGACTTCCTTGACAACCTCGACCGGAACCTCAACCTGCTTCTCAACCTCGACTTCGACAATCTTCTCCACCACTTGTGGTTCAGAAGCGCCGCAAGCCGCGATTATGGCTCCAAGCACGAACATTGCCGCCAAGAGCAACGCTGACCTTTTCATCTCCAACCTCTCTCGTTCGACTTGGCGGAGTTCACCGCCGCTACAAGGTTTAACGGACGCATGCACACGCGCCCCTTCACGCGATTGTGATAATTTTCCGTAGATACTAAATAGCGGTTATCTAAATGTCAAGTATCGCACCCAAGAATACCTTGCATTCATCCCGCGTCCTCCCTGTCCCTGCGACAGGACAAGGCAGGGGATGGAGGTGAATTGAATTATCCCCGGCGCTATTCACTTCACTGCTAGGCTCACAAATTACGCTAAGGAACTTGCATAACTGCAGCTATAGCTATGATGCAGGCACTTTCACCCCCATCCCTTCGGCAATCTTGGGACAGGCTCTTCCCCCGTCAAGGGCTGAGGGGATATGTACTGAGAATAAGAGGGATTGCGGTTGGGATTTCACCCCCATCCTAACCTTCCCCCATCAAGGGGGAAGGGACTTATCAATTTTCTCTACTTCTGAACGAATTTCAATATTTGGTTTAGTTGTGATATTCTTCGTCGTGCTTTTCTGAGAGCCTAATTCAAGCCACTTTGGAGAGACGCATCTGGCTACGGCAGTTTCCTCCGGCAATCCAAGATACGAGGCGCACGAAAGTCCGCCGCTGCTTTCGTCGCTGGGGCTTGGCGCCCAGTTCAGCCTGATTGCGTCCGCCACTCTGCTGGTTACCCCGGTTGTGGTGTCAGAGGCAGCCGGGATGGACGAAGCCTACCTGACATGGATGGTGTTCGCGTCGCTGGTGGTGGTGGGCGTTTCAACGCTAATACAGGTGAGGAAAATCGGGCCTGTCGGCGGTGGCGCGGTGCTGCCGATGTTCACCGCGGCGTTCTCGATTCCTTTCTGCATCGCGGCGGTGGCAGAGGGCGGTCCCGCGACGCTGGCGACATTGGTACTCATATCTGCTGTGACGCAGCTCGTCATATCGAGGTGGCTCTTCATCCTTCGCCGGGTCGTTACGCCTATCGTTGGCGGCACGGTGATGATGATTCTGTCCATCACCCTGGCGTCGGTGGTGTTCGACCTGCTGGACAAGGCATCCATCGTCGAGCCGAAGTCAGCCACGCTGACGGCGTTCGTAACGCTGGTCGTTATTGTCGCGCTTAGTCTGCGCCGCTCCGGAGTTCTGCGCCTGTGGGGCCCCCTTATCGGCATTGTCATAGGGTGCGTGGTCGCGGTAGCTGTGGGGATTTACGACTTTGACAGGGTTGTGGATGCCAAGTGGGTAGGGCTGCCGGGCGAACTGCCGACCCTGGGCTTTGACTTTGGCATATCGTTCTGGACGCTTGTGCCATCGTTCGTGTTTCTGGGCGTAATCATCGCGATACAGGCGAACGGCGCGTCAATTGCAATGCAGCACGCAGCGCATCGCGGCGACAGGGCGGTCGATTTCCGGGAAGTGCAGGCTACGCTCGCAGGCGGTGGCGTAACGAACCTGATTGCAAGCGTGTTCGGCGCGGTGCCGAACATCATCAACCCCGGGATAGTGTCCTTTACGCAAACGACCGGAGTTGCGGCGCGCAGCGTAGGCTACTGCATCGGGCTGATTTTCATCGCGATGGCGTTCGTGCCCAAGGTGTCCGGGCTGCTCAGCACGATACCGGGCCCCGTGATGACTGGTTATCTTGTCATGGTTACCGGCAGCCTGTTCGTGGACGGAGCGCGCACGGTCATCCAGAACGAGCGCGACGGGCAGAAGGTAGCGGTTGCTGGCGTTTGCTTCTGGATCGGCGCAGCGTTCCAGTTCGGTCTGTTCAACCTGCCGGACCTTGGCGCGGTGGTGAACGCGCTGATGAAGAGCGGGATAACGACCGGCGGGTTCGGCGCGATCGCGATGATTCTGTACATCGAGTTCACTAACCCGCGTCGGATGCGCTTCGAGTCGAAACTGGACATCGAGTCGCTGCCGGAGCTTAACGAGTTCATGCAGAGGTTTGCTGATCGCAGGGGATGGGACGATGCGATGAAGAACAGACTGAGCGCGGTCGGAGAGGAGACACTTCTGACACTTGCGCCGCTCGACCTGGAGGCGTTTGACCTGGAGGAAGACGCGGAGTCCGGAACCGATAGGCAGCTTGTGGTGGTGGCATCAAGCGAAGGCGATGTCGCCGAGCTTGAGTTCATCGGCGGCGGCGGCGGGGATGAGATGAATATCGAGGACCGTGCGCGGCAGCTGCAGCAGCACGACTCGGAGGCAGTGGTGGAGAATGAGCTTTCGCTTCAACTGCTGAGGGCGTATGCGTCGTCAGTGCGGCACCAGCAGTTCCACGGCGCCGACATCATCACGGTGCGCGTGGAGAGGCCGGGGGCATGATAAACGAGACTTCAGGCGTATTCCCATGGGTTGAGGACTTCAATGTCCAAATAGTCGAAGTCTTTGGTGTTGCGGGTGGTAATTGTCAAGTCGTTGGCTTTCGCCGTCCCCGCTATAAGAGCGTCTCCCAAATCCAGCGTCTTGCTGAAGCGCCGCGCCTGAACGCGAAATCGGGCTGCCCATTCCGCCGCTGCACCGTCCAGAGGCAGGATGCGGTCGCCATAAGCGGCGATGAACTCGGACAGGGAGCTTCGCAGCCTCTCCTGCCGGCGACCTTCGGGCAGCAGAAGCAGGCCGAATTCCAGTTCGTGCAGCACGATTGCGGCTAGCCACAGGTCTTGCTGTTCCTCTAGGAACGCCATGACCTGCTGGGAAGGGCGCTCCTTCGTAACTTCCGATACGACGTTGGTGTCAAGTAGAAAGCGGTTCATTCGTCTGTGCCGTCGATAAATGGAATATCGCGCTGAGAGTGCCTGTCAGCAGGTACTTCTAGGTTCGTGCCGCGCGGCATGTTCTCGACAAGCCACCTGCCCATAGGCTGACGATGCTCTTTTTCCGCCCAAATATGGGCTGGCACGACGATGAAAGGCTTTCTCGCTCCAATGCGCTGGGGACCTTCGGTTTCGGACAGCCGGAGGATTTCGGACAGGCGCGCCTTCGCCTCGGCGACAGTCCACACACGCTGCGGTTTGGAAATTTGCATAAGAATAGCTCCCTTATGGGAATTAGATTAGTCCATGATAGACTATATTGGGTGCTGCCGCAAGACAGTTTGTCCTAAAGAATCTTGCATAAGTGCAGTTGTAGCGGTGGTCCATGCATTTTCACCCCCATCCTAGCCTTCCCCCATCAAGGGGGAAGGGACTTATGCAATTTTCTCGTCCTAGTTGTCCTAGTTAATCGACACGGCGACTACCCCGCCGATGGTCAGCACGATAGCGGCGAGTTTGGCGGCGAGTATCTTGCCTTCGAGGGGTTCGTCCAGGACGCGGTAGATGCCGAGGCTGAGCGCGATGCCGAGTATGAAGACGAAGAGGGGGCGCACGGACATGACGGTAACAACGAGGGAGACGGGGCCGGAGTAGATTGCCCAGAGCGTCAGGAATACGGCGCCTAGGACGAGAACGCCCTCGGTGATTATGGTGAGGCCGATCGGGACGGGAGAGCGGATGGTGCGGATGAGGTCGGGGAGTATCCGGGGCCTGTACAGGCAGCCGCTGAGCGTGATACCCATTCCAACTGCTCGCCACAAGAAGAGCGACCAGATGTCTATGTCGTCGGCGACGACTTTGGCGAGGAACTGGCTGAGTCCGAAGGCGAAGCTGGCTACGAGAAGCAAGAGGAAGGGTATTACCTGGTTCTGGTCGCGCTCGGACTCGCGCATCGTGGGGCCGAGGGACATGAGCGCGGCGCCGATCATGGTGACAACAATGCCGAACCAGGCGAGGGCGGATATGACCTCCGCAAGGAAGACCATGGCGAGGATGGCGACGAAGATGGTGTGTGTCGATGTTACCGGAACGACCCGCGAGACATCCTGCGTTCGCATTACCCAGAACATCATTGCCAGATAGACGCCGGATAGCACGCCGGATGCGGCTGATATGAGCAGGGTGTCTAAGCCGTAGCCGCTGAATTCCGAGAGCGGGATTGCGAAGATTGCAAGACCGAACTGACAGAAGCCAACCAGCACGATGAATACCCTGAAGCTGGGCATGTACTGCTGGATGAGGATCTTGTCCAGCGCGGAGATGACCGCGAAGAAGACCGCGCTGGCTAAGGAGAGGATTATCCAGTTCATTGGCACTTCCCAGGTGAACCTGCGAAGTTCGTCAAGCAAGTGGATTCCTGCCTCCGCAGGAATGACGGTCCGATTGCCGAAGCCACAGGGAATGCTCGCCTCATAATCAGGACGCTGCGGCGCTGGATTGCTGCTTGCGGGCGAATCGGCGGACACCGCCCATGTCTGCGCCTTCAATGGGCACGGTGCCGATGACGCTGGCGCGCTCCAATTCTTGCAGATAGTCTGCCGAGTGTCCCAGCAGGTCGGCAAGCAGGTACTCGTTGTGCTGGCCGAGTGTGGGGGCGGGTTCGTGGCGGTCGGGGAGGCGTGGCGTGTCTTCAAGGGCGGTGTCGCGATCGGTGTGGGAGAGGGTGCTCCAGACGGGGCCGGTCATTGGGTACAGGCCAGTATCGGGCTGATCGATGAGCTGGAAGTAGTTGCGGGCTTGCAGATGTGGGTCGTCGTAGGTGTCGGGGCCGCAGTTCAGAACAGGGAAGGAAGGGATGCGCTGTGCCTGCAACCGGGCGGCGATTTCATGGCGATTGCGGTGCGAGGTCCATTCGCTGACTATTGCGTCGAGGGCGTCCCTGTTCGCGACGCGGTCTTCGAGGGTTGCGAAGCGCGGGTCCGTTGCCAATTCCGGCTGCGGGATTTCATCGCAGAAACGACGCCACTCGTCGTCGCTGCGGACGGCAATGGCAATCCATTCGTCCTCACCGAGGGAGGGATAACAGCCGTGCGGGGACATGTGCGGGTGGCTGTTGCCGCGCCGTTCGCGGGGGTTGCCTGTCATCTGAACTTCCAGGAAGGTTTCGCCCATGTGGGGCATGAAGGCTTCGGCTTGCGAGAGGTCTATGAATTGCCCCTGACCGGTGCGGGCGCGGTGGTAAAGGGCGGCGTTGATGGCAAAGGTCGCCGTAACGGCGGCTACCGCGTCCGGATGATGCACGAGCGAATTGTGGGAGAGGTCGAGGTCCGGGTAGCCGCGCAGGGCTGAGTGCCCGGTCATCGCGTCTATCGCCATGCCCATGCTGCGGTGTCCCCGATAGGGACCTGTGTTGCCGTATCCGGGCGTGAACAGCACGATGAGGTCGGGCTTGATTTGCCTCAGAACTTCGTGCCCCAAGCCGAGCCTGTCCATTACGCCGAATGCGTAGTTGGTGAACACGATGTCGCTGATGGCAACCAGTTCCTTGAAGGCGGCGACGCCCTGTTCGCTGGTGAGGTCGAGGGTGATGCCGAGCTTGTTTCGATTTGTCGCGTTGAAGTTGCCCTGCCGGTTCCAGGGGCGCTCGCCGGGGTCGTAGTCGGGGTAGCCGGGCGTGTTGGGGCCTGGCCGGATGGGGCCGCGCGCCATTCGCTGGAGCGCTTCGACCTTGATGACCTCAGCGCCCATGTCGCCGAGCAGGACGCCGCAGAAGGGGCCTGCCCATATCTCGGCGAGTTCGAGGGCGCGTATGCCGTGCAGGGGCGGAGTTTTCATGTTCGCTCCAGAACTTGATATGGATGGAAGGAATTTCACCCCCATCCTAACCTTCCCCCATCAAGTGGGAAGGGACTTTAGTGTGGGGACTAAACTACACCCTTTGCGTGCAGTTGGGCAAGTTCGGAGGGGGTGATGTTGAGGAGGTCGGCGTAGATTTCGGCGTTGTGCTGGCCGAGGCGCGGGGCGGGTGTGTTGGGCGTAACGTCATTGTCGGAGAGGCGGAAGGGCAGGCCGGTGTACGTGAGCGCGCCGGCGTCGGGGTGGATGAGGTCGATGAAGTAGCCGCGCTCGTGGAAATGCGGGTTTTCGAGCGCCTCTGGGGTCTCCATGATGGGCGCGCAGGGCAGCATCTCGCGCTGTCCGGCTGCGAAGACTTCCATACGGGTGTGGTCGTTGAACCATGCCTGAAATATGGCTTCGAGTTCTTCGCGCCGCTCGGTTCGGTCGTCGGGAGTTCTGAAGCGCGGGTCGGTTATGAGGTCGGGACGGTCTATCATTCGGGCGAGCTGGGGCCACATACGAGAGCCGAGCGGGAGGAAGCTGACATACCCGTCCTTGCAGCGGAATGAGCCGACTGCATAAGGTTCGCGCATTCCGGCTGCGGCAAGACGCGGTGGCTTGCGGGGGTCAGGCTCGTTGCCGTAAATCCAGGGGGTGCGGCGTCCGACCTGGTGCGGGTGGCCTGCGAAGCACTCCTGCATGGAGATGTCGATCCACTCGCCTTCGCCGTGCATGGCGACGCCGAAGAGGGCGATCATGGTGGCTGCTGCTGCGGTGGTGCCGCTGAAGTACTGTGCGATTTCCGCGCCGTAGCGCAGTGGCTCGCGGTCGGGCAAGCCCTCGCGGTGCATCGCGCCGCCCGACGCGAAGATGGTCAGCTCGGTGTACTCGTAGTCCTTGTGAGGGCCTGTCTGGCCGTAGGGCGTGACGGAGGTCATTACGATGTCGGCGCGGACTTCGCGCAGGTCGTGGTAGCCGACGCCCCACTCTGCCATCCGGCCGGGGCGGAAGCTCTCAAGGATGACGTCGGACTGCGCGGCTAGTTCGGTGAAAATGCGCTTGCCGTCGTCAGTTGACGGGTCGAGGGTGATGCCCTTCTTGCCAGCGTTGAGGTGGAGGTAGAGTGCGCTCTTTTCGGCGTGCTGCGCGCCGTCGGGAAACGCGCCCGCCTCCCGCGAATTGTCGGGCGCGGAGGGCAGCTCGAGCTTGATGACGTCTGCGCCGTAGTCCGCAAGCATCTTGCCCGCGTAGGGACCTGCGATGCCTGTGGATGCGTCGATGACGCGGATGTTGGTGAGGGTTTGGTATGGCATGGAGTAATAAGTCGTTAGTAGGCAGTTTTCAGTGGTCAATATCAGGTGGGATCTGCTTTGTTCTGCGAAGGTTCAGTCGCAGGAATTGCATCAGGTAATCTGATTGTTTTGCTTCTTCTTCTGGTCGCACTTGTAGATTGTGGTCATTAGAGGCATTGTGACAACTGCTATGGCAGGAAGTACGATCCAGTGATATTCGGACAGAACAAAAAGAAGGGCCGCTCCTAGAATAAGCAACCTTCCAAGTGTGTTTGCTCGTACAGAGAGTGGTATATTATCGCGGTCCTTGTTGTCTAGATATAAAAACAGCACTAGGGCATGTGCCGCTAAGAGTGTCCACCCGTGCGCGATCTTCTTGATGCATGAATAGAAGACTGGCTCCATGGGCTCCGTAACCATGCACATAACCGCTACTATCAGCAAGATGAGCGACGCCAGTATTGAGTACCATATCAGCAATCGCTCTGGCGTGCCGATTTCACTCCGAAACACCCAGATTGCGATAAGCATCAGAACTATGCTGACTACGATTGATATTAGGAGCATCCGTTGAAAATCTCTTCTGGCTGCAGATTCTATACGAGTTTCAGCCGTTCAACTTCTTCCAGTACCACGTTCTTGGTTTTCGTGACACTACCAGGATAGGGCCACCTTGACCCGCGAATTCCAGTTTGTATCTGTATCTCTTGCCCTTCAGTTGATAGGTTAGTTCACCCAGCGAAGAACCCGGTCCGTGCTTGTATATGTGGGTTATCTGTTTCTGAACCCAGGCAGGCACTTTATTGAAGGACACTTCGCCGTAATTCTTTCTTCCAATGACCTCCCATTGAGGATGCGACGCGGTCTTTTTGGACGGGGCAGCTTTGCCTTTTAATATTCGATAGACACCTAGGATTTCACCACTTGGGCCATCGAATTCCAACCTGTAAATGAAATTCTTACCGACAAGTTCGTGGGTGAGTTCCTCGGGTGATTCGCCCAAGCCTTTGTTGCAGATTTTGTGAATCTGGTCCTGTACCCAGTGGGGAACTTTGTAAAAGTCTTCTTCGTCGAAGAACCTCGTACCGATTAACTCCTCTTCGCCGGGCTTTAGTTTACCGTCGTCCTCTGACCCGAACAGTTTCTGAAGCATGTTTGCTGTACCACCTATCCTTTAGACGCGCTTTCCTAGTTTTCGCTTGCCCATTTCTCAACAGTTCTTACGTCCACGGCAAAAGCCAGGTCATTGTCTGCGGGCAGTTCGTGTATAGGAAACCATCTTGCGCCAGACTTCAGAGAGTCGTTGCCCAGAGGCTTGCCTAAGTATATTCTAGCCTTGTGCCTGTTTTCGTAATATAGGCCTTCGATGGCAACTTTGATGCTTGCTGACTTGTGCGCTCCTCTTTTGGCGGCACTGTTGCGGCTTTCGCCTTTCCTCACGCTGTCGCCGGGCAAAGACCATTTACCAGGACGCAAGCCTCCCTTTCGTCGAATCAGGAGGATTTCATTCTTGTTGTTAACAATCAGCACGAAACCTGCCCTTGTCATCTGTGAACGAGGATAATGGACTAGCCGGCTTCCGGGATTTTCGGCTGCCCACTTGCCAATAACTATTTTGTCAGGGACGAATGCCAGACAATCGCTATGGGGCAACATGTCCTTTTGAAACCACTTCGCGTCGAGGCATTCCTTCTTCTGGAATGTCAGGTGTCCACTTCTGACCCGCCCTCGCCAAGTTTCCAAGTTGCCTTTCTTATTTCTGTAATACAGAGAGTCAGCGATCATCCTGATGCCGGTTTCTTCGCACGTCTCCCTAACTGCCGTGCGTTTGAGGCTTTCGCCTTTGTCCCGCATGCCTCCAGGCAAGCTCCACTTGCCTTTGTCCTTGCCGTACCCTCGCTGTATGAGGAGAATTTCGTTTCTGTTGTTCACTACTAGACCGAACGCGGGCATGAAGTCCCTCACTCTACGAATGCTACAATTTTAGTAGTTCGACTAATCACCTGTCGGATATGCAATATCGCGGGGCTGCACCTGTTCTTTGATATCCTTGCCGGAATCAATTTCTGCCAGACGCAACTCGAAAGTCTTCTGGAGGTTAAGCCAGAGCTGGGGTGAAGTGCCGAAGTAGCGGGATAGGCGCAATGCCGTGTCCGCAGTTATGCCCCTCTGTCCGTTCAGGATCGCGGTTATGCGGTTGGTGGGAACGGCTAGTTCACCGGCTAAGGCACTCGCCGACATGCCGAGTTCTTCAAGTTCGTCACGCAGTATTTCGCCTGGATGGACTGGTTGCATGCCGTTGGAGGCTCTCATTTCGCTACCCTATCACTAGTGGTAATCTACTATCTCGACTTCGTACGGCCCTTCTTCTCCCCATCGAAAGCAAATACGCCACTGTCGGTTGATGCGTATGCTGTACTGTCCAGCACGCGTTCCTGATAGTGATTCCAATCTGTTGCTGGGTAAACCTGCCAAGTCTTGTAGGGACTCCGCATTATCCAAGACAGTCAAGCGTCGAGTTGCCTGCACAGCGAAGCCCTGGAAGACGCGAACAGGACGACCTTCAAAGAAGCGTTCCGTTCTGCGATCCCTAAAGCCGACTATCAACCTGACGCCTTACGTAATGCGTAATTACCTTCTCTTCACTTTACTCACCCTTGGAGCATTCCGCAACCGAGTTGTGCTTCCATTAGACAAACAACTCCCCGACTGAACACTGGAACCCCGGCAGTACATCGCCGAGTGTCAGCGTGTTGGCTTCGGCTAGCCTGCTTATTTCGCCGTTCTGATTGTGGAGCGCGATTGTGCGTGTGCGCGGGTCTATGAGGACTACGAGCAGCGTTCCTGCTTCGAGAAGCTGGGCAACTTTCTCGGCGACTTCGGTGTACGAGTCCGAAGGCGATATGACCTCGACGGCTAGATCGGGTGCGAGAGGGATGAAGCCTTTGGGGATGCCTTCTACCGGGATGCGTTCCTTCCGCACGAAAGAGACATCCGGCGCGCGCACGGTGTCGGGGTCCGATTCAATGATGAATCCCGTATCAGAATTAAATACTACGCCCAAATCGTTCTGTCGAACGAAGACATTAATAAATGTGGCTGCATTTATACCGATCGCGCCGTGTTCTCCGCCGGCAGGTGGCATGGTTATCAGTTCTCCCTTAACGAGTTCGTAGAGATGAGAGTGGTCGTCAGGCATTGCGAGCAGTTCGGCTGCAGTCATGAGGGTTGTAGCTGTGGTCATGTTGCCCTCCCTATTAGATCAGTCACGGAGTTCTACGCTCAGTTCGCGTTGGAGCTGCTGGAGGATGTTGGACTGGTAGCCGTCCACCTGCTCCGAAGTCAGGGTGCCGCGCGGGGACTGGAATACGATGCGGTAGGCGAGTGAGCGCTTGCCTTCGGGGACGCCCTCGCCTGCGTATATGTCGAATGGGACGCTGCGGGCGACCATTCGGTGGCGCTCGATGATGCGCTGTATGCGGGCGGATGTTACGTCGGCGTCCACTATGAGCGCGAGGTCGCGGTATGCCTCGGGGAACGGATTGGCGGGCGTGTGCTGGAGCGTGTCGTCGGGGAGGGCTGCCCTGAGCGACGCAAGGTCTATCTCGAACATGGCGACGGGCGCGCCGTCTATGTCGAAGCGGTCAAGGGCTGCCTGCCGAACCTCGCCGATGACACCGACGGGTATATCGCCGCAGAGGAGCTGGGCCGTCCTGCCTTGCCGCAGGATTGGATCATCGCCGTAAGCTTCGTAGCGCGCTTCCGCGCGAAGCTCGGCGAACAGGGACTCCAAGATGCCCTTGCCGTCGTAGAAGCCCATGTCGCCGGTTGGCGCGTTCCACGACATCTGGTAGCGGGGGCCGCAGAGTACTCCTACGAGCGTCTCGCGCTCGTAGGGAAGGTCGCGCTCGCGCGCTTCCTCTTTCGGCAGATAGACGCTGCCGATTTCGTATATGCGAATGCCATCGGCCTGCGAGACGCGGCGGTTGGCGGCGAGCGTGCTGAGGACGCTGGCGCGGAGGCTGGTGCGGAGTAGGGTGAATTCGCTGCTCATAGGATTTGCTATGCGCATGACGGCGGTGTCGCCGGTTTCAACTCCGACCCGCTCCAGCATATTCGCACTGACGAGGGAGTATGAGATGGTCTCGCGCATGCCGGCTGCGGTGAGGATGTCCTTGACGCGCTCGCGGAAGACGCGGCTCTCCTGCGGCTGGCCGTGCGGAATCGGGGTGGAGATCATCGTTGTGGGGATGCTTTCATAGCCGATGATACGCGCCAGCTCCTCTACGATGTCATCCTCGATGGTGATGTCGGAGCGCCAGTAAGGGGGCTTCATCCAGATTACGCTGTCCGATTCGGGCGTGGTGCCGACTGTGAAGGCGTCCATCGTGGGCATGATGCTTTCGGGGGCGTGGTCTCGCTCGAAGCCTAGCGATTCCAGCGTCTGTTGCACGCGCTCCATAGTGTAGTCAACGCCGAGCACCTGACGTATGCGATGGCGGCTTATCTGCACGGATGGCATAGGTGCGGCGTCGGGGTAGATGTCGAGGATGCCCTTTGAGGCGGTGCCGCCGGCGAGCTGAAGCATGAGCTGGGTTGCGCGGCGCAGACCGCGAGGGGCTAACTCGGGGCGGATGCCGCGCTCGAAGCGGTAGGATGCCTCGCTGTCCATGCGTAGGGCGAGACGGGTGCGGCGGGTGTTGATGGCGTGGAAGTTGGCGGATTCGAGAAGGACGGTGGTTGTCGTTTCGTCAATCTCGGTGTTCGCGCCGCCCATGACGCCGGCGAGCCCGATGGCGACCTGCGGGTCGGCGATGCAGAGCATAGGCGGGCGGAGAGTGCGGGTTGCGCCGTCGAGCGTCTTGAACTCTTCGCCGGGGCGGGCGGCTCGCACGATGATGGTGCTGTCGCGCACCTTGCCGAAGTCGAAGGCGTGGAGCGGCTGTCCGTACTCAAGCATGACGTAGTTGGTGATGTCCACGATGTTGTTGATGGGACGCAAGCCCGCTTTCGTCAAGGCATCCTGCATCCACTGGGGCGACTCGGCGATTTCGATGTTATGTATGAGGGTCGCTGTGTAGCGGAAGCAGAGGTCCGGGTCGGCGATTTCGACCTTTGCCAGCGACTCGACGGGGGTGTCGTCTTCGGGGTAGGAGAGGTCCGGCTCGGTTACTGATGAGCCGGTGAGCGCCGCGACCTCGTGCGCGATGCCGAGGATGGAGAGGCAGTCGGGGCGGTTGGGGGTGACTTCCACATCGAGGACGGCGTCGCCGATGTATTCGACGAGGGGCACGCCGACGGGGGCGTCATCGTCGAGGACGAGGATGCCTTCGTGGTCGTCGCTCAGGCCAAGTTCGAGCGGAGAGCAGACCATGCCCGCAGAGCGGACGCCGCGAATGGTCGCCGCCTTGAGCGCGTCAGGCTTGCCGGAGCGCGGGTTGATGAGCATCGCGCCTTCCTTGGCGAAGGCGATTTTCTGCCCGGCGGCGACGTTGGGCGCGCCGCAGACCACGGTGGCGGTCTCGCCGTTGCCGATGTCCACGGTGGGCAGCATCAGGCGGTCGGCGTTGGGGTGCGGGTCGAGGCTGAGCACATGACCTACGACTAGGCGCTCGGGGTCGAGGTCTGCGCCGACAATCTCGACGTCGCCGACCTCGTTGCCCGCCATAGTGAGGCGGTGCGCCAGCTCGTTGGCGGGAATGTCGAATTGGACGTAGTTTCTGAGCCAGGATAGGGGTACTTTCATTGGTGTTCCTCACGTATGTAATCGGCGCTCAGCGCCTTGTTTGGACGTAATTTCGACAGATGAGAAGGATACCAGACAGCCTTCCGGTTCTTAATGGCCGTATTGCCGCCGGGGTCTGTTTGGCTATGCGCCGCCTCCGTTACCTCCGCCACCTCCGTTGCCTCCATTGCCGCCGTTGCCGTTACCGCCGGCGCCACTGCTAGGCGGGTTGTAGTCGGGATTTTTCTGGGCGCGCACGGCCGCTTCCGCCACCTGCGTGGAGCTTCCCGAGAGAAGCCAGCCATCGGCTGACATGAAAGCATGATAAGCCTCGTCAGGGTGGAGAGTAAGGCCATCGTGTGTTTGCCGAAAAGCAAATGGCACGACTGGTCTGACAGAGTATTCTGAGGTGTATTCCCGGAGGTTGACGGCGTTAAACCAGCGTGGAGCGGGTGTACCGCCCTGCACCCACTTTTCCGCTTTGTCAAATGCAACGGCGTATGGCAGCAGCGAGTCGGAGCGGTCAGCGTCTAATGACGGATCGATTTCCAACAGGGAATCTTTCAGCGCAAACCAGCGGCTTATCTCCATGAGTCCAGAGCGAGTAGGGGTGACGTGTCCTATCCGCTTTGGTTCAGCTATCACTACGTAGATGATGGCGAATACGATTCCGACGACAGCGCTGCAGACAAGATTTGCCCACCAGGGCCAAGACACCCAAGAGGACAAAACCCATGAAAACAGCAGACCAAACCCGCTGAAGACTGAAAGAACTCCTAAAGCAAGAGCAAAGAACCCGCGGTTCGCGTTTTCCATCACCTGTACAGGGTTATCGGTGAAAATCCCTCGGTATTGCAGATGTTCTCCCAGCGTCCTGCTGATTAGTTCCGCCCGTCCTTGACCGTATAAGTTATTCCCCAGAGAGTTTATCAGATCGTCTATTATCATTGGCTGTCTGGGTATGGAGTGTAGGATGGCGCGTTCCCACTCGAATTGGGCAGCGTCTTTCGGGACTAAACAGTAGATATACTTCCCCTGGTAAATGTACTCGTATTCGCCGGCGTAGTTCTTTCCCTGGGTAGTTCTTCCCGGCGTTACCCCGATGCCGATGACTTGCATCACACCCTTCTGGCACATCTCGACCATCGCTGCCAGAACAGTCGCTTGGCTGAAACTTCGGCTTTCCAGCACGGATACAGCCGCTGCCGGCAGGTCGCTCGGAGGTCGGGTAACGGGCGTGTTCACCGCCGGATAATTGATTTTGGGCCAGGCTCGTTCCTTGATTTTGAGGTATATTCCCACCAGCGCCGCGAATGCCATCAGAATCGAGGCAGTCTGCAACTTCCAGTCCAAAGCCGTGAATGCGGGAGGGGCAATGTCCGTCGCCTTCTTCAGAATCTGCCGTCCAAGCTCCACCACCCGATCCATCAGTTCCGCATAGAAGGGCTTGTCCTCCGAACCTTGCGCCCTTCCGACGCTTGAATGAGCTTCCTGAGAGATGCCGCCCCGCGCTTTAGAAGACAGCATCTCTCCGTTTGCATCGCCACTATTCACCACTCCAAGCGACTCGCGGTAAAGGGCAGGGACGCTTTGGGCATTCATCGACGCGGGAAGCACCGCCGCCGCCGTCAGTCCGACGGCGGTCAAAAAAGGAATGGCGAGTATCAGGCGTCGCATAGTTTCCTGCGTTCTTCATTCGCCGTTGCGTCGGCAGCGCCGCGTGATTCTGTCGCTAGTATAGCATTCGCGCTAGAACTGGCTGAGGAAGCGCAGGTCGTTGGAGTAGAAGAGTCGGATGTCTTCGATGCCGTACTTGAGCATCGCTATGCGCTCAGGCCCCATGCCGAAGGCGAAGCCGGTGTATATCTGCGGGTCCAGGCCGACGCCTTCGAGGACTTTGGGATGCACCATGCCCGCGCCTAGGATCTCTATCCAGTCTTCGTCGCGGTTGATGGGGCGCTTGCCTGTCTCCGAGTCCTTGAAGTTGGAAATGGACATGTCCACGCCGGGCTCGACGAAGGGGAAGTAGTCGCAGCGGAAGCGCACCTGCCGCTCTTCGCCGAAGATGCGGCGGGCGAATTCGTAGAGCGTACCCTTAAGGTCGGCAAATGTGATGCCGCGGTCTACTGCCAAGCCTTCGACCTGATAGAAGTGCCACTCGTGGGTGGCGTCGGTTGCCTCGTAGCGGTAGCACTTGCCGGGCACTACCACGCGGACGGGCGGCTTGCGCTCCTGCATGGTGCGGATCTGCATGGGCGAGGTCTGCGTTCGCATCAGCATGGGATAATCGCCCTCTTCGTCAGGCTCGTCAACCCAGAGGGTCGCCCACATGTCGCGGGCGGCGTGTCCCTTGGGGATGTTGAGCATCTCGAAGTTGTAGAGGTCCCACTCTACTTCGGGACCCTCTACGACATCGAAGCCCATGGAGGCAAATGCGTCGCATATCTCGCGGAGCATCTGGGTGGTGGGGTGGAGGCCGCCGATTGGTGAGGGCCAGCCGGGGAGGGTTACGTCTATGGCGTCGGCGAGGTCTTCGGCTTCGGTCCTGTCGCGGGCGAGGTCGTCCTGTCGCTGTGCGAGGCTCTGCTCAAGGACGTTCTTGGCCTGGTTGGCGGCTGCGCCGACGCTACGGCGCTCGTCGGGCGCGAGGTCGCGGATGCCGCGCAGCACCTGGGTGAGCCGTCCGCGCCTGCCGAGCCAGGAGATGCGCCATGCTTCGATCTGCTCGTCCGTTTCGGCGGCAGCGAGTTCGGCTAGGGCGGTGTCTCTGGCTGATTCGACGTGGCTGACGCTGGAGGTTTCGGGCATGGTTTTACCTTTCGGAGAGTTGTTGGAAGATCTGAGTGCGACAATGGATTATGCCGCATTATGAAGCGTCTGATGACAATTATAGGTATTGGCTCGGAAGGCGGTCAAGGAAGGGAAGAGGCTCCGACCGGGCGGGCACGGAAATAGAATCACACTATTGACACCTGAAGCGGGGTTGCGTCATATTTGTGCTGTTTAACCTGTGTATGGTGCTGGCATGCAACTAAACTCCACTCACATCCTACTTGGCATTCTGATTGTGCTTGCGATCGCGGGTGGAGTGGCGATGACCGTATGGTCGAACGCATCCGCGAGCGACATTCGGGTCGTGGAAATTGTTCCGACTTCTGTGCCCGCCCCGTCTAACGCGAGTAACCAGGCTGAGACGCAAGTAGGCGTGTACCTGAGCGGCGCCGTGGTCAATCCGGGCGTGTATGTAGCGGATGGAGGTAGCCGTCTGGCGAATGTTCTGCTTCTGGCGGGTGGCGCAACAGCCGAGGCGGACTTGACTGCGGTGAACCTGGCGGCGATCGTCCAAGATGAGGACCACTGGCACATTCCGGAGCGGGGCGAGGCTCTTTCGTCCTTCGCGGGGCTGCCCAAGCCCGGTGAAAACGCGCAACCCGCAGCTGCGGTACAAGGCGCTCAACACAGGAATGGTAAGATTGACCTGAATAGCGCGGATATCGAACTGCTGAAGAGCTTGCCCGGCATCGGTGATGTGAGGGCGCAGGCAATAGTAAGTTACAGAGAGGCGAACGGTGATTTCGCCAGCGTGGACGGTCTGCTGGATGTCAACGGTATCGGGACAGGCACCGTCGAGAACATACGCGATTTGGTGACCGTGGAGTAACTTACATCGATGTACAGGATGGAGCGGATTTTTCATCCCCATCCCCTGCCTTCGAAGGGGCAGGAACTTTGCATAATTCGGAAGGGAAAAGATGCTGCCGCCGTTTATAGCCCAGTCTGAATGGGGCGGAGCGCTGAGCGCCGCGATAGTGTTCGCGGCATTCCTGCTTGCGTCCGGCGTTGCGAACATAGTCTTTCGGGTATTTTTGTCGCGCATAGCCAGCCGCATACCCGGTACGCTCGACGAAGAGTTGCTGAATGTGACGCGCGGGCCTGTGGTGCTGTTTATCGCGCTGTCCGGGCTGTTCGTTGCGCTGCTGATTCTTACCAATCTCCACAGCCCACGCTTTGCGCTGATAGCGGGCTACCAAGACTATGTGCTCCGCGCCTGGCTGGTCGTGATAATCGCGGAGGTGGCGTACCTCATCTACCACCTGATGGACGCGGCGCTGACTTGGTACATCCAGAAGGTAGCAATAACAACGGAGACGGAGTTGGACGACAGGCTGCTACCGCCGCTGAAGCGCATCATGCCGCTTGTCGTCTATTCACTGGGTTTCTTGATGGCGCTGTCGGTGCTGAACATCCCGATAAGCCCGATACTCGCGGGCTTGGGCATCGGAGGCCTTGCGGTGGCGCTTGCGGTGCAGCCCACGCTTGCCAACTTCTTCGCGGGCACCTATGTCGTGACCGAGGGCGAGCTGAATGTAGGCGACTATATCGAGCTTCAAGGAGGCCCGTCGGGTTATGTGGTGGAGGTCGGATGGCGCAGTACTAAGATTCGCTCGATGTTCAACAATCTTGTGATTATCCCCAACTCGCAGATGGCGAACAGCATCGTCACGAACTACTATAGCCCTGAGCCCGCGATGAATGTGCTGGTGTATTGCGGCGTGAGCTACGACTCGGACCTGAATGTAGTGGAGAGCGTGGTGCGGGAGGCATCGCAGGAACTGGTGAACGAATCCGAGTACGCAGTAGATGGCGAGCCGTGGTTTGGCTTCGAGGAGTTTGGGGACTCGAACATCAGCTTCTGGGTGTTCGTGCAGGCGACGGACAGGTTGGGGAGCTTCTATCTGACGAGTGATCTAGTGAAGGTGATTCATTCGCGCTTGACGGCTGAGGGCATCGAGATTAATTACCCGGTGCGGAAGCTGGTGTTCCCGTCAGAGAATGGGACCGGGCCGGAGGTGCCGCCGATTCCGCCCGTGCCACCGCCGCGAGCTTAACAGGATGTGCAGGATAGAAGGGATAGGGCTTTCGTGGTCTGAAATGAGCGTTAGTCTTCCTCTTCCTCTTGGTGGTTGCCGAACCTAGGCGGCGGCTCATTGAACTCTTCGCCGCGTTCCTTTGCTTCCTGCATACGCTTATAGTAGGCGGCAATTTGCCTGTCGGCGTCTGCGTATGCCTTCTTGGACCCTTCTTCGACTCCTTGAGCGTGCCCCCTGTCGAACCCTCTCTTGACCATTTCGTATGCGATGACCACGATGAAAGCGCCTCCTTCAAATGCGCCCGCGATGGCGGCGGATACCACCGAGACAGCTTCGCCCTTGACGACGATGGCTATAAATGTCGCCAATAGTGTGTCGTTCCGTACTTCGCCTATTTCATGCCACGAAACTAATGCCATCCCAGCGATGAACGACACGACAAACATGGCGACCGAAATTATTCGTACCCATCTCGGGAGTGGCAGCATCTATGGTGAATTCATCTCCTACTGTTCATTATTCGCAATGGTTGGCAGAGTGTCAACCGCATGCAGGGCTAGTCGTGGGACAGGACGCGCACCGTTACAGCATCGGGTATCAGCAGCACGTAACTGCCCAGCGCGTCTGAGATGGATTGCGCTAGTTGGGCGCATTCCTCGTCGGTGAGCGTGGGCATGGCAGCGTCGGAATCTGCCCAGGGCAGCGTGTCTATGTCGTAGCCCAGCGCGCTCTGAATCTGCGTCACGAGCGCGTCCGAATCGATGGCGGCGAGCAGAGTTACCTGCTTGCGAGAGGGCTGTTCTTCGACATTACTCAGGACAGGCTCAGGCACAGCCTCCGGCGCGGCGTCCTGGTCCTGGCGATATACTGCCCAGTAGTACGGCAGGAACGCGGCGGCAGCGGCGATTATGGCGATCGGCTCTACCATGTCGTCCAGAGTGCCGAGTGACAGTGACACATCCAGCAGATCGCGCAGGAACATGAACAGCAGGGCGCTGACGCTGCCCAAAAGCGCGAGGACGCCGATTCCGAGCGCAGCGAACAGAAAGATGCGCCGTGATGTCGCCTGCCTTTCGTCCGTGCTCAAGGCGAGTGTGCGGCTCTGAATGTTCTGCCAGTAGTATCCCCAGACGGGACCGCCGAGAACCGCGAGCGTGATGATGTTTATGAGCGGGCGCTTCCACTGGTCGCCGCCGACTACCACATCGCCGAAACTCGCCAGAATGAGTTTGAGCGCCGCGCCGACCAGCATGAAGACTGCGACCGCGAGTGCGCCCGTGCCTATCGCCGTAAGGATGTAGGTGTACGCGCGCCGCGCCGACAGCGTCGTTCCGCCGGACTCATCCGCCTCATAGCGAACCCTGTGCCAGTGGTATGCCCACAACGCCGCGCCTCCGGCCAGCATAGCGGCGGAACCGGGCAGGAACTCGAAGTGCTGCGCGACGGTATCCGCGCTGTATGTGCCAAATGCCCAAGTCAGAAATTCGTGGATGATTATGCCGAGCGCGGTCAGGGTCGCCACCACGCCGCCGAGGATGGCGAAGATGTACAGATAGACCTGCCGCAGCACGCTGTCGTAGTCGCGGCGCGCTATGTAGAGCCAGTGGAGCGCCCATATCGCCGCGCCCACGATTGCGACTGCGAGCATTTCGCGCAGGGCATGCCGCCACAGCCCCGCATCGCCTGTGAGCATAGGCGTTGAGACCAGAGCGTTGTAGCCCTCCAGCAGGATGAAGTAGAACACGCGCCCAATGCCGAGCGAGAGCATCACAAGCCCGACGAGAGACGCGATGTAGATGTACAGGCGGCGAATTGCGCGGGTCTCGGACGAGGACTGCCCTTCGCGCTCCTCAATGAGCCAGTGGAACGCCCACACCACGCCCCAAACGATGAGTGCGGCGAGGTCGTATCCGCTGAAGTCGTCCGTGCGGAATATCCAGTTCAGCAGGTTGAGCGCGGTGTAGATGAGGATGCTGCCCGCGACGGCGAGCGTGATGTAGATGTACAGCTTGCGGAGGATGGAGCGCGTCTCTACGGACTGCTCGACCACTGTGCGCTGGATGTAGCGCCAATGGAAGTACCAGAGGGGGGCACCCACTATCAGGAGCGACGCACCGGCGGCAAGCCTTGTGGTTGAGTCTGAAATCAGGGTGTCGCCAACTATGCTGTCGAGGACGAACTGCAAGAGCATCACGATTCCCGACGTCGCCATCATGAGCGATACGAAGGCTACGAAGTAAAAGTAGAGGCGGCGCACCGTGCCGATGCCGAGGTCAGTGTCCTCTTCGGGGGCGTGCTCGGAGGCGCGGCGTCGCCAGACGATGATGCCGTAGATTAACAGGGCTACCAGCGCGATAGGTAAGAGCGTGCCAAGGATTCCGAATACGAAAAAGAATGGGTCAAAAAACATGGACAGTTCCCTTTCATAGCGGGGTTAACTGACATAGATGGACAGAGCCTGCTTACGCGGAGGCAGGGGATAAAGGGGATGGCAAGGTTTCGTTCAGGGAGCGCTTACTCGTCGGTTTCGTCGCAGTAGTCGTAGGGCCAGGGGTATTCGGCGAACTTCCACTCGCCATCTTCCTGCCTGAGTTCGAAGCGCCTGCCGAAGGATGACTCGCCGCTGTCGAATGGGCCGCTGCCCCGGAAGCGCGTCACATCCACATTCACGAATGTGGTTTCGCCAACGACCTTGGTGTCGCGCAGGGTCGCGCGGATGTCTTGGTCGTCCCTGGAGCGGTATCTTCCGCCGTCCGCCAAGTTCTTGAGCTCGCACTTTTCTTGAAGCTCTGTGGCGAGCATGCCGTAAGCTGTCTCGATGTCGTCGTTTTCGGCGGCTCGCAGCAGGTCTTGGACCGCGCGCTCCGGAGTGCCGGGCGCGAATTCGGTCTCTTTCGATGTAAGCGCGAGCACGATGCTTACGACTAGCAGCACGGCGAGGAACGCCGCCGCGCCGATGAGCCACCATTTGGTCATAACTGCCTCCCTGTCGATCGTTGGTCGTTATACCAGTTTAGCAGTTAGTGGGAGCTAACATCGATGTACAGGATAGGCGGTATAAAGGTTGCATCGATAGGTTTCACCCCCATCCCAGCCTTCCCCCATCGAGGGAGAAGGAGTCTTTCCTTCACCCCCTGCCTTCGCAGGGGCAGGCTCTAACCCTCTCCCCGGGGGAGAGGGGACTGACTCACTCACTAACCCACCCGCTTGCGCTGGCTGCGGAGGTAGTCAACCATCACATATCGTCCGAGCTGGCTGGGGTCGGTGTAGAATGCCCGTCCCTTGTTGATGCGCGTCATCTTGTCGATGAAGTCCATCAGGTAGTAGTTGTGCTCAAGCATGAAGGTGTTGATTGTGATGTTTTCCTGCGTGCAGCGCTTGACTTCTTTCAGCGTCTCCTCGATGGTGCGCCAGCTTGGAGGGTAGCTGAAGTATGCTCGCCCGTGTTCGAGGTGGGCGGTGGGTTCGCCGTCGGTAATCATCAGGATTTGCTTGGTGGCGACCTTCTGGCGTGAGAGCGCCTGCCGCGCGAGCATTAGGGCGTGCTGCATGTTCGTGCCGGAGACCCATGCGTTCCATGTCAGGTCGGCGAGGTCGTCGGTGGCGATGTCCATGCCGTAGTCTGAGAAGCCGATGATGTACAGGTAGTCGCGCGGGTACTGGCTGTGGATTAGCCAGTAGAGGGCGAGGGCGACCTTTTTCGCCGCCGCGAAGCTGCCGAACATTCCCATCGAGCGGCTCTGGTCTATGAGCAGGGCGGTCGCCGTCTGCGTCATGTGTTCGGTGTGCTGAATCTCAAAGTCGTCCGGGCTGATGCGTATCGGCGTGCCGGGGCCGTTGCGCAGCGTGGAGTTGAACAGCGTGCGGTGCAGGTCGATGTCGAACGGGTCGCCGAATTCGTAAGGCTTGGTTTCGCCTGTCCACTCGCCGCCGTCGCCGCGCGAGTAGATTTCGTGGCGTCCCATACGGTCCTTCTTCAGCTCAGAGAAGACTTCACGCAATGCCTGCTGCGCGAGCTTTCGGATGCCGCGCGGTGTGAGTTCGAGCCTGTCGCCCTGCCGCTTGAGGTAGCCGGCTTCCTCCAACTGCTGGATGAGTCGTTGAAGCTGCTCTAGCTGACGGCGGGCGTCCTCGCCCATTATCTCTTCCACATTGTCGAGATCAAGGTCTTCGATGTTGCCGCTTCGCATGACCTGCTGGACTTGCTGCTCAAGCTGGTCCATATCGCGCAGTTCGCCCATAAGCTCCATCGCGGAATCGAGCGTCATGGACTCTTCGCCCATAAACGGGTACTCGCCCGCCATGTCGTCGAAGGGGAACATGTCGTACATCATGCCCGCGAGTTCGGCGAGTTCGTCCATGAACTCCGGGTCTATCGCGGCGCCGAGCATGGACTCAAGCTCGTTTCGCATCTGGGGGGACATGCTGTCCATGAGCGACTGCATCGCAGCCATCTGCTGCTGAAGCTGCTCGATTAGCTCGTCCAGGCTCGCGGGGCGGTTCGGGTCGAAGTATTCGCCGTACTGCTCCATGAAGCCCTCGAAGTCCGGGTCTTCACCCATAGCGCGGTCGCGCAGCATCTGGTTGAGGGCTTGGATCATGTTCTTCAAGCCTTCCATGTCCTCCGGGGACATGTTCTGGAGCTGCTGCTTCATGTCCTGGAAGAAGTTCTGCATCATCTGCTGCTTGAGGGTTTCCAGCAGTTCGTTGAACTTGTCGCGCGCTTCCGAGTCCATGAAGTCGTATTCCTGAAGCTGCTGAATCTGACCGCCGGGACTGTTCGGAAGGGAGTCGAGCGTGTCGGTGTTGCGCTGCGCGCGTTCCTGAAGCATCTGCATGGGCGCTTGCAAGTGCTCGGCGGCATCGCCCGCTTCCTGCAACTGCCGCTCGGCGTCTTGGAGTCGGCGCTCGATGCCTCTGCGTTCGGTGTCGATGACATCCTGAAGCTGCTCCTTGATGTCGTCCATAACCGAGTCGAGGTTGTAGCGTTCAAGCTGCTGCTGTCGCTGCTGCCGCAAGCGTTCGAGGAGGTCACGCAGGCCCGGCGCGTGCTGCCCCTGCTCGTCATCGACGCCGCGCTGGAAGAGAGAGCGGAGTGCGCGCTCCGGGTCACCGTGTTCGAGGATGTCGTCCGCGATGGAGTTCATGAGGTCGTCGGCGTCCATGCTGAAGACCTGCTGGCTGCCGTCCCAACGGTAGTATCTGTAAGTGGTCATTGGTGGCACCTCATTCCCCGCCGAACTCTTGCTTGGCAATCAAGTAGTAATGCTAAAACCTTGATAAACACCATAGCATTAGTAGAATGGTATGTGAATTGGGCTGAACCCGAAAAGCGCCCTTCATGGGTGCCTGCCTTTCCAAGCGGAAGGATAGGGTTCAGTCATCATTTGAGCGCGGCTGTCCGAGTTGCGCTTGACATTCGTTCAGTGGTTGCTAAAATGGTAGTTGGAATTGGCCTGGCCCCGAAAAGTCCCCATGATGGGCCGCCTGCCTTTCCAAGCGGAAGGATAGGGTCCAGGCACACTTAGCTTCTTCTCTCATCCCGCTTTTCATGGCCATACTTCGCGGTCTCTCTCGTGTTGCAGCAGGTATCTCTCCCGGTATTCTACCTCTTGTCGTGATCCTCTCAATGACCGATTGGTTATCCCTGCCACATAGTCGGCGAGTTGTATCAATTCATTCCCGCTAGAGCGATGTATTTTGACATCGCCGATTAGAGCATTGCCTGTGTCATCAGTTATATGACTGCGGAGATGCGCCACTAGGTCGTTTCTGAATCGCTTGCCCCCAATTTCATCGATAATCACGCTGATGCTTTGCGTAAGACAAGGCTTTGCGATTTCAAACACTCTGCGAGCAGCGAACTTATACATGCCTTCGCTAAACACCGTTCTCAGTCTGAATGTGTTTGTCGTTCCCTTGTCAACGGCAAATGTATAATAGTCAAAGCGATGCGGCGAAACTGCTTCCAAAAAAGCTTCCTTAATTCTTCGGTGATTTTGAGCGTAATGGAACTCATAGCGCACAGGCAGATTGAGGCTGTGACGCAAACGTTGTATCGTATATTCGCATGCCTGTGCATCTTCATTGTCATGGAATATGATGACCGCAATAACAAAATATCTGCTAGAGCGGTTCAGTATCTTCCGGCCCGTATCACCCGATTCATCCACGAATGCCAACAATGCCTTTGTCCTTCACTATGCCTAATGTCGAAGCGCAGCGCTTTACAGCATAGATGAGATACGAGCGTGGGGCTAGGTGTTGGCACGCCACCCGCGCGCCCGCATCATCTCTTGACACCCGTTAGTACAGCGTATAGTTTGCCTGCTATGCTATTGGGCACGTTTGGAAAAGGGGGCAGTGATGGCGTACAGACCCTATGAATCGGGCGAGATGTCGGCAGCGGAACCAACGAGCGAGTTGGCGAGCCCTTGGATACGTCTGGTGGCATGGCTTATCGATGTCCTGATTTATTTCGTAATCACGATGGTTGCCGTGATGATCGGGGTTGCGATTGCCGGTCTCGGCCTTTCCGACCTCGTGAATTTTGGCGACGATTTTTTCCTCGCGCTTGCGTTTGTGATTGGTATTACCCTGCTGGCGTTCCTCGTAGTCTTCATCGTTCAGATGGTGTTGCTGGCAACGCGCGGGCAGACTATCGGCAAGATAATCATGAAGATTCGCATTGTCGATGCTCAGACGGGGGCGCACCCGGGCTGGGCGCGGCTCATACTGCTCAGGACAATCGTGAACGGCCTAATCTCAGGCGCTCTCAATGTCATTCCCGTCGTTGGCCAGGGACTTGGCGGTCTCTACTTCATCATCGACTCGCTGTTCATCTTCAGGTCTGACCACAGGACGATTCACGACCTGATTGCCGGCACCCGTGTGGACAAAGTTACTGTCTAACAGATCTGACAGCCATATTGACGCAGACAAGATACAAGGAGGGTAGCGATGGCGTACAGACCCTATGAGGCAGGCGAGATGTCGGCAGAGGAATCGACGAGCGAGCTGGCAAGTCCATGGATACGGTTGGTGGCGTGGCTTATCGACGTTCTGATTTATTTCGCAATCACGATGGTTGCCGTGATGATCGGGGTTGCGATTGCCGGTCTCGGCCTTTCCGACCTCGTGAATTTTGGCGACGATTTTTTCCTCGCGCTTGCGTTTGTGATTGGCATCACCGTGCTGGCGTTCCTTGTCGTCTTCATCGTTCAGATGGTGTTGCTGGCGACGCGCGGGCAGACTATCGGCAAGATAATCATGAAGATTCGCATTGTCGATGCTCAGACCGGTGAGCATCCGGGCTGGGCGCGCCTCATATTCCTCAGAACCATCGTGAACTGGCTCATATCCGGCGTTCTCAATGCTATCCCCGTCGTTGGACAAGGGCTTGGCGGCCTCTATTTCATCATCGACTCGCTTTTCATATTCAGGGCGGACCACAGGACTATCCACGACTTGATCGCCGGCACTCGCGTGGACAAGGTTGCCTGACGCGCGGTGGGCACGCCATATTGACTTGATAGGATATGTAGATGTAACATTTCTGTTGTATCATGAATACGAATGCTAGGCGTGCAGTGTAAGCCGCCTATGAGATTCTGTTAATATGGCAGCGTACGCGCCAATCGGAGGCAGGAATGGCACACTTACCCGAACATGATGTAGCTACGGTGAGCGAGTACCGCACCGACAACGGTGAGCTTCAGCCTATCTACGAAGACCTGATGGCGTCGCTTGACGGGATGGGCGAGGACGGGATGGTCGAACGTTGGCGCAAGGCAAAGCGCGAAGTGGAGCTTGACGCTTTCTCGTTCGCGCTGGACCCGAAGGAGTTCCGTCCCGTGCCTACGGACTGGATTCCGCGAATCATAGATATCGACGAATGGGAGGTCATCAAGGCTGGAGTGGAGCAGCGGCTGAAGGCGCTGAACATGTTCCTGCTAGACCTGTATGCTGGTCAGCAGAGCGTTGTGCCGGACGATGTGGTGTATTCCTGCCAGTATTACTACCCTGAATACCAGGACTTCCGGCCTGCGAAGGAAGTGTTCGTACATATCTACGGCATCGATCTTGTGCAACAGCGCGACGGGCGATACGTGGTGCTGGAGGACAACCTGCGTATTCCGTCCGGCATCACCTACCAGTTGAAGGCGCTTGAGATGGCACAGCAACTGTTCCCTGAGCTGAGCGAGGGCTACGACATCGTGCCCTACGACATCCGGGACACTTATCTCGACCTGTTCACCTCGCTGTGCGACAACCCTGAGCCGACCTGCGTGCTGCTGACTGACAGCAAGTTCGGCTCCGCCTTTTTCGAGCATCGCTACCTGTCTGAGTTGCTGGGCATTCCGCTTGTGGAGGGCAGCGACCTGTACATAGGATACGAGGGCGATGTCCGCATGAAGACGATAGACGGCGATGTTCATGTTGACCTCATCTACCGTCGCGTGGAGGACTTGGAGATTTTCGTGCCGGGGCTGACGGACGCGTACCTGAACGGTAAGGTGGTGCTGGTGAACGGCATGGGAACCAGCGTTGCGGACGACAAGCTGGCGTTTCTCTGGGTGCCGGACATGATACGGCACTACCTCGACGAAGAGCCGATCCTCGATCAGGGCGTGAGCTACGACCTGGATGACCCGGCAAGCCGTTCCTATGTGCTGGAGAACCTGGACAAGATGGTGCTGAAGACACGGCAGGGCTACGGCGGGCTGGGCGTATTCATTATGCCCGACCTTGGAGGCAACTACCGCACACAACTTGCGCGGCAGATAATCGAGAATCCGCGCGCGATGATAGCGCAGGAAACGATAGAATTCGCGCAGCACGTCATCTTCGATGAAGAGGCGGGCGAGTACGACGAGCGGTACATAGATTTGCGCGTGTATGCGGTGCAGAATGGTCGCGGCGAAGCCACAGCGTTCCCGGGCGGTCTGACGAGGGTATCGCGGGCGGGCAACCGCGTCACGAATAACTCTTCGGGTGGCTTATGCAAGCCGACTTGGGTGGTGCGGTAGGCGATGCGGGCGCGCTCATCAGCTACACTTACGGCGCCCGCTACACTTATACCGATACCGTCATCCTCAACGACAATTTTCTTCGCGTCTCGGCATGCGCGGACACATACCAGACGCCCGTAACTTCTGCCGTCATAACCGTCCCTACAACTCGCCCCGTAGAGTACAAGGATCGACTGGGCAATCCGACACACCGCGTCCGCCTCACCTCACCGCATACCGAGCTGACGATACTCGCCGTGGGCAGCGTGCGGCTGGGCAGCCCGCCGTCCGCTATCGAGGAAGTGGCGATGGACTCGCTTCAGTACGACGCGAGCGCTGACGAGTTCCTGCTGCCGACACCCATGGTGCATCCGGAGATGGTGGAGAATGTCGCGCGCGAGGTTGCAGGCGGCTGCTCCGGGCTGCTAGAGGCGGTGGACAGTGTGGTCGGCTGGGTCTATGAGAATATAGCGTATATTCAGGGCAGCACCACCGTCGCCACGACGGCGGAGCAGGTGCTGGAAACGCGGCAGGGGGTTTGCCAGGATATGACGCACCTCGCGATGGGAATGCTGCGGTCGCTGGGTGTGCCGGTGCGATACGTGAGCGGCTTGATGAGCGGGCAGGTAGGAGAGACGCACGCCTGGCTGGAATTCCTGCATCCCACGCGGGGCTGGCTGCCGTCCGATCCGACGCGCGGGCTGTTCATCGCGAGAGGCGCGGACCTCGTGAAGTTCGCCGTGGGGCGAGACTACACGCAGGCGTCGCCGGTCGAAGGATCGTTCGTCTCCAAGGGCACAGGTTGGCTAGACGTGGTCGTAGCGCAGGTCGCGCCGTCAGAAAACGGCGTATCTTTCGACGACGCCATGTCGCTCATTGAGAAAGCAAAATCCGCTTGAAGGTGCTCTTCATCACGATTCATGATAAGAAATCGGCGCAAAAGTTAACAATTTGATAACACTTTTCTGCGTCCGAGGGCGTAGAATAGAAACAATGTGAAAAATTTCCCTATAAAAATCTCTCAGATGGAAGCGCAGGCAGACGTCCCGTTGCCGTCGAGAAGAATTGCTTCGGAGGCTGAAAGTTGATTCAGACGATGGCAGAGCCGCGATCCATGAGCGTCGCTAAGGATAACTGGCTGACCGATTCGCGGGCATATAACCTGATATGGCTCGGTCGCTGGATGGAGCGGGCAGAGAGTATAGCGCGCGGCATGGACACTGCGGCGAAGCAGGCGCTGCGCGAGGGTGGCGGATGCGACACTCTGGTGGATTGCCTGTGCGACCTGGCAAGCTCACTGGGCGTCACGGTTGAGCGGAGAGAGGAAGTCGCGGCGGAATTACTGCTGCGGAACTCAGGCTCCTCCGTCTTGCAGAGCCTGATAAAGGCGCGGCTGTCGGCTACACAGGTTGCGCCGGTGGAGCTGATGCGCGCCCTGACAGAGGCGATACTGGCGGTGGAGAATCTGCTTGTAGAAGAGATAGAGACTCCGCAGCAGATTATCGACGTGGCGACGGCGGTGATAGGCAGGATAGCGTGCGCGGGTCAGGTAATCGAGGACGAGTGGTTCGGCCGAGAGGCGCTGAGCGACGAGGAGATATACCGACGGTTCGCGCAGCAACAGCAGCAGCAGCAGATGTGCGGCTGACAGTGATGTGTAAGATCGAGCACGATAGAGATGATACAGATGGTGTATCATCTCTTTCTATATAGGCGGAAAATCGTAAGCGGGTTGAGGAGGCTGTCATGCTACTGAGCATTGAGGGTAGGTACAGCAATGGGAAGATAGAGTTGTCCGAATCTCCACATGTGCCCGACGATACGAGAGTGATAGTAACTTTCCTTGAGAACGGCGCTATGGAACTGCGACAGCGCGATATCGACGAAGAACAGGCAGCTTCGTTGCGCCAAAGGCTTTCGACGTTCATTGAAGACTGGGAATCTCCAGAGATGGCAATCTACGATGACTACGACGAGTCAAAGATACAGAAGAGGTGAGGTTTTACTCATACTATTTCCCCATTCCGACTTAAATGGTTTCAGTCGACGGCCAGCGCTGGTAATTCAATCAGACGATCTTGAAACCGGGCTATCTCAGATGATAGTAGCCATGATTACTAGCCGAATGTTTCGCGCTAGTCACGAGAGTCGAGTTGCGATTTACTTATCAACTCCACAAGGTCAGCAGTCAGGATTGGTAAGCGACACAGTAGTGATGACCGATAATCTGGCAACCGTCAGATTGTCGGAAATCGAAGGTACGATAGGCAGCCTTCCGATGACTGAGATAGATACTGCGCTAAGGCATACGCTGGGTATCTGAAATTCCCTCTGGGCAAATAAAACAGACCGCCCCCGCCAAAGAGCCGGCGGGGGCGGTTCCCATTTCATCGCTAGATACTGGTTATGTGCCCTACTCGCTGTCGGCAATTGCCTTTGTAACCGCCTGTGGGTTCATTGGCAGGTCGTACATGCGGACGCCGACTGCGTCGTGGATGGCGTTGGCGAGCGCCGCCAGCGGCGGGACGATGTTCGCCTCGCCGACGCCCTTGACGCCGAACGGGTGCGCCGGATTCGGCACTTCCAGCATGACCGCATCGATCATCGGCAGGTCTAGCGCGGTGGGCATGCGATAGTCCAGCAGGCTGCTGTTCAGCATCGCGCCGTCGTCGCTCATGTAATACTCTTCGTTGAGCGCCCAGCCGATGCCCTGCACCGTGCCGCCCTGTATCTGCCCCTCGACATAGCTCGGATGCACGGCGATGCCCACATCCTGGAACGCGGTGAAGCGCAGGATTTCGACCTTGCCGGTCTCAGGGTCAACCTCGACGTCCACGATATTCGCGGCGTAAGAGCCTGCCGAGCCGCCGGGGTTCATGTTCGCCCTGCCCACAATGGGACCGCCGGTCTCGGCTGCTCTGGCGGCCAGTTCCTGGAAGGACATCGTGAGTTCGGTGTCGGATTTGTGGCGCAACTCGCCATCCACATATTCAACGTCGTCTTCGTCCGCTTCCCAGAGCATTGCCGCGCGCTGGATGAACTGCCGCTTGACGTCATTCGCAGCCTCGAACGCCGCGAAGCCGGACTTGTACGCCACTCCGCTGCCGCCGGATGTGGACGTGAAGCCCACCGAGTCGGTGTCGCCTACGGTCGGGATGACATCCGCGATCGGCAGCCCTAGAGTCTCCGCGAACATCTGGGCAACGGCTGTGCGCGAGCCGCCGATGTCCATGCTGCCCTCGATTAGGCTCACCGTGCCGTTTGACAGCACGTTGGCGATTGCCGACGCCATGCCCGAGTTGTTGCGGCAGAAGCCCATCGCGATGCCGCGCCCGCGGTTGGGGCCCTCAAGAGGCGCGTTGAAGTGCGGGTGAGCCATCACCGCTTCCATCGTCTCTTTTGCGCCGATGGGCCCGTTCATCACGCCGTCCGCCCTGCGCGTGCCGGGCGTGGCAACGTTGAGCATGCGGAGTTCCACCGCGTCCATGCCGAGCGCCTGAGCGATCTCGTCCAGCAGGCTCTCGGATGCGAAGCAGACTATCGGAGCGCCGGGCGCGCGGTATGCCGCCGTCTTCGGCTTGTTCGTCATTATGTCGTAGCCGTCGATCTGCACGTTCTCGATGTAGTACGGCGCGAACACGGCAGCGCAGGAGCCGGGCAGTGGCGCGCCGGGATACGCGCCTCCCTCGAACGCGAAGTAAATCTGCGCGGCGGTGATGCGCCCCTCATTGGTAACACCAATCTTGCACTTGAGATGACCGCCGGCGGTCGGGCCCGACGCTTCAAGCACCTCTATGCGCGTCATCGTTGACTTTACCGGCTTGCCGCTCTTGCGGGACAGCGCGGCAGATACGGCTTCGAGATACGCCAGCGTCTTGCCGCCGAAGCCGCCGCCGATCTCCATCGGCACGACCTTGATCTGCGAGTTGGGTATGCCGAGAACCTGGGCGGTACTGTCGCGCATGGCGAAGTGTCCCTGGCTGCTGCTCCAGATGGTAAGGCGGTCGTTGGGCGCGCCGTCCGCGGCCCAGAGCGCGGTCGCGGTGTGCGGCTCGATGTAGCCCTGGTGCACCGTCTTGGTCGTGTACTCTCGCTCGAATACCTGATCCGCGGCTGCGAAGCCTGCCTCGATGTCGCCCAATACGTGCTGCTCGTGGTCCGCGATGTTCTTGCTCGCCGCGATGTACTCGTCGCCACCGCGCTCGATCCAGTGCTCATGCAGCACGGGCGCGTCCGGCTTCAGCGCTTCCATTACCGTGGAGACGCTGGGCAGCACTTCATATTCGACATCTATGAGCGCGAGCGCCTCTTCCGCGACATGCGCGTTGACGGCTGCGACTGCCGCTATCGGGTGCCCCTTGTACAGTACCTTGTCTTTCGCGAGTATGTTCTCGCCGATGGGGACGCCCTGCCGCGCCACCTGTGGGATCGGGGACATCGGCGCGAGGTCCGCGGATGTGACGACCGCCTTGACGTCAGGGTGCGCCTCCGCCTTGCTCGTGTCGATGGACTTGATGCGAGCGTGCGCATGAGGGCTGCGGAGCACTTTGCCGTGCAGCAGGCCCGCGAGGTTCATGTCCGCGCCATAGAGGGCGCGTCCCGTAACCTTGTCAACGCCGTCGTGCCGCACGGGGCGCGTGCCGACAACCTTGTAATCTTCCTTCGGCAGCATTGTTACCATGTGTTTCACCTCTTAGTGGGTTAGGTTTGGTTTTCGCACTCGCCTATATTACCACAGGGAAAGCGGCCATGGATGAACGACGTGTTAATGCAACGACACACCATATCCATGTATGCCTCCCGCTCGTCATGTTAGTATCTATGATATGAAAGAGAGGGAAACCATGGCAGATGTCCACAAGGCAAAAATCGGCAAGGACGGGACTGTTACACTTCCTGAATGTATGCTCAAACGATTTGGCCTAAGGGAAGACAAAGATATCATCGTGGAATCTCACAGAGACGGCATTCTGATAAAGCCGCCTTGGATGGACCTGCTCGATATGGAAGATTACACGGATGAGCGCATCGCTGAGTTCTTGC
This sequence comes from Dehalococcoidia bacterium, assembly GCA_965207465.1. GTDB lineage: Bacteria > Chloroflexota > Dehalococcoidia > Lucifugimonadales > JADFKI01 > Bin90. The sequence continues at coordinate 2,275,918 of OZ242283.1, read as the reverse complement.
TGACCAACTCAATTGACGAGGCGCACTATCAGCGCACACGAAAAGAAGTCATTAAGATGGGACTTGATCCGGATAAGATATTGCATATAACGCCATCAGGGGAACGGGTGAATGGCTAATCTGGAAGATAGGATATTCCTTGACACGAACATTTTGTTTTCCGCTGCACATAGCGAAGACTCTGACTTTCAGAGACTGTTGCTACTACCGCACACAACCCTGATAATCTCGACTTATATCTTGGAAGAAATACGCCGTCATGTCGTTCAACCCGAGAGCTTGAATAGACTGGAACGGTTTTTGGCAGGCATCCTGATTGTGGAGAACTGGGAACACATTCCCCTTCCCGACATCATAAGGATGTCCCGGTTATGCAGGCCGCAATAGCAGCGCAGGCAACGTATCTGATTACAGGAGACGCACGGGACTTTGGTGATTATTTTGGCATGGTCATAGAGGGTGTAGAAGTCATCCAGCCTGCCGAGTATTTAAGGCGACTTCCACAAGTCGATTAAGACCATTCAAGGAGCGAGTTGAAATGACAGACAGCGTAATCACACCGGAAATCATAGAGCGATACAAGAACGTAGCAGGCGCGACCGTGTACAGTGCAGTGCGGGCGTTCGGCTACGAGCCGTGCTTCATGCGCGACGTGCATGCGTTCACGCCGGGCGGCATGCTCGTCGGCAGAGCGAAGACGCTGCGCTTCATCCCGCCGCGCAAGGACATCGTCGCGGAGACGCATCGCGGCGCGGACTCGCCGGAGTACGAGGCGATGGGTTCGTGCGAGCCGGGCGACGTGCTGGTCATAGACGGCATGGGCAAGAAATATGCAGCTATCGGCGGCGATGTGAAGCTCCTGCAGCTGAAGATGCAATCTGCGGCAGGGCTGGTCACGGACGCATCCATACGCGACCTCGACATCGTGAAGGACTACGGGTTGAAAGTCTTCGCCGGCGGCAGGACGCCGATGGGCGGCGCGGACGAGATCGACCCCTTCGAGGCGAATGTAACCATCGGCTGCGGCGGAGTCGCGGTGCGTCCCGGCGACTTGATTGTGGCGGACGACGACGGCGTTGTGGTCGTGCCGGAGTGCGTCGTGGAGCAGGTCATCGACTGGGTTGAGGAGCACGAGTGGGCCGAGGAGCACATCAAGGGGCTGATAGAAGCTGAGGGCGTAGCCCCCGGCAAGTATTACCCGCCGACAGATGACGTGCTGAAGCTGTATCCTGGGAACGGGAGCTAACAGAGATTAACAGGATGGGCAGGATGAATTGAGGAATGTTGTCTTGTCCGTCCTAAACACCCTAATAATACAGGCTCTTTTGATTAGAGGATTGGCCACTTGTAATCGCGTGATTTTCCTCCCTACTTAAAAGTTTTCTCGACCGCCTTAGCGGATTCATCAAGTCCAGGTGCAAGTGTTTCGTCAGTGATATTCAGGAGTTCTAGTTCGCGTGTGATATCGCCTTTGCAGGTGCTCGGTATTGCCAACCTGTAGTAAGCGTACATTGGAATGCACTTGTTCCAATTTCTGATTGCCATAGGGTCGAAATAGTTGTGAAATGCGGACACCAAGAACGCACCAGATTGCACCCTAACACGCTCAGTGAATTGCTGTGGCTCGACAACAAATACTCTGTATAAGTCCTTTGGATTGATCCGTTCTTCGAAATATGGCTTTTCCTGTTTGATTCCCTGGTAAAGACGCAACCTTGCCCCACTATATAACAGATACTTTTCAGGCTTCATAGCCTTGCCCAGAAGAATGTCTTGCTCGCCCCGCTTTAGTTTCGCCAAATTAGCGATTATGCTAACTGTATCGCTATTAAACGGTTTGATCATATCTCGAGGCACGGCGAAAATGTGCAAGCGGCCTATTTCCCTCTCAGCGTCTTTGCAGGCGTTGAACAAGGCAACCAGTGGATTACGAGTGACATCTAGGAATCGAGTCGGCAATCCATGATGTTGAGCCAATGCCCACTCTGCGAATGCAGACTTCAACTCGCTGAACTCTTCTGGACGGCGTGACATTAGATCACGCAGCATTTCACTTTCAGATTCGTGCATTCCGTGCGTGTGGTCCTGCGGAGGGCGCATCACCTTAGGCATCAAAGGGTGTCTGTATTGTTGGGCCTCGCCTCTAAAGTAAAGAACTATTTCTCCTCGTCTGGCATCGTGGTAGCTTTCGATGCGCTTAATCTGCTCCAACGTATCCCCTACTGTGTTGAGAGGCATAAGCCGTCCTAAGAATCTCCCTAACGGTTCCTTTCGAGAATAGAGTTTTGCTTCCCAAAGCTTTGACCGCGTGATGGCGACATTTGCAAGCGTCGCACCCCGTAGGTCGGCATCCTCGAGTTGAGCGAAGCTGAGATTGGCATTGGTAAGTATTGACCCGCCAAAACTAGCACCTCGGAGATCAGCATTACTGAGATTTGCATTGGAGAGATCAACTAAATCAAGCCCTGTTCGGACAAGATTAGCCCCCCGGAGATCAATGCCAGAGAGGTCAATTACATCCCACGGGGCCAATTGATTTGATAACCTGATGACGTTTGCTAAATCTATTTCTTTGAAATCTGGGGTGAAAAGTGGCTCGCTTCTACGAGCATTATGACAATACTCGTTCCAGACTTCGACGCCCTCTTGTAACCTTTTGACATGCTCACTGTTTGCCATTTCATTCCTCTCTTGCAGTCTGACAGCATTCTAGCAAACCATCTGATAGATACAAAACGCCCCTCCACTCGTCAAAGCGAAGGGGCGCTTACCTTTGTTCCTATCCTCTATATCCCTGTCCTGAGCTTGCCGAAGGGCTGTCCATCCTGTCTATCGATGTTAGCTCCCGTTACAGCGTCATCACCGACTTGATGACTTCGTCCTCGCGGGCTTCGTACATGTCATAAGCCTTCTGCACGTCGTCGAACTTCATTAGGTGCGTCGCCATTTCGCCCGGGTCCCACCAGCCGCGCTCTTTCAGCGCGATCATCGTCTCGATGTGCGTGATGGGGTCGCCGCTGGTCGCGCCCTGCGTGGGGATGATAGTGGGCGCGTTTCGCAGCAGGAGCGATGTGTCCATGGGCACGCGCTCCTCGGATGCGTTCTCCTGTATGCCGAAGATGATGGTCTTGCCGAGGTTCTTCACCAGCCGCAGCGAGGCTTCCAGGCAATCCGCGTAGCCCGCCGCCTCTACGGTGATATCCGCGCCCTGCCCTCCGGTAATCTCCATAACCGCCTCGTCGAGGTTTTCCTTCGTCGGGTTGATGGTGTGCGTCGCGCCGAATCGCTTGGAGAAGTCCAGCCTGTAGTCGAACAGGTCTGTGGCGATGACCTTGCGAGCGCCAGCGCGCGCGCAAATCGCGGTGAAGGAAAGCCCGATCGAGCCTTGCCCCATCACCAGCACGTCCTTGCCGAGAATCGTGCCCATCTGCTGGCAGGAGTAGAGCACGGTGCCGGACGGCTGGCACATCACCCAACTGGTCAGGTCGCCGTGGTCGGGTAGTGCCGCCATGCGCCCTTCGTCGCCGTTGATGTACTCTACAAGTCCGCCGCTCGTCCTGGGTCCGGGCAGCACAATGACGCGCTGGCCCACCGAGAATTTGTCGGATCTGCTCTCGACGATTGTGCCCGCCGCCTCGTGGCAGGGTCCGCCAACTCGCATGGGATACTCTTCTTCAGGATGGATGGGTCCGTAGGCGTGGCGGATGTCGCTGCCGCAGACCGACCATGTTTCCAGCTTAATGAGACATTCTCCGTCAATTATTTCGGGAACGTCCACATCTTCGATTTCAAATCTCTTGGGGCCCGCAATTCGCGCTGCTCTCATGGTGTCGTCACCGTCCCTCCTATAAGGCGCTGTCCCTATGGCAACCATAGGCGTCCGTTGTAAAATGCCGCACTATACTATGCCACACGTCCTGCATTGACAAGTCTTTGAGACACCGCAGAGCGTGTTTAAGCAGTCAGGCATCCAATTGTTGACCACTGGAGTCCATGCTAATGCGACAGGTATCCGACTGTTGATCCACGGCAGTCTATGCTAATGCAACAGGTAGTCGTATAATTGGCGGCGGCGTACTTCGATGCGCGCAAAACGTCATATTCAAAGACAATACAAGGAGGATGCAAGATGCAGGTTGTAAGGAAGGGCCAGAACGAACCGGAAGACCGCACGGACGCGCCGATATTCTACGGCGGCAAGGTTACGGGTGAGGCGATTGTCGGCGGCGGCATGAGCGGAGACTTCAACTTCAACAAGGTGAGCTTCTTCAACGGAGCCAAGAACAAGTTCCATACGCACACGAGCGACCAGATTCTGTTCGTGCTGGGCGGCAAGGGCTACGTGGCGACCGACGACGAGCAGATTGAGGTCGGCGAGGGCGATACGGCGCTGATTCCCGCGGGCGAAAGGCACTGGCACGGCGCAGTTGACGGCGAGGACTTCTCGCACATCTCGCTGACGCATCCCGAAAGCCAGACTACTGTGTACGACGAATAGGCGCTAGGTTTCAGGTGTTGGGTGTCAGGTTTCAATCGGTGTCAGGCCGTTCCCCTGAAACCTGGTCCCCGACATCTATCCCCTACTCAGCTTCCGCCAGCGCGTTTTCGATTGCCTTGCGATACGCTTCGTAATCGCCACCCACACGATTGCCGTTGACCAACACCGTTGGAGTGCTGTTGATGCCGCGGTCTATTCCGTCAAAATGGCTCGCCCTGACGCGGTCAAAGGCGCGTCCGCTCTGCATGCACTCGTCGAACTCCACGGCGTCCAGGTCCAGGCTGTCCGCCGTTTCTCTCAGCCATGTAATTGAGAACCCGCTAGCGCGAGCTTCTATCCAGTCGTCGAATATGATGTCATGGAATTCCCAGAACATATCCTGCTCGGCGGAGCACTCGGTTGCCATCGCCGCAATCAGTGAGTTTTCGCTTATGACGATGAAGTGGCGATAGACGAAACGCACCTCGCCGCTTTCTACGAAGTCCTCGACTATCTGTCGCCCTGGCCCGAGGGCGAATGTGCGGCAGTATGGTCACTGAAAGTCTGAGAACTCGACAACGGTGACGGGGGCGTCGGGGTCACCCAGGACATGCGCGAATGCTTCGTCCGCAATATCGGCTTCCGCGTCGCCATTGTCCGATCCCGTGCTCATCGCGGATGCCTGCTCCAGCCTTCCTACGAATGCCAGTTCCAAGCGTATTGTGTCCTCGACGCTGAGCACGATTGCCACGCTGGGCTTGTCCATTGCGAACTGCTCGAAGGTGATGTCAATAACTGCGATGCCTGTGATGATGTCGCCGAATTCCGCCGTCACATTCCAGGTAACCGGCCGAGTCTGGTCGCGGACGGTCAGGTCGCCGCTTATGGTGAATTCGACCGTGCCGCTCGCATCACTGATAGGTGAAGGCAGCCCTTCGACCGAAGTGGGACGGAAGACTACTTCAGGGTATTGCGCTGTCAGAAGCGTGCGCTCTCGTACATAGCGGTCGCGGCGGTCGCTGTCGGTCCTTAGCGTTCCTGCCTGTATGACTATGCTGCTCTCGTCCGCGACTACCCCGCCGTCCTCGTCGAATGCAATGCGCCCGACGACTTCGGTCGTCTCGCCCGTAGCGACGAAGAATCCCTGCCGCGCCAGCTCCTCTTCCACCTTGTAGCGGGCGACTGTTCCCTCACCGAGAACGAAAGTCGTAGCGCCCTGTGACGCTTCGGAAGGTTCGGCGGGAGCCTCGGCTGTCGGCGCGGGTGCTTCGGTCGCCGCCGGTTCGGGCGCGGTAGTTGCCGTCGCAACCGGAGCGGTTGTTGGCGCGGGAGCAGCGGTTGGAGGTGTCTGAGGCGCTGCCGTTGGCGCCGGTGGAGCAGCGGGGGGCGCTTGCGGGGCTGCTGTTGGTGCCGCTACGGGGATTTGGGTCGGCTGAGGTTGGGGCTGCTGAGAGCAGGCAGCCAAGATTACTGCGAGGATGGTAAAGAGCGCCGCGCTAGCTAAGACGCGGCTGAGGGAATAGGGCATTGGGAAACGACTCCGATGTGTTGGGTTGGGCTGTGGTCGTTTCATATAACGACAACGGCTACATACAGGATAGCATAGGGGGCGTCATGCCGTAGGCAGAAATATAAAGGTGAGACTAGGCGAGGAACCGCGCAAGTTCGTCCCTCTCGAACGTGGGAAGCGAGCGATCTTCACCGTCCAATATGAGGCTCAATCCCTCGGACTTCGGCGTGATGCTGCCGATGACACTTGCGGGTATGCCTTCCTGATCGAGCGCGATTACAAGCCGCTCCGCCTCCAATGGCGGCAGCGTTGCCAGCAGCGAACCGGACGCGATTAGTCCCAGCGGATCGAGCGACAGGGCGTCGCAGATGACCTGGCATTCCGGCAGAATAGGAATGCGCTCTGCGTCAACCGTCAGCCCGGCTCCGGCTGCCGTCGCGAGTTCGAGCAGCGCCGTCGCCACGCCGCCCTCAGTCGGGTCGTGCATCGCATGCACGGTTACGGTGTCGCAGGCGATTGATGCGGCTTTCGCCACACTGATGCCGGGTGTGAACAGGAACGACTTCGCCCGCTCGATGGTCTCTTGCGACACATCTGCGGCGACGAGCGCGTCCTCTGCTTCCCGCGCGAGTATTGATGTTCCCTCGATTGCGATGCCCTGTGTGAGCACGATGCTATCGCCGACTTGTGCGCCGGATGACAGCACCACCCGGTCCTTCGCCACCTCCCCGAGCAGCGCGCCCATGGCGATGGGTCGTGGCAGGTCGTATGTAATCTCCGTATGCCCGCCGATCAGCGTGATACCGAGCGAGTCGCACGCCTCAAGCAGTTGCTTGAATATCGCTGCCGTCTGCTCCTCGGTGGTGCCCTCCGGCAGCAGCAGCGTCGCCATCAGCCATTTTGGTGTCGCGCCCATCGCGGCTAGGTCGTTCGAATTGACCTGCACCAGATACCAGCCGATAAGGTCGGTCGCGAATGTTATGGGGTCGGTCTTGGCGACAAGATAGCGGTCACCCATGTCGATGAGCGCGGCGTCCTCTCCGGCGCGCGCGCCCAGCACGACACGCGGGTCTCGCACGTCAATGTCGGACAGCAGCCGTGAGAGCAGCTCCATCGGCAGTTTTCCGGCAAGCATAAGAGTCGGTCAGCCTTTCAGTGTGTCAGTTGGCAGGTGATACTGTAACATGGTCGCGTTGAACGAATTTAGAGAAAGGTCAGCCGAGAAAATATGATAACTGCGGTATTCTTCGACCTGTACGGCACTTTGGCAGGTTTCCGGCCCTCGCGCTACGAAATACAGTCCGAGGCGCTTGCGGACTTCGGCATTAGCGTGACGCCGCAGGGCATACTGAGCGGCTATCATCTGGCTGACGCCTTCATGTCATACCAGAACGCCACGAAGCCTGTGCGGAGCCTCAGCCGCGAAGAAAATAGGATATTCTTCGCCGAGTACGAGCGGCGCGTGCTGCGAGGCGCGGGCGTAGAAGTGTCGCAAGACGAGGCGTGGCAGATATGGCGGCGAATCCGGAAGATTGACTACGGACTCGCGCTGTTCGACGATACGATACCGGTGCTGGAGAAATGCAGGCAGATGGGCCTGACCGTCGGGCTGGTCAGCAATATGAACCAGAGCGGAGACGAACTCGCGGGCAGTATAGGACTGCTGCCGTACCTTGACTTTTCTATAACGTCGCACGAAGTGGGCGCAGAGAAGCCTAGCCCCATCATTTTCGAGCGCGCTTTGGAACGCGCCGGAGCGCGGCCCGAAAATGCGGTGCATGTGGGCGACCAGCTTACATCCGATGTCGCGGGCGCAGAGAATGCAGGTATAAGCCCCGTTCTGCTCGACAGAGACGGAAACCACAGGCATTACACGGCGCAACCCCGCATCGAAGAACTCTCGGAATTGCCGGAGTTGCTGGAACGACTTTGGTCGTAGCGTGTTTTGGCTGAAAGAGTGCCGAACGGACGGTAAAGTCCCTAGATTCACCGTCCATTCTTGAGGTTATTGGCTAGAAGTCGGATTCCGCCTTCCGCCGCCTCCGCTTGCCCACGACTTCCACGGTATCCTCTGCGACGACGGGCGACGTATAGACATCGCGCTTCTGTGCCTTCTTCTTAGGCTTCTTTGCCTCACGTTTAGGGACACTTCCTCTCGGCATAATTTCACCTCCCTAATTGGTGTTGGCTTGGCGTTGGCTTGGAAACTGTTTAATTTAGGGCCAGATTGCCAGAGTTTAGACGAGATTCAACGATATGTAAAGTAACGTGCCCGGTCCTCCGGATGATGGGGGATGCCAAGTTTGCCGTTCGTGGTGAGCTTGTCGAACCACGTTGCCCTTTCGAAAGGCTTAGGACGAACAGGCACACCTCCATCCCTTCTGGATTTCCGCTCTCTCGGGAGAGACGAATTGTGAAGAAGGGGAAGGGGACTTACCCTAGTCTGTTGGCTCGGTGGCGGATGACGGCGAAGGGAATGAGCGCAGTCAGGAATATGGCGAGCAGCGCGGGCGCGAGATACTCGTAGCGCGCATTGGTGACGGCGGATTGTGCTCGATCCGCGAGCGTGGCGCGTGGCAGACCGGATAGCTGCACCTCGATTCGCCTGCCGCGCTCAATGTCCGAAGTTTCTATGAGCTGGTAGGGGCGCTCACCGATGGTCACCGACTCGGGCGCGCCGATTTCCTCGCTCGCCAGCGTCAGCACCTCGTTGGGAGATAATACGCGCAGGCTGTCCGCGCCGAAGGGGAAGTTCTTCGTGAAGGTGGTTTCCACGCCGTCATAGGGGAAGGCGTAGGTGAACATGATGTCGTGCTCTCCGGGCGGCACGCTGCCAATCACCGCGAATCCCCTGTCCACCTGCACGATGTCCGCGCCTAGCAGCCGCGTATCGACCTGCAAGCCTTCCGCGCCGGTGGGCAGGCCGAAGCGCAGCAGGCTCATGGGCCCGCCGCTGCCGGGTACGAATGTGAAGTCTGAGTCGTTGACGACTTTCACGATTTCGAGGGCGGAGACGGTCTGCGTGAGCCGGTCGGCATCGGCGAATAGAAGGGACGCGGAGCCGACTTTTATCACGTCCTGCTCATAGACGGCATTGTACACCTCGATGGTGACGGGAGGAGGTGTTCCGTCTGTGAGGCTGACTTCCGTGCCGTAGAGCGTGTCCTGGTAGCGCACCGACACGCCGTAAACGAGAGCGGGGTCGTACACGATGCCATCGAATGTGAAGCGCCCGTCGTTGTCGGTGATTGTCACCTTGTTGTCGTAGGTGGTCTCGCCCTGCATGTGGAGTGTAACCGCGAGTCCGACAACGCTGCCGGAGTCGGGTGAGCCGTTGACGATGTGGCCGGATATTGACACCGGTGACTGCTGCGCGAGAGCGTTGGCATGAACGGCAGTCGTGAGCAGGCACACGGCCGCGAGCATCAGCGGCAGGGTTGGGACGGTTTGGCGTCGTCGGGAACTGGTTCTCATTGCATGTCAAAGTTACCAGTTTTCGATAAGCGGTGGCTAGTGAATTACCATTCGTATCATTCGATAGTATAGTATTACATGACAATACCTTATCATGATAGAATCAGCGCATAGGGTATAAAGTGAGACGATTAGATACAGAAGGCTTGTGGAAACATCATCCAGAAAATGGCAACAGCGTTATTTCAATGCATTTAGTGTTACGATTGTTCTGACGATCCTGAGCACGATGGCATTAGATAGGTGCGAAGGATGTTTCGGTTGGCAGGACTGGATGGGGCTCATCAGGTCGAGCACCGCCAATGGCATACTACACGCAACCGCGTTAGTCAGTTTCGTGGAGGTTGGGCGCATGGTTTTGCTTCCGGCAGATTATCTTAGACAAAAGTTCATAGAGCCGCTGAAAGAGCGACAAAAGCAAGAAGGCAGGGATGAGGGGCTAAAGCTGGGGCGTGCAGAAGGCCGTGCAGAAGGCCATGCTGAGGGTCGCGCCGAAATGCGATCCGAATTTGAGGCGTGGCTGCGCGACAAAGAGGAAGCAGAGCGTGAGGGGATAGAGTTCAATGAGCCTATGCCCGGTATACAAGAGAACGGCAAGACTAACCGCAACGGCAATTTATAATGTGGGATAGAGGATAGCACACTTCCCCAAGAAGTTAGCTTGCAGCCTGCTCATCTCCCAATACACGTTTTCTGACGTGCATGCTTTCGGTTTCTATCTGGGTCAGCAGAGCTTCCTCTTCTTCATGTTCAAGTTCCATCGCGCGCATCACGACCGCCGCCTCACGCATGTACTGCCGGCGCAGCCAGCGATAGTCCTCCTCGCTCAGGTTGCCTATGGCGTGCTCCAGTTCGGCGCTGCGTATGCCGTCTAGCGCAGCTTCCCAGCGCCGCTGCAGTGTCGCCATCGGTGAGCTTTCGTCGTCAAGCCATTCGCTACTCTCGCCTCGCCGCAGGAACGGGTAGGCGATTATGACGGCTGGTATGAACGCGAGGATTATTGCTATAAGTACAAGCATGACGCTATATCAAGGGTGATCACAATTCGTTTCACCTCCATTCCTTCGGCAAGCTCAGGACAGGCTCTAACCTTCCCTCATCAAGGGGAAGGGGGCTCTTGGTCTCGCCGTCTGTGCGCCGCCGGGCACACGCACTACTGCGGGCGCCGGTTGCCTCGCGGGCCATAGCCCAACCAGTATGCCTAGCACCAGCACGGGGCCTGACGCCCACATCCACCAGACCATCGGGTTTATCAGTACGCGGAATACTGCCTGATCGTCGCTGCCGAATTCGGAGGGGACGATGTAGAAGTCCTCAATGGGGGTGCTGCGAATCGCGCCCTTGGTGGAGGCTATTCGGAACGTGGGATAAAAGGCACGGAAGGCTTCCATCCTGCCCGTCAACTGCTCGCCCTTCCAGACGTCGAACGCGGCGATAGATTCCGCCCTGTCCGGGTGCATCGTATGGTTAGCGCCCACGTACCTGAATGTGTAGTCACCGAAGGATGCGACATCGCCGGGTTTCATTGCGATGTCACGCTGCACGCTGAAGAAGGATGACGCTATTGCTCCGATGGCGAGCATCGAGATTCCTAGATGCACGATGTAGCCTCCGTAGCGCGGGCGGTTGCCGGAGAGCAGGTTGAGGAATGCGGTGGGATACGCTTCACCACGCCGATTACGAGAGCGCGTGCCTCGAAACCACTCGGTCAGGATGCCTCCGACCGCTAAGCCCACCGATGCAAATGCGACCAGCGCAACCGGCTGGCGAATGCCGAATATCACCAGGACTACAAGGGTGAGCAGAGCGGCGACAAGGGGTGCTCGAAGGGCGCGTATCAGGCTGGCGGTGGTGGAGCGTCTCCAGGGGAGCAGAGGGCCAATGCCCATCAGCGCCACGATGAGCAGCAGGATTGGGCCGTTCACGAGGTCGAAGAATGGGCGTCCGATTGTGATGACGGTATCATCGGCTGCCTGGCTGAAGACGGGGAATATCGTGCCCCATAGGGTTACGAAGGCGACAACTAGAAACAGGATGTTCTGACCGAGGAACGTGCTCTCGCGGGAGACGAACGACTCCAGCCGCGCGCGGCTCCTCAGCGAGTCGTAGCGCCACATGAAGACGGCAATGGACACGAGCAGTGTGCCGATCATGAATGCGAGGAACAGCCAGCCCATCGTGCTCTGGGCGAAGGAATGCACGGACGGCACGGGGCCACCACGATTGATGAACATGCCCATTTGCGCCATCGTGAAGGCGATTATGATGAGAGCCATGTTCCACATGCGGAACATTCCGCGCCGTTTCTGCACCATTATGGAATGCACGAATGCGGTCATGGCGAGCCAGGGCATTAGCGCGGAGTTCTCGACCGGGTCCCACGCCCAGTAGCCGCCCCAGCCGAGTATTGTGTACGCCCACCAACTGCCGAGCATCAGCCCCATCGTTAGCACGAGCCACGACACCATGCCCCAGAGCCTGCCGAGGTCCACCCATTCGTCGCGTCCGCCGCGCCGCGCCGCAAGCGCGCCCATCGCGATGCTGAACGGCACAGCGACCAGCACCAGCCCCGCCATCTGCAACGGCGGGTGTATGAACATGCCGAAGTGAACGAGTAGCGGGTTTATGCCCTGCCCGTCCGGGGGCACAATCGGCAAGCGCTCAAGCGGGTTGGCGAGGAAGAGCATGATGGCAAGGAAGAATAGCAGTATGAGCGCCATCGTGCCGAGGGCGTACGGGGTCGTGTGAGGGAGGCGCTTGCGTATCGTCAGCACAGCAATAGCCGATACGACTGCCAATACGAGGGCGAGATACAGCAGGGACCCCGCGTTGCCCGCGTAGAAGGCGACCCAGGTGTATATGTGCGGCATAGCGAGGTTGCTGTTCTCCGCCACATATCGCACGCCGAAGTCGCGAGTGACGAAGGCGTACACCAGCGCCGCCGTGGATACGAGCAGCAACAGTGGCACTGAGTAGAAGCCGTAGCGCGCGCTTGCCGTCAGATCGGGTATGCGCTGCCACGCGCCCACAAATGAGCCGAGCGCGGCGTATGCCGTCACGACCAGCGCGATTACAAGGGCGAGTTGTCCGGCGTCAACCATGTAAGTCCTTTAGTTGGTCAGTGTGTCCGTGTTTGGAGCGTGTCTGCTATTGTCTGCCCTTCGACAAGCTCAGGGCGAACGGGTTTGGCTATTTCCTATCTGCCTTTAATTTTGCAGAGTTCTACTTGTTCGTCTAGGACTGGGAATGATTGGCTTCATCCCCATCCCTGAATCAATTTCAGGACAGGCTCTAACCTTCCTCCTTGACGGGGGAAGTGATTTATGAAATCGACTTTCTTCTATTCGTCGGACATGGATGCCTCGATTCGCTCGTAGTAGGGATAAAGTTCATCGTCCGACATCGCGTCATCGCCACCTTCGATAGGGGGTTCTTCAGGCCTGCGACGCATTCGGCGTATCACAAAGACGAAAACTGCAATCGCGGCGACGACGCCTATCGGCGGCAGAAGCCATGCCAGAAGCGATACGCCCTCTGTCGGCGGCTGCAACAGGACGCTGGGTCCGTATCGCTCGACGAAGAATTCGCGAATCTGGCGATCGGACCAGCCGTCTGCCAACTTTTCGTCCACGATGCCGCGCATCTGCACTGCGAGTGCCACCTGCGACTGGTCGATGGATTCGCCCGGGCAGACAGGGCACATGATGGACTTGTTGAGCGCCTGGGCGCGCCGCTCGATGGGCGGAACGTCAGCCTGCGCGTTGCTGCATGCAATCAACAGGATTCCGGCATGGATGCACAGGATGAGAAATAGGAGGAAATTGCGACTGCCTATCGACAGGCGATACTTTAAGTCTGACACCTGCATCAATCCTGTTGCAGCCGTCGCAGCTGCTCCCGAACTCTGGCTAACTCAGTTTCAGCAGCTTCGGCGCGGGCTTGCTCGGCATTGGCGTGCGCCTGAGCGGCATCACGCTCGGCTTCAGCAGCGTCGCGCTTGGCTTGCAATTCCTCCGGTGTGGGGAGGAATTCGCCTGTTGTCGGGTCTCGGAAACGTAGTTCACCGTCATCCCAGCACAAATCGAGACCTAGCACCTCGCTGTGTCCCCAGAGCAGTCCGCCGTCCTCTTCGTGTATTTCGAGACGTTCGTATGTGCCATCCACCAGCACATCGCCTGCGAGCGACGCATCGTGAAAGCGACCGCTGGTATGGTCGAAGCGCCAATACTCCTGAACGCCATACCCGGCACAGCCTTCGTGCTTGACGGTGTAGTCCCGCCCGCCTGTGCTGCGCGACGCGACTTCGAGCACGAAGTCCGGCGGCTTGCCGACTTCGCTAATCACATAGCCGTTGCGGGCTATTATGCCTTCGGGATTGACGCCGAAAGCGACAACACAGTCCGGGGCGAGTCGCTCGGCGTTGTTGGTCGCTTCGTGCCTCAGAAAGCCTTCGCCGGAAATCAGCACATCGTCCCTGTGGGAAAAGTAAGGGTTGAGAATAAGGTGGAAAGCAATTATACCTACTGATTGCTGCATATCAGGTTCGCGCTCCGGGTCGGGCAGCGGCTCCAAGTGAGCGTAATCGGCAATTTGCGGTCTGAGGGTGCTTCGTGTGGTCATGGCGTGCCTCTCTGTGGGGCAATGAGGTCAAACTCCCAAGTTCGCACGGTGTTGCGAAGGTGATGTTTCGTTATTCCATTAACATTCAGGGGGTGGCAAAATTCGTTTCACTCCCATCCCTGAATCAAGTTCAGGGCAGGCTCTAGCCTTCCCTCCTCGAGGGGGAAGGGACGTTTTGTTTTCCCTCACCCTAACCCTCTCCCATAGGGAGAGGGGATTCTTGCATATATCTTTCTAACTTTAGCACAAAGTACACGCTGCACGCGCCTTTTGATATAATTGCCGCGCTTTATCCTCAAGCAGTCTGAAGCGCAGTCTAAAATAATTCGTGGGAGCGGTGAATGAGCATCCTATATGTCGTATCCGACCGGCCGGGCGCGGGCAAGACGGCGCTGTGCATGGGACTAGTGAGGACGCTGAGAGCGCGGTCCAAGTCGGTCGCCGCCATCAAGCCGATATCGGATGGCGAGGATGACATAGATGCCGCGATGTATGCTGAACTGCTGGGGTCGAACACCAGGGACTGGCCGGTCGCTAATGCCGAAGACGTGAGCGGCGGCAATCTCGATGAAGTCAGCGCACTCATCAACGGTCTCGCCTCCGAGAACGACATAGTTATCGTGGAAGGCTCTAACGGGCTGGCGGGGACACTGGGCCGTATCGTTTGCGACAACGTTGACGCGAAGGTGCTGGTTGTGGCGAGATATGACGCTTCGCTGTCGCACGGCGTAGTGCTGGCGGCGGGCGCGCCCTACGGCGGAAGGGTGATCGGATACATTGTCAACGGCGTATCGCAGTACATGGGGACCGATGCGCGCGCCAACCTAGTGCCACAGATAGCGGCACAGGCGTCAATGAGGGGCGCGCGTGTGCTTGGGCTTATACCTGAAGACAGACGACTCCTTGGAATGAGTGTGAGCCAGATCGCGGCGCACCTCGATGGGGAGTTCATCAACGAGGAGATGGAGGAGGACGCGCTGGTGGAGTACCTGATGGTGGGCGGGATGAGCCTCGACCCAGGCGAGTATTACTATGGGATACACGACAACCGCGCTGCCATTGTGCGCGGAGACAGGCCCGACTTGCAGATGTCCGCATTGAGTGCCCCCGGCTCCACCGCCTGCCTGGTTGCTACGGGGGGAATCACGCCTATCGAGTATGTGCGCTACGAAGCGGAGCAGGAAGAGACGCCGATAATCCTCGTGCAGTCGGATACACTGGACACGATGGCAAGACTAGACAGCCTACTGGACAGCAGTAGTTTCAGCCATCCTGACAAGCTGAAGCGCAGTGTGGAACTGCTGGAAGAGCATGTGGATATAGAGGGGCTACTGCACGCGCTTTAATCGCTGCGCCAGACTGACGACTCGAAAGATGGGCAGGAATGAGGGCTTCTTAAGCCTCAGTCCTGCCCATCTTTCCATTTGGTCTTGGTTCTTCGCTGGCTATCCGGCGTTGGCAATTGCTGCGCGGATGGCGCGTCCGGCGTACACTGATGTCAGATGCGCGCGGAAGTCCGCTGACGCATGGACGTCCTCGTTAAATTCGATGCCGTTGCCGGCTGCTCCCGCCGCCGCGTTGATTGCGTCGTCGTCGAGGCTGCTGCCCACGAGTGCCGTCTCCGCGTCGGACGCGCGCACCGCAGTCGGGCCCGCGCCTGTGACGCCGATGCTGGCGCCTGAGCAGTTGCCGCTGCCGTCCACGGTGACGACTGCCGCCACGCCCACTATGGCGTAATGCGATGCCTTGTTGCCGAACTTCGCATAGGCAGAGCCGCTGCCCGCCGCGAGCGCGGGGATGCTAATCTCGTTGAGGATTTCGTTCGGCTCCAGGGCGGTGGTGAGCAGGTCAACGAAAAAGTCGTCGATGCTTATCCTGCGGTGGTCGCCGACAGAGCTTGTAACCAGTTCGGCGTTGAGCGCGATGGCAACTGCCGGCATATCTCCCGCAGGGTCGGCGTGGGCGAGCGAGCCGCCGAGCGTCCCCAAGTTGCGGACCTGCTGGTCTGCCACCTGCGCGGCTGCATCAGCCAGAACGGGCGCGCCGCTTCGCACCAGATCTGACCCTTGCAGGTCGGCGTATGTGGTCATAGCGCCTACCGCGAGTCCGCCGCCGTCAGCCTCACGGATGTAGGACATGCCTTCAATCTTTCCAAGGTCGATGAGTACGCTCGGCTCGGAAAGGCGCAGCTTCATCAAGGGAATCAGGCTGTGCCCGCCCGCAAGGAGCTTTGCTTCGTCGCCGTGTTCAGCCAATAGTCTCGCTGCTTCCGAGACGCTTGTTGGCGCGTGATATGCGAATGCACTTGTTACCATTTTGTCCTCCCGGTGTGTCAGGGTTCAGGTAAGGGGAAGCTAACAGGATGTACATGATGGGAGGATCTTCACCTCCCATTCCTGAATCGAGTTCAGGACAGGCTCTAGCCTCCCCCATCATGTGGGAAGGGGCTTTGCCCTATGATGACATCTTTTCGGCGGCGTACTGGACCGCGCTGACGATGTTGTGATAGCCGGTACAGCGACACAGGTTGCCCGCGAGACCCTCACGTATCTCCTCTTCCGAGGGGCTGGGGTTCTTGGACAGCAGATCGTAGGACATCATTATCATGCCCGGGGTGCAGAAACCACACTGAAGCCCGTGCTTCTCCCAGAAGCCTTCCTGAACGGCGTGAAGCTCGCCGTTTGAGGCAAGCCCTTCGGCGGTCGTGACCTTGCCGCCGTCCGCCTGAACGGCGAACACGGTGCAGGACTTGACCGCGTTGCCGTTGAGGACGACCGTGCAGGCACCACAGTTACTGGTGTCGCAGCCGATGTGCGTACCCGTCATGTTGAGCGTCTCGCGCAGGTACTGAGCAAGCAGCAGGCGCGGCTCCACTTCGCTGGTATGTGATGTGCCATTGACCGTAACGGTAATTGACTGACCCATACGAATCCTCCCAAAACAATAAGATCAGAGCTGTTTTCCAACATATAGGGGCCAACATCATAAGGGTGATGCTCCCTGCATACCCTTATCGTGAGCTGGACGTCTCCCGTCGCCCCGGCGGAATTTCTTTGTGTCGCAGTTTCAAATTTGCGTCCCTACAGGGACGGTTCCAAATTTCAAACTTAAACACTACCCGAATTTCGGGCGATTATAACAGGATATACCGCGATGGGCTACATGGCGACGTATGCTAGAATGAGGCGGCATGGGTAGAACTAAAATTGATTGAAGACGAAGGTAGTAAAAAGAGATGACTATGCAAGAAGAACGCATATCAGCACTGGAGCAGGGATTTGAGAACGAACAGGAATGGCGGCGCGAGATGTTGAATGAGATGCGTACCGGGTTCAATAGAATGGACGCTAGGATAGATAGGCTGGAAAGCAACCAGCGATGGCTCGTCGGCTTGCTCATAGCGTTGCTGATTGCCATTATCGCCAGCAACTGGATTGGCTGACTCTGATTCTGTTGGTTCTGAACCTCGCTCCAATCTAAGACAGGCTAAAGCGTTCCTAGCAACCGAGTCCCGCGATATGAGAGGAGTTTCCGCTTGAAGGTAGAAGGCACATTTACGATTGACGCCGAGCGCGAGAAGGTCTGGGAGATGCTGATGTCCCCGGAGACGCTCGCGGGGTGCATACCGGGCTGCGAGGGCTTCGAGCCTGTGGACGCCGACACGTACAATGTGAAGATGCGCGTGGGCGTTGGCGGCGTGCGCGGCAATTACAGCGGCAGCGTCACGATTGCCGACAGGCAGCACCTCGAATCGTACAGGATGGTCGTGCAGGGAAGGGGTAGAGGTGGCAGCGTGCGCGGCGAGGGGGTGCTGAATATCGCGGACATCGACGGCGGCACTCAGGTGAGCGTCGAGGGAGACGCACAGGTGACGGGCGTAGTGGCTCGCGTGGGGCAAAGGCTGATGGGCAACGCATCACGCATGCTGATGAACCAGTTCTTCAACTGCCTGAAGTCGAAAATAGAAAACTGACCTTGATGGACAGGATGGAGAGGATTTTCACCCCCATCCCTTCGACAAGCTCAGGACAAGCTCTAACCTTCCCCCATCAAAGGAGAAGGGACTGATTTTCACAGATTAAGGAAAAGAGAATGGCTTACGAATATATTGATGTGCAGGAAGTGGGCGGGGTGCTGGTCATTACGATGGACGATGCACCTACGCGCAACGCCATTGGCGACGAGATGGCAGCCGAGATCAATGCCGAGATAGAGCGCCTGGAGGCTTCATCCACATTGCGCGCGCTCGTGCTGACCGGGCGCGACCCTTCGTTCTGCTCCGGCGCGAACGTCAAGCGCATGAACCAGGCGAATGAGGAGCGGGATGAATCGCCTATCCCTGAAGACCTGACGCCCTGGGATCACCTCGACGAGCAGTGGGCGGCGGCGGCATCGGGCGAGAGCTACATGGACGGGGTGCGCTTCCTGCCGCTGACGCTGCACAACATGCAGAAGCCGACCATCGCCGCGGTGAACGGGTATGCTATGGGGCTGGGCATGGGCATCGCGCTGTCGTGCGACATTCGCATCGCATCGGAGAACGCGCGCTTCTCGGAGACGTTCATCAGGCGCGGGCTGATTCCTGCGGACGGCTCGTGCTGGCAGTTGCCGCGCATGATTGGCATCAGCAACACGTTCATCCTGCAATACACGGGCGACATTGTGAGCGCTGACGAGGCATACCGGCTGGGCATGGTGAGTAAGGTCACGCCGCATGATGAGCTGATGGAGACGACGCTGGAACTGGCGCATCGTATCGCGGATGGACCCACATACTCGATGGCGATGATAAAGAGGCTTGTGCAGAAGTCGCTGCACACGGACCTGGAGGAGAGCCTGAAGCTTGCAGGGCCGGCGCAGAACATAGCGCGGCGCACAGCGGACCACAAGGAAGGCGTGCGGGCGTTTGTGGAGAAGCGGCAGCCGCGATATATCGGCAGGTAGAAATCTTGTTTGATTTGGATTCCGCAGCGGTTGGAGTTAAGCGTGCCCGATAAAAGCAGATCCGTGGAGTTTGCCTCTTATCCCAACGAAATGGAGGCGCAGATGGTTGCTCAACTACTGCGCGAGAACGGCGTCGGCGCTTATATTCAGCCACTAGGCTTTGGGTACGGCGGCGTAGGCACGTTCCAGTTCATTCCTCACCGAGTGCTTGTGTACGAGCACAATGTTCAGCGGGCGCAGGAGATTCTTGACGCGGAGGCCGATTGGGAAGATGAAGAGTAGGCGAGGGTTCTAGCCGGTTTCGCTGCCCCGCTCTTTGGACGCGTCCCTGACGGCGCGCATGAACCAGTGGAAGGTCATCTCGAAGGCACCTGGGAACTCCTGGTAGAACCAGTGGCCACCGCCTTCGAGTTCCGCCAGGCGCACTAGCGGCGCTTTGCCAGTGATAGCCTCTCTCATGGCAACGGCGACTTCGTGCGTGAGCAGGTTGCTCTGCCTTCCGCGCACAATTAGCGTGGGCACGGAGAGGCTTCCCCACTCTTTCCACAAGTCGGGGCGCTCATACGCGGCGAGCAGGCGGCGATCGCGCTTCCAGGCGCGCCTGCCGTCCGGTAGTTCGCGGGTCATTACTTCTGCCTGATGCAGCAGCATTTCGTCCGTCGATTGCGGCTGGCGGTCGCGCAGCCTCTCCACAACGGAATCAAGCGAGTCCCATTCGTCGGATTCAGTGTTGTAGCGCACGAACATGCCCTGCGAGTCGGGGTTGACGGCGTCGGGGTCGATGTCCACGACTACCAGCGAGCGTATGAGTTCGGGGCGCTCGGCGGCGAAGACGAAGGCGTAGCGCGCGCCCGCGGAATGCCCAACGAGGATGAAGTCGCTCAAACTCAGATGCGCCACGAGAGATTCGAGGTCTGAGATGTAGTCGCGGAAGCCGTAGGTGTCCGGCGTGGCGTGTGCGCTGTCGCCGTGTCCGCGATGGTCGAGGGCAATGACATGGTAGTCGGAGCGGACCGCGGCGGCGAAGATGTCCCAGCTTCGGGCGCAGTCCTGCAAGCCGTGCAGCAGCACGACTGTCGGCGCATCGGGGGCGGGTATGCCCCAGTCTGCGTAGTGCAGACGCACGCCGTTGGCGTCGAAGAGATTTTGTGATGGCTGGGAATCGGGCATGTCTTAACTTCTGGGAATGTATCGTTTGCGAACTAGCCCTTCGACAAGCTCAGGGCGAACGGTGAGGTGATATGCAGGTTTAGCTTCGCGGCAAGTATCTCTTGGGGAATTTGGCTACGACTGAATAGAGGATGTCCACCATGTTGGCGAGGCGGACACGGGCGACCTGAGAGCAGAGCTGGTAGGCGGTGAGACGCTCGATGCCGTAGGCGGATTCGAGCCACATCACCAGTTCGTAGAAGGCGATACGGGCGGCATCCTCCATGGGTCGGGCGCTTCCGACTGTCATCAGGAAGTCGTCAGATTCGACTCGCGGAGTGGCGACAGGCTGACCCTTGATGAGATCAACGGTGAGGACGCCGCGTGTGGGAATCTCGGTGGCGACTCCGCAGACCTCGGCATCGCCTTGAGCGGCGTGGCCGTCGCCTATGTGCAGGAACGCGCCGGGCACGTTGACCGGCAGGTGTATGGTGTTGCCGGGGCAGACATCGGCGGCGTCCATATTGCCGCCATGAAATCCGGGCGCGAGTGAGGATATTGCTTCGAGTTCCGGCGCGGTGCCGATTGTGCCGTAGAACGGCTCGTAGGGAATGGCGGCGATGTCCAGGTCTTCGGAGAAGGTAATCTCGCCATTGCTGATAGGGTGCAGCATGACGCGCGGTGACAATGGCGGGTTCAGAGTGCGCGTGAATACCGTGCCGCACAGCCCGCCGAACTCCGGGATGAGCGCGCTGACGCCGTAACTGCGCGTGACCTCGATGGAGTGGATGGTGACGGCGAGCGTGTCTCCCTTCTCCGCACCCTCGACGTAGATGGGGCCGGTCAGAGGGTTGACATAGGGCAGGGTGATAATCTGCGTGATGTCGTCGTCGGGAGAGGTTATCCTGTTCTCGAAGGCGTCCGCGGTCTCCACGACGAAGGTCTCGCCCGGCGACACGGTAGCCACGGGCTGCTTGTAGGGCCCGATGACGTAGGAGAAATCGCCGGGGTCGTTGATGATGGTTTGCACAGAGGCTTTCACCCCCATCCTAACCTTCCCCCATTAAGGGGGAAGGGACTTTTCTCTAACTTACGCCGACCACTTCCTCGTCGACTAGCGCCTGCACCTGGTCGTCGGAGTAGCCGAGAATATCGGCGAGCAACTCGCGGGTGTGCTGGCCGACTGTGGGCGCGGAGCCGACTACCATAGGTGTGCGGCTGAACTTGATGGACTCGCCGCTGACCCACATCGTTCCGGCCACAGGATCGGGCACTTCCATCAGAATGTCGCGCTCGTGAAGCTGCGGCTCGTTGGCTGCCTGCTCGGTGGAGTTCACCGGAGCTACGGGTATGCTGTGCTCGGAAAGCTCGTCAACGGCATCCCTGGTGGTGCGCTGCTTGAGCCATGCGCCGATTTCTTCTTCTAGAACATCCACATGCTCGGTGCGGGATTCGCGCGTCTCGAAGCGCGGGTCTTCCAGCCATTCGGGATGGCCAAGCGCGGCGCAGGTTCGCGGCCACATGTTGTCGTTGCCGGCGGCGAGGATGACATAGCCGTCAGACGTTTCGTACATGCCGCCGAAAGGCGTGCCACCGCCGCCGACCGCGGAATCCGCGCGCTCGGTCTCCACGCCTCCGCTGAGGTACGCGGAGATGGGGATTTCGTTGACGGTGAAGCCAGTGTCGGCAAGGCAGACTTCGAGCGCCTGCCCGACACCGGAGATTTCGCGCTCGCGCAGGGCGGCAAGGGCGCCGATGCAGGCGTGGAGCGCGGTGATTCGGTCAATCAGCGGGAAGTAGGTCTTGATCGGGGGCAGGTCGCCATAGCCGGTGAGAGACATAAGGCCGCCCATCGCCTGACCGATGGGGTCGAAGCCGACCTTGTCACGGTTGGGACCGTACTGACCGTAAGCCGAGACGTTTATCATAATTATCTTGGGGTTCAGCTCTTTGAGCTTGTCGTAGCCGAAGCCCATGATGTCGATGGTGCCGGGGCGGAAGTTCTGCAGGAGGATGTCGGATACCTTCACGAGTTCGCGCAGGACTTCCTTGCCCTTCTCGGTGCGGAGGTTGATGGCGAGGCTCTTCTTGCCGCTGTTGTACTGCACCCAGTATGCGGACTGGCCTCGAACTCGCGGCCCGTTGGCCCGGCTCTCGTCGCCGCGCACCGATTCCACCTTTATTACCTCAGCACCCATGCGGGCGAACATGAGGGCGCAGCGGGGACCTGCCTGATAGCGTCCCAGGTCCAGAACTCGAATTCCCTCTAGCGGTGTGTTCAGCTTGCCATTTGCAGATGTCATCGGCGTATGTCCTCTCGCAGTCTGTTAAGTTGGTCAGTCTTTCAGTCGGTCAGATAGTCAGTCCCGTCACTCTTCCATTATCGGCGACATCAGGAGTCCGTCCACGGGTATCAGCTTCTGTTCCATCGGGTCAACGTCGAGGAACAGGGCTTCCATTGCGAGCGCGCCGAGCAGTGGCATTGTGCCTTCGCCGTTGAACATAACAAGCGTGACCTCTTCGCGCCCTTCAACACTAATCCAAGAGCGTCCAATGTCCATGCGCCTCTGTTCGCCCTGGGCAAATCGAAACTGCTGGCTCGACACTGGCGTGACGCCAAGTTCGCGCAGTATGGATCCCGGCACGGATGTTACAGACGCGCCAGTGTCCACAAGAGCCTCCAACTCAATCCAGTTTTCGCCCTGGGGGTCACCGATGCTTATCGGTACACTGAATGTTCCCATTTCCTATGCAAGCCTTATCAGTCGGCGGGTGCGTCCTTGCGTCCCTTGCGGGCGAGGAAATCGGCGAAGCCTTCTTCTACGGGCGTGGGAGCGAGCTTGCCTTTCTGGGCCGCCGACTCGTTGTCGTGCATCCAGCGCCAGCCCTCGCCAACGTCGTCGATCATCAGCTCCTTGATGCCCTGCACCATGCGCGGGTCGTTTTCGGCGATCTGTTTCGCAATCTCCATTGCCTTGGGCATAAGCTCGTCCGCAGGTACAAGATGGTTCAGCAGGCCGATTTGGTACGCCTCTTCCGCCTCGACCACGCATGTGGTGAATAGCAATTCTTTCGCCTTAGGCCAGCCGACCTGCATCGGCAGTGTCCAGGTGGAATTCACGCGACCGTACGATGCCGCGAGGAAGCGGAATCTGGAGCGCTCGCAGCCCACGCGAATGTCGAAGCTGGACGCCATCACAGCGCCGCCGCCGTAGGAAAGCCCGTTGAGCGCGCCGATCGTCGGCTTGGTGCAGGCTGCGACGTGCCATGAGTATTCACTGCGTCCGGGATCCGGAGGTGGCGGGTTCTCCGCGTCGCGCACCTGTTCGTGGATGTCTGCCCCTGCGGAGAAGGCGCGGTCGCCGGTGCCGGTGAAGATCACCGCCTTGATGTCGGCGTCTGCCTCCATTTCGCCGATGGCGGTGTCAACCTCGCGGTACAGCCTCTTGCTCAGCGCGTTCAGTACCTTCGGCCTGTTCAGACGGATGATGCCGACGCCATCCTCTTTAGTAACAACAATATCTTCGTAGCTCATAGCAGTCCCCTTGGCATTGAATAGGGATAGGTCTCAACAGGCGTAAGTATATTCCCACATGAGTGGACACGTCAAAGCGGCAAGGCAGCGGTAAACTGCCTGCGTTCATTCGTGGGGCTGGAAGTTCCTGAGTGGGAGATCAGTCGAGCGGAATTGCTACGGAGACGCGTGTCTCGCTACCGACTGCCTTCGTGGTGTGGCCCTGCCCGGTGAGGTCTTCGGCGAGCATCATGTCGCCAGGTCCGAGCGTATAGACGGTGCCGTCGCCGAGGCCGATCTCCACATTGCCCCGCAGAGTGATGATGTACTGCTTGCGCGGCGCGGGATGCCAGTCGATGAAGTAGCCGACTTCCTGCTTGCGAACGACGATGCCGGTAGCGTCCTGCACTTCGGGCGGCTCGAAGCCTTCTTCCATGTGGGATTGCCCGTCGTCGCCTGTGTAAAGCCTATAGAACATACAAAGTCCTCCATTGCGTTAAGGTGAACAAATCGTGCGGGAGCAATTATACACACTAACGGCTATGGAAGCGCGGGCAGCCCTTCGGAATTGGCAGCGCGGTCCAAGGCGGAGTCGAGGGTGGCGAGGGGCGCTTGGCGTCTAATCGCGAGTTCAAGATAGGTGGCATCGTAGAAGGAGAGGCGGTGCGCTCTCGCCAAAGCGAAGGTGGTGTCGAAGTCAGTATCAGTGTCGTCATTGACGGGCAATGCTGCCAAGTCTAGCAGGCGTTCCTCAAGGCGTGCCCTGGTTATACGGCCGCGCCGTTCAGCCATGAGCAGGACGTTTCTCATTTCCAGTTGCCAGATGGGAGGCACGAAGATGTCATATCGTGCTATGTTCGCTGACACGCGCGCTGCTGTCGGGTCCAACTCTTCATCAACAAGCCAATTAAGGCTAACGGACGCGTCGAGGATTAATTCACCTAGAAACGATGACCTTCGTGGCGCATGTCCAGAATCTCCTGTGTCGTCATCCCTGTCTTCTTCCAAGTCGCTCGCCTTCGCATAAATTCGTTCCAAACTGCCTGCCGCTGTGCGCGTTCACTATCTTCATCGGGCGTGAAGTACGCGACCGTCTTGCCTTCACGCATAATTGCGACAGTTTCTCCGCCCTCAACGTACTGAAGTAGCTCCGGCAGTCTAGCCTGAAGTTCTGAGGTCTCGACATGCACAACTTTTCTTATGCCGTTGTCCTTGCCTTCTCGCTCACTCATGTCAGCCCCCTAGCGCGGCGCGCGCCCTGTCCGCGATGCTGGAATACTCGCCGAGCACGTCATTGCTCAACAGGACGGTAGGCTTGGAAGTGTCGCGGTAGTCGGAGCGCAGTTCGAGGCTGCCCAGGAAGTCAAGATCCAGTTCACTCGCCAGTTCTTCGCCGGCTCCTCGCCCGAATACGTCACCCGAAAAATTCTCGACTACACCGAGCACTTTGACTTGCAGCTTGCGAATCATGTTGATGGAACGCTTGGCGTCAATTTTGGCGAGTTCCTGCGGAGTGGTGACGACGATGAAGCCGTCGAGTTCGAGGTTCTGCATGACCGTGAGCGGCGCGTCGGATGTGCCCGGCGGCAGGTCAACCACGAGGTAGTCCAGTTCGCCCCAATCGGTCGTTTGCAGAAGCTGGTTAATGGCGTTGTGGACCATAGGCCCACGCCAGATGATTGCTTCTTCCTCGTTCTGCTGGAAGAAGCCCATGGACATGATCTTCACGCCGAAGCGCTCTGAAGGCAGCATCTTGTTGTCCTGCCCGACCTGCGGACGCTCTGCGACCTTCATCGCGCGCACGACATTGGGGCAGTCTATGTCCACATCGAGGATGCCGACGCTGTGCCCCTCGTGCGCGAGTGTGGCGGCGAGGTTGACGGCGACTGTTGTCTTGCCCACGCCGCCCTTGCCGCTGTATACACCGATCTTGTGTCCGATCTGCGCCAGCGCGTCCGCGACCTGACGCTTCTGCTCGAACTGGCGCCTCATCGATTCTATGCGCTGGCGTGCATGCGCCTGCTGCTGCGGATTCATAGTCATGGCAGTTCCTCAGTTTTCCAGTCTGTCAGGAGGTCAGTGCGTCATTCGACCAGTTAGCCAGCAATCAGCTATGGAACTAGGCCGGGCATAATTCACTTCACCCCCATCCTAACCTTCCCCATCAAGGGGGAAGGGACAGATAATGCTGACTGACTTCGCTAGTCCAGTCCCAGCAGCTTCTTGCCCTCTTCCGTGATTTCGTCGGGCGTCCAGGGTGGGTCGAATACGAGATCGACGTTGATGTCGTCAACACCCTCAAGCTCGGCGAGTCTCCACTCCGCCTGCTGCGCGATGTAGGGTCCCATGCCACAGCCGGCGAAAGTGAGCGTCATCTTCATATCGATGTTGCCGTCGATGAGAGACACATCGCGCACCAATCCGAGGTCAACGATGTTCACCGGGATTTCAGGGTCATATACGTCCCTCAGCGCCTCGTACACGTCGTCCAGCGTTAGGTCTATCTTGTTAGTCATGCTGCTCCTCCATTGTTCATAGCTTCCCAGAACGTCATTGTATCACGCCATCCTAATCATGTGCTTTTATCATGTGTCTTTCTCTTGATGAGGCATAGTCCCTATGCTATTCTGGGAATTGGTCGGGGAGTAGCGCAGTTTGGTAGCGCACCTGCATGGGGTGCAGGGGGTCGCTGGTTCGAATCCAGTCTCCCCGACCATCCGCATGGCGGGTACGCGAACGCCTAGCTGCATTCGATACGTGCTGAACAGACTCCTATGTCCCTTGTATGTTCTGTCCCGGAACTCGTCAGGAATCTGATTCCCTAGATTGCTACGATGTCGCTCCCGCGAATTCCAGCGTCCCTCTAATCTGAATCTTGCGGAACATATCTCTGTGCCGATGCTGGCGCTCTTCAACAGCGAATTCGGGGCAGGTGATGAGCACAGTATCCTCCCTCCTGCACACCCCATCGAAGCCGTTCCATCGGTCTCAGCGCCATTCTTACGCCGTTCCTACTAAGAAGCTGGAACGGGCGTTGCCTTTCTGTGAGACGGACGGCCCCAGTTCCCCCGGCAGTGAACGAGCATTCTAATACAGCCGATTTATGTATAAACTACTCCAAATTATAGAATGGATATGATACAGTTCGATATGTAAAGAGTTTCGCCAGCTTCCGAGCGCGAAAGTCTGGTGATTAGACTCGCAATCAGTGATCTTATTCTCGTGGAGGAACAGCATGAATACTCAGAGCGGTGCGCCGTCTTCCCGTTCTACTACTGCCAATCCGGAAGTTCTCAACCGCACAGGGCAGCAGACGGGCGAACCGATAGCGATTGTAGGGATGGCTTGTCGCTTTCCCGGCGCGAACGACCTTGATGCCTTCTGGCAGCTATTGGAAGAGGGTGGCAACTCGGTTACCGAGGGAGTTCCCGGCTCTGGCGAGGGAAGGCTTGCAGAAATCATCCAGGACCCGTCAGTGCAGATTGAGGCTTGTCGCTACGGCGCCTTCGTGGACGATATCGATAAGTTCGATGCCGCGTTCTTCCGCATTTCACCTGTCGAAGCCGAACTGCTGGACCCGCAGCAGCGCATGATGCTGGAAACAAGCTGGGAAGCTCTTGAAGACGCGGGAATCGACCCACTCAAGTTGAAGCACAGCCTCACCGGCATGTACACCGGCATCAGCAACGACGAGTATCGCATGCTGGTCCTTGACACGAGCAGGCCCACGGAAGCCGCGGGAAGCCTGTACGCTCTCAGCGGCACGAACCTGAACGGCACCGCTGGCCGCGTTTCCTTCGTCCTGGGACTGATGGGACCGGCGAAGGCTGTGGACGCCGCATGCGCTTCCGCGCTGGTTGCCGTAACCGACGCGGTGGCGGACCTCCAGCAGGGCAAGGCAGACCTGGCAATCGCCGCCGGGGTGCAGGCAATTATCAACGGCCGCATATACGAGCTTCGCGCGGAGGCTATGATGCTGTCTCCGGAGGGGCAATGCAAGACGTTCGATGCCTCTGCCGACGGCTATGTTCGAGGGGAAGGGTGCGGGGTGGTCGTGCTGAAGCGGCTGTCGGACGCAGAGCGCGACGGCGACAGGATATGGGCGGTAATCAAGGGCGCTGCCGTCAACCACGGCGGTGACAGCGTAGGGCTGACCGTGCCGAACCCTCCCGCATTGAAGCAGGTGATGGAGACGGCGCTTTCGGACGCGGGCGTCAAGCCGCAGGATGTCGATTTTCTTGAAGCGCACGGCACCGGCACTGCCGTAGGAGATCCGATAGAGCTTGAGGCCGTTTCCGAAGTATATTGCGAGGGGCGCGACGCAAGCAACCCGCTGCTTATCGGCTCCGTCAAGACCAATATCGGGCATCTGGAATCTGCCGCCGGAATCGCGGGACTGATTAAGGCGGCGCTCGCACTGAAGCACCGCGTAATCCCGAAGCAACTGCACTTCAACGATCCCAACCCGCGTGTGGACTGGGACAAGTTGCCACTCAAAGTAACTACGGAGCATGTTGAATGGCAGCGCCGTGGAGAGCGACCCCGCGTAGCAGGAGTGAACTGCTTCGGAATATCGGGGACGAACTCCCATATCGTTGTCGAAGAATATTCTGGCGCTGAAGCCGATGCCGAGCAGGAAAGTCCGACGGCAGGCTTGGTTCAGGAGGTGGCGGTCTCAATGCCAGCACCTGTAACCGATCTGCCGATGCCGCAGGGGGATTTGGCTCCGCGCCAGACCCGCTTCCTCCCTCTGTCGGGCAAGTCCGACGGCGCGCTCAGGGACCTTGCCGGGCGGTATCTGTCGTGGCTGGATGAGCAGGCGGACGAATTCTCCTCTGATGGAGTCGTCTCAGGGCAGATACTCTCTGATATGTCGTGGACGGCGGGTGTCGGGCGCAGCCAGTTCGAGCGCCGCGCCGGCGTGGTCTTCCAAGACGTCGCGTCCCTACGGGCGCAGCTCGGCGAGATTTCGGCGTCCGATGCAAGCGTAGAGCCGCGAACTGCGAACAATGTAGCGTTCATCTACACCGGGCAGGGTAGCCAGTGGGTTGGCATGGGACAGGCGCTCTATGAGAGCGAGCCGGTGGCAAGGGCGGTTATGGACCGCTGCGAGGAAGTTTTTCGGGAAGTCAGGGGCGTTTCGCTTCTGGACGTGATGTTCGGTCGAAACGACGCTGACGAAAATCTTGGCAATACCGCTTGGGAACAGCCTGCCCTCTACACGCTAGAGTGCGCGCTGACCGCGCTATGGTCGAGTGTGGGTGTCCGCCCCGGCGTGGTACTGGGGCACAGCGTTGGGGAGATTGCGGCGGCGCAGGCTGCCGGCGTGTTCAGTCTCGAAGACGGAATGAGATTCGCCGCGGCGCGGGGCACTCTTATGTCTCAGATGGCATACGGCACGATGGCCGCCATATTCGCGCCACCGGAGCAGGTCGCGGCCCAAGTCGAGGCGCACAACGTGAAATCTGACAGCGTTGGCTTGAGCATCGCGGCGGACAATGGGGCGCACCAGGTGGTCAGCGGTCCTGTCGAGGACATCGAAGCTATCGTGGAGCGTTTCGAGGCTCTTGAGATACGAGCAAGACGCCTGAACACGACCAAGGCATTCCACAGCGCACTCGTTGACCCGATCCTCGGTGGGCTGGAAGACGCGCTCAGCGGTCTGGAGATAAGGTCTCCTTCGCTGACCTTTATCAGCAACCTGACGGGGCAGGTTGTGGAGTCCGCGACGGCGCTGGACGTAGAATATTGGAAGCGGCATGCAAGGGAGGCGGTGGCATTCGCGAGCGGCGTCAGGGCAATGGCGGAACATAGTGTTGACGTTGTGGTGGAAGTGGGACCGCATGACATTCTTGGAACGATGGCGACTCTCGCGTGGCCCGACTCCGCTCCGACGGCGTTAGCCAGCCTGCGGCGGCCGCCAAGGGACGGCTCGTCGCCGGACCCTGAGACCAGCTTCATCGACGCCGTTGCCGCGGCATACGAAGCGGGCATGGATGTACGCTTCGATGGGCTGTACGCGGGAGAGAAGCGCCGCCGGATTTCGCTGCCGAGCTATCCTTTCCAGCGAGAACGGTACTGGGTCGAGCAGACGAGACAGCGCCGACAGAGCGCGGGCCACGCACTGCTGGGCGAGCGGCATGAGTCCGCTCGCGGCGAGATTGTGTACGAGACGGAAGTGTTCCCCTCGGACCCGGCATGGCTGAACGACCACCGCGTATTCGGACGGCTGGTAGCGCCGGGCGCGCTGTACGGCGCGATGGCGACCTCAGCGGCGCTTGCCGAAGGAAGCGGCACGATTGTCGTCGAGGACTTCCAGCTGCATAATCCGCTCGTCTTCGCCGAAAACGATAATGCGGGCGGCTCGGACGAACAAGGCCGAACGGTCCAGGTATTTCTCGACGACTCAGAGCAGGTCGGTTCAAGCAACGTACAGATATTTAGCAAAGGGACTGGCAGCAAGGGAATCGAGAACGAGTGGATTCTGCACATCGAAGGCCGCATTTCGACCGGCGCTCAGGTGTCGGAAGCGGGTGGACGTGTTGACCTCGACGCGCTGAAGGCTCGCCTGTCGCCCGCGGATGTGCCGGACTACTACCGCGCGAAGGCTGACACGGGAATCAATCTGGGGCCGTTCTTCCGCACGCTGGGGAATGTCTGGTCCGCGCCGGGCGAGGCGCTGGGCGAAGTTATGCTGCCGGAAGCAGTGGGGCGCAACGATCTGGATATACATCCCCTGTTGATGGACGGCTGCTTCCAGGTCATCGGCGTGGCGCGCAATATGACGGGCGCGCCGGGCGAGGCGACATATCTGCCATTCGGCTGGGAACGATTCTGGCTGACGAGGCAGATGCCGGACCGATTGGTCTGCCATGTAATCATGAGCGAGTCGTCAACGACGGCTGAGTCCAATTCGGACAATCAGCCTGAAGTCCTGAGCGGCGAGATGAGAATCTACGACCCGAACGGTGTCCTCATCGGCGGCTTCAGCGGATACACGGTCAAGCGCGCTACGCGAGCCGCTCTGCTCTCAGCATTCGAGGGTATAAACGACTTGCTGTACGAGATTGATTGGCGCGACCAGCCTCTCGAATCAGGGCTGATGTCCGCCGACTTCTTCCCGACTCCGGCTGCCGTCGCTGAAGGTTCGGAACTGTTCCCAGCATACCTGACGGGCGCGGGAGTCGATCCGCAAGGCAGGAACGAGCTGCTCGCCGACCTGGAGCAGTGGTCGCGCTCATACGCGCTCCGAACGCTGGAAAAGCTGGGTTGGCAGCGCACAGTGGGTGAATTTGTGGAGACGGAGGAGCTGCGCGAGCGCCTGAATGTCAACGCTGAACACAGCCGACTCTTCCTGAGAATGCTTGAAATGTGTGCCCAGTCAGGTGTTCTCGAGCAACGGGATGACGGATTTCAGGTGCTGGTCGGCGAGGGCGAACTGCTGCCGCCCGAACTCCCGGAGAACCCTGAGGAGTTCGATAAGCAGATGGTCGAGAAGTACCCGCACGGCTTGACCGAGACTGGGCTGTTCAAGCGGTCCGGCGCGGCACTCGCGGATGTGCTTCGCGGACAACAGGACCCGCTGACGCTGCTCTTCAGCAGTGGAGAGCCGACGGCGGCAGACCTCTATCTGAAGGCTCCGGTTGCTCGTGCCGCCAACGGGATGCTCGCGGAGGCAATGCGAGAACTTATCGCCCGGCTGCCTGAAGACAGAAGGCTGCGGATCATCGAGATTGGCGCAGGCACGGGGTCGGCAACCGCTTCCGTTCTGCCGGAACTTCCGGAGGGTCGCTTCGATTACGTGTACACGGACATATCGGCTGGCTTCTTCGCAGAAGCTGAGGCGAGGTTCGGCGACGGCGACGGCTGCATCGAGTACCGCACTCTGGACATCGAGAAAGACCCCATCGCACAGGGATATGACGCGCACAGCTACGACATAGTGCTCGCCTCGAACGTGCTGCACGCGACGCGATACTTGCAGGAAACGCTAGGACATTGCCGTGACCTGCTATCGCCGTCCGGTCAGCTGGTCGCGCTGGAGAACCTGCGCGGGCTGGGCTGGATGGACCTTACCTTTGGTCAGCTGGACGGCTGGTGGCGGTTCGCGGATGATTACCGTCCGCACCACGCCCTGGCAACTCCCACAATCTGGCGTCAGGCTCTTGGGGATGTCGGCTTCGTCGAGGTCGAGGTTCTGGGCGTTGACGACACATTCACACACGAGATGCTGGACAAGGGCGTTATCGTAGCGCAGGGTCCGGCGCAAGTGACGGAGCAGCCGGGCGTGTGGGTCCTTGCGGGGGAGCAAGGCGGATTCGCCGAAGAGCTTGCGGTAGAGATGGCTGCGAGAAATCAGACTGTCGTGCTTGCGGGCAGCGAAAAGGCGCAGTCCGGTGTATCGGTTGCGGCTGGCGAGGGCGTAGTCAGCGCCGTCGTGGATGCACAGTCCCGAGAGGCTTGGCAGGCTCTTATCGAAGGGCTGCCGGAAGATGCGCCGTTCAAGGGCGTAGTGCATCTGGAGGCTCTGCAAGGTCATGGGGCGCAGGCTACCACTGACGAGATTGCGGAGGATGTGGAGCGTGTCGGCGCCAGCGCATTGGCGATGGTGCAGGGCTTGTCCGACTCAGACGTGATACCCGAAAACGGCATCTGGTTCATAACGCGCGGGGCGCAGGTCCTGGAGCGCGAACTCAGCGGAGAACTTGCCGGTGCGACACTCTGGGGTCTTGGCAAGGTGGTTACGCTCGAAGCGGCCCACTTGCAGCCTAGAATGATAGGCCTCGACCCCATCACACCGGACGCGCCGTCCGAACTCGTAAACGACCTGATGTACCCGGACGATGAAAACCATATCGCGTACCGCCTGGGACGCAGAAGGGCAGCGCGTCTTGTACGGCCCGGCACTACATCAGAGCGGCTGACGTTGCCCGACGACTCGGACTGGGTTCTTGCGCCGCACAGAGACGGCGTATTCGATCAGCCGGAAATCAAGCGGCTTCCGACTCGTACACTGGAGCCGAAGGAAGTTCTGGTATCGGTCGAAGCCACAGGGCTGAACTTCTGGGATGTGTTCCGCTCACTTGGATTCATCGAAGAGGGAGACCTCGGACGCGAGCTGTGCGGTCATATTCTCGACATTGGCTCGGAAGTAACGAACGTATCCGTAGGTGACCGCGTAGTCGGGCTGGGATTCGGGGCGTTCGCGCCGGAGATGGTCACGCATGCGGAACTGGTTGCGCCCGCGCCGGACGGCATATCCGTATCAGGGCTTGCCACGATTCCGAGCGCGTTCGTGTCCGGTGCGCTTTCATACCACTACTCCGGTCTTGAACCCGGAGACCGTGTGCTCATCCACGCCGGTTCGGGCGGCGTCGGGCTTGCGGCAATCCAACTCGCGCAGGCGGCAGGGGCGGAAGTATTCGCCACCGCCAGCGCACCCAAGCAAGCATACCTCAGATCACTCGGCGTAAAGCACATATACGACAGCCGGCAGACTAAGTTCGGCGAAGAGATACTTGCTGATACGGGCGGAGAGGGCATCCACGTGGTGCTCAACAGCCTGACCAGCGAAGGATTCATAGACGCCAGCCTAGCCTGCCTCGCTGAGGGCGGGCGCTTCGTTGAACTGGCGAGAAGGGACATTCTCAGCCACGAAGAAATGGCGGCAATTCGCCCGGATGTAAAGTACGACATCTTAGAACTGGATGTATTGAAGAAGACCGAACCGGAGTGGGTTGGAAAAGTGCTGCGCGAAGTCATGGCGGGCATTTCGACCGGCGAACTGAATCCGGTGGTCCACAGCAGGTGGCCGCTCGCTGAGGCAGGCGCTGCGCTGTCATTCATGCGCTCGGCGCGGCACATCGGCAAGATTGTGCTGACGCCGCCACCGCTCGCAAATGGTCAATTGCGGCAGGACCGCTCGTACCTCGTGACCGGCGGGCTGGGCGGCATCGGAATAGCGGTCGCCGAATGGCTGGCAGACCACGGCGCCGGCACGATAGTGCTGAACGGTCGTCGCGACCCCGATCCGGAAGCGCAGACAGCCATTGAGATGCTGCGCGGGCGTGGCGTCAAGGTTGAGGTCGAGCTGGCAGACATGACAGACACGGCGGCGATAGACGCGATGCTGGCCCGCATGGACGCCGATTACGCACCGCTGGGCGGTGTGATACACAGCGTGGGCGTGCTGTCAGACGCCGCTCTTACCAACCAGAGCTGGGAGAGCTTCGAGCGGGTGCTGTCTCCGAAGATTGTGGGAGCATGGCATCTGCACCGCGCGACAATGGACCGTGACATGGACATGTTCATCCTGTTCTCAAGCAGAGTCGGAGTTATGGGCAATCCGGGGCAGGCGAACCACGCTGCCGCCAATGCGTTCCTGGACCAGCTCGCCGGGCACAGGCGGGCGCTGGGTCTTCCGGGACAGGCGATTGCGTGGGGCGCATGGTCGGAGATTGGCGAAGCGGCGGAACAGCGCGAGCGAATCGAGCAGCGGCGGGCCGCTCTAGGTGGCCGCTGGTTCACGCCGCAGCAGGGCATAAGGGCGCTGGACAGGCTGGTGCGCGAGGACACGACGGCTTCCGTGGTGATGTCGATGGACTGGTCGGTATTCGAGGAGGCGGTTGAAGACCGTCCCGCATTGCTGGAGGATATGCTGTCTTCCCTGGACGACGGTGCAGCCGAAGACTCCGCATCGACGGAAGACGTGCTGACCCGCCTGCGAAATACGATTGCTCCCGCGGACGAGCAGCAAGAACTGCTCGTGTCCTTCTTGCAACAGGAGTTGCAGGCCGTGCTGAGGCTATCCTCTGCGCCGTCCCCGACGGTAGGATTCTTCGACCTTGGCATGGACTCGCTCATGGCGGTGGAGTTCCGCAATCGGCTGAACCGTGCCTTCGCGGGCGAATACACCGCCTCAAACACTATCGTATTCGACTACCCGGACATCGCGAGCCTTGCCGGACATCTCGCCGAGGAGCTTGGTCAACTTGGCGATGCTCCACCGGCAACGGAACCGGCCGTTCCGGAAAAGCCCCAGCGGGTCAGCAGCGATGAGGACGGAATCGCGATTGTCGGCATGGCATGCCGCTTCCCTCAGTCGAAAAACCTGTCAGAGTACTGGCAGCTACTGGAGTCCGGCACTGACGCGGTTACCGATGGGCGTCCGGGCAACGGAATCGCGCCTGACATGCGCGGCGCGTTCATCGAGGGCATCGAGTGGTTCGACTCGCGCTTCTTCCGCATATCTCCGGTAGAGGCGCGCATGATGGACCCTCAGCAGCGCATGATGCTCGAAACCAGCTGGGAGGCGCTCGAAGGCGCGGGTATAGACCCTGAAGGGCTGCGCGGCAGCCAGACAGGTGTATATGCCGGAATCGGCGGCAGCGAATACCGGGAGGTGATAGAAAGCAGCGGCAAGCTAGGCAATTATCTTGGCACAAACGCGAGCGTAGCCGCCGGACGGATAGCCTTCGCTCTTGGGCTGGAGGGCCCCGCGATGGCGATCGACATGGCGTGCGCGTCTGCGCTTGCGGCAGTTCATCAGGCAGTTTCCGGCTTGCAGCGCGGTGAAGTCGATCTTGCCCTTGCGGGAGGAGTGCATGTTGTGCTGTCGTCATCTGTCTCGGACTTCATGGTCGAGTTGGGCATGCTTTCCAAGAGCGGAAAGTCCAGTCCCTTCGACGCGTCCGCGAACGGATACGTGCGCGGCGAGGGATGCGGAGTGTTGGTCCTCAAGCGTCTGAGGGAAGCCGAAGCGGATGGAGACCCGATATGGGGCGTCATCAGAGGCTCCGCCGTCAACCAAAACGGCGTGAGCGCAGGACTGACTGTCCCCAACGGCTCGGCGCAAGAGCGTGTTATGGAAGCCGCGCTTGAACGGGCAGGTTTCCCAGGAGCCGATGTTGACTACCTTGAGGCGCACGCCACCGGCTCGCAACTCGGCGACGCGATTGAAGCGCATGCAGTGGGTTCGGTGTACGGCAAGGACCGGGAAGCCGAACGCCCGCTGCTGATGGGCACGGTAAAGTCCAACATCGGACATCTGGAGGCTGCGGCAGGAGTCGCAGGCCTCATAAAGACCGTGCTCGCTATGAAGCAGGGCGTCATTCCCAAGCATCTGCACTTTGAAGACCCGAACCCGCAGATAGAGTGGGCTTCAATGCCCGTGCGGATAACTTCCGAACAAACCGACTGGCCTGAGCACGCCGACAGGCCGCCTCGCGCAGCGGTGAGCGCGTTTGGCATTTCGGGCACTAACGCGCATGTCGTATTGGAGGGCTATGGGAGCGCTAATGCAAACGGCGCACCGGACTCTGATATGCCGTCGTTCACAAGCGCTGAGAAGCAGGTGCCAATCTCGCTGCCCGAAAAGTTGGCGGATCTGCCCGTTTCCGGCAATGGGCCGGAGGAGCGAAGTACGCGCTTCCTCCCGCTATCCGGGAAGTCGGACGGCGCGCTCAAGGACCTGGCCTCTCAGTACCTGACATGGCTAGATGAGCGCGACAACGGTTCATCGCCCGAAGAATCGACATCACCATTGACGCCGCAGGCTCTCGCCGACGCCGCATGGATGGCAAGCGTCGGACGCAGCCACTTCGACTATCGCGCAGGTGTGGTATTCAGCGACGCTGCGTCAATGCGAGACGGTCTGGCGAGGGTAACGAACGAGAACGGCGCATCCGACGGCGCAGAGCCAAAGGCGGCAACGAGGGTTGCCTTCCTCTACACAGGTGACGGCAGCCAGTGGACCGGTATGGGCAAGGCGCTGTACGACAGTGAGCCGGTGGCGCGCGCGGTGCTGGACAGGTGCGATGCCGTTGTCAGAACAGAAAGGGGCGGCTCGCTTCTCGACGTGATGTTCGGTGATCCCGAAGCCGTCAGCGACTTGAACGATGCAGCTTGGGCGCAGCCGGCGCTCTACTCGCTGGAATGCGCGCTCACAGCGCTTTGGGCAAGTATTGGAATACGTCCGAGCGCAGTGCTGGGACAAGGCACTGGCGAAATCGCCGCGGCGCAGGCTGCGGGCATGTTCAGCCTCGAAGACGGACTGCGCTTCGTTCTCGCGCGCAGCACTCTGATGACGGTGCTCCCCGGAGTTGACCCCAACCAGTCCCTGATGGGTCTGGAAGTGGCATTCGAGGATATTGCGGTCTCGCCTCCCTCGCTCACAATGGTCAGCGGCGTTACGGGGCGAGTTATCGATGCCGACAGTTCGCCCGATGGCGCCTATTGGATCAGGCAGGCGCGAGAGACGGCAGAAATAGGGATCTGCGCCGTAACACTCGCGGAACTGAGTGTAGATGCGGTTGTTGAGATTGGTCCCAGCGCCGTTATTGGACCTCAGATGCGAGAAGCGTGGAATGCGTCATCCAACGGCGGGGATTCCGCGCAGGCGCCACTTGTGATTGCGAGCCTCAGCAAGCAGCCGTCAGACGAGTCACCGGAGCGGGCGGAAGGCTTTATCGACGCTGCCGCGCGAGCATACGAAGCGGGCATGCCGATCACATTCGAGGGCATGTTCGCGGGTGAGTCGCGCAGACGGGTTTCACTGCCTACCTACCCGTTCCAGCGCAGGCGACACTGGGTGTAATGCGGAAACGTTGGGAAACAAAGGTATTGAACACAGCAAGAATGCTCTAGTAATTTACATCTAGCTAGGAACATTTTTAAGTACAGGAGGATTGACCAAATGGCATCAACTGAAGATCGAGTAAGAAAGCTAATCGCCGACAATTTGGAAGTGGACGGAAAGCCGGTAGATGCGTCTATGGACCTGAGTTCCAACCTGACTGACGCCGGGGTGTCCTCTATGGACATCGTTTCTTTCGCGCGGGTGATTCAGAATGAGTTTGGTGTCAGCTTCACGCCCGAGCATTGCACTGAACTCCAGAGCATTGGGCAGCTGATCGAGTTCCTGGACAGCGCCGCTTAACTCGCGCCAATGCGGATTGAATGAAACGGCGCCTCATGGCTCCCATGAGGCGCCGTTTCTGTTGCGCCCTATTGCCCCATTCCTATGCATCAGGCGAGGAGCTTGTCTGCCAGGTCCGGGAAATCAGCCGCGGTTACATCGAACGCCGAGGAAGCCGATTCGAGGTCGGATGATCCCGGAGGTACGTTGGATTCCCCCTCAACATGTACATACGCCGTGTGAAGGCCCGCCGCCGCCGCCCCTTGAAGGTCCCTCTTGTGCGCCGCGACCATCATGGCCTCCGAGGGATTGACCCGCAGCAGATTCAGCGCCGTCAGGTACGCTTCAGGGTCGGTCTTGTAGTGTCCGAGGAATTCGCAGGACAGAATTCCGTCCCAGCCGATGCCGTTGTGCTTAGAGCAGTCCACGACTATGGAGTAGCTGAGAACGGTCAATATGACGGTTGTGTAGCGGCTGCGGATTATCTCTATCGCGTCCGCGGCGTCGGGCCATGCGCTCAACCTGTGCCAGACCTCATTAAGCTCGTCCCGTTCCGATGCGGACAGCTTCAAGGCAGAATGCTTCTCCAGAACGTCGTCCAGAACGTCGCGATGGATCCGGTCGGCGTTTCTCCATGAGAGTTCGCCGGACCTGACGCGAGCGAGCGTGTCGAACATCCATGTGCGCCAGTCGGTGGCGAACTGGGAGATATCGACGTCAGCATCCTGTTCGGCGGCCAGTCGAGTTACTTCCTCCTGAATCCCACCACGCCAGTCGAATACCGTGCCGCCTACATCGAAGGTCAATACCTTAATTTTTGAGAGGTCCGTCATCGTGTGTGAAGCCTTTCTGCTAAAGTGATGTCGTAAACCAGAATCCTGTGAGTCTTTCGGAGATGCGGGCCGATACTCCGGCAATGAGAATTATACTCTTACCTTCACTTGCGGGGTAACCTATGCGAACTTGACTGGGCGAAAGTCGGGCCGCCTCAAAACTCGCACAGCCGAACACACTCACAGCAGAAATGTACAGGACCGCCGCGGCGTTCCGGTTGCATCTTAGATGACTGATTTAGTAGAGTGCCACCAGAAGGTATCTCAATAAGCGCCACAGATGCCGTAAATATATGATTCCACAGACCTAACATGTGCAACAGTGCATCTTCGCGATTGGCAAGCATTTTCACCTCCATTCCTTAGGCAGGCTCATTACAGGCTCTAACCCCTGCTTTCGCTAGGGGCAGGCTCTCTTCCCCATCAAGGGTAATGGGACTCCTGCATTTTTCTTGACATCACTATTCGGCTGGGATTCAGAATCACGGGAGGGTGATATGGTCAGGTTAGGTGGCTCGGCTACGGCGTCTCATTTCGACGTGTTTCAAGGACTGGAGGAATTGTTTCGTCGAAGGGGGATCGAACTGGATTGGGTTCTATATTCGGACTATGACGCGATGGTGGATGCCTTCGTAAAGGGCGACCTCGATCTCGCATGGAACGGGCCTCTTGGTTACGTGAAGATTAAACGACTGCTGGACCAGCCGTGCCGGGTAATCGCGATGCGCGATGTTGACATTGACTTCATGACCCAATTCATCGCCAACTCGCGGTCGGATATCCTGACCGTGGAGGACCTGCCCGGCAGGCGGTTCGCCTTTGGCCGCCGCAGCTCAGAACAGGCAGGTCTTGTGCCTTACTACATGCTGAAACAGGCCGGGCTGAACCCTGACAAGGACCTGGCGTACATCAGCTTCTACGAGGAACGCGAGTCGGGAAACGCGTCGGACGAGCGTGACGTGGTGGAGAGGGTGGCATCCGGCGAGTTCGATGCCGGAGCGGTCAGCAAGAAAACGCTGGAAGTGATGTCGGAGGATGGCAGCCCATCCGTGCAGCAGGTGCGGCCGTTCTTGTCCAGCCCCGCCTACAGCCACTGCTGCTTTACCGCCCAGCGAGATTTGGATTCGCAACTGGTCGCTCAGATAGAAGCGGCATTCCTTTCCATTACCGGGTCTGATGAGGTGGAACGAGCTGTGCTGGAAGGAGAAGCCTGCGATAGCTTCGTCGCGGGCGTGCAAGAGGGATGGGAGATAATCGAAGACGCGGCGGTGGCGGAAGGGCTGGTCTGAGGTCTCGGATTCCGCCGAACTCAAGCGCAACACAGGATGGGCGACATTAACGAAAATACCGGACACAGAGAAGGAGTAACCTGATGGCCACAACACCGGGGACTGAAATAATAGAACTCGAAAATGGCGTATTCGCACGGCTGCACGAGGGTCTTACCAACGCGGGCATCATCGTGGGCGATGAGGGCGTGCTGGTGATAGACTCGCTGCGTGTTCCTTCATTTGCAAGGGACCTTATCCGGGACGTCCGGCACATCACCGACAAGCCGATTCAATACCTGGTGGACACGCATTCGCACTGGGACCATGCGTGGGGCAACGAGGAGTTCCAGGATGCCACCATCATCGGACATGAGAACTGCTACAACGAGATGGTGGATGTCGAGTGGAACAGGGAGTGGCGGGAGCAGGTAATGAGTTCAGGCGACCCCTGGTCCGAAGAGGCCGGACTCGTAAAGATTACACCCCCCAATCTCACCTTCGAGACCAGCATGCGGCTGTACTTCGGCGGGCGGGAGCTGCATCTCAGGTTCTTAGGCAGGGCGCACACGGGCGGCGACACTCACATCCACCTGCCGGACGACGGCATAGTCTTCTGCGGCGATGTCGCGCAGGACGGCGGCCTTCCATATTTCGGCGACAGCTATCCTAAGGAGTGGCCGGATACGGACGACCGCCTTGTAGAACTACCCATTGAAAGGTTCGTATCAGGGCACGGACCTGTCGGGCCGCATTCGGCACTGGAAGAAGCGAGAGACTTCATTCATGAACTCGTGGGCACTCTCAGCGCAGCGATCGAAGAAGGCAGGAACGCTCAGGACGCGGCATCCTCCACGGTCGCGGCCTTGGCACCGAGATACGGTGGATGGCGGAGCTTCGAACGCCTGGAAGAGGCCTTGCCGGAGGTGTACGCCAAGCTGACGTAGATCCGGCGACTCATTCCAGAAACAGGCAAATCACAGGAGTGAGTGAGATGAATGTCATCTGGATTGTTTCCGACACATTCCGAAGGGATCATATAGGCGCATACGGAAACCGGAGGATTCATACGCCCTCACTCGATGCGCTCGCGGCGGGGGCGGTCCGTTTCGACTCTCATTATTCCGCCGGGTTCCCGACTATGCCCACACGGGCGGATCATCAGACCGGGCGCTGGACGATGTCATTCATGGGGTGGCAGCCACTTCCCGACGGCATTACAACGCTCGCGGAGATTCTTGCCGGACACGGCCTGCATACGGCGGCTTCGGTGGACACCCCATACTACCTCCGGGACGGGATGAACTACGACCGGGGATTCCAGTCCTTCTTCATGAACTCAGGGCAGGATACGCTCTGGTCGCTGATTCCGGAGCCCGGCTATCATCACGAGGCGCTCGATATCAGGGATGCGTGGAGGAGCGAGGCTGACAGGAACGCTCCCAAGACATTCATGGCCGCAATTCAGTGGCTGGAGCGGCACTACAAGGAAGACTTCTTCCTGTTGGTCGATACCTGGGACCCACACGAGCCATGGGACGCCCCATCCTACTACACGGAACTGTACCTGCCGGACTACGACGGCGAACTCGTGCTGCCGCTCTATGGCAACTGGCATGACATGCCCGGCTACGAAGAGTCGCAACTTCGGAAAGGACACGCCACGTATTGCGGCGAGATTACGATGGTGGATACATGGGTGGGATTTCTGATGAGGTCGGTGGAGAACATGGGGCTGGCGGACAAGACGGTCGTAATTTTCACCACAGACCACGGCTTCTACTTCGGAGAGCATGGCGGACTCTTCGGCAAGATGAGCTCGGACAAGTACCCGGACGGGAGCCTGCGTCCATACGACGAACTGGGTTCGCAGTGGAGTTACTCTCCACTCTTCGAGGAGATAGTTCACCTGCCGCTGCTGATTCGCGCACCCGGAGTTACTCCCGGTACTTACAGCGGATTGAGTTCCGCAATCGATGTGATGCCAACCGTCCTCGACTTGCTGGGCTTGGACATTCCCCCCTTTGTGCAGGGCAGGTCGCTCGCTCCGGCATTGCGCGACGGGGCACATTCGGGCAGGGAGTTCGTCATAAGCAGTCTGCCGTTCGCTAATCCGGGCGATCCGGTTCAATCCGTGGACAACTTCCTGCGGGACCTCAAGGACTTTCCGGTAACGACCGTTACAGCTGGGGATTGGAGCCTGCTGTACAGCCCAGAGCCCGGGGTGTC
The DNA here is from genome assembly GCA_965207465.1 of Dehalococcoidia bacterium. Lineage (GTDB taxonomy): Bacteria > Chloroflexota > Dehalococcoidia > Lucifugimonadales > JADFKI01 > Bin90. The sequence goes on along the minus strand of OZ242283.1, from coordinate 2,233,985 downwards.
GCAGCTATACAATCTGAACACCGACCCGCATCAGCTCGACAACGTGATAGAAAGGCACCTGGACTTGGCCGGAGAACTCCATAAGCTGCTCGTCGAGTTCATGCGGGAGACTGAAGTGCCGGAGCGCTTGCTGAAGCCACGCCTGGAACTGCGGATGTAGGAGGGTTGGGGCAGCATGGGCAAAGAAAGGGATGCGAGTACGCAATAGCCGGCGCGGATGTCGCTATAATGGGATTATAGGGGTTCCACTTCGGAGACCTTGGAGCGGGGAGGCGGCCGGATGTCCGATATTGGCACAGTTCTGGTTACAGGGGCTACGGGGTACATTGGCGGAAGGCTGGTTTGCCGACTGCTTGAGGAAGGATGCAGGATTCGCGTCCTCGTCCGCAACGAGGCACGGGTGCTCTCCCGCCCTTGGGCCGGGCAGGTCGAGGTGGTTGTAGGAGACGCCCTTGACGCCGAGAGCCTAGCCAATGCGCTGGACGGGGTGGACACCGCCTATTACCTGATTCACAGCATGTCCAGCGGCGCCGCCTTCCATGAACTGGACATGCAGGTCGCCCGCGCCTTCGGTCAAGCTGCCCATGAAGCAGGAGTTAGGCACATCGTTTACCTGGGCGGTTTGGGAGACCCAAAAGCCAACCTTTCCACTCACCTACGCTCCCGCCAGGAAACGGGACAGGCGCTGCGCGAAAGCGGCATGCCGGTTACGGAATTCCGCGCTGCCGTGATTGTTGGCGCGGGCAGCGTTTCATTTGAGATGATTCGCTACCTGGCTGAGCGCCTGCCGGTCATGATATGCCCAAGGTGGATTTACTCCCGCATTCAGCCCATCGCAATAGACGACCTGCTCGACTATCTGGTCGCGGCACCGAATATCCCTGGCTGCAGGGGTCTCACTATCGAGATCGGAGGGGCGGATACGACGACCTACCGCGGGCTGATGCTCGGATATGCCAAGGCAAGAGGGCTGCGACGGCTGATGATTCCGGTCCCGGTTCTGACACCGCGCCTGTCGTCATACTGGGTGCATTGGATGACGCCTATCCCCGCCTCTATCGCCGTGCCGCTGGTCGAAGGGCTTCGCAACAATGTCGTCGTTACCGACAACCTTGCACGCACTGTCTTCCCTGACATCTCGCCACGAGACTACGCATCGGCAATCGGCAGCGTAATCAAGGACATGGGGGCGGGACGAATAGACACTTCGTGGAGCGACGCCGCCCACAGTGCCGAGTCGCCACAGGAACTGGTTCAGATGGAGGCTCGCGAGGGTCTGATTATCGAGCGCCGTCACCGAAGGGTAGCCGCTCCTGCCCAAGATATATTCCGGGTCTGCACCGGCATTGGCGCGGATCGCGGATGGTACTTTGCGAACTGGGCTTGGCGACTGCGCGGAATGCTCGACCGGCTGCTGGGCGGCGCGGGCCTCCGAAGGGGGCGACGGCATCCGGACGACCTGCGAGTTGGCGATGCGCTGGACTTCTGGCGAGTGGAAGGACTGGAGCCTGACCGTATAGTGCGGCTTAGAGCCGAGATGAAGATGCCGGGCAAGGCGTGGCTTCAGTTCGAGGTGCGCGAAGGCGCGAATGGCGCGACTCAACTGGAGCAGACGGCTGTCTTCAGCCCCAAGGGAGTGGCGGGCCTGCTCTACTGGTATGCCTTGTATCCGTTCCACGCATGGATTTTCCGGGGATTGATCAGGTCCATCGCCCGGCGAACGGAACGCATGGCTACCTACTCATACGAGCAAGAACTCCAAGGTCAGGTCGGCGACGACTAGGGCAGGTGGATATTTCTGTCATTCCGAGCACAGCGAGGAATCTGAAGTCAAGAACAGGCTCTAATCCCTGCTTTCGCTAGGGGCAGGCTCTTCCCCCATCAGGAGTTGAGAGGGATAGGTATCGAGAATAACCATGCCTGCACTTGCAATTTCACCCCCATCCTAACCTTCCCCCATCAAGGGGGAAGCGACTTTCACCCTCACCCCCTGCCTTCGCAGGGGCAGGCTCTAGCCCTCTCCCAGAGGGAGAGGGAACTTAACGTACCGGCCGCGGCTCAGGAACTTCGGGAGGCTCTGACCTTATCCAGCATCACGGGAGGCAGGGGGAAGACCCAGCCCCTGTTCGTGATAATCTCCCTTGCGAGCGCGGGCGGAATTGCGACGATTATCTCCGGCTCGATGGAGAACTTGCCGTCGAAGCCGCCCATCGCGCTGCGGGCATGGATTCCGGCAAACCCGCCCGGGTCAACGCCGTCCTCCGCGTAGTCGCTGCGCGGTCCTCCGAAGACCGAGTGCCACCTGAACGAGAACCCGTTCGTTACGGCGGGCGCGGCTCCGCTGGCTCCACCTCCGGGCGAGACCACCATACCCAGCGCCTTCACCGTGTACAGGACGTCGTTCAGGTCGCCTTCGCCGCCGCAGCTTAGCGTCCAGTGCAGCCTGCGAATCAGCGTGTCAGCCGTATTCTGCGCCGCCTGAAAGCCGTGCTCGATACGCGCTGCGTCGTCGTTCATCGGATACGTCCCGGCGGAAGTGCCGGACAGATACACAAGGCCGCTCTCCTGCACGACCGCTGCCGCTATGCCAGCGCCTTCCAGCGATACGACATCCTCATCGAAGCTGCCCAGGGGGATGCCAATCTCCCGAATCCTGTCGTACACATCGTAGCTGCGCCGCAGTTCGTCGGGCAGCAGCGCCTCGTCGTAGAATTTACCCAATTTTCAGCACCTCTGTAAGTTCATTGTCGTCCGTGCGTTAATGCTAGGGTATTTTGGAAATTTCCGTCTTTTCTGCCGTGGAGTAGGCATTCCCGAAAGAATACCCATACACAATCCCCTTCTGGATTCCCGCCTACGCGGGGATGACGAGTCTAAATCTGGAATGTCAATAGAACCTAGCGCTAATACGGGGCATCGTCACACGCGCACATACTTGTCCACGCTATGGTTGGTCGTCAAGCCTAGATAGATGTCGCCGCGCGAGTCAACCCACAATCCGTGAGCGTGGCGTATTCCCCAGCGCGCCAGCACTTCGCCTTCGCCGTCGCGGATGCTGACATACGGGGGGTTGCCGTCAGCTTCCTGCTCGCAGATGTAGAACAAGCCGTCCGCGCCCTGCACGATGTCGTTCGGGCCGCCCATGCCTGTCCACTGCGTGATGAACTCGCCATCGGAGTCGAAAATCTGGACGCGGCGATTGGTGCGGTCGCAGACGTAAACTTTCTCATCGCTGTCCACCATCAGGCTGTGCGGCAGGTGGAACTCGCCCGGCTCAGAACTGCCCGGCGTTCCCCAAGACTTGACGAGATCGCCGCCCGCCGTGAACTTGTGAATCCGGCTGTTTCGATAGCCGTCCGCAACGTAGATGCTGCCCGATGGTCCCTTAACAATCTCGGTCGGATAGTTGAACGGTCCTGCGGCGCGAGGGACCATATCGCCCGGGTTTTCGCAGCCTGTGTCGGAGTGGACGCCGCGCTCTCCCAGCACCATGAGGGGCCTGCCCTCCAGCGTGTATGCCACCGCTACGGAGTCATCGCGGTCAGTCAGATAAACTACATCGTCGCTAATGCTCATGCCGTGCGGCGAGTTGAATGCGCAATGTCCCCAGGCATTCAGGTAGTTGCCGTCTCTGTCGAAGACGACGACGGGCGGGTCTTTTCGCTGGAAGACGTAGAGATTGTCCTGCGAATCTGTGGTGACCGTGCTTACCACCGCAAAGGACTCGCCATCGGGGAGTTTCGGGAAGTCCTGCGCCAATTCATAGGTGAGCTTGTCTGTGCCAACGGTGGCTGTAGCCATGATCAATCCTCCAGGAGGTTCGTCGCCTCTTTGCCGTTCAATTTGAGCGTGCTCTTGATGGGCACAGCCGTCTCCACTAGCCTTTCGGCGAAGCAGCCGCTCTTCGCAAGCCTGATGACATAGGCTATGTCTTCCTCATCGGCGTCGGCGGTGACTTCGAATTCGGAGCGCACCTCGGTTACACCGCTGGTCACCGTTCCCGCGAGCACGGAGCCGGAGAGATAGTAGTCCATCTCGACGTGGACGCGCGCCTTGTCGATAGCGATCTTTCTCATTGTAGCGTACCGCTTCAACTGGGTAAGCAGTCAGAAGCCTATGCCGGATGTGATGTAGGTCAATGGCGGCGGGTAAGCATCTTCGCCGCCCATACGCTCCGGCTCGTCGCAGTAGATGACGAACTGCTCGCGTGTGCCCTTGTGGAGCATTTTCTCGACATGCTCGCAGTCAACGGCGAGGGTGCGGTGGGAAACTCCGCGAGGAAGCTCGTCTCCATGTACTTCGTGCGGTATATCGGTTGTCATATCAATTCACCTGGTTGTCGGGTAGCCTGACGATTGCCGCTGCAAGCGCAATGCACGGCGGCGGTTGTGAGTGTAGCAGGCTTGCGTGAAAGGTCAAGGAAGCGGGATCGCACGACAATAAAATGCACGAGGGTATTCTTAGGACGATAGCCTGAAGTCTTCACCCCCATCCTAGCCTTCCCCCATCAAGGGGGAAGGGACTTTTACCCTCACCCCCTGCCTTCGCAGGGGCAGGCTCTAACCCTGTCAGCCCATCAAGGGGGGAGGGGCTTTTGCTTGTTTCTTAAACGATCCTGAGCTATCGGCTCAGAGCAGGTTGTAGGAGTAGTGGCTTTCGCCGGATTCCAGGTCCCATTCGGAGAACCAGCGGTTTATGTAGGGCAGGATGTCCTGGGACAGACGCGCGGCGTTGGTCTCTCTTTCGGTCAGCTCTCGCGCCAAGGACTCCTTGAGGCGCGCCGTTACGTCGGTTTTGTCCATCTTCAGGAACTTCCTGTCCTGTAATAGCACCTCTCCGTCCACTATGACGGTGTCCACGTCCAGCCCCTTGCCGCGATATATGAGAGCGTCAATGATGTCGGTGTCCGGGCGAAGGTAAGGCTCCTCTATACGCTCCATGTCTATTAGCACGAGGTCGGCGCGCTTGCCCGGCTCGATGGTTCCCACGTCGTCGAAGAAGGTGACCTTCGCGGCGTTGGTCGTGGCAAGGCGGAAGATGTCATGAGCGGTTGGGTGCGGGGAGGAGATACCCGGCTCGCGGTGGATCTTCTGCGCCACGCGCATCTCCTGAAGGATGTCGTTGTCGTCGTTCAGTCCCGCTTCGTCTATGCCGAGCGCCACGTTAACGCCGCGTTCCAGCAGCCTGTTGACGGGCGCGACCCCGCTCTTCAGGCGAAGGTTGGAGCTTGGGTTAGTGCAGATGGCAGTTCCGGTCTCCGCGAGGATGCCAAGGTCGGACTCGGACAGCCAGACGCCGTGAGCGCAGGACACCTCAGGTCCCAGAACGCCCAGCTCGGCGAGGTGGGCAAGCGGCGTCCTGTTCCAGTAGCGCGTTCCGTACATGCGCTGGTAGATGGTCTCCTGCAAGTGAATGTGCAGGCCGGTGCTGAGACGCCGCGCCAGGTCGCTCATAGCGGTCAGCATCTCGTCCGAACACCAGTGGACGTTGTGCGGGCTTACGAATATGTTGGTTCTCGGCCCGCGTCTGTGGGCGTGAAGTTCGGCTGTGGAGGTCAGGTACTCTTCCAGAGTGATGGGCCTGCTGTCGAGGCGCTCGCGGGTTCTTCGAGCAAGCTCCGGAGGCAGAGTTGACAGGAACTTCTCGTCGTCCTCATATACAAGCTGGTTTTGGTCGCGGTCGGACATCGAAAAAGCTACGCGCATTCCGCTGTCTTCATAAGCGTTCAGAACCTGGGACGCGCCTTCGTAGAGGCTCATTTCCGGCGGCAGCCTGGCAGCCATGTGATTGTGCTGCACGGTCGTGATGCCGGACTCGATCATCTGGATCGCGCACCAGAGGGTATCGAGATACGGGTCCACCTCTCGCAGCGCCCAGCGAGCGATGATCCATGCCTCTAGAAGTGCGGACGAAAACCCCTGTTATGAAGAGAGTTCATGCCAGCGAGGTCCGGGCTGTCAGTGCGTGAGATCCGGTCCGACTGATGGGAGTGTCATTCCACCGAATTTCTGATATGACGGCGAGCAAGAGAGCACAGAACACAGAGCGGTTACCCGATGCTCCTTCTCCCATCATGCCCACCTTGCCCGCCACCAGCGTCAGGTTCGCAACGGCAGCCGCCATCAGCAGTTGGAACAGCGTCCTGGAGCGTCCGAAGTACCGGGCCTGCCTCATCCCAAGTTGCACCAGTCGAGCCAGTCTGTGTTCCACCACCACTCGCCGCTGACGATACTGCGCAAAGTCATCGCTCATCTGCAACGCGCGCGCCTGCTGAAGCAGCGACTCCTGGGGGTGAAGACTCACCGTTCTGCCCTTTCCCTCTCCCGCTGCCACACAGCGCTCTCTGAGCGAACATGCTCCGCACAACGCGGCGTCGAAGCGAAAGCCTCTCTTCCTGTGCAACCGCCCTGTCCTGTCCCTGCGACTGCCTATCCGATACACCTTGTCGGTTGTATGACCCGCAGGACAGGTGCAGGTCCCGGACTCGAGGTCTATCTCGAAGTCCTCCTTGGGAATGTGCTTGCGTTCAGGGCGCTTGGGCATCTTCGCTATCAGACTGCGACCGGCATCGGCAAATTCCTGACGTGTGATTCCATCCCCGTACACCACATCCCCCATGGTCTCCACCACCGCCGCCGACGCGTTCCGTTCGCTGCGTTCGACCATCCCTAGCGCGCCGTCGCTGTCTGTGGCGTTGCCAGCCAGCACGTCCACGGCGGTTATCAACTGGGAGTCGGTGTCCACAGCCACCGATGCCTTGTGACCATCGAACCGCCTGCTGGAACTCTTGTGTCCGTGGCGCATGTCGGGATCATGGACCGACACCATCCGGTCTCGACTCACCCCACGCTTCAGAGACACCCCACCCTCTGTACGTTCGATATCCTGCAGCAACAACTGAGCCAGCAGTTCGGACGCCTCGGCTATCCGGTCTCTCTGTGAACTGTCCTCTTCACAAAGTCCCCACGTCCTCCGCGCCATCTTCAGAAGCCTGTCCGCATCCCCCACTATCTCCGAAAGCAACCTGCGCCGAGCGACACTGTCGTCCCAGTCAATGCAGGCATCGCCCTTGACGCTGGAGCCGATGTATCCTCGGTATCCGTTCTGCGCCGCCCACTCTACCGGCTCGACTCCCTCTACTTCCGACAGCGCTCGCATCAGCTTCACTATCCCGTCCGCAAGCAGGTTGTAGGTATCCTTCACCGCCCCACGACCCAGTATGTAGGTCGTGTCCAGGGCCACCTTCATGCGACGACCTTTGATGTATCCTGTCTCCCTGGCATACCTCAGACTGCGCTCGAACACCTCTTTTGCCTTCTCATGCAGTATCAGACGAGCACGAAACAGCTGGAGCGTGCTCTTGGCGAACGGCCTGTCCTCAATCTCGATGCCCAATGCCACCTTCCAGCGTATATCGAAGTCCGCTCTCTGCTTGGCTTCGGCGTCGCTCGCCCTGTCGTAGGTCTGAAGCAATAGCGCCGTGGACAGAAGACTCGGCGGTACGCTCTCGCGACCGTTGTCGGCGCAGTACAGCTCGGCGAAGTCCTCGTCCCGAAACAGCTTACCCCTCATAGATGCGAGCAGACCGTAGAAAGTCCCACGACCCACATGGTCCAGATACAGACTGTCCGCTTCCCACAGCCCCCGCTGATCTGATTGCCTTCCCAGCATTGGCGATCTCCATTATCTCAGATGGCTGCAAGTATAATACCTCCACCCCACTTTTCGGCCAGACTTCTAGGGGCATATCCAGCGAACCGAGCTGGAATGGAGTTAGTCCGACATGATGGTGCGCGTTTATCAGCCCGGGTATGACTACATGGCGCGGCGAGCCAATCACCTCGTCGGGCTGGTGGCGGGTGAGCAGGTCGTCGTAACCGCCGACTTCGATTATCGCGCCGCCCTGGACTGCGACCGCTCCGTCATCAACGACCTCGGCGGAGTCGCGGCCGGTTATCCTGCAAATTACCTGCCTGCCTCTGACAATGGTGGTGCTCATGATTACCTCGTCACTGGCCTCGTCGCGCGATGTATATTCTGGAACTTGGGCAGCGATGCCTTGAAACTGTTGTTGGCGTGAGCGTTGGGATGCGATTTCCGATTTCTAGGTTGTGTGGACATTTGCGTCATTCCCGTGAATACGAGAAACCAGAGCCGTGAGATGGAGCCGAAATTGTGCCAATAATGCTGTCTGCAAATCACTGGCCTCCCCTGTCTGTACAAGGGCAGGCTCTGCTTCCGCAGAAATGGCAATGTGAAAAACATCACCCCCATCCTAGCCTTCCCCCATCAAGGGGGAAGGGATTTTTGTCCGTGCCTCTATCATACTAATGACGGGCTGAATATCAGAAATGTCCGCAAAGCCTTGTTAGCCTATGCTATCAGACGAGCGTATGGTATTGGTGATAGGTGTTGGTGTTGGGTTCGACATTCCTTCTGATGCAGACTTCACCCCATCGCCCTGTCTGCACAGGGGCAGGCTCTTTCCCCTCACCCTAATCCTCTCCCTGAGGGAGAGGGGACTCTTGCATAATTCTTGGGCTTGTTTGAAGGGCGGGGCCTTTTGTCATAGGATAGCGGACGCCAGCCTTTGCTATTGGGCTGAATTCGAGCATGAGGATTGAGTGAAATGACTGCCATGAACTACCCTGCCCTTTCAGGACCGACATATCCGGACACGCTTGACGAGCAGCTTCGGGCGCTTGAATCGGATGAAGCGCTGCGAGCGTTCGCGGACGCGCGCCGCCGCCTTTCTGCCGACCCATACCGCCCGTCTTACCACTTTTCGCCGCCGCAGAACGTGATGAACGACCCTAACGGGTTGTGCTTCTGGCAGGGGCGGTGGCACCTGTTCTTCCAGTACAGGCCGGGCGGCGCGGAGGACCGCGTTCACTGGGGGCATACGGTGAGCGATGACCTGATTCACTGGCGGGACCTGCCGCTGGCGCTGTACCCGGACACGGAGAAGGACTGTTACAGCGGGCAGACGCTGGTGGAGGACGATCGTGTCATCGCAATCTACCATGGCACGGAGTCGGGCAACGCGATCGCGACTGCGTCCGATCCGCTGCTGCTGAACTGGGAGAAGCACCCGAACAACCCGATCATTCCAATCGTGCCGATAGACGAGAACGGCTTGCCTTATCGCGTGTTCGATCCGTGCATCTGGAAGCAGGACGACGGCTACTACTACTCGGTCAGCGGCACGTACAGGGACGGCGAGCGCAGCATCGACTGCCAGGGGATTGACCACCTGTTCCGCTCGAAGGACCTGGCGGAGTGGGAGCATATCGGGGCGCTGTTGGAGGATACGTTCTTCGCGGAGCGGGGCGAAGACCAGGCTGTGCCGGTGTTCTGGCCGCTGAGCGACATCGAAGGCAGGCCGAGCGGCAAGCACATGCTGCTGCTGTTCAGTCACAAGCGTTCGGGGCGCTGCTATATCGGCGACTACAACGCCGATACTCAGGACTTCACGCCGGACATGCACCAGCGAATCAACTACGGCTCTTACACGGTCGGCGCGCTGCACGCGCCTTCTGCCGCGATAGGGCCGGATGGCCGATTTACGGCGATATTCAATGTGAAGGAGGGCAAGCCGCCCGCCGGATGGGATGACATCATGTCGCTGCCGCGATACTACTGGCTGGCCGAAGGCGGGACGCTGGGAATGTCCGTTGCGGGCGATGTGGAGTCGCTACGGTATGACCGCAAGCAGGTCGCGCCGATGGACATTCCGGCGAACAGCGAGGTCGTGCTGGAGGGGGTCGGCGGCAAGGCGGTGGAGATTGAGGCGACTATCGAGCCGGGGGACGCGCGCGAGGTGGGGCTGTATGTGCTGCGCTCGCCGGACGGAGCGGAGCGGACGCGCATATCGCTGTATCCGCAGGACAATCGCCGCTTCGACACAAGCTCGCTGCAAATTGACGGCGCGGAGGCGTCGCTGAACGCGGATGTGTTCGCGCGGACGCCGGAAACGGGGCCGATCAGGATGGCGCAGGACGAACCGCTGCGCCTGCGCATATTCGTTGATCGCAGCATCGTGGAGGTGTTCGCCAACGACCGGCAATGCCTGACGCTGCGCGTGTATCCTCAGCGGGATGACAGCGCGGGCGTGTCGGTGTTCGCACGGGGCAGTGATGCGCGGCTGGCGTCGCTCGATGTGTGGCAGATGCGGAGTATCTGGGACGGGAATTAACATCGATGTACAGGATAGACAGGATTAGGGGCTGCGGATGTGGGTTTGGGACCTGACAGGATGCACAGGATGGGTGGGATGGGGTGTCTTTATGGATGGGGTGTCATCTTGGGGTAGGGTGTTCCAGTTGATGTTTTCTGAGTCTTCATCCCCATCGCCCCTCTGGATTCCTGCCTCCGCAGGAATGACGGAAGGGGATGACTGTCGGCTTGCGCGGTATTGTCTCTGCTTCTCTACGAACTCTGCCTGCTCTTCTGCGCTCATGGCTTCGTAGCGGTCGATCTCGTCAAAGCTGAGGTGCGAGAAGAGACCGGCTTCAAGCTGCGGCTCCTCCGCGGGCTTCCTGTCTTGGGTGTCTGGATTCCTGCCTCCGCAGGAATGACGATTTTCAGGTTGCGGCTCGTCTTCGTGCGCTTCGTCTTTTCGCGCCTTTTGCCGCTCTTCCTGTGCCTCGCGCTCTTTCTCACGCCACTCTTGCAGCCTGTTGTCGTAGCCTGTGGGTTCTCGGGCTTCCTGCCTTTCGTAGTAGGCGGTGATGTCGTCGGGTGTAATCTTATCGCAGTTGGTGTCCCAGCCGCGCCGGATGAGTTCTCGGGTGGCTGTGACGCGCTGGTGCATCGTGAAGCCTTCGTCGCTGCCTGACGCCACGTCCAGCAGGAAGCGGGCGGGTTCCAGTCCGTGGTCTGTGTGTTCCCTGATGTAGCGGGACAGGCCGGAGTTTATGAGTTCCTGGTCGTCCTGAGTGTTTGAGATGCGGCGGTCGCGAGTGTCGCCGAACCTGCCCAGTCCTCGGTTCATCAGTTCGGTGGCTGCTCTGATGCGGTCTGCCTCGCTGATGGGTCTGCCCTGTCCTGCGGTGCCGTGCATGACGCGGGATAGGAATTCTGCTATGACGTATCCGTCGTTGGTTTCCTCTCGGATTAGGCGGGCTACTTTGTAGTTGATGATGTCGAGGTCTGTTACGGGGGCTGACTTAACAGGATGTACAGGATGGGGAGGATTTTCACTCCCATCGTGGTCTTCGCCCGTTGAGGGGGAAGGGGTGTCAATGCGGTCCTCGCTCCCTGCCCCACCTCCCTGGATTCCTGCCTCCGCAGGAATGACGGGTTGAGAGGAGGAAGGAGCGGCAGGTAGGGCGAGTTTGGTTAGGTGTTTGGCGGCTTCCATCTGGTGGTGGAACTTGGCGTTGGGGTTTCGTCCTTGCATGGTTGCATAGAGGAAGTTGGCGACGTCTTTGCCGTCGTTGGTGATGTCGAGTATGTGTTGTTGCAGGGTGTTTTGGATGCACATGGTTGGTAGTTCTCAGTTTTCAGTTTCCAGTTTTCAGTTTCCCTGCCCTTCCCCGTGGGTTAACAGGATTTACAGGATGGATAGGATAGATGTTATGTTCTTTCATGTGTACTTATGATAGGTGCGAATGTTTGGGTTGTCAAGGGGAGGGGAATTGACATGGATGGAATGCCCTTCGGTAAACTCAGGACAGGGATGGATTGAGTTAGGTGGCGAGAGTTGGGTTGCAGGGTCTGGGGTTGTATGCGATGGGCGGCTGGCGTCGTTCGACGCCTGATAGATGTCGAGTATCTGGAATAGGCGCGACACAAGTATCAATCTTGGTATCAATTCTCTGTAAGCCTTATTATTGATATGCAGTATCTTTACGTTACAGGTGTGAGCATGCTATTATGGCATGCCGTTCCGATAATGGCGTGGGTGACAACACCGTAGAGAGCCGAGCGCATTTATTGAATCTTCCTGTGGTTGCCATGTCTGTACCAGTTTGCTGACTGGTGTACCCGGAAAGTATATAGCTCCGCGTTTCGGACGCACGACTTCCCCCGGAGCGAGGGATTGAATCTTCTCGACACAAGCGTTGAAATGCCGATATGTCAGGTAGTGATACTTTATATCAAGATATGAAAGGATTTAGATCAACAATGTTTGCCCGTTTAGTACGAAAAGGCGTAATTCCCTGCATCGCCGTGAGCATGCTGCTGCTGGCGGCGGTGGCATGCAGCGATACCCAAAGTGAGCCTGCGGCGCCGGCGCAGCAGCCGACGGTCGCAGCGGCGCCAGCAGCGATGGCACCAGCAGCAACAACGGCACCCACCGCCGCGCCAACTGCCGTTCCGACGGCGGCTATGCAAGCCGCGGCAAGTGACGGCGGCGACAAGGAGATATTCATAGTCACGCCATTCGCTCCGTCGTCCAATGGCGCTATCGAAACCGATGACGCCGGCATCTTGATGAGCGCGGGCGCGACAGAGACCATGCTGAAGATCGACTTCGACGGGCAGGTAAAGCCGTATCTGGCGCAGTCGTGGTCCCTCAGCGGCGACGATACGTGGGAGTTCACCCTGCGCGAAGACGTGAACTTCCATGACGGCGCGCACTTTGACGGGCAGTCCATGGTCGAGTCGGTCAGCTACCTTCTCGGTGTGCCGAATCCACCCAGAGGATTCACCGCCGACAACATAGCAAGCGTTAACGCTCCGTCAGAATACACTGTGGTGATGAGGACCGTAGAACCCGATTACCTAATGCCTTCGAGATTTGCGACGCGCCCCACCGCAGCCCTGTCACCCGCAGCGTATCAGGAGCGCGGCGACGGTCCGCCGAATCCGATCGGCACAGGCACAGGCCCATTCATCATCGAGGGGGATATATCCATCGAAAGCATTCGGTATGTCAGAAACGAGGACTATTGGGATGGGCTCGCCAATCTGAGCGCGGGCGAAACCCTTTTCGTGCCGGACGGACTGGTTCGCGCGGCAATGCTGGAAACGGGCGAAGTGGACTTGCTGAACCATCTGGCGATTTCGCAGTTGCCGCTATTCGAGGGGGACTCGGATTTCGTTATGCACCGGGCGCAGCAGCCGCGCACGGTCACGCTCAATGTGAACAACAGAAACGGTCTCTTCTCGGACCTGAATGTGCGAATGGCGGCGCAGCACGCAATTGACAAGGACGCCATCGTGGCATCCGTACTGGAAGGCGTCGGCGATCCTGCGGTCGGACCGTTCGCGCCGAGCGAGGCATGGGTGAATCCTGACCTGGCGCCGTATGAGTACGACCCTGAGCGCTCGAAGGCGCTGCTCGCGGAAGCCGGACACGCAGAGGGCGAGGCTAAAGTCGCGCTGTGGACATATCCCAGCAGGGCGGAGTTCCCCGCAATGGCGGTCGCGCTTCACGAAATGCTGAACGATGGCGGGTTCAGCACGGAAATCCGGCTGGCGCCATGGGGCGCGCTGGTGGACGATGTTTTCGCCGGCAACTACGATTTGTTCCTTGTGTCAAGGGGCCACCTGCTTGACGCCTACGACCCGGAAGGGTTCCTTTCCGCCGACTATACCTGCGACACGGTTGACGTCAGCAACTATACCAACTATTGCAATCCGAAGGTTGATGAGCTGCTCGCTCGCGCCCGCACACTATCCGACCTGGAAGAGCGGAACGAAATCTATCGTGAAATCCAGCAGATTTTGCACGACGACGCCTCGACTATTTTCATCAGCTACACGGAGCAGATTTTCGCGCATGGCAATCATGTGCTGAACTGGCAGCCGCACATGCTGGAGTACTATACGGTGACGACTGAATTGGATATTGCGAACTAAGCAAGAGGACGATTTCACGAATCCCTTCCCCCTTTGACGGGGGAGGGTTAGAGCGGAAGGCGAAAAGCGTCAAGATGCCTGTAATTCCACGATTTCTGGATTCCTGCCTCCGCAGGAATGACGAATCTGGTGGTCGAATGGAATTTGTGAAATCGTCTCTAAGCAAGGCGCGCAAGAGGCTCTTGTGTAATCCATTACCTATAGGGCCATTACCTATGGGGGAAGACTTACGCGGCAATTCTGCCCCCGTCCCAATCATCCCTCTGCCCTCCGAGGGAAGGTTGGTATGGGGGCGGCACAGCGTAATGAACTGACCTGCAAAGCGCATATCGGGGCCGTATCAAGGCCCGTGTCAGGGAAGGGAACTACGCATTGTACAGATTGATTATACGGCGGTTTCTTGTTCTACCGCTGATAATCGCGTTCGTCTCGTTTCTAATTTTTCTGATGCCGCTAGTTAGCGGCATCGACCCGGCTACGGCAGTGATGCAGGCGCAGGTGCTGGACAGGCAGCCGCCGCCAGAGGCGGTGGAGCGCATGAAGAGGGAGTTGGGTCTTGACCGTCCGCTTCTGGCGCAGTACGCGGCGTGGCTGGGACGAGTGGCGCGGGGCGACATGGGCAACTCTTACATGGCGCGCGCGCCGGTGAGCGACAAGGTGCTGAACGGGCTAAAGGTCTCCGCGATTCTGAGCGTGGTCACTCTCGCCATTTCTCTGAGCATCGCTCTGCCGGCGGGGATACTGGCGGCGATGCGCCCTGGAACGCTTTTGGATACGACTGTCACATTCACTTCTCAATTGGGGGTGGTCGTGCCTTCGTATGTGCTTGCGCCCGCGCTGATTCTGCTGTTCGGCGTTCAACTCGGATGGCTGCCTTCCGCCGGATGGCGCGGGCCGCTGCATGTGATATTGCCGTGCCTTACGCTGGCGACGGGGCCGACGGCGTTCTTCACGCAGGTCGTGCGCGCTTCGATGCTGGAAGTTCTGTCGATGGACTACATCAGAACGGCAAGAGCCAAGGGCCTGAGAGAGACGCTGCTGGTGCGGAGGCACGCGCTCAGAAACGCGCTGATTCCAGTCGTTACGCTGTCGAGCATGTGGCTGGCAGGGCTGATAGGCGGCGCGTTGATAGTGGAGGTCATATTCTCGGTGCCGGGGATAGGGCGCGTGCTGTTCGATGCAATCAACGCGAGCGACATACCGCTCATCCAGGCGAGCCTGATGATGATTGTGGCGATTTCCGTTCTGATGAACACCGCGACGGACATAGCGTATGTCCTGCTTAATCCCGCGATTCGTATCGGAAACTGAAGCTATTATCCCTGTGCAGGCGCTGAGAGGAGTATGTATTGAGAATTAGGAGGGATTGCGGTTGGGGTTTCACCCCCATCCTAACCTTCCCCCGTCAAGGGGGAAGGAACTTTGGATCGGTGATTATGGCCGCTTTGGGCATTTACCTACCTTTGTCAACCTGTCAAGGGGAATGAGATTTGTGAAATCGTACCTATGAACAGAGCCGTTACCAGATCCCCCTACCAGGCTGTCGCCAGCGCCGCGCTGAAGAGGCTGAAAGCAGGCAGGCGCTCGACGGCTACGATTCTGCTGTGCGGCATCCTGGCGATGATCGCGCTTGTCGCCGCTTTCTCGCCCCTGCTTACACCCTACGACGCCAATGATCAGAACTTGGATGCGCGGCTGGAGTCTCCCAGCATGTCTCATCCCTTTGGGACGGACCACCTCGGCCGCGATGTGCTGTCGCGGCTTCTCGCCGGCAGTCGCTTCTCACTGGCGATAACAACGGTGTCGGTGCTTATCTCCGGAATCGCGGGAACGCTGGTCGGAGCCATTTCGGGAAGGGCGGGCGGCACCGTGGATGAGGCGGTGATGCGAGTCGTGGATGTGGTGCTTGTCTTTCCGGACCTTGTGGTCGCGTTTGCGCTGGCATCGCTGCTGAAGCCGAGTTTCGCAACGATCGTGCTGGCGGTGACAATCTTCGCGTGGACGCCCTATGCCCGCCTCGCGAGGGCGGTTACGCTCGAAGTCAACACACGCGAGTTCATGGAGGCAGCGGTAGCGGTGGGTTCGCCGCCGCTTTTCATACTTCGCAGGCATGTCCTACCAAACATCATGGGGCCGATACTTGCGATGGGATTTCTGCGGTTCGGTCAGATGCTGATTACGATAGCCGGGCTGTCGTACCTCGGGGTGGGCGCGCAGCCTCCCACGCCGGACTGGGGGGCTATGCTGTGGGAGGCGCAACCGTACTTGCGGCGGGTGCCTTCGCTGACGCTAATTCCCGGCGCCGCCATCTTCGTCACGGCGCTGAGTGTGACGCTGCTTGGACAGCGGCTGATGCTTCGCACTCAGTTACGGGCGAGGGTGTGAACTCGGATGCCCCGCGCTATCAATCCCACTCTTCGACGCGGATTAGGCTGCCGATTTCGTTGACGACTTCCAGCTTGTCGATGGCTTTCAGGGCGTTCTGGACGGACTCCTCTTTGGCGCGGTGGGTCATGAGGACTATCTCGGCGCGGCGGGCGGCGTCGTCGGTCTCTTTCTGGATGGCGGAGGCTATGCTGATGTCGAGGTCGCCCAGCACTTTGAGAATCTGCGCGAAGACGCCGGGGCGCTCTATGACGTTCATACGCATGTAGTATTTCGTCTCCAGAGCGTCCATGGGGCTGATATGCACGTCGGCATTGAGCGCGGGCAGCGGAGGGGCTTCGACCTCGCTGACCAGATTGCGCGCTATATGCACTACATCGGCGAGGACCGCGCTTGTCGTGGGCATGTCGCCTGCGCCGCGCCCGTGGAAGAGGACGCGCCCGGCGAGGTCGGTCTGCACCTCGATGGCGTTCAGCACGCCGTCCACCTTCGCCAGCATCACGTCGGAGGGCACCATCGCGGGGTGTACGCGCACATGCACCGCGCCGTCCGTCTTGCTTGCGATGGCGAGCAGCTTGATGGCGTACCCTAGCTCGCTCGCGTAGCGGAAGTCCTGCGCCGTCAGGTGCGTGATGCCCTCGCTATAGACATCGACGTCTGTGACACGGGCGCGGAAGGCGAGTGTCGATAGGACGGCGAGCTTGTATGCGGCGTCAATGCCCTCGATGTCGTTCGTGGGGTCGGCTTCGGCGTAGCCCAAGTTCTGCGCCTCTGAAAGCGCGACGCCGAAGTCCTGCCCTTCCTGCGCCATCTTGGTGAGGATGTAGTTCGTGGTGCCGTTGATGATGCCGTTGATGCTGACGACGTCGTTCGCCACGAGGTCGCGCAGCAGGGGCGCTATGATCGGCGTGCCGCCTGCGACGCTTGCCTCGAACAACACCTGCACGCCGTTCTCACGCGCCTGCGTCAGGATTTTCGCGCCGTGCTTTGCCATGACTTCCTTGTTGGCGGTAACGACGTGCTTGCCGAGCGATATGCTCTTGAGGATGTAGTCGAGCGCGGGCTGCTCACCTCCCATGACCTCAACGACGATGTCCACTGCGGGGTTGCCCAGAATGTCGTCGGCGCTGGTGGTGAGCGCGCCGTCGGGGAGGTTTGCGGCGCGCTGCCTGCTGAGGTCGCGCACGAGCGCGCCGTGCAGATTTACGGGCGCGCCAATCATCTTCGCCAGCTGCGCGCCCTTGTCGGTGACGACGCTTGCTACGCCGCCGCCGACTACGCCCATGCCCAGCAGTCCTATTCCTACGGATTGTTTCATCTTGCCCCTATCCTAACCTTCGTTCAGGTATTGCTTGTCGGTGTTTGTGTTATATATCCTTTTCATGCGGGTTTCACCCCCATCCCTGAATCGAGTTCAGGGCAGGCTCTAACCTTCCCCCATCAAGGGGGAAGGGACTTTTTTAGTCTGTGAAAATGTTGGTGAGAGGCATCTGCCAGCCGGGTACGACATTGCCGCCGTCGAGCGTGTCACCCATTTTCAGCGTGATAGCGCCGTCGGGTGTATGCACATTCACGGTGCGGTTGCGTGGGTTGACAACGACGACCATGCGGGTGCCTGCCGCAAGGTAATCGGCAACCTTTTCGTTGACCTCGGAATGGCGGTCGTTTGGCGATATTACCTCGATGGCAAGGTCGGGAGCTTCGGGCCAGAATCTAGTAGTTTTGCCGATTGCCTCGATGCGCTCTTGCCGCACGAAGGCAATATCTGGCGCGCGCACACTGTCAGGGTCGCGCTCAAGGATAAATCCCGGCTCGGCAATGCGAGTCCTGCCCAAATTGTTCGCTCTGACATACGGATGCAGACTGCCATGTATGTCAGCTGATATATCTCCGTGTTCGCTTCCCGATGGCGCCATCTTTCGCAGTTCTCCCCTCACGAGTTCGTAACGATAGCCGTCGTCGGGCATGCTGAACAGTTCTTCGGCTGTGGTTATGCGATGCTTTGTGGGTGTAGTCATTTCAGGCCTCGCGGGGCGGTTTATCGGTCGTTAGTCAGTGTCTTTTTCATCCAGGGTGGTTTCCGTCAGTCGGAGAAGATGTCGGCGACGGGCATCTGCCAGCCGGGTACGACATCGCCGCCGTCGAGCGTGTCACCCAATTTCAGCGTTATGGTACTGCCCGGCGTATGGACGTTCACCGTGCGGTTGCGCGGGTTGACAACGACGACCATGCGAGTGCCTGCCGCGAGCCAGTCGGCGACCTTTTCATTGATTTCTGTATATCGGTCGTTTGGAGATATGACCTCGATGGCAAGGTCGGGCGCTTCGGGCCAGAAGAAAACAGTCTTGCCAATTGCCTCGATGCGCTCGCGCCGCACGAAGGCAATATCGGGAGCGCGCACATGGTCGGGATCTCGTTCCAGAAGGAAGCCAGTATCGCCACTAAAAGTCCTGCCCAAGTTATTGGCTTTGACATAAGGGTTCAAACTGCTGTCTATGTCGGACTCTATCCAGCCATGTTCGCCGCCAGTCGGAGCCATCTTTCGCAGTTCCCCCCTCACCAGTTCGTAGCGATAGCCGTCGTCGGGCATGTTGAACAGTTCTTCGGCTGTGGTTATGCGATGCTTTGTGGGTGTAGTCATTTCAGGCCTCGCGGGGCGGTATGTCGGTACACGTCCGCTTTATCTCAGTGTTGCCGACAGCTGTTGATGTTTTTCAAGATTGCTTTTCATGCGGCTTCACCCCCATCCTGACCTTCCCCCATCAAGGGGGAAGGGACGGAATGCTTCACCCCGACACATGTGTGCAATACCTCTATCTCGACCGTCGAAGTCATTTATCGATGCCCAGCATGTAGAAGTGGTTCAGAGGGCCGTGTCCTGCGCCGATTGGTGTTGCGGCGCGCATGGCGTTCGTAACATACGCCTTAGCGTTGGCGACTGCTGTGGCCAGGTCGTTGCCTTTCGCAAGATTGGCGGCGATGCTGGACGCGAGTGTGCAGCCGGTTCCGTGATTGCTGGTGGTGTCGATGCGCTCTTCGGTGAAGACTGAGAAGTCGCTGCCGTCGTAGAGCACATCGGTCGCGGGGCCGTCGAAATGCCCGCCCTTGACGAGGACAGCAGCCGCGCCCGTGGATTCGACGAGGAAGCGGGCTGCGTTGCGCATGTCGTCCAGCGTTACTATCTGCTCGCCGGTTAGCACGGCGGCTTCGCGGGTGTTGGGCGTTACGACTGTGGCAAGCGGCATGAGCAAGTTGTGGATCGCTTCCACGGAATTGTCCTGAAACAGCGGCGCGCCTGTGCTGGTTACCATCACGGGGTCTATCACAACCGGAGTCAGCGAGTGCGCCCTTATTCGCTCTGCTACGGTCTCGATGATCGTGGAGTTGGCAAGCATGCCGGTCTTGACCGCGTCCGCGCCGATGTCGCCTATGATGGCATCTATCTGGTTCGCCACAAGTGACGGCGGCAGAGCCAGCACATCGGTGACGGCGACGGTGTTCTGCGCCGTGATCGCGGTGATTGCGGATGTGCCGTGAACGCCGTTCGCGGCGAACGCCTTCAGGTCGGCTTGTATGCCTGCGCCGCCGCCGGAGTCGCTGCCCGCGATGGTCATTACCTTTTTCATTATCGTTCCTTCGCTAGCTGTTCCAAAAACAGACTTACATCGATGCACAGGATAGACAGGATGGAAAGGATTTTCACCCCCATCCTAACCTTCCCCCATCAAGGGGGAAGGGACATTTTGAATAAGTCCAATTAGTCCCAGGATTCGCCGTGGTACGCGGACTGGAAGAAGCAGTACTCGTAGCGCAGGGTGGTGCGGAAGATGCGCTCCATCTCCGGACGCCGGTTGCCGATGTCCACATTGTCGAGGAAACCTTGCTGCCAGTTCACCAACTCGCCGAGCACTTCAGGGCCGTGTATGTCTATCCACTCGGCGTATATTTTGGGAGATTCGGGGCGTCTGCCGGCTTCCAGCAGGCGGGTCGCCCAGTCGAGGTATGTGCCCTCGGTTACATACAGGATGGTCATGATGTCGATGAAGTCGCCCTGCAATGCCGTGCGCATGATGAAGTCGCCGAATGCCTGCGTGGTGGGTGTCGCGCTCGCCGCGGAATACTCGGCTTCGCTCGCGCCAAGCTCGGCGAATGCGCGCTGGAACAGGTCGTTCTCGGGGCCAAGCGCGGCGAGGAACTTCACGAGCGGGTCGCCGTCTTCGATGCTGGGCGCCTTTGCCGCACCGAGCGCAATCATCGGCACCAGATCCTTCACGAACACATAGTCCTGCAGGAAATAGCGGCGGAACTTCTCCGGCGGCAGTGTGCCGTCGCCCATCTCCTCGACGAACGGGTGCGTGACCATGCGCTCCCACAGGTCGGCATTGACGGCTCTTAATTCTTTGGTCAGCGACATTCAAGAACTCCCAGGGAAGGAATCAACAGGGTGGACAGGTTTGACAGGATTTATTTTACCCCATGTTCATCCGATTTATCGCCTATTGATAATACCCCTCACCCAACCCTCTCCCAAGGGGAGAGGGGCTTTCTGCCAGACGCATTGACTTTCGCGGAATCGGGCGTATAGTGGCGCTATTGAACATTGTCAAATTGATAATGCCCTCACCCAATCCTCTCCCAGAGGAAGAGGGACTCTAACTCGGCAGAAGGAGGAGAGTCATGAAGTACGATGTCATCGTCATAGGCGCAGGCTCAGGTGGGGGCGCTCTTGCCTCAAGACTCTCCGAGGACCCGGAGCGCTCGGTGCTGCTGCTGGAGGCGGGGCCTGACTATCCGGACCTGGACACGCTGCCGGAGGAGCTGAAGCTCGGCTATGCGACCGGCACTGACATCATGGTCAGTGACGATCACAACTGGCAGTTCATAGGCAAGGGCAACGATGTCGCAGAGCCGATGCTTGTGCCACGCGGCAAGGTTACGGGCGGGACCAGCGCCATCAATGGCCAGGTGTTCCTGCGCGGCCTGACGCATGACTTCGACGACTGGGCGGCGATGGGCAACGACGACTGGAAGTTCGAGAATGTGCTGCCTTTCTTCCGCAAACTGGAGACGGACACCGACTTCTCGGACGACTTCCACGGCACGGATGGACCCATCATCTGTCATCGCTTCAAGCGCGAGACATGGCATCCATCGCAGGTCGGATTCTACAACGCATGCAGGGACCTGGGTTTTCCGCATGTGGATGACCTGAACGCGCCGGACGCGCACGGCGTAGGCTCGATCCCGTGCAACAACCCGGACGGCATACGCTGGAGCACCAATGTCGGCTATCTGAGCGAGGCGCGGCACCGCCTGAATCTGACGATTCGCGGGAATTGCATGGCGCACAGGCTGATATTCGACGGCAAGCGGGTGACGGGCGTGGATGTGGAGAGCGGAGGCGAGCGTTTCATCGCGGAGGCGGAGCAGATAGTGCTCAGCAGCGGCACAATCGCCAACCCTCAACTGCTGATGCTGTCGGGCGTGGGGCCTGCCGACCATCTACAGGAGATGGGCATTCCGGTTGTGCATGACCTGCCGGGCGTGGGGCGCAACTTCAGCGACCATCCGCTGATATTCATAGATGCGAGCGTCCATGACCATATTCCGCTGGACGGGCTTGCGCCGCGCCTTCAGGTGGGGCTGCGCTACACGGCGACAGGCTCGGAGCGTTCCAACGACATGATGATGTGGATGCAGTCGTTCGCGTCGGAGCGCATCAACCGGGGCGGCAGTCGTATGGAGGCGACGGGCATACGCATCACAGGGTCGATATACCTAGCCAGGAGCAAGGGCAGGATCACCCTGACTTCGCTAGACCCGCATGTGCAGCCGTTCCTCGACTACCACCTGCTGGAAGACCCGGAGGACAGGCGGCGCCTGCGCGAGGTGGTACGGCTCGCGGTGGATGTCTTCGGCCATCCCGACCTCACGTCGGTAGTGAAGGAGCGTTACAGTCCGACCGACGCGGACATTGAGTCGGACGACGCGCTGGACGCGTGGATGCTGCGCGAGGTAACGACCGGGCAGCACCTGACGACCACCTGCCGCATGGGGCCAGCGAGCGATCCGATGAACGTGGTGGATCAGCACGGGCGCGTGCATGGCATCGAGGGGCTTCGGGTGGCGGACGCGTCCGTGATGCCGGATACGGTGCGCGCGAATACGAATGTCACGACGATGATGATTGGGGAGCGGATTGCGGATTATATTAGGCGGGGGGTGTAGCTGACAGAGGTATGTATTTGATTTTCGGGAATTAAGTTATTTTGGCGAAATGCTGGCTTCATACTTGTCAAGACGACAGTGTGGGCGTCTAAAGCACATCGTGTAGCGCCATCTGGATTCCCGCCTTCGCGGGAATGACGATGAGAATGCAGGTTGGATTTCACAATTTTCTCGGCAAAGAGCCTGAAATTTCGAGCTTTTGCGTTGACTTTACCCATTTACATACCCCTGTCAGGGGGGTGTAGGGCTGCGCCTGCTAAACATCCACTAAGTATTGCAGATGGTTCATGGCGTCGGTTCGATGCGCGAGCCGACCCTGCGCGACTCATAAACCCTGCGAATGAACTCTTCCGGGTCGTGCAGTCCCTTCCATTTTCCCGCCGCCGCCTTCGTTATCTTGATGCGCTCTTCCAGAGAAGGTTCATCCACCGATTCAACCGATAGCGTCACTTCCGCGCCTTCTTCTAGGTCGAGCGGAGCGTGCGGCATAAGCGCGCCGTTTGCGTATTTTGCCTTCACTTTCATCATCAAGCCTTTCTCGCGGATGTGGTTCGCTGCCTATTCTACCATCTTGCCTTCTAAGGGGACGATGAGGGCGGCGGAGGAGACCGGGGCGACAAACAGCACATTCAGCAATCACATTCGTTAGGAAAGACGCAAACAGCCCTCTTGCAGTCGATTACTCTCTGTTCGGGATAGGTCTGTGCTTTGACAAGTTCGATGTCAACCTCGTGAGCGCGGGCGTTTTGCCCCAACACTTCGCCGCTTTCGATAATGACAGGCGCGTCCTTGTCCATGATGTCGTACACTTGGAGACGAACATCGCGGTCGTTATGGAAGCGCTCGACCGCAGCCTCTTCGCTGTCCGCCACAATGAACGCTATTCCATGAGCGCGAATAGGCACGACAAGTTCATATACTGGCATTGGCAGTTATCCTTCCATCTGTCTGTATTTTCGCCATGCAAGGCGGCGCATCATCATGCGGGCAGAGCCGCTGTTTGTGGTGTTAGGGGAAACGGGAATCGTTATGCTTTACCAAATATCTTCGTCAAATGAGCGCAACGCTATATCTTGAACTGTTGTGTGCGTCGCCAGCATGATGTCGTAAAACGCTTCCAACTTCTTCTGGATGGAGTCGGCGGCTTTCACCACCTCATGGTCTTTGGCATCATAAGCATAGTCACAGAGATAGCCCAACATTTCTAGTTCGTATGCTCGCCTCTCAAGCAACTGCTCGCGTGTTCCCTCAAAGGCAGCAATTTTGCCAGAAGCGTGGCCTTCAGCCCTAATCTGCTTGTACAATTGCTCGGCAGTTATACCTTTGGCAGTCATACTGAACCTCTATTTGTAGATGCATTTTCTGCTTTGTACCCGGTAGCGCCGGATGATACTATGGGGACATGCTGGTGTCTAGCCGGAAATGCGACTTCGGGAGGCAGAAATGAAAGCACAACAACAGGGTTTCAGAAGCCTTGTAGATGATGCGTATTCAGGCAAGCTCAGGCTTCCCGAATTCCAACGAGATTGGAAGTGGACAAGGGCTAAAGTGCTGCGCCTATTTGATTCTGTGCGAAAGGACTACCCGATTGGTGGATTTCTAACTCTGGAGACTTCAGACCTCAACTTGTCTCCTCGACTATTTGAGGGCGTAGAGGAAGGGCAATCAGATATTGGAGCGTATGTGCTAGACGGTCAGCAACGCATCACTGCTGGCTTGATGCTGTACTACGGCATAGGCAAGTCCCACTATTTTCTGGATCTCAAGGGATTATGGGATTTAGCAGCTGATGTAGGTCTTGACTATGACGATAGGGATGCCCTTAGCGAATTTGCAAATGACTTGGATGAAGAGGACAAATACATTAAAGGGCGCAGACGGTCTGACAACCCTGAAAATCTTATTGATTCTGACCTGCTTTGGACTCCGTTCTTGACCGATGACTTCAGGTTCTCATATGCGAAAGAGCGGTATCTAAATCGCTATCCTGACAGGTTAAAGTTCATGGAAAGGCTAGTGTGGCCACACTTCAAGATTGGCTCCGAACCAGTAGTTCCCGTGACTATACTGGATTCTGACATGCCAGTAGAAGCAATCACTAGGGTTTTTGAAACGCTGAATACATCAGGGCAGCGGTTGACTCCCGTCGAAATCGTGGTCGCGGTTCTGTTCGCGCAAGGCATACGCTTGCGCCAAGAACTCGATGAATTGCAGATTTTGACCGATTATTATCGGAACATCGAATCCACAGGTGAGATATTTCTGCAAACAATTGCGTTACTAGATGGCAAGAATCCGAAGAAAACCACTCTCCCAAAGACGATAAATCGGATCAACTTCACAAGGTTGCAGAATGATGCGACTAATGCCTTGGAGCGAGCGGGCGAGTTCCTCTCTTCTGAACGCTTCAGGATGGGATTGAATGCAACAAATCGCCTTGTCCCGTATGATTCCATGCTGGCCCCACTAGGCATCGCTCTTGCAGAAATTGAGCGGGAACATCCTCAACCAAGCGCGGACAAAGCGCAATGGCAAAGAAAGATAGAGCGATGGTTCGTTGGCTCTGTGCTTGAACAGCGATACACGGAATCTCAGCCAGCTACACAGCAGCGCGATGCCCGCGAACTTCTGAGATGGATCAGGGAGGGCGACGACTTCGCGCCCACCTGGCTGAACGATGTCCGTGTTCGCTCACTGGACAGCGTTACTCCGAACAGCGCGATAGGAAAATTGATAGCCTGCATGATAAGCTTGCAACAACCGAAAGACCCCTTAAACGATGTGCCAGTTGGAGGAAACGGCGATTCCATCAATTCCTCACAGTCCCATCACATCTTCCCCAAGAGATTTTGTGAAGACCATATCCCGAATTGGGATATACGGGTAGATAAGCACGATTTGACGTTGAATGTCATGCCGCTCACAAAAGAGACAAATCAGCGTTGGAGCAAGATGGACCCTGCGAATCAAATCGCTGATGTTCGGAATCAGTGGGGTTGTGAACTGTCTCAACTGTACTCTCCGTTCTTCCTTGATGAACGCTGTATCGAGATTATGGAAAAGCCAAACAAGACAAAGGATGACTTTGCTCTGTTCATTAAGGAGAGAGGTAATCTTATCCAACAGCATATCGCGCAAAAATGGGAGTTCCTGCCAGATGTGCAACAGGTAGAAGACGAAGAGGAAATCTAGGCAATAACGGTTTCATTTCTCCCATCCTTGACGCTTACACACACCGCATATACCATCCCTCCATCCTTTCTATTCCCTGCTTTCACAGGGGCAAGTTCTGTATATCCTGTTAGTTCCATGGAGGGTGATTCATGAATTACGACTATATCGTTGTTGGCGCGGGGTCGGCGGGGGCTATCGTTGCATCGCGGCTGAGCGAGGACCAGAGCAAGTCTGTGCTGCTGCTGGAGGCGGGGCCTGACTACGCGGAGATAGACCAGCTGCCGGACGAGGTGCGCTACGGCTATGCGACCGGCACCGACGTTATGGTGAGCGACCACAACTGGCAGTTCTGGGGGCAGCCGACGCCGCGCGCGGAGCAGCCGATGATGGTGCCGCGCGGCAAGGTTACGGGCGGGTCGAGCGCGATCAACGGGCAGATGTTCCTGCGCGGGGTGCCGGAGGACTACGACGGCTGGGCGGCGATGGGCAACGATGCCTGGACTTTCGACAAGCTGATGCCGTATTTCCGCAAGCTGGAGACGGACACGGACTTCTCAGACGACTTCCACGGCACGGACGGGCCCATCATCGCGCGGCGGTTCAAGCAGGACGAGTGGCTGCCGGCGCAGCAGGCGTTCTACGACGCGGCAAAGGCGGCGGGACACCCGGAAAGCCCGGACCTGAATAACCCTGACTCGACGGGGATCAGCCCCACGCCGTTCAACAATCCGCAGGGAATCCGCTGGAGCACGAACATCGGCTACCTGGGGATGTCGCGGCATCGCCTGAACCTGACGATTCGCGCGAACTGCGCCACGCAGCGCATCCTGTTCGAGGGCAAGCGGGCGGTGGGGGTGCAGGTGGAGTCGGGCGGCGAGACGTTTGAGGTCTATGGCGACGAGATAGTGCTGAGCGCGGGCGCGATAGGCTCGCCGCAGATACTGATGCTGTCGGGCGTGGGACCGGCGGCGCATCTCGCGGAGTTCGGCATCCCGCTGGTGCATGACCTGCCGGGCGTGGGTCAGAACCTGCGCGACCATCCCATCGTCTGGATTACATGGAAGACGAAGGAGGGCTTCGAGCTGGACGGGCTTGCGCCGCGCAACCAGCTTGTGCTGCGCTACACGGCGGAGGGCAGCGACCTGCGAAACGACATGATTATGATATTCCAGTCGTTTGCCACTGAGCGCGTAGATCGCGGCGGCGCGCGCATGGAGCCGCTGGGCATACGCGCCATCGTCTCGATATATCTTGCCGCAAGCGCGGGCGATCTGAGGCTGACATCGGCCGATCCAAGCGTTCAGCCGTTCCTGAACTACAACTACTTCGCGGAGGAATTCGACCGCGTGAGGATGCGCGAGGGCATACACCGCGCCATCAGGCTGGGCGAGCACGAGGCGTTCAAGGACATCATCGAGAAGCGCATCGAGCCGACGGACGCGGAACTGGCATCAGACGACGCGCTGGACGAGTGGATGATGCAGGATGCGACTACGGGGCATCACATATCCTGCACATGCAAGATGGGGCCTGCGTCCGACTCGATGGCGGTGGTAGATCAGCACGGGCGCGTGCATGGCATGGAGGGCTTGCGCGTGGCGGATGCCTCGGTGATGCCGGACTGCATCCGCGCGAACACGAACGTGACGACGATGATGATTGGGGAGCGCATGGCGGACTTCATCGCGGGGAGGGCGTAGCGAGAAACCGACATCGATGGACAGGATGGGGAGGATTGGCGCTTGCCAAAGGTGAGGGAAGCAATACGCAGAGTGGAACGGGATGGGTGGTATCATGTAAGAACGCGGGGCAGTCACCGGCAGTTTCATCACCCCGTGAAACGCGGTACGGTGACTATCCCAGGTCGTCCTAGCAAAGATTTGCATCCTGGCCTGTGGAGCAGCATAAAGCGGCAAGCGGGAATTGAGGAGTGAAGCCAATGAAGCTGAAATATGCAGTGGTTTTCGAGCGAAGCCCGAATAACTACGGCGCATACGTGCCGGATTTGCCTGGCTGCGTAAGCGTGGGCGATACTTGGGAAGAGATGCAGGATATGATTAAGGAGGCGATTACTTTCCACATCGAGGACATGCTGGAATGTGGAGAGCCACTTCCACAGCCCACTATGTCCGTCGAACAGGCAGTCTCTTTCCACAGCCAACCTCTCTCTGAGGATGTAAAGGAGTCGCTCGCAGAGTTCGGAGAAATTGACGACATGGACTACCCTGAGTTTCCTCCAAGGTTCGGCATGGTCGAAGTGGAGATAAGTGTGCCGGAGTCTGTTGAGGCGGTCTGAGGATAAAGGACAGAGTGTGGAAACAGAATGTATTTGCGGACATCTGGATTCCCCTGTCTGCACAGGGGCAGGCTCTGCCTGCGTGAGGATTGACGATGTGCAAACATCACCCCCATCCCTTCGGCAAGCTCTGGGGAGGCTCTAGCCCTCTCCCAGAGGGAGAGGGGACTAAACATACTGATAACAGGGTGTGAGGCGCGGGAATTGGTATAGGATTCGCCAATTTGCAGAGGCTTATTCCTCTTCGTCGGCATCGCTCCTCAGCAGGCGGTATCCAACGCGAGGTTCGGCAAGAATGTACCTGGGGTTGGCTCCATTGTCGCCGAGCTTCACGCGGAGCCTTCTGATATGGGTGCGGAGAGTTCGCATATCAGGCGATTTATGGAGAGGCCACACCCTTCGCAAGAGATGGTCGTGAGGCACAACTCTACCTCGGCTGATCGAGAGCGCATGCAGCAGTCTAAACTCTGTTGCCGTCAACTTCACCTCTCGCCCTGCCACTCTCACCCGGCGCTCCGCAAGGTCGATGTGGAGGTCGCCCGCCACATACGGTTCCGATAGTTCCAACTGTCTGACGGCATCGCTCCTCCTGAGAGCGGCCCTTATTCTTGCCACAAGTTCCGTTGGCGAGAATGGCTTTACGATGTAGTCGGAGGCTCCCTCGCTGAAGGCTTGGGCAATCACCTCGTCTCGGCCATAGGCGGAGACGAAGATAACCGGCACGTCGGTGATTGCCAGCATATCGCCCATAAGCTCGATTCCGTCGGATCCTGGCAGCATTAGGTCCAGGAGTACGAGGTGGGGACGGCTTCCTACCAAGAGGTCGAGCGCTTCCTCGGCGGATGCAGTCACAATGGGGGTGAATCCGGCCTCCGAAAGGGCGCTTCGGACGTATATCAGGGTTTGGGGATCGTCGTCAACGACGAGAATCGGTTCGCGGCCAACGGCATCGTTGGGAAACTGTGCCGAAATTGCGGCCGGATCAACTACTGTCTCTTCGAAGGTGGGTATGGTAAAGGTAAACCGGGTCCCAAGCCCCTCTCCCTCGCTTTCAACCCAGATGCGCCCGCCGTGAGCCTCCACAATCCCCTTGCATATTGCCAGTCCGAGGCCGGTATCCCCTCCCTGCCCATCAGACCTCGCCTGCGAGAACTTTCTGAACAGCAGAGGCAGCTGCTCGGCGGGGACGCCCCGACCTTGGTCGGTAACGGAGATCGCGATGTGGATGCCATCCTGAACTGCGCTAACTCCGATTACAGAGTCATCGGGAGAATTCCTGAGGGCGTTCGACAGAAGGTTGTTGATGACCTGTACGATGCGCCGTCTGTCTGCCAGGACCAGGGGCAGTCCTGTGGGGACGTCTATGTAAAGGTTATTCCTTCCTCCACCGCTCAGGAAGGTGTTTCTTGCCCTGCCCACAAGGATTGCTACATCGGTTGGCTCTGCGCTTATGGGCAGCGTGCCGGTCTCGAGGCGCGCGACGTCCAGAAGGTCGTTGATCAGTTCACGCATGCTGTCCGACTGATCGACTATGATGCGAAGGAACTGTCTGATCTCAGCGGGGTCGAGTTCTGACGATGCGTCCAATACGGTGGTCGCCGAGCCCCTGATCGAGGTCAGGGGAGCGCGCAGTTCGTGGCTCACCATTCCCAGAAACTCGGCGCGCATGCGCTCCAATTCGTGCAGAGGCGCCATGTCTTGCAGCGTTACAACGACTGAGTCCACCTCGCCGTCATCGGTCCTGATGGGTGTGGCGTTGAGCAGAACGCTGATGCTTCGTCCGTCCGGCACTTCCATGACGATTTCTTCTGCCAGCACCGTCTCCCCGATGCGCAAGAGATCGGCAATCGGAAACTCCTGCAGGGAAATCTCACGCCCGTCGGCGCGCTTGAATGAAATCACTTCCAGCAGTTGCTCCGGAGTCTGGTCGGGATCACGGAGCATATCCACCAGCCTCCTTGCCTCTTGATTGAATGACTTCGGCATTCCGGTCGCAGCATCGAGAACCACAACACCGACGGGAGATGTGTCGATCAGCGTCTCAAGGTCGGCCCTTGCCCGCCTCTCCTCTAGGTGCTGGCGAGCGTTCGTGATCGCCATTGCCGCCTGGGAAGCGAAGAGCGCCAGGGTTTCCTCGTCCTCGCGGGTGAACTCCCTGCCGCCTTCCTTCTCGGCAAGGTAGATGCTGCCGACACGCTCGCCCCTGTGCAGAACCGGGAAGGCTAAGAAGGACACCTTCTCGCTCACATCCATAGGAGGGCGCAGTTCTGGAAGGCCTAACAACCGAAGGTGGCTGAGTAGATCAGGAATACGCAGAGGACCGGGAAGCTTGCTCAGGTAGGCAAAGTGCGTGGGCCAGTCCGGGATCTTCCACAGCCTGTTCGACTCGTCCGCTGTCAGTCCCGAAGACAGGAAGTCTTCCGCAACTCCCTCATCGTCATGCAGGGCGATGACGCCATAGCGTGCCCCGGTGAGCAAGCGCGCAGAGTCGAGCACTCCTTGCAGCACGGAGTTGAAGTCAAGGTCTTCAGTGATTCGGAGGCTTGCTTCGCTCAGGCGGGAGAGGCGGTCCCTCAGTTCTCGAATCTCCTGGTCTCGCATGTCTTGTTGCGTCAATTTATCACCTTGTCTTATCACCTTGTCGTTATTATCCAGAAGGAAGTGAACTTGGCAGAGTCGTAGTATATGGGACCCGCCGCCACAAGAACCAGTCCTTAGAGGCAATTTCACAGATGCTATTCGACCCCGCTTCGTCTTTCCCACGAAGCATGTCCCGGTGAAAATGGGGAGCGGGAACTCAGAAATTGTGGAATTTCGGGTGTTCTGACGCTTTTCACCCCCACCCCCTGCACCCTTGGATTCCCGCCTGCGCGGGAATGACGAGTTGTGAAGAAAGGGGAAGGGACTGTGAGATCGTCCTACGCTGTCCGGGGGGAGGGGATTTGTGAATCGCCTTAGTTCTTTCTCGCGCTTCTGCGATGACGTATCAGTCGTCATATCTTCACGCGCATCGCTCTGAGGCGTCCCTCCGCATACGCCTGAAGGTTAATTCTTGCCTGTCCGGTTTCCCGGAAGGGTGGTTCCTCTGCCTTGTTCGCACATTTTCAGCTTCCATTAGCGCCTGTATTGACTGCTTTACTGGTGCGCGACAGTTGTGAAATCGCCCTGTGGGGGCTGATTCTGCGCCCAAAAGGTCACCTGGATGACATTTATTTTACCTTGTTTGTCACCCACTGTCATCTCTCAGTTGTGTAATATTGTTTGCCGCTAGTCGGTAATCGCTCGCTTTTGTGCGTTGCCGGACGCTGGCGATTTGCAATAAAACGATACTTAATGTCAGAACGGCAGAGTAAAACGATACTTTCTATCAAATGGGCGCGGTTGTCGCGTGGGGGCATGGTTCATTTCGCCCCCAACCGCTGCCTCTGTGCAGACAGGGAGATTGAGGGGGAATCATAATGCCCCCTGATGTCCACGATTTCTGGATTCCCCTGCCTTCGCTAGGGGCAGGCTCTGCCTTCGCAGGAATGACGAGTCTGGAGGTCGAGGGGGAAGGGCAAGGGGCTGGCGGTAGTGCCCGCGGGTAGTACCAGGTTACACATCGCGCTTGAGAGGTGCATAGCAAGTTCAATTATATGGCTGGGCATGGTTCATTTCACGCCCATCCCTGAATCGAGTTCAGGGCAGGCTCTAGCCTTCCCCTATCAAGGGCTGAGAGGGTAGGTACTGAGAATAAATAGGGCTCGTGGTTGGGGCTTCACCCCCATCCTAGCCTTCCCCCGTCAAGGGGGAAGGGACAAGGGGCCGGCGGTAACTGTGCCCGCTTCTAAGTTATAGACCAAGTCATGCCGGTCTGAGTGGGTCAGGGAATATCTGACTATCGGCCGCAACTGACGAGGTTGTGATTTCTGGGCCAGCCAGGTCCAGCGTCCACGCTCCGGCAGGGGTCCGGGGTGGAAGAACGAATAATAGTGAAGGGTTTAGGAGGATAAACCAGTGTAGAAACAACGGACTATGTGTCCCCTCTCCTAGGGGGAGAGGGTTAGGGTGAGGGGATGACTAATGAATTTACCCACTCCAAGAGGAACCAAAGCAGACAACTATATTGTCAACTAGAGGAGAACCAAAACTACGATATGTACGCAACAATCACGGCATCAAGCCGATTCAAGATTTACGCGGCGGTGGCTCTCGCAGCCCTGCTGATGACACTGCTGGCGGTGACGCTCACCGTCGGCCAAGCCCAAGCAACCACAACCACAACCATCGCCCCCAGCGGCGACGACAACTCAATACCACAGCAGCAGGGAGCGGCGGAGACGGATACCACGCCACGCCACGCAACACCGGAAGCCTGCCCCGGAGAGACAGGCAATACCAACAAAAAGGCCGCGGCTGTGGTCGATTCCGGCTACTATGCACTGTTCGACGTGTACTGGAACCCGGTCGAGAAGGAGCTGACGAACACAGTCTGCCCACCCAGTGTAGCGTTCGTTCCGGCAAATGAAGATGCGGAGACAGATGCCAGGGTTGACCGCGCGGCGTCCAGCATCAACATCACGGCAGACCCTCCGACTATCATCCACATCCCGCGAAGCGCCAGGGTCGATCTGAGCACCAGCACGACCTATACACAGACCAATTACCCGGATTTGTGGGATGCCGATGGGAAGGAAGACCGCCCCAATGCCGAAGGTACGCCAGTGCCCGGTAAGGGCGACCGCATAGTGTGGGCGCTGCCAGCGTGTCCCGACAGCCCCACGACCGATGGTCTGTGCCTCAGCTTCTCCG
This sequence comes from Dehalococcoidia bacterium, assembly GCA_965207465.1. GTDB lineage: Bacteria > Chloroflexota > Dehalococcoidia > Lucifugimonadales > JADFKI01 > Bin90. The sequence continues at coordinate 2,201,302 of OZ242283.1, read as the reverse complement.
CCGCCCTGCTGAATCCGAATGACTGGAAAGCAGGCACAAAGATCGAATACCACTTAGACCACGTACACCAGACTGATATCGACAAGCAGGACCCGAGGTACACGCTCGCGTACGACATCCCTGCCGGCGGTGCAACCGGTAAGCTTGAGGCAATATGGGATTCGGCCGATGCGAAGGTCGCCGTGATGAAGGTAACGCCTGGAGAGTACGACCGCCCCACATGGTTCTTCACCAGCCGCGGCACGTACGAACTCCAAGTGCATATCCGGGGCGAACCCAATCCAACTGCGGCCTCTGAACGAACCGACGGCCTGGATCCTGTAGCCAAGGAAGCCAGCGTGACGAGCGACGTACGGGAGTACATTCTCCATGTGGGCGCGGAGGCAGACCTGAGCGCAACGGTGAATGTGACGCCGCAAAATCCCTCGCCCACCAATGAAGTGACCATCACGGTTACCGCCAGCAATGCCGCGGGCAGGGACGCGGCGCCGGAGACCAAGGTGGATGTCACCCTGCCTGAGGGATTGAGTAACCCGACCCCCAGCACGGACACGGGAACCTATGCGAACGGCGTGTGGTCTATCGGCGAACTGGCATCCGGCGCCTCTAAGACGCTTACCATCACGGCAACGGTGGATGCGGAAACGCATGGCAGGAAGTTGGACGTTGAAGCAACGATTTACGCGACGGAGCCAGTGAAGATCACGGAGACCGTGGATGGCGTGAAGAAGGAGGTGACATACCATGTGCCGGTGCCGGACCCGACTCCGGGCAACAACACGGCTACGGGCACGACCACGGTAGCGCGCGACGCCAACGTGAACCCGATGTTCGTGGTGATTCGGTCCGTTGCGGAGAATTCCCAGGGCGTGAACTTGGGCGAGCCGGTAGCGGTGAAGGCCGGCGACAATGACGAACTGCAATACAATCTAACGGGCGTAGGTGCGGACAAGTTCAAAGCAACGGCCGTTTCCGGCGGCGCGCAGCTTTCGGTACGCGACGACGCCATCTTGAACTACGAAGATGCAACTTCCTACAACCTGACCCTGACCGTAAGCGACGGCAAGGATGAGGAAGGCAATAACGACAACAAGGCAATCGACGACACCATTGCGGTGCAGATAAATATCACAGACGTCTCGAATGAGCAGATGACTGTCACGCTGTCCGCGGACGATACGACGTTGGCCCTGGGGGCTCTCACCTATCTGAGGGCCAAGGTGATTTCGCCGTTGCCCACCAGCAATTTAACATATTCGATCCGTGCAGAGAACCAAGGGGAAGGAGTAGTTCCTGATGTGTTTGAAGGTCCTGTGGGAACTCATAATTACTCAGTCACGTACAGCGAATCTGCTGTGACTCGCGGCTACACCTTTTCCGTTACATACTACAGCGATGCTGACGGCATGGATGTGACGATAAAGTCTAACAAAGTCCTCATCAACTGGACCAATTAGGCGGCCTTTATACCGCTGGCGATTGCCCGCCCGGGCACTCGCCAGTTATCTGAGCAAGTAGTTATCTGAAAGGGGAGTGGGGTTGATTCAGCTCCGCTCCCCTCACAACAATTTCTGTGGACATTTCTATATTTCATCCCGTCATTCCCGCAAAGCATGTCCTCGTGAAAACGGGGGCGGGAATCCAGAACTCCGTCGCGCACGGACTGAGCTCATTTCCATCTATGAAATCTCTCAAGGCAACGCCCCTGGCGATGTGTAAGCTCCCCACTCCATGCAAACTCCAGATTTGCTGTATTGTTGCCGCAATCTTCACCGCGCTCACCGGCGCCCTCTCCAGCCAGCCTGCCGCCCACGCCCAAGGGGCTGATGATGACTACGTGGACATTGGTTTAACTCTGGAAACCATCGCCTATATCGGTGATCCTAAACCAACAATTATCGTTGTGAACAATGGGTCCAGGACCGCTTATGACGTGGTAGTTGTAGTGGACTTGGTGTCACCCGAAAAAAGCCATTTCAATCTTAATTTCCAAGCGTATGTGGCGCCTGTAGGGAGTGTGTCTTTGGAGAGCAATGATAGGTCCCTCCGCTGGACCATACCCGCGCTCAGGGGGCGGCAACGCGAAGTTCTTACTGTGGATACAAATACTCGTGCAACCTCACCTTCATTTGATAACAGCAGATACGTGCATGAATTCTACGGAGAGGTGACCACGTCATCCTTCGAGAGCAGCATCCACGAAGGGAACAACACATCTCGGATCTGGACATACAGATACGAGACAGGCAGCAACGACCATTTTCAGGCGCGGGGAAATTATACAGTCAATGTGTCAGTGGATAAACCGTCCCCTTCACCGGGGGACACCGTCAATTTCACCATAACCGCAGATAGGATACCTACATATACAACTAGTTCTATAGGTTTCACTGCAGCTACACCACCGCCGATTGACCTGAAGGTTGATATTGAACTGACTGACGGCCTGGAAGTTACCGGCACGCCAACTTACGCTTCCGGCCCTCTGGGCACCTCTACAGTGCCGGATTCGGTGAGCTACAGCAACGGTGTGTTCAACATCGGAACACTGAAGGGGGGGACACAGTTACGGCTGCAGAACCAATTAAGAACTCCGTGACCCTGCCGGTCACTGTGGTAAGCAGCGCCGTCGTGAATGAACAGTGCCTCACGGCGACGCTGACCGGGAATCCACCGCCAGGTACCGGTCGCTTTGACGACGACATATCGGACAATGTGGCGAAGGTGTGCTTAGGAGAACGAGAACAGTCGGCGGAACCGATCCTAAGCGGCCAACTTGACGCCTTCACCGTCTATCCCTGCGTTGTCGTCACCAACGCTCCTTGCGACAGCTCGAACGACATTCGTGTTCGAGCTGTTAATGTGTCGTCCGGTATCTTATGGGGTAATGGTGCAGCGGTGATCCGAGTCGATGGTGACGAAGGAAGAATATACAATGGTCATATGAACGCCGGCGTGTTACAAAGCGTGAATGACGGTGACACGGTCTCATGGCAGACAGCAGTCGCAGCAGGTGAAAGTTACGAATCCGTGGTAAGGCACGGCGTCCAACTATATTATTCCAGAGCACCGTTCGCCGGTCACGAAAGTGATTGGAAACGGCCTCAATATGGGTTTTCGGCCAGAAACGCGAGAGGAACCACTCCTCCGCCCGGAAAGGTGTTCTTTCGCAGCACGTCAAGTGGTAACGAACTTCGGAAGGCCGAGAGTCCAAATTATGAAGAGGTGCCGACCAGTCTGTCCAGCAGCGCGGTTACGGCAGTCAAATTCCACCGTTTTCTGGAGTTCGAGAAACTAGGTACTTACAAGATTACGTGGCACGCGGCAGCCAAACGCTCAACCTTGCACGGATCCGAAGACTGCCATCCCGACAGCAGCGACCCGCCCGTCAACCAAGGCTTTTGCGCCACCGAGACCTACACCTTCGTCGTTGGGCCGATGGCGGACCTGACGGTGGCGAGCGGCGGCGCAAGTTCCCACGTCCCTACCGACCGGAACGCGCTGGTAATTGTCGCCGTCAACAATGGGCCCGACGAACTGTCAGTCGGCGCGCGGGTAACAGGGCTGCCCAAAGGGGCGGAGCTGTTCCACGTCAGCCATGGCAGGTACGATAGTTCTGCCGGTGAGTGGAACATCGGCGAACTGAATGTCAAGGACTACTACCGGTCCGCGGGGATGTCCGAGCCAACGCTGGTGCTGGGCGCGTCCGCCGGAGATACCGCCAGCGTAAGGATTGCCAGCGCGAGGAACTACGAGGTCTGCGTAGGCGCCAAGAGTAATCCCGGGAACCTTTCCCACACCACGAAATCCGCCTGCGAAGCCGTGACCAACGCAAGCTGGAATTCCGTGCCGGTGTACGACTACAAGCCCGACAACAACACTGCCACCATCAGGGCAGCGCGGGGGACGGGCGGCGTCGGGGCGGGCGTGCCGAGGAATCCCAGGACGCAGACGGGGGCCACCGCCGTGATGTGGGGTGAGGTGGAGTATCTGTACGGCGTTCCGGTGGCAGGCTACGAGGTGCAGTGGCTGGGCAGCGACTGGAGACTGCTGGACCGGGTTACGTCCAACCAGTACGCGGATGTGGCGCCCAGCGGCCGACGCGACTACCGGGTACGGGCGGTGAACGCAGCGGGCGCAAAAGGCCCCTGGTCGCGCAGCACCGTCCATGTGCAGGCAGGCCATGCGGGTCCGCCGCTGAACCTCAGCACTCAGGCGGACGGCAACAATGCCATAGATATATTCTGGGACGCGCCGGAGGACGTGGGCGGCTCTGCCGTCACTGGCTACACGGTGCAATGGTCGTCCGACGGCTTGGATGGCAGCTGGCGCAACGCGGGCAGCACTAAGGAACTGACCTTTAAGAACCAGGGCTTGAAAACCGGAGAGATCCGCTACTATCGGGTGGCGGCGCAGAACCGCAGCGGCCTGGGCCTGTGGTCGGACCCGGTGATGGGGCAGACGGTGTCCGGCGCGCCGGACGCGCCCACCCTGCAGGCAAAGACGCTCTCGGACTACGAGATAGAGCTGACATGGAACGAGCCGAAGGACAACGGAGAGGCGATCACCGGCTACCATATCGAATGGTCGGCAGACGGCTCCGCCGACTGGCAGAGACTTGCCGCGCCGGGCGCGGACGCCAAGAGCTACACCGACTCCACGCTGCCAGCCAACACCAAGCGTTACTACCGAATCAGGGCTGTGAACATCGTGGGCAACGGGGCGTGGTCGCGGACGGTCTCAGCCATCACGCAGCTCACTCCGCCCTTCGCGCCGAGTATCACCAGCGTGGAGGCGGATGGCCCCAACGCCATCGTGGTCACATGGGAAGAGCCATTGTATATCGGCGACCTGCCCATCACCCAGTACCAGGTGCAATACGCAAAGAACCAGTACGCCGAGATATGGCGCGGTCCGCAGACGCTGTCCGGTTCCACGCGCTCATGGCGTCATACCGGGCTGCAACCGGAAGAGACCTGGTACTACCAAGTGCGCGCCAGCAACGGCGGCGGGCGCTGGAGCGTCTGGTCTTATACCGGGTCGGCGACGACGGCTTCGCAGGACGCGCCGACGGCTGCGCCAGGCGGCCTGAGGGCAACGTATGACGCGGCATCACGCAGCGTGACGCTGACGTGGAACGCGTCGTCGGGCCAGGCGATTACGGGCTACGACCTGCAGTACTCTGAGGACAACAGCCAGTGGGATGACCTGACGACCGGACTGAACGCCCTGACCTATACGGATGACGGCTATCACCTGTACCCGGGAGCGGACGTCTATTACCGGGTTCGCGCGATGACCGCCGACGGCGATGGGCCGTGGTCGCGGTCGGTTCGTGTATCGGTGCCTGCCGACCCGCCGGACGCGCCCCGCATCGATTGGATAGGCTCAGACGGGTCGAACCACATGGTAATCACCTGGGACGCGCCGTACTACGACGGCGGCGCGCCCGTCACCGGATACCGGGTGCTGTGGTGCCGCGCGCTGGACGGCGCGGACGATAACCCATGCCAAGAAGTCTCTCCGGAGAACCAGAGCAACCCTCTGGCAAACCCGCCGGGATACAGCGCTATCTCCCTGGGGGCGTCGGCGCGGTCCTACATCCACTCCGTCACTCCGGGCTACTTGTACCACTACCTGATACGTGCGACCAACGGCGGCAACCGCTGGAGCGAGTGGGACGAGAACTACATATACGGGTGGAACAGGACCTATGCCGGGGTGCCGGCAGCGCCGGGCCTGACGGCGCAGCCTGTGGATGCCAACCAGATCAGGGTGACCTGGACCAAGCCCAATTCTTACGGCTCTGAGATCAGCGAATACTGGCTGTACATTTACGAGAGTGCAGACAGCCTGAACGAACTGTACGACTTCGATAACATCATCGACATCCTGAGGATTCCGGGTGATCGCACCGAATGGACATTTGGCGACCTGCGCCCCGGAACGACGTACTATTTCCGCGTCCGCGCGCTCAACGACAACGGCGAGGGCAAGTATTCCGCGCTGCGCCAGGCGACCACGCACTCGACCTCAAGTACCCAGGAGATCGGCACGGACGGGCAGGACGGCGTGTCCGACCAGAGCCGACCGACGCCGGAACCTACACCGATAGCTACGCCTGCGCCTGTGGCATCGCCAACTCCGGTGTCGGGCACAGAAGGTGAGGATGGCGCGTCCGGCCAGGGCCAGCCGACGCCGACGGCTACGCCGGAACCAACGGCTACACCGGAGCCAACGCCGACAGCGACGCCAGAACCGACGGCATCGCCGACGCCAACGGCTACACCGGAGCCAACGCCGACAGCGACGCCGGAACCGACGGCATCGCCAACAGCGACGGTTGGCGGCGAGTCCGGGGCGTCCGGCAGCGAGGGCGAGGACGAATCCGACGGCGAGAGCGGGGAGGATGATCCCGAATCAAACCCGTGCGCGCTCAGGCTGCCCGACGGCGCCCTTCCATTTGCGATTGAAGGGTCGTGGTCAGCGGACTGCGTGTATCCCCATGAACTCGAAGACGTCAGGGACGGCGACCGGTACTATCGCTATGTGGAGTTAGAGGCGCTGTCGGGCGGCTTATGGGAAGCGGCGCTGACATCGTCGGAGGATACCGTCCTGGTCCTATTTGAGTGGGACGCCGGGAGTGAGAGCTGGGCGCTCGTCGAGATGAACGATGATATTGAGCAGGACAATACGAACTCGCGAATCGAATGGACGTCCGTTGCGGGTCAGAGATACCTGCTCGATGTGACGACTTATGAGGCCACGACGCTGGGGGACTTTACGCTGACGCTGGATGGCGGAAACTGACGTAGATGGACAGGATAGAGGGGATGAGAAACCTCTCCGGGTCATTCCTGCGAAGGCAGGAATCCATAAGTCCTCAAGAGAGCGTTCCGTTCCTGCTTAGATGACCTCTTCATACACATCTCGCCAAGTCGGATTGCTTTCCTCAATCAGTCTAATCTTCCACGCTCGCTTCCAATTCTTCAGCGCTTTCTCCCTAGTGATAGCGCTATCCATATTTTCATGAACCTCGTACCAAACGAGGCGATGCACATTGTAGCGTTGCGTAAATCCTCCCACAAAGTTGTTCTTGTGTTGCCAGACTCTTTTGGCTAAGTCCGACGTAACCCCAATGTACAGAGTGCCATTCGGTCTGCTTGAAAGGATGTAAACGCACGGTATGTTCATTCTGGCAATTCTTGTCATATCCCCCCATTGGTGGTCATGGGTTGTTGGCATTCTGAAATTTCAGGTTGTCCTTTACTTGATACAGTATTCATTAAGAGAATATCTGGCACAGATCATCCTCGCACAGCCTTCTGGATTCCTGCCTCCGCAGGAATGACGAAAAGGGCACAGGGGCAGGCTCTAACCCTCTCCCATTGGGAGAGGGGACTAACATACTAATGACGGGGAGAGGCACAGGAATTGGCATAGGATCGCCAATTTGCAGAGATTCATCCGCTTTGACTTGTAGCCGTATCATCGTGCCGCCGGCGCAATTCGTCGAATACTTCGTTGGCAGGTATCAGTTCGCCCGCGTCTGCTTGCGCGGTACCTATTCGCACTCTTTCATGCATATCAGCAAGTTCGCGTTCCAGTTCAGCGTCGTGCTCTTCCAACAGCGTTAGCGCTCTGGCAAGCACGTCATCCGTCGATGGATATTGCCCAGATTCGACTTTGCGCCTGATTCGCTCGTTGATTTGATCGCTTACTGAAATGTTCATATTCTAACAATAACCCTTGTGCTGAGTATCCGCAATCCAAATCGCTCAGTCGCTGTCGGCTATCACGGGGTTGCGTAGGATTCCGATGCCTTCGACTTCGACCTCCACGGTGTCGCCGACCTTGATTTCGTCAACGCCGGGGCATCCGCTGGGGATGATGTCGCCGGGGTATAGCGCCATCACGTCGGATACCCAACTCACCAGCTCGGCGACGCCCCAGAGCATGTCGGAGCTGCTGCCGTCAACATCGGTCTTCCCGTTGACGCGGCACTGAATCCTCAGGTTGTCGCCGTCTATGCCGGTAGCGACTACGGGGCCGAGCGGGCAGAAGGTGTCGAAGTGCTTCCAGCGGAGGCTCATGCCCGCGCCCACGTCGTTGTTGGTGAGCTGGTTGGCACTGACGTCGTTGACGCAGGTGTAGCCGAGAACGTAGTCGAGCGCGTCTTCGACGCTGACATGCCGCGCCTGCCTGCCGATGACTATGCCGACCTCGGCTTCGTGGATGATGCGGACGCCTATGCGCGGGTAGATGATGGAGTCGTCGGGCCCTATGACGGTGCCGGGCTGCTTCATGAAGATGCCGGGGCCGTCGCGTCCGGCCTTGTCGCCGTAGTTCGCCGCGATCGCCACTACCTTGTTGGCGTGGGCGTCGATGGGCGCGAGCAGCCGCGCTTCCGAAAGGGAGCATATCCGTCCTCCGGCTCGCGGGCTGTCGTATAGGTCGCCGTCCAGGGCGCGTATTTCGTCGCCTTCGACGATGCCCCACTGTATCCGATCGTTTAATGAAAAGCGTGCTATGTGCATCGGGTCGCCTCCGGTGTTCTAGTGCATTCGGCCCGTGCATTGTACACCACGGAGTGGGTGCGTTACGTGGCGGGTGCTTTGGGATTTTACCCTCACTCTCACCCTAGCCCTCTCCCAGGAGGAGAGGGAACTTTACCTAGCCTTGTCAGCCGGTCAAGGAGGGAAGGAACACCGAGATTTTCAGTCGCGTTCGGGACGCCAGGAGACGATTGCGCTCCGTCTCGGAGCCGCGCCGCGAACGGTCAAGCCCTCGGGAATATCCTCCAGCAGTTCGTCAGCCGCGGCGAGCAGGCGCTCATCCGCATCCGTTCCTTCTTCTACGTTGAGCCTGCTTCGCAGGTGCTCCAGCACGCCTTCGCGGTCGGTATCGAGAACGGCGGCCTCCGGGCTGACCATGCCTACATTCGGGAAGATGTCCAGCGCCCATAGCAGTTCCAGGACTAGCGGGAGTCCGGGCAACGGCGTCGGAGCGGAGCCATGAACGCGCTTGTAGAAGGGCCTTTCCACTGCGCCGGGCGTCTCGAACATTTCCACTATTGCCACACGGTCTCTGGCGTGCTTCTGCAATTTTCTCACGAAATCTGCGGCATCCATCACATGGTGCAGGACCAGCGAGCAGAGAACGATGTCCGCCATTGGCTCACTCACATCCTCCCACGGCTCGCTAATGACGGTGATGTTCGTGATTCCGGCTTCCGCCGCGCGCGTATTCAGCAGCTCGACCGAATCTTCGGACGGCTCGACTACGGTCACATGCTTTGCTCGCGTCGCCAGAGGCAGCGCGAGCCGCCCTGATCCACCGCCGACATCGAGGACTTCGGCGTCCGTTCCCAGAATGGAGACGAGGGCGTTCACCACCGGGTCGTCCGTGCGGTGTGGATCCAACGGCTTGTTGATGAAGCTCATTCGCTGGGCGCCGCTGCTGCCGTGCCCATGTCCATGACCGTCTCCGTTGCCGCGCAGCGCCGCCATATAGCGGTCATACGCCTCCATCTGTTCGCGCCAAGCGTCAATTACAGCGTTCATAATGCAGTACCTCATAAATTGGCTTGAGTTCAATAGTCAGTAACACAGGGAGCATATTACATTTCGAGGCCTCTTCGCATTTCCAGTTGATACAGTTTCTGATATTCGCGGCAACTGATACCGAAATTGATACTGAGGTTGGCGGAGGCGGGTAAACGGGATTCGCCATTTGCGCCAAAAGCGGTTAGGCATTACCATGTTGGCGCTTCCAGCCTCGATATGCTGGGACGCGCGCAACAATGCGAGAACAAACACAGAAGGAGGCACACTTATGCCGCATAACTATACGACCGATCAGTATGAGGGGATGATTGCGGAGACTATCACCATCAGCGGGGCGAATGGCGACGCGATCAACACGTACTTCGCGCGACCGCTGGGCGATGGGCCGTTTCCCGCGATGGTGCTGATTCACCACCTGCCGGGCTGGGACGAGCTGTACCGCGACTTCGCGCGCAAGTTCGCGCACCACGGCTACCTGGCAATCTCGCCGGACCTGTATCACCGCTTCGGACACGGCACACCGGATGATGTAGCCGCGAAGGCTCGCGCAGAGGGCGGCGCGCCGGACGACCAGGTTGTCGCGGATATGTCCGCCGCCGCAGACTACATCCGCTCGCTGCCGTACTCCAACGGCAAGGTGGGCGTGTTCGGCACATGCTCGGGTGGACGGCATGCCTTCCTGTGCGCCTGCCGCTCGACGTCGTTCGACGCGGCGGTGGAGTGCTGGGGCGGGCGCGTGGTGCAGGCGGAGGACGACAGGCCGCCACAGCAGCCGGTCGCGCCGATAGACTATACCGCAGACCTGTCATGCCCGCTGCTGGGGCTGTTCGGCGCGGAGGACGCAAGCCCGACGCCTGAGCAGGTGGACCAGCACGAGGCAGCGCTGAAGGCTGCGGGCAAGGACTATGAGTTCCACATGTACGAGGGCGCGGGGCACGGATTCTTCTACTACGACCGCGGGGCGTACCGCCAGGAGCAGGCGGTGGACGGGTGGAACAAGCTGTTCGACTTCATTGGCCGCTACCTGAGTTAATTGACGGGGGCTAACAGGATATACAGGATGGACAGGATTAGGGGATAAGATTTAGGTGTTGCTAGGGGTGAGGCGCTTATACTGAAGCCTTTGTTTGCCGAAGTTTATTAGTAGCCCGACTCTAATGCCTGTGGCGTTCAAGTAATTTATTACTTGGGCGTTGTGTTCAGGCGTGAGCGTCGATACAGCCTTCAGTTCAACGATGACCTTATCTTCCACCATCAAGTCGGCGTAAAAGTTGCCAACAGTTCGCCCTCGAAAGCTGACATCAATGGCTTTCTGAGATTCGACAGTGAGGCCGGTGTCTTCAAGGGCGAGAATGAGAGCATTTTCGTAAACGGATTCCAGGAAGCCATGACCTAATTCATTGATAACATCAAAGGCGCAACCAATGATGGAGCGAGTAAGACTGCCGTAAAGCAGTCCTTCACTCGCTCCTATCCTTTTCATCCTGTAAATCCTGTTAGCTCGTTCTTAGCGCCAGTAGCGGGAGATGTTTTCTTCTTCCTTGGTCATCATTTCGAGGACTGCGGGGCGGTCTTCGCTCGTGGCTTCGAGGGCGCGCTTGATGGCGCCGTTCACCTCGTTGGGGTCGTCCACGCGCTCGGCATAAGCGCCCAAGCCCTCGGCGACCTTGGCGTACTCGCCGCCAAGCTTGTTGCTGCCCCAGTGCTCGGTGGCATGCGGGAAGTGGTCGTAGTAGTGGGTCATCACGCCGTTGTTGAGGATGATGGTCAGCGTGCCGATGTTGGAGCGGGCGGCGGTCTCGATGTCCAGGCCCGCCATGCCGAACGCGGCGTCGCCCATGATGTTGATGACCGTCTTGTCGGGTGCTGCCATCTTCGCGCCGAGCGCCAAGCCCAGTCCGTAGCCGAGCTGCGTTGACTTGCCCCAGCCGATGTAGCCGCGCGGCGTGGTTACGGGCCAGAAGGGTACAATCTGCTCGCGCGGGTAGCCGGAGTCGTGCGTCACAATCGTGTTGGCGATGTCAACATTCGCCATCATCTCGTTGAATACGCGGTACGGGCTGATGGGCACCTCGTCGGACACGAAGTTGGGGCCCCACTCCGCCATGTACTCGTCGCGAATCTTCTTGATTTCGTCGCGGACGCCGTTCACATCGCCTCGCCCCTCAGCATTGCCAAGCTGACTCTTCGCCTCTTCGATCATCTGCCGCAGCACCACCTTCGCGTCTCCGACCGCGCCGTAGTCCGCGCGATAGTCCTTGTTGATGTCCTCGGCGCAGTTTGTGATGTGCGCGAGAGTTACGCCGGAAGGCATGGGAGCGTTGAAGTTGGAGATGGTGAAGCTCGTGCCGATGCCGGCAACGAGGTCAGCGTTCTCCAGGAAGCGCGCACACATGAGCGTGCCGGATGATGCGCCCGTGCCAAGCGACAGCGGATGCGTCTCCGGGAAGGCGCTCTTGCCCGCGAGGGTGGTCATTACGGGGATGTTGGTCAGTTCGGCGAACTCGATGAGTTCGGGGGTCGCCTCCGCGTAGAGGACACCCTGCCCGACATTGATGACGGGCGCGCTTGCGCCGAGCAGAGCCGCTACGACGTCGCGCACGTCCTCGGGAGACGCGCCGGACTTATGCACTTCGACGGGCTTGTAGTTAAGCTCTCCGGGGAACTCGGCTGCGGCGACATCGCCGGGGAACTCCAGCAGCACGGGGCCAAGCCTGCCGTGCTTCAGGTGGGTCATCGCGCGCCCGACCATTTCCGGGATGCGCTCCGGCATGTTGATGAACGCCGCCCACTTGGTGATGCCCTGGTAGTTGGGAACGGACTCGAAGTTGGGGTGAACGCCCTGGCGAGGGGCCGGATTGCCGCCGGGGATTGCGAGGAAGGGAACGGAATCGGCGAATCCCTGCGCCACGCCGCCGAATGCGTTCTCGGCGCCGGGACCGGTCTGCATCGTGAATACGCCGATCTTGTTGCCGTTGTGGATGCGGCTGAACCCGTCCGCCATGTTGACGCCCGCGCGTTCCTGCCTACACAGGATGGGGCGGATGCCCTCACGCGAGCATGCGTCGATTAGGGGCTGCGCCGGGAAGCACGACAGCCATTCCACGCCCTCTGCTTTCAGTATCTTTGCCATTGCTTCGTAACCGTTCAATGTATGTCTCCTTCGGCTATAAGTTCACGGTTTTCAATTGCCAGTGGTCAGTATATCAGTTTGGCGAACAGCGAGGCATGTTCATTGCTGTCGGCGCAGGCGTTCCAGTTCAGCCTGAAGCTGACGATTGCGCGTTTCGGCTGCTTGCGCTCGCGCTTCTGCCACCTGACGCGCAGCTTCGGTTTCGGCATGCGCTACAATCTCACCGCTCAAGTCATTCAGCCATTCGCCTGTTGTGCTGTCCCTCAACAGGAATGCGCCGAAGTCCTCACTCTCGGCTCGGTAGTAGAAGTCCACTCCCAGCACCTCGCTGCGCGACCATATATCCCCGTTATCCTCTGTATGCAGGTCGAACCGCTCGTACTCGCCGTTCACAAGACGCTCGCCGACAAGCGGTTCGCCGTAGTTCTCGCGGAACTTGTCCAGCCGCCAGTATTCACCCACGCCTATGCTCGCGTACAACTCGCGTTTTTCCGTCAAGTCCCTGCGCGCTGTGCTGGGAGATGCCACTTCGAGAGCAAACGCGGGTATGACGCCCCATTCTTCAATGCGGTAGCTCTGCCGGAAGTCCAGGATGAAGTCCGCGTCCACGCCGAACATGACATAGCAGTCTGGGGCGATGAGTGAGCCGGGCGTGTCGGAGTCGTAGATGAGAAAGGTAGCCGGTCCCAGGACCAGCGTAGTCGGGTCGTCGGCGTATCGGGCGACCAGTATCGCCTTAATCAGCGTAATAACGGCGTCTTCCACCAGTCCGTCCTCCGGCGGTTCGGGTACTTCGTTTATGAGTTCGTACCAAGGTGTTTCGGCGGCGCTCTTCGCAGAGGACGCGTTAGTCGCCTTCGTTCTTGCTGTCGTCATGGTCAAGCCTCCGGCGGGCTTGGGGTTATTTTTGGGGTTGAATCGGCTTGGTCAGTACATCGGATTTCTTCAATGCTCCTCTAGTTGTCGGCGGAGGCGGTCAAGTTCAGCTTCAAGTTCGCGGTTACGAGCATCTGCCGCTTGACGCGCCGCTTCGGTTTCGGCGTGCGCCGCAACTTCTTCGCCCAAGTCCCCCAGCCATTCGCCCGTCTCGCTGTCTTTCAGCAGAAATACGCTTATGCTCTCTTCTATCCGATGGTAGAAGTCCACGCCCAAAACCTCGCTGCGAGACCAGGCATCGCCGTTCGCCTCGCTGTGAAGCTCGAACCGCTCGTACTCGCCGTTCACCAGACGCTCGCCGACAAGCGGCTCGCCGTAGTAGCCATGCCTGTCCAGGCGCCAGTATTCCTGCGCGCCCATCCGGGCGTATATCTCGCGCTTCTCGCCCAGGTCCCTCGCCGCTGTACTCTCCGACGCAACCTCCAGCACGAATGCGGGTGGAACGCCCCACTCGTCTATGCGGTAGCTGCGGCGGTACATTTTTATCGTCTCGGTGTCCACACCGAAGACGATATAACCGTCCGGTACGATGACCGATCCGGGCACGGCAGAATCGTAGATGACATTCGTCTGCTCGGATACGAGCGCACCGGGAACATTCTTGTATCGCGCCCAGAGTATAGACATGATGTAGAGAATTATGTCGGCTTGCTGCATCGCGTCCTCGGGCGGCTCCGGGGCGTCGTTTATGAGTTCGTACCAGGGTGTTTCGGCGGCACTCTTCGCAGAGGACGCGGTAGTCGCTTTCGATCTTGCGGTCGCCATGGTCAAGCCTCCGAACTCCGCCTTCGGACAGGTATGCCATTCAGGTATGCCATTGTTGCGGTCAGCCAGTATATCAGTTTTCGAGGCGGGGATTGAATGGGAAGGGTCAGTCGTCGCCCGCGGCATCCGGGTCGGGCAGGGCGCGCAACTCTTCCATCCTGAACTCGCGCGTCTGCGAGTCTATTTCGCTCAGTTCGGGTATATCCTGAGAAGTGGCTACCCCAAGGTCTTTGAACCTTCGTGCCGATGTGAGTACCCGCGATTCAAGCGAACCGACGCCGGCGTTGAAGTGCTCCACCATAGAGTTCAGCGAACCCCTCATCCTCACCATATGCCCGGCGAATATCCTGATGCGGTCGTGGAGTTCTTGGCCTAAAGCTGCGACCTTCGCCGCCTCTTCTTCGATCTGCGCCTCGCGCCAGCCCATCGCAACCGCCTTTAGCAACGCCATCAGTGTGTTCGGTGTCGCGATGACCACATTACGCTGCATGGCCCAGTCGATCAATTCGCGGTCTTGTTCGAGGGCCTGCTGAAGAAGGAATTCACCGGGTAGAAACATCACAACGAAGTCTGGCGACCTGTCGAATAGCCGCTGGTACGACTTCTGTGACAGGTCCTGCGCCCGCTCCCTGACCTGCTTAGCATGAAGTAGAATCGCCTCGGAGCGCTCCGCCTCGGTGTCCGACTCCAATGCGGCTAGGTAGGCGTTCATCGGAGTCTTGGCGTCCACGACGATGGTGCGCTCATTGGGCATGCGTACGACCATATCCGGACGTTCGCGGCTGCCATCGTCCGAGGTAATGCTAACTTGCTCCTCATAGTCGCAGTAGTTCGACATGCCGGCCAGCTCCACCACCCGGCGAAGCTGCATCTCGCCCCATGAACCACGCACTTCGGGTCGTTTGAGGGCGTTCGTCAGGTTGCGAGTCTCCTCAGTCAGTGTGTTGTTATTCTGAACAAGCGACTCTAGTTGCTGCTTGAGACTGCCCTGCGACTGATTGCGCGCCTCTTCGATGCGCTTTAGTTCCTCGGACAGAGGCTTGACCATTGCGCCGATTTTTTCGTCGGCAGTCTTGGCGAACGCGTCGCTGTTCTTAGAGACGGCTTCGTTCGCCAAGACCTTGAACTGGTCGCCCAGCACTTTTTCGATGTCGGCGCGCTCGGCCAATTGCTTGTTGGCGGCGTCCAGTTTCGCCTGAAGTTCGGCGCGTGCCTTATCGGACTCGATTGCTTCGCTCTGACGCCTCTCAGCGGTAGCGACCAGATTCGAGTTACTGCGTTCCAATTCCTCAAAGCGGCTGTTGGAGTGTTCAAACCCTGTTTGAAGCCTGGTGACTTCCAACCTGCTATCTTCAGCCTCCGCGCGCCACTTCTCGCTCTCGCCGTCGGACCTGGACTTCATCAGAAGTGCGCCGACTACTAAGCCGATGACCAGCCCTATGACAATCCCTATGATCGCTTCCAAACCGTAATCTCCTAGTCGCTACTTCGATCGCAGGGATTGTCCGGATACGGACTGTGAGACTCTCGAAGCTATCCCTACTGCCGGATGAACTTCTGGATGCGCTGGCCTTCCAGCACCTCGCCGACGTAGATATCGCCGTGCGAGTCGATTGCCATGCCGTGCGGCGCGTAGAAGAGGCCCGGCTCGTGGCTGTGCTCGTCGCCCCAGCGCGCGAGCAGGTTGCCCTCGCCGTCTATGATGCTGACGCGGTGCTGGAGTTCAGGGACGTAAATCTCGCCTTCCGGCCCGAATGCGACGGATGTGGGCTGCTGGAAGCCTGTCCACATGAACTGGAACTCGCCCTCCTCGTCGAAGACCTGAATGCGATTGTTCTCGCGGTCGGCGACTACAACCCTATTCTCCGAGTCGACGCCGATGCCGTGCGGCAGGTGGAAGTCGCCGGGGTTGATCTTGCCGGGCAAGCCCCATGACTTCATGTGCGTTCCGGTGGAGTTGTAGTGATGCACGCGGCAGTTGCCGTAACCGTCGGAGATGAAGATGTCGCTGAAGCTGCCGATGGCGATGCCGGTCGGCATGTTGAAGGGACCGCCCGGCTTCTCCACGAGGGAGCGCGTTATCTCGCCCGTGTCCGAGGGCACGTCGCGAGTGCCGAGCGTGAGCAGCAGGTTGCCCTCCGGGTCGCGCTTTTCGACGACGTGCGAGTCCCTGTCCGCCAGATAGATATTGCCTCTTTCACCTACGCAGATGCCATGCGGCTCCTTGTGCTGCAAGTCCCACGAGTCGAGATAGTTGCCTTCCCGGTCGAAGATTACGAGATTGTGCGTGCCGCGGTTATAGACGTACACATTGTCGTTGCCGTCCACGGCGACGTCGGCAACCTGCTTGAACTCGAATCCCTCGGGCAGCTGCCCCCAGCCCTCTGCTACTTCGTACATGTAATCGCCACTTCCGAATGCCATATTATTGACCTCCCAAATCAATGAATTGGCGTGGCTGCGAAGGCTTGATCGTCAAGCGCACAGCCATGCGTTTAGCGGGTAACATCCACACATACGCGTTTGAACGCGTAATATCCACACATACACGCTTGGGCGTGTAATAGTTTGGCGTCAATATACGGGTTTTGGGCGGGGAGGGTCAAGTGAGGAGGAGTGAGACTGACAGGACATACAGGATGGTTAGGATAGAATGGGCAATTCAGTTGCGTGCAGCGAGGCGTCCGCCCGCGAAGCCGAGGATTAAACCGACGGATGCCTTCAGCATCCAGTCACCGGCGTCCAGCAGCCGTGCGCGAGCAGGAGTCATTGCGGCTTCGGTGGTTGGCGCAAGCCATACCATAAGGCCTATGCCTACTAAACCTATCGCAAACAGGCTGATGAACACCCACTTTGTGGGAATTTCGTCACTTTCAGTACGCGAGTTAAGGTTCACATCAAAGTCCGTTGCTTCAATCCCCAGGCGTAGGCGGCGGGGTATCGTCTGAAGTGGTCTTGCGGTCCTTGTTGAGCCAAGGGACTTCTATAACGCCATACCAGTCGAGAAAGCCTGCGGCGGCTACAAGCAACATCAACAAGCCGATAAGGATTGATGATAGGCCCCAAAATCGACGCAACGATGTCTGCATCCATGTCTTACGCCTCCTTATACAAAGATGATTTCACAAATTCCTTCCCCCTTTGACGGGGGAGGGTTACGGCGGAGGCGAAAAGCATCAAGATGCCTGTAATTCCACGATTTCTGGATTCCTGCCTCCGCAGGAATGACGAATCTGGTGGTCGAATAGCATTTGCGAAATCGCCTCCTGATACAACCTACAACAGATATATCATGCCACGGACATTTCAAGCATGTCGCTTTACCCTCGAAGACAATTCCGCAAGTGCAAATTTGTCGCATGCGGTATGATTATTGCACCCTTCCACAGGGTTGACATACCATCTTCGGGAGATTTCTGGCCAATGATTTCTGGCAGAGGACTAATGTCACGATAAGGAGACGATATCAATGAAGATAACAAAGGTAACACCGTGGGTTGTGAGCTTTCCGTGGGAGATGCGTGTCGGAGCCGAGCAGAAGCCGTTGGTTCACGATAGGCAGCTGGTGTTCGTGCAGGTGGATACCGATGAGGGAATAACCGGATGGGGCGAAGTTACGACATATCCGGGTCCTGTCGCCAACCGCGCGGTCGCGTCGATGATTCGAGAAGTCAGCGACTTTGTGGCCGGCGAGAACACCAACGAGTTCGAGCGACTTTGGCAGAAGATATTCCGCTCGTTCACTTATGTTGGCACGCGGGGAGCGGTAACGGCGGTCATCAGCGGGATAGACATTGCGCTGTGGGATATTCGCGGCAAGGAGCTTGGCTTGCCGATATACGAGCTACTGGGAGGGCCGGTCAGGGACCGCATCGCACTTTACACACACCCGCCTGAGCCGACCAGTGTGCCAGATGCGATTGCGGACGCGAAGCAGATTGTGGACGCGGGGTACGAGGCGTTCAAGTTCGACCCCATGATGCGCTTCATCCCCGGTGGCAATGCAGGCATGCTGGACGGGCAGCTGAGCAGGGAGGGGCTGGCGACTGCGGACGAGATAGTGGGTGCGGTGCGCGAGGCGATAGGGCCGGATATCGAGATACTGATTGACGCGCACGGGATGTACAACGTGCCGACCGCAATCGAGCTTGCGAACAGGCTGGCGAAGCACGACATCCACTGGTTCGAGGAGCCGGTGCCGGTGGAGAGCTATCGGGCGCTTCAGCAGGTGCGCCGCGAGATTCCTGTGAAGATTTCCGTGGGCGAGCGGCTGCACACGCGCTGGGAGTTCGTTCCGATACTGGAGAACAACCTCGCGGACTTCATCATGCCGGATGTTACATGGACGGGCGGCATTACCGAACTGAAGAAAATCTCCACGATGGCGGAGGCGTACTACATTCCGGTGTCGCCGCACGACGCGAGTGGGCCGATCAATGTGCTTGCCGGAGCGCACGTGATGATGACGACGCCGAACTTCTACAAGCTGGAGACGATGCGCTACGACCTCGGCGCATACGGCGCGTTCATCGAGCCGGGGCTGGACATCCGCAACGGCGACCTGTTCATGCCTGACGCGCCGGGGCTAGGCGTCGAGATGGACATCGACTTCCTGCGCTCGCATTTGGTGTTCGGCGGGGAGTAGATTGACGAAGATTCACTAAGTTGTTCTGCCATCACACCCCGCCAGATTACCTGAGAAAGTTGCATTAGTGTAGCTAATCGGCGCTTTCACCCCCATCCCAACCTTCCCCCATCAAGGGTTCAGAGGGGTAGGTATTGAGAATGAGAGGGCTTGCGGTGGGGATTTCACCCCCATCCTAACCTTCCCCCGTCAAGGGGGAAGGGACTTTGGGGCAGCGTTCAGAGCCGTCAAGGGCATTTACCTACCCCTGTCAGCCCATCAAGGGGGAAGGGACTAATGCAAATTTCCAATTAGCCTAGATTCGATATGCCCTCACAGCGGTGTCGTGGAACAGGGCTGCCTTTTCGCTGTCGGAGAAGTCGGCGACGATGCGCTTGAACGAGTTCCACATCACATTGTACGAGTACGACACCTTATCGACGGGGAAGTTGCTCTCGAACATGCAGCGCTCCACGCCGAACTGCTCTATGACATGCAGGTAGTAAGGCGCGGTAGCCTCCGCAAGCTCGACTGAGCCGATGGGCGTTTCGCGCTCGTGCCAGTCGTTGCCGTAGTTGGGCATGCCGCAGCCGCCGACCTTCACGAAGACGTTCTCGTTCTGCGCGACCTCGGCGATGCTGCGCTTCCAGACTTCCATGACTTCCGCTCGCCTGCCCTCGTAGGGGCCAATGCCGAGCGGCGCGCCGATGTGGTCCAGGATGATCGTTACGTCCGGGAAGTTGCGGGCTAAGTCCACGAGTTCGGGCAGCTGCGGGTGGTACATCCACGCGTCGAAGGTGAGATCGAGCCTCTGAAGCTGCTTGAAGCCCTCCCGGAACTCGGGTGTCATCATCACGCCGGGACCCCGATCGCGATAAGCGGGGATTACAGGGCTGGGGTCGTGCGATGTGCCGTGCCGTATGCCGCGGAACCTGCCCCTGCCCAGCTCGATGTGCGCCTCCAGCACCTCTCCGGCTGCGTCTCCGAGCGTCAGGTCGGCGTGGCTGGCTATGGCGGCGTTGACGTTCGTATGCACATCGGCGCGCGCGGCTGCTTCCTCTGCGACCGCTGCCGTGAACTCGGTCTCGCCAAGCACTTTCAGATGCTCAGGTCCGTCCTCCCGGTACATCGAAGAACATTCGAGGAATACGGTACTGACGATGTTATGGCCGGATGTCGTATCACGCAGCAAGTCGTCGAGCATGTAGTTGTTGCCGGGCCGCTCCCACAGGTGGTGGTGCGGGTCGCATATCGGCAGGTCGGGTTCGATGGGTTCTTCCTGTGTGATTTCAAGCCAGTCGTTGCGTGGGCTAAGCATAACCATGTGTGTGCCTCCTGTAATGGTATCTTGTATCAGTTTTCAGTAGCCAGTTTCAGATTGAATCAGTGAACGAATCACCAGACGCGGTTGACGCCGTACCGGTCGAAGCGACGCTCATTTATTTCTAGCCGCCCTACAAAAGGGCGTGAGAATCCAGCCTTGGGTTCATTCAGGCAACTCTCCCCACGCTCTCAATAAGTCGTCGGGCAACGGCTGAGCGAACAAGTCGTCGTCAATGAAGATTTTACCTTTGAGTCTGCCAAACTGCCGCTTGCCGAGTGGTTTCTCTTCCTGTAATGGCGCAGTGTACACGGTTATCTGCGCCATCGGCTTTCCGTCCCGCTCGATGACAACTGTTTCGCCGGCTTCCACCTTCGCCAGAAGGCTAGGCAGTTGCGCCTGGGCTTCCGACATATCCACATGCGTAACCATCAGCCTGCTCCTTGGGGCGATTCTCAGACCGCATTATAGCATTGTCATCCTTGCATCATCGCGCCACTATCCGCACAGGTGGGAATCCAAGAGGGCAGGGCAGGGGCAATATCCTCCCTACCCTGTCTATCGATGTTAGTCCAGCCTCTTCACCAGATACTCGCATACTTCCCGCCATTCCCGCTGCTTGCCGTGAATGTCGGTGTACGCGCCTCCAATCTCGAATACGCCGAAACCCGTGTCATCATACCCCAGCCGCTCGTACAGCGCGCGGGCGCGCGGGTTGTCTATCCCGACCGCCAGGCCTATCTGCGTAAAACCGCGTTCCATCGCAAGGCGCTCTCCATACGCCAGTATCCGCGTCCCAATGCTCTGCGAACGAACCTCCGGCATCACGAACAAGTCCTCCACATGCGCGCAGTCCGAGATTCGGTCGGCGACGTAGGTGTCCGTAGTTCCCTCCCACCGCACCATCGCGTGTCCTATGGGAATCCCGTCCAGCCACGCAATCAGGTAAGTCAGCCGCCCGTACTGCTGCTGCGCGAAGCGGTCATGGTGCCGCCCTGCCAGCCGCTCCACATCGAGATGAGCGTCCAGCAGCGGGATTTCGCCTTTCTGCAATGGCTTTATTTCGAGGGCTGACTGAGTTGACATAGATTGCATTCGGGCATGTTCGCCGTTCATCCTGTCCTTTCCGTCTTGATGGCGGAAGGTTAGGATGGGGATGAAATATCTTGGGGGTCCTGTTTTGTGGAGACTGACGCACTGACTGACTAACTCACTTAATCAGCCTCTTACGCATCTGCCGCGACGCCAGCCACACCCCGACGAGCAGGAACGCGACCAGCTCCACCAACCACAACAGCATCCATGGCGTAAGCTCCCCGGCGAAGAGGCCTCGCACCAGTGCCGCCGACGCCGTCAGCGGCAGCGCCCATGCCGCCTTCTGCACCACCTCCGGCAGCCTGTCGAGCGGAAAGAATACCCCGCTAACCCAGAACATCGGCAGGATGAACAGCGTCAGGAAGTTGTTGATCGATCCTATCGTGCTAGCGGTCGCCGTCACCACCATAGAGATTGCGGAGAACGTCAGGCCGACGAGATACGCCACCGGCAGCGCGAGAAGAGCCCACGGCGAGCTTACCAGACCGAATATCGTCGCAACGAAAAGCACCGCCACCGCCGACACCAACCCGCGCGTCGCTCCCCACAAGACCTCTCCTACCACAATGTCCTCAGGACCCAGCGGCGTGAACAGGATGGACTCGTAGAGGTTGTGCGTCGTCATCCGCATATACGCGCCATACGAGGCGTCGAATGTGGCGTGGAACATGGCATAAGAGGCGATAACGCCCGGCGCAAGGAAGTGCGGGTAGCTTACCCCCTCGCCGAGGTTTGATATGTAAGCGCCCAGCCCGAACCCCACGCCCAGCAGAAGCACGAACGGCTCTACGAAGAGGCCGCCGATCTCGAAGCGCCATGCGCGCCGGAAGGCATCGAGGTTGCGCTGCCACACACGGAACCCACCCCACACGGGCGTCCGCTGTACCATTGTCGTCATTGTCGCTAATGTCGTCATTTTAACTCTTTGGAAACTAACAGGATGCACAGGATAGGCAAGATAAACAGCCTCCCCATCCTGTATATTCTGTTAGCCTCTACCCCTCGCGCAGTCCACGCCCGGTCAGTCGGAGGAACAGGTCCTCCAGGTTGCCCGGACGCTGGAACATCTCGTACCCGTTCAGGCTGCCGTTCTCGTTCAGCGCCGCGCTGCTATCCCCATAGAAGTACAGCGAATCTCCGCCATACTCGAACTCCATCCCCTCGTCCGTAAGCTGCTGCACCACGCCCGCCATGTGTACGGGATTCACGCGCAGCTCCACCACCTGATCGCCCACATGCTCGTGTACCAGTTCGCGCGGCACGCCCTCAACAAGAACATTCCCCTGGTCAATCACCACCAGCCTGTCGCATAGGTGCGCCGCCTCGTCCATATAGTGCGTGGTCAGCAGAATCGTTATCCCCCGCGACTTCAGCATCGCCAGCTTGTCCCACACCAGCAGCCTCGCCTGCGGGTCCAGCCCGGTTGTCGGCTCGTCCAGCACAAGAATCCTCGGATCGTGCAGCATCGCCCGCGCAATGAGCAGCCGGCGGCGCATCCCGCCCGAGAGCTGGTCTATCGTCTGGTGTACCTTCTCCTCAAGCTGGAACTGCCTCAGTGACTCCATCGCGCGCTGCTCGGCAAGCTTGCGGGGCATATTGAAATACCGCGCATAGGTCAGCAGATTCTGCAAGACGCTCAGGTCCGGGTCCAGGCTGTCCGACTGCGACACGATGCCCAGTTCAAGCTTGATTCTGCGCTGCTCCCGGTTCACATCCATGCCGTGAACGAGCAGTTCACCGCCGTTCACGGGCGACACGCACGACAGCATCTTCATCGTCGAGGTCTTGCCCGCCCCGTTTGGACCGAGAAAGCCGAAGCACTCGCCTTCGAAGATGTCGAAGCTGATGTCGTTGACGGCCGTAAGTTCGTCGTATCGCTTGATGAGATGTCGCGCCCGAACCGCGACTCTGGAGTTTCGCTGCAAAGAAAGTCCTGCCTATTCTGAAAATTAAGCGCACTCACAGGAGCGCGCACCTATCCATTGTACCAATAATTCACGCTCATGGAAGGTTTTTTCGCCGTTACGTCGGCAACATGTCTCTGCATCCTTGACTAGCGGCGAAACAGTCGGGATAATTGGCATGATACGGAGATAGGAGCAAGACCCCATGCCCTTGGAGATAGCCGCGAACATTGGTGTCCTGATAGGAATTGTAGGTTTTATGCTGTTCTTTCTACGCCGCTTGGATAGGCTGGAAGCCAGTATGAGAGCGGACATGGAAAAGATGGAGACCGGCATTAGGGCGGACATGGAGAAGATGGAGACCGGCATCAGGGCGGACATGGGGAAGATGGAGACCGGCATAAGGGCGGACATGAACCTGAAACATGGCGAAGTCAGGGAAGACCTACGGGATGTAAGGCTTGGACTCGTGGAGGTTAGAGAGCGTCAAGCGCGTCTGGAAGGCATTCTCGAGGGGATGGGATATACGGCTGAAAGCGCTACTTCTGCCGAATAAAACCACTGAGCCAGTGGACATTATCAGCATTTGCTAACGAAAGGATGGACATAACGCGCCCATCCTTTTTCTTTATCCCATCACTTTACGTCTTGTCCATCCCCTCGCCCAGCAGCTCCCGCAGCGGCACAACCTGCACATGCGTCTCGCCGTGATGCTTCTGCCGCAGTATCAGGCACCCCGCCTTCACCTCCGCCATCTTCAGCCCGTCGTGCTCGCACCGTATCGCCCGCGTTCCGTTGGTCTTCAACAGTTGTAACTCCTTGTCTGTCCGACATGGATATACAGGATGAACAGGATACTATTCCCTCCATCCTGTACATCCTGCTAGCCCCCGTTCATCGGCGGCAAATTCATCTCGCGCCGCACCTCGTCAACCGTCATGATGCCCGCCTTCACGTAGATGCTGCGCCGCTTTGCCTTGTTCTCCTCGCTCTCCTTCAGCGCCTCCACGCCGCTCAGGTCGAACTCCACCGTCAGCGAGTCATCCCCGAAGTGCGGCAGCAACTGCTGGCGCAGAGCTTCCTGGTAGAACGCGAGCTGAGAAGATACCGTGTCCTCCCAGAACAGCCGCCGCGCCGTGCTGAAGTTAGAGAACGTCGTATTCTCCAAGTCCCCGATCATCACCTTTGGCACGCCGAACACCCGGGTAACATCCTCAAGGCTCCACCGCAGGCTCTCGATGTACTCCATGTCGCGCGGGCTGAACCCCAGGTTGCTCGCCTTCATTCCCGGACTCAACAGCGCGGGTCGCCGCGTCTTCTCCACGCCCTGAAAGCGCGACTCCCACCTCGCGTAGAAATCGCTCACCTCGGCGTCTGTCGGAAAGCCCTCCATCTCGATGATGAGGCCCGGCGTGCTGTCGTTCTGCAAGAGCTTGCGGTTCGCCCGCAGCGCGTCCATGCCCATATCCGCCGACTGGCGCAGCGGCGCAATAGGTGACAGCCCCGCATATTCGTCCAGCGGATTGAAGTAGCGCATCCACACCACATCCTCCGGCAGGTACGGCACGAGCGCGCTGCCCGCGCCCACATACACGAATCCCTTGATGTACCGCTCCGAGTCCGGTATCACGCGCATCTTGTCCGGTCGCAGCGGCCAAATCTCCACGATGCTGCCCCGTTCGTCCCGCTCAAGCCCCCAGAACGCCGATCCCCACAGCGACAGGTAAGTCTCCGTCGCCCGCCACAGGTCGCTCCTGCTCCAGAACGGGTTCGGCGAGTCCAGCAGCCGCTGCAACGGATGCGGCGCGTCCACCGGCTCACCTCCGTCCCTTGCATTGACCGCTCGCTCTGAGATTGCCGAATGACATGCAAATGAATCCCTCTTCCGCGCCGCCGGAACGCGCCGCAGTACCCGCACCGGCAGCCGGGCTATCGCATCCTGTCGCACCTTGATCGCCGCATAGACGATCGCAGAACGCGGGTAGTATTCTCCAAACGCGGGTTGTGCCCAACCCGCTGAGGCCCCAAACGCGGGTTGCGCCCAACCCGCTGAGGCTCCGAAAGCGGATTGCGCCGACCCCGACGCGCCGCCGCCCGCCAGTTCCCCGAACCCGTGCGCGAAACCGTCATCGAACCGGCCCCTGCCTGAATTCTGCCGGGATGAACTGCCCTGCCTCACCGCCGCCATAAACGCCTTCATCCCTTGTACGATGTTCATCCCTATCCTCCCCATCCTGTCCATCGATGTCAGTTCCCCTCATACCCATATCTTCATGACCTGTTGGGCGCGCAGCGGCGCGAATGTCATCGCCAGGGCGTCCGCCTCGTCCGGCGAGTCCGTCAACTCCCGCTTGCTCTGCAACATGACGCGCCCCCTGCTGTCTATCGTGAACTCCCGGCCGCTCACCTGGCGGATCAGATTATCGTCATTCTCCGTATCCATCTCTTCGTTCAGATAACGCTCCCGCATCGCCCACCACACTTCCGCGTTCCGGTTGACGAACCGGTCGGCTCGCTTCGCATTTTCGCCCCCGTTGAACGCCTCGATTCGCGCAGTAGCAAGCCCCACCTCGCGCAGCCTGTCCACCACTCCCGCGCCGACGCCTACCGCGTCTATCACCAGCACATTCACTCTCTGCTCGTCGCAGTACGACTTCAGGATGCCCGACACCTCCATCGTGTCGTGCCCGCGCACCCGCCGCACAACGCGCGCCACGCCGCCCTGCCGCCGCATCACCACCGTATGGTCATGCCCCTTGTGCGCCACATCGCACGCCACGATCACCTCGCCTTCAGGAACGAGCTCGCGCTCCACCGCCGCCGTCGCCGCGCTCAATGGCACCACCACATCCTCCAGATTCTCGGGGAACTGCCCCAGCACCGAGCCGATGTACATCGCCGACTCCTCGCCCCACTCCCGCTTGTAGTTCTCCATATCCTCTAGGGTCATCATGCCCGGCAACTTGAACAGTCCATCTATGACGTTCGGCGTGTCCTCAGCTCCGATCTGGACCTTCTCCCACAGGTTGCGATGCCGGTGATGCGAGTCATAGAACGCGCCGCTCGCCGTGAATGGATTCCCCGTCAGCAGCAGCTTCGTCGGATTCAGCCGCCTCACCGCGCGGTAGTAGTCGTCCGGAATCGCATGCGCCTCCGTGATGACCGCCAGCAGGTTGGGCGAGTGAAAGCCCAGAATCTTATCCGGCGAATCCGACGTAAAGCCCAGCGCGAACCTCTCCTCGTCTATCACATAGCGATTCTTCAGCATCATGCCCGGCAAGATGTTCCCGGCCTTGCCGTGCGCCGCCCGGATCTCGTTCCATACGATGTCCTCCACCTGCCGCAGCGTCGGTCCCGTCACGATAGCCTTTGCCGGCGCGTACCGGTGCATCCACCACAGCACGATCCGCGCCGTGGTCCAGTCCTTCCCGGACCCGTTGCACCCCACCACCGATCCGCGCCACGCCGCCGCGTCCGCAAGCCGCAGAATCTCCCGCTGCTTCTCGTAAGGCCTCTCACCCAGCACATTCTCCACAAACTCCACCGCCGAAATCCGTCCCAACTCGCCGTCAGCGCCTCCGTTCGACTCCGGCCCGTAACGCTCACCAAGCCAGTCCGCATAGCTGATATATCCATCCGTAGTCACTCATCCACCCCCATCACTTACCGGCTCGCACTGCGCGCAGCCGGTCACTCCCAAAATCCACAAAAAAAGAGACGAACCCACAAGGGTCCGTCCCCACTGGCAACCAGAATAGTACATTTATGCTACACTGTCAAGCCATTTCCGACATCGAAGAAATATGCAAAGGTCCCCTTACCCATGACGAGCTGACAAGGGTGGGGTATTTGGTCATTTCAGGTATAACTTCGGCTGAATACAGTAGGATCGGCTGAAAACCCAGAGCATAAACTCCTTTCCCCTTGATGGGGGAGGGAAAATTTTACATACCCCTGTCAGCCCATCGAGGGGGAAAGGACTTACGCAAGTTTCTCGACAAGGCGCCCCTACACGTCGAAAATATCCCGCACCGCGCACGAAAACCCCGGCAGCACATCGCCTCCGTCCAGCGTGTCGCCCTCGCCCAGCGTAAACACCGCGCCGCCCGCCGGATGCACATCCACACTGCGGCTGTTCGGAAATGCCACCCATACCAACTGCGTCCCGTAATCGAGCCACATCCGCGCCTTGTCATTTATGCTTTGCAAAGTGTCGCTCTGCGAGGCGACCTCCACTACTAAATCGGGAACAACTTCATAGTAGGTCGTTGCTCTTACATCAAGTGGCATCCGCTCTGCTGAGATGTACGCTATGTCAGGTTCCCGCACAGTATCGGGATTGCGCTCCAGTCGCACGCCCGCATCCGAGCCTGCGAGCCTTCCCAGTCGTCGCGGTCTGATGAAATTCCTAAGCTCGCCGCCAAGATTCATCACGATTTCGCCGTGTTCTCCTACAGAAGACATAACTTCGCAAAACACCCCCCGTATCAGCTCGCCGCGAACCCCCTCGGCATCCAGCCGCATCAAGTCATCGGCAGTCAGTAGCTTTTCTTTCGTAGTAGTCATAGCACTCGCTCCATATAGGCTGCGCTCATTTTCTGCTGCATTCTATCTATCCTGTCCATCCGGTTACGGCTCAGCGTCCTAGAACAACCCCCGCACCGCCGCCTTGATATGCCACGTCTTTGCCATTGTCGGACGACCATAGGCTTTGTCGAATATACCTTCGTTGAGCGCATGCAGGCGGTCAAACCGCACCACGCTTATACGAGGCAGCCCGCCGGAAATGAAGTCTCCAGCGTCTATTGGAATAACTCCCGGACTGTTCGCGTGCCTCCTGGTGGTTATTTCGCAGACAATCCAATCTCCCATGCCCACTTCGCTCAGAAGCAAGACGGGACGGCTTTTGCCGCTGCTCAAGTCCGTAAATGGGAAGGGCGACCTAACTATGTCACCTATCACGAAGTTACTTTTCCTCTCTCATATCTGGCAGCGTGTCCAGCTCAGCCAGCCATTCTTCATCTTCAGGACGCGCGACCCACTGCGCCATCGACACCGCCGCCAACTCATGCTTGTCTCTGTCCCCGAACACCAGTAAACTCCCGTCATCTTCCCAAATCGCCATGTCGTCAACCACATCCATCGTCCGCACACTCACCGTGCAAACCCGCCCCAGCAACTCGATAACCTCTTCCTTGTAGTCCGCGAACCTGTAAGTATTGAACCGCTCCCTGATAGTCGGGTCGCGCGGCTTCTTCTCCTTGTACTGATCCAGCACCCACTCCAAGGCGGAGCGGTTGCCCAGCATGTACCGCCATGCGTCCGCCGGCACACCTCGCAGCACCGTGTCGCTGTCGATGTGGATTTCGCCGCGCTCTTTGTCTTTCGCGTTGGCGCGGAGCATGGGTTTTGGGGCGTCACCCCCATCCCCGTGCCCCTGGATTCCCGCCCCTGCCTTCGCTAGGGGCAGGCTCTGCGCGGGAATGACAGATGAATTGACGGGGGAAGGGGCAGATGTTTTCCTTACAGGCTTGTTCACCCGCTCCAGTGGATAAGGTTTCGCATCCTCAAAACCGATGTGCAGGTCGAGCAGCTCCCGCCCCATCTTCACCCAGGCGGCCCAGTCGTGGTAGAGCGGCAGGCGCGGGAACTCGCGCAGCAGGTCAACTTTGTACTCCTCCCTGTACGCGGGGTCGTGCAGGACCGCGTAGGTGTAGGCGAACACGTCCTCGGCCGTGATGCTCGCACCGCCCACAACCTCCTCGAAATTGGCCCCGAACTCCCGCCGGTAGTGCGCGTTGATCCGCCGCAGCCCCCACTCCGTGATGTTGCTGACTCGCTCGCCGTCGTCGGTGTAGCGGTAGAGGGGGAGGCATTGAGTATCGCCAGTCAGATGTAGGTCAGGCAGCTTATCTGTCGCCAATACGTGAAATTCCTTGTTGGATCCCATGGCAGTGAAGCAGATGAGTCTGTTTGACTGATTTCCGATGTGCGGGAAAATGTGTGCTTGTTGATATCTCCGGTGGGTAATGATTGGAGCGTAATAGCAGTTTTTAGTGGCAAACGGTCTGCGTAAGCCACGAACCATACTCTGTGTTGTAAATGTAAGGGAATCCCCTCTAGCTAAGTGTGCTTCTAATTCCGTCGTCCATTTGATGGACCTATTCACCCAACTCCCAATGGACGTAGAATCAGGACGCTCGACCTCAAATCGTTTCATCTCAGATTGGTACGTCGTACAGAAAAACCTAACCTTCTTAGCAAGAGAATCCGCATCGAAGTCATAGACCCATTCATCCCGATTTGTAGATATTCCTAATGAGTACAGACCAAAGACAGCTTGTTCATCTTCTGTTCGTTTTGCAAACTTCGTCTGTCGGTTGGCAAGTTGTAAGAGTCGCTCAAAGTCGGCATTCCCTTGATTCAACCAGTCATTCCTCTTGTCGGGTGTGATGTCCTTGAAATCAATGTCGTATAAGTTCGCTTTCGACAAGTAAGCCAGTTTATCTACCGCAATCTCGGCATCTTCGCGCTTTGCGTAGTGAATGTCGCACTTACCAAGTTTTGACTGTTCACGCACGAAGAACCCTATAGCGACGCCTGTCTGTATGCCGAAGACATTATGCGTTGTGCCTGAAATTTTGGGGTTGCGCCGCACATCCGAACCCAGGTCCATCACATAAATGTCGCTGAACTCTTGGCCAGCAACTTTGCGAAATCCGTCGTCTTGTCCAGTATCTAGGTATGCTCGATTAGTGATGAACGCGATAATCCCATCGTCTGCGAGTCTGTCCGATGCCCAGCGTATGAACCGCTTGTACATGTCATACTGATGTGTTCTTTGCGCTGTTCCTTCTTTGATGTAGGTTTCTCTGATACGCTCATCAATCTCTGGGTACTTGCGATTGGGATTAAGTTCATACCAGTTGCTTTGCTGGTCGTTATACGGCGGATTCCCCATAATCACGCTAATCGTCTTCTCGTTCTGCAAGTTCACGCGCATCCAGTTCTCGGTGGACATACCGCCCAGCTCGAACGCTCCCTGCCGCTGCACCGCGCCGCCCGTCGCGCCCTGCCAGTCCATGTTGTCGAGGGTATCCACGAACACCAGGTTCGGGAACTCCAGGTAGCGCCCGGTCTTCTCCCGGTAGGTGTATTCGATGTTCAGGTTGGCGATGTAGTACGGCAGTATCGCCACCTCGTTCGCGTGCATCTCGTTCAGGTACTTGCGCTCCAGCCTGTCCGCCGGCAGGTACTCGATGAGGTTCGTGATGAACGTGCCCGTTCCGGTGGCGGGATCGAGAATCTGCACGTTCTCGTCCGCGAGCGAGCGCCCGAAGTGCTTACCCAGCAGGTAGTCGGCGCCGCGTATGATGAAGTCCACGACCTCGTTCGGCGTATAGACGACGCCCAGCCTGTCGGCGGCAGCGGGATTGTATGCCTTGTAGAAGTCCTCGTATATAGCTTTCAGGAAGCTCTGCTTCTCGGCATAGTCCGCAATCCCCGTCGCAGCCTTTGTGATTGCCCCATAGTACGCCCGCAGCCGCCTGATAGCCTGATACCGGGTATCCCCCGTAAAGAAAGTCCGCTCAAGCGTATCCAGTCGCCGCGCGATGTTGTTCTCCCTGTGGAACTGGTCAACCTCGAAGACCCGCAGGAAGATGTCCTTGGTGAGGATGTGCTGCAGGAGCATCTCCCGCACGTCCAGTTCCGACACATCCGGCCCGATGCTCTGGTGGCAAAGGTCGAGGAACTCCGCCGCCGCTCCCTGGTACTCCGCGTTGTGCCGCTCCGCCTCCTCGATAGTCGCCCGCA
The DNA here is from genome assembly GCA_965207465.1 of Dehalococcoidia bacterium. Taxonomy (GTDB): domain Bacteria; phylum Chloroflexota; class Dehalococcoidia; order Lucifugimonadales; family JADFKI01; genus Bin90. Next base: position 2,170,143 of record OZ242283.1, on the reverse strand, counting down.
GGCTGTCCAGCACACTCGGCAGGTCGTCCTTGAACTGTGATTGCGCCTTCCGAAAATCCTCGATCTCCGGCAGCTCGTAGTCGAGGAATCGGCGTATCAGGCGGTGCAGCTCCCCCGGGCGCGTCATATCCACCCGCATCGCGGTCTCGCCGTTCTGCACCAGCACCGCCGTCTCCGAGTCCTCGAAGATGATATTGTCGCGTGGATACCCCCGGTTGAACTTCGCCTGAATCTCCGCGTCAAGATTGTCGTGGGTGTCTTTCGCCTCCCAGTAGCCGCGCGCCATGCGAAGACTGTCCTTGACGGTGCCGTCGGGCCTGATGCCGCCCCGCGCGGCAAGCTCATCCACCAGCGCCAGCCGCTCGCGGTGGTCGTGGCAATAGGCGGCAAGGCACTTCCGAAACGCCGGCTTGATAGTCAGCTCATTCGTGGAGCCGCCAAAGGCGATAATCCGCTCCAGGTCCTTGCGGTATTGCTCTATATGTGGATAGGTGGGCATATCTGAAGCACCAATCTCAAGGCAAACAAAAAAGGGCTGCCTCGGCAACCCCAAGCCAAGACACCCTCATGCTAATTGCAGGCGAGTATAGCGTCAAACCACCGCGTACTCCACGGCATCCGGAATCTCCATTCGCTGTGAAGCGTCAAGTATCTCCATCCCCACTACATTGCCCGCCGCGTCATAATCGAGTATGACGCCCGGCTTATCCTCGTCACTCTCGTCGATAGCAGTGTCAGTGAGGATTATCCGCAGAGTGTCTGTGTGAGTGTCGTATGTTACCTTCATGGCTAGTAACTCCAATACTTGCTTATCTTGCTGGTCTTATAGACGGTTACGACCTTTGTGGGATATTCGTTTTCATCTACTACGGCTCTCAGCAAGTAGGTTTTTCCTTCCCCAAAATAGATTTGAGATTGATACACAACCCTATTGCCATAGGAAGGCACAATCTGCTGTGGCGAAAGCAAGACTTCGCTAAGCAACTCAGATGGAATTGACCTGCGCGCTAATTCGCCTCTGGCATGTTCGCCTATCTCAAAATCCACAACTCCATCCTAGCAGGTCAATCATGCTTGCATCAATCCGCTGTCATTCATGGCAGATACTTCTTCGCCAGTGCATCGTAACGCGCATCGCCGCGCTCCGCAGCTTTGAACTTGCCGCGCCAGCGAGAGGCGAAGGATAGTGCGCCATCTCCATCTTCTTCCGTGGCCTGCTGCTCCATGCGCTCGTACAGCGACTTGAACTCAAGCGTTTTGCTCCGCATCTCGTTCAGCATTTCAAGGTCTTCTAAATCCTCCAACCGCTCCAGCATCTCCACATACTCTTGCATCCCCACGATAACCGCGGCTGCCTCGCCGTCCTCCACCACAATCTGAATCGGCCTCTTCCTACCTTCGCTATCCATTTCCTATCCCCTCTATCCTGTCCATCGATGTCAATTCTCGCCTAATCCGCCGCGGTGACGGCCTCCGCTTCCATGCCCAGTAGCGGGATGAGGTACTGGCCGGTCTGGGAGTGAGGCATGCGGGCTACTTGCTCGGGTGTGCCTTCGGCTATCAGCTCGCCGCCGCGGTCGCCCGCGCCGGGGCCGAGGTCTATGAGCCAGTCCGCGCTCTTTATCAGGTCCAGGTGATGTTCGATCAGCACGACGGTGTTGCCGGTGTCCACGAGTCGCTGCAACACCCGGAGCAGGTGCGCGCAGTCCTCGAAGGACAGTCCCGTCGTGGGCTCGTCCAGGATGTACAGGGTCTTGCCGGTGGCGCGCTTCGACAGCTCCTTCGCCAGCTTCACCCGCTGCGCCTCCCCCCCGCTCAGCTGCGTCGCCGGCTGCCCCAGCCGTATGTACCCCAGCCCCACATCCTGGAGCGTCTGCAACCGCCGCCGCACACGCGGGATGTTCTCGAACGTGTCCAGCGCCTCCGTAACCGTCATTGCCAGCACGTCCGCGATGTTGGCGTCTCGCCAGTAGATTTCCAGCGCCTCGCGGTTGTACCGCTTCCCCTCGCAAATCTCGCAGGGCACCGTGACGTCGGGGAGGAACTGCATCTCGATGTTGATGTGGCCGTCGCCAGTGCAAGCCTCGCAGCGCCCGCCCTTGACGTTGAAGGAGAAGCGCCCCGGCTTGTAGCCGCGCATCCGCGCCTCCGGCACCGTGGAGAACAACTCCCGTATCGGCGTGAAGGTGTCGGTGTATGTCGCGGGATTGCTGCGCGGCGTCCGTCCGATGGGCGACTGGTCTATGTCCACCACCTTGTCGATGTGCTCGATCCCCTCGATGTCGCGCACCGCCCCCGCCCTGTCCCGCGCCCGGTAGAACTGCTGCGCCAGCTTCTTGTACAGTATCTCGTTGATGAGCGTGCTCTTACCCGACCCCGACACGCCGGTTACGCACACCAGCATCCCAAGCGGTATCTCAACGTCTATGTCCTTCAGGTTGTTCTGCGCCGCCCCCCTGATGACCAGATGCTCGCCGTTCCCCTCGCGCCGCGTCTCAGGCAGCGGAATCTGCCGCGTGCCGCCGAGGTACTGCCCGGTAATCGAGCGCGGCTCGGCGATGATCTCGTCCACAGGCCCCGTCGCCACCACATGCCCGCCGTGTTCGCCCGCGCCCGGACCCAGGTCCACGATGTAGTCCGCCGACCGCATTATCGCCTCGTCGTGCTCGACGATGAGGACGGTATTGCCGAGGTCGCGCAGCCCCTTGAGCGTCTGAATCAGCCGGTAGTCGTCCGCCGGATGCAGCCCGATGGACGGCTCGTCGCACACGTACAGCACGCCCATCAGCCCCGACCCGATCTGCGTCGCCAGCCGTATGCGCTGCGCCTCGCCGCCGCTGAGGGTCGATGCCGTCCGCGACAGCGTCAGGTAGTCCAGTCCCACATTCAGCAGGAAGTCCAGTCGCGCCTCGATTTCCTTCAGTATCTGCTCGGCAATCGCCTTCTCCCTGTCGGTGAGCACGCTCGGATGCTCAACATGCACCCGCCCGTTCCGCGAAGCCTTAGACTTCTTCCTGCGTCCCTTCGCCGTCTTCTTCACCGTCCCATTCGTGGAGAAGACATCCTGTACATCGATGTCAGCCCCGGTTCCGTCCCCCCCAATCGCCGTAATCCAGCGGCTCGCCTCGGCGATGGACTTGCTCGTGACATCCATGATATTGATGCCGCACACTGTAACCGCCCGCGCCTCCGGCCTCAGCCGCTCGCCCTTGCATGCGTTGCACGGGTTCGACGACATGTACCGCTCTATCTCCGAGCGCACATGGTCCGACTCCGTATCCTTGTACCGCCGCTCCAGGTTGTTGATGACGCCCTCGAACGCCGTCCGCCAGCGATAGGTCTTGCCCCGCCGCGTGTGGTGCTTCACATCGATGCGCTTTCGCTTCGTGCCGTACATCACCTTGTCTAGGTCCTGCTTGTCCATGTCCTTGACCGGCACATCCAGCGAAAACTCATACGCGTCCGCAAGAGACTCCAGCTGGCTGTAGTACCACGGGCTCATCGCGCCGGAACGCGCCCACGCCTGCACCGCGCCCTCCGCGATGCTCATGTTGCGGTTCGGAATCACCAGTTCCGGATCAACCTCCAGCTTGTACCCCAGTCCCGTGCAAGTCGAGCAAGCGCCGTGCGGATTGTTGAAGCTGAAGGTGCGCGGCTCAAGCTCGCCCATGCTGATATTGCAGTGAACGCAGGCGAACTGCTCCGAAAACAGCAGCTCCTCCCCGCCAACCACATCCACCAGCACCGTGCCGCTCGCCATCTTCAGCGCCGTCTCCACCGAGTCCGCCACTCGCGTCTGCTCCGCGCTCGCCCCGATTACCAGCCTGTCCACCACCACCTCGATGTCGTGCCACTTCTGCTTGTCCAGGTCGAACGACTCCGACAGCTCGGACACCTCGCCGTTCACCCGCACCCGCACGAATCCCGCCTTGCGAGCGTCCTCGAAAATCTCCTTGTGCTCGCCCTTCCGACGCCGCACCATCGGCGCCATAATCTGTATGCGGCTGTCTTCAGGCAACCCCAGCACGGCGTCCACAATCTGCTGCACCGTCTGCCGCTCCACAGGTCGCCCGCACTTGTAGCAGTGCGGATGCCCCGTCCGCGCGAACAGCAGCCGCAGGTAGTCGTAGATCTCAGTGACAGTGCCAACCGTCGAGCGCGGGTTATGCGACACGCCCTTCTGGTCGATCGAAATCGCGGGAGACAGCCCCTCGATGTAATCGACATCCGGCTTGTCCATTCGCCCCAGGAACTGCCGCGCATACGAAGACAGCGACTCCACATATCGCCGCTGCCCCTCCGCATAGATAGTATCGAATGCCAGGGAACTCTTGCCGGACCCGGAAACACCCGTCATCACCACGAGCTTGTTGCGCGGAATCGTGACGCTCACATCCTTCAGATTGTGCTCCCGCGCCCCCTGAACAACGATATTCTCCAACGGCATACGCTAAACCCCTGTCTGCATGAATTGCTAAGGCGCGACGAGATACAGGAACGCCTCGCAGCGTTCATTTTAGCATTGAGACAGGGATTAGGGCAGGTGTATAACGCCACTATGTGGGCGATGTGGGTATTGCAAGACGGTTGATTCAAGTGATGCTCCACTCTATCATTGAGGCTACTGAGTAAGTATGAGAATCGAGTTTGCCAACAATCGGCTTCGGAGACGCTATCAGTCTTACTCAAGTGCGAGTCGCGCTTGGGGAGATGTAATCGCTCGAAGGTACTCTAACCGCATCGAGCTTCTGCGTGTAACCGAACAATTTGATACTCTGTATTCGATAAGGTCTCTCAGACTTCATCGGCTTTCCGGGCAGCGAGCAGGTCAGTTCGCTATCGCTCTAGATAGGCGATGGCGATTGATAATCACATATCATCGGGAAGAGAACGTTATTCGCATAGAGGAGGTAACAAACCATTATGGGGACTGACTTTGATGAGACCCTGATGCCTGATATTGCCATTCCTCCGGGTGAAACACTGCAAGAAGAGTTGGAGTACCGTGGCATAGCAGAGGAAGAGTTTGCGCGACGGATAGGTGTCACGCGCCACGATATTGCCGATATTTTCTTGGGCAACAAAGCGATTACTCAAGACATAGCGGACGCCATGGAAAGGGAATTGGACATCTCGGCAACTCTGTGGATCAAGATGGAGGCGAGATACCAGTTCGTCCTATCGCGCTTGAAAGAACGAGGAAGCGCTTCGCAATCCATAGAAATGGCTGAAGCGACTCACAGCTCAGACCGCTGAAGTTGGCAGGGGAAGATTGAGTGAGATGGCCTCCAGTACATCGACAATCGACAAGCGGATAGATGACTTGCGCGACGATGTGAATAATCAATTGGATGCCATTCGCGCCGACATAAGACAAATACGCAATTGGCTGTTCGCCGGCGGCATCGCACTTGTCGCCACACTCATTGCGACCCTGCTGAACATCTTTATCGGGTCGTAATCACCATTTCACCTACGAAAGCATCGCCAAATCGCCACACGCAACTCTACGCGGGGGCGATTTCTTTTGCCCGTGACGGCAAAATCCGCGCCAAACACACTAGACTTAATGTTCGCATGCGTGTTAGGATCCGGATACTGGCGGAGTGAAGCACCTAGACTTGAGGAATGTACTGTGAGTAGAGTTACTCAGTGGATGCAGGTAGCAGCCGCGCTCAAGCAACTGGGCGGAGTCGTCATCTTATCGACCGATCAAGCGTGCGGAGGTTTCCGTAATGGTTCAGCTGACTATCAATAGCGGATCTGATCTCGCTGCGCTAAGTAATCTGGTTTGTGAGGACAATCTATCCTTCATGAAGACGCTAGATGAAGGGCAGATGAAATTGATCGTTACCTCGCCGCCTTACAATTTGGGTAAGGACTATGAAGAAAGAACTTCCTTGGAGGAATACATAAAGCGTCAAGAGCGCGTAATAGAGAAGTGCGTTGCCCTGCTTCATAGACAGGGATCACTTTGCTGGCAAGTCGGGAATTATGTAGAGGATGGGGAAATTATCCCACTTGACACATTACTTTACCCTGTCTTCAGAGCCCAAGGACTTAAGCTTCGTAACCGAATTGTCTGGCAATTCGGTCATGGCTTGCATTCTACAAAGAGGCTTTCCGGTCGATACGAAACCATCAACTGGTGGACGAAAGGCGATGATTACACATGGAATCTGGACCCGATCCGCGTTCCTTCCAAGTACCCTGGAAAGCGTCACTATAAGGGGCCGAATATCGGGAGACTGTCGGGCAATCCAAAAGGGAAGAACCCTAGCGACGTATGGTCGTTCCCAAACGTGAAGAGCAATCATCCGGAGAAGACCATCCATCCTTGCCAATTTCCAGTGGAGCTGGTGGAGCGACTGGTTCTCTCTATGACCGATCCCGGAGACGCGGTATTTGATCCTTACATGGGAGTTGGGTCTTCTGCCGTCGCTGCTCTAAAGCATGGTCGCATTCCTTACGGTTGCGACATCGTTCAAGACTACGTTGACATCTCCCATGACCGAGTACGGCAACTTCAAGATGGCGTTCTGCGTACTCGGCCAATGGGAAAGCCGATTTATGATCCTGCCCTGCCAAATGGGGGGCACTAATGCAGATTAAGGCGACCTACTCACACCTTAACGGGTTGGAGTACCTGCTCGTCCATCGCAGTGAGTTGTGGGAGGAGGTCAAAGACGTCATAACAGGCCTTGACGCATCTGAATGCCGAACCAAGATATCCAGAGAGAAGACTAGATTTGGAGAGATGCTGTATTCACCCGTTGATATAAATAGAGCGTTCAAGACTGGTCTTGAACGTAGAGGATGGCAAGAGCGCAGAAATACTTTCTGGGTGACGGACGACGAGAGGCTTATGCGTAGAATCTATGCCTTTCCGTCGGAACAGCAGAAACAGGCAATTGAAGAAGCTGGATATACGCCTATCATGTCCTACAACCAGACGGATTTCGTGAAGGAACGTGTTGCAGTCGAAGTCCAGTTTGGAAAGTACGCCTTCGTAGCTCATGACCTATTTGTGAAACATCTCAGTTTCTATGTCACGGACATCATAGATGTCGGAATCGAGATACTTCCGATGAAGGAATTGGAGCGTGATATGTCGTCCGGTGTTCCGTACTACGAAAGAGATTTGCTTAACGTGATACGTCAAGGACGTGGAGTACCGGCAGTTCCTCTCGTGCTCGTTGGCGTAGTTCCTTAATCTGTCCCAGCTAGACTCAACTCTTCCAATCTCTTTCTGTCTGCCCCAGACATTCTCTTCCCACCAAATTGATGCGGCCTGCTCTGATCATACTACCGCACCGGTATCCGTGTCCCCGGGGTTGTCATTCGCAGGCTGTATATCGAGGTGTTTGACGTGAAGTACATGGTGCGGTTGTCCTCGCCGCCCCAGCCGCAGTTTGCAGGGTACTCGGGAAGCTCGATCACACCAACCAGGTCGCCGCTCGGCTCGAATACCCAGCAGCCGCCCGGTCCGGTGCAATAGACCCGTCCCTCGACATCGACTTTCATCCCGTCGGGCACGCCGTTGTCGGCATGCTCGGAGGGCATGTCGGCGAAGTGCCGCATGCGAACCACATCACCGTTCCCATCCAGGTCAAACGCGACGATGTACTGCCCGGGCCGCGTGTTCGCCACATACAGCACGCTCTCTTCCGGCGAGAAGGCGATGCCGTTGGGATACTCGAATGGCGCGACGAGTTCCACCTCGCCGTTCGGCCTGAGGCGATGCACGCTATTGAACTGCACGTCCACATCGGCAGGGTCGAGCCGGTCCCGCCCCGGGTTCGTGAAGTACAGGCTTCCGTCTGTCTTTAGCACCACGTCGTTAGGGCGGTTCAGTCGCCTTCCGTCATAGCCGTCCGCGACGGTCGTGTACGACCCGTCGGCCTCCATCCGCGTCAGACGCCGGTTCACCATCTCGCAGATGATCACATTCCCCTGCGCGTCTAACGTCATACCGTTCGACTCCCCACTGTTCTCGCGGATAAGTTCAGGCTCTTCGCCCGGCACGAGTTTGAATATCTGCGCGCGCCGTATATCTACAAAAAGCAGGTATCCGTCCGGATGCCACAACGGCCCCTCGGTGAAGACGAACCCCGTCGCCAGTCGTTCCGCCTCAGCCGATTCAACGATTTCAGAAAGTCCGTCAACCATGTCAACCCCTTATCCTTTTCATCCTCCGCTTTCGCGGGAGCAGGCTCTGTTCATCGACCATTAAACTCTTGTGTACTTCACGATGCGCCGCCCGGTGCTGCCCTCGCCCGATGTCGGCTGCACGAAGTAGATGTTGCCGTCCGAGTCGCCAGCCGCGCCGTGGCAGCTACGATACTTGTCGTCGCCCCAGCGCGCGAGAAGCTCGCCACCCCTGTCCAGTACGCTGAAGTAGCCGCCGTTGTGCTCGGCCACATAGCAGTCGCCATCCTTGTCCTCCCACACTACCGCGGGCCCAATCAACCTTGTGGGCCACTCCGCCAGGAACCTGCCGTTCTGAGAGAATACCTGAATCCGGTCATTCTCCCGGTCCGCGATGAGCAGACGCCCGTCTGCCGTGACGCACGCTCCATGAGGCAGCATGAACTGTCCCGGACCGCTGCCCGGCTCGCCCCACGACTGCTTGAGCGCGCCTTCCGCCGAGAAGCGATGGATGCGCGCATTGGCGTACCCGTCCGCGATGTAGATGTCGCCGGACGCCGCGACCGCGATTCCCGCCGGCATGTTGAACGGCTCGCCGCCGTGCGTAACCTGCGTGTAGCCGCTCGATCCCCAATCGTCGGGGTCCGCGCCGGTGTCTGAGCGAAAGCCCTTCTCGCCGATTGTGAGCAGCAGTTCGCCCTGCGGCGTATATTTCAGAATCTGCTGGTCGTTGCGATCGACAATCCAGATGTTGTCGTGCGCGTCCGCGTAGATTGCATGCGGGAACGAGAAGCCGGTCTCGCCCCAGTCGTACAGATAATTGCCGTCCGTGTCGAACACGATGACCCCGTGCTCGCCCCTGTTGAACCCATACACCCTGTCCTGCGAGTCCACCGTAACCGCCGCCATGGGCACGTTCCAACCTTCCGGCGTCTGCGCCCAGTCCTCGTTGACTTCATAAGTATGTTTGCCGGTGCCAACTGTATCTGTCACGAGTGCGCTCCTTTGTCTCTTGCCCGCTGCGCCAACTCCGCTCGCAGGCCGATGTTGTCCAGAATGTCGGTATGCGAAGTAAGGCTTTAGCTTGGCGATCTCCCCACCGAGGGAGGGCTAAAGCTTGCTCCTGTGATTGTGACAATTCGGGGATGATGTGGAAACCGATTCCATAGATAATACTTGCAAGCTTATGATGTAATGGATATGGCCTGTTCCCGGTAGGTTGAGTCGCTCACTTGCTTTACCAGAAAGTCCGCGAGGTCTGCGCGGTTGATGTTTTTCACTTTCCCTGTGTTGCTGGCTGTATAGTCCCCGGTTGCCGGGTTGTCTTTGAGGATTGCGGCGCGGACAATCGTCCAGTCCAGCGAACTTTGCTTGACCAGCGCCTCTTGCGCCTCGTGGTCAGAGTAGATATTCCGCAGCATCGTCTTGAACATTATTCGAGCCAGCAAGGGAGTCCGTCGCCAACTCTCCCCAACTCCCGCAGCGGACAGGACTACAATACGCCCCATGTTGTGCTGAGTCATGCCGTTTACCACATTCCGCGTTCCGGTCGTCAGCGTCGTCTTGTCGCCCAGTCCGTTGCTGCCCAGAACCACGATTGCCGCGCTATGCCCCGCGACCGCTGCCGCGACCGCCTCCGCATCGTTGACATCTCCCTGAGCAGCGCGCAGGTTCGGGTTGTCGGTGGGAATATTGTTGACCGAGCGCGTAAATGCCGTAACCGTATGTCCTTCTTCCAACGCCCGGCGGCACACATGCAGCCCAGTCTTTCCCGTAGCGCCAAAAACGACAATCTTCATTGAAACTTTTCCTTCTCAATCGGTTCTCATTTGCTCAGTGACACTCAGCCCGGCCTGCACGCCTCCATCACCGCACGCACCGAATCTACGCTTGGTCGCGCAGCCACTACGCGCACCATGGCGATGTCCAGCCCTTCTGCAAGCCGCTTGAACTCCGCCGCCGCGCCTGCCGCGTTGCCGTAGTACCCGACCGTTCGCAGCAGTTCAGGCGAGAATGCGTCCGCCACCTCGTCTGCGCTTGCGCCGTTGCGCCGCATGTCGTCCAGCCCAGCAAGCTCGTCCGTAAAGCCCATGCGCTCGAAGTGCGCCCGGTAGCCCAGTTGCCTCTCCCGTTCGGTGGGGATGGTCGCGCCCAGAGCGTAGTTCATCGTAGCCTTGGCGAACGCCAGCCGCGCCACATCCTCGTCGTCATCGACGCAAACTCGGATATACTCGGCCAGCTTGACTTCGGAAGGATCGCGCCCCGCCTTCTGTGCGCCCTCGTTCACGCGCTCGCGGCTCCACGCTATCTGCTCCGGGCTGCACCAGTTCAGGCACGCGCCGTCCGCAAGCTCACCCGCCAGCCGCAGCATCTGCGGACCCAGAGATCCCAGGTACACGGGGGTTCTCGGCGGCGGGTTGATACCCAGACTTGCGCCCCGCAGCGTAACCACATCGCCCTCGTAGTCCACGCGCTCACCCGCGACTAGCGGGCGTATAGTGGCGAGATAGTCGCGCATCAGCGCAAGAGTGGAGAAGTTCGGCAGTCCGAGCGCCTGCCGCGCGCGCGGACGGTACGAGCCGCCGGAGCCGATGCCCATTATGAACTTGCCGCCGCTTATGTCGCTGACCGTGCCGCCCGTCATCGCAAACCCCATAGGTGTGCGGTACATCACCGGCGACACCGATATGCCGGTCGTAACGCCACCCTCCACGACTTCGCAGCTTGCCTCCCAGCGCCGCAGGCAGAGCTGGTACGAGTCATGCCCTGTGCCTTCGGGCGTCCAGATGCTTGTGTAGCCCTGTGCCGCCGCCTCGCGCGCTAGCACCGACTGGTCGTCCCATGACATGTTCAGCGTCGCATCCAACCCAACACCGATTTGCATTTTCGTTCTCCTCGCCTGTATTAGTGTCAGTCTGAGTGATAGCCGCCATTAAGCAAAATAGACAGGACTTACAGGATGAAGCGCTCCAAGCATCATATCCTGTCCATCCTGTCTATTCAGGTTAGACTATATGGAACCGCGAAGCGGCGCTGCCCTCGCGTAAAGGCAGTTACTCGCGGGAAGGCAGCGCTACCGTTGCCGCGCCCGGCGTGGTCTTCTTGCCCTCGTGGTCTTCCAGCCAGATGTCGCAATCGACGAGGTTCTCGCCGTTCTCGGTGTACTTCTTCGTGACAACGCCCTTGCCGAACATCGGCGTACCCGGCACGTCCATGCCCCGGTATTGCGTGGTCAGCGACTTCAGCGAACCTTCTTCGCCAATCCAGTCGGTCATAAGCTGCCCCAGCCAAGCGCCCTTCAGCGCGCCATGCAGTATGACGTCCGGCAGGCCGTTGTTCTTCGCGTAGTTCTGATCATAGTGAATCTGGTAGTAGTCACCGGACGCGCCCGCATACTTCACGAGCTGCTGAGTGGTCGGGTCCTTACGCAGAGTGGGGACCTCCGAGCCTTCCTGAACGTCCTCAAAATAAACCTGACTGCCCATTGTGTCGCTCCCTTCATGTGGTTCAGGGGCGGGTATGACCCTCAACACCCCCATCCTAAACCTTCCCCCATCGAGGAGGAAGGGACTTTTATGGTTCGTAGCTAATGCCAGTGGTGCGCTGAAGCGCTACCGTCTGGCCGAACTGGTTCACGTACTTCGTCTCGCGCACGCTGAAAAGCATATTGCCAAGCCTGCCCGGACGCTCGAACAGGTCGGCGAGCTTGGTCGTAACCGTGATGCGATCGCCGGGGCGCACGGGATGGAAGTATTCCCACTGGCTGCCGCCGTCGAGATTCGCGGAGTACGGACTCTTGTAGGCGGGCGGGGAATTAGATATGAGCGAGCGCATGAATGTCGGCGGAGCGATGATGCCGCCGTGCCTCGTGTTGCGAGCCGCTTCCTCGTCGTTGTACAGCGGGTTCGTGTCCCCAATTGCCTGCGCGAACTTGATGATTGCGCCCTGTTCCACGACGTGCGTGATTGGCTCGGATTCCACGCCGACGGCGTCGCTCATCTGCTGGGTTATCACCGACTCCTGTGTCATGCAGCGTTCTCCTCTGCTTTCCGTCATTCCCACGCTGGCGGGAATCCAGTGATGTATTTCAGGTCAGCCAAAAGTGTAAGCCGCACCCGCCCAAGTGTCAAGAAACTGGCTAACCCGCAGCCGGTATAAACTATTCAGCCGCAATTGACAATGACATTGCATTTTGGCAGACTTTCGGCGAGGTATGGATTATTGGCAACACTGAATGATGAACGCAGAGAGCAGCAACGCTGGACCATCGGAAGGATCAGAGGCCGATGGCGTCTGCTTTTCTCCATATTCTATGTTGCCCAGGCAATTCCGGGGATGGCATTCATCGTTTGGCTGGAACTTGCCCGCGCGACTACGGATTCCCCAATCGACACCATTAAGGCTATAATTTGGGGCATAGCTGTTGTCGGTGGAGCGGCAGTCGCGACAACGGTAGCCTTAGTGGAGGTACAGGAACTCATGCTGGGAACGCGGGACATCATAAACGAGATGCTTCAGAAGCGGAGGGACGCGGCGAAGGCGGAGGGTGTGGAAATAGGTGAAGAACGAGGCGAGAAGCGAGGTTTAACAAGAGCGCAAGATTGGTACAATCGTAAGCAAACCGCGCTAGAAAAGGGCGAGCCGTTCGACGAACCGCCACCTTGGGACGATGAATCATAAAGGGTCCTATTATGAACATCATAATCGAACTTGGTGGAACAAGGGAAGCGACAAGAGAAGTCCTGGGCGCCTGGCTTGAGAAAAACGAAGAAAAGCCATTCATGAGAGTAATAGGCATGCTGCTGACCACAAGACAGTACAGGGAAGGATTTGAGCAGGGGCATTCCGAAGGATACGCAATGGCATTGGAGCAAGGCCGCGCGGAAGTCCGCACTTGGTACAATCGCCAGCAAGCCGCCCTCGAAAAAGGCGAACCATTCGACGAACCTCCCCCTTGGGATGACAGATCAAGAACCGAAAACTGATTACTGAAAACTGACCACTTAAAAAGGAGACACACAATGACTTCAAACGGCAAAGTCGCGATCGTTACCGGCGGAGGCTCAGGGATTGGCAGACAGAGCGCGCTCGCGCTCGTTAACGACGGTTACTCGGTCGCAATCGGCGGCAGGCGCATTTCGGCGCTCGAAGAGACCATCGCCGAAGCGGGGGACGCCGGCGAGCGCATGCTTGCGGTCGTCACCGATGTTACGGTCGCCGACTCCATCCGCAACCTGTTCGCGCAGACCCATGAGAGATTCGGCAGGCTCGACGTGCTGTTCAACAATGCTGGCATCGGCTCGCCGCGCATGCCGATGGAGGACATACCGCTGGAAGCATGGCAGGCGGTCGTAAACACCAACCTCACCGGCTCCTTCATCTGCACGCAGGAAGCCATCAAGATTATGAAGAATCAGGATCCCATGGGCGGCCGCATCATAAACAACGGCTCCATCTCCGCATACACGCCTCGTCCCGATTCGGTTGGATATACTGCCACCAAGCACTCCATCACGGGCTTGACCAAGTCCACATCGCTTGACGGGCGCAAGTACAACATCGCTTGCGGTCAGATAGACATCGGCAACGCCGCAACCCCGATGACCGAGCGCATGGGCGGCGGCGTTCCGCAGGCAAATGGGGAGGTCATGGTCGAGCCGACCTACGACGTCAACCATGCAGCCGACGCCGTACTCTTCATGGCGAACCTGCCCCTCGATACTAATGTGCAGTTCATCACTATCATGGCAACGAAGATGCCCTACGTCGGCAGGGGGTAATCCCAGAGTCCCCTCTCCCTCTGGGAGAGGGTTAGGGTGAGGGAACTGGCAACCGAATACTGATACTCACGACGCCAGTTCCTTCGTTGCCTCAGCCAGGTTCCTTTTGTGCAGCGCGCGCAGCCCAGGCACCTGCGACAGCAGCAGCACGGCCAGCGTAATTACGCCCACGATGACAAATGTGGACGGCTCGATGATGATATCCATGTTCCAGTCCAGTGTGGACATCTGCCCCACGAGGTATGCCTCTATCGCGTAGCCGAGAACGAAGCCGAGCAAGATGCCTTTTACGCCGGTTACCAGGCTCTCTACCGTGATGAGCATGTTCACCTGCAGCTTGCTGAACCCCAGTGTTCGCATAGTCGCTAGTTCGCGGCTGCGCTCTGTCACATTGAGCGTAACCGTGTTGAACACGGCGAAGGCGGCGAGGGACATGCCGAAGACGGTCATTATGCCGATGAACTGGTTGGTGAGCGCCATCAGCTCCTCGAAGCCTTCTCGCACTGCCGCGCTGCGCTCCACAGACAGCACGTAGGCTCTCATCTCAAGCATGCGGGTGACTTCAGCTTCGTATTCCGGGCGCTCCAGTTCGATCAGCGCGGAGGTGGCATGAAAGCCCCTCATAAGGCCGGCGGCTTGGGACAGCCTCATATAAGCGGACTCGCCCATTGGAAACTGCACAAGCCCTGCTACTGGAAACGCCTGGTCAGCCCGCTCGGACTCCACCATGACAGTGTCGCCCACTTCGAGGTTGAGGTCTTGCGCGAGCGTCTCCGTGAGGAATATGCCGTTTGTGCTGAGAGGTCGCGCGCCCGCCACATGTTCCGGCTTCAAGAGGGTCGCGTCTTCCATAACGGCTGTGATGACCGAATGCTCGGAACGCTCTCCGTTGACTAGCTTCACCGGAATTTCCGCTATCGGCTCCGCCTTGCGAACCTGCTTCCACGACTGGAATACCTCCGCCTTTCGGTAGTCAATGCCCCGCGTGAACACTGCCTTCAGGTCGTGCTTCTGAATCTCGTTGAACTGCACGTCGAAGGCGTTGTTCATGGTGTCCAGCATGCCCATCACCGCCGTCACCATAGCGACTGAAACGGCTATGGCTACAATCGAGGATGCGGTTCGCCAGCGTCCTCGCGTCATGTTTCGCAATGCGAGTCGCAGCATAGCGGGTAGTCGCTGCATTGGCAGCAGCTTCTCAAGCAAAGCCGACCCCGCGCCGGATGATGTGTCCGAGCGCATGGCTTCCGAGGGGGTGAGGCTTGCGGCTGACAGCGCAGGCTGCATGCCCGCTATGACGCATGCCCCCAAGCCAATGGCGAAGGCGCTCACAAGTACCCAAGTCTGGCTGACGACTACGGTGAAGGGCAGGTCGAGCGTCTCGATATAAAGGCCGGTGAAGCCGCCCGCCGCGAATGTGCCCCATAGCATTCCCAGCCCGCTGCCGATAAGCGCAATCAGGATGGGGAAGGTGAGGTAGTGGCGCAGTATTCGGAGTCGGGAGAAGCCTTCGGCGCGCATCAGTCCAATGATATGCCTCTGACTCTGTACTATGCGGGTGAGCATCGCAAACGCCACCATCGCCGTAATGCACAGGAAGAGCACGGGCATGGCGACCGCCATCTCCGCGAAGCCGTCCAGGTCGGACTTGAGGGTGGCGTAGCTCAGCTGGTCCTCTTTCTCGATGAGGTGGTGGGAGCCGTAGCGGTCCAAGTAGGCGTCAATTTCGGCTTTGGCGGCAACGGTGTCTGCGCCGGGACGGAAGCGCACTGTAATCTCGTTTATCAAGCCCTCCACGCCGAGCATGTCGTCAATGGCGTTCCTGCGAACCATGACAATGGCGAAGTCGCCGGGCGAAGTGATGAGTTCCGCGCCGCCCTTGGATTTCCAGATGTATTCCGGGTGGGTGATTGCGCCGCTGATGTCGAATTCCCTGTCCTTGCCCTGATAGACAAGAGAGACAGAATCGCCGGGCCGTAAGCCGTAGTATTCGGTGAACAGGCGGTCAACGAGTGCCTGCCTTCCGTCAGCCGCTTGGATGTATTCGCCCTCCCTCACGATTACACGATTGATCTCCAGCGTCTCGTCGTCTGGGATGCTGATGACCCTTGCGGACAGTGTGGTGTCGCGGTCGTCGGGCTGGCGTATGGCTATATCCGCGACGTATCTGCCTTCCGCGGCAGCCACGCCGTCCATGCCCTGAATTACATCCGCAGCCCTGACAGGTATGGGCGGCGCAATGATGTAGAAGGCGTCGGCGAAATTCAGCTCCTCATAGGCGAAGTCCTCGGACGCCTTCACATTGAGGAATGCCGAGTACATGGTGACGAATATGCCGACGCCCAAAGTCAGCAGGGCTATCACGGAGATGAAGAGGGCGCGCGAGCGCCAGAGGTCTCGGAACGCCTTTTTCAGCAGTGTGTTAGCGATGAGCATAATCCGCAACACTTCCATCAACAACTGGGAGGAGTATGCATTGAAGATAACCAGGCTTGCATTTGCGAATTCACCCCCATCCTAACCTTCCCCCATCAAGGGGGAAGGGACTTTGCCTACCACTCAAGGTCTTCGGGTCGAATGGGATTGTTGTTAATGGTGTCCTCAACAATCTCGCCGCTACGCATTCTTATGACACGGTCGGCCATGCGGCTTATCGCCGCGTTGTGGGTGACGATGAGCATCGTGGCGTTCTCGGAGCGGTTGATGTGCCTCATTAGGGCGAGAATCATCTTGCCGGTCTCATAGTCGAGGTCGCCGGTGGGTTCGTCGCCGAGCAGTATAGAGGGACCTTTTGCCAGTGCCCTTGCGATGGCGACGCGCTGCTGCTCGCCGCCGGAGAGCTGAGCCGGGAAATTGCCGATGCGCTCGCCCAGACCGACGGACAGGAGCGCGGGTATGGCATTGCGCTTGTTGCCGGTGAGTTCGGCGACCATCTCCACGTTCTCGCCTGCGGTGAGCGACGGAACGAGGTTGAAGAACTGGAAGACGAACCCCACGCTGTTGCGCCTGTACATGGTCAGAGAGGATTCGTCCATGCCGGTAATCTCGCTGCCGCTGACCCATATCCGCCCGCGAGTGGGCTCGTCCAGACCGCCAATCATGTTCAGGAGGGTCGTCTTGCCCGAACCGCTGGGTCCTAGCAGCACGACAAACTGCCCCTCCGGTATGTCAAGGCTGACATCCCGGAGCGCATATACGGTGGCATCGCCGACCTCGTACTCCTTGGACACGCCTTCGAGGCGGACGAGTACATCTTGCGTCCCTTTGTAAGATGTACTTTCATACATTTCGGCAGCCCACCTCGTTCATCCTATTCTGTACATCTTGTCAATCCATGTCAGTTTAACGTCTTACGAGTCGCCTGATCCGCCGCCTTATCCTTGTCTTGCCTTGCAGGTTGCTCGCTACGAAACGAGCGACATTCGGGCTGCCCAGCAGCAGTGGAGCGCGCCAATCGCGCAGTTCCTTCATCGTGGTGGCGCCGCTGCTCCACGAAGGGACGAACGATTCCAGCGGCTGCCAGCTCATGCCTGCGGGCAGCCTGCCCAGCAGCTTGCGCTGTCCACCTTGCAGCACAGTGCCGCCCGCCTCCTTCACAAGCAGCGAGCCGGCAGCGGCATCCCACAGGAACGGCGCGGTCGTTATGCTGTACTGAGTGACGCCTTTCGCCACCATAGCAAGCTCGTAGGCGATGCTGCCTGTCATGCGAAGCTCGCCTGCCTTGCCTCGCAGGGGCCTACGCACGCCGAAGAGCGCGCCGAAACTGCCCGGAAGCGTAATGAGCCTGTTGCCATCCGGCGCGTCCGCATTCAGCAGAGGCACGGATTCGCCGTCTATACGCGTGCCGCCGCCCCTGCGCGCGTGCATTACGATGCCGCCGTTATTGCTGGGCCAGGGCATGAACACTGCCGCCGCAACGGGCACGCCCCGGTAGAGAACGCCGATGGAACTGGCGTATAGCGGCAGCCCGGACATGAAGTTGCGCGTGCCGTCAAGCGGGTCGAGCACCCAGACAAAATCGGGCGCGGGCTGGCTGTCGGCTCTCTCTCGCTCTGCGGCATTGTCTTCCTCGCCGAGTATGCCGTGCTCAGGGAAGCGCCTGGAGATTTCTTCCTGCAAGAGGCGCTGGCAGGCAAAGTCGGCGTTGGTAACGGGGTCAGACTGCCTGGCGTCCTTGTACTGCACGTTCAGGGCGCGCTCGAAGTGAAAACGCAGCAGCTCTCCCGCTTCCCTCGCAATCCTCGCTGCGTGGCGCTCGATGTCGCGCAATGTGAGGTCGTCCGCTGTCACACCCCCTCTTTCGCCGCCCACCATCGACTTCAACCCTCTGAATATGTTTCGCATAGGAAAATCCTTGCGCTCCGGTTGTATCCGCTTGCTCGTTAGACATACCCACTACGCCGAATTATACTGCACATCTTGCCCATCCTGTTCATCCCTGATACGCGACTTTGACTGAATCATATCACTTCATGATATTATTGAAGTATGAGGAGAAGGCATCGCAGGACGCTGGAAGCGATTTTCCGACACCCTACCCAGCCGGGAATTCGATGGGATGATATTGAGTCACTGCTTCTTGCTTGTGGCGCAGACATAGAAGAACGCGCCGGATCAAGAATAGGCATTGAACTGAACGGCGTTCGGGCACATGCTCATCGTCCACATCCTCGCCCGGAGGCGACAAGGGGCGCAGTAGAGGCGATGAGAAGATTCCTGAGAGAGGCAGGTATAGAGCCATGATGAAATACAAAGGCTACCAAGCCTTTTTCAAATATGACGACGAGGCAGAACTCTTTCACGGAGAGGTTATCGGCACACGCGATGTAATTTTCTTCGAGGGGACTTCGGTAGAGGAACTGAACAAGGAATTCCGATTTTCGATAGACGATTATCTCGCCATGTGCGCCGAAAGGGGACAAGAGCCGGACAAGCCCTTTTCAGGGCGAATTCCCCTCAGGATTAGTCCGGAGGTTCACAGAGCGGCGAGTGCAGTTGCGAAGTCCGAAGGCAAGAGCCTCAACGCTTGGTTGGCAGAGACGATTGAGCGGGCGGTTTGACGTCGGCAGACCTCCCGTTTTGCGCGAAATATCCGCAAGGATAAGTCTTGACACCAGCGGCAGCAATACCCATAGTCACAGGCACAAAACAAAAACCCAGAGGGAGACCGTCAGATATGACAGCACAACGAGAAGGTTTCGAGATATATGACGACCGCTTTGCCGCGATGATTCCAGATGACGCGCAATTGATTCAGCACTTCACCGGGATGGAGTGGGCGGAAGGCCCAGTCTATTTCGCGGAGGGCGACTATCTGCTGTGGAGCGACATCCCGAATGACCGCATGCTGCGGTACTCGGACGCGGACGGAGTCTCCGTATTCCGCCAGCCCGCGGGATACACGAACGGCCACTACCGCGACCTGCAGGGACGTCTGGTGAGCTGCGAGCACGGCAACCGTCGCGTCAGCCGCACCGAGCACGACGGAACTATCGTGACACTCGCCGACAATTACGAGGGCAACAGGCTCAACTCCCCAAACGATCTTGTTGTCAAGTCCGACGGCACAATCTGGTTCACGGACCCACCCTACGGTATCCTCAGCAATCGAGAAGGGCACAAGGCGGACAGCGAACTCGCGGGCTGCTTCGTGTTCCGACTTGAGCCGGACACGGGCGCGCTCGAAGTCGTCGTCGATTCGATGGACAGGCCCAACGGCATAGCCTTCTCTCCGGATGAGAGCGTGCTGTATGTGGCGGACACGGGCGAGCCACGTAACATGATGGTGTTCGATGTGGAGGACGGCAGGCGTCTTGCCAACGGGCGCGAGTTTGCGGTCGTCAGTCCCGGCGCTTCGGACGGCTTCCGCTGCGACACGGACGGCAACATCTTCACAAGCTCGGCGGACGGAATTCATGTGTACAGCCCCGATGCCGAACTCCTGGGCAAGATACTTGTGCCGGAAGACCGCAACGCCAACTGCTGCTTCGGCGGACCCGATAAGAATCGTCTGTACATCTGCGCCGATAAGTCGCTGTACTCAATCGTGCTGAACGCGAGAGGCGCACAGACGCCGTAGGCATCAACGAACATGGATGGACAGGATAAAGAAGATAAATAAAGCGACATGGCTTTGGGCGGTGTCTGCGGTTTTGGTTCTTGTTGCAGCAGCAGCAGCGAGGGAGTCTTACTTGTTCGACAGATGGCTGGCGTTCTTCCCTACGAGAGAGATAACCAACACCCCCGACGACCTGTGGATGCCCTTCGAGGATGTGTACTTTCCAGCAGCCGACGGCAAGCAACTGCACGGCTGGTTCATACCCGGCAAGGGCGACGACACGGTTGTCTGGTTTCACGGCAACGCGGGCAATATCAGCAACCGGGTCTATAACATCATGCTGATGAATGTCCATCTGGGAGCGAACCTGTTCATATTCGACTACCGAGGCTACGGCCTCAGCGAGGGCAGGCCGTCCGAAAAGGGGATGTATTCGGACGGAGAAGGCGTGCTGGAGTACCTGCGCTCTCGCAAGGACATAGACCAGGACAGACTTGTCCTCTTCGGGCGCTCGCTCGGTGGCTGCATCGTCGCGGAGCTGGCGATGAGTCATCGCGCTAAAGCCGTCATAATGGAGTCGTCATTCACCTCGGTGGATGCGATGTCGCGTTACAAACGACCGGCGATTGCATCCTTCATCCCGTCTCGCCTGCTTGTGAAGAGCCGCTTTGAATCTCTAGCCAAAATGCCGCGCATACACAGCCCTGTGATGATTGTGCATGGCAGTAAGGACGTCACGGTTCCGATTGAGATGGGTAGGGAACTATACGAGGCGGCGAATGAGCCAAAGCGCTTCTACGAGATAAAGGGCGCGACCCACGACGATACGCACATGGTGGGCGGTGAGGCGTACTTCAGGGCGCTTAGGGAGTTTATCGAAGAGGCTTCAATAGATCATACTGGCAAGTAAGTCTCGACAGCATCGAGGCGTTCGCCGATTCGGTCCTCCGTCATTTCGAGGTCATACTGGCTTTGCAGTCCCATCCAAAACTCCGCCGAGTTCCCAAAGAAGCGGGATAAAAGTAGCGCGGTCTCCGCTGTGATGGCACGTTTGCCATGAACGATCGAGTGAATTCGGCGCGCATCCACCCCGATGGACTTCGCCAGATGATATTGGGTGATTTTCATCGGAAGCAGAAACTCTTCTTTGAGAATTGTACCCGGATGAATCGGGGGCAGCCTGTACGTAGCCACTTTCATTTCCTCTCTCATTGCCCTTTCTCGCAGAGTTCAATGTCAATGGCAGTCCACAATCTCCACTTCGTATGCGTTTCCATCTCTCCAGACAAAACAGACGCGCCACTGGGCATTGATGCGAATGCTGAACTGTCCCCACCGTGTGCCTGTGAGTGCTTCCAATCTGTTTCCCGGCGGTATCCTCAGATCGTTGAGGTGATTTTCATTGTTTAGCATCATCAGTTTCTGTTGCGCTCTTCTCTGAATGTCAGCAGGTAAATTGCGAATGCGTCGTCGTTCGGCGACAGCTCTAGTTTCCCTGTTTCGGTAACTCCTTATCACTATTTCATAAAAGTGCCGCGCCCTAATAGCGTCAATTGTCATCCGTACAATACCGACAAGGATGCACTTACTCTGAACGTCACACTGGTTGAAGTAGGTGTGTTTTCGCTCTGATGAAGGCAGTTTGCTACAATGAATGCCGAAGTAATCCGATAAATCACTTGAATGGAGCAGCACCTTGCTTGTACTCAGAGCCACCCGAAAAATGCGGAACAGAATCGCCGTCGTCGAGTTGTTCGGCACCATAGGCGGCCAGATAAAGTCCCCTGCCTATGAGCAGATATTCAAGTCGATCGCGGAAGACGACAACATCCGCGCCCTCGTGCTGGATATCGACTCTCCCGGCGGTGGCGTATCGGCGTCCGACTACCTGTATCGCAGCGTGCTGAAGGTCGCGGAGAAGAAGCCCGTCATCGCCAGCATTCGCGGGCTGGGCGCGTCCGGCGCGTACTACATCAGCTGCGCCGCGCACAAGATTATCGCCAGCCATGCATCTATCATCGGCTCCATCGGCGTCATATCGGTGCGCCCCGCGCTGCAGGAGGTTATGCAGCGCATGGGCATCGGCGTGAACGTTAACAAGAGCGCGGCGCACAAGGACATAGGCGCCTTCTGGCGGGACGCGACGCCGGAAGAGGAAGAGAAGATGCAGGCACTCATAGACGACTCGTTCGGCGCGTTCGTTGGTATTGTGGCGGAGTCGCGCAAGATGGATGAAGAGGACGTGCGTCGTATCGCCACAGGCGAGGTCTATTGGGCTACGAAGGCGCAAGAGCTAGGGCTTGTGGACGAGCTGGGGGATCTGGACAGGGCGCTCGACATCGCCGCGGAGACATCCGGCGCGCCGCGCAATCCTGTCTATTTCCGACCGCGCCGCAGCCTGCGCCAGTTGCTGCTGAACCCTGCCGCCGAAGCCCTCACAGAATCCATCGGCAACGAGGTCGAACGCCGCCTGTGGTCCGGCTGGCTTCGGTAAATTGATCCAATAATAGGAACAGACAGGATAAAAGAGCTTTTATTCCCAATTTGGCCGAAAATTCGCTTCGATTTTGGTCAAATTTACCCTGTGCAGTGTTCTAAACCTTTGCTAGACTTTATTCACCTGATTTGCATTGCGTCAGGCTCAAGCAGTAGCTGAACCTTTATTTTAGAGGTGTAAAGTAACAACAAGTGAATAAGAACGGGTCTGACGCGTTTCGCAAACCTGAAAGCTACTCTTCATCTTCTACGGACCTTACTTCTAGCCATCCCCCGCAGAGCGCCGAGCAGGCGGTCAAGAGCCTCGTTTCCACGGAGGTTCCTGCGCCGGATGTGAGCCTTGCGCCCACGCCGGAGCAGCAGGAAGTCGCCACCGCGCATCCGGTAGGCGAGATCCTGGTCGCGCCTGCTGACTCGGACGCCACACGAGTCGGACCAGGGCGACGGCTGCGCCCGCACATCCGCAAGCCGCGCGTTCCTCGCATGCGCGCGCCTCATATACAGCCCCGCGTGCCCCGCATCCGCCCTGTGCGGGTACATACATTCGACTCATTCCTGCACCGTGACTACCGCTTCCTGTGGGCTTCCACACTGTTCTTCAGCGGCGCGTTCTGGATGCAGCAGGTCATTATAGGCTGGCTGACTTACCAGCTCACGCAGTCGGCGCTGCTCACAAGCCTTGTGATGGGCTTGGACGCGCTTCCGATCCTGATAGCAGGACCGCTCGGAGGTCTGCTCGTTGACAGATGGGACAAGCGCAAGCTGCTGGCGGGCGTGTTCGTGTACCAGTCGTTGCTCGCGCTCGGATTCGGCATGCTGGTGCTGCTCGGAGACGTGAACGCCTGGCATGTGTTCGGGTTCGTATTCCTGATGGGCGTTGGATGGGTCATAGCGGATCCGGCGCGCATGGCGCTGATACCGTCGATAGTGCCGCGCCACAGCCTTGTGAACGCATTCGCGTTGAACTCGCTGGCGTTCAGCATAACGCGGCTGGCGATACCTGCTATGGGCGGCGCGCTGCTTGCCGTCGCCGGGGCGGGTGCGGCGCTGCTGTTGCAAGGCGCTATCGTCGCCGTTGCGGGAGCGCTGGCGTTAGGATTGAGCGTAGGCGTGCCCGAGGCGCAGTCCAAGCTGAATGCGAAGGCCGCGCTTTCGGAGATTCTGGAAGGTGTGCGCTACATCCGTGAGAACGCGGTCGTATTGGGACTGCTGCTGCTCGGATTCATCCCGGCAGTGCTTGTCTCTCCGTTCCTGCATGGGCTGATTCCGGTGTATGCAGCCGAAGTGTACAAGGTTGGTCCGGCGACTCTCGGATTGCTGATGTCCGCGGTGGGTGCGGGATTCCTGACGGGAACGCTGGCGCTGGCATCGCTGGGGGACATACGGCGCAAGGGCTTGATGATTATGGGGTGCATCGCGCTGATTTGCGTCTCGATGGCGGCGCTCGGGCTCAACCCAACAATCACGATGGCGTATCCGCTGGTCGCCATAGGAAGCATGGGGACGATGGGCTTCTTTTCGATAACGAGCGCAACGATGCAGAGCATACTGCCGGATGGGATTCGTGGCAGGGTGTCGGGCATTTACATCATGACATTCGGAGCAATGCCGCTGGGCAACCTGACGGCAGGCGTAATCTCGGAGAACATGGGCGCGCCCACCGCAACGCTGATAGCCTGCGGGCTGATAGTGGTTGCCGCCAGCGCGCTGATGGTGCTGTTCCCGTCGCTCAGGAGGCTGTGAAGTCAGTCAAAAGACGATTTCACAAATCCCCTCCCCCGTCAATGGGGATGGTCAGGCTGGGGGTGAAAAGCATCAAGATGCCTGTAATTCCACGATTTCTGGATTCCTGCCTCCGCAGGAATGACGAATCTGGTGGTCGAAGATCACTTGTGAAATCGTCTCAGTCAAGGGACTGAATGTCTCATGTGCTATAATCTCGCTACACTATCGGAGGCAGCGAGAGGTAGTCGTTGTTTGAAGGTAACTATTTTCGTCTTTTATTCGATGGTGCGGCATCTATCAGCCTCAGCGCGTTGTTGGCGGCGCTGAGCCGAAGCTATTTCTCCTTTCATGTCGTTCAGGAAACGGACGGCGTGATGGTGCTGGCTTCGATATTGCTGCTTCCGTCAACAATCATAGCTTTTGGAGTGTCGAGCATGGTCTTCGCAGCTTATGAGTTCGTGCAGAAGAGAGCGGAGCGGAAGGGGCGGCGGGAGGGACTGCAAGAGGGGCGGCAGGAGGGACTGCAGGAGGGGCTGCAAGAGGGGCGACAGGAGGGACTGCAGGAGGGGCTGCAAGAGGGGCGACAGGAGGGACTGCAGGAGGGGCTGCAAGAGGGGCGACAGGAGGAGAGCGAGCGCATCGAGCGGGAACTGCAAGCCCTCGTGAGCAACGGCGACGGCTCGGTCACGATCTCCCCGGAAGACATCAAGCGGATCACCCGCCCGAACCGAGAATAGCCGGGAGTGTCGAGCATGGTTTTCGCGGCTTATGAGTTCGTGCAGAAGAGAGCGGCGCGAAAGAGGCGACAAGAGTGGCAGCGGGGGTGGCAAGAGGGGCAAAAGGAAGAGCGCGAGCGTATCAATAGAGAAGTGGATGTCCTGTTTAGCAGCAGCGACTCGGACAGGGTCCCCTTGGAGGATGTCCTGCGCATCGTCCGCGGGAACCGAGAGTAGCGGTCAAATAACGTTCAGCCTTCATTGCCCGCGCCCTGTGTCTTCGCCTCCTGCCATAGCGCTTCCTTCTTGTCCAAAGTCAAGGCGTCGAATGACACGCCGCGCTCCCGGCTCAGCCGTTCCATGATGACGAATCGCTGGTAGAAGCGGCGGTTAGTGCCGCGCAGGGATGCTTCCGACTCGATGCCCAGCCAGCGGGCGGCATTGACCACCGAGAACAGCAGGTCCCCGAGTTCCTCCTCGCGCTCTTCATCGGAGCCTGCCGCTTCGATCTCAGCGAGTTCTTCCGCTACCTTGTCCAACACACCCTGGAAGCTGTCCCAGTCGAAGCCTGCGCGCTGCGCTCGCGACTGTATAGACTGGGCATACGCGAGCGCGGGCATGTTCTTCGGCACGCCGTCAAGAATGGACGCGCCGGATGCTGCCCGCTCCTGCCGCTTGATGGCATCCCAGTTCGCAATCGCGCCTTCGGCGTCGGGCACCCACTGGTTATCGAAGACATGCGGGTGGCGGCGCACCAATTTGTCCACCAGCCCACGGAACACATCCTCGCGGTCGAACTTGCCGCTATCCTCCCCTAGCTTGAGCTGGAACATGACATGGAAGAATACATCCCCAAGCTCCTCGACGATTTTGGCGGTGTCTCCTTCTTCTATCGCCTCAATAAGCTCGTAGCACTCTTCGAGGAACATGTCCGCCAGCGACTCGTGAGTCTGCTTCTTGTCCCAGGGGCAGCCGTCGGGACCGAGAAGGTGATCTACGACCTGCACAACACCTTCGTAGGTGGCGGGGTAATTTTTGTCCTGTGTCATATCGGTCTGTCCTTGTTTATCTGTGTCAAATCTGCTGTGAATGTGTTGAAAGCCTGCGGTAGGGAGCAATTTCGCTCCCATCCTAACCTTCCCCCATCAAGGGCTGAGAGGGGTAGGTATTTGGTATCTCATTTATGACACCATCGTAATTCAGTCCATCCGGATTTTCACTGTCATTCCGAACGAAGTGAGGAATCTAGCGTCCTTAGTTGCGAGCGGGCTTGCTTTATGACAGATATCTCAGATTCTTCACTCCGCTGCGCTGCGTTCAGAATGACATAATAAGCAGATTCCATACTTGTTTTGCCATTTACCTACCCCTGTGAACCCGTCGAGGGGGAAGGGACTGCACGGGGCCTTCAATACAGAAACGCTATCAGATTGAGGGGGCGGATGGTAGCATTGAAGTATGACTCGAACCACAAGAATTATCGCCGCCGCGCTGTTTACGATGCTTGTTCCCCTGCTACTGATAACCAGCAGCGTGAGGTTCGTTATCAATCTGCCCGCGCTGTACAGCTACGGCTTCGACAGGTATGAAATCGCAGAATACACTCGCATCGAGCGCGCGGACCTTATCGAGGCGGGCAAGCAGATTCGGGACTACTTCAACAACGATGAGAGAGACCTGATTATCCGCACTTATGTTGGCGGTGTGCTGGTGGAGTCGCTGTACAACGAGCGCGAGATTCACCACATGCGTGATGTGAAGGCGCTCGTGCGAGGCGTCTATCTGGTGCAGATGCTCATTGTGCTGTACATGGCGTTCTATGTCGTCATCGGTTTCTGGCTGCGGCGCGCCGACTTCTGGGAAACCTTGGGAAGCGATGTGAGCAGAGGCGGCAAGCTAACGCTGGCGCTCGTCGTCGTTGTAGGCCTATTTGCGCTGGTCGCCTTCAACCAGCTGTTTCTGCTGTTCCATCTCATCAGCTTCAGCAACGACTTCTGGATGCTTGACCCGCGCCGCGACTACCTGATAGCCATGTTCCCGCAGGGGTTCTTCTTCGACGCAACGATGCTGATAGCCTTCTGCACGATAGCGGCGGCGGCTGTGCTGGTGGCGTTACCGCGGATTGTTCGGATTGTGGCACGGGGGTTTCGAGAGCGAGACAGCGATGACGGCTAACCTTTGACGGTAAGTTGCCTAAGCTTGAGAAACCGTTCGTGGTGAGCTTGTCGAACCACACTGTCCTTCGACAGGCTCAGGGCGAACGAGTCTGCGCTTTCCGCGCCATTCTTCCGCCCTCTGAAATCCCGCCTGCGTGGGAGTGATTTCGTCCCATCACCCTAGCACTCTCCCTCAGGGCGAGGGGACATAAGACTAGATGTTGAAGCCGTAGTCGCGCTCGACCTTTGCCACGCGCACCTTGTAGCTCTTGTAGTAAGTATCGCGGCCCCGCTGCTGGATGATGAGGTGCTCGGCCAGTTCCTTGAACGCCCGTATCGTCTCATCGCTGTCCCAGTACGATACGGCGATGCTCAGGTCGTCATCGCCAGCCGCCTCCACACCGAGAAAGCCCGGGTGGTTCTTCGCTAACTCCAGGATGGTCTCCGTATCCTCCGCGTATCCTTCGTGCGCCCCGATATGCGTGGATGAGAATATCGCCGCGTAGTACGGGGGCTGTGGTGTATTCGCCTGTGCCATGTGTCAACCTCTTTGTGAGTAAGGTGTTGGTGTCAAGTTCAGTGTTACTTTTAATGCAGTCTTCACCCCATTCCCTGCCCCTCTGGATTCCCGCCTGCGCGGGAATGACGAATCGGAAGAAGGGAAAGGGGACTGGTGAGGCTACCTGCGCGCTATGTGCAGCGCGAATGGTCGAGGACCTACCGCAAGTCCGAAAGTCTCATCTTCGGGCAGATTGCCTGCTCCATGCGGCGTGAACCTGTACTTGTGAAGAAGCCTGCAAGCCTGAAGCCAGATTACGATTTCGGCGAAGCCCTGTCCGGGGCAGCCGCGCCGCCCGGTTCCGAAAGGCATGAATGCGCCGCTTGTCAGCGCGGGCGGGGACGCGCCGTCCTCAGAAAACAGAAAGCGTTCGGGTGTGAACTCGTCCGGCGATTCCCAGAACCTGTCGTCGTTGTGGATGGCGTAGATGTTGCCAAGCACCTGCGCGTCTTTCGGAATTATGTAGCCCTCGAGTTCAACATCCTCGATTGCCTTGTGCGGCAGCCCCAAAGGTCCCACGGTGCGATAGCGCATGCTCTCAAGGATAGTCGCATGCAAGTACGGCAGGCTGGTTTGATGCTCCATACCCGGCAGCCCGTCCTCGCCAACGGCCGCTTTCAGTTCCACATGCGCACGCTCCTGGATATGCTGCCGGTTGGCGAGTATGAGCAGCAGCCATGCGGTCGTCTGCGCCGTGGTGTCTATGCCTGCCACCAGCAGGTCGCCTATCAGGCTTCGCATGGACTCGTAGGTGATTTCTTCCTTCTCCATGCTTGCCAGCATTACTTCGGCAAGGCAGGAAGGCTCTTCGAGGTCGAGGTCCGGGCGCTCTTTCACCTTGTCAATCAGAAAATCGAGAACCTCGCTCATCTGGTCCGAAATCTTCTGCGCCTCTTCCAGAGCGCGATTGGGCAGGAACTTCAGCGCCGGGATGTAATCGGCAGGATTTGCTGCGTTAGCATTGGAGAAGAACCAGAAGACGGTTTCGAGTAGGTCATCAAGCTTCTCATTGAACTCCGCAGTATCGCTCTCGCCTCTGCCGAATATGGCACGGAACATCATTTCGCCGTTGGCGCGAGGTAGAAAATCGCGCGGTTCCAGTGGTAGGCCTGCGTCGCACATCTCGTCCACGCGCGCCACGAGAACGTTCACCGAATCTTCGATGTAGCGTTCGCGTATGTCCTGAACGCGCCTGTAACTGAGCAGTTCCCTGTTGGCGAATCGCTGTAGCTGCCGCCAGTGTTCGCCATAGGGCGCGAAAGCCAGATCTTCGCCGTTGGTGATCACCTCCGTAATCCTGCTGACCCATCTGTCGGCAAGGGTAACCCTGCTGAAGGCGTCTCGCAGAAGTGTCGGGTGACTGATAACAACAGTCGGCACGCTGCCGAGCCAAACGGTGCATACATCGCCGTACTTCTGCGAGATGCGCGCCAAGGCGTGGTGAGGGTTCTTACGCAGGCTCAGCATAGAGCCTATGATGGGCAGCCCCCTGGGGCCCGGCGGCATTTTCATGTCGCTGCGCTTGGACATGGTTTGCTGCGCCATCGAGCGTTCTCCCTCGCTGCCGGACTCTCCGACAGGTCTTTCCGTTCCTGGATTTTGGCTAGGGAAGGGACTTTTGCCCTCACCCTAACCCCCTCCTAAAGGGAGAGGGGACTTTGCCTACTCTTGTCAGCTCATCAAAGGGTGAAGAGGTATTCGGCTATTTACCCGTGAGGATGGTGACCACAGTGTCGAAGATTTCGTCGGCGTGTATCCGAAGCTGTTCTTCGGTCAGTCCGGCAATCGGGTGCGGGGTGAAGATGACCGGGTAGCCTGACGCGCCCCACATCGCTGCCATCGAGTTCGATGTCTCGATGAATCGGTCGGTGCAAATCGTAACTGAGGGAATGCCTGCCTTTTCAACGTGAACTCCGTCGTGCACACTGCACGCGCTGCACGACCCTCAATCGCCTATACCGACAATCACATAGTCGCACTCCTTCGCCATCTCCGCGACAATGGCAGGGTCGGCGGGCTTGGACGCCGAAGGCTTGGCGTGGTACTTGATGCTGGCAACACCGAATCGCTCGTCGAGCAGGTCGGTGAGCTGCTCAAGGTACTCCTTCGCGTTGACCTTGCTGTCGTCTATGATCCCAACGCGCTTGTCGCGCAGGTCGTCAAGGCGCGGCGCGCCCTCGAACTCCGGCACAATCGGCAGCGTCGTTGGGTCAACGAGCACATAGCGTTGTCTGGTTTCTACGACCATCGTCGTCCTCCTGATCTGGATGCTGTGTGAGTAATAGCTTTAGGTAATTACTGCTGCACGCGCTGGAACAACGCCTCGCGAAGTCCGTCCAGCAGCCCTTCAAGGCGTGCCTGTCGTTGTTCTATGGAAGCCATTCGATTGTTTGTGACGCGAAGTTCCTCTGTCACGTCATCAAAGCCCTTATCCGTGCGGACTTGCATGGCCAGGCTCTGCTCTCTGGCTTCGTCAAATCTTGCATTGGAGCGGACTTCCAAGGCTGCATTGTCTGACTTGCCATCGGCGATAGCGTCATCGATTCGCTTGTTAAGGCGTGTCTCCATGCGATGCATGGAGGTGAGAATCACCGCACCGAACGCGGTTACAACGCCTAACAAAGTAGCGCCGACACTTAGAATAGCAATGAATTCTGCTGACACTATTGTCTCCTATCCCAATCCTTACGCATCTACACGCCCATCGCGCAGGCGCATCCGCCGCCCGCGCCGCCGCCACAGCAGCCGCCCGCGCCCGCGACGGCGCTGGTTTGCCCGCTGCTGTCCGACGAGAACGCTGCGAAGACCGAGAAGACGCGCCGCGACTCGCTGCCGCAGTCCGGGCAGGGCGCAGGGTCGTCAATCTGGCTCATAGAGCGGCGCTTGTCGAAGCGGTTGTGGCATGTGACGCAGGTATATTCGTAGATGGGCATAGGTCACCTCATTGGAAATAATGACAGCCTTTGCATGATTCTATGGTTATCGTTGCGTCAGGTCAACCGAGCGGCGATAATGGAATTATCCCATTTAAACCTGTCCATCCTGTTAGTTCCAACGCAAAAGGGCATACTATGACTATTTCACAAGAAACGCTGCCCGACGAGAGGGGAAGATTCGGCGATTTCGGCGGCCGGTTCGTGCCCGAGACGCTGATGAGCGCAATCGAAGAGCTTGAGAGTGAGTACGCCGCGTCGCAGAGCGACGAGGAGTTCCAGGCTGAATTGCAGTCGCTTTCCGAGCATTACGTCGGCCGTCCCACGCCCCTCTACTACGCCGAGAACCTCAGCGCTGAGCTTGGCGGCGCGCAGATATATATCAAGCGCGAAGACCTGGCGCACACCGGCGCGCACAAGATTAACAACGCCCTCGGACAAGCCCTGCTCGCCAAGCGCATGGGCAAGAACCGCGTCATCGCCGAGACAGGCGCCGGACAGCACGGCGTCGCCACCGCTACCGTATGCGCGATGCTCAAGCAGGAGTGCATCGTCTATATGGGCGAGGAGGACATCCGCAGGCAGGCGCTTAACGTATTCCGCATGCGGCTCCTGGGCGCTGAGGTGCGCTCCGTATCATCCGGCAGCCGCACCCTCAAGGACGCCATTAACGAGTGCATCCGCGACTGGGTCACCAACGTCGAGGACACCCACTACCTCATCGGCAGCGTCGTAGGCCCCCACCCGTACCCGATGATGGTCCGCGACTTCCAGAAGGTCATAGGCGCGGAGGCGCGAGCGCAACTGCTCTCCACAGTCGGCAGGCTGCCCGACTACGCGGTGGCATGCGTGGGCGGCGGCAGCAACGCCATGGGCCTCTTCTACGAGTTCATCGGCGATGAGACGGTCAGGCTCATAGGCGTGGAGGCTGGCGGCGACGGCGTGGAAACCGGCAGGCACTCATCCACCCTCACATCCGGCAGGGTAGGGGTCTTGCACGGCAGCATGTCGTATCTGTTGCAGGACGACGACGGCCAGGTCATGGAAGCGCACAGCATATCCGCAGGCCTCGACTACCCCGGCGTCGGTCCGGAACATAGCTGGCTGAACGACATGGGTCGCGCCGAGTACGTCAGCGTCACCGACACGGAGGCACTCGAAGGCTTTGAGCTGATGTGCCGCACAGAGGGTATCATCCCAGCGCTCGAACCCGCGCACGCCGCCTACTACATCGCGCAGCTCGCGCCCACGCTCTCACCCGACCGGATAATCCTCATGGGTCTCAGCGGTCGCGGCGACAAAGACATGGACACCGTGGCATCCGCGCTCGGCGTTACCATATAGTCGCTATCTGCCGGAGACGAAAACCGGCTTGCAGAGGGGGGTTAGGCGGACTACCTGTGCGTTCAACGTAGGTGTGCGCCGTGTATTCTATTGCCACAGAATCTGAGGAGTGCGATGGCTGAACGGACGGCTCACGACCCTGCCCGGCAATCCCGCGCCACACGCTTTATGCTCGTCGCGGTAATCGGCTTTTCCGCAATTCCCGTCTATATTGCTGTCGCCGACACTCACCGCGCACCCTTCGTGTTCACCGCATTCCTCTATGCGGGGCAGTTCGTCGGCCTCGGCGCGTACGTCTTGCTGAGGTATCGGGCGCTATTCTTTCACCGCCGACCACTCAGCGTCATCGCCCGGCAGGTAGTCAGACCCACGATGCTGCTGACGCTCACAGGCTACTTCAACTACGCCTTCTACTCCTGGTCCACCGAGTACATCGACCCGGCTGTAACCACTGTCATCTTCGGCGGCTGGACATTCTCTACCGTCCTGTTCGTGGGTTGGACCTTCAGGTCGGATAGGCGTTACGACCGCACCACCGGCGCTCTCGTCGGCTTTATGCTCATCGGATTCGCAGGATTCGCCCTCGCCATCCTCAGCCAGCGCGCCGACATCTTCGACTTCGGACAGGGCATAACACCGCTTGTCGAGGTTGCAATCGGCGTCCTGCTCGCCGTTATCTCAATGAGCATGGCGACACTCGGATCCTTCGTGCTCAGGTGGGGCGTCGAGACCGCGGAGCGCGTGGAAGCCGCCGCCGACCAGCCGTATGACAGGGACGCCCTCGAAGTCGCCGGAGTGCTCACCGGCATAGTCGTAGCCGCGCTCGCCGCCGTGCCCGCCAACTTCGCTCTGGGGCTGCTGCGCGGCGAATCGCCGTATGGCATCGCATGGTCGGACTACGCCCTCGCCTTCGTAGTGGGCCTCTTCTCCCTTGGCTTCTGCACCGTCCTATTCAGGCGTGCAAACCTCATGACCCGCAACCTCGGCATCATCGGCATGACATACGCCACCCTGCCCCTAGCTCTCCTCTGGCTTGCCCTCCTACGGGAGATAGAAGTCGAGCGACCCCTATACCTTGCCGCCGGCGCCGCCCTCATAGTAGCCTCCAACCTCCTCGTCCACTTCAGGACAAGACTTAATCCACAGCCGGACGAATCAGCGTAGCGCGTCCCACCTGTCAGTCGAGACGCCTAATGCGGTCCTGCGGGCCTGGAGCGACTGCGTCCGTGCTTCTGAAGTAAGCTTCTAGCGCCTCCACGTCTATTATGCCGCCGACCCTGTCCGTCCCTTCTGTGAGCACGCCGAATCCGCTGCCGCCTCCCGCCAGAAAACTGTTGACGGTAACCCGGTAGTCTGCCTCAGGGTCCAGCGCGGCTTCGTTGATTGTTACGCTGGATATGTCCACCCTCGACCCGACGGGCTGAGTTCCGTCCCACGCATAGCTGAAACCCTTTGAGACTTGCAAGACTCCCCTTGTCGTGATTTCTCCGTCTCTGAACTGCTGCTCCAACAGAGCGTGAATCTGTTGTCCCGTGAGGGTCATAGTTACCATGCTGTTGCCGAATGGGTGTACCGAAAATGCCTCTGCGTAGGTCATTTCACCGTCACCTTCAGCCCCGGAGGAGGCAAACAGGATGTCATTCCGCATTCCGCCCCGGTTCATAAATGCGACCACGGCGCCCGCGTCCCGTGTCGCCTCAAGATGGGCATCGGCGAGCACATCTCCCAATGCCGACTCGCCTGCCTCGTTCTGCTCGCGGATGATATCCGAGGTAACTGCGCCGATGACGGCGTTCGCCCTGACTGCCGAGAGAGCGTCGTACTTCTCGATAAGGGCTGTGAGTTCCGCGACCGGGGTTACCCCCTCCTGTGTGTTCGGCAGGTTTCTGATGCCCTGCACGGTCAGGTCTCTCGTTTCCCTGTCAAGCGTAACGTCGATGACTGTGAACAGTCGTGCCGCGTTGTCAGCCATTGTTACCCACCTGCCGTCAATCTCGCACACGAACTCGTCGTTGGTGTGACCGGCAATCACCAGGTCAACGGCATCGTCAAGCTGCGGGACGATCTCCGCGACAGGGCCTTCGAGGCCCGACCCGCAATCATCCGGGCCGCCATCGGAAACACCGCCCTGGTGCATCAGGGCGATTATCGCCTCGATGCCTTCATTCCGCAGCTCAGGAACCAGCGCGTTGACCGTCTCCGCTTCGTTGAGAAATGTTAGCCCCTCCACGCTGGTGTGCGCGACGATATTTGCCGTCCCTTCCAGCGTTAGGCCGATGAACGCAACACTGACTCCCTCGAATTCGCGGACCGTGTATGGCGGGAAGACTGTATCGCCTGTTTCGTCGGCGATGACGTTTGCGGCAAGGAACTCGAAGTCAGCCCCGCTAAAAGGGTCGCCGTCCAGATCGCCGTCTGTCGGATGCGCCCCGCCTTCCTGCATTCGGACCAGCTCTTCCAGCCCGTCATCGAACTCGTGATTGCCGACGCTGTTGATGTCCAGTCCCATCAGGTTCATCGCTTCTATCGTCGGCTCATCATGGAAAAGTGCTGAGATCAAGGGGGACCCGCCAATAAGATCGCCCGCGGAAACGAACGCCGAATTTTCGTATTCGGCTCTAACTGCTGCGACATTGGCAGCAAGATAGTCCACTCGTCCCACGCCCCCGAAGGCGCTGGAGGTAGTTGCGATGTGACCGTGCAGGTCATTGATGGCTATGATGCGAAGTGGCACCTCTTGTGGCTCTGCGGTTGCCGCCTGGCTCGCGGACTGGGTAGGTTCGGGCGTAGGCGCGGCAGGCATCGGCGTAGGAGTTGAGGGTGTGGGTGTGGGTGCTGTTGGTGTCACCTCCTTCACCACCACGACTTCCTTGATAACCTCGACCGGCACCTCCACTTCCTTAACGACCTCAACAACCTTTTCGACGACCTTCTCAACCTCAACTTCAACAATCTTCTCGATCACCACGGGCGTCGGCGTATCGACCGGCGCGCCCGGCGTGGCTGTCACGACAACGGTTGCATACCTGACCACCTCCGCCGGCTGCGTCTGACCGCCGCACGCGCCAAGCGCCCCCACCAGCAGCACAAGAGCCATACCAAGAACCATTCGAGAAACCAAAATCGGTTGCATCAACATCAATCGCCTTTCCAGAATTTACTGCTCCGGCACGCAGATTCAACGTCCTCGCATCACGCACGAGCAACGATAATGACGGCATTCCGAAGCATGATATAAACAGAAACCCGCGTATTCTATCAGAATGTGCGGGTCATTTCGCGGAGTGGTGGGAATCCTGGATGTGTGGCTAGGTCTTTCTTGGTGAACATGTCCTTGGCATCGGCAGCGGGGTATTTAGGAACCATCCGGCCATCCTAGTGCAGATGTCTGTGAGCGCCGCCCTGCCCCTCCTCCATACCGAAGCCGAGCACCTTTCTACCTAGCCGGCGGCGGTGCCCTAATCGTAAGCTCCAAGCTCTTTGTCAGTTTCTTGGCAGGCGCAGGTATGGATATGATTAGTGGTTCCGGGTTGGTGTTAATGCGTGGTATTAGGAGAGTCGCCTGTCAATCTGAGAATGCGCTGGAATTGGTAACTCGTTTGTGAGTCACCAAAATCATCAATTAGCAGATTGGCCGACTCGCCAAAGGTAGCTTGCAAATGAAGCACACGCTCCGAGCATAAAAATTGCTTCGTCGCGCCCGGCAGGCGATTCCGAATTATTGATGAGAGCGTGCCTTATTCCTTCTTCGTCCGATGTGTACCCATAGAGACTGCTGATACCACTCTTGAAAGCTGCGTGTAAAGGGTGGTGCTTTTCGAGGGAACTTAGGGCTGCACCTAACGTGTTGGAATGGTTAGGATCAATATGGCGTGCTACAGACTCCACAGCGTGTATGCTATCCCTGATGGAGCCAGGCCAATCTTTCTGATTGAGGCGTTCCATGGCATTGCGAAGATGCGTTTCGGCGGCACTTAAGCCAGCTTTTCTAAGGGCTGTCAACGCCTCAGCTATCGCTTCACCTTCCTGTGGTGTAGCCGCAGGGAAAATAGTTGCTGGTTCGCTCAAATCAACACTGTAAGCCAGGTGGCAGTCCTTGAAAATAATTACGACTTGAACGGCAAAGATTGGTGGACAATTGGGATGTCGTAATATTATGAGTAATAGATCAAAGAGATTATTAAACGGCAGTTGCTCAAGGATCAAGACCTTGTATGAATCTATTATCCAATCAAATCTAGGAGAGAATTCATCCAAAGGTTCCCCCAGAAAATATTGATGCAAATCCCGAAATATGTCATACCAGGGGCCACCCATGTGTAGTCCCGTTCTTGTCCGTTGGCACTCAGAATAAAGCAAGTTATAGATTGCTAGTCGAGCTTCATCACTGATTTCTTCCAGCGCGAGTGGTGCTGGAAGTGGCTCATAGCCGTAAGCCTGCGAGAATGTCACAGTTCGAGGGTCAATGAATTCGGTATCGCTCACAAGATTCTCCTCTAGTTGAACGCGCTGTGCAACTGGCACAGTTGTCTGAATAGGCTTTCAGAAAGTGACACTTGAACGTCATGCGCAATTAGCAAAGAAAATATCCTTCTCTACTCTGGCGATCCAATTCATCCCAGATATGTAAGAATGCAGCGATTTGGCCAGTAAGCCCTAATTCTAAGTCTCTCGCCGGTTGTATAGGCGGAAGGATATTGTGTCTCCGAATGTCCCAAATTCCTGAGTACCAACGTCCGTCCCATTCGTCACTTTGCTCCTTGGCTCTGTTCATCAAATAGACCATGATCTGTCGAGCTTGCCGAGTTGGTCGGTCTGAATTGAACCAGAGTTTGAGCGCTTGGTAGTCTCCCCCTTCAGTTCGTAACCCAACTTCAGGACGTACTGCGATTGTTAGGCCTGAAATCGTTACATCAGTAGAAGGTATAGTGAAATGAGTACCGTCAACATTGCGCCAGTATGTAACGTATGACTCGCCTAAGCGCCTATAGTGAACTCTCCTGTCGTCGAACCTTTGGTTCTCCAAGAATGGCTCCAAGGCCTCTGCGAAGTCTTCGATGTCTCCCGTAGCCCAGTGCGTTGATCTCAGAAGATTTCTTAGCGGACCATAGTAGTCGCGCGCCATGTAACGCTCAGGGTCCAAAAGGCGCATCCTGATGTCCCGGACTATTCTTACTTGTTCAGCTGGTCGGACTTCGTAAAACCTAGCAAAACTTGACATAGGTATTTTCGGCATTGTACCCTCCGATAAGGACATTGACCCCCCATAATCAAGTGGGTGTATATCATTATAAAGGGTGGTCACCGCTCTTTTCAATAGGGGTGGGTCAATGCCAATCCTTAAGACCTGTTTCCCGTAGAGGACATCCTCCAAATAGAGTGACATGCACTTTCGACAGGGAATCGGACTAACAGTTCGTTCGCGCCCAATAGATTCAGCATCCTCCAGGAGGCGGTCATCGCAGATGCGGCGGTAGCCGTTCTGCTGAACCCAGAAGTGAATTACAGAACTGTTGAGGTCTGTTTCGTGCCATATAACAATTTCATCCACGTCAGCGGCCCTACAACCTATTTTCCTAGTAAGTCAGTGAGACATTGATGCTTGAGATGGCTTGCCGCCCATTCGTACTGAATATCCAATGATCTGATGATCGTAATAGCAGCCCAACAGTTCCTTAGTGCCTTATTTCGTTCTATTGCTGTTTTGGCATTTGCGCCGATTAACAAACAGCCGCTGGCGAAAGTGCGCACAAATGAAGCCTGACGCGATTCAGTCCAAGTAATTTGTACACTGTGTATCGCCCCCCCTCACCCCAACCCCTTCATCGCCGCCCCATGATCCCAAGCCACCACCCACTCATCCTTGATCTCCATGCCGAAGCCGGGGGCGTCCGACGGCACGACGTAGCCGTCTTTGGGCATGGGCATGCCGGGGATAGGGCACACTTCGTCCAGCGGCACGCCCGGGTCTGACCCCATCCAGAACTCCGCCATCGGCGACTCCGGCATAGCCATCGCGAAGTGCTGTCCCCATGGCGTGCCAACGCCCGCGTGCGGAATCGTCGCGATACCCGCCGCCTCCGCGATAGTGTATATCTTGATTGCTTCGGTAAGTCCGCCGCACCACTTCAGGTCCGGCTGCGCGATGTCTATGGCGCGGTGCTCGATCAGCTGCCGGAACGCGTGCCGTCCGTGATGGTCCTCGCCCGTCGCCAGCGGCACCCAGTTGATCGCCTTCCTCAGCTCGATATGCCCTTCCAGGTCGGTAGGGATTAGCGGCTCTTCCAGCCAGCGCAGCCCGTACTTTCGCAGTCGCTCCGCGACCCGCACCGTGTACTCCACGTTGAACGACATCACCGGGTTGTACATCAGCTCCACATCGTAGCCCACCATGTCGCGCGCCTTGCCGATGTGCTCGTCGAGTATGTTCAGCCCGTCTATGCCCTCCTCGTAGTGGACCGGATTGCTCACTTTGAATGCGTGGAAGCCCAGCTCCATCGACCAGTCGAGGTCGTCGGACGTAACATATATGTCCACCTTGTCGCGGCAAGGCCCGCCCAGCAGCCGGTACACGGGCTGTTCGAGCAGCTTGCCCTTCAAGTCCCACAGCGCCAGGTCGATGCCGGACTGCGCGACCGTTGCGAGTCCGCCCGCGCCGAATCGCTGCGTGGAGCGCCACATCAGGTCGTTCAGGAACTCGGTGGCGAAGCAGTCGCGTCCCACGAGCAGGGGCGCGAAGTGGTAGTCAACGAGCGCGGCGGTCAGCTCCCCGAAGCTGCACTGCCCGAGCCCGTATGTGCCGTCCTCCGCGACTATCTGCACCCATATCTCCTCGCGGGTGTTCGCGCCCGGCATTGCCCCGTGCATGCGCGGGAACTCCGGATACTTGTTGATAGGCAGCGCTCTGCGCGCATGCGTGTTCCAGTTCGGGCGGCGCGCTGGCGTCTTAGGCGGCGTGTGCGGGATATTGACGGTTACGGCTCTGACAGACTTGATTTTCATGCGTTGCTCTCTCCTCGGCAAATTTCATGGGAGTTTAACATGGATGCACGGGATAAACAGGATAGGGCATCGCCCTGTGGTATCCTTCACCGCATGACTTCACGACGAATACGGCTGACACAAGAGGCATTCCGCGAGCCTGCCGCGCTCGATACGGCGGTGTCGAGGGCGCTGCTGCGGCAGGTTGCACGCGGCGACGAACCTGAGACCCTTCGCCTGTACACGCCTGCCGATGTTGTCGCGTTCGGCCCCCAGGACACGCGCGCGGACGGGTACGGCAAGGCAACCACCGCTGCACGCTCCGCCGGATTCGAGGCGATAGAGCGGCTTGCGGGCGGGCGCGCTGCTGTGTTCCACTCAGGCACGATTGCCTTCTCTTGGACAATGCCGGACACTGTCCCCAGAGAGGATGTCATGGCGCGCTTCGACGAAGCGGCAGACATAATGATGCAGGCGCTCCGTCGTCTTGGCATAGACGCGCGGGTAGGGGAGGTAGATGGCGAATACTGCCCCGGCCAGCACAGCGTCAACGCTCGGGGCAAGCGCAAGCTTATGGGCGTGGGACAGCGGCTTATCAGGGGTGCGGCGCATGTGGGCGGCGTGGTCGTTGTGGAGGGTGGCGAGCGCATACGGGATGTGCTGCTTCCGGTGTACGACGCGCTTGACGTGGACTGGCGACCAGAGACTGTCGGCAGCATCGAGGACGAGCTTGGCATCGCCGACTACGACGCGGCAGTCCGGGCGATTCTCGACGAGTTTGCGGCGCGATACACGCTCTACGACGGCACGTTGTCAGCCGAGACACTGCGCCTAGCCGAAGAACTGGAGCCTGAGCATCTGGCACCCTGATTCGGTCTGTCGCAGAGTATGTAGCACCGGGTAAATTTCATTCGTAAATGAATCACTTCAGCAGTTGGAGTACGAGACTCACGAGCGCTGTGACGAGTCCGCCACCTGCAATGCCGATTAGCACCATCATCAGACGATGCATGTCGTCGATTCGGCTCTTCAGGCCACTAATTTCGCCTTGCAGAGTACCGACCAAAACTTCGAGCGAAGACTGGTTTGTGGTCATTTGTGATTCCTATTGCGTTCTTGTTCCTGTTGAATGATTTGCATTTGTCCTCTGCTATTCCCCCAACGCCTTCCCACCAGAGACTGGTATCTGGAATCCTGCAATTTTGCAAGCTCTGAGGCTACACTCCTGCACATTTCTCAGACATTTCATGCCTCTTATTCATATATCATGAATTGTCGTTATTTACAATACTAATCGTATTGCAAGGATTGTAATAATGAGGTCACTGGAGGTAATGGCAACAACTTGCCCTTAGCGCTGGCTCGTCTCTATCCAGAATTAAGGGTATATCTGCGAGGTGGGTGTTGGGCTGTTGCCGATGGCTAGCCTATCGCTGCCAAAGAGAGACGAGGAGACGGCGTCACAGGTCTATCGTCTGAAGCTCATCCGTGAACAGGATGCCGCCGTCGTATATCTGGCGCACATCGCCGATGCCCTTTTCCATTGGCCCGTGCTGTGAGAGGTGCGGCCCGATATGCACCAGCGCGAGCCGCTTCACCCCTGCTGCCTGGGCCATCCGCGCCGCTCCCAGCGTGCCGCACTGCCCCGGCGCTTCGCCGTCCGCGTCCATAATCTCCTGGTCGTCCCAGCACATGCACAGCATCAGGTCCGCATCCTTCGCCAGCTCCGTAACCGTGTCGCAGGGCTGTGTGTCTCCCGTGAAGACCACGCTGCCCGCCGGAGTGTCGAACCTGTAAGCCAGCGAATCTAAGAACGGCTGCACATGCTCCGCGGGCGCGGCGGTTACCTCCCAGTCGCTCCCTGAAAAGACATGCCCTGGTCCCACATCGGTCGCCTGCACATGCGGCGGCTTGCGCGGCAGCGTGCCGCCCCGGTTCTGGTGAATGCGCTGGCTTAGCGGATGGCCCACGCGTGCCTTCCAGTCATGCGCGAACACGCCCTCGTTCTCGTCCAGAATGCCCCGCGTGATGCGCTCCGTCAAGGTAGGTCCGAACACCTGTAGTGTGTTCTCCTTGCCCGTGCTCTGGTCCCAGCGGCAAAGCAGGAAGCAGGGATAGTCAATGTCATGGTCGAAGTGGTGGTGCGTGAAGAACAGGTAGTCGATGTCGGTCGGCCAAAGCCCCGCCTTCACCAGCTTGTGCGTAGCCGCGGGCCCGCAGTCCACCATCATCTGCTCGTCGCCGATTTGCAGCGCGAACGCCGACCCGAACCGCGTCGGCGTGGGCGTGGGCGTCCCCGCGCCCAGTACGTGGATTCTCGTTCCCTTGTCAGCCATCACCCTGCCCCCTTAAATGTCGAAAATCTCACTCACCCTGCACGAAAACCCAGAAAGGACATCGCCCCCATAAAGAGTATCCTTATCAACCAATACTGTGGTCGCGTCATTAAGGGGATGGATATGTACTGTTTTCTGCTCTGGGTCAACAACCCAGACCAACGGTACGCCAAAGCTCAGCCACATCCTACCCTTATCATTTACATCCCTCAGTGTCTCGTCGAACGACACAACCTCGACTGCCAAATCAGGAACAATTTCACTATAGCCGGGCACTTTCACTCCGAGGGGCATTCTTTCAGACGATATGTAGCTAATATCGGCTCCTCTAACTGTGTCAGGGTCGCGTTCCAACAGGTATCCGCTACCAGCCATCAGATGCCCCATGCGCCGTTTCAGAGCGACCCTTCCTAACAAGTACGCTAGTTTCGCTGCTGTAATCCCATGCGCTGCGCCATTCGGAGAATCTTCGTAAAAGACTCCTCGAATCAACTCACCCCGTATTCCGTCGCCGTGCATCCTCAGCAAATCATCGGCAGTCAAAGGAAAAATCCTATCCATCCCGTAAATCCTGTTATTCCTGGTTAGCCTCGTTGGGATGTGGCACGCCCTTGAACACATACACCACCCGCCGCCAATTCAGCGCAACCAGGAGCACCGCAAGCCCCAATATCACGAATGATGACCCCATCCGAAGCGATACATTTTCGAGTGGGTCCTCATATTGCCCCGCGCCTCCGAAAACGTGCGGGAACCAGAACAGCGTTCCGAGATACACAGCGAAAATCGCTAGCAGCGCAAGCCCGTGCCATAGCTTTACGATGCGGGTGGAGACTATCAGGATAGCGAATACCGCCACCACTGCCGTCAACAGGAACTCGCTGGATTGTAGGCCGAACGGACTTGCGACCCGGGCGAAGAAATTCCCCGGCTCGTAGTGGTCCAGCGGGAAGCTCAACGCCTGCCCTGCAGATATGCTGAACACCACCACGATGCTGCCCACCAGCAGTGTCAGCTGGTTCACTTGTGACGATATCAGCGTCGTCAGGCCAGCGTTAGGATTCGCTCTCAGCGCAAACAGGACGGCAACGATTATCTCTGGCGACTCCGACGCCAGCGGCGCCAGCCACTGTATCAGCAAAAACTTGCTGATGCCCAACTGCTCGCCAGTCGCCTCCAGCGCCGTCACAAATGGATGAGCTACAAGAATTATGACCGCCGCGCTAAAGAAGAACAGCCCCAGGACCCACATCCGGCGGTATAGCGGACGGAATGACGCTAACATCGCGGCGGCGCCTATTAGGTCGGGCTCTTCAGTTTCCTGCGTAGAACTGCGCCACAGGTAGAAGATGTATGCGCCGATAAAGACCGCTGCAAGCCATATCGGTATCGACTTGGATAGCGCGACGACCAGCGTCAACGTGACCGCCACGACCAGCATAGGCAGTTCCAGATTCAGCAAGCCTCGCATGTCAAAGCTAGTGCGCCGCTTCAGCCAGAAGATGATTATTACGGCAGACCAGCCGAGTCCTATCAGCAGACGGTTCGCCCCGGTTACATTCGCGGCGGCGAGCGACATGGCCTCCGTTACCTCGGGCATCTGCGTGTTGAAGGACTGTCCCGCGTTCCACGCAAGCGCCGCCTCCACCATGTACTCCGGCATCACCGCGATGAGCGCGAGCACCGCAATCGCGAACGAAGCCGATACATCCAGCTGCGCCACCTCAGCAGCCCAAGAAAGCAAGAACGCTCCACCGATTATCCCTATTCCGAAAATCAGGGCGTACAGCGCAGGTGGGAAGCCTGGTTCGTGGTCCAGGCCCGTCAGCCTTAAAGCCACGCCGGGTATGCCCACACCTGCAAGCAATGCCATCGAAGCCCAGAGTTTGCCGTTCGATCCGTTAGTGGTCAAGGGTTGCTACTCCAATCCAGCCGCCGCCCAATACAGGGCGCTACTATACGATGTACTGAGCGTGGGCGTAATTGTCCTCATTATGTCCCTTCTCTCATAACGGGCCCTCATAACGGGGTTCTCATGACGGGGGAAGAACTTGCCTTTGCGAAGGGACGTCACCCCTGCGTTGGCAGGGGTAGGGGTTAGGGTCTGTCCTGAGATTGCTGAGGGAATGAGAGGGAAGTGGATTATCCTCAGAACTAGATGCATAAGTGAATCTTAGGCGTGCAAAAGCGCAGGCGCGTTGAAGCAAATCTGTCCGGTGTCAGGAACGAGTGCAAGGCATAACGGCTAAATGTCGATAAGTAAGTTGGCTGTCATTGGAGCAAGTGCGCGCTAAGCGATGCTTAGAACCTCGTAGTTCATCTTGCCGCGCGGCGTCTCAACCAGCAGCTCCTGTCCGACTCGCTTACCCAGCAGCGCCTTCCCCATCGGAGAATCGTCGGATATCCGACGCTCCAGGGGATTCGCCTCCGTCTTGTTCACAAGTGTGTAAGTCTTCGGCTCTCCGCTGCTGTTCAGGTCTTTCACCTCGACTCGGGCGCCAATTTTCACCACTTTGCTGTTCCTGGCCTGCCCCTCTTCGATGATGACCGCCCTCTCCAGAGTCGCGGTTATCTCCTGGATTCGCGCCTCGACACGTCCCTGCTCCTCACGAGCGGCGTCAAGCGGCGAATTCTCGGTAACATCTCCATCCGCTCTTGCCCGGCGTATCTCCTCTACCAGCGCCTCGCTCTCCGCCAAGAGCCTTTCGCGCTGCGTCACCAACTGGGCATGCCCAGCCGATGTCAGCTCAATCGGCTGCGATTCGCTTG
Source organism: Dehalococcoidia bacterium (assembly GCA_965207465.1). Taxonomy (GTDB): domain Bacteria; phylum Chloroflexota; class Dehalococcoidia; order Lucifugimonadales; family JADFKI01; genus Bin90. Next base: position 2,126,142 of record OZ242283.1, on the reverse strand, counting down.
AAACCACAGTGGCTCCGGTGCGCGTGCGCGCCTTGCGGATACGCACATAAGTTGCCGGATTCTTGCTGGTCGCCGTCCATTTCAGCACCTTATGCACGTATGCAAGAAAGTCTTTGACGGCTTGAAGATGCTCAATCGCTTTTGGAGAAGTCCCCGTGCCATTCACGCTCTCGGCATAGGTGCCGATGTCTGCCGGCGTCAATTTCTGCACAAGGGTATCTGGGGAAAAGTAGTGAACGAAATGGTAGAGGGCTTGGTGGTCTATGGGCTTGTCGGCGTTGCTGGATTTACCCTTGGACTTGCTACCCGTCTTTAGGTTTCGGACATACTTGTCCAAGGCCTCCTGTATGGTGGTGGATTCTGCCGCTTCCGAAGTCAACGCTCAAGCCTCCTTACGCATACTTTCTAACAACTATCTTATTCAATTTCATAGCATAATGTCAATTTGGGTGGTCTGGCGAAGAAAATAGGCAAAAGTCCCCTCTCCGCGAGGGAGAGAGTTAGAGTATGTCGAAGACGATGTGCCGGTCAGCGCTTTACCAAAGCGTCATCGAGTCTCTGAACAGACCGCGCAGTTCCACCGCTCCGGCCGGGCGCGGCGACAGTTTCACGACACGGTGCTGCGGCAGCGTCCCTTCCACCAACCTGTTCAGGTCATCCTCCGAGTACCCAATCGCGCTCAGTCCGTTCGGCACCTTCACCCGCCGCATCAGTCCCACTATTGCATCCGCAAGCAGATCACCCGCGTCCTCCGGGCTTGCGCCTCGCACGTCCTGACCCATCAAACGCGCCGCATGCAGATGGCGTTGCGGATTCGTGGGCGCCGTAAATCGGAACACAGCCGGAGCGTTCAGTATCACCGACATTCCATGCGGCACGAGAGGCGCATGCTGCGGATACCCCTCCGGGCAGAACTCGCGCACCATCCCCGATACCGGATATGACATGCCGTGCGGCAAATGGCAGCCCGCATTCCCGAAGCCAACCCCGGCGAACGTCGCCGCGAGCATCATCTGGCTACGCGCCTCAATGTCCTCCGCGTCGTCATAAGCCCGCACCATATTCCCCGCGACCATCTCAATTGCCCGCGTCGCCCAAACATCGCTTATCGGGTTCGCGCCCTGGTACGAGGGGCGCGCTCCGGGGGTCTCAGGCGCGTCCCGGTCGTTGAACGGCAGCGCAGTGTACGATTCCAGCCCGTGGCAAAGTACATCGAATCCACTACACGCCACCACCTCGCTCGGCAGCGTCCGGGAGTGCATCGGATCGACAATACCCATCACCGGACGCAGCGCCCTGTGCGCTATGCCCGTCTTTGCCTCCATCTCCAGAAAGTCGAATATCGCGACACCCGTAGTCTCGCTTCCCGTTCCAGACGTTGTCGGAATAGCGATCAGTGGCTTCAACGGACCCGGCACTGGCCTTCCCTCGCCGATGGGCGCGTTCACATACGCCAGAAAATCGGCAGGCCAAGTCGCGTACAGGTTCGCGGCCTTAGCCGTATCTATGCTCGAACCGCCGCCAACAGCCACAAACCCGTCAAACGCACCCCTTGTGGCGAACGCGATTGCCTCCTTGAACGACACATCCGTAGGCTCGACGTTCACCCTGTCGAACAACACCGCATCGATCCCCTCATCCCACAGCGAATCCAGCGTGACTGCTACCGCCTCGCTGCGCGCCATTCTGGGGTCCGTAACCACCATCACGCGCCGTGCGCCAAGTCGGTTCATCTCGTAGCCGACTTCGTGTGTAACCCCCGGTCCGAACTTAATGCTCGACGTGTCTATCGTGTACGCCGTTTCAAGGCTATGCGTAGTCATTTGCTGCCCTTCTATGCTGAAATAATGAAGTACCTGTAAGGCGCTATTTCTTGTCCGTGCCATTGGGCGGTGGTGGAGGAGTATATTCGACGCCCTGCTCACGCGCCTGCTCTCTGAAGTATTCGGTTATGCGCTTATATTCCTGTTCTCGCCCCTGCTCAATCCCTTTCAGAATCCACTTATTCGGCAGATTCTTGAAAATCATTCCCATCAGACTCTCCCCTTTCCTCTTCACCTCTATTATTCCGTCCCACATCACTTCCACCATGAAAATGGAAGCCGGAATCCCAATCGCTACGGGCGCGAACATACTGTCCACGATGTTCAGCGACAATTCCCAGAAGGGCGGATAGGCAGGTTCAGAATACCACCAGTCTTTGAGGAACGCGCACACCAGAAAGTACGCTATCCACAGAAGGTATGCACGCAGGTACGAGCCGCGCCTTGACTGTAATATACCCCAAAAGCCCTCTCGATTCATACTTCCTATTCCAGGAACACGCCGGCAACAAGGACATGGACAATTAGCGGCATACTGATAATATCTCCTTAATTTACAATACTAATTGCCTAACATAAGCATGTCAATTTTAGAGTATCGGCTACATCGTGAAGCGATGCTCACGCCGAGGCCACAAAAGGAAATCCCCCTATCCACTCACCGGATAGGGGGATTCGTTTGTCCCGGATTTCGTTGAAGTAAAGCGCGGTTACCTCGCCTGTTCCGCCCGTATGAGCATCACAAGTTCCCAGCGCTCCTCCTCGCTCAGCAGGTTGATGAACTGCGGCATCCACGAACTCGTCGGCCTGTCGCGCAGCGCGGACGCGAACCCTGCCTGCCCGCCGTATGCGATCCACGCGTATATCTCGCCGTCAGTCGTGCCGTCACTCGCCGCCCCTATTATCTGCTCACCCTCGCTGTTCAGCTTCACATTCACGAGATTACGCGGCTTTGCTCCAGTCGCGTTCGCCAGGTACGGCAGTATTCTTGCGTCGCCGTCCTCGCCACGCAGGTTCGAGCCATGGCACACCAGGCAGTTGGCGTCGTAGGTATCCCGCGCCCGCATGAGTGCCTGCGCGTCCGAAGCAATTTCCGAAGGAATCTCAAGAGCCTGGTACTCTTCTGCGCTCTTGTACTCGATCTCTCTGCCCGTAATCGGCACCGAACCTTCAGGCGGCAGTATGCGCGGTCCTTCCTGCACGCGATACGACGGCTGGTAGTGCATCTCGGTGAATATATCCACCGCGTGCGGCCCCGTCTGCGTGAAAGCGGGCAGCTTGAAGTTGATCGAGCCGCCTACGTCCACGCGGCCCGTCCTGATGTTGTAGCAGCCCAGCGAAGCGAGCACCAGCAGCGCGGCGACCAGCATCAGCGCCACGCGCGCTCCAAGCCCGCATGCCCTATTCTGGCGACTGCTCCTCAACTTGATTACCATTCAATCATTCCTGCGTTCTGATTGTTCCTTCCCTCCTCGATGGGAAGGTTATGATGGGGGTGAAATGGAGATTTCACCGCCCGAATGCAATACACTTTCGCCCGTTACCCGCTATTCCCAGCCGCGCTTGATGTCCTCTGCGCCCGAGTCCCGAAGTACCTTCTCAGCGTCTGCCATACGGCTCTCGTCAGCCGTTACCGTCACGCCGATGTACCCCTCGGTAATCCGCGTGTCGTACGCTCCCATGAATATGCGCGGCAGCCTCGACTCGATGATGATGCCGATGACCGCGAAGATAATCGCCCCCAGCATCGTGCCCTCATACATGATGATCGCCATCGGCGGCACCGACAGTATTGGCTTGCCGCCCGTAACCAGGGGATATGCGAGCTGTGAGCCGGCAGTAACCAGCAAGCCGACCACGAAGCCGCACGCTGCGCCCATCAACGGCCAGCGAAACAGCTTGTGCACAGGTTCCGCCTCGCCGAAAGTCCCCTCCGGGTACGGCGTTCCTGTCAGCACCTCATACTCGCTGTCGTTGTATCCTGCCGCAGCCAGCGCTTCCATCGCGTCCGCAGCCGTGTCAACCTGCTCTTCCGGGAACAGTCCCAACACGCTTCTCTTACCCGTAATTTGTCTCATCAGACTTCCTCGTCCGGTTTCTTCCACCTGCATTAGGGGAAGTCCTTCCATTCAAGTCCCTACCCCATCGAGGGGAAAGGTCAGGATGGGGGGAAAATCCTATCCATCCTGTACATCCTGTTAGTCGTCAGCCCCGGTCCTTACGGCGTCTCCCTTATGCTCGCCGGGACGCTCCGCCGGCCAATCTTGATCTCATCACGGAACACCATGCCCTCCTTCACGTCGAAGAGCGGTATCAGCGGGAACACCTTGGCGAATATCACCATGCCCAGCGATACGAAGGCAAACGTCTCCGCCACAATCAATATCTCGATGATGCTAGGATGATAGCTTCCCCAGTCGAAGGTGAACGGCGTCCGCCGCGCCAGACCGGGAATGATAATCAGGAAGCGTTCCAGCCACATCCCGATGTTTACCAGCACGGTAGTGATAAACATCCACATCGGGCTGCGCCGCACTGCCTTGAACAGCCACATCGGCACCGGAATAAAGAACGAAGTCAGCAGGAACACCAGGAACAGCCACGAATACGGGTTGTCCAGCCCGAAGATCTGAAGCTCGCGGAGCGCCAGCTCCGGTGGCTCCAGCGTGTACAGGGCGAATATCCACTCTATGAAGAAGAAGAAGAACCAAGTCGTCGCCACAACGATGAGCAGCCTGCCGATCGCGTCGAAGTGGTCGGGCCTGATGTACTCATCGACCTTCCACATCCACACGATGAGCGCCATTATCATCGCGACCGCGGACACGCCGGAGTGAATAGCGCCGATGATGAAGTACGGCGCGAAAATCGTCGAGTGCCAGCCTTCCACGCCGATGGCGACCGCAAAGTCCCACGACACGATGCTGTGTACCGAAACGAACACCGGCAGCACCAGCGCCGACAGCAATATGCCCGCGATGGCCTGCAAGCGCCACTGGCGCGGCGTTCCCCGCCAGCCCAGGCACAAAACAGAGTATATCTTCGGCGCGTACTTGCCCGTCGCCCGGTCGCGCACCACCGCGAGGTCCGGTATCAGCGCCACGAACACGAACAGCGAGCTTCCGATTAGGTAGGTCATGACCGCGCTTGGGTCCCACACGAACGGCGAGCGCACATTCATGAAGATGCCCCGCGAGAAGTCGTATGGATACACCCAGAACAGACGCCACGGGCGACCGACGTGGAACATGATGTTCGACAGCGCCGCCACCAGCGAGAACAGCGTCATAACTTCAGCGGCGCGCGTAACCGGACGCCGCCACTCCGCCTGCGTCAGGCGCAGAATCGCCGAAATCATGATTCCCGCGTGGCTGATTCCGATCCAGAACACGAAGTTCGTGATGTACGCGCCCCATAGCACCGGACGATTCAGCCCCGCTACGCCCACGCCCTTGTTGACCTCATAGGCGTAAGCCGTCAAACCAGCGATGATGACTAGCAGCAGGAAACCGACCACGGCCCACCACCACTTGGGCAGTCCTAGGACACCCGCCAGCAGGTCGCGGTTCACTTCCCTTTGATTCTTATAAATTAACTCTTGCATCTGCCGCCCTGTTTACTTCCTTCCCCCTCGATGGAGGAAGGTTAGGATGGGGGTGAAAAAATCCTCTTTATCCTGTCTATCCTGTTAGCCCCCGTTGACTACCGTGGCTTCCCAAGCACAAACACCTGCGTCCTATGATATGCCTTGTGCATCTTGTACAGCATCAGCTCCTTCTGCTCCCAGATGTTCACCGGCGGTATCAGCCGCGCGAACAGCAAGTACACCAGCACACTGCCGCCAATCACACCCAAGATCATCATGATGTCCGCTATATCCGGATAATGCATGCTCCTCAGCGTAAGCGGCAACCGCCCGCTTTCATCCAGGTGTATATAGTGGTGCGTCAGGTTCTTGTCCATTATCTTCTCGACGTGCGCCGAGTACGCGGAGACGTACAGCCTGAGCCTGTCGAGCAATGTTCCAAGCAGCACCGAGACCGACATTATCGTGGGTCCCCAGATGCTCTTACGCACCACGTTCCACATCATCACGAACAGCGGTGCAGCGAAGCACAGCACGAATACCCCGATGAACACCGGCAGGTACGGCCCAACCATTATCAGCTCCAGCGCGCCCTGCTCATTCGGCTTCTTGCCGTACCAGAGCACGTTGAAGCTGGAGAACCAGAACCAGAACCACAGCAGCGACAGCGCGAACAGCAGCTTGCTAACGCCCCAGAACTGCTCAAGGGTAATGTAGTCCTTGTAGCCGCCCCATTGCCGAAGCACAATCATCGTCAGGATGACGGTCGCCACGCCTGCCTGAAGCGCGTTCGCCGCATGGGTGATAGGGAACAGCGCGTCGATCCAGCCCGGCACCAGCGCCATCAGGAAGTCAACCGATATGAGGAAATGCACGAATATCAGCATCATGAAGTAGAACGCGCCCAGTATGCCCATTCTGTGATGCAGCATATTCCACTGCCCTGTGCTGCCGATCCAGTTCCGCGACAGCTTGGTCGCCCAGCGCTTCCGCCAGCCATCAGGCCCGTTGTCCCGTATCAGCGCCAGGTCCGGCGTAGCCGAAAGCCACAGCAGCATGATTCCCGTAACCACCAGCGCAAGCATCGCCAGCGTCGCCATTATGTGCGGCACATAGTCATAAGCAGGCAGGTGGAAGAGCGTGCTGAAATAGTTCCACTCTTCCGACTGGCCGAACCAGAGCGTGCGCCGTCCTTCCGAGAGCGGCGGCAGTATCCACAGCATCGGGATGAGCAGAATCATATTGAACAGCCCGACCGCCGTCCATATCTCCGCGGCGCGCGAAATCGGACGCCGCCAGTGGCCGTTTGCGATTCGCGGCGCTATCGCCACCATCGGAGCAGCCTGCGCCGTCGTCAGCACGAACGCGAACATCATCGCGAAGTAGCCCCACACTATGCGGTCGCTCACATCGCCGGACATTCTCATTGCAAACCCGATCAGACCCAGCACGAGCAGAATGCCGCCTGCCGCCACGCCGCTCCACCACTTGTCGCTCGGCTTGTCGTGCTTGCCTATCAGGTCACTCACCACCTCGGACTGCGTCGTGAAGGGCACGTACAGCCCTTCGCGCGGCCCGTGGTGGCCCCCGTGATGACCGTTGTTTCCTGCGCCGTTGTGATTAGCCATACTAATGCGCTTCTCCGGCGTCGCTGTCATACTTCTTCAGATAAACGACCTTCGGGTGCGTCCCGAATTCGTCCAGCAACTCGTACCCCCTGCCGCCCTTGCGAGCGGGAGTCGTCTCGCGCAATTCCTTCTCAGCCTTCTTCGCCACCTTCGACTCAGGGTCGTTCAGGTTCCCGAACATCAGCGCCTCCGTCGGGCATGCGTTCACGCACGCCGGACTCAGCGCCCTGTCACCGTCCTGAAGCTCCTCGCCGTTCTTATCGGCTTCCCGGCTGCTGCGTCTGATGCGCTGCACGCAGAAGGTACACTTCTCCATGATGCCCCGGCTGCGAACCGTAACGTCAGGGTTAAGCTGGTTCTTCAGCGTCTCAGGCCAGGCCGGCTCCCAGAAATTGAAGAACCGCACCTGGTATGGGCAGTTGTTCGCGCAGAAGCGCGTGCCGATGCAGCGGTTATACACCTGCACGTTCAGCCCTTCGCTGTTGTGGTAAGTCGCATACACCGGGCATACCGGCTCGCACGGCGCGTCACCGCACTGCTGGCAGAACAGCGGTATGAACCGTGCCTTCACATCCGGGAACTCGCCCTCCCAGTACCGCTCCACGCGAATCCACTCGATTGCGCGGCGCTGGTTGAAGTGCGCTTCCTCATTTATTGGCACATTATTCTCGGACTGGCAAGCGACAACGCAGGCTTGACAGCCCGTACACTTGTCTATGTCAACCACCATGCCCCACTGTGCATCCGCCATGTTCTGTGCTCCTTAAACCACTTCCCTTGTTCCTATTTCGTAATTCCTGCGAAAGCAGGAATCCAGTGGTTTCGGACTATCTATCTCCCTTACAGCCCCTCCCTCTAGATGGGGTTAGAGCCTGCCCTGAACTCGATTCAGGGATGGGGGTGAAAATTCCCATCCATCCTCTGTCTATCGATGTAAATTCTAATGCCCGTCCCCGCCGCTGCCGTCAATCGGCGTCAGCTTGATGACATGCTGGTGCTCGTCCCGCGGGAACTCCGTAACCGTGTTCTCGAACTTCGGCAGGCGAATCCACTCGCCCGTATTCGATATATTCACCTTCGTTGACGCCCACGCCAGCGCGCCCGTCTCCCCGTCGATATTCGGCGCGAGGATCGAATACACATTCGCGCCTCGCCGCTCGGCATACCTGCCGCCCGACGCATGCCCCTGTCCGAACGGAACGCACACCGTGTCCGGCGGAACGGCCGGACTTGGATACGCCAGCGCTTCTATGCGCCCGTACTGCGACTCGATGCTGATTACATCGCCTTCGCTGATGCCGCGCTCCTCGGCGACTCTGTGGTTGATCTCAACCCACGTCTGCCACACGGCAGTCGAAAGCGGGTCCGGCGTCGCCTGCATCCACGGCAGTGCCGCGCCGCTCCCATTTCCCAGTCCGGTAGTCTCGAACGGAATCAAGTGAAACTCACCCTCGGTGAACGAAGGCTCAGCCGCATCCATCAGGATCGGCGGAGTGGGCGCGCCACCGCTCGCTCGTGCCGATGTGTCCCACCAGCCGCCGCGCTGGAGCACCCCGTTCCAGAAGCCGTAGAAGTTCGCGGCCTTAACCGAGCCGCTGCCCGACTCATACAACTTCATCGCGCCGTCTTGCAGTATCTCGCGATAAGTCTCGCCCGGCAGCCCAAGCTCAAGCTCAAGACCCTGCGCCGTAGCCATGAGCACATCCGCGAAATTCCGCGTGCCAAGCTGCTCGCCGCGCGGCTCGAAGAACGGCCTCACCACAGGCTGCTGGAATCCGACGACCTGGTAGCCCGGAGCCGGGTCAGGCACATCGCTGCCCCAGTCTTCGAGGAAGTTGTGCTGTGGAAGAACCAGGTCCGCCACCGCCGTCGTATCGTCCCATGTATCCGAGAAGCTCACGATGTAAGGCACATTGTACGCTGCGCGCTCGAAGCCCACCGCGTCCGGCAGACCATAGACCGGATCCGCCCCGCGCACCATAAGCATCTGTATCTCGCCGCGATTCATCTCGTCCGCGAGCCTGTGCCACTCCGAGAAAGGCGAGCCGCTCTTCGCGGCCGAAAGCCCGCGTATCGCGGCGCCCGGATTGAACACAATCCCGCCCTCGTGCTGCACGCTGCCCACCAGGTAGTTCAGTGAGTATATCGCCGCGAGGTTGAACATCCCGTTCGTATGCGCCGCCGCCGACCCGCCGCCGAAAGCGACCGCCGGCTTGTGCTCCGCGAAGTCATGCGCCACCTTGCGAATCTTCTCCGCGCTAACGCCCGTCCGCGAAGCCACAGCCTCCGGCGCGTATGCGTTGATGTCGAATCCGGCAGTTAGCGCGTCTGCCGCGCCCGCGTCCGCGAGACCGTCTGCGATGATGACTTGCGCGATGCTTAGCGCAAGCACGCCTTCCATGCCCGGTTTCACATACACCCAGGTATCAGCGTTCGCGCCGCTCATGGAGAAGCGCGAATCCACATGGATGAAAGTGCCTCGATCATGCTCGTCGTCGCGGAACTCGCCATAGCCGCGCCCATATCGCACAGGCGACATCCATGTGTTCAGGAAGTCCGCGCCGAACGAGAGCACCGCCCCCGCGTTGCCGATGTCCAAGTCAGGCATCATGTCCTGGCCGAACACCTGCTTGACCGCCGCCTTGACAGTCGTCTGCTCCAGCGGGTCATAAGTTATTCGCCTCGCGCCGTATGCCGAAGCGAATGCGTCCACCACCATATCCATGTGCGCGTTGATTGGGTCGGTCGCCATCACCACGGAGGACTGCCCGCCCTCGCTGGCGATATTCTCCAGCGCGAACGAAAGACGACTTATCGCGTCCTCCCAGCTTATCTCGCGGAACTGCTTCGCGCCGCGCTCTCCCGCGCGCACCATAGGTCCCCGAATCCTGTCCGGGTGGTATAGCGCCTGCAAGCCCGCCTCGCAGCGCGCGCTGTGAGCGCCCGTATTTACCGGGTAATCGACATTCCCCTCGATCTTCTTCGCGCGACCTTCCATCACGCGCACCACGATACCCACGCCCTCGCCGGACTGGTGAGAAATCGTGGCATACCAGTTGTCGCGCCCCGTTACCAGGTCTTCCGGCATCTCCACCGGCGCCTGCACCAGAAGCTCGTCCTCCGGCACACCGCAAGCCTGGAACAGTATCGCTCCCGCCGCCGAGCCGCCGGCAAGTGTCAGGAATTGTCTTCGCGTTAAAGCCATCTTCTCTGTCTTTACATCGTCATTCCCGCGAAAGCGGGAATCCAGTCATTCGATCGTCCCTTCCCATCCATCGGGAGAAGTTCCTCTTTCAGTCCCTTCCCCCTTGATGGGAGAAGGCTAGGACGGGGGTGAAAATCCCTTATCTTTTCTTCTCTTTACTTCGTCATTCCTGCGTAGGCAGGAATCCAGTCAATGGTCAGTCAATACTTAGGTTAATAGTGACACGCAGTGCAGTCCGTAGGCGCGCCATTGTCGCGGTGGCAGTTCACGCAGTCGCCCATCTTCAGGTCGCGCACCTGCTCCACCTTCTCCATCGAGCCGACATCGCCGTGACACGTCGCGCACACAGCCGTCTCCTCTACGCCGTCGCGTTCTGAGAAGAACCGAATATGCGCCTCATGCACGAAGTGAACATGGTCCGGGACCCTGTGCACCCGCACCCAGTCTATCGGGCGTCCATCCTCATGCATCTCCCGCAGCTTCTCGATCTCTTCCAGACCGTCGCCCACCACCTCGTGGCAGGTCATGCACAGACCGGCAGAAGGTATAGTCGCAGCCGCGCCCTCCGTAACGTTGCGGTGGCAGAAGGTGCAGTCCATCCCAAGGTCTTCGACGTGCGTGGGATGCGGGAACGCGATCGGCTGGTCCGGACCCTCCATGGCGAACACCACAGGCCTGCCCAGCCACGCCGAAATCACAAAAGTCAGCGCCAGCGCGACCACAACGAGGACGCCCAGCGTTATGACGCCCAAAATTCCATGCTTTATCAGTTGCCTGCGCGTCGGCTTGAGTGTCTGAAAATCGCCTGGTATCAAATCAAATAACCTAAGCTATTGCCATTATCTTTTCGTCATTCCTGCGAAGGCAGGAATCCAGTACCTTTGAAAGTTGCCTCTTCCCCCTGATGGGGGAAGGTCTCCCTAATCTACTCCTTCCCCCTTGATGAGGGAAGGTTGGGATGGGGGTGAAAGGTCGTCCCCCAATCCGTCATTTTCCATCTATATCCAGTAGTCCGGCCAGAAACTCTGAAGCACACTGCCCTGCTGAATCGTGCTGACGAGGAAATACATCGCAATCACGAAGCAGATTATCGCGCAGGCGTAGAAAAACAGCCGCGCCTTCTGCAGCGATTGCGGCACATGCCGAGACGCGATGAACGACGGGAGCATATTATGCCCCACAAGCATATTCGCCGCGAACAGCACTATGAATATGACCACCATCCACAGCGCGAACAGCATGCTGCCAAGTTCGCTCCAATGCTCTGCGCCAAGAGGTGCTGGTGCCATAGAAAAGTCGCCTCTTTAACTGCGTCGTCTCCCTGCCAATGTCCCTTCCCTCTCAATCGGAGAAGGCCAGAACTTGCCCCTTCAAGGGCAGGGGATGGGGGAGAAAAACCCTCATCCTGAACATGCTGAGAAGACCTTGCTGATAGTCCCTGCGCCCTGCCCCGCCGAGAACCCTCCCTACGGCTTCTGGGACACAACGCCTACTATTGAAAATACTGGTGAAAACTATCACAACGCCGCCAAAAGTGTCAACCCTTTTGAACTCTGTTCAGAAACATTTCAGAAGCCGAGCGCCCAAGCCTACGCCCTCAAGAAAATCGCATTATTCCGTTCCTCTATGAGAGAAAGGTAGGACGAGAGTGAAATTATCTTCCAGCATCACTATAAATGCTTGTTTATAAAGTTCTCCTACTCTCAAAAACTATTGACACACGAATGGTAGTGCACTATTGTTCTCTGCCGTGTGAGGAAAACATCTATCAGGTAGAGGTCAACAGATTGGAACGAATTACAGAAATACTCAACAAAGTTAGCGCAAGCCGAAAAGTCCTGCGTCGCTTCGCTATGCTGGGAACGAGCGTGGCGTTTGCGGGCATGCTGTTCCTGCTACTCGCAGGTTCGGAAACCCCGCTTCGGGCTCAGACCGCTTCGATCACCTGGCACACTACCGTTACATCGGCGTTGAACGGCGACGAGCAGAACGGACACTTTGGGTACAAATTCCACTCCGATCCGAGCGACGGGCTTGGACAAATCACAGATCGCAACTTTGTCCTCAATGGCAAGACATACCATGTCAACCGCCTGGTATGGCATGCGGCGAGCGACACGTTTGAAATCGAGTTTGAAGAATGTCTGAAACTGTCAGAGGTGGTCAGCATTAAGATAGGCGAAACGACTTTCTCCAACAGCGATATTGATTGGGAGAAAGAGGAAGATAAGGAATGCGCGGACGATTCAACCGACGATCAGGAATTTGAAATCAGTGGCGTAACCGCCAATCCCCTGCCGAAAGGGTCTGTTCAGGTTGATATAAGTTTAGCGCCCAGTACACCTTGGCCGACCGACAATCCATGGGCAACTTATGTCAATCCCGTTCGGAAGGGAAGCACCGACAACTATGGCTACGAATTCGACGAATTCGGCTCCATTGACGACCGAAGCTTCTGGTATGGAGGAATAACTTACCGTATCGAAAAAATCGTATTGGACGACAGTGAGAATGAACTCCGGGTTGAGTTCGACAAGTGTCTGAAGTCCACAGATTTGGTCAGCCTGCAAATAGGCAGTAACTCATACTTGGTATCAAGTCTTGACGCTGACGACATTGACGAAAGCAACGCGGATTGCGATAGCAGCCTGCGCAGGAATCAGGAGTTAGTCTTCGAAGAAAGAGCCAATCCTCTGACATCTGGCAGAAAAGAAATCACCCTGACATTCAGAGGAAGCCAAAGCACCACGGTACCCACACCCGGTTCCGGCGAGTGTTCGGCGTCAAACAGCTCATCCGGCTTAGGCGCCAGGGACGCATGCTTACCGCCGACCCCGAACCCACCATCCGCAACCGGATGCGCCGTGCAATCGCTGGAGGATGTTACCGATAATGTTACCTACTTAGGCTCGTGGGGCACGGACTGCCGAGGTAACTCGACTAATGTTCCGAGCAGTGATCGACAGACAAGCTACTCCCGCTACTACAGCTTCACGCTAAGCCGAACGGCATTGGTAGATATTCACTTGGAAACTTCTCGCCTAAGCACTCCGGCTCCATACTTATATCTGATACGGCGCGTCGGTAACTCAGATACATTGGTCGCTAGCGTCGCTCCGGGAAAGAACGGCGAAGCGCGCATTATTCACGAGCTACCTAAGGGGACATCCAACAAGACATACACATACATCATTGAAGCCACAACCCTCACACGGCCGGGAGTCAAAGGTATAGACTTCACGCTGAAGGTCCGTCCGTATGAATTGGGAACTCGCCCCACTTCAGGCGTTATCATTTCACCATTGGCGCGGCACAACATCACCAAAGGAAAAGAAGTTTACCTTAGCAGAATTATTCAGAAATACGCAGATTTCAGTCCTTATGGGGTAACTCTAAAGAATGACACTTACCTCTACCTTACTACTCAGCGCGGCTGTCTGGACCATAGGAGATTAAACGTTTTGTCAGGATCTCCTTCGCAGCGTTTGTCTGGAACGAACATATACCCGTTGCAATGTCCTCCTGATGTAGGTAAGGCAAAAGAGATAAAATATATTTGGCGTCTCTTCAGAGACGACAGAGGGCGCTTTCTGCATGGCCCCGCGTATCCAAATAAGAGCCTCACTTCGATGACAGTGACCGCGGATTCCCACTATACTATTACCCCTATGGGTTCTCCTTACAGTGTTGGATGGGAAGTGAGATTTCCGATGGACCCGCTTGAGAGAAATGTTCACCAATTCTGCCTCAATTGCGAATGATGATTTTGACAGCGGGAACTTCTTCTAGGAGAGAATGAGCATGTATAGCATTGTGAGAAACAAAGTTACTCTTTGGTCGCTCGTTATAGGACTGGTAATCCTGGCGAGCATTATCGCACTGTCGCCAGTGATCGCGAGAGAAGATCCGCCCGAACCAACGCTGTCACCGAAGACATACACGCAACAGATTGATCGTACTCTCATCATTGGAGAGGTTACCGTTGAATTAGAACAAACCATACACTCCTCAGATACTTTGGAATTACGATACTCTTATCGTTCTACCCAGGCTGGAGGAATGATCCACCCAACAATAAACGGACATTCGATAACTCGCGCCGACGGAAGTGTCATTGATTTTCCTTCATCCACGTCACAAACAGATGATGGGGGCGAAATCTCTAAATTTGAGCTGTCCACCCCGATCCCCGGAGGAAGAGAAACTCTCGATGTAAGTCTGGGATCATATATCACGCCCGCCTCAACTGATACAATAGGCACAGCGCTCATTGAGTTCGCTCCAAATTTCGGCAAGGCTTACGACACCGCGCTCAACGCGCCGGGTGCCGTCAAACCCATCGAGATGCCGCTTCAAGCAGAACTCTTGATGGGCGAGAGGCAGTACCGCGTAACTAAAATGACAATATTTCCTACCAGTTTTCAAATTGAGGTAGTTCCTGTCAACGAAGCGGGCAGAAAGGTGGAACTCTGGGGAGTTGACCCTTCGGCGGAATCGACCTTGACTGATAATACCGGCGCCTCTTACTATTTGGGAGGTGGTTCAACTACCTTTGACGAACTATCCCCGAGAGGGCATGCGTCGCAGCAGTTTATCTTTCAGGGCATAGTCCCATCCTCTGTGTCATCCCTGACTCTGACGGTGCGCGGCGGCGGAAACATCGTCGGCCCCTTCGTTTTCGACAACATCGCCCTAGTCTCTGAAGACATCCCGCCGGTAACGCCCGTGCCGCCCGGCGGCGTAGGCCCAGGTGATCCCATCCCCACACCTCCCAATGTCAATAACTGAACGCGAACCGCAAGCCTTATACCTCGTCCGCGCCGCGCCCGCACTCCGAGATTTGCTCCGCCGCCTCCGGTAGCCGCGCCCCCACAACGCCGCCAAAAGTGTCAACTCCTTTGAGCGCATCTCAAAAACACTTCGAGACTGATTCAGTATGCTTGCGCCTGTCATATACGGTATGTAGAATAAACTGCCGTATATATACGGGCCGAGATAAATCCAAAATCACGTCCGGAGCTGCTGCACCTGATGCGTATCAACGAAAACATCCGCTACGAGCCTGAAGAAAAACCACCGCACCTGCTCTCCGCCGGACTCGGCTTTCAGGCAACCCTAACCCTCCTGCCACCCATCGTCGTCATAGTCGCCATAATCGTCCGGTCCGCCAGCCAGTCTGAAAGCTACCTGACCTGGGCGGTATTCTCAGCCATGATCATCAGCGGAGCGATAACCGTCCTGCAATCCATGCGGGTGGGACGCTTCGGCTCCGGCAATATGCTCTTCATGGGCACGTCCAGCACCTTCCTCATAGTATGCGTGCTCGCGCTGGAGAGTGGCGGTCCCGCGCTGATGGCGACTCTGGTCGTCCTTTCGTCCGTCTTCTACTTCCTTCTGGCATGGCGGCTCTCGCTGCTTCGCCGCGTCATAACCCCGCTCGTATCCGGCGTCGTCATCATGCTGCTCGCTGCTATGGCGGCGCCGATAGTCTTCGACATGCTCGCGATAGTACCCGAATCCACCCCCTCGATGGCCGCCCCCATCATCGCCGGAGCAACAATCCTCGTCATCCTGCCTATCGCACTCCGCGCTCCACTCGCATGGCAGCTCTGGGCGCCTCTAATCGGAGTAGTCGTGGGTTGTGTCGTTTCATCCTTCTTTGGCCTATACGACTTCCAGAGCGTCGCCGAAGCCTCATGGGTCGGCATCCCGACACTCGCATGGCCGGGATTCGACACTAGCTTCACCGCCGGCACATGGGCGCTTCTGGCAACATTCGTGCTCGTCGCCATCGTCAGTTCCATGGAAACCATCGGTGACGGTGTAGCCGTGCAGGAAGTCTCTCGTCGCAGACCGCGCACGACAGACTTCCGTGTCATACAGGGTGCCCTCAACGCTGATGGGCTTGGCAACCTGCTGTCCGGGCTTGCCGGAACCGTGCCGAACACCACCTATTCCTCCAGCATCCCGCTCATCGCAATCACCGGCGTTGCCGCCCGGCGCGTAGGCATCTACGCGGGAATCATCCTAGTCATAGCCGCGTTCCTCCCAAAGATCGCAGCCGTCCTCCTGGCGATACCGGGCCCCGTCGTGGGCGCGTACATTACCGTTCTAATCGGCCTCGTATTCGTGGAAGGTCTGAGAGCCGTTTTCAAGGACGGCATCGACCAGCAGAAAGCACTAATTCTAGGCGTATCTTTCTGGGTAGGGCTGGGCTTCGAGTACAGGTTTATACTGCCCGAACTGCTCTCAGGCGCTTGGGAAACCCTGCTCGGCAACGGCATGGTCGTCGGCGGCGCGATCGCCATTATCCTCACCATATTAGTGGGAATCACGAGCAACCGACCGAGACGAATAAGAATCGACCTGGATTACGCTTCACTCCCGCAAATCAACGAATTCCTACGTGGTTTCGCCCAAGCCGTGGGATGGGACGAATCTTCAGCAGACCGGCTATGCTCCGCCGGGGAAGAAACGCTCGCCTGTCTGCTACAGGACGACGCACTCGCCGAATCGCAGAAAACCCTGCTCATAAGAGCCTCAATCGTCAACGGTATCGCCGACTTGGAGTTCTCCGCCGCATCCCACGAAGAAAACCTCGAAGACAGACTCGCCTACCTTGCTGAACAGCCTGAAATCGAAGACGACCGCGAAATCTCCTTCCGGCTGCTAAGGCACTACGCCTCCTCGGTCAGACACCAGAAATACCACAGCCTCGACCTCATAGCAGTTCAAGTCCAGCCCATCGGCTACATCCCCACCCCCACCGACTAGCGGTCGAAATTTACCCGTATCGTGAGCCACGCACCTATCCCAGCACCACCGCAAGTCTCATCACCCATCTCGCAGTTGTTCTCGCAGACGCCGCAATTCCGCCTCCGCCGCCTCCGCGCGAATAGTCGCCGCATCGCGTTCCCGCCTCAACTCCGTATAGTCTGGAATAGCCTCGCCGGTCTCTGCGTCGAAGAATACCAGAATTCCCGCGTCCCAGCGCAGTCCGATGCCCAGCGCTGGACTGACCCCTTCCACACTGCCGTCCGGCTTCACATCGAGTTCCATCTGCCGGTACTCGCCATCCACCAGTAAGTCAAAAGCAAGCGGCGCGTCGTGAAAGTCCCCGCCCGTCGAATCGAACCGCCAGTACTCGGATACGCCGAAGCTCTCGTATATATCCCTCTTGATCGTATAGTCCCGCGCTCCCGTGCTCTCGGACGCCACTTCCAGCACAAACTCCGGGGGCTTGCCGGCCTCCAGTATTTCGTAGCCGTTGCGAAACCTTATCGCCTCCGGCCTGACTCCAAAAGCGACCACGCAGTCAGGCTTCACCCAGTTGCTCCGGTCACGCCTGTCATAGCAGAGATACCCCTCCCCGCTGACAAGCACATCCTCGCGCCCCCAGTAGTAGTCGGAAAGTACGCCATGCGCGTAAACAATGTGTGGCAACTGGTTCATATCGCACATATACGGCGGGTCCGGAAACTTCCAGTCCGCCGTGCCTTCACCTATGAGCGTCGTCTTTGCGGATTTCGCTGTTGTCATTGCACTGCCTCGCTCTGGGCATTCAGATTGACCGAGTATAGCACAGCCTTCCAAGCCTACCCCAGCGCCACGCTCACGATGCTCTGCTCCAGTGC
This sequence comes from Dehalococcoidia bacterium, assembly GCA_965207465.1. Taxonomy (GTDB): domain Bacteria; phylum Chloroflexota; class Dehalococcoidia; order Lucifugimonadales; family JADFKI01; genus Bin90. The sequence goes on along the minus strand of OZ242283.1, from coordinate 2,108,266 downwards.
GACAGCCAACTCCGTTGCCTCATTCAGACGAACATGGTCCCCCAGCGTCCCCACGAACGCCACTCCAAGCACCCGCCCAACCCGAAAATCCACGATAGTAACCGAAATCAGCCTACCGTTATCCTCGTGCAGCGCCTTCAGCGCAACCGCCTCGTCGAAGAACCCCGCAGGCTCCAGCCGCTCCGAACCCACCAGCCTCTGGTTGTCCCCGATGTCCGCTCCCACATTCACCTCGAAGTCCCTCAGAAATACATCATGCATCCAATCATGCACCGCGTCCGGCGTCTCGAACAGGTGCGCCACCGTAGCCACCATGAAATCCACCCCGTCCGTCCCGAACGATGGCACCACAGACACGAACTCCCGCATATGCCCGCCGATACGCCCCATACGCCGGAACCGCTCCGCGTCACTCCCCGGAAACCCGTGCGTCGCCATCGCCTGGTTATCCAGCGACGACTCCCGTGACGGCTGAAAGTTCTCGAACCGATCCGGCAGCTCCCCCCGCACCAGCGGCATCGCCTCCACATCATCCATCCCAACCGTCTCAGTCGCCCGGTTCATCGAATCCGTAGTCATAATCCCTTTCTGTGAGCCTATCCTTCACATCCTGTTCATCCTGTCAGCCCTGTCTCGGTATGCAAATCCCATCGGAGAATTGTGCATCGAATACAATATAATGACCATGTTCCGACCTGAAACGCAAGGGGACATCAGATGAACGACACCACCGCCTACACCGACACCCAGCAATCGCCCGGCATCGGCCGCACCGTCATCCTGCCCATCGCAGCCGCGACCGTCGCGCTCGCCATAGCCGTCATCGGCGCGCTGATCGTCCGCGGCGACAGCGACATCGACGCCATCAACTACTTCGTCGAAAACCTCTCCGGCGGCGCATCCCGTCAGCTCGGAGGACTCGGCATCATCGCCCCGCTGGGCTTCGCGTTCGGCGCGGGCCTCGCCGCCGCCTTCAACCCCTGTGGATTCGCCATGCTCCCCGCATACATGGGCCTATACCTCGGCGTAGGCGAAGACGACGACTCATCCTTCCTCGCTCATATCGGCAAGGCGCTCCTCATCGGCGGCTCCGTAACATTCGGCTTCATCCTGCTCTTCGCCGCGGCAGGCGCGGTCATCGGACTCGGCGCGCGCTCCGTAGTCGGCAGCGTACTGCCCTGGATCGGACTCGGCATCGGCGTCCTGCTCACCCTCGTGGGTGCATGGCTCCTCGGCGGCGGCAAGCTCTACACCGCGCTCGCCCAGCAGATGTCCGCCAAGTTCGGTGATCCCGGACAGGCAAACATACGCGGCTACTTCATCTTCGGCCTTGCCTACGGCCTCGCTTCCCTCAGCTGCACCCTGCCCATTTTCCTTGCCGTAATCGGTTCGTCTTTCGCCCACATGCACATCGGCGCAGCCTTCGCCCAGTTCATCCTATACGCCCTCGGCATGGGCGCAGTCATCATCACTCTCACCCTCGGCATCGCTCTCTTCAAGGGCGCGATGGTCGGCGCCATGCGCAAGGCAATGCCCTACATCCAGCCCATCGGCACCTGGCTCATGCTCATCGCCGGCACATACATCGTCTTCTACTGGCTAACCATCGGCAACGTCCTCGGCTAACCATGGAAAAGGCAATTGAAGAAAGCGAGTGCGCCGTCGTTGACGCTCGACTCTTGGTTGCCATTCAGTATGACCATGGTTATACTCATGCTATGAAGACTGCAATTTCCTTACCTGACTCGCTGTTTCACGCGGCGGATGCTTTAGCCAAGCGCACGGGCATGTCACGAAGCGAGCTATTCCGCGAAGCAGTAACCGCTTACATCGAAGCGCACAAGCACGACCAAGTGCGGGATGCGCTAGATGCCGTTTATGCCGAGCAGCCGGCGCAACTTGACGATACTTTGATGCGGATGCAAATTATGTCCTTGCCAAAGGAAGACTGGTAAGGAAGGCCGCTAATGTGGCGAGGGGAAATCTGGTGGGCGTCGCTTCCTGATCTACTCGGTTCAGGACCCGGCTATCGAAGACCGGTTGTGGTCATTCAGAGCGACCCGTTTAACGAAAGTCGCATCAACACGGTTATTGTAGCCGTCATCACATCGAATATGAGCTTGGGGGCAGCTCCCGGCAACACTCTGCTCGAACGGAATGTCTCGATGCTGTCCAGCGACTCCGTAGTGAATGTTTCACAAATCTTGACCGTAGATAGGTCATTGCTCACCGAGCGGATAAGCAATCTACCCGACGGAATTATGAGCGCTATTGACGACGGCCTGCGTCTGGTTATGGACCTTTGACCTCTGGCACATACATCGTCTTCTACTGGCTAACCATCGGCAACGTCCTCGGCTAACATGCACATAGCGACCAAAAGCAACGCCCGCCAACATCAATCGGCGGGCGTTCTTCAATTCACGACTGCAAGCACTGTGATAAGGACGTCATCCCCATCATCCCCATCCTGTCCATCGATGTAAGTTCTACTCCTCCGCGATCACAGGATTGCTCAGCGTACCCACGCCCTCAAGCTCAACCTCCACCACATCGCCGCGCTTGATCTCCCCCGGCTCACCCGGAGTCCCCGTCATAATCACATCCCCCGGGTCCAGAGTAACCACGCTGCTTACGAACTCGATGATCCGGCGGCAGTCATGCGCCAGGTCGTCGGTATTCGACTGCTGGATCACCTCGCCATTCACCCGGCCTGTCAGTAGCAAGTTATCCGGGTCCAGCCCCGTAACCACAAACGGCCCGATCGGGCTGAACGTATCGCACGACTTCGCCCGCCACCACGACAGGTCGCCGCGCTGCCAGTTCCGCGCACTAACATCGTTCCCGCACGTAACCCCCAGCACATAGTCGAAGGCGTTCTCTTGTGTCGCTCTGCGGCAGGTCTTCCCGATAACCAGCGTCAGCTCGGCCTCCTCCTCCACAAGCACCCCCTCTTCGATAGCCTCTCGCGGGATCACGATGGGGTCGTCAGGCCCCACTACCGACGACTGCGTCTTGAAAAACGGCTCCGGAACCTTCGGAAGCTCGATGTCGCCGCCCACCAGCGACGCCGAGTGCGCCAGGTGGCTCACATAGTTCCGCCCGATAGCTATAATCTTCCCCGGCATCACCGGCGCGAGCAGCCTCACATCCGACAGCGCCGCCGAATTACCTGTCCGCTCGTACTCCTCGTATGGCGCCGCCGAAATCTCTTGCACATCGTTCCCCTCCACGATCCCATACGACACGCCGCCATCATGCTCATACCGCGCATATTTAGTCATATTCCGATAGCCCTCCTGAAATCCATTGGATGCTTGAATTGCCGCCGACAATCATATCACCCCCGCTCCATCCCTTGCACTCTTACCGCATATATACGGAGAATCTTGCGTAAGCCCCTTCCCCCTCGATGGGTTCACAAGGGTAGGTAAATGGTGAATTCAGTAGGAAAACCCACCAATTCTGTCAACGAATTACCTGACATCTGCAATTCTGAACGAAGCGCAGCGTAGTGAAGAATCTGATATTCCTGTCATAAGATAAGCCCACCCGCAAACACCATCTAAGTCCGCAGACGGTCTCCCCCCGGCGTAACATCCACGACTAGCACGGTAAGGTAAGCCCAGATTTATATATATTGACATATGTGTAAGTGAATCTTAATATAGAAGGGTATAGATATAAGGTGACGGTTATCTTAGCGTATAGGCTGCGAACGGAGGCGCGACATGAAGTACATACCTGATCGCATCAGCAACCTTGCAGGCAGTGTTTTGGACAGGACGGGCACGCTCGGATTGCCCTGCCCGTCGCCGACTATTCTGCTCCTCTCGCTCATTCTCGGCCCCGCCCTTCTCATGGCTCTGCATACCGTCCACGTACCCACCGTATTCGCCAACATCGGTACGCCGGCCACATGCCAGTCATGCCACTGGCTCAGTCAGGATCCACCCCCACCGCAAATTGGCGAGACCGCCCAGATCGGCTCCGGCGCAGCCACAAGCCAGGTTCAGGTCGCCGATGACCTCAACCAGCATGAATACATCAGCGCCGGGCAATGCACAATGACCATACGCGCCCTTGCGTGGCAGCACTCCGCCGAAACGACTTCCGCCATTTACCGCGACCGAGCCCGGCAGGCCGGAGAAGACGTCTGCCGGTTAGGCGCTATCTGCAACTGGTGGCGAGCGCATCCATAGGAGCCTCTCGCGACACGTTTGAGATGAATCGGCATCCACACCCGAAAGGAGCGAACATGGCCGGCAAATTCACCGATCCACCACTTGGAATGATGAGTACGTTAAAGTTGCTCGCGGTACAGCTCCTGCTCGTCGCGCTCTTAGTCATCGCGACCGCAGCCGTCCAGCACGGCGTCGCGACCGCCGACTCCCACGCCGGCAATATCACGCGGACGACCCCGATGACCTGTGCTACCACTGGGTAGGACAGCCCTACACCATATTCCCAAGCGGCCGAGACACGACATAGCGCTTTCCCCACTCGCAAGAAAGAGACAGCGAGTCAATCCCGAAAACCAGTCTGAGGAAGGGAGGACCTACGATGACAGTCAAGCCAATTAGCTCGCGCTTTCAAACGGCGAACCCACTCCGATGGAGCGTAGCTCCGCTGCTGGATTTTATCCTGACTCTCCCCGGTATAGTCACGATTCACAGCGTCAGCGACGCGCCGGCGCCCCGGCAGGCTGAGACGTCCGCACAACCCCAAACCGGTACAGCCGAAATAACAGACGACGACATCTACATCATACCGGTCTGCCCCTGGTGGTAATCTCAGAGCGCCTGGTCGAGAAATGAGAAATGATAACGTTATCCGGACACATCCTTGCCAAGCCACAGTGCATATTCTCTGGCACAGTCAAGTGAACTATTTGTCATTGAGACATTTTCGGAAGTCCCTTCCCCCGTTAAGGGGGAAGGTTGGGATGGGGATGAAAATCATCAGGACGCCTGTGATTTCACGATTTCTAGGTTCCCGATTTCGCGGTGAAGACGAAACTGGTGGTCGAAGAGCATTTGTAAATCGACTTTGTATATCCTCTGTTAGTTCAGGCTCTCTTGCCTGAAGTCTGACACCTGTCCCCTGATTCCTGCAACCTTCAACCTGTGTTACCATATCGCCATGCGATACGACACAATAGTCATAGGTGGCGGCTCCGCCGGCGCGGTCATCGCGGCGCGCCTCTCTGAAGACCCCGCGCGCTCCGTCCTGCTGCTAGAAGCCGGCGCCGACTACCCCGACTTCGACAACATGCCCGACGACATCAAGCTTGGGCTTGGCACCGGCGCCGACTTCTTCAACATCGAAGACCGCCACAACTGGCTCTTCACCGGCAAAGCTACTGAAACCGCCCCGCCGATGGACGTCCCGCGCGGCAAGGTTATGGGCGGCACCAGCGCCATCAACGGACAGGTCTTCCTCCGCGCTATTCCCGACGACTTCGACTACTGGGTATCGATGGGCAACGAAGAATGGCGTTTTGAGGACGTCCTGCCCTACTACCGCAAGCTCGAAACCGACATGGACTTCCAGGACGACTTCCACGGCAGCGACGGCCCCATCATCGCCAGGCGCCACAAGCTCGAAGACCTCCTCACCGACCAGATTGCCTTCTACAACGCCTGCATCGAGGCTGGCTTTCCGGCAAACCCCGACCACAACCACCCGGACGCCACCGGCGTCGGCCCCTACGCTCTCAACAACCCGAACGGCATCCGTTGGAGCACCGCGCTAGGCTACATCAACCCCGTGCGCCATCGCCTCAACCTCACCATCCGCGCCAACTGCGCCGTGCAGCGCATCATACTCGACGGATTGGACGAAAAACGCGCCACCGGAGTCGAGGTCGTCAGCGGCGGCGAGCGCTTCACAGTCGAAGCGGATGAGGTCGTCCTCAGCGCTGGCGCAATCGGCTCGCCCCACCTGCTCATGCTCTCCGGCATCGGCGACCCCGCGCAGCTTGAAGCCGCAGGCATCGCGGTAACTCACAACCTGCCCGGCGTCGGCAAGAATCTGCGCGACCATCCCGCCATAACAGTTCGCTGGCACTGCAACCCCGAATTCCCCATCCCGCCCGACGGCGTGGGCGCGCAGAAGGTCGCCCTTCGATACACAGCCGACGGCTCGCACCTCCGAAACGACATGATAAAGGTCATGCGCTTCAACTCCGACGAACGTCTGCTTCTCATGTCGGTCGGCATCTACCTCGCCCTGTCCGCCGGCGAACTCCGCATCGTCTCCTCGGACCCCGGCGTCCAGCCCGTCCTGGACTACAACTACCTCAGCGATCCGTTCGACATCGAGCGCCTGAGAAACGGTGTGCGCCTCGCGCACAGCCTCGCCGAGCACCCTGAAATGGCACAGATAATAGCCTCGCCGCAAGAGCCGACATCCGAGCAGCTCGAATCCGACGACTCCCTCGACGAGTGGATTCGCCGCACTGTCGGCACGATGCACCACATTTCCTGCACCTGCAAGATGGGTCCCGCGTCCGACCCAAGCGCCGTAGTTGACCAGCACGGTCGCGTCCACGGCATACAAGGCCTCCGCATCGCTGACGCATCCGTCATGCCCGACTGCCCCCGCGCCAACACAAACGTAACCACTATGATGATCGGCGAGCGCATCGCCGACTTCATCAAGTCGAACAACTAACTCCACATCCTGCCTATCCTGTCCATCCTGTTAGTTTCTCCATGCTCCAGCACTTCAAGCACCTCTACACCGACGACATCCGCACCGAGGCATTGCGCCGCTTCTACTTCACTCCGGTCTCCCTCGAAGTCCTGCCTGATGCCAGTCACAGCTACGTGTATGACTGCGAACGGAATGGCTCTCGCTGCATCCTGAAAATCACCCATACTCTCCACCGTCAGCCGCACCACATCCTGGGCGAGCTGGAGTTCATCAACTTCCTCGCCGACGGCGGCGTAACCGTCCCCCGCGCCATCCCGTCGGCCAACGGCAATCTGGTGGAAACCATCCCTGCTGAGGATGGAGAATTCATCGCCGTTGCCTACGAGAAGGCGGAGGGCGCGCTCGTCGATTGGCGCACCTGGACGCCGCAAATGTTCGAGCGGTGGGGCGGCATCATCGGCAAGATGCACGCCATTACCAAAGAGTACGAGCCTTCAGACGCAAGCGCCCGCCGCCGGTTCTGGCATGAAGACGCCGACTGGAACACTGACATTGAAGTGTACCGCGAGCGTCCCGCTTTCCGGGAGAAGGCGCGCCGCACTCGTGACTGGTTGCTCTCCCTGCCCACCGACCGCGACTCGTTCGGCCTCATACACTCCGACCTGCACCAGTGGAACTTCTTCTACCACGACGGGAGCATCCTCCCCTTCGACTTCGACAACACCCACTACGACTGGTTCATCTCCGACTTCACCACCGTCATAATCAATGTCGTCAACTGCCAGCAGCATCACTACCGGCGCGGCGAGTACGACTACTGGACGGCAGGCGTCCCCATGACCGCGCATGAGTTTCTGGACTACTTCTTCACGCCGTTCATCGAAGGCTACCGGCAGCACAACCGGCTGGCGCCCATCTGGATGCGCCACTTGCCCGCATTCCTCAACCGCCACTGGCTCACATTCCTCACCGACTCACTTCGCGACCCTGGGTTCGGCGACCTCACCCCGGAGCAACAGGCGGCTGATTTTCCCTGGCGCACGCTCTCACAGTCTTGGGACGAGGTGATGAACGACTACTGGAGTCGCTTCAAATTCGACAAGTATGCCTAACCTCGTCCTATTCAATCTATCCATAGATGTTTATAATTCCCTGAAACTCTTTGCGAGTGTGAAAGTGAATTATGACGACACGCACCGACTACCCGAACATCTCCGACTACGGCATCATCGGCGACATGCACTCCTGCGCCCTCGTGTCCTTCACTGGATCGGTGGACTGGTGTTGCTTTCCTCGCTTCGACAGCGACGCTATCTTCGGCAGGATTCTCGATTGGGACAAGGGCGGTTACTTCCAGATAGTGCCGCGTAACGCGCACACTGCCAGCCGCCGCTACATACCCGGCACCAATGTGCTCGAAACTACATTTACCACGGCGAACGGACGCGCCCGCCTCACCGACTTCATGCCTGTGCATCACAACGAGGACGCGCCAATCGAGCCGTATAAGGTCGGCGAGTCCCACCAGATTATGCGCATCATCGAGTGCATTGAGGGCAGCGTCCAGATGACTCTGCAATGCTACCCCCGCTTCGAGTACGGCAGCGTCGTGCCGTATGTCCACATGGAGAGACCGAACATCGGCTTCGCGCACGGCGGGTCGGGAGCTATCTCGCTTTACTGCTCGGTCCCGCTACGGATGGTTGAAGGCGGTTTCGTCTCCGAGGGCACCCTGCGTGAGGGACAGAAGGCGCTCGCTATCGTAACTTACGAAACGCGCTTTTCTTATGATGCTCGCTCGCTCAACAGCAGGGCGATCGAGGCAAGCCTTGCCGAAGCGATTGACTATTGGCAGGACTGGAGCTCAATCTGCACTTACGACGGTCCCTACAAGGACTATGTGCTTCGCAGCGCCCTAACGCTCAAGGCGCTCACATACGCGCCCTCCGGCGGCATGGTCGCTGCGCCCACCACATCGCTGCCCGAACTCATCGGCGGTGAGCGCAACTGGGACTATCGCTACACATGGATTCGGGACGCTTCCTTCGCTATCTACGGCTTGCACATACTCGGATACCAGAACGAGGCACGGGCGTTCCGGAACTGGATACAGTGGGCAACGGTCGGGCGCGCGCGCGACCTGCACATAATGTATGGGCTGGGTGGCGAGCGGAGGCTCACCGAAGTCGCGCTGCCCGAACTTTCCGGGTACCGCGACTCGACCCCTGTACGCATAGGCAACGGCGCATATAATCAGTTCCAGCTTGACGCCTACGGCGAGCTGATGGACTCCGCGCACCTCTACCGCCGCTTCATTGGTCCCATCGACATGGAATACTGGTCGTACCTGCTGCGTATCGTCGAGTTTGTGCTGGAGAATTGGCAAGAGCCCGACGAAGGTGTCTGGGAGGCGCGCTCCGGCCGGCAGCACAACGTCTTTTCCAAGGCGTGGTGCTGGGTCGCGCTCGACCGCGCCATCAAGATGGTGAACGCTCTTGATGTACCCGGCGATGTGGAACTCTGGAAGAGCGTGCGCACGGAGATACGCGAGCAGATACTCGCAAACGGATTCAACGAGGAGCGCGGCGTCTTCGTGCAGTCTTACGGCAGCGACCTGCTGGACGCATCCAACCTGATGCTTCCGCTCATCGGCTTCATAAAGGCGGACGACCCGCGCATGCTCGCCACCATCCGCGCTACGCAGGAAGAACTCACCTCCGAGCAGGGCTTCGTCTATCGCTATCGCGGCTTCGACGACGGACTGCCCGGAGACGAAGGCACATTCAACATCTGCTCATTCTGGCTCTGCGACAACCTCATCCTTCTGGGAGAACTCGACGAGGCTACCGAACTGTTCGACCGCCTGCTTGAGCACACCAACGATCTCGGACTCATGAGCGAGGAAATAGACCCGCACACCGGCGACATGCTAGGCAACTTCCCGCAGGCATTCTCGCACCTGTCCATCATCAACACGGCGGTGCAGTTGCAGCGAGCTAGGAGGCGGCAGGAGCGCAGAGGGGGCTGAGTGTGAGTCTTGTGGTGTAAATGACAACACACTCTGACGGCGATATTTGCAAGCGTATCCGGCTTCTAGCGCCTGTCCGGATCGAGGAACACAGGGACTTGGAGTTCATCTGCCAAGTCTCTGTCAGCGTCGGATATCTGATACCCATAGACTAATGGCATAGCATCCTGATTGTAAATCTTCTTGAGGACATCAGACGACTGCTTCGCCCGGACAATGTCTTCCTCTCCTATCACTCCTGATGCTTCGACGGCAAACCAGAGCGTTGAACCGTCTGACTTGCGCTGTGAGCGAACGATCAAGTCGGTTACTCTCAGGCGTGTCTCATCGTCATCGCTTATCTGTCCGTTGTCTGTCGCCTCTTCGACAGTTGCTTGAAATCCCTGAATCCTGGAGTTTTCCGGGAGAAATCCATCGGACCAGACAGGATAGATGCGACGCACATCGAAATGCCTGCTCACAAGCGGTGGAATCTTATTGGTCAACCTGACTTCCAGCACATCCCCACGCAAAGCATTAGTAGTTTCTTCCACGTTGCCCAGACGAGTTTCCACGCCATCCAGACGAGTTTCCACGCCATCCATGCGGAATTCCAGCCCGTCCAGACGCTTATTCGTAGCCTCGGCGTGCTTGAGCAGCGCATCGACGCTCCGTTCGATGCTGTCCAGTCTCGTGCTTGTTGCCTCCGCATGCTGCACCAGCGCGGCCGCGGTCTCCGCCAGAACCTCCACGGTAGCCCCCAGCCTATCCAGCCTCTCCGGTACTTCCAGCAGCTGCTGTGTCAGTAGGACGCGCTGAAGCTCACCGCGCCATTCAGGATGCTCTTCTATAATCCGAACCAGGTCTTGTATGTCGTTGACAGTCGTCATACATTTTCTCCCGTCTCTGATTATAGCGGATGATTAGCGAGAGAACATGGTCGAGAAGGTTATCCCTTTATCCTTTCGGCAATCTATGTCACAGCACCAGCGTAACCGCCCCGGAAATCACGAGGCTGATAGCCCACAGCCGGTCCACGTTGAACCACGCGCGCCTCAGAATCGCAAGCCCCACCTTCTCGAATACGACGACTGCCGTCACCGCCATCACCGAGAACATCGCCACCGTGTGAATTGCCACAGCCGTAGCCTGCGACACTAGCGTGGCTAGGCTCGGCGGCGCGCCCAAACCCATGTACTCCGCGTGCTCCAGCGTCCGCAGGTCTATGTCCTCAGCCGATACGCCCAGAATCGGCAGCGTGAAAAGTATAGGCACCAGCATCAGTCCGGCGCCGTGCGCCGATGACATAAGAAACGACCACGCCGTCAGCGCCCGAAAGCCCACGCGCATCCTGACCCAGCGCGGGTGAGAAAGAGGGCGCATAAGCTTGAACACTCCCAGCCCGATGACAACCGCCGCTCCCGCAATCTTCAGCGCCGTCAGCGGCACGATGAAGCCGGCGAAAACCAGCCCCGCAACAACCAGCGCCACCGACGCCGTGTGTCCAAGCGCAATCGGAGCGAAGGCGGCATACACGGCGCGCCGGTTCTGTTCTTGTAGGCCGAGCGTTACCGCGAACAGCCATCCCATTGCCGGATTGATGCCGTGATACGCGCCGAACCCGACAAGCGCAAGCCACGGCGCGAACTCTCTCAGCTCCAATTATGCCTCTCCCGGAAGCGGCATAAAGAAATGCCGGACTTCGCGCCAAGAAAAGCGGGAGCCGTCCGAAGACCGCTCCCGCTCGGCAATTCTGCTTGCATTCCGTAGTCTGCTAGTTAGGGAAGCAGAATGTATCTGAGGACGAGTCTCCGCCCTCCAGCCTTATCTGGTGTACGCGCTCGTCACCGAACTCCATGAAGAAGTCCTCGTCAAGCGACATTCCACCGTCCGGCGATGCGTTCACCTTGACCGCCCATCCCTTCACGCCTTCAGGGTAGAACTGGTCGTCCCACGCGACATACAGCGAATTCGTGATGTAAATGCGCTCACCGTCCCGGCTGACCTCCACCATCTGCGGACCGCCATTCAGTTCGCCCGCGGACTTGGGATGCGCCGACTTGTTGATGATTCCGCCGACCTTCACCTTGCCGGTCAGAACCGGATTGAACGGGTCAGACACGTCGTACTGGTGGAACTCGCCCGTTCCCCAGCAGGACACATAAAGGAACTTGTCGTCGAGCGAGAGGTTGATGTCCGTAATGATGGGCGGCACTGCGCCGAAGCCCTGAAGCAGCGGCGGCAGGTCTTCGGCATCGGCTGGCACTGCCGGAATCTCGATCACCTTCTGCGCCTTCCAGTCCTCGCCTTCCTGGTACCACAGAAAGATTGAGCCGGATAGGTTTTCCACATTGGTGACCACACCCGCGAACCCATAGGTCTTGCGCGGGTCGCGTGCCTGGCGCAGTTCGAGCACCATCTGGTTATCATCGCCCAGGTCAAGCGTCTGCTTCAGCTTGCGGGAGTCAACGTCCCACACATGAAGCTGGTGGCCGTACTGCCTGCCGAGCAAAAGCTCCGGCACCACTCCCGACTCCACCATATCCGGTGTGCCCCACTCGCTGGTAATCATCGTATCGTGCAGAAGATGCCAAACGAAATCGTATGACAGGTGCTGCGCGCCGCGGTCCGACTCCCATGCTCCCTTGGGATCGAAAGTCTCATGGTCGAGCATGAACACTCCGCCCGGACCGCCGCCGTCCGGCGTGCCCAGAGCGTTGATGTAGATGGCGTCGGGGCCGCAATGCACCGTGTGCGGTCTGCTGTAGCCTGTCTTTTCGGCAAGCTCATCCGCCTCGATTACCCTCTTGATGGTGGGGTTTCGCGGGTCCGGCTTCGTATCTATGACGTAGATTCGCGAGGAGCGCAGCCCGCAGAACAGCAGGTAGCGCCGCTCCACATGCGGGTGCGGCATATTCGGGCACAGAGACGCGCTGCACGCGTTCCAGCCGAAATGGTGTAGTTCGTCACCGACATTCGGCAACTCAAGCCGTCCTACCAGCTCACCGTAGGTGTCCGATTCGGGGGAAACGTCCATGACGCCAACGGCGTCCGGCTTGTCCGAGCCCGGCGGACTTACAATAGTCACATACGCCAGTTTTTCCTGTGGCGCGTCCATCGCCATCTTCGGCGATGGATAGAATGTCGGATCCGGCGTCCAAGTAACCAAGGCAAACTTCTCCTTACAGTACAAGTAGAGGTCAAGCTTTCAATATGCACACTTCTTTATCGGCAATGCGATTCTGAAATGGCAAATCCAAACAATCAGCGAGGAAGGATTATACACTCATGTATAAAGCAGCGCAACATTCAGCATAACCTTAACATAATAGAAAGGCCCTGCCGGGGATTGGCACGACCCCTCACTAGAAGTCATTTCATAAATAACACGGATGTGCCAATTCGTCGTTGGACAGGCTCACCGCGAACAGAGTTATGCTCAAGACACGTTCGTCCTGAACTTGTCGAAGGACAGTTTTCGCAGGAAACGACTTTGACATTTATAAGATAGCTTCTAGCTAATCAGTCGTTCGCCGCATGTTTCTATTCCAAGTCGCGGGGTTGTCCGCGATCTTGCTCGTGGTGCCGGTAAGGTACTTCACGTTGTCCATATCGATCACGTAACCCTCGCCCGTGACCTTGACTTTGTGCAATGGTGGTTCCGTATTCTTATGGCAGGATCTTTTTCTTGGGTGAGCTAGACAAAGGCTATTGCCGCTCCGAGGGCGATGGTCGCCATGCCTATCGCCCAGACGAGGGAATTGGATTCCTGGCGCCCTCTTCTGACTATGATGACTCCTGCAATGAGCGGCACAAGCAGCTTCAGAGTTACGAAAGTTACCCCGAACAGATTATGAAGAAGCAGTCCCAAAATGCTCATACTGTGTCCCCTAAGATGTTAATGTCGCTGTGGCTCCTACGACAGTGCGGGCATGGGCGCACCGAATGCCAAGAGTGAGCCGTTACGCAGGGACGGCTTGACAGAGCGGCTGGCCGCATCCCTCCAAATGGCCCTGTAACTTCCGCATCATCGAATCCGCGTCAGCCGAACCGCGACAGGAAAAGCAACTCAGTGTTTCTGTGCTACGCTTGCGGTTGTATGCCAAGCCCAGTTTGCAATCGCCACGCCCTCGGCGGCGTCCTCGGGGTCGATGCTCCATTTGGCGAATACCAGCAGGTGGGGAAATTCAAGTAGTTCGGTGGGAATGCCGTAGATCTCAACGGAGTTGCCCGGCCCGGCGCGCATGCAAGGGTCAACTTGGAATCTCGTGCATTCATACTCTACGGCAGGCTCATCGAATTTGCCGAAGTCGCCGCTGACCGACGGGGACTCACCGATGTGATCAGGTCGGAATATCGCCCATCCTTCGACGAATACATAGCCAGGCTCTATGTCGGTGTGAAAGCGAATCACCGATTGAGCGGGGTCTATCGCGCTTGCTTCCGGCCAGATGAAGGGAAGGCTGACCCCGTTCACCCTTGTGACCTGGGCGTCCGCGAAGTCCCAGTTCGCGCTCAGGATGAAGCCGTCGGTAGCCGACTTGACGGACCCGTCGCTTACCAGCTGTATTTTGGGCAATTCAGGCGGAGGAGGATAGTATCTCAGCAGCAAGGTCTCTTCTTCAGGTTCGCTCGGCTCTTGCTCACTCGCTGCGGCTGGCTCCACGGCTGGCTCGACTGTCGTAGGGTTGGATGGGGATTGCGCGCAGGCCGGGAATGCCGCTAGGGTGAGCAGCAAAACTGCCGTCAGGACCGTCTTTAGAAACCGGTGTGCTCTGTGTATTCTCATGGGACACCTCACAAGGGAGGCCCTGCCAAACCCTGGCAGGGCTTCTCACTAGTTACAGTCGTGTTCGCCGTATATTTCTAGTCCAAGTCGCGGGGGTTGTTGGCCATCCTGCTCGTGGTGCCCGTAAGGTACTTCACATTGTCCACATCTATCCCGTAGCCCTCTCCCGTGACCTTGAACTTGTGCTTTGTGCAGGAAGTGGTCCCGTAGGCATAGCCCACAGCGCTGTTTCTCGTGTCATACACACCGACGTTCCCAATCGCTCGCCACCCTCCGCCGGTCCAACGCTGCCACCCCAGCTATTCGGCAGTGTGGCGCATCCTGGGCACCCGGTTCTTGCATTCTGCCCGGTGCCGAGCAGATGCCGTGCTTGAATCTGAGCATAAGTAGCGCCTCCCTCTGCAGGATGCCTGTTAGCTTAAGCCCTGCCGGTGATTCCGCATATCCGACAAACAGACCATTTCCCGTACCATTTTTGGGCGTGAAATATAGTCCGCCCGATAGTCCGAATGTACTATCGGTGATAGTGCCTCAGTTGAAATGCTGAGGAGTTTGTACAGCAGCGCATAACTCAGACGGAGACTCAGTTCGATTCGAGTACGGCTGGGGCAATTATGCCGATGCCCAGAACACTTCATGAAACGTCATAGATAATTGAGATAAAGTCACTGAAGCGTTATGTAAAATAGTGGTATTATCAACTCACAACTTGTCGCAAAGAGGAAGGTAGTGTCTCAGTTAGAAATGCTGAGTAGTCTATACAGCAGTGCATAATTCAACCGGAGACACAATCCTGTCGGTATTATAGTTCTTTTGATGACTCCAATCAGACTCCTGATAGTTGACGACCATGAGCTGGTGCGAATCGGCCTGAGGGCTGTCGCCGAATCCGAGGAAGACATGGCAGTGGTCGGCGATTACGGTGCCGCAGAGTCTGCACTGACCAATGTGGAGCGGCTTCAGCCGGACGTGGTTATGATGGGCGTGCGAATGGCCGGGATAGACGGTATCACAGCTTGCCGTCAGATTCTCGACCGTCTTCCGGACGTAAAGGTGATAATTCTCACTTCCCAGATTGACGAGGACACTATCGTGTCTTCGATAATGGCTGGGGCGTCAGGCTACTTGCTCAAGAACACGGACGTCCGCGCGCTGCTTCTTGCGGTACGGACCGTCGCAAACGGGGAATCGCTTCTCCACCCTGCGGTAACTCAGAGGGCGCTTAACGGGCTAAAGGGGCTGATTGGGGGCAATGCCGCCGACGCGCCGGGCACACAGCTCGATATTCCAACCGGGCTACTGTCGAAAAGAGAGGCAGAGGTGTTTGCCTTGATTGTGGAAGGCTGCACGAATAGGGTGATAGGCGAGCGACTGTATATCAGCGAGAATACGGTACGCAACCATGTGAGCCATATACTGCACAAACTTGGGGTCGAACGACGAGGGCAACTGGCGTCGTTTCGCCTGCAGGCGGATCGCGCTGCGGACAACTAGCGCTTCATTTGACCATAACGTGACCTTTGATTAAGAACGACCAAAGCCTGAATGGCAACATGCCCTAGTCGTCAACCGCCGGATGATTCGGCTGCGGGAGCAGAGTCTGGAGCCGGTTCCGTGGGCTGCGCATCTTCTTCCGCGTCCGCGACGGAAGATTCGGTTTCATCCTCCGTTCGCCACTCGTTCAGGAAGTACAGCAGCACGGCGCGCCCTGCTGCGGCAAGCGGCGGACCGAGTATGATGCCCCACAGACCGGCGACCTCGCTGCCCACTATCAGGGCGGCGATAATCATAACCGGATGCAGGTTGAGCGAATCGCTCTGAATGCGCGGTACAAGCAGGGAGTTTTCGAGAAGCTGCACCAGTATGTAGAGCAGAATCACCGGAACTATCATATTGGGCGCAAAGGCAAGCGTGACGATAATGCCGGGGATTGCTCCGAGCCAGGGACCGATGACGGGAATGAGTTCAGTTACGCCGGCGACTATTCCCAACACCGGGGTGTAGGGCGTCATATTGGGGGCAAACAGCAAGCTCAACACGAACAAGCCGACGAACACCACTAATCCTACGACCAGTCCAAGAAGGAGTTGCCCACGTATGTAGGAGCCGAATACGTCGTCGAGGATGCCGAGAATGCTTTCCGTGTGCCTTCGCGGCTCGGGCGTGAGCGTGTTTAGCATCCCCTCGATTATTTTGCCTTTGTCTTTGAGGATATAGAAGAGAATCAGCGGCACCATCGCAAGTCCGAGCAGGAGCGAAACGGTCTGAGATATGACGCTCAGGGTGCCTGCCGCAACTCTCTTGCCCGCTTCGATTACCAGATTTCCTATATTTTTAGCGGCGTCCTCTACAATGCTGCTCAGTTCCGGCGGAATGTCTATCGCGAATCGCGTGCTGATGCTCTCGAATGTGACGCGGGCAGCCTCTATGAGTTGCGGAACGTCTTCGATGAACGCCTGCACCTGATTAACTATGGCGGTGATGCCAGCGATAATCGCGATGATTGCGAGGATGGCGGCGGCGATGAATATAACCGCGATGACGATGACGCGCTTAAGCTCAGGACGATCGGACATCCAGGGGATGCGGCGTTCCAGCCAGGTGACGAACGGGTCGAGGATGTACACCAGCGCGCCGCCGATTATGAATGGCAGCAATGCGCTCCTGAGCTGGTACATCAGCAGCACGACTACGATTGCGCCAAGCAGCAGCCAGACGAGGCGGTTTACCCTGAAATTAGAAATCATCACGCGTCTCCGGGCGGCTTGGAACTCTCGCGGAAAGGGTTGTTGATGTGGGAAACGCCGTTGAGTGCATCCCCATAGTAAGATGAAACGGCAATTCCCGCGATCATCGCCTGCAAATGTACAGCATCGTCACCTTATCAGCAATACCCGATCAGCAACACCCGGAAACTTACTTGGGATGTATCACGACTTTGCGCCTGTCTCCGTAGCCATCGCTTTCGGTTTCGACATCGGAACGGTCGGCAAGCGCCATGTGGACCTGGCGGCGCTCATTCGGGGGCATAGGCTCCAGGGGGATTGACCTGCCGCGCTGCGCCACCCGCTGGGCTACGCGCCGGGCAAGGTTCGCCACCGAGTCATAACGCCTCTGCTGGTATCCTTCGACATCAACCATCAGGTTGG
The DNA here is from genome assembly GCA_965207465.1 of Dehalococcoidia bacterium. Taxonomy (GTDB): domain Bacteria; phylum Chloroflexota; class Dehalococcoidia; order Lucifugimonadales; family JADFKI01; genus Bin90. Next base: position 2,090,664 of record OZ242283.1, on the reverse strand, counting down.
TGCGTTCACCCATTCTGCGGCTGACAAGGAAGCTTACGATGAATTGCAACGACCGCAGCGTTTCTCCGCGAGTGCCGATTAGCAGGCCGGAGTCGTCCCCTTCGATCTCGAACACGGGACCTTCGTCATCGCCGGTGTACGGCTCTCTGAGATAGACATCCGCCGAAACGCCCATTTTGTTCAGAAGTGTGCTTAAAACATCGTAACCCACTTTGACGACTTCGGACGTCTCTTCTTCTTCCTCGAAGTCGTCAAAGTCATCATAGTCGTCGTCCATATCGTCCGAGAACGGAGAGAAGTCTGCCAGAGTGTCAGGCTGGGTTTCAGCCGCCGTCTCGCTCTCCTCGGAAGACTCGTCCTCGCCCTCCGCAAGCGTAACCCTTACAACCGCGGGTTCGCTGCCAATACCGAGCAATCCGCCCCTGCCCTCGCTAACGACGTCTATTTCTACCTCGTCTGGACCTACGCCTAGCTGGTCTAGAGCCGCTTCGATTGCCTCTTCGGGTGTTTTTCCCGTTGTTTCTATCGTCCGCATCACTCGTCGTCTCCTCTGATTCGGAAGTAACCAGCGCGGGTGTCGATGCCGTCGCGGAAGCCACAGCGGGCACTGGCTCTTCGCGCTTGAATTTCAGCATATCTATAAGTGGGGCCCACCCCGTTACGAATCCCTGTATTATCATCCCCACGATATTGGACACGACCCAGTACAGAGCCAGCCCGCTGGGGAAGGTAGTCGTGAAAAAGCCGAACATGATCGGCATCATCCACAGCATCATCCTATTCGTCGACGCCTGGCGCGGGTCCGCCGACGGCATCGTGGTCGTCTTTTGCATCAGGAACATGGACAAGCCGACCAGAACCGGCATTACCGGCAGGCTGTCAGGCTGCGCCAGGTCCAACCACAGGAACGTATTGTTGATAGGGATTACGTCATTGACGCCGGGCAGCCACGAGTAAAGGTGTCCGGACAGTCCTACCAACCGCTCGGGCGTGGATGGCAAAGTCTGAATGACCGCCTGGAACAGACCGATCCAGATTGGAAACTGGATGAAAAGCGGCCCCAGACAGCCGATAGGGTTGACGCCATTCGCCTTATAGACCTCCATCGTCCGACGCGAAAGTTCCTGCCTGTTGTCCTTATACTGTTCCTGCAACTCCTTTAGCTGCGGCTGGAGCTGGGTCATCTTCAGCATCTGACGGCTCTGGCGCACCGTGAGCGGTATGAGCACAATACGCACAATCAGCGTGAAGAGGATGATAGCGATGCCGAAGTTCAGGAAGGACACGCTATACAACAGAACCAGGCTGTTTATCATCGGCTGGATGATAGCCAGATTCCAAATGTCGATGAATATCTGTAAGAATTGCATGAAGCGTTTTTCAGTTCGTCGGTGTTTCAGTCAGTCATTGCGAATACAGGGGATGGGTGGAAGCGATATGGCCCGTCCGTTAGCGTTGCGCTTACCCTGAGATAGTCTGCGCGAGTATCGCGACAAGTATCGCGCCGCTCGTCCTTCAATTGTGGTCATTCCCTTCTGCCCTTCAACTTGCTGTTAGACGATTGACTAACTGCTTGATGAGGATGGTGAACGTTCCGCTATGTGAGTAGATTGACGATGATTGCGGTTGCAGTGATCACCGCGAGTAAGGTTGTAACCTGCAACGCAACCAGCACACGCAACCAGTTTTCGATGTTGCTCAGCCGCTCGGTGTGCTGATCAACCATCCCTTCCAGGCGGGCAACCCGCGCTTCCAAACCTTCCGTCATACACTTCTCCCGCTACACCTGCAATTAGACGAATTGACTAGCTGCATGATAAGGCATCGGCGATAGGCATTCATCGTATCCTGCCCATCGATGTTAACCCATTTAGCAGTCCTCTACCCGGCCTCTTTGAACCGGGTTGTCCTCATCGGGTTGATGCACCCACTCTTCGTCAGGGTTGCCGTTTGTCTTGATTCGCAGGGCGCGTATGGACTTGTCCTTCGCGCTCAGAAAGACGACATCCTCACTCACCGCGAGCGATGAACGAATTTCGGTCCGCATGTTGCAGGAATCGACGGGATTGCCGTCGCTGATTCGCGCAATGTGCAGCCTGCCGTCGTCAGAGCCTATCGCTATCATATCAAAAATGACGGCCGGAGACCCGACGATGGGACCTTCCGTCGTGAGAGACCAGCGCAAAGAGCCGGTGCGCTTGTCCAGCGCGTAGAGCTTGCCGTCCAGAGAAGGCGCATAGACATAGCCGCCGTGTACCAGGGGCGCGCCCCAGTACCAGCTGCCAGCGCCGTCGAACTTCCAGAGTAGCGTGCCGTCCGAGGCGTTCACAGCGTAGAATACGCTATCGAATGACCCAAAATAGACTGTGCCTTCATCGTAAGCGGGCGTGGATGCGATAGCCCCATTGGTGCTGAAGTTCCAGAGCTTGCTGCCATCTTCAAGGCTCAGGGCGTACAGGTTCTTGTCCAGCGAAGTCGCATACACCACTCCATCCGCCGCGATTGGCGAAGACCAGACCTTGTTGCCCGTCTGGAAAGTCCAGCGCTCCGAGACGCTCCAGCGCTGCTGGTCGTCCGCTTCCTGGTCGAACGCATAGACCTTGCCGTTGTCGGCGCCGACCAACACGACATCACCTGCCAGAGTGGGACCGCCCACGATCTGCGTAGGTTCGTCTTCGCCTTCTGCGTAAAGTGGTTCCTCCCATTTCTTGTCGAGACTCGGTGCGAAACGCGCATACAGCACGCCGTCGTATCCACCGAAGTACAGGGTGTCATCGACTAATACGGGAGTGCCATAGACGCCCCGCTTCGCTTCTTCTCCGACCAGGGTGAATCCCGCATGAATTTCTTCGCCGCTCCGGATGTCGAGCGCGCGCAAATCGCCCGCTCGCGTGCCTATGTATAAAGTATCTCCGCCGACCACTCCGCCGGACCACCCTTCGGGCGTTGCGATGCGACCGGCGCAGCCGGCCAGCGCGACCAGCAGTAGGGGCAGGACTGTCAGAATGAATTTCTTGGTCATGCTTGTCTTTCAGGGTTTATGTAGAGCGTAGGATGTGCGGAAAGTCATACACATTCGTCATTGCGAGCGCAGCGAGGAATCTGAACTCGTTGCGATGCAACCCAGTTCAGGCCTTGGATTCTTCACTCCGCTACCCTCCATTCGGAATGACAATGCTGGATGATGCGCCCCGTTCAGGATGGCGATAACAATTCGGCTGAATTCTCAATCACGGCACCGGATCGTAGCCGCTGCTGCCGCCGGGCCTGCACCGAGCGAGACGCTTGACACCAGTCCATACACCCTTGACAACGCCATATTTCTGGATGGCTTCATAAGTGTAGCGCGAACAGGTCGGCTCGTGGCGGCACAACCCCACGGAAATGTAGGGAGAAAGTGCTTGCTGATAGAGACGAATGGCTCCCAGCGCAACAGCTTGCATCATTAGTTGCAATTCCCTTCAAGGCGCGGATGTGCGGGTATATATGCTTGCTGCACTCGCTTTACGTTGAATCGGTCGGAGGCGCATTGTCCAGCAATTTCGCGCGGCGGAACAGCCTTAGCAGCGATCGGTTGAGGCGGCTATAGTCGGCATCCGCTGCGTCCTTGCGGGCTATCACCACGAAATCCCAGCCGGGCTCAATATGCGGCAGAAGCTCGACGCGGGCGGTCTCTCTGAGTCTGCGCTTCACCCGGTTACGCACAACGGCATTGCCTACCCTCTTGCTTACCGAGAAGCCGAACCGACAATGTTCTGCGTCTGTGCGCCGCGCAACGAGCACAAGCCTTCTGTCTGCCCAACTTCTGCCCTCGCGCCTCACCGCCGCGAAATCCCTCGACTTTCTCAAGCGATGTTGCTTCTGCATATCCGCTCACGCCACGGCGTCAACCCGCATTACGGCTTCTGAGCCTGCGGAATGAGTTTCCAAGTCTATACGGTAAGCTTATGGCGTCCCCTGAACATGCGGCGCTTCAAAACATTGCGACCGCTCTTAGTGCTCATGCGCGAGCGGAAGCCATGCACTCGCATCCGTCGTCGCTTCTTGGGCTGATAGGTTCTCTTAGGCATTTGCAGCTGCTTTCAAACTTGCTGCCAGTCAGCATCAGGCACGGGCGTCCCTCGGCATTTGGTCTGGCAGTCCTGAAACAAATTTACGAAAGTCCAATAACCGATTATACTTATGGCTGAAACGAAGGTCAATTGAAATTCCCGTCCGGAGAAACTTGCGTAAGTCCCGTCCCCCTCGATGGGGGAAAGGTAGAGCCTGCCCCTGCGAAGGCGGGGGATGGGGGTGGAAATGCTTCTCCATGACACTTACGCGAGATCCTTCTGTCCGCATCGTTATTCAGACCTTACCAGAGTGGTTGCACGGCATTTCGTTGCCAAGCTGGCTTGAGGACTTGGTACAACATCAGAAACCAACAGGAACGAGGGTGCCATGAATAGGCTGGGGCTACTACTCCTGTTGGCAGTGTTGTTGGCCGCGTGTGCGCCGGAAGGCCCCACAACGGAATCTACGACCATCGCCGCTACGCCAACCATGCCCGCGCCGACCGTCATCCCTGCGCCGGAGACACCCGCCCTTGCCAGCCCTACTACCGTTACTTCGCCTTCGCCCACTCCAGCGCCTGTCGCGACTCCAACCACCATGCCTATCGAACATCCGGACATTCGTTGCGAGTCGGATATGTTGACTGACGGCATTCCGCCGGACTTAGACGAAGTCATAGAACAGCTGGGGTTTGCGTTTCAACCCGCTGTGATGCCGAACGGGTTCGATCTGGCGGGAATATCTTTCAACAACAACCAGGTTCGGCAGATTTACCAGAGCGCGGAAAAGAACATCATCGTCGCCTATCCACTGGAGTTCTCGCCTGATCCCTCATCAGACCCGCTTGGCTGGGAGCGGCCGCAGGACGCCGTAAGCAGCCTGCGAATCGGCGATCAGACGGCGCACCTGATGATTGGCGGCTGGTCCGATGCCAGTATAATCGCGGGACCCGCGCTCAGGCCGGACAGGGCAGAGTGGGACTACGACAAGTCTCTGGCGCTGTTCTTTTCATGTCGAGGCGACGACGGGCGAGAAGTCTCTATTGCGATTCAGGCGTCACAGTCATCGACTGGTCCTATAGGTTGGATTGACGCGGATGACATTATAGAGATAGCGCACTCGCTGAAGCGCATATCGCCCCCGCAATAGCTATGCCCACAGAAGATATAGACATACGTCAGGACAGCGCCGTGGACGATCGACCCGATGACGCGGCGAGCGCCGTCCAGCCTGCGACCAGCGGACGGCGGCGCATCGGTGCGTCGCGAATCGCGGCTATTGCGCTTGCGGTGGTGGGAATAGGCGCGCTAACCGCTCTGCTGGCGTTCGGACTTGCGAACCGCTCCCCTGTGACAGGCCGCAGTGGAGCCACGCGAATCGACAAGCCTGCGCCGACCATCAACATGCCTCTGTTTGGTGGGGGCGCTCTTTCGCCTGCCGACTACGCTGACAAGCCGGCGGTAGTCAATTTCTGGGCATCATGGTGCGGACCTTGCCGCCAGGAAGCGCCCATATTCGAGCGTCTGTCGCGGGAGTACAGTGAGCGTGGCGTGCAGTTTATCGGCGTAAACATACAGGACGCTGAAGCTGACGCGGAGGCGTACCTGCGCGAGTATGACATCACATATCCTAACGGCAGGGACGACGACGGCAGCATCTCCATTGACTACGGCGTCATCGGCATTCCGGTTACGTTCTTCATCAGCCGAGACGGCATCGTGCAGCGGCGCTGGGCGGGCGTCATGCGCGAGACGCAGCTTCGGCAGTGGATAGACGAGCTGGTTCTGGGAACGGCGCCGACGGGCGACACGCAGGGGGAGAATCCGGAAGGGTACGAGCCGCTACGGTAGTGTATAATTTCCGCATGGGACTAAGTGTGTCGGAGGCATTAGCGGATGGCGATGACACCCGCGCGGCTGCATGAGTACGAAGCTGGGGCGCGTCAAAGACACGCGCGGAACAGCGATGCGCGCATTGCCGTTCCTTACGAGCGTATAGCCGAATTCTGTCAACGTTACAATCTCGCTTGGCTCGCCCTGTTCGGCTCGGTTATACGCGACGACTTCACACCCGAAAGCGATGTGGATGTACTCGTGGACTTCCTGCCGGACCTTCCATTGCCGGGGCTGAACTTCTATTGGGACCTGCCCAACGAACTGTCGGAGATGTTCGGCGGCAGAAAAGTTGATTTACACACTCCAAGGTCTCTGAGCAAGTATTTTGTCGAAGAGGTTCTGGAGGAGGCGGAAGTCATATATGTCGCGTAGAGACCCGTACGTGCCCATCTTACACATGCTCGACAACGCGCGGAGCGCATTCGGGTTGCATAATGAGCGTTCTCGAAGAGATGACTGGAACGCTGACCCTTTACTTCCAGGAATTATAGACGATGCGCTTATGAGGCGAATGGAGGTCATTGGTGAGGCGGCGAGGCGCGTGCCCGAAGAACTGCGTTCCCGTTATCCGAGCATCGACTGGCCGCGAATAGTCGGTCTTCGTAACAGATTGATACACGAGTATGATACTGTGGATTTGCCTCTGCTCCGGAGAATCGTCATCAACGAGCTGCCCCCGCTCATAGGGCAGCTAGAGCGAATACTCGATGACAGGGACAAGGGCGCGTGAGAGAAATCGCAAGGTTCGCTCTAGTTTAGAATATCTACCTCGGCAGACTATCTTCCGATAGTTGCCGATAGTGCGCAGCATCGGGATAGTCCTTTTCGATCGTGATGACCATATCGAAGTCTGCGATCGCTTGGCGGTATCTGACCTCGCGGTAGTGGGACATGCCGCGCCAATAGTAGGCATCAGGATAGCCCGATGGAGACGCCACCACATTTATTGCCTTGTCAAAGAGTAATGCCGCCTGGTCGTACAAGCCGGTGTCGTAGTAGGCTATGCCGCTCTGGAAATAGACCCGGTGCATCTCGTCCGTGTACAGGTGGATTAGCTGCGGGTCTATGAGCTTGCGCGCCTTGTCAATGTCGGCGACGGCGTTGTCGTAGTCGGCTTGCGTGAGGCGGTCAAGGGCGCGGTCGTAGTGGAAGATGCCTTGTCCGTGCTCCGATAGGTTCTGTGAACCGCCCTGACTCTGTTGCCCTGCTTTATTACTTTCGCCAGCTTCTTCATCAAAGCCGATTGCCATTGCCCGCGCAAAGTCCTGATTTGCCTGCGAGCTATTGGCCAGACGGGCATGAGCGAGACCTCTCTTGTACAGCGCAAGGGCGTTACCAGGAGTGAGAACGATAGCCTTGTCATAGTCCGCTATTGCAATGTTAACCTCGCCCTTCAGGTAGTAAGCACACCCGCGCCACATGTACGCATCCGCTTCATTAGGACTCAGGCTTGTAAGGGTGTCGTAGTCCTCTATCGCCTTGTCGAAGTCGCCGCTTCTCAGGTATATCGCCCACATGGTGATTGAACTCCGCCACTGTTCGTGCTCGATGGCAGCATCTTCCGGCGAGAGCAATTCCACCTTCAAGGCGGTCAGGTGATCCGCCGCCGCCTGCTCGTAGTCTCCTCGAATACCGCTGATCACGCCTCGGTATAGGTGCGCGCGGGGACCGTGAGGGGAGATTGCGATTGCTGAGTCAAGGTCGGCTGTTGCCTCGTCGTACCTATGCGCTTTTGCAAGGGCTATCGCACGATTCAGGAGCGCGCCGGCGTCGGGAGGTTGCTCAACGGATTCTTCCTTATGTCCTGCTGATTGCGCCGCGTCTCCACTCCTGAAGGCGTCTCCTACAGAGGCGCAAGACACTGCGATAATCACCAATGCGGCAATCAACGAGAAGCTTCCAACTGCCATTAGAGCGAGGCACCTTAAGTCAGAAGACCCGCATTAAGCGGGCCTTCTCTAACTTTCTATATTAAACGCCTACAACGACCTTCTACATCCTAACTCACATCCCATCCATCCTGTCCATCGATGTTAACCTCCGTTACTCCGGGCGCGACTTGCGCGGTTCCATGTCGCTGTGGATGTCGAGCAGCACCGTGCGGCCCTCGGCGTTGTGGTTCTGCGCCTGGCGGATGGCGTCAGCGACCTGGTTCGGATCGGTTACGGTGATTCCGACCGCGCCCATGCCCTCGGCTATCTTGGCGTAGTCGCCGGTCATCTCGGTCGTGCCGAACAGCTCGCGGGCTGTGGGATAGCCGCCGGGGTATGTCGCCATGCCGCCGTTGTTCAGGACGACGGTGGTGATGGGTGCGCCTGCGCGGGCGGCGGTCTCGATGTCAAGACCGGACATGCCGAATGCTCCGTCACCCATGAAGTTCAAGCAGAACTTGTCCGGGGCGGCGAGCTTCGCGCCAATCATCAGCGGGATGCCGTAGCCGAGGTGAGTCGTCTTGCCCCAGCCGATGTAGCTGTGCGGCGTCGTAGCCGTGTAGAACGGCATGATGGAGTCGCGCGGCGCGCCCGCGTCGTGTGTCACCACGCTATTGTCGTGGTCTAGCACGCGCTCAAGCTCGCCGATGACGCGGTACGTGTTGATGGGCGTCGCGTCAGAGTTGAGCAGGTCTGTCCATCCTGCCATCCAACCCTGGCGAACGGATGCGATTTCGGCGGCGACGCCGTTCTTGCCCTGCCGTCCGCTCTCGCCAAGCTGCGACTTGACCTCTTCGATGAGAGCCTGCAACGTGAGTTTGGCGTCTCCCGGAACGCCGATATCTACGGTGAAATCCTTGTTCAGGTCTTCGATGCTCTCGGTATTGTGAATCATCACCTTGCCGCCTGGGATCGACTGGCCGTAGCCGGTGATGGACAGGCTGGAACCTACGGCAAAGAGGACATCGGACTCGTTGAGCCAGGTGCGCGCCTGCTGTGTGGTCGCGCCGCTGCCCGAGCCGAGCGAGAGGGGGTGCCTTTCGTTGAAGCCGGACTTGCCGGGCATCGTGCAATAGACCGGAATCTCTGTGAGTTCGGCAAACTCGCGGAGTTCGTCGGTCGCGCCGCCGAGCAGAACGCCCATGCCGGACCAGATCATCGGCTTGCGGGCGGCGAGGAGCGCCTTCACCGCGTCCTTGACGTCACCTGCGGAGGGCTGCTGCGGGTATCGCTTAGGAGACTGGTAATTGAGCGCGCCCTCGGCGACTTCCATAGTGCCGACATCGCCGGGCAGCTCGACAACGACAGGTCCGCCACGACCGTTGCGGAGGTGGTGGAAGGCGCGGCGCATCGTGCTAGCGACCATATTGGGCTGTAAAATGACCTCGCTGTACTTGGACACGGTCTGATACGTGCGCGCCGGGGAGAAGTTGGGGCGCACCTGCATCTGGGCCACGGGCGAGCCGCCGGGCAGGTAGAGCATAGGCACGTTGTCGGCGAATGCCTGCGCGAGGCCACCCATGCTGTTCTCGGAGCCGGGCCCGCCCTGCGTGATGACAACGCCGAAGCTATTGCGGTCGTTCAGGCGGCTGTACCCGTCTGCCGCCATCAGTGCGCCGCGCTCCTGCCGGAACATTATCGTGCGTATGCCAACCTTGGCGACCTCTTCTATGAGTTCGTTAGAAGGGAAGCAGGCGACCCATTCGACGCCTTCTTCCTTGAGTATTCGTGCAACGGCTTGCATAGTGTTCATGGGGTATTCCTCCGCTTGATTCAGGTTTCACTATCAAGCAGACAGGATACCTTATCACGCTCACGCGGGCAAGAAAGTATGACAGTAAAGACGATTTCACAAATCCCCTCCCCCTCTGACGGGGGAGGGTTAGGGTGGGGGTGAAAAGCATCAAGATGCCTGTGATTCCACGATTTCTGGATTCCTGCCTCCGCAGGAATGACGAATCTGGTGGTTGAATCGCATTTGTGAAATCGTCTTGACAGTCGGGAAACTTGCGTAAATCCCTTCTCCTTCGACGGGGGAACGTTAGGATGGAGTGAAAAGGCAGGGAGGAGGGGCACGGAGAGCAAGTTGGGGGTGGCGTGGACTTGACCGGAATCACTTTGGGGAGTGATTACAGTCTGTAAGACATTAGCGGAGTTCGCAGTTCAACGGACTCTGCTTGGTCTTGAGAACGTAAATGAGTGAGGATGCAGGTTATCAGGAGGACTTTCCGATGCGGAATACGGAGGCTTCACAGACGGTGCAATTGCCTCGTGTCGCAGGTCGTCCATTCTTAAGTACGACTACTTCAGCGTTCTTGACTTCGCGGGATGCGCGGCACTTGAGGCAATAAGCTTCCATCAAACTTCCCTCCAAAATTTTGATGTTACGTAATCCAACACTGGGGCGATGCTCAAGTCGGACAGGAGTAATTATATCAGTGTCTAGGTGTTTTTTGAACAAGTTTTAATAATTCGTTTAGGCTAAATTCAAGATAATTTCGCAAATGCGGATTCCCATTGTTGCGGCGAAATCATCCAATGGAGCGCCAGTCTATGTGGGGCGAGCGGCCGCTCGCCCCCACGGATGCCCTAATTCAATTGAATTGTGAAATCTAAGACGATTTCACCTTAATCTCGCCTTAATCAAGTGGTAGAATGTAATGAGGCTTGCCCGACCGGCTGGGTGTTGGGGAGGCCTTGTTGTGCGTTGCGCGGCGCTAACATAGCCTGACCCTGTGAAGGCAAGGGATGTGCGAGATAGAGGTGTTACTGTATGACGCTTGGTGTGTTGCGGGATCTGATGGACGAAGTGCCGGAGTATTGCCGGCTGCGGGATAAGCTGACAGGCGCCGCCTGCATGCTGACGGTGGAGACGCCCGCAAAGGCTGCGGCGTTTACGCTTGGTACGCTGCGGCGGGATGTGGACGCGTCAATGCTGGTGGTCGCGCCGCGCCCTGAAGATGCCCGCAGGCTTCACGAGCAGCTGGTGGCGTGGTGTGGGGACGATGCGGGCTTGCTCCATTTCGCGGAGTCGGAGATTCTGCCGTTCGAGCGGCTGGACTCGGATATGGAGACGGTGCATCAGCGGCTGAGGGTGTTGTCTAACATCGATGAACGCGATGGAGACAGGAAAGTGATGGTGGTGGCGTCGGTTGGGGCGCTGATGCAGCGCACGCTTGGACGGGATGTAGCGGAGGCGGGCAGTCATACCCTGCGGCGAGGCGAGGAGGTGGAGCCTGGGGAACTGCTGGATCTGTGGCGGCGACTGGGTTACAGATTCGAGTCGGCGGTGTATGCGCCGGGAGTAGTGAGCAGACGTGGCGGGATTATTGATGTATTTCCGGTAGCTGCGGAGATGCCGGTGCGTATCGAGTTGTGGGGCAATGAGGTTGACAGCATACGGCGGTTCGATCCCACTACTCAGCGGTCGGGCGAGGTGGTGGAATCGGTGCGGGTTACGCCGGCGCATGAGATTCTTCCGGCTATGACTCCTTACGGAGAATTGGAGCGGCTGGCTGCGCGGGTGGATGTGGGCAATTGCACTCCGAGCGTTCAGTCGCGCATTCGCGAGGAACTTGAGCTGCTGATGGAAGGTCAGGAGGTTGAGGAGCAGGGGTTTTACGCGGGGTTCTTCAATTCGGGCGGACTGGCTGACTATTTCACGGAAGGCGCTGCACGGGCGGGCGGCGAGGCCGTGCTGGTAGCGTACAAGCCGGACGAGATCGCGGATGCGGCTTGGGAGATACAGGAACGAGGACACCAGCTTCGGGAGACGAAGGAAGGACGAGGGGAGTTGCCTCGCAATTTTCCTTCATCGCACCTGTCGTGGAGCGAAGTAGAGGAGCAGTTCGAGCGGTTTGGCAAGCGTCTTGACTTAACTGTGGGTTCGGAGGTCGTGTCGCCCCTGGACGGAACGGTGGCTAACATCGATGGACGGGATGAACAGAATAGGGACGGGGTTGATGTGAACCTGCCGTTTCTGGGAGCTGCCAACTATTACGGGAACCTGGACCGGTTTGTGGAGGATGCGTGGGAACTGACTGAGGAGGACGGGGCGACTGTGGTGGCGGTGAGCAGCCACTCGCGGCGGCTGGCGGAGATATTTGGCGGTGAGGGCGTTGATGCTGCGCTGGTGGACGGGCTTGAGCGCGCGCCTGAGGTGGGAACCATCACGCTGATGCAGTCGGCAGCGGGCGGGCTGAGCGATGGATTCTCGCTGCCGCTTCATGGGACGATTCCTGGAGAAGACAGGGACGGGCGGCTGGTGGTGTTCAGTGATGTGGAGATATTTGGTGTGGCGAAGCAGAGGCGGACGCGACGGCGGTCGGTGCGGGCTGCGCGGGACGCATTTCTGTCGGAGCTTTCGCCGGGAGACTACGTAGTACATGTGGAGCACGGCATAGGCAGGTTCATGGGCACGGTACGGGGCGTGAAAGGTGAGGCCGGTTCTCGTGCCGACAACCGTGCCGACACCCGTAAAAATGGCAGCGACGACCGCGAGTACCTGTTCATCGAGTACGCGAATGACGACAAGCTGTATGTGCCGTTGGAGCACCTCGACAGGGTTGCGCCGTACATCGCGCCGATGGACAGGCCGCCGAGCCTCACCCGGCTGGGAACGCAGGAATGGCGGCGGGCGAAGGCGCGGGCGGAACGCTCGACGCGGGAGATGGCGTCCGAACTGCTGGCGCTGTATGCGGCGCGTGAGCTTGCGGAGGGGCACTCGTTCGTGCCGGACGCGCAGTGGCAGTCGGAGCTGGAGGAGTCGTTCCCGTTCGAAGAGACTGCTGACCAGCAGCGCACCATCGAGGAAGTGAAAGCGGATATGGAGTCGGTTAAGCCGATGGACAGGCTCGTGTGCGGCGATGTGGGGTACGGCAAGACCGAGATTGCGCTGCGCGCTGCGTTCAAGGCAGTGATGGACGGTAAGCAGGTGGCGGTGCTGGTGCCGACGACTGTGCTGGCGCAGCAGCACTACGCGACGTTCTCACAGCGACTGAGCGCGTTTCCCACGCGCGTTGAGGTGCTGAGCCGCTTCCGCACCCAGCAGGAGCAGCGAAGCGTGGTGGAGCGGCTTGCGGATGGGAAGGTCGATATCTGCATCGGAACGCACCGGCTGATACAGAGGGATGTGCGGTTCAAGGAACTTGGGCTGGTAATCGTGGACGAAGAGCAGCGGTTCGGGGTGGCGCACAAGGAGCGGTTGAAGCGGATGCGACAGGAGGTGGATGTGCTGACGCTGACGGCGACTCCGATACCGCGCAGCCTCCACATGGCGCTGGCGGGCGTGCGGGATATGAGTACGATGGAGACGCCGCCGGAGGAACGGCTGCCCATCAAGACTTATGTATCCGAGAATAGCGACGCGCTGATCAGGGAAGCGATACTGCGCGAGATAGACAGGCAGGGGCAGGTGTATTTTCTGCACAACCGCGTCTATAACATCGACTACATGGCGCGGCATATCGGCCGGCTTGTCCCGGAGGCGCGAGTGGGCGTCGGGCACGGGCAGATGAATGAGGGTGAGCTTGAAGATGTGATGCTGGATTTCGCGGAGGGGAATCTGGACGTGCTGGTTTGCACGACCATAATCGAGTCCGGGCTGGATATTCCGAACGTGAACACGCTCATCATCAACCGGGCGGATACGCTGGGGCTGTCGCAGCTCTACCAGCTTCGCGGTCGCGTGGGACGGAGCGCGCGGCGGGCGTACTGCTACCTGCTGGTGCCGCCGTCAGGGAGCATGACGGAGCCTGCGGAGAAGCGGCTGCGGGCGATGCTGGACGCGTCCGAACTTGGGGCGGGCTTCCGCATTGCGATGAAGGACCTGGAGATTCGCGGCGCTGGGAACATACTCGGCGCGGAACAGAGTGGCAATATACACGCGGTGGGCTTCGACTTGTACACGCGGTTGTTGTCGAACGCGGTGGAGGAGCTGCGAGCGCGGGGGAATGGAGCGGTCAGCGTAGGGGACGACCGGCAGGTCGCCCGTACAACAGTCAGCGGTCAGGAGGCGAGTGTGAACGGGGCTGGTACCGCTGAGGCGATTGACGAAAGTATATCGCCCGTGGAGGACGAGCGCCCAGAACCGACGTTGGACATAGGAGTGCCGGCGAGCATACCGGAGGACTACATCGAGGACCTGCCGGCGCGACTGCGGATGTACCAGCGCATCGTTACGCTGGGGACGGCGCAAGGTCAGAACTCTGTGGATGGTGAGGCCGAGGACGGCAAGGATGTCATCAAGGCGCAAGTCGATGAGATAGCAGATGAGTTGCGGGACAGGTTCGGGCCGCTGCCGTGGCAGGTGGTGAACCTGCTGTATGTGACGCGACTGCGGCTGTACGCGAAGGAGGTGGGGATCGAGTCCATGACGCGGGAGCGCAATCGGGTGGTGCTGCGCTACGGTGGGGAGATTGGAGGCGCGCGGCGCGCGCTGCAGCGTGCGCTGGGCAGGCACGCGGAGGTGGGGAATACGCAGGTGCGTCTGCCAATGGACGCGCTGGGGACTGAGTGGGAACCCGGGCTGGAGGCGGCGCTTCAGGCGCTGGCAGAGTTCACGCGCCGTACGGTGGCGGCGCAGGCAGGCTTACATGGATGAACGGGCTGGATACGGAGAGCTATCTACTTTCAAGTTCTTGGAGTAGGCGATCCAGACTCGCTTCCGCGCTAAATTCAGCTGATCTCTTCGAGAAAATATACATTTGTGCCAGACGTGTGTAAAAGTCACCCCCTGGCTGCTGACGCATGATTTCAACCACTTGCCCGTTGCTGTCCACAATACTAAGAGAGTAAGTCTTATTTCCTAACTGAGAAGGTTCATGCTCTCTTATAAAGACCGAATCGCCGTTGAATTGCACTTTATAGATGCGCTCAGATAGTGTCTTTTCCCAAGCAATTCTATTCTGTGAAGTTTTTTCTGTGAGGGTGGTAATCAGTTGAGAGGTTTTTTCCTGCATAGTTGTCATCAAGAATGCCCTCCAATATCTGACGTGCCGGAAGCACGCTGTTCTTGCTCCACGCGAACTTCGTCAAGAAGTTGCTGTATTTTCAAAAGGTCGGAGTCAATTTGTGCGGTGTTGACCTGATTTCCCGTGTAAACGGCTTCTTTGACTGTTGTTTCTATTTCGATTAGTTGGATTATAGCATTGTCAAAAGGGATTTTATATTCATCTGTTTGGCGTGTCTGTAAAGCGGTAATCAGTTGGCGCAGCAAAGTATATCTGTCAAGCGCCCGGCTGAAATCGCTATTCTTGTGGAGTTCCTTCAGTAATTCTATCAAAGCAATCGCCTGCGCCAATTCGGATATAGCTATTGTTTGCAGCACTGCTTCACGGGCGGCGTTTGCGGCTTGGGCTGCACTTTCGGCCGCAGTCTGTGTCTTGCGTATTTGCCAGACGGCTATGATAAGTGCGGCTGCCGACACAACCAGACCGATCGCGCCTATTACTAGCCCTGCCACAGCTATCCACTGATCAGTGATGATTACGCCTCGTCCTCGTCCGGCTCCTCCACTGGGACGATGCAGTAATTGGCGCTGTTTTCGAGCAGGCGGTTGATCACGTGAGGGGATAGGCTGCGAGGGTAGGCGGACATTGCCCAGCGCTCGCTGAGGATCCCACTGATTTCCTCGGCGTCCATTGGGCGGTTGCCGTTGGCGAGTATTATCCGGAAGAGGGCTTCCTTTAGCGGCGTGTCGGGCAGCAGATAGTCGGCGTCGTTGCTGCTGCTGTTGACGATAAGGTCGATGTAGGGGGCGATGTCGGAGTCGGCGGTGGGTTCTTCTTCGAGCGCCTGCCTGTCCATGTAGCCGAGGCGGTTGGCAATCATGAGAGGCAGGGCTGCGCCATTGCTGGCAGCGTGTTCTTCGGATATGACGAACAGGCGGTAGCTTCCGGTTTCTTCGTCGCGCAAGGTGAGGTCTTCGCTGGTCAAATGTCTTCCTCCGTACATGAGAGTGGATGTTTGCATGAGGGTGTATAGACTATTTGGGAGTGTTCGTCAACATATTGGTATCCTGTGAGAAATATGCAAGAGTTTACTTTTCAGACGACAGACAGAAGCTTTCACCGCCATCAAGAGAGAAGGGATATTTGCCCTCACCCTAATCCTCTCTGTGGGGAGAGGACGTAAGTCATGTAGTTTAAGCAAAGTGGGGCATAACCTCATCCACGAACAGCTTCATGTCTTCGAGGTCCTGAAAGCGTGGAAAGGTCAGAATCGAGAAGTCGAAGCCTAGCTCGGCGAACTGCGTTAGTTGCTCGCGCACTGACGCAGGGTCGCCCGCGACTGCCGGCTGGTCGCCGTGCAGCCGATCGCCTGCCATTTCGAGCGCTTTGCGCTGCGATCTGTCAATGAAGAGCCGCACGCTCAGAGTCTTTCTTATATCGGAGAACTCGCGTCCCTCTCGCTCGCAATGCCGCTCCAGGACGTTCAGCTTGTGTTGCAGCTGGTCGGCAGGGCGTACTAGGTCGTTCCACCAGTCTGCATGGCGCGCGACGACTCTCAGTGTGCGTCTCTCGCCTGCCCCGCCTATCATCAGGACTGGCTGAGGCTGAGGACGCGGCTCACAGTAGGCGTCCTCTATGCGGTAGTGCTTGCCCCGGAAGTTGGCGGGCGCGTCTTGCCACATGGCTTTCATCACCTGCACGCCCTCTTCCAGCATCTCCACGCGCTCACGCGGAGACGGGTAGTCGAAGCCGTATCGTCTGTACTCCGGCTCAAACCAGCCCGCGCCATAGCCCAGGATCAGCCGTCCGGAACTCATCCACTGGAGGCTTGCCGCCATCTTCGCCATCAGCGACGGCTGCCTGAAGGAGTTGCACATCACGATGGTTCCCAACTTGGGGCCGGGGTATCTCGCCGCCACCCATGTCAGGTGTGTCCAGCACTCCATGCGAAATTCGTCATCATAGGAGAAGTGGTCCGAAATCCACAGGGAGCCGAAGTGCTGCGACGCAATGTCCAGCGCATTGTGCAGATCGGACAGAAATTCGCGAGGCCGTATCATCTCAAAGCCCCTATCCCCCGATGGGGGATGGTAGCCGAACTCCATCTTTGCATTAGGCATAGAATTCCTCACGACACGAGAGCAGAAAGGCAGATTACTGGGATCCCGTTCGTCCTGAGCCTGTCGAAGGGCGCGAATGCCAACTTGCGCTCCCGTGTTTAGACAAGTTCACTACGAACGAATTCTTATGTTTCCGTTTTCTCATAGCGAACTGGGGCGAGGATGACGCACACAGAACCCTAGCTCGCGACGCGGTATGCGATGCAGTTGACGATTTCGATTCTCAGGGGTGGCTGCGCCAGACCGGTAGTGCCGATGACCGCCCTGCATGGTGGATTGGGTATGAATTCGCGATAGACATCGTTGAGAAGCGGCCAGTTGCTCATATCAGTGAGAAAGACGACGAGCGTGGTCACGCGGCTGAAGCTCGTTCCAGCCGCATCAAGCGACGCCCGCACATGGCGGAAAGCGGCTCTGTACTGGTCTTCGTCGGTGTCGCCAATAACCTCACCGGCGAAGTCGGACTCGGTAGTGCCCCTTACGAAAACCTTGACGGCGCGCACTTTCAGCATACGCAGCAAGTCTTCCTCGAAGTAATCGCCATACAATCCGGTGCGGTGGGATTGTAGCGTGGTGGTCTGCTTGCGCCCGTCCGCGATAATCAGGTCGAGAAGCGCGTCTCGCTGCTCGAAGGAAAGCGCGTTCGCCTCTTCGATGCTCATGGCGTCCAGGTCGTCGAGTGTATGTCCCATGGCTAGCCGTCCATTACGATGCGTCCGAACTTGCCCTGGCAGTATGCGAGCGCCTCGCCATCGTTCACGTCGATGCGCTCGACCGCGCCGATGAACACTGTGTGGTCGCCTTCCACATGCTCGCTCACCGTGCGGCAGTCCATTGAGGCGATGCTGCCGCCTATGAATGCCGCGCCGCTTTCGGTAAAGGTAAATTCCGGGTCGGAGTCTGCGCTGCGCGCTTCGGCGGGACCGGCATAGTAGCGGGCTATCGCCTGCTGTTCCTGGCTGAGTATGTTGATGGCAAAGCGCCCCGCCTCCTTAATGAGCGGGTACGAGTTGCGCTCGTGCCCTACACATACGAGCACAAGCAGCGGGTCGAGGGACACGGAGTTGATGCCGTTGGCAGCCATGCCATGCACGCTGCCGTCCGGCTCTATCGATGTGACGACCGATACGCCCGTCGGGTAGCTTCCCCACGCCTTTAGAAATGCTTCTTGGGAGTCCATGCAATACCTCGCAGAATTGTTGTGTGGTAGAGTTTCCTGAACTTGGGAGGACTCAACGCTGCGACGTAGCCCTGCCCGTTGACCGATTGCGGATTATGGCGATTATAGATTGGCGGGCTGAATAATGAAAGTCTTGCCCTTTATCCTCGCTATCCGAGAAACTTGCGTAAGTCCCTTTCCCTCGATGGGGGACCGTTAGAGCTTGCCTTGAACTTGATTCAGGGATGGGGGTGAAAATGCTTCTCCATGACACTTACGCAAGATTCTTCTATCCTGCCTGTTAGTTCGTTCATCTGTCTAGTAACATAGTGTGAGCATTCAATGGGGAGACTACTATGCCCGACCTTCGCGGCCCCGACCGGCAGCCCGCCTTTCTGGGCATTCCGACCTACATTCATTCCCCGCTTGCGCTTTCGCAGGGAGAACTTGCGGAGATGCAAGCCGACGTCGCCATTATAGGCGCGCCGGTGGATATGGGTGTAGTGAATCGCCCCGGCGCGCGCTTCGGTCCGCGCGCGATCAGGCAGGCGGGATACTCCGGCAGTCCGAACGACACTTTCTATCACATGGAGTACGAGCTATATCCCACGCAAGAGATAAAGGTGGTGGACTTCGGGGACGCGAACTGCCCGCCAAGTTCGCTTGAGCAGAGCCACGAGGCGGTGCGGATGAAGACGATGCAGGCGCTTCAGGCAGGCGCGGTTCCACTGGTCCTGGGCGGAGATCACTCGATAACGCTGCCGGCGGCGACTGCCGTGGCGCAGCATCACGGCTACGGCAGGGTCGGCATGATTCACTTCGACGCCCACGCCGACACGGGCGAGTCCGGTTACGGTGGAGTGCTTATCGCGCACGGCAGCCCGATGCGCCGATTGCTGGAATCTGGGGCGATTCCCGGTCCGAACTTCATACAGATCGGGCTGCGAGGGTACTGGCCGGACAAGCCATTGTTCGACTGGATGCAGGGGCAGGGCATGCGCTGGCACCTGATGGCGGAGATAGTGGAGCGTGGTTTCGGCGCGGTGCTGGAGGATGCCATCTGCGAGGCGCTGGACGGGCCAGAGGTCATATACTTGTCTGTCGATATAGACGTGCTTGACCCGGCGTTCGCGCCCGCTACTGGCACGCCCGAACCTGGCGGCATGACATCGGCGCAACTGCTGAAGGCGGTGCGGACTATCGTATCCTCTGTTGAGCTTGTGGGCGCGGACATCGTGGAGGTCGCGCCGCACTACGAGGGTCCGGCAGCGATAACGGCGGAGGTGGCGAACCGCGTCGGGTTGGAGATTATCAGCGCGCTTGCACATCGGCGTGCCTCCGCATGAGCGGCTTCCGACCTCGCCACTTCTGAGACGTTCGCGGGAGACAGCTCCCCGCGTTGAAGTCTGAGAACATGCGTGTTTCTTGTGTTTGATTTCCTTATTGAAAAATAGTAAAATAGATACAAGAAATACCTTGATGAAAACTGCTTTTTATTGTCCACTGTAATTAGGTGTTTATCCCATCGTTATCGCGTAATTGGCGCCTTTCTCTCGTTTGTGTTCGATGCGCTCATGTCCCCTGTCATGCGCGCCTGCGCCTTGCCTGCGGATACACCCTGAATTCTGTGTGATTTTTCTGCCTTTGGCTCGAAGTGTGCCTAACCTTCAGGAGTGAAAATATGGCGACGGCTAGAGAAGTTGACATGTACACCGCCGATGATATTCAGGTGCTGGAGGGGATGGAAGCGGTTCGCAAGCGCCCTGGTATGTACATCGGCAGCACCGACCAGCGCGGACTGCACCACCTCATCTACGAGATTGTGGATAACAGCGTTGACGAATTTATGGCGGGCTTCTCGACACGGGTGTCCATACACATCCAGCCCGATGGGCTTGTGCGTATCGAGGATGACGGACGAGGCATTCCGGTGGACGTTCACGCCACGACAGGCATGACTGCCGTGGAGACGGTGATGACCACGCTTCACGCGGGTGGTAAGTTCGGCGGCAAGGCTTATGCTGTCTCCGGCGGTCTGCACGGCGTCGGCGCATCGGTAGTCAACGCGCTTTCTGAGAGCCTTGAAGTCGAAGTAAGCCGCGACGGGACTCTGTACAGGCAGACTTTCTCACGCGGTCGGGGACAGTCGGAGCTTACATCTGAGCCGCTGCCGAGGGGCAGCCGCCGCAAGACGGGCACAGCGGTGTCTTTCTCGCCGGACATCGAGATATTCGAGGACATCGCATACGACTTCGACGTGCTGCGACAACGCTTCAAGGAAATGGCGTACCTGAACAAGGGCTTGGAGATAACGTTCCGCAGCGACTGGCACGGTCACGAAAACCTCTGGCCGAACAACGAGGTTACTTACTACTTCGAGGGCGGCATATCGAGTTTCGTGCGCAGCCTGAACCAGAAGCGCGCCGTCGTGCATCCCGAACCCATCTACACGGAGAAGCAGGTTGACAATACCATCGTCGAGGTGGCGATGCAGTACAACGACAGCTTCACCGAGTTCGTCCACTCGTTTGCCAACTGCATCAACACGATTGACGGCGGCTCGCACATTACCGGCTTCCGCAGCGCGCTGACGCGCATCATCAACGACTACGGGCGCAAGCAGAACCTGATCAAGGAGAACGAGTCGAACCTCGCGGGGGAGGACGTGCGCGAGGGACTGGCGGCGGTCATCAGCGTGAAGCTGACCGAGCCGCAGTTCGAGGGGCAGACAAAGACACGGCTCGGCAACCCGGAGGTCAGGACGCAGGTTGAGGGCGTGGTCGCCGAGGCGCTCCAGTATTACCTTGAAGACAATCCACAGGACGCCAAGCGCATCATTGACAAGTGCCTGACGGCGCAGCGAGCGCGAGACGCGGCGCGTAAGGCGCGTGACCTCATCATCCGCAAGAACGCGATGGACGGCGGCGGACTGCCCGGCAAGCTCGCCGACTGCTCCGAGAAGAACCCGGAGTTCTGCGAACTCTACCTCGTGGAGGGCGACTCGGCGGGCGGCACGGCGAAGATGGGGCGAGACCGCAGGACGCAGGCTATCCTGCCGCTGTGGGGCAAGATTCTGAACGTGGAGAAGGCGCGCGCGGACAAGATGCTCGCGCACGACGCTATCCGCTCGATGATTACAGCAATCGGCGCGGGCCTGGACGACGACATAGACCTGAGCAAGCTCCGATACCACCGCATCATCATCATGACGGACGCCGACGTGGACGGCTCGCACATCCGCACGCTGATGCTGACCTTCTTCTTCCGCCACATGACATCGCTCATCGAGCACGGCCATCTGTACATCGCGCAGCCGCCATTGTACAAGATAAGCTCGGGCCGGCAGTCGCACTATGCGTACAGCGAGTTGGAGCGCGAGGGCATAATGACGCAGCTCAAGGGCAGGCGCAACATTAACCTCCAGCGCTACAAGGGACTGGGCGAGATGAACGCCGAGCAGCTGTGGGAGACTACGATGGACCCAGAGAAGCGCACTCTGTTGCAGGTCTCCATCGCGGACGCTGCATCCGCCGACGAGATGTTCTCCATCCTCATGGGCAACGTCGTCGAGCCGCGCCGCAACTTCATCCAGGCGCACGCGCTCGAAGTGCAGAACCTGGATGTGTAGAGCACCCAAAGTCCCTTCCCCCTTGATCGGGTAAGGTTAGAGCCTGCCCTGAACTTGATTCAGGGATGAGGGTGAATGAATTACGCTCATCGCCAGGCATTCGGCTACATTTTGTATTATTCCCCATTTGGCTAACTGATGACGCCCACTATCCGCCGCGTCAGAGAGAGCGATCTGAGCGCGCTGACCGCCACGCTTAAACCGGATATAAGCGCGAAGCAAGTCAACCATCGCTGGCAAGAGGACCGCGACGGTCATCGCGTGATGCTTGTGGCAGAGCTTGACGGCGAGATTGTGGGCACTGTTTCCTCAACGCATCATCACTGCCAGTTGCCAGAATCTTCGCGAATGCTTGCCTTGGATGTAGGACGGGCATTCAGGCGTCAGGGCGTTGGAACAGCCCTCATCGAAGCAATTGAGGCTAAAGCTCGCCGCGAAAGTCTGCGAAGCGTGAGCCTGGAAGTGGCGTTGGACAACCATGCCGCGCTTCATCTGTACGAAAGACTGGGTTATCACCGCTTGGGAGAACCTATCGTAAATCGCTGGACGCGGCTGACCGACGATGGGAGATTAGAGCGAGTTGAAGAGTGTTCTTGGGTTATGGTCAAGGAGGTATAAACGCCGCTTCTGATACTGAGCAACGATACTATCCCAGCATGCTTGCGCTATAATGACGTCATCGAAATCAGTGGTTTAAGTCGGAGCTTGCTATGGCAACTACGAGGACAATTACCAACGCTTGGAAGAACAGATACCTACCCGACATCTTCTACGAAGAGCCGAAGCAGGTGGAGGACGGAATGGAGCAGGACCTGCCCATACATCGCATATCGTATCTGCTTTTCGAGCGATACAGGGATCGCCCCGATGTGTTCTCGTCCGGAAGAGTTTTCGTTTCTTATGACGAAACAGACGGCAATCGTCGCGTTGGACCTGATTTTTTTATCGCATTCAATGTGGACAACGATGCCATCCGGGCTAATCTGCCCAACTTCTGGATATGGGAGACGGGCAAAGCCCCGGACTTCGTAATGGAAGTAGCGTCGCCCAGCACGGCATCGAACGACCTAGGGCGCAAGCGGGAATTGTATGCGGAATTGGGGGTAGCAGAGTATTGGCGGTTCGACTCGACGGGCGGGGAATTGTACGGGCAGCCTCTCGCGGGTGAGCGGCTGGTTGACGGTGAATATCAGCCGTATGAGTTGCATACGGATGCGGGTGGTTCGGTATGGGCACACAGTGAAGTGCTGGCTGTCGATTTCTACTGGGACGGGGACGAGTTCGACGTGCTTGACCCTGAAACCGGCAGAACGATAGACAAATTTGAGGTTGAGCGCGAAGCACGGCTGGCGGCAGAGGCGCAAGCCGATGCAGAAAGGGAAGCGCGATTAGCAGAGCAGACCGCGCGATTGGAGGCTGAGGCGCGTGAACGCGAACTGCTTGATGAGCTAAATCGCCTGCGCCGCCAATCGGATGTCTGAAACACCCGGTCGCTACTTGATGCAGGCAGATTAGTTCATTACGAATTACAAGCCCATAGGATTAACGATGTTTCCCAATCGTTCTGCTGCGATTGGAAATTTCACCTGTATTCTAAGGCTCTTTGTTTTTGTTGCTGCGCTGCCCGTTCTGATTGCCGCAGGCTGCATACCTGAAAGTCAGGACGCCTTGCCACCGCCAACCCCAGCGCACACTCCGATAGCCGCAGCGTCCGTAACGCCTTCCGTCGCCAAGCCAGTCTCGACGCCCACTCAGCCACCTGCTACTGCAACGACTGTGCCGACACGCACGCCTACCGCCGAGGCCGGCGGGAGCATCGAATCGCCCACTGTGACGGCATCGCCGACGCCTACCCCCGAACCGACGCATACACCGACTGCGCTCAAGCCGGTTACTCCCACGCCGGCGCCTGAACCGGCACCGGCGCCCACAAGGGTCGCACAGTCTTCGAGTCCCACGCCTGCGCCGTCGCGCTGGGAGCATCTGAGATTTGTGGAGGCGTTTGGAGGCGCCTTGTTCCGGGGAGATGAAGGACGCCCGCTGGAAATGCTTCCATGGCCCGGCGGAGGCATGGCCGTGCTGAGTCGCCCCGGCATGATCACACTGCTCGATAGAGGGGAACGGCACACTCTCCTGAATCTGGTGGATGCTACCCAGCAGGACGGAGCTGAGGACGGACTTCTTAGCATGGCGCTTTCACCAGATATTGATGAGCAGCCCTTCATCTATGTCTATTACTCGGTGCGAGACGAGGAAAAGACGCGGCTGGCGCGACTTCCAATAAGGAACGGCAAAGTGGTTCGGGAAGAGGAGCTTGTAATACTGGATGTAGCGCAGCCTAGTATGAGCTCTCACAACGGAGGCAGCGTGCGTTTCGGTCCCGACGGCATGCTATATCTCGGGCTTGGTGATGGAGGCGACTATGACGGTTTTGAACTGGCTCAAGACCTCAATAATCTCTTAGGCTCAATAATCCGCATCGATGTTCGGGACATATCAGAGAAGATGCCGTATAGAGTGCCGCCGGACAATCCCCTGGTAGGAGTATCCGACGCCCTACCGGAGATTTACGCCTGGGGTCTCCGAAATCCGTGGCGAATGAGCTTCGATCGGGAAACTGGCGCCCTCTGGGTCGGCGATGTGGGAGAGGACAAGCTGGAAGAAGTGAACATCGTCCGCGCCGGTGGCAACTATGGCTGGGGCATTTTCGAGGGCGAGCTGTGCCGGCATTACCCTGATGAATACTGCGCGGAGCATGTTGCATCGGTGACTGCGCCCGTGTTCACATACGAAAATGGGGGAGAGTCCGGTGGGTGCGCGATTATAGGCGGGGTTGTATATCGCGGAACTGCCATTCCGTGGCTTGACGGCGCATACCTATTCGGCGACTTCTGCACCGACAGGATATGGGCGCTGGAAGGCAGCACCGAATCCGGCTGGCAGACCCATGAAATCCATACGGGGGCGCGACTGCTGACATCATTTGCCGTCGATGGCGCGGGTGAAGTGTACCTGTTGTTTCACGGGAGACATCCCGTAATGAAACTCGTTGATAGCGCAGCCACACCCGCACAGGAATGAACACAGTCGGTATGAAGTGTACGCATGCTATTCTTGGCGCGGCTCTTGCTTATGCCGGAACCGGCATGCCGTCTATCTGTGCCACCACCCTGCCGTTGACTAGCACGATGCCGTCCTCGCAGCGACACTCGACGCGCCCACCGTCGAACTGCTCGTCGTACAGGTTCGCGTACAGCCCCTCATTCACAAGCAGTTCCTCGTGTGTGCCATACTCCACGATGCGCCCCTCGTCCACCGCGAATATCACGTCCGCGGACATGATCGTGGACAGCCTGTGCGCTATGGCGATAGTCGTGCGTTCCTTCATCAGCGGCTCCAGCGCTCTCTGTACATAGCGTTCGCTCGCAGTGTCCAGCGCGGAAGTCGCCTCGTCAAGAATCAGGATGCGCGGGTCGTGCAGGATTACCCGTGCGATAGACAGGCGCTGCCTCTCGCCGCCGGACAGTCGATAGCCTCGCTCTCCGACGATTGTGTCATAGCCGTCCGGGAACTCCAGGATGCGGTCATGTATGAACGCCGCCTTCGCCGCGGCTATCATCTGCTCCTCGGTGGCGTTGGGATCGCCGTACATCAGGTTCTCGCGCAAGGTGGCGTGGAACAGGTAGCTCTCCTGCGAAACATACCCAATCAGCCGCGCGAGGGATTCCAGCCTGATGTCTCGCACATCCACGTCGTCGATCTTCACCGCGCCCTCTGTAACGTCGTACAGGCGCGGTATCAGGTAAGAGATTGTCGTCTTGCCCGCGCCGCTAGGACCTACGAACGCCGCAAGCTGACCGGGCGCAATCTCAAGGCTCACGCCGTCCAGCGCGAGCCGTCCGGCTCCGTTGGCTGTTACGCCGTTGATATTGGCGTCCAGGCGCTCTTCTGCCGACAAGCCGTATTGCAGGCGCACATCTTTGAGCGTAATCTTGCCCGCCACCTCTTCGGGCGCGAGCGTAACCGCGTCGTCAGCGTCCACAATCTCCGGTTCTATGTCCAGGTAGCCGAATATGCGCTCGAACAACGCCAGCGAACCCTGTAGCTCAACAGACACTTGCAGCAGGCTGCCGATGGGGAAGAACAGGCGCGATTGGAGCGTGGTGAAGGCGACTATCGTGCCTGCCGACAGCCCGGAAGTAGCGCTGCCGGACAGCAGGTAGCCGGCAATAAGGTAAATAATGACCGGCGTCAGCGAGAAGAAGACCTGAACGATGGTGAAGAAGGCGCGCCCGGTCATCTGCTGCTGGAGCGTCAGGTCCGCGAGTTGCTCGTTCTCGTCGTGGAAGCGGCGTATCTCCCTCTGCTGCTGCCCGAATAGCTTCGATAGCATCATGCCGGATATGGACAGCGTCTCTTGAGTGATGGCGCTGACTTCTGCTGCCGCCCTCTGTGTGCGTGCCGATGCCGCGCGCCGCCGCGCTCCCACGAACTTGGAGACGAGCGCGAATATCGGTACTGTGAACATCGAGACTACGGTGAGTTCCCACGACAGGATGAACATCGCAACGAGCGTGCTGATGAAAATGACGCTGTTTGACAGCACATTGGAGACGGTGCTGGAGACGACATTCTGCACGCCGCCCACATCGTTAGCCACGCGCGACTGGATCTCTCCTGTGCGCGTGTCGGTGAAGAAGCTGATAGACAGAGTTTGCAGATGCTCGTAAAGCCTGTCGCGCAGGTCGCGCATCACGCGCTGGCCGACCTGGTTGGTGTAGAAAGTCTGCACGATGCCGAGACCGCCCGTCGCCACCGTGATTGCCGCCATTACGCCCACGATAATCCAGAGCAGGTTGAGGTCGGGCACTCCGGACGGCGGGAAGAGCGCAGAGTCGAACACCACGCGGATGAGCACAGGGTTCACCACGCCCAAGCCTGCGGTAACCAAAATGAGCACGCCCACGACCGATACCTTGAGCCAGTACGGCGCAAACGCGCTCACGATGCGGCGACCTAGCCCCTGTTTCGCCGCGCTTTTTCGCCTGTTATGTGGACGATTTCTGCTGTCCTGCATATTCCCCCGCTTACGGCTCTACGATAACGCGCCTCCCATGGTCCAGTATAACCGAGAATTGGCGAATAGCCTGTGTGCCCAATAAAACCTCGTCGCCCATCATTGTTATCGAAACTCGAAATGGCTCAAGACCATTGAAGGACATTACTCCAGCATACGTCCTAGCATCGTGCTCGCGGCCATCCGCAGGCGTCCAAGTTACATTTCCAACGAATGGAATACTGTCGTCGAGGTATCCATCCGGGAAACAGACGCCTCCATCAAATCCGGTATCCAGCAGAGCATCGCCTTCATATTCGAAGCCGCCTACATACACACGAACTGGCAGATAAGGAAAGCGGAAACTGATTAGCTCCCCCTCCATCTTATCCTCCCTACAGATCTAG
This sequence comes from Dehalococcoidia bacterium, assembly GCA_965207465.1. Classification (GTDB taxonomy): domain Bacteria; phylum Chloroflexota; class Dehalococcoidia; order Lucifugimonadales; family JADFKI01; genus Bin90. The sequence goes on along the minus strand of OZ242283.1, from coordinate 2,063,465 downwards.
ACCCAATTCTGAAGAGATGAAATCCACTTCCGAGCTCGTCGTATGCCCTGAAGAACACATCGTCCATGTGCTCGTCTTCTTCACCCAGCACAACTCTACCATCAGGATAAATGGCTATAAACCTGCTCCAGTGCTCCGCCTCTAGCGGTTCGCCGTACCGCTCATATAACTCATCGTCTTGCTTCAAGGCATCTTCATCAGTCAGAGCCATCCTATCCCCTCCATCCCGTACATCGATGTTAATTCCCCTATCCCCACATGCCCGTGCTGAAGTAGCGCTCGCCGATGTCGTTGAAGATGGTTACGACCTGACCGCTTCGGTCGCGCTTTGCAATCTCATACGCGCCCTGCACATACGCGCCGGACGACTGCCCGGCGAACAGGCCCACTTTCGACAGGCTGCGCGACATTGCGTAGGAGGCGTCCACGTCGATTTCCAGCATCTCGTCCACGACCGAGGAGTTGAAGGTGTCCGGGATGATATGCCCCGCGCTCAGCGGCTTCAGGCCTTCCACGCCGGGCCATTCAGGAGGGTCGATGCTGATGACCTTGATATCGGGGTTGTGCTCCTTGAGCCGCCGTCCCACGCCTGATATGGTCCCGCCTGTGCCCACGCCCGCGACGAAGTGGGTGATGTCCGGAGCCTGCCGCAGTATCTCCGCGGCGGTCGTGTCGTAGTGCGCCTGTGGGTTGTTCGGGTTACTGTACTGGTCGCTGTAGTAATACCTGCCCGGCGAGTCCTCGTAGCGTCGCTTGACCTCGTACAGTGCCTCGTCGTAGCCGAGCATGGGGTCGGTGTATATGATTTCCGCGCCGTGCGCGATGAGCCGCTTCTTGCGCTCCTCGCTCGCGTTCTCCGGCATCACCAGCGTCACGTCATAGCCCAACACCGCGCCGATCATCGCGTAGGCGATGCCCGCATTGCCTGAAGTCGCGTCTATGATGGACTTGTCCTTCGTCAGCTCGCCCGCAAGTATGGCCTCGCCCAGCATCCGCAAGACGGGCCTGTCCTTGATGGAGCCGCCCGGATTCAGGTGCTCGTACTTGACGTGTATCTCCGCGTCGCCGATGTCAAAGTCGGCATCGACCTTGACCATGGGCGTGTTTCCAATCGCCAGCAGCGGAGGATACTTGGCGATAAATTTCTTGAACTCTCTTGACTCGGGCAAAATGTCATCCCTCACTTTTTTGATGTTTCATGAGTATATCCAGCGCGTAAAGGTGCGTCCACTTTTCGCGTTCAGCAAACGTGCAAGCAGAGTATCAAGAACGCCCTTGAAGGCGGCGACGGCATTGGTTAGCATCAATCTATATCCATTCTATCCCGTAAGCCCTTTGGTTCGTTTTAGGTGACCCCATGACAACCATAAACATAACCGAGCGCATCGCCGAACTGCGCGAGCGGCTCAACCAACACAACTACCGCTACTACGTGCTCGACAGGCCGGAAGTCAGCGACGCGCAATACGACGCGCTCATACGCGAACTGCGCGCCATCGAGGCGGAGCATCCTGAGCTTGTAACGCCTGACTCGCCCACGCAGCGCATAGGGGCGGCGCCTGCTGACGGATTCGAGCAGGTTACGCACAGCAGGCCCATGTTCAGCCTCAGCAACGCCTTTGACGACGATGAGTTCGTGGCGTGGCACAAGCGCACCTCGGACCTGCTGGAGGACGAACCCTTCAATATGGTGTGCGAGCTGAAGTACGACGGTCTTGCCGTTGCGCTCACATACGAGGATGGAGTGTTCGTGCGTGGCGCGACTCGCGGCAACGGCATGGTCGGCGAGGACGTGACAAGCAACCTGCGAACCATCAAAAGCGTCCCTCTGCGCCTGCTAAGTGATGATGTTCCGGAGCGTCTTGAGGTGCGCGGCGAGGTGTATTTCCCTAAGTCGCTATTCGTCAAGTTCAACGAAGAACGCGCCGCAAGGGGCGAGCAGACTTACGCCAACCCGCGCAACACGGCCGCAGGCTCGCTGCGCCAGCTTGATCCGCGGAACACGGCAGAGCGGCCGCTGGACATCTTCATCTACTCGCTCGGCTACGCTGAGGGCGGCGATGTGCCAGAGACGCATTGGGAGATGCTGCGATACCTGAAGCGGCTCGGCTTCAAGGTCAGCGACGACAGCCGTCGTGTCAGCACGCCGGAAGAGGCGATTGCCTTCTACAATCGCTGGGTAGGTAGCTACGAGGAAGAGTTGGACGCGGCTGCCGACGGCGTGGTCGTGAAAGTCGATAACCTCGCTTACCAGCGACACCTCGGAGTCGTGGGTAGGGAACCGCGCTGGGCTGTTGCCTACAAGTTCCCCGCCGTGCAGGAGATTACCAGACTTCTGGACATCGCCGTCAACGTGGGCAGGACGGGCAGCATCAACCCTTATGCCGTGCTGGAGCCTGTGAACATCGCGGGCGCGACGGTCAGGCAGGCAACACTCCACAACGAGGACTACATTCGCAGCAAGGACCTGCTCATCGGCGACTGGGTAGTGGTAGAGAGGGCCGGTGAGGTCATCCCGCAGGTCGTCAGCGTCATCGCAGAAAGGCGAACAGGCGAAGAGCGTAAGTTCAGCATGCCTAAGGTCTGTCCTGATCCAAGATGCTCCGAGCCGGTCGTGAGCCCCGAGGACGAGGCGATGTCGTACTGCTTGAATGCCTCCTGTCCCACGCAGCTCGTGCGGCTGCTGGAGCACTTCGTCAGCCGCGGCGCGATGGACATCGAGGGTATGGGCATCAAGTGGGGCGAATACCTGATACAGCAGGGGCTGATTAAAGATGTCGCGGACATCTACTACCTGAAACCGAGCGACCTTGCGCGGCTCAATCTGCTGGACGTCATAGAGGCGGCAAAGGCACGCCCCTTCGCCGATGCGCTCGCCAACAGCAGAATCCCCACAGTGGGTAAGAAGTCGGCCGGCATCATCGCCGAACAGTTCGGAAATATGAGCGCACTGTCCGCCGCAAGCGAACTGGAAATAGGCGAACTCAGCGGCGTAAGCGCGCGCACCGCTAAGGCGGTGGTCAGTCACTTTGCCGAGCTACGCGCACAGGCGCATATGACCGAAATCAGCTCGGACTTCCTTGCTAACGGGCTAGTGGATGCACATTCAGACCTGTTCTATGTGAACAGGAGATACTTGCTGGATCCTGAGAGTCTGCGGCAGAAGAGCGTATCCAACCTGCTGTCTGCCATTGAAGCGAGCAAGCAGCGCCCCCTGGCGCGCGTTCTGGTCGCGCTGGGAATACGGCATGTGGGCAGCGAGGTCGCGGAGCTACTTGCACGCGAGTTCACGACCATCGACAACCTTATGGCCGCAGACGAGGAATCCCTAATAGCCATAGACAGCATTGGGCCACGCATAGCGGAGAGCGTGGTGTCGTACTTCCGGAACGAAGCGAACCGCAATGTCATAGAGAAACTGCGCTCTACCGGTGTGCGCCTCGAAGACGAAGAGCGCGTTGTCCCCACCGAGCAGCCTTTCGTGGGCATGCGCTTCGTCGTAACGGGCAGGCTGGAGCGGTTCAGCCGCTCGCAGGTGCAGGACCTGATAAAGCAATACGGCGGCGCGGTCAGCGGCAGCGTCAGCAAGAACACCAGCTACCTTGTCGCGGGCGAGGGCGGCGGCTCCAAGCTCGCGGACGCGCAGCGGCTGGAGGTCGAGGTGCTGACCGAGGACGATCTGCTGGCGATGCTGCCTGCGGAGTGACTTAACAGGGTGTACAGGATAGAGAGGATACATCTTTTCCATCCTGTACATCCTGTTAGCCTCTAGTTTACCGAATCGGGCAGCCATCCCCATGGGCGTGGGCCCCAGTCGGGCGAATACGCCTCTCCGTCCTTTACGGTCACGATTGGCACGAGCGCCTTGTCTCCGCTCAGCGTGTTGCCCTCCGTATCGTGGAACAGCCAGTCGCCCGTTTCTTCCTTCAGCACGCTTATGTCGGCAGGCCTGCCGACTGCTAGCGAGCCGAGCGTGTCCTCCATTCCGAGCGCCTGCGCCGGGTTCACGGTCGTCATGCGAATCACGTCCTCCAGCAAGAAGCCCAGCGCCATGAAGCGCGCCAGCATTTCGGTCATGCTGTGGACAGTGTTCATGCGGCCCGGCGGAGTCATGTCAGTGCTGATGCTGCGAGGCTGCACGCCCTGGTCGAGCGCCGCCTTCGCCACATCGAAGCTGAAGTTTTGCCGCCCGTGCGCCGTGTCGAGGAACACGCCACGCGCCTGCGCCTCCAATATCTCGCGGATGACCGTGCCGTCTTCGTCTATGATGCGCCCCGGATTGCCGCTGAACAGGTGCGTGATGATGTCGCCGTCTTCCAGCAGTGGCAGAAGCTGGCGCGTAATCGTAGGCTCAGTGCCGTCGCCGTCCGCGATGCTGCGGTCGCCGATATGCACCATCAGCCGCACTCCGCCTTCGGTCGCCGCCTGCTTCGCCAGCCGCACCATCTCCACGCCCATGCGCGGCACGCCGGGACCGACTGCGCGAATCTTCACGCCTTGTATCAATGGCCTGTTCGCCTGGATGACGCTGACTGTCTCTTCGAGGTCTATGTCCTCGCGGCGGGACGTGTCGGGCTGGTAACTAAGGCCCACACGCGAGATATGGAGCATGCAGAAGATGTTGGTCTTGGCGTTAGGCACGACATAGTTGGGAAAGCCGCCGAATGTGTAGCAGCCCGCGCTCCCGGCGTCCAGAACGGTCGTAACGCCGGAGCGTATGCCCGCGAGGTCGGGGTTGATGCCATTCTGGTTCACGCCCTCATAGACATGGGTATGCAAGTCGATCATGCCCGGAATGACGATGTTGCCGTCCACATTGACGACACGCGCCGCGCCCGACGGGTCGATGTCGGGGGCGACCTCAGAGATTACGCCGTCCGTGACCGCGACGTCCAGCTTCGCCCTGATGTCCTGCGACGGGTCGATTACTTCGCCGCCCTTCAAAAGCAAGTCTGTCATAATCTCAACCCCTACCCTTATCCTGCGTATCCCGTCAACTCCGCCGCCGTGCCGCTCATGTCCTCGATCGTGCTCAACCCCAAGATGTGAAAACCGGTTATGTTGCCGTGCTCATCCACCTTTGCCATAACCCTGTCGTCTGTGGTCTCAACCATAAATCCGTCTTTGCCGTCGAAAGTTATGGACAGGAAATCGGATTGAGCGTCCCACCAGACATTTACATCTCTCTTTCCCATAGCAATTCCCCTTGTTTGATTGCGTCCGTCAAATATGTGGTTATAATCCAAGCGTCATCGTCAGTCATCACGACTACGACACATACATATTTGTCATCGTACTTTGTCTCGGTGTACCAGCGATAATATAGTCTCGTGTCATCGCTTCTTGACGACAGCCTTACCGTATCAGGACTTTCCAATGTTTCAACAATAGCATTTGGCAACTCCAATACTGAAGGATGTGCGTCCGTGATGTGCTGAAGTCTTTCATCCGTGAGCCTTATGCTGATTCCGTTGTAATCTGCAAGGATGTCCATAAATCTTTGGCTTGTTGATCAGCACCGTCATTCAGGCCGGCGCAGCACATCGCTCACTTCGATAGTAATATCACTCAGATGCGTGGGCACGACCCGCTGCCCGCCCGAGTGTCGCATCACGGAACGGTATCTGCCTGTGGCGGGGTCCGGGTCAACGAATCTGTCAATGAAGCCATGCGGTAGGTTGACCTGCCACACCTCAGGAACGCCCGCCTGCGCGTACTTTGGAATCTTCACATTTCTGTCGTAAGCGGTAGTGCTGTCCGACACCTCTATGATTAACAGCACATCCTCCGGCGTGGGGTTCGACTCGGCATAGTTGTCCTCCCTGGGACGCAGAATTGCCAAGTCTGGCTGGAACATAGTGCTTTCGTCAATTTGCACGGGACCTTGCACTCGGACACGGATGCCTTCGGGAACCGCCCTAACGAATATGTGAGTCAGTGCATCCACGCTGAAAGCATGATAACTTCCGATTGGCGCCATATCGACAATCTCCCCGTCAACAAGTTCTACGCGGTCGTTCTCGCAGAACACGCCCGCCTCATCCATCAAATGGAAATCCTTGACGCAGAAACGCCGCTTAGTCATCTCAATAACCATCGCGCCCTCCCTCGTATTGCACGCCGCTGTTGCATCTACCTTACTATAACCTCGACGCGCTGCACTAGGTTGTTTCCCATTCCCTGAAGCGTCCACGGCTGCGCGGTCGGCTGCACGTTGCCCTCTTCGTCGGTGGCGCGCACGGAGAGAAAGTGCGTGCCCGGCTCGGCATTCCACTTATACGACCAGTTGCGCCACGCGAAGCGCCCGACTTGCTTGCCTAGTTCCGCTCTCTGCCAGCTCATGCCGTCATCGGTGCTGACCTCGACCTTGGTTACATCAAGCCTGCCTGCCCATGCCTTACCTGACAGCGTAACGCCGCCGGCGTCCATGAGGCGCGTGCGTGTCATGAAGTCCGGAATGCCCGGCGGTATCATCAGCGCGCGCACGCGCATCGTGCTAACGGGCACGCCGGGGTCGTCGGGAGAGTTCTTGTAGCGGTAGGTCTGCTCCATCTGGAATCCGGTAAACGGCTCTGCTACCGCTTCGATGTTCTCAAGCCACTTCACGCTGGTCATACCGTACCAACCCGGCACTATGAGCCTAAGCGGGAATCCGTGCTGCGGCTCCAGCGGTGCGCCGTTCATCTCGTACACTAGCATTACCTCGTCGCGCATCGAGTCGTCGATGGTGAGGCTTCGCTGGTAGAGTTGCGCCTCGCCGCCCTGCACGCCCTCGTCGCGCCCGGTAAACACAAGCTCGACCGCGCTTGAATCGACGCCCGCATCTTCCAGGATGCCCCGCAGCGGCGTTCCGGTCCACTCTGCCGTGCCGATGGCTTCTAGCAGCCACGGCTGGCTCACCGGACGGGGGTTCAGCCGCGCCCTGCCGTTGCCCGCGCACTCCATCGTAACGGGCATCGAGACGCGCGGGTGCTCCCTGATGTCAGCCATGCTCAGGCTTAGAGAGTTCGCTACGAGGCCGCCGACGTCGAGTTGCCATGAGTCCGCGTCCGCATCGGGGATGTCAAAGTGAATCAGCAGGTAATGCATGCCCGTTGGCGTGATGTCGTAGCGTAGCCCTTCGAGCGGCATTCCCCGGTTGCGGAAGGCGAGGGCAAGCTCCTCTTCGTAGTACGTGTTTGTTGCGCTCAGTCCGCTGCCGTCGCCTACCGTCCGAAACAACGATTTCAGGTCTTCCTGTGTCATATCTCACCCGTAAATGCTCATATATGGAAAGGCGGCCAAGTCGAAACAAGGCCGCCCATCAATTCAGATTATATCAACCTATCCCCTCATCCTACCCATCCTGTATATCGATGTTAGTCTTTTATCGCTCGATGGGAGCGCGCACGATGCTGCCGTACTCGGTCCACGAGCCGTCGTAGTTGGAAACGTTGTCCAGACCGAGCAACTGCGTTAGCACAAACCATGTATGTGACGACCGCTCGCCGATGCGGCAGTAGGCGATGGTGGGCTTGGAGTTGTCCACCCGACCGCCATAGATTTCGATAAGCTCATCGGCGGACTTGAAGGTGCCGTCTTCGGCGACTGCGGTTGCCCAGGGCACATTTGCCGCGCCGGGGATGTGACCGCCGCGCTGCGCTCCCTCTTGTGGCAGAGCCGCGGGCGCGAGCAACTCGCCACGAAACTCTTCGGGCGCGCGCACATCAACGAAGTACGAACTTCCGCTTGAAGCGGCGCTGATTACATCCTGGCGGAACGCGCGGATTCTGTTGTCCGGTCCGGAGGCGATGTACCTGACCGACTCATGCGATACCGCATCCGTGGTCAGAGGACGCCCCTCCGCTTCCCACTTGGCGCGCCCGCCGTCCATCAGCTTCACATTTTCGTGTCCGTACATTCGCATCTGCCAGAACGCCCATGCCGCGAACCAGTTGTTGTTGTCGCCGTAGAGAATCACGGTGGTGTCGTTGCTGATGCCGGAGCCGCCAAGCAGCTCCTCCATATCCGACCTGGATATGATGTCTCGGTTGAGGGTGTCTTGGAGCTGATCGGTCCAGTCCCAGCCGACTGCGCCTTCGATGTGGCCCTGATCGTACGCGCTCGTGTCAACATCGACCTCGACGAGGCGAACGCCGTCATCGCCGCCATGCCCCGCAACCCACTCCGTGCTTACCAGTGATTCAGGATGTGCATATTCAGCCATAGCAATTTCCTCCTTGCGTATATCTCAGAATTTTCAGCGTTAATTCAGCAGTGAATTCGTTTGTTTCAACTATACCGCCGTTTATACAGTGGCTATGTCGAGTTTATCACTATGCTTAATCGCTAGTCCAATTTAGAAGAAATACGTTGAAGTGCATTTAAGGCCGCAGCGGGCGAGCGCTTTCACCTGCATCCCCTGCCTTCGTGGGGCAGTCTCTAATCTTCGCCAATCGAGAGAGAAGGGACTCTTGCACATTTCTGCAATTTAGCGAAGGAGGCTATTGAGGGCGGCAAACCGCGTCGGATCGAGGTCGCGGCCAGCGAGCGCCGGATGGTCGGGACCGTAGCGGTGGCAGCGGAATGTGGCGTTCGAGTTCTCTGGTTTCTCACGGCCTGTCCTTGCACCGTAAACGGGGAACGGGTTGATGTACTCCCACACGATTTCCCCGCGCGACGTGACCTCGAAGAAGCGTCCCGCCGCGCCCTCGCAGATGAGAGTATTGCCGTTCGGCAGGCGCTCTGCCCCGCTGATGTAGTTGCTATAAAATGATACCCTCGGAGAACCGTCATACTCCCAGTGGATTTCGTTGGTCGCCGGGTCGATTTCAATCACGCGGGAATAGCTGCTGCCGCGCCGGTGCTGGCCGTTATCGAATAGCAGCACGCGCCCGTTGTCCAGCCAGGTGGGATGATGCGGGTGAGCAATCTCGCCTGGCCCCCACTTCCATTTGAATTCGCCGCTCGCCCGATCTGCGATGCCCACAGTGTCGATTATGCGATAGCTCACCAGCAGGTCGCCATCGGCCGTGAGGTTCACGCAGTTTCCGTGAGACCACTCGTTGCGGGGTTCCAGGTGACAGATCACTTCTTCTTCGACATCCATGTATTCCCACGAGCGCCATTCGGAGACGGTCGCGCCGTCAGGCGTAACCTCCCGCACGACGTCACCCAGCATTCCGGGCGCGAAATCGACCTCAAAACCTCCCTTAACCTCCGCCACGAGGTCCCCAGGAATTGGTTCCCACATCAGGAGGAGCGTATTGCCGTTGGGCATCCGCTGAAAGTCGTGGTGCAGCATGGGATCGCGGTAAGCCCAGACGATATTGCTGTCCCAGTCCAGTTCAATTACGCCGGCAGACGACGCGCCCAGCGTCTCCACGCCGCCGGCGTCTTCTGGTCTTCCGATGCGGCACAGCAGGTTGCCGTTGTTCAGTAGGTAAGCGTAAGGGATGCCCTCTTCCAGATGCCAGCGATGAACGACATTGCCCTCCATATCTATTAGGTAGGCGTCCTTGCCGCCGTGCGTGGTGGAGAACAGCGTATAGCCTCGATAGCAAGCCGTGGGTGTGTAGTGAATCAGCCCGACCGGATGATGAATAGACCAGCCCATAGTCGCCCTCCGCAGGTATATTCAGGTGGAGTTACGGCCGATTATAGCAGTTCGAACCGCTGGTCGACCGGCGTGCGTATGTTAGTATTGTTGGGTAATGGAAACAAACAGAAGGCGAGTGCGGAGAAAGTTGGAACAAGATAGCTGGTATCTTCATCGGCTCAGCTCAGGTCACGACATATACAGGCATCCAAGTGTAAAGGGTATCGTAACCTTGCCGCGCCACAGAACACTCTCCCCAGGAGTTGCGCGTACAATCGCGAACAAAGCGGGTTGGAGAGAATAGGAGAATCTCTGATGGACTATCCGGCGCTCATAGATGGCGAAGAAGGCGCTTATGGCGTCGTGTTCCCCGATATTCCCGGAGTCGCAGCGATGGGAAACACCGTTGAAGAAGCCCTTCGCAATGCGGAATATGCTCTTAAAGATTATGCTATTGAGACTGAAGTGGATGGCGAAGAACTCGTGCGTCCGAGTCTGATGCAGTCCGTCGAAGTTCCGGAGGGTAGCCGCGTCGTTTCTGTATCGCTGGTGCTGCCTGAGGTGAAGGTTTCTTAAGCCGAATAACCCGGAATCTTCCTGGATATCCCTCGCCACGCCATGAACGCCGCCGGCACAAGCGCCACCAAGCACAACACCGCTGCCACAACGAAGAAATCGCTGAACAGCGTCAGTCCCGCATCCGAGAGTTGTTGCTGCACCCCTGCGATGCGTTCCTGCGCCTGTTCTGCCGTCTCCTCCGGAAGTGCGAAAGGTGCGCCGATGCCTGCCACAAGTGCATCGAACCTGCCCGTTCCCCATGCCGTGAGCGCCGCGACTCCCAGCGTCATTCCCACCACGCGCATAGTGGTAATCAGCGCCGCCGCCGCGCCGCGCGCATCGTCACTCACGGAGTTCGTGGCAGCCAGCGCGATGGGCGCGATGAGCAATCCGAAGCCAAAGCCGGCGGTCGCCAGATGAGCGGTCATCCACGGGTCCGCGATGTCCAGCCCCCAGCCGCTCATCAGCCAGAAGCCCAGCGCGCACAGCAGCAGCCCAAGAATGGCAGGCATCCGGTAGTCGAATCGCTGGCAGGCGATGCCGCCCAGCACCGCCCCGAACGGTATCGCCACTGTCATACGCAGCAGCATCAACCCACCACCCAGCGGTGTCTCTCCAAGCAGCGTGTTCGCCATGAGCGGAATGGTTATCATGCCGATAATGAGTGCGCCGCCGATGAGCAGATGTACTGCGTTTGCGGCGACAAATGCCCGCGCCCTGAACATCGCGCGCGGCAGCAGCGGATCAGCGACCGTCCGCTGACGCAGTATGAATACCGCAAGCGATACGACTGCGAGGGCGAGCCACAGCGCCATCAGGGTATCGAGTTCGTCTATTCGCGCCAGCCCAAGAGTGAGTGCGGCTAGACTCAGCGTGACGAGCGCGCCGCCGATGTAGTCCATTCGTGCTGGGTGGCGTTGGCTCTTTGGCAGCAGGAGCAGTGTCAGCGCGATTATGACGGCGCAAAGTGGAATGTTCAGCCAGAACACCCACTGCCACGCCAGGTACTTCGTGATGACTCCACCCCAGAGCGGTCCGATGACGCCGCCCGCTTCCGCTGAAGCGCCCACAAGACCAAGCGGTGTGCCTCGGTTTTCAGGCGGAAACAGGTCGCCCACGACCGCGATTGCGATTGGCACGAGCGCGCCCGCTCCCAGTGCCTGAAACACCCGCAGCCCTATCAGCCAGTTGATGTCGGTTGCCAGCGCGACGCCAGCAGAGCCAAGCATGAAAAGCAGAAGCGAGCCAATGAAGGCATTGCGGTGCCCACAGATGTCCGAGAGTCTGCCGATGAAGGGCATCGCGGCGACATAGCCGAGCAGGTAGCCGGTGACAATCCAGGATGTGTGGTCGAGTTCGGTGACGGTGAGCTTCAGGTCGAGCATTATCTGCGGCAGCACCGTGACTACGACAGTCTGGTCGTCCGCTGCCACGAACACCCCGGCGAACACCGCCGTCAGCGCCGCATACGACCTCATCCTCCCCATCCTGTACATCGATGTTAGCCCCCGTCCGGTATGGCGATGTTCACCGGCTCGTCGAACTGAGATAGCGTTATTGTGCGTACCAGACCGTCCGCTTCGTTGGGGGTAATGCGCCCTTCAAGCCGCGTACTCGTCAGGTACAGATTCACCTTGTCGATTGTCAGCGTAACATTTACGCTGCTCCGTGCATCGGTCTCTCCGAACAGAGGCGCGAGCGCGACTGAGGGCAGCGTGCCGCCAATGCGATACTCGGCGGAATCGTGCGATATGAGCGTGGTGTCCCGTACCTGCAATAGTATGTCCGCGATTCCCTGAGACGGCTCGAAGAACGCCAGGGGATTGAGCGCAGACGAAACGGCGTGCCACTCGCCGGACAGCGGATTGGTCATATAGACGTTCTCGCCGATCGCAATGAGGCTGCCCTTCACTGCGAAGCTGCCAGCCGTACCGCTGAAATCCACCGCGAGCCTGTCGGAGCCGGAAACACTGCCGCTCGCCTCCGTCAGGACCATGCCCTGGTCGAGCGGTGTGCCTCCGTCATCGTCGTGTTCAACGCGGAAGCCGAAGGATGTCAGGGTGGACATCGCCCGCCCGCAGTCGTCCAGTATCGCCTGCGGGTTGATGGGCGTAGGCGTGGCAGTCTGCGCCGGCGTGGCAGGTGGGGGAGTGTCTCCGCAACCGTATATGAGCAGCGCAAGCGCCGGTAGAAGCGCCGAAATTAACCATCGGGCAGGCAACCGTCGAGCGACGAGTGTCGGCGCGACCATGCTCACTCCAGGCCGAGCGCCTGAAATATCTCGAAGAACTGAGCCGTGCTGCCCGGCTGGAACCACGGGATGCTGTGTGCGATGCGCCCGCCCTTATCCACCACGAATACAGCGCGTACCATGCCCTTGCCGTCATCCGCGAGCGCGCCGTAAGTAGTGGCAACGTTCAAGCCGGAATCGCTGGCAATCGGGAACGGACAGCCGCCGAGTGATTCGCTGAACGCCTCGTGCGAATCGAGTGAGTCTGCGCCTATCGCTATCACTTCGGCATCCAGTTCGCGGATGGTGTCGTACTCGCCTTGCAGCGCACTCAGCATCTGGGTGCAGCCGGGCGTCTTGTCCTCCAAATAGAAAGCAAGCACGACGTGCTTATCAGCCACAACTGCACTCAGAGTAATGTCCCCAGACGTGCTTGGAAGCGTGAAGTCCGGCGCAACTTCGCCTGTCCTTACCATACTGGGCACATCCTATCCATCCTGTTTATCGATGTTAGATTCCCACAAAGCACAGAGACTCCACCCACCTGAAGCGGATGGAGTCTCTGCGATTAATATCTAGTGTTTCCGGATGCGTTACGCCTTTGAGCCGAGCCTGCGCTCCCTATACAGCATCGCGCCACCACCGATGAGCAGCATCAGTGCCACGAACAGCATTACCTGCATAGCCATAGGAACATAGGCGTCCCCAGTCTTGGGTGTATCAACTGCTGCATCTCCTGCCGGCGCCGGAAGCATGAATGTCGCCATCTTCTGCGCGCTGACATAGGCGTCGTTCGCTCCACCCATATCGGAGACCGCAACACCATTCATCGCTGCGGAGAGCTTACCGTTGACGATGTTCAGCAGGGTCTTGGCTACTTCAAGGTCTTCCTGAGCGGTTACTGAGGCGGCGTCTTCCTTGGCTGCCATCGCCCAGGCGGAAACGTTGTCGCTGGATGCCATGACCCTCTTGGCATACATATCGACGCTATCCCTGCTTGAAGCGTCCATGGCTGCCATCGCCGATGCGCTGGCGGACGCCGCGAGCGCGGCGATGCCATCGTCGCCGTCAACCATGCCGACAGCTTCTTCAGTCGCAGCTCGGAGGGCGTCGATGTCGTCGGCAGCCTGCGCTTCCGCGACTTTTGCCATCGCCATGTGGACCTGCATCTGCAGCATGTATAGAGTGCTGCTGTCGCCAACTACCAGCCCTCTGATTTCCCCTATCGCGCCCTCGTCAATAGTATCTAAGAAGGCAATTTCCGACCATTCGGCGGGGTCATCGTCCGGCATGGACTCGACGCTTATGACAACGCAATCGTACAGGGCAAGCAGATTGGCGCCGTCAGGAGAAGTCCATGTGTGGTTGATGTCTCCAAAGGTCGCTGTCAGGATACCGACGCTGACCTTGTCGCCGCTGGTGCTGTCAACCAGCCAGCCCTCGTAGGCCATGTCTTTCTCCAGCGCCATCATGCCGCTGAGTGAAATGGTTACCCTGTCGCTCATTGCGCCGGCGTCGGAGACGACGGCAGTGCCGGAACCGCTGTATGGCTGATCAGCCGCATACGCTACGGAGAACGGTGTAGTCATCAATAGAATGAGACCTAGTGTAATCAGAAGCTTAGACATAGACATGCTAAGAATCTTTCCTCCTTGCTTGAGATTGAAAGAACCTTGGTCAGATACAAACAATATCACAACCTACGGTAACATGACAGACTTTGCAGGCATAGATTTCCGTACTTTTATTGGAATTGTTCAATACATATCTGAGCGACGCTTGTATAAGGCCGCCCACGGAACATAATACCACAAAGATATGCTCTCGGCACGTCTCTGAACCAGCACGTTCAGTCGCCATTATACCCTATTGGAACTCAGTTAGACTACACCCTTGCTTCACGGTCATCCCCGCTCCCTGGTGAAACAGGAAACGGGAATCTATGACAACGGCATACAGGTATCATGCAGGCATTACGCTCTAGCGCTTGTCCTGCGCGCTCTATACAGAAGTGCGCCGCCGCCGATGAGCAGCGCAAGAGCCGCGATTAGCATGATCTGCATCGCCGCAGGCACATAGGCGTCGCCTACGCTCGGCGCGTCGGCGGCAGCCTCCATCGGTGCCGGTAGGGTGAATGTCGCAATCTTCTGTGCATGGGTATAGGCGTCGCTCGCGCCGCCCATTTCGGCAGCGTCAATGCCGTTGGCGGCTGCCAGCAACTTGCCGTTCACTATGTTCAGCAACGTCTTCGCGGTGTTGAGGTCGTTCTCTGCCATTACCGACGCCGCGTCTTCCTTGGCGGCAATTGCCCAGGCTTGTATGTTTTCGCCGGATTTCATCACGCATTCGCAAGCATCTCTGACCAAGGCGTTCAGGGCGGCTTGATATACATCAGAGCCGAGTTCTTCAGTCGTCGATGCAAGCGCGATGATGCCGTCTTCCGCATCAATGATGTCCACTGCCTCTTGGGTAGCGGCATGAAGCGCGTCCGTGGTGTCAGCGGCTTGCGCGTCGCGAATCTTGCCCATCGCCGCGCTTATCTGCGCCTGGAGCATGGGGACTACCGCCTGCTCGCCTACGACCAACTCACGAACGGGGTCAATCAAATCGCTCGAAAGTGTGTTGCTGAACGCTATTACCTCTGAGGGAGCGGGGTCATCGTCCGGCACAGGTTCAACCGTGATTATCACGGTGTCGTACAGGGCGAGCAGGTTGGAGCCGTCGGGTTCGATCCACGAATGGCTGATACCGCCGCCCGGCATAACCGTCATCAAGCCGGTGCTTACCTTTTCATCGCTGCCGCTATTCGCCAGCCAGCCTTCGTATGCCATGCCGGACTCCAGCATCGAAACGCCGGACATGGAGAATGTAACCTTGTCGCTCATTGCGCCGCCATCCGAGACAACGACAGTGCCCGCACCGCTGTATCCATGTCCGTCCGCGTAGGCAATCGTAAGCGGTAGAGACATAAGAATTATGAGACCTAAAGTTATAAGGAGTTTATACCCAGGCATACCAAGTATCCTTCCTATCTTTTTTTGGGGTGTGACAACGTTAGAGATACAAGCGGTTTGGCGTTCGTTAGCCCTGTTCTCATTCTGCGGTTATGTGAGGAAACAGGCGAATAGGCAGGGTAAGGCCTCGCACATCATAGACTATTCTCCTACCTGAATAGGCATGTGTGGTACATTCCCCGCTAGTATGGGCGGCAGAAGCTCCGGCAGGCTGCGCGGCACGAAAGTCTCCGTCTCCCTATCAGCGGCCATCTCCGTCAGGCTCCACCAGCGATGCCCAAGCACGTACTGCATTTCCCACTCGTCTGGCGCCGTCGCTACGGCCTCGAATGCGGGCGCGCGCAGCAGGTAGAACCACTCGTCGGACTCTATCCACTTATTGCTCCACTGCCAAACGTGCCGCCGCTTCCAGATGCACGGTCCCAGCTCCACGCCTCGCAACCCTGTCTCCTCGTAAAGTTCGCGTAATGCCGCATCCTCGCGCGTTTCACCGGGATCGAGCCCGCCGCCCGGCGTAATCCACAGCCGATCATCAGGACGCTGCGGCAACGCCACATCGAACAGCAGAACGCGGTCTCTGTCGTCTATGAGCAGCACACGCGCCGCCGGACGAAACTCAGGGTTCTGCCTGCTGCCGACTTCAGCGCAGGGAATCTCTTCGGACAAACTTTCCGTTCGTCCTGAGCTTGTCGAAGGGCCATCCACAGCTTAGCCCGACTTCGCCCGCAGCGCGGCAAGCACCTCGTTCATGCTCCCTGAGCGGAAGCCCTGCAGGTCGAGCGTCACATAGGAGTAGCCGATCTCGCGGAACTTGCTAACGATCTGTTCGCGCACGGCTTCGTCGGTCAGCGTAATGAAGTCCTGAGGTTCCACCTCTATGCGCGCTACCGTGTCGTGGTGGCGCACGCGAAGCTGGCGTATGCCGATGACATCGTGCAGGTACTCTTCCGCCTGCGCGATGCGCGTCAGCGCTTCGACGGTGACCATAGAGCCGTAAGGAATGCGCGATGACAGGCACGCCTGCGCCGGCTTGTCCCATGTCGGCAGGTCCATATCCTTCGACAGTTCGCGGATTTCAGGCTTGGACAGGTCCGCCTCGACCATCGGGCTGCGGACACCGTACTGCTTGGCCGCGTTCAGGCCGGGCCTGAAGTCGCCCAGGTCGTCCGTGTTCGTGCCATTGACGATACTGTTCCAGCCCTCTTCCTCCGCGTAGCTGCTCAGGTAGGTGTACAGCTCGTCCTTGCAGAAGAAGCAGCGATTGGGATTGTTCGCCGCGTAGTCTTCTCGCTCTACCTCGTGTGTCTCGACGATACGGTGGCGAAAGCCCAGTCGCTCCGCAAGCTCGATAGCTTCCCGAAGCTCCGACGGCGCGAGGCTCGGTGACTTCGCGGTAACGGCAAGCGCCTTATCGCCAAGCACATCGTATGCCGTGGCAGCGAGAAACGCGCTGTCCGTCCCCCCGGAGTACGCCACTATCACCGACCCCATATCCGCAAGGATCGACTTCAGCGCATCCATCTTCTCTTCGATTGTTCGTGTAGCTTCAGCCTGCATCGCCATGCCTATCCCTCCGCCGCTAGTCCCTTCCCCCTTGATGGGGGAAGGTTAGAGCCTGTCCTGAACTCGATTCAGGAATGGGGGTGAAATCCTGTCCATCCTGTATATCTTGTTAGCCCCCGTTTCACTCCGCCATCATCGCCTCTATGATAGCGTGCATCTCGTCCGAGTAGTGCTGATACGACCTGTTCTGATAACTCAGCAGCCGCTGCGACTCCTCAGTGTCGTACCAGTCCACCCAGCCTGGCGACTGGCGGTAATCGACATCCTCGAACGGCGCGCCCATAAAGCCATAGAAGTCGCGCGCGTAGTCCTCGCCGCGCATCTGCCATGTGGGACCGCCCGCGATATTCAGAACCTTGTTCGCCGCATCAGGCGCGTTCACGGACGCGAACAGAGCGTCCACCACATCGTCCCGATGCACCATCTCGACGCGCTGCTCGGCGACGAAAGGCCACGGGCTTGGCGGCTCCATGAACGCGGGCACCATAATGCCCGCGATCCGCATCGCAATCCAGTTCAGCGACGATTCGCGCACCATGCGTTCGCCCACAATCTTGCTGTCCGCGTATATATCGATGGCGGACTGTGTGTGTTCAACGCGCACCGGCGGCTCTTCGTCCATCGTGTTCCCGTAGGTGCTGATAGACGATGTGAATATCAGTGTAGCGTCGGGCGCGCCGGCTTCCATCGCCTTGATGATGTTCTCCGTGCCGCCCACATTCACGCCGAATGTGCGGTCGCGGTCGCGCTCGCTGTTCGGCGGCAGAAGCGCAGCCAGGTGAACGACGGAACTCACGCCCCCGTCATCATCAGTATAAATCGCGTCCGCCACCTGCGCCTCGTCCGTGATGTCGCCCTTGACAATCTCTATGCCGTCCCTGTCCTCCAGACCGGAAAAGTCCATGAAAGGCAGGTCGAATATACGCACGCCCTGACCGTCCGCCACCAGCTTCTCCACCAGCATGCGGCCCACGCTGCCCGCGCCTCCCGTAACAAGAACAATGCCGCTCACGTCAGCGTCACTCCCTTCATCCCTGCCTTTTCGATGAGGTTCTGCGAGGACGCGATGAGCGTCGTAATCGCCGTGCCGAATTCGTCCCACTCCTCCGACTGACGCAATGCAAGGACGGACTCGGAATCGCGCACCACTGCGCGCGCCGCGGGTACGCTGGGCATCGTCTTGAAGAAGAAGGTGTCGCTTATCTCGTCGAACTTCTCCAGTATTTCAACTATCGAAGTCTCCCACGATTCGTTAACTGTGCCGAGGCCCGCCACAATCTGCTGGCAGTTGTCTATCGACTCCTCAAGTAGGTCCTGTCCGGATGCTGGCATTTCTTAAGTACCTCCATTGCGAGTTGTGTTTGCTGTCTCATATTTTGCCGTCCATTCCCGTCCCTGTCAAACCACCGCATATCAAGAGTATTCCACAGATGCAATCTATCCCTGTCATTTCGAGCGAAGCGAGAAATCTGAAGTTGGAAACAGGTTTGAATGCAGCGATTTCAGATTCCTCACTGCGTTCGGAATGACAGCATTATGGGATTTGTGAAGCATGTGCCCGACCGCGATCGGGTATCGTCATGAATCCAACTTTAATTGGATAGTCTCCACGTCGGTGATAGCGAAATCATCACCCTTGTAGAGGAGGGGTTCTCCAGTGATTTCTGCCAGGGCGTAGGCGAAGCAGTCGCCGAAATTCAATCCGGCGGGATGGTTGCCCTTTCCAAATCTGCGCCATGTTTGGTGCGCCGCCCGCGCCTGCTCGACGGTAACCGGCTCCAACTCAATCGAAGCGGTTTCTAAGAATAGATCGAGATCATGCCCGCCTGCAATCCCTGCCCGACCTTCGACAACGAAAGCCGCTTCCACGAAGTTCGCCACCGACATGCGGCAGTTCGGAGCTTCCGCTATCGTTCTTGCGTAGAATATGGCGTCCGGCTCATCGAACAACACCGCAAGGAGCGCCGACGTATCGACTATCACTTCGGCAATCCGCTCTCGTCATATAGGAAGTCTCCATGCTCGATTGCCGACGGGCCATCGTGAATCAGACGGGCGCAGCGCTTCCCGATAGCGTGAAGTTGGCTCGCGCGCGTCTCCGCGCTCCGCGCACGTCTCTCTCGTTTCAGACGCTCCGCCAACGCTATCGTAATCGCGCCGGTCATCGTCTCGCCGGTAAGATGCGCCAGTTCCCTCGCCAGTCGATGGGTTTCTTCGTTCTTGATGTTTAGGCTCATAGAACTTCCTTGACGGTAGATTTGCGCTTGCTATTTCTACCATAGCATCGGGCACAATTAAGACGCAAGCAGCCGTTCGCATGAGCACACAGTAAAAGGGACGCCGCCCATAACAGAACGGCGTCCCTTCTATTCATCGCCCAAAGTCCCTTCCCCCTTGATGGGGGAAGAGCCTGCCCCTGCGAAGGCAGGGGTTAGAGCCTGTCCTGAACTCGATTCAGGAATGGCTCTGAAACCCTATTCGTCGTCGTCGGCAGGCTGAAGCTCCCTGATCTCGATCTCCTCATGGTGACCGTTGGTCGCATGGTCGTAGTGCTGCTTCACGCGCTCGAAGTCAACGACGTCGTTGCGCTTGAAGCCCTTGCCATCGTGCCTGTCATACGGGAACGGCTGGAACTTCTCGAAGCGCTCCTTGAACCGCTGGCGGCTGGGCCTGCGGTCATACGGGAACTTGTGCATGTCGGCATGCTGCGGCGGGACCTCGATCAGCGTGTAGTCGCGGCTGCCCAAGCCGATCTCGTGACCGGTGTTGATGCTCGCAACCTCGCTCTGACCGTGGAAGGTCGCGGCAGCTGCCTCGAACTTGTTGTCGCCCGGATGGTGCGCTTCCATCATCTCGGAAGCGGAACCCGGCATGCCCGGCGACTCCTTCGCCTTGTCAACGCACGCCATGTCGATGGCTACCGCGTCCTTGCTGGCGAACACGCCCAGGTGCGGGACTATCGGCACATCGGAATGGTTGCCGCAGTCGCACTTCGGCGAGATGTCGATTGCCATGTTGATGTAGCCGACCTTGTCGCGTCCTACCGCCTTCTCAACGCCTAGGCAGGCGTCCGCGATGGCGACGTCAACTGCGTCGAAGTTGACGGGTGGGATTTCGGCGAGACCGCGCGGGCCCATAACGCCGAAGCAGCCCAGGCAGGTCGCGCAGCGGTCGCGGTCCCACTCAAGCTCGTCGTTCTCGTTGATGTGATACAGGTCGAACGGGCAGCAGTCCTCAAGAATCTCCCAGTCAGGCGTGTTCTCCTTGCCCTGGAAGCGCTCCGGATGGAATATCGCCGCCGCGCCGTAGCCGTAGTTCGGATGACCGCCCATGTGGACGTTCAGCTTGCCGCGCTTCGACTGTGCGCCGATTCCGAGGTTCTTCAGCGCGCCGCCGATGACGCCCATGCCGTGCCCCTTGAAGTGGGTCAGCGTGATGAGCGCGTCCGCAGCCGCGATTGCCTGCGCGACATAGGCTTCCTTCAGCAGGTAGCCTTCGGGGATGTCAACGCGGAAGTCGCTCGTGCCGATGAAGCCGTCCGCGCAGATGAACGGGCAGCCCAGCGTCGCCGAGTTGTAGCCGTTGCGCTCTGCCGTCAGCAGGATGTCCAGCTCGCTGGAGCGGGAACCCCAGGGCGAGTAGGTGGAGGTCGTCGTGTCGCAGACGAAAGGTCGTCCGCCCAGCTCCTTGATTCGGTCTGCCAGCGCCCGCGCATAGACGGGGCGCAGGTACGCCGTGTTGTTCCACTCGCCGCAGTGGACCTTGATAGCCACGATGTCGTTGGGCTTAATCATCTCGTCAAGCCCGGCGGCATCGAACACCGTGGTCATTTTTGCGACGAGGCTAGTCTCCGTGGATTCCGAATGGGCATCCATATAGAAAACTTCGGATCGTGCCATATCTGCCCTCCCAGTTAATTTCGGCCGGAGGGCAACATGCCCCCATTGCCATGCCAAATATAGATTATCAGCATGAGATTAGCACCGAGCCTAGCCTTTGTCAATTAGCCTTTTGCTTCCGAAAATACCTAGCGCATCCCAAAATGAATAAGGGCGCGACCAGTATCAACATATTGGCGGAGGCAGCGCCTAACGGCACTCTTCCCGAAAGCCCGCAACCTCCTGCTGACGGGGGCTGCGTAGCAGGTGTCTCGATAGGCGCGGGCGTGCTAGTTGGAGCTATAACCGTCACAAAGACGACGAACGGCGTTTGAGTCGGCGGAGGCGGTCCCGGAGTTGCCGTAACTACTACGACAAAGGGCGTGGCTGTCGGCGCGGGCGTCGATGTTGGTGTAACGGTTGGCACGGGCGTATGAGTCGGCGTAGCCGTGCGGGTTGGAGTTCGTGTCGCCGTAGGGATGGCTGTGCGCGTCGAAGTCGCGGTATATGTCGGATCCGGCGTCGCCGTTGCTGTTGGCGTAACCGTACTTGTAGGCGTATGCGTGACGGTAGGCGTGCGCGTAGGTCTCGGCGTGGCCGTAACAGTCGGACTGGGCGTGCGCGTCGGCGCTAATCTGCGGCCATGTTGGTTGCCGAAGTCCCACCAGGTGGCGGCTCCATCGCCGTCGAAGTCCGCCTTCAGCAACGGATAGTTTCCCCTGTGGCCGAAGTCCCAGTAGTCTTCTCTGCCCGTGCTTTCGTCATTGTCCCTGTCGGCGTTGTCGGTGTCTATGTTCCAGTCGCCGTATATGCCCGTATAGCCGGAAGGCGCTCGCAGACGTTTCGAGGTAAGCCCCTTCGCGCCGCTCGCCTTGTTGCGAACGCCCACCGATGTGCGAGACTTCTCCGTATCCCAGTAGCTATCAATAATGTCGCCGTCATTGCTTCCTATCAGCCCGCCAACGGCTCGTATTCCCGTTGCCCTGCCTATCGAATAGCTGCCGAAGACAGTCCCGCCGTTGCTCCCTGCCAGGCCGCCGGAATGGTCTTTGCCGTTGACCCAGCCCGTCGCGTAGCTGGAGATGAGCGTGCCTTCGTTCGCGCCAATCAGACCGCCGGTGAGAAGGTTGCCATGCACCCTCCCCGTGGCGTATGTCGCGGTGACGGTCCCCCAGTTGCGACCCACCAGCCCGCCGATGCTTCCCCTTCCCTTCACTCTTCCCGTCGCATAGCACTGGGTAATGGGACCAGCGTAGTTCAAACCCACCAGCCCGCCGACCACATCAAGCCCCGTTACGAACGCGGTTGAGTAGCTGAGACTTACGGCAAAGGCGCCGCCGACCTTCCCGATCAAGCCGCCCACGTTTGTATTTCCGGCGACTTCGCCGGAGGAGTGGCTGCCGCTGACTGCGCCGTACTGGAGTCCCACCAAGCCCCCGACATTATCCAGTCCACGGATTTCTCCCCGAACATAGCTGTCGGTAACCGCTCCCTCGTTCTGCCCGACCAGCCCCCCGACATTGTCGCCGCCCAGAACATCGACTGCCAGCAAGCCCACCCCGTCTATGTGCGACTCGCTACCCGCGAAGCCGAATAGCCCCGTACTCCCCGTATCGGCGTCGCCCGCTCGGTCTATGTAGAGATTTGCTATCGTATTGCCGTTGCCCACGAAGACGGCGGAGAAGCCGTCAATGGGAAGCCAGCCGGCTTCGTGTGTCCATTCCCTGTTGACCGACCCTGATGCGTAGCTGCGAGGGTTGTCGAAGTCAAGGTTGCGGGTCAGTTCGTAGCCAACGCAGGGTTCGTAGCATCCCATGCCGTCTTCAGCGTTGGGGAACGCCGATTCATAGGCATCCCCCGCATAGCCGTCATCCACATGCCCGTCGCCTTGCGGGTCCCAGCGTATAGCGTCAAGCTGCTCCAGGTAAGTGACTTCGATTAAGCCGTCATCGTTCAGATCATAATCGACCGGCGCCTGTGCGTTCACAATCCCTGCGCCGCCCTGCGTGCCAAGCGCCTGCGCCGCCGCCAATACGACAATCACGCAGCACATAGCAAGCCAAAACCGTGAGCGCATCGGCAAAGCCTATCCTATCCATCCTGTACATCCTGTTAGAGTCACATCGGAGGCTTCTGCCAGCCGCCGAGCGCGCCTTCGAGGTACTGCGCCACCGCCAGCGACACATCCTCTCGCCACGGACGCGCCACCGCCTGCACGCCTATGGGTAGGCCGTCCGGCGAAGTGCCCGCGCGCACCACGGTCGAGGGCCAGCCCGTGATGTTGTATGTACCAGTATAGTTCATGCCTGAGCGGTACTCGTCCGTCATGGACAGTCCGTGCGGGAGCGCTGCAAACGATGACACCGGGCAGATAATGACATCGTAGTTCTGCATGAACCCCAGCATAGCGCTGCGATAGGCGTCCACCTGCTCTAGAACTTCCGTGTACTCGCCAACCGGAACGACTCTTTCGCTAGACTTTTCCAGCTGTCTTGTCATCCATTCATGCGTCTCGGTCGTGCCGTACTGCGCCAGTAGCCGGTGCGCCCCTGCCTGACCGTCCCCTTGACGCAGCATCTCCGCTATTTCAGGATTCTCTCCAATGACGCGCGGCAAGTCCTCTTCGACGGACGCGCACACATCGTCGAGCGCGGCAGCCGCATTCCGCACCGCCGACATTATCTCCGCAGTGGGAGTACGCACGCCGTTGTCCGTGTAGAAACAGACGCGCAGCCCGCTTATATCCACATCTGCCGGGTCGCCAAGTGTCACCGGCGGTATGAAAGGATCGCTCCAGTCGGGACCGGATATGATCGGCATGATGAGTGCAAGGTCTTCCACATACCGCGCCATCGGCCCGTTCTGCGTCAGCGAGTCGAGTGCGCCCAGACCGTGCGGCACGATATGCCCCGTGCGCGGAACGCGCCCTGAGTTCGGCTTGATTCCCGCAATGCCGCAGTAGTGCGCCGGTCCGCGTATGCTGCCGCCCGTGTCGCTGCCGATGTCGAACGCCGCGCCCCCGCAGCATACGATAGCCCCCGCGCCCCCGCTGCTGCCGCCCGGTGCGCGGCTAACGTCGAACGGGTTGTTCGTCCGCCCATACACCAGATTATCCGTCTCGCCCGCATAAGTAAGTTCCGGCGTATTCGTCTTGCCCAGCAGTATGCCCCCCGCCGCGCGCAGCCGCGCCGTAACCGTCGCATCCGCATCAGGCACAAAGTCCTTGCGCCCCATCGTTCCGCCCGTCGTAACCACGCCCTCAGTATCAATCGAGTCCTTCAGCGTAAACGGCACCCCATGCAGCGCGCCCTTGCCCTCACCCCGCGCAAGCGCAGCATCCGCCTCCACAGCCTCAACCTTTGCGCGATCCGTCGCAAGCTGAACCACCGCATTAAGAGCCGGATTCACCTCCTCGATCCGCGCCAGATGCGCCTCCACCACCTCCACCGCCGACACTTCCTTGTCCCGAATCGCCCGCGCCATACTCTTCGCCGATGCGTAGATAATCTCGTCCATTATCTTTCTCCCATCCTGTCTATCCTGTCCTTCGATGTTAGCCCAGTCTCCTGACCGCTGACACCTACAATGGCGGCTTCACCCACCCGCCAAGCGCGCCTTCAAGATACTGCGCCACCGCGAGAGACACGTCCTCACGCCACGGACGCGCCACAACCTGCACGCCGATGGGCAGGCCTTCCGGCGAAGTGCCCGCGCGCACCACGGTCGAGGGCCAGCCCGTGATATTGTATGTCGCCATGTAGCCTATCCCTGTGTACTTTTCGTTGAACATTGATTCTCCGTGCGGCAATGCGGCATACGATGACACCGGGCATACGATGACATCGTAGTTCTGCATGAAGCCCAGCATCTCGCTGCGGTAGGCATCGACATTCTCCAGAACTGCCGTGTACTCCTGCACCGAGACCATTTTCTCGCTCGCCCTCTCCAGGAGACGGGTAATCCATGCGTGCGTCTCAGTAGTGCCGTACCTCTCCAGTAACCGCTGAGCGCCTGCCTGTCCGTTTCCCTGGCTCAGTTGACTGTTTATCTCAGGATTGTCAGGGATTGCTTGTGGCAGGTCCTCCTCCACCGAGGCGCAGACATCGTCGAGCGACGAAGCAGCGGTTCGCACCGCCGCCTGGATCTCCGCAGTCGGCATATTCACGCCGTTGTAATCGTAAAAAGCCACCCGCAGCCCGCTGATATCCACATCCGCCGGGTCGCCAAGCGGCACGGGCACGATATGCGGATCGTCCCAGTCAGGCCCCGATATGACTGGCAGGACGAGCGCAAGGTCCTCGACATACCGCGCCATCGGCCCATTCTGAGTCAGCGAATCGGCGGCGCCGAAGCTATGCGGCACAATATGCCCTGTGCGTGGTACACGCCCGGAGTTCGGCTTTATCCCCGCAATGCCGCAGTAGTGCGCCGGACCTCGTATGCTGCCGCCCGTGTCGCTGCCGATATCGAACGCCGCTCCGCCGCAGCACACGATAGCCCCCGCTCCGCCGCTGCTGCCCCCGGGCATTCGGTCAAGGTCGAATGGGTTATTCGTCCGCCCGAAGATCAGGTTGTCCGTCTCGCCCGCGTATGTGATTTCAGGTGTGTTCGTCTTGCCTAGCAGTATGCCGCCCGCAGCCCGCAGCCGCGCCGCCACCGTCGCATCCGCGTCCGGCACGAAGTCCTTGCGCCC
The DNA here is from genome assembly GCA_965207465.1 of Dehalococcoidia bacterium. Classification (GTDB taxonomy): domain Bacteria; phylum Chloroflexota; class Dehalococcoidia; order Lucifugimonadales; family JADFKI01; genus Bin90. The sequence continues at coordinate 2,037,952 of OZ242283.1, read as the reverse complement.
CATCGTCCCGCCCGTCGTAACCACGCCCTCAGTGTCAATCGAGTCCTTCAGTGTAAACGGCACCCCGTGAAGCGTCCCCTTGTGGGCTCCCCGCGCGAGAGCGGCATCAGCCTCAGCCGCTTCCGCACGCGCCTGCTCTGCCGCCAGCATCACCACCGCATTCAGAGCCGGATTCACCTCTTCGATGCGCGCCAGATGCGCCTCCACCAGCTCCACCGCCGACACTTCCTTGTCCCGAATCGCCCGCGCCATACTCTTCGCCGACGCATAGATAATCTCGCTCATAATCACGATCCTGTGTCTCTAATTCGTCCCTTCCCCCTTGACAGGCTGACAGGGGTAGGTAAATGCTTAAAATGCTGCTCAGAGTCCCTTCCCCCTTGATGGGGGAAGGCTAGAGCCTGTCCCTGTGCAGACAGGGGATGGGGGTGAAATCGCAACCGCAATCCCTCTTATTCTCAATACATACCCCGCTAAGCCCTTGATGGGGGAAGGCTAGAGCCTGCCCCTGTGCAGACAGGGGATGGGGGTGAAATCGCAACCGCAATCCCTCTTATTCTCAATACATACCCCGCTAAGCCCTTGATGGGGGAAGGCTAGAGCCTGCCCCTGTGCGGACAAGGGATGAGGGTGATATATCTCCTCCATCCTGTCCATCCATGTAAGTCCACCTCTAAATCGGCGGCTTCACCCACCCACCGGTCACGCCCTCAAGATACTGCGCCACCGCCAGCGACACATCCTCGCGCCACGGCCGCGCCACAACCTGCACTCCGATAGGCAACCCTTCCGGCGATGTGCCGCCCCGTATGACGGTCGATGGCCAGCCCGTGATGTTGTATGTCGCCGTGTAGCTCATGCCCGGCTGGTTCCTGTCCTCAAGCGACTCTCCGTGCGGCTGGGCAGGGAATGCCGCCACAGGGCAGACTATGACATCGTAGTCCTGCATGAAGCCCAGCATCGTGCTGCGGAAGCTATCCACATGTTCCAGCATAGCCGTAAAGTCTCCCACTTCCACCTCGAACTCCTCTGACGCCCTGGCAATCCGACGCTCCAGATATGGGAATATCTCCGTAGTGCCCCACTTATCCAGCTGCCGCTGCGTCCATACCCTGCCGTCGCCGCCCGACAGCTTGTTGGAGATTTCCGGGTTCTCCGCGATGATCGAAGGTACATCTTCTACTATCGAGCAGCCCGTGTCCGCCAGAGCCGCGACAGCCGAGCGCACAGCAGCGATAGTCTCATCGGTCGGCGTGCCTATCCCGTTGTCCGTGTAGAAGCAAATTCGCAGACTGCTAATGTCCACGTCCGCAGGATCGCCTAGAGGCACTGGCACGATGAACGGGTCGCTCCAGTCCGGCCCCGATATGATAGGCAGAATCAGCGCAAGGTCTTCGACATACCGCGCCATCGGCCCGTTCTGCGTCAGCGAATCCACCGCGCCCATGCTGTGCGACACGATGTGCCCCGTGCGCGGCACTCTACCGGAGTTCGGCTTCAGCCCCGCGATGCCGCAGAAATGAGCCGGATAGCGCACGCTGCCGCCTGTGTCGCTGCCTATGTCGAATGCCGCGCCCCCGCATGACACGATAGCCCCCGCGCCCCCGCTGCTCCCGCCTGTCGTGCGCTCGACGTTGTACGGGTTGTTCGTTCGTCCATAGACCAGGTTGTCGGTCTCTGCGGCAAGCGTCAGCTCCGGCGTGTTCGACTTGCCCAGCAATATGCCACCAGCCGCTCTGAGCCTTGCGGCGACTGTGGCATCGGCATCGGGCACGAAGTCCTTGCGGCCTAGCGTGCCGCCGGTCGTAACTACGCCCTCTGTGTCTATCGAGTCCTTCAGCGTGAACGGAACGCCGTGCAGCGCGCCCTTGCTGTCGCCCCGCGCAAGAGCGTCGTCGGCTTCTTGCGCCTCGGCCCGCGCTCTTTCCGCGGCGAGCGTCACAACCGCGTTGATTGTCGGGTTCACCTCTTCGATACGCGCCAGGTGCGCGTCCACCAGTTCGACCGCCGACACTTCTTTGTCCTGAATCGCCTGAGCCATAGTCTTAGCCGATGCGTAAATGATGTCTGCCATAGTGCGCTCTCCTGTCTCTCTTCCGGCCTGGTCTGCGGTGAATCTGTTACGACGATAGCCCCGACCTATTGGCATGCCAATTGCAGCTCCACAGCAAATAACGCTGGGGTCGTCGCGTTGCCCGCTCGCGTATATGCGGACCGGTCGGCAATCTCCAAACCGCCGACAACTGACAGGTTAAACTAGACACCGCGCATTTGCCAGTGGGTCAAATGTAACTCACAGCCCTACAAAGCTGGGCATAATCACCATTTTCCTCCTGTCCCATCCTCCCCATCCTGTCCATCGATGTCAGCCCCGGCCCCTGACACTTGCGAAGGGCAGGGAACGGACGTGCGACGAACTATACCACCTAAGTTGTAGATGCGCGCTTTACAGGGATTTCTGCCAATTGTAAGATTGGAAATCGATTTATAATCTCCTATCTATGCAGAAACCACCTTAAATTAGGGGTCGCGCATGATGAATCAGATTCTCTTCAATTTCAGCCGGCTCGTCACGGCTCGTCCGTATATCACGATCATCGTCCTGATAGCGATAACCGTTCTGCTGGCTGCGGGAACTACCTTTCGCGCGCCGCCGACTGAAGGGGCGGATGTCGCCTTCCTTCCGCCCGGACACGCCGTTGCCACCGCGACTGAGGAAATAGACGAACTGTTCGGCGAATCCGGTGATGTCAGCATCGTAACGCTTATCTTCCGCGGGAACGCTCTGACACCCGGCGGCATCTCACAGATGAGCGCACTGATCAACGCCATCGCCACGGACCCGGGGGTGGGTGGTACAGGTACGGGCGGGCTGCTGGTGCCATCCGATCCGATCATCTCTCCATCGTTCCTGGTCCAAGCCGCGCTGCAAAGGCAGAGTCTGGAGGGGATCACTCAGGCTGAAATAGATGCCGTCCGGAGCATCCCGCAGATTCAGGCCGCAATCGACGCGATGACCGGAACTGATGATGACGGCACACCGGTCGCCATCGCGAACATACGGCTGACTGACACAGGCGACGAGAGGGTGAAGGACGCGGAACGCCGTATTAACGAGCTGGCGGCGGACAGTCAAGGCTCTCTGAGTGTGAGCAGCCTATCGCCGACGATTGTGGAGGACGAGTACAGGGAAGCGACTGAGACAGGCATGGCGCCGTTGATAGGGCTGGCGCTGCTGCTGATTGCCGTGCTGCTGCTGGTATTCATGCGCACGCTGTCGGACATGCTGCTGACTCTGGCGGGACTGATAATTTCGCTGACATGGATCGTCGGGGCGGAAGGCTGGCTTGGGCCGAACGGGTTGGGGCTGATAGGCCCGCCTAGTTCGCTCACCGCTATGGTTCCCGTCATCATTATAAGCCTGACTGTGGACTACGCCATCCAGGCGGTCTCCCACTACCGTGAGCAGCGGCTTGAGGGCGAGCCGGTCCTGGCAGCGGTGCGTGTCGGACTGCGAAACGTCACAGTCCCGCTGACGCTGGCCGCCGTTACGACTATCGTGAGCCTGCTGGCAACCCTGTTCTCGCCAATCGGCGTGATTGGCGACTTCGGCATCGTCGCGGGGCTTGGCGTGGGAATGAGTCTGATAGTAATGCTGACGCTTATACCGGCGGGCCGCACAATCATCGACCGCCGCCGGGAATCGCGCGGCACCTTGAAGCCTCCCCGTCCCATGGCGAACGCCTTGCCCGGCATCAGCTCACTGGCGGAGCAGCTGGGGAGATGGGTCACGCGCTGGCCCGCACCATACATCGTGGCCGTCGTCCTTATTACGGTCGGGCTTGGCTTCGCCGCGACCGGGCTTAAGTCCGAATTCAGCATACGCGACATCCTGCCGAGAGGCGGTAGTGTGGTGGAGGACATGGACACGCTTGAGGCGGCAGTCGGCGGCTCTACCGAGGTCGCCAGCCTGCTGGTAAAGGCTGAGGCTACGGACACTCGAACCCTTCTGAACATTCAAGACCTCACGGCCGCTTTCGACGACGAAAGTCGTCGCCCGCGGGCGGCGGCAGGGCCGATCCAGACCTCATACTACTCGCACCTGCAAGACTGGATCGACGACTCAGGAGAGCCGGGTGACAACTACGATCCAGAAATTGAAGCGCTCTTCCACGAAGCATCCTCCGGGGTGGAACTCGACCGGCAAAAGATGCAGCAAGTCCTTGACAAGCTGGTAGAAAGGGAACCGGGTCTGGCGCACTTCCTGATTAACGATCCGAACGGCATTGACACAATGCTGCTCCAGTTTCCGACCTATCTGGGTGATCCCGAGCAGTCGAGGATGATCCAGGAGGAGACCGAGGACCTCTGGTTTGGTGAAGACAGCACGATCACCGCGATTTCCGGCGAAATTGTCGCTGTCGCTGTGACCGATCAGATAACGGATGGACAGACGGAGGCAATCAGCACGACCATCGCGGTGGCGCTCGGCATCCTCACAATCTTCTTCTGGGTTACGCTCCGACAGCCTGCGCTGGGACTCGTCGCGGTGGGGCCAATCGTCTTCGTGCTTATCTGCGTGCTGGGAACGATGGCGCTGCTGGATATTCCCTACACACTGGTTACATCCATCATCACGGCGCTGTCTATCGGCATTGGCGTGGACTACACCATACATGTAATTCATCGCTACCGGGAGGAATACTTCCGCCTGCGAAACCCGGAGAGGGCGGCAATCCGAACCCTTGCGACTACCGGCTCGGCGCTGCTTGGCTCCGCGCTGACGACCGCTTTGGGATTCGGAGTGCTGATAGCCTCTCCGCTCGCTGCGTCCCAGCAATTCGGCATCACGGCGACAATCACTATCGTCTATTCGCTGGTCGTCGCCATTCTTGTCGTTCTCCCTGCCATGGTCGTATGGGGCGCGTACCAGAACATGCGGCTGCGCTCTTCCATCGAACGCATGTGGAACGATCTTGATGTGACGATTGAGGAAGTGCATCTGAGACACGAGAGCGGCGAGAGCGCATCATAGGCGGCACGCTCCGTAAGGTCATCCTACATGTTGAAAAGTTTCCCGCAACTCCGTGAACTGTCCAGGGGACTGAAGTCCGCGTACCACGGCTCCGACACTCACCGTCGCGTGAGAGAATTCGACGGCTGGACTGACAGGGCGAGCCTGGAAGATAAGAACGCGACGGCATACGACCACGCCGAAACCGTCAGGGAATACTACGACCTTTGCAGCGAGTTCATGGTGTTCGGCTGGGGTGAGTCCCTGCACTTCGCGCCGCTGTCGCCCCGGGAAAGTCTGGAAGACTCCAAAGTCCGGCATCAACGGCTGATGATTGACAAGTTGGAGTTGCGAGAGGGCATGACAGTCATTGATATTGGCTGCGGCATCGGCGGCCCGATGCGCCGTGTAGCGCGGGAGGCCGGCGTTAGGGTAGTGGGGCTGAATAACAGCGAAATCCAGCTGGACAAGGCGAAGTCGTTGAACGCCGAGGCGGGGCTTGACCACCTGATGGACTACCTTGCGTGCAGTTTCATGGACATGGGCGCCGTCGAGGACTGCGCCTTTGACGGGGGCTACGCGATTGAATCGACCTGCCATGCGCCGCACAAGGCAGGCGCGTTCGCGGAGATATACCGCGTGCTGAAACCCGGAGCGCTCTTCTGGGGTCAGGAAATGTGCATGACGGATGACTTCGACACCGGCGACAGTCGGCATCGCGCCATCAAGCGGGAGCTGATGCGCGGCATCGCCCTCAGGGATATAGAGACGATCGGCGAGGTGAACTTGGCGCTCGAAGCGGCGGGATTTCAGGTCGTTGAGGGGAGAGACTACGCCGTCGAGGAGGACGGGCCGACCACACCTTGGTATCAGCCCATGGAAACTCGGCGCGGAACGCTAGGCAGCGCCCTGCGTAGAACTCCTCTCGGCCGCAAGTCGTTGATAGGGGCAGCCAGGCTTGCCGAGGTGGTAAGAGTGTTTCCGAAAGGCTCCGCGGATGTCATAGGCTTGATGGACCGTACCGCTAAAGCCTATGTCGCGGGCGGCAGGGCAGGGATATTCACGCCGCTCTACTGCTTTCTGGCTCGTAAACCCCTTTAGCCCTCAGGCACAGTTCGCAGGGCAGGCTTTTGGGGGGTTGTTGCATAACGCCTCTTTTCCGTTCGCCCTGAGCTTGTCGAAGGGCTAGTACGCAAGTCTTCGCTCTTATGGCGCGTTAGAAGTTCATCTCGTGCCGCTGCTCCGCGACGCGGAACTTCAGCTTCTTGCTCGGCTTCGAGGATGGCAGCGGACTGAACTTGAGCTTGTAGTCTTCGGGTGACACTCTTAGCGTGAAGTAGTGCGCGACCATAAGCACATTGACGGCAAGTTGCGTTTCCATCCACCGGGAGCCGAGGCATATATGCGTGCCCAGTCCGTAAGGCGCATAGCCGGGATTGTGATGCTCGTTGCGCGGAGGCAGGTATCGGTCGATGTCGAATGTGGTTGAGTCTGGGAAGAACTCGTCCATGTAATGCGTCGCCGCCTGAGCGATAACGAGCCTCGCCCCCACCGGCAGTTCGTAGCCCTCGACCACGCACGAATTCATCACATGCCGCATGGACACCGGCACTATCGGGTAGAGTCGCAGGCTCTCCATAAGGAAGCGGTGGGTCACATCAATCGAGGACGGAGTGAGGTCCTCTGGATTCGGATCGCCATTCTCGAAAAGGGCATCGGCCTCTTCTTGGATTCTCGCGTAGAGGTCCGGCTGCGAAACCATGGCGTACAGCGCGAAGCTGAACGCGTCGCCGAGGTACACGCTGGCAATCAGCGCGGCCGAAAGAGCGAAGCGTAGGTTGGACTCCGGGAAGAACTGCGGGTCGCTCGCGTGCAGACTCAGAATGTCGTCCGCAAGGTTTCGGGAAGCGTCAGCCCGCTGGGCAGGCGTATGCACGCTCTGTATCCGTTCCAGCAATGTGTCCACCGATTTCGCGCGGCGTCTCATGCCCGGAGTTTGCAGCATGAACTTGGGCAGCGCCTTCACGATGTGCGTGCTAAGTGCCCGCTCCTTGTACTCCGCCAAATCGTCAAATATGTCCTGGGATTCAACACCGACAAAGAGGGGAGAAATCTGCGAGTTTACCATTCGGCGGCACATGCGCGTTGCGGGGTAGGTGTCTCCAACCGTCCAGTCTGCCATGTGATTCCGCACATGATGAATGAGCTGGTCCATCTGCCCCATCAGCCTGCCGCGAGAATATGCCGACGACATCGACTTGCGGAGCCGGAAATGGTCCGCCCCGTCCAGAGAGGGCAATACTCCAGACGCGCCATAGACCTTCTCGAAATCGGCAAAGTAGTCCCTGGTTCTCAGGTGCAAGCGTCCTTGTCGATGCACCCAGCGATTCGTCTCTGCCCCTGCCAGGATAATCATCGGCTCGACGAACGGAGGGCGTAACTCGAAGACAGGGCCGTACTCTCGCGCCAGGTCCGCGAAAAGCGCGGGGACGTTTCCGCTGCGAACATGCGGATTGAACAGCAACTTACTCAGGGAGACGACCGGTATTTTCCTGGTAAGGCCGGAGCGTCGAAGCAAGGGACCGGCGAGGTTCTGAGTTACCGCATTCGTGATGGCGCGGCCTATCAGGTCGATATTTGAGATTGCCTCGATGCGCGCCTCCACCTCGTCATCGAGCTGGAATATGAACCGCAGCACATCGCACGTTTTGAGGAGGCAGATGATGACGACCTCTCTCGGGTAGGGGATCACGTTGTTGAAAAGCACTCTTCTGATGCGAGAGGCAATGAACTCCACCGCGCTGCCGTCTTCGCCGTCGGCACCGCGGTTGCCCCCGCCGACAGTCCGGGATAACGTCCAGAACTCGCCGTCATGGTGCTCGAGGATGTCAAGTTCAACGAGGCGATTCAGTGTCAAGTCAATGATCGACTCCGCGCGGGGAGCGAGCCGCTCGATCCAGTACTGGGCGTTGTGCTGCTCAGATTCCGCCACAATTTGCTTGAGAATAGGATCGAGTACAGGGTCTCCCACTTCCGTATCGTCCAGAAGAATGAGGGAATCCCTATCCGTGTCAATGCAGGATACGAGCGAGAGTTCCGCAAGCACGGCTCCGATGACGGCGCAGTTCAAATCCCAGCCCGGGACCTGATGGAAGTAGCCCGTCTCCTCATTTAGAAGCATCAGAATGAGTTCTTCGGGCAAGCTCAGAGGCTGAGTCGTCACACCTTCCATTAAGAGAGTCATCAGTCTCGCCTTTCCATGCGTCATCCTGATGTATTGGACTTATTGGTAACAAGGATACCCTAGCGATTTAGTCGTGGAAAGGACTATAAGGGTACTATAAAGGTGCGAGCTGCATGACGCTGCATGACCTTAAACTAATAGTAAGTTCGGGTGCGTATCGACCTCGAATCCTTATCTACCGCTGCTCATCCGCTTTGCTAAACAGGAAACTGAAACCCGAAAATCGCTGGCCCGGGAACGTGGAACCTACACTTCTTGGATTGTCTGTACTTGGAGAACGCGACGACATTGGAGTCCACAAAAGCAGCAGTTCGATCGGGATTCCGGTTGAGAGGCGATGAATGATGGTGACCGGACGGAGAGAATTCACCTACGCTGAGTCACCATCTCCCTTCCCGGAGGGATGGTATTTCGTCTCGACTCGTGAGGCTGTACTGAGGGCGAAGCTCATCCAGAAGACCTGGATGGGCGAGAACGTCATTGTCTGGGCCGACGAGAGTGGGCGCGTCTGTGTCGCCGACGCCTACTGCCCTCACCTCGGCGCCGACCTCGGACCGGCCGCCGGAGGACGTGTATGCGACGGCAAACTTGTATGCCCTTTCCACGGCTACGAATTCGATGCGACCGGACAATGCGTCGCCACGCCCTTTGCTCCGCCACCTAAGACCGCAAGGCTGAGAGTCTATGAGACACAGGAAATTCTGGGGCTTATATTCGCATGGTGGGGCATCGGAGGACGACGGCCGCAATGGAGCCTGCCTGATAGGATGCTTGACCAGGCGGGCTGGACCAATTTCGAGATCAACACACTTCGCTTTCCCGGCCACCCTCAGGACACAACGGAGAACTCAGTTGATCTCGCGCACCTGCGTTACGTACACGGCTACGACAGTGTCAACCCGGTCGTGGAAGCGTCCGTTGAGGGTCCCTACCTCGAAGCCCGCTTCGACTTCGAGAGGACCCGAACCATAGCCGGCCCTTTCAAATTAACCTTCGACGTCTCCGCGCGCACATTTGTCTTTGGGCTGGGATATTCTTACGTGGAAATACGCGAACGCTCGATTGGCATGGACTTGCGCCTGTGGGTGCTTGCGACGCCGGTGGACGGCACACTTATCGACATGACCTTAGTATCTCAGGCGCGGGAGATACGCAATCCGAAGAGGATGATTGCGGGTCTGGGGTTTCTCCCTGTGGGATTGCGCGCTCCCATCATAAATCGATTCATCGCATCTCAGCAGAGGCAGGATGTGCTTCAGGACGTGGTAATCTGGAGCCGCCAGCAGTATCGAGCGCGCCCACGCCTTTGCCGTTCTGACGGTAAGATCATGCCCTTCAGGCGCTACTGCTCTCAGTTTTATCCTGACCCGGGTGAATGCGTAGGCGCTATGCCTTCCGGAGTCGTGAGCCGTGCAGGAAGCCTCCGTAATAGTTGAACGAACGCTTCGCCGCCGGAACGTCGAAATGGGTAGTCCGCGCCAAGCTGCCTCGCGGCAGCAAGCCCGGTGATGAAGCAGGACTCCTGGCTGTTTATCAACGTATGAGCGCCACAGTGCCAAGTTCGCCGCTTGCTCTGGATGAAGCGGAACAGGTTGACGAGCAGCGCGACGTGGCGCACGTCTGACCGGCAATTCATTGCAGGGATGCGGCAGGGGCGAAGTCTGTCGAGATTCCAATAGACGCCGGCTAATAGACACCGGGAAGAATCCGGTACTTCACCCGTTCCTGATATTCTGCCCACTTTTCGGCGCCGTACTTCTCGGCACATACACTATCGTCAAGTCGTTGACGCCAGATGAACAGCGAAACGATGAAGATAAAGTATGTCCAAGCCCACGGATTGGTGAAATAGCCGAATACCAGCCCGATGGAAAAGCAGAAGAAGCCCTCGCCCAGATAGTTGAAGTGTCGGGCATAGCCCCACAAGCCGCTGCACAGAATCTTGCGGTTTCCCGCCTCGATGTACTCAGGCTCGATGATTCCGAGAAACTTACGGTCGGGCCATCGCTTGAATGTATATTTCTGCATGTTGGCGCCGCGCGATATGCCCCAGCCGACCAGAAACAGCGTAGCCGTTCCAATGAGCCAGACGTACGTCCATACCGATGAGAAGCCGGGGTCCGGGTAAGCGGCCATGCCCCACAGCGGGAGGATGTAGAGCCAGCCATAGACCACGAGGCCGCCCCATATCAATTTGAAGCCGAGATGCTCATGAATCAAGTCATAAGTGTATAGCTGCACGCGCTCGAAGACGAAGTAGTCAAAGACATAGAAAGTAAAGAACGCCGCATACAGGAAAACGCCCGGATTGGAGTTTTCGCCAAATAGCTCGTAGTGATAGGCGGCGCCGGACATGGCGTTGAGCGACAGCATCGTCCCGCCCACGAGATACAGGTACATCTTGACGTCGAAGCGTTCGTTGAAGAACGGCAACTCCAGGGCGCGGCCTTCCCACAGCGCGACAAGCGGGTTCTTTATGTGGCCCGGTGGACGGCTGTACACTGCCAGCAGCGAGAATATGAGGCATAGGACCGTTCCGCCAGCCACCGCATAGACAGAGGAGCGATAGAACCAGTCGCGTGGCATACCGGTAATCTCAGTGGCCCACACGACGACCGCTATTGCGAATACCAGAATGCCGTTCAGCCGGTAGTTGCGGGCTTCGCCAGTTTCCGGGTTGATGACATAGCCAGTAACCCGCCTTGCTGGAACTATCAATTGCGCCACGAAGAAAACGGCGAAGACCGCTAGCGGCGTGAGAAAGCCCGCGACAGCTTCCGTTCCGGAAAGCTCGAAAAGGTGACTGATACCGAGCCATTCAATCAATGTCGAATTTCCCTTCATCCGGCGCGGTAGGCACGTCCAAGCGGCCTGCTACAAAGCCGAATGCCGATGGACTGTCCGCCAATGGGCTGTCCATTGAACAGAGCCGTTTATGGCTGCAATCCTATGAAGAGGCGAGGTTTATGTCAAGGATGTGAATCGGAGAGGCACAGGGGACGAGAGAATGGCAGGAGCCGCAGGCCCGCGTCAAGTGGGTTGCTGGTGGACCTGAGGGAGAGGAGCGATTTGCTATCTAATGCCCATGCATTGCGCCAGAGAGTGTGATGTGGATCGTTACCCGCCGAACGCGGCTGAGGCCCAGCCGACTGTGGCGGCGACCATGACGGCGAAGGCGGACTGTTGCACGACAAGCCTGCTCGCGAACAGTAGCCCGAGTTCGCGCCCAATCGTGATCACGGTGACTAGACATGGCAGCACCGTTCCGGCGAGGAATGTTGCAACCAGAAGCTGGGCCGCACTCAACGAGGCGACGGTGCCTGCCTCGGCCAACAGCAGTATGCCGTCCTTGCGGACTGCGGCAAGCGCGGTCGGCATTGCCGCGTCTGCCGGCAATGCGAACACGGCCATCGCCGGTGCCAGCAAGCCCCCAACTGCATCGAGCGCACCAGACCAGTCGAGGAGCGAGGCAACCATGGCGATCGCTAAGAAGGTCGGGAGCGCCGTGCGGAAAAATGCCCCAACAGTCCCTTGTGTCTCCGCCCAGACTGCCGCGAAGGACGGCCAGGTGAGGAAGGTGCGCGGTTCGATGAGCAGCGTGTTTAGTGTTGACCGCGCGGCAGGCTGACTTATGAGACGCGTATAGACGAGCGTCGCCGCGACGAGCAGAGCCAGATACGGCACAACGAGAATGCTCTTGTCGGCGGCGGCAAAAACCGCGAGCGTCGCGCCGAGCTGGTACGAGCAGGCCGACCCGAAGGAGATCGCGCCGACGGTCGTCGGTCGGGTGCAGGAAGAACAGGAGCGTGTCGAGACTATTGCCGGGACGTTGCAGCCGAAGCCCATTAGCACTCGTGTCAGGTCGCGCCCGTGCAGGCCGACCGGCCGCAACAGGGGATGGAGCGCCGTCCCGATGCGGTCGGCGAGGCCGCTCGCCTTGTAAACGCTGATCAGCACCGAATAGACAAGCACCGTGGGGACCGCCCACACGAACAGCAGCGGCCCCATCGTGAGCAGTCCGTAGTCCCCGGCGAGCATGGCTCCGAGTGGTCCCGGCCAACCCACTATCCTCTCGGCTAGGGGTGTCGTGATCGCCACGGCCAGCGGATCAAGCCAGGCGGCGGCCTGGTTGGCCCCGAGCACGGCGAGCAGAGCGGGAAGGATCAGGAGGACGACTGCTATTGCGGAACCTGCGCCTGCGCGTCCGAGGAGCAGTATGGTCGGAGGCGCCGCGACTTCAATGTCATGTCCGTCAGCACTCACAGGACTCCTCGCAGCAAGAGAGGTCGTCCAGGTACATCCCCGCCGCTCGACGGGCCGCAACGGCTTCCATGGTGTCCTTTCCGAGACGCTGTGCGATTGCATCGGCGACGACGGCGAAGCGCTGGCGGAATTTGTAAATGAAGCAGAAGTTTACGCCCCGGTGCTCGAGTATGGGGCCGGATATGAACAGGCCAGGCGCAAGCGTGGATTCGTCGGCCTCTTCCGTGACGACGGGGACGCCGCCCTCATCGTACTCAATCAGGCCGTCTAGGTGACTGAGAGATCCCTTGAAGCCGGTAGCAAGAATCGGGCGTGTCTCGCTCGCCCACTCGCGGCCGTCCGAGGCCTGGACGACCCACGCGTCACCGTCCACGCGCACCGACGTAATGTCGGCATTGTCAACGAGGTCCACGGAGCCCGTGGATTCTGCCCATTCCAGACGTTCTCGGGAATACGGGGTGAGGGAGATGCTGGGGTCCGGATGATCACTTTGCCATGTCGCAATTCGCGCCAGCACGGTCACATCCTTCTGCAACTGCACCAGCGAGACGGCCGCGTCTGCGGCACTCTCGTAGCCGCCAATCACTGTGAAACGGTCACCCTCGAGATCCCGCCATGTGCGGACATCGGACGAGTGGTAGCAGAATTCCGCGCCCAAGAAAGAATTGCGGTTCGGGTACTGGAACTCACCGGCCGCCCAGATGACGTGTCGCGCCCGCACCGGCTGGTCCGTAGTTATGAGCGTGAATGTTCCGTCATCCTCGACTGCGACGGAGCAGACATCAATGCCAAGCTTCACATTGAGCTCGTAGTATTCGACGACTCTGTCGAGGTAGTTCGCGTAACCGATTCCGCTGGGGTGTTCGCGGTCGAGCATGTAGGCGGGCGATGTGCCGGGGATGATCGCGTTGAGGTCGAGCAACCCAAACGCGTTCGAAGTGAACGACGGCGTGATGAAGCGCATCTCTTGCGGCCATCGCCGGAACGAGGCGCCAACCTCGTGGCGATCGAGGACTATGACGTCGTCGTCGATCCCAAACTCCTTTAGAGCAACCGCGCATCCCAGCCCGGCCGCCCCCGCGCCCACGATTGCGACTTCGTGGAGTCGCGACCCTTCCGCTACCTTTTCTCGCCGTTGTTCCTCGTTCCGTTTGCTCATCGGTCTTTCCTCTCGGCTTGTTGCATGCGATTTCCAATCACGCAAGACACTATATAGCATCATAAGCCCTCTCTCGTGTCAATACCCCCAGGAGGAACTGTTTCGGTAGTGTAGGAACTGATAGAGCATTGAGGGAAGGGAGAGCCGCCCTTAGAATTGGAGATGTCTAAGACCGATTCAAAGGGGTCTCTTTCCATGCCTAACGGGAAACTTGCTCACCAATCCGTCGAGTCCGATCCCTCACCACCCGAACTGGGCAACGACTCCGAAATGGTCTGACAGCTTTCTTCCGTCGTGGATGTTGCAGATTACATCCACGGACTCAGCTGCCAAGTCCTTACTCAGTGCAATGTGGTCGATGCTTCCCCGTCCTTCTAAAGTAAGCCCCACGGTAGCGATCATCATTCGCGGTGAGAAGGCAGTCCGAAGCGCTGACCGAAGCTTAACGGGTGCATGGCTGCCTTGGCCAATAATCTGATTGAAGTCCCCCATCACTATCATACGATTCACTGAGCCAACTCCGAGAACCTTCGTCAGGCCAGCCAGATACTGCTCATGATCTTCCCACCTCATCTTCCGTTCTGACTTGCGGCTGGCCTCAGTACGTGACCCGAACCAGGGGATGCAAACTCCAATGACTGTGACCATGCCCAGGGATGTCTCGGTGACTCCTGACACGAAGCGTCCGGGCGGCATCGAATCGATTCCCACATCCTCGACTTGCTCCCAGGGTTCCCTAGACCAGAGCATAACCTTCCGGCGACCCTCTTTGATAGGGTATCCGTAGTCCGGTTGAGAGCAGATGGTGTGCCCAGATTCAGACAGCAACCCGGCCTGCGTCTCGGTAAGACAGACAACTTCTGGATCGTGCCGTTCTATTCGTCTCAGAGTTTCAGGGGTTCGCCGGGAGCGGGGAGTTGCCCACCGCACGTTCCACGTAATTACTCTCAAAGACATGGATTGACACTCCATTGCCCAAGCATAGGACGACGAGTGAGGTTTGGTGGAGCTGAGGGGACTTGAACCCCTTACCTCCTGCTTGCAAAGCAGGCGCTCTCCCGGATGAGCTACAGCCCCACGAGTGGAGTAATCAGTTGTCAGTGGACAGTTTTCAGTTTCATCTTCCCCGTTAGGGCCGATCCCATTGCAATCGGGCGATGAAGTCAGCAGGCATTTTCGCCAGCGCGGAATCTATCTAGTCGCGTCGATCCGCGAAGAACTGGCGACTGACAACCGATAACTGAATACTAGTAACTAACGACTGACAAAATAAAAGGGCTGGTTGTCAATGAAAACCGGCCCCGCTGCGCGCTCTCGCCAGAGCACCTTAACCGCTGGATAGTGGAAGGGAACAAAGTTTAGCAATGTTTGTTTGTTTGCAATCAAATGTACAGTAGGTTGTCTTAGGGAGGCGGTCCGGGTTTTTGAGGAGCTCCCTTCAGTTGCCTGAAGTCCGGCTCAACTCTCCGTCCTTCGCACCCCATCTACTGACCGACCTAGGATATTCCGTCCCGAGCGGCCTGAACCGTTTCGGTGGGAATTCTCCCTAGAAAGGAGGTGATCCAGCCGCACCTTCCGGTACAGCTACCTTGTTACGACTTCGTCCCAGTCACCAGTCCCACCCTCGGCGCCTGCCTCCTTGCGGTTAGCCCAGCGACTTCAAGTGTTACCGACTTCCATGACGTGACGGGCGGTGTGTACAATCCCCGGGAACGTATTCACCGCAGTGTGCTGACCTGCGATTACTAGCGACTCCGCGTTCATGCAGGCGGGTTTCAGCCTGCAATTCCAACTGGGGCCGGATTTTTGGGATTAGCTCCGGCTCGCGCCATCGCGACCCTCTGTTCCGACCATTGTAGCGTGTGTGTAGCCCTGAGCGTAAGAGCCGTGCCGACTTGACGTCGTCCCCACCTTCCTCTCCCCTTTTAGGAGCAGTCTCGCTAGACATAGTAACTAACGACGAGGGTTGCGCTCGTTGCGGGACTTAACCCAACACCTCACGGCACGAGCTGACGACAGCCATGCAACATCTGTGCATCTGTCTCGAAAGAAGACCCGTTTTCACGGGCTGGCAAATGCATGTCAAGCCCAGGTAAGGTTCTTCGCTTATCATCGAATTAAACCACACGCTCCGCCGCTTGTGCGGGGACCCGTCAATTCCTTTGAGTTTTAGCCTTGCGGCCGTACTCCCCAGGCGGGATACTTATCGCGTTAACTCCGACACAGGAGGGGTCGATACCCCCTATATCTAGTATCCATCGTTTAGGGCGTGGACTACCCGGGTATCTAATCCGGTTTGCTCCCCACGCTTTCGTGTCTCAGCGTCAGGTACAGCCCAGAAAGCCGCCTTCGCCTCTGGTGTTCCTCCGGGTATCTACGCATTCCACCACTACTCCCGGAATTCCGCTTTCCTCTGCTGCCCTCCAGCTTAGCAGTTTCCCATGACCCCTCCCAGTTGAGCCGGGAGATTTCACATGAGACTTACTATGCCGCCTACACACCCTTTACGCCCAGTAAATCCGGACAACGCTTGCATCCTACGTATTACCGCGGCTGCTGGCACGTAGTTAGCCGATGCTTATTCCTGAGGTACCGTCCTATCTCTTCCCCCAGAAAAGGGGTTTACAACCCTGAGGCCTTCTTCCCCCACGCGGTGTCGCTGCGTCAGGCTTTCGCCCATTGCGCAAGATTCCCTGCTGCTGCCTCCCGTAGGAGTGGGGGCCGTGTCTCAGTCCCCCTCTGACCGATCATGCTCTCACATCGGCTACCCGTCTTCGGCTTGGTGGGCTATTACCCCGCCAACTACCTGATAGGCCGCAAGCTCCTCCCAGAGCGGCCGAAGCCTTTCTTCATATGGTCGTAGCCACATGAACGTACGGGGTATTAGGCCGGATTTCTCCGGATTATCCCCCGCTCCGGGGCAGATCACT
Source organism: Dehalococcoidia bacterium (assembly GCA_965207465.1). Taxonomy (GTDB): domain Bacteria; phylum Chloroflexota; class Dehalococcoidia; order Lucifugimonadales; family JADFKI01; genus Bin90. The sequence continues at coordinate 2,021,342 of OZ242283.1, read as the reverse complement.
TACGTGTTACTCAGCCGTCTGCCACTAGCGCCGGGGCCGAAACCCCTTTGCCCGTTCGACTTGCATGCATTAGGCGCACCGCCAGCGTTCGTCCTGAGCCAGGATCAAACTCTAAACGTTGTGTGTTCTCTTCCACTATCCAGTTGTTAAGGTGCATCCGCGATTGCGGTAACGATTAGACTACACCACCACGATACGCCTGTCAACGATTTGGACGGGCGTTTTTAGACTTTTATGAAAATAGCGCGAATACTACGCCTCCAACTCTGCCAGTATCCCGCGCACATAATTCACGCTGCGCCTGTCCTTGTACAGCTGGTCGCCCGTGTTCGCGCCCTCTATGGCGAGGTAGCCGTCGTAGCCTGCCTCCACCATCGCTGATATGGCGAAGCGATAGTCTATATCGCCGTCCGGCAGCGGCACACGAATGTAGTATGAGTGGTCAAGCTCAGGCACATGCACGCGGTTGAGGCTCTTGCAGTGCCAATACTTAGAATGCTCCGCGAGCGCGGATACGCACTGTTCCATCGTCTCTTCGGGCACATCGTAGTTCCACAGCACATTGCCGAGGTCCGGGTTCGCATGCACGAAGGGACTGTCCGCGAGTTCCAGCAGGTGCAGCGTTGACCAGCTGTTGTCGGCGATAGAGTGCTGATGCACCTCAACCGTGATGTTGATGCCGTTGTCGCCGGCCAGGGCGCCGACCTCGCGGAGAGCCTGCGCCGTGCGGATGAAGTCTTCTTCTGACGCCATCTGACTGGAGCCGTGCGACTCCGGAGCGCCGGACGGTCCCGTGTCGAGCATGCGGTTCTGCGGAGGCCCGCTCAGCGCCGTGTTCACGATGTCAGCGCCCAGGGTGGACGCGACTTCGACCGACTTTTCGAGGCGCTTGCGGTTGTGCGCCGCCGACTGTGGATAGCAGAGCGCACCGCCCGCTCGAATGGCGACGCAGGGCGTACCCTCGTCATCCAGACGCTGCCTGACCTCTTCGACTCTGCTTTCATCGACTTCAGGCCCGCCGTTCGATGAACTGGACAAAAAATTGTCCAAGCCAAGCTCGACACCGTCGAAGCCGATGTCACGCACCTTGGCGAGGTAGTCAGGCAGCGCGCGCTCATCGGGCAGCGACCAAGCTGCGCCCGCCTCGAACGGATAATATGTGCTGCGCCGGAATGCGTATGCGATTTTCATCTGTGAAGAAGCCTCCTCCTTTATTCTGGCGTGTTAGGATCCAACAGGCACTCGCGAAAGTACTTCACGTAGTCCGTCAACCAATCCTTCTATCCGAGCTTGTCCCTTTTCCACTTCGACTACGCGTAGTTCTAGCGCCTCTATCCGTCTCAGAATTATCTGGAGCGCCACTAAACCAAACCCGCCCAAACCTACACCTAATGCTACGCCAACGCCAATTATGGCATAAAATTCTGGGGACATCTGCTCATCCTTCTCAGGATACTATGTGCTCATAGTGCCATGTTTTCCATACTGAAATCTACCCCTCCAACCCAAACGCCCCCACCGCCATATCTACGATATATCGGCTGATAGTCAGCGATGATGTCGCGCCCGGCGACGGCGCGCTCAGAACATGTATCGCGTTCTCCGTCTCGGAGATGGCGAAGTCCTGCAAGAGATTGCCGTTGCCGTCCACCGCCTGCGCGCGCACTCCCGCGCCCGGCTCGCTCAGGTCGTCCATCTCGATCGAGGGCACGAGCGTTTGCAGCGACTTCAGGAAGAGAGACTTCCGCAACGAGCGGTGCTGCTCATCCAATCCGCTCTTCCAGTGCGACAGCGACATCTTCCAGAATCCGGGATATGTGAATGTGCCGAGCGTATCACTCAGGCTGAAGCTCGTCTTGGTGTAGCCCTCGCGCGCGAAGGCGAGTACCGCGTTCGGCCCTGCCTCCACGCCGCCGGTGATGCGCTTCGTGAAGTGTACTCCGAGGAACGGCAGGCTGGGGTCGGGAACAGGGTATATCAGGCTGCGTACAAGGTATTGGCGTTCCGGCTTGATCGAAAAATATTCGCCCCGGAACGGGATGATCCGCAGTCCAGGGTCCGCGCCCATCATACGCGCCACTTGGTCGGCTTGCAGCCCGGCGCAGTTGATGATATGCCGCGCCGCAATCTCGCCCCGCGACGTCTCCATGTACATCTGGTTGTCCCGCTGAGTGATGCCGTGAACGGCAGTGTTGAGCAACAGGTCGCCGCCGTTCTCGCCGAACTCGATGGCATACGCCTGCGATACCTTCTTGAAGTCGATAATGCCCGTGTTCGGCGAGAATATCGCCTGCACTCCGGCGGCGTAAGGCTCAAGTTCGGCAAGACGCTCAGGCCCCACCATTTCCAAGCCCTCCGCACCGTTCGCGGTGCCGCGCTCCAGAAGATCCTCAAGGCGCGGAACTTCCTCATCATTTATGGCGACGATGACCTTGCCGCACATATCGTACTCAATGCCACGCTCGTCACAGAACTGTCGCAGCAGTTTGCCGCCGGTTGAGCAGAAGTTCGCCTTCTGCGAGCCGGGCGCATAGTAGATGCCCGCGTGAATGACGCCGCTGTTGTGGCCGGTCTGGTGCTGCGCTACCTCGCCATCCTTCTCCAGTACGATTATCTTGTAGCGCGGGTATTCCTGCGCCAGTCGCATGGCGGTCGCAAGCCCGATGATGCCCGCTCCGATTACCGCGATGTCATAATTCTGAAAGCTCATAATATCTCCGTCGGCAGCGCCGATTTCTTTGTGTTTGCTTCGGTCATGATACGGGATTGTAACATAGTGCAGAGTACGTTCAGTGGCAGACAAACTTCTCTTACCGTGTTAGGCTTTCAGCAGTAAAACCAACGGTTCTGACGACGAAGGACACCGACATGACTACGGACTACTCAGCAATCATCGTAGGCGGCGGGCATAACGGACTGGTCGCCGCTAACTACCTCGCGCGGCAGGGCAACAGCGTACTCGTTCTGGAGCGGCGAGACTTCGTAGGCGGCGCTTGCATCACGGAGGAGCTGTTCCCCGGCTTCCGCGTCTCAAGCTGCTCATACATCTGCCACATGCTTCAGGAGAAGGTCATCAACGACCTCGAACTCCGTAAGCACGGGCTTGAAATACACGAGATGGACCCCGTGAGCTTCAGTCCGCTGCCGGGCGGAAATCATATTATGCGCTGGCACGACGACGAGCGCACCGCGGAGAGCATCGCGCGCATTTCGCCAGCGGACGGCGCGCGCTACCACGACTGGGTGGCGTTCTGGGAACAAGCAGGCGGCATCATCTCGCGCTACTTCCTTACAGACCCGCCCACGCTCGCCGAGATTGCTGCTGATGTGCGCGGCACGCCTGACGAGCCTATCTTCGAGCGCATGCTCACCGGCAGCATGAAGGACCTGGTAGAAGAGTATTTCGAGTCGCCGGTTGTTCGAGCCAGTTTCATAGACGCGCAGGACGCAGGCGACGTGCGGGCGCCCGGTAGTATCATGGCAGTCGGGTATATCCGCAGCGACATCCTCACGCCCGACGAGAACTTCGGCATCCCGAAGGGTGGTATGGGCGCAATCACGCAGTCTATGGCGCGCTCCGCAGAGGCGCACGGCGTGGAGATTCGACTCAACGCCGAAGTGCAGCAGATACTAACGACCAACGGCAGAGCGACCGGCGTCCTGCTCGCAGACGGCGAGCGCATCTACGCGGACGCCGTACTATCCAACGCAGATCCCAAGCGCACATTCCTGTCACTGATGGACGAAGGCGATGTGCCGTCCGCGTTGCTAAACGACATCCGCCGCGCCAAGACGAACACATCGTTCCTCAAGTTTCACGCAGCCCTCGATGCGCTACCGGACTTCTCGGCGTACTTGGGACAGGACTATGATCCGAAGGCACTGGCATACACGCGCGTCTGCCCGTCGGTCGAATACTTCGAGCGGAGCTGGGATGACGCGAGGTCTGGCAGGCCGTCAAACAGTCCCATCATGTTCATCCAGATTCCAACCGTTTATGACGATACGCTTACGCCGCCCGGCAAGCATGTGATGTCCGTGTGGTCGATGTACGCGCCGGTACAACTGCGCGAAGGCACATGGCAGGACGCACGGCAGGCGGTTGGCGAGCACCTGATAGACACTATATCGCAGTACGCCCCGAACTTCCGCGATGTGATGCTCGACTGGGAGCTTTTCACGCCCATCGAGCTGGAGGAGCGCGTCGGTCTGACGGACGGCAACATACGCCACCTTGACATCACCTCGCAGCAAATGTTCGCGGGGCGCGGGAGCCGAAGCATCTCGGGCTACCGCACACCGATTGAAGGGTTGTACATGTGCGGCGCGGGCGCGCATCCAGGCGGTGAGGTCACAGGCGCACCCGGACACAACGCGGCACACAGGCTTCTGCGCGACTGGGAGCAGATAACTTAGAATTGCTGACGAATTTACCTTCACGGAGAACCACATGGCCAACACCGACATCAACTTCATGACCGCCGTAGATATGGCAAAGCGCATCCGCAGCAAGGAAATCTCCTGTGTTGAGGTGATGCAGGCGCACATCGAGCAGATCGACCGAGTGAACCCGAAGGTCAACGCCATCGTCACATACCATCCAGAGCAGGCACTTGAAGGCGCGAAGGCTGCCGATGCCGCCTTGCAGCGCGGCGAAGACGTCAGCGTGCTGCACGGCTTGCCGGTCGCGCACAAGGACCTCGTTGACACGGCAGGCGTACGCACCACCTACGGTTCGCCCATCTTTGCCGAGCACATCCCGCAGCAGGACATGCTCATCGTGGAGCGGCTGAAGCAGGCGGGCGCAATCTCAGTGGGCAAGACGAACACGCCGGAGTTCGGCGCAGGCTCGCAGACCTTCAATGAAGTGTTCGGCGCAACTCTGAACCCATACGACCTGACGAAGACCTGCGGCGGCAGCAGCGGCGGCGCTGCTGTGGCGCTCGCATGTGGCATGGTACCCATCGCGGATGGCAGCGACCTGGGCGGATCTCTGCGAAACCCGTCTAACTTCTGCAACATTGTGGGCTTTCGTACCGCAATCGGGCGCGTACCCGTCTGGCCATCGCAGACGCCATGGTCGGCGCTCGCAGTGCAGGGGCCTATGGCGCGCGCAGTGCAGGACACGGCACTGATGCTCAGCGCCATTACCGGTCCCGACCCGCGCTGCCCTGTTGCTCTGACAGACGCGGGCGAGACCTTCAGCCCGCTTACGCACTCGCTGGAGCGTGACTTTAACGGCGTCCGCATTGCCTGGAGCAGCGACATGGGTGGCCTTCCCGTTGACCCGCGCATCGTGTCCGTCATAGAGAGTCAGCGCGGCACGTTCGGCGAGCTTGGCTGCGACATAGACGATGCCTGCCCCGACTTCAGCGACGCCAACGAGGTCTTCATGACGATGCGCGCCGCAGGCATGGCAGCGACCCGCGCCGAACTGCTACGGACACACCGCGACCAATTGAAGGACACGGTGATATGGAACATCGAGGAAGGCATGAAGCTTAACGCCGCAGAGGTCGGCTTGGCGGAAGTCAAGCGTGCCGCGCTGTTTGAGCGTGTCCGCAAGTTCATGGAATCCTACGAATTCATGGTCTTCCCGGTCAGCCAGCACCCGCCCTTCGATGTAACGCAGCCGTACCTAACCGAAGTCAACGGCATCCAGATGGAGACCTACATCGACTGGATGCGCTCCTGCTACTACATCACCGCGACCGGGCATCCCGCAATATCGGTGCCCTGCGGCTTCACCGAAGACGGCTTACCTGTGGGCATACAGATTGTCGGACGCCATCAGCGCGAACTCAGCGTGCTGCAACTAGCTTTTGCCTTCCAGCAAGCAACCGGCTTCTGGAAGCAGAGGCCGGCGGTTGCGGTTTAGACGGTCGCGTATTGGATAAACCTGCTGTAAAAACCTCCACAAATCTTTCTCTGGTAAGGAAAAGCATACAATGACTGAAATACTCTGCTACGACGACAGCTACCTCCGCGAATTCGACGCAACTGTAATAGACGCCACGGCTAAAGGGGTGGTGCTAGACCGCACTGCCTTCTACCCTGGTGGTGGCGGGCAGCCCGCCGACAGCGGCACGCTCACCGTCGGCGATGCGTCTTACACGGTAAAGAAGCTGTCCCGGCAGGACGGCAAGCTCGTGCATGAAATTGACGGCGAACTGCCGTCGGTGGGTTCAACGGTTCAAGGAGCGCTGGATTGGGACCGCCGTTACCTGCTGATGAGAACTCACACCGCGCTCCACATCCTCTGCGGTGTCGTATGGCGCGACTACGGCGCACAGGTCACCGGCGGCAACATGCAGCCCGGCAGCGCGCGCATGGACTTCGAGCTGGAGAACATGTCCGCTAACTTCGCGGAGCGCATGGAGACGCTCATCAACGAAGAGGTGCAGGCGGCGCGTTCAATCGAAATCCAGACGCTGCCGAGAGAGGAAGCCTTCGCCATCCCCGACCTGATTCGCACGAAAATCAACCTGCTGCCACCCGCCATCACAGAGGTACGCACCGTCAACATCACCGGCCTGGACTTACAGGCTGACGGCGGCACGCACGTCGCCAACACAACCGAAGTCGGTGCCATCCACGTAGTCGGTCACGAAAGCAAAGGACGCATCAACAAGCGCCTCCGCATCCGCGTCGATTAGCGCCCCTCGCTCACTGTATCCGACGCGGATGGCTGATTTTTCCTTGGACAAGTTCTAATTCCTGTTAGAATAAATGGATAGGCGCGACTTCATAAGCGTCACCACCACATCAGGGAGTTTAGCCATGACCGACCTCACTCGGTATTCGGAACTTGTCATCAAGCAGCAGATTGAGCAGATAGAGATTTTCACGCCGTTCGAGACAGCGAATCGCTACAGCGTCCACTCTTCCGATGGCGCGCAGCTCATGTACGCCTACGAAGAGTCAGGAGGCATGTCGCGTCAATTCGCCGGATCCCATCGCGCGCTGTCGATATACGTCGTGCAGAACGATGGCGCTCAGGTCTTGCATGCAAGCCGCGACTTCTTCTGGGTTAGGTCGCACCTGAGAGTCGATGCCGACGGCAGGCGTATCGGCGCGCTCAACCGTGTATTCGGACTTGGACGCAAGTTCGCGCTCGTGGATGCGAATGACCGCGAAGTTACGCGGATAACCAGCGGCATCTTTCGCCCGCATACATTCATCGCTAATGGGGCAGGCGGCGAAATAGCGCGCGTAACCAAGCAGTGGAGCGGCTTCGGGCGGGAAATGTTCACGGACGCCGACACATTCGTCGTGCAGTTCACGGACGGCAGCACGGACAACGACTTTCGACTGCTTATGCTCGCATCGGCGTTCGCCATCGACCTCGACTTCTTCGAGAACCAGAGCTAACACAATCCCTTCCTCCTTGATGGGGGAAGGCTGGGATGAGGGTGAAAATGCAGATGCCTTTCATCCCTATCTTTTCATGTTAGCCTCCGTTACCGCGCGCCCCTCAGTCTTGGATCGAGCGTATCGCGCAACGCGTCGCCCACGAAGTTGAACGCCAGCACCACGAGGAATATGGTTATGCCTGGCGTAAAGGTGAGCCACGGCGCCTGGTCAACGACCTCGAAGGCGTGACGCAGCATGCCGCCCCATGTCGGGGTTGGCGGCTTCACGCCGACGCCAAGGAAACTCAGCGACGCCTCCAGCAGTATCGCCGCGCCGAAGCCGATGGACGCCTGTACAATCACGGGGGCGAGACTGTTGGGAATCAGGTGAGAGGCTATGATGCGCAGCGGACTTGCACCTAGCGCGACAGCGGCAATCACAAAATCGCGCTCCTTCACTGAGAGCACCTGCGCTCGTATTAGACGCGCGACAGCCGGTGTAAACACGAGCCCTATCACGAGTATGATGTTGCGCATCGCGCCCCCCGTAATCGCGACAAGCACCAGGGCGAACACGATGTTAGGGAACGCGGCGAGCGCGTCCATAATCCTCATCAGAATCTCGTCCGTCCACTTGCCGGCCCAGCCTGCAACTGTCCCGATGGCAATTCCGGCCACGACCGCGATGCCCACACCTGCGCCGCCAATGAAGAGCGACACTCGCGCGCCGTAGATGAGGCGTGCCAGTTGGTCGCGCCCAAGGCGGTCCGCCCCCAGCCAGTATTCTGCGCTGGGGTTCTGCAGGCTGTCGCGTGGGTTTATCTTAATCGGGTCATGCACTGCTAGAAGCGGCGAGAATACCGCTGCGATGATGGCAAGCCCGAGCACTGCCAGCCCTAACTTGGCGAGGCGCACGCTCAACAACTCCCTCACCGTCTGTAGGAAGCGGCTTCTGCGAACCCAGTTGAGGTCCTGGTCGGCGAGTTCGTTACCCGTCGTCTCTGTCAACTCGTGCTCCCTCATGTTCCGTGATTTACCCGTTCACTTTTGCGATCCCGAGATCTCTCTATTCGGAAAGTTCTCGCGTGAGTAGCTATTCGTACCGAATGCGTGGGTCCAGGAATGCGTATGAAATATCCGCGATGAGATTCGCGACCAGCACCCCCAGCGTCAGAATCATCAGTCCCATCTGCACCACGAGGAAGTCTTTCGCGATCACCGCGTCCACGATGAACTTGCCAATGCCAGGCAGGAAGAAGACCGTCTCGGTGACGACTGTCCCGCCGACCAGCGTTCCGAGCTGCAATGTGGAGAGCGTTATGACCGGCAGCAGCGAGTTCTTCATCGCGTGCAGCATTACCACCCGGCTTTCCATCAGGCCCTTGGCGCGCGCGGTGCGGATGTAGTCCTCACGCATCACCTCCAGCAGCGCGGCGCGCATCTGCCGCATTGTAACTGCGGACAGCGCCGTGCCCAGCGTAATCGTGGGCATTAGCATCCTGCGCGCCCATTCGATTGGGCTATCGAGATAGCTGACGTATCCGCCGGTCGGCAGCCAGCCAAGCCAGACGCCGAAGAAGATAATCATCAGCATGCCCAGCCAGAAGTTGGGCAGCGCGATGCCTGACACCGCAAAGCTCGTCACGGCGATGTCTCCTAGTGAGTTGCGTCTGAGCGCGGATATCGCTCCCATCGGAATGCCAATGAGAAGAGAGAGCAGCCACGACAGTCCCGCGAGTTGCACTGTAAAACTCAGACGACTGCGTACCTGTGGAAACACATCCTGGCTGCTCCAAAGCGATGTCCCCCAATCGCCTCGCATTACGTTCCATACCCAGTCGAAGTACTGCGTGACGAGAGGCTTGTCCAGGCCGTAGCGTTCTTCAATCGCTGCGAGCACCTCAGGATCAACGGTGCCTGCCTCGTCCACGGCAGCGAGCAGGCGCGCGGGATCGCCCGGCAGCACCCTGACTGTCGCGAATACGATGATGCTGATGAGCACCAGCACCGGTATGAGGTTTATGACCCTACGCAGCAGGTAACGCTGCATTTTGCGGCCCTTTCTATCCTAGTATTTCTATTCCAAATACCGAGTTAGTCTGCGCCTTTCTGTCCCTTGGAACGAAGCACAGCGGAGCGAGGATCTGAAATCTATGTATGGCGCAGGCGCAACGGCTTTAGATTCCTCGCTGCAATCGGAATGACAAACCGGTGTATGGCAGCAGCGAGATGCCAACATAATCTATACAGGAGCGTTCAGCCACCGGCCCTGCAAAAATGCAGAGCCGACTGCTGACGGCTGAACGCTGTCTTGCCTCTTACTGCTTGATCCAGAAGTCGCCGTTGCGCACGAATCCGTCTCCGCGCATCGGGTTCGTTTCACAGCCACCCGTGGTCGGCGTGTGACAGCCGACATAGTTCACGCGCAGCATCGCGGGAATATAGGTGAACAGGTTCTCCAGGGCAATTCGCTGGATCTGCTTGTATTTGTCAATCTGCTCCGCGGAGTTGAAGCTCTGAGACGCTTCCGCGAACAGCGTGTCAAGCTGATCCTGAATTGCCTGTCCATCGGCATCAAGCGCGGAACCCTGGTCCTTGCAGGTCTTCGCCGGGAAATTGCCGTTGGAGCTGGAGTGCAGCGCGCCCTCCATGTACCACGGCAGCAGCATACCCCAGCCGGTCTGATTTATGTGCGTCTGGCACTGCTCCATTACGTCTCCGCGCTCGGATGCATTCGACACAATCTGGAACTCGTACTCAACGCCAATCTCAGCCCACGAGCCTTGCAGGAACTCGCAGAACTGCTGGCGGTCAGGTCGGCGGTCGCAAACGCCGGTAATCTGCAGCGGCAGCGTCAGTCCCTTTTCTGCGGCAACCTCCTCAACTAGCGCCTTCGCCTCGTCAAGGTTGTATCGCAGATGCTCGCCTTCCCAGAGGTCCTTGGCGTCGATGCCGAAAGGAGACTCGGGCGGGAAGGTGTGCGCCTGGCTGTCGCGCAACGTGTTCAGGTAGATGGATTTGTTAAGCGCGCCTCTGTCCACCGATTTGATGAGCGCACGCCTGAGGCGCAGGTCGTCAATTGGCGGAAGTCCATGGTTCCAGCCCCAGCCGTCCCAGCCGACGCCGGTGAAGTCCCAAACGTCGATCTTGTCGTCCTTCTGGGCAGCAGGAATCTGCTCGGCTTGCAGCCATGACACATTGACCTCGCCCGTCTGAAGGGCTGCAAGTCTTGTGCGTGTCTCAGAAATAATCTGGATGTTCACCTCATCGACGTACGGCTCGTGCCGCCACCAGTCGGGGTGCTTCACCCAGTTCTGCGTCACACCAACGTCCCACAGTGTCAGCTTGTACGGACCGGTTGCTATGGCATTGCTCTTGTGCTCGTCGGGGCCAACGGCTTGCCAGTGCTCCTTGTTGTGAACGATGCTGCCCCTGTCGAACATCTTAACAACGAGATTCGCGTCCGGCGGGTCCATAACGACATCGACCGTGTAGTCGTCGATGGCATTGACCTCAGTAACGGAACGGAAGGTGCTCGGGCAGCCTCTGCACCCGGACCCGTCTTCGAACCAACGGTTCAGGCTGAACGCAACATCTTCGGATGTCATCTCGCCGAATCCGCCCTGGAACTGCACGCCTTCTCTGAGATTAAACCTCACGCGGCTGCCGCCATCCTCAACCTCGAACGAATACGCCAGAGATTCTGAGGGATCGTACACGCTGTCCTTGCCGATAGCGACGAGAACCTCGTTGCCGGTGAAGAAGTACATGCGGTCGAAGGTGCCGCCCGCCTGGTATCCGTCAGGACTGGACGCCTTGCGGAAGTAGGCGACATTCAGGACGCCGCCCGTCTGTGCATTTGGATCAGCCGGCCTGGGCGGCGTGATGTCCGCCATTGCTTCGGGAGCCGCCGTGGGTGCTGCCTGGGCGGGCGCGGCAGGCGGAGTTGTTGGGGCTGGTGCAGGTGCAGGTTGCTGGGGTGCGGCAGCCGCAGGTGCAGCGGGCGCTTCAGGCGCCGGCTCCGCACTTGAACAGGCCGCAGCCAGTACAAGCGTAGGCAATAAGAGTAGTATCAGGAAAGTAGCACTTCGACGAATTGACAGGTTTAGCATGCGCGTCCCCTCCGTGTCTATCTGCTTATTTCGCTTATCCGCCTAACTCCTTTGTTCAACTGTCTCAGGTTTGTGGTAGCAAGGCACGGATGCCCTTGTCTGGCGCAACTCTACATAACTTGAGTTGCCTTTGCAAGTCCTGATCGCGTGCGAAGCCGTCATTTCATTTGCTGGAATGTAGGCGCCAAAACCCGTTCGTCCTGTATTGGTCTAAGGACAGAGTTCTGCGCGCCCCAAATCTAGCTGCAATCTGAAATGGCAGATGGTCAATCGGCAGCGTGCGCGACATTCCCCTCTTCCAGCGCGGCAAGAATGTCTGCGACAAGCGCGCGCGCCGATTCCGCCGTCAACTCGACCGCGACCCGTGCATCAAGACCCTTCTCCGGATTCACGAAGTCGATATTCAGCGTATGGTCTGTCGTCATGTGGAAGGGGTGATCATAATAGACCCGCGCCTCGGTAACCGGAATCCAGCCCGGCGTTCCCTTGCCGCTGCCCCTGATGTCAGATTTCTGAATAATATAGGTACACATGCTACCGTTCTCCTGTAGTGCGAAATGGTCAAAGGTATGTTAGCGCAGAGGTTACTATCGGCGTGTGTCTGTGTCAACGCGGAGTGCAGGCTATTCCCTTAGTTGGCGGAGGTTGCCCATCGCATCATTCATCTGCGGATCGATCGCACCAATGCCAGCCGCTTCGGATGCTTCAAGCAACTCGGCATCGCTGGAAACCATGAAGACTTGCGAGTCGGCAACGGCAGCGACGGACAATGCAGTCGCCAGATGAATGGTATCACCGGCGCGGAGGCGATGGTTTTCTACAACTGCACCAGCTTCTACGATGACGCTATCCTCCACAGGTAGGACCTCAAACATCTCGTGCATGTCGCCATCATACGCTGCAATAAGAACTGAGCGAGTATCCGGTATGTCGATTCTGCGAGATATGGCAGCCTTAACCTCCACGATGGACAGCGCTGAGGTGAAGAATCTTTCGCCCTGTGAAGGGGAGGTGAGAAGATCAAGCACAAAATCCACGCCCATCTCATTCCGAAGATAGAGTTTGGCAATAGCCGAAGCATCAAGATAGAAAACCGGCATCTACAACCCGGCCTCCCTGTCCTTGGTAATCTGGTCGCTCAGGGTCAGTCCGGGATACTCTTTATCAAACATATCTCTGACTTCCTCCCGCGTCATTGTGGACTTGGAGGGACTACCCAAAATCAAGTGTGCTTGCCGGCGACCTTCTTTCACTTTACGAGCCAGATATTCTGCCTTCTCCTCCGGACTCAAGCTGCTTAACTTTTCAAGCCATTCGCTTTTTTTATGCAGTCGTTTTTTGTTCTTCACATTGTCACCATCCCCTGAACACTCACCAGTTACCGAAGACGTCCTATCATCTTGGCGTCATACGCCACTACACCACCATAACATCGTTCACTAGCGTACCGATGCCCTCTATCGTGATGCTCACGGTATCGCCTTCCTGAAGGGTGAAATCGGGCGGCGGCACAATGGGGGTGCCCGTCAGCACAGCGGTCATGTTCGGCACGTCGTTGTGCCTCTGAAGCCAGTCTGCAAGTTCCTGGCAGGTGCGTGCCATCTGAGAAGTGTTCGTGCTGCCGCTGAAGACCTCTACGCCACTTCGCGTTATGGCACAGTTCACATCCAGGCCGTGCGGATCGTCTATCGATTCAGCCGTCACGAAGCACGGCCCGATGGCGCAGCAACGGTTGAACACTTTCGCTTGTGGCAGGTATAGCGGGTTTTCGCCTTCTATCTGGCGACTACTCATGTCGTTGCCGACGGTGTAGCCGATAATCTCGCCTCCGTACAGCACGAACGCAAGCTCAGGCTCCGGCACGTTCCAGTTGGAGTCTTCACGGATGCCGACAGCGTCATTGGGTCCGACACAGCGTTCGGGCGTCGCCTTGAAGAAGACCTCTGGCCTCTCCGCACTGTACACCATTGAATAGACGTCCGGAGTTTCGCTCTCTCTGCGGCGCTCCATCTCGCTCGTCTTGTATGTAACGCCTGCCGCCCATACTTCCGGCGGCTCGAACGGCATGTCGAGCGCAGCATCGCTCTCGCCATTCAATATCTCGGCGAGGCTGTATTCATCGGTGTCGCCACCTTCGATAATCTGCTGCGCCAATGTGTCTATGCTTCGACCGGACACGGTTGCCGCCAGAACGAGGTCCTCAAGCATTTCCAGTTCGGGATGCGCCGAAGTCAGGTCGGAGAGTACGCCCTCGCTCGCCTCCACCGCCAATCTGGTGTCGCCGTCCACGCCTATGAGACTGTAGTATTTCATTCAACCAATTCCTTTGCAGAAGGAGATAGACTCCCTTCCTCCTTTATGGGGGAAGGTTAGGATGGGGGTGAAAATACCCCTCCTATCCTGTTCATAGATATTAGCTCTCGTCAGTTGCCGTTTTTCGATAGCGCCTCTACGACCTTTGCGGGCGACATCGGCAACTCTGTCATTCGCACGCCGATCGCGTTGCTGATGGCATTCGCTATCGCCGCCATAGGGGGCACGATGCACGCCTCCCCAACGCCGCGCACACCATAAGGATGTCCCGGATTGGCAACTTCGATTAGCACCGTGTCTATCATCGGCACATCGAGCGACACGGGCATGCGGTAGTCGAGGAAGGTCGAGTTCAACATGCGCCCGTCCTCGTCGAAGAAGTATTCTTCGTTCAGCGCCCAGCCGATGCCTTGCACTGCGCCGCCCTGCATCTGCCCTTCCACATAGCTTGGGTGCATCGCCTTGCCTACATCCTGCAACGCAGTGTAGCGCAGTATTTCCACCTTGCCCGTCTCCGGGTCAACCTCCACGTCAACGATGTGCATGGCGAAAGCGTTGCCCACGCCGCCGGGGTTCACCGTGGCTCGCCCCACGACGGGACCGCCGGAGCCGTTGAGACGCTGCGCGAGCGCGGCGAACGTAATCGAAAGCTCGCTATCCTGCTTGTGGCGCAGCACCGCGCCTTCGTCGTCGTATTCCACATCGTCCGTGTCCACATCCCATATCCGCGCGGCGCGCTCTACCATCTGGCTCTTCACATCCTGCGCCGCCTCATAGCATGCCCTGCCTGTCTTGAAGGTTACGCCACTGCCGCCCGCACCTGAGCAGTAGCCGATTGAATCGGTATCTACAACGGCGGGCTTCACATCCTCGACATCGATGCCAAGCACCTCGGCGACATGGATTGCCATCACAGCGCGACTGCCTCCGATGTCCGGCGACCCTTCTATCAGGCTGACGGAGCCGTCGGGGTTGACGCTCGCCACCGCGCTCGCTGGGCCACTGCCGTTGAACCACCCGCCGCTGGCTACACCCCTACCCCTGAACTTGCCGTTAATCGGCGTCTGGTAGTGGGCGTGGTCGCGCGCCGCCTCAAGCATCTCCACATTGCCGATACGCCGGAACACGGGGCCCGCGGGCTGGCGAGTGCCCTCCTTCGATGCGTTCAGCAGGCGGAACTCGATGGGGTCGATGCTTAACTTGTTCGCAAGCTCGTCCACGACCGACTCCGCGGCGAACGCTGCTGCCGGCGAGCCGGGAGCGCGGTACGCTGCCGATTTCTGCGTGTTCACCACAACGTCAAGCCCCTCAACGTGAACGTTGGGTATGACATAGGGAGCAAGCATCGTGCGGCAGCCAGAAGGTACAGGGGAGCCGGGGAACGCGCCCGCCTCATAGATGAGCGTTGCGTCCGCAGCCGTGAGCTTGCCATCGCCGGTAGCGCCCATCTTCACCTTGATGTGAGTCGCGGATGTCGGTCCTGATCCCTCGAACACTTCCTTGCGGCTCATTGCCAGCTTCACCGGCCTTGCAGCCTTGCGGGACAGCATCGAGACCACGGGCTCCAGGTACAGCCCGCCCATGCCCTTGCCTCCGAATCCGCCTCCAATCTCCATCGGTATGACCTGCACATTCGCCAGAGGGATGTTAAGCACGGCTGATATGTGGTCGCGGAAGGCGAAGAGCTGCTGTGTGCTGCACCAGACTGTCAGCTTGTCGTCGCGGTTCCAGAACGCGGTTGCCGAGTGTGGCTCGATGTAGCCCTGATGCACCGCCTTCGTGTGGAACTCGCGCTCCACGATTACGTCCGCCTCGGCGAAGCCCTGTTCGAGGTCTCCGTCGTCGAACACGAAGTGGTTGGCGACATTCGTCTGCTCGTCGCTGTCGCCGTAGCCACCGGAGCGGAATGCTGGACTAGCCATAGTGAGCAGGCGCTCGTGTAGTATCGGCGCGCCGTCCGCCATCGCGTCCGAAGCGGTGATGACAGGGGGCAGCACTTCGTAGTCAACATCAATGAGCGCGGCGGCTTCATCCGCGAGATGCTGACTCGTTGCGGCGACCGCGGCGACCGCGTGTCCCATGTACAGCGCCTTCTCGCGCGCCATGATGTTGCGGCTGAAGAAGCCGTAGTTGACGGCTGCACCCTCTTCCTGGTCAACGAACTCTGCCGAAGCCTCCGGGAAATCCGCGGCAGTAACTACCGCATGCACACCCGGCAGCGCAAGCGCGCGGCTCGCGTCAATGCTAAGGATGCGGGCGTGGGCGTGCGGACTGCGCACGACCCTAGCGTACAGCAGTCCGGGCATCGCGGTATCGGCAGCATAGCGCGCGCGTCCGGTAACCTTATCTACTCCGTCATGACGCACAGGGCGCGTACCCACGACCCTGAACTCTTCGTTGGACAGAACCATATTGGGCTTATAATCGAGCATAAGCACATCCTCCCAGTGTGATTGGCATAATGTACCACAACATGGCAAAGGCAGGCACGGAAGAATGTGTGGGAGAGCGTAGAAGGAGGGCCGAAGTGATTGGTGACAGAATATTGCCAGTTCGTTATAGAAGACTTTCAAGGCGCTCCAGCCAATCCCGAAAGTGTGGGCACTCAGCGCGAATCGTCTCAAGCCCTATTCCTAAGGCACCGACAGCGCCACCGAGCTCCTTGTCATAATTCGGGAGCACCCTTTCGATACGCTTTGATGGCGCGTTAACTGGAGAGTCATTGATGTCTTCAGGGCTGCCGAATCCGTCGCGGATTGCCTGAAACCTTCCTCTTAGGGCAGAACTTCCGATAGCAGAAGCGAAACTACCGCAGTCACTGAACAGCATCGCCTCAAACTCATGCATCATCACATATGGTACGAAACGGTCCGGGATGAAGTCCGTACCCATCTCATTGCACACGTCCTGAAGCAGTGCATCTTCTATCACCACCGCCCTATCGGAGGCTGTCTGCGGGGTGGGGGAGACAGCTCGGCCGGGCCAATCATTCGGCAACGCATAGTAGTCAACCATCGTGCTGACATACCATCCTTGGTCTTGTCTGAGATGATTCAGTATCCCTTGAAGTGCGATTCTCCAAGGCACAATGCCGCCACGCTGAGCGTGCGCCCTTGCCTTTCCTATAATGCGTGCGCTCACGTCGGTATATCCGCGTTGGTAAAGATGCTCGCTAAGCACCTCATTGACAAAAGTCTCTTCAGTTGGGCCTTCGACATGGACAATGAGGCGGGTCATCTGCTCAGAACCCGCCTTTCAGGTGCAGGACGACCGCCGAGTTCATTTTTCTCCCAAAGTTCACCAAGGCTGTAGTCTCTCAACCAGACCTCCAATTTATCGGCCCTCTGTGGTGTGAACTCAGTCGCGCCGTCCACCCTGTCTGCCACCAGCACATCCTCCGGCTCGAAATAGTCCAGCAAGATCGGAGACTGTGTAGCAAGAATGACCTGAGTATCAACGGACGCGCTCTTCACCATAGATGCAAGCATAGTAATCGCTAATGGATGCATTCCCAATTCTGGCTCATCCAGCAGAATGACCGATGGGCGCAGTTCTTTCGGCTGCTGCAATAGCGTTGCCAGCGCGATGAAGCGCAGTGTCCCGTCGGAAAGCGAAGACGCATCGAAGTAAGCGTCGCTGCCCCTGTGTTCCCATTCCAAACGGATCATGTTTTCATTAAGCGGTGAAGGTCTAAGGGCAAAGTCGTTGAAGAACGGCGCAACAAGGCGTATCGTGTTCCGAATGAAATTATAGGACTCCTCGTATCTCTCACGGAGGAGATACAAAAAAGCTGCAAGATTGGAACCGTCTGGACGCAAGAATCGATTATCGTGGAGGTCAGCAGTTTTCTTCAAAGGAGACACCGAGCTAGTGTCATGGAAGTGATATATCCTCCAACTATCGAGATAGCTTTGAACGTGTTGTACAACACGCCTGTTATCTTGAAAACTTATTCCCGCTTCCCCCTGTTCCCGTGAGAGATACACATCGTATGGTTCAGGGTGCTCTCTGTTCCAAAAGTATGCTCGCTCATAACCACCGCGAGGAAAGAGAGTGTTAGTCTCCGTTGACTCTAGCACAATCTCATATCCATTGGAGTGATTTTCTATCGCGGCTTCAAAGACAATATGAACATACAACTCGCTTGTAGTTCTAGCGCCGAAATGGAGCAGCCTTTCGGACCCACCAGCGCGAGCGACGTAATCTTGAAGGTTGCCTGCACGAATCGCCTGTAAGAAAGACAATACTTCTAGAAAATTCGACTTCCCTGAGCCGTTCGCGCCTATCAGCACATTGATGTCGCGCAGTTCGACATTGACATCCCGTATGCTCTTGAAGCCCTTGATGCTAATGCTTTCGAGTGTAGGCATAGCGCGCCTTCCCGTCTGTCCTATTATGAATTAGCCAACCCCAGTATAGCGAAAGAGTCCTACGAAAAGAATAAGGGGGCTCTCAAGCGAGCGCCCCCTTCTAGTTGCCGTATGTACTGTGCGCCTACAGCGACGGCGCCGTGTCGTAGCCCTCCACGCGGATGCAGGATACCCAGTGATCGGGTAACACCTCGCGCAGACGCGGCACTTCAAGCTGGCAGTCGCCGATCATGTCCGGGCAGCGTGTGTGGAAGACGCAGCCTGCGGGCGGATTCATCGGGCTGGGCACGTCGCCCGTCAGGATGATGCGCTCGCGCTGCTGCTCCACTACCGGGTCCGGAATCGGCACTGCCGAGAGCAATGCCTTCGTGTACGGGTGCAGCGGATTCTCGTAAAGCTCGTTTCGGTCGGCAATCTCCACGATATGACCCAGGTACATCACCGCGATGCGGTCGCTGATGTGCCGTACCACCGACAGGTCGTGCGCGATGAACAGGTAGGTCAGACCGAACTGGTCCTGCAGGTCTTCAAGCAGGTTGATTACCTGCGCCTGAATGGACACGTCCAGCGCGGACACAGGCTCGTCGCACACGATGAAGCTGGGGTTCACTGCAAGAGCGCGCGCGATTCCGATACGCTGCCGCTGCCCGCCGCTGAACTCATGCGGGTATCTGTCCGCCATGTACGGGTTCAGACCCACCGTCTGCAAGAGTTCGGTAACGCGGTCCCGGTATTCCTGCTTGGAGGAAGTAAGCTTATGCACGATGAGCGGCTCGCCTACGATGTCGCCGCAGGTCATGCGCGGATTGAGCGAACCGTAAGGGTCCTGGAAGATAACCTGCACCTTCCGGCGCATCTCGCGCATCGCCCTGCCGTCCAGCTCGTTCAGGTCCTCGCCTTCAAAGATGATGTCGCCTTCGGTCGGCTTGTAGAGTTGCAAAATGCAGCGTCCTGTGGTCGTCTTTCCACAGCCGCTCTCGCCCACCAGGCCCAGCGTCTCACCCTTGCGAATGAAAAAGCTCACATCGTCAACGGCTTTGACGTCGGCAATCTTGCGCTGGAAGAAGATGCCCGACGTAACCGGGAAATACATCTTCAGGTTTTTTACTTCCAGCAGAACTTCGTTGTCGTTGGTATTACCGTTCTGTGTCGTCATCGAACTCTCCCCTGTCTAGGCGCGGGCCGTCGCTTGTTGAAGTTCCGCAGCTCGCCAGCAGGCTGCATCGTGGCCTTCGACAACATCCATAAGCACTGGCTCTTCCTCAAGACACTTCTCGACAGCGAATTGGCAACGTGGCGCGAATGAACATCCTCCCGGCATATTCACTAGGTTCGGGGGCAATCCTTCAATCGCCTCCAGCCTGGTACGCTCCGCTTCGTCGAGGCGAGGCACTGATGCGAGCAAGCCCATCGTATAGGGATGGCTGGGGTTATGGTATATTTCCCGCGCATCACCCGTCTCAATTATCTTGCCCGCGTACATTACGATGACACGGTGGGCGTAGCGCGCGACCACGCCGAGGTTGTGGGTGATGATAATCATTGCGGTGCCGAACTGCGCCGCAAGGTCCTGCATTAGTTCCAGAATCTGTGCCTGAATAGTTACGTCAAGCGCCGTGGTCGGCTCGTCCGCAATGATGAGTCGCGGGTTGCAGCTTAGCGCCATAGCGATCATCACGCGCTGGCGCATGCCTCCGCTGAACTGGTGCGGGTAGTCCTTAAGGCGGTTTTCCGCGTCAGGAATGCCCACGAGCTGGAGAAGCTCGGCAGCGCGGGCGCGTGACTGCTCCTTTGACAGGCCCAGATGAAGTTCAAGTGTCTCAGTCAGTTGGCGACCTATTGTCAGCACCGGATTCAAGGAGGTCATCGGCTCCTGGAAGACCATCGCTATCTTGTTGCCCCGGATGTTCCGCATCTCCGAGTCATCCATCTCCAACAAGTTTTCGCCCTCGAAAATAACCTGCCCTCCGACAGTCCTGCCGGGAGGATTAGCCACCAGGCGCATGATAGAAAGCGCGCTGACGCTCTTGCCGCAGCCGCTTTCGCCCACGACTCCTAGAACTTCGCCTTCCGCAAGCTCGTAGCTGATGCCGTCCACCGCTTTAACCACGCCTTCCTGCGTGAAGAAGTAGGTAGCGAGATCATTTATCTCTAGAAGTGCCATAGGCTTTCCTCCCAATTGAGCGCTGCGGTGGCAACGCCGTCTGTCGCCCTGATGTGCGCTATTCTAGCCAAAGGAGTCCATTAGCGCAACCGTCTTTGGAATAACTATTATTCTCTGGACGAATCTTGAGTCGCTACTTCAACTGCCCATCGCGCAGCGCATCGATCGCGTCCATTATCATCTTGATCGCATAGTCCTGCGGCACGGCGCTGGTATTTATCACGAAGTGGAAGAACTCCGGCGCGTCCGGATCCACTATATCGAAGAAGCGGTTGAAAAAGTACATCCGCGCCTGGTCTCGCGCCGCCACCGTCCTGGCCGCTTCGTCGAGACTAAGCCGCTCACGCTGTGCGATTGTGGCTACGCGGTCATCTATTTGCGCCTCGATGCCGACTCGCAACACATTCGGCTCGTCCTTCAGTATGTAGTAGCAGCCGCGTCCGACCATCACTATGTTCTCATCGGTCGCCATGTCGCTGATGGCATGCTGCACGCCCTCGATATACTTTTCGTCCTCCAGTTCGTGCCCTCGCGTAACCGTCGGCTCCGGCAGGTCCTCGTACTCTTCAGTCAGGAACGCCGCGACACCAGGTCCGAAGTATGGGTCGCCCCCCGCGCCGGTTACCGCGGAGCGTTCCAGAACACGCTGCAAGAACCGCGTGAACCGCTCGCCTCTTGTTGGTGGGCGCTCTTCACGCTGGTGCAACGCCTCAACGGTCGCACCCACATGCCTCGCCACATTCGTAAGAATGAGCCGGTCAACATAGTCGGCTCCCATTTGCTCCGCAAGTATCGGGCCCATCGTCCTGGCGCCTGCGCCCGTTAGTCCGCCTAACGCTACAACCGTCATGATGCACCTCCGCGAAAATACCTTCCGCTCCCATTGTAAATGTCTCTTGAAAAGTCTTTCCCCTTGATTGGGGGAAGGCTAGATTGGAATGAAATCCGTCCCATCGATTTGGTTTCCTCGCTACACCTCTGCCCCACGCCAGACCGGGTTCAATCGTGTCGGATGCCCCACGCTGTCCGAGAGCATAGCCAGGGTGTACCGATAGCGGTTCATGATTATGCTGCAACTCGCCCTGTAAATATGCATGCCGATTTCCGGCTCAAGCTCGCAAAGCTCCATAAGTCTGACACGTGGAATCACATAAGCATCCACTTCGGTAACGGCCTGAGTGGTCGTAACCAGAATTGGTGGCTCCATCAGCACCGCGATAGGGAATGTCTCTCGCGCCCGCACCGTTCTTACAACCACGCCGGTGTCCTGCGAGCCGATTGTTACGGTGATCTCCCCATTGCGTATGACATACAGTCGAGCTCCGCGTTCGTCCTGCATACCGAGATGTTCGCCCGGAGCAAAGGCTTGTTCCTCGCACAAGGACGCGATGCGGTCCAGATTGCGCTCTGACAGCCCACTGAACATATCCACCTCGCGGAGGAAGTGGGTTATATAACTGACGTTAGTGCGATAAACCATGTTACCTCCCTGCACAGCCTCCACAGCAACCACAAAGGTAGCCGAGTATATCTGATACGATGCGGAAATTAGAAGCGACTCGCTGGTCGGTTCTGCGGCCACGCCCACACATCGCCATTGCCTGCCCAGTGAACCAAAAGCCCCTCTTGACTCGCATGATGACAAACACGCGCGCCCTTTGTCAATTCGGCCCGACTCAATTAGCCCTTTTCCCCTTAAGAGGGAAGGCTAGAGCCTGCCCCTGCGAAGGCAGGGGATGGGGGTGAAATTGCAAATGCAAGCACGGTTATTTTCGATTCACCTGACGCGACGCACTGTCCACGTCAGCGAAGGACTACGCCGAAGCCGCCGCCTCTGCCATCTCTTCAAGGTGCTCGTTCCAGTGGGCGACGATGGTCTCAAGACGCTGCGCGCCGGTCGCTTCGTATCCGTCACCTCGGACCATCACCACCGCGTTCGGGTCGGGCATTGCTCGTGCCGCCGCAAGCAGACGCTCTTGCAATTCTTCCATCTCTTCGACGAGCCATGCGACCGAAACGCCTGACTTTCGTCCAACGGCCCTCGCGTTCATGTCGTCCACATCCGCGTATATGCTATGCGGGCCTTCACCGGATGCCGCGGTCTCCATGCCTTCCGCGGTAGCGGCGTGCCAGTATATCCAGTGGCACAGCACCTCGCGCGGAGTCCAGATGTCTATCTTCACTTCGGACTCCGCATTCGCCTGAACATAGGCGATACCTCTCGCTACCACCTCTTCCACGTCGGTTATCAAGGAATCGATGTTTACTTCCGTCGTCATTGGAGTTCTCCCTTTCTTGCTGCTCGCCGCGATTGTGAACGGCAGCCAAATCAATCGCCAGGTGTCAGGTGGGCAGCCCGATACGCGAGCGGTCACTCGTATATTATCAGCGACACCACATCGCCACCGTCCAGTAGCTGCCTGCCGTTCAGGCTCGCAAGCTCGATAAGGAAAGCGTAGCCTGCGACGCTCGCTCCACATTCGCGCACTAACTTTGCTGCTGCCGACACTGTGCCTCCCGTCGCCAGCAGGTCGTCCACAATCAGCACGCGCTGTCCATTGCCTATACCGTCGCGGTGTATCTCCAGCGTGTCCGTGCCGTATTCCAGATCGTAGCTCGCGCTGTGCGTCTTGTATGGCAGCTTGCCCTGTTTTCGCACCGGCACAAGCGGCTTCCCCATGCGATAGGCAAGCGGCGCTGCAAACAGAAAGCCCCGCGCCTCGACGCTCACAATGGCGTCGGGTTGAAGCGGCTCGCACAGCTCCACCAGGCGGTCAACGGCGGAACTCAATGCGGATGTCTCCGCTAGGAGCGGCGTGATGTCTCGGAACAGAATGCCCGGCTTAGGAAAATCCGGAACTTCGCGTATGTAAGCCTTGAGATCCATACACTAACATCTTCAATTGCCTGAGTGGAACGTCCGAGGTCGTCGCCTGACCGCCTTGTGCCCGATAGCCTGTGCCCGATAGCCTGTGCCCGATAGCCTGTGCCCGATAGCCTGTGCCCGATTGCCTGTGAATAATAATTCGCCTTCATTGCGCGGTCAAGGTCTTGACAAGTGGCTAACACAATTATTGGCATAGTGATAGGATATGCGGTCAAGAAAGCTATGCCGCATATTGCTCATTTCCGACTGCGCCGCCATCGAAAGGAAGGATACAGATGAGGCTACCGTTCCTATCAGGATCCTCCAAGTCAAGGCTACGCTCAGATATCGATGAGTTGCTCCGAATATCATTGGAGTTCGGCGCGAATAGTCTGGATAGCAGGCTCGCCGCTCTGTGGACGGGATGCTGCCAGAGTGCGGCTGACGTCTTAGCGCAACTCTTCGTGCAGAACACCGACAAGTCGCTGGACTGGGGTCTGAAACGCCACCGCAAGCGCCTGAACGAGCAGCGCCTTGCCTCCATCTACTGGTGGATGCTGCTATACCAGCTCGTTCTCTTCCGCAACAGGGGCATCGACGGATACGACAGAACCGAGGATTTTGGAGAATTGCGTGATGCTGCCGACAGCCTCATGGATGAATTCGTCAGGTTGCCGCATATCGGCGCGGCAAATCCGGGTCCCTGGCAGGAACACTGGCAGCGCCAGGTCGCGCTGGAGGCGGCGCTTGACGTTTACAACAGAGTCATGGAGACACTGACGCTTCGCATCAACACCGAGGCGCGCGTTATGCAGGTCTCGCTGTTTACTTCTGCCACCGAGCGCAGGTTCAATACCGTCACCAGGACCGCGGTAACGGCGGCGAACTCGGACACATAGGCGGGTTGCCTTATCTACCGCCTGCCGTTACTATGGCAGTACGGGAGATTACAATGCTTGATAGCACAGCCGTCATAATAACAATCGAGTTCCTTGCTACCATTGTAATTTTGGCAGGACTGATATTTTGGCTCGACAGAAAGCAGACCGAACGCCTTGACAGGATGGACAGGCGCATTGACGGCTTGCAGAATGAGATGCGCGAAGGGCTAACCAGTGTCCGCTCTGAGATGCGCGAAGGGCTGACCAGTGTCCGCTCTGAGATGCGCGAAGGGCTGACCAGTGTCCGCTCTGAGATGCGCGAAGGGCTGACCAGTGTCCGCTCTGAGATGCACGAAGGGCTGACCAGTGTCCGCTCTGAGATGCGCGAGTTAGACGCAAAGGTAGATGCGCTCGGCTCGAAGGTGGACAGGATGCAGGGCACTCTCGACGTGCTGGTATTCGGCGAGCGAGGTGTACCGCCACCCGTAGCAAGGGAGCGCGCCGAAGCAGAGGAACGAGTCGAAGAGACCGTAGGCGACTAGACCAAGCGCACAAACGGACAGGGTGCAAAGGACTACGTCCTGTCCGTCCTGTTAGCTCCCCTTCTTGAACTCCGGTATCACGTACTTGCCGAAGAGTTCGATCGACTCCATAACCTTCTCGTGCGGCACGGTCTCGGTCTGCATCATAATCATCATTTGGTCGATGCCGATCGCCTCGTGCTTCTTCAGCGCCTCGATGCAACTATCCGGATTCCCCGCGATGACCACCGCGCGGTCGCATAGCGTATCCGCATCCAGGTCCTCCCAGATTCGGTGCGCGATGGCGCTGCCCCCCGAGTAGTCCAGAACATCTTTGTGGGCCTCTTCGTCTTCGCCAACTTCAACATAGCGCGAGAAGTTCGCCTTCAGATGGTCGGGCACGCCGCCCCACTTATCCAGAAGCTGCGCGTACACGTCCTTCTGCCCCTGCACGTAGGGTCTGTCGGGTCCGAAGAAGTTCTTCAACGACTGCGCGCCCATCTCCTTCGCTTCGCGGTCGTTTTCAAGGCACACGCCGAGCGTGGAACTCGCCCACTGGTCGTTGACGAACGCGCCGACTGGATTTGCCTTCTTCACACTCTCACGATACTGCTTCACGTATGGTTCCAGCGAGGACGGCGCGCTTGAGCCGAACGAGAGCACGCCAATGCCCTTGGACGCCGCAATCTCGTATGTCGCCGGCTGGAGCGCAGCGACCCATATTGGAGGGTGTGGGTCCTGGTACGGCTTCGGTAGTATCTGGCGCTCCGGCACCTGCCAGTATTTGCCTTCGTAGGAGTACCAGTCGGTCTGCCAGATATTCGGCACCATCGAGAGCGATTCTTCCCACATCTCGCGGCTGTCGCGTGGATCGATACCCATGCCGGTCAGCTCATAGGGCGCGGAGCGTCCCGTCCCGAAATCAACGCGCCCTTCTGAGAGATGGTCCAGCATAGCGACACGCTCCGCCACACGGTTGGGATGGTGATATGGCAGGATAACAACGCCAAGCCCCAGCCGTATCTGCTTCGTGCGCTGGCTGAGCGCAGCATACACCAGGTCCGGACACGGCGATGCCGAGAAGCCCGTCAGGAAGTGATGCTCCACAAACCACAGGTAGTCGAAGCCGACCTCATCAGCCAGGATGCACTGCTCCATCGTCTCCTGAAGTACCAGATGGTCGTCCAGCGAAGGCCTTTGCATCTCATATTGCAGCGCCAGTTTCATCTCAGGCTCCTTAATCAAGTCCCCTCTCACCTAGGGAGAGGGTTAGGGTGAGTGCAAGAATCCCTTCCCCCTTTATGGGGGAAGGCTAGGATGGGGGTGAAATATCATGACCGCCGCTAAAGCACCGCCTCTGCCACTCGCTCCAATTCCTCACCCATCTCGTCCTCAGACTCGCACAACTCCAACCGCACGATGACGCGGTTCGCCCCCGCTTCCAGGTAAGATTCCACAACTTCGCGATCAGGGTCTTGGCCGTGTATGTTTATGGTGAGCGCAGATGGATCGCGGTCATACTCCGCCGCAAGCGTGTCCAGTATGACGCGGCTCTCGCGCACTTGCTCAGGCGTTACGCGGTTGGGCAGCCAGCCGTCGCCCCAGCGCGCGATGCGGCGCAGCACATTCCTCGCCATGCCGCCCAGCAGAATCGGAGGGTGCGGCTTCTGCGCCGGCTTCGGATAGCACTGCACAGGCGGGAAGTCGTAATACTTGCCGTGGAACTCCGCCTCATCCTCGGTCCACAGCGCTTTGAGCGCAAGCGCAGCCTCACGCGCCTGCGTCCAGCGGTGATCGAAGTCACCGCCCATTAGCTCTGTCTCTTCGCGATGCCAGCCCGTGCCGATACCGAACAGAAATCGTCCGCCGCTGTAGAAGTCCAGCGCAGCGATAACCTTCGCCAGCACCAGTGGATTGCGTTCAGTGATTAGCGTGATGCCCGTGCCCAGCTTCAGGTCAGTCGTAACCGCGGACGCGCGTGCCAGCGCGATGTACGGCTCGGTGAAGTGCGCGTATGTCCAGGGAATTATGCCGTCGTCAGACCCCGGAAACGGGCTGTCAGACTCGACTGGCAGGATGGGATGCTCAGCAAACCAGATAGACTCGAAGCCAAGTTCCTCGGCTCGCCGCGCCGTGAACGCCGGATCAACCGTATAAGCCGGCAGCGCCACCGATAGACCGATCTGTGATGTCATGAGAGTGTCTCCTTTGGTCTGGTCGAAAGTTTTATCATTTTAAGGATTAACGGCGATTCGCCTCTTGCCACAAACAGGATACTATCACATACCGCTGACACATTCTCTCGTCAGTCTCTTGACTTTGTGTCGCAAGCACAGTATTCATTATTCATATTTCCAACTGAGGATCGTTAAGCCCAACATAGGTGCCGGTCTATTCGATTTACACAAGGAGCATTCATGAGATACGACTACATCATCATCGGAGCGGGTTCGGCGGGCGCGATTCTCGCAACCAGACTCACTGAGGACCCGAATACGTCGGTTCTACTGCTTGAAGCTGGCCCCGACTACGCCGAACTGGACGACCTGCCCGAAGAGGTCAAGTACGGCTACGCGTCCGCGACCGACATCATGACGAGCGACCATAACTGGCAGTTCACCGCGCGCGCCACCGAGCAGGCGCAGCCGATGCTCGTGCCGCGAGGCAAGGTCACCGGCGGCTCAAGCGCCATCAACGGGCAGATTTTCCTGCGCGGCGTTCCGGACGACTATGACCGCTGGGCGTCGTGGGGCAATGACGAGTGGACTTTCGAGAACTCGCTGCCGTACTTCCGCAAACTGGAGACCGACACCACCTACAGCGACGACTTCCACGGCACGGACGGGCCAATCATCTGTCACCGTTTCCCTGAAGAGCAGTGGCGCGGCGCGTCCAAGGCGTTCTACGAGTCCTGCCTCGACTACGGATTCGCCGACTGCCCGGACCACAACGCGCCCGACACGACGGGCGTGGGGCCGCTTCCGCTCAACAATCCGGAAGGCATACGCTGGAGCACGAACCTCGGCTACCTCAGCCTGTCGCGCCATCGCCTCAACCTGACCATCCGACCCAACTGCGTCGTGCATCGCATCGTCTTCGATGGCAACAGGGCGACCGGCGTGGACGTGGAGAGCGGCGGCGAGCGCTTCGTCGTCGATGGTGACGAGATAATCCTGAGCGCGGGCGCTGTTGGCTCGCCCCAGATTCTGATGCTGTCGGGCGTCGGGCCTGCCGACCATCTCAACGAAGTGGGCATCCCGGTGCTAAAGGACCTACCCGGCGTCGGGCAGAATCTGCGCGACCACCCCCTGGTCTATGTCACATGGAGAACCAAGCCTGAGTACGAGCTTGAGACTTTCGGGCCGCGCATACAGTTCGGCCTGCGCTACACTGCCAGTAACTCGGACCTCGAAAACGACATGATTGTCTATATGATGATCTTCGCCACCGAGCGAATAGACCGGGGCGGCGACCGTATGACGCCCATCGGCATACGCATGATTATCGGCCTTGACCTCGCGGTGGGCGCGGGTGAGCTGAAGTTGCAATCGTCAGATCCCAGCGTGCAGCCCCTACTCGACTACAACTACTTCCAGGAGGCGTTCGACCGTGAGCGCATGCGTGAGGCGGTGCGGATATGCTCCAATCTTGGCGAGCATGAGGCGTGGAAAGACATCATCGAAGAGCGCGTTGAGCCGCCGGACGAGGCTTTTGAGTCGGACGACGCTCTGGACGACTGGATGAGGCGCGAGGTAACGACCGGACACCACATCTCCTGCACCAACAAGATGGGGCCCGCGGACGACCCCATGGCAGTCGTTGACCAGTACGGCAAGGTGCATGGCATAGATGGCCTGCGCGTTGTGGACGCCTCCATCATGCCCGACTGCGTGCGCGCCAACATCAACGTGACCACGATGATGATAGGCGAGCGCATCGCCGACTTCGTGAAGGCCGGAAGCTAACACCGATTTGCGGGATTAACAGAATAGTCCCCTCTTCCAGAGGGAGAGGGTTAGGATAAATCCCTGTCCATTCTGTTGATCCATAAGCCCGTTAGTCCTGAGCTTGTTGAAGGGCAGTTTTCTCAGATTTGGGATAGCCTCAAGCAATCACTCAAGCAATCAAATGTAAGGAGAGCCGACGAATGGCTGACACACCACTGCACTACATGACCATCACCGAGATAGCCGCGCTCATCAAGGCGCGAGAACTCTCGCCGGTCGAGGTTACGGAAGCCATGCTCCGCCGCATCGAGAACCTTGACGGCAAGTACAAGAGCTACGCCACCGTTATGGCAGACCAGGCACAGGCAGCCGCCAAAGCCGCCGAAGCCGAGATTGCCACAGGGCAGTATCGCGGTCCCCTTCACGGCGTTCCCTTCGCCGTCAAGGACCTCTGCTTCACCACAGGCGTCCGCACGATGGGCGGCAGCAAGGTGTATATCGACCATGTGCCTTCATTCGATGCCACGGTAGTCGTCAAGCTCGACGCCGCCGGAGCCGTTCCGCTGGGCAAGCTCAACCTCACCGAGGGCGCGATGGGCGGCTACAACCCGGCGCTCGACCTCCCCTTGAACCCGTGGAACACAGGGCATTGGGCCGGGTCGTCGTCCAGCGGTTCGGGCGTGGCTACGGCGGCAGGATTATGCTTCGGCTCGCTCGGTAGCGACACCGGCGGCTCCATCCGCTTTCCCGCGGCGGCATGCGGCACCGTCGGCCTGAAACCGACATGGGGACGTGTCAGCCGCTACGGAGTTCTCGCCCTCGCTGAATCCCTCGACCATGTTGGCCCGCTCACTCGCAGTTCCGCCGACGCAGCCATTTCACTTCAGGCAATCGCGGGGCAGGACCCCAACGACCCCACATCGCTGCCCGCGCCCGTGCCTGACATGCTCGACGGTATTGACGGCGGCGTCAAAGGTGTTCGCATAGGCTTGGACGAGAAATACGCCACCGACGGCGTTGACCCCGAGCTTGCCGCCGCCGTAATCGAGAGCGTTGCCGTCATGAAGGAGTTGGGTGCCGAGATCGTTACGGTGCAAATGCCGGACGTGGACAGCTATCTCCCTGCCTGGCCCATTCTCTGCTCCGCTGAAGCCGTTGCCGCGCACAGGGAGAATTACCCCTCGCGCAGGGACGACTATGGCCCCTGGTTCCGTGGCTGGCTCGACATGGGCGCAGCCGTGACTGGCGCCGACTACGCCGAGGCAAACAACCGCCGCGCCGAACTCAACGGCCTAATACGCGACGCCTTCGCGGACATTGATGTGCTCGCTTGCCCGTCTGTCATGGGTCCTGCGCGTCCAATCACGCGCGAAGAGATGTACGGCCCCCTGAACGCAGACAGAGGGACATCGTTCCAGCGATACACGGTGCCCTACGACTACAACGGCGCGCCAACAATATCGCTTCCCTGCGGACTCAGCAGCGAAGGCCTGCCCCTGAGCCTGCAATTCGTGGGCAAGGCGCTGTCAGAGCCATTGCTGTGCCGCATCGGCCACGCCTACGAGCAGGCCACCGACTGGCACAACCTGCATCCGCCGATCCAAGACGAGGCATAGGCAACCTCTTCAGAGGTGGCACTATTACCGTTCATCTTGTCCCTTCCCCCATCAAGGGTTCATAGGGGTAGGTATTTGGGCACTTCATATAATTTCGCTTCAAATGATGCAAGAACGCCTGAAAAGCCGGACTGCAAGCCCCTTCCCCCTCGACGGGGGAAGGTTGGGATGGGGGTGAAATGAATTATGCCCAACCCTAAACTCCTTGGAAGGAATTGCAGCCAGCGTGCCAGCATTAACCTATGAGTGAGCCGTTTGCCGTTTCGCAGGCCAATTTCACGGTATCGACATCGTCATAGTACATGTCGAGGAATTCAGGTAGCCTGGCGGTGCCACTTCCCGCTGCTGACTGTGTCGGTTCCGGCTCTTTAAGTCTGCCCCGACCGATGTCTGCCCGGACGAAGGTAGCTTATATCTGGCACAGAAGAAGCTCACTCGTATAGCCTCAGAATACGACAAATTTCACTGAAATAAACCCCAATTGATTTTCTTTGATTGACATTGCTATAATTCGTGCTGCGAAAGGGGGTAATATAGGTGATAAATTTACCTTGAAAAAAAATTAAAAATCGGTTAAGCATCTTGAAAAGAAAGGACGACATCAATTGAAGCGCTTTGCAATACTCATGGTAGCTCTCATAGTCGCCGCGACAATGACAGTGGCCACTGTAGCTATAACCTCCTCGGATTCACATACCTCAAAGCATTACGTCTTGCTGACGGACAATGTAGGCCAGGAAATCTGCGTAGTGATCACGCTAACCGGCGGCGGAGACAGTGATGCTGCGTCAGAGGTCGGCAGTTTGAGCCTCAGGTTGGCGGAGCGCAGCAAGTGCGACCCACCTGTAGAGCCTCCGATGGTCGAACCTACTCCGGAACCTCCTGTCGTACCTTGTGACCCAACGGCCGGTTACACTTACCAGCAGTACATGATAGACGGGAACGGCAACCGAGTGCCGCTGCCCGCACAGGATGGCGTGGCTTCACAGCCCTGCACATAACCATTGCTTAACACTCGATTGATTTAGCAAAAGAGTATAATTCGGGCCAGGTCATTGCTCTACCCCCGCTTATGACCTGGCCCATGCTTTTTACATTCATTGACATGCGTTCGCGTCTATAACGCCTCTTGTCCTGAGTCCGCTTCTCTCACGCCTTTGTTTCGTGTTCAGTTCCTCTTAGAACGCAACATATCCGCCGTCAACCGGAATAGAAATGCCCGTAACGTAGTCTGAAGCAGCAGCTGCTAGAAATACCGCCGTGCCTGCCATATCGTCCGGGGTGCCCCAGCGCCCATGCGGTATTCGAGCCGAGATTAACTCGTAACGCTCACGGAATCCCTCCTCCGTTCGCAAAGGCTCCGTCAAATCCGTCTCTATCCAGCCCGGCAAAATGGCATTGACCTGTATGTTGTCCTTCGCCCAAGCCGTTGCGAGGCTCTTGGTCAGTTGCACCACGCCCCCCTTGCTCGCAGAGTACGGCATCACCAGGTCATGACCGAATATCGATGTCATCGAGCCGATGTTGATAATCTTCCCACCGCCCGCCTCCGCCATGTGAGAGTATGCCTCCCGACACGGCAGAAATGTCCCGGTCAGGTTTATGTCCATTATGAGATTCCAGTCGTCTAGCGTGTAGTCCTGCGGCGACTTGCGAATCCCGATTCCCGCGTTGTTCACCAGTATGTCGAGCCTGCCGAACTCGTCCAGTGCTTTCTCCACCATCGCGGAAACTTCGTCCTCATTCTGCACATTCGTCGTCGTACCCACAGCGCGCGCTCCCAGCCCTGACAGCCGCTCCACCGCGGTCTTCGTCTTCTGTTCGTTGCGCGCCGCAACCAGAATATCGGCGCCGGCCTCTGCCAGCCCGATTGCGATGCCAAGCCCGATTCCGCCGTTGCCTCCCGTAATCACCGCTGCCTTGCCCTTCAAGTCAAACATTCCGTTTTCCATGTCCTTCTCCCACTTCAGATGAATCAAAGTTCTTTACTTTGCAGAGTGTACAATCCAATTCCCATCCGGTCCGCGCCTGAGAGGTCATCTGCCCTCTTTGATAAAGTCCGCCACTCGCTCCCCGATGACCATTGATGTGGCGTTCGTGTTGGCGCGAATGCAGTCGGGCATGATAGATGCGTCTGCCACCCGCAGCCCTTCGATGCCGTGCATCCGAGCGTACTGGTCAACAACCGCCATCGAGTCATCGGCATTCCCCATCTTGCAGGTGCCGGATATGTGGTGACTCGTCCTGACATTCCTCATCATCCAGTCGTCGAGAGCCTGCTCCGATTCGAGGTCCGCATCAGCGGGGAATCGCCTGTCTTCTATCAGGTCTGCCAGCGCATCCTTCTCCGCGAGGTCTAAGCATATCTGAACGGATTCACGCATTCGCCTGCGGTCGAACTCGGTCGCCAGAAGATTGTAGTCCAGGAATGGCTGGATGCGAGGGCTTGTAGTCCTGAGAAGAATCTCGCCAGCCGATTCTGCCAGATAGATGGCGGCAATCATGCCGATGCCGATGGGTTCTGTGTTTGGGTCGGTGTAATAGAGGCTCTGCGTCGCATACGAGAACGGGTGAATAAGCATATCGTTACGCAGGTCCGAGCCTTCCGCCGTGTAGCGCACCACGAACTGGATGCGCGGCGCGAGGCTGTCCTGCTCGAATTCGGGCTTGGTCCTCCATGTGAGCTGCACCTGCGGATGGTCGCGCAGGTTTTTGCCCACACCCGGCAAGTTGTGAACGACGGAGATGCCCATGTCCTGAAGATGCTCGGCTGGTCCCACGCCGGACAGCATCAGCAGGTGCGGCGAGCCGATCGCCCCGGCTGACAGTATTATCTCATCGCTAAAGGCAGATTGTAGTTCGCCGTCCACCTCATACTCAATGCCGGTCGCACGTTTGCCCTCGCCCGTCGCCTGTGCGCCATCGAAGATCACGCGGTGTGCCAGCGCGCGTGACACGATTGTCAGGTTGGGCCGCTCGCGCGCTTCGCTCAGGTAGCCGATGTTGGTGCTCCACCGTATTCGGTTCGGATTATTGAACGGGCAGGGGCCTGCGCCTGTGGAGTCCGGGTCGTTGTGGTCAGGGCAGTCCGGAAAGCCGTACTCGCGGCAAGCCTCGTACCAGGCCTGCTGGTCGGGCAGCCATTCGTTGGGCTTGTAGCGACGGACGATGGTGGGACCGTCAACGCCGTGGAAATCGTCCGAAAAGTCCGTATCCGTCTCCATCCGCCGGAAGAACGGGATGAGCTTCTGGAAACTCCACTCGTCGTTGCCCCACGATGCCCAGTCGTCGTAGTCCTCCGGGACGCCGCGCAGGAATATCTGGGCGTTCACGGCGGACGAGCCGCCGGTCGTCTTGCCGCGCGGCACGAGCATCGGAGCTGACTGATCTGTTGACTTTGCAACGAAGAACCAGCGGTTCTCAGTGCCAATCACGTCACTCGCCACCAGTCCATGTCCGTAGCCATATTTGATATCCGGCGGCATGTCGTCCAAGTCCGGATAGTCGGGCCCCGCCTCAAGCAGCAGTACGCTGCGTTTCGGGTCCTCCGTAAGGCGGCTGGCGATAATTGCGCCCGCCGAGCCTGCGCCTACGATGATGTGGTCGTAGTTCATCAGTCATCCTCCGCTACTTATCGTGCTATCGGTGCAAAGGATAGAGTGGATGAACTTTTGTGGCAAGCCGTCAGGCGTCCACAACGCAGCGAAATCCGAGATTGCCGGTCGAGCTGTCAGGAGTGTTCGATGTGCGCGCGGCGACGCGGTAGCGGTTGCAATATGAATCGTGGCATAGGTACGAGCCGCCGCGTATCGTCTTGGATTGGCCTGATGGAGGCCCCTGTGGATTGTCTAGCGGCCCGTTTGCGCTGCCTGTCTCGACAGGTCCCGTCTGGATATGGCCCGCCTGCTTATGAAATGTAGGGCTGAACCAGTCGCTCGTCCACTCCCAGACATTGCCCGCCACATTGTACAGGCCGTAGCCGTTCGGCTCGAACGCATCCACGGGCGCTGTGCCCTTGTAGCCGTCATCGGCGCTGTTCTCGTCAGGAAACACGCCTTGCCAGATGTTGCAGCGGTGCTCGCCGCCGGGTGTCAGCTCGTCGCCCCAGGCGTACCTCTTCTGCGCGAGGCCGCCCCGCGCAGCGTACTCCCACTCGGCTTCGGTAGGCAGGCGCTTCCCCGCCCACTGGCAGTACGCGGTCGCATCGTTCCATGATATGTGTGTCACCGGGTGGTTCCAGCGTCGTTTCAGATTGGAGCCGGGACCTTCCGGCCTGCGCCAGTACGCGCCGTTGATGACCCACCACCACGGCGCATCGGCGACAGCCTGACTCGCCGTGCGCCGGACCTTCGGCCTCAGGAACATGTGGAAGACGAACGACCAGCCGAACCGCTCGGCTTCTGTCTTATAGCCTGTCTCGCGCGCGAACTGCTCGAACTGCTGGTTTGTTATGGTGCATTTATCGATGTAGAAGGAATTCACATGGACAGGGCGCACGGGCCCCTCCCCATCCGCTCGGAATCCGATCGGGTCATCCGTGCCCATCAGGAAATCGCCGCCGGGGATGAACGCCATGCCCTTCGTGCTGCCGTTGGAGGCTTGCGGCGTGGAAAGCGCGGCGGGAGAAGGCGTTGCGGATGCGGAGGGCATGCGGGCTGCGGCGCAGCAGGGGGATGGTTGGTGAAACTGGCTGGATGTCATATCTTTAGCTTAATTTCTGCTGTGTCTCCTATTGAGTGTCGTCGGTCATGGCATTTACGTCTTGAAGGGTCAGCCTTCCCCTTCCTAGACCCCGCATCAAAGCATAGGGTTGCAACACTGGGTCGGTGAATCTGTATCTGTAACTATGTGATTCACCAAATTTCTGGAGGACTGCGCCGCGTCTTTCCTCGCAAAGACCATGCAAGTATCTGGCAATGGCCGAAACATTTTGGTCGCTTCCCATAATGTAAGAAAAGGGAGTTCGAACATCGACTGGCCGAAAGTAGCCGAGTTGGTCGGTTGGCGCTAAGGCGCAGGCAAGAAGAACTTGAAAATAATAGTTTTGTCTTCTGGGACTGGCGGTCGCCAAATCAAACTGGCGTAGGACTGTTTGCTGGGACTCATTGATAACTACCTTAATCGCCTCATCCACATCTTCTGCCTTTATTCCGCGCCTTTCGTTGTCTATGGCTACACGGCCGGATGCCAGTCCGAGAGCGTGAACATAGTGTGGCAATCCAAGAGACAATTTGGAAATTTGTGCGATTGCGTCCTCCGATATTTCCATACCGACGGATTCGATTCCACCTTTGACAATTTCGCCCAGTTCACCAAGTGTCATTCTGGGCAAGTGAATCTGAACAAGGCAACGATTTATGGATTCATGCTCTGTGATGAGGTCGTCAACGTCATCTGCGACGCCTACAAGAATCAGGGTAGTATCAATACTGAAGTCGGATAGGGTCTTAATCGTATCCGCAAACAAGCCATCTGTGTCAGGGTCTTCAATTCGGTCAAATTCGTCAACTATCAAGATCAACTTGCGCTCTTCGTCGCTGCGAAGCGTATCAATCACATCGTACAAAGTTAGCGCGCTGTATTCCTCCTTCCGAGGAAGTTCAACTTGCTTGAATAGACTGTTCCATATCTCCGTATAAGTGGTCTCCCTGTAGCAATTGACTCTTGCGCTGGCTATAGTTTCTGATGTGTGGGGCTCGAGGAATGCTGATAGTACGTTAGCAAGTGAAGTCTTGCCAACGCCCCGCTCTCCATAGATGATCGCATGCTGACCGTTCTGATTGACGACATCTATAAGTTGCCGCATTGCGGCACGACGACCACGAAAGAAGTCACTGCGAATAATAGCCGCAGCCGGACTGAAAGTCTGACTGAGCTTTATGTCTAGCTCTTGCCACTGGAGAATTTCATCTACCATGCGTTAAATTGTACATTACGGTTCAAAAATTGCAAGTCTTTGTGCGTAAGCACTGCAAAATTGCTTTTCACAGCGTCTCTTGTGCACATTATTTAGCCGTAATTTTCACTGTTGATGCTAACGACTTATACATCAACAGCATTAAGCAGTCCGTAGATGTACCTGAAGCAACGAAAAGTGAGTGTTAACGTGCATATTCTGTTTATTTGCTAGCATATCCTGTAAGTTTCGCGGATTGACGGCGCAAAGTACCACTCTTCTTAGAATGTTCCTACTCCACCATCGCCTGATAAGTCGCCGTCTGAAACTCGCGGTGTAGAGGATACCATGTAACAGGCATGAACTGGGTCATCAGAATGGCAATCAGTTCCTCGGCGGGATCAATCCAGAAGTAGCAGCTCGCCGCGCCGAACCAGCCGTACATTCCATTCGAGCCGGGGATGCCGTGCTGCGCTATGTCAGTTACGATATTGAATCCGAGTCCGAAGGTGCAGCCTTTGGTGTAATTCACCATTCTGTCATCGATGACGTAAGGCTTCTGTTCGTCCGTAAGGTGCCTGGAGAGCATCATCTCCACGGTCTTGGGCGCGAGCAGGCGCTCACCGTCTAGGACACCGCCGTTCAGCAGCATACGGCAGAAGCGCATGTAGTCGGGCGCGGTTGATACGAGACCGGCGCCCCCGGAAAACATCGTATGGGGTCTCCTGTGCCTCGTTGTTATCGAGCCTTCATGCGGCGCGATGCCGCCCCCACGAGACGGCACATACGCAGTCGCCAACCTGCCCAGCTTTTCCTCAGGCACGTAAAAGGATGTGTCGTCCATTCCCAGAGGAGCGAATAGCCTCTCCCGCAGGAAGCGGTCGAACGGCTTGCCCGATACGACTTCTACGAGGTAGCCGAGGATGTTCGTCGAAATGCTGTATCGCCACCTCGTTCCCGGCTGATGGACGAGGGGAATCTTCCCCAGCTTCTCCGCTACATCCTTTATCGTGCTGTCCGCGTCCGCAATCCTTGCCTCGTGATACATCGCATCAATGGGAGTGTCCCGATGCAGACCGTAACTCAACCCCGATGTGTGCGTCAGCAAATGGCGAATCGTGATAGGTCGGTATTGGTCAACTAGCCGCATGCCTGTCTCGCTCATGCCGTCTAAGACCTGCATATTCTCAAAGTCCGGGATGAACTTGCCCACAGGGTCATCAAGAGAAAAGATCCCTTCTTCATAGAGCATCATAACGGCGACGCTCGTTATAGGCTTGGTCATCGACAATAGGCGGAAGATGGTGTCACGCTCAGTAGGCGTGCCGCTTTCGAGGTCCTGAACGCCGTATGTCTGAAAGTGAAACACTTCGCCGCGGCGCGCAAGCATCGTTAGCGCGCCCGCAAGTCTGCCCTTGTCTATGTAAGACTGCAAGAAGCTGTCGATGCTACTAAGCCGTTGGGATGAGAAACCGACGGATTCCGGAGATACGATATTCAATATGTGCCTCGCCGTTTCCATAGACATGATGATTGCGACGATATTCTATACACGCGCTGACTTTCAACCCGTCATTCCTGAGCAGGCAGGAATCCAGTGCTGTTGAGATCTTGAATCGAATTATCAGCGCGTATCGAGAACAAGACTGCGGCTAATGCGATGCCTACTCCACCATCGCCTGATACGTCGCTATCTGGAACTCGCGCCGCAGCGGATAGTATGAACTCGGCATGAACTGCGTCAGCAGGATGGCTACCAGGTCCTCCTGCGGGTCTATCCAGAACGCCGTGCTTGCCGCGCCGCCCCAGGAGTAGATGCCGTTGGAGCCGATGATGCCGTGCTGCGCGATGTCCATGACCACGCGGAAGCCTAGGCCGAAACCGCAGCCCTTAGTGTCCGATGCGTTGCTCTGTCCGACGGCGAACGGCTTCAGGGCGTCCGCGAGGTGGTTGGAGCGCATCATCTCGACCGTCTTGGGCGCGAGCAGACGCTGGTCTCCGAAAACCCCGCCGTTCAGCAGCATCTGGCAGAAGCGCATGTAATCGGTGCCCGTGGACACGAGTCCGCCGCCGCCTGAGAATAGCGTGTGCGGGCGGGCGTGCCTGTCCACCAGCGGGTTGTGCAGGGGGGCGATGCCGCCTTTCCCCTCGCCATAGACGGTCGCCAGCCTGTCGAGCTTCTCCTCGGGCGCGAAGAACGACGTGTCGGACATGCCCAGCGGATCGAGTATGTTGTCTTGCAGGAACTGATCGAACGGCTTGCCTGATATGACCTCCACGAGGTAACCGAGAACATCGGTGGCAAAACTGTAACGCCACTTCGTGCCGGGCTGCGTCAAGAGCGGCAGCCTTCCCAGCTTTTCCGCCATCTCCTGCAGCGTGCCGTCGGGAGGAGTAATATCCGCCTCCCTATACATCTCCTCTACCGGCGAGTCCTGGTGAAAGCCGTAGCTCAGGCCCGATGTATGGGTGAGCAAGTGGCGTATGGTGATGGGACGGTCCTGGTCCACAAGGCGCATGCCCGTCTCTCCCATACCGTCATAGACCTTCATGCTGGCGAGTTCAGGGATGAACTTGCCCACGGGGTCGTCGAGAGAGAAGTGCCCCTCTTCGTACAGCATCATGACGGCGGCGCTGGTGATGGGCTTCGTCATCGAGTAGATACGGAAAAGAGTATCGCGCTCTACCGGCACGCCGCTTTCGAGGTCGAGCACGCCGTAAGGCTCGAAGTGAAAGGTCTCGCCGTGCCGCGCCAGCATCGTCAGTCCGCTGGCGAGCTTGCCCTTGTCTATGTAGCCCTGCATCATCTTGTTGACGCGGTTGAGGCGCTGCGATGAGAAGCCTACGGATTCGGGGGATGATAGGCCGTTCGTCATTTGCTGCTCCTTGAACTTACATCGATGTACAGGATGGACAAGATGGTGAGGTATTTTCACCCCCATCCTAACCTTCCCCCATCAAGGGGGAAGGAACTACTGGTCAGGTCAGGCTACGCCTAGTTGTTCTGCCATGCGGAGCATAGAGCGGGCGGTCTGTTCGTGGGCGATGTCCACCATGTCGCCGCCGTATGTTACCGCCGCACCGCCCGTCTCACGCATCTGCTCCATCGCATCCACCAAGCCGCGCCACTCGGCTATCTCCTCCGGCGAGGGTGTGAAGACCTCGTTGACGACGGGAACGTGGTAGGGGTGTATGAGGCTCATGCCGTTGTAGCCGAGCCGCTTCAGTTCGCCGGCGTAGGTCCGCAAGCCATCGAGATCGCGGATGTCGAACCAGCCGCCGGATACGGGGAACTGCACGCCCGCTGCGCGCGAGTCCACCAGGACTTTCGAGCGGATGAACAGCGTCTCCATTCCCTCCGGCGTCCACTGGTAACCTATGGAGCGCGCGGTGTCGCCGCCCTTGCCGCCGCTGCCGCCCATGTGCGCGATACGGTCGGACGCCATCGCGATGTCGTATGCGCTGCGGATGCCCGCCGCCGTCTCCAGCCCCGGGTCTATGAAAATGCTCCCGACCTCCGCGCCCGCCTTGCGCTCGAAAAAGCGCAGCAGAACATCGACCTCCACCACGTCGGCGGGACATTGCACCTTCGGCAGCGTTATGCCGTACAGGTTCTTGCTTGTGATCGCTTCCAGGTCGAAGCCCGTCATCCCCGTTTCCAGCGGATTGACGCGCACGAACAGCGTCTGTATAGGCCCGATCTCCTCTATCATCTTGGCGACGATTTCACGCGCCGCGTCCTTCTCCTGCGGCGGCACCGAGTCTTCAAGGTCAAGGATAAGCGCGTCCGCGCCATACTTGGGCGCTTTGCGTATCCAGTCCTCCTTGTTGCCCGGCACAAATAGCACCGAGCGCAGTGGCTTTGCTTCATATTTCATGGTGATGCTCCAAACTAATGGGATGTGCAGGATGCTCAATCATATAAGGTCATTCAAGCTCCTTTTCGGCGAGTTCAAGGGCTTCCTCGGCTTCTGTGTTGTTCGGGTCTAATTCAATTGCTATGTTGAAGTCAGTAATCGCACTGTTGTGATCCCCTTTGTCAACATAGGCGAGTCCTCTATTATAGTAAGCCTCTACGCGATCTGGGTTCAGGCGAATTGCTTCATTATAGTCATCTATCGCCGCGTCATATTCACCTTCATCAAGGTGGTCGCCTCCCCGATTGAGGTATGTATCATAATTGTCCCCACAAGCCGCAAGCGCCATCAGCCCAACCGCCACCAACAGAAATATCAAACGCATGAGAACCTCGTTCGCATCCTCTGATTGCCGTAAGATATTACCACAGTACGATAGCCTTAACGTCCAAGAAGTGTAGGCGACAGGCGCACGGAAGATTATCACCGAAGCGGATTACGACGTGGCATTGGCGCTCGTTTCCGAGTTGATGGATGCGCTGGTCGGCCTGTGCTAGGCGATTCAGTATGGAGGCGAGCGTCTCTTGCCGTCTTGCTATACACCGATGGCAGTAGGTGATTGCATGCATCTGCTAAAATACATTCAGCATGCGAGTAACGGAAGCAGCGTAGGAAAGGGATATGAGATGGTACTGTACCAGTTGGACTACATCCTGCACGAACCCAGTGAGGATCAGGGGTGGCTCTATATGGCAGAGATACCGGACCTCCCCGGCTGCCGCGCGTGGGCGGAAGGCGCTAACGCGGCCTTAGCTGAACTGTCCGTTGTAGCTGAGCAGTTCATCATTTCCTACAAAGAGAGGGGCGACCAACTGCCTGCGGCAATAGCCCGCTCTCTGGATGGACAGGGCAGGATTTCCGTAGCCGTATGACTTACAGGGAATTGACCCGAAAGCTCAGGAGACTAGGGTGCGCCTTCGACCGGCAGGCGGGAGGCTCTCACGAAATTTGGATAAACCTATCCAACAATCGGCGCACCAGCGTCCCACGACACGGTAGTCGGGACTTGGCAACAGGAATGATCCACGGAACCCGAAGGGACTTGGGTATCAGCAGACGGGAATTTGATCGGGCTTAGCAACAGAAAAGTCCTGATAAACGTTGTTGAGGAGGTGTAGGTGTGCCAGACATACAGCAGATTATCACTGAAGCGGACTATGACGCAGCATTGGCGCGCGTTTCCGAGCTGATGGATGCGATGACCGGACCGCACGGGCAGACAGAAGATGCCAACCATCCCGCCAAAGTGGAGCTTGACGCTCTTGTTGACCTGATAGAAGCGTAAGAGAGTGAACACTACCCGATGGAGCAGAGCGAAGCTGTTGCGACAACCTAATATCCCCTCCATCCCCGTCCTGAGCTTGTCGAAGGGCTGTCCATCGATGTCAGTCCCGCCACGCGCCACATAGGTCGGCTCAATCCTCCCGCTCACACATGACCCGCCGCTCACTCGGGTACACGCCGTCAATCAGCGCCTTATGGACACGCTCGTTGACGCACTCGTTGTCCGGATAGACTACATGCCTCGCGTGAGATGTTTCCACCAGATAGCCGTTGCTCAGTGTCTCGGCAACGAGTTCTTCGGATTCGCCGAACGACGTTGCCGGGTCGGAGCGGTTCCCTATTACCAGTATCGGCACACCCCCGCCATCCAGCGTGCCTTCGAGAGGCTCCGGCGCGAACTGATCATAAAAAGGGCACGCGCTGGGGAAATCGGAGTCGGCCGCCTCAATCAATGGAAACTTCTCTTCAAAGACGGCATCGAAGACTACCGAATCGTCTAGGCGAATAGTACGGTCCAACTCTGGCTTCAGCGCAAAACCGTCTAAGCAATTGACATGCGCGGTGAAGTTCGCGGCGGTGGGTTCATCATCCAGTTGCCGCATGACGAATTTGAGCAGGATTGTAGGATCGTCCTCTTCATTCAGTTCATACAGACCCTGCCACAGGTCAGGCCACTCCGCTTCATTGTATAGGGGCGTAACCACGCCCAGAAACGCGGCGTATGGAACGCCGCCCGCCGCGCTGTTGACCAGATGCAGTTTCTCGGCGGCGCGATAGTAGTAGCCAATCGGATTGCCCCCGTTGTGTATGGGACAATCCGCGCTATCGCATGCTGTCAGCGCCCGTTCGAGGTTCTCTTCAAAAGGCGCGTACTCTTCAAAAGCCTCCTCCATGCGCTCCTGCTGCGTGTCGGCTTGGTCAACCGGGTTATCCGCGCCGTCAACGACCATCGTCCTTACCGATTCGGGAAAGAGCGTCGCATACCAGACGCCCAGCGCCGCTCCGTAGGAGAAGCCGAGATATGAGATTTGCTCCGCGCCCAGCGCCTGACGTATTTCGTCCATGTCTCTGGCGACATATTCGCTGTGCAGCAGGCCGCCGACCGGCCCCATCGACTCGATGCACAGATTGGCAGCCGCTTCGCCTGTGGCTATCTCTTCCGGCGTGTCTATGTCGCCGTCTATTGACTTGAGTAGCGCCAGCCGTTCGCCGGGAGCGCCACAGGCGAATTCAGGATCAGACACACCGACTCCACGCGGATCGAACCCCACGATGTCGAATCGCGACAAGAGTTCATCGGCGAAGACACGCTCAGAATTACGAGCAAGTTTCAATCCGCTGCCACCCGGCCCGCCGGGGTTCACGAACAGGTAGCCTATCCGCTCACCCGGGGAATCGGCGCGGCGCACATTGACCGCGATTTTTATGCTGCCGGCACCGGGGTTGCGGTAGTCGGCGGGAACATCCAGCAGGCCGCACTCTATCCCGCCGCCGCACGGAAACAGGTCTATCTTCTCGGCTGATGTTTCAGGGGCTTTCCCGGTCTGCGTATTTTCAAAATCCAATTCGAACGCCCTGTTGAAAGCGTAGGCCGCTCTGTCATAATCTCCTGATTTTGCGTAAACGTATCCGCGCAGCGAGTAAGCGGTAGCTCCAATGGCTCTGATACGCTCGCCGTCAGGATTTAGCTCGAAGGCCCTGTCGAGATCGGCGATTGCCCTGTCGTAATCCTTCCCTTCAGTGTAATCGTATCCACGCCGGGCGTAAGCGTCAGCTCCCATTGCCTTAAGTCTGGTGTCGGTCGGATCCAACTCTATTGACTTCTCGGCATCGGCAATCGCCTTGTCATAATCCCCTTTGAAGCTATGTCCTGCGCCTCGCATTCCATAAATTTCAGCGTCAGTTATTTTAACGTCCGTGTCGCTTGGAAACAGTTCCAACGCCTTGTCCAAGTCGTCAATCGCACTGTCGGGGTCATCTTTAATAAGATAGGAAATTCCCCGAAGAAAGTAGGCATCCGCATCCTCCGGCTCCAACTCGATTGCTTTGCTCAGACTAGCTATCGCCTCATCATACTCATCATTAGTGTACTGCTCGGCGCCAAGCGCGACGTAATCTGAAGCATCGTCGGGCGTCGTATCTCCTCCGCAAGCCGCGATTGCCATTATGACGACAACTAACGGCAGCACCATCAGATACTTCACTAAATAACGCCGTCCCGCTTCAGCCCCGCCATATCATCGTCCGACAGCCCCAGCGCTCCGCCGTATATCTCCTCGTTGTGCATGCCGAGCGTGGGCGCGCCGTAGGGTTCGGGTAGTTCGCCGCCGGAGAATATCACAGGGAAGCCGGCAACTATGCCCGGCACAGGCTCGTCCATCTTGCCGTGCCGCATTGGGAGCAGGCTGCGGCGATCCCAGAAGTGCTTGTCGTTGATTGCCTCATCGACAGTGCGGACCGCGCCACTCGGCACATCTCCCGCCTCGAAGCGTTTCAAGGCCTCCTCGCGGGTCAGCTTCTCTACACGCTTCTGAATCTCCTCGCGCGCCTCCACGACGTTTGCGGTACGGTTGTGAAACTCAACGAAACGTGGGTCTTCCATCAATTCAGGTGCGTCGAGCGCATTACACAATCGCTGCCACTGGTCGTCACTTGCCGCAGTCAATGTAAGCTCGCCATCGCTGGTGCTGTA
This sequence comes from Dehalococcoidia bacterium, assembly GCA_965207465.1. Lineage (GTDB taxonomy): Bacteria > Chloroflexota > Dehalococcoidia > Lucifugimonadales > JADFKI01 > Bin90. Next base: position 1,977,411 of record OZ242283.1, on the reverse strand, counting down.
CTGCCCCGTCGGGCCGCCCCGCGTCGTGTTGCCCATTCGCAGCGGCAGCCCCATCTCCACATCGTCCTCCAGCGTATCCATGAGCATGATGGATGTGAGCGTGTCCATCATCGATACGTCGAGGTACTGCCCCTCTCCGGTGCGCTCCTTCTCTCGCAGCGCAGCCGTAATCGCGTAGCAGGCGAACAGCGGCGTAACGAGGTCGCCGATGTAGAAGCCCACACGCGTCGGAGGTCCGTCGGGATGCCCGTTTATCTCCATCAAGCCGCTCATGCCCTGAATCTGCGGGTCGTGCGCGGGTCTGTCGGCGTACTCGCCCGTCTGCCCGTAGCCCGATATGGAGCAGTAGATGATGCCCGGATTGACTTCGGACACATCCTCATAGCCCAGCCCCATGCGCTTCAGCGAGCCGGGCGCGAGGTTCTCCAGCATCACGTCCGACGACTTGGCAAGATCGAGGAGCATCTGCCGCCCCGTCGGATGCTTCAGGTTGAGCGTAACGCTCTTCACACCCTGGTTGCGCTTGAGGAAGCGCGTGGATATGTCGTCCTGCGTCTGCTGCTGCGGATGCTTGCCTTCCGGCCCAATGAACGGCCCATTGCCGCGCACCGGATCGCCCTTGCCGGGCAGCTCCACCTTTATTACCTCAGCGCCCAGCCGCGCGAAGTTCATGCTTGCGTAAGGTCCCGCGAGGAATCCCGTTACCGCTACCACTCGTATGCCCTTTAGGGGTTGCATGTTCCCTCCAATATCGGTGTTGATTATCTCCGGTTTAGTCTAGTTCGTGCCGCGCAGCTTCCAGTAGCGCCAGTCTTCTCTGGACCCATCGGCGCCTCCGGTGTCCAGGAGTATGGCGTCGCCTGCATCTTCGCTCTTTACGAGGAAGCAGACGTGTCCCTGCCTTGTGTGGTCGTCGATATTGTCCGCCTTGTTGCGGTCTATATCTATTATGTATCCGTCGGTAAGCGGACGGCGGATTTCGTCGCATTCCAATCCGTTGCTCAGGCCGTAGCTGAATTCCTTGTCCGGCAGCGCGCTTACGAGTCTCAGACGGCTGAGCGCATCATAGGTGCCGGGATTGTCCCCATCGTTTGTAATCTGCATCCGCACCAACACGAAGCTGTATCCTATGGGCGCGCGTATGTTGTGGCGGTCGTTGTATTCTTGGATGTCCTCTTCGGCAGTCCTCCCCCAGAGGACAAGCTGCACTCGCAGCCTGAGCTTGGGCTCTGTGTTGCCGATGAATCCCCACTGCTGGAAGGCGAAGGCTCTTTCCGGCCTGTCGCCGACGGGTATGGGCGTTGGCGTATTGGTCGGTGTTGGTGTATTGGTAGCCGTCGGCTGAGGCGTCGCTGTCGGTTCCGGTGTCTGGGTGCTGGTGGGTGTCGGCGTATGTGTCGGTGTTGGAGTCGAGGTCGGCTCCGGCGTGCTTGTTGGGGTCAGTGTTGGAGTGCTGGTGGGTGTCGGCGTGTGCGTCGGTGTTGGTGTCGGCGTGTGCGTCGGTGTGTTGGTCGGCGTCGGTGTATTCGTAGGTACCGGCGTATCGGTTGGCTGTGCCTCTATCGTAGCCCGGACTCTCGCCGCGATTATCTCTTCCGCCTCGGCTGTCCCCTGTGCGTTCGCTGCCGCGGTCGCCGCCGTATCCGGAGTGCTGGTCGGCGTAGGTTCGGGAGCTGCCTCTTCTCCGCACGCGAACATGAACAGCGCCATAACCGTAATCACAGAGAGCGCGAGAAGTTTCACGGAATTGTCCTTCGTTCCTGTTCAGGGCTATAAGCGATACTCAGTTCAGTGGCCGCGTCCCTGAGACGTCTGTCGAGTGTCCACAGCAAGGCCGAATCAGACATCTCAACAGACGCCAAGAGGTGGGCGTCGATATAGCCGATGCCTCTGCCCATAAGTCGATGACGCTCGATGAAGAAAAGCACTTCGTCGTCAGTAGCAACTGGCGGAATGGGCAACTTCATAAGGTCGGTCAGAGTCTCTTCTCGATTAGGAAGATTACCGCAGGCCAATTCTCCAATCACCATAGGGTGCATCAGCACTTGGTCGTCTCTCAGCCGAACAGTGAGTTGCTTGTTTTCCGAGCGCATGTGGTCTATCCATACGGAGGTATCCGCGAGGATCATTATATCGGCTCACTCCTTCGGCGTGGGATAGGTTTAATGTCGGGCATGCTGCCCCCCAGTTTCGCCAATCGACGTGCGCTTTCGTGGGCAATCAGCGCCTTTAAGCCCTGTGCCACCAATTCGGCATCCTCATGTATGTTTGTAAGTCGTCTTGCCTCTTCCAGAAGTTCGCCATCTATATTCACGGTTGTTCGCATAGCAACCACCTTTACACAAATGCAGGATACTCAAACCAGTCTATCAGACATAGTGATTATGAGCGTTCCGCAGGTGCATCATGCGCGCGCTCGGCGACAGCGGCCAGGGATGCACCCCGCAGCGCTCTGCCCATGCATCGTAGAGCGCAGTCATCTCGGCGGCTTTCGGCGCGTTGGCTTCCACGAGATTATTAAGTTCGGTACGGTCTTCGTCCATGTCGTACAGTTCCCACTCGCCGCCGACCTCCGCGACCAGCTTCCAGTTGTCGATGCGGACGGCGCGGCTGCCCTCGTGCTCCCAGTAGATGGGCAGGTTGCGCTTCCAGCCGCCGGTGTTGATGGCGTTCCCGTCTATAGCGTCCATGAAGCTGACGCCCTCGATTGGCGTGATGGCGTTGCCGTTCAATTCGGTCGGGTAAGACGCTCCCGCCGCATCGATGCATGTGGCGGGGATGTCGGATATGTGCGTCGGCTCGTGGACTATGCCCGCCTGCTTGATTCGCTCCGGCCAATTGACGATGAACGGCGTGGATATGCCGCCCTCGTGTGTCCAGCGCTTGAACAGGCGGAACGGGCTGTTGCTCGCGTTCGCCCAGGGCAGGTCGTAGCTCATGAACGTGTCCCCGGGGCCTGGGCGCTGCCCGAGGATGTTGCCCATCTTGACCGGGGTTCCATCCGGGTTGGGGCTGGCATACTGCGACGGTTCGGGGCGCTCGGTGTCCTCAGCGAGGAATTCGGCGCAGCCGCCATTATCCGACAGGAACATCACCAGTGTGTTGTCCTCGGCGCCAATCTCCCGCACCTTTTCGAGGATGCGTCCGATGCCCTGGTCCATCCTGTCTATCATCGCGGCGTATGTCGCCATCTTAAGGTCTTCCCAGTCCTTGTGCCGCTCATCCTCCCATGCGACTGCGGAGGAGTTGCGCGGCGAAATCTCCCACTTGTCGCTGAGAACGCCGCTCGCCTTCAACTCTTCGTGGCGGTTTGTGCGGAGTGTGTCCCAGCCGTCGCGGTACTTGCCCTCGTAGCGGGCGATGTCCTCTTCATGGGCATGCAGAGGCCAGTGCGGAGCGGTGTAAGTTACATGCAGGAAGAACGGCTTTTCGTCCCCGCCGTTCGCGCTCGCCGCGCTGTTGGATGCGGCGCTCTCGTCCAGCATCTTCACGGCGTTGTCGGTGATGGCGTCCGTAAAGTAGTAGCCCGCCGGGTCAAGTTCGAGGAAGCGGTCGTCTTCCATCAGAAGGCGCGGGAAGAAGAAGTTGGCGCTGCCGGCCACGATGCCGTAGAAGCGGTCGAAGCCGCGCTGCGTTGGAATGGGGTAGCCATGACTGCCTTTCAGCTCCTCCCAGTTACTGTCGTCCAGCAGATTGTAGCGCCCGCCTACGTGCCACTTGCCGCTCATGTATGTTCCGTACCCGCTCTCACGCAGCACCTCTGCGATGGTGGCGCAGTTATCGTTCAGGAATCCCTGATACGAGTCTGGGCCCAGCGCGTCCATCATGTGGCCCACCCCCGTCTGGTGCGGGTTCAGCCCTGTAAGCAGGGACGCCCGTGAAGGGCAGCAGCGCGCGGAGTTGTACATCTGCGAGAAGCGCAGTCCGGACGCCGCCAGCCTGTCCAGGTTGGGCGTGCGAATCTCCGAGCCGTAGCAGCCGAGATCCGAGTAGCCCATGTCGTCTGCGAGTATAAGAAGGATGTTAGGTCGTGTCATTGCATTACCTCAGTGATTTTGGTTTGTCGGTTGGTCGGGGAGTATTCTATCAGGATTGAGGCGGTCTGCTGTAAGCTTTATCGCCACTGCCAGGATGAGACCTACAACGACCCCGAATGACAGATTAGTCCCTATACGAATAGGGATAGCGATGAGTTCATTGCTAAAGCCGTAAACGAATGAAGGTAGGTCGATGCTGGCTCCCAACAGATATAAGTCAGCCAGAAGGAGAAAGTAATGGCCCTTGAGACCCAACGTGGCTGCAATCAATATGACTGCCACAACAGGCCCACTCAGGGCAATTCCGACATATCTCCACATGAATGCGCCGACAATCAGACACACAGACGCCCCTGTAATTATGTGTGTAATGAGGCGGATTGGAGTTTCTCGATTCCAAGCTAAGAAAGTGTCCCAGAAGCCTGTCGGAAGGTTGCCCGACGCGGAGCCAGTCGTCACGGCGTTGTTGTCCATTAGTACGGTAACTATAACAACTATGTAGGGCAGCACGAATAAAAGCCCAGTTCCTCCACCCAAGAGCGCCAAGCGACGCCAAGTCACTGATAGGGATCCAGGCAAAGCCGCGCCGACAATCGCGCCGACAATCGTAGCAACAGCAATTGCCACTAAGGATATTTGCCCGCCCCAAAACCCTTCCAATCGCGTCGTTGTATTCACCACAATCTCAGGCAATGCCCAAATTATACCGAGCAGTGCGCCGACAAGCATTCCGTGCAGCAGTCCGCCAATCCGCTTCTCAGTCAGGAGGAATCCCAACAGTAATCCGACGGTCATGCCAAGAATTGCGCCGATCAGAAGCTCATCGACGGAAAGGACATTGACAAACTCGATCCTGTTATCGCGGGTCATTTTTTCAGCAGGATCAATCTTGCGAAGGAAAATGAAGAAGCTGCTATTGAACCGGGCGACCGGCACAGCGCATAGGACCCCGATGATGATGCCGGCAAGGGCGCCGTCGAGGATTCTCCACAACGTCCCAGATTCCGCGTCTCCGTCAACGAGATTGCCGAAGAATCGCCCTCCCATGCTTCTCAATCCTGCCGCACCTACGACTGCGCCGACAGCGAGGCTTATCAGCACCACGTTACTGCCGATGCCTTCGAGTCGCGCTGTGTCGATAGTACCGAGAAAACCGCCAACCACGCCGATGAAGGCTCCGGCAGCCGCGCCTGGAATTATGGTGGCCGTATCTCTTCTTGTTGAAGTGAAGATTGCGGTTGCCCCCAGCATTGCGCCGACCATGGACGCGGAAAGTGTTCCCGCAAGTGTAGCCACGTTGGAGCCATTGAGCAGATTGTAAAATGAGCCTCCAATGGCAAAATAGGCAATCAGGGCGATAGCCACGCCAGCCAGCCCACCAGGGATGAGGATTCTAGCCAATGTATTCACTCACTCTTGCGCCGATGTCACAGGCTGTACGCTCGCCAGCGTCGCCAAAACATCATCCGAAGGCGTCCACAAGCCCAGCCTACCCTTGCACGGCACGAGCGGCACCGGCTCGACATTCGCCAGCAGCCACGCATACGCGCCATCGTACAGTGCGATGCATGCGGCGTCCTCGTCTGTGGTTTCCATCGGACGGCAGCCGTACAGCAATGCCACCGCCACGATGCCGCCTGTCGGCAGGTCTTCGTAAGGACGCGCGCTCGCGTGTATGGCAAGCGGTCCACGATAGCGCGTGCGCCATGTGCGCGTTTCAATCGTCTTGCGCCCGTCAGCTATCAGGCTCGCCCAGGGCTGACGGAGAGATAGAGCTTTCATGTTCCCTTGCCAGAATCGTGTCTCGTCGTTAGTCGCGGCTTATCATATCAGCGTCAGCGCGGCGCGAAGGCGCGATCCGCTGTCTCACGACTATGACAAGCAGCCCGACTACGCTGCCGGCGACTAAGCCAAGCAATGTGCGGAACACGAACAGGGCAATAGAAAACGAAGATGCCGACGACTCCAGCCCCAAAATGACGTAGTGGAACGACAGGCTCGACGCAGTCACCGCCGCGACTGTTCCCAGTATCGCACCGAAGGCAACCGGAGCGCTATCCGCTCCATCCGCTGCCCTTTGCTTATACACTGCGACGATAATCGCGCCGCTGCCTGCGCCTGAGAGCAGGACGGGCAGGTTGTGAGTCAAGACGAAAGAAGTCAAGACAATCACGCCTCCCACAACCATGCCCCAATTCGAGACTTCAACGTTTAGGGCGGCGTTCAAAGGACCGGGCAACACGAACGCGATGGAGATTAGCGCACCAATCACTGCGCCGGGGACAACAGGTTTGTCAAACGATCCTCCGACTCCCAGCAGGCCCGCAATCGCGCCGATAAGCACGGCTACTGACAAAATCCCCACGAATCTTGTGACCAGGAAGCCATACTCGACGTCATACACCTGAAGCAGCGCAGCAAGTACAACAAGCGCGGCTTGCCCTGCTACGAGCAGAGCGCCGACAGCGCATCCGGCGACTGCGCCGCGCACAAACGCATCAGCCCGCTCCTGAGCGAGCGCAAGGTGGATATTAGCTCCGGCAAGTGCGCCGATGACCGCCCCAACGAGGGGAGCGGCGAAAGAACGAACCGCGACCTGGTAGCGCCAGACGCCGTCCACATAGTTTCGGAACAGTTCTATGCTGTCGTTGACCAGCGCAAACCAGAAGCCGCCAAGAACGCCGATGAATACTGCGGTAATTACGCTTCTGAGCACACTCAATACTCACTGGGCATTTCAATCTCGCCTGAATCTGAGTAGAACGAACACCGAAAACGCGCGGCGGTCTCCTGCATCCGCATCCTGGAAGTCACTGATAGTTCGGGAAATTTCGTAGATAAGCCTCACCACATTTTCGCGAACGAAGACATTTTCCTGCTCGGGGTCCGGATCATAATCGGCAATGTGGCGGCGTCGCTGCATGTAAATGAACAGCTCGGCAAATTTCCGTATCGCCAGTGGAAACTGCGCCATCATACCTTGATTGGCACATTGATTCTTGGCATAACCGTGCTCAAGCGAGCGATAGGTCTGACGCCACGCCTGTTGGCTACGGCTGGCACGAGTCGCGCCCACCAGCATATCCGCACAGCATGCGGCGAGCGCATGGAACATCGCGTAGTATGCGGCGCTCACTGCGCGGCGGAGTTCCGTTTGCGGTGGCCGTCCTCTTCCGGAACCTGCTCCGCCGGACGCCAGATGCTCAGCGATTCTTAGTAGCTCGAACGGATCCAACAGAACTATTCCCGATGTATTTCATCCCACTCATGTTTTGGGATGAAGGATTTGCCCGCAGGATATGGTATGCCGAGTTCTGTAAGTTGCGGCGATATGAGACCTATCAGACCGCTTGTCCACCCTGGATCCAGCAGCTTCCAGTCCCCTTCATAGATGATATAAATCTCCAAGTACTCGTCATCGTCGTGGTCAAACCTCTGTTTGGCAAGAATCTGATGAAACACCAGGTCTTCGTCCTTGAAGCGTTCTTCAAGAACCTCCATGACAATCTCAGCGGCTTTCTCCGCCGATTCCTCTGTAATCATGCCTTCGGCAAATGTCATCATATCGCCTCCGAATTGTCGGCTGAAATAGATGAACGGGATGGCTTGCCATAGTTCACAGTGTGCTCATCCCGTTCAGCCTGTCCATCTATGTCAATTCTTACGTCGTCACCGCGCCCAAAGATGCGGACGACACCAGCTTGGCGTACTTGGCGAGGACGCCGCGGTCGTAGTTTGGCGGCGGGGGCGTCCAGTCTGCTCTGCGCTGCGCGAGTTCCTCGTCGGACAGGCGCACGCTGAGGTCGCGCGTCTCCGCATTGAACTGCACGATGTCGCCGTCCTGCAGCAGACCGATTGGCCCGCCGACTGCTGCTTCGGGCGCGACGTGGCCGATGCACGGTCCGCGAGACGCGCCGGAGAAGCGCCCGTCCGTGAGCAGCATCGTGGAGTCGCCGAGGCCCGCGCCCATTATCGCGCCGGTTACCGCCAGCATCTCCTGCATGCCCGGCCCGCCCTTCGGTCCCTCGTAGCGCACGACGACCACATCGCCGTCCACAATTTCGCCGTTGGTGATTGCATCAAATGCCGGGCGCTCTCCATTGAACACGCGCGCCGGACCTTCGTGAGCCGTGTGCTTCGTGCCTGAGACCTTGATGACCGCGCCCTCAGGGGCAAGGTTGCCTTTCAGAATGGCGAGTCCTCCCGTCGGGCTGCGCGGCGACGATACGGGATGGATGACTCGGCTGTCCGGCTCAGGCAGGTCAAGCTCGTCGAGATTCTCAGCGATGGTCTTGCCGGTGATGGTGAGCGCGTCACCGTGCAGCAAGCCCGCGTCGAGCAGCTGCTTCATCACGACCGGCACTCCACCGGACTTGTCCATGTCGGACATGACGAAGCGACCACCGGGACGCAGGTCGGTGATGTAAGGCGTGCGGCGGCTTATCTCGTCGAAGTCGTCTATGTTCAACTCCACCTCTGCCTCGTGTGCTATAGCAAGCAGGTGCAGCACGGCATTGGTCGATCCTCCCATAGCCATGACCACAGTGATCGCGTTCTCGAACGCCTCTCGTGTCATGATATGGCGCGGGGTGATGCCTCTCTCCAGCAGGTTGTACAGCAGTGCGCCCGTAGAGTGCGCCACATCCTCGTTGCGCGGATCGATGGCGGGTATTGAGGACGCGCCGGGTATGGACATGCCCATCGCCTCGATCGCGGAAGACATTGTGTTGGCGGTGAACATGCCGGCACATGCGCCTTCCCCGGGGCAGGCGACTCGCTCCATTTCTAGCAGTTCTTCGAGCGTCATCACGCCCGTGGAAAACGCGCCGCACGCCTCATACATGTCCTGTATGTTTACATCCTGTCCCATCCAGTTTCCGGGCAGGATTGCCCCGCCATAGACGAATATGGCAGGCACATCGAGCCGCGCCATTGCCATCATCGCGCCGGGCATGTTCTTGTCGCAGGCCGCGACCACGATGAGACCGTCCATACCCTCCCCGAAGGTTACGGTTTCTATCGAATCGGCGATGACCTCGCGGCTTACTAGGGACGCCTTCATGCCCTCGGTGCCCATAGATATGCCGTCGCTTATGGTGATGGTGCCGAACATGAAGGGAACGCTGTTGGCGTCCCACAAGCCCTGCTTCACCTTCTGCGCGATGCGGTCGAGATGCACGTTGCACGGCGTGACGTCGCTGGCTAGGTTTGCGATGGCGACGAAGGGCTTCTCGAAGTCATCGTCCTGCAGGCCCACGGCGCGGAGCATCGAGCGGGCGGGCGCCCTGTCGGGACCGTCCACTACGACATGACTCTTGTGCCGCAGCATAGATATTGTATCGGTTGCCATAACTAAATCTTCTCCTTCTCGTTTTGTGCCGGATCATGACCGGCATGTACAGGATAGTATCATGTTGGGCATGAATATCCATGTTATCTACGATTACTGAGAATCTTGCATTAGTCCCTTCCCCCTTGATGGGCTGAGAGGGGTAGGTAAAGTCCCCTCTCCCCCTGGGAGAGGGTTAGGGTGAGGGTAAAAGTTCCTTCCCCCTTGACGGGGGAAGGTTAGGATGGGGGTGAAATTCCAACCGCAATCCCTCTTATTCTCGATACCTACCCCTGCGAAGGCAGGGGATGGGAGTGAAAGCACATCTCTATCTCAGTAAATTGCACTTATGCAATTTTCTGGACTACTGGCAGTTGACGCGCTCGTAGAACTCTTCAGCGAGGCGAATCGTCTCTGCAATCTCCTCCGGGGAGCGCACCCGGCGCGTGTACTGCCCTGCGCTGCTGGACGCTCCCGGTCCCGCCGAGCTATCGAATTCGACCTCGATGGCCATGCGCTCCTTCACGTTCTCCAATTCCTCTTCGGGCCTAGTCGAGAACAGCATGGCATCGCACTTGGCGAAGTGCGTCATCGCTTCCATCTGCGAGAACGTGAAGAATTCGTCGTATTCGGACGGCTCATGTCGTATGCCGCCGATCGTCGATGTTCGCTCCGAAAACGGGATGTATGCGAGCGTTCCGACAATTACGACAATTACGACGATGATAGCTATGACGAGTGGATGCCTGATACTAAACCGCAGCGGCCCCCTTCTACCTGTCGCCGGAGCCGGAGCCGGAGTCGGTGGCAATGGCGGCGCGGGCGGTGTTGGCGGCTGCGGAGGAGTCGGTTCGACCGTGCTTCGTCCCGCGAGAGAGCGAATGCCCACAATGATAAGGGCAACCAACCCAATGACGCCGAGAATCGCCGCGAACGGGGCAAGGATACCGAGTTCGGGCGGACGCCTCCTGCCGGTGGTGTCGGTGGGAGGCTCTGCCTTATCTCCGAACCTGAGCTTGAGCTTTTCGATAAACCGACGCATCAGCCTAATCCCACGAAATCAGGAATAACAACCACATTAAGCCAAAGAAAAAGGGTACGCTTCAAACGTACCCTTCTATAATTATAGCCATATAATCATGGGCATTATAACCATAGCCGCGCTGTAAAGCCCGTGCTGTAGAGCCGATATATAGGCGCGCCTACGATTACTCGGGCTTGTGCTTCTCGATGAGTGCAAGCGCTCTCTCGTCCAGGTCAGCGGTCGCAAGCGACCGACCGGCGTCGTAGTACGCGATGCCGAGGTCAACATCGCGGTGAATCTTCTCGAACTCGCGTGTACCCTGCCATTCGCTCTTCAATTCAGCGAACAGTGCGTCAATCTGTGGCTTCTTGAACATTTTCACCTCTTGCCCAGAAAGCTAGGGGCAACCCACGGGCTGCCCCTAAAAACTAAACACCCGATTTGCCGTTACTCGTCGCCGCGAGTCGTGCCGCCCTCGTCGAGAATCTTCTTCAGTTCTACGGCGAAGTCCATAATCTCCTCAGTAGGGAGCATGTCGTTCTCGAGCTTCTCCTTGAACTCCTCGAAGAGCCACTCTTCTCTGCGGCCATGCGGAATCTCAAAGAACTGGCGGTTGAACTGCGGAAGCTTGCCCGGCCCGAAGTAGCCCTTCTCAGGGATTTCGTAGCCTTCGAGGTTGTCCGTATTCTTGCCGAGCACCTCACCGGTCTCGACATAGTGCTCCATAACGGCGGGAGCGCCGTACTTTTGGATCGGGCAGACCTTCATGCACACGCCGCAGCCATCGTAGCGTGCCATCACCGGTCGGCAGCGCTCATAGATGAGCTTGTTCTTTTCGGCGCCGCGCCACCAGACCTTTTCCTTCACCAGCGCGCGACCCGGGCAGCGGTTCACGCAGACCTGGCAGACCTGGCAGAAGTTGTGCAGGCCGTAGTCAACCGGCTCGTCGTAGGTAACCGGTGCGTCGGTCGTGATCATCGCAAGACGCGCCCTCGAACCGAAGTGGGGAGAGAGCAGCTGGCCGTTTGCGCCGAGCTGGCCCAGTCCTGCCGCGACGAACATCGGAATATAGACGCCGCTGTTGTCGTTTGGGCTATGCACCTGGGCATGGTAGCCGAGACTGCGGATGTAGTCCGCGAGGTCAAGCGCAAGCGCACCCTCGATCTCGTATGTGCCGAAGTGGGCGAACTCAGCCTCGAGGCTGGGTATCGTCTGCGTCTGGTAGTAGTCCTGCTCAAGCGCGAGGCAGATGGTGTGCTCGTACTTGACCCAGCGCTTCTTGCTGAGATAGGCATACTTGTGGTCGAACTTCGTGAATCCGACCTCGCCGAAGCCAAGCTCACGCGCCTTGAGGCGTATGACGCTGGTCATGTCCTTGCCGGCTTCCGCTGTGCCGGTCGGCTCAAGGTCGCCGGTGAGCAGGGATGCGTCCACGAGAGGCTGGTTAATCTCGTCGTGGCGCTCGCGATACTTTAGAACTTCCTCGGTATAGACCGACCAGACCCATTCGCGGTCGGCGGCCTTCTCGATGTTCTGGGACTCTACGGGATAGATGCGGCTGTAAAAAGCGACATCCTCATCCTTCTTTGGGATACCGGGTACAGTCGCCAGATCATCTGCGACAGGTATCTCTACATCGGGTTGTCCATGAAGCCTCCCCGGCCTCTTAACGACGTGGCTTACAGTCTTCTTAGGAATTTCTTTAAGCATCTGTATTGACTCCCTCCCGCAGATAAAGTTTGATGCTCACGCGAGTTTACGCCCATTTTGGATTTATGTCAAGATTCGATACTCAACATTTTCTAATGTAATCAATACGGCAAATTTCTGCAATCCCTTTTCAGGTCACCAACATAACGCAATGCCGTCCGCGTCCTTGATTAAGCAACGCAATGAGCGTCTTGATGAGCGTATTCAGGTGTATTCCGGGCTGCCCTGCCGCGGCTGCCACACTTGGCTTACCAGAAAGACTACTCCACCTATCGCAATAACGCTTATAAATGTTATCGAGCGGTCAACAAGCGCGACCGACACCGCTTCGGGACGTCCCAAGCCGAGCAGAAGTACGCCCACGATTCCCGACTCGACGAAGCCCACTCCGCCCGGAACCGGCACCGTGCTGAGAATTGCCGCGCTCAATGCCGCTATCGCTATGAGAGCAAGCGGCACTTCCAGCCCCAGAGCCTGCGTCACGAAGTACAGCCGCGCGACCTCCAGCAACCACGCGCCCCCACCCAGCGCGATTACGGTTGGCATCTGCTTCAGGCTGCCCAGCGTCCCGCTCTGGAAGCGGTTGAACTCTTCTTCAAGACGCGAAGGCAGGAAGCGCGCGAACCGCTGCCCCCACAACTTCATCGCTGCGAGAAAACAAAGAGAGCCGATAACGACGAACAGTGTCAGCCATATCACCGTCTGCGCTACTCTTGAAACTTCCGTTGCAGAAAGCAGCACCGCACTCGCCAGTAGTATTAGCAGCATGGAGACGACATCCAGCACTCGCTCCGCAAGCACCGTGCCAAGACTCCAGGAAAAACTGCCGCCGCTGCCGCGCGCGAACAGCCACGCGCGATAGCCGTCTCCCATGCGTAGCCAGGTAATCGAGTTCACAAACCATCCGATGAGAATGTATGTGGATGACGCCCGCATGGTCGGAAGCTGTCCGCGCGGCAGCGTATCAAGCTCTCCCGTGTTCTGCGCCAGCATCCGCCAGCGCTGGCCGCGCAGGATGAAGGTCGCGTAGTACAGCGCGAATGCCAGCAGATAGTACCAGGGATTCATGTGGACTATCGTGTCGAAGGTCGCGCCCCAGTCCACATGAAATCGTGTCAGCAGGAAATAGACGAACGCGGCGAATATCACGAACATCAGCAGCGACGGCAGCGAGAAGATGCGCCGCTTTATGAGCGCAGTACCTCTTCGCTGTGCAGATGTTATGGTGCGGTCTTGTGAAAGAGGCTGCTTCATGTCAGTTGGTCAGTCCGTCGGTCGGTCAGTCGGAACTATCCTGTTCAACCTGTCCATCGATCTTAGTTTCGAGACGATTTCGCAAATGCTATTCGACCACCAGATTCGTCATTCCTGCGGAGGCAGGAATCCAGAAATCGCGGAATCACAGGCATCGTCATGCCTTTTACTCCTACCCTAACCCTCCCCCTTTGACGAAGAAGGAGATTTGTGAAATCTTCTCAATTACAGCGGACGCTTCGATGGCATCCCCGGGCGTCGGGGGTATCGTTCAGGTGTTGGGCGCTGCTTCTCAAGCACAACGAGCGTCCTGTCATCCAGCGCCGGCAGCGCGACAGGGACAACCTCATGCACGCGCCCTCCCAAAGTTTCAATTGCGGATTGCGCCCGCACAATTTCGGCAGCTACATCCGCTTTCTTGTGCATCACGACCAGTCCGCCAACATGCACAAACGGCAGCGTCAACTCCGCGAGCGTGGCAATCTCCGCGACCGCTCTTGAGAACGCAACGTCGAACGACTCCCTCAATTCATCCTCATGCGCCAGAGTCTCCGCCCTCCCTGTCAGTACCGCTATGTGCCGCAGGTCCAGCGCCTCTCGCGCATGCTCCAGGAATGCCGTCTTCTTCGCCGTCGCGTCCAGCAGCGTGCCTCGCATGCCGGGGAACGCCATTTTCATTGGTATTCCGGGGAAGCCCCCGCCGCTGCCCACATCTATGAATGTACCCGCGTGGAGCATCTCGGCAGGCAGCGCCTTCGCTGCCGCGAGCGAGTCGAGATAATGCCTGGACTGTACCGCCTCCCATCCGGTTATTGACGTCAGGTTCACTCGCTGGTTCCAGCGCGCAAGTTCAGCGTAGTATCGCACAAACTGCTGCGCCTGTGTTTCCGTCAACTTAACGCCGAGAGTTTCCGCTCCCGAAATAAGATAGTCGGCCTGTATTTCTCTCTCTATTGCCATACAATATCCTGCAATTTAGTCCCAAAATGTAACATACCGTTAACACGGCGAGTGGACAAGATGCACAGAGCGCTATTCCTACGAAATATGCAAGAGGAGACAATGATATGGACAATGGAAAGGGCAGACTGGCAGGCAAGGTGGCAATAGTAACGGGCGCGGGTTCACGCGGACCCGGCGTCGGAACCGGCAAGGCGGCATCTACACTCTTTGCGCGCGAGGGCGCAAGCGCGCTGCTGGTTGACGCCACCCCTGAGCGCGCCGAGGAAACGCGCGCGTCCATCGAAGGCGAGGGTGGCACGGCATCCGTGCTGCAAGCCGACGTAACGCGCGAAGACGACTGCGCTCGTATTTCCGAGCAAGCGATTGCTCGCTATGGCAGGCTGGACATCCTATTCAACAACGTCGGCATCGGCAGCCCCGGCACCGTGCTGGACGTGCTGGAAGAAGACTTCGACCGCGTTATGGCAACGAACGTGCGCAGCATGGTCTTCACTAGCAAGTACGCCGTACCGCGCATGGCGGAGACCGGAGGCGGCTCCATCATCAACATATCCTCCATCGCCGGCATACGCGCGGGCAGCAGCGGCGCGAGCATCCCTTATGCAATATCCAAGGGCGGCGTCATCGCGCTCACAACGCAGATGTCGGTTCATCACGGGCGGGACGGCGTGCGCGTCAACTGCATTGCTCCCGGTCCGCTCTACACGCCGATGGTCGCGGGCAGGTTATCCGAAGCAGGCCGCGACCTGCGTCGGCGCAGCACTCCGCTCGGCATCGAGGGCAGCGCGTGGGACATCGCATGGGCAGCACTCTTCCTTGCAAGCGACGAGGCGCGCTGGATAACCGGCGTAACCCTGCCTGTGGACGGCGGCGTGCTAGCCACAACCCCGCTCTCCATGCTGGAACACCTGACGAACTAACAGGATGCGCAGGATAAACACGATTACTATATCCTTCCCATCCTGAACATCCTGTCAAGTATGAAGCATTACTTGCATGTGTTGAGGTGAAGCACTTCGTCCCTTTCCCCTTGACGGGCTGAGAAGGGTAAGTAAAGTCCCCTCTCCCCATGGGAGAGGGTTAGGGTGAGGGTAAAAGTCCCTTCCCCCTTGATGGGGGAAGGCTAGGATGGGGGTGAAGCCTGCATCAAAAGCAATGTTGAATCTAGCACCAACACCTATTAGCAATACCAAATAAGGAGAAGACAATGGCAACTTTCGTACTGGTTCACGGTTCGTTTCAAGGCGGCTGGATATGGAAGCCGACTGCTGAGGTGCTGCGGAGTCAGGGACACTCAGTCTATGCTCCCACACTCGACGGCTGCGGCGAGCGGGCCAAGCTCATCCGCCCCGGAATCACCATAGCGGCACAGGGACAGGAGGTCGCGGACTTGCTGTTCTACGAAGACCTGCGCGACATCGTATTGGTCGGCACGAGCACCGGCGGACTCGTGATCTGCAAGATAGCCGAACTCGCGCGCGAGCGCATAAGCAGGGTGGCGTTCGTGGACGCACTTGCGCCGCAGCCCGGCGAGCTAGTCAGCAACATCGTGCAGCGCGGTCCTAACGCCCCTCCGATTCCCACAACGGGCCTGACCAGAGGTCCATCGCGCGAAGAGATGGAAAACCGCCTCTTCGCAGACCTTGAGCCGGACCTCCGCACATGGGCGGTTGACCGAGCCACGCCGCACCCCGTCGAGGCGTCCGACGCCCCTGGCGAGCTTGATGCCTTCTGGGCGCAGGAATGGCCCAACACCCGCGTCATACGCTGCACCCTCAGCCAGAACCCGCCCGAAGCGCACCAGCGCCGCACCGCCGAAAAACTCAACGCATCTTGGCACGAGATGGAAGCCGGCCACTACCCCATGCTCAGCCACCCCGAAGAGCTGGCAGCCCTGCTCACCTGACATCGATACACTGGATGAAAGGGATGTTACAACAATGTAGGGGCGACCGGCTGGTCGCCCCAATGGGTGAGAAACAACAATGACCAGTGCGGAATACAAAGAAGACTGGCTGTTCAGCAACGCCCTCGTCGCCTTCGTTGGCGCGCTCATGCTCACGCAGCAATGGCAGGTATCGGGTGGAACTCTCAGATTCTACGTCATCGAAGTGCCTGCATTTGCCGGATTTGCGATCTTCCTGACCATAGCCGCATTCTTCGTGCTGTCGCTCTTCCTCGCAGTCGCAAGCGTCATTCCCGTGCTGCGGAATCTGGCGCTGCTCATAGGCAAAAAAGTATCCTTCGCCCTCGACTTCATAGTCTGGATCGGCTTCATCCTCAGCTGGGCATCCGCAATCACCCAGCTATCCCTAGACCGCTGGTGGGCAGAACTCCTCCTATGGGGCGGCCTCGCCCTCATCCTCTTCATGCTAGTGAAGATGGTGCTGCGGCTCGTGCGGTCGTAAGGGCGACATTAAGGATATGAAGAAATGGGCAAATGCCCGCATTGCGGCAGCAAGAACATACGTAGGCGATACCGCGAGCACAGGCGTTACAAATGGCGCTGCCGCAGTTGCAACCGTGTTTTCCGCGCACCAAAGCGGAGCGTTGTCCTTTGGCTGGGTGCTGCCGCTGTCGTAGCTTTAGCTGCTGCCTTCTTCGCCGTACAGCAAGGGATGATTGCGCTGTCACCAGTAGAGCGGCAAATTAAGGATGCGTCAGAAGCGGTATCCACGAGCGTTGCCGACAATTCCCCCAAAGCCCGAGCAACGATAGACGCTGGCGCGCGCGGTGCCGCAAAAGCCGTCGGCGATGTGCTATGGGCGACGAGGGTGCCGAACTCGAAGCCCGAAAGGTATCATACCCCAACCCCCGAGCCTACTAGAGACAAGCCGGATATAGACATTCGCCAATTGGAAGACCGAACGCATCAACTAATCAATGCGGAGCGCGTCAAGCGCGGACTAAATCCGCTTGAACACGTAGAAAAAATCAGATTGATTGCCCGTGCACACAGCGAAGATATGGCGGAGCGAAATTACTTTTCGCATGATACCCCTGAAGGGTTAGACCCCACTGACAGAGGCAGAAACGCCGGATATAACTGCCACAAAGATTACGGATCATATTTCAGTTTTGGGTTGGCTGAGAACATCTTTCAAGGTGGACTATGGTCAGCAACCACATACATAAACGGCGTTCCAATCCATAATTGGCTCACTCTGGAAGAGATAGCGACAGAGGCTATCGAGGGTTGGATGAACAGCAAGGGACACCGTGAGAACATCCTAGACTCTTCGTATGACAGAACAGGCATGGGCATCGCAATCGCGGATGATGACAATGTCTATTTCACGCAGAATTTCTGCTGACATCAGACGAGCGTAAAATCGGCGGCGAAGATATCGTAATATCCGAATACTCCATCTTCCACGGCATCACGCCACCCGACACCTACACCCCGCGCTGAGTGGCTTGTGCCCTAGTCCAATGTGATAGGATGTATTCAGCACAAGCAATTATTCGGGAATTAGCGATAGTCCCATGAACGCAGAAATACGACAATTCTTGGAAAGCCTGCTTGAGAAAGCCGCAAGTAGCGAGTACCTCTTCCGAGGTGAATCGGCGCATTATGAGCATGTGTCGTCGGGCCTATATCGTAAGCTGAACAGCGTAGATGCGTCTTTAGTCGAGAAAATCACGGAAGTCGAACAAGGAATAATAGAGGCGGCAAAGTCATACGCGAATATGGCGGGGCGTTCTGACGACGCAGTATTGAGCGAACTGCAACATTATGGCGGGAAGACTAATCTGATAGATTTTTCAAAGGACTGCCTAGTTGCGCTGTTCTTCGCCTGCGGAGAACCGAGCGCCCAGGACGGCAGAGTCATCTGTCTGAAGCAGGCAAGAATAGATTACGCTATTGTAATGCCTGCGGAAAATCACAGCCGAGTGATTGCCCAAAAGAGCGTGTTCGTGAAGTCGCCAACCGGGGTAGTCGTTCCGGACGACGCAGATGTTGTCGCCGTTCCAAAAGACTTAAAGCGTCAGTTGCTGATATACTTGGAGCGGGTGAATGGCATATCGCACAGCAGCATATACACCGATGTAGTCGGCTTCGTCGATTACCAGGAGACGCTTCTGAATGAATACTTGGACCCTGCCTTTCAACTGGGCAATGAAGGCATTTCAGAATAGCCGGAGGTGAGACATGACCTGCGTCAAAGATACCAGTCCCCCAGTGCCGGAAGAGGTAATGAAGGCATTAAGCGCCAGCTACTCGGTATTTGTGCTGAGGCAGATGCACATGCCTCTGCCGCCAGGCAGGAACGGCGACGCGATAACGCTAGTCGGCGATGAGCAGCATCGGCGCTGGAAGGCGGACGAAGCCCTGCTGACGCAAGAGGAAATCGACATCATTTACAAGCACTTCAAAGGTACTGAAATGCCCAAACAAGAGAAGGCTTTCGTGAAGGTCGTCAGTGAGAAGGTGGAACGCTGGAATGAAGGCCTGCCTCCGCTATCGATAGACGAGCAGCGTAAGATTGTCAGCGGCTACATCGAAGAACCGTTGCAGTAATCTCCGAATACCCCGTCTTTCCTGTGTGTGGAAAAAACAGCAGAAGGGGTAACGTAATGGTAAAGCACCTATTGGTGCGGATTGAGGAACTGCCCGAGGGCGGCTTCATGGCTACCAGCGAAGACCTGCCCGACCTTATTGCCTACGCACAGACCGCTTCCGAAGCCCTTGAGAATGCCAAGGATGTGGCGCAGAAGTTGATGGATTCCTATTTGGAACACGGGGATATCACTCCGCGCTGACATCCTCTCCATCCTGTCCATCGATGTCAGTTCAACCCAGCCGCCGCCGCTCCCGGCTGCGGATCGCGTACAGCGCCTCGTCCGCGCTCATTCGGCCCACAGGCCCCGACGCGTACATCGCTCCCAGCACCGTGCCGCCGCGTCCCAGCAAAAACTCGGTAGGCTGCACGAATCCGCCGCGGTCCTCAGACCACCACGCGCCCAGAGATTCGGCTTCCTCTCGCGCAACGCCGTATGCGATGGGGAATTGAGCGCCCGACTCCCGCTGCATCTTCTCCGCATGCTCCAGCGAATCCGCGCTCACCGCGACCACACTGCATCCCAGAGATTCCAGTTCCTCGCTATTCTCTTCCCACTCGGCCAACTGCCGAACGCAGTACGGTCACCAGTGCGCGCGATAGAACAGCAGCGCGAGATAGCGCGAAGGCATCTGCTCAGGGAGTGTCAGGGTGTCGTCGCCGATAAGGTTCAGTGTAACGGAAGGGAGCTTGTCACCCTGTTGAAGTTTCGACATTCTGCTCTCTCTTAGTCAACATTCGGCTCTGCATCCGACGGATTGCGGACTTACAGTATCTCGTTGGCAATAACCTTAACGCTCTCGTCCTCAGCCGTCTGCGAGCTCTCAGTTGAAATGCTCTCGCAATAGACGGCTGCGGCTGCGGCTGCGTTGGGAAACACCTTTCGCAATGCTTCCGCACTTCGGTTTGCCCTGTCGATGTCGCTGTCGTCTGCGGTGAAAGATGCCTCCACTGCCACGTACACATCGCCACCGTTTGCCATAGACCTGCCACGCACAACCATATCCGTGTTCAGAATGCGCCTTCTCTGTCTCCTAGTCAGAACGCCGGCTTCCTCAGCTTCATAAACGGCATCCTCAAAATCGTGAGACAGGTTGTGTAACGTCACCGCCCTCAGCACTCTGGTGCGTCGTATTCCCAAATAATGCTCAACTTGGGCGCGAGCGCGCCCTGGCAACTGCGCTTCAAGCGACACTCCTTTGAGATAGCCAATATCGTTATCATTCTTGGCAAAGTACCTCTCGGTAGATTCCATGAAGTTCGCAAGAGTCTGTTCAAGGTTGGTTTGAGATTGCTCAAGTGCGTGCAGGCGCTCGCCTGTCGCTGCCGCGAATTCAGCAAACTTCTCGGGGAGTTCCAACAACTCACGCGTAAGCAGCAGCGAGCGTAGTTCCTCCAACAAAACAGGGTCATCTTGCAGGAGGCGAATAAGATTCTCTTTAGTAATGTTAGTAGCCATGCCTAACCGTCGTCCCGCCCCTCTTCGACATCCTCATCCTCGTCGTAGTCATCGCCCTCGGAAGGCTCTTCCAGGCGCCCGCCGACCTCATACAGGAACTGCTCCACCCCCGGCGAAAGGGATATAGGCTCTTCCTCCTCTTCAGGCTCCGGTGGCGCGGAATAAGTCCGGTCGTAGTAGGTTTCAAGCTGCTGTATCAGCGCGCGCACTTCGGAATTATTTCGCACCGCGCGGTTTATTTCTGAATACTGCTGCTCTCCCCGCGACTGGTCCGCAAGCGAATCGGGAAGGTCGTACATTGCGCAAAGCACGCTCATCAGCCGGGCAGCGCCCATGTGGTCCTCGTCCAGTTGCACATACTGTGGCAGGTGTGCCATCAGGCTGACCGACGGCGTCTCCTGCTGCGACAGAGACTCATGCACCAGGTTGACGATGCTGGTGGGACCTTGATAAGTGCTCCCACGCGTTGACACCAGCCCGGACGCTCGATGTTCTTGCTCACGCGTCAGACTGCCAGTTATCAGCACCGGGCGTGTGTGAGGCACGGAGTCGTACATCCCACCGATGCGGCAGTATTCGGACACCCCGAAGTGCTGCAAGAGACCGACTATCGCGTCGCAGTAGTCTTCGCCAAAGGCGTGCGGTTCGCGGATGTGCAGGAATAGGTAATCGTTCTCATCGCCATGCGCGTAGTGGACGATAGTGTTCGGCGTGGTGAAGACCCGCTGCCCTTGCACTGTGCGCATGCGAGGCCGGTATCGTGTGTAGTCGAAGAACTTGCCCGGCATTGCCAGTCGCCCCAGCTCCTGCGCGCCGAGATAGCGTTCCAGCCGATTGAGCACCAGCGTGCCCACTCGCCCCACATCCACCCACGGGCGCAACATCGCTATCGCGCGAACATTGCGGAGTTCCGGCACGGGTTCTCTTATCTCGAATTCGCCAATTCTCATATAACCATCCTGACAGAATATGTCGTTTTCTTCAAGTGCAGTAAAAGGAGATGGTATCAGTTTTATGCGAACGCTCGCTAGGCTGTTGAGGCGCCATACAAAATAAATATGCAATATCCTCCCCATCCTGCCTGTCCTATATGAATTACCCCTTGACAGCACAAACATTCGCACGTATCATAGACGCCAACAGCAATAAAGAACATCCTATCTATCCTGTTCATCCTGTACATCGATGTTACTCACGGGGCGGGGCGAGGGGAAACCGAAAACACAGAACTATGCTCGCACATCTCATAGCACAACATAAACAACGATCCGACTTCACCGAATCGGTCCATAACATCATCATGGATGAGACAGACAACGGCAGGACCATCGTCAGGTTCCTCCTCTCCGTTATGCAAGGCGAACTGCCGGGCTTCAAAGAATGCCACCGCATGGACGCGGCAAGACTGCTCCAGGAGTTCGGAGGCGTCACGGTAGAAGCGTCCGGCGAGACGCCCGTTCCGCCACCCACAAGGCGCGAGCGCAGAGACACGCGCAGAGCAGACAGGCGCATCCAAACGGAACTCGCCCAAATAGTAAAGGAAGAGACAGGCAACGGCAGGGCAATCGTTAAGTTTCTAGTCTCCGCAATGGAAGGAGAGCTTGCTGACTTCAAGCCTCACCACAGGATGTCAGCATCCAGGGAGCTACTGCGCCAAGGCTCCCAGTACGTTCCGGTAGAGGAAGAAGCTGAAGCGGAGCCTGTGGAGACACCTGAAGAGAGAGAAGAGCGCCTGCGCCGTGAGGACTACGACCGCCGCCGCGCAGAAGCCGTAGAGTTCAGCCTGCACGGTCCCGTGTACTATGAGACCTATCCCGATGCCTGGTGCATCTGCGAAAACAGACGGTACGACTGCGATGGCAACGAACTGAGCGGGGAGGCGCTGGAGAAACGCCTAGCGCTCGCCCCCGGCTGGGACACCTTCATACACGACCGGGAGAGACAGGCAGACTACAAGAGAAGATACAAGGCATACCTTGAGCGAATCAACCCGGGCGTGGAAATAGACATCAACCAGTTCCGCTGGCGCACCATCCCCGACGACCCCTACCCCTGACGCCACCCACCCTAAGAAACCAGTCCCTTCCCCCTTCGAGGGTTGAAAAGGGTAGGTAAATTACAAAACAAGTACAGGAATCTGCTTCTCCTGTCATTCTGAACGAAACCTCCCACACCTTGTCATTCTGAGCGCAGCGCAGCGGGGAGGCGCTGGAGAAACGCCTAGCTCTCGCCCCCGGCTGGGACACCTTCATACACGACCGGGAGAGGCAGGCAGACTACAAGAGAAGATACAAGGCATACCTTGAGCGAATCAACCCGGGCGTGGAAATAGACATCAACCAGTTCCGCTGGCGCACCATCCCCGACGACCCCTACCCCTGACGCCACCCACTCTAAGAAACCAGTCCCTTCCCCCTTCGAGAGGGAAGGCCAGAGCCTGTCCTGAGCTTATCAAAGAGCCTGCCCCTGTGCAGAAGGGGGATGAGAGTGAAGTCGTTCACTACACCCAGTCCTGAACTCGATTCAGCGATAGGGGTGAAATTTCCGTTCGCCCTGAGCCTGTCGGAAGACCTGTCGCTTTTTCCGTTCGCCCTAAGATTGTCGAAGGAATGCGGGTGTAAGCACTTCACCACTGCCGTGCAAGCGATACTCAAGCATATTCCTTCGTGCCAAGCAGACTAACATCCGAGGGGGAATGACTGCATCGGTTTTACAGTGCTGGGTGAGATTAGTAGGATATGAACATATCAGGACAGGAATCACCGGAGGTGCAGCAATGGATGTTAGTGGAAAGACGGCAGTCGTCACTGGCGGCGGACGAGGCATAGGGCGCGGCATATCGCTCGCGCTCGCGCGTAACGGCGCGGACATCGTAGTGGCGGACATTATCGCTGTCAACGCTGAGGGCGTTGCGGAGGAAGTCCGGGAATTGGGACGACGCGCCCTCCCGCTCGGCCTCGATGTCTCCAATCAGCTCTCCGTGGAAGCGATGACAGCGCAGGCATTCGCGGAGTTCAGCGCGATCGACATCCTCGTGAACAACGCAGGCGTCATAGGCGCTCCGGGCTGGGAGGACCGCGAAAAGCCGAATCAAGATGACTGGGACTTCATTTTCGATATAAACGTGAAGGGCATCGCGCGGGTTACGGACGCCTTCACCCCGCACATGGTGGAGCGCAGGTACGGCAAGATCGTCAACATCGCCTCCATCGCCGGACGGCAGGGCAGTTCCAGAAACCCGCCTTACAACGTCTCTAAGGCGGGCGTAATCAGCCTGACGCAGGCGCAAGCGCAGGAACTCGCGCCTCACAACATCAATGTGAACGCTATATGTCCGGGCCTGCTCTGGACGCCAATGTGGGAGCGTATCACCGCCCGCGACTCTATGACGCCGAATCCACAAGAAAGGAGCCAGCGCAGACTCTTCGTGGAGCATGTGCAGGCGCAAATACCCCTCGGCAGAGAGCAGACGCCCGATGACATCGGCAACCTCGCCGCATTCCTCGCCTCCGACTACGCGATGAACATCACCGGCCAGTCGATAAACGTCAGCGGCGGCCTGTTTATGAACTAGCAGATGTCATACACTGGATTTTGGAAGTTGCGATTGTAAGCGCATGATCCCACACGAAAACCTCACCATCACGGACCCGGCGCAGCTCCGCGCCCTGCTGCTCCAGTCCACGGACTTTGTTCGATGCGAGTTCGACGACGCGGAGCTGATGGATTTCGACGCCGAGCGAATGCGCTTTGAGGAATGCACGCTGCGCCGCGTGAATTTCTTCAATCTCGCCTGCGACGACCTTACCATCGAAAACTCCCAGCTACAGGACGCCCGCTTTGACAGGGCAGACATTCGCGAGGCAACGCTCCTCGGCTGTGAGTTCACATCGGCGACCTTCCGAAACGCTCGACTGAACCTGGTCCGCATCGAGAACTGCGACATGAGCCTGTGCAATCTTGACGGCGCGAACCTGTTCGCCGCCGATCTCACCGGCTCGCGCTTCCGCACGGTCGATTTCAGCCAGACGCGCATAGAAGGCGTAACGATTGACCGCGCCGACTTCAGCATGGCAACACTACGGTACAAGAAGTTCAGGGATGGTAAGCTCGAAGGCGTCAACTTCACTGAGACCGACCTGTCCGGCGCTGACTTCAGCGGCGCGACATTTGAGGGTTGCCACCTGACGGGCGCAATCGTAAGCGAAGAGACCCGCCTCGACCGTGCCGACCTGCGCGGGGCATATATTTCCGGCTCCGGTTTGGAAGTCGCCAGCCTCAAGGGTGCGATAATGTCCGCGCAGCAGGCAAGTACGCTGCTATTCGAGCGCTTCGGCATCCTCATAGAAGACTGACATAAAGACGATTTCACACCCCCTCTTGACGGGCTGACAGGGGTAGGTAAATGCTTAAAACGGTTGCAAATGCTGCCCAAAGTCCCTTCCCCCTTGATGGGGGAAGGTTAGGATGGGGGTGAAATCGCAACCGCAATCCCTCTTATTCTCAGCACATACCCCTCTCAGTCTTGATTGAGGAAGGCTGGGATTGGGGGGAATATCCTCTCCATCCTGCCCATCCGTGTTACCATTCACTATCATGCGCTTATCAATTGACGCCCACATCGCCACAATTACCCTGTCCAACGCCATCGATGAGCGGTCGGCCCAACAATTGCGCGACATCTGCGATAGCGTCAGACTGCATGACGACCTACGGGTGTGCATCATCACGGGCACGGGCACCGTCTTCTGCGCGGGCACGCAATTCGAGGGACATGGCACTCTTCAGGACGAATTATCCCGACTGCGCGTGAGCGAAGCCATCGCCGCCATCGAAAAGCCCACTATTGCCCTCATCAACGGAGACGCAATTGATCAGGGCTTCGAGATTGCGCTGGCTTGCGACCTGCGCGTTGCGTCATCTGACGCGCGTATGGGACTGACACACCTTGCGGCCGGCCTCATCCCTTGGGACGGAGGCACCCAGCGCCTTCCCCGCATCGTCGGGCAAAGCCGCGCCACTGACATGATAATGAGGTCGCGAATGTTGAACGCTCAGGAAGCGCATGAATTCGGCCTCGTAAGTCACATAGCGGAACACGAAGGTGTGGCTGAATTCGCAATGTCTCTCGCATCGACAATCGCCTCACACGCCCCGATTGCCGCGCGCTATCTCAAAGAAACACTGCTGAAGGGCGCCGACATGACGCTGGCGCAGGGGCTGGGCTTGGAAGCGGACCTCACCGTCATTCTGCAATCCACCGCCGACAGGGCTGAAGGCATCGCGTCATTCTTGGAACGACGCGAGCCGGAATATCGTGGCGAGTAAGAATCGAATGCCGCCTCGTCACGGATTGTTCGGCGTGTCGATATCTTCACAGGCTATGCACCCGCCGGAGCCACCGCCTTCAACACCCTGATGTACGACTCAACGTCCGGTTCGTTCAGCACAAGTCGTATCTCGTCCACGCCCGCGTCGAGGAACTCTTGCATCTGCTTGCGGCACTGCTCCGGCGTTCCTATGATGGTCACGGAATCCACCATCTCGTCCGTCACCAGTGAAGCGGCAAGGTCGCGCTCACGGTCCATGTACGCCCCTCGCACTCTGTCCGCCTCCTCCCCGAAGCCGATTCGGTGCATATACTGGTGATAGAAGACGCCCATTCCGCCAATATAGAAGGCGATATGCGGCCTTTCCCGGTTCCGTCCCTCTTCGACGTCTTCAGTAACATAGATGGACACCTGCGGGCAGAAGGATATGTCATCCAGCGACCTGCCAGCGGCCATTGCGCCCGCTTCTATGTCGGCAATCAGAGGCTCCATGCGTGACGGCGCCAGAAATATCGGCAGCCAACCGTCAGCCACCTCACCCGTAAGCCGCAGGCTCGCAGGCGTCAGCGATGCGATGTAGATTGGCAGATGCGACCTATATGGCTCAAAGCGAATGCGGAATCGCTGGAGCTTGAAGAATTCGCCGTCGTGGTTGAGCCTTTCACCCGCCGCCGCCTTGCGAACGATGCTTATGTACTCCCGCATACGGCTCAACGGCTTTCTGAACTGCTCGCCATGAAAGTCCTCGATCACCAGCCTGCCGCTCGCTCCCAGCCCGAGAAAGAAACGCCCTTCGGACATGAGGTCCATATTGAGCGCGGTCATCGCTACATTGGACGGAGTTCGCGCGTACACCGGCACGATGCTCGTGCCTATGCGAATTCTCTCCGTCACGGCGGCCACCTGCGCTAGGGATGTGAAGGCGTCCTCCCCCCATGCCTCGCCCGTCGTGATGCAGCTGTAACCCAGCTCCTCAGCCAGCTTCGCAATCCGCAGCGTGTCCTTCCACGACCCACCCGGCGCCTTAAGTCCCGATATGCCTACCTTCATTGAAAAACCCCTAGCGATAAACGCCTATGTGCCAAGCAATTTTGTTTTGTGCGAAAGATAGCCTAAAATCTATCAAACTATATAACTGAAATACCATAAACGCCTTGCGTGGTGCGATTTCACTTGGATAACCTCTGTTCACGATACACGAGAAGCCCCAACAGGTCTATGTACCCTCACTAGCGGCAAATCACCGCGACAATATCTAGGCAGGGCGTTCAGACGCGCCAATCAGGCACATTCAGGAGGAACCATGAAACTCGTTCGCGCTCGGGTAACCGACTTCAAATCCATTGACGATTCCGGCTGGGTTGATATAGACGCCGTAACCTCTATGGTCGGCAAGAACGAGTCCGGGAAGACGGCATTCCTGGGCGCTCTCAAGCGCCTGAACTCCGTTGACGGCGACCAGGGATTCGAACTCAAGGACTTCCCCAGGAAGGGCTACGTGAAGTATCGGCGACAGCACGAAGCCAATCCCGCAACCGTCGTTGAAGCCGTCATGACGCTGTCGGATGCGGAAAGCAAGGAAGTTGCGGCGCAGGTCGGCGAAGGCGTTATCCTATCCGACGAGATTAATGTGTCGAAGAACTACAAGAACGAACTCATCTGGGACTTCGAGTTGGACGAGTCCGCGATGGCTCGCCACCTGCTGGACTCCGCCGAACTTCCCCCCGAAATCGCGAATCACGCCGGCAGCGCGAGCAGCGTCAAGGAACTCCTGCGGACACTCGAAGCCCTGGACGTGAAGCCCGTATCCGTCGGGAGGCTGATTACCCACATATACGAGCAATTCAGCGAGCGCAGCCCGAAGGACATCGTAGAAGACGCTCTGTATTCGATGATGCCTAAGTTCGTCTATTTCGACGAGTACAGCACTATGCACGGCAGAATCTCCATTCAGGACATGCTCAAGCGCGTCGAGTCGGGTGAAGATCTCAGCGAGTCGGACCGCACCTTCATGTCCCTTCTCGCGCTCGTGGGTGCCGACCTTGAAGACCTCCAGAATCAGACCAACTACGAATACATGAAGGCAGAGCTTGAGTCTGCGTCCATCAGTATCTCAGACGAGATGTTCGAGTACTGGGCGCAGAACAAGCAGCTCCGCGTAGAGTTCGACCTGTCCGCGGCAGACCCTAACGATCTTCCGCCGCTGAACGAAGGCACCATCCTGCATGTGCGTATCTGGAACAACCGCCACCGCGTTTCGGTGCCGTTCGACGACCGCTCGAAAGGCTTCGTCTGGTTCTTCTCCTTCCTGACATACTTCTCCAGTATCGAGGAGCAGGAGGAATGCGACCTCGTACTGCTTCTCGACGAGCCGGGGTTGAACCTGCACGCGCTCGCCCAGAACGACTTCCTGCGCTTTATCGACGAGCGCCTCGCCCCCAAGCACCAGGTCATATACACCACGCACTCGCCGTTCATGATTAACCTCAACCATCTCGACCGCATCCGCACCGTGCAGGATGTGGACGACCGAGGCACGGTTATCAGCTCTGACACCCTCAGCAACGACCAGGACACGGTATTCCCGTTGCAGGTTGCGCTTGGGCATAACCTGGCGCACACGCTCTTCCTCGCGCCGCACTGCTTGATGGTCAACTCCGCGGCAGACCTGATTTACCTGCAGATCCTGGGCGAAATCTGCGCCAGCAAGGGCTACCAGCGCCTTGATCCGCGCTGGGTCGTCATCCCGGTCGGCAACGCCGACAACCTTCCCATGTTCGTCTCACTGCTTGGCGAGAACTATGTCAGCGTCGCTGTTCTCATGGACGTAACGCCCAAGAACAAGGAGAAGATGGAACTTATCAACAAGAACAGCATCATCCAGCGCAACAACCCCGTGAAGTGGGTGGAAGTGCAGAAGATTCGCACTGCCGACATCGAGGACATCTTCGAGCCGGCATTCTACCTCAAGCTGGTGAACGATTCTTACGCGATGGAACTACTGGAGCCTGTTTCAATGAAGGCAATCTCAGCGAAGGATCCGCGCATCGTGCAGCGCCTTGAGGGGCACTTCGCGTCTGAAAACATCTCTGGTGGGCACTTCGACTCGTACAGGCCCGCAGCCTGGCTTCTGGAGAACCACGCGCAGTTGCGGCACGAAATCGGTGAGGACTCCATCGAGCGCGCGGCATCCATGTTCCAGCGCGTCAACAGCCTACTTCCGCATGCCGACTTCTCCAACGGTTACGCGGCACACCACGTCGCCAACGTTAGCAATGGAATCGCCGCCGCCAGTGGCAACGGCCGCGCGAAGGCTCCGGCTTTCACCCTCTAGGAGGCGAATTGGGGGCTGACAGCCTGACGAATTGCGTTTAACATGAACGGGCAGGATACAGGGATTACTCCCTGGCGTCCTGCCCGTTCCGACTGTTGGCATAATCGTCATGAACTTATCTGAGCGACAGGATTCTCGAACATCCCAAAGGTAGTGTACGTTCCTGAGTGAAGGTGCCAGAGCGATGCAGTCCGGTGCAGAATTAACCTACGAAGGCGCA
Source organism: Dehalococcoidia bacterium (assembly GCA_965207465.1). Taxonomy (GTDB): domain Bacteria; phylum Chloroflexota; class Dehalococcoidia; order Lucifugimonadales; family JADFKI01; genus Bin90. The sequence continues at coordinate 1,948,189 of OZ242283.1, read as the reverse complement.
CTGCGCCATGTGATGGGCCTCGCTGATTTCGAGCGCTCAACACACAGTCCGGGACACTCCGCGTTCCACCTTGAGCGCATGTCCCTGCTTATGGATCGGCTGGAATGCGCCCACCTCGCCGTGCCCACGGTTCACATCGCCGGTACGAAGGGCAAGGGCAGCACATCCGCCATGACCGCTGCCATCCTGACGGCACAGGGATACAAGGTCGGGCTGTACACATCCCCGCACCTCCACAGCGCGACAGAGCGCATCAGAGTCGATGGCAACCCCGTCAGCCGACAACAGTTCGCCGCAATCGTAGAGCGAATCTGGCCCGTCGTGGAGGAGGTAGGCAGTTCTGGCGGCTACGGTGGCGTCACCACATTCGAGGCAATGACCGCTATGGCGTTCGTTCACTTTCAGCGGATTGGCGCGGACTTTCAGGTCCTGGAGGTCGGTCTGGGCGGAAGGCTCGACTCCACCAACATCGTAAAGCCTGAAGTGTGCGCTATCACGAATATCAGCCTGGATCACACCGCAACGCTAGGCGACACAGTCGCCAAGATTGCCTTTGAGAAGGCGGGCATCATCAAGGAAGATGTGCCCGTCGTGGTCGCTCCGCAGTCCGACGAGGCAATGGATGTCATTGTCGATGTCGCGGTGCAGCGTGGCGCGCCCCTATTGCCCGTTGAAGATCGATTTTCGTGGCAGAAGCGGCGGTCTGACATGCGCGGTCAGTCATTCTTGCTCTCAAGCCAAGAGAAAGCATACGAGCTGGAAACGCCGCTGCTTGGCGACTACCAGATGGAGAATGCCGCAACTGCCGTTGCAATCGCGGAGACGCTCAAGGCGCGGCAAGTGAAGCTGGACGCCGCCGCTATTTTGAAAGGCATCCGGAAAGTGCATTGGCCCGCGCGTCTGCAAGTGCTCGCAACGCCTGAAGAAGGCGGACGACTGCTTGTCGTTGACGGCGCGCACAATCCATACTCGATGGAACGGCTTGTGGAAGCATTGCGCGAGCACTTCCCTCATGAGCGCCTTATACTGATTTTCGGCGCGCTCAGCGGGCACAGCGCCGCCGGAATGCTCCGAGCCCTATCGCCCATGTCGCCGGTAATACTCGCCACTCACTCGCGCCATCCCCGCTCGGCGTCCGGCGCTACTATCGCCCAAGTCGCCGCCGAACTAGGTTTGGACGTCGCATTCACATCGGAGAATGTTGGAGAGGCTTCGCGGCATGCCCTTGAGATGGCAAGCGAGAATGACCTTGTGCTTGGAACTGGCTCGCTCTCCGTAGCTGCTGAAGTAACTGAAGAGGTTCAAAACATCCCGCCGGAGTTGTATCCATACATGAGCATGCCTCGACGATAGTTAGGTGTACAATATAGTAAGGACTTTCGACTGGGACGTTTTGATACCATGTCATTCCGAACCCCAGCGCAGCGGAGTGAAGAATCTAAAATCCTTGCACAGACATAGATTTCAGATTCCTCGCTTTGCCCGGAATGACATTTAGAGAATGTTATGAGTTCCGAGGTGAATGGGCAATGGACAAAGGAAGAAAGCGTGTCGTAATCACGGGCATGGGCGCAGTCACGCCGCTTGGCGATTCGATCGATGAATACTGGGCAAGCCTGATCAAAGGCAAGTCCGGCATTGGTCCCATGACTCTAGCGGACCCCACCGACTTTCCGTGCAAGGTCGCGGGCGAAATACCCGATTTCGATCCCGGCAAGTATATCGACCGGCGTGAAGCAAGACGCATGGCGCGCTTTTCGCAAACGGCGGTTGCCGCAGCCGCGCTCGCCATCGAAGACGCTGACCTCAATCTGTCCGCAGAGGACGAGGAGCGTCTGGGCGTGGTCATGGGCAACGGCAACGGCGGATTCCCTGACACTGAGGCAAACGCGCGCACGCTGGTCAATCGCGGTGGCATGCGCGTCAGCCCCTTCTTCATTCCGATGATACTGCCGAATATGGCGGCGGCGAATGTCAGCCGACTCTTTGGACTTAAAGGCTATACCTCAACCGTGATAACCGCATGCGCGGCGGGCAACCAGGGCATCGGCGAGGCTGCAGAAGCCATACGGCGCGGCGCGGCTGACGTCGTGCTGGGCGGCGGCTGTGAGGCAGGCATCTGCCAGCTCGGACTTGGCGGCTTCAACGTCATCAAGGCGCTCAGTCGCAGCGATGTCCCCCCTGAGAAGGCGAGCCGCCCGTTTGACGCCAACCGCGACGGCTTCGTGCCTGCGGAGGGCGCGGCCATTCTGGTGCTGGAGAGCCTTGAACACGCCATGGGACGCGGCGCCAACATACTTGCTGAAGTCACCGGCTACGGTGTCTCCTCGGACGCATTCCACGCCGTGCAGCCCGACGAGGACGGCGCGGGCGCGGCGCGAGCCATGCGCTGGGCGATAGAGGACGCCGGTATGCAGCCGTCTGACATCGACTACATCAACGCGCATGGCACATCCACGCCCAAGAACGATATGGTCGAAACGCTTGCTATCAGGAAGGTATTCGGCGAAGGGGCATACAGTGTACCCGTCAGCTCAACCAAGTCCATGATAGGGCATGCTCTAGGGGGCGCGGGCGCGCTCGAAGCCGTGGCCTGCATTAAGACCATACAGGAAGGCATCATTCATCCGACCATCAACTACGAGACATCCGACCCCGACTGCGACCTCGACTACGTGCCCAACGAAGCGCGGCAGGCGAAGGTCAGTACGGTATTGTCCAACAGCTTCGGCTTCGGCGGCCAGAATGCCTGCGTGGTATTCAAGGCGTTCGACTAGAACCAACAAAAAAGCACAGAACGGAGAGAATGAACCTACTTCGTTCTGTGCTTGCGTGTATGTTCTGTTTGCCGCTATCTGCTGATTGCTTTCTCCACCATGTCGCTCAGCATCATCTGCATCGCCATCGTATGGCTGCACTCCCACCGGCTATTAAAGTAATAGCAGGTGCAACTCCATTCGCCAGACTCGTAAGAGATTTTGTGGTCGGAATTGTCGCCTCGGAAAGTCGCCTCACAGTTCATTAGCGTAACACGCCCTTCCTGCGCGGCGTAGTCCTTGGCCTTTTCCATCTTCCTTACGAGGCTTGTGTCCATAGAGTGCCCTCCTTTGTCGGATGCCTGTCCGACCACTCGTCTGTAACGCAATTACTTCTGCTTCACCTTAATTTTATATTTCGGCGTCGTGTGGCGTCAATCTGTAAAGCGTAGGTTATATGCCGCCGGCATCGGGAACGATCTACTGCCCCCTGCGTGTGGGATTTCCCGCCAGTATTAGGGACATCGCGCCTGTGAAGAACAGCGCCGCGATAAGCAAAAAGGCGAAACGGTAGCTGCCGGTCGTGTCGAACGACCAACCCGCTAGAATAGGTCCCAGGAACGATGACACACCCATCGTTATGCTCATCACGCCCATAATGCTGCCGTAGAACTTGACGCCGAATGCGTCCTGCACGATGAGCGGCGTGAGCGCGCCGAACGCGCCCAAGAAGAATCCAAAGCAGCCAACAACGACCCATACAAGTGGCAGCGCCGCGCCAGGAGCCAGCATCGGTAACGGGATAGACACTCCGGCGAAGTACGTGAGCAGGACGAGGAATCCAGACTGTCCCAGCAGGTCAATCATCAGGGCGTAGCGCGCGGTTATGCGGTCGGCGAGCAGGCCCATGATGAACTTGCCGGTCATTCCGCAGCCCGCTAGAAGGCTCAGCGCAGTCGCCGCCGCGCCGGGTGAGACGCCCTGATCTGTGAGGTGGGCGGCGACCTGAGTGAGCACACCGGTATATGTGAGTGAGCCGAGCATCATCGCAATCATTATCGCGTAGAATGCCTTCGTACGTAGCGATTCCTTCAGCGACCATCCGGTCAACACGACGGATGGGCCATCAGACGGCGTTTCTTCCGTGCGGTCTCGCCGCCGCAATTGCTCCCTCGTGGGAAACTCGCGCACGACTACGAAGGCGTAGAGTGTCATCAGGATGCCGATTACGCCGAAAAGCAGGTAAGTTCCCTGCCACGGAGACAGGTTGAGGAACGCCCAGTGCCAGGACATGCCCAGTGCGAAAGTTGTGATGTGAGGAAACGTCATACCACCGAAGTTGTTGCCCATCAGCGTGATGCCCATCACGCGACCGCGCGATCGCTCGAACCAGATGCCCACGAGCCTGCCGGCAGGCAGGATGGACGCGCCGGAAAAGCCCAGGTACTGTATGAAGCTGAGGGCGTACCAGTGCCAGAGCTCGGTCATGAGCGGGCGTAGCAGGTAGCTTATGACGATGAGCGCCATGGATGCGACAAGGATGTTCTTCGCACCGTGCCTGTCCATGATGTAGCCGAGGTAGGGCGCGACGAAGCTGCCGACAGCCGTGAAGGACAGTGAGAGGTTTATCTGTGTGCGCGTCCAGCCGAACTCCTGCTCCAGCGGCTCTATCAGCAACCCGAAGGCATACTGACCGGAGCCGACCGTGAGCATAGCGGCGAGGAACGGAGCGGAGATGACCCACCAGCCCGCGTAGATAGACAGCGGTCTGGGGCGCAGTGCATTTAGCATAGGTGCCAAGTATATCAGTTTGTCGGTGGAGCGGGGGGTAACAGGATGGACAGGATGGAGGGAATTTTTAAGGGGTAGGGGTTTGTGAGGTCGTCTTGGGATGGGAAGGGGGTGTTGATTGCCGTTGGGATGTATTGGTGGTATAACTGACACACTGATGACTGAAAGACTGACGAACTGACAAGATTACCGGAGGCGACACACATGGCTGAAGACTTTCGTATTGCGCTTATAGGACAGGCGGCGTTCGGGGAGAGCGTGCTTAACGCGCTGGTGGAGCAGGGGGAGAATATCGTGGGCGTATTCTGTCCGCCCGACAGGGAAGGCAGACCGGCCGATCCCGTCAAGACTGCCGCTGAGGGGCATGACATACCCGTGCTGCAATTCCGCCGGATGCGGAACCAGGACTGCATAGACGCTTTCACGGCGCTGAACGCCGACCTGTGCGTGATGGCGTTCGTGACGGACATCGTGCCGGACGCGATACTCGAGGCGCCGACTCATGGCACGATCCAATATCATCCATCGCTACTTCCCCTGCACCGCGGTCCCAGTTCTATCAACTGGCCCATCATCCAGGGCGATGAAAAGACGGGGCTGACGATATTCTGGCCGGACAAGGGTCTGGATACGGGGCCTATCCTGCTGCAGAAGGAGACTCCGATAGGTCCGGACGACACGCTTGGCTCCGTCTATTTCGGCAGGCTGTTCCCGATGGGAGTGGACGCGATGGTCGAATCGGTGGATATGGTGAAGACAGGCACTGCCCCGCGCATCGAGCAGAACCACGACGACGCGACCTACGAGAGCTGGTGCGGCGCCAAGGATGTCATCATCGACTGGGACAATCCGGTCGGCGAGATATACAACATGATTCGCGGCAGCGATCCAAGCCCCGGCTCAGGGACGACATTCGGCGAGGCTCAGATACGCTTCTTCCGCGCGAGCAAGGCTGACGGAGATGCGGGCGGCGCGCCCGGCGAGGTTACGGAAGTCACGGACCAGGGCTTCCGAATTGCCGCAAACGGCGGCTCAATCTTCGTGGGCAGGGTGCAGCAGGGGCGCGAGCGGAAGGTGAACGCGCCGGAGTGGATAGAAGCGGTGGGGCTGAAGGTGGGGGACAGGTTCGGAGCAGGGAACTAACATCGATCTACAGGATGGGGAGGATTTTCTTTCGCCCTTAACACCAGGTGATCAGCGTTTACTTCCATGTGGGCGAGTTGGGATTTCACCCCCCCTCCTGAATCGAGTTCAATTCAGTCTCTAGCCTTCCCCAATCAATGGGGGAGGGACAAGATGAACGACGATTAGGCCGGTCCTATTGTGGTGCTTCATTTTTGACGCCGCGCAGCCATGATGATGTGGCTGCCGCTGTCGGTAAGCCCGTCTTTAGTGTTCATCAGTCGCTCAAGGCTAATTGCGGTGGACCAGGCTTGCGAATCGTCGAACACTTCATTTATTGCAGCTGATCCTTCATAAGTTGTTACATTGCTGCCTGCCAGTTCCAGCACCGAACAGTCTGGCAGAAGGTTACGCAACTCCTCGCTCGTGAACATATGCATCGATGGGTGCTGCATATTCACCCTAGGCGATGGGAAACCTGGGTTGTCACCAACATCCGCAACTTGCCAGACGTTCCACTCCTCCGGGTCTTTGAGGACGGTCAGGGTTGGCCTGCGAACGAGATTTGCGATGTTACCATAGCGACTCATCACGCTTACCAAGAGCACGCCTTCAGGACGGACGACACGAACAAGTTCAGAAGCTGCCTGATGACGCTGTTCACATACATTAGACAGCGCCCCGCCATAGCAAATTACGACATCGAAATGATTATCGGGAAACACTGACAGGTCGGTGATGTCCGCAGGCACAAAGGCATCAACTTGGCTTAACAATCCCGCGTCGCCTATTTTCTCCTTCGCAAGCTGGAGTTGCCCCTCCGATAGGTCCAGGGCAGTTACATTTGCGCCAATACGAGCCGCGACAGCAGTGAATCTACCCGGACCGCAGCCTGCATCGAGAACTCTATCGCCTCGGCGTACATAGCGTTCTATGAATTCGGAGTGAATTATTGCCTGCAAACGACCGTAGGCTGTGGATTCGAGCCTATCCCACTCTAACACTCCGTATGCGTCATAGAACCTCCCGGCGTATTCGGGGTCATAATTGCTCATACGCAATGCTCCACTAGCGAAATGTAAGAACAATGATGAGCCTGGCTAGGCTCATTGTTAAAGTGAGGATGAAATGAAGTTAAAGGAGATACCCGAAGCTACATATCTACAACGATGTCCTTATCGCGCGTCTGCTCCCACTCGTCGCGCAGGACTTCCATCTGAATGAATTCCAAGCCTCGCTTGCGAACTCGCTTCAGCTGCCGGAAACCGGACTTGCCGAACGACCTCTGGGCGCGCAAATTCCACTCCAGCGTGTGCAGATAGACTCGTTTCATCTTCGTCTCTGTGAAGATGTACTTGAGCAGTGTGTCCACGGCGTCCGTGCCGTAGCCTCTGCTCCAGTAGGCGCGGTCGCCGATCATGATGCCCAGTTCTGTCTCGCCCCTGCGCGTGTCGATGTCGTAGTACATGCAGTTGCCGATGTGCTTGCCGGTGAGATCGTCGATGGCGAAGCGCTTCGATCGGGAACTCGGATAGTCGATTTCCTCCTGCGAATAACGTAGGAAGTCGTTGTACGCCATATTTAGCGGGCGCGTGGCGTCCAGCTTCGCAAGCTCCTCATCCACACGCCAGGTGTAGTCGTCGAGAGCATCTTCAATGCGTTTCTCCCGAAGAACCACCTTTCTGCCCTCAAGCGAGATGGGTTCAGCCGGTTCCGGCTTTCTTCGAGATAAGGTGAAGGGCATTCTTAACAACTCTGACCTCGTTATCGTAGGTAAGCGTCCTCATGGCTTCCGGTGCGGGAAGCCAGCGCACATAATCAAATTCGTGGTCATGCAGAGACAGGTCACCGCCATTCGCGCTCATCAGGTAGAAATGCACTACCTTGTGGCAAGCGGCGCCGTCGCCATACCGCTCGAAGCAGTAATCAATGCTGTCGATGAACCCCTCGATACTGACCAGTAATCCCGTCTCTTCGCATACTTCGCGCAGAGCGGTCTGCTCGCGCGTTTCTCCATCCTCCGGCGTGCCCTTCGGCAATCCCCAGACGATATGGCCTGGCTGGGAATCGAATCCGCATATTACTACATCCACATCGTCGCCCTGCACTCGCGCCACGACGCCGCCCATAGACTCCATTTCAATCAGGTCAGCCAATACGCCGCTCCCAAGCAATGGCGTTTTCCGTTCAGGTGGGCGAATTGCTATTTCACCCTCATCTTAACCTTCCCCCATCAAAGGGGGAAGGAACTTAGCCACGATATGTCATTTCGCCGCTATTCTAGTGTCTTGCGCGAAATCGCGTCAAGGCGCGACGGAGACTAACTTGGATAAACAGCGCGGAAACTGACATGGATGGACAGGATAGATATGATTGGGAGAATACGCAAATTCATACAATTCGCTTGTGTTTTTCGCTTGAAGCCTACGTCCCATGCGCTGTAAAATGATATAGATAACTTGATTAGGTATGGCCCTTTAACTCAGTCCTGAGAGGCTGGCAAGGGAACGACAGCATAGACGTGGATGTGCGCCATTTTAGCGCATGTCGTCAGTGCTTAACCTCTTGCCAGCGTGTGCAAGAGGTTTTTTTGTTGGAGAACTCTGTGGTGGAAAACGGCAGCGCCCCCGGTAGTTCGACTGAGCGTAGCATCCTCGGCTCTGACGAGATACGCCGTGCGCTGGTGCGTATCTCGCACGAGATTCTAGAGCGCAACGGCGGCGTTGATGGTCTGGTTCTGGTCGGAATCCAGACGCGCGGCGTTTGGCTTGCCAGGCGCATCGCCTCTTACATTCGGCAATTCGAAGGCGCCGATGTTCCGGTTGGCGAGCTTGACGTCGGCCTCTACCGTGACGACATCGCCGAGCGCGGACGTCCGCTCATGCACACGAGCATCCCGTCCGGTGTGCATGGCCTCTGCGTGGTGCTGGTGGACGACGTGCTGTACACCGGACGCACTATCCGCGCCGCAATGGACGCGCTGAACGACTTCGGACGCCCCCGCGAAATCCAGCTCGCCAGCCTAGTAGACAGGGGTCACCGCGAGCTACCGATCCGCCCCGACTACGTGGGCAAGAACGTGCCGACAGCGCGCGAGGAGTCGGTTCAGGTATATATGAGCGAGATTGACGGCATCGACCAGATAGCGTTGCTGAGGGAGGACGACTGATGACGACTGCCAGCCGCCGCAGACCAGTTAGGCAAGCGCCGCTACCGCCCGTGAATGGAGCACGACCGTCCACGCCCCGTCATATCCTAGACCTCGACGACTTCACCAGGGACGAAATCGAGACCGTCCTGCAGAACACCGAAGTTATGGGCGAGGTCCTGCAGCGCGACATCAAGAAGGTGCCCACCCTGCGCGGCAAGACGATCATCACCGTCTTCTACGAGGCCAGCACGCGCACCCGCGTCTCCTTCGAGCAGGCTGGCAAGATTCTCAGCGCGGATGTCATCAACGTCTCCGGCAGTGGGAGCAGCGTGGAAAAAGGCGAGTCCCTGTACAACACCGCGCTCACCCTGCAGGCGATGAACGCGGACATCATAGTGGTGCGCCATCCTCATTCGGGAGCGCCGCATTTCCTGTCGCGCTTCCTGAGTTCCGCCGTCATAAACGCTGGCGATGGCATGCACGCGCACCCCACGCAGGCGCTTCTCGACCTGTTCACCATCAGGTCCCACTTCGGCAAGGTCGAAGGTCTGAAGGTCGTCATAGTCGGCGACCTGCTGTACAGCCGCGTCGCGCGCTCCAACCTCTGGGGCCTGACGAAAATGGGCGCTGACATAACCCTCTGCGCTCCGCCAACTCTGATACCGCTCGACTTTCTGGGTGGCGTCAGGAGCAATGGAAGCGACAACGAAGAGCATCCCTTCAGCGGCGTGAAAATCGAGACGAACGTGGAGCGCGCCCTTGAGGACGCCGACGTGGTGATGGCGCTGCGACTCCAGTCGGAGCGGCAGGACGCCGGGCACCTGCCCACCCTGCGCGAGTATTCGAGAATGTACGGCATTAATCCCCGTCGCATGGAACTCGCCAAACCCAACGCGCTCGTCATGCACCCGGGACCCATGAACGAAGGCATCGAGATCGACCCGGAGGTGGCGCACGGCGCTCAACAGGTCATAGAGGAACAGGTAACGAACGGAGTCGCTGTGCGAATGGCGCTGCTCTACGCAGCCATCACACCGCGCATCCCATAGTCCCCTCCCCCCTTGGGAGAGGGTTCGGGTGAGAAGCACAGCAACAATAATTAAGGATGATACTTTGAACGAATCACCACGGCAGCGAGCAACTGCGATAGTAGTGCGGGATGGACGCATCCTGGTGGTGCGCGACAAGTACAGGCCCGCCTTCATGTTGCCCGGCGGCGGCATCGACGATGGCGAAGCGCCCGAAGCTGCGGTAGTCCGCGAACTCGAAGAGGAAACAACACTGACCGCAACCGGCGCCAAGTACCTGTTTACACACGACGGCAAGTACAACCATCACCATGTGTTCAGGGTAGAAGCGGACGGCGACGTTGACATTTCGCACGACCCACTTGTAGTCGAATTCGCCTGGTGGGACGGCGGCCCCGACGTGCCGGTGCATCCACATGTAAATGCGATTCTGGACAGGGTGGGGTTGTTCCGCGCCACCGGAAGCGGCCCACGGTGACGAAGAAGACGAGCGTGCAGTTGACAAGAAGAATCAGGCGAAGGGCAACGGCTATAGTGATTCGCGAAGGCAATGTCCTGCTATTGAGAGAACCGCAGGACACCGAGTTCGAACTGCCTGGAGGCGGAATTGAAGACGGCGAACTACCTGCGGATGCCGTCGACCGAGAACTGCATGAAGAAACTGAATTAGTCACAATCAAAGCCGACTACCTGTTCGAGTACTGTGAATTCTGGGCGCACGACAGCGAAGATTACTGGGGACGAGTTCATACCGTATTCGGCGTAAAGGCTGCCGGAGATGTCGTGCTGGGCGATGAACACTGCGAATTCCTCTGGTGGGATGGCACAGTGAAATTGCCCCTGTTCAACTATGTAGAGCCGATATTGGAAATGCTGCAAGGAGCGAGCGAGTGGCGCATTCAGGAATGACACTCATCAAAGGCGGAAGGCTGATTGACCCGTCACAGGGCATCGACGGCATCCACGACCTACTGATCAAAAACGGAGTCGTTGCGGGCATCGCCCCGCATTTCGACCCACCCGAACACGCAGAAGTCATCGCCGCCGCCGGAATGGTTGTATCCCCCGGCTTCATAGACGTCCACTGCCACCTGCGCGAACCCGGCTTCGAGGACAAGGAGACCATAGCCACCGGCACGCTGGCGGCGGCGCGCGGCGGCTTCACAACCGTCTGCGCCATGCCCAACACGAACCCCACGATGGACACGGCATCAACGCTTGAATATGTGCTTCGCAAGGCGCGCGACGAGGCAGCGGTGCGCGTCCTACCCATAGGCAGCGTTACCAAGCAGAGCAAAGGCAGGCAGCTCGCCGAAATGGGCGAACTCGCCGAGGCGGGCGCGATCGGCTTCAGCGACGACGGCAATCCCGTCTCCGACTCCAACATAATGCGGCAAGCCCTCAGTTACAGCTCCGCAATGGGCTTGCCCATCATCAACCACTGCGAAGAGCCTGAGCTGTTTCACGGCGGCTCCATGCACGAGGGATGGATCTCCAACAGGCTCGGCGTCAAGGGCATTCCAAACTCCGCCGAGGACATCATGGTCGCCCGCGACATTGACCTCGCCCGGCTCACCGGAGGACGCTATCATGTCGCGCACCTCAGCACGGAAGGCGCGCTCGAACTGGTGCGCCGTGCCAAGCAACGCGGCATGACCAACGTCACCGCCGAGGTTACGCCGCACCACCTGACACTGACCGACGAGGCGATCCTTGGCAGAACGGCTGAAGGCATTAACGGCTCAGGGGCATACGCTCCTCTGACTCCGGCAGCCTACGACACCCGTGCCAAAGTCAACCCGCCCCTGCGCGAGCAGCACGATATGGAGGCAATGGTTGAGGGCATCCGTGACGGCACGATAGACTTCATTGCCACCGACCACGCGCCCCACAACCGCACCGACAAGGAATGCACATTCCACGACGCCGCATTCGGCATCAGCACCCTCGAAACCGCGCTCGGCCAGCTCATGTCCCTCGTCCACAGCGACGCGATAGACCTGCCCCTGCTCATAGAGAAGTTAACCCTCGCTCCCGCCCGCTTCCTCCACCGCGCCGACCTCGGCACACTGAAGCAAGGCGCACCCGCCGACATCACCATCATCGACCCCGACGCCGAGTGGGTCGTGGACACCGCCCAGTTCGCATCGAAGGGTAAGAACACGCCGCTGCAGGGCGCGACACTGCGGGGGAGGGTGTGGGCGACGGTGGTTGCTGGAAACGTTGTGTTTAAGTCCTGACGATGCAATCTACCGACCCTGAACTCGAACGAAAACCAAAATCTCTGGAGCATTGATTCGGTAATGAATAAACCTAAACCAGCTCACCTAGTCCTCGAAGACGGCTCTACATACCGCGGATACGCGTTCGGCGCGAAGGCTTCCGCGTTCGGCGAGGTCGTCTTCGCCACCTCGATGACCGGCTACCAGGAGATGCTCACCGACCCGTCGTTCGCCGGGCAGATTGTCGTCCCCACCTACCCGCTCATCGGCAACTACGGTATCAACTCGCGCGACATCGAATCGCGCAAGGTGCAGGTCGCCGGCTTCGTCGTGCGCGAGCACAGCTTGCGTCCAAGCCACACGCTGAGCGACATGACGCTGGATGAATACCTGCAATCCGAAGGCATCGCGGGCATAAGCGGAGTGGATACGCGAGCCATTACGCGCAGGCTGCGGACGCAGGGCGTCATGATGGGTGCCATCGGCGTTGGCGAGTCGCCGGATACCACGCTTGCGCGCCTCGATGAGATTCCCGCTTACGGAGAGCTGGACTTCGTGCGCCAGGTCTCCACCGAGAGCGCATACGACTGGGACAGCCCGCTCTGGCAGAAGCCCGCACCCGAAACCACGCGCCGCGTTCTCGTCAGCGACTTCGGCCTGAAGTACAACATCCTGCGAATGCTGCGCTCTCGCGGCTGCGAGGTCGTTGCCATGCCCGCCACCGCAACCGCGCAAGATATTCTGGATAGGAATCCTGACGGGGTTATGCTTTCTCCGGGACCCGGCGACCCGGAGCTGTTGGACTACGCTGTGGATACGACGAAGGGACTTATCGGCAGGATCCCAGTCTTCGGCATCTGTCTCGGCAATCAGGTCGTGGGACGCGCTGTCGGCGGCAGCACATTCAAGCTCAAGTTCGGGCACCGTGGCGCAAACCATCCGGTCAAGGACATGCAGACCGGCCTCGTGCACATCACTTCCCAGAATCACGGCTTCGCGGTCGATGCTGACACCCTGCCTCAGGAAGTCGAGGTCAGCCACATCAACCTGAACGACAACACCGTCGAGGGCATACGTCACAAGTCGCTGCCGGTAATGACCATCCAGTACCATTCGGAAGCGTCCCCCGGTCCACTCGACAACGAGTACATGTTCGACAGGTTCATGGACATGATTGGCGATGCGGAGGGATGACACGATAATCGCAAAATTCGATATAAATCTACTGTGAAATCACAAATACATTTCATCAGAAGATTCGTTGAAGTTAGCGACAATGAAAATAAGACTATGGAGATAAATTATATGGTGAAGGTGAAACGCGTTGCACTTCCGTTCATGGCTATTATTGTCGCAGTTGCATTTGCCGCCGTTGCTGGGTGGCTGGTACCGGACAACGAAGTTCAGGCCCAAACAGGTTTGCCAACCACCCCCGCTCCCGCCAACGCGCAGGCGGTCAATGGCGACAATCCCGGCGATGTGGTGGTGTCCTGGGAGGCGGTGTCTGGTGCTTCGGGTTATGTCATTCGCTGGGTGGACAATGATGCTGCCTGGGACGCTCATTACGCTGGCCAGGATTGGCAGAATCTCGTCCTGACCCTTGATGTTGACGGAAGCGAAACGACTACGCACACTTTAACGGTCAGCAACCCGACCAACGGAGCAGCGCAGTACCAGTTCAGTGTGGGCAGCAAAAGCAGCTCGGGCGCAGAACCCGTAAATTGGTCGGCGTGGCAACTGCTGAAAGTAGAGGGAGACCCTGACAAAGAGATACAGGCTCTCAACACGGACGTCCAAACTCTCGCCGCCGCGGTTCGTATTTCCAGGCTTGCCGGTGAGTTGGTAGCCTTGTCCGGTCCCACTACCCCTGCGATGACGCCGGACGGCATTGCCCAATCTGCGGCGGTGATAGCTGAGCATAAAGCAGACCTAGAAGCGCAACTGGAGATACTTGCCAAAACCCACCACGTCGAGCGGACCGGCAAGATTGCAAGATTAGTCAAAGACCTGGAAGCCAACGCGGACACCATCCAGCAAGGCAGGACGCCATTGTGGCGTTTGCTCGTTGCCGGCATAATGAACAGACGGAGCGTGACTGAGGACAGCGCCATAGTAATAGTCCCTGCTACCGCGACCAGTTTGGACGACGAATTCTATGAGTTGGTGGCTGATTCCGATAGTCACTCCACGGAAGAAATACTCCGCTACATACACCTGACAAATTTAACGGCAACTTTGGATCTTGCGACTCCTACGCTCTTTGGGGCAAGTACGCAGGATAATCCTGCATTGGCAGGACAACTCCACGAACTTTTCGATGGAAGGGCAGCAGCCGCAGCTCAAGACATCGAATACCTGCAGGAGATCGAAGCCCCCGAGTTGGAGGAAGTGCTCCAACTCATTCAAGAAATGTTCAACCGCGGGCAGGGAGATGACAACCTCTTCGACGGTTTGTATCATCGACTCGCCCTGATAACACAAGAAAGATCCCTTGTTGCGAATGCTACGAACATTCAGCGACAACTGCTGCATGAAATCGACGGCCTAGTTGCAGACGTACAAGGCAATGACCTTCCAACATCGCCAACAACGCCCATAAGGGTGGCGGGCGGAGTACCCGGCGTCACTGACAGTGAGATTAAGTTTGGGCAGTCAGCCGCACTTACGGGCCCCTCGGCGGCACTGGGCAAAGGAATGCAACTCGGCATCCTGGCAGCTTTCAACGAGGTGAATCAGGCGGGTGGCATCAATGGCAGACAACTGACGCTTAAGACGCTCGACGACCATTACGAACCCTTCTTTGGCTTTTTCTTCACCAACCAACTGGTTAATAGAGACCGTGTATTCGGACTTATCGGTTCAGTGGGTATGCCAACTACTCGCGCCGCGTTGCCAACGGTGGAAGCCAGTGGTGTTCCTTTCGTGGGAGCATTCACCGGAGCGCAGCTTATACGCCGCGATAACCAGTCCAATGTGCTCAACTTGCGGGCATCGTACCATGATGAAACCGAGACAATGATCAACTATCTGGAACAGAGTGGCAAAACCAGGGTGGCGGTGCTGTATCAGAACGACTCCTACGGTCATGACGGATTGGAAGGCGTGAAAAAGGCGCTGGCAAAACGGGACGGCATGGAACTGGTGGCATCTTGGTATTATATCCGCAACACCTCTGCGGTGAAGTCGGCAGCTTATCGTATCGCCAATGCCGATCCGGACGCTGTCATCATCATCGGATCTTACGCTCCGGCTGCCGAATTTATCAAATACTCGCGCCTCAGGCTTGTGGATCCCCCCATCTTCATGGCGGTGTCATTCGTCAGCAGCGACGCCCTCACAGGGCAGCTTGAGGAACTCGGCGAATCCCTGTCAGACGTTTACGTGACCGAGGTGACACCTCTGCCCACCGATGAAAGCAACCCTTTGGTTTCCAAGTATCTAGCCGCCCTATCCGCTTACGATTCCGATGCAGAACCCGAGTTTATCTCGCTAGAAGGCTATATGGCGGGACGGCTGGCAATCGCACGGTTGCAAGAGTGTGATCTTGATGTCACACGGGAATGCTTCCTTGACGTCTTTGATGAAACAACGCTTATAGACATAGGTGGTTTTGAACTCGAATTCGGGCCCAAGGATAACCAAGGGTCTGACAACGTATCTTTGAGAGCAATCGGGGCCGAATAGGTAGCGCGTACTGGCTGATGAGGCGACCGTAACCTTCCTAGCAAGATGGCTGAGTATCTTAGGGTGGAGAGGATTAAATGCTGAAGGTCTAGGACATTCTAATAGTCAATCATGGTACGAGTTTCTGCTATTTATGACAATTCAGTACCACTCGGAATCGTCGCCCGGTCCGCTGGACAACGAGTACATGTCCGACAGGTTCATGGAGATGATCGACGACGCTGGGGAGAATAGGAAATGCCAAAGTTTATGAACATAGCCCACCGCGGCGCATCATCGTATGCGCCCGAGAACACCTTCGCAGCCTATGACAAGGCTCTGGCGATGGGCGTCAACCACATCGAGCTCGACGTCCAGCTGACCGCCGATGACCATATCGTCGTCATTCACGACGACACCGTTGACAGGACCACCAACGGTCAAGGTCGCGTGGCCGACTTCACCCTCGACGAACTTCGTTCACTCGACGCTGGTAGCTGGTTCGCCCCTGAGTACAGGGGCGAGCGAATACGCTCTCTCGGCGAGACGCTGGAGCGCTACAAGGGCAGGCTCCACTTCCACATCGAGATAAAGCAGCGCGAAATCACCGGCGGGCTGGCACGTCGCACGATAGACATAGTGCGCGGCTACGGGCTGAACGACAGCGTAACTATTACCTCGTTCAACAAGGGATGGCTGGAAGAGGCCGCAGCCTACGACTCCACCCTGCCAAAGGGATGGCTCGTTCCCATGGGCAAAGTCCCCTGGGACGACTCGATTATCGATCAGTCTAAAGAGATCGGACTCACCCAGATATGCCCCCGCGCCGACCTGACGACTCCGGAACTCGTGGACAGGATTCACGCAGAAGGCTTCGTCGCGCGCTGCCACGGCCTGTACACCGAGGACCTCATGCGCCACGCCGTAGATGTGGGCGCCGATGGCGCAACCGTCAACTTCCCCGACAAGATGGCTGAGTACCTGAGGGTGAAGGGGATTGGTCAGGTTTGAGATGAAGCCGTCAGATGGCTGACGCAACAATCACCAGGCCTGCTATAATGATGCTATTCGAATGCATCAAATAATGATGCCAATTAAAAGTGCAGGTGACTGATGCGAACAACACTCGACATTGACAGCACACTTCTGGACAAGGTGGTTGACGCCACTGGCGAGAAGACGAAGAGTGGGGCAGTGAATGCTGCCTTGAAGGAATACATACGCCGCAAGAATATCCAAGAGTTCATCGACTCTTGGGGCAAGATTATCGTTGACGATTACAGCGAACAAGCCTTGGAAGCAGAGAAGAAGAAGCGCGCATTTCTCGATTCACTTGGAAGGGAGCCTAACTGATGGTCCTTGTGGAATCCTCCGTATTCATACAGGTGCAGAGGTTGCCCAGCTCCAAAGAAGCCGTAGAACTCGGCGCATTGTTGACATCAGGCGAAGCTGCTGTAACGGGCCCGGTAATTATGGAATTTCTCAGAGGAGCACGTTCTGGCGAAGAGTTTGAATTCCTCTCTGAGCGTATTCTCTCGGTTGATTGTCTTGAAATGGACCCTGCAACTTGGGTGATTGCCGGGAGACTGAGCAATCGACTCAGACGCGACGGTGAGACGATGACAGACCTTGATGTTGCTATTGCAGCAGCCGCAATCAGACATAATGTGCCACTATACACTCTCGACAAAGGATTCGAGCGAGTAACAGAACTCACACTTTACGAACCGACACAGAGCTAACAGCAGACAGATCAATCAGAAGGAAATATGCAGACAGACATCGAAAAACCTTCCAAAGTTCTCGTCATAGGCTCCGGACCCATCATCATCGGGCAGGCGGCGGAGTTCGACTACGCCGGCACGCAGGCGTGCAAGGCGCTGCATGAAGAGGGCGTCACCACTGTGCTGGTGAACTCTAACCCCGCAACGATTATGACCGACGAGGACATCGCCGACATTGTCTATATCGAGCCACTTACGCTTGAGGTGCTGACGCGCATCATCGCCGCCGAGCGACCCGACGGCCTCCTGCCCACTCTCGGTGGGCAGACCGGGCTGAACCTCGCCGTGGAACTCGCGGATGCGGGTGTTCTCGAAGAGTACGACGTGCGGCTGCTCGGCACTCCCCTGAACACCATCCGCAACGCCGAGGACCGTGAGCTATTCAAGCAGCTCCTGTCTGACATCGGCGAACCCGTCCTCCCAAGCGTCATCGTCGAATCAATGGAAGAGGCGTATGAGGCGCTGGACACGATTCCCCTGCCTCTGGTCGTGCGTCCGGCGTACACGCTCGGCGGCACGGGCGGCGGAATATGCACCACGATGGACGAGTTCAACACCATCGTCGCAAGCGGCCTCGCCGCCAGCCCCATCACCCAGGTCCTGCTGGAGCGTTCGCTCATCGGCTGGAAGGAGATCGAGTACGAGGTGATGCGGGACGGCGCCGACAACTGCATCACCATCTGCAACATGGAGAACATCGACCCGATGGGCGTCCACACCGGTGACAGCATTGTGGTCGCGCCCAGCCAGACGCTATCCGACAAGGAGTACCAGCTTCTGCGCTCCGTCAGCCTGAAGATAATCCGCGCGCTCGGCATAGAAGGCGGCTGCAACATCCAGATGGCGCTCGCTGCCGGCGATGTTGTCTCCGAGACGCTGCCGGGCGGTGGCGGCAAGGACAACGAATACTACATCATCGAAGTCAACCCGCGCGTCAGCCGCAGTTCGGCACTTGCGAGCAAGGCGACCGGCTACCCTATCGCACGCGTGGCGGCAAAAATTGCGGTGGGCAAGCGACTCGACGAAATCCCCAATGCCGTCACTCAGCAGACTCTCGCCGCATTCGAGCCTGCGCTCGACTACTGTGTGGTGAAGATTCCACGCTGGCCCTTCGACAAGTTCCCCGCGGGCGATCGCTCCATCAACACGCAGATGAAGGCAACCGGCGAGGTTATGGCGATAGACCGCTCATTCGAGGCGGCGTTCCAGAAGGCGGTGCGCTCGCTGGAAATCACCAACCGGGATATTCTCTGGGAAGACAACGATTGGAGTATGAACAAGGGAAGTGATGCGGACGAATCGGGAGTCCACACGCTATCGCTGGAAGGACTGGACGAGGCTCGCCTTCCCCTTCACCCCAACGACGAACGCCTTTGGGCGCTGCTCTACACGATGCGGCGCGGTGTCAGTCCGGAGGCGCTCGCGCGCGCTACCGGCATTGACCCGTGGTTCACTCGCGCTTTCCAGAATATCGCGCTGATGGAGGAGGAACTGCTGTCGTCGCACATGGACGCCGATACGCTCTGGCGCGCCAAGCGGCTGGGATTCTCCGACGAGAAAATCGGCGAGCTGACCGACCGCACGCCCCAGCAGGTGCGCGAACTGCGACACCTGTGGAACCTGCGTCCCGTCTATAAGATGGTGGATACCTGCGCCGCCGAGTTCGAGGCGCATACGCCATATTTTTACAGCACCTACGAAGAGGAGAACGAAGCGACGCCGATGGAGACGGGCAAGGCGCTCGTTGTGGGCAGCGGCCCCATACGAATAGGGCAGGGGATCGAGTTCGACTACTGCTCCGTGCATGCGGCTTGGGCGCTTAGCGAAGAAGGTGTCTCCAGCATCATAGCGAACTCAAACCCTGAGACGGTCTCCACAGATTTCGATACCAGCGATCGCCTCTACTTCGAGCCACTGGACGAGGAGAGTGTGCTGGACATACTGGAGAACGAGGCTCTCGTCGGGGATGGCGCGGAATTGGACTTCCCGCCCTCAATCGTGCAGTTCGGCGGGCAGACGGCAATCAACCTGTCACAGACTCTCGACAGCGTAGAGATGCCTATTCTCGGCTCCACTGCGCGCTCTATTGACATCGCTTCGGACCGCCACCTGTTCGAGGAATTCCTTGCCAGGACGGGCATACCGAATCCCCCTGGCGCGGCGGTCAGCAACCTGGAGCAGGCGCTCAACGTGGCGCAGGGCGTGGGCTATCCCGTGCTGGTGCGCCCCAGCTAC
Source organism: Dehalococcoidia bacterium (assembly GCA_965207465.1). GTDB lineage: Bacteria > Chloroflexota > Dehalococcoidia > Lucifugimonadales > JADFKI01 > Bin90. The sequence goes on along the minus strand of OZ242283.1, from coordinate 1,928,437 downwards.
GTGCTCGGCGGCAGGGCAATGGAGATTGTGCAGAACGCCACCGAGCTTGTGCGCTACATGACCCACGCCTTCGAGGCTGGCATGGGCAGGCGCGTACTCATCGACAAGTACTTCGAGGGGCGCGAGGTCGAGGTGGACGCCGTTTGCGACGGCGAGAACGTGCTAATCCCCGGCATCATGGAGCATGTGGAGCGCGCGGGTGTTCACAGTGGCGACTCCATGGCGATATACCCAGGAATCACATTGACCGAAGCCGAAGTCGATACGATAGTCGATTACACTACCCGCATCGGACGGGAGCTTCAAGTCAAAGGGCTGATGAACATTCAGTATGTCGTAGTCGGCGGTCAGGCATACCGCAGCCCTGCGACAGGCGGCTCCAACGGCAACCAGAACACGCAGGTGTTCGTCATCGAGGTCAACCCGCGTGCCAGCCGGACTATTCCCTTCATTTCCAAAGTAACGGGAGTGCCTATGATCCGACTCGCGATCAAGGCGATGCTCGGCAAGAGCATAACCGAGGCAGGCTATGAGGGCGGCTTGTGGAAGCGGCAGAAGCTAGTGGCGGTGAAGGCGCCCGTGTTCTCCATGTCCAAACTCTCCGGCGTGGACAACTATCTCGGCCCCGAAATGAAGTCAACCGGAGAGGTCATGGGCATCGACACCGACTTCTCGTCCGCGGTTGCCAAGGCGCTGATGGCGTCCGGCATGATGCTGCCGGAACGCGGCTCGATCCTGCTTACCATCGCCGACCGCGACAAGGCGGACGCGGTGCCGATGATTCGCCAACTCGCGGAGGCGGGCTATGGGCTGTTCGCCACCGAGGGGACGGCAGGCATGATACACGGGCTTGGCATAGACGCCTTCGCCATCCCCAAGGCGCACACCGGCGACCGCCCCAACGCGGTGGACATCGTCGCTGACGGCACGGTTGCGGCAGTCGTCAACACAATCGAGGGCGACCGCGAATCACTCGAAGACGGCTTCGAGATTCGCCGCGCCGCCGTGGACCAGCGCATCCCCTGCTTCACATCGCTGGACACGGCGCGAGCGGCGGTCGAAAGCCTGATAGGAGGAGCGGCGAATTACAGCATCAAGCCGCTGCCGGAGTATCGCAACGGGGTGTAGAAGCTGTCTCACACATATCCATGTCCGCGAAACTCGCCTCTCGACAAGCTCAGGACGAACGTGTCTTGAGCATAAATCTGTTCGCGGTGAGCGTGTCCAACGACGAGTTGGCGCATCCCGTGTTGTTTATGAGATGACTTCTAGTACCCTTGCGCACTATTGGCTCCGGACTCGGAATGCTCAAGGCTACCAGATTGCCTCCGGATAGAATTCGCGGATTGCCCTGTCTGATGTAACCAGTGGGCAAGCATGTAGCAGCGCAACGGCGACAATAGTGCGATCCGCAGGGTCGCAGTGCGACCACTCTAGTTTGATGTTCTTCAGCCAGGTCGCCGTATCTACCGGAAGAAGTTCAACACGATCCACCTGAATCAGCCTATCCGCAAATTTCCGCACCGTCAGCGGAATCGACAGTCCGCCTCTGCTCACCTTTATGCCAATCTCCCAGATCGAGATGGAACTGACGAGAATGCGGTCGGCATCTGCGATTGCAGCCATTGCCGCTTCGGAAAGGCGCTCGCGGTCGAGAGTCCAGAATATCAGCGCCGACGTGTCCAGAACTATCACTATGTGTCCTGCCATTCGTCAACTGTCGGTGTGTTGATGTCCTCGTGATAGATGACTCCGCCTCCGATGGAGCCGAACACATCCTGAACCGTTCCCTTTGAGTCGATTCGCTGGATGCGAAGAACAGGCCTATTCCGGTCGGTCACTATTAGCTCTTCGCCGCTTGCTTCGATTTCCCGAAACACGCGCAGCATATTCGCCTTCAGTTTGCTCTTGGAAATAGTGAGCACGTTATATGACCTCTATTATGATCGTAGTCATAAATATAGTCATATTATACGGTGGCCCATCTAGTCATTCAAGAACTCCTTTATGCTATCCTCTTATCGTCATTCATAAGCACATCACCACCGGCGAGGCACACCCTTGATCCCCCTCAGACTTAGCGTCAAGAACTTCATGTGCTACCGCGACGACGTGCCGCCGCTGCACTTCGAGGGCATTCATGTCGCCTGCCTCTGCGGGGACAATGGGCACGGCAAGACGGCGCTGCTGGACGCCATCACATGGGCGCTGTGGGGCATAGCCCGCGCCACTCCGACCGGCACCGGCACGATCAACGCGCTCCGAATGTCCGATCTTGTGCATATGGGACAGACGGATATGGGCGTGGAACTGGACTTCACTGCGGGAGACCAACTCTACCGCGTAATACGAAGGCACACCGTCAGTACGCGGGGGAGCAACAGCAGAACTACGCTGGAGTTGCAGATCGCGACCGGCGATGATGAGGATAAATTCCGTTCTATCAGCCGCAATACCGTCAGGGAGACCAACGCCCGCATCAGCGAGATCCTGAACATGGACTTCAAGACCTTCGTGAACACGGCATATCTGGCACAAGGTCAGGCAGACCTGTTCACGACCAGCACGCCCACGGAGCGCAAGAGGTGTCTAGCAGAAGTGTTGGACTTGTCTTACTACCAGCGCCTCTCGGAGGACGCGAACGCTCGCAGTCGAGGCATCCAGACCGAGATTCAACAGGCACTCACTGCAATAAGCCTGCACTCCGAGGAGACGGCGCGTAAGCGTGCCTACGAGAAGCGCCTCGGCGAGGTGACCGCCCATATAGAGAAAGCCGCGCCCCAAGCCGAAGTAAGGCGGGCGCAGCTCGAAACACTTCGCGGCGAGGTGCAACGACTTCAGACTCTCGAATCCGAGTTTGCCGCGCTGCGCCGGCGCGTCAAGTCAGCCGAAGCGGACGCCGTCAGATTGCAGCGGCAGGCGAGCACAGACGAAAGGCGTGTCTCGGCATACGAAGCCACCATCGCGGATGCGCCCCAAACACTCGCCGGCTACCATGCACTTCAATCGAAGCAGGCAGAGCTTGAAAGGTTGGACACTGCCTTATCCGAGAAGAGCAGACTCGACACACGCCACGCGGCACTCTCACAAGCCATAGCGAGGCAGGAAGAGCGCATCGTATCCACGCACAAGGCGTGGCAGCAACGTATTTCCGCCGAACTGGAGCCGCGAGCCAACCGTCTGCCCGAAATCAAGGAGCGGCAGGCAGAGTTGCAGCAGCGCCATGCGGCTATCTCACAGCAGACCAACTCAATCGAGCGACAGCGCGCGGTCATGGACTCAGTCTCCACTCGCATCCGGACGCTCGAACAGGACAACGAACGTCTTCTGGAGCAGATGCAGGACACGCGCCGGAAGTTCGATATGCTCGAACAGGGCGAAGCCACCTGCCCGCTCTGCAACCAGCAACTTGGCGCAGATGGCCAGAAGCATCTGCGCGCCGAGTACCGGCGAATCGGCGTAGAGAGTAGGGCGTCATACAACGAAAACCGCGCCCACATCGACACCCTCACCAGCCAGCATAAGACAGCAACCCGGAAGCTCACATCTATGGAATCGAAGCTCCAATCCGAAAGTCGCACCCTCGCCTCTGACGAGGCAAATTCGGTACGCGACGAACGCGAGTCGCTTCAGGCCGGGGATGACCTGAGACAAGCATCTCAAGCTCTTGCGGAAGCGGAGGCTGCCCTGCGCGATAAGGGGTTCGCGCAGGAAGAGCGCGGCGAGCTTGCCGCACTGGAAGCTGCCATTGCAGCGCTCGAATACGACGCCGAAGCGCACCAGCAGGTTCGCGGTCAGGTGAGTGAACACCGCAAGTTCGATGCGGCTCGCCACGCGCTGGACGAAGCGCAAGCCAACCTCCCCGGAGTCAGCGAAGCTCTGCAAACCGCTCTTCAGATGCTTGGCGAGCGACAGGCTGATATTGACGTCGCATCCAAGCGCATGGACGAACTGAAGCGGGATTTGGAATCGCTGCCTTCACTCATGACCGCTCTTGACGAAGCGGTTGCCGTCAGCGAACAACTCGAATGCGAACTACGGCAGGCTGAAATTGAGCGCGGCATTTTGGAGAGTAACATCATACGATGTGAGGAACTTGAGAAGCAGATAAGCGCACTGGAACAGGAACACAAGAAACTCGCCCGCGACAAGGGCGTTTACGATGAACTTACCGTCGCATTCGGCAAGAACGGTATTCAGGCGCTCGTCATAGAAAGCGCGATACCTCAGTTACAGGACGATGCCAACGAGATTCTCGGACGCGTCACCGAAAACCGCATGCACCTGAATCTGGAGATCGACGAGAGCACGTCCGAACAGCTTGAGATTCGCATTGCCGACGAGTTGGGGACACGAGACTATCTGACATTCAGCGGCGGCGAGGCGTTTCGCATCAACTTCGCGCTCCGCATCGCGCTCTCCCGGCTGCTGGCTCGTCGCTCAGGCGCTCCGCTGCCTGTGCTATTCATAGACGAGGGCTTCGGCTCGCAGGACAGGAGCGGCCAGGAACGTCTGACCGAGGCAATCCAGTCGATTCAGGACGAATTCGAGAAGATAATCGTCATCACGCATATAGACCAGATGAAGGAAGCTTTCCCGGTGCGGATAGAGGTCAGCAAGAGGGAGCGAGGTTCGACGTTCAGCATAGTGTGATCCAGCCGCATCATGCGCTCTAAAGCTCGATCTCCTGCAGGTCCGCCGACACTATCAGCTGCGCGTCTGTCTCCGCCTGCACCTCCTCAGCCGTCCAGCCCGGCGCCACCTCCCGCAGCACGAGACCTTCGTCCGCAACCTCCATCACCGCGATATCCGTAACTATCAGGTCAACGCAGCCTTTGCCCGTCAGTGGGTAGCTGCATTCCTGCACCACCTTCGACTGGCCGCTGCGGTCGGAATGCTCCATCGCCACGATGACGCGCCGCGCACCCACCGCGAGGTCCATCGCGCCGCCCACATTGCCCACGCCGCGCTCCGGCAGCATCCAATTCGCAAGGTCGCCGGACGCTGACACTTGCAAGGCGCCAAGCACGGTTACGTCTATATGACCTCCGCGAATCATGGCAAAGGCGTCCGCCGAGTGGAAGAACGACATTCCAGGATGCCACGCTAGGAAATGCCCGCTTGCATTCGTCAGGTCAACATCCTCATCACCTTCCTCCGCCATCGGGCCGAAGTTCATCACGCCGCTCTCACTGTGGTACAGCACATCGCGTCCCTCCGGCACGAACTGCGAGCAGAGCGAAGGTATGCCGATACCCAGATTCACCACATCGCCGTCCTGCAATTCTTTTGCGACGCGCATCGCGATGATTTCTCTGTCCAGCCTATATTTCTCTTCAGTTGCCGCCATCTTGCATAGCTCCTGACTGTGTCGGTGTTTGAGGTTGTCAGTGTATCAGAATTTCACATTTGCAAAATAAAAGTATGCTATCATCTTGGCAACGACTAGTCGTTGCAATCGGAGGAAATCTAAGTGTCGCCAGAAATCATCACTATGATAGCTATAGGTATAGCTGTTATTGGCATCCAGATGACTACTTTTATCTATTTGCTGAATCGAATGGATAAAATGTCTGAGCGCATGGACGGCATGCAAAGGGAAGTGAGCGAAGGAAAGCAAGAAGTATTGCAGGCAGTAGGCGTAGTTAGTGAGCGCGTCGCCCGGCTTGAAGGCATATTGATCGGTAGGCTAGAAATCGGCAACGGCACTATCACACAAGCCGGCAACGACTAGCCCTTACGCGCAGCCGGATACATCAGCCCGGCAAACACGCCAACCGCTGAGGACAGCGACATCACCACAAGCCCCGCCGTCAGCGAGCCGCTCAACTCCGCGACCACTCCCACTATCATGGGGCCTGCGGCAAAGCCCAGTCCCGCGAACATTGCCACCAGCGCGCTAACCGCTGCCACCTCGCGCGGCAATATGCCCTCGAACTCGAACGGCAGCATCTCCATTGCCGGCACCGCCACCCAGACCAGACCCAGCGCCGTTATTGCCAGTGCCAGCAGCAGTGTGTCAGTCGTCAGCACGATAGCAATCGCAAGCAGCACGTTCAGCAGTGCGGGCACGGCAAGCAGCACGCGGCGATTGCTCAACTTGCGGTTCACCCATCCTCCCGCAAGCGCGCCCGGTATCAGGCCGTAGTAGAGGAAGCCCAGCAGCGGCCCGCCAAGCGTAATCTCGATCCCCCTGTCCTCCAAGAGCAGTGTGGGCAGAAAAGTCACGATGCCTGTCCAGACCGATGCCAGCGAGAACATCACTACTGCAATCAGCCAGCCCTGCCTGTACTTTCGCAGCGCCGCGAGCGGGCTTGTCGGCTGATTTGTCAGCGCGTCGCTCATGTCCTGAACCGGCGCCTTGCTCTCGCGCGCTGCGAGCGTAAAGACGACCGCTTGCATGGCCACGAACCCGGCCTGCAAGTAGTATGCGCCGCGCCAACTTCCGAGTGCGACAATCAGCAGCGCACCCGTGCTGACTGCAATGGCGAGAAGCAGGCTGTGCTGCGACAACCCTACCGCGTTTATAAGCGCGTACTGCCGTCTTGCCGCCCACTGGTGAAACAGGAGCGGTCGCACGGCAATAGTCAGCGAGTGGAACAGCACCGCGAGTAAGCGCGCGACGAACAGCATTAGAAAGCCGTTCGCCAGCCCTTGCAACAGCAGTAGCGGCGCCACGATCCACATCGAAAGCCGCGTAATCGCCACTGGACGAAACCGCGAGAACCACACGCCGAACGGCAGCACGGCCACTGCCGCCGTGACCCACCACACGCCCTGAAGCAGCCCTGCCTCCAGCGGACTCAGCGCGAGGTCCTGAGAGATGAACGGCAGGAAAACCCCCAGCACGAACGAAGACAGGCGCAGGCTGCTGAGTTGCAAGTGGCACAGGAGCAACACGAGCCAGCCACGCAGAGATGTGCGGTCTGTGCGGTCATTCGACACTTCAGGCATTGACGCTGACATATCGAGAGTATGTTATCATTGGGGCGCCCGAAATATGAGACGATAAGGAAATACGGACATGTCGCCAGAAATCATCACAATGATTGCAATTGGCATAGCCATAATCGGCATCCAGATGACCACCTTTCTTTACACATTGAGGCGCATGGATGCCATGCAAGGTGAAATCAGCGAAGTGAAGGAGCGCATGGCCCGTCTGGAAGGTATCCTCATCGGCAGGCTTGAAGTTGGCAATGGGACGGTGACACAGGCGGGCGACGACTAGCGGCACTTGACAAAGGAAGTCAATTGTGATAATGTTCCTGTAGTCGAGAGTAAATGCTTTCTCGACAGAAGCGTTCCCTTTTCGGGAGCGCGTTTTTGCGTTATAGGGACATGTGAAGAAGGGAGGTTAAGTATGACTTGACGATTGGTGGATTGCACATAGATGTGGGCGAATTGCGCCCGATTTGATTGAGAGCGTTCCTTTTGTGGGACGCTGTTTCTGTTTGTAGGACTAGAGAAAGTCGAACTGAAAAATGAACGAAGCGAATCCAAAATGGAACACTATCAGGAGGAAAAATGAATAAGGTACAGGGATTGACACTCCGAGCAAAGCAAATGTATGAGCAAGCCCAAAGTCGTGGCGAGGAAGTGTATGGTATAAAACCATGGTACTCCTCCGTTAGTTTGATAGAGAACGGGACAGACATTGCTTTCATCGGCGCTAATCCAGGCGGTGGCCGAATTGATCAGACTAACGATGAGCAACTTGGCTACTTGCAACTTCCTTACGATGAGAGCCAACAATACCAAGCGTGGCTGGATGACAGGCATTGGAGTGATAAAGATTTACAAAGGAGAGCGATTGAAGTCTTTGGAATGTTCTTTGGGAGCAGAGATAGGGGTAGGGATGCCCTGAGAAGTGCCGCTAGTTTCAATGTGGTGCCGATGCGGTCAAGCGGAGTCGATAAATTGTCCAGACAGACATGGGGTGAAGGTGTCAACTGGTGTATGGATGTGGTAGCAAATGTAAAGCCAAAGACAATAATCTGCCTTGGCAATGGTGAAGCAAAATCGGCTTGGAGCGTATTCAAAACGGGCATGACAGAAGTCGAAAAGCGACCTATCTATAATAACTTCAGTCTTAAACGCGGTCGCGCCAGCTTCAGGTTCAACAATGCTTTGGTAATTGGGCTACCGCATCTAAGTCGTGTACATGGTATGCCGCAGTTGCGCGAAGCGGCAGTAGGGTGGGAAATCAAGGAGTGATCGCTCTTAGAATAGGATTTTGAGGAAGTTTAATAGCAGAGGCGGCAGACATTTCGGCCTGCCGCCTTTGTGTTGAACTGCTCACCTATGGTTGTTATCAAAAATCCCCAAAGAGTGTGAACAGCGCGACCATTATCATCACCAGTCCGGCACCCTGTATCCACAGGGCACGGTAGATGTCGGCGCGAAACTTGGCAGAGGCAGTCTGCATATCCGAAGGACCCAGATATGGCTCGGCGGAAGCATTTTCACGGAGCGCGTCTTGAATGGCATAGACGATAGCCGCCGCTTGATCGTCGTTAAACCCTGCACCTTTCAGAGTTTTGGCGACACGAAGGGTATCGAAAGTAGAAGCCGCCATTGCATCCTCCTGTCTCCCATCCATTCTACCAGCTCAATCGATGCGCCTATTCCTGGAGCGGTGCGCTACCGCCTGTCACGCTCGATGATGCGCCTGAAGCGGCTGCGAAGCTTGCCCAAGCCAGGGTCGTACTCGCCGAGCGGGTATTCTTCCGGGTGCGCCTCTGCCCAGGCAAGGGCAATCTCATTGATGAGCGACGCGTCAACGAGCCTGTTCCTTGCGCGCTCCAGTACGAATTCCTTCGTCACTCTGCGCCGCTTCGCCACTCCGTAGAGGTAGAAGGGCAGCCAAATGGGCAGAGTAATCAGCCGGAGAAGCAGCCTGATCAGAGACATCTGGTCACCGAATACTTCGTGCGCAGCCCTGCCCTCATGTCGGCCTACTTCCGCGCGCCAGTCGCGTTGTGGCTCTCTGGACATGGCGACACCTCCATACCTGAATCGAGTTCATGACAGGCTATAACCTTCCCCCAAATCAAGGGGGAAGGGATTTTTGAAGTAGTCTCAACTATGCATACTTCCCCGTGAGTTGCGGAGTGGTGCCCTCGTTGCCGGCGGACTCCCACTCGTGGCGCGTCTCGCGGCCCCATGTGCGCTTCAGATCGTCCTGCACATTCAGGTGCATCTTGCCCAAGCCCTCGACTTCCATATCGATAGTGTCGCCGTCCTGGATTGCGCTGAGTCCGAAGTGGTTCGTGCCAGTCGCCACCACATCGCCCGGTCCAAGCGAATGCACTGACGTCACCCACTCGATTACGCGGGGAATCTTGTGCGCCATGTCGTCCGTGTTGAAGTCCTGGCACAGCCTGTCGTTCACCCAGAGCTTCACAGGAAGGCTCTGCGGGTCGGCAATCTCGTCAGCCGTCACCAGATATGGCCCCATCGGTGCGAACGTCTCGCGTGACTTCATCTGGTAGAAGGCGGGAATCCCCCGCGCCGACACGTCGATGAAGTTAATGTACCCGAATATGTAGTCGAAGGCGTCCTCCGCCTTGACTTGCCACGCTGGCTTGCTTATGACCAACCCAAGTTCCGCCTCGTGCTCGAATATCGTCGCAGCCACGTCTGGAATCAAGATGGTGTCACCGTCACCGATGACGGCGTTCGGCGACTTGTTGAAGGCGTTTATCGGTGCAGGCTCGGAGCGCGTGCCGTTCTCCATGTAGTTAACAGCCATACAGATGATGTTCAGCGGTCCCGGAGCGGGAGAGCGCAGCCGAACGCTCGACAGCGGCACGCCGTCACTCGCGGCAATCGCCTCCTCCATGTGCGGCTTGTGCGTGTCGAAGTCGGCAATCAGCCCCGACAGGATGTCCTGCGGCGACACATGCGGGATGTGATTCGCCGCATCCGACAGGTCAACAACATTGTCGCCCTTGACGGCGCCTAGCTTAAAGTCATCGAAAAATACCAGTTTCATGGTTTAGCTCCTTTCGGTCGGTCTTAATTTACATCGATATACAGGATGGACAGGATTTTCACCCCATCCTAGCCTTCCCCTGTCAATGGGAAGGGACTCTATATTTTGACGACGCGGTTCACGTAGATGGCGGGCGTGTGGACGCCGTGGCCATCTATCTCGCCGACATCCACCACATCGTCCACCTCCATGATTGTGGTCCGCGCGGCCGTTGCCATAACGCCGTTGAAGTTGCGGGATGTTCCGCGATAGACGATATTGCCCAGCGGGTCTGCCTTGTGCGCCCGCAACAAGGCGAAGTCGGCTTTCAGTCCATACTCCAGCACATGTGGTTTGCCGTCGAAGTCCCGAGTCTCCTTACCCTCGGCTAGCAGCGTGCCCGCGCCCGTTGGCGTGTAGAATGCCGCGATGCCGGCCCCGCCCGCGCGTATGCGCTCCGCAAGCGTACCTTGCGGCACCAACTCAAGCTCAACCTTGCCTTCGCGGTATGCTCGCTCATAAGAAGTAGGACGGGAAGGCGAAGGCGATACAGGGAACGAAGCCACGACCTTCTTTATCTGCTCGTTATCTACGAGGATGCCGATGTCGATTGGGCGGTCGCCCGGAATCGTTCCGAAGCCGATGACGCTGGCTAGTCCCGCCGTGTTGCTGATGACTGTCAGGTCTTTCGCTCCGTGATCTCGCAATGCCCGAATCAGATTTTGCGGCGTGCCACCCGGCCCGGCAAAGCCGTCAATCATCAGTATCGCGCCGTCGGGAATGTCCCCCACAGCCTCGTCGAACGACCCCACAACTTTGTTTATCGCCATGCGTTTAAGCACCTCATACGGAAAAACAATTGCAACGCGCATTCTAACATGGATAAGAAGGACAAGCAGTGGCCGTGTCGCGCGCTACTATTATCTTTCTATCCTGTACATCTTGCTAGCTCGTCGCTCTTGACCGTCTCGGCGGCGCGAACACCACAAGCAGCGTCAGTGTCTCCGTAATCGAGTGAAATCTATGCGGCGCGTCGGTCTGCACGAATATGACCGATCCCACCTTGATCTCCCTGTCTTCGTCACCTACCTGTATTCGCGCCGCGCCGCTCACCACATAGTAGATTTCGTCCTCTGTATGCGGTTGCTGCGGGTCAGTGTCGCCTGCCGGCAACACGTACAGTCCCAGACTCAGAGTGCCCGTGTCCGACGTGAAGAACTCCAGGTAGCGCTCGCCAAGTTCCTCCCGTGCTGCGATAAGGTCTGCCGTCTCCCAGAAATCCATGAGATTCCCACTCCCCCTTTCAAGCCATTCAATACCTTTCCAATCTGACGCGCATATCATAAACTGAAATCCATGACGAACATAAGAGTACGCAACGCAACCCGTGCAGACATAGAGCGCATCGCGGAGTTCCAGCAGGCGATGGCACTGGAGACCGAAGGCAGAAGGCTTGATTCTGCCGTTAGCACGCAGGGGATCATCGCCATATTCGACGACCCACGGAAGGGATTCTACATCGTAGCGGTCGCGCGTTCGGATGATGACAATGCCGATGAAGTAGTGGGCAGCCTCCTGATCACCTACGAGTGGAGCGACTGGAGCAACGCCAACCATTGGTGGATCCAGAGCGTCTATGTCGATGCCGCATGGCGGCGCAAAGGCGTCTATCGCATCATGTACGACCACATACTTGGCATGACAAAGGACCGCAGCGACATCTGCACCATCCGCCTCTACGTCGAGCGCACCAACACCGTCGCCCAGCAGACGTATAAGAGTCTCGGAATGAGCCACTCGCACTACGACATGTACGAGCTAGATCTATCGCAATAGTACGGCTTCCTGATGACAATTCATCACGCGATTGCATGAGTCTCCCTACGGGGGAAGGACGAGAAAATGCTCCCAGACAAAATCCGAGACTTCATATCCAACAACGACAAGGCAGTCCTCAGCACGTTTCGGCGCAGCGGCGCGGCGCAGCTAAGTATTGTCGTCGTGGGCAATTACGGCGATGGCGCGGCGTTCACCACGACGGAGGACCGTGCCAAGCTGTTGAACTTGAGGCGGGACTCGCGCTGCTCGCTGCTTGTGTCTCAAGATAGCTGGTGGGGATTCGTTGTCCTCGAAGGCAGCGCGCGCATCATGTCCGCTGACAACACCGAATCGGAAGAACTAAGGCAGGCGTTCCGCGATGTGTATCGCTCCATCTCCGGCGAGCATCCCGACTGGGACGAGTACGACCGCGCGATGGTGGAAGACAGACGTGCCGTGATAGTGGTCGTGCCGGAGCGCATCTACGGGACGGCGCTATAGTTCGTACATTCGGCCTCACTCCCGTGGGTTGAAGATTTCGTATCCCTCACGCGGATTCGGCCCCTGCAAAGTAACGCCGTCACCGCACAGCCAGAACGAAAGACTCGGTGCGACCGGCGGCGGTTGTTCCCTCGGAGGTATCACTATTAGGTCTCCGATGAAATACGCTCTGTAGCACCCGTCTCGCTGCGCCCGCTCTACCGGGAAGGTGAGGTTGCCGTCGAATGTCCATGTCTCCTCGCCCGTTTCCACCGTTCTGCTGCCCGACATAAACACTGACCCACTGACGCCGTCAAACTTGCCCGTGCCTTCCACGATGCGAAGAATCCGCTTCCAGCGCCAGGATGCCCCATCTAACGAAGGACACACGAAGCCGAGCGTCTGAGTCATCACCAGCCCGTCGCCTTCCGTCGTCTCCCATGTGTAACTACTCTGACCTTCAGCGGGGGCGCTGCACGACCCATGCTGCCCCGTCACCGCCGACCAGTCGTCGTAAGAAATGAAGTTCACCGTACCGGTGCCAATCTCGCCAGCGTCAAACTCGCCCTCAAGTTCAATCCTGCATCTGCCCGTCGAATCGCACTCCTCCATATTGACAATCACCGAAGTGCCAGAGCCGCTGCCTACGAAGTCCTTCGTATGGCTGTTCGCCTCAACACTGTCGCGAATCAGTGCCAGAAGAACCAACATCGCTGCCAGCGCGGTCACTATGGCTAAGGCCCTTAGGCTTACACAATTCATCGGACGGCACTCTCCGCCTCATACTGCGCGAAGTCAGACGGCAGTATGATGTCAACATCGCCGAATTGCTCTAACAGGAGCGGGTCGTTGTCGTCGGTTACGACGCAGTCGGCGTTTCCTGCGCCAATTCCTCTAATTCCGAGACATACTTCTCCGGCACGGTGATGCTTATTGTCTTCCCCAAGGCGAATTCTCCCTCCTATTCTTAAAAATCCCACCAATTTGGCGGTAGAGTAGGAACAGGCCATTCAAGACTGCGAGTCCAACATTCCCAACCTTGCCCGAATGGCGGCATTCCGGCGTCCAGTCGGCTCAAAGCCAAACATCCCTCTGCTCTAATTTCCTCTGCCTGTCTTTGAGATACTAGGTCGAAAGACAAGGCTCGGCTGAGTTCTGCCTCGTCCTTCCATCGCCAAGTCTTCAAGTCAGCGCTGATAACGATGTCCAAGAAATGATCGATGAAGTCGATACCCATGGCAGTTCGATTGTATTCACGCTCAAGATTAACATACCATCTACTGAACCGATGGTCTTGGTCCCAGAATGCAAGATAGGCGTGTTGGTCGCCCGGAAACATGATGCGGAGCATGTCGGTTGTCCATTCACGATCAAGATGACTCCATTCGCCAATAGGCAGCCGATCTTCCGATGTGTACGTCCGCATCTTATAAGTCGTGCCCGCAGCCAGATATAACACAAGGGCTTCCGCTGTATCGCTTACCACAGTTACCGGCCACGCCGCCTGAATCCTGACGCCCCAGACACTTCGCATTACTATCCGGTCGCCGGGCTTCCATCTGCTAATTGGCTTCATCCCTTCCATCCATACGCGCCACCAATTCCGCCGCGATCCCCGTGTAGCGGGCAGGCGTCAGCGCCGTCAGCCGCTTTCTGTCTTCAGCGGGCAGGTCAAGGTCCAACACAAAAGCGCGCAAGTCGTCTTTCGTGATGTCCTGCCCCCGCGTGAATCCCTTCAACAACTCGTATGCGTCCTCGCCACCCTGCTTACGCATCACAGTCTGCACGGCCTCTGCAAGCACTTCCCAAGAGTCATCAAGCTCGGCGGCGACCAGGCTCTCGTTCACCGCGACCTGCCGCAGACCGCGCATCGCAGACTTCAGTCCAACGAGGCTATGGCCGACTGCGGGACCCAGGTTTCGTAGCGCCGATGAGTCCGTCAGATCACGCTGAAGCCGTGACACCGGCAGCTTAGTCGCCAGGTGTTCGAGCAGCGCAGTGCTTATCCCCACGTTCGCCTCCGAGTTCTCGAAGTTGATAGGGTTCACCTTGTGCGGCATTGTCGAAGAACCGACCTCGCCCTCGACCGTCTTCTGGCGGAACACACCCAGCGAAATGTACGACCACATATCGCGATCGAAGTCCAGCGTAACCGTGTTGAAGCGTATGAGCGCGTGGAAAATCTCGGAGATGTAGTCGTGCGGCTCAATCTGCGTGGTCAGCGGATTGTGCGTCAGCCCAAGACGCTCAACGAAACCACGCGATATAGATTGCCAGTCCGCGTCCGGGTAAGCAATCGCATGCGCGTTGTAGCTACCGACTGCGCCGTTGAACTTGCCAAGATACTCAGCGTTCGCAATCTGGCGAATCTGCCGACGCCAGCGATAGACGAAAACAGCGAGTTCCTTGCCGAGCGTTGTCGGGGACGCCGCCTGCCCATGGGTCCATGCCAGCATGGACGTGTTTGCGTTCTCCTCAGCCAGCGCAGCTACCCCGTCCACCAGCGCGCTCGCTTGCGGCAGCCACTCCTCTTTCAACGCACCCTTGAGCATCAGCGCGTGCGACAGGTTGTTGATGTCCTCGGATGTGCAGCAGAAGTGTACCCACTCGCACACGTCTTCAAGCGATGTGCCATCCAGCCGCTCGCGGATGTAGTATTCTACCGCCTTCACGTCGTGGTTCGTGACTCGCTCGATACTTTTCACTCGCTCTGCCGCGTCATCGTCGAAATCCGAGACCAGCCCGCGCAGAAACTCTTGCTCCGTCCCTGTCAGCGAGCGCATATCCGTAATCGCCGCACATCCCGCCATCTCTACCAGCCACTCAACTTCCACCTGCACGCGCCGCCTGATTAACGCCCACTCCGACAGATGTTCCGCAAGCCCGCTCACCTGCGTCGCGTATCGTCCGTCCAACGGTGTTATCGCCCGAATCGTATTCAATAGTGACTCCCTTGTCCTTCTGTGGTAGCGTTTAACCCCCATCCCTGAACTCGATTCAGGGATGGCTCAAACCTTCCCCCACCAAGGGGGAAGGGAATGTAAGGAGACGCTATCCCTTTCTGATATATATCTTGTCAGCCCCCGGCTACATACCGTTCATACACCACCTTCGCCGCCGCCAGGTCCCACATCGCCATCCCCAGCGACTTGAACAAGGTGATTTCGTCTTCGCCGCGCCTTCCGGGTTTCTCGCCCCCCACTACCTGCCAGAACTCGCTCACCCGCTCCCACAGCAGCACGCCCCTTGATGTGGGCATCAGCAACTCGCCGCACTCAATCTTTGCCTGCGCTACGCTGTCCACTGCGATGATGTCTGCTCGCTGGATTGTGGTGTCGTCAAGCTCCGTTACATACTCGTTCGCGCCGCCCACCGCGCAGATATGAGCTCCTGGACGTAGCCAATCGCCGTTGAACACGGGCGTTGGCGAGTTCGTTATCGTGACGAGGATGTCGGCAGACTCGACCGCTACTCGCGGCTCGTCCACGGCATGCACGTCTATGCCCAGCGTATCCGACATGCGCCGCGCAAAACTGCCGCGGTTCTCGGGGTTGCGGCTGTACACGCGCACTCGCTCAATCGGACGCACGCTGCAAATCGCCTCAAGCTGCGCGTCCGCCTGAAAGCCGCTTCCAAGTATGCCGACTTCGGCGGAATCCTCACGCGCCAGGTACTTAGCGCTCACGCCAGAAGCTGCACCGGTACGCCTCCGTCCGAGCTGATTCGCCTCGAACACCGCGAGCAGGTCTCCGGTTTCAATGCTGTAAAGCAGGACGAAAAAGCGATAGACACCGCCGACGATGGAATACGCCTTGAAGCCGAACACCCCCTGCTCGTGCAGCGCCGCTGACATGTGTGCCAGCATCAGCCCATTTCCGGCTATCGCGTGTCCGCGAGGCAGGTTGGTGGCTTCGCCAACCGCCTGCTGCCGTAGCACCGCCTCCACCACCGGCACCGCTTCCTCAACACTCAGCAGGCGTTCCACATCGGCATTGGTAATCCACAGAGGAGAATTAGTCATCAGTAGTCAGTTTTCAGTGGTAAGTCTTTTATTTCGCGGCAGTAGTTTCTTCTCTGATAACCTTCGCGCTACAAAACACTGGATTCCTGCTTTCGCATGAATAACGAACATCAGCCTGCTGACAGACTGACGAACTGAAATACTGACTAACTCCTGACCGCGATAATGCCCAGCCAGCTTCGGGGCACATGCGTAATTTCCATTTCGTCGAAAGTCTGCCGCACGCCGGATTGCAGAGCCTCGCTCGCTTCCTTCAGAGGCACACCGGGCAGAGTCCCTTCGATGAAGTCCTGGAAGCCGCTGATGTCCAGCCAGCCCTCGATGGGAACCTGTACCGTCTCTATGTTCTGCCGCACGATAGTCATGCCGTGCTTTTCAAGAAGCTCCTGGTACTGCTCCACCGTAAGCTGCTTGCGAGACTCCACTTTTTCGGACCTGCTTGGCTTCAGTCCGTAGTCGCGCCGCAGAGTGCGAATCGACTTGAACATCCACTTGCGGTAGTAATCCAGGCTCTCAGGTGGCTGGCCTCCCTCGTAAAATGAAGTGTTGAATGCGAACTTGCCGCCCGGATTCAGCGACATGGCGATGTCATCCAGCAGCGCGTCCTTGTCCGGGATATAGTGTATGGCGTTGCAGAACACCACCGTATCAACAGACTCCTTGAGCGAGCCTGACAGCCCTTCCACCTGGCTGTGGACGAACTGAATCGCGGCGTCCTTCCTGTCCTTCAGATTCTCCATAGCCTGCTTCAGCGCGCCTGCCGAATGGTCAACCGCGATGACCACCGATTCGCGGGCATTATTCAGGCGCTCCACAATCAGGCCCGTTACTCCCCCGGTGCCACATGCAAGGTCCACGATGCGCTTGTCCCTGCTGAGGTCCGCCATGTCCACGAGCTGCGCGTTCAGCCCTTCATAGAAGGAGTTCTGGGAAAACTTAGCGAACGAATAATCTTCGGTTGTCATGGCGCTCCTCCGGATGCTCGCGCTCATCTATGCAGCGCAATTATAACGGATAAACCGCATAAAGGAAATTGAGCGCGACCAGAATTCATGCGCCCCCAACAATCGCTGTGCTACAATTACATGCCGTGGAACTTGGACGAAACACACAGGAGCTTCAAATCAATGGATGTGCAGAACCTCAGCTTGTCGCGGAGAACTGTGACAGGCAAAAAAGTTAAGCGGCTTCGTAAGCAGGGTATCTTGCCCGTGCATATGTACGGCAGCGGCATAGACTCACAGGCGCTTCAAGCCGAATTGGGCGAATTGCGCCGCGTTCTGCCTCGCGTCGGCACCAACATACCCCTCTCCGTTGCGGTTGACGGGTCTGACGACGAGAATATCTGCTTCGTGCGCGAAGTGCAGCGCCATCCCGTCACCGAAGACCTGCTGCATGTGGACTTCATCCGCGTGGACATCACGCAGACCATCAGTGCCGAAGTGCCCATCACCCTCATCGGCAGCGCGCCCGCCACTCAGCAGGGCGGAACCTTGCTTCAGCCGCTCACTTCACTACTCGTCGAAGCTCTCCCTATGAACATACCGGCGTCCGTCGAAGCCGATGTCAGCGGACTCGACGACTTCGAGAAGTCCATCGTCGTCAGCGACATCACTGTTGCGGACAACGTTACCGTACTGACAGACAGTGACGAATTTGTTGCCCGCGTCACGCCGCCTCGCGTTGAGACCGACACCTTCGACCTTGAGGACGAGGAAGAGTTCGAAGGCGAAGAGGGCGTTGAGGGCGAAGAGGCCGAGGAAGAAGAAGAGTAGTAAGGGCCGAACTAACAGGATGGGCAGGATAGACAAGATAATGAGTAACTATCCTGTCCATCCTGTAAATCTTGTTGGACCTAACCTTCACATCACCCTGTGGGGCGCGAGTGCCTCAAAGTTCGGCGTGAAGCCGAAGCCGGGCCTGTCTGGGGCGAGCACATGACCGTCGGCTACCTCGAGTTGCTCCTCGAAGACCTTCCCGTGCATCGGATCGACCGCGCCCGCGTAGTATTCGAGTATCAGCCCGTTGGGGATCGCCGCCACCAGGTGAATGTGGACTTCCTGCTTGCCATGCGGCGCGATGGGCAGGTCGTGCGCTGACGCAAGCGCCGCCACCTTCATGAACTCGGTGGGACCGCCCATTATCAGCGCGTCCGGCTGGATGATTGCCGCGCAGCGGTTGTTGATGAGATCGCGGAAGCCGTATCTGGTATATTCGTTCTCGCCCGTGGCTATCGGGATCGATGTGGAGCGGCTGATGAGGCGATGTCCCTCGTAGTCGTCCGGATTGACCGGCTCTTCGAACCAGAACACATCGTACTTCTCAGCCTTGCGCGCAAGTTCTATCGCCTCGTAGTAGCGGTACGCGCAGTTGGCGTCCATCAGCACCTTGACGTCGGGGCCAACCGCCTCACGCACCGTGCGAATGCGTTCCACATCCTCGTTGATGGGCGCGCCGCCAATCTTCATCTTCACCGCGTTTGATCCCATCTCCACCGCGGTCTCCATCTCGGCGGCAAGCTCGTTCAGGCCCTTGCCCTCTTCGTAGTAGCCGCCCGCGATATAGACGGGTATGCGGTCGGTATATGCGCCCAGCAGCTTGTGGACGGATGTGTCGGTCGCCTTGCCCTTGATGTCCCAGAGCGCGATGTCGATGCCGCTTATGGCGCGGGTGGATGTGCCGCGCCTGCCCACCAGCTTGGGCTGCCACATCGCATCCCACAGGCGTTCGTTGTCGAACGGGTCCTGCCCGATGACGAACTGCTTCATATTGTTGAAGGTCCCCATCGTCATCTCGTCCGTCACATGCTCTCCGCCCATGTAGCCGTAGCCCGTGATGCCCTCGTCCGTCTCCAGCTTGATGAGGTTCAGCGCGACAGTGGGGTATGTGTACATCCCGTTGCGAATGGGCACGGGGCGGTCCCAGCGATATATCTCCATAGATGCGTCGGTGATTTTCATGAGTATGCCTCCGGTTAAGTTAGTATGTCAGTCTATCAGCAGGGCAGTTTGTCAGTCACCCCACCTAAACCTCCCCCTGAGAGGGAGGGGAACTTTTCAGTTCTCCCAGATAGGCGGAGGGGATTGGTTACTGCACTTTTTTAATCCTCGCCGTCAGCGAGAGCCGCTACGGCTTCACTGACGCCTATAACGAATAGGCTGTCGCCGGGTTGGAGCACATTGTGCCTGTTTGGAGTGGCGACCATCTCGCCGTCAGCACGGCGCAGCCCTAGCGCCTCGATGCCCGACTTCAGCACCTCGCCGATGGTGCTGTTCTCCAGCGCAGAGTCCTTCGCAATCTGAATCTCCGCGAAGCGCAGGCGCTCATCCTCATCCAGTGCGTTGTCAAACATGGAATCGACGAAATCGACCGCGAGTGGGCGCACCGCGGACAAGGCGATACGACGTCCCCCAATTTCAAGCGGCGAGATGACCCTGTCCGCGCCCGCTCGCCTGAGCTTGTCGGCGTTGGCGATGTCGCTTGTCCTCGCAACGACCTGCAACTTCTCGTTCAAGCCTCGCGCCGACAGTGTGATATACACATTGTCGCTGTCGTTGCCTGTGACGGCGACCAAGCCCCGCGCGTGCTCGATTCCCGCCGCGCGCAGGATTTCGTCTTCAGTAGCATTCCCTTGGATGTAAGCGTAGCCGAGTTCCTGAGCCTCCGCGATGCGATAGTCGGTGGCATCGATCACTATGAATTCGGCGCCCTCGGCGACGAACGCGCGCCCGACCTCTCTGCCCACACGCCCGAACCCACAGAGGATGTAGTGATTCCTCATGCTTGCCAGTGTGCTTCTCATCCTGCGCCTCCGCACGAACGCGTGGAACACCTCTTCCTCTACAATGTGACTCATGATCGCCATGAGGAAATACAGCATCGCTGCCACGCCGCCGACTATAAGGAAGATGTTGAACACGCGCCCGGCAGTGGACAACGGATAGACTTCATGGTAGCCGACGGTCGTGAACGTTATCACGGTCATATACAGCGCATCGAGCCACGGCCAGCCTTCCAGCAGCATATATCCCGCCGTCCCGACGAACCCCAGGATGACAAGGATGCCTACACTCACGCCAAAGCGCCTGAACATTTTTCGTTGATGTCTCTCACGGATGGCTGTGGTCAAATTTACGCCAATACATCATACAACAGGCGGTTGACCGCATGCGGGTATAATGAAAGTATGTCAGGCGAAGTCAAAAGGCGGTTGATAGCGCGGCGCGTATGGATATGGTGAGAAGGGCGAGCCAGAGGCTGATTCCCATGCGCGTGCCGTGCATCCTGGTCGGTGTTGTGGTGGCACTGCTGCTTGCCGCGTGCGAGCAAGAGCAGCCTACCATTGAGGAGACGAGTCAACCCGAAGCCACCACTACGATGCCCGCGCCCACGGCCACCGTTGTCAGCACACCGGAACCAATACCACCGCGCGAACCTCAGTCACTACCTCTAGTCACTGCCAGTTACACCGCAACTCCCACACCTGAACCTCTAATCTCCACCGTTCCGCCGCGCGAGGACCCGCCCGCCAGGGACCTGTTCGCGCTCGCGCAGCGATACGGCAGGGCGGAAACAGATGGCACGCCCTTCACCCGCACGCTGCCACGCGATCCGGACTGCTGCGATGTCGGTCACATCGCAGAGTTTTTTGTAACCGATCTCATCCTACACCGCACATACACCGTGGATGCACGGCTACTCGCGGTCAGCGAGAACGCCTATTGGTATGCAGACATCGAGACCGACTTGACTGCACAGGAGCTTGAGCGCACGGCGGACGTATTCGAGCGGGATATTCGCCCTCCGATAGTTGAAGTGATTGGCGATATATGGAAGCCCGGCGTCGATGGCGACCCGCGCCTTGTGGTGCTGCACACGCCGCTCGCGGCTGCGGCAGGCTATTTCTCGTCGAGCGACTCATACCCCCGTGCCACGCACCCCCACAGCAACGAGCACGAGATGATTGTGATGGAAGGCGACTGGCTGCGACCCGGCAGCCAGGACTACTTCAGCGTACTCGCGCACGAGTTCCAGCACGCCGTACACTGGAACCTCGACCTCGGCGAGGACGTATGGATCAATGAGGGAATGTCCGAGGTCGCTACAGAGATTGCCGGATACGAGGCGAGCTTCGTTGACCTGTTCCTGCTGAACCCCGAGTCGCAGCTGAACTTCTGGCCCGACGAGCCGCGCGCGACTCTGCCACATTACGGCGGCGCGACCCTGTTTGTGGAATATCTAGCACAACACTACGGTGGCAACAACGGCCTGGCCAAACTCGCGCGCGAGCCGATGGACGGCGTAAACGGTGTTGAAAGCTACCTGACGCAATACGGCGTGAGCTTCACGGACGTGTTCGCAGACTGGATTGTGGCAAATTACCTTGACGCCAAGCTGGACAGAATAGATGGCGTTGAGAGTGAATGGGAGTTGGACGCATACACATACGCAGGTCGCAGCGTGAGTCCGCATCGCGTCGGGCAAATTGACGGCGACTTCGAGCAGACGACCACTCAGCCGCAACTCTCCGCCCGCTACTATGAACTGCGCCTACCGGACGGAGATGCGCTTGTGGAATTCCACGGAGAGGAAACGGTGGCGCAAGTGGCAATCGACTGCCACAGCGGAAGCTACTGCTGGTGGGGCGGCAACGGCGATATGATTGACACGACACTGGAGCGCGAGTTCGATCTGTCAGAAGTGGGCGAAGCGACGCTGGAATACCAGATGTGGCACAACATCGAGGAGGATTGGGACTACGCCTACGCCAGCATATCAACCGACGGCGGCAAGACTTGGACTACGCTGGACGGCGAGCACACCACGCGTGAAGACCCCCTCGGAGCGAACTACGGCGCAGGCTTAACCGGAAACAGCGGCGGCGGCAACAGCGCAAAGTGGGTGCAGGAGCGGATGGACCTGTCGGACTACGCCGGCGAAGAGAGCGTGCTGCTGAGCTTCGAGTACATCACCGACGACGGCGTCAACCTCGACGGCATCCTGATTGACGACATCGCCATCCCGGAAATTGGCTTCGCGGATGACGCCGAGACAAACGGCGACTGGCGCGCAAATGGCTTCCACCTCATGGATAACACTCTCCCGCAGGCATTCGTAGTCTGGGTAATCGAATTCGGCAAGGACGGCAGTGTATCAGTCCGAAGGCTGCACACCGGCAGCTTCAGCATCGAAGACTTCGGCGAAAGGTTAGATTATGCTGTCATCATCATCGCGCCCATCACGCACACCACCTACCAGCCCGCCACCTACTCTCTTCGCGTAACCGCACAACAAAGCCCTTGACCAAATCCGGTTCAGCCCATCGACCATCGCGGTCGAAAAGGGACTCTGGAAACTGCTAGCGTGATGATTTGGCAGGAGAGTGGTCCAGCCCCGAAGTGACTACAGTAGGAGGAGCAGGCAGTGCTCCTCTTCCCACTCCATTGTACTCAAAGCCCAATTTAGTCATGCGGGCAGGCTCCAGGGCGTTCCTGCCATCGAATACGTATTTTGGACAGCGCATATCGTCAGCGATGGAAGCCCAGTCGGCGTTGACAATCTCGTCCCACTCGGTAATCAGCAAGAGAGCCTCAGCTCCTTGTGCCGCCTCCCCAGGCGTACCGACTAAATCAACATCGGCCGGTAGCACTCGACGAGCAACGGCAGTTGCCTGAGGGTCGTAGGCACGAACTCGCGCTCCCTCTTCGACCAGCGGGTGGATTGTATCCAGCGATGCGGCGTGGCGGATGTCGCTTGTGCCTGGCTTAAACGACAGTCCCAGCACGCCTACTGTTCGTCCTGCAACGGTTCCGCCGAACCGAGAGCGCAGACTGGATATAGGGAGTAAACGCTGGTGATCATTTACGGCACTTACAGAAGTCAATAGCGGCAGATCAATTCCCGCCGAGTACGCCAGGCGACTCAGCGCCTGAATGTCCTTTGGGAAACACGAGCCCCCATAACCGATTCCGGCGTCGATCTTGTCACCCATCCTGCCGTCCATTGCAAGCCCCTCGCTAACCGTGTCGATAGACGCACCTGTCCTCTCGCAGAGGGAAGCGATTTCGTTGATGAACGATATTCGCGTCGCGAGGTAGGCGTTGCTGGCGTACTTGAGCATCTCCGCGCTAACGATGTCCGTTACCAGGCATGGGGCTTCGATGTCTTCATACATCCTCTTGACTAATCCCACTGCATCGCATCTACGGTCATCGGTTCCGATCACCATGCGGTCCGGGTACATCCAGTCTTGAAGCGCGCGTCCTTCCCTTAAGAATTCAGGGTTAGACACATACGTGACATCCAACCCTCTAAGGTCCTGACGGATGAACTCCACACCACTTCCGGGAGGGACCGTGCTCTTCATCACGAGGACCTGTCCACTGGGGTTACGGTTCCTGACCCATGACAGCGCGGAACGAATCTGGCTCAGGTCTGCTTCACCGTTTGCAAATGGCGGCGTTCCCGTCGCCACCATCACAATGTCCCCCAGGGGGCCGACGAAATCGTCCGCATGTGAAAAGTACAATAAGTCTCTTTTGACTCCTGCACCTACCCACTGACTCAGCCCCGGCTCGTACATGGGCAACACGCCTCTCCGCAGCTGCCCGATGCGTCTGCGGTCAACGTCCACTCCCACGACACGGTGTCCTGCCATCGCAAGGCCGCTGCAGGCTACGATTCCCAGATGGCCGAGTCCTATCACCGTTATATTCAATTCCTGTATTCCTTTATGGCGCTATCGAAATGGCGCTTTTGAGCGTGGCGACTTCCCTGTGCCGCCCTCAAAAGAGCGACCGACATTTCAATCAATCGTCTATACATTTCAACTATAAGTTCAACCGAGTTTTCAATTGACACTAATACATAGTCATGATATAAGTACACATTAAGTAGGTGTTACCTATGTCATTAACTACATGAGCATATATAAACAGCGTAATTGCTGCAAGTTTTCATAATACTGCAATTGCGTATCGAGATATTCAGTAAGTGCTTATACAACAGGAACTGACAACGCAGGAATACGCCGGGGCGAATAAGCCCAAAGTCTCCGCTTTCCGAGCCGTCTTATCGCTTGCCATCGTGGCGATAGCCGCGTTTCTGGTTTATCTTCTGGCCGACTGGGGGCAGTTGCGAAGCGCGACACAGGAGATAATACGACATCCCTGGCTGCTGGCTGCGCTAGTCGCGACATACAGCGGCGCTTTCTGTCTGCGAGCCGTCGCGTGGCGCTCGCTAATACGGCAGAAAGTAAGCATGTACTGGCTGTTCGTGTCTTTGCAGGCTGGATTGCTGGTCAATCATCTCACGCCTGTGAAGCTGGGCGAATTCGTGCGTCCTTTGCTGGTGTCAAGATGCGGAGTCCCAATAGCCGAGGCCGGTACCACGACGGCTATCGCACGCGTCTTGGACTTCGCGGCACTGCTCGTCATTGCGGCAGCCGTCGGGTCAATAGCTTCCCTATCCAGCATGAGCGAATTCTGGATTCGGGGTCTATTGTTATCGACCGCGATAATTCTTGCCTTTGGCGGCTGTCTTCTTCTGATTCGGCGCGAGCAGAGTAGGGAATTGCTGCCCGGACCGCTCCGCTCCAGGTTCGAGATATTGCAGTCGCAATTGAGGCAGGTTTCCGGGCGGCAGGTCGTCCTCGCGGCAATATGGACGCTGCCGAGCTGGATACTGGAAGCGGGCGTGATTATCGTGGCGGCTAAAGTCATGGGCGTTGAGTTGTCCATAACGGCAGCCGTTGCCGTGACCGCCTTCACTATCTTGTTCCAGGCGTTCCACGTAACGCCCGGAGGACTTGGCATCTATGAAGCGGTTATGACCGGGGCGCTCTACGCGCACGGAGTTTCGTGGCAGGAAGGACTCGCGCTAGCGGTTGTCACTCACGGGCTTAAATTCGCTTATTCCTACACGATAGCACTCGCATTCACTTTGACTGCTGTGAGTAAAATGCCTGAGCTCAACCTCCTGTCCAGAGTTCGCGGGTCTGCGGATGGTCCAAAGACGGCTTCTCGTCTTGAAATTGTGGCGGCCCGCGTATGGAATGTATTCAATGAAGGCAAGCCGTTCACTCCCGTCTTCGTTGTTGGCATTGTTGCGTTCCTGAGCCTGCCGCACCTTACCGATACTTCGTACTGGCTCAGAGCAGGAATTGCGTTGGTCGCGCTGGTTCCGCTGTTTATCGTCTTCTATCGTTACGATTTTCCCCTCAGACTTCGGGTCGCGCTGTGGCTCTTTCTCGCACTTTTCCTGGCGGTCTTTCGATTCATCGACCTTATGGCGGTCGCGCTCGTATTGGGCCTTTACATCACCTTCACTGTATTTCTCTGGGGCACCGTCTATTACCACCTGCGCATTGGCACTCCCTGGACCAACTTCACGCGATTCTGGCGTCTGGTTCTGGAAAACCCCGACCCGACAAGCGGCAACTTCCTTGAACAGATTCCCAAAGCGCTCTTGCTGGTTCTCACTTTCTTACTGGTCGTCGAACAGCCTGGCCTCGGCACTGTGATTGCCGTTGAAGCTTTTATCGCCGCATTGGGGATAGCCGCGGTGCTGGTCCACCAGTGGTTCTTCACCTGGCCTCCCGCTCCTTCGATGAGGGCCACCCGCCTGGTAGCGCGCGAAGGCGCCCGGCGGTGCAGAAGGTTCATAGTGATAGTGATCGACGGCTGCCGTGCCGACCGCCTGCTGGAGGCCGACACCCCGTTCATAGACAGGATGCGGCGGGAAGGTGTGGACTACCTGGATACATCAACAGTGTATCCGGCTCGCACTGTCACCGGGTTCAGCTCGATGTTCACCGGAGCCGCGCCCAAGGTCCACGGCATGTCCAGCAACTTTGTGCCAAGCCTGGGAGTCAAATGCGAATCGATATTTGATTCTCTGCGCGCAGGCGGAATGACAGGCAAGTTGGTCGGTATCGCTCACCTGGTGGACGCCTTCGGCGAAACCGATGTCGAGACCGTAACCGCGGTTACCAACAATGATGAGATCGATTACGCAATGAGCACCCGCGCGAAGGCGGTAATCGCAAGGGACGATCCAGACCTGCTAATCCTTCAACTACCCAGCGTCGATCAGACGGGACATGCCCGAGGTAGCTACAACTCTGAATATCTGGCAAAGATCGAGGAGAGCGATCGCATAATCCAAGAATTCCTTGAATGGTGCGATTCCGTCGGCTATCTGGACGGCGCGACCGTTGTGGTGACAGCCGACCACGGTCAAGGCATCGGCATTGGCGGACATGGTCACATGAGCCCGTCTGAGCGCTACGTGCCCTGCATCATGTGGGGTGAGGGCGTAGAACTGAAAGGACCGGTGAATGAACCGCGCTCCGTTATGGATATGGCGCCCACTATCGCTTACTTCTTGGGTGTGGAACCGCCCGCGCAGTCGGTCGGGCAGGTCCTCGGAGTCCCGGATGACAGTGCTGAATCTCGCCCGGTGGCGGTGATAATACCGGCGCACAATGAGGCTGAAAACCTGCCCCGCACACTGGAGCGCATTCCACGACGGCAGCGCCCCGACCTTCAGGTCATCGTGGTTGACGATGGCTCGAGTGACGGCACGGCCGAGATAGCCAAGAAGCATGGGGCTGACGTGATTGTAGCCCACGCCCGGAATTTCGGGCTGGGCGCTGCGCTGCGTACCGGTCTGGCGACGGCTAACGAACTGGATGCCAGGGCCGCCGTGTATGTTGACGCCGACGGTGAGTATCCGCCGGAGCAGATACCGGACTTGCTAGAGCCTATTGAGTCCGGAGAAGCCGACTATGTACTCGGTTCCCGTTACCTGGCTGATCGGCCAAGCCAGCGCATCCTCCGTCGCATCGGCAATCTTATGCTGACAGGGGCGCTCTGCCTGGCAACGGGCCGTCGCATCACCGACGGGCAAACAGGTTTCCGCGCCTTCTCCCGCAGGGCACTGGAGTGTGCCGAGATAATTCACGATTACAACTACGCTCAAGTGCTGACTCTTGACCTTCTGAAGAAGGGAATGCGCATGCGAGAGGTGCCCGTTACCTATTCGCGGCGCACCCAGGGCAGATCGTTTATTGGACCTCGGTATCTCTGGCGCGTCCCAACCGGGATGCTGCGGGAGATGTTGAGCAAGTAGCAGGCAGATTCACCAAGGAGGATGAGTAACGTGCGTTACCACATCAAGACGCGGGAATTACATCCCCGCCTAAAGTATTGGACCGTTGCTTTGGCAATGGCAGCGCTGCTGTCATTAGCCGTTGCCTGCGGCCAGCAGCAAGCGCCCGCCGGGGCGTCGCCGGAGGCATTGGCGGCTGTGGCGCAGGCGCAAGCAGCCGCAGAGCAGGCGCAAGCAGCCGCAGCTCAAGCAATGGCAGCACCAATGCAGGCACAGACTGCCGTCGAACAAGCCCAGGCAGCCGCAGCTCAAGCGCAGACGGCAGCTGCACAGGCACAGGCCTCGCCGTCACAGGCGCAGGCAGCCGCAGAGCAGGCGCAGGCGGCAGCTGCACAGGCACAGGCGGTACCGTCACAGGCGCAGGCGGCCGCAGAGCAGGCGCAGGCAGCAGCCGCGCAAGCCCAGGCGGCTGCAGCGCAAGCCCTGGAAGGAGCGCAGGCGGCGATCGCCCAGGCGCAAGACGGACCATGGCGAGCGCAAGGGGCAGCGGATCAGGCGCAGGCAGCAGCCGCACAAGCACTGTCTGCCGTGGCGCTGGCACAGTCGGCAGCGCAGCAAGCACAGGATGCGATGGCGCAGGCGCGCGTTGCCGCAGCATCGGCTCGCAGAGGTGAAGACCGCCCCACCATTACGGTTATTGGCGGCGGCTCAGGAACCGGCACTGGCACGGGAACAGGTACAGGAACCGGCACTGGCACGGGTACAGGAACTGGCACAGGAACCGGTACAGGGACCGGCACTGTTACGGCAGCGGGACCGGCGATGGCATCGGCCGCTGGCGATTATTACACGCCGGTGAGCAACGTCGAGCCCCATGCCAACCTCGCTCTGGACATGCGTGACATTGCCACGCTGCTAAACGCTGCCAAGACCGGCGACGCAGTGGACTACGCTGCCATAGCTGACATCTATGAGAACGGCGTCCACGCTGACGGCCGCACATTGCAGGGCTACGCCACCGGCGACTCGGTCCTCGCGCAATTCCCGGGCGACATTGACCTGGACGGCAACGTGCAGGCCGCTTTGACGGGCGAATGGGCAGGCAGGCAAGTGGACGACCTGGTGCGCCGTCAACTCCTCAATAAGAGCCTGCAAGCCATCATTTACGGCAAGGTGCTGCAGGAAATGGCATCTGCGCGATCTCAAATGGATGCCGGCAACCTTGACGACGCATCCGGCGCTCCGCACAAAGTGGACGAAGGCTGGGCTTTCTACGTTGGCGCTCCCGACGATGAGGGCAATCGCAATTATTCCATCGCCGCTACCGCGCGCAGCCGCGCCGGAAACTTTGACCTGCATGGCACGGTGGACCCGCCGATACAGCGCGCGCTCGCCGACGCTCTGGCAGCATCGCGCAGCGGGGACATGGAGGCCTTCAACGCCGCTGTCGAGGAAGTGCGAGGTGGCCTCAACACCATCTTCCACCTGGCTACGGTGCGCTACACAAGGCTGTCCACACGAGACACCAGCGAAAGCGCCCGGGCGCAGCATCTGGCTGAAGCGTGGGCTTTCTACCAGCCCATTTCGCCTACCGTGCGCTCCGCATCCGCAAGTGCGGACCAGATGGCGAATGACCTGTTTACCCAGGACCCGGCGAACCCGGTATCTCCTGATGCGGCCAATGCCCTTCTGGTTGCCCTCAACGCGCCCGAAGTGCGTTCGGCTCTAGGCCTGCCTAGGCGCGTTGACTTCTACCTGCCGGTGAGCGACGTGGAAGTTCATGCTGCCCTTGCTTTGGATATGCGGGACATCGCCGGGCTGCTCAATGCAGCCAAGAGTGGCGAGACCGTGGACTACGCTCAAATTACCGACATCTACGAAAACGGCGTACATGCCGGCGGCCGCACACTGCAAGGCTACGCCACCAGCGATTCCGTGCTCGCCGAATTTCCCACTGATATAGACCTGGACGATGTCGTGCGAGTCGGTCTGACCGGCGAGTGGGCAGGCAGGCATGTGAGCGATTTGACGCGACGCCAGCTGATTAACAAAGCCCTCCAAGCCGTCATTTACGGCAAGGTGCTGCAAGAACTGTCTTCGGCACGCTCCCAGATGGAAGCCGGCAATTTGGACGACGCCAAGGGTGCGCCCCACAAAGTTGACGAGGCGTGGGCATTCTACGTCGGTACCGCCGATGCCAACGGCAACCGGGTGTATTCCATTGCTAATACGGCGCGCAGTCGGGAAGGCAACTTCAAGCTTGCCCCCATGGTTTCGGTGCCTCTGGCGCAGGCATTGTCCGACGCGCTGGAGGCATCGCGCGCCGGCGATATGGAAGCCTACGACGCGGCAGCTGCCGAGGCAAAGTCACGGCTCAACACCATCTTCTATCTGGCAAGCCTGCGCTACGCCTACGTGTCCTCCACGGACACCAGCGAAAGCGCGCGGGCGCAGCATCTTGCGGAGGCCTGGGCTTTCTTCCAGCCCATCGCCCCCACAGTTGCTTCAGCTTCCCAATCGATCGCCGACGCGATCAACGAGATCTTCATGCAAGACCCATCAGGAACGGTGTCGCAGTCTGATGTTGACACGGTGTACGACGGATTGAACAACCCGGCGGTCATGGAAGCGCTGGGCATTCCGTCCGAAGTCCGGGTAACCTCGCCCGACGCGTTGAAGTAGGGCACAGGTATTAGAGCAGCTTACAAGCCATCTTATGAATCGGCGACTACACTCTTGGGGGCGTCCTCCTGGGGCGCCCCCAACACAATCCTCGCCGCAGACAGCCCACAAATAAGGGAGACAAAATGACAAGGTATCGTCGCGGGAAATTTCCGCAGCTTCTGCTGATCTTGGCAATGTTGTCCCTGTTTCTGACCTTGGGACTGTCTGGCTGCGGAGGGGGTGGCCAATCGTCAGCCCCGCCTGCTCCGGTAATGCCGGCGGCCACCGCAGTCCCGCCTGCTCCGGCCCCGACGGTGGCAGCGGCCAGGCCAGCCGCGCCGGCGCCCGCCAGACCGGCGGCTACGCAGGTCCCGCCGAGACTGGCGCCTGCCACTCCTTTGCCCACGCTGGTTCCGTTGGCGCCACTGCCCACAATAGTGATACCCATACCGGTACCCCCGAGGCCAGCGCCCACCAGAGCCGCGGCCACACCGGTCATGCTTGCGCCACTGCCTACCATAGCCGTGCCCACATTGCCGCAGGACCGAACACTCACCGTTTACTCGGGGCGCTCCAGTTCTCTCGTGCATCCACTGTTAGAGGCATTCGGAGAGAATTATGGGGTTGACATTCGCGTCAAGTACGCGGGTAGTGCTTCCATCGCAGCCACGCTGCTGGAAGAAGGCGACAATACGCCCGCCGACGTGGTATTCTTGCAGGATCCTGGCTCTCTGGGCAGCCTGGCAGCAGAAGGCATGCTT
Organism: Dehalococcoidia bacterium; assembly: GCA_965207465.1. Taxonomy (GTDB): domain Bacteria; phylum Chloroflexota; class Dehalococcoidia; order Lucifugimonadales; family JADFKI01; genus Bin90. The sequence goes on along the minus strand of OZ242283.1, from coordinate 1,897,608 downwards.
GCCGAGTTGCCGCAGGAGATTCTGAATAGGGTTGATCCAAGGTTGAGGGATCCAAACGGACGGTGGATAGGTACTTCCGGTCGGGCAAGAACCATTATCTACAACACGGAAGCGATTGACCCCGATGCGGATCTGCCCGCCTCCATATTGGAGTTCACGGCTGACGAGTGGAGAGGACGGGTTGGCTGGGCGCCGCAGAACGGTTCTTTCCAAGCTTTCGTGACCGCACTGCGAATGCAGCTGGGCGAAGACAGCGCGCGCTCATGGCTGGAAGGGATGAGAGACAACGACGCCCAAGTATTCCGTAATAATGTGTCGATAGTGTTGGCAGCCGCCAATGGTGAGGTGGACGTGGGATTCGTCAATCACTATTACCTGGAGCGATTCCTGGCAGAGCATGGCCCGGGATTTGGAGCGCGGAATCACTATATTGGAAACGGTGACCCCGGTGCTCTGGTGCTAGTGGCCGGAGCTGGTATCCTGGAACCGTCTGACAACAGGCTGATCGCGGAGACGTTTATCAGGTTCCTGCTTTCTGAGCCAGCCCAGACATATTTCGCCTCTGAAATCAAGGAATATCCGGTCTCTGCAGGAGTCGAGCCTCAGGGAGATCTGCCGCCCATTGAGTCCTTGGATCCGCCTGACGTTGACCTGGGCAGAATAAGCGATCTGAGAGGTACTCTCAACCTGCTAAGGGACGTTGGTGTCTTACCTTGACCACGGCTTCTGCCATCCGTTTCATTTCGCATCACACAAGAGGAAGAGAGTTACTGCTGGGCGCGGTGGCTCTCTTCCTCTTACTGTCGGTAGCTTACTCATTTTCGGTCGATATTCGTGCCACCCGCGGGTCTTCCATCACCGGAGATGAGCCCTATTACCTCCTGACCACGCAAAGCCTACTTACCGACGGGGACCTCGACCTACGCAACCAATACGCCGCGAAATCGTATAAATCCTTTTTCGACCATCCCAACGACCTGTGGCATCAGTCTGTTCCCCGGCCGGGCGACGGCAGGCTGCTTAGTCCCCACAATCCGGGCCTGTCAATCCTTGTTGTACCGGGATTTGCACTAGGTGGTCTCGCGGGCGCTCAGACCCAGTTGCTTCTGCTGGCTGCCGCGGCAATGGCGCTTGCTTTCGCTCTGGCGGCGCGTATAAGCGATCAAAGGATTGTGAGCTGGCTTGTCGCGCTCTTCGTCGGATTGACAGCAACCGCGTTCATTTACTCCACCGAAATCTACCCTGAGTTTCCCTCCGCGTTGACACTCATAGTTTCTCTATTGCTGGTTACCCGTCAGCGCACATTTGGAATCTCTGACGGACTGCTTCTGGCGGCTGCGCTGACCGCGATGTGCTGGCTGGGAGTGAAGTACGCGCCTCTTGCGCTGCTAGTCTCGGGGTATTTTCTGCTCAAGGCGAACAGACAGGGGCAGCTTGCCCTTGTAGTCGCGGGCACTGTGTCAGCCGGATTCTTCGTCTGGTTCCATCTGCATGTGTTCGGCAGCCTTACTCCATACAGCCTAAATGTGGTCTATGCGGGATGGAGCACGACAGATATTGTTGGAGGACACGCGGGCTTCGGAGAGAGATTCTATCGTCTCTGGGGACTTTTCATCGACGAACGGTTCGGAATTGGCCGCTGGGCGCCACTCCTGCTGACGGCGGTTCCCGGTCTGGCACTTCTCGCTGTGGCAGACCTGCGACATCGCCTGATACTGGCTCTGATACTGGCGCAGATAGCGATTGCGACCTTTGTGGCAATTACGATGATGGGGTGGTGGTTCCCCGGGCGCACGACGCTGGCTGTGCTGCCGCTGTTCGTCCTGCCCGTCGTGTTGCTTGCTGTCAAGGCTCCTCTATGGGGCAGGATTGTCGTTGCGCTGCTTGGGACTATGACGCTGGCAACTACCATAGGGCTGGCGCTTGCCGGTCGGGCAGAGGAGATCGTCATTGCGGTCGATCCGTTCAATATGGGGTTTCCGCCATTCCGAGGACTTGCCGGGCTATTTCCGAACTACACCCTGTGGACAACGGAGACATGGTGGCTGACTTTTCTCTGGCTTGTCATAGCGATTTTGGCAGTCGGGGCAACAATATGGCCCGATGAACTTCCCGGTAGTCTGAGACGCTGGCTCAAGTTAAGGTCTTAGCCCAATCCCGATTCTCCACGTACCAGTCAGCAGTTCGCTGAACCCCGTCCTCAACACCAACGGAGGGCGACCAGCCAAGCAAATCTCTCGCGAGACCGATGTCAGCCCAGGTCACCATCGGATCGGCCTGGTGCCGTTCCTGGTACTGAATAATCGCAGATTGCCCCGTTGCCCCTTCGATGATTCGGATAACGTCGTTGAGCGCCACCGGATTGCCGTAACCGAGGTTGATTGTCTTGTAGCCGGATGTCGATAGCGAGGCCACGGTCCCTCGCGCAATGTCGTCCACGTAGGTGAAATCCCGCCTCTGCGTTCCATCTCCATACACCGTAATCGGCTTGCCTTCGACAATGTTGCGAATGAAACGGAACACGCTCATATCAGGGCGGCCCGCCGGCCCATAGACCGTGAAGTATCGTAGCGCGCCCGCGTCAATTCCGTGTAGGTGGTGATACGAATACAACAGCGTTTCGGCGGCTTTCTTGGACGCCGCATATGGAGACAGCGGACGATCTGTTGGAGAATCCTCGCTGACCGGACCGTCCGCCTCCTCGCCGTACACGCTGGAAGTAGAGGCAAGGATAAACTTGCGGACACCAAACTCGCGGCACAATTCCAGTAGGTTGAGAGTCCCCAGTACATTGACCTCGTAGTATTGGTTAGGAGCCTCGACGCTGCCTCTGACGCCGGCTAGAGCCGCCAGGTTGAAGACCGCAGACACCGGGTCGCGCGCATGGACTTTTCGAAAAAGAGTCTTCAGCAGACGAATATCCGTAATGTCCATGCGCTGAAAGTTAAAGCGCGGATTTCGGAGTAGCCTCGTAAGCCGCCATTCCCTGAGAGCCGAGGTGGGAGTTTCGGCTGGACCGTCCACTCCCCACACGGTGATGTCGTCGTTTAGCAGCAGAGACGCAACTTTGGACCCGATGAATCCCGCGCAGCCAGTTACTAGGATTGCCAAAGTCTGCCGCCTTCATTGACCTAGACCTATCGGGTCGCGCCACCGGCCTCGTGTGCGCCTCATTTCGATTTCGGCAGGAGAAACGTCTCCTGAAGTAACTCGTTCTACGACAGCCACGAGACGATACTTGGCACGGCTTCCCGTCGGGAGGTGGGCACAGTGATCGGCTCGCCAATGAACAACACTCCAACCATTGCCCAGTCTTCTTCCGCTCCCAACATATCCACCAGCCCCGGGAGCTTACTGATCCCGCCTGTGCTCCAGTCGAGCACTAGCCCTTCGGCTACGGCTGCGAGCGCCATGTTATGAACGGCGCAGCAGACGGATGCGTAATTTTCCTGAGTCGTCTCGTCGTTGGGACCGGGCACGCTGTAAGCGTAGAGCATCGCGGGCGCATCGAGGACTCTGGTCTTGCTGGCGTCCGCGGATGCCTTCTTCTGCTCCGGGTTCGGGTTTGCCACATTGTCGTAGGCGGTCTGCCATGCGAGGTCAGCGACCTGGTTGCGAATCGCGCTGTCCTTCTCCAATACGAAGAATCGCCAAGGGTTGGTAAGGCGGTGATTCGGAGCCCATATCGCGGTGTCCAGCAGGCGTTCCAGCGTTCCGCGAGAAACCTCGGCATCGGTGAACTCCTTTGCCATGCGCCTGCCGAAGATTGCTTCGTAAACGGACGTCTGAGTGCGCGGAATCGAAACGTCATTGCTGTTGATAGTTTCCGTCGTCATTGTCTTCCTTTCGTCTTAGGTGAACTGGTTAAGGTGGTTAGGCTCTGACACGCCGATTTGCTGGTTGAAAATAATACGATGCCTGCAATCAGACCGCTCGCCGGAGAGTCTTCGATGAATAGATGCAATACGAACGATCGTCACCAACCTATACTAACACAGAGTATTAACGTACACACATAAACGCTGACGTCACGTATCAGAATAGGCTGCATGGTCGGCGAGCACAGAATCGCGCACAAGCCAAGCGTAAGTTTTATGACTCAAAGTATGCACAGTTTGCTGCGGGAAGGGACATGGCATTGCGCTCGAAATTATCTTCAGTCCACTCTGGACTAGCCCATGAACTGATGTAAATATGGATGCAGGGACAGACAAGATGAGTGCAGATTAGTGCCTAGTTTAACTAGTTTGGGAGGATTTTAGATGAAACTTAGCGACGCTTTACAGGAGTCATTTAACGATCAGATAAATGCGGAACTTGCGTCAGCCTATATTTACCTGTCGATGGCTGCGTACTTCGAGGACGAAAACCTACCCGGATTCGCTCACTGGATGCGGATGCAGAACGAAGAGGAGACGGCGCACGCTATGCGATTCTTCGACCACGTACATGACAGGGGCGGGCGCGCCACTCTGAAGGGAATATCCCAGCCGCCATCGGATTTTGCCAGTCCGCTGGATGTGATGGAGCGGACACTGGAGCATGAGCGAAAGGTGACCACCCTCATCAATCGAATGTATCAAATTGCAATTGAGCAGAGCGACTATGCGGCGCAGGTGATGTTGCATGAACTCATAGACGAACAAGTTGAGGAAGAGAAGGTTGCTGAGGAGATAGTCGATCACCTGCGGATCATCGAGGGTGACGGAACCGGGTTGCTGATTCTGGATTCACGGCTCGGCGAGAGGTCCGCGGCCTAGCAGTCAATCAACCATCCCCGTTGTTGACTTTGGGGATAATGACTTTGAGAATCATGGCCCTACATTGCTTACTCCAATGCAGGGCCGTTGCTTGCGGGGAAAACACACATCGAAAGATAAGGGAAGCGCGTGAACTAGCCCTCCTTGGGACGAACCCAGATGGACTGCCCAACCTGATATCCGACAACTACGTTCTCGTCCTCGCACTCGAAGGATATGATTCCTGTGGACGTATTTTTGTCGTTGACTCGAACTGCGTTGCCGGGAATCACCCGATTGCGTACGAGGTGTTCAAGTAGTACCTCATCGTCCACGGGTATCTTGTCAACCTCCAACTCCTGTCCTACTTCCGCCTCGTCCAAGCGGAACGCTCTCCCCTTCTGCACGTAGGCAGTCCCAGGTATGGGATAGCCGAACGGAGAAGTGGTGGGCATTCCGAGTTTGTTCATTATTCGCTCTTCGAGGTAGGGCGAGATGGCATGCTCGAGCAAGTGGGCCTCTACATGGGCCCTGTGAAGTTCGACATCGAACATGTCCACGACCATTCGCTCTGCGAGTCGATGACGTCGCACAATGCTTTCTGCCTCGCGAGAGCCCTTTCTTGTGAGCAGTAGCTGCTTCTTGGAGTCGAGGGACAGCATCCCCTCTCGTTCAAGCCGACGGACCATCCCTCCCACCGTGGGCAGCGAAGTTCCCAGACCTTCACCTTCGGGCAGCATTTTGAGGTGCTCGGCAAGCGAGGTGAGCGTAACTGTCGTGCCTTCCTCTTTCAGGCGATACATCGAAAGCAGATAATTTTCTGCCGTCATTGAAAGCCGCTGTCTGGAAGGCGGCAGCACGGCGGATTTTGTGCTGGTATTGCTCTTCGCTCTGGGCATTTTGTCCTGTCAGCCCGTGAATCAGGGCGTCCGAGAAAATTGGAACTTCTGATTTGATAATAGCATCTGGCAGGGAAACCGGTCAATCCGGCCTTTCTCGCGCAGGACTCGATCACGCACACCGATATATCCATTCTCAGAGGCGCTCAAAACCGGATGAACGTCCAAGACATCCTGCTTACTTTGCCAGCCGCCACTTCCGTTGTTCCCAAGCCTGTTGAAGGACACCTGATACCCGATCCCTGATAACTACCCCCTCGGCGACTCCGCAACCATCCGATTGAGCACATTAGCCGTAATCGCCTGCACCATCGGATGCACGCCAAACGTTCCCGGGCTGCTCCCAACCGTGACCGAGTTCGTCGCAAGCCGCGCAGGTATATGCCCCGGCGGGCGCGACAACCCCTCCGGCCACCATATCGTCCCCGCGTTGAAAACCCAGTTCCCCCGCTCGCATGGGTACACCACTGCCGCATGAGCAGGCTCTCTCGGCTCCTTGAATCCCTGGAACAGCTCGCTGCTCGCCACCACCTCCAGCCCCCGAATATCTGCCGGCGTCCCATGGAACTCCCACCCGATGATCGCCGGTATCCTGTCTCCATCGCCGACATCCGTTCCCTCGTAAATCCAGTGTCGCGGGTTCGTAACCGTCCAGTCTCCATACCCGGGCCCGTAGCTCTTCACCCCCATCAGACTCGCCTCCTCCCCGTCGAACAGCCGCTTCCGAGAGAACACCCGGCACGGCGCGCCCCCAACCTCGCTATCGTGAAATTCGATCTCCCAATAGACGGAGTTGCCGGAGAAGAAGCCAATGCTCATCCCCGAATCTCGTGCCGCAACCACGTTGTCGAACATCTCCCTCGACCAGTATTCGTCATGACCCACCGACAGGAATGCCTTGCACCGATCCAGCACTTGTGGGTCGAGGTGCAGGTCCATATTCGAGCAGTACGCCACATCGTACCCGTGTTCCTCCAGCCAGAACGCCATCGGATGCTCCCACAGCAGGAACTCCCCCGACCCCAGCGACAGCGGCGCGTCCAGCACCTGGCAATACTTCGCGTATGGCCGGTCGAAGCTCGCCCGCACCTCCGTACCTTGATACCATACATTCGGCGTCCCGTCCGTGTATATGGAGTCGTTGCCGGGCCACTTGTTGTACGCCTGCCAAGTGATGTCGCTCACCTGAAATAGCAGATCCGCCTTGCGTCGCGACTTCACAACGAAAGTGATGTAGCTCTGCACCCCGTAAAGCGCATTCTCCGCGCGAGACAGCTTCGCCAGATAGACACCGCTCTGCCAGTCGTCCGGCACCGTCAGCCGAGCGCTCACTTCCCATGTGCATTCCCGCACCCTCTGCATCCCCATCGCCGGCACCGGCTGCGTCCTACCCTGATACGGCCCCATCTGCCCCATGTGCCTGCCGCCCAGACCACCGTACCACCCCAGCCGGTAGAAGTCGATAGTGTACTCTCCCTCAGGCTCCATGCTAACCATCAAGTCGATAGTCTCGCCCGGGTACGCGCTCGTCTTTGACGCGTACCCCTGTATCGCCGAAGACGTCAGGTGCCGCACCAGCGGAAACGACGCCAGCGTAACCGGATCGTCGAACCGCACATTCCGCAGCTGCCACTCCGGTGTTCCGGCCTTGCGGTTCTCTTCTACTGTCGGGTTATCTCTGGAAATGCTCATCATGCCCCCATATCTCGTCTCGCGCATACTCTATCAGGTCTGAAGTCTCGGCTTCGCGCACCAACTTACCACAAGCCCACTCAACATCAAAACCCCGTAATGAGCCTGCCCAATACTGATACTCATCACTCACTCCCAATCCTTGACACCACACACCGCCCTATGTATAAACTTTTCTTAGAACTAGATAATGATCCGACGACTGGACATACCGCACTCCATGAAATTAGTTCGCTCCGTCCCCATCATCCTCGTAATCATCTTAGCCCTCACAGCGTTCGACAGCACACGAGCGGCCGCGCAGACCGACTGCGCCCGCACTCCCATCGACATTTCCGCCATTACCGGCTCATGGTCATCCGCATCCGAATGCCACTCACCCAGTAGGCCGACTGACCTTGAAGGGCCTGGAGACGGCATATACTACGCCGTTTACTACGACTTCTATGTGCCCCAGACATCCGAAGTAACCATAACCCTAGAGTCCTCAACAGGCCCATACCTCTACCTGCTGACCGGCGCCGGCAGAAACGGCGAAGAACTTGCCCAAAGCGACGACATTGACTACGACGCCGACAACCTAAACTCGCGCATCATCGAGACACTCGAACCAGGCGATTACTCCATCGAAGCCACAACCTACGCCAGAGAAGCCACCGGCGAATTCACCCTAACCGTCGAAGGCATAAACTTTGCAGCACAGCGAGATCGTGCCGCCCTCATAGCCCTTTATAACGCCACCAACGGCGACAACTGGACGAACAACGACAATTGGCTCAACGACGCGCCGTTGAACGAGTGGCATGGCGTGACCACCGATTCCGACGGGCGCGTTACCGAATTAGATCTCCGGCATAACCGGTTGATTGGCGATATCCCTTCGGAAGTAACCAATCTGACTGGATTAGAGCACCTCGGACTAGATTTGAATGCCCTTGAAGGGCAAATACCGTCGACATTGGGCAATCTGACCAATTTGAAGGAGTTGCATTTAGACTTTAATAGACTTGAGGGGACAGTACCGTCGACATTAGGCGATCTGACCAATCTGACTTCCCTGTACCTGTCCAGCAATCTCCTGACAGGGACGATCCCGTCGGAATTGGGCAACCTGACCAATTTGGAGGAGCTGAGTCTAGAATACAATAGACTATGGGGCGAACTTCCACGCAATTTGACTGCTTTGACGCATCTACGGTGGTTCGCGTTCTCGGACAACGCTGGGCTTTGCGCACCGGATGATGAGGCTTTTCGGAAATGGCTGCAATCTGTTACTGACGAACCAGATAGTTACACGTGCGTCCCTCTATCTACAACACCTGACGCGCGCGATATGGCAGTGCTAACCGTGCTCTACGATGTCACGGATGGCGACAACTGGACGGACAACACCAATTGGTTCAGCGAACAGCCGTTGCAATACTGGAAGGGCGTAACCATAAACTCCGACGGGCGTGTCATCATACTAGACCTTGACATAAATAACCTGTCAGGTCACATACCGACAGAATTAGGTGACTTGGACGCTCTTGAGAAGTTGGTGCTTGGCGGTCAATTGGCAGGCGCTATCCCCCCGGAATTGGGCAATCTCATCCGCTTGGAACTACTTGACCTTTCCAACAACGAATTGACAGGCGCTATTCCTCTTGAACTAAGTAGCCTCACCAATATGAAAGATTTGCGACTCTACAACAACCGTCTGACAGGACATATCCCTCCCGAGCTAGGTAACCTATCTACGCTGGACTCACTGAGACTCGATGGCAACCAACTGGCAGGAATTATTCCTTCCGAATTAGCAAAACTCATTAACTTGATAAGGCTGAACTTAAGCGAGAACGAACTAACCGGTTTCATTCCTCCTGAGCTAAGTGACCTCACCGCGCTTATGAATTTGAGCCTGGACGACAACCAACTGACGGGCGAAATACCGTCTGGGCTAGGTAATCTCCATAGACTACGGTGGCTGTTGCTCGATCATAACCAACTCACCGGCCAAATCCCTCCCGAGATAGGAAATCTCACCGATCTAAGGTATGTGCGCTTCGCCGGCAACCAACTCGCCGGCTGTGTCCCCGCCGCTCTGCGCGACGTTAATCACAACGACTTCGACGAAATCGGCTTGCCCTTCTGCGAAGAAGCCCAGCAGTCGCCCGATCGCGCCGCCCTCACCGCACTTTACAACGCCACAGACGGCGCCAACTGGACGCGCAACGACAATTGGCTCACCGACGCGCCGCTAGACGACTGGTACGGCGTGGATACTGACAGCAAAGGACGTGTAACCGAACTGGTGCTTGAAGGCAATGAGTTGACTGGTGCGATTCCTTCTGAGATAGGTAACCTTATAAATCTTACCTCTCTAAAACTTGAGGGCAATAAATTCACAGGAACCATACCACCCGAGTTGGGAAATCTTACCAACCTATTGACTCTTGAATTTGATGCCAACAACCTGACTGGCTCTATACCTCCCGAACTAGGCAATATAGCTGAATTGGAAGTTTTACACCTAGCAGGCAACGATCTTTCAGGTTCTATACCCTCTGAACTAGGTAACCTATCCAACCTATTGTCAATGGGGCTTTCCCGAAATCAATTGACAGGAACGATACCATCTGAATTCGGAAGCCTGAGTAGTCTGGAACGGCTCTACTTGGATAATAACCAACTCACAGGCGTTATACCGCCTGAGTTGGGTAATCTCAACTTGATTCTGCTGTCCCTCAATAGCAACAATCTTACCGGCGAGATACCGCCAGAATTGGGAAATCTCACTAACCTGCGCTGGCTAAACCTCGCCGACAACCAGTTCACCGGCTGCATTCCACACACACTACGCAATGTCGAATACAACGACTTCGCAGAACTCGGCCTGCCTTTCTGCGAAAGCCCGGACCGCGCTGCTCTCGTCGCACTCTACCACGCCACCGACGGCGACAACTGGCGCAACAACACAGACTGGTTGAGCGATGCGCCTTTGGATGAATGGCACGGCGTAACCACCGACGCGAATGGGCGCGTCATCAGATTGGAACTTACCTACAACGAACTGAGAGGTGAGATCCCTTCTGAACTTACCACCCTTGCCAATCTAATGGCGCTAGATATTAGTGGTAACGACCTGACCGGCAAGATACCAGCAGAGTTTGTTAACCTCACTAACCTGGAAATGCTGGACATCGGCGCTAACGAACTGTCGGGAGACATCCCGCCCGAACTTAGCGATCTCGCTAAACTAACATCTCTTAACCTCCACTTTAATTCCCTGACCGGTGCGATTCCACCGGAACTTGGCAACCTTGCCAATTTGAAAATACTGGACCTCAGAGTCAATGAGTTAACTGGTGAAATACCCTCTGAGCTTGGCAATCTCGCTAATCTGACATCATTGCGCCTAGGCTTTAACGAACTCTCCGGCGAGATACCGCTAGCGCTGACCAATCTTGTCAACCTCACGGAACTGAGATTGGGCGATAACGCTTTGACAGGAGAAATACCACCAGAACTTGCTAGACTTGCCAACTTAAGAGAACTAGAACTGAGATATAACGAACTAACTGGTGAAATTCCACCGGAATTTGGCAAGCTCAGCAGGCTAAAGGGGCTGGCTCTCCATGTCAACAACCTAACAGGCGAGATACCTTCTGAGCTTGGCAACCTTCCAAATTTGGAACGGATCAGACTACGTAACAACAACCTAACAGGCGAAATACCGCCTGAACTTAGCAACCTTACCAATTTGAGAAATATCGGACTAGGTATTAACGACCTAACAGGCGAGATACCGCCTGAACTTGGCAACCTTACCAATTTGAGAAGTATCAGACTAGGTAACAACGACCTGACAGGCGAGATACCGTCAGAGCTTGGCAATCTCACTAATTTGGAAGAGCTGGAACTGGATGACAACAACCTAATGGGTGAAATACCATCAGAGCTTGGCAATCTCACCAATCTGGAAGAAATATGGATCAACCACAACAGATTGACAGGAATGTTGCCGCACAGCTTTACGGAGCTGACAGAACTTCATGAGTTCTACTTCGACCATAACGCCGGACTTTGTGCGCCTGCGGATGCTCCGTTTCAAGAATGGTTGGCTAACATATACGAGTTTCGAGGTAATACCTGCGGCATCCAGCCTCCGACGTCCAACGACCACGAGATAGCAGCCCTGACTGCATTATATAATGCCACCGACGGCGACAACTGGCGGCGCAACACGAATTGGCTGAGCAACGAACCGCTTGGGGAGTGGTATGGTGTGTTCACCGACGACGATGGGCAAGTCGTCGAAATACTCCTCTGGGCGAACAATCTGTCAGGGCAGTTACCTCCCGAACTAGGCAACCTGTCTAATCTTGAATTCCTGTATCTGGATGATAATGAGCTGGACGGAACATTGCCGCGTGGGCTGGGCAACATTGCCAGTTTGAGAATCCTTTCTCTGTCCGGGAATCTGCTATTGGGCGAACTTCCACAAGATTTGCCTAACTTGACAGCATTGAAATCACTCTACTTCGATAACAACGCCGGCCTCTGCGCCCCCGCGGACGCCGCTTTCCAGGAGTGGCTGCAATCAATCAACAATGTCCGAGGAGACAACTGCGAAACCACACCTCCTCCCCCTGCACCCTCCGAGTGCAGCGAACACATATCCGACTTCGCTGCCTACGAGCGCACCTTAACAAGCGACTGCACCTCCGAAAAAAGGACCGCTTTCGGCGACCACTACGCGCGCCAATTCACATTCACCCTCGCCTATCCCACAACGGTCGAAGTAGTCATAAGATCGCAATACATCGACACGCACATCTTCGTAACCGACGATGAAGGCGAAACCATCGAAGATATAGACGACTACATCGGCCGAAACGCCGGTTTCCGCAAGGCGCTGCAACCGGGAGACTATACGGTCGAGGTAACAACATTCAGAAGCGCCCAGACAGGTGACTTTGAGATCACATTCGCCCGCCCTGAATTCGACGCGCTCAAGGCGTTCTACGAATCCGCCGGCGGTGCAGACTGGATACGCCAACACAACTGGCTCTCCGACGCCCCTCTCTCTGAGTGGGAAGGCGTTCAGACCGACAGCGAAGGTCGCGTAACCCATGTCAACCTTATCTCAAACAAGCTGACAGGCGAGATTCCATCCGAGCTTCAAGACCTCATTCACCTTGAAGCGTTGTACCTCGGCAGAAACGAACTGTCCGGGGCCATTCCCGCAGAACTGGGTAGCCTTCCCGCGCTCCGGGTCCTGCTGCTCTCGGACAACGAACTCACCGGCCGCATTCCGGCGCAGCTTGGCAATCTTGAGAACCTGCATGAGCTGTACCTCAGCCGCAACCAACTCAGCGGCAGCATACCTGCAACATTCGGCAGGCTCGATAACCTGCACAGACTCCACATGGCTGCCAACGAACTGAGCGGCAGCATACCCGGTGACTTGGACAACCTCACCAACCTGCGCCACCTCTCGATGAGCGACAACAGCCTGACCGGTCCCATACCGCCGCAGCTCGCAAACTTAGATAATCTGACGCACCTCTACCTCTGGGGCAACGAGTTGACATCGGGTAGTTTCTTCCTGCATCTGGGCGAAATGGACAGCCTGCAATTCCTCGACATCGGTGGCAACCGGATAGTCGGCTCGCAAGTGCTGCCCGAATTGGAAGAACTCGATAATCTGACAGGGCTCGGACTCCACGACTCCGACCTGACCGACGACGACCTGCTGGACTATATGGACGACCTTCAGGCACTCGACCTTGAGTTCCTCAACCTCAGAAGCAACGACCTGTCCGACCCTCAAATACTCGTTGGACTGTCCCACATAACCACTCTCCAGCGGCTGGCTATCAACGACAACAATTTCAGCGGGCAACTCCCCCGCTCAATGACAGAGCTTACCCTAATGCGAATCTTCCACTTTGACGACAATAGGGGCCTCTGTGCCCCCGCCGACGCCGAATTCCAGAACTGGCTTACCGGCATCCGCGATTTTCGCGGAGACACCTGTGGAGCTGCCAGCCCTATGGGAGCGCCCGCACCGGCATCCCACGACGCCAAGGCGTTCGGGGCTGAGCGCTACTCGTTGGATGATGCACCATCCGAGGCGCACAGCCTGAGCCTTCTCGAATCAATACAGCCCGGAGGCTAATCCCTTTTCCAAATTGGCCCGTACATCGATATCAAGAAACTGAAAGAGGATGCAGCATGACCACACACGCCCGACACTCCCACGGACACACAGAAAACGACCACAAAGACCCCGTTCGTCCCGAGCCTGTCGAAGGACATGCTCACAGAGCGCACACCGGCGGCCACAGCCACCGTCATTACGGCGAAGCCATGCTCAGCGTCGAGGACGCGCTTGAGCGCATCCTGCGCCACTTCCACACTCTGGAAGCCAAACAGACGCCGTTGCTGGACGCAATCGGCCAAGTCCTCGCCGAAGACGCGCTCGCAGCCCACGATATCCCTCCCCTCGACAACTCCGCCATGGACGGCTATGCGCTCCAGGCAGCAGATGTCCGCGGCGCATCCGCCGACAACCCCATCACCCTCAAAGTCGCTGGCTCTATCGCCGCCGGTGAGCTTCCCACAGTCGCCGTAACTCAGGGCAATACCGTTCGCATAATGACCGGCGCGCCTGTCCCCGATGGCGCAGACGCCGTAGTACCTTTCGAGGACACTGACGAAATGCAGCGCCGCGCGGAAGGTATACCCCTCACGGAAATTGCCATCCGATACCAGGTCGCCATCGGAGACGACATCAGACCCGCCGGGCAGGACGTCCGCAAAGGCGAATCCGTCATCCAGGCAGGCGCGATGCTACGCCCCTCCGAAATCGGCGTCCTTGCGTCTCTCGGCTACGACACCGTGAGCGTCTTTCGCAGGCCCGTAGTCGCAATTCTTGCCACAGGCAACGAGTTGCTCGAACCCGGTGCCCCATATCAGCCCGGCATGATATACGACAGCAACACATACAGCGTCGCCGCAAGCGTCATACGCTACGGCGGCATACCTAAGCTCATCGGCATCGCCCGCGACAATCTCGAATCCATGAACACCAGCCTTAAAGACGGCCTCGACTCCGACATGCTCGTAACGTCCGCAGGTGTCTCCAAAGGCGACTACGATATGGTGAAAGACGTACTCTCGCAGCACGGCGAAATAGACTTCTGGTCAGTCAGAATGCGTCCCGCCAAGCCCCTCGCATTCGGCATCCTCGACGCAGAAGGAGGCAGAAAGGTTCCCCTTCTAGGACTCCCCGGAAACCCTGTCAGCACCATCGTCGCCTTCGAGCAGTTTGGCAGGGCGGCAATCCGCCGCATGCTAGGTAAGCCCGACGCGCCCAAGCCCACGATCACCGCCGTCCTTGACGAGCCGATTCACAACGGCGACAACCGCCGCGTATTCGCGCGAGCAGTAGTCCGTCGGGAGAAAGGTGTCTATCGCGCGTCGCTCACCGGCGACCAAGGCTCCAACCTGCTCACATCCATGGCGCGCGCCAATGGACTCGCCATCTGCCATGAAGACATCCCGGTCAAGCGGGCAGGCGAAACTGTCCAGGTCCAGATGCTCGACTGGACGGAAGAAACCTTCTAGCCTATCCGGTGTATCCTGTCCGGCCCTGATTGCGGCAAGCTTGTCGAACTGCCGCACAGGAAGGTGAAATATGCACAAGCCCTTTCCCCTTGGCAGGGAAGGTTATAGCCTGTCCTGAACTTGATTCAGGGATGGGAGTGACACGGAAGACATAAACAAAGTTAGATTCCGCTACCCACTAAGGTACGCAAAGCTCGCCGACAGATTATCGAACACATCCTCGTGCGGCGGAATCTCCATGATCGCCGCACCCGCATAACCCTTGTCCCGCAGCGCAGTCAGTTGCCGCAGGCAGTCCACATCGCCCGTATCCACTGTCGGAATCGCCTCGCCCCCGCGCGTCTGCTTGAAGTGGATCGTCTTTATCATATCCACCGGCAGTGCCTCAACCTCGCCCACCGGATCGCTGCCTGCGTCAATGCGGAGTTGGTTCGTCGGGTCAGGGCACAGCCCAAGCATGTCGCCTTCCCCTCCTGGCAGCTCATCCCGGACCGCTTGCACCAGCATCGCAAGGCTGCGTATCGGCTGGCCGGAGTTCTCCATCGACAGTGTAACACCCCGCCCTGCGGCTTCCTGAACCAGCGCGGAAATGCTCATCGCACTTGCAGGAATATCATCCGCCATCTCCCAAATCGCGTCGAATCGCGACGGGTCAACCATGCGCAGGTGCGGCGCATCCGGGGACACCGCAACGGCAGCGTCCAGCATCGACTGGAACAGCGCCGACTTCGGCTGCGCGTCCTGCGACAGGCACGGGTACGCCACCGCAAGGTTGAACGACATATCGGGATATTGCGCCACCAGCGCCTTCAGCCCTTCGATGTTCGGCCGCCAGTCGTCCCCCTCGACCGTCTCGCAGTCACCGAGGCATGTCTGCCGCAGCTCGACGTGTACCGCGCCGCGAGCCGCCGCCTGCCCCACCAGCGACTCGATGCTCTCGCTCTCAAGATGTTCCCGCCACGAGTTGGTTATCGCTCCGAGTTTCATACCTTCGTCCTTTCTTGCACAAGAGTTCCAGCGTAGATTCAGAATGCGGCTGCCGCTCATGGTAAGCCAGATTCAGTGATGAGCCAACATCAACATACCCGCTCGTGGTGAGCTTGTCGAACCACGCGAACTGTGGACACGCCCTTCGACAGGCTCAGGGCGAACGGAATCCGGCTTTAAGTCACGTTTGAACGAGCCTGCGGAACTGCGTCCAAGGGATGTTCAGCCGGAGGAGAATAGTCCGGTATCAGGTCTTCCATCAGGCGTATCCTGCGGGTCAGGACGGAAGCGATCACGAACCCGATGAGAAACAGTCCCTCGATGATATACATCAACGCCATGCCACGTCCCTCACCGACGCCGATAAGCGGGCCGAAGCTTCCGGCAAGCGCGCCCCCTTCCGCCATCATAGGCTCGAATACATGCTGTGCCAGCGGGCCTGCGACGAGCACTCCGATAGATGAGGCGCCACTCCCCAGCGCCATGCGAAGGGAGGATATCCGACCAAGGACCTCGGGCGCTGCCTTGACCTGCCAGATAACCCTGTTCAGCCCGAACATGAACATGAAGTTTACGCCAATGCAGAAGGTGCCCATTGCTATCAGCAGCACGCTCTCGCGCAGACCAATAAGCATGCTCGCCAGACCCGCGATCGCTAAGCATGCCAACACGCCGTTCATGCGGCGCTTGGGACCGCCCCACGCCGTTAGCAGTATTCCTGAAATCATCGCTCCGGCACCGAAGCTCGACCGTATCAGTCCGGCGGCTCTTTCGTCGCCGACACTTAGCGCCAGGGGCGTGGAGAGGGCGTATCCGATGCCTGGCATAAGGAACAGGGTCAAAGTGATTAAGACCATCAGGTACACGAAAGGTGGCCGCTCCGCAATGTAGCGAAAGCCGAATATGAACTCACCCAGCAGACTGGTGCGCTCATGGTCAGGGTCGGGGGCAGGCTGCGGGATCGCGGATAGGGCAAGCGCAAGTACGCTCACACCGAAAGTTACGAAGTCCACGATGAAAATGAACCCTAATCCGGAGGAGACAAGAAGTATGCCTGCAAGAGCCGGAGACACGATAAGCTCCATGGAAGTGGTCATCTGCGTCATACCGGCTGCCCGTCCAAGATTTTCCTTCTTGACAAGCATCGGCACGCTGGCTTCCATCGAAGGAATCACGAATGCGTTCGCAACGCCATTGACGGTCAGTACAATGTACAGATGCCATATCTCCAGCGCTTCGCTGAAGAAAAGCAGCGCCGCGACCAGCGTGCTAAGGCTGGCGACGGTGCGGCCGACGAGCATGACGATGCGGCGGTTCCAAATGTCAACCAGTGTTCCCGTAAATATGGAACCCAGTCCGACGGGCAGCACGGCGAAGAATAAGAGCGCGCTGTATGCGGTCGTATCGCCCGTTTCCTTCAAAACCCAGATGCCCAGCCCGAAGCGCGTCATGCCGGAGCCGAGTAGCGAGACAAACTGGCCTAATGTGATTGTGTAGAATGATTTGGCGCCGGAGAAAACAGCCATACTTGCTAATAATTATAGCAAGCCCGCGCAGATTCAGGATTCGTACTTCCTCCCGATTACCGTGCGACCTCAGGCTCTCCGATTGGCTGTTCTTCCGGCTGTCCTTCTGGAGGCGAATAGTCCGGTATCAAATCTTCCATCAGGCGTATCCTGCGGGCCAGTGCGGACGCAATCACAAAGCCTATGAACAGCAGACCGACAATGATGTATATGAGTGCCATGCCACGTCCCGGACCAGCACCGATGAGCAAGCCTATGCTGTCTGCTAGGGCGCCATCCTCGGACATCAGTGGCTCGAAGACATACTGCGCGAGCGGACCCGATATGAAAATTCCCAGCGACATCGCTCCGACACCTAGCGCCGTCCGTAGGGCGAATATCCGCCCAAGCACATCCGGCGCGGCTTTAACCTGCCAGATCACGCGGCTGAGGCCGACCATGAACATAAACGTGAGGCCTATGAAGAAAACGCCTGTCGCCATGAGGGCCACGTTCTCCCTCAGGCCAACGACGATGATGGCAACGCCTGCCAGCGCCGCCGTCACAAGCACGCCGCTCATTCGCCGCTTCGGCCCTCCCCACGCTACCAGCAGGATTCCGGCAACCATCGCGCCGAATCCAAAGCTGGACAGTATCAGCCCAGCCGCCCTCTCGTCTGCGAAGCTCAACGCAAGCGGGGTAGATAGCGCGTATCCGAAGCCCGGCATCAGGAACATAGCGAGCGTTACGAAGCCTATCAGGTACACGAACGACGGCCGCTCGGCGATGTAGCGCAGTCCGAATGTGAACTCGCCTATCAGACTGCCCTGCTCGCGGTCAGGGTCGGGAGCGGGCTGCGGAATCGCGGACAGCAGCAGCGCAAGCACGCTCACACCGAAAGTCACGAAGTCCGCTATGAATATGAAGCCCAGGCCGGACGTCACAATCAGAAATCCTGCAAGCGCCGGAGCGACGATGACTTCCATCGACATTGACATCTGAGTCACGCCGGAAGCTCGATTCAGCTGCTCCTTCTCCACGAGCATCGGCACGCTCGCCTCCATGGACGGGACAATGAATGCGTTCGCCAGCCCGTTCACGGTCAGCACAATGTACAGGTGCCATATCTCGAGCGCGCCGCCGAAGAACAGCAGCGCCGCAACCAGTGTGCTCATGCTGGCGACTGTGTTGCCCACGAGCATGACGATGCGTCGGTTCCACCTGTCCACCAGCGTTCCAGTGAAAATGGAGCCTAGCCCCATGGGGAGAACGGCGAAGAAGAGCAGCGCCGTATATGCGGTTGTGTCGCCGGTCTCCCTCAGCACCCAGATGCCCAGCCCAAAGCGTGTCATGCCTGAGCCGACCAGCGAGACAAGCTGTCCAAGCGTTATGACGTAGAAAGATCGCGCGCCGGAGAAAATAGTCATGCTTGCTTAAGTCCTTTCCTTATAGCAAGCCCGCGCAGACTCAGGATTCGTACTTCCTCCCGAGTTCCTCCTCCCAACGCAGGTAATTCATCATGTCGGCGAAGCCGCGGTCGGTGCCTGCCGGCACCACATCGGCGGGCGTTGACATCACGCCCGTCAGCCCCTTCTCTATTGTGTATCCTGCTTGCTGCCAAGCCCGCATCCCGCCTTCCAGCACTGATACATCGCCGTAGCCTTCATCAATCAGCGAAGCCCCGGCGAATGTTGATGTGATGCCGTCTCCGCAGGTAACGACGACCGGCGCTCCCTTGTCCGGCGCGAGATCGGCAATCTGCGCTTCCAGCCATCCACGTGGCACCCAGCGAGCGCCAGGGATATGCCCCTCCGCGAACTGCTGGCTCGTGCCAACAAAGATTATGGTCGCATCGGATGCCGCCCGTATATATGCTGAGGGCCCCCCACTGGTGCCTACCTGCGCGATCGAGGCATCCGAAGCGGCTGGAACTTCTGCCGGAGCCAGCATCCGGACCTTGCTTCGCGCGGCGTCCAGTCCGAGGGGCTGCGTCTGTGAGTGTCCCACTTCCAGCGCCTGTCCCGCGCCCTCCCATGCACCCGTGCCCCCATGAAGGGCATACACATGCTCATGTCCCATCTGCCTGTACCAAGATGCGGTGATGGTTGCGCGGGCGCGTCCGTCACAGCAGAAGACGACAGGACAGTTCTTCACCACCGCAACCTCATCCGACCGCTGCACCGCCTGTCCGCCCGGGAACCAGCGGAAGCCGGGGATATGCCCGTCAGCGTACTCTTGCTCAGTTCGCACATCTACGAGATAAACCGTCTCGTCAGAGCGGCGCGCCATCATTGCCTGCAAGTCGTCAGCATCGATGTATTGAACTCCGTCCTCCTCCGCCAGGCGGTCGGCGTAAGCTTCCGCCGCAGCGACACCTTCTTCGGACAGGTCCGGCAGTTCCAGCCTGTCGGCGCCCGCCTCCAGCGAATAGCCTGCCAGAGACCAGCCCGCCGTGCCGTTCTTCAGCCCCACCACGTTCGGCATGCCCATGCGCTGCAGCACTCGCGTGCCGATGATGCTGCGCGTCCGTCCGGCGCAGTTGATGACGACTGTTGCGTCGTCGCTCATATCCTTCGTGATGTCGGTGATTCGCAGTGCAAGCTCCGCGCCCGGCACGCTGCGCCCGCCCGGAATGCACAGCCGCTGGTACTCTTCCGGCGTGCGCGTGTCGAGAATTACAATCTCCTCACCGCTCTCTATGCGCTCTTGCAGTTCCACCGCATCGATTTCAGGAACGTGATGCACGACCTCGATCTTTTCGCCGAAGTCCTTGCTCGGCACATTCACTCCCCACTCGGTCGGGTATTCCTGAGTGACCCATCGGTTGATGCCGCCGTCCAGTGCCGACACATCGGTGTAGCCAAGTCCCTCCAGTGTAGCGGCTGCAAGCGTCGCCCTGCGCGCGTCGTCATCGCACAGCACCACGGGCGTTGCGGCATGCGGCACGGCAGCGGCAATCTGCGATTCCAAGTCGCGGCGAGGTAGCAGGCTCGCGCCCGGAATGTGGGCATTGTTGTACTCACCCGTCTCGCGCACATCGATTAGCGCGAACGGTGAGCCGCCCTTCAGCAAGGTATCAAGAGATTCTGGAGAAATTGTCGTAGGCACGGGTCTATACACCTCACGCAGGCGATGAAATTAAGTGACGTTGGCGGATAACTAGCAGTTGCTGAACTTCGTCGTCGCGAAGTGCTTGATCTCGCCCGTCTCCAGGTTGAAGCTGCTGCGCTCCAGGCCGCGCAGGTCGTTGCCATAGACGTGGATCTCCACCGTCGGGCGGTCCGTGTGGTTGTCCATCTGGTGAATCTCGTCAACGTCCGGAATCAGCAGGGAGATGTCGCCCGGCGTAACCAGCGTCTCTCGGTCACGCTCCAGCACGGCATAGTCCTCGCGGTCGCGGTCATCAACCCGTCGGAAGCGCGTCTCCGTGATGCCGTTGCCCACGACGCCTATCATGCCCCAGGTGCGATGGTCGTGCGGCCCGATGTGGTCTCCCGGTCCCCATACGACCGATGTAACCAGCAAGCCGTTGTCCCCGTAGTGCAGCAAGTACGTGCCGTGATTCTTCCCCGGCATCGGCACGCTGAACTCTTCCGGAATCGCCTCCGGGCTGTTTATCAGGCGCTCAAGGTGCGCCGAGCCCCGGTCGAACAGCGTCTCCTGATCGGGTTGCCCATCAACCAGCCTTGACATCTCGTGAACGAACTCTTCCAGGGCGTATGAGAGCGTAGTAGTCATCGTGTACATTACCTCCTGTGGATTACGACTAGCATAGCGAAGGCAAGCGGTTTCGACAAGCAGGGTAGAGTATGTTGTACAGCGTTGTGACTTCACGCCCCATCCCTCACCCGGTATATCGCAGTCTCCCCATTGTCGAACACCTTCTCCAACGCTCCGCCCAGCCCGTCCTCGAACTTGAACATCCCCTCCGGGAAGTAGATGCGTTCCAAGTGCCCCAGATAGACATATCGGACGCCGTACTTACGTATCAGATCCAGAGCTACCTTATCGTCGAGGGTAGAGTAAAATGTCTGCACATCGCGGGTGCGGCGTCCCACCTCATAAGCGTAGCCCGCGCGCTGCTGCTCCTGGTGCCACTGCCATCCGATAACGCTAGGCAGACCCGTGTACATCGACACGCGCCCGCCCCATCGGTATGACGGCGTTACCGCTTCCAACACTACCGGCGAGCCTGCCACATTTTGTTGCAGCCAGCGAATGCCCTCGTAGTCCGCCGCAAGATAGATTAAGTCACCCGAATGCTCCCGAAACGCTACGCCTTCCATAAATGCCACGCCGTTCAGCGTCAGAGGCGTAACATACCCGCCGAATCTGTCGCGCAGCCTGTCCTGCGTCCCCAGTACCGGATATATCGCCGCGCACAGCACCAGCGCGACAAGTCCGACCTTCCAGACCTGCCTGATGTAAGCAACGCGCGGCAAGAAACTACGCTGCGTCTGGAACAGTCGCCATAGCAGGTAGGCGGACGCAATCCCAAGCATCACCCACACCTGCAAGTAGAATTTGAAGATGCTGTTCAGGCGATCTATGTCACCCTCCACGCGCAGGAAATCCAGCCCTACCACGAGCGACAGCGACACTAACGCCAGCATCAGCACGAAGCCAAGCTGCGCCCCGTCCGGCCTGTCCCTCAGCAGAACGCCCACACCCACGGAGGCAAGCAGCGCCGCCAGCGCGAACACGAACGGCACGGTGCTGCCGACTACTCCGGTGAAAGCAGCCGTCAGCGCAAAGCCCAGCAGGAGCGCGCCGGCGATCACAGCGACAAGCCACCCGACGCTGGGTGCATCGCCCTCACCGCCGTCCAGCAAATCGTACAGCCGTCCGAACCTGCGCCGCAGCGCAGCGAATTGCCCGCGTGCGCCGTCCGCAAGCTCATCCACGGCGAATGTCCCGATGATGAATACGAACAACCCTGAAATCGCTAGGAACTGCCAGAGCACCGTAGTATTCGTCGTGGACTCCACGCTGTTGTAGAATGTCTCACCTGCAATGTGATACGGAAGGAACGCCACAAATCCCGTGACAACCACGAAAAGTGTCTTGACAGCCGCCCGCAGCAGCACCAAGAATCCCAGCCCGCCATGCGACAGGAACTCCGCGAACGCAATCGCCGCCACCGCCACAATGAGATACGTCGGCAGGTCCCACGTATTCAGCAACGCGAGCGACCCAACCGCAACACCAAGAATCGCAAGCCGCAATATCTCCCACGCCACAGACCCAACCCTCGGAAAGTTGAGGTAAAGCCCCTTCCCCCTTGATGGGGGAAGGTTAGGATGGGGGTGAAGCGTCGGATACTCACCCTTGCCGGTTCCGGACGGAATCATGCGTTCAACTCGCCTCGACGCACCAAGCACAACCGCAAGCGACAGTCCCAGCACGAGCACCGTAAACGGTATCACCATCATGTGCGCGTGCAGGTCCGCGAACAGGAATGTGAAAAACGGGAACTCCGTTATCTCGTGTCCCGGCGGGTCCGGCGGCATCATGCGACTGCTCCGCCAGAAGTCGAACTCACCGAACGATCCCCCCGCCAGCACATTCTTGACGCCTTGCCCCACCTGTATCGCGCCGTCCAGGTTCCCCAGCACCGTCACGAACGCCACACCGATTAGTCCTACTATCACTGGCGACCATCGCGGCACTGAGCCAAGAACGCCCGTGCTCTCATCCAGCGCGCGTCCGGCAGACCTTACGACGTTGTACACAATGGAATAAACGCCGCCCACCGTGAGCGCAAAGAACGTCGGCACGGCGAGATTGAATGCGACCACCGGCTCAATCCCCGTCGCCCTGATGAACATCGCCGTCAGAAACTGCCCCCAGTAGTAGTAGTTGAGGTAACCGCCCCCGAACCACGGATCATACGGCGGCATTATCGTCGAGCGCAGTACCGCATTCAGATACGCGAAGTCCATCGGCTTCTCGCCCCCGCGATACGGATGCCACAGATCCGGGTTCGCCATCCGCACCAGCACGAACGCGAGAAACGCCGCAAGAAAAATCAGTTCCGCGATTACAATCGTGGCCCAGCGCCGCCTGATGAAGTCCGCAATCTCTCTCCACCTGAGCATGAGAATGCCAAGCGACACCGCAGCCATCAGCGCAATCGCAATACCGATAGACGCACGAGAGAACGCCATCCATTGCAGGCTCGCCAACAGCCACACCACGAGTCCGACAAGGAGTATCCCCAGCGCCTTGCCCAGCAGGTATCCCCTGTCATGCAACGGGCGGAACACGACGAAAGTCAGCGGCAGCGTAACCAGCGCGAGCAGTTCCAACGCGCCAAGCCAAGCCAGCACCGGCATGCGATTCGTCCAACTGCCGGGGCGAACTATTTCCGTCCAGGTCCCGGCACTCTGCTGTATCGCCGTATCCTCCGGAGAGTACACCAGCCCCAGCTCAGGCTCGCTTCTTGACGAAAGATAAGCATCCGAAGACACTTCTCCTTCTATCCGGCGCCGTAACTCCGCCGCGTCAATCCGTCCCGTGTTCTGAAATATCAGCACCTTCGGGTGGTCGTACACCGAGAAGCTCTCATCGGCGTATCCAAGATTCAGTGGGAGCGGCGCGGCGATGTGTTGCTGCAATTTGAGCGGAGCAGGCAAGTTAGGGCGACGAAGCGTATCGTCCACAAAGCTGACACCAAGCAGCGAAGGATACGATGTCTGCACATCAGCGAGCGTGTAGCCAAGCTGCTCTGAGAACAGCAGCCGGTAGTATTCGGCCGTGACAGGGTAGCGCTCCGGCAGGCGCGGGATGGTGCCGTAAAGCCGGTTGCTGAAGAACACCAGGTAGTCTGCATCGGCGAGAGCCTCCGCAATGAGCGCGGTCTTTGCGGAACGATCCTGTTCATATATGGGCAGGTCAAAAAACTCGAAGTCCGAGCGTAGCCTGGGCAGCGACTCCTCCCAGTGCTCCTTCAGCACGAACGCCCCGAACGGAGCATTGCGATTGAGCCACTCGCTCGCTCGAACCCCGGTATGTACGTTGCTATAAATGCCGTTGATGTAGGCGATGGCGCAGAACGCCGTTCCTGCTACTATCAGCGCAATGAGGATTCCTACGAAGTAGCGCTGTAGTCTGACCTTCACCCCCATCCTAACCTTCCCCCATCGAGGGGGAAGGGACTTCTGACTTGTGGCGTTCCACAGTGCCCACAACATCCGCGCGCCGAAAAGGGTTAGCAGCGGCGCGATGGGAAGCATGTACCGCATGAACTTCACATGGAACGAACCAGTTACCAGCAAATACGGCACAACCCAGCAAAACAGCAACACTTCGATCTGCGTGTCCTTTGAGCGTAGGGGCAGGGTGACAAGCAGCGCGACCAGCGATATGCCCGCCGCTGCCACAACCGCGACGGCGCTGTACGACACTAGTAGTATCGCCGCCGGCAGACCCCAACCAACAACTAGGTACGCCGCGCCAATCTTCAGCGGCATCCCCCGCAGCGACACATACAGCAGACCAGCCCACGCCGCGATGCCGAGTGGCAAGCCATATCCCCAGACCGCAAGTTGCCGTATGTGATACCAGTATGGGATCGTGTCCGCGTACTGCCGCGTGTACGGGTAGTCGCGTATGCCGCGTATCATCTCCGACTGCTCGCTCACATGGCTGAAGAACGTACTCCAGTCCAGCAGCGTGTATGGCTGCGCGACAAGTAGAGCGATGACCGCAAGGGCACCTCCGCCGATAATCCCCCAGAATGCTATCTCCAGCCTTCGATTGAACCTGTCCGTTGCTGGACTGCCATTGAGGTTGAACGCGAACATCAGGTGCGCTATGACGAACGGCGCGATGATCGGCAGTTGGCTCGCCTTCGTCGCCAGCCCAAGTCCCACGAGCGCGCCCGCAAGAAGCGAGTCACGCAGCCCTCCCTCCCGCGCCACGCGAACCATGAAAAACAGCGCGGCAATCGCGAGCATCGCCTGAAGCGTATCCACCGCGAAGAAGTGGCTGAGCTGGATGTGAATTACGGCGAGTGCGGTCAGCGCAGCAGCAAGCAAGCCCGTCCTACGGTCGAACGCCAGCGCCGCGATGCCATACACCGCAATTATCGTTGCGACGTCCGCCAGACCCGACACCGCGCGTCCCAGTACTCGTATGTCGTTGGGGTCGTCGAGAAACGGCTCCCCGACTATCTGCACGACCTTCAGCACATACAGTGGGAAACTGCCGTAATTGAACCAGCGCGGATTCCACGGACTCTGCTCCGCGTCAAGCAGCAGCCCAAGCTCACCAAGTCCCGGCGGCGAAACACCGATTACCCTGTCAAGTATTGCGCGCTCGTCAGGGTGCGGCGTGTACGAAAATCCTGCATCCCACGCCAGCCCGTAGAAGCGGAGCGCGAGGGCAATCGCAAGTATGGCAATCAGCAAGACATGGGGGGTCAGCAGGCGGCGCACGAATGAGGTGATCGAGTTAGGTCTCCGAGTGGTGTTAGGGCCGGGGATTTTATCAGGAGTGTCCATAGGCGTAGTATTGGGCACGACCAATTAACGATTCCGCACCACAATCGTTCCCAGCAACTTGTCATGCAGCGTCTGCATCTTATCCGCTCTGTCCCACAGCGGCCATAGGTAGTCCAACAGCCAGGCAATGCCAAACGTGGCCTGGAACAGGAATCCTACCAGCAGGAATTTGACGACAAACTCTCGTAAGAAGGTGTAACCCCATCTGGACGGTTCGCCATCGTCCTTGATTACGCGGATGCCGACGATCTGCTTACCCGGTGTCTGCCCTCGTCCCAGCGCGATCAGCCACCACACGATGTAGCCTATTGCCACTCCTATGAGAACCGCAACAATTGCGCCGGTTCTAGCGGACCAATCCGGGATATCGAAGACTGAACCGACACCGCTCAAAACGACCTTGAGAATAAACGCCATAGCAAAGACGAACATGACCGTCTTTGCAATTATGGACAATACGAAATCCAGCGCCCACGCCCCCACGCGCTGCCCATAGTTCGCCAATTCCCAATCAGGTTCTTGCCGCTGTTCGTCGTAGGTCGTGGTGTCCCGCTGCATTCACTCACTCTTTACATTCACTGCTCTTATTTCTTTACAACGATCGTGCCCAGAAGCTTATCGTGAAGCGTCTGCATCTTCTCCGCCCTGTCCCATAGCGGCCAGAGATAGTCCACCAGCCTGCCAATTCCGAATGTGACGTCGGATATAAACCCTACAAGCAGCAATTTGATCACGAACTCACGCAGGAACGTATAGCCCCAGTTGGAAGGCGTGCCGTCATCCTTGATCACTCGGATTCCCACGACCTGCTTGCCGGGCGTCTGTCCTCGCCCCAGCGCAATCAACCACCATACGATGTAGCCGATCACGACTATCGCCAGAATGCCCACGAACACCGAGGCTACCCTCACCGCGGCAACAACCCACTTGACCCCGCTTAAGAACGACTCTTCGATGGACTCTTCGATGACTAGAGTGTCCGACGAAGTCTCGATAGACTCTTGCACGAACTCCGATGACAGTATTAGTCCCAGAACCAGCACGAACAGGCCGATCAACAGCAGGACAAACGGCAGAGTAAATCCCACGAAGTCCAGCGCCCATGCCCCAACGCGCTGCCCGTAACTCGCCAGCACCCAGTCAGGTTCGTGCCGTTCTCCGCTATCTGTCGGAGTCGTATCCTGCTGCTGCATCAAACCCACCCTCTTATATGCCAACACGGGGCGGTCATTTGACTGCCCCGTGCCGCCTATGTCGTGTTCACTTATTCGTCATTCCTGCGGAGGCAGGAATCCAGAAGGTCTAAATGCAAATCCGCTCCAAATTAAACCGAAAATACGAAATGCCTAAAGCACATGGTACAACAGCAGATGCTCGCGCAGCACGTCGTTCGCGAAGTCGTTCTCCTCGTCGCGCAGCACCGAGTGAATGTGGTTCGCCTCGTTCTGCCGGTTGTCGTACTCCACCACGAAGTTGCCGCCGTGAATGCGATAGTAATGCTTGCTGAACCGCTCCAGGCCGCCGCCCCACGCGAAGTAGAAGTCGTCAAGGCCCCGCTCGCGCACGGCGGACATCTTGTCCTGCGCCACATCGTCACGGATCGTTGAGACATACTCGCTGATGATCGACATCATCATCTCTCGCTGCGTCCCATTCATCTGCGATCCGGGCAGTCCCTCTTCCTGCGGGAACACCGCCCGTGAAGAGTTGTATGTCAGGATGTCATAGGGCGCTTCCGGATAGATGACCGCGCGCCGCTGCTGCTCTGAGCTAAGCCCGTTCACCAGCTCAAGCGCGAGGTCCTCCCGGTCGCCAAGTATGCGCTGTCCCTTGTCGGGACCCGCCAGCACCTCGGCCGGATTCGAGCCGAAGAAGAAAGGCGTCGTCGATATGACTTTGTCGCCCCAGATGCTGTAGTGCAGCGATACATGATGCCCCTCCACGCGCCACGCCCACGGATTCTCCGCATCGCGCGGGTCGCCGAACACCGTGAAATAGTAAAGTTCCGGGTCGCGCCGGAAGCTGACGATGCCCGCGTCCTTCTCGACCTTGCCCAGCGTGGTCTCCAAGTCGATAATCTGCGTCGCCTGCTTGTACGCGCGCTCCGTCAGGCCGCTCTCCATGATGCCGTATGCCAGCTTGCGCTGGTTGTCGTCCATGTCGCGCAGCGCAAGGCCGTGCCTGTTCAGCGGCGGATAGTACCAGAAGACCCGCTCGCCGTCCATATACTCATAAGTCGCCTTGTCTCGCTGCTCCGACGAGAGGCTGTCGAGCCAGCTTGCTGCTGCCTCCGCCATTGCCGCAGTCGCGTGTGAGTGGCTATGTCCGTTCGAATGTGTGTGTCCGTCTGCCATGTGTGCTCCTTTCCGTCATTTTCACACGGTTTTCATCCGCGTAAGTCTATCATCAATTCCGATTTAAGTCGCATGGCAATTCGGATCCCACGATCTAAGCGTCTCTAACTCTCCTTGGCCAGCCTTTGCAGCGTCCGCAGGTCATCGGGCGGCGTCGCCCCCGAGTTGCTGATGTTCGTGTGCGACACTTCGCCTACATAGATATTCTCTGCCGAGTCTATGCAGATTCCGTGCGGCGAGATGAACTGCCCCACTTCCGTGCCGTACCCGTTTCCCAGCCGCGCCAGCGTGTTCCCGCGCCTGTCCAGCACCGACACACGCGGGCCGATGTTGGGAACGTTGCGCTGCACTGCCATCCCCCAGCCCAGTTCACCCACATACACACACGCTGATCGTCTGAGATGTAAATCCCGCACGGGCGATGTACGTTCGGCCACTGGTCCTCGAAATTGCCGTCGGCGTCGAATATCTGGATGCGGTGGTTCTCCCTGTCCGCCACATAGACATAGCCGTCCGCGTCCGTGGCGATGTTGTGCGCGATGCTGAACTCGCCTGGGTCCGTGCCCGGCGCGCCCCACGAGAATAATAGCTTGCCGTCCGGCGAATATTTATGAACCCGGGAGTTGCCGTATCCATCTGACACATAGATATCCCCTGTCTTCGGATCCAGCGCCGTGTGCGTGCAGCGGTTGAACGGGTCGCCGCTGAACAACGGCGCCGGCTTCCCCGGAACGCCGATAGTCATCAGCACATCGCCATCCAGCGTACACTGGCGCACCGTATGATCGCCGTCATCGCTGCAATACAGCGTGTTGTCCGGACCTAGGCTCACCCCATGCGCCCGCGTAAACACGCCCTCACCCCAAGACTTGATGAAGTCCCCGTGCTTGTCGAATACCAT
The DNA here is from genome assembly GCA_965207465.1 of Dehalococcoidia bacterium. GTDB lineage: Bacteria > Chloroflexota > Dehalococcoidia > Lucifugimonadales > JADFKI01 > Bin90. Next base: position 1,868,413 of record OZ242283.1, on the reverse strand, counting down.
CATAGGGTGCGGACCGCGGTTGAACACATAAACATTGTCATCACCGTCCACCGCCACCGCCGCAACCTCGCGCCAGTCATATCCATCCGGCATCGACTGCCAGTTCGGTTCTACTCTGTAAGTGAATTCACCGTTCCCCAGTGTGCAATCGTCTGTCATTTACTTGCCCTCCTGAGACAGTCTCAACTTTTGTGCCGATTATACACACTCACGCAGCCCTGTACATACGGGCTCGTGGAAGAAAGTCATTGAATAACACGGTCTCAAAGCGTATCTTATTAGGTGTGATGCCACAGCCGCGTCGAGCAAGAAGGTGCCTCATACCCAGATTATCGTCACGACCCGGAACAGACCAGCAAAGGACAAAATATGCTTCTCAAAATGCACCACACAGGCTTTGTCGTCAGCGACCTGGATCTCGTCGCCCGATTCTATGAGGATGTAATCGGCTTGACACCATTGCCCAGACGCGAGCGTGACGGCGGACCAATTTCGCAGATTCTCGGATACGAGAAAACGCACATCAAGATTGCCGAGTTCGTCCACGGCGAATACATGCTGGAACTCATCGAATATGTGCATCCTCCCGGCTCCGACGCCCACATAAAGGAGCGCAACTCATTCGGCGCATCACATATTGCCTTTGTGGTCGAAGACATCAACGAGGCGTATGAGCGACTCATCGCCAATGGAGCACAGAAGCTCAACCCTCCCATTGAGATTGCGGATGGCAAGAAGGGCTGCTATCTGCAAGACCCCGACGGCAACTGGGTTGAATTGCTCGAACTGGGATAGACTCCGCCTCCTCTCGTCGTTGGTACGTTATGTCCCCATCGGGGAGGGTTAGGGCTAGGATGAAATTCTCCCCATCCTGTCCGTCAGCCTCCACCTGAGATCTGATGACTGCCCTTGAGCCTTCTGTGCCTCCTGTGGCTAGCGGTGTCCCCTGCTCATTGCGCCTGACCGCTCTCAACCCCTTGCGGCATCTCAGTCCAGCGAATAAGATTAGTATCACTATGGCAGAACCTAAGTTGGAATTCACTAATCTGAGCCGGCTGAACGCGGACGCCGTTGGCGAGCCTGGCGAGCGCACCTTTCGCATCCTTGCAGACAGTGAGAGCAGCAGCGCCGTGCTATGGCTTGAAAAGGAACATCTCTACGAACTCGCAATGGGCATTCAGCAGCTCATAGCCAACCTGCCGGAAAGCTCCGGCGCGGGAGGCTACGTCTCGCATGACCGCGAAGCCCCCGGCTTGACGCGGCTGGAATTTAAGATTGGCAAGCTCGCTCTCGGGCATGACGGCAACAACGGCATGTTCCTCATAGACGCCTACGACTTCGAGGACGCCAACGAGGAAGCAGCTACCATCCGAATCTGGATGGACCGCGACCAGATTGAGAGCTTCTCGCAGGAAGCCCTTCAGGTCTGCGCGGCGGGCAGGCCCATATGCCCGCTCTGCGACAGGCCGATCGACCCTTCCGGCCATGCCTGCCCTCGCGTCAACGGCCACGCCAAGATTGGCATCGAATAGGCAGGCATTACCCAGCCGGGCATCGCGTAGCTTGACATTGCCTAGCGGGGCATCGCCTAGCCTGACATTGAATACCCGCCTTCCCCTATGAGCAAGGTATTCCCAGCACCCTGTTCACGGAGGCATCAATGCTCTTGACCAACCAAGTGCCTGACCCACTAAGTGACTAAGACGCCTTGCCTTCAAGAAGACGCAGACGCCGGAGCCGACCCCAACCCCAGCGCTCGGATGCGGTTCCCATTCAGATGTCTGAAGAGGATGCAATCCCTCTGCTGGAATCTGCCGAGGTCATCGGCGGCTACCGCATGCCCTATGGCTCCAACTACACTTTCATGGTGCATCTCGACGCGGGCGACGGCGAATGCATACGCGCTATCTACAAGCCTCGAGACGGCGAGCGCCCCCTCTACGACTACCCCACCGGAACCCTATACCAGCGCGAACTTGCCACCTTCATCCTCAGCCGGGCGCTCGGCTGGCCCAAGGTGCCGTACACGCTCGTCCGAGAGGGCCCCTACGGTATCGGCTCCATGCAGATGTACATCGACTGCGATCCGGACATCACCTACTTCAACCTAATAGAGGATTACCCCGACGAACTCTCCAGGTTCGCAGTCTTCGATCTGGTGGTGAACAACGGCGACCGTAAGGCAGGCCACTGCCTGCAGGACGCCGCCGGCGACATCTGGAGCATCGATCACGGCCTGACATTCCACCCACTCTTCAAGCTCCGCACCGTGATGGTTGAGTTTTGGGGCAAGCCCATCTCAGAAGAACTTACGGGCGACCTTGAGAATCTGCTGGCGACGTTGCAGTCGCCAACCGAAAGCCTGCCCTATGTCCTGGGCGAACTGATTGACACCGACGAGATGCGCGCCCTGATGCAGCGCCTCGAAATCATGCTCAAGCAGGGCAAGCTGCCCGTCCTTGACCCTTACCGCAACGTCCCCTGGCCCTGGGTCTAAAGTCCCCACTACCCAATGGGAGAGGGTTAGGAAAACTTCTTACCTCATCAGGATGGAAGAAGGCTGGGATGGGGGTGATCCCCTACCTATCCTACCCATACTGTATATCGATGTTAGCCCCTGTCGCGCAGATACCGTTCCATCTCGCATGCGAACCATAGCGCCATAGCGCCGCCGCGCTCGTCCCACCCGAATATCGCCGGCCTGTCGAGGTATTCCCGCGTGCTCGACATCACACCGGTGCCGGTGCAGACGTCCACCAGCCCGCCCTCATCGTCAATTCGTTCCGACACGCCCTGCCAGGCCAGCATCAGCGCGTCCGCGTATGAATCGTCCAGCCAGCCGAGCCTCATTCCGCGCGCCATCGCATAGCCGGCCATGCAGGTTACAGTCATCTCCTGGTACGATCCTGGAAAGTCGATAAGCTGCCGCCACATGCCGGAAGGCTGCTGGTAGTCAAGCAGTGCAGTCAGGTGACGCCTGTGCTGCGACAGCAGTGCGTCTCGGTCTGCGTGATCTTCCGGCAGGTACGTCAGCGTCTCGGAGTATCCGAGCGCCGCAAATCCGTTGCCCCGTCCCCAGAACCATTCTGCGTCGTCGCAGTGCCAGAACAACCCGTTGTCCTGCTGCACTGCAGCGTTGAGCAGGAAGCGCGTCTGAATGTCCATGTAGCTCGCATCACCAGTCACTGCCTGCGCTCTCCCCAGCACGGCCCCGTTGAAGAACATGTCCTCCACGCGGTGATCGTGGTCCGCCGCAGGTGGGATGCCCTGCGCGTTCACCGGACGGTAACGCTCTTCCGCCGCGCGAATCAGCAGGTCGTTGTAGCTCGCGTTCCCGGTAGCTTCAGCAAGCTCGTCCGCATAGACCAGCCCCGCAAGATTCGCGCCGCCGCTGTTCTCACCGAACACGTCCGTTATCGAACTCACGGCGTACCCTCTCACCATTCGCTCGATGTCCGCGACCGGGCTTTCGCCGTCTGGGTCAAGCCCGAAAAGCCGCAGCCTCCCGCTCAATGCCACGCCCTGCGTGTAAATCACCGGGTTCAGAATGTGCCCATAGGCCTTTGCTAGAATACGAGCCGCCTCAATAGGGGTGCGCCCGCGCCTACGATCCAGTTCACGCCGCGCCGGCGATGACGGCAGCGCCGACTCCTGAGCCAGAATGCGCCACAACTTGCTCACCTCGGCATCGACCGCATCCGTCGGACACGTCAGCACAAGTGTGGGTATGGGAGCGAGATTGTTCGGCTTACCCTCAGACAACGCGCCTGCCAGCGATCCGTCAGCGGTCATGGGATAGGCGTTCAGCGCATTGGCGATTCGCTCGATTGGTCCCGCATACTCCCACCGCACGCTGTAAGCCTCTCGCACCTCTAGCGCCACGTCCGGCGCGTGGAAGCTGATCCACCGCCACAGGTAGCGAGTTTCCGGGTCGTTCGGATCGTAATAGTAGTCGTCCTCCGGCGGATACCCCTCGGCAGGATTGCCGCCCGCGCCATTGCTCGGAAGCGTTCCTTGCGCCAGCCCGTCGGGATTCGCGCATGGTATCGCGCTCAACGCCACATCCCGCTGAAGCGACTCACCACCGCTCAGATAGGAATCCAGCACGCGAAAGCCGTTCTCCACGCTCTCGCTGCTGCCCGTTAGACCGCTCAACAGCAACACCCGCGTGCGGTCGGTATCCGGCACATAGGCGTCCGCATGCAGCAGCGCCGGTATCTGCGTCTCCGAGCGGGTTACGCCGCAGGCGTCCGCTGTCCACAGTTCCGCGTTTTGGCTTGCGAGGGATTCGATGCGTTCGGCAAGGGTCATTGAGAAATCTCCGTCTATCCTATCCATCCTGTCCATCGATGTTAGTGTTCGGCGCAGGCAGGTGGTTGACAAGCGAGGCGAGGTAGCCCGCTCCGAATCCGTTGTCAATGTTAACCACGCCGATGCCCGTGGCGCAGCTGTTGAGCATCGCGAGCAGCGCGGCAAGCCCGTCGAAGCTCGCCCCGTAGCCCACGCTCGTCGGCACGGCGATGACGGGCACCTGCACCAGCCCGCCCACCACGGAAGGCAACGCGCCTTCCATCCCCGCAACGGCCACTACGACCCGCGCGCGCTGGAGGGACGGCATCTGCGCCAGCAGCCGGTGCAGACCCGCCACGCCCACATCGAAAACGCGCTCCACATCGCAGCCCATTATCTCGGCGGTTACCACTGCTTCGCTCGCGACAGGCAAGTCGGCAGTACCGGCGCACACTACCAGCACGCCCGGCGTTTGCTTGCGCTCCGACTGCGGGCGATTGTCAACGACGATACAGCGCGCCATCTCTTCGTAGCGCGCCTCCGGTATCCTCTCGTACACGGCGTCATAAGCCTGCTGAGACGCGCGGGTTACCAGAAGGCGGTCCGAACGCTGCAGGAGCGCCTCGGATATGGAAGCGATGTGTTCCGACGTCTTCCCCTGCCCGAATATGACCTCAGGGAAGCCTTTTCGCAGGGCGCGATGATGATCGACCTTGGCAAAGTCAAGGTCCTCGAATGGCAAGTCTTTCAGATGCGAGATGACATCATCTTCGCTTATGCCATTCGTCTTGAAATCTCGAAGCATGGCGCGCAGGCGCGTCTCGTCGATGTTCGTCCTCCGGCTGGCGTTCGCCTCCCGACAGGTTCAGTAGCGAACGGATGATACGCAGCAGTATGCCACAGAATTATAATGCGCCCGCTTACATTGCGTAAAGTTCGGTGCCCGGCGCGGTTCATTACTATTTCACTGCGGACCGCTCCACCTCGACCCATAGCTCTGCTACGCCCCGCAGGACGACCTGCTCCCTGTACACCGGCTCGGAGACAAGCTCGATATGCGAAAAGCGGTCTAAGAGCGCGGAGAATGCGGCGCGCGCCTCCAACATCGCGAGCGGCGCGCCGAGGCAGTGATGGATGCCGCGTCCGAAGGCTATATGGCTGCTCTCATTGCGCTCGATGTCAAGCTTGTCCGGTTCGGTGAATGCGGAAGGATCGCGGTTCGCCGCTCCGATAGCGCACAGAATCCGCTGTCCCGCGTGGATCTGGTGCCCTGCCACCTCGACATCGTTATGCACCAGCCTGCCGTCCAGCTGCACCGGGCTGTCATACCTCAGAAGCTCATTGATCGCGGAGTCCAGCAAGTCCGGGTTGTCCCTGAGCTTCCGGAGCTGATCGGGATGCTTCAGCAATGCCCTCATCCCGTTGCCGATCAGATTGCGCGTGGTCTCGTTGCCCGCGACGAGCAGCAGCACCAAGGTGCCTAGCAGCTCTTCGTGAGTGAGCCTGTCCCCTTCGTCCTCCGCGTTCAGCAGCGTGGTTATCATGTCGTCTTGGGGTTCGCCCCGTCGCTGTTCAATTATAGACTCAAAATACGCGTATAATTCTTCCGATGCGCGCTCTACGCGGCGTATCTGGTCGTCTCGCAGCGAAGGCTCAATGGTAAGCGAGATGTCGTTCGACCAGACATTGAACCTGTCCATATCCTCCGACGGAACGCCCAACATTTCCGCGATGACCGTTACGGGAAGTGGAAAGGCAAGGCTCTCGATTAGGTCGAACCTGTCCTTGCCGTCGAGGTCTTCGAGTAGCTCATCGACAATGCGCCGCACCCTAGGATGAAGTTCCCTCACGGCGCGTGGGGTAAACGCCTTTGAGACGAGCGACCTCAGCCGTGTGTGGTCAGGCGGGTCGTGGTGCAGCATGCTCCGGTATTCGTCCTCCTGCCCATCGTCCTTCGAGAACCGCCGGTGGTCTCGCAGCACCATATCGACATCTTCATACCGTGTAAGCACCCACCCGTTTATCAGCCGCATCCTATGCACCGGGTCTTTGGTACGCAGCCGGTCGTAAGTTTCGTATGGATCGCTGAGGATGCTGCCGGAGGTCGGATCATAACTCACGCCAGACTCCATGCGTTCCCAAGCGAGCAGCGCAGGTGACAGGACGGGTCTCAGCGCTCGTTTCAAAGTTCTCGGAATAAGGGCCATCAGAATTCTCCAACCGCGGCGTTCAGCGCCACCACATTACTCTCCCATGGCGACGCCTTGACGCAGCCTTGCAGATGGTGGAAGCGGTAGATAAGTATTACGAGTGGCTCAGCCCTCCGTCAAGGTACAGCGTTTCGCCGGTCATATACTCGGAAGCGTCAGACGCGAGATACACCGCGAGCAACCCAACCTCGCGTAGCCTGCCCACGCGTCCCACCGGTATAGTAGTCCGCGCGCGTGCGCTCGAAGCCGCTAACCGCTGCGGATCTCCCGTCTCAGGATCAGGAAATATGCCTGGAGCGATGCAGTTTACCGTGATCCCATATTGTGCCCATTCGAGCGCAAGCGTCTGCGTAAGCCGTGCCAGCCCCGCCTTCGCTGTGGAATATACCAGCGCCTCCGGCGACCCCTTCCGTGCCGCGAACCCGCTGATGTTGATGACACGCCCGCTGCCTCGCTCGATCATGTACGGCCCCACCGCCCGGCATCCCATGAACGCTTCCGTCAGGTTTATGTCCATCACGAAGCGCCACTCCTCGTCTGTGATGGGCGTCCCGTCCGTTCCCGGTGGCGGCAGAAGCGGCTTGCGTATCGCATCGCCCAAATTGTTGATAAGTACATCGATGTGCCCCCACGCCTCCAGCGCCACGTCCACCGTCCGCTGCCAGTCTCCTGAATCGGTCGCATCCGCGGTCAGTGGGATGATTGGATGTCCCGCAGCCTCCATTTCTTCCGCGAGTGGCATCAGGTAGCGGTCAGTTAGAGATGTGACCATCACTTGCGCTCCTGCCTCCGCGAACACTCTTGCAATCCCCTTGCCAATACCTCGCGCTGCGCCTGTGACTATTACCGTCTTGTCCGCAACATCGAACTCTCTTGGAAACATTGCCCTTCTCCCTTTACTCGCTAAGACCCTGCGAAAATGCTGCTCTCAATTCTACGGCACAACATGTCCGTTTCAAATCCCGTCGCATCTCATCAACTTCAAAATGGCAAAGGTCATTATGGAGCTTGCCATATCGTCTCGCTTCTCCTTCTATCATCTATCAATTGTGAACATCCCAGCGGTCCCATAAGAATCTTGCGTAAGTGTCAAGGAGAAGCATTTTCACACCCATCCCCTGCCTTCGCAGGGACGGGCTCTAACCTTCCCCCATCGAAGGGGAAGGGACTTACGCAAGTTTCTCTTCCATCAAGCCCTGTTGTGCTAACTTGCGAGGCATTGTAACCTAACGGCAAACCATCATTGCCTGAAGGGAAGAGGACACGAAATGTCAACAGTCAGCATTGACCACATCGCCATGCCGACAGCTAATGCCGAGAACCTTATCGCGTTCTACAAGAAACTCGGCTTCCACATCAACGACGAAGCCGAGTGGCGTGCGGGCGAGGCGAACATTTTCTCCATCCAGGTCGGCGACTCCAAGATAAACGTGCATCCCGAAGGCTACACCGCCGCGCTGCGCGGTCCGACCGCCGTGCCCGGAAGCGCGGACATCTGCTTCGTCTGGAATGGCACAGCAGCCGAGTGCGAACAGATGCTAAACAGCGCAGGCGTGGAGATAATATCCGGGCCCGGTCCCCGGCGCGGCGCGCTTCGCCACAGAAACGCCGTCAGCTTGTACGCCCGCGACCCCGATGAAAACCTGCTGGAATGGATGATTTACGAGCGTGATTGAGCGCGCCATCTGATCAAATACCGACCAATAGAAATGCTGAATGGGGAGGAACGCCATGGGACGATTAGACGGCAAGGTCGCGCTGATAAGTGGCGGCGCGCGAGGACAAGGTGCGGCTGAGGCGTTGCTCTTCGCCAGAGAGGGCGCGAAGGTCGTTATCGGCGACCTCCTCGACGACGAAGGCAAGCAGGTTGAAGCCCAGATAGCCGAACTCGGCGGTGACGCCTCTTACGTCCACCTCGATGTAACCAGCGCCGACGACTGGGACGTCGCCGTGCAGACCGCGCTCGACCGATACAGCAGGCTCGATATCCTCGTCAACAACGCGGGCATCGGCGGCAGCGGAGGGGGCGTGGAGGGCGAGACTTCGGAGAATTGGGACACGACGCTCGACATCAACGCGAAAGGCGTATTCCTTGGCACGAAGGCGGCGATACCTGCCTTGCGAGACTCCGGCGGCGGCTCCATAGTGAACATATCCTCCATCGCGGGACTCATTGGCCTCGGAAGCGGCAACCCCGCATACGCCGCGAGCAAGGGCGCGGTTCGGCTGCTCACGAAATCCACCGCCATACAGCACGCAGCCGATAATATCCGCTGCAACTCCGTTCATCCCGGCCTCATCGTAACCGCCATGACCGAGGGCATTTTCGCGGACCCCGAACGTCTGAAATACTGGGACGACAACACCCCCCTCGGCAGGTATGGCACCGTGGACGACATCGCAAACGGCGTCCTCTTCCTCGCCTCCGACGAATCGTCCTACATGACCGGCAGCGAGCTGGTCATCGACGGTGGGGTCACAGCTCAGTAGTTGCAATGCCTGATAGTTCCCTAAACTGACCATTGACGACTCATAACTCCCCCGGAGGTCCATCATGCCACGACTCGAAGGCAAAGTAGCACTCATCAGCGGCGGCGCACGCGGGCAGGGCGCTGCGGAAGCAGTCCTCTTCGCCCGTGAAGGCGCCAAGGTCGTCATCGGCGACATCCTAGACGAGGAGGGCCAGCAGATCGAAGCGCAGATAGCCGAGCTCGGCGGCGACGCGACATACGTCCACCTCGACGTGACCCAGTCCGACGAATGGGATGCTGCCGTGCAGACCGCCCTCGACCGCTACGGCAGGCTCGATATCCTCGTCAACAACGCAGGCATCGGAGGTCACCAGGTCCCACTGGAAGAGACCACTCTCGAATACTGGGAGACTGTTCTCGACATCAACGCCAAAGGCGTATTCCTCGGCACAAAGGCGGCGATCCCGGCCCTGCGCGACGCAGGCGGCGGTTCGATCATCAACATATCATCCATCGCGGGCTTGATCGGCAGTCCGAACGGAAACCCCTCTTACGCGGCGAGCAAGGGCGCGGTCCGCCTCCTGACCAAGTCCACCGCCGTCCAGCACGCCCCCGACAACATCCGTTGCAACTCCGTTCACCCCGGCCTCATCGTAACAGCCATGACAGAGGCGATACTCGCCGACCCCGAGCGCCGGCGATACTATGATGAACGCATTCCGCTGGACAGACTCGGCACCGTGGACGACATCGCAAACGGCGTCCTCTTCCTCGCATCTGACGACTCCTCCTTCGTAACCGGCTCCGAGCTGGTAATAGATGGCGGCATTACGGCACAGTAACCCAGTCCAACATCCCATTTATTCTGTTAGATACAGGCCTGTCTATCCTGTTAGATACGGGGGTGGAGAGGCAAGCCAATTTGCGAGGAGGTCCCACCATGGGTCGACTAGACGGCAAGGTAGCACTCATTAGCGGCGGCGCGCGAGGGCAGGGTGCGGCCGAAGCGCTGCTGTTCGCCCGTGAGGGCGCGAAGGTCGTTTTCGGCGACCTGCTAGACGACGAGGGCCAGCAGATCGAAGCGCAGATAGCCGAACTTGGCGGCGACGCCACATACGTCCACCTCGACGTAACCAGCGCCGATGACTGGGACGCCGCCGTACAGGCCGCTCTCGACCGCTACGGCAGGCTCGATATCCTCGTCAACAACGCGGGCATACTCGGTGGACGCACCGGCCTTGAGGACACCACATCTGAGCAGTGGGACAGGATCCTCGACATCAACGCCAAGGGCGTCTTTCTTGGCTCGAAGGCGGCGATACCCGCATTGCGCGAAGCCGGAGGCGGCTCCATCGTCAACATATCGTCTCTCGCCGGCCTCGTCGGGAGCAGGAATGGCATTCCTGCCTACCAGGCGAGCAAGGGTGCCGTTCGGCTGCTAACCAAGTCAACAGCGATTCAGCACGCACCCGACAACATCAGGTGCAACTCCGTCCACCCCGGCATGATTGTAACCGCCATGACCGAAGAAATCCTAGGCGACCCGGTGATACGGCAGTCCTACGATGACGACATTCCGCTCGGCAGGCTCGGCACCGTGGACGACATTGCCAACGGCGTACTCTTCCTCGCCTCAGACGACTCCTCCTTCGTAACCGGAAGCGAGCTGGTCATAGACGGCGGGCTGTACGCCCAGTAGTCGCCGGGCATCCGCTAAGATGGAAGAAAACCAGGAGCGTCGCCATGGAACAAAGCAAGGCGCTGAAAATCCTCAAAGAAAACCGACAGGCGCTCGCGGATAAATACGGCGTGAAGAAGCTTGGGGTCTTCCCCCGGGAAGAAACCACGAAGTTCGACTATGGATGCCGGTATCACCCGCAGATAGGCGTTGCTGTGGAGTACGAGCCGGGAGTGCGTCCGGGGCTCGATTTCTTCGGATTGCAAGAGCACATTGAAGAACTTCTGAAGTGCGAAATATCCCTGGCAAGGATTGGCGGACACAGACGCCCTCATTATGAAAGGACTGATGACTTCATGAAGGATGTGGTCTATGTCGGATGACAGGCCCTGGACGGTTCGTTTCGCCGATATCCTTGATGCTGCGGCGAAGATAGACGAATACACTGGAGGCTTTACCGAGAAGGACTTCCTGATTGATGGCAGAACCGTAGATGCAGTGGCGCGCAACATTATAATCATCGGCGAGGCGTCGGCTAGACTCGATGAGGATGTGCGCGAAAGGTTTCCCGATGTGCCTTGGGGTAGAATTATAGGTATGCGTAACAGATTGGTTCATGAATACTTCCGTATAGACGATTCAGTTGTCTGGGAAGTGGCTGCCGACTATGTGCCTATCTTGACATCGCGACTCCAATCCTACCTTGCTTCCACCGACGCCACCTGAAATACATCTCCGCGCATTGACTATCTTAAAACTTATCGCCAATTGGCGAATTCACGCCGTCTCTCTCCTCAAGACTATCGCAGACTGGCGACCGCGCACGCCCTTCTACTACGGCTGGCTCATTCTTGCCATGTCCGCAGTCGGCACTTACGCCGCCACCGGCTCGACGCAGCTCGTCTTCGGAGGCGTGCAGAACTTTATCTTCGAGGACATGGGCTGGGACCGCAGCACAATCGCCTACGCTGTAACCGCAGGCACTTGGGCATCCGGCCTCATCACCCCCTTCGTCGGCAGGCTCGCTGACCGCTACGGTCCCCGCGGACTCATGCCCGTCGCGGCATTCATCGCGGGTGTCGCCTTCTTCGCCATCGCCGGCATGCAGGCAGTCTGGCACTTCTACGCCGCCTACATTGTCGCCCGAACCATCGCCAGCCCCATGCTCGTCGGCGTAGTCCCTCGCACCGCGGCCGTCAACTTCTTCAGCCGCCGCCGCAACCTCGCGCTTGGCATATCCGCGATGGCGCGTCCCTTCGGCGGCGCGATCAACATCCAGATATTCTCCCTGATTGCCATTGCAACAAGCTGGCGCACCGCCTTTCAGGTGCAGGGCATCATATCCCTGCTTATCGTCATACCCCTGTTCCTCGTAATGCGCCGCAGCCCGTCAGATATCGGCTTGCAGCCCGACGGCGCATCCGAGTCAGCCGAATCACGCAACCGACGGACTACCGCCTCACAGGCACAGTTGGCATCCCGTCCCGAACGGGATTGGAGCGCAAGCCAGGCAGCGCGCACTCCAGCATTCTGGCTCATCATCATCGCGGAATCACTCGTCATACTCATGTCCGGCACCATCAACTTCCAGATAGTCCCCTACCTCCGTGACGTCGGCGTATCCCCTGCCGTCGCCGCCGGTGCTCTCAGCATAAGCTCCCTCCTCGGCTCACTCGGTAATCCCTTCTGGGGCTGGCTCTCCGACATCTTCTCGCCCCGCCGTCTCGCTCTCATCACTCTCGCCATATCCGGCGCAGCCGTCTCACTTTTCATAATTATCCCCGAAGGCCGCGTCAGCGTCGCCGTCGTCATTCTCTACGGCACCATCGCCGGCGGACTCAACATTCTCGGGCACATGATGATCGCTCAGTACTTCGGCAGGTCATCCTTCGGCTCCATCACCGGCCTTATGGGACCCTTCCAGACGGGGGCGCTCGGCTTGGGCCCTACACTCGGCGCGATCATCTACCGCATTACAGGCGGATACCGCGCCATATACCTCTTCGGCGTGCTATCCTACATACTGGCGTTCGCCTGCATCATCGCGGCGCGCCCACCCAGACTTCCCAACCAATAATTATCCTGTCCATCCTGCGCATCGATGTTAATTCCTAGGAGAAAGCCATGACTGAAGTAGCCATTATCGGCGGCGGCGCGATGGGCTGCGCCACGGCGTATTATCTTGCCAAGGCAGGTGTCCGCTCCACCATCATCGAAAGCGAGGGCATCGCAACCCAGGCGTCCGGCTACAATGCGGGCGGCCTCAATCCGCTGCAGGGTGCTAGCATACCTGGCCCACTCAGCGACATCGCCGCTACGACATTCGCAATGCACTCTGAACTCGCGCAGTGCCTTGAGGACGAATCCGGCGTCGAGTACCACCATAAGACCATCGCGTTCGTCACCGTTGCGTTCGACGAATCCGACATTCCCGAAATGCGGGAGACCCATGACATATTCGAGGCTGCCGACGGCTTCAACGCCCACTGGCTTGATGCCGCCGAACTCCGGCAGATGGAGCCGCGCCTAAATCCCGAAGCCCAGCGCGGCTTGTACGCATACGGCAACGCAATTCTCAGCGGGTATGAGTTTACTCTTGCGCTGGCACGCGCCGCGGAACGTATGGGCGCGGAAATCCGGCAGGGCAGGGCAGTGGGCATGCAGACGGAGAGCGACCGCGTAACGGGCGTAACTCTCGAAGACGGCGAACTGGCTTGCGATGCCGTCGTGATAGCGTCCGGTCCCTGGAGCGCGCAGGCGGGGGAGTGGCTCGGTGTCAACATCCCGGTTGAGCCGTACAAGGGCGAGATTCTGCGCCTTCGCATAGATGGCGAAATGCCTCCATACGACTTCAGTGGTGGCGGGGCAAATCTTCATATCCGAGCCGATGGGCTACTGTGGGCGGGCGCGACCGAAGAGCGCAGAGGCTTCGACCGTCAGCCCAGCGAATACGCGCGCCACACACTCATGAAGGGTGCGACCAAGCTGATGCCGTTCCTTGAAGACGCTGAGATAGCCAAGCATACCGCCTGCCTTCGTCCCCTAACACCCGACTGGATGCCCATAGTAGGCTCGGCGCCAGGCTGGGAGAATGCATACCTCGCCACCGGCGCGGGCAAGAAAGGCATCCTGCTCGCTCCTGCGATAGGCACGGCCGTAGCGGATATAATCACCGGCGGCGACACGAAAGTGCCGGTCGCGGGATTCGATGTGCGCCGCTTCGGATGACCGTGACCGCCCCTTCTCCCTCTGGGAGAAGGGACTTTTGTCCGCTGCCCCTTCGACAATCTCAGGGCAGGCTTAGTACAAACGGCGCTATTTCTGACATCGATGGGCAGGATGGTCTGTCATTATCACCCTCATCCCTTCGGCAAGCTCAGGACAGGCTCTGGCCTTCCCCCGTCAAGGGGGAAGGGATTTATGGCTTCACCCCCCTTGCCTCCTGGATTCCCCTGTCTGCACAGGGGCAGGCTCTGCCTCCGCAGGAATGACGAATCGTGTAGAGGGGGTTGGCGGTCAGGGGTAGGGGGCGTCGGGGATGGTGCGCCAGCGGAACTGGTTGATGTCTATTTCCACGCCCGGGTTGATTCGCTCAAGGTATGCCTTGTATCTTCTCTTGTAGTCTGCCTGTCTCTCCCGGTCGTGTATGAAGGTGTCCCAGCCGGGGGCGAGCGCTAGGCGTTTCTCCAGCGCCTCCCCGCTCAGTTCGTTGCCATCGCAGTCGTACCGTCTGTTTTCGCAGATGCACCAGGCATCGGGATAGGTCTCATAGTACACGGGGCCGTGCAGGCTGAACTCTACGGCTTCTGCGCGGCGGCGGTCGTAGTCCTCACGGCGCAGGCGCTCTTCTCTCTCTTCAGGAGTCTCCACAGGCTCCGCCTCTTCCTCTTCTTCTTCTGTGAAGTCGAAGACGCAGCGCAGCAGTTCCTTCGATGCCGACATCCTGTGGTTAGGCTTGAAGTCAGCAAGCTCTCCCTGCATTGCCTGTATGAGGAAGTCGATGATGAGGTCGCCGCCGTCTGTCTTCTCCTGCGCTAACTGCGCTATCTCTGTGCTTATGCGCCTGTCTGCTCTGCGCGTGTCTCTGCGCTCGCGCCTCGTGGGAGGCTGCGGGTCGAGGTTGTCAATGAATGCCTTGGCTTTTACGCCCGTGAACTTTTCGAGCAGGCGCACTGCTTCGAGCCTGTGGCAGGCTCTGAAGTCGTCGAACTCGCCTTTCATCGCGGAGATGAGGAAGCCGATTATAAGATCACCGTCGCCGGTCTTTTCGAGTATCTTCTGTCTGAAGGACTCTACGAGTTGCCGGTGGGTGGTCTGTTGTGTTGGCTGCCGTTTATATTGTGCTATGAGTTGTGCGAGCATAGTTCTGAGTTTTCAGTTCTAAGTTGTCAGTGAGATAGTCACCAAGGGTGTCCGGGTGACATCAGTATTATGTTTTTCATGGATTTTCAGATTCTTCATTCCGCTGTGCTTCGTTCAGAATGACAGATAATGGCACTGGCTGAGCGAGTATGTATTGGTTGCGTATCTGCACTCATACGTTCCGATTATACGTGCGGACGCATGTGCTGTCAAGGGTTTAATTGCTCTCACTCCCTGCCCATGCCTCCGCAGGGGTGACGTTCTTTCGCAGGGGCAAGTTCTAACCCTCTCTCAGAGGGAGGGAGGACTGGCGCAACAGGATAGAGGGGATGGGGACTGAGATGGATGAAGGGGATGGATGGGAATTTCACCCCCATCCCTGAATCAAGTTCAGGGCAGGCTCTCTTTCAGTCGAAGGGTGTGGGGACTTATGTAATTTCCTATCAGCGACCTTATTGCCTGACTTCATGCCCTGCCATGTGGTAACATTTCTTGGCGCAATTCATAATATCGTTACAGGCGAAGGTATAAGGAAATATGAACACGACGGGGTTTCTGACGATTGCGACGGCCATCGTACCTGACAGGCCGGCCATGATTTTCGAGGACAGACGCATCAGCTACGCGGAGCTGGAAGTGAGGGTGAATCGGCTGTCAAACGCGCTGGCTGATTTGGGCGTCGGCGCGGGTGACAGGGTAGCGATGCTCCAGGTTAACTGCCACCAGTACATCGAGGCGTACTTCGCCGCCGCAAGGCTGGATGCAGTATATGTGCCGCTGAACTTTCGCACGAGGGCGGACGAACTCACGCACATGCTGAACGATGCCGCGCCCAAGGTGATATTCGTCGGAGAGCGTTATGTGGACCTCGTCAAAGAGTGCGCCGAAAACGTGGAGTCGCTGGAGCACTTTGTAACTCTGGAGGCTGCCGTCGAAGGCTGGCACAGTTACGAGTCTCTGATAGAGAGCGGAGACGAATATGAGCGCGTGCCGGAAGGCGACGACGACGACCTCACGATGATCCTCTTCACATCGGGCACAACGAGTTTCCCGAAGGGCGTTATGCTGTCTCACGATAGCTTTGCGTCATATATCCTGGCTACCGTAACCCCGGCCGACCCGGAAGAAGAGACCAGCAATATACTGACTGTGCCGCTGTATCACATTGCGGGCGTGCAATCGGTGATGGCGGCTATCTTCGCAGGCCGCACCCTGCTAATACAGCGCCAGTTCGAGGCGAAGCAGTGGATGGAGATGGTGGAGAAGGAGCGAGCCAACCGCGCGATGATGGTCCCGACCATGCTGAAGATGCTGATGGACCATCCCGACTTCCACAAGCACGACCTGAGCAGTCTGGAAGTGATAACTTACGGCGCCGCGCCAATGCCGCTGCCCGTCATCCGGCAAGCTATCCGGGAGTTTCCCGGCATGTCCTTCATCAACGCATTCGGGCAGACAGAGACGGCAGCGACGATTACGATGCTTCCGCCAGAAGACCATGTGCTTGAGGGAGATGAGGATGAGGTAGAGCGCAAGCTGAAGCATCTGAGTTCGATAGGCAAGCCCCTGGAAGATGTCGAGGTGCGTATATTCGATGAGGACGGACACCCGGTGGTGCTGGGCGATACCGGCGAGATTGCGGCGCGCGGGGCGCGTCTGATGAAGGGCTACTGGAACCAGGAAGACGCGACAGCGGAGACGATACGCGACGGATGGCTGTTCACGGGCGACCTGGGCTATCAGGACGAGGACGGGTACATCTATCTTGCGGGTCGCGCGCGGGACTTCATAAAGCGAGGCGGCGAAATGGTATCGCCCGAAGAGGTTGAACAGGTGCTGCAATCGCACGACGCGGTGGAAGAGGCTGCGATTATCGGCGTGCCTGACCTCGACTGGGGTGAGCGAGTGCGAGCGATTGTCGTTTTGAAGGACGGCGAGCAGGCTAGTGAAGAGGACATCTCGGAATACTGCCGTCAGCGGCTCGCGAGCTTCAAGAAGCCGGAATCGGTCGTCTTCTGCAACGAACTGCCGCGCAACCCGATGGGCAAGGTGCTGAAGCGCATCCTGAAGGAAGAGTACAGCCATCCGGTGGTCGTAGAGTAGTATCGCGCGGCGCTGCCTCAAACTCTACTCGCAAGGGATGGATGTGGCGCCAAGGTCGGATATGCTCCTCAGAGACGATTGCAAGAGTCCTTTCCCCCTCGAGGGGCTGAGGGTGAAAGCACACTTTCATCTCTGTAAATTGCGATTGTGCAATTTTCTGCAATCAGAGTTCTGCTTTGACAAGCGCGAGCCGCTCTGGTAATTTACTTTTAGTCAGATCGATTATTGTCAATATGGGGAGGATTCACAAATGGCATCAAATGAAGACCGACTGAGAAAGCTTATTGCCGAAAATTTGGAGGTGGACGGAAAGCCCGTTGACGCGTCTATTAGCGCTGATTCCAGCCTGACGGACGCAGGTGTGTCCTCGATGGACATCGTTTCCTTCGCACGGGTGATTCAGGAAGAGTTTGGCGTCAAGTTCGGAGTTGAACAGTGCGATGAGTTGAAGACGATTGGGCAGGTAATCGACTACCTGGACGCCAACGCCGCCTAGCGCCGAACGCTGATGACGTACCTTTCTGCGTCACATCGCTGGTGGAGCCCTTTCCGACAAGTAGGCGATGCCACTATCGTACACCTTGATCTGACGCCTCATGCATCTCGTGAGGCGTCAGCCTTGTTATGGCTCAATGAGGAAGAGCGAGAACGGAGGGGAAAGTTCGAGCACGCTGGCGCCCGCAGGCGATTCGTACTGTGTCGAGCCGCTCTTCGCGCAGTCCTCCGTGAAGAACTGCGATGTGACAACGAACTGCTAACGTTCGGCGAGTTGCGACACGGAAAGCCCTTCGCGCTGGTGGAAGGGACGCCGGCGCCAATAAGCTTCAACGTCAGTCACAGCGGCAAGCATGGCTTGATAGCGATTGCTCCGAATGGACGGCTCGGCGTGGACGTCGAGGAGCGCACTGATCGCCGCGACTTTGACAGACTCATTGAAGCCGCTTTCGGACACGATGAACAGATCGACCTGAGGCAGGAGCGCGAATCCGGCAAGTGTCAACTGTTCTACAAGCTTTGGACGGTCAAAGAAGCGCTCATAAAAGCCCTCGGCACGGGACTGTCGTTAGACCCCGCGACATTTGAGGCTCCGGTTGCGATGCGACAGGGGGCGCTAACGAGTCTGTATCGATTTCCTTGCATTCCTGAAGCAAAATGGCCGGAAGCGAAATGGCATGTAGAAGACTTGGGCAATGAGCAGTTCGCCGCCGCGATTGCATTTGATGTATGATTCATGCATAGTTGATGCGATATGATGTTTCCCGTAAGCCGGAAACGATCCGAAGATTGAGGGATGCCACTATGACGCTAGAAGCTGAATGGGAAGTGCCGGAACCCCTATCAACGCTTGACGTGCAGGTGGATGATGAAACTGTTATCACGCTGCGGCGACACGGAAACCCTGACGGTCCCCGGCTTGTCCTGAGCCACGGCAACGGCTTGGCGATCGACCTCTACTATCCGTTCTGGTCGCTGTTGACGGACGAATTCGACCTCATAATGTACGATCTGCGAAACCACGGCTGGAACTCGATCACATCTCTTCAGAACCACAATATTCCGACTCTGGTGCAGGATCACGACAAGGTACTTGACGCAATTGATCTGCATTACGGAGACAAACCTAAGATAGGCGTCTTCCACTCGGTATCGTCTCTGATTACACTCCTGTCCCCCAGGCATGGCAGGGACTACGCGGCCCGTGTGCTATTCGACCCACCCCTCTGCAAGCCCGGCCGCAACCACCGGGAGTTTGAAGAGGCAGCAAGTGAGCTATCTTCAATCTCTCGCCGCCGTATGGCGCGGTTCAAGAACAGGGAAGACTTCGCGTTTCTTCTTTCATTCTTCCCAATCTTTGAACTCGTAGTGCCTGGAGGTCACGACCTGTTCTCGATAACAACCCTCCGTGAGAACCAGAGTGAAGAGCTATATGAGTTGTGCTGTCCGCCGGAATACGAAGCACAGATAATCGAGTACGCAGGCGCATTCGCGGTGCTTGTGGATTTCGATGCACAGGCCTGCCCGACGAAGGTAATAGGAGCCGACCCCACGCTGCCGTTCTCATACCTGCCCACCCTTGACCTCAGTGACGTATTCACCGTCGGCTATGACTTCCTGCCGGACGCCACGCACTTCCTGCAGCTCGAACAGCCGGATCAGTGCGTCGCCGCCATGCGCGAGTTCTTCGACGAGATTGCCGCTGCCATTTGATGGCTCTGTGTAATTGTTCCCGTTACATACCTTGAAGCTTTAGCGCTTCTCTCCCATTTCCCTTTCCCCTTCGTTCGATTTTGATTCCGCTCATATTCTTGTGTAACCGGACACGCTAAATGTAAAGACGATTTCACTCCCCTCCCCCTTGACTGAGGAGGGTTAGGGTGAGGATGAGAAGCATCAGGATGCCTGTAGTTCCACGATTTCTGGATTCCTGCCTCCGCAGGAATGACGAATCTGATGGTCGAAGAGCATTTGTGAAATTGTCTGATACATAACGCATGTCGGACCTGTGCGGTTCGCCACCATCGATTCAGTTGGCTATTCGCAATTTGCGCTCAGATACGCAGAATCCCCTAACCCTTTTGCCGACGCTTCAAGTGGCAGATGAGGC
This sequence comes from Dehalococcoidia bacterium, assembly GCA_965207465.1. Taxonomy (GTDB): domain Bacteria; phylum Chloroflexota; class Dehalococcoidia; order Lucifugimonadales; family JADFKI01; genus Bin90. The sequence continues at coordinate 1,848,694 of OZ242283.1, read as the reverse complement.
GAGGCGATTCCTTTGCATTACCTTTGTCTCATACGTCGCTCTACGCCTGAATATAGTTAATGTAGCAGTAGTTTTATGATTTCTATTGACGATGAATTGGTACTAATATACCATCACCCTAATGACGCTTGTATCGGATTGCTGTAGTAATCGACCTATGAAGGCCGTCATTTCAATCGGTACAAATAGCTATTCAACTTGGGTTTCAACAATAGCAAGAAGCCCAAGTCTATTCAATGAATATGCTTCGTATCTACACTAATCCACCCAATTCGCGGCTAATACAGGTTAATTTTAAGAGGAGAATGTATTTAATGGGAACTAAGGTCATTGGTTTTAGTAGACAACGTAAGACAGTAATACTTACCACAATGATAGCATTAATGGCTACTATATTAATGCTAACTACCTTGCTCGGAATGGTCGAAGCACAGGCTGACACAGCCACGTTGAGCCTGAGCGTAAGTGAGGCAGAGCCGGGTGACACCATAACGGTAGAAGCCTCGGACTTCAGGGTTGGAACGGAAGCGTCTTTCATTTATACATCGACTATCACTGTAGGCGGTATGCCGATTGCGAGCGTGGCGAGCGTTGATCCGGCATCCGGGTTCCTGCACGCTGGGAGGACGACCGATTCGGGTCTTTACATAGCTGAGCACATCGACATCGACCCTGCGGACACGACGCCTGACGGGGCGTTCACCGCTGACTTCGTGCTGCCGGATGATATACCGGCAGGAGAGCACTATCTAATGGTCACCTCTTGCTGGGGTGGTGCTGACGACGCGTATCCCGAAGACGGCGTGGAGCCGTGCGGGATGGTAGGACTGGGCGGCGGCGTTAACGACCGTGTGGCTAAGGCGAGCATCACTATCATAGACGAGTGCGTGCAGACCATCGAAGGCATGGGTACTTATAGTGGAAGCTGGAGCGACGACTGTAAGTCCGATAAGAGACCGAATGATTCGGATGAGGGTGGTGAAGCTGATCGCGAATACTACGCACGTTTCTACACCTTCACCTTGGATGACTCGGCAGAAGTAACTATCACCTTGAGATCGGACTCGGTTGACGATACTTTCCTGTACCTCTTGCTAGGTGAAGGGAAAGATGGAACGGTTGAGACCTTCAATGACGACATCGACCGCTCCTCCAACAATCACTCTCGCATAGACGGCTACTTCCTGGAGGCAGGTACTTACACCATTGAGGCGACGACTTATCGCCCGGATACGGACGGAAGCTTCACGCTCGAAGTTGATATTGGAGAAGCAGTAGAACCGCCCATAGCAGATGTGAAGTATATTGCTATCAGCAGCGGCGCGAACCATGTGTGCGCCATAGCCGAGGGCGGGTCCATAATGTGCTGGGGCGACGACAGCGAAGGGCAGGTCTCCGAGATGCCCACGAGTGGTCGCTTCACGGAGATTAGCAGCGGTGAAAATCACACTTGTGCGTTGCGCGAAGATGGAAACGTAATATGCTGGGGCAGCCTTGACCTACCCTAGCCCTTGAAAAGCAGCGGGCGCAGAATGCAAATAGCTCTGCGCCCGCATTGTGTCGGTTATCATCGAACAGGCGCCGGGGCAGCAGAGCCAGCAAATCAACACTTGAGGCATAATCAACCCGCGTCCGCTGCGAAACCACGCAACGACATCCAGACTTGAACTGGCGATTCAGCGAACAGCAAGCTGATTATCACGTTAGCCTTATTGCCCGCAGGAAAGTAACGGTAAGGTGTGGGCTGCTTAGTCTGCCGGCTATTTCTCTGTCATTCCGCGTTACAATCTCCCACACCTCGTATCCTCCCACTATTGATCTCCCCACAAATATATTCCAGTACAATCGTATTTGCTCTATATTATACGGAGCCTATATACGAACACTGGAGGGATTCGTCGTGCAACTGCCGCATTTCAGGCCCATCATCGCACTCACCCTGCCCGCCGTTATCCTGCTCGCCCTCATCGCCTGTGGCGGCGAAGACATCCAGATGCCCTATCGCATCGGCGTGATGGAGTCGCTGACCGGACCCGGCGAGACCTACGGCACTATGGCGAACCAGGTCAAGCAGATGGCAGCCGACGAGATCAACGCGGCGGGCGGCATCGACGGACGCATGCTGGAGTTCGTCGTAGAGGACTCGCAGTGCAGCGCGCAGGGCGCAATCGCCGCGTACAGGAAGCTGACCGATGTGGACGGCATCAAGATTATCCTCGGCACATCATGCAGCGGCGCGATGCTCGGCGCTGCCCCGCTCGCGGAGGCGGACGGCACCATTCTGTTCTCCGGGCTTGCGAGCAATCCCGACATCGCGAACGCGGGTGACTACATCTTCCGCACGCAGATAAGCGATGTGCAGACAGGCATCGACACGGGCAATACGCTCTGGGCGGACGGCATCCGCACGCTGGCGACCATCACCGAATCCACCGACTATGCCGAGGGCATCAGACGTACCTCGGTCGAGCAGTTCGAGAAGCGCGGCGGCTCTGTCGTCGCAGAGGAGCGCTACTCTTCCGATGTAACCGACTTCCGCACGCAGCTGGAGAAGCTGTTCGTGGCGAATCCGGACGCCCTCCATATCGCGCCGCAGTCCGAGTTCTCGGCGGGCACCATCATCAAGCAGGCGCGCGAGCTTGGCTACGAAGGCCCCATTTACGCCGATACCGTTACCGTGGGCGCGACTGCCATGGAAATCGCGGGTGACGCGGCGACAGGCTTGAAGGCTATTACCGCCGACCTGGACCCGGCTAACGGCAAGGGTCAAGAGGTTCTCGCGAACTTCAGGGAGCGCTACGGCTACATCGTGTTTCCGTGGCACATGGGGTCAGCCTATGATGACGTCTATATCACTGCGGAATGCCTGAAGCAGACGCAGGACGACCAGGACGCCGACGGTTTCCGCGACTGTCTTTACGACATCACCTGGAGCGGCGCTATCGGCGACAACTATAGCTTCGATGAGCAGGGCGAGGTCGTGGGACTATCGCGCGTCGTGGTCGAGGTGCTGCCGGTATCAGAGCGCAGCGGCGACAAGATATATAGGGTTCTCGGACCGGCTCCGAAGGAGTAGAATGATACGGGACATTAGGCTGTCCCAACTAGCGACAACTAAATTGCCAACCTCATTAGTCAGACCAAGGAGTTAGTTATGGTGGATATCGGCGTAATTGCGGGCATCACTCTGGTCATCCTGCTCGTTCTCACAGTTCTGTTTACGATGAAGAAGGTGAATGAGAGCGACGGTCCTACGGACATAATCAAGTAGATTCATCAGCCATGAATTTGCGGCTCGACAGCCCGGAAAGCAGCCATGCGAAACATCTTGATAGTCGCCTTCGACGGCTTGCAGCCAGCGCAGGTAACGCCCGCCCTCATGCGCAATCTCGCTGCATTCGTCGCCGGGGGGGTTGCTTTCGACAACCATCATCCGGTCTATCCGTCCGTGACGCGCATCAACGCCGCGAGCATGGTAACGGGACGCAATCCAGGGGCGCACGGCATCGCGGCGAACACGCTGGTGATGCGCGACTACGACCCGCACATGGCATTCTCAGCCTTGGAGCCTACGCTCGCCAAGGTCGCGCTCAAGACGAAGGTGCTGTTTGCGCCCACGCTCGCCGAGATACTCTCTGAACGAGGGCTTGAATACGTTGCGATCGGCAGCGGCACTAGCGGTAATTCCTACCTGCATAACCCCAACGCTGCCCGCGTCGGCGGCGCAACCATACACCCAGAGTTCTGCCTGCCATATCCTCTGCACGATGAGATTGTCGCTAGATTCGGCGAATGGCCGCCGGAGGGCGTGACTAACAGGGACAAGTTGGTTCGGGCGGTGGACATCGCCACGGAGTATGTGCTCGCCGAGCGTAAGCCCATCGTCACATTTGTCTGGTTCTCGGAGCCGGACAAGTCACAGCACGCGCATGGCGTGGGTGCGGAGGTCAGCAACCGCGCCCTCGGAGAGGCGGACGAGCAGTTCGGCAGGCTGCTGTCGTGGATTGACAGTTCGGGTACAGACACCGACGTCATCGTTATCTCGGACCATGGATACTCGACGATAACCGAGGTCATAGATGTCGAGGGTCTGCTGCGAGATGCAGGGTTCCCGCCGGGAGACGAACCAGGCGGCGTCACGGTCGCGGGCAACGGCGGCTCCGCGCTCTTCTACGCGCATGACAGGGACGCGGCGACCGTGGATAGGCTAGCGGCGTTCCTGATGCGGCAGCGGTGGTGCGGCGCGCTTGTGACATCCAATGCGGTGGGGCAGATCGAGGGAACGCTGCCCGCGTCGCTGGTTGGGGTGGAGGGGCCGCGCGCGCCGGACATGGCGATGTCGTTCCTCTGGGATTCGCGGGTGAGTCCTGCAGGGTACGCGGGCTATGCGTTCTCCACAGGCGGCGCGCCTGATCTCGGACAGCACGGCTCGATGAGCCGCCACGAGATGCGGAACTCGCTGTTCGCGCGTGGCGGCAGTTTCAAGAGCGGCGTCCGCATCGAAAGCCCTACCGGGAACACTGACCTCGCGCCGACGGTGCTGGACCTTCTGGGCTTGGGCGGCGGCGAGACGATGCACGGGCGCGTGCTGCGCGAGGCACTTGCCGACGGCGAGCCGGTGGAGTGGGAGACGGAGACGCACCGCGCCGAGCGCCGAGTTGAATCAGGCACGTATCGCCAGCACATCACCGTTTCGCGCGTGGACGGCACAACCTACATTGACGAAGGCAACGGCGCATACGCACACGACTAACAGACGCCGAGCTACTCGACGATGCGCCCCTTCAGCACATCCTCATCCAGCTCGATCCCTAGCCCCGGGCCAGTGGGTGGGATGATCGCGCCGTTCTCGAATACTATCGGCTCTTTGAAGATTATCTTGTGCAAGGGTCCCTGGTTTGCCTCTTGAATCAGGAAGTTCGGCGAGCAGGTGTCAATCTGCACTGCCGCAGCCGCAGCAATCGGCCCGCAGTACATGTGCGGCGCAATCATGGCGTAGTGCGCCTCCGCTATCGCCGCAATCTTCTTAGCTTCCAGGATGCCGCCGCACTGCCCCACGTCCAGCTGGATAATCTGCGCCGCCTTCTTCTCGATGAGCTGCGAGAACTCGTACTTCGTTACCAGACGTTCGCCGCTTGCTATCGGGATGCTCGTGTGCGCCGCAACTCGCGCCATCTCGTCTATGTTCTCCGGAGGCACAGGCTCCTCGAACCAGAACGGGTGGTACGGCTCGAGAATTTTCGCCACGCGGATTGCGCTGTAAGTCGTCAGCTGACCGTGCGTGCCAATACCCACTTCCAGCTTGTTGCCCACTGTGTTCCGGATGCTCTCGAATATCTTCACCGCGTGCTCGATTTCAGGCAGCCCTATGTCGCGCGGAATCGGGTAGCTCGGCATGAACGGGTCGATCTTGCATGCCGAATTGCCCTCTTCAAGCAGCTGCGCCGCCACTTCACCCGCCGCTTCGGGGTTGTCTGCGAACGAGCCGCCCGGCATGTATGCGTAGGCGCGCAGCGTATCGTGGTACTTGCCGCCAAGCAGATTATAGATAGGCTGTCCCGCCGCCTTGCCCGCGATGTCCCAGAGCGCCATGTCTATCGCGCTCAGAACCGGCGTCGCGTGCAGGCTGGGGTGTCTATAGTCGTGGCGAGATGCGTACATCCTGTCCCAAATCTTCTCGATATTGAACGGGTTCTCGCCGATGACATACTGCCGCACCATCTCCTCGATGAGGCTGATTTGCGACTTCAGATCGCCAAGCCTGCGCGAGTAAGTGCTGCCCGTGATGCGCTCGCCCAGCCCGGTGATGCCCTCATCCGTCTGCAACTCAAGCCAGAGCAGATACCGCCCACCGATATAAGGAGGCTCGTTCTCTACGACCATAGTGCGGAAGTCTGTTACTTTCAATTTGGTTTGCTCCCTGTGGCTGTTGTAACTACCCTTGATTCCAGCCCGCTCGCCGGGCGTGTATTCAATACCCGGGCAATCTTATCACAGCCCGGTTCTTATTCTTATTCCGCACACTCGCCCACAAACCGCCGTGCCATTTCCGGACGGCTGCCCATGTGAATGTGAATATACGACGCCGTGAGATTGCCTACACAGAAACCCTCAGCGCGCCCGTCCTGACTATGGACCGCGTATGCCGCCTGCTCTGCTGACGCCGGGCTATCCGCGACCGACCAGTGGAACTCGTGGCCGCGTATGCGCTCGCCTTTCGTCAGCAACGAGCCGTCCGCAAGCGCCTCCACCTCGCGGTAGCCTAGCGTCAGCCGTCCCTTGCTCATTGACGACCTTGCCGGTATCAGCCCGACCATGGGATGCGCCTCTCCGTCGAAGTCGGTGAGAGATTCGCCAAGATACATAAGCCCGCCGCATTCCGCATATATTCTGCGTCCATTCCTGTGGGCATTCCTGATTGACTGCTTCATGGCGTTGTTGGATGCTAATTCTCGCGCGAAAAGCTCAGGGAAGCCGCCTCCGATGTATAAGCCGCCAACTCCATCCGGCAGCGCCGCATCCTCAAGCGGACTAAACGGTACAATCTCCGCGCCCCAAGCCTCAAGCAGGTCGAGCGAGTCCTGGTAGTAGAAATTGAACGCCTTATCCTGCGCCACCGCTATCCGCGCTTTTTGAGGCTGCGGCTCTGCGGGAAATGCGGACGGCGCGACACTCGGCGTTTTGGCGTGCCTAGCTATATCCAGCAGGCGGTCGAGGTCTATTGTCTGTTCAATCTGTTCAGTGAGCTTGTCGAACCACTCTTCAACCACCACACCCTCGACCGTCGGTATAAGCCCGAGATGGCGCTCCGGGACTCGCAGGTCGTCGCGCCGTGGCATGTAGCCGAGCACGGGCAGTCCGGTCGCGTCCTCGATGGGTGGCTTGCAGAACTCCAGATGTCGTGGGCTTCCCACGCCGTTCAGGATTACGCCCGCGATGTTTACCGACGGGTCGAACTTCTGAAATCCAAGCACTTCCGCTGCGACACTACGCGCCACCCGCGCTGCGCTCGCAATCAGGATGACCGGCGCGCGCAGCAGTTTGGCAACCTCGGCGGTGGAACCTTGCTCGGTCAGGTTGGCGTGCCCGTCGTACAATCCCATTACGCCCTCGACGACGGCGACATCGCTCGATTGCGCCGCGCTGCCGAATAGCTCCAACGCGGTATCATGCGGCAGCAACCAAGTGTCTATGTTGCGGCTCGGCACTCCGCAAGCCATAAGATGGTAAGAAGGATCTATGTAGTCCGGCCCGCACTTGAACGGCTGTACGCGCAGTCCACGCCGAGCCAGCGCGCCCATGATGCCGGTGGCAATGGTCGTCTTGCCCACGCCGCTTCGAGTGCCAGCAAGCACGAACGCCGGCGTCATGACCATGCCCTCATCCTGTCCGCCTGCTTGAGTTCATATATCCACGCGGCGTAATCATGCGCCCGCCGTGAATGTATGATGTGGAGTTGCCGATTGTTATCGCGGTGAACATGTCGATACGCTCGAAGTGCCGTTCGAGTTCGCCGAGTGTGGTCAGTGTGGACTCCTGGTCGGGGCGGCAGGCATTACGCACTATGCCCACCGGAGTATCGGCGCTGCGATGCTTCAAGACGACACTGCGTGCCTCAATAATCTGTTTGCGCCTCCGCTTGCTGCGAGGGTTATACAGTGCGATCACGAAATCGCCGTAAGCAGCCGCGTCCAGTCGCTTGCGTATCGTATCCCAGGGGGTCATCAGGTCGCTCAGGCTGATGGCGCAAAAGTCCTGCATTAGCGGCGCGCCAAGCACGGACGCCGCCGCCTGCGCCGCGGTTACGGCAGGCACGACCTCAACCTGCGGATTCTTCCCGTCCCAGCCGTTTGCCGCCAGGTGCTCGAATACAGGCCCTGCCATGCCGTACACGCCAATGTCTCCGGACGATATTACCGCGACTGCTTTGCCTTCGTTCGCGAGGTGGACGGCTTTGCCAGCGCGCTCCATCTCTTTTCCCAGCGGCATCGAGATGGCATCCTTGCCGCTCAGAAGGTCACGCACCTGCTCAAGGTAGCCGTCGTATCCGACTACGGCATCGCTGCAATGAATGGCGTCCAGAGCGGCGGGCGTCAGGAGTGTCCTGTCGCCCGGACCAAGTCCGATGAGATGTATCTTGCCTGCACCCATTCGCATACCGTCGATTCGCTAGTCGTCCAATTCCCCGGATTCATACGCGGCGAAGCGGTTTTCCAATTCTTCGCGGGTAATCATCCCTTGTTCGAGGAGCAGCCTCTCCAAAGACGCTAGCCACCGCTCATAATACACAGACCCCTCGTCGTCCGGTGGCGCCGCGGCGATTTCTTCCGCAAGCCTGCTCTGGAAGTCACTCCATTCATACGCGCCACCTTCGTTGAGTGCGACCGCGATTCCAAATGCGCGACCTTCCCAAGGCGCGGCGAATACCAACTCGCCATTGCTGCGAGGCAGCGAAAGCTCGCCCTGCATTTCAGAGATTCGGCCGTCGATCCCGGTGCTCATAGCGTTTGCCTCAGGCGGCTGGCATCGGCGATTTGGCATTCGCCACGCCTATCATGCTGTCCCGCGTTACCAGCTCCGCCAGTGCATCTTCTTCCAGATGTTCCGTACCTTCCGGACGCACGGGCAAGACCATGTATCGGATGTCTGAGTTGCTGTCCCAGACGCGCACTTCCACCGACTCGTCCAGCGTCAACCCGAACTCTTTCAGCACGGCGCGAGGCTCGATAACGGCGCGCGCCCTGTAGGCGTCCGACTTGTACCAGCGTGGCGGCAAGCCTAGCACGGGCCACGGATAGCAGGAGCAGAGCGTGCAAACGACGACATTGTGAACGGTTGGAGTGTTCTCCAGTACGACAATCTCCGCTCCCTGCGCGCCGTAGAATCCCATTTCCCCAATAGCCGCTGTGCCGTCCTCCAGTAGCAGCTTTCTGTATTCGGCGTCCGTCCACGCGCGCGCTACAACTTTCGCGCCGTTGAGGGGGCCGATGTCCTGCTCATACGCCTGCACTCGCGCGTCTATAGCGTCTGTTGACAGCAGCCCTTTTTCGATTAGCAGCGATTCGATGGCTTTCGCCCGCAGCGCGGCGTATGGCTGCGGTTCGGGATGATGCTCACCGCTGTGATTCCCGCTCATTGTTTCGCTCCCCGCTTTGCGTCTAGCCTGCCGATTCCATCCAACATTCCCACATGTCGATGTAAAGGCGCTGGTTCGTTTCGGCGTTCTCGCCCCAAAGCTCATCTGCCTCGAATACCACACTGTACACATGCTGTGGGCTACTGTCAGCTATCGTTGGCTCGTCCTGGAAACCCTGCGCTCCGTAGATACGCGCGACTACTCCGCGCTTGCCACGCACATACCTCGGCAGCCTCGTATGGCCAGTCGGGTGAATGTTCCGCACCACAATTAAGTCTCCGATTCCGAAGCGAGGAGCCGAAGCCGCCTTCTGTTCGAGTGGCTGTGGCGCGTATATGCGCCGACGCACGCGCTCCGCGAGTTCCGGGTCATTGCGTTCCGGCACTACGGTCGCTGCGTCATCGTGGAATCGGCGCGTCCTGTCGTCCAACTCCTCCGCGGTCAGTAAGCCCTTTTGCAGCAGAGCCGCCTCCAGCGCAAGCATCCACTTCTCGTAGTAGCTTGATGCGAGATAGCGCGAAGGCGGGATGTTCTCGATGTAATGGCGCGAACCGTAGGGTCCATAGACATCGTGCTCCTCTCGGATGCCGGTGACCATGCCATACACTCGCCCTTCCCATGCCTCGTGGAATACCGGCTCGTCAGGCTCGATGTCGATGGGGCCGAAGCCGTGCATGCCGCCCATGTCATGTACGCCGTTCATATTCAGCCAACCCCTTTCACATTTCTGATGACAGGGTAATACTAACAGTCCTGGCGCAAAAAAGCAGAGGTCAAAATGGAAGATAAGATAAGGTGATGTATGAATGCCTGCGTCCACATTCCAGTCGCACTTGCAGCTCCCACGCATCTGTGATGAGAACTTGCCCATGACACCAAACACCTATAACATCCTTACTGCTTCTGACTTTAGAGGCATACAGCGCAAGAGATAACTCTGACTGAGTGTATGAGGAGCGAATTTCAATGGCAAGCAAGAACCCCGCCAGGCCCAATATCCTATTCATTCTGAGCGACGATCAGGGCGCTTGGGCAATGCGATGCGCGGGCAACGAAGAGATGGTTACGCCAAACCTGGACAGGCTTTCGGAAACGGGAATCAGATTCGACAACTTCTTCTGCGCCTCGCCTGTGTGTTCACCGGCGCGCGCGTCCATTCTGACGGGGCGCATCCCATCGCAGCATGGCGTTCAGGACTTCCTTCGGGCGGGAAACGCTGCCTTCCTCCCCGGAGACGGCTTGGAAATTGATTACATCGCGGGTCAGCCGACCTACGTCGAGCTGCTGGCTGACAGTGGATATGAGTGCGGCCTGAGCGGCAAGTGGCACATTGGCCATGCAGCATTGCAGCGCGCGGGATTTTCGTTCTGGAATGTGCATGGCGCCGGTGGAGGACACTACTACGAAGCGCCGATGATACTGAACGGGGAGCGCTACCAGCCCGACGAGTACGTTACGGATGTCATAACCGACAATGCACTGACATTCCTGAACGCTCAGACTGACTCGGATGCTCCATTCTCTCTGAATGTGCATTACACCGCGCCGCACGCTCCTTGGGGCCGTGAAGAGCATCCGGACGCCGTGTTCGACGACTTCCACGACAACTGCGCCTTCGATACGGTGCCCTATGAGCCGATGCACCCCAACCAGCTTGCCAAAGAGCCGACGGCGGCAACGGTTGGCGACACGCCTGAGAACCGCCGAATCGCGCTGAGCGGGTACTTTGCCGCTATCACCGAGATGGACCGTAACATCGGAAGAATGCTCGACTGGCTGGAGGAGAATGGACTACGCGAGAGCACGCTCATCATCTTTATGGCGGACAACGGCATGAGCATGGGACACCACGGCATCTGGGGCAAGGGCAACGGCACGTATCCGCCGAATATGTACGATACCGCCGTCAAAATTCCAGCGCTGGCATCAATGCCCGGCAGTGTGCCGCAGGACCTGGTTTGCGACCGCCTGCTCAGCCAGTACGATGTTATGCCTACGCTGCTGGGCTATACGGGCGTTGACAACCCTCACGCCGGCTCACTTCCCGGCCGCGACTTCTCGCCTGTGCTGCGCGGCGAATCTCTGGGTGATAGCACTCCCGTCTTCGTATTCGACGAATACGGGCCCACGCGGATGATTCGCACGCGTAACTGGAAGTATGTGCATCGCTATCCGGACGGACCGAACGAGCTTTACGATCTCAGCGGCGATCCACTGGAGACGTCCAACGTCGTTGACGATCCGTCGTATGCGGGCAGGGTGGCGGCGCTTCAAGAGGAACTTGAGACCTGGTACGCCCGGTATGTTGACGAGGTGATGGACGGCGCGAAACAGGCTGTGTTCGGCAGGGGACAGATCGGGCTTGTCGGCTCTGACGATTATCCCAAGCCCTTTGCTGACGATGTTCATCTCCAGGCGAATATCTGAGGAGGCTTCGCCGCGCGCTGACTGTCAGACAGTATTGCCGGATGGGTAGAGTTAGTCTTTGTCACCTTCCTCTTTGACGTCGGCACTAGGCACAGAATCATCATCAAGCCTTCTCTCCAGGCGGCGCAGGGCATCACGGGTTGAACGAAGTTCGCGCAGCAGCTCTTCTCTGGACACCGGTGGCTCCAGTTCCCTGAGCCGTTCCTCTTTGGCTTCGTCAAGATTGTTGATGATGATGGCGACGAACAAGTTTATCACCACGAATGTTCCTACCACTACATAGCTGACGAAATAGACCCACGACCACGGATGCAACTGCATCGCGTTGTCCATCACAATTGTCCAGCCTTCCAGCGTGATGATGTTGAACAGCGTCAGAATCGATATGCCCAGACTGCGCCAGTGCTGCGGGTCGTGTTGATGGAAGAGGTGGTAACCGATGATCGCGTAGATATAGACAATGATGCTCATCAGCAGAATCACATAGACGACGCTGGGTATGGAGCGCACAAGCGCGGCCACAATCAGTCGCAATTCTCTGACTGCCGAGATAAGCCGCAGCACACGCAGTAGCCGAGCCAGCCGAGCTACCATTGCGAACTGTCCCGTCGCCGGAACCAGCGAAAAGATTATCACGAGGAAATCGAACACATTCCAGCCGTCGTGGAAGTATCTGTCAATGCGGGGCGCGACCGCGAGCATCTTCAACAGCGCCTCCACGATGAACACTCCCAGCACAATCTGGTTCCCCAGGTGCATCAGGTTGCCGTATCGCTGATCAAGCGTGGGGAATGTCTCTAACCCCAGCAGAACGCCGTTCCCCACGATGAGCGCAATGATGATGTATTCAAAGGCCGGTCTGTTCACCAGCCGTTCCGCGAAATGAGAGACTTGCAGCATAGTTACCAGGCTTGCGTCCTTTTCATAGTTATGGCTTCGTAAGCTTCGCTCTAAAGTTTCGCAGAACTCAACGCTTGTATCAACAGTGCGGGCAAGTGAAAGGTCATTTGCGTTATAATTGGGCAGCGAGTTCTGCGGGTACGACCGCGATTGCGGAGGGGTGGCCGAGCGGTTGAAGGCACCTGTCTTGAAAACAGGAGTAGTGAAAGCTACCGCAGGTTCGAATCCTGTCCCCTCCGCCAGATATGCGATACTCAGTGCATGGGCTACAATCGGCGATACGGAGCAGCGGAAAAAAAGATGAAGATTCACGAGTATCAGGCTAAACAGATTCTCAGCAAGTACGGCATACCAGTACCCGAAGGCGGGGTGGCGTCAACACCGGACGAGACTGCGAATCTGGTCGAATCGCTCGGCGGCAAAGCAATCGTAAAGGCACAAGTGCATGCCGGTGGACGAGGCAAGGCCGGTGGCGTCAAGCTCGTCTCCTCGCCGGTCGAGGCTGCCGAATTTGCCGACTCCATACTAGGAACAAATCTAGTTACCTTCCAGACGGGGCCAGAGGGCGTTCCTGTACGAAAGGTATTAGTCGAAGAAGCGATTGATGTCGCCAAGGAACTGTATCTGGGCGTAGTCATTGACGGCGCCGCCGAAGGTGTAGCCGTCATCGCGAGTGAGGCGGGTGGCATGGAGATCGAGGAAGTCGCGGACAGCAATCCGGAGAAAATCCTTCGCGCAGTTGTTGATCCCGTTCTCGGCTTTCAGCCATTTCAAGGCAGAGGTCTTGCTTATGGACTGAATCTTGATGGCGGGCTTATTCGCCCGGTTGCAACACTCATCGAAAACCTTTGCCGCGCATTTCAGGAGAACGACTGCTCGCTCGCGGAGATCAACCCGCTCGTGATTACGGGCGACGACCGCGTTCTCGCGGTTGACGCCAAGCTCAACTTCGACGACGACGCGATGTTCCGACACCGAGACCTTGACGAATTCTACGACGCGGAGCAAGAAGACGCAGGCGAGGTTGAGGCGCGCAAATACGATATTAACTATGTGAAGCTCGACGGCAGCGTGGGCTGTATCGTCAATGGCGCGGGACTGGCGATGGCAACGATGGATGTGGTGCTGTCCGGCGGCGCAAAGCCCGCAAACTTTCTGGACATTGGTGGCGGCGCGGATGAAGGCAAGGTGGCGCAGGCACTCAACATCGTCCTCTCCGATAAGTCGGTCGAATTGGTACTCGTGAACATATTCGGAGGCATCCTGCGCTGCGATGTTGCGGCGCGCGGCTTTCTGATGGCAGCTGAAGGCGCTCCACACAGCATTCGTCCCATGGTCGTTCGCATGCTGGGTACTAACGCGGATGAAGGGAGGCGCATCCTGTCGGAGTCAAGCCTCGACGTCACGCTCGTGGACGACCTGAGCGGTGCGGCTGAGGCGATTAGGGCCACAATCGGCGTGTAGCTGCAACCCATATCGGCAATCATTGGTGTTAATATGGCAGATGAGGAAATCCCCCAAGACGACCGCGAAGATATGCTCAGTATCCTGCGTAATCTTCGTCCGTACTACTTCTGGATTCTCATCGCGCAGGTTGCTATCTGGGGAGTTGTGGTATTCTTGTCGGAGGAAGGCAACTGTGCCGATGCCGGATATAGCGGCTGTGCGGTAACGATGGGATTGAAGATGAGCGGTCTGGTCCCGCTCATGCTCCTTGTAAGCGTATTGTTGGTAGATATATGGAGGTACTTGATGGTACTGCTACGCCACCCCCGTGAGAGGGAAATAGCCAGAGCCAGGAACATAGCCAAAGCCGAGGGCAAAGCTGAGGGCATAGCCGAAGGTATAGTCGAAGGAATAGCCAAGGGTAAATCTGAGGGCGAAGCCATTGGCAGGTCCGTTGGCGCGAACAATGTGCATGCGAAATGGAGCGAATGGAACGCCCGGCGCATCGAGCATGATCGCAAAGGCGAACCCTTCGACGAACCGCCGCCCTCGCTCGCCGACTGCATCGATACAGACGACAATCACAGGTAATCTCATCACCGGCAATCGCGAAAAAGGAGGCTGACATGCACCTGCTCGAAGTCTTAAACCCAATCGGCCAGCAGCGAGGCCTGATTAACTCGCTGACGATCAGTGAGCGCCCGCAGTCGCTGGACAACAAGACAGTCGGACTGCTTTGGTCCGGCACGCACGGCGGCGATCTAGCCCTGAATCGCACCGGCGAAATGCTGCAAGAGCGTTTCAGCAATGTCAAGGTTAACTTCTATACCGGCGGCAACTATCCTGCGCCGCCACCCATCGTACAGCAGGCAGCGGAGGAGTGTGACGTCGTCATCGGCGCCACAGCCGATTGAGGGACGTGCGCGTCGTGGATGGTCCACGACATGATCGAGATTGAGAAGACGGGCAAGCCCGCCATTCCAATCGTATCCGGGCGCTTTGAAGAGGACGCCATAGCAAGTTCGCGCGCTTTCGCGATGCCGGACCTGCAGTTTGTTATCGTGCCTCGAATATACCGAAACCTCGCACCCGAGCTGTGTGTCAGCCAGACAGAGGCAGTCATAGATGAAATCATCGAGGTGCTGACCGTTGACAAAGCTCACGGTCGCCGTGAGCGCGACACCGCCACTGCCGTGGAGCGCTTCGAGGGCGAGGATCGATGGGACGCCATCCTCAAGATGAACGAGCAGTGGCTCCTGCGCGACTGGGGCGACGCGATGGTTCTGCATCCACCGACTGAGGAAGCAGTCGCCAGCCTAGTCGAAGGTACCGGACTAGACCGATACGATCTCGTATGCGACATGCCGCCCGGCTTTGGGCTGGCGACCGTAGAAAAGATAGCTATCAATGCAGCAATGGCAGGCGCCAAGCCGGAGCAAATGCCGGTCATCATCGCCGCGGTCAAGGCGCTGTCAGAAGTAGGAGAACACGGCGGCAAGTCGCTGCTGATGTCCACCAGCCCGCACGCGCCTATGCTGGTCGTCAACGGACCCATCGCAAAGGAACTGGGCATCAACCCGCGCTCCGGACTTGGGCCAGGTCGCGACAACGAAGTCAACATTACTATTGGGCGCGCATTCTCGCTGTGCCTGCGTAACCTCGGCTACTGGTATCCAGGGCAGATGGATATGGACACAATCGGCACGACACGCAAGTTCGTCCACTGTATAGCGGAAAACGAAGAGATGTCGCCTTGGGAGCCATTCCATGTGAACCAGGGCTTCCGTGCAGACGAGAGCGCGGTCAGCGTCTTCATCACCGACGGCGAGCTTGACGTGCAGGACCAGGGCAATACCAGAGCTGACGACCTGCTCAAGACGATAGCTTACGGCAGCACATTCGGTACGCGGGGTATGGGAGCGCGTCATACCAACGAACGACTGATCTTCATGCCGCCTGATGTCGCGCGACCTGTCGGCGGTGAAGGCTACTCAAAGCAAGAGGCCAAGCAATTCATCCACCACCATGCCAACATGAGCCTGGGGAAATTGAGCCACTATATGCCGATCGACGATGCCAGAGTTGGGCAGCAATGGCAGTGGCTGAAGAGCAAGACCGAGCAGGAGCGGCTGGACATCGAAGTGCCGCTTCTCGAAGACGTTGACCGCTGGTTCATCGTTGTTGTCGGCGCCGACCGCGCCAAGACGCTTGTCATGCCCACAGGCGAAGGCGCGTCAACAGTCGGCATCGACCAATACATGCCATAATCACATGCCATAATCGGCCGATCCACCAGTTGACATATTTGGGAGTTTGCCCCTAAACATATCAGCCGCCCCTTGACAACGAGTCGGGGCGGCTGTGTAACCTTACGTGGTCAGAATGACTATAACGTTTTGAATTAGGAGAACAAATGCTTAATCCATACCTGAACTTTGATGGAAATTGCCGTGAGGCATTCGATCACTATCGCTCCGTATTCGGTGGAGACTTTGAAATCGTTCAGACCTTCCGCGACGGACCTCCTGGCATGGGAGTGAAGGAAGAAGAGATGGACAACATCATGCACGTCTCTCTCCCGATGGGAGACAGCGTCCTGATGGGAAGTGATGTGCCCGCCGCATTCGGGGCAACTCCCATTACGGGAAGCAACGTGCAAGTGAGCGTCAGCCCGGAAAGCAAGGAAGATGCTGACAGGGTATTCGCCGGTCTGTCTGACGGAGGCAAGGTCTCAATGCCGATGATGGACATGTTCTGGGGCTCTTATTTCGGCTCATGCACCGACAAGTTCGGCATCAACTGGATGGTGAGTTACGATCAGCCGGAGTCTTGATTAGGGAACAGAGGACAGGGTCGGACCGAATTCGAACAGGCTAATTGAAAGGACGCATCCAAGCAATGGGAATCCTTGTTGACGAGAGTACGCGCCTGCTCGTGCAGGGCATTACAGGCAGAGAGGGCAGCTTTCACGCCCTACGATGTCGTGAGTATGGCTCCAATCTGGTCGCCGGGGTAACGCCGGGGCGAGGTGGACAGGTCTTCGACGGCGATGTTCCCGTGTTCAACACTGTCAGACAGGCGGTGGACGAGACTCAGGTGAACTGCGCGCTCATATTCGTACCACCACCCTTCGCCGCAGACGCCATTGTGGAATCGGTTGACGCGGGCATCCCCACCATCGCCTGCATAACCGAGGGAATCCCGATTATGGACACCATTGCGGTCAAGCGCTACATCCGCGACAAGCCCGTAACTCTCATCGGCCCCAACTGCCCTGGCATGATTACGCCGGGAGCGAACGTCAAGGTCGGTATCATGCCCGGCAACATCCATACGCCCGGAAGAATTGGCGTCGTGTCCCGCAGTGGCACGCTCACGTATGAGGCTGTCAGCCAGCTCACCGGTCTGGGCATCGGGCAGTCATCCTGCGTCGGAATCGGCGGAGACCCGGTCAACGGCTCGTCTTTCGTGGACATTCTCAGGAAGTTTAACGACGACGATGAAACGGACGGCGTCGTGATGATTGGCGAGATTGGCGGCACTAGAGAACAGGAAGCCGCAGAGTATATCAGCAGCGACTTCAAGAAGCCCATGGCGGCGTTTATCGCTGGACGCAGCGCCCCCCCGGGCAAGCGCATGGGACATGCGGGCGCGGTCATCACCGGCAGAGCCGCCCGTGCCGAAGAGAAGGAGAAGGCGCTCGCATCAGCGGGCGTCGCAATTGTCCCCGGCCCCGGTGAAATCGCCAGTACCTTCCAACAGTTCATCAACGCATAACGGCGGCTGAACTCTCGCTCAACCGCCGTTAACATTTCTTCGACAGCCCGTTCACCTTTATCCCCTTAGGGAATCGTTAGCGCGGGATGAGGTGCCCTTGGCAGGTGTCGCCGCCGTCCGCATCGCTTTCCGTCCCGTCGGGACACTTCGAGTCATCCCATCTGACGTCCCGTACGTTTTCTGCACGATTCATATTCATTGCGCCCTCAAGGTCAGAGTCTTCGAACTCAGTGTCTTCTAAGTCCGCTCCTTCAAAGTCTGCTTCTTCAAAGTCTGAGTTTATAAACTTGGCATCTACGAGATTCGCATCCTTGAAGATGGCCTCCTTGAAATCACATCTCTCAAAGGTACCGTCCGTGAGGATTGCGTCTTCGAGGTCCGCTTTCTCGAACTTGCAGTTGGTAAGCTCCATACCCGTCATGTCGGCGCCGCTCAAATTTGCTTCCTCAAAGTCCGTATTGCGGTCGATCTCGGCGTCCTTCAGATTCACGTTCTTCAACTGAGCTTTCCCGAAATCGGCTCCGCTGAAGTTGGTGTCAGTAACGGTCGCGTTTCTGAAATCGGCTCCCGAAAAGTCGGCGTTTATGAAACTGGAACCTGAGAGGTCTGCGCTGATGAAGCTGACGCTTATCAACACGGCGCCAACATCGAAGGTAATATTCGTCAGCTTTGTGCTGCGGAACATATTTCCAGAGTTCTGAGGAGACCTGAATTGTGCCTCAACGACTATCGCTCGGTCGAGATTGGCGCCTTTGAATATAGCTCCACGGAAGTCCGCGCCGCTCAGGTCGGCCCCGATCAGTTCCGCATTCTCGAAGTTGGTTCCCTTCCCTGCAACCGAAGTCCCAAGGTTCGTATTCCTAAGATTCGCGCCAACCAGTATCACGTTGGTGAAGTTCACGCCACGCAGGTCCGAGCCTGACAGGTCCGCGCCCGTCAGATTAAGACCACTAAAGTTCCTGCCCTCGAAGTCGCAGTTTCTCAGGTCTGCGCCGGGCACCAGGATCGTGCAAGGTATCGGCGTGGGCGTCGACGTAGGCACAGGTGTTGCAGTCGGCGTGGGCGTTTCCGTTGGCAATGGCGTGGGTGTGTCCGTTGGCAATGGCGTGGGCGTGTCCGTTGGCAATGGCGTGGGCGTGTCTGTTGGCACCGGCGTGGGCGTGTCTGTTGGCACCGGTGTGGGCGTGTCCGTTGGCACCGGCGTGGGTGTAGGTTCCGGTGTGTTGGTAGGTTGCGGCGTGGCGGTAGGCTGGGCTTCTATTGTCGCCCGGACACTTGCCGCTATTGCCGCTTGGACCGCTGCTAACGCTTGAGCGTTGGCTGCTGCTGTGGCTTGTGTGTCGGGCGTAGCGGTAGGTTCGGGGGTGTTCGTCGGCGGCACGATCGTCGCCACGGGCGCCTCTGCCGGCGGCAAGTCAGGCTCGCTTCCTTCGTTTTCACACGCGGCAAGGAAGACCGATAAGCATAGCATGAGCGCGAATGCTGCGAATAGTTTCAGTTTCATGGATGCTCCTGACAAGTCGTGCATTGCCCGTGACGGATGAAAACCGTATCTCAATAGCAATCACGAAGAGTTAACAGAATCTTAGAATCCTTTTAGCCTATTTCCAATTATTAGAGAGGCTCTGATATATCGTCAACCGATTTTCGGGTTTCAAATATCGCAGAATATACTGCGTGTCTCTGCCGAACAAGCATCTATGGCCGGCTGATCAGCTACCGTGCGTGGCTTATGCTATGTTGGAATAGAAGGCACAATCGCTCAAGTTTTCAATATGTCGCATGATTCCATCGTACAGGCCATCGTACAGGAGACCGGAATCCAGGAGGTGAGACTATGGCAGATGCGAACATCACGGTGTATGGTGCGCCGTGGTGCCCGGACTGCACACGAGCGAAACAGTTTCTCGGCGAGCAGCGCGTGCGTTACAACTGGATTGACATCGATCAGAATGAAGACGCGCGTGCCTATGTACAGAAAGTCAATGACGGCAAGCAAATCATACCTACGATTATCTTCGAGGACGGCTCTTTGCTAGTTGAGCCATCCAATTCAGAACTTGCCGCCAAGCTCGGCATTCAGCCTAAGGCGCGCCGGGACTTCTATGATCTGATCGTGGTCGGCGGCGGCCCCGCCGGCTTGTCCACTGCGCTGTACGCCTCCCGTGAGGGTATCGAAACCCTTGTCATCGAGAGCAGCGCGATTGGTGGACAAGCAGGTGTAACCGAGCGCATCGACAACTATCTGGGATTCCCGGGGGGCGTGGAGGGCGCGCGGCTTGCAGACGATATGCGCGCGCATGCGGAGCGCTTTGGCGCTGAGATGCTGCCCGCACAGATGGTTTCAGAAGTACGTGCCGAGGGTACCTACCGCACCGTTATCACCGAGCCGGGCGATGAGTACGGCGCGATGGCTCTGCTGGTCGCGGTCGGAACACGCTATCGCAGGCTGCATGTGCCCGGCGAAGAAGACTTCATAGGCGCGGGCATACACTTCTGCGCTACCTGCGATGGCCCTTTCTACAAGGGAGAGGAGATGCTCGTCATCGGCGGCGGCAACAGCGCTCTTGAAGAGGGCTTGTTTCTGACGCGCTTCGCGGAAAAGGTTACGCTTCTGGTCAGAGGCGACACGCTCCGCGCGAGCCGGATATTGCGGGAGAAAGCAGCTAACCATCCAAAGGTGGAGATTAACTTCAACACTTCAGTTCAGGAGTTTCTAGGGGACCGCAGGCTATCAGCCGTAATTACCAGAGACGCGTTAAGCGGAGAAACCCGGAAACTTCATCCCGGCGCTGTGTTCGTCTTCATTGGCTTGGATCCAAACACCGATTTTCTGGCCGAAGTTGTGGAACTGGACAGCTGGGGTTTTATCCGGACCTTCGATAACATGCAAACGAGCATGAAGGGCATATTTGCCGCAGGAGATGCGCGCGCAGGCAGCACAAAGCAGGTCGCAAGCGCAGTCGGCGAAGGCGCGGCAGCGGCGCTGATGATTAGGCAGTATCTGGAGAAGCTAGGCGGGAGGCGCGGCTACAGAGGCGACTAGTGCGCGAAGAATGTCAGTCGCCTTTCAGCAACCCCTTCTGAATCTTGCGCTCGACTATGCCAGGAACCAGCGTCGAATGGGACGCCAAAGTAGTCAGACTGCCTCCGGCAAGTTTCAGTGCCCAACGGTAAGTGCTCTCCGCAACCGCCGCGCCACCTTCCAGGATGGGTTCTATACCGCGCACTTGGTCCAGTAACTCGATGACTTCAGACGCAATCCGTGACTGGATGCGCGCAGAAACCTCATGCGCGCTGCCGCCCTGCGACAGGGCATCCGTGTATCGCAGCATTGCGTCCAGATGCAGGACCTCGGTGCGTGGATAGAATGAGACCATGATATTCCAAGGGTTGCCTCCCGGCTCCTGGTCGCCGCCATGACGGAAGTCCGTTCGCAGTATGACCGCTGGAATATCGAGAGTCTTCGCATACATATACTCGGCAACGGTCCCGGAGTCCAGCTCAGTGCCGTCAAAATTGAAGAGAGCCAGATCGCATTCCATCAGCGCTCTCAAATTCTGATCGCGTATCTCAATTGATGAAACGCCTTGCTGTTCAAGGTCCTGCGGCAGCACGCAACGGTAACGCTCCTGTGAGGCGGCTTCGATGTGCGCCGCAAGCAATGCGTTGCCCTGGAGTATCTTGTGGTCGAACAGCGGTCCTGCGAAATAGATTGTGTACGGAGATGGCATTGTCGCTAACCTCTATCCTCACTCGACAACCGGCTGTCGGCATTCACTCAGCAGACCTTTTTCAATCTTGAGAGACACAATCCGACGCACCGCGTCGTCCAAGGAACCTTCACCCGAAACAAGGTGAGCAAGCCCGCCGGCCGCAAGGCGCAACGCCCATCGATATGTACTCTCCGCGCTTGCCCTTCCTCCTTCCATAATAGGTGAATCGCTGCGAACTTCATCTAGCAGTTCGACAACCTCCGCCGCTATCCTCCGCTGGTAGCGCGCAGTGACCTCGGCCGCGTCCCCTCCCTCAGCAAGCGCCTCCTGATACCATTGCATGCCGTCCAGGTGAAGAATGCGCGTGCGCGGATAGAAGGAGACCATCAAGTTCCAAGGATCGCCCTCGGCGTCCTGGTCGCCGCCTCCACGAAAGTCGGTGCGGAGTATCACCGTGGGAATGTCCAGCATCTTCGCGTACATGTACTCCGCCACAGCTCCCACGGGTATTTCAGCGCCATCGAAATTGAAGAGCGAAAGGTCGCACTCCATCACCGCCCGCAAGTCCTGGTCCCGTATTCCCATGGGGCCTATGCCGCGCTGCTCGAGGTCCTGCGGCAGGACGCAGCGATAGCGCCCTTGCGAGCCGCTGTCGATGTATGACGCCAGCAGCGCGTTGCCCGCAAGATGCTTATGGTCGAAAAGTTGCCCGGCGAAGTATATCGTGTATGGCTCGTTCATGTCCGCTTGGCTATCTCCTGATCATCACTCGCTGTCAATGGGAGCTATCCCAGAAGCCCTTTCGACAGCTTCTTTGATACAAGTCGATGCACCGTATCTTCCAGAGAGCCGTCACCCGCAATGCGTTCATCTAGGCCATTGCCCGGGAAGCGCAACGCCCACCGATACAGATGCTCCACGCCGTCAGGGTCAGCGCCCAATTGGGGCGGCTCCGTTCTCACCGCGTCCAGTGCATTGATGACGGTCTCCGCGATTCTGGCGCAGTAGCGCGCTCCTGCCTCCTCTGCGGTATTCGATTCCAGCCGCGCTTCCTGATACCACGCCATCGCGTTCAGCGTCACGTTGCGCGTGCGAGGGTAGAACGAAGCCATCAGGTTCCATGCGTCTCCGTCCGTATCCTGGTCTCCGCCGCCTCGAAAGTCGGTGCGTAGGATAACAGCCGGAATGTCCAACAGTTTCGCGTACACGAACTCAACCACAGTGCCGGAATCCAGGTCCGGCCCGTCGAAATTGAAGAGTGCCAGATCGCAGGTAGCCACCCCGATAAGGTCCTGATTGCGTATGTCAACCGCTCGCGCGTCGGTCTGTTCCAGGTCCTGTGGCAGCACGCAGCGATACCGCCCGTCCGACAATCGCTCGATGTGTGACGCCAGCAGAGCATTCCCCAGCAGATGCTTATGGTCGAACAGCTCGCCTGCAAAGTAGATGGTGTACTCCATAGTTCTTCCTACTCCGTAGCAAGTATATCATCCTGTGTATCCCGTTACTCCCCGTTGACGATGCAATGGGGCGGTGATACCGTTTGCCGTATCACTCCTGATGTATAGAAGGGAGAAGCTATGAGACTAGAAGGCAAAGTCGCGATCATAAGTGGCGGCGCGCGCGGTATGGGCGCCGCCGAGGCTCGCATATTCGCGCGCGAGGGCGCAAGTGTGGTAATAGGGGACCTGCTTGAAGAAGAGGCGCTGAAGGTCGTTGCAGAGATCGGCGACGCAGGTGGCAAGGCTCTCTTCGTCAAATTGGAGGTTACCGACGAATCCAGTTGGCAGAGCCTTGTCGAAGCAGCGGTAGAGCGCTTCGGCAAGGTGGATATTCTCGTCAACAACGCCGCCATTCTCCGGACCCAGGGCTTGCTCGAAACCACTGAAGAAATCTGGGACGAGGTTATGGATGTCAACACCAAAGGCACATTCCTCGGCACAAAGAGCGTCATTCCGGAGATGAGGAAGGCGGGCGGTGGTTCCATCATCAACATCTCGTCGGGTGCGGGCATTACCGGTAGCCTGCGTAACACCGCTTACCACGCATCCAAGGGAGCGGTCCGGATATTCACCAAGTCAGCAGCCATTCAGTATGCGGGCGAAAACATCCGCGTGAACTCCGTGCATCCCGGTCCCGTGGACACGGACATGCTTGCGTTCTCGAGTGCCGCTCCCGGTGCTCGCAGGCCCGAGGATGTTCCTCTCGGGCGATATGGCAGGCCGGAAGAAGTCGCCTACGGCGTGCTGTACCTGGCGTCTGACGAGTCGTCGTTCGTCACCGGCAGTGAAGTCGTCATAGACGGCGGGCGCACGGCTGAGTAGAAGGACGGGCATTGAAGCCTTTATACTTGAGTAGGCACACGCGACAAAGAATGAAGTTATACGATATATCGCTGGAAGAAATAGAACTCGCACTGACGCTCCCTGATTTGACTGAACCCACGAGGAAAAATCGCTTGAATGCCATTAAAGTGATTGCTGGTAGAGTAATACGTGTAACCTATATTGAAGAGGCAACGCAAATTGCTGTAGTTACAGTCACGCATAGGCGTAGGTTACCCGCAAATCTAAATGGAGGTGGAAGATGAGAATATGCTACGACAATGAAGTTGACGCCCTGCAAATTTGGTTCGCAGACGCCAAGCCCGTGGATTCCCGGGATGTCGCCGAAGGTGTTACGATAGACTTGGACGAACAGGGAAACATGGTCGGCTTGGAAGTTCTGGACGCCGCAGAAAAGTTGGGGTTGGAATCTATACTTACCGTTACCATTGATACTCTGCTTGCTGAACAGTCCGCCTAAATAATTACTATATATCGAAAAGGGAGAATCACCATGGAACTAAAAGACGCAGTAATCGTTAGTGGCGCGAGGACGCCGGTGGGCAGGTTCGGAGGGGCATTCAAGGATGTCGCAGCTCCTGACCTGGGAGCGGAGGCAATCAAGGCTGCCCTCGACCGCGCAGGCATCAGCCCTGAGCAGGTCGAAGAGGTCGTGATGGGCAACGCATTGCAGGCGAACGAAGCCGGGTACGCGGCGAGACTGTCCACGCTCAAGGCTGGCATCCCGCAGGAGACCCCAACCATTGCCGTTAACCGCCAGTGCTCCTCCGGGCTGGAGGCGATCAATATGGCGGCGCAGTTGGTACGCACAGGCGAGGTTGACATCGCCGTTGCCGGTGGCACGGAAAACATGAGCCAGTCGCCCTATCTCCTCGGCTACGAGGCGCGTTTCGACGGCTTGCGAATGGGTGATGCTACTATGCGTGACGGCTTGAGCGAGGGGCTCGGCTGTCCGGTCAATCGGTACCACATGGGCGTAACTGCTGAGAATGTCGCAGAGCGGTTTGAGGTCAGCCGCGAAGACCAGGATGAACTCGCGCTGATGAGCCACCAGCGCGCAGTCGCCGCAATCACGAATGGCCGATTCAGCGAACAGATAATTGATGTCAGCGTTCCGCAGCGGCGAGGCGATCCTGTGGTAGTCTCCCAGGATGAGGGACCTCGAGCCGACACCACGCTTGAGCGACTTTCGACTTTGCGCCCCGTCTTCAAGCGAGACGGCAGTGTTACGGCCGGCAACGCATCCAGCATCAACGACGGCGCGGCAGCAGTCGTCATCATGTCCGCGACCAAAGCGGCTGAACTGGGTTTGCAGCCCAAGTTGCGCTGGCATACCCGCGGCGTTGCCGGTGTGGAGCCTGCGATAATGGGCACGGGTCCCGTTCCCGCCGTTCGCAAGGCGCTCGACAAGTCCGGCATGAACATCGATGACATCGATCTTGTCGAGTTGAACGAGGCGTTCGCCGCGCAGGCCCTCTACTGCATTCGCGAACTCGACATGGACATGGACAAGACCAACGTCAACGGCAGCGGCATAAGTCTCGGACACCCCGTCGGCGCGACCGGCGCAATCATGACTGTCAAGCTGATGGAAGAGATTGGCCTGCGCGACCAGGAACTAGGCCTCGTTACGATGTGCGTAGGCGGCGGCCAGGGCGTCGCCACCATCTTCGAGCGCGTGGGGTAGTACGTCGCTAACGTTGAATGGGCAAAGTGGGTATGATATCTGGAGGCCGGGTAGTCCTGTTCGTCGTGGCCATCAAGTTCAGAATAATTGGGAGGGTGCATGAAATTTGTGATAACTCTTGATGAGGATGAAGATGGCTTCATCGTAGCCAGTTGCCCTATTCTTCCCGGCTGTCACTCACAAGGTCAGAATAGAACAGAGGCCATTGCCAACATTACAGAGGCGATACAGGCGTACATCGAAAGCATGGTGAAACATGGTGAGCCTGTACCAGGATACTCGGAACTTCAAGAAATCGAAATAGCCGTATAGTATGGCCCGCCTGCCTGTTATTTCGGGTGATGAATTTGTAGCGGCGATGGAGCGAATAGGTTATGTGCATGACCATACTCGGGGCAGCCACATGATTCTCACGCATCCCTCGCGCCGCAGGCTATCAGTCCCCAGACATCGTGAGCTAGGTATCCCCAGACATCGTGAGCTAGGTAGAGGTATGCTCAGGCGTCTGTTGAGGGATGCAGGCGTGTCGCGGAGTGAATTCGCTAGACTTGTGAATTGAATTCCGGCGATGCTACCCTCGGAGCAGACTAAATCCCCAGCACTCCGTCCCGCTTCACCACATTCCCCCGCGCCACAATCGTATCGACGCTGTGCAGGGCGGTGATATCTGTCGTCGGGTCGCCGTTCACGATTACCACATCCGCTGCCTTGCCAACTTCCAGCGTTCCGATTTCGTCCTCCAAGCCCAGGCACTCAGCGGATGTCTTAGTCGAGCAGACGATTGCCTCCATTGGCGTTATATCCATGTCCTCGACCATTACCTGCGGGATGTAGGCGAAGTCATCAAAGCGCGCGTTGGTCATGCCTGAGTCCATGCCGGTGACGAACTTCACGCCGCGGTCCCACATGTCGCGCAGAATCTCAAATCTACGTTGCGGGTCACTCATGCCTGAACCGCCGGTCGCTCGACCACGCATCCTGTTGAGGTGACCGAGCGCCAGAGTCGGATCAACCCACAGCCCTTTTTCGACAATCATTTCCGTGACGTCCGTATCATAGTCGTACATCTTCGCCTCGTCCTCTGCGAGCCAGGAGCAGTGTATGAGGTTGTGAATGCCCGCTTCCGCGCAGTTGCGCACTCCCTCCGTTGCGTGGCAATGCGCCGCGACTCGCAGACCAAGCCGTTCTGCGTCCTGCACGGCAGCCTTGAGCGTGGAAGCCGGATACTGTGGCGCTCTTGTGTTGGTGTTAGGCGTAAACCCTCCACCGGTTGACATTATCTTGATGTATCCCGCGCCCAGCTTGAACTGTTGTCGCACCGCCTGAACAACCTCGTCAGCGGTGTTAGCTTCCGTGCCGAACATGTTGCAGTGCCCGCCTGTCGTCGTGATGGGAGTGCCTGCCATTATCATGCGAGGTCCGGGGATGATGCCGTCCTCGATCGCCTGCTTGATAGGAAAGGCTACTTGATTGCGCGCCCCCAGGTCGCGCATGGTGGTTACGCCGGACGAAAGCGCAGCCCGTACCGCATTCACCGCGCGCATGAGAAACACTTCGTCCGTCTCGGTCATTATGTGCGTGTAGGCGTCCTCTTCCGCGCTGCAATGTATGTGCGAGTGCATCTCGATGAAGCCGGGCATGATGCTGCCTCCGCTTACCTCGATGACATCCACTTTTTCGCCCGGAGCGAACTGCAACGCCTCTTGCGTCGTAACTTCCGTTATCCTGCCGTTTTCGATTACGATTACGCCGTTAGGCACAGCATCCGCACCTGTGCCGTCGATAAGCCGGTCCGCCTTCAGCGCCAGTTTCATTTGCGACCTCACATTTTTCGACATTCAGAATTTTCGGCACATTATAGCACGGCGCACTATTCGGTCTCTCCTGACATCATTCCCGCCGCACTAGACCGCCGCCGCATATCTGGATATAATCCAGCCAAATTTCGGCGGAGCTTCCGTTCTCGCCATTTGATATTCATTAAATCCCTGAATTGCAGGAGGCAGGCCCATGACGACCTATTCGGACCTTAACAGGGACTCGCTGCTTTGGATGTACGAAACTATGGTAACTATACGCCGGTTCGAGGAACAGTCGCGGCGCGAGGCAGACGCCGGCAAGTTGCGCGGCATGCACTCGTCCATCGGGCAGGAAGCCGTTCCGACCGGCATCTGCGCTCACCTGCGTGATGACGACTATGTGCTTGGCACGCATCGCAGCCACCACCACTGCATCGCCAAGGGCGTTGACCTCAACGAAATGATGGCTGAACTGCTTGGCAAGGCGACCGGCACCAACAAGGGCAAGGGCGGCACAATGCACATTGCCGACATCAATAAAGGGATGCTTGGCGCGAACGGCGTTGTCGGATCGAATATACCAGTCGCAACAGGCGTCGCCCTAAGCGCGAAGGTGCGCGGCAGCGATCAGGTGAGCGTCGTATTCTTCGGCGACGGCGCGTCAAGCCAGGGCAGCCTGCATGAATCCATGAACATAGCCAGCATCTGGAAGCTGCCGGTACTGTTCGTCTGCGAGAACAACCGCTACGCCGAATCAACGCCGTTCGAGTACGCGGTCGCCGGCGGCTCCATCGCCAACCGCGCGGCCGGCTACGACATGCCCGGCGTGCTCGTGGACGGTCAGTCCGCGCTCGACATGTTCGAGGTTGGCAAGGAAGCCGTGGCGCGCGCGAGGGCAGGGGGAGGCCCCACCCTCATCGAGGCGCAGACCTACCGCTATCAAGGACACTTCGGCGCGGACGATCCGCTCGGCTATCGCACGCAGGAGGAAGAGGACTACTACGAAGCGCGCGATTGCATCAACAGCCTGAGGGCGCACATCACGGACGGCGGCTACGCCACCGAAGCCGAAATTGGTGCGCTGGAAGAAGGGGCGGTTGCGGCAGTTGTGGCTGCTACAACATTCGCCGACGAAAGCCCGTTCCCTGACCCGTCGGAGCTAACGACGGATGTGTATGTGAGCTACAGGTAGCTCAGTCTGCCTTTCGGTCGGTGCCTCCGAAGGGTCGAGCATTCCCCGGCTACTGATCGCTGATGAGCTGATTTACTGACAAACCGATGAACCCTCCCAGGAGTTAATGATGGTACAAACACAAACACGACGGCTGTCATATATACAGGCGGTCAATGAGGCGCTGCGGCAGGAACTTGAGCGCGACGAGAACGTCATCATAATGGGTGAGGACATCGCGGGCGGCGGCGAGCGCGATCAGTTCCAGGACGCCTGGGGCGGCCCGATGCGCCTTACCAAAGGGCTGGTCAGAGACTTCGGTCGCCAGCGGATCAGGGACACACCTATCGCGGAATCCGGCTTTATTGGCGCAGCCGTGGGCGCGGCGGCGACCGGACTTCGCCCCGTCGCCGACCTGATGTACGTCGGCTTCCTCGGCGTCTGCGGCGACCAGATTCTGAACAACGCCGCAAAGATTCACTACATGTTCGGCGGCAAGGTCAAAGTGCCTCTGACTATCATGACCGGCACAGGCGCCGGCACAAACTCCGCGGCACAACACTCCGAGACCGTCTATTCGGTGTTCACGCACTATCCTGGCCTGAAAGTCGTCGCGCCTTCCAATCCATATAACGCTAAGGGACTGTACGCCGCGTCAATCCGCGACGATGACCCCGTGATTATCTGCAACAACCGCCAACTCATGGGCATACGATTCGATGTGGATGTGCCAGAGGAGTCCTATGAGGTGCCGCTTGGCCAGGCGGACGTTGCCAGAGAAGGCACGGATGTAACGCTGCTGGGCATAAGCTACATGACGCAGATTTGCCTCCAGGCAGCTGACGACCTCGCGGCACAGGGTTATTCCGCGGAGGTAGTTGACCTCCTTTCGCTGTCACCGATGGACGACGAAGCTATACTGGAATCCGTTCGCAAGACGCGCCGCATCGTCATCGTCGATGAGGACTATCCGCGATGCAGCATGGCGGGCGACATCGCCGCTCTGGTTGCTGAAGAGGCGTTCGACTACCTGGATGCTCCACCGAAGCGCGTAACGCCGCCGCATACGTCCGTGCCGTACAGCCGCCCGCTGGAGGCGCTCTTCGTTCCCACGAGGGAACAGGTCGTGGCTGCCGCATTGGAGACACTGGAATAGCAATTGGAAACGGTTTTTGCAGAGTGCAGTCTTAGTGGGCGGGACAGAATCACCCCCATCCTAACCTTCCCCCATCAAGGGGGAAGGGACTGTTTTAAGTCAGGAAAGCGGGAGTAGGTGACACATGGCAGTCCAAATCGTGATGCCCAGACTGGGCGACTTCATGACCGAGGGTATTGTGGCAAGGTGGGCGAAGTCGCAAGGCGAAGCCGTCTCTCAGGGCGAGCTTATCGCCGAGATCGAGTCCGAGAAGCTGAACTACGAGTTGGAAGCTACGTCCGACGGCTTCCTGCATCAGGCTGTTGATGAAGGCGCAACGGTTGGCGTGGACGATGTAATAGGTTACCTGCTTGCCGAGGGCGAAGAGCCGCCGCAACCGCAACAGCCTGCCACCGCAGCCGCGCCATCGCGCCCGTCCGCCGCAGCGCCACAGAGGCGGGCGCCTCGGCGCGGGGCAGGCGACGTGGTGCCATCAACACCGGGCGCCCGCCGTCTCGCGGCCAGCCTGGGCGTGGACATATCGCAGATTACGCCAACTGGACCGCGCGGACGTGTAGTTGACGCCGATGTGCGCGCCTATCATGAAGCGCAGCAGCCTAAGCCGCCGCCCGGTATGCCTGAGCCGTCCAGAATCGAACCGCTAAGTGGAATGCGACGCGCCATAGCGCAGAACATGCGAGGCAGCCTCAGCGGAACGGCGCAACTCTCTTACTTCTTGGAGGTTGATGTAACCGAGGCGCAGCGCATGAGGCGTGAATCTGCAAGAGAGAGCGGAGTCAGCATCAATATGGCGAGTGTTCTCATTAAGGCTTGCGCCGAGTCTCTGAAGCGTGTGCCTGCGCTCAATTCGATCCTGGTCGGCGAAAATGTGATGTTCTTCGACGAGGTTAATATGGGAGTTGCGGTGGCACTCGACGACGGCCTAATCGTGCCGGTGCTAAAGGGCGTGCAGGACATGAGCGTCGCCCAGATTGCCGAGGGCGTTCAGGGATTGTCTGAGAGGGCGCGCGCGGGCGAACTGTCTTCCTCTGAAATCAGCGGCGGCACATTCACGATAAGCGTGCTAGGCGTAGTGGATGGGTTCACGCCTATTCTCAATCCGCCACAGAACGCCCTGCTAGGCGTTGGCCGAAGCGTGCAGAAACCCGTAGTGCGCGGTGGTGAAATCGTTGTGCGCGAAATGATGACGCTGAGCCTTACGGGAGACCATCAGGTCATAGACGGCGCAGTCGCTGCAAGTTTCTTCCGCAGACTTCAGCAGATGGTGGAACGGCCCGCATCTCTCTTCCGATAGATGCTTATGGTATCTATCGAACAAGTTCGAAGTGTGCGTGGGTATGGGAGTTCCTTCGTCCGCACAAGGCTGGTGCCCGCGAGCAGGACCAAACCTCTGCTATTCGGCGCTTTTCTCTTAACTTTCAGACTAATCTGAATTGAGCGACTGCTGCAACTCGTCATCCGCGCTGCGAATTAACTCCAAGCCGCTAACTACCGCTTCAAGCTGAGCCGGTTCCATCAGGTCCGCTACCATCTTTATGCGATCGTCGCCAATGCGCCAGAAGCGATCGATTGTATCGCGGCCCAAGTCCGTCAGATGGCAGAGCACAACTCTCCTGTCATCCGGATCAGATGAACGATCGACCAGTTTTTTCTCAACTAAACGGTCCACTACAGTGGTCGTCGCGGAAAGAGCCCTTCCCAAATACATTGAGATGCTTCCCATTCGTAAAGCCCCCTTGCGTTCCAGCAACACAAGGGTCTTCAATTGAGGAATGGTCATGTCCAATGTTTCCCACTCATCGAGTCGATGCAAGTGAGTTTGCCGGTTAAGGTACTCCGCTACGTTCACGAAGCGTTCAGTCAACTCTTGCCTTCTGCTATCTTCCATAATTCTACTTACACCTGGATGTACTCATTTCACCTCTAAATCTTGACACGACACATTAGAAAACTCTGTTTCAATATGGGCGAGCCAAGCCAAGATTCATTTCTAACTTTACCCATTTTCGGTTGAAAATGAAACTTACTCCGAGAAAATTCCTTTTGCAGTAAGGTCGTTCGTAGTAAGCTGATCTTCGTAGTGTGCTGGGCGTCTTGCCCAAACCCTATTACAAATCTCGCGGAGTTGGATATGCTGTTTTCGCGCATCTCCTTTGAAAGATTCGCCGATACCTAACGCCCTAATTATGCGTGGATGCCTGTGATGCCTCGTGAGCCGGATTTGCATTCGGCAATGCGAGAAATCTTGACCTCAGAGCCAGGGTTGACAAGAATATATCCTAACGCTATTGTATTACACGGAGGTATTAGAATTCGTTGTTGTCGGATTACCTCCGTTGCATTATAACTCCGTCCGATTGCATTATTATAATATATACGAAACAGGTTAACCAGAGATGTGATTTGAGAATATCAACGTTCGGAAATCCTCCGGCACCTTCCAAAGGGACGACTACTATCTGGCCATGTTTAATCCCGCTAGGTCTGGGCGAGAGAACATTCCAAGCCCGGATGGGGGCATTCTAAGTCTCGCCGTATCAAGAGGATACATACCTGCTTGGTATGCTTCGTGACGGGCAGTTACAGAGAACTTATCACAACCGCAACTGCCATACTATACATCCCTCTTAATCTTTGTATATGTTAGATAATACCACAATGGCGTTGCATAAACACGCCTTTGCCCATATTGAGATTGTATATCACTTTGCGAACCGCATCTTGCCCCCTTATGCGTCTTTTCCCGCACATTGACGATTATTCTCTCATAGACCTCCCCTCATAGTTCCCTTCTTTGCTCATTCGCGTTCACTCCGAGAGAGCAACACATCTAGCAAAGATGTGTTATTCTTTTCACAAGTGTCGTGCTGCTCTGTCGTTAAAGAGCAGGCATATCAATGGAATAGATATGTACTTTGAGAGGCAGCCATCCCAATGACCACTAACGAACCCTCCACATCCACCAACTTCATTCAGCAGTCGATCGGCGCCGACAATGAATCGGGCAGGTTCGATAGGCGAGTGCATACACGCTTTCCGCCCGAACCAAACGGCTATCTACACATCGGGCATGCCAAGTCCATCTGCCTGAACTTCGGACTGGCGCGCGAGTTCAATGGCCTGTGCAACCTGCGCTTCGACGACACCAACCCAACAAGGGAGAACGTGGAGTATGTCGAATCACAGAAGGAAGATGTACGCTGGCTCGGATTCGATTGGCACGACCGCGAACTCTATGCATCTGACTACTTCGGTGAGCTTTACGAATTCGCAAAGCAGCTCGTTCTTGAAGGCAAAGCGTATGTGGACGATCTCAGCCAGGACGAGATTCGCGAGTATCGCGGCACGCTCACCCAGCCCGGTAAGGAAAGCCCATACCGCCACCGCCCGGTTGAAGAGAACCTTAACCTGCTTGAGCGCATGAAGGCGGGTGAGTTCTCCGATGGCGCGCATGTGCTTCGCGCGAAGATAGACATGGCATCACCCAACTTGAACATGCGCGATCCCGTGATGTATCGCATCCTGCATACCGAGCACCATCGCACCGGGGACGACTGGTGCATCTATCCGATGTACGATTTCGCGCACGGCCAATCCGACTCCATCGAGGGCATCACGCACTCCATCTGCACGATGGAATACGAGGACCATCGCCCACTCTACGACTGGTTTCTGCAGGAACTGGGCATGTACCAGCCGCGCCAGATAGAGTTTGCGCGCCTCAACCTGAGCCACACGGTACTCAGCAAGCGCCGTCTCCTGCGCCTCGTCGAAGGCGGCTATGTGAACGGCTGGGACGACCCGCGCATGCCTACCATCGCGGGCTTTCGCAGGCGTGGATACACGCCGGAGGCTATTCGTGACTTCTGCGACCGCATCGGCGTGGCAAAGAACGCCGCAATCATAGATATCGCGTTGCTGGAACACAGCTTGCGCGACCACCTCAACAAGACTGCACCGCGCGCAATGGCTGTGCTGCGACCGCTCAAAGTCGTCATCACCAACTTCCCTGAGGACGAAACGGACTGGCTGGACGCTGTGAACAACCCGGAGGACGAATCCGCCGGCACGCGCAAGGTGCCATTCTCGCGCGAACTGTACATCGAGCGAGAGGACTTCATGGAAGACCCCCCGCGCAGGTTCTACCGGCTCGCACCCGGGCGAGAAGTGCGCCTCCGCTACGGCTACTTCATAAAGTGCGAGGAAGTCGTCAAGGACGCGAGCGGCGAAGTGGTTGAACTGCGCTGCACGTACGACCCGGAGACGCGTGGCGGTAGCGCTCCGGACGGGCGCAGGGTACGCGCCACCCTCCACTGGGTTTCGGCAGCGCACGCTATCGACGCCGAGGTGCGCCTGTATGACCATCTGTTCACGCGCTGGAACCCGGACGAAGATGACGAGGATGGCGCGGATTGGCTGTCCTTCCTGAATCCAGAATCGCTTGTCGTTGCTGACGCCAAGCTAGAACCTAGCCTCGCGGACGCAACTCCAGGTAGCCGCCATCAGTTCGAGCGGCAGGGCTATTTCTGTGTAGATACGAAGGACTCCACTTCCGACCGCATCGTGTTCAACCGCACGACTACGCTGCGCGACACTTGGGCGCGCGTGCGAAGGGCGCAAGGGCAAGGCTGACGGGTATCGCAGGCGTGTATTGGGGTGAGGCATTTTGTGCCTTCCCCCTCGATGGGGGAAGGTTAGGATGGGGGTGGCGCCTACGTCAAGAGCAAATTAGCCGTAACGGTGGAGGTCACTAGGATGATAGCTGAAAGGTATCTCGCAAAGCGATTCAGGCAAGGCAAAAAAAGAAGGCAGGGCCGAGGGCGAGGCGCGAGTGCTTGACCTTCTGGACGAAGACACGCGCAAGGAAGTGGAGCGCAAGCTGCGTCGCAACGGCAACTCCGTTCATCTTCCGGACGACAACTAAAATAGAGGCGGTTCGCAAGAACCGCCTCTATAAATATCGTCTATATCCTGTTCATCCTGTTGGTTTCCGTCTATTCCTTCGGGTCAACCTCGCGGTATTCTCCCTCAACCGTCCCATCGTCCTGTGGTATATCTCCGGCCTCCGCACCGGGCTGTCCGGGTGCTCCCGCCTGGGCGTACACGGCCTGTCCAACCTGCTGAATAGCGGTTTGCAGCTCGTTAGACGCGGTGGTTATCGCCGCGATGTCTCCGCCCTGAAGCGCCGAGCGCACGGCGGCTATCTTGCCTTCTACCTCAGTTTTAAGGCTGTCGTCTATCTTGTCGGCGTTATCCTGAATCAACTTTTCAGCACTGTACGCCATGTTCTCGGCGTTATTGCGTGTAGTCGTCTCCTCGCGCCGCCGCGCATCCTCCTCGGCATGCATCTCAGCATCGCGCACCATCTGGTCGATCTCATCCTGAGCAAGCCCGCTGCTCGCCGTGATTGTGATTCGCTGCTCCTTGCCCGTTCCCTTGTCCATCGCCGACACATTCAGAATGCCGTTGGCGTCTATGTCGAAGGTAACCTCAACCTGAGGGATGCCTCTCGGGGCTGGCAGAATGCCGTCCAGAATGAACCTGCCGATGCTCTTGTTCTCGGCCGCCATGCTGCGCTCGCCCTGTACCACATGCACCTCGACGCTTGGCTGATTGTCGGCTGCGGTAGTGAAGGTCTCGCTCTTTGCGGTCGGAATCGTCGTGTTGCGTGAGATGAGCGTGGTAGCCACGCCACCTAGCGTCTCGATGCCCAGGCTGAGCGGCGTAACGTCCAGCAGCAAGATGTCCTGCACCTCGCCCTGAAGCACACCCGCCTGAATAGCGGCGCCTATCGCCACCACCTCGTCCGGGTTGACACCCTGGTGCGGCTCTCTGCTAAACAGGTCCGACACGACCTGCTGCACGGCTGGCATGCGCGTCATGCCGCCGACAAGAATAACCTCGTCAATCTCGCCCACGCTTACGCCCGCGTCCGCAATCGCCTTTCTGCACGGCTCTATTGTACGCTGCACTAGGTCTGCGACCAACTGCTCCAGCTTGGAGCGTGACAGGCTCATTACAAGGTGCTTGGGGCCTGATGCGTCAGCGGTGATGAACGGAAGGTTAATCTCCGACTGTTCGACAGAAGATAGTTCGATTTTGGCGCGCTCTGCTGCCTCACGTAGCCGCTGCAACGCCATTCCGTCTTGCTTCAGATCGATACCCTGCTCCCGCCTGAACTCGTCCACAATCCAGTCAACGATGCGCTCATCGAAGTCATCGCCTCCGAGATGCGTGTCTCCGTTGGTTGCCTTGACCTCGAATACGCCGTCGCCTATCTGAAGCACTGTGATGTCGAACGTGCCGCCACCTAAGTCATACACGGCGATAGTCTCATCGGTATTCTTGTCCAAGCCGTAGGCAAGAGATGCGGCGGTCGGCTCGTTGATGATTCGCAGCACCTCAAGCCCCGCAATGCGTCCCGCATCCTTCGTGGCGTTGCGCTGGCTGTCATTGAAGTAAGCCGGCACAGTGATGACCGCCTGATTGATTGACTCGCCCAGCTTCGATTCGGCGTCCTGCTTCAGCTTCTGAAGAACCATCGCTGAAATCTCCGGAGGCGCATGGTTCTTGCCACCCATGACGACGTAGGCGTCATTGTTAGAGTGCTGCACAACCTTGTATGGCAGCAGGGAAAGATCACGCTGTACGCTGTTGTCTTCGTATCGACGACCCATGAGCCGCTTCACGGAATAGATGGTGTTCTCCGGGTTGGTAACGGCTTGCCGCTTTGCGGTAGTGCCGACATATCGTTCATTAGAGCGCGTGTTCAGTCCGACTACGGACGGCGTGGTGCGTCCGCCTTCTGCGTTCTCAATCACGCGCGGCTCGCCCGCTTCAATTACTGCCATGCACGAGTTCGTAGTTCCAAGATCGATTCCGAGTATATTTGCCATTCGCTGTTCTCCTGAAATTTTTCTAAAAATCTTTTGATGCTGAAACCATCTTAGTGGTTAGGATCGGCGTCTGAATTAGCCGACTCGACGTCAGGCGCCTTCGCTACAATAACCTGGGATGCCCTCAGCACTTTGTCGTGGAGACGGTAGCCGTCTCGGAAAACCTGAATAACGGTGCCGTCCTCTCCATCCTGCGTTTCGAGATAGTGGACAGCTTCGTGTTCCCATGGATCGAAATGCTTGCCCTCTGCCTCAATCTTGCTGACACCTTCGGATTCCAGCAGATTTTCGAGGTTGCGTTTCACCAGCAACAGACCTTCCTGCCATCCCGCGGATGCAGCGTCCTCCGGCAGCATGCCGATTGCGCGTTCAAAGTCGTCCACAACACCCAGAAACTTCGCTATTAGATTCGCGTTGGCGTTTCGCTGGAGTTCCTGGCGCTCTTCTTCGACGCGCCGCCTGTAGTTCACGAGGTCCGCCTGCGCTCGCTGTGCCATAGCCTTGAACTGATCCCGCTCGCGCTCTGCATCCTCCAGGGAGTCAGGCAACGGCTCTATCTCTGAGAGTGCCTGCCTCAGTAGTTCCTCACCGTCCTTAGGCGCCGAGACTTCTTCGTCCTGCTTGTCCTCACTGTTCAATTCTTTTCCTCCGCCTTCGTTCTTCGATCTGGATTAACTTTGCCTTGTGTGTAATATGCCCAACATCTCGTCTATGCTCTCATCCAGCGCCTGCTTGAGCTCCTCACCCTGAAGATTTCTCAGATGGCTCTTCATCCGCAAAAGTCGATTGAAAAGGCGCAAAGCAAGCTGCACACCGGCGAGGTTCAATCCCATGTCGCCCACCAAATGCTTGATGAGCCTTAACCGCGCCACATCCTCGTCAGAATACAGGCGCAGCATGCCCACGGTCCGGGACGGGCGCACCAGACCAATGCGTTCGTACTTTCGCAGCGTCTGCGGGTGCATCTCCAGGATGCGTGCCGCCACGCTGATGATATAGACGCCCTCCAACTGTTCGCTGCCCTGTCGATGTCGGTTCATGTTCTCTCCCGGGCACTCGGTTCGACGAGTCTGTCAATGCCGCTGCATTGCTAACGTGTCGCGAATTCACTCGTTATATTATACGCAACGCCTCCTGCAAATTGCAGATATTTTCGCTTCTGTCTGAGACGTTGCTACTATAAAGGATTGAAAAATACTGAATATAAATTCACTACTCTATATATATTTTAAGACTTGACACGAGGCGTGTCAATGAATTATGATATATGCATTCATCATAAGTTTTCTTTATATATGTGCAGGCGCGGCGGTAACCAATCCTGCCCACGCGCATCAAATTAAGCGGGACAAGGAAGTTTGAAGGCAGCAGATTCTCGCTGTAAATCAGGGGAGGGGGATAATGACTGTGTACCTGAAATCCTGCAACCGCTGCGGCGGAGACATGAACTCAAACCGCGACATCTACGGCGAGTACCGCATCTGCATGCAGTGCGGCAACATGGTTGACATCCCGAAAGAGTCGGACCTGTTCTCTATTCAGAGCGGCGTGGATAACACCAACAGGAAGAAGGCAGCGTAGGCACTCCGGTACCGCAATATGGCTGAACAGACAAAAAGCCCCTCTCGATTCGAGAGGGGCTTCTGTGTTGCTGCGTCTTAAGGACCTCACGGCAAACTCTTACCGCTAATGAGGCCGAAAATGACACCCGCCGATGCCTTTAGGAGAGAATCTGTCGTTGTTTTCAAAGTGACTTGCACTTCGGAAAGGTCACTCGTGAAAGTCAGGGACATCCATATTAAAGTTCCAAATAACAGAAGAAACACTAGCACGGAAACTGCGAGGGCCAGCTTAAACGAACTACCATGAACATTTTCCATGCTGGTAAGTCGATCTCCACTATTTTGACAACTTCTTCCCGTCGCGGGCGATCACCTTACCAGTTCGCATGTCCAATGTGCTAGTTACCGTCAGATGCAGGAATGCTTCCTTGAATGTGTTGAAGACGAACCTCGCTATGGCGACAGGACGATTTGGTGAATCAAGGCGACGCACAGGACGGCGACCATTTGAGGCGAACTTGCCGGATACTCTATTGCCGGCGTTGGATTCGTTGTGCATAATGGTTCGTTCCTTCGGAACAGCATTATAGCACAGAATTGTAATATGTTGTGAAGTCTCACTACATCAACTCATCCCAGAAGCGCTGCTCCTTCCATGGATCGCCCTCCATGTGGTAGCCGCGAACCTCCCAGAATCCGGGGCGGTCCTCCGTCATGAACTCCAGCCCGTTCACCCACTTCGCGCTCTTCCATCCGTAGCGCTTCGGCACGACCAGACGCAGGGGACCGCCATGCGCCTCCGCAAGCGGCGCTCCGTCATGCGCCCATGCGAACAGCACATCGTCGTCCGTTATCACGTCAAGCGCGAGATTCGTCGAATATCCTCCGTAGCAGTGTGCCATCACATGCGTCGAATCCGAACTTGGTTTGACGAGCTTCATCACGTCATTGAACGCAACGCCCTCCCATGTGTTTTGAAGCTTGCTCCATTGGGTGACGCAGTGGAATTCTGCGTCCAGCTTGACATGCGGCAAGGAAGTGAACTGCTCCCAGTTCAGCGTAATTTCCTTTTCCACATTGCCGAACACCCTGAATTGCCAATCGTCCAGGCTGATTCGAGGCGTAGCGCCATAAGTCAGTATCGGAAATTTCTCGGTGACAAACTGTCCCGGAGGCGCGTCGTGTTCGTAGGTGGGCATACGCCTGCGGTTGATCCGTCCCAGCTTATTCAGCATTCTTCTGTCCTCCCTAAATGGTGTTTGGTCGTTCATAGATTAAGATGCGCTTTGCGGTCAATCGGGTTCGCCGTTGCCAACCCCAACCCGCCATAGTGTACACTATCAAAAATATCCTATTCATCCTGTCCATCGATGTCATTTCCCATGAACGAGCAAATTGAAGAGATACTGCGCGGCTCGTATGACTTGAATGTGCATGCCGCACCGGATGGCAGCCGGAAGCGCCGAATGGACGCGCTCGAAGTAGCGCGCTGTGCTTACGAAGCTGAGATGGGTGGCTTCGTTCTCAGTTCAAATGACTACAACACCGCGCCGCTGACATACGCGCTCAACCAGATGTACCCGGGACTGAACGTGTTCGGCGCAATCGCCCTCAACCGCTCAATGGGCGGCATCAACCCTGACGCCGTTCAGGTTGCGGCAGACCTCGGAGCGCAGGTTGTGTGGATGCCAACGCACAGTGCAGATTTTCAGATGCGGGAGCGTGGCGCCAAAGGCATTCGAGTGGCAAATGACGAGGGCAAGCTGTTCGACGGCGTTCACGAAGTGCTGGAAATCATTGCAGCCCACGACATGACGCTCGCCTCTGGGCACATATCTCCACCCGAAGCCATCGCACTATTCGAGCAAGCAAAAACTCACGGCGTTCAACGAATGATCGCGACACTTGTGGACTACGCGGCAACGCTGGAGGAACAGCACAGGATGATTGCACTCGGTGCTTACCCTGAGTACGCGTTCTTATCGTGCATGCCGATGCAAGCTCGCATTACGCCTACGCAGATGGTGGAAGCAATACGCGGTCTTGGCGTCGGTAACTGCATCGTGACAACCGACTTTGGGCAGTGGCAGAATCCACCGCCCGCAGAGGGGATGCGAATGGCAATCGCGGCACTGCTGGATGCGGGAATGACTTCTGAAGAAGTTACCCTATTAGTGAAGAGCAACCCCGTCCAACTTCTCGGAATAGATTGAGGATTGTTCTGCTACGGTAGATTCGGCAGCACCTCTTCGCTCATGAGTGTCATAGAGTCCAGCCACTTCTGACGGTCGTCTTCCCAGTCGTGGCACAGCATCAGCAGCGTACCGAAGCCGCCAACATCGTCGTG
Organism: Dehalococcoidia bacterium; assembly: GCA_965207465.1. GTDB lineage: Bacteria > Chloroflexota > Dehalococcoidia > Lucifugimonadales > JADFKI01 > Bin90. The sequence goes on along the minus strand of OZ242283.1, from coordinate 1,808,329 downwards.
CAACTTACGCAACTTGCTCGTAACCTCGTCGGGGTCGCCTACCACCCACAGGTTCTCCAGCATATACTCCGGCGTCAGCTTCTCATCCGGCATTTCGGGGTCCGTTTTGAGGCCGTCCAACCCCCTGCCACTACCCAGAAGCGGAATCCAATAGTCCTCGAAGAACCGCCCGAATGTGTGCAGCGCCTCTTCGCGTGCCTTGTCGCCGTCTTCCGCGACATGCACCTCACGCGATATGCGCCACTCTTTGCGCGACGCCTTGATGTTGCTCTTGGCTGCGCCCTTCGTCACCACCTGCCAGTGACTTGGCAGGAATGTGTCGTGCAGGAAGCATGTACTTAGCGGCATCCAGCCGCGCTCGCCGACAATCTCCAGCGTGCCGGAGAATGGACTGCTCCCGGCTACCGCGATCGGCGGGTGCGGCTTCTGGTACGGGAGCATATGGAAACCCAGCCTGCGCTCCGGCACGGCTTCAGGCAGTCTGCCATCGTAGAATCTGCTTTCATACTCAAACGGCTCGCCATCCCATATCTTCAGAATGAGGTCAACCGCTTCGTACAGGCGCTCACGCGGTTCGCCCAACTCCGTATCTAGCCCGAACAACTCCGTGTCGGTCGATGGCCCTCCGGAGCCTATGCCAAGATATATTCGCCCCTTCGCCATGTGGTCTAGCATAGCAATGCGGTGCGCGACATGAGCGGGATGGTGGTAGTGCAGCAGCGATACGCCGGTGCCGAACTTCATCTGATCCGTCACGCCGAGCGCCCTTGCGATGAACAGCTCAGGGGAGGGCATATTCTCCCAAGGCAGCGTGAAATGTTCGCCGACCCACGTTTCACTGAACCCCAAGCTATCGGCATGTGCCATTAACTCAAGGTCTTCCTCGTAAGTCTCGTAATGAGGACGGTGCGGGTAGTGTAGGGGCATCAGGAATAGGCCGAGTTTCATAGGTGTCCTCGCTAAGGTAAGTAAGTTGGCTGGTGTGTGTACGGCAAATTGCTATGGATTGCGAAGGGCCACAAAATTCACGGCTGCGGATGCGTTCACACTCTTTTCCATAGCCGCAGAATATAAGTCCAAGTCCACAGTGAGCAACGGAGTGTCTTCCGTGACGGCCTCTATAAGAGCGGCGTCAGTGAGGCCAAGTCGTATAAACTCCGCATTGGACGAAGCGACGCTGCTGGCTACTACCAATTCTTCCGCACTTTTTATCAATGAACGAAGCATTGCGAAAAAGTATGACCGCTCAGGTTCTCCATGCTGCCCAAGCAGATTGGAGGTCTCTGTGAGTGTGTTGGGCGTTACATACAGACGCTCAACTCGTCCAATTAAGTTGATCAGCAAATCGTAATCTTCCACAGTGTATGCTCGCAGACGACTATGCTTACTTATCAAGTCCCGACCCACTCTGCCGACAACAAGCAACACTAACAGGTTCGTATCGATGAAGTATCCTAATATGGGCATTGACTCAATCTGATCGGACTAGGATGCGATCCTTGAGGGATACGATTTTGCCGTCGTCGTCGATGCGAACCACTTTATATGAGCGTGGACGCTGAAAGTCCGCCATCCGTATGCCTACTTCTTTCGCCCTGTCCCATGGGCGTGAAAAGCCGATGGTGACCCGCCACTGGTGAGAGCAATAATCAAACTCTACCTCTTCAAGCCCGATATCCATGATTTCTTCTTCGTCATATAGGCTTACGACATATTCTCTTGCCGTATGCACCGCTTGCTTTACATCCATGGCAGACCTCCGCTCACAAATCTTAACACAGGTAAGTGACTTCAAGAGAACATCAACCCATACATTTCGCACATTCTGTCGGGCACTCTGCCCTATGATATAGTTCTGTGCGGAATAACCTGCGGCAAAGTGAGTAAAAGGCTATGGCAAGAGGACTGCTGCCCGGCGTAAGGGTACTGGAACTTGGCGAGGGCGTGTCCGCGCCTTATTGCGGCAAAGTTCTGGCGGGTCTTGGCGCTGAGGTCATCAAGGTCGAGCCACCGCAGGGCGATATATCGCGCAGCATGGGCCCCTTCCCCGGCGACGAGCCACACCCGGAAAAGAGCGGCGTCTTTCTCGCTCTCAATGCCAACAAGTATGGCGTATCGCTTGACGTCGAATCGGAAGAAGGCGCGGACGCATTTCGCAGACTCGCGCGCTCTGCCGACATCGTCATCGAGAGTATGCCAATCGCATGGATGGATGATAGGCAGTTCGGTTATACCGACCTCACCGAGGACAATCCCGCGCTCGTAATGACTTCCCTGTCTCCTTTCGGCACATGGGGGCCATACGCGGGCTATAAGCTCAACGACCTTACGCTCTTTCACATGAGCGGGCAGGCGCACAGCCTGCTTGGTCCAGTCGCAGACCCCAACAGCGAGCCGCCCATACGCGCCGGCGGACACCAGGCAGAACTCGTCGCGGGAATGTCCGCCGCGACCGCAACACTGATGGCCCTCTTTCGCAGGCGTATCACCGGGGAGGGTTGCCACATAGAGGCGTCGGCGTATGAGGCGATGGCTACGCAGCTAGTCAGCGCGCTCGCAAGCTGCGCCTTTGACCGACCGCCGCCGTCACGCTCGCTGTCCGAAGTGCAAGAAGCGGCGACCGGAGGCGTGGTGTCCGCTGTGGGCGGGATACTGCCCTGCAACGACGGATACGTTGCTATCTCACCCCGCGAAGATGCTCAGTGGCAGCGCTGGGTCGAGCTTATGGGCAACCCCAGTTGGACGAGTGAAGAGCGCTTCGTAACGCGGGATGGAAGGGAGAGCAACTTCACAGAACTTTGGGAACTGGTAAGCGAATGGACGAAGCCTCGTTCCAAGCACGACATCGCGCGAATGGGGCAGGAGCGGCGCATACCCTGTTTCCCGGTAAACACCGTCCACGACCTATTCAATGACCTCCACCTGCAGGAGCGCGGCTTCTTCACGACTATCGACCATTCGAAGGCAGGCGTGCTCCGGTATCCGGGTGTGCCGTATCGCCTCTCCAATACGCCACTGCCTCTTGCGGAACGGCCGGCGCCGCTACTCGGTCAGCACAACGACATCTACTTGCAAGAGAAGTGTTCACCATGAGCGACACTCAGAATAGCCTTCCTCTCGAAGGAGTGCGTGTACTCGACCTCAGCTGGATCATTGCCGGTCCGACCGCCACGCGCTTCCTCGCGTTAATGGGAGCCGAAGTAATCAAGGCGGGCAGCGCGCGCCGGCCCGATCCGTCAACGCGCGGCGCACCATTTCAGGCATACAACCAGTCCAAGCTCTACGCCGCGCTGAACATCTCACGACCCGAAGGGTTGGAGCTGGCGATGCGGCTCGTGTCCGTCTCCGACATTGTCATCGAAAACTTTGCGGCGGGCGTCATTGAGCGTCTAGGACTCGGCTATGATGCACTCAGGCGGGCAAAGCCGGACATCATAATGCTCTCGTCGTCCGGAACAGGGCACTCAGGCCCCGATCGGGACTATGTGGCCTATGGCAGCCTGCTGCAATACTACACAGGCTGGAACGCCATATCCGGCCACCCGAACTCTGAGCCGATCAAAGGAGGGCTGTGGGCCGACCCCTGGGTGGGCATGGAGCTTGCAATGGTCGCGGCTGCCGCGCTAAATCATCGGGCTGTTACAGGAGAAGGGAACTATGTGGACTTCTCGATGGCGGAGGCGCTTACCGCGAGCATACCGGAGGCTCTGCTTGACTACCAGATGAATGACCGTGTACCCGAACCGATGGGCAATGCTGACAGCCGTCACTCTCCTCACAATGTCTATCGCTGCAAAGGCAGCGACCGCTGGCTTGCCATCGCCGTAGCCGACGGCGATGAGTGGCGCGCGCTCTGCGCCGTAATCGACAGGCTAGACTTGTTGCATGACGCTGCGCTGTCAGACGTGCAGGGCAGGCGCGAGCAGCAGCAGAGAATTGACGCTGCAATCAGCGAGTGGACGCAGCGGCGTGAGGACTACGAGGCGATGCACGCTCTCCAGAACGCGGGCGTATCTGCCGCTCCTTACCTGAGTCCGGAGCGCGTCTTCACGGACCCACAGTTGCGGGAGGGTGGTTTCTTCAGCACCCATACCGCAAGTGACGGCAAGCAGCGGGACCTGCCCGCGCTCGGCTGGCGCTTCGCCGGCGGTCCCGAACCGCGCGTCACCGCCGCACCTGTGTTGGGCCAGCACAACGACTACGTGTATGGCGAACTGCTGGGACTGCCCGATGAAGAAATCGAGCGCCTAGTGAATGAGCAAATCATATATTGAGGACGAGACAAACTACACTATCTATCCTGTGCATCCTGTGAGGCAAAAATGGCAGTACAATACGAAAAGCGAGGCGCAATCGCCTATGTAACCATCGATAACCCGCAGAAGGCGAACATCCTAGACCGCCCGACCTCGGACGAAATCGCCGAGGTGTGGAAGGAAATCTGGGATGACTGGGATGTGCGTGTGACCATCCTGACAGGGAAGGGCGACCGCCACTTTTGCGCCGGCCATAACCTCGCCACGCGTCCCGACATTACACCCGAAGAGCGTGAGCGCATCCGCTCTGAGGCGATATTCTGGCCGCCATCCGGAACGGTGAACGGCGCAGCGAAGATTGGCGCGGACGGACGGCTTGGCGACCACTACCCGCAGATATGGAAGCCTGTCGTTGGCGCGATTAACGGCTGGGCTGCGGGCGCGGGCTTCTACCTGATGCTGACATCTACCGACATCCGCATCGCCAGCGCGGAGAACGCTCGCTTCAAGTTCGCCCTGCTGAGTCAGGGCTGGGTGGGCAACGGTCCTGGCGCTACCTACCTGATGAAGCAGATCGCCTACGCTGACGTAATGAAAATCCTGCTTACTGACGAGCCGTTTGATGCTAAGGAAGCTTTGCGAATGAACCTCATCAACGAGGTCGTGACGCACGATTCGCTGATGACGCGTGCCGAGGAGATAGCTGACCATATCGCCGGACTGCCGCCGCTTGCCGTGCGCATGATGAAAGAGTTCGTGATAAGATTCCGGGACACTCCCGTAACGGAAGCCTGGCGCGTGCAAACGCTCATGAACACGCTGCTGACGCAGCTCAGCGCGGATGGCGACGAGGGCAGGCAGGCATTCATCGAAAAGCGACCGCCGGAATTCACCGGCAGCATTCGGCAGAAGGGCGAGCCATATCCCGAAGTTGACGAGAAGCAGCGCGCACGGCTGGATGAAGTGCGCCGCGAACTGCTCGGTTAGCATCGAACATCGATGTGCAGGATAGGGAGGATTTCACCCCCCATCCCTGAACTCGATTCAGGGATGACTCTAACCCCTGCCTTCGCAGGGGCAGGCTCTTTCCCCATTAAGGGGGAGGGACTTATGGACTGACAGACTGAGACACTTTCCGGAGGAAATTACAATGTTTGAGAGACTTGCAATCGTGGGAACGGGCGCTATTGGCAGTGTGATAGGCGGCTACTTGTCGAGGGCAGGGCGCGACATCACGCTCATTGACACCTGGTCGGAACATGTGGATACGATGAACGCGGATGGGCTGCATATTACCGCCGAGAACGGCGAGTTCACCACAAGTGTCAACGCGATGCACCTTGGCGATGTTAATACGGTCATCGAGCCGTTCGATGCCATATTCCTTGCCGTGAAATCCTATGACACCGTGTGGGCGACGCATTTCGCGATGCGCTACCTGAAGCCAACCGGCATCATTATTTCGGCGCAGAACGGCATCAACGACGAGGTGATTGCGCCAATTGTAGGCTATTCCCGCGAGATTGCCTGCGTCATAACGCTCGGCGCGGGCTTGTACGAGCCTGCGAAGGCGATACACACCGGAGACCCGCACAAGCTGTCGTTCACACTTGGCGAGTTGAACGGGCTGCCGACCGACCGTGTTAACGCGCTTGCAGAAGTGATGAACGACATCGGCCCGACGAAGGTCAGCCGCAACATCTGGGGTGAGCGCTGGGCGAAACTCGCGGTGAACAGCATGGCGAACCCCATCGCCGCATCAACAGGACTTGGCTCAGCGGCGGTCAGGAGTACGCCCGGCGTCAATGATGTGTCCGTCAACATCGCGGCAGAGGTTGTCACGGTAGCGCAGTCGCTCGGCATTCAGGTCGAACCAATCAGCGGCATCCCTGCGGACGATTATCTGCCAACGGACAACGCGGAAGCGATGGAGGACCTGAAGTCACGGCTCGCCGAGGGCGCAAGCAATCTGGGCGCGGGACGCCCTTCGATGCTTCAGGACGTAATGAAGGGACGCAAAACAGAGATCGACTACCTGAACGGCTTCGTGGCAGCAAGGGGAGACATTGTTGGTGTGGATACGCCGTTCTGCGACGGCATTGTAGATATCGTGAGGCGTGTTGAGCGTGGCGACATGCCCTACGAAGAGTCGAACATCGACCCGCTTCGCGCAATGGTGTAGGGGCGACTCTGACAGGCTGTGCAGGATGGGGAGGATATTTCCACGCCCATCCCTGAATCGAATTCAGGGATGGTTCTAGCCTTCCCCCATCAAGGGGGAAGGGGCATTTCTGAGCGAAAAAGCTACCGCTTGGTGTACTGCTGTGCCTTGCGAGCTTTCTTGAGGCCGTACTTGCGGCGCTCCTTGACGCGCGGATCGCGGGTGAGCATGCCGGCGCGCTTGAGTGGAGTTCGCAGATTCGGGTCTGCTTCGGTGAGCGCCCGCGATATGCCATGCCGCAGTGCGCCCGCCTGCCCGGTAACTCCGCCACCTGCCACTTTCGCCACCACGCGGAACTGGCCGTTCGTATGCGTAATACGGAATGGCTCCATTATCTCGCGCCGCCAGTTGTCCCAGGGGAATGCCTCTTCAATCGGCTTGCCGTTGACCACGACTGGACCGCTCTCCATGTAGAGGCGGACCTGCGCTACCGCTGACTTGCGTCTGCCTGTGGCATAGTAATACTGCTGCTGCATCGTAGTCACTTAGGATTCCTCCCCCTGACTTGTAGTAGCGGCCGCGCTCGAAGCCAGTTGCGCCTGATGCGGATGGTCCGGTCCGGCATAAACCTTCATTCGAGCCAGCATGTGCCTGCCCAGCGCGTTCTTGGGCAGCATGCCCTTGACTGCTTGCGTTATGACGCGAGTAGGCGTTTTCTCAAGCATCTGCGCCAGCGTTCGCTCGGTCAAGCCGCCGTGATAGCCGCTGTGCCGGTAGTACATCTTCTGTTCCATCTTGTTGCCGGTTACGCGAATCTTCTCCGCGTTCACGACAATCACGTAGTCGCCCGTGTTCAGGTGCGGCACGTAGATGGGCTTGTGCTTGCCCATGAGCAGCACGGAAATCTCCGATGACAGCCTGCCGAGCGTCTTGTCGGCGGCGTCAACCACATGCCACTTCGGTTTGAGTTCTGCCGCCGTCGTCTGGTACGGCTGATTTCCTCTAGGCATTTTCTTTCACCGTTCTCCGTTATATTTTGGGGTTCCCACCCCAATCCTAGCCTTCCCCCGTCAAGGGGGAGGGGAATAACTCACATCCTTTATCGAGTAGGTGGGTAGTTTTCATACTCCACCTTGACGAGGCACAACCCATGTGCCGGCAGCGAATGAGCTACCTTGTCTGTCTCACGGTTGTCTATCATCGCTCGCAGATCATGCTTTGATAGCCTGCCGCGTCCTATGTCCACTAGAGCGCCCGCCATGCGCCTGACCTGGTGCTGCAGGAAAGCATTGCCGGTAACATCAAAGACCAGCAATTCGTCGTTCTGCGCGTTCGGACTCCGTTCGTGGTGAGCCTGTCGAACCACGCGACCGGCGGCTATGCTTGCTCTAGATATCATGCGCACGCCGCTCGTCTGCCCCTTCGGCAGCGGGGCAGCGAACTTGCGAAAGTCATGCGTTCCCACGAACAGCCCTGCCGCTCCTTGCATCCGCTCCATATCCAGCGTATCCCGAATGTGGCACGTAAACCGTCTTGCCAGGGGAGACGGCGTTCTGCTGTTCAGGACGCTGTACCGATAGGTGCGGCTTTTGGCATGCCTGCGCGGATCGAAGTCCTGTGCCGCGATATACGCCGCCCTGACAGCTATGTCGTCCGGCAAATAGTGGTTCAGCGCACTTACAAATGTCTCGGTAGAATGTGCTGAGTCGGTGTCGAACGCCACCACCTGCGCTTCCGCATGCACACCCGCGTCGGTGCGACCTGCGCCCCAAACACGCACAGACTCGCCGGTCAACTTTTCAATCGCATGCTCCAGCTCCCCTTGTATCGTTGGCGCATCCACCTGATACTGGAAACCGTTATAGCGTGTGCCCTCGTATTCGATTGTTAACGCAAGTCGCATCTAGCGGCCTGCTTTCATTGTCGATTCAAGGGGATTCTCACCCCCATCCTAGCCTTCCCCCATCGAAAGGGAAGGGCCTTTGTGCGTTCTTTCCCCACCAGTGGGGGATGTAACACTGATTTACTGTTAAGCTGACGAATTTCCTACGGCATTAATTCCACGACTGCCATAGGCGCGGCGTCGCCCTTCCGGGGACCGAGTTTCGTCATGCGGGTGTATCCGCCGGGCCTGTCCTCGTATCGCTCCGCAAGCTCATCGAACACTTTCCGCAGCACGTCGCCGTCCGTAAGGAACGCCGCCGCCTGCCTGCGTTCGTGCAGTGTGCCGCGCTTGCCGCGCGTAATCACCTTCTCGGCAAGAGGGCGCACTTCGCGCGCTTTCGCTTCCGTGGTTCTGATGGTTTCATACCTGAGCAGGTCTGTCACCATGCCGCGCAGCATCAGCATGCGATGCGCGGTTGGCCTGTTCAGTTTCCTACCTGAGAGGCGGTGTCTCATTGTCGTCCTCTCTACTCCTTGTTTTCTATTTTTCGCCCTCTATTCTTCAATAGAGGCTACGGCGCTCTCCGCGCCCTCTGCATTCTTAGGGTCAAGGTTGGGAGGCAGCAAGTCCATTGCCCTCAACTGATCGAACAACTCCGTATAGGACTTCTCTCCGAAGTTGCGAATGGCAATCAGCTCTTCCTTGCTCTTCTCAAGTACCTCGCCCACCTTGTCGATGCCCGCGCGCTTGAGGCAGTTGAGCGTCCTCGACGAGAGTTCGAGCTTTTCGACCACAATGTTGTATTTCTCTGGCGAGATGCTGGGAATCAGCACCGGACTGCCTGCCTCGGACGAGTCTATCTGCACCTTGGCGAAAAGGAAGAACTTGTTCATCAGTATTTCGCCGGACTGCCGAAGAGCCTCTATGGGTTCCACAGTGCCGTCAGTCCATATCTCGACAACGAGGCGCTCATAGTCGGTGCGCTGTCCCACGCGAGTAGGCTCGACCCGATAGTTGACCTTGCGAATTGGCGTGAACACGGCATCTACGGGGAGTGTGCCTATGGATTGATCGTTCCCGCTGGCTGCTTCCTTGTATCCGACTCCCTGCTCCACGTTGAACTCTACCGCAAGCTTTGCTTCCGCCGCGTCAAGTGTAGCCAGGTGCAGCTCAGGGTTGACCACCTCGAAGTTTGAGGACGCCATAATATCGGCGGCGCATACTTCTCCCTCGCCGGCGACCTCAAGCCGCAGCTTGCCAGGCCTGTCCGTCTCGGAGCGGAGCCGAATGCCTTTTACGTTAAGCAGAAATTCCGATACTTCTTCCTTCATGTGGTCGATAGTTGCGTACTCGTGCAGCACGCCCTCCACCTTAATCCAAGTCACTGCGGTGCCCGTAAGCGAGCCATACAGCACGCGGCGCAGTGGATTCCCCAGCGTCATGCCGTAGCCCGGCTCAAGCGGCTCGATTGCGAACTTGCCATACCTGTCAGCGAACTCAAGCTGCTTGATTTCGGGATTGATTACAATCTCTTCTTCTTCTTCTATGTCGGTAAGTGTGAACGCCGGATAATCCAAGACCATATTGTGCATCTCCTGTCCGCACTTGGGGCGTTGCCGACTGCCGTGCTTTGATTATTTTCTGCGGCAAGGTGGGGTTACTTCGAGTAGAACTCCACAACCAGGCGCACATCGATGTTGGTGTCAATCTCGGTCGGGTCCGGGAGCGCCATCATCTCGCCGGCGCGCCTGCCGGAGTCCAGCCTCAGCCATATAGGCACTGTGCGCTTGGGAGGGCCGTCCGTCAGCTCCTGGATGAATTCAGGCACGCTGCCGTTATTGCCACCACGCTTCCAGGCGACCACATCGCCCGGCTTCACAATATAAGACGGGATGTCCATTCGCCTGCCGTTCACCGTGAAGTGGCTGTGATTTACGAGCTGTCGCGCGTGCTGCCGCGACTCGGCAAAGGAAAGGCGGAATACAACGTTATCCAGCCGCGTCTCAAGCAACTGGAGCAGGTTGTCGCCCGTTACGCCGGGGTTGTCCCGCGCCATCTCGAAGTACTTCCTGAACTGCTTTTCGAGCACGCCGTAGGTGAAGCGCGCCTTCTGCTTCTCGCGGAGCTGGAGCGCCCAGTCGGATGAACGCCTGCGTCGCGGGATGCTGTCTCCCGGCGGATTTCTGCGCCGTTCCACCGCACATCGGGGCGTGTAGCAGCGCTCGCCCTTGAGGAACAACTTTTCCCCTATGCGGCGGCACTGTCGGCATACTGCATCAGTGTATCTTGCCATCTTTTCTGTCTTTTGCCCTCCGCTTTGACCGTGATTCCTGCGAAAGCAGGATTCCAGTACATTTCGTCAGCGCATCATGCCCTAATAAGCATCGCTGCCTGTTTCAGTCCGTCTATTGTGCATCTATTTCGTATTCATCAAGTCGGAGACGTCAGTCCCAACTCTTGGCTCAGCGCTCCGGTATCATAATCCTCGTCGCGCGCCCTGAGATCCAGATATATCAGCGCGCCGACGGTTGCGGCTATCGGCAAAATTATCGCGTTGGTCAGCATTCCTAAAAGTGAGCTTGACACTTGTGTCATCGTTTCCGATAGGCCATCATCTCCTAGCAGCGCCAGTGGAGCCGACAGTAGCAACGTTAGCACAACCGTGAATCCAATCAATGTCAGTGTCATCAGGGCAATAGTCGCGAAAGTCCTCCACCAGTTGCCTCTCACCAACTCAAAACTGCGTCCTAATGCCGAAATCGGTTTACATCCTTCTATCACGACTGCCGACACATCCACAGACCAGTAGATTATCAGCACCAATATGACAATGCCGGGCACGATAAACAGTGCAAAGCCCGCTATCATAAGCACGATTAAGCCGAACAGCAACAGACCCAGTATGACAAGTGAAAGCACTCGCCACCAAGCCCGACCATAGCACGCGCCCACGTCTATCCGTCCGGTTGCATACTGCATAGCGACCGCCGCTACGATTACGCCACTTGCGAAGGTTTGCAGAATCAGCGTCACGACAAACAAACTCGCCATCGAAATCGCAAACCCGACAATCTCATCGCTTGTCAGAGGTTCGGGCAATTCCGGTGACTCGGTCGAATACTCCGCGCTTTCCGGGAGCGCCGCCCGCGGGTCACCTATGATGCTGGCTTGAAGTCTCTGCAAATCCTCGGCGGCGGGCAACCTATCGCCTAATGCGAATCCAAATACTGCCAGCGGGACCTGGACTATCAGAGCTATCAGAAAGAGTTTCCGAAAGTGCCTGCCGTATATGCTGAAGCACTCGCCGATAATCTCAAAGGGATTGCGTCTGAAAGTCTGCGTTGGCTGCTGCTCCACCTGCATCACCTTGCGAGCTGCGCTGCCGCAGCCGCTACACCCGTCGCCGCTTGCGTGGTCGCGCGCCGTTATGCGGTATGGGAGTGACGTCGCGTATGCTCGTCACCAGCAACCCCTGCGCTTGGAGCGTTCGTATTGCAGCCTCCCTGCCCGCGCCCGGACCTCTGACGAAGACCTCTATCTGACGAAGCCCGTTGTCCCTGGCTTTCCGCGCGGCATCCTCTGCGGCGCGCTGTGCGGCGAATGCCGTTGACTTGCGCGACCCCCTGAAACCCGCCGTGCCCGAACTGCCCCAACAGATGACATTGCCCTCTGGGTCCACCAGCGTGATTATTGTGTTGTTAAAAGTTGATTGTATGTATGCCTTCCCGACAGGGATGGACCTGCGCTCTCTGCGCCTTGTTCGCGGTCTTCGCGGCATTCTTTTTGCCTTTCCGTATTCGTTGTTGTTCCTTCCCCCTCAATGGCGGAAGAGCCTGCCCCTGAGAAGGCAGGGGTTAGAGCCTGTCCTGAACTTGATTCAGGGATGGGGATGGAAAATCCAATCTATCCTGTTAACTCCGTTCGTGGTGAGCCTGTCGAACCACCTAAAACATGGTGGCTGACACCTGACACCTCATTGCTATTTCGTAGTTGACCTCTGCCCGCGTCCGGCGACGGTCTGACGTCTGCCACGCTTCGTGCGGGCGTTGGTTCGCGTTCGTTGTCCGCGCGAAGGCAAACCTCTGCGATGGCGCAGCCCTCGATATGTGCCCACATCCATCAGGCGCCGGATGTTCATGTCCACCTCGCGCCGCAGGTCGCCCTCGACAATTTTTTCGCGGTCAACAATCTCTCTGATGCGGGTCAAGTCGCCCTCGTCAAGCTCACGCACACGCGGATTGCCCATGATGCCGGCCTTATCCACGATGTCTTTCGCCTGGTGCGGGCCTATGCCGTATATGCTGCGAAGAGAAATCTCAACGCGCTTGTTGTCAGGAATGTTTACGCCGGATACAATCGCCATGTTTCCCTCCTAGCCTTGCCGTTGCTTGTGCTTCGCATTCTCGCAGATAATCATAACCCTGCCGTGTCGCCTTATCACGCGGCACTTGGCGCATCTGACCTTGACCGATGCCGATACTTTCATCTGATTGCCTTTCTTGACGCTGCTGCCTATCGGAAGGGTGAAAGTCCCCAAGCCATGCTGCGTCGCCGAGCATGGACATCTGGACAATCTACAATGCCCGGTAGTGGTTATTTGAAGCGGTAGGTTATCCTGCCTCGCGCAAGGTCGTAAGGCGACAGTTCGACAAGGACCTTGTCGCCCGGCAGTACTCGAATAAAGTTCAGACGAATCTTGCCCGATACATACGCCAGAACCTCGTGACCATTCGCAAGCTCCACTCGGAAACTAGCATTCGGCAGCGACTCTGTCACCGTACCCTCAACTTCAATGGCTTCCCGTTTTGCCATGCACTCTCCCTTGAGTGTTCCTCTATGGGTTAGGATTTCACCAACCCGGTCATACCTTCTTCATACGCGCGTTCGCAAGTATGCGCTAAAATTCATAACCGCTGGGCGTGGTCAGAACCTCTATCCCATCAGCGGTAACCGCTATCGTGTCCTCGAAATGCGCCGACAGTTCACCGTCTGCGGTTACGACCGTCCACCCGTCTTCCAGTTCCAACGTCTCACCCGTTCCGATGTTCAGCATCGGCTCGATTGCGAGGGTCATTCCCTTCTTTATCAGGGGCCCGCGCCCCGGCCTTCCGTAGTTAGGCACCTGCGGGTCCTCATGCAGGGAGCGGCCAATGCCATGCCCAACATATTTCCGCACCACCGAATAGCCCTGTGCATCCGCGTACGTCTCTACCGCGTGCCCGATGTCTCCAATGCGTGATCCGGCGGTTGCCTGCCTCAAGCCTTGCTTAAGCGCTTCCCGTGTCGAGTCAATTAGACGTTGCGCCTCGTCAGAAATGTCGCCGACGCCTATCGTAAACGCGCTGTCGCCATGAAAGCCACCTACTATCGCGCCAACGTCAATGCTGAATATGTCCCCTTCCTTCAGCTTCCTTCTACCCGGAATGCCATGCACGATCTCTTCGTTTACTGAAGCGCATATAGTTCCCGGAAAGGGTATCGGTCCGCCCGCCGCATAGCCTTTGAACGACGGAACAGATCCCATCTTCCGTATGACTGTTTCAGCTATTCTGTCCAGCTCGCCCGTGGTGATTCCGGGCGCAACCGCTTCCTTGACGTGAGCTTTCGCCTCGGCAACTATCTTGCCGGCCTGCCGCATTAGCGCAAGTTCCCGCTCAGACTTTATCGTTATGCCGCTTGTCCTGCGTCGCAAAGTAGTCATTTTCCTGTATGATGTTGCAAACGAACTATTATTATATCAAATTAGTTGTCGGCAATGACGGACTATCCGTCATTGAAGAGCCTCAACCAGCAGATTCCCCACATTGTCAACGGTGCCTTCGCCGTCAACTTCACGCAGGACCCCGGAACTTCGATAGTGCCCTACAAGAGGCTGCGTCTCCTCGAAATAAACCTGAAGCCGCCTCTTCACCACCTCGGCTTTGTCGTCATCACGCTGGTACAGCTCTCCGTCGCAGTCGTCGCACTCGCCTCGCTTCTTCGGCGGAGACGTAATTTCGTGATAGGGCATTTGGCAGATTCGGCAGATGAAACGACCTGCGAGCCGCCGCACTAGTTCGTCCTCGGCAACGTTGACGTACAATACCCGGTCCAGTCCTCCGCTTGGCTCAAGCGCGCCGTCAAGCGCCTCAGCCTGCGGCAGTGTGCGCGGAAAGCCGTCAAGCACGAAGCCTCCGCTCTGGTCAGGCGCCGAAATCCACGACATAATCAGTCGAATAGTTACATCGTCCGGCACCAGCGCGCCCCTGTCCATGTAGGACTTGGCAAGCAAGCCGAGCTCGGTTTCATTTCGCAGATTCTCGCGGAACAGGTCGCCCGACGCCGTGCGCGTAACGCCTAGCTCATCAGCGACTCTCGCCGCTTGAGTGCCTTTGCCCGCGCCCGGAGGTCCGAGAAGTATGACTTTCACTCGCGCATACATCCTTCAATCGATCCGTCTTTCCCGCCGATAATTATCTCGTCATTCCCGCCAAGCATGTCCTCGCGAAGGCGGGGAGTGGGAGTCCACTCGCTTGACGCCTTGTCCTGATTTGCAGGACAACTTTCCTGATACCTGATCGCTGAAACCTGAAACCTACCTGATAAACCCTTCGTAATTCCGCATCAGCAGCTGCGCCTCCAACTGACGCATCGTGTCGAGCGCAACGCCGACCATGATGAGCAGGCTGGTACTGCTTAGTGTCAATGAGCGCACGTCCGTCGCGAAAGTTACGAAGAAAGGCAGAATAGCTACGATGCCTAAGAACAGCGCGCCACCCCATGTGATTCGCACAAGGACACGAGTAAGGTACTCCTGAGTCGGCTGCCCCGGACGGATTCCCGGAATGAAGCCGCCATTGCGCTGCAAGTTGCCTGCCAGGTCCTGTTGCTGGAATGTCACAAGCGTGTAGAAGAAAGTGAATATCACAACTAGCACGAATACCAGCGCCCAATAAGGCAATGCCGACGGATCAAGGCTGTCTGCGAAGAACTGAGCCATTCGAGACCCAAAACTGTCGCTGAGCGGATTCCTGAAATAACTGGCAATCGTACCCGGCAATATAACGATGGAGAACGCGAATATGAGAGGAATCATCCCCGCTGAATTCACGCGCAACGGCAGAAATGTAGAACCCGACTGTCGCTGCATCCTACCGCCGCGAAACACGCTTCGACCGTACTGTACGGGTACGCGCCTCTGAGCCTCTGTGAACAGCACGATGGCGTATATCACCACGAAAGTAAACGCCGACAGCAACAGAAGACCCGCTCCTTGCTGGCTCTCAAGCAGCCCCTGGCCGACAATCTGCGGGAACCCTGCCACGATACCGCCGAAAATGATGAGCGATATGCCGTTGCCCAGTCCGCGCTCGGTGATTAGCTCGCCCAGCCACACGAGGAACATCGTGCCGGCGATCATCGAGGCTACCATAGCGAGAGTTGGCAGGTTCAACCCAAAGTCGATGAACGGAAGCACCCCGGCCTGGCGCAGCAGTGTGAGCTGCCCCCAGGCCTGAAGCGCCGCTATCGGCACAGCAAGGTAGTGAGTGAACTGGTTGATTTTCTGCCGACCGTATTCACCCTCTTGTGACAGAGCCTTCAGATTAGGAATGACCGGCACCAGTATCTGCATCACGATAGACGCCGTGATGTACGGATAGACTCCCAGCGCCGCAACACTCAGCCTCGAAAGCGCGCCACCGCTGAACAAGTCCAGGAAGCCCAGCAACGCCTGTGACTGAAAGGCCTGCGTCAGAGCCTGTGGATCAACACCCGGCACCGGTACGTGCGCCACGAAGCGAAACACTACCAGCATCGCAAGCGTGAACAGTATCTTGCCGCGCAGGTCCGGAACCCGCATGGCATCGATCATCGACTGTATCAGCTGTGGCCTGGAGACTTCTTGCTGCCGCGCTCCAACCGGCTGGCGCATCATCAGCCCGTCTCCCTCACAGTTCCGCCCGCAGCTTCGATCTTCTGCCGCGCCGACTCGGAAAACTTGTGTGCCGTTACCGTAAGCGGTATGTCTATTTCGCCGCGACCCAGTATCTTAACCGGCTTGTTCAGCGTGCGGAGTATGCCTGTTTCGCGCAGGACCTCCGGGCTTACTTCGCTATTCGCCTCGAACTCGGCGAGCTTATCGACATTGACCACGTTGTACTCCACGCGGAATATGTTCGTAAAGCCGCGAATAAACGGCAGTTTCTTCGATAGAGGAAGCTGCCCTCCCTCGAAGTTCGGTCGCACGCCGCCTCCGCTTCTGGAGTTTTGGCCCTTCATGCCCCGACCGGCGAAGCTGCCATATCCGCTGCTGTCGCCTCGTCCGCGCCGCCGCCGCGCCTTTTTTGCTCCCGACGGTGGCCTCAAGTCTTGCTGTTGCATCTTTTGTCCTGTTGCAAAGTTAGTTGTGATTCGGATCCGTTATTCCTGCGTAGGCAGGAATCCATAAGGCTGGCCGCCTGACTAATTCCCTACACCTCGTTGACCTCAACTAGGTGTCGCACCTTGAACAGCATCCCTCTGATGGATGGTGTGTCGTCATGCACGACAGTCTGGTGGAGTTTGCGAAGTCCCAGCGCCTCGATTGTACGCCGCTGGTCCCTCTTATAGCCTATGCCGCTGACCTTCCAAGTTACCGATAATTTGTTAGCCATGAGAATCTACTTTCGGAAAAGTTATGCCGTTGCCGGGGGAGCGGTGGGCGCTGCGGGAGCGGCAGGCGCCGTCGGAGCGACGGCTGCAGCGGCGGCTTGTCGCTCCGCAGCAGCGGCTTGCTGTGCCGCGCGCCGGGCTTGTCGCTGTCGCTGCCGTTCCGCCCGCTCGCGTTCGCGCTGCCGGCCGTACTCGTACAGATTCTTTCGATTTGTGAATTCCTGGTCAGGCGCCTTCAATTCCTGTAATCCGTTGAAGGTTGCCTTGACCACATTCACCGGATTCGTGCTGCGGCGCACCTTCGTCACGATGTCCTGAATCCCCGCAAGCTCCACAACCGCGCGCACAGATGCCCCCGCGATAACGCCCGTGCCCGGCTGAGCAGGCTTGAGCATCACTACCGAGCCGATGTACTTCGAAGAAATCTCATGCGGAATGGTGCTGCCCTGGCGCGGCACTTCGATAATGTTCTTGCGAGCCGCGGTCGCGCCCTTGCGGACTGCATCCGGCACTGCGTCGGCTTTGCCCATCCCGATACCGACATGCCCGTCCATGTCGCCTACGACCACCACCGCGTTAAAGCTCAAGTGCCTTCCGCCCTTGACCACCTTGGCGACACGAGAAATCTTGACGACCCTTTCGGTCAGAGGAAGTTCGTCCTCTTCGCCGTCCGAATCTCGATTCCTGTCTCTGTCTCGCTCTCGCTGCATCTGCTGCATTGCCATCTAAAACACCAGTCCTCCCTTGCGGGCTGCGTCCGCTAGTGCCTTGACGCGGCCATGATACTTATAGCCGCCTCTGTCAAAGACCACCAAGCCGATGCCTTTCTCCTTTGCGCGCTCACTGATCAGACCGCCGACAAGCCCGGCGACATCCACCTTGCTCCTGCCGTTCTTCTGGCTTTGCACAGCGCCCTCCAGGCTCGAAGCCGCAGCAAGCGTTGTGCCCTGGCTGTCGTCAATAACCTGCGCGTACACATGGTTCAGACTGCGGTACACCGACAGCCTTGGGCGTTCCGACGTACCGACTATCTTGCGGCGCACTCGGGCGTGCCGCATTACCCTTCTGCCTTTGTTTGTGCGAATCTTCGCCATCCCTACGCTCTCCTGGCGCTCTTGCCGGGCTTCAGGCGCACCTGTTCGCCCAGATAGCGGATGCCCTTGCCCGTATAGACATTAGGCGGTCGGACCTTGCGAATCTGTGCCGCGAGCTGTCCCACCTTCTGCTTGTCGATGCCCCGGACATGGATGCGGTTGTTTCCTTCGACTTCAAGCGAAATGCCGTCAGGCGCCTCGATGACCACCGGATGACTGTACATCACACTCAGTGAGATCCCCTTGCCGCTCTGCTGCACCCTGTACCCCACTCCAACCAGCTCGAGACTCTTGCTGAAGCCTTGGCTCACGCCTGTAACCATGTTCGCGAGCAGGCTGCGAGTCAGTCCGTGCAGTGCGCGGTGATGACCCTCGTCAGACGGGCGCTTAACGACTACTGAGCCGTTATTGCGCTCTATCGTCATGTCGGCGTGGAACGTGTAGCTCAGTACACCTTGCGCTCCCTTGACCGTAACATCGCTTCCTTTTATATCTACATCAACGCCGGATGGTAGTGTTACCGGCATGTTGCCTATTCTGGACATATCGGCTCCTTACCATACATAGCAGAGAAGTTCTCCGCCTATGTTCTCTCTCCATGCCTGCCTTCCCGTCATCACGCCCTTGGAAGTGGACATGATGGCGACGCCCAGCCCACCATACGGGCGGGGAATCTCTCCCTTCTTCACATACACTCGCAGTCCCGGCTTGCTCACGCGCTTCAGCCCGCTGATGGCAGGCTCGTCCCTGTCGCGATAGTGAAGGAAGATTCGGATGTTTGCTTGCGGCGTGCCTCGCCGATGAACACTGTACCCCTCGATGAAACCCTCGTTCTTCAGAATTTCTGAGAGTGACTCCTTCATCTTGGACAGAGGCACGGGCACCGAATCGTGCCCCGCCATTATGGCGTTTCGGATACGGGTCAGCATATCCGATATGGGATCTGTTACTGGCATTTTCTTACCTTACTTTCAGCTACCGACAGTCAGCTATCAGCGTCAGCAGGCGGTTAGCAGCGGCTGATACCTGAAGGCTGACGCCTGACCGCTACTTACCAACTCGCCTTGCGCACGCCGGGGAGCAGACCCTTAAGCGCCATCTCGCGGAATGTTATGCGGGATAGCCCGAAGTGCCTGATGTAGCCGCGCGGCCTGCCAGTGGTCAAGTCACGATTTCGCACGCGGTTGGGATTGGCATCCCGCGGCAGCATCGCAAGTTCGTCTCGCGCCTGCGCCCGGTCCTGCTGAGACCTGCTCATGTCCTGCGCGATCGCTCGCAATTCAGCCCGCTTTGCCGCATATCGTGCAACGGTCAGTTTGCGCCGTTCGTTTTTCGCCTTTGAGGATTCCTTAGCCACTTGTCCCTCTCTTCAAGCCCCTTCCCTCTCAATGGAGGAAGGCTGGGATGGGGTGTTTTTCTTGAACATCCGGTGTCTGCCAACTGAATACTGATAACGGTCAACTGAAGACTCTTACGCTACCTGCTGCTGCGAGTCCGAGCGAACGAATGGCATGCCCATCAATTCCAGCAGTCGTAGCCCCTCGGCGTCCGAGGGCGCCGTTGTAACAATTACAATTTGAAGTCCGCGAATGCGGTCTATCGAGTTGTAGTCAATCTCAGGGAATATCACTTGCTCGCGTATGCCGAGGGAGTAGTTTCCCCTGCCGTCGAACGCCCGCCTCGATACACCCTGAAAGTCTCGTATTCTCGGCAGCGACGAGCTTATCAGCCTATCGACGAAGTCATACATGCGGCGGCCGCGCAGCGTAACGCTCACGCCGATGGGCATCCCTTCACGAATCTTGAAGCCCGCTATGGACTTCTTCGCGCGGGTCGTAACCGGCTTCTGCCCTGATATTGCTGTCAGGTCGCGGGTGGCGTTCTCAAGCGCGCGCGCATTCGTCAGCGCCTCACCCAGTCCAATGTTCAGCGTAACCTTACTCAGGCGCGGAACTTGCATCGGGCTGGTGTATCCGAACTCCTGAATCATCACAGGGCCGATGTCGCTGCGTAATCTTTCCAGCATGCGTGGCGGCGCCTGAAACGAAGCCGCCCCGTTTTCATTCTGCGTACTCACTCGCCGTACCTCTTACTCGATTATTTCTCCGCTCTTCTTGGAGACCCGCGCCTTGGTTCCGTCCGCAAGTCGTGTATAGCCCACTCGCGTAGGCTCGTTGGTGGACGGGCATATCAGCATCACATTGCTCATCCGAACCGGCATCTCCTTCTGGATGATGCCTCCTTGCCGGATCCCTTGCGTCGGCTTCGTGTGCCGCATGGCAACATTGACGCCCTCCACCAGTAACTTCCCTTCTTTCGGGAATACCTGCTGTATGCGCCCGGTCTTGCCGCGGTCTCGGCCCTTTGTAACGATTACCATGTCGTCAGGTCGCAGTCGCATGGAATTCATAGTCACAGTACCTCCGGTGCGAGAGATACGATTCGCATAAAATTCTTGTCGCGCAGCTCGCGAGCCACAGGCCCGAAAATGCGCGTTCCACGCGGCATCTGGTCGTCATTCACCAGCACCGCCGCGTTGTCGTCGAAGCGTATATGCGAGCCGTCCGGCCTGCGATGGCTCTTGGTCGTCCTTACGATTACCGCTCTTACGACCTCACCTTTTCGCACATTCGACGCGGGCGCGGCTTCCTTCACCGATGCCACGATGATGTCGCCTAGCCATGCGTATTTCCTGCCGCTGCCACCGGGAACGCCGATGCAGCTTATTGTCTTTGCGCCCGAGTTGTCCGCAACTCGCAGGCGCGAATACTGCTGAATCATCTCAATCCTGCCTTTTTATCCCTTCCATCAGCAAGGGAGAAGAACCTGCCCCTGCGAAGGCAGGGGTTAGAGCCTGCCCTGAACTCGATTCAGGGATGGGGGTGAAGAGAACCCTTTAGCCTATCCTATCCATCTTGTTCATCGATGTTAGGCCCATCGTCCTCGTATGCGACTTTGGCGCTCACATCCCCGGCCTCTGGCACGGTAACCGCCTGCGCCTCGGCGAGGATATTGCTCTCATCGTCAGCCGTAAGCTCTCCCGGCTGCACCTCTGCTAGGTCCTCGCGCTGCAAAATGTCAATCACGCGCCAGCGCTTAGTCTTGGACAACGGCCGACCCTCTCGAATCTGCACCGTGTCGCCGAGCCTGCACTGGTTCTCAGGGTCGTGTACTACAAAGCGTGTCTCGCGCCTGACCGGCTTCTTATAGACACGGTGAGGCCGGCGCCACTCGACGGCAACAACTACGGTCTTGTCCATCTTGTCGCTGACAACCTTGCCTATTCTGATTTTGCGTCTCTCAAAACTCATACTGTGCCTGCTGCAAGCTCTCTTTCCCGTATCACCGTCTTGATGCGAGCGATGCGCTTGCGCGCCCTCCGCACCTCGTTCATGTCCGCCAACTGCATCGTCGCGGCGCGAAACCGCAGATTCATGAGCGCCCTGTGCGTATCTTCAAGCTCGTCGTTAAGCTCTTCATCCGAAAGCGCCCTTATATCGTCTATTTCCATCTCTCTGTTCGTCCTATGCTATGTCTTGCCCATCCCTCACAGTCCCAAAGGATAGGTAACATCCTGACATCTGAATTCTAGAATCCTTGCCGCGCAACGATCGTCGTACCCATCGGTAGCTTCGACGCCGCAAGGCGTAGTGCTTCCTTCGCCGTGTCCTCAGGTACTCCGGCAATCTCGAACATGATCCTGCCCGGCTTCACCACGGCGACCCAATGGTCCACCGCGCCCTTGCCGCTGCCCATTCGCGTTTCTGCCGCGCGCGCCGTGACCGTCTTGTCCGGGAAGATGCGGATCCATATCTTACCGCCTCTGCGAGCGTAACGTGTCATCGCGCGCCTTGCAGCCTCGATCTGTCGAGAAGTAACCCAGGCTGCTTCAGTCGCCTTGATGCCGTACTCACCGGAGTTCAGCGTGCTTCCCGCTACGGAAAGCCCCTTGCGGCGGCCTCTGTGGTGGTTGCGATACTTAACTCTCTTCGGTTGAAGCATTTGTAACCTCCGCTGTGGGTTCAGGAGTGGCCTCAGCAGGCGCTGGCGTTTCGGCAGGTATCGGCGCATCAGAGGATGCCGATGCAGCAGGCGCTGGTGCCGCTTCTGCCTCGGGAGACGCCGTAACCGTAACTTCGATAGGCGCAATATCTGCGGGTGCGGGTTCTTCTTGCGGTATCTGTCGTGGCTCAGGAACAATATCGCCCTTGTAAATCCATACCTTGATCCCGATCCGTCCGAACTCGGTCGCAGCCTCTGCGATGGCGTAATCGATGTCCGCGCGCAGTGTATGCAGCGGCACGCGCCCCTCCATAGCCTTTTCGCGTCGAGCGATGTCCGCGCCGCCCAGCCTGCCGGAAATAAGCACCTTGATTCCCAGGGCGCCCGCCTGCATCGTGCGAAGCACTGTCTGTCGAATGGCGCGCCGGAACGCTACGCGGCGCTCAAGCTGCTCCGCGATGTTGCGCCCAACCAGGAATGCGTCCAACTCGGGCTGACGTATCTCCTGCACATTGAGCCGGGCCCGCCTGGCCGACTTCTGCTCAAGCTCCTTGCGAAGTTCCTCTACACGCTGACCGCCTCGACCAATCACGATTCCGGGTCGCGCGGTGTGTATCGTTATCACAACGTCGTTGCCGCGCTCTATCTCTACCTTGGATATGCCGGCGTCCGGATAACGGGACAGAATAATGTCCCGTACTTCCACGTCCTGCTTGACGAGGTCGCGGTACTCTTCAGGCTTCGATGCGAACCAGCGAGATTGCCAGTCCTTGCTGATGCCCAGCCGAAATCCTATGGGGTGCGTCTTCTGACCCAACTTAGGAGACCTCCTCGTCAACTACTACGGTGATGTGGCTATTACGCCGCGTGATTTGATTGATGCGCCCGCGCGCCCGCGCCCTGAATCGCTTCGTTCGCGGCCCCTCGTTCGCATAAATCTCCGTTATGCGTAGGTCGGCGGTGCTCGCCATCAACTCGTTCTCTGCGTTCGCTGCCGCCGACTGCACAACCTTTGCAATTCTCGCCGCGATTGGCGACGGTAGAAAGCGCAGCGCGTTCAGCGCATCTTCCACATTCATGCCCCGAATCATGTCAATTATGGGCTTAATCTTCTTCACGGAATATCCCGTGTTTTTCGCTACTGCGCTAACCGGCATTTCTCAGACTCGCTATCATTACCTTCTGTCCCTTCGCCCTTGATGGGCGAAGAGCCTGCCCCTGCGAAGGCAGGGGTTAGGATGGAGGTGAAAATCCTCTATCTTGCCCGTGTAGTTCGCTCTGACCGGGAGATATGGCCCCTGAAAGTCCTTGTGGGCGCGAACTCTCCCAATTTATGCCCCACCATATTTTCCGTGATAAACAGTGGAACATGGCGGCGACCGTCATGAACAGCAATCGTCAATCCCAGCATGTCGGGCATAATCGTGGACGCCCTCGACCATGTGCGAAGCACTGTACGGCTGCGACTGTTCTGTGCCGCAGTCACCTTCTTCGCCAGCTTCGGATGCACATACGGCCCCTTCTTAGTTGACCTCGACATTTTCTTTCCCTTGCCTATCCATCTTTACCTATCTAGGTTGGCTTCGTCTCGTTCGTGCTGAACATTTCAATCCACCACTCAGTTCCTGACTAACTGATAGACTGAAATACTGACAGACTGATTACCTCTGCCCTCTGCGCCGCACGATGAACTTGTCGGACGGCTTTTTCTTCTTGCGCGTACGGTACCCAAGCGCCGGCTTGCCCCAGGGTGTCTTCGGGCCGGGCATACCGATAGGCGAGCGTCCTTCACCGCCTCCGTGTGGATGGTCGCGCGGAGACATTACGGAGCCGCGCACTTCGGGACGCCAGCCCATATTGCGCTTTCGTCCTGCCTTGCCCAGCTTTACATTCTTGTGATCCAGGTTGCTCACCTGCCCGACGGTCGCCATGCATTCGCTCAACACGTTTCGCATCTCGCCGGACGGCAGGCGCAGCAGTGCATACCTGCCTTCCTTCGCCAGCAGCTGAGCCGAACCGCCCGCGCTTCGCACCATCTGGCCGCCTCTGCCCACCTTCATCTCAATGTTGTGGACCTGCGAGCCTTCTCGGATCGCGCGCAGCGGCAGCGCATTGCCCACGCGCTGCTCGGCGTTTTCGCCCGACTCAACCTTATCTCCTACCGTCAGGCCGTCCGGCGCGAGTATGTAGCGCCAGTCGCCATCCGGGTACTTGATAAGGGCAATGCGTGCGGACCTGTTCGGGTCGTACTCGATAGAAGTTACTTCGCCCGGTATGCCGTGCTTGTCCCGCTTGAAGTCGATCACGCGATAGCGCCGCTTATGCCCGCCGCCGCGGTGGCGCACCGTAATGCGACCCGACGAGTTGCGTCCGGCGTTCTTCTTCATCGGGCGCACAAGCGCCTTTTTGGGCTTGCGCGTGGTTATGTCATCCGAAGTGGACAGCACCGCGCCGCGCTGTCCCGGAGTTCTTGGCTTTAATGCTCTTAGCGGCATATTACACGCCCTCGGCTATACGCCTTCAAATATGGTTATGGATTCGCCGGGCGCGAGCGTTACTATCGCTCTCTTTACCGCCTTCTTCTGCGAAATGCGAGGCCCGTAACGCTTCGTCTTGCCCTTCTTGTTCATCGTGTTGACCTTCGTAACCGTAACGCCGAAGGCTTCTTGCACAGCCCACTTTACCTGATGCTTCGTAGCGGTCTTAGCCACCTCGAATACATACCGTCCGTCATCCTGAAGGTCCGTGCTCTTCTCGGTAATTACGGGCTTCCTCAAAATCTCGAAGGGATGCAAGTCCATTATTCTTCCTCCCCTTCATCAGCGGTAGCCGCGACGGCCTCCCGCTTTATGCGAACATAATCGCCGCCCCAAATTTCCTCCGCCTTCCTCACCGCGTCAAGGGTCATGACCACCTTGTTCGCGTTCAGCAGGTCCACCGCGTTCAGCAGCGCCACCGGCAGCGTCCTCACTCTGGGTATATTTCTCGCGGCGCGCACGACATCGTCGGTAATCGTTTCGCCAACCAGCAGTACGGAAGAATTCACTTC
Source organism: Dehalococcoidia bacterium (assembly GCA_965207465.1). Classification (GTDB taxonomy): domain Bacteria; phylum Chloroflexota; class Dehalococcoidia; order Lucifugimonadales; family JADFKI01; genus Bin90. Next base: position 1,783,251 of record OZ242283.1, on the reverse strand, counting down.
CAGCGCACTGAGCGCCTGCGCCATATGCTTAGTCTTGGCTTCCGCAATCTCAAGGTTATCGAGCACCACCAACTGCTGCCCTCTCGCCTTGTCTGAGAGAACAATCTTGATTGCCTGGCGCTTCATCCGCTTCGGAGTGCGCTGCCTGTAACTTCGTGGTGTTGGCCCGAACACGACTCCGCCGCCGCGCCACTGAGGCGAACGGATCGAACCCTGTCGGGCGCGTCCCGTGTACTTCTGTGGCCTCGGCTTTGCGCCGCCGCCCGCGACCTCTGAGCGCGTCTTCACCTTCGCCGTGCCCTGGCGCTTGTTCGCCAGCTGCCCAACCATTACTTGGTGAACCAGCGCGGAGTTCATAGGTGCATCGAACACATCGTCCAGCACCTCAACGCTGTCAACAACAGCGCCGCTTATATTCCTTACATCTAGCTTCACGACTTCTTCCTCTGATCCCTTCCCTGTTGAGAAGGTTAGTTGCTTGTGTTCCTTCCCCCTTGATGAAGAAAGGCTAGAGCCTGTCCTGAACTCGATTCAGAGCCTGCCCCTGTGCAGACAGGGGGATGGGGGTGAATGAAATGCTATTTCTTCCTTTTCCCCGCCTTTTGCACAATGACAAGTCCGTTGCGAGCGCCAGGCACCGTGCCTCTGACGAGCAGCAGGTTGCGCTCCGCGTCTGCAAGCACGACCTCAAGCCCTCTGGAAGTAACTCTCTCGTCACCCATGTGCCCAGCCATGCGAAGACCTTTGATTACACGCCCCGGCGTGCTGCCCGCACCAACCGATCCAGGCGCTCTGTGCCGGTCGGACTGACCGTGCGTCTTTGGGCCTCCCCGGAAGTTGTACCTTCGCACGCCTCCCGCAAAGCCGCGCCCCTTCGACTTGCCCGTAACTTCAATTGGCTCGCCTGCCTCGAACACGCTTGCGTCCAGAGTCTGTCCGACCTCCACCTCGCCGACATCATCTACTCCCACTTCTCGTAGGTGGCGGAACAGTTGCTGCCCGCTTCGCTTCAGATGTCCGGAGCGAGGCTTGTTCAGGCGTCTCACGGGCTCGAAGCCGAGTTGTACGCTCTCATAGCCGTCGCTATCAAGCGTCTTGACCTGAGTAACCGTGCAAGGCCCCACTTCCAAGGCCGTAACGCAGTCTGCGCGCCCGTCCTCGTGGAATACCTGCGTCGTTCCTATCTTCTTGCCTATCAGTCCGTGAACTGCCATATCTCTGCCTGTCAAAGTCCCCTCCCTCTTGATGGGGGAGGCTAGGGTAGGGGTGAAAAAATCCTCCCCATCCTGTTAATTCAATGTCAATTAAAGCTTGATCGATATATCAACGCCCGCCGGCACATTCAGTCGCGTCAGAGAGTCAATCGTCTTTGACGTCGGCTCCAGTATGTCGATGAGCCTGTTATGCGTCCGCAACTCGAAATGCTCCCGCGAGTTCTTGTCAATGTGCGGCCCGCGTATCACGCAGAAGCGCTTGATTGCCGTCGGCAACGGTACAGGGCCGGAGACGCGCGCGCCTGTGCGCTCGGCAGCCTCGACAATCTGCCCCGCAGACTGGTCGAGCAACCTGTGGTCGAATGCCTTCAGTATGATGCGTATCTTTTGGCTGTTGGCTGTAACCATATCCCGCTTCTAATCCCTATCCTGTACGTCCTGTACATCGATGTCAGATTCGTCCTAACCCGCAAGCATGCCTTCCGGAGCAGGCTCGTAATTGTCGAACTCCATGTTGTAGCTGGCGCGCCCCTGGGTCAGAGAGCGTATGGCATTCGCGTAGCCGAAGCTTTCTCCCAGCGGCAGCGCGGCTTTCACCACCTGAATCTCGCCTTGGCCCTCGATATTGCGGATACCCGCGCGCCGCCTGCCTAGGTCGCCCAGAACTTCGCCCAAAAATTCGCCCGGAGTTACTACCTCCAGGCTCATAATCGGTTCTAGCAGCTGCGCTCGCGCCTTGCTGATTGCGTCCTTCGCCGCCATTGAACCCGCAATTTGGAATGCAACCTGCGACGAGTCAACCTCATGGAAGCTGCCGTCAACCATCGTCACCTTTATGTCTATCATCGGGAAGCCCGAAAGCGGGCCGGTATTAAGCGCCTCTTTAATCCCGGACTCAGCGGACGGTATAAATTCACGGGGAATCGCCCCGCCCTTGATATTGTCCTCGATAACGATGCCGGAACCCGGTGAGCCGGGTTCCATCTCCACTACGACATGCCCGAATTGACCGTGACCGCCTGTCTGTCGCACAAATCGTCCGACGCCGCCGGCAGCCCTTCTCACCGTCTCGCGGTAGGCGACACGCGGTTGACCGACGCTGCCCTCTACACTGAATTCTCTCTTCATCCTGTCAACGAGAATCTCCAGGTGAAGTTCACCCATGCCGGACATTATCGTCTGTCCGGTCTCGTCGTCGTAGTTGACCTTAAAAGTCGGGTCTTCATCAGACAACTTTATCAGCGCGTCCGACAGCTTGTCCTGGTCCGCCCGTGAACGCGGCTCGATGGCAACCGATATAACAGGTTCGGGGAAGCTGATGGTCTCCAGAACAATCGGGTCGTTCTGCGCGCAGATAGTGTCTCCCGTGGCAGTGAACTTCAACCCCACGGCAGCCGCAATCTGGCCGGCATGCACCTCTTCCATATCTTCGCGGTGCTGCGCGTGCATCTGCACGATGCGCCCAAGTCGCTCGCGCCTCCGATTTGTCGCGTTATAGACCGAAGAACCGGACGCTGCGGTGCCCGAATACACCCTGAAATAGACCAGTCGCCCGATGTATGGGTCCGAAACTGTCTTGAATGCCAGCGCGGAGAACGGCTCTTCCGGATCGGGGGAGCGGATCAACTCATCATCTGAAGTGGGGGCGGTGCCGGTAACAGGGGGAACATCGAGAGGGGAGGGGAGGTATTCGCAGATAGCCTCAATTAGGGGTTGGATACCTTTAGTTCGAAGCGCTGTGCCACAAAATACGGGTATGATGCTATATCCAATCGTCGCCCTTCGTAGAGCATCTTTAATTTCCTGAGTCGTTATCTCTTCCTCTTCAAGGTACTTGAACAGGAGATCGTCGTCGGTTTCGGCGATCTTCTCTATCATCGTGCCGCGATAGTTGAGAAACTCTTCGATGAATTCTTCTGGCACGGGTCCCTCTTTGGGAATCTCCACGCCTTCCTCTGCCCATGTCCACGACTTGCCCTCTATGAGGTCGATGACACCCATGAAATCGTCCTCTTGACCTATGGGTATCTGGACGGCAACAGGGTTCGCTTGCAGCCTGTGGGAAATCGAATCGATCGTGCGATTGAAGTCCGCGCCCACGCGGTCCATCTTATTCACGAAGCAGATACGCGGCACATTGTACTTATCCGCCTGCCGCCATACTGTCTCCGACTGCGGCTGAACGCCCGCCACCGCATCGAACACCACCACGCCGCCATCAAGGATTCGCAGGCTGCGCTCCACCTCTGCGGTGAAGTCCACATGCCCCGGCGTATCGATGATATTGATCGTGTGGTCTCCCCACTGCGCGGTAGTTGCGGCGGACGTGATGGTGATGCCGCGTTCGCGCTCCTGCGCCATCCAGTCCATCGCAGTCGTGCCGTCATCTACGCCGCCAATCTTGCGAATACGCCCCGTGAAATACAGCACGCGCTCCGTCACCGTCGTCTTGCCGGCGTCTATGTGGGCGATAAACCCTATATTTCTCGTCTTTTCCAGACTCTGCAAAGTTGCAGGCATCTCTATGCATTCCTTTAAGTCAGTTCCTTCCCCCTTGATGGGGGAAGGTCAGGATGGGGGTAAAAAGTCCTATCCATCCTGTCTATCGATGTCAGTTCCTCTTGCCGTTACTACCACCTATAGTGCGCGAAAGCTCTGTTTGCCTCCGCCATCCGGTGAGCTTCTTCCCTGCGCCGCACTGCGGGACCCTGGTTGCGAGCTGCTTCCAGAAGCTGCCCTGCCAGGCTCTCGTGCATAGGCCTGCTGCCACGCGCGCGCGCCGCCGTAATAATCCAGCGCATGGCAAGTGCCATGCGCCGTGATGGTCGAACTTCTGTGGGCACCTGGTAAGTCGCGCCTCCGACTCGCCGCGACTTAACCTCGAGCATCGGCATCGTATTACGAATTGCCTGCTCGAACACCTCAAGTCCCGGTCGGTTCGCTTCCTGCTCAACTAGGTCCAGCGCGTTGTACACGATTCGCTGCGCGGTGGTCTTTTTACCGCTCCACATAACCCGGTTGATGAACTGGCTTAACTCCACGCTGCCATACTTGATGTCTGGCGGTGGAATCCGCACCTCGGCCCTTCTTCGACGCGCCATATCATTCTCTCTTATCTGATGATCGTCATTCCTGCGGAGGCAGGAATCCATCGTTCAAAGTCCCTTCCCCTATTTGAGGGGAAGGTTAGGATGGGTGTGTAAAATCCTTCCCATCCTGTCCATCGATGCTAATTTTCACCCGTTCGTCATGAGCCTGTCGAACCACCTGAGCGCTGACCGCTGACAACTGAACGCTGAAACCTAGTTTCTCTTGCTGCCGTACTTGCTGCGTCCGCGCTTGCGCCCATCGACGCCGGATGTGTCCAGCGCTCCGCGCACGATGTGATACCGTACGCCCGGCAGGTCCTTCACACGCCCGCCGCGAATCAGCACAACGGAGTGCTCCTGAAGGTTGTGCCCTTCGCCCGGTATGTAAGCCGTAACTTCCATACCGTTAGTCAGGCGTACCCTCGCAACCTTGCGCAGCGCCGAGTTCGGCTTCTTCGGCGTTTGCGTACGCACCTGAGTGCATACGCCCCGCTTCTGAGGCGACCCTGAATCGCGTCTGCCTCTGTTCTTAAGCGAATTGAACGAAAAACGCAGCGCAGGAGCCTTGTCCTTCTTTCGCTTTGCCTTTCGTCCCTTCCTCACCAACTGGTTAACAGTGGGCATACTCTTACCCCATTCACTACATTCTGAGTGGAAATGCGCAGCACGGAATCCGCACGAACAAAAAGGTCGTACAAACGGGTATTTTACATTTGCATTTGAACTAATGTCAACCTTTGTTGAGCCAGAATCGTGCATCACTCCCTTGCTCTGTCCACATTTTGATGACGAGTCCGATTCCCCCTCCCTGCTATCGGCCAACACCCGGTCGGATACTCTCACAGATCATTGCCTGTATCATTCGATACGCGACTACTCATGCTTCCGTCCGTCGTTATATGATATGCCGATGCAAACATCCGTCATTGCCTTAACCATAGTTTTCTCACTCGTGCTGCTCGCTGCCTGCTCTTCGGCAGCCGAGCCTTCCCCAACACCCACGCCGACATCCACATCCACGCCCTTGCCCACCTCCACACCACAGCCGACCGCCACGCCATTGCCCCTTCCAACGCCCATACCGGCGCCAACAGCGACACCCACCGCGACCGGCACACCCGTATCCCTTGCCACCGCGCCATCCGTTCAGCCGGGAGACGAGACCCTTACCATAGCAGCCGCAATCGAAGCCCTGCGGAATGTCGAGTCATTCCACGCCGAAGTGGACGCCGCATTCACCGTTGTTCAGACTGAGGCAAGCTTCAGGATGGACGAAAGCACATTTGGCACCGAATTCCCGATACGCTTCAGCGGCGACTTCCAACTGCCAGACCGCGCCAGCGGCAAGTTGCAGCTCGCGTTGGGACTTGTCCTGCTGCAACTCGACATCGTCACCATTGGAGAGCAGGCATACATCACCAACCCCGAAACCGGCGTCTGGGAGCAGTACCCGCTGTTCTTGACCGGCCTGCCCGACCCCTACGACCTCGTGCTCCTCCCGGCCGAACCAAGCTGGTACAGTGACATACAAGTCGTGAAGGATGAAACCATCGACGGCATTGAAACGCAGCACATCAGGGCGAACCTTCGCGCCAACGTTCTCGGCGGCTCCTACGAAAACCTATTCTTGGATATATGGATAGGCAAGGACGACAGCCTAATACGCCGCCTCACAATGTCGGGCGAGGCCAAAGTTGAAGAAGAAGACACAGCGGGCTTGGCATCGGGCGCGCTCGGCGCGGCCGACATCGGCGGCAAAGCCGAATTCACCATGACCATCGACTACACCGACTTCAACCAGCCGGTTGTTATCGAGCCGCCAATTCCCTAGCGTGCCGGCGAAGGCGGCTTGGCATCGGGGCTGCCAGGCGCGCTCAAGGTTTTACTCCGTGCAACCTGCCCTCAAAATAGCAGCTCTCGCTCATATTGCCGTCCGAGCATATCGTCTCACGGAAGAAGGCGGTGTCGGCATTTAGCGCGCCTGAGAAGTTCGCGCCCGTCAGGTCCGCTTCGGTGAACTTAGCATCCTCGATGTTCGTACTGTGGAAGATTGCACCATTCAAGTCAGAATCGCTGAAGTCCACGTCGCTGACATCAGCGCCGTCGAAACGCGCTCCACGTGCATTGGCGCCACGCATTTCAGCTTCGTTCAGATCGGTGTTGGTGAATATGGTGGCTTCCATCTCCGCTCTGTTGAAATTAGCCTCTTCCAGGCGTGCCCCGGAAAAGTCAACTCCATTCAGGGTAGCTCTTAGGAAATTGGCGTTTCGTAGATCCGCATCCCTGAAGTTTGGGTTGATCTCGAAGTCGATCTCGCTGAAGTCGGCGGAAACGAGATTCGCGCCTTGCAGGTTCGCTCCATCCAGGATTGCATCGTCCATGTCAGCCCGTTTGAAATTCGCTTCCCTAAGATCTGCCCCGGTTAAATCCGCGCGATACAGACTGGTTCCTGTGAAATCGGCTCTTTCGAGGTTCGCGCCAACGATGGAACTTCTGGACACGTCAGCATCCTTGAAGGAAGCGTCTATCAGGTCCGCGCCGGCCGGGAATGTTACATTTATCAATACGGCTTTATCGAAGACGCTGATACCCGAAATATCCGTCGCACTCAGGTCAACATTCGTGAGATTAATGCCCCTGACCGACGCTCCCGCAATAGTAGCGTTTGTCAGCACCGCGTCCTTGAAGTTTACCTCCGTCAGGTTCGTGTATGCCAGATTCGCGCCCGAAAGGTCGAATCCGCGCAAGTCCTTGCCCGACAGGTCGCACCTGTTCAGGTCAACCCCAGGTCCGAAGTGCAGGCATGGGGAGGGTGTAGGAGTGAATGTAGGCAGCGGCGTGTGCGTAGCGGTTGGGAGCGGAGTCGGCGTCAGCGTAGGTAGAGGCGTCGGTGTATTCGTGGGTAAAGGCGTGTAAGTGGCGGTAGGGGATGCCGTGTGGGTGGATGAAGGCGTTGGAGAAGGCGTAAAAGTAGGGCGCGGGGTAGGCGTGTCGGTGGGCGCAGGGGTATGAGTCGGCGTATCTGTGGGTATAGGGGTGTTCGTGGGAACGATTGCGGCCGCGATAGGCGTGTTGGGAGGGATTGGAGTAAGTGATGCCACTACCGTGGGCGTGTCGGTAGGCACCGGATTAGACGTACTCGTAGGTGTGCTTATGGGCAACGTCGCGAATCCGCTCGTCGGCTGCGCTGAGGTTGTTAATGAAACTATTCCCGCCTCCACTGTACTCCGTGTCTGTTCTATGACTGATGTCAGTAGGATTATCGGAATAGTCAATGCCATCCACATTACGGCCACCAGAAGTATCCTTAGCCATAAAGGTCTTCTGTTGCCGGGCGTTCCCCATAGGAAAGCGATGGCCGCAGTGCCAAACGGGTTCAGATGTGAAGCCAGAAACCGGTGCAGAAGAGAACTCACACGTTCTCGCCAGAACATGGTTACGAATAATAAGCCGCCTATCGCCAGATAAAGTGGGATTTCTGCGATGAATGAAATATCATCATCTCCGAAGAACAATTGCATCGCCATCCATCCCACGCCAAACAACATCACCCAGGGGGGAATCCCTGCGGTGCTTGGCACTGGAATTGGAGACGCAGGCGGAACGGGTGGTGGCAGCTGTGGAGGCGCAGGCGGAGTGGTGGGTGGCTGCGACGGTGGTGTGGGCGGAATGAATGTCCGTCCGCCCGGCTGGTCCGGGAAAGACTCTATGCCGATATTCGCCGTTCTCTCACACCATATACACGCCGCGCTCCCCGGGGCGGACGCCTGCCTGTCGAAGTACCAGTGGCTTGCGTTCCGCGAACATCGCTGAAGACAGCGCATTGCTTCGTTGAGCGCATCAACCCAGTCCCTGGGCGCGGGGCGCGCCTGTGGGTCCGAGTGGCCGTCGTCGAAGCACTTGCGAAAAAGCGCCCTTAAGTCTTGGTGCAGCGTATCCCACTCGACGGCGCTTGGAACGGGTCTCAGGGGAACCCTCCTGCTCTCGCTGTAAAGAAAGTAGCCGCGCGAGATGCAAGTTTCCACCTGCGGCTTCTCCCCTGGGGCGGTGTATATGCCCCTGAACGGGTGCGTTCCTTCCATCAGAAGCTGATATATGACCACCGCGAGCGCGAATCTGTCGTGATGGATGTTCCTGTCCACATCGGCGAAACTCACGCCTTGCAACTCCGGCGGCGTGTATTCCGGCTTGCCCACCACACAGCGGTATATCGTGGGTGGCGCAGTCTGGTAGTCGGTTATCTGAAACGAGTCGGAGTCTATGAGCGTTACGTGCTCGTTCTCGGTGATGTAGGCGTTGGACTCGTTGATGTCACCTACCACGTAGCCGCTGCCGTGCAGCCTGTCCAGCGCGGTCGCAAGGCTCTTGGCTACCGAGCAGAGGTTGCCGTAGTGGATTTGCGGCGCGTATCTGTGCCTCAGTGCGGGGTTGTAGTACTCGAAGAGGCTATGCGACTTATCGACCTTCGGCATCAGGAAGCCGATGACCTCGCTTGCCGCGTCATAGACGAGATGTCCGGGCCATGCGACGAAAAGGTGTCCGGTCAGGTCGTCCTCGGTGCGCGGCGGATAGTTGATCATCACTTCGAGCTTGTTAATGACCGCATCCGTGCGCCTGTGGTAATGGTATATCTTCGCGACAAGGTCGGGATGGCTTTTTAGGCCGTACACCGCGCCCTCGCCGCCGCTGCCCAGCACATCCGACTGCGCCAGCGTGATACGGTTGGTCGCGCTGCTCCAGACGGATATGTCGCCCTGATTAACCATCCTCACCACTTCGTATTGTCAGTGTGCATCGGTCAAGGAGTGCATGGGCAACGGCAGCACCCAGAGTCCCTTCCCCCTTGATGGTGGAAGGTCAGGATGGGGGTGAAGCCGTTTCCCTCACTCCCGAACCGCAAGCAGCAGAGTCAAGTCGTCGTCCGCGCGCGCCGTTACTCTCGGCGAAGACAGAAAGGCGGCGAGGCTGCTTGCGGCGGCGCTTGCGTCTTTCTGCTTGTCAGCCCAGCTAAAGAGAGGATCGAAGAAGGGCGCATGCGGCGCGTTGCCTGAAGCCGCGTTCAGCGCGATGGACTGAATGCCGTCGGTGAACATTGCCAGGCGGCTGATCCCGCCGCGCCGCGTTCTTACTGCAAGGGAGTTCTGCCAACCTGATGACGTGATGAAGTTGGTCGTGTTGGCGTACTCGCCGCGCTGCGGCGCGCTGAACAGCGTATAGTCGCCGTCCTCATCGTCCCAGGTCATACGCTTGCTCGTCGTTACCATCGCGCCGTCGCCTATTTGTGCCGCGCCGGTGATTTCTGGCGCGCATATTGCGACTATCAGAGTAGTGGCGAATTCCCGGAGCGATTTCTTCTGCCGTTGGGCTTCGGCTTCTAGCTCTTTTCTTGCGTGGTGGACCGCTTCTCTGAGGATTTCTTCGAGCACGCCCTCATAGAGGGGCTGCACATGGAGGCGCATAAGCCTCACAGCCCGCCGAGTTGCGGCGCAAGCAGCGATGCGCGAGCCGTCGGCAGAGAGCGCAGCAGACCCCGCGCCATCGGCTACGGCGGCAACCAGCATCCCATCAGGCGCATCCTTCCCCACGCTTGAACTGTCCTGGCAGGGCTGCCCCGACTTTGCGTGGCTTGTGCCTTGCACCGACGCGCGCGCCACGAGCCAGCGAGACGCCTGATTCCGCTCTTCGGCTTCAGGCGCGGGACTTGCGGCGCCCGTCATATCGACGCCCAGTCCTGCAACCCTTCGGCGTCCAATGCTATCTCGTCGTCGGTCCGTGAAGCCGAAACACGAGACATTGATTGAGAAAGCCAGATGAACATGCTGCTGAACTCCATCCCTTTGAGCATTAACGGGCGGCGCGGGCTAATCTCCGTGAGCAAGCCCATGTCCGCGCCCTCGACTCCAACCGAGAATGCTGCGACTCTCTTTTCGCTCTCAGCTTGCTTCAGTCTGGCGGATGCCGAGTTGACCACATCCTGTGATTCGGTGGGCGCGCCGTCCGTTATCAGGAACAGCCACGGGCGGTAGTAGTCAATACCGTTATCCCTGTACATCTGTTTGCGCTCTTCTATCTTGTCGAGGGCAAGGTTTATGCCGGCGCTCATCTCGGTTACGCCGTTTGCCACCAGCGTAGGAGGGCTGAACTGGTCCGCCGTTACGAAATCCTGCGGCATTTCAGCGCCGCTGCCGAAGGTAACGATGGCAACCTCCGTCCGCAGGGATGCGAGTTGGTCTGCCTTCAGCTCCTGCGCGAATGTAACCATGCCGCTGTTCAGTTGGTCCATTTTCGCCCCATACATAGATGAGGAAACATCCACAACTAGCACGCATGGGCATCGCGGCTCCGGGTTTTCGGCGAACTGTATTTCGTCTGGTATGAGTTCGGTGGTCATCTATTCCCCCTTGCTTGCGCCGTATCATCTATCCGCGCCGAATCTGTCAAATTGCCGCCCAGTCGTGCAAACCATCGACGTCCAGCGTAATCTCGTCGTCGGTACGCGAGCGGGAGACGCGGGACAAGGAATGAGACAGCCAGACGAACATGCTGCTGAAGCTCAGCCCTTTCAGCATCAATGGACGGCGAGGGCTTATCCGGGAGAGCATTTCCATATTTGCGCCCTCGACTCCCACTGAAAACGCCGCGACCTGCTTTCGGCTGTGGGCGTCCTTCAGCCTCCTGGTCATATCGTCCACGATTTCCGCATGTTCGGTGGGCTCACCGTCGGTTATCAGAAACAGCCATGGGCGAAAGTAGTCAATGCCGTTGTTCCTGTACTTCTGCTTGCGTTTCTCTATTTCGTCCAGCGCGAGGTTGACGCCTTCGCTCGTCTTAGTGCCGCCGAGCAATCTAAACGGTGCCTTATAACAGTACAGGCCGTCCTCCGTTACATAGCTTGGTGGATACGTCTCCTCCAGCCCGTCGCCGATATACAGCGGCTCGGAGTAGAACTGATCCTCCTCTATCACGATGCCTTCGTCCGCAGTTAGACGCTGAGGATAAAATTGGTCGGCGGTTACGAAGTCCTGCGCTATTTCCGCGACGCCTTTGAAGGTAACGATGGCGACTTCGGTACGCAGCGAAGCGAGTAAGTCTGTCCTGAGTTCCTCAGCGAATGTGGCAATGCCCTCGTTCAGCTGCTCAATCTTGTCCCCCTCCATAGACGAGGAGACATCTACTACGAGCACGCAGGGGCATCTGGGTTCTGGGTTCTCAGCGAACTGTATTTGGTCGGGTATGAGTTCGGCGGTCATGCATTCCCCCTTCTCATACGGTATGCGGAACACTGGACACTTGCAGACTCGCTAGATACAGGACTGTTCTCAGCCAGTGCCTCACTATTTCCCTCCGGATTATGGGAGTGTAACTAATGGAGGTGTAAAGGCAACTTACAGCAGAAACTTTCGGACCAACTGCCAGATGTTGAAAGCTATCGCCACGGCCGCTACCAGAAGAACGGTGCCTATGAAGAGTTCACGGGCAATGAAAACGGTGTCCATGATTGTTTCCAGCAGCAAGAAGAGGGCGAGGAAGCCAAGCCCGATGAGAAGTCCACGCCGGAAATTGTCCCTTGAGCTCTTTTCAACCTGGTTCTCCAGGCGAGTATAGAACTCGCTCGACGGCAGATCAACGTACTGCCCGCATGAGCATCGCGCCTGTCCCGCCTGTAGCACGGAGCCGCATCTGACGCAATTCATAACCGATTAACTCCTCATCAGCATATATTATACTATATATATTGATAGGAGTTACTAATGAAGGAGACGATTTCACAAATGCTCTTCGACCACCAGATTCGTCATTAGTATGTTAAGTTCCCTCTCCCTCTGGGAGAGGGTTAGGGTGAGGGGAAAGATAGTCATTCCTGCGGAGGCAGACCCTCCCCAGTCAAGGGGGAGGGGATTTGTGAAATCGACTTAATGAAGGAGACGCTTCTTCCCTACGCTAATGCAATTTTCACAGAGGAGCGCGATGCGCCTATTCTAGCCGCGCCAGATATTGCCCCGCGATGTCCACTCCGACCATGCCGCTGTAAGCCTGAGTCAGCCGCTGGGTCACAGGCCCCGGAATAGCCGCGTCGCCAATCGTATTTCCGTTGAAGGACGAAACCGGCACGATGCAGAAGCTCGTTGATGTGATGAACGCCTCATCCGCCGTGTATGCGTCGTACAGGTCGAGGTCCGCCTCCTTCACCGAGATGTCCAGCTCGTGCGCCAGGTCTATCGCCGTCTCGCGGCTGATGCCCGCTAGAACATACTGCTCGCGCGGCGTCAGAACCGCCCCGTCCTTCACAAGGAAGATATTCGCTCCGGGCCCCTCGCACAGGTTGCCGCTCATGTCCAGTAGAATAGGCCATGCATCCGGGTTCTGCGCCTCCACCTCTTGCGTGGCGAGGACTAGGTTGATGTAGTTGTGCATCTTCGCGCGCGGGCTCATCGCCTCCGGCGGCGTGCGCCTGATCGAAGGCACGATGACCGGCATCCCGTCGCGGTAGAACTTCGCGCGCGCCTCGAATGGCAGCGGCACGCACTCCACCAGCACCGTCGGACTGCCGCCTGGCACTCCCCGCGTGATGCGCTGCGTAACCCAGTAGTCGCCATTCTCCTCCAACAGCGGCAGGTTCGCCTCCAGCACCTGCATCGTGATGTCCGCAAACTGCTGCTTGCTAAGGCCCGGTTCCATGCGTAGATACTTCAACGAATTGAAGAAGCGGTCGAGATGGTCCTGCAGCTTGAATATCCTGCCGTTGAAAGTGCGCGTCGTATCGAACACCGCATCTCCGTACACGAACCCTCTATCGCGCACCGAAATCTTAGCCTCGCTCTCAGGAATCATCTCCCCATTCAGATATACGATTCGTTCATGCGTCATTTTCAAACCTCCATATATTTGAGAGAAGTGCAAAACTGCAAATCTCGCGCCGATTCGCGCCGCGTCATTTCTGCATTCTGACCCGTCATTCCTGTGAAAGCAGGAATCCACTCTTCAGATGCACCGGACTCCCGCTTTCTGTGGAAGAGACGAAGTCAGGTAAATCGAGTTTAGCGCGTCTCTCATACTCATTAAAGATTGACAGGATGAACAGGATGTTCGGGATACTAGCCCCCGACTTTATCCTCTCCATCCTGTCTATCGATGCTAGTTCGATTGGCTGAAGTCCCTGAATCGATATCCAACATTCCATATAGTCTCTATGTAAGGATGCTCCGCGTCCTCGATTTTGCTTCTCAGCCGCCTGATATGCACGTCCACCGTACGCGTTCCGCCGAAGTAGTCGTAACCCCAGATGTTGCTGAGTAGCGCCTCCCTCGAATAGACCCGCCCGGGATTAGTTGCGAGCAGCCGTAGTAGCTCGTACTCCTTGAATCTTAGGTTCACCCTCTTGCCTCGCAGCGACACTTCGTAGGTGGACGGGTTGATAACAAGGCTTCCCGCTCGTATCACGTCGTCCCCTTCTTCATGGCGGTTGCGGTGCAGCGTCAGCTTCACGCGCGTCACCAGTTCATCCGTGTCCGGCGGGCTTACCACGAAATCGTTCACCCCGAGGCTGAGGTCGAAGTCTGGTAGCATTTCAGGAGAAATCAAAGCAATGACCGGCAGTTTGAGCGAGTCGCAGCGCTCAATGAACGTCTTGCGGGCGGTACTGGAAATAGCCTCGAGGTCCAGAAAAGCAATGTGCGGCAACTCCGAAGTGTCCAGAGAGTCCGTATCCGTGGTTCGCTCCACCAGCAAAGCCTCTATGCCCTCGTCGTCCAGGGCTTCGAGCCACTCCGCATGTGCGGCGCCGTCTTCCAACGGATGCGATCTCACCATAATTCGGACGCTTCTCCCTACTGTGCTGCCTTTTTGCTCATAAAATCCAGCATGCAATATATGCCATCGCTGCATTGCAGTTCAAGGGGAGGCATTGTCATGCCTGCCGAAGGGCTTGCGCCTGTCCAGACACTTCCTTCCCCCTTGATTGGGGAAGGCTAGAGACTGTCCTGAGCTGGCCGAAAGAATGGGGGTGAATTCAACGTTCACCTGAACTTGCCGAAGAGACAGGACAAAGTATCATCCCAAACCTGTCCTTCGATGTCATGTGGGAATCGTTCGGGATTGCTCTGACTCCTGACCGCTGACGCCTGACGCCCGCGAGAGCAGGGGCAAGGGCGAAACCTGCATCAAAATCAATATCAGCAATGTCGAATCTGACATGAACGCCTATTTGCAACACCCTGCCGATTCTCGCCTTTACGCCATCCCGCAATCTATTGTATTATGAATAGGATATTGGCGTTCGTAACGGGCGCATAGACACGCAATTACAGGCTCTTAACCCAAGTGCGCCAAGTTGGCACGGAGGAGCAATGAGTCCCCGTTTGATGCGGAACAGCTTCATTTACCTACTCATAACTGTAGCTGTCCTCGCCATTTTCTTCACCCTGTTCTCAGATACTCTCGGCGGTTCGCAGGAAATCCCCGTGAGCGAGGTCATTTCACGCTCCGTGCGCGGCGAAATCGAGCGTATCGAAGTGCGCGGCGATCGGCTTGCAGTCTTCACCACTTCCGGCGAGAGTTACTCGTCCCGTAAGGAAGAAGGAGCAAGCGTACTGGACATGCTGGCGGCGTCCGGCGCTAACCCGGGCACGTCTCCGGTCAGGGTCGAGGTTAAAGGCACCGGCGGACTTAGCAGCCTCTTCGGCATATTCATCAACTTCCTGCCTCTAATCTTCTTCGGCGCGATACTCCTGTTTATGATGCGCCAGGCGCAGGGCAACAGCAACCAGACCTTCAGTTTCGGCAAGAGCCGTGCCCGCATGTTCGTGGGCAACAGTCCAGCCGTTAGTTTTGAGGATGTCGCAGGCGTCGAAGAGGCAAAGGAAGAGTTGCAAGAGGTAGTTGAATTTTTGAAAGTCCCGGAACGCTTCGTCAGCTTGGGCGCGAAGATACCAAAGGGCGTCCTTCTGATAGGTCCCCCCGGAACGGGCAAGACGCTACTCGCTCGCGCCGTAGCGGGTGAAGCAGGTGTGCCTTTCCTCTCCATCAGCGGCTCGGAGTTCGTCGAGATGTTCGTAGGCGTGGGCGCAAGTCGAGTCCGCGACCTGTTCGAGCAGGCAAAGCGCAACGCGCCATGCATCGTTTTCGTGGACGAAATCGACGCCGTTGGCAGGCACCGCGGCGCTGGGCTTGGCGGCGGACATGACGAACGCGAACAGACCCTCAACCAGATTCTTGTTGAAATGGACGGCTTCGACGTCAACACCAACATCATAATTGTAGCCGCCACAAACCGCCCCGATATTCTGGACCCCGCGCTGCTGCGTCCCGGACGCTTCGACCGCCGCGTCGTGCTTGATAACCCGGATGTGCGTGGCCGCGAGCAGATTCTGAAGGTACACTCCAAAGGCAAGCCCCTTGCCGAAGACATCGACCTGGAACGCATTGCCAAGCAGACTATGGGCTTCAGCGGCGCAGACCTCGCCAACCTCGTCAACGAGTCCGCGATTCTGGCGGCACGCCGCAGCAAGGAAACCATAACCAATGAGGAGTTCGCGGAGTCGATCGATCGCGTGATTGTCGGTCCCGCCCGCAAGAGCCGCGTTGTCAACGAGCGTGAAAAGGAAATCACAGCCTACCATGAGGCTGGGCACGCCCTCGTCGGCTATATGCTTCCAAAGGCCGATATGCCGTACAAGGTCACAATCGTCGCAAGGGGAATGTCCGGTGGACACACGCGCTATCTGCCCGACGAGGACCGTAACCTTTGGACCAAGGGGCAGTTTGAGGATATGATGGCTGCCGCCATGGGCGGGCGCGTCGCCGAGGAAATTATCTTCGAGGACGTTACCACCGGCGCCAGCAACGACCTTGAGCAGGCGACCAACATCGCCCGAACGATGGTCACGCGCTACGGCATGAGCAGTAAGCTCGGCCCCCGCACTTTCGGCAAGCGGGAAGAGCTTGTCTTCCTCGGCAGGGAAATCTCGGAACAGCGCGACTACAGCGACAAGATTGCAGAAGATATCGACGCAGAGGTCTATGGACTGGTAGAACATGCCTACGCAACCGCGACCAAAGTCATCACCGACAACAGGGAGCGGCTTTCCCAGCTCGCCCGGCATCTCATGGCGCACGAAACCGTCGAAGGCGACGAGCTGAAAGAGATTCTCGACCCCGACTCAGACAGTGCCGCACCCGCCGAAGCCGCGCCTGCGCCCGCATAACCCAGTCCAATCGACAGCACTCAGACTCATATGCAAAGAGGCGGTTCATAATTGAACCGCCTCTTTATTCTCTCAAAGTTTGAACACCCTGCTTTGGCAATCGGGCCCCATCGTGTGCCCCATCATGTCCACGCGTTTAACCCGCCCGTAATCGCCTCACCCGCTCGAAGGCTCGCCTCCTCTATGAACCGCTGTAACTCTGCGATGCGCCCCTCATCCACATTCTCACCTGCGTCTCGGCTGGCACGCAGTTTCGCCAACTCTTCTTTCGCCTGCGCTATCTTCTCCGTGATATTCAGTGCCACCAGTTCTGCTTCTACCTGCCTCCTCACGGCAGATAAGTGCTTTCGCTGTTCCTCCACGCTGTCCAGCCTCTCCTGGATCTCACCCATCATGTTCAGCGTCATTTCAAGGGGGTTTCCGCCCTGTATAGCATAGCGCGGTGCGCGCTCCAACTGCCGCCTGAACTGACGCGCCAGCGCCTCTAGCTCCTCATCTTTCGCCCGGACGGACGCCAGCAGCAGCCGCAAGTTGGAAATTGCCTGTTGCATCTGCGGCATTGTCATAAAGCAACCTCATGCAGTTTGCGCGCGTGACAAACAATCGGTAGTTGAAAGGAGGACGCACATCGGCAGGGGGCTAGACTCCATTAGCCCTCACACCGAATAATAGGTATAGCTTACGCGTGCTGAAGTGAGCCGTTTTGTCCCTTCCCCCTTGATGGGGGAAGGCTAGGATGGGGGTGTACGCTGTATGAAATGCAATGTCAAATCTAACACCAACACCGTTCGGCAATGCAGATTCTTACTTGCGGGAACGACCTACCATTAAGCAGGTTAGGCTTTCACCGCGGCCTTCTTTGCCTTGGGCAGCACAGCCGAAAGGGAGTCCAGCACTTCCTGGATCTCCTGCTCGGTCGTGTAACCCAGATGCCCAATGCGGAATATCTGACCCGCCAGTGAGCCCTGACCGCCCGTGAGCACGACGCCGTGATCGTCACGCAGTGTTCCCACTAGCTTCCCGCCGTCCACATTCTCCGGCACATTCACCGCGGTAACCGTGTCCGAAGCCACGCTCTCGTCCGGGAACAGAGTCAAGCCAAGCGCCTTCACGCCGTCGCGCGTCAGCTTGCCGATAGTAGCATGCCGCTCGTAGATGCCTCCCATCCCCTCGTCCAGGATGCGCTTCAGCGCCACATCCAGCGCGAACATCACCGATATCGCCGGCGTGTACGGCGGCTGACCTATCTCGTAATAGCGCTTGTACATCGCCATGTCGAAGTAGTAGCGGGGCATCTTAGCCTCGGCATGAGCCTCCCAGGCTCGCTCGCTGAAACTGATGAACGCCAGGCCCGGCGGCAGCATCCAGCCCTTCTGCGATGCAGTGGCTACCACGTCGCATCCCCATGCGTCAGTGCTGATCGGTATCGAGCACACGCTGCTGATTCCGTCAACCAGCAGCAGCTTGTCGAACTCACCCTTAACCACGTCGGCAATCGCCTGCAAGTCGTTCGTGACGCCCGTGGATGTCTCGTTGTGCGTAACCAGCACTGCCTTCACATCCGGATTGTCGTTCAAGGTATCCCTGATTGCATCCGGGTCAGCCGCGCTGCCGTAAGGAAAGTCTAGGCTGATGACCTCAGCGCCGAACAGTTCTGCAATCTCGCCGAAGCGCTCTCCGAACACGCCGACGCACACATTCACTACCTTGTCTCCCGGCGACAGTGTGTTCACGATAGCCGCTTCCATCGCCCCGGTTCCGGATGAGGTCATTATGTACAGGTCGTTTTTCGTCTCGAATACCTGCTTTACGCCCTCGGTAGTTCGATGCAGCAAGTCCTTGTATTCAGGACCTCGGTGGTTGATCATCTGCCACGACATCGACTCCAGGATGTCATCCGGCACAGGTATGGGACCAGGGGTTCGCAGGTTCACTTTTCCGCTTCCTCCGTGTTCTCAGTTTTCCGGGACTCACCCGATTTTTGCATTTTCAAGCTCCGGACTTTCGCCGTTCCGGGCCGGTGCGACAGGGCCCGTGAAAGGTATCTGTTCGGGAGCACACCGAGCAATTTTAACATACCCTTTAACACATAGACATTAGTTTAGGATAAAATATGCTCCTATGGACAAAGCGAATCCTTCGTAGATGTGGATTGTGCTTCGGCTGTCCTACACTCAGAGAAAGTCATTTTCTCCGGCAACAGGAAACACCATCCATGCCCATCATATCGATTCTTAAGCACTTAGCTCTTACCACCGTTCCCGCGGCGAGAGCCTTTGCCGCGAAAAGTCCTCTGACGATAGGGTTACTTTCAGTTCTTTCAATCTCTTTGCTCTCGCTGAACACCATTCACGCTGCGCCTTTGCCGCAGCCTACACAGCTTCAAATTCAAATAGACAGTATTACCCTCCGAGACGACCTTGCCCTTGACGACAGGGTTCGCACCATATTCGACAGGGGAGCGAGGCTAATTGCGAAAGTCGATCTCACCGACTTGCGCGATGAAGGTTCCGTTCCAGAGAGTGATCCTGAATACAGGCTTCAATACACCTTAGACTTTGACATTAGGGATGCCAGGACGGGAACTATCTACGACAACAGCCAAGCCCCTGGGGATTCCAGGCAAATAACGCTCGCGCCTTCCGAGTCCGGAAGCATCGAACTCGTTTGGAACATACCATACGACTTCCCTTCAAATGACTACATTTTCCGCGTCAACATCGACCTTGCCGATGTCAGTAACACCGAGGCGCACTTCTCCGAACAGAACATTCGCATTGCGGACAGCTCAAGGCACATCTTCAAGGAGGAAGACAGGTGGAACTTCCAGAATGTAGTTGACGAAGAAACGCCGCGCACCAAAAGAATACTCATCTCACCGGACAATCCTGATGCAGGCGACCTCGTCTGGCGCGTAACCGGTTGGCCCTCCGAGTGGCTGGAACTCATCGAGCCTATGCCAGACCCTCTTGACCCTTCCAGATCCATCGAGGTAACCAATACGGGATTCTTGCAGCTCCGTGTGAGCGGTTCCGCCCTTGTCGGCAACTTCAGTGATGAAGTGATCATCACCTTCAACGCGGGTGAAGTCAGCTTTCCCGTCCTTGCAAATATCAACAGGCATCCAGGTGGCAAGATTGACATCTTCGACGTAACCCCGAATCAAGTGAAGGCTGGCGAAGATGTCCAGTTCAATTACCGTGTGAACAACAACGGACGCACTGACCTGAGTTACAGAGTAACTTTTGTTGTGCGTGGCCCATCCAATGCAGTCGTGTACGACTCTAGCGTCTCCGATGAGGACGCCTTCGTTAAAGTCGCTGACGGTCAGACCACCGATACCCGCCAATTTGCATGGAAGGTGCCTTATGGCTCGGTGAAAGGGGACTACAGAGTCGGGATCGAGCTTCGTAACGCCTACGAGTTTGATGCTCGCCCATACGATGCCATAGATACGACGGACCCCAAATCAAAAATCTTCAACGTGCTGGAAGGAGCGAAAATCAGCGTCTCCCCGTCCGAGTGGCAGTTCGGTTCAATCTCACAACAGGATGTCGAGCGGCAAACCGCAACTTTCAACGTGACTAATGTCGGCAGACCCACGCTTGAGTGGCAGATTACAACAATCCCCGAATGGATCGAACTGATCAATTTATCCCTTCAGACACAGCAGACCGGCGACGGCATAGTTGTGCTACGCCTTAAGGAAGACATCGCCCCAGGCAACTACTTCGATATCTTCAAAATCGACTCGAACGGCGGCGGATTCGAAGCAGCTCTAGGTGTCAATATCAGATCGAGCATCAGGCCAACTCCTACTCGCGTACACACGCCCACGCCCATACCTACACCCACACCTACGTCCGAACCGCCTGCGGAACCAACCTCTACACCGATTGTCGAGCCTGAACCGACGGATACACCCGTGCCTACGCCAACGGTAACTAGTGCGCCCGCGCCTGAGCCAACTTCTACGCCCATACCCGATCCCACGCCGGCTGATACCCCCACGCCTGAACCTACCGTGACGAATACTCCTGTGCCCGAGCCAACCGCTACACCAGTTGTTGAGCCCGCTCCGACCGCTCCGCCCACGCCTGAGCCTACTGCAACGAATACTCCGATCGCCGAGGCAGAGACACCCGGCACGCCCATACCAGTGCCAACTTCGTTGCAGCCCGGTGTATCCGACAAGCCACCAGGAGGCGCATGCAGCGAAGCGCCACAGCCATTGTCTCCGCTGACCGCCTTGGCAAACCTTGCAATGCTTCTTGCCCCTATCGGACTTGCCGGAGGAGCAAGATGGACAGTCCGACGCCGCAAAATCAGTGGTCGTTAGGCTCTGTCGAAACGCGCTATCAGCCCGCGAATCTCGAGATCACACTTCTCGCAGCTCTACGACGCCTGCGCTGCCCAGTGCGTCAGGGTCGTCGTCATCCGGCCCGGTCGGTGGCCCTAAGCGACGCTTGCCGTTCCACTCTTCGATTGCGACTTCTACTAGCGCCGTGACCCCCAGGTCCGCCGGGGGTGGGGTGTTATAGTCGCTGCCTACCGTTCGGCCTGGGAAGTACCTCTGCACCATAGAGTCGAACAGCCTGAACTTCTCGTCCTCATCCGTAACCTCACGTCCATGGCCAAACAGCACTACGCTGCGATAGTTCATCGAGTGGTTCATCGCCTTTCGCGAGTACACTAGCCCATCAGTTAGCGTGACCGTGACGCAGACCGGCGCCCCGCTTGCCAGCGCCTTCATCGCACGGCTTCGTATCGACCCATGCAGGTAGATCGACTCCGGAGCATTCTTGTCATAATGATATGACAGCGGTATCACATAGGGCATTCCGTCTTCCACGAAACCGACATGCGCCACCATGCCCTGCGCCAGTATCTCTGACGCCTGCTCCGGCACCGCCCGCTCCGGGTGATTGCGTATCCTAGTGCGCTCAGTTTGCTGCACGGTGTCCCTCCACAAAAAACGAAGCCCCGACATATCTACGCCGAGGCTTCATCTGAAATCCTGCATTCCAATTGCTATCGATATGCAGGACTATCTGATCCCATCCATCCTGTAAATCATGCTTATGCCGGTTACGCTACTGGCTGTTGCACCACATCTGCCAGTTTTGCGTAGGCATCCCGCAGCAGTACTTCGGTCTCGTCCCAACCGATGCACGCGTCGGTAATGGAGACGCCATACTCCAGGTCTTCCAGTCCACCGTTAAGACTCTGGCTGCCCGGGTTGAGGTTGCTCTCCAGCATACAGCCGATAATGTCGGCGTTCCCCGCAACACGCTGCTCGATGATGGAGTTCAATGCGACATTCTGAAGGGTGTGATCCTTGTTCGAGTTGCCATGGCTGCAATCCACCAGCAACTGCGAAAGCACACCAGCATCTCTCAGCTGAGCCTGGGCTTCCGAGATAGCGTCGGCGCCGAAATTGGGACCGCTTCTGCCACCGCGCAGCACCAGATGGCCGTATGGGTTGCCGTTGGTATGCACGATGCAAGTCTGGCCGAAGTGGTCTATACCGAGAAAGGCGTGCGCCGACTGCGCCGAAATCATCGCGTCCACCGCAATCTGCGCGTCGCCGTCCGTTCCGTTCTTGAAGCCCACCGGCATGCTGAGGCCGCTCGCCATCTGCCGGTGCGTTTGGCTCTCAGTCGTGCGCGCGCCGATAGCCGCCCACGAAACCAGCCCGGTAAGATATTGCGGAACGATAGGGTCGAGGAACTCAGTGGCGGTGTATAAGCCCATCTCACCGATCTTTAGGAGTAGCCGCCGCGCCCGTCGAATCCCCTCGCCAATGTCGCAGCTGTCGTTCAGATACGGGTCGTAAATCATGCCCTTCCAGCCGACGGTTGTGCGCGGCTTCTCGAAATACACGCGCATCACGATGAGTATGCGGTCGCTCAACTCTTCTTGAAGCCCCTTCAACCGCTCGGCGTACTCTATGCCTGCCACTTCGTCGTGTATCGAGCAGGGTCCCGTTATGACCATGAATCGCGGGTCATCGCCCCGCAGCACAGCCTGAATCTGCCGCCTGCCCTCAAGTACCACTGCCTCGACATCTGGAGTCAGCGGCAACTCTTCTACTATTCCGACCGGGCTGATAAGGGGTTCTGTACTTGCCACGTTCACGTCGCTCGTCGGTGATGGTTGCATTTTGGATGCCTCTCTTTCATTCCTACCTGCGATTGCCTCAAATTCAAACTATCGTTGTCAGTTTCCTAAAGAACTTCTAACTGCTGTCTCCCAAACCGAACTCTGCAATTTCCTCGGACAAACAAAAACCCCAGTCCTTTGTCGGCTGGGGTTCGAGTGTGCTGCGGGATTCTATCGCCCTGCGTCCTTTCGATTAGGACGCCAAACCTCTGCCGACCATATCTCTGTCGGTAAAGTAATAATAAGCGTAGAACCAAAAGGAATTTGCGTTAATCATCATAACGAGTATCCCACACCATTTCACGGCGTGTCAACAGTTTGTATCGACACCTATGAAACTGGCACTACGTTTCACATCAACCTCATTCAAAATAGGCTCACCAATCCGCTCACCGGCTGCTTCGAATATGATCACCATTTAGCCTGTCCGGCGCGATGTTGCCGACGGCCTTCACCCTTACACGCGTAGCGTTGCTCGGCACATACGTCAGCGGCACCTCCTCTACATCCACGACCTCAATCGAGGCGCGGTCTGCACCTGCCGCTTCCGCCCGCTCGATGGCCGCTGCAGTGCAGTCTGCGATAGCCTCCTCTCTGCTCCCGCTGTCCAGCGCATACACCCGCTCCACCTGACCGCCAACCTGTGCAATTGCGGCGCCTATGGCATTCGCGACTCCGGCATGCTCCGGGCGTATCACACCGGACGCGCCCGTCAGAGAATCTCCAAGCAGAATGCTCCCACCGCCCACCAGCACCACCGGAACATCTTCCTGGCTCAACTTGACTCTGTCCACCGCGCCCTCCACCTGCGTCTGAATCTCCGCCATGCCCTGCCGTACCAGTTCCGCCTCCAACCCTTCCACCAGTCTCCCGTCTCCTAGGGCAACCCTGCCGTCGGCAACCGCAATATCCGTTGTGGTTAGAGTTGGCCCACCAAATACCATCGCGTCCGTAGATAGCCGATAGCCTACGCTCTCCGGCCCGATTCGCAGAGGCTCACGCTCAATGATAGTGCCGCCTCCCAGAGCGATCGACACCGTATCCGGCATTCTGAAGCTCGTTCGCACTCCGGCTAGATGCACCGCCACCGAGGATTCTCTTGGAAAGCCTTTGACCAGCGCTCCCACATCTGTCGATGTGCCCCCAATGTCAACCACAATGCCGTCGGTAACGCCCGACAAATACGCCGCGCCGCGCATGCTGTTCGTCGGGCCTGACGAAATTGTCAGCACTGGAAACTGGGACGCAAACGAAGTGTCCATCAGTGTCCCGTCATTCTGGCTCATGTACAGCGGAGCGCGAATGCCCAGCAATCCCAGGGCGCGCTCTATGCCCCGAATAGTCGTTTCTGCTGTTTCTCCGAGGCAGGCATTCAGCACGGCGGCATTCTCCCGCTCTAGCAGTCCCATCCTTCCGTTCTCGTGCGACATGCAGACCCTCACATCTGGCGTAATTTCAGTTATGAGCGCCGCCGCTTCCCTTTCATGTGTCGGATCAACAGGTGAAAACACACCGCTCACCGCGATAGCCCGCACACCCCGGCTTCTGATTTCCTCGGCAGCGTCCTTTATTCCCACCCGGTCGAGAGGCGAAATCTCTCTCCCGTCAAACTCGTTGCCCCCTTTTACCATATAGGCATGATCCCCTATGGCTTCCCTGAACTCATCGGGACAATCAACCAGCGGTGGCAGAAGTTGAGTAGCGGGCATGGACAGCCGGATAACGGCAGTTGAGGACAAGCCCCTCTTTTCCAGAAGAGCGTTCGTAAAGTGGGTTGTGCCCACCATCACCGCTTGAATCTGTCGCCGCGAGGAATGTTGATTAAGCAGCTCCGAAACTGCATTTACTATGCCAGCAGTCACATCCTCGGTCGTCGGCACCTTGACCGCTCCTTGGAGTTGCTGCCCATCCATCAGAACGGCGTCAGTATTGGTGCCGCCTACATCTACACCCACGAACATAGCAAATGCCTTATACCTTCAAAGGAATGTAGTCTGTCTCGTATCCAAACGCTCGAGGTCCCGCAGTGGCCAATCCTAGCGGAGTAGTCCAAAGCTCAGGTGCGGGGAAGCCGAGTATGGTTATCCGCAGACCATACCGCATCAACTCGGTGGTAATGGGCTCACCTAAATCGGACGCTACCGCACATATCAGGTCCGGCACAGTGCAGACTATCTCACCGTCTCGCCGTGCAATTAGGTTCTCGTTCTGAAAGTCAATTACCATTCGCTCGCCGGCGAACGAATCCATCCCGTCAATTGTTACCGTGCCTCTCGCGAATCCCGCTGTGGTCCGCCTGTCCAGGTCAACCACCTTGCCATTAAACAGCACCTTTCCCGGGCAAGCTCCAAGGATTGCTTCCAATGGGTCAGCACCATTACTGTGAGCCCGCTGAACCGCGCGCCCCAAATCACGAGCAAGCGTCAGCGTGTGAGGAATGGCGGTGCGCCGGACCTGCTCTGCACTCATCGGCGCGACCGCGTAGCAAGCGACGCACCCCATCTGAATGGTAGCAGCCCTCGCCAGCCGCTCTGCCCAGTGCGGCGTTATAGTCTCCCGTATGATAACGGAGTTTCCCTTCTCATCGGCGATAGCCATCGGGCAGCACGGCACCCCGTACACAAAGAAAGTCTTCATCTGAAACTCGGGAAACGCCCGCCCCATTCCGTCCGCGTCCACAACTGGAAGGCCAGCCATTGCCGCTGGAATCAGCGGTTCTACTGAGTTGCTCCCGCCAATTTCATTCGAGATTAGGGCGGTGGCTCTTTCACCTGTGTAATCCTCTATCGCGCGGAAAGCATGGTAGGACTGAATATCTCGAATCTTTTCGATGCCAACTGTGGGCGCGCCGATTCCTCCCACGCACACCACCTTCGCGTTCTCAGGCAGCTCTTCCGGCGAAAGCACGGTGACCGGCCCATATTTTCTGATGGCCTGTCTTGCTCTCAGTTGTCCGATGTATGGGTTGCCCCCGCCACCCGTGCCCAGGATGCCGGCACCGATGGCAATTGGAGCCAGGTCGTCTTCCGTAACTTGCCACATAGGCTGTCTATCCTACTTACTTAGATTGGATTGCGCTGAAGTGTATTCAAGGTCATGACTACTGTCAATTTGCTGCTCTTTGACCTATCGCAAGGTAAGGGAGTGTCCAGTTTCATTTCCCATGAGCAGAGATTGCACAGAGTCCCGGAAACACCGTGGAGGACAATCGCCTAATAGCAGTCATTTTCCACCAGTCTCAGTCTTGACTAATCCGGAAAAGTAGGCGATTATACCAGTAATAAAAAAGAGAAGGGTATCAAGACCTAAGTAGGAGAGGGAAAATGGCGACTAATGGCAACGGACATCACGATAAGACGGTGGTAGTCTTGCAGCTTTCCGGCGGCAACGATGCCCTGAACACGGTCATTCCGTACAACGATGGGCAGTATTACGACAACAGGCCCTTCGTCAACATCGCGCAGGATCAGGTGCTGAAGCTGGATGACAAGCTCGGCCTCAATCCCGCGCTCGCGCCCATCAAGTCGCTATGGGACGAGGGCAATGTCGCGCTCATTAACGGCGTGGGATACCCAAGCCCCAACCGCTCGCACTTCCGATCCATGGACGTGTGGCACACCGCTGAGAGCGACGAGGTAGGCGAAGACGGCTGGCTCGGCAGGGCAATCCGCGAGCTTGACCCGCAGGCAGAAAACGTGCTTACAGGTGTCAACTTCGGTCGAGGCCTTCCGCGCGCGCTGTACGCCAAGGGCGTTCCGGTCGCTTCGGTCGGCAATCTTGAGACCTACGGCCTTTTCCCCGACATTAAAGATGAGGCGGCGCGCAACCTCGCGCTTGAGGCATTCACTCAGATGTACGGCGGCAGCGGGCGCGATGTCATCGCCAATTTCATCTCGCAGACAGGCACCGACGCGCTCAAGGGCGCCGACATTCTGAGAGTCGCCCCGCAGCGCTACTCCTCAAGCATCGAGTACGCCGACAACCCCATAGCCGAGAACATGAAGTCCATCGCGCAGGTAATGACCGCAGGCCTCGGCACGCGCGTCTATTACACGCAGCACGGCAGCTTCGACACGCACGCATCCGAGCTGACCAGCCATGCCAAGCTCTGGCAGGATGTGTCCGGTGCGGTCGGCGACTTTATGGACGATATGAAAGAGCACGACATGGACAAGGATGTCGTGGTGCTGCTCTTCTCCGAGTTCGGCAGGCGCATCAAGGACAATGGCGCGGGCACCGACCACGGCTCAGGCGGCGTAGCGTTCGTCATCGGCGGCGATGTCAACGGTGGCATGTATGGTGACTTCCCCTCGCTGGACGATGACAAGCAACTGGAAGGCGACCTGCACTTCAGCAACGACTTCCGCAGCACCTACTCCACCATTGCCGAGCGTTGGATGGGCATCGACCCCGTAGTAACCACCAACGGTCAGTACGAGCAGTTCGACTTCATCTCGAAGTAAGCTGCTGACGACATAGAAAGTAAGAGGATGCCCGCCAATTCAGTGGGTATCCTCTTCTCTTTGCATTCAAGAACCGCTCAACGCAGTCATTAACCTACGACACCGCGGGTCTCTTGCCCGCCCAGGGCATCGCGCGCTCGAAAGCAGCAGACGCCGCCAGCACGGTCTCCTCGTCTCCTTTACGCCCCACGATGTGCAGTCCGATAGGCAGTCCGTCCGCCGAGTAGCCGCACGGCACGGTCGCGGCAGGGTGACCGATCATGTTGATCGGATGGGTGAACGGCAGGAAGCTCCAGCCCTTGACGTGGGCGTTGCGCTTGCCCTCTATCACTTCGGGATATTCACCCACCGGGAATGCAGTCGTCGCCATTGTGGGCGACAGCAGCAAGTCATAGTCGTCGAAGACATCGGCGAACTGGTTAATCATCCGGTCGCGCCGGCCGAGTGCCTTCACATAGTCGGCTGCGGTGAATTCTTTTCCGTCCTCGATTAGCATCTTGCCGTACCACGTCAATGGATCTGACGGATCGTCCAGCAGGTGCCCCTGAGTGATGTAAGAATTGCACCCTGAGATTACCCACCAGATTTCAAACGGATCGTCGAGAGTCAAGTCGCTCGCATCAACGGAGCATCCCAAGTCCTCGAATACCCTCGCAGCCACAGCACACACCTCTACCACCTCTGCCTCAACTCCGGCATAGCCGAAGTCCGCACTCCACGCCATGTTCAGCCCGTTGATTTCCCTGTCCACCGCAGCCACGAAGTCTGGCACCTGCGCGTGCAGAGATGAGGCGTCACGCGGGTCGTATCCTGCCAGCGCCTGCAGGAGTATCGCGGAGTCCTTGACTGTGCGGGTCATAGGCCCATTCTGACCCAGCAGATTCACGAGCGGAACATCCTGTGGCACGCCGCTGAATCCGGAGACGCGCCCCTGCGTTGGCTTAATGCCGTATATACCGCAGAAGCTTGCGGGAATCCGTATCGAACCGCCTCCGTCGCTGCCCGTGCCGAGTGAGCACAGCCCAGCCGCCACCGATGCGCCCGCGCCGCCGCTTGACGCGCCCGATGTGCGCTCCGTATTCCACGGGTTGCGGCAGTCATCGCCCAGACGGTTCTCATTCGCTCCAAGCGATCCGAACTCCGGCGTGTTAGTCTTGCCCAGAAGAATTGCTCCGCTCGCCTTCACCCGCTCCGCAACCGCAGAGTCCGCCGTGGGAATGTTATTTTTATAAGCCAGCGAGCCTGAGGTAGTTCGCACGCCCTTCGTCATCACCAGGTCTTTTATTGAAATCGGAACGCCATGCAGCGGGCCAAGCTCGTCACCGCGCACAACGGCGTCTTCCGCGACCTTTGCCGACTCCATTGCATCGTTCTGTACCAGCGTCAGGTACGAGTTCAATTGCGAGTCCAGCCGGTCAATTCGATCGAAATACAGTTGTGTAATCTCGACCGGCGACACCTGCTTGTCAGCAATTAGCGCAGCCAGTTCGTATGAAGGTGCGAAGGCGAGATTCTCATCGATGTTTGGCATTGGGCAAGTCTCCTATCCATCTTGTATATCCTGTGCATCGATGCGGGCTTAACTCACCACCGGCCTCCTGTCCGCCCACGGCATCGCGCGCTCGAACGCCGCTGACGCGGCAATCACTGTCTCCTCGTCTCCCTTGCGTCCCACGATGTGCAGGCCGACCGGCATCCCGTCGGATGAGAAGCCGCACGGAACGCTCGCCGCGGGATGGCCGATTGTGTTGATAGGATGCGTGAACGGCACGAAACTCCAGCCCTTCCTGTTGGCATTCTCTTTGCCGCCTATCACATGCGGGTACTCCTGCACCGGAAATGCCGTTACCGGCATCGTCGGCGACAGCAGCAGGTCGTAGTCGTCGAAGACATCCGCGAACTGGTTGATCATTCGGTCGCGCCCGCCCATAGCCTTGATGAAGTCGCCCGCGCTGAACTCTGCGCCATCTTCAATTGCCATGCGACCGTACCACGAAAGCGGGTCATCCGCGTCGTCCAGCAGATGTCCCTGCGTAACATAGACGTTGGAGGCGAAGAATACCCACCAGGTCCCGAACGGGTCATCCAGCGCCAGATCGCTTTCCTCGACTGTGCAGCCGATGTCCTCGAACACCCGCGCCGCGCTTGCGGATACCTCGACGACCTCGGCGTCAACGCCAGCGTATCCGTAGTCCGGACTCCACGCTATTCGCAATCCGCTGATGTCCTTGTCCACGGCACTCACGAAGTCAGGGACCGGCGCGCGCAGGGACGCCGAATCTCGCGGGTCGTAGCCTGACAGCGCTTGCAGCAGAATCGCAGAGTCCTTGACCGTGCGCGACATCGGCCCCTGCTGACTAGTGATATTCAGGAGTGGCGCCGCCGGAGGAACACCGCTGAAACTGGAGACACGTCCTTGAGTCGGCTTGATGCCATAGATGCCGCAAAAGCTGGCAGGTATGCGTATCGAACCGCCTCCGTCCCCGCCGGTCCCCAGCGAGCACAGACCCGCCGCCACCGCTGCTCCCGCGCCACCGCTGGACGCGCCCGATGTGCGCTCCGTGTTCCACGGGTTGCGACAGTCGTCGCCAAGACGGTTCTCGTTCGCGCCCAGCAGCCCGAACTCAGGCGTATTCGTCTTGCCCAGTATCACCGCGCCGGTCGCCTTCACCCGTTCCACCACCGCCGAGTCCGCCGTAGGCACCTGGTCCTTGTAGGCAAGCGAACCTAGCGTCGTACGCACACCCGCCGTCATCTGCAAGTCCTTGATGGATATTGGAACGCCGTGCAGCGAACCAAGCGCGTCGCCGCGCATCACGGCTGCCTCAGCCTCCCGCGCCGATTCCATAGCCATGTCCCGCGTAAGAGTCAGGTACGAGTTGAGTTGCGAGTCAAGTCGCTCTATTCGATCGTAGTAGAACTGAGTGATTTCAACAGGCGATACCTGCTTGTCTGCAATCAGCGCGGCAAGTTCGTATGATGGGGCAAAGGCGAGATTTTCATCGATGTTTGGCATTGGTTAGTTCTCCTGTCCATACTGTCTATCCTGTACATCGATGTAAGTTTAACTCACAGGCGGCCTCTTGTCCGCCCAGGGCATCGCCCGCTCGAACGCCGCCGATGCCGCCAGAACAGTCTCCTCATCGCCATGTCGCCCCACGATGTGCAACCCGATGGGCATCCCGTCCGCAGAAAAACCACAAGGAATGCTGGCAGCGGTATGCCCAATAGCATTGATGGGATATGTGAACGGCAGGTAGCCGAAGAACGGATCAACTTCTTGCCCGTCAATCAAACTCGGATGCTGCTCGATCTCAAAAGCGGGTACTGCCATCGTTGGAGACAGCAGCAAGTCGTAGTCCTCGAAGAATGCATCGAATTGTGCCTTCAGCACCACGACCGCTCCTAGCGCCCTCGCATAGTCGGCAGCGGTGAGCGTGGTGGCAAGTTCCATAGCCTCGCGGAAGTAATCCGTCAGTTTGTCCGGTTGTTCATGAAGCAGATATCCCGACGAGGCGTACGTGTTCGCAGAGAATATCACCCGAAAGTCCTCTTGAGGCGCTTCAATACTAAAGGCGTCCTCGCTGACCGAGCAGCCCATTCTCGTGAACTGCTTCGCCGCGCTGCTGCAAACATCCACCACCTCAGAATCAACCGCTGCATATCCGAAATCAGGACTCCATGCGATTCGCAGGCCGCTGATGTCGCGGTCGAGCGCGGCAATGTAGTCGCCGGGAGTATCCCGTAGAGATCCAGGATCTCTGACATCCCAACCTGCTAATTCCTGCAAGAGTATCGCGGCATCGCGCACGGTACGTGTGATTGGCCCAGACTGCCCAAGCTGATTGACGATAATAGGCGCATTGCGACCGGCATATCGCGGCACACGCCCTTGCGTCGGCTTAATGCCGTACAGGCCGCAGAAGCTGGCAGGAATCCTGATCGAGCCGCCGCCGTCGCTGCCCGTCGATATGGCGGATAACCCCGCTGCTACTCCCGCCGCCGCGCCTCCACTTGAGCCGCCCGGCGTGCGTTCCGTGTTCCACGGGTTGCGGCAGGGCTCGCCAAGCAGGTTCTCGGTCGTCCCTCTATGCCCGAACTCCGGAGTGTTTGTCTTGCCCAGTATTATCGCGCCCGCGGCTTTGACCCGCTCGATGACTATCGAATCCTCGTCGGGAATCCTGTCAGTGAACGGTAGCGAGCCGCTGGTAGAGCGGATGCCCTTGCTCATCTCCAGGTCCTTGATGGAGATTGGCACGCCGTGGAGCGCCCCAAGAGCGTCACCGCGCATCACCGCATTTTCGGCGTCTTTGGCTACCTGCATCGCCTCATCACGGCAAAGCGTGAGATAGGCGTGAAGTTGAGTATCAAGCCTGTCGATGCGCTCGAAATATAACTCGGTCAACTCTACGGGAGACACTTGCTTGTCGCCAATTAGTGAGGCAAGTTCGGACGCTGGAGTGAATGCGAGGTTTTCGTCAAAATTTCCCATAAGGTGCCCTTCCTGTATTCTTGCTTCTAGCCAATTGCACTCTAATAGTGTTGGTCTAGGAGAATTACGTTGCCATCGGGGTCTTTCAGTGAGGCGCTGCATGGTCCGGATGTCGCCATGTCCGCCTCATAGTCAAACTCTACGCTCTGTTTCTTCAGACTCGCCTGAATTGGGCGAAGGTCTTCCGGGTTGAAGGTCAGGATATTCATATCGAACATCCCCTGAAACAGGCCAATTGTTGCGCTCTCATTCTGAAGAATGCGCCACTTCTCGGTCTCTGAGTCCGCATACTCTTCGTTCATATGGCCGCCGTCAATCACCTCGAAGCCAAACTTTCCGTAGAAGTCCAGCGATTTCTCCATGTCCTTGACGGCGAGGCTTACCGAAAAATTTCCGAGTTCCAATTCTTCATCCCTTCTCATTCCACTTATGCAGCCCGATAACATTGTTCTCAGGATCCATGAAAACTGCAATCTGTCCCATGCCACCGGGTATTTCCGTAGGAGGTACAACCGCTGTGCCGCCCAGACTTACTACCTCATCCAGCGTAGCCTGCAAGTCGTCCGACTGAACATAGAACATCACGTAATTGGGGGGCATGTTCTCATCTGTCTTGATAATGCCACCCGGTATCCCACCCTCTTCGCCCTGAACGAACCAATACGGACTGCCGGCAGCCGATGCTGCCTCCGCCTCGCTGATGTTCCAGCCAAACAGTTCGCTGTAAAACTCTCTGAGACCTTCCGCATCTCTACCACCCATCTCGAAATAGACCACCGGATTTGCCATTCAAAGCTCCTTTTCTCAAGAAAGATGCACATATCCTATCGGTAGATGATTGACCTGTCCATGCATGTTGGTGCTCTGCTTTTGTGGTATCATCCGCGCTGAAATCAACACTTGAGAAAGGATAAGCGACATGAAAATCACCAACATCGAGACTTTCATAGTGGACGCCGGCTGGCGACCCTGGATGTTCGTCAAGGTCGAGACCGACGAAGGCATCACCGGCTGGGGCGAGTGCAGCGACGGTCGCTCGCCGCACGGCATCGAGGGTACGATACGCGACATGAAACCCCTGCTCATCGGCAAGGACCCGCGCGCCTTCGAGATGCGCTTCCAGGACATGTACCGCATCACGCGCCAGAGTCCTGGCGGCATAGCGGCAAAGGCAATCGCCGGACTGGACTGCGCCTTCATCGACATTAAGGCAAAGGCGCTCGGCATATCCGTTACCGAGTTGTTCGGAGGCCCCACCCGCGATAAGGTGCGCGTTTACTGGTCCCACTGCGGTAGTTCACGAGTGCGCCATCACGACATCCTCGGCGTGCCGCCGATAGACTCATGGCAGTCCATAACCGACCTGGGCCATGAGGTCAGGGATCGCGGATTCACGGCGCTGAAGACGAACATCATCCTGCCGGGCCAGAACGCCACATTCGGTGGCGGATTCAGCGGCGGCACAGGCTCCACCGACCAGATAGCTCCCAAGTGGCTAATGCCGCACATCGAAAAGCTCATCGGCACATTCCGCGATGCTGTGGGTGACGACATTGACATCAACCTCGACCTGAACTTCCATTTCAAGACCGAGGGTGCGCTCCGAATCGCGAAGGTGCTGGAACAGTTCGACATGCTCTGGCTGGAAATCGACATGTACGAGCCGACCAGCCTGCGCCAGATTAAGGACTCCACCACCACGCGCATCTGCACCGGCGAGAACCTCTTCTACATGCGCGACTTCATTCCTTACTTCGAGAACCACTCGGCGGACATGTTCATGATTGACGTGCCGTGGAACGGCTTCAGCCAGTCCAAGAAGGTCGGCGACTTGGCAGAGGTCTATCAGCACAACGTTGCACCGCACAACTATTACAGCCACCTTTCCAGCTTCGTCAGCGCGAGCCTTTGCGCTACGCTGCCCAACGTCCGCATCATGGAAATCGACATCGACGACATTCCCTGGAAAGACGAACTGACCACCACCGTCCCCGAAATCATCGACGGCTACATGACCGTACCCACCGCCCCCGGCTGGGGCGCCGACATCAATGAGGAAGTCGCCCTAGCCCACCCCTGGGACGAAAATAGCCTGTCAGAAGTGCAGACGCAGGGGTACAAAGTTCCGGTGCGGTAGGCACTTCCATGATCCATTGACAGAGAAAGGGGCATCCATTTTAGATGCCCCTTTCGTCTGAGAAAATCGCCTTAGCTCACTGTTGCTCTCTTACCCCGTCCACGCGTACTTCTTCGCCATATCTTCCCGCAGGTCGGTACCCCAGCCCGGGCCTGTCGGTATCTTCATCATGCCGTTGTTGACCTCTGGCAGCACCGTGAAAAGCTCCTCGCGCCACGGCGCCTGCACAGGATCGCTCTCGCTTATCCGCACATTGTTCACTGACGCGCACAGGTTCATCGTCTGGAAGTTCGACAGATGGGTGTTGTAGTTGTGCGGCGCGACATTGATGTCAAACAACTCCGCCATGTTCGCCGCCCGGCGCGCCGGAATGAAGCCCTGCCACTGCACATCCAGCTTCATGAAGTCCATTGAGCGATTCTGCAAAAGTTCGAGGTAGTTCAGGGGCCCCAGCTTCTGCTCGCCGGAGCATATCGGCGTGCGCGTGGCGTTCTTGACCATGCGCAGGCTCTCCGCGTCCAGGTTGTCGATTTCCATCCACATGAGATCGTAGGGTTCGAGCGCTTGACCAAGCCGTATCTGCGCCTCAGCCTTGAAGTTCACGTTTACGTCGAGACAGATGTTGGCGTCCGGCCCCGCCTCCTCGCGCATCGCCGCAATCTGCGTCGCGGCCGCCTTTCGCAGTGCGCGCTCCATGTTCTGATCGTGCGGACCCGCCGTCCCCTGGCTTATCGTGCGGAACGGCTCGCCCGGAATCTGTATGTTCGTCTTAACCGTGTCATAGCCCGCGTCCAGCGCCATCCGCATCAGCGCCTTGATGTCGTCGTAGTTGCGGAGCGGCTCTCTGCCCAGCGCCTTGTAGTTCGTGGACTGGAAGGACACGAGGTGCGACCAATATACCTTCTGCTCTGTCCGTGTGGGGCCACCGACCAGCTCATGCACAGGCACGCCCATTGCCTTCCCCTTCACATCCCACAGGGCCAGCTCGATGCCCGCGATAGCCATCCATGTCGCGCCGCCATAGGCCGATCGCGACGAGCGCACCATGTTCGTGTAGTGCTGCTCCACGCTGCGAGGGTCCTTACCGACGATATGCCGCGACAGGTCTTCGACAAGCCCCGCCAGGCCTTTCGCCAGATCTCCCGTGCCGAATTCCGAATAGCCCGTAATTCCTTCGTCTGTCCGAACCGCGCAGTAGAGCCAGGGCCTACCCAGCGACTTGACGGGAAAAACTTCGATAGCAGTAACTTTCAACTCTCTCTCCTTATGGAAAACTCAATTGGATTTTGTGGTGGCGGTGTCAGTTTTACAGGGCAGTCGGCAATTCTCTCCCCACGGCGAACAATTTCAGCGCGTTCGCAATCGCCTCCGGTCGCTCCATGTACATATTATGTCCGGTATTCTCAATCGTCAGGCGATGGAAGTCGGGTATGCCGTCCTGCACTTCGTTCAGTTCTTTGATGCGCGTCTGATGTCCGCTGCTCCGTATGAATAGGATAGGCAAGCCGAGCGCGGCAAACACTGGCTTCAGGTCAACATGGTCGCCGTCGCGGTCCTTCCAGTTGAAGGTGGCGGACGACCACTTCATGTCGTACAAGCCGTCCTTGCGCTTATAAGCCTCGTGCGCCACCACATCGCGCAGCACTTCCGGATGCCAGTTCGATGTCGCGGTGTGCTGCTTCAGGTAGTCGTGCAACGCCTCCCGGCTCTTCCATGTGCTGCGTTCCGCATGCTCCCGGCCTGCGACCATCTTGTGAAAGCGGTCGTCCACCACGACCATCGGCTCCATCAACGCCAGTCGCGAGAATATGCCCGGATGCTGCTGCGCGCACAGCGCCATCACCACGCCGCCCGTGGAGTGTGCCACGCCGATGACCTCGCGCAATTCCATAGCTTCACAGAATGCCGCGAGGTCGTCCACCCGCTCCGCAAAGCGATAGCCGCGCGGCGTCCAGTCACTGTCGCCATGTCCGCGAGAATCCAATGCGATCACGCGGTAGTCTGCCGCAAGCCTGCGCGACACCGCATCCCAGCTTCGGCTAGTACGCATATCGCCATGGAACAGCAACAGCGTGGGACCGTCGCCGCCCCAATCGACATAGCGAAGGCGGATGCCGTTAACTCTTACACACTGCTTAGTTGGCTCTGTCAAATCGGCTTCCTTCACTCTATGGAAATACATTGTCCTGTTATAATATGCCTTGCTAATCGAGATTAATATCTGAGGATAAGTATGAATCGATTTGAATTCCTTTACAACTTTGCGTATTCTCAGCTTCGAGAACAGAACGAACGATTGAAGTTCATTAGAACAGTGGCAACGAGCTTCATGACTCTGGATTTGGCACTGTTGGGCGTAGCCTGGTTGATATTGGCTAACCTGAAACTGGACATCAGCTTTGAAGGCGTGCTCTCATTGGTGTTCGCATTTGCGATTGCTGTCTCTTTCGTCTCATCGATTTTGAATTCATTGAAGACACTGTACTTAACTGACTGGCATGTAGGCGCTCATCCGAAAGAATTACACTTATATGTCACAGATAGGGAAATCGACAATGAGCAGTGTCTGGAGTGGACGGCAGAAACCTTGACCGATGCTTATGACAAGAACGATATGATCCTCAGTGAGAAGACATCGGATTTGCGAAACGTCATATTCTCCTTTTGGAGCGCGGTTGTCTTTGTAATAGCGTTAGGCGTCATCGCAATCATCTGACGTATTTTCTGGACGGCAAATGACAACCTGCGATTTTTCCTCCGCATGACCCTAACCAAACCCGCGCTTGACAGTATAGGACTTGGCAGGAGGTAACTTTTTCCGACCCTTCTCCGCCTTCTGAGTGCTGTTGGCCTGATGCTCTGCTGTTGGCTTCGCCTCGGGTTTCTTCTCTGTCGGCTTTGGCATTTTCTGACTCCTTGCCAGGTCGGTCGTGGTCGTGTCCCTCCGAAAATGAGTGATTGCGACGCCCACTCATAATAATAGCGAGATAATAGCGAGCGCCGCATCACTCAGCCCAGTGTATCCTACCCTAGCTCCAACTCCTCCAGTATCGCCGGAATCCCTTCCTTTTCTTCCTCGGTCAGCGGGCGTAACGGCCGTGACACCGTATCGTCGTCTATGACACCCATGTGCTTGAGCGCCGACTTCATGCCCGCGAAACTCGCAGCATTCGCACCACCGCCCTTCGCAAGCCCGGCAATCTTGCCGGCTGCCAATATGGTGGCGTTGCTCTTGCGTACGGTATCTGTGTCGCCCGCTTCTCCAGCCTCCCAACCGGCAGACGCCGCAGCGGGAATAAGGTTCGCTATGCCAGGGATAACACCCTGCACGCCTACCGAACCTGCCGTCGTAATGCGAAACGCCGTACCCAGGAATCGCAGCAGCGATATTTCACCCTGCTCGCAAAGCACATTCAGCTGTGCAAGCAGTTCGCCAGCGCCCGAGCTGTCCTTCACACCCACGACCGCGCCCTCACCTGCGAGAGTGGCGATCGTGCCTGGCGCGACCGCGGTCTTCACCGTCTGTGGAATGTTGTACACCCACAGCGGCGTGCCAATCCGTGCGCTGATATGCCGGTAGTGGTCGAGTACTTCGTCGTCCGCGTTCGGATAGTAGTACGGCGGCGTAACGGCAACGCCGTCCATACCCATCTCCTGCACTTCCAGCGCCATGTTTATGGATAGCTGAGTGCTCGCCCCTGACACATTGCCTATAATCGGCACGCGCCCGTTCACCTCATCGACCACCGCGTCCATGCTCACCAGCCGTTCCTTATCGGAAAGGTTAGCGAACTCGCCAGTTGTGCCGGACACCCAAATCCCATGCACGCCATTATCTATAAGATAGTTCGCCAGCCGCCGCAGCGACGGCACATCAACCGTCTCGTCCGACTTCAGCGGCGTGAGTATGGGCACTATAACGCCCTTGATTTCTTTCTCTGCCATTCCTGAACTCCTTTGAACTTTTTTCCGTTCTTGCAATCGCAACACTTACAGTAAGATGAATGGAGGAAATACCTCTTCGTCTTCTGGGACTTTTTCTAATGACTGCGTGACGGGATTGACCCTCATCCTCAGGTTTTGCAGCAATTCGTAGCCAATCACGGGTATCGGCGACACTATCACATATCCGGGAGCGTGGTCGTCTCCAATCCGCACATCGGCAGCGTAAGTTTCGCTCTCCATCACACCCATCCCGGTCATTAGTCTGCGCGCGCCGCCAGGAAATTTATACAACCCCAGCGCCTCTATATCCTCAAGTGGTAACCCCACAAAGGTCGATCCTGTATCGACCAGAAACTCGAAACGCCTGGTTCCATTTTCGCCCATCACAAAGGCTTCTACCATCGTTCGTCCCATCGAAACTCTCCCACCCTTGAAACCCTTCCTTTGTTTTGTACCACAAACCGCTATTTCTTCTCTGACAAATAATATCAGCAATACAACAAGCAGAACGGGCCGACGCACCACATCTCGGTGTCATCGGCCCGTCCATATTTGCCTCGTCTTATGGCAATTAGCGGTGCTAGGCTCCGCCGCCAATGGCTGGCAGGAAATGCACCTCGCTGTCTTCGCTCACCCTCTCAATCATTCCCAGCGGCGTAACTTCGCCGTCAACGGCTACGGAGATGTTCGGCTTCACGCGGTCATCTTCGACGAGCCTGTCCTTGAAGCCCGGATACATGCCGTCGAGATTGTTTATTATCTGGCGCACGGTGGCGCCTTCTACGCGCACCTGCTTCTCCCCGTCGGTCAGGGTCTGCATCAGAGATGGTATGAATACAGTTGCCATTTGCTTTAGCTCTGCTTCCAGGATTCCTCCATAATCGCAACGGGACTCATCGGAAGTCGCTCCATGCGAATGCCCGTCGCGTTCTGAATTGCGTTCGCGATCGCCGGGGTCGGCGGCACGATGTTCGCCTCGCCCACGCCACGCACTCCGAATGGATGGTCGCTCGGCACTTCCACGATTACCGTGTCGATCATCGGCAGGTCCAGACTGGTAGGCATACGATAGTCCAGCAGCGTCGAGTTCGCCATAATGCCGTCATCGTTCATGTAATACTCTTCGTTCAGCGCCCAGCCGATGCCCTGCACGCTGCCGCCCTGCATCTGCCCTTCGACATAGCTCGGGTGAATCGCCTTGCCGGCATCCTGCACGCATGTGAATCGAGTAACATCGGTCTTGCCCGTAAGCGGATCGACTTTCACGTCAACGATGTTGCCGGCGAACGAGCCGCCGCCAACGCCCATGCCGCCTGCATTTCGGCTTGCCGTGCCGACGATTGGCCCGCCCGTTCCGGCGAGCTGTCCGGCGAGGTCCTTGAAGCTCATGTTCAGCTCTGGATCGGACGAAGACTGGAACACACCGTCCTTCAGTTCGATGGAGTCAGAATCAACGTCCCAGATAGTCGCCGCGCGCTCAATCATCTTCGCCTTGACATCCTGTGCGGCATCATAAGCAGCCCAGCCTGTGGCGTAGGTCGTGCGGCTGCCACCGGTTACGGCGGTGAAGCCTACGGAGTCTGTGTCCACCACTGACGGGCGAACTTCCTCCGCAGAAATGCCCAAGACTTCCGCCGCCTGCATGGCAATGGATGCGCGGCTACCGCCGATGTCGGTTGAGCCTTCGACTAGTGTAATCGTGCCGTCACCATTGACCGCGATATTTACTGCTGACTCGAAGCCCACGTTGAACCAGTAGCCGATTGCAACGCCCCGTCCTTCGTTCTCACCAAGAGGTGCGCTGTAGTGCGGGTGGCTCCTCATCGCTTCCAGTACCTCAACGCAGCCGATACGCGGGAATACCGTACCGTCCGGCCTGCGAGTGCCCTCCGTAGAGGCGTTCTTCATTCGCAAGTCCAGCGGGTCCATACCGATTGCCTGCGCGACCTCGTCCACCACCTGCTCGGCGGCAAATGCTGCGTTCGGCGCCCCTGGCGCTCGGTATGCGGCCGTCTTGGGCTTGTTCACGACGACATCGTAGCCGTCTATTATCGCGTTCTCCACGTCGTAGGCGGCAAAGACGCACATCGCGCCCGCGCCCACAGGCGAACCTGCGTACGCACCCGCCTCGAAGGCGAGGTAAGCCTGCATTGCCGTGATAGTGCCGTCGTTCTTCGCGCCGACTTTGACGGTCATGTTGCAGCCGCAGGTCGGGCCCGAAGCCTCGAACACATCTGCGCGGCTCATTACCAGTTTGACTGCCCTGCCGCTCTTCTTGGAGAGCATTGCGGCGACAGGCTCAAGGTAAATCGGAATCTTGCCGCCAAATCCGCCGCCGATCTCCATCGGTGTTACTTTCACCTGTGACACGGGCAGCCGCAGAACCTCTGCTGTGGCGTCACGCGCAGGGAATGCGCCCTGCGTGCTGCACCAGATATGCAGCCTGCCGTCCGTGTTCCAGAACGCGCTCGCCGCGTGAGGCTCGATGTATCCCTGGTGGACAGTCACAGTGTTGAACTCGCGCTCGACGATGACGTCAGCGTCGGCGAAGCCCTTCTCGACGTCGCCCTTCACATGCTGGAAGTGCTGTGCCACATTGCTCGCCTTGTCGTCAATCGTGGTGCCAAGCTCGTCCGTTCGCATTGACTCGTGCAAGATTGGCGCGCCGTCAGCCATGGCATCCTGCACAGTCATCACCGACGGGAGCACCTCGTACTCCACTTCGATGAGCTTCACCGCCTCTTCAGCGGTGTGCGCGTTGGTCGCCGCTACTCCAGCCACTGCGTGTCCTTTGTACAGCACCTTGTGCCGCGCAAGTATGTTCGACTGAAGGTCGTGAACTGTCGTGACCTCTTCGCCGAAGTCCACCACGCCATCCGAAGTGTTCGGGAAGTCCGCGAATGTTACTACGGCGTGTACGCCGGGCAACGCTTCCGCCTTGCTGGTATCGATCGATACGATATTCGCGTGTGCGTGTGGGCTCCTCAGTACACTTCCGTGAAGGAGCCCCGCCGTGTCGAAGTCCGCACCGTAAAGCGCTCGCCCCGTTACCTTGTCCGCGCCGTCGTGTCGAACGGGCCGAGTCCCGACGACATTGTAGTCAACGCTCGACAGAATTACATTGCTTTCGTATTCGGTAGTCGTCATGCGCTCACCTCCTGCATCCGGGCAGCCGCGTCCTGAACCGCGCGAACGATCTTGTCGTAGCCTGTGCAGCGGCATAGGTTGTTCGCCAGCCAGAACCGTATCTCGTGTTCAGTCGGGTCTGGATTGTGGTCTAGCAGCGCTTTCGTCGCCACTATGAAGCCGGGCGTGCATATTCCGCACTGCAACGCTGCGTTCTCCAGGAACGCCTGCTGCACCGGATGCAGCTCGCTGCCCTGTGCGATACCTTCGATTGTCGTTATGTCGCTGCCCTCAGCCTCAACGCCTAGCACCAGGCAAGACGTGACGATTCTGCCGTCCATCTCAACCGTGCATGCGCCGCAGTTGCCGTCATTGCAGCCTTCCTTGGAGCCGGTCAGGCCGATGACATCACGCAGGCATTCGAGCAGGCTCTGACGCGGTTCCGCGAGGAAGTCCACATGTTCGCCGTTGATTCTGGTCTGTACATAAGTCTTTCCGGGCATTAAGCATTCTCCTTAGCTCGGTCAATTGCTATCTGAAGCGAGCGCCTCGTGAGCACATCGCACAGGTGCTTTCTGTATTCGACAGTGCCGCGCATGTCCGTGATGGGACGTGCCGCGTCCTTTGCCATCTGTCCGGCCTCGGCAAGCGTCTCTTCATTGGCAGGCTTGCCGGCAATAGCGTCGCCGATTGCCGAAACATATAGCGGAGTAGGCGCGACCGCCGCCAGAGCAACGCGCGCCGACTTGATATTGCCGTTATCCAGCACTACGGAAGTGCCGGCGCCGGCCACCGCGATATCCATCTCATTTCGGGGAATGAAGCGCATGTAGTTCGCGCCGAAGCCGCTCGACGGCGCAGGGAAGCTGATTGATACCAGCATCTCACCGCGTCCTAGCACGTTGCTGCCGGGACCGGTACAGAAGTCCTCTACCGCCACATGCCTGTGACCGTCGGGTCCCGCTATATTAGCGACCGCGCTGTGAGCGATCATCGCCGGGATGGAGTCTCCACTTGGCGTGGAATTGCAAAGATTCCCGCCGAAAGACGCCCTGCCCTGAATCTGAGTGCCGCCGATGAGCGACGCCGCGTCAATCAGGCCGGGATACGCGCGCGAAATCGCCGCGTTGCCGTACATTCGATAACAGGGGACGGCAGCCCCGATTGTAAGACCCCCCTCTGGGTCATAGGTTATTTCATTCAGTTCAGGGATGTTCTTGCCATCAACGACCAGGTTCACATTGTCGAACCTGCCACCCCTTAGCTGTACCAATAGGTCGGTCCCACCTGCCAAAACTCGCGCACTTCCGTCCGCCTCATTTAGCAGTTCAACCGC
Organism: Dehalococcoidia bacterium; assembly: GCA_965207465.1. Lineage (GTDB taxonomy): Bacteria > Chloroflexota > Dehalococcoidia > Lucifugimonadales > JADFKI01 > Bin90. Next base: position 1,741,084 of record OZ242283.1, on the reverse strand, counting down.
TTCTCTAACCGAGTGGGGACTGGCGAAATCTATCCAGTGCAATATCCCACCTCCTTTCTCGTTTTTTTGCTCGAAATCCTAGTGTTTCTCGCTTTCATCTGGGCGTTCTCCCACAAACGCGAATAGTATATCAGACCTATTTTTTTTGAACAACGCCTGTCCGACGCGAGACCAGCCGCCAAATCTCCTTCCGCGCATCCCGATTGCGAATCTTGACAATTCTGGCGCATCAATTAACTTGTCTGTATTCATCTATACAGCCCTCCATTTTTTTAAGTAGGACAAGGATCCGCCGATAAAGATGATCGAGTCTTCCGAATCACGCAGACTCTGGCAATCTGCCAGAGCTTACGGCATTACCCGCCGCCGTTTCCTTGCCCTGATGTCCGCCGGTGGCGCCGCTGCTGTGCTCGCGGCATGCGGCGATTGGCGACAGGGAACTGACGATGCTCGGCCTACGGATGAAACAGGAAAGTCCGAATCGGTGTCGGCTAGTCCCCACTGGTTCAAGGATACGACACCGTTCATCCGGCACGACAACAACTCTCTTGAGGCGCGACTGGAAAACATGCAAGGGCTGATCACGCCGAGCCACCTATTCTTCGTTCGTAACAACTCTGGCAGCCTCGACTTGGACGCATCGGATTGGCGAATGTCCGTCGAAGGCGATGCCGTTGCCAATCCGACCGAATTGTCATACGAGCAGGTAAGGCATCTTCCCAGCCGCACGCTCATCTCATACCTGGAATGCGCCGGCAACCATCGAGCAATGTTTGATATCGTTAAGGGACGAGAAGCAAAGGGCACGCAGTGGATGACCGGCGGCATCGGCAACGGCGAATGGACTGGCGCGTCGCTCAGGGATGTGCTCACACTCGCGGGCATCGCGGACGATGCTGTCAGCGTCCTCATCATAGGACAGGACGCCGAGTCACCTGAAGGCGGCTTCCGCCGTGTCTTACCCGTCGATAAAGCGATGCACCCTGACACTCTCCTGGCTTACGCTCTGAACGGCGACGCGCTGCCGAAGGATCACGGCTACCCCGTCCGCGCGCTCATACCCGGATGGGTGGGCAGTTCCAGCATCAAGTGGGTGAGTCGCATCGTCGTCTCCTCCGAGCGACTGTGGACGCGCAACAACACGACGTCCTATGTTCTCATAGGCGATGAATATCCGCCGGATGGGGAGGCCGACGGAGGGGCGATAACTATGCAGACCATCAAAAGCGCGCTCGCCTTGCCGTGGCCCGCCGAACTGAACGAGGGGTTACACCGAATACACGGCTACGCACACTCTCCCGCTGGTGGCATTTCAGCGGTCGAATGGAGCGATGATTCAGGCAGTGCTTGGCAGCAGGCTGACGTGCTTGAGCCTCAAGTACAGTATTCGTGGGCGCGCTTTGAGTTCATCTGGGACGCGCGGCCCGGTGAACATACGATATTGACGCGCGCCACCGATGCACAGGGAAACACCCAGCCGGACGACATACCCTTCAACGAAAAGGGCTACCTCTTTAACCAACCGGTGCCGCATCCCATAACCGTATCCTGAGCGAAGTTGCCGGTATTGCTTACACATGCTGAGGTGAGGCATTTCTGTCGCTTACCCCTTGATGGGGAAGGTCAGGATGGGAGTGAGGTCTGCGCCAGAGAGAATGTTGAACCCAACACCAATACCTATCAGCAATACCGATTCGCCACTAATCTGTCTGCGGCACGCTGCCGCTCACACCCCCGGCTTCCAGTTTGTCAATCTCCTCCGCACTCATCCCCGTCAGTTCGCCAAAGACCTGCTCGTTGTGCTCGCCCAGACGCGGCGCGTGCCAGCGTACGCCGGGCGTGGTCTCCGACATCTTCCAAGCCGCTCCTGGCATGAAGTACGGCCCGCATGACGGGTGGTCAACGAACTCTAGCAAACCTCGCTCCTGGTATTGAGGGTCGTTGAATATCGCCTCTCCGGTCATGACGGGAGTGGCTGATACGCCCGCACCCTGCAGCAAATGCATGAGGTCGTACACCGACTTGTCCCGAGTCCAGGCGGAAATCACCTCATCCAGAGCGTCGTGATTCCGATGACGCGCAATAACATCCTCGTAGTCTGGGTCGGTTGCCAGATGCGACATTCCCATCGCCTCGCATAGCCGCCGCCACTCGTCATCATCCGCGACTGCAATCGTTATCCACTCGTCTTCACCCTCGCATGGATATGCGCCGTGCGGCGCGTAAACGGGATGCCGGTTGCCGCGATTCTCTGCACGGTTACCGTTTATCTGAAAGCCTAGAAGGTACTCCCCGATCGTCATTATCGCCGACTCAAGCTGTGACACATCGATGAAGCAACCTTCTCCCGTGCGCCGCCTCCGCCATAGCGCGGACATCACTGCCCCCGCTGCGTGCGCCCCGCTTATGGGGTCACCAAAGTTTACCCCGGACTTCACCGGGGCGCCCTCACCACGATAGCCGTTCATCGAAGCGATCCCGCCAAGCTGCTCCTGCCCGATGCCGTACTGGATGAAACCCTTCCACGGCCCGCTGCTGCCAAACGCCGGCATCGAAACCATGATGATGTCCGGGCGAATCTCACGCAGTCTGTCATAGCCGAGCCCACGTCTTTCCATCAATCCTGAACGAAAATTCTCGATGACCACATCGCTGATGCTTACCAGATCCTCTATGAGTGTCTTGCCTTTCGGGTGTCGCATTTCTGCTGTGATGCCCAGCTTGCTCATGTGCAAGGTATTGAACCAGCCGCTCCGGTTCCACGGGTCGTTTCCCTGCTCACCGTCCGGTAGGTTTCCAGAGCCGACAATCATCCGATGCGGGTCCCATGCGCGTATAGACTCCACCTTGATTACCTCCGCTCCCATGTCCGCAAGCAGCTTCGTTGCGTGCGGCCCCGCCCAGATCCGCGAGAAATCGAGAATGCGAATCCCTTCAAGTGCGCCATTTGCTGCCAGCGAATCATTCATGTCCGGCTAACCCTTTCCTGCTGAATATCCACATGTTAGCCTACTTGATGATAATCTCAACACCCTGAGTTGCGTCAAACAAGCGCTGCCCACCCGCGCGCCAACTAAGGAGCATTGAATTGCTGACCATAGCTAGAGCATTCGCCGACGAGATGATCGCCCACTCACAGCAGGAAGACCCCAACGAATGCTGTGGAATACTCGCGGGCAGGAACGATGTTGTGGCGAATGTATATCGTATCGCCAACTCCACGCCAAGCCCGTATCGGTATGTCATGGAGCCGCAGGAAATGCTCAACGCCATGCGTGACGCCGACTCCAACGAATGGGACATCACCGCGTTCTACCACTCCCACACACACAGCCCCGCGTACCCTTCGCCAACCGACGTTCGCATGGCGCAGCAAAGCGGTTGGCTCGGCGATGACATCTACTACATCCTCGTCTCCCTCGAAGACAAGGAAAATCCCCAAATTCGTGCCTTTCGTATCTTGGAAAGCGGCGAAATCATAGAGCGAGAATTCATCATCCAAGACTGACCGCATCCTCGCTCACTCTCCACTTCTGTACATCCTGCAAGATTCCCTCACACTAACCTCCCATGCCTTGCTGCGTTTCATATCGTGAGCGGCTCAAATTATCTACGACATTATTCGCAGCAAGGACAGGGGAGAGCAGACATGAAAAAGAAACTGTTAGGAGGCTTACTCGTCGTCGCTATTCTTGCCGCCTCAGGCATTGTAGCGGCGAGAGTGAACACAACCGAAGCCAGCTCCGGCTCGCACACGGGGCAGGGAAGCGCCTTTCACCGGAGCGGCGCTGACTCTCAGCAAAGCAAGTCAACCTCCAAGCCATTCATCGGAATAGCAATCACCTCGGTCCCTGAGGACAGCGACACAGACGGCGCTCTCATAGTCCGAGTCGTCGAGGGAAGCCCGGCGGACGGCAAGCTCCAAGTTGACGACACCATCACCGCCATTGACGACGAATCGGTCAGCGGCTCGCGCGACGTGGTTCGCATCGTCCGCGAGCATTCGCCCGGCGATGTGCTGGTCTTCAATGTCGTGCGAGGCGGCACGAGCATGGACGTCAGCATCACCGTCGGCGAATGGGAAGAATCATACCGAGAGGGAAGGGACGGCAAGCGCGTCGGTCGCTCCGGTCTCGGAAACAGTTACTTCGGCAAGTCTGCCGACAGCTTCGTCTTGTCCAACACCCGCTACATGACCGATGACGGCGTGAAGACCGTCCGAAAGGCGGCGGGTTCGGTGCAGAACGTCAACGGGAGCGCGGGCACATTCGACCTGCTGCTTGGGGACGATTCCGAGACGATGTCGTTCACGATAGATGAAGACACGAAAATTTCCACAGACACCGTTGAAGGACAAGCAAGCCTGTCCGATCTGAGCGCAGACACAACCACAATCGTAGTGCAGGTAACGCACCCTGATGGAACAAGCAATGTTCAGAGCATAGTACAGGGCGAATTCTTGATGATGATGCACTCCATTCTTGGGCGGCACGGATTCGATAGAATGCCTCGCGTCGGGCGAGGCGGTTCTGACGGCTTCTCACCTCGAAGCTTCTTCTTCAGATGGTTCAGCGATGACGAACGCACTGGCAACGAAAGAAGAGGCCGCGGTTACGACTAAATCCGATAACGAGAATTATGCAAAGTCCCCTCTCCCTTTTGGGAGAGGGTTAGAGCCTGTCCCTGCATAAGACGTTGCCCCTGCGGAGGCGGAGCCTTCTCCTACACAGACAGGGTCACGATATGTGGATGAAAATCCCCCTCTCCTCGTCAACACAAGCATTCGTGCTTGCCATAGCTTCAATTGGATAGTTGCAAGCGTTCGCTCTGAGCATGTCGAAGGACGAGTTCGCCAGCAACGCGGATGGCAGGATAGTCATTCCCATCTGCGCTGAAATCCTAAACTTGGCTTTCGCAAGGGTGTTGAATTTACCTTATTTGCACTTTTCTAATGTTGCGGGCTGTCGTGTTAGCATGTTCTGTGACAAATCGCAGCCAAATTAGAGAGGTGTACCTACCGATGAGCAGTGAAAATGTGAACAGTGGAGACAGGGTACAGTGGGTCTATGCGTCTGAGAATAATCAGCAGCTCGAAGAACGCTACGACCGATGGGCTAAAGAGTATGACGTCGATCTGGAGGATGACTTCGGATATGTCATGCCGCGGATGAGCGCAGAGATTTTCGCGCGCTTCGTGCCGAAGGATGCCAAAGTGCTGGACGCCGGTGCGGGGACAGGCATGGTGGGAGTGGAACTGAACAGGCTGGGCTTTTCTGAGATAGAGGCGATGGACTTATCGAGCGGAATGCTCGAGGTGGCGCGCGCGAAGAATGTGTACGGGGGATTTCACCAGATGGTGATGGGCGAGCGGCTGGGCTTTGAGACGGACAGTTTCGATGCAATAATCGGTGTTGGCGTATTGACGCTAGGCCACGCGCCAGCGCATTCGCTGGATGAACTGGTGCGGGTCACAAAGCCGGGCGGCGTGGTAGCATTTACGCTGCGCCCCGATGTGTATGCCGAGAACGGTTTCAAGGAAAAGCAGGACCAACTCGCAGCAGAAGGCAGGTGGGAGCTTGCTGATGTTACCGACGAATTCTTCGGAATGCCGAAAGGTGAGCCTGATGTGTCGTTTCAGGTGTGGGTTTACAGGGTGACCTCCTGATGAGTGAAGCCGCCGTCAAGACTGCTTCAGGTCTGCACCTGAAGGGAGAGCGGCTGCGTTTTTCATGGGATGACCTGCCCGCCGCAAGCACACACTTGCCGGGGACGGGAGGCGTCCTTCGAGCGAAGATTGACGACTTTGTTGTCGAAGAGATACCGAGCTACCTGCCAAGCGGAACGGGAGCGCACGCCTATGCCTTCATAGAAAAGCGTGGTCTGACAACCAGGGACGTGGTGACCGCGCTGGCTGAGTCGGGTGTGCCGCGTGGCACTGTCGGTTTCGCTGGGCAGAAGGACAAGTACGCTGTGGCTCGGCAGTGGATCAGTGTGCCTGCCGAGCATGGGGATGCCTTTAATCTACTTGATGATATTCAGGGTCTGGTAGTGCTGGAAACCTCACTGCATCGCAACAAGCTGGGACTGGGGCACCTGCGTGGCAACCGATTCAGCCTGCGTGTGCGCGATCCATGCGATGACTGGCAGCCGATTGCAGTGGATATACTGGCGCATCTGCGGCGTGCGGGCGTGCCGAATTACTTCGGGCCGCAGAGATTCGGGAGCTTCAACACGAACATAGCGGATGGGCTGCGGCTGATAATGGGCGAGAAGATGCGTATTGATCGCAGGATGCAGAGATTTTACAAGTCCGCGCTGCAATCGCATCTGTTTAACTGGCTGCTGAAGATGAGAATCGAGCGCGGAGTGTATGACGCCGTGCTGGAGGGTGACAGGGCGCAGAGACACGACAGCGGAGGAATGTTTGTGGTGGACGACGCGGTCGTCGAATCCGAAAGGGCGAGGCGTCTGGAGATTAGCGCCGCACTGCCTCTATTTGGCAAGAAGGCGCGGATCAGTAGCGGGGATGCCGGAGCGATGGAGGAACGGCTGCTGTCGGACTTCGGGCTGGAGTACGGGCAATTCAGGCGCATTCCGGGAGCGCGTCGAATCAGTCGAATACGCCTGGATGACGCGGAGCTGAGGGCTGCGGATGACGGCTATATCGTGGAGTTCACGCTGCCGAAGGGGGCGTATGCGACAAGCGTGATGCGGGAATTCATGAAGGACACGGAACCGCGTTGATATTTGCCTGAAGTTGTGTCATTATATAACATGTAGTTATTCAATGGAGCAAAACTTTTATACATGGGGTGGGTATGGTTGTGGAAGAGAGAGTCAGCAGGCTAGAAGGCGAGCAATCATCGATGAGTTCCCGCCTCGACGATCTACGTGCGGATATGAACTTTCGTTTCAGCGTCGTTTTCGGACTACTTATAGCCATATTGGGAATAGGCGTAACTATGCTCGGCATAGAAGTGACCATCCTCTTGAATCTTCTTTAGCTGCCCAAACTCTCTAGTAGATCCGCCAAAGTGCTTCAAAGCATCGCCTCGTTGAGGGTTACGCCGAAGCCCGGCTTATCAGTAGGGGAGATGTAGCCGTCAACGGGCGCGGGCTCGTCGAACCAGAGGATGTCGCGCTCATCCCGGATGTGGTCTGAGTGGTATTCGGCGAGGTCGGCGCAGGCAGAACCGGCAATCAGGTGCAACCCCCAAACTTCCCCGCCTCTGTGCGGCGCGACAGGTATGCCGTACTCCTCGGCAATCTCCACTATTCTCATTCCCTCCGTGATGCCGCCGCACCAGGTGATGTCTGGCTGCCACAGGTCCATTGCCCCGGCGCGGGCTATTGCATCGAAGCCGTGATGCGTGAACTCGTGCTCGCCGCCCGCAATCAGCGTCGGCTTCACTTCGTCCACCAGTGCTGCCTGCCCGTCTAGGTCGTCGGGCGTGAGCACATCCTCGAACCAGTACAAGTTGAAGTCTGCGAGCCGCTTCGCCATCTCCAGCGTTACCTCAGCGTCCCAGGACATGTACACATCTACCATCACAAGCGCATCCACACCGAAGACTTCTCTTGCGCGCGCCGCAGACCGTGTCGCCGTGTCGTAGTCAGCATCGCTACCGGTCCAGCGGTGGCCGAACTTGTTGGCGGTGTAGCCCAGGTCGCGGTATCGCTCGGAGTCCTCGCCTGTGGCATAGGCGCGAATATTCTGTTTCGGCGCCTCTGAAAGAAGAGCGCATACCGGCAGGTCACGCGCCTTGCCCAGCAAATCGTAGAGCGCCAGGTCTATGCCTGACAGCGCCATGACGCCCAAGCCCTTGCGTCCGTAAGGCAGCGATTCGAGATATAGCATGTCGTAAGTCGCCTGAATGTCCGCCACGCTCTCGATCTCGCGCCCGATGAGGTGGTCCCGCAGGTGGTCGTTCACAACCGCCACTCCCGCAACGCCGCCGCCGCCATAGCCATAACCCGTTACACCCGCGTCCGTGTCCACACGCACCACAATCTGCCAGAAGTGTGTGCGCCAGGATGGTGCGAGGTACTTGTACTTAGGATAGACGGCTGTGACATCGGTAATTCTCATGCGCCGGGTCCTTTGCGGCTTAGTCGGTAACGATTGGATGACTGGCGGCTATGTTATCATAGCAAGGCTTCTGAAAAGTTCTGGAGGTCACTATACATGGCGCACGAGCAGATACTGACCGAGATATGCGGGCGCGTCGGGATCATAACGTTGAATCGCCCGGAGAGGCTGAATGCGTTCACCGGTGTGATGCAGTCTGAGATTCAATCACAGGTGCGCGAGTGGAATGTCGACGACGGCATCGGCGCGATGGTGATTACGGGCGCGGGACGCGCTTTCTCGGCAGGAGCCGATGTTGGCGGCTTCGAGGACTTCGTGAGCGGTGAGGGACAGATACGGCAAGCGCCCGCGCGCCCCGCGGACATCAGCTGGGTTGACCTCGCCCGCGAATCCAAGCCAATCGTCTGCGCTCTGAACGGCGTAGCAGTCGGACTTGGCATCACGCTGCCTTTGTCGTGCGATGTGCGGCTCGCGGCTGATGACGCGCGCATTTCCTTCCGCTTCCTCCGCATCGGACTCACGCCCGAATACGGCAGCACGCACTTCCTTGTGAATCTGGTCGGTCTTGGACGCGCGCTGGAGTATATGCTCACCGGCAGGTTCATCACAGCGCAAGAGGCCAAGGACGCAGGCTTCGTGAACCGCGTATGCTCTCCGGAGACTCTGGTGGCCGATGCTGTGGCGCTCGCGCAGGAGATTGCGGACAATCCGGACTGGCATCTCGCCAAAGTGAAACGGCTCATACACGAAAACTATATGGAAAAGGACCTCTCACTGGTGTTGAAGCGGGAATCGGAGACGCTGAGAGCCGCACGGTTTACCGAAGCACACAAAGAAGCTCTGACGGCATTTCGCGAGCGACGGGAGCCTAAATTCCACGGGCAGGCGGCGGATTGAGAATGTCTGACGGAGTTCGCAGCTATTACGATGTACTTGGGGTAACTCCTGAAGCCAGCCAGGAAGACATCAAGAGAGCCTATCGATTGTTGGCGAAGACGTATCATCCCGATTTGAACAGAGAACAGGGTGCCACCGTCCGATTCAAGGAGATTAACGAAGCCAATCAGGTGCTTTCTGCGCCTGACAAGCGCGCCCGGTACGATCGGCATGTGCTTCTGGCCAGCAGACACGAAGCGCACGAACAGGAGAAGCGCGAGCGGTATGAGCAGTGGAAGAGCGCGCAGCCCGGGAGCGTAATGCAGAGCGCCAACAGGATGAAAAACCGCATCCGAAAAAGCATAAGATGGAGCGCCGCTAACAGGGTGAAGAACCGCCTGCGGCGCTTCCTAAGTTAAGATACCCTTGACCACGAACAAACCCACGATAGGCATATTGGCATCGGCTGACGAGCATGCTCGCGAGTGCGCCGCTTCGGTCGAGCGGCTTGGCGGCCAGCCACTCCGCATAGATGCCACCGGGGACGGACTACCCGATATTTCGCTGCGACTCATAGACGCGCTGGTATGCTGCGACGATGCCGGCGGTAGCGATTCTGCGATTGCTATGCTCCGCTCCGCGCTCGACGATGACTTGCCCGTCTATGCCGTTGGGGACGGCATGCACCTTCTCAACACCGCGTTCGGGGGCAAGCCCGCTCCAGCCATTCAAGAGCATAATGAGGTCGCTGACGACGGTGGCGCGGCATCGGCATATCACCGCATCTACATTGCGCCAGGGAGCAGGTTGGCCGCAGTCGTCGGTTCAGGCGGATTCGTGCGCGTCAACAGCCGCCACAAGAAGGGATTACGTGAGGCACAGAAGGCGCCGTTGCTGCTTGCATCCGCTTACTCTCTCGAAGATGGAATTGTAGAAGCGCTGGAGAGTTCCCGGCATCGATGGGTCATCGGTGTTCAGTTTCGCCCCGAGCGTAGGATGGAAGTCCCGCCGCACTTCGATCGCCTCTTTCAGTCTCTCCTCGAACGTGCCATGGAGCGCATGAACAGCGCCGAAATTCCACATTAAATCTATGCTCTCATGTTATAATTGTTCCAGCAATTGCCATTTAGGTTAGGTTGTCCAAATTTCCTAATTTCGTGCCACATTCCCCCGTCACTGCCACAGTTCGGTGACGATTCCATCACAGCTCTTGGTCGCTTGCAGCCAGAGCCGCCTCAGACCATAGGAGACACTTATGACCACACTGAAGACTGAGTACGGCTTCATCAAGCCCACACAGATTGAAGAGGAGATGCGTACTTCTTACCTCGATTACGCGATGAGCGTAATCGTGGCGAGGGCGCTTCCGGATGTGCGAGATGGCCTGAAGCCCGTTCAACGGCGCATCCTGTATGCAATGGACGAACTGGGTATGCGCCCGACGCAGCCCTACAAGAAGAGTGCGCGCCTTGTAGGTGAGGTACTCGGCAAGTATCACCCCCACAACAACGATTCCGTCTATGAGGCGATGGTGCGGATGGCGCAGGACTTCACTATGCGCCTTCCACTGGTTGACGGCCAGGGTAACTTCGGCAGCGTGGACAACGACCCGCCCGCGGCTATGCGCTACACGGAAGCGCGATTGCGAGCGGTCGCCGAAGAGATGCTGGTCAACATCGACGAGAACACGGTTGATTTCATCGACAACTTCGATGGCACGCTGCGAGAGCCTGTTGTGTTGCCCTCCCGCCTGCCGAACCTGATGATAAACGGCGCTTCCGGCATTGCGGTAGGCATGGCTACTAACATTCCGCCCCATAACCCAACGGAAATCTGCAATGCCGTTATTCACCTCATCGATCATCCGAATGCGGCCGTAGAAGACCTGATGAAGCATGTGACGGGCCCCGACTTCCCGACTGGCGCAACGATTATGGGGCGCGAAGGCATTCGCAACGCATACTCGACAGGGCGCGGTCAGATTATCGTGCGGGCGAAGGCTGAGATACAGCCGATGCGCCGTTCCAACCGCATGCAGATAATCGTCTCCGAGCTACCGTATCAGGTCAACAAAGCAGCCCTCGTCGAGAAGATTGCCAGTCTGACTAAGGACAAGCGACTTCAGGGAATCTCCGAGGTTCGAGACGAGTCCGACCGCGAGGGCATGCGTGTCGTAATCGAACTGAGAACCGGCACGCAGCCGATGGTGGTACTGAACAACTTGTACAAGCTCACCGCCATGCAAAGTTCCTTCTCAGCGAACATGCTTGCACTGGTCGAGGGCATGCCCCGCGTCATTACGCTGAAGGTGGCGTTGCAAGCATTCATCGACTTCCGGCGGGAGGTCGTGCGCCGACGTGCCGAATTCCAACTGGAGCGTGCGAGGCAGCGTGCTCATATCCTCGCAGGGCTGCGAATTGCGGTTGGCAACCTTGACGAAGTTATCGCACTCATACGCGGTGCTGCCGATACGCCCTCCGCCAGAGACGCGCTGATGACGCGGTTCAGCCTTGATGAGCCACAGGCGCAGGCGATTCTGGACATGCAGCTGCGTCGAATCTCCGCCCTTGAGCGCGAACGACTCGAAGAGGAATACGCCCAGATCCAGGAGACGATTCGCGGCCTGGAGGAACTTCTCGGCGACGAAAAGAAAATTCTGGTCGAGATCAAGAAGGAGACCCGTGAACTCCGCAAGAAATTCGGCGAAGACCGCAAGACGGACATCAGCCTCGATGCCCACGACATCAGTCGTGCCGAACTTGAGGCACACGAGCAGGTAGTCGTTACGTTGAGCCAGGCAGGCTACATCAAGCGCATACCTGCTAACACGTACCGCAACCAGCATCGCGGCGGCAAGGGCGTGGTCAGTATGAACACGCGCGAGGACGACCCGGTAAAGCACCTGCTGGTCGCGGACACGCACGATACGCTGCTTTTCTTCACTAACCGGGGACGTGTGCTGAAGTTGACGGTCTTCGAGTTGAGAGCGGATACATCTCGCAACACTCGCGGTGTGCCGGTTGTCAATGTCATCCAGTTGGGCGCGGACGAAACCGTGAGCGCAGTCGTGGCGGTTGACGGCCTCGACCATGACGATACCTTCCTGATGCTTGGCACGCGAAACGGCAAGATTAAGCGCATTGCCCTGAGCAGCATCGGCAACATTCGCCCATCGGGCCTCATCATCATGAACATGAACTCGGGGCCGGCGGACGAACTAGTAGGCGCGTGTCTTGCGAAGGCTGCGGACGATGTGGTGATGGTATCCGAACAGGGAATATCGATACGGTTCGCCGTGCAGGATGCGCCTCAGAGACAGCGCGGCGCAGGCGGTGTCATAGGGATACGCCTTCAAAAGAAGGGCGGGGAAATCGGCAAAAGGAAGCTGTCTCAAGATGATCGTGTTATCGGCATGTCCGTAATTTCCGACGGCAGCGACAGCCGACTTTTGGTCATCAGCAAGAAGGGGTTTGGCAAACTTACGCCAGTAGGCAAATACAGACGGCAAGGTAGGGGCGGCAAGGGCGTTTTGACTTTTGACATTCAGCCGCGCAAGACCGGTCCGGTTGCAGTGGCTGAGGTAGTGGATGACAGCAAAGAGCTATACTTGGTTTCCGAGCAGGCGCAGGTACAACGTACAAACCTATCTGAAATCTCAACCACCATCGGCAGGAAAACCAGTGGGGTCATTATTATGCGCCTAGCTAAGGGCGATGCAGTGTCGTCGATTGCGTGCGTGGGAGATCTGGACAGCAACGGCGCGAGCGCAACAGGGAATGGCAAAGGCAAATCCGCTGCCGCCAAACCCGCCGCCGAGAGCGAGGACAAGCCTTCCGATGCGCCGAAGAACGGGGCCGTCCAGCTCGCTGCTGATGAACAGACGTCTGACCGTCAGCTTTCCCTTGGGGACATGCAGCAAGACGAGGACGAAACGGATCAGAAATAGCAGCAACGAATTGAGTTAGGCCGAAGAAACCGTAAAGCAGCCCCTTCGCGCACAGGCGAGGGGGCTGCTTGCACTTAGGTAGTGTCCGCCTTACGGAGGACTGCATTCATCGGTCCCCGCAGATCGGAGGCCACCACCTGCTCGGGCGCAATGACGACTACGCCCTCCCGCTCTCCATCCCACGTCTCTACGATTACGCGGTCGCCGACCGTGAGTCCGATGCCGTTTGCGTCGAAATACTGCACCTTGTCTGATGGCTTGAATTGTACTCCGGCTAGTGTGGCCATATCTCTTTCTCAGGTTAAGTGCTGGGAGTCGGCGCTTCCAAAGTCTGAATTTCCAGTTGAGGCATCCGCAACATCATGCCCTCGATGCACAGGCGGGGGTTAACATTGCTCTCCAGCATCGAAGTCGTCTCCTGTACGGCTCGGATAGCGCTGACAACCTGCGTAGATGTGCAGCCTGCCGCCGCCGATTTCAGAGCATCCAGCCGCGACAGATTGAGTGCGAGGTTGTCGTTTCCTTCACGGATGACCAGCACATCGCGCCACCAGCCGAGCCAAAGTTGTAACTCATCATAAATGATCTGACGCCCTCTGCCGAATGACGCAGCCTGCCGCTCGGCGTATGCGAATTTTTCGTCAAGTCCCCCTGTGAGAACTGCTTCGATTTCGTCAAGTCGCTCGTTGCGCCGTGCTAGTATCTGCGGTTCGGAAGCAGCTTGAAGCGCCCAACCGAGCCTGCCCTTTGACAGGCGGGCAATTTCAGTTGCCTCGTCTGGTGGAAGGTTGAAGCGCCGTTCCAGTTCGCGCTGAACCGTGGACGCCGGCATTGGACGTAGTTCGAGCGTCTGGCAGCGTGAGAGTATCGTGGGCAGAATGCCACCGACCTGCGGCACAGCTTCGAGAAGCGCGGTTACCCTGTCCTGTTCGTGCTCGGCAGAGTATGTAATATATCCTGCGGATTCATCCTCGCTGTTCTCGCGCACTTCGGATGCGAGCAGCGCGAATATGACATCGTCCGGCGGCTCTTCAAGCATCTTCAGCAGCGCATTTGCCGCTTCCTGGGTAAAATTTTCTGCGTCCTCGATGATGAAGACACGATAACGCCCCTCGTAGGGCTTCAGGACTGCCTCTCGCTGTGACTCTCTTATCTGTTCCACGCTGATTGCGGTTCGTCGCGTCAAGCCGCCTGCCGAGCCTCCCTGCGAGATGACTCTGACATCGGCGTGTAGGGAGTTGGTAATGCGCTGGCACTGGCGGCACTCGCCGCACGGCCTGTTGCTGTCCTCTTCCGCGATGCAGTTCACCATGCGGGCGAGATCAAGAGCTAGTGTCATCTTGCCCACATGCGCCGGACCTGCAAGCAGCCAGGCGTGTGCCATACGTCCGCTCTCCATGCTGCGCGCGAGCGTCCCGACTGCCTTGTCATGACCTATTGTCTGCCAGTTTGCGCCCATAGCATCCCTGAATTGTCGGCGTCTGGGTTGGTATTCGCTCATGGTATCAGGTGTCCGCCACGCGCGATAAGCCTTTATGTATAATGTAATCAGGTTCACTCAGGAGGATGAGATGAGACAAAGGGATTATGGTCGAGACTTGGAGTTGACCTTCCGCATGGGCTTCACGATGATGATGCTCGCGGTCGTGTACGTGCTCTTCCTCGGTCTGCTAATGATGGCGGGAATACCTTGGGAGATGGTGCTGATTATCGCCGTGGCGATGGCTTTCTTCCAGTATTTCATGTCCGACAAGCTCGTACTGGCTACTACTGGCGCCAAGGAGGTCACGGCGGAGCAGGAGCCACGACTGCATGGGATTATCGAACGTCTTGTGGCGATTGCGGACATGCCGAAACCGAAGAAGATCGCGGTGATGGAGACGCATGTGCCCAATGCGTTCGCAACCGGACGCAACCCGAAGAATGCGGTGATTGCCGTTACCAGAGGTCTGATGACCCGGCTGAACGAGCGCGAGTTGGAGGCGGTGCTGGGACACGAGCTGGCGCATGTGAAGAACCGCGACGTGATGGTGCTTACCTGGGCGAGCATCATCGTGATAGCCGCGGGCTTCCTGCTTCAAATGCTATTCTGGATAACCCTGTTCGGAGGCTTCGGCGGAGGCGGGGGCGACCGGCGCGACGCCGGGCAACTTATGATAATAATGCTCGCGGTATATGTGGGCACCATCATCGTCTATTTCGTCAGCCAGATGCTCATTATGACGCTTTCACGCTACCGTGAGTTCGCGGCTGACAGGGGCGGCGCGGTCATTACGGGGTCGCCGCTGCAACTTGCATCGGCATTGCAGAAAATCAGCAACGACATGTACCGCATTCCTGAAAAGGACCTGCGGCAGGTGGAGCATGCCAGCGCGTTCTTCATCATTCCCGCGCTCAAGGGCAACACAATCGCGACCCTGTTCTCCAGCCACCCGAAGGTCGAGGAACGCATCGAGCGGCTTCAGAATATGCAGCGCAGCATGGAACGCAGCCGTTAGCTTCAAGGCGCAAGACGGGAGATAACTTTGGGCATATTCAGTACGCTGTTCGGTAGGAACAAGCTAAAGAGGCCGGAGCGTGAGAAGTTCTTTTCCATAATCACGGCAGAGGTTACCCTGAGCGGCAGGATGGACCTGCACAGCACACACAAGGCTGGCATCGTGTTCAATCCCGTTGAGTCGTCATTCTTCGAGAATCTGGATGACGAAATCAGGTCGCTACTTGCCGTGAGCGAAACCTCGACCGGAACACAGTTCAGGGTGGTTGACGACACCTATGGCACGCGCTGGGCGGCGCTTGACGACAGGGACTTCGAGGACCTCGTAAGCACGATTCATCTCATAAGCGAAACCGTAATCGATCACGGCTTCGCCGACAGGCTGCTTGCGGCGGTATTCGGCGTAGAATATGAAGGCAGGCAAGCGTACTGGATATACAACTACAAGCGCGGCAACTTCTACCCTATGGTGCTGAACGCGCCTCAGACGCGCGACAACGCTGCGGAAATGCGTCTGAGTGCAGTCATGGAAGAGGAGAAAATTCCCGTCGAGCGCAGCCTGGAGAACTGGTATGCGCTGTGGGGGATTCCCTTTTAGCTGTTAGCGGTCAGCCATCAGCGTTCACATCGAGGCGTCGGTCAATCTCAAACCTCGTTCGCCCTGAGCCTATCGAAGGGCGAGTGCGCAAGATCGTGTGGTTCGACAAGCTCACCACGAACGAAGTGCGCTGATACATGACCTCAGATGCCTGATACCTGTGACACCTACCCCGGCAGCAAGCCTTCGCCGATAAACATTTCCTCCGCCTCAAGCAGGGTAATGTCAGGTTCAGGTAGAACCAGGTCCGATTCTACGAGTTCTTCGATCGGCACGGGTTCGCCATTCTCCCGTACAAGGTCGAGCATACGCTTCAGGACGTTGGCGAACGCATCCGCATCTTCGTCTGCCACTACATCGACGAGTTCATTGTCTATCGCGTTCAATTCGTCTATGTACGCGCCGGGCAGGTTGTACTGCCCTTCGGTAAGTATTCGCACAATCATCTAGCTTACATTCCCCTGTTGACGCATAGCGGCGAGTTCGTTTTCGACATCGGACGATCCGGAGTCTTGAGGCAGCGCCCGTCTCTCTCCGGAAGGCAGTTCGCCCTTCAGCGCGGCAAGTTCGTCCTCGACGTTCTGTTCTGCCATCAGCTGGGACAACTCCTTGCTGAGAGGGTCTCCGCCCGTGCCTGAGTAGTCATCAAGCACGCCTAGCTCTGCAAGTTCATCGATTGCGCCGGCGCGTGCTCTCATATTCTCGGTCTTGTTCTCTGCCCGCTCAATGGCAAGGGAGACGTCGCCCATCTCTTCGGATATGCCTGAAAGCGCGGAACCAATGCGAACCTGCGCTTGCGCCGCGTTGTACTGTGCCTTGACCACTTCCTTCCGAGTGCGGAATGCCGCCACCTTCGCCTGCAAGCGCTGTTCCGCCTGCGTCAGCTTTTCCTGCTCTATCTCAAGGTCGGCAATCTGAGTGTCGAGGCCTTCAAGCTCCATCAGCGAGGCTTGCTTGCGCTGTAATGCGAGGCGTGCCAGGTCCTCGCGACCTGCCGACATCGCCTGCCGCGCCTGCCCATCGAGCTTGACGATGCCGTCTTTCACCTTCGATGCCTGAAGTTCGAGGCGGCGCTTTGCGGTAACCATCTCCACCACGCCGCGCTTCACATCCCGCAGCGTTTCCATCTGCTTCTCGTAGGCGTAGTCGAGGGTTTCGTTGGGATCTTCCGCATTGTCGAGTATGCGGTTCATCTTTGATTTTACGACCGTTGACATTCGGGAGAGTATGCCCATTTTCTACCTCAAATACTTCTGTTTGTCGCGCACCGGCACACCTAGTACGATGCTCTATTGCCTCTGATCATCCCGACAAGCCCCATTACGCCTACGATTACGCCGGCTATGATGCCTATCCACCCAACAACCGTAAGAAGGGCTTGTAGAATTCCGGAAATGAATAGGATTCCCAAAATTATGAGGAGAATCCCTGCGCCAACCATGCCGCCGCTAGTCATTAACGCCTCCGATTACTTGGAAGTTTAGTAATAAATACGTTTTCCCCTACCATATTGAATGTAATTCTTCCTACCACCATCTCTTAACAAGCCAATTAGTCCCAGCACTGTCATGATTATCCCGATGACGAGCATTACAGTGCCTCCAAAGTTAATCAGCCAATGAACGAACCACAAGTGTAGAACGAACTTTATTATAATGCCCATCACTGCCACCGCGAACCCGACTGCAATCAGCCCCGCTCCCCATACTTTGCTCGCGGCACCGCCGAACATTACGGAAGCACCACCTGCTACGGCCGCGATTATACCGCCAACTATCAGGAGATACCCTGTCACGTTCATCAGGACATTCATCAGCCCTGTCATGATAGACAAGCCCACTAGCGTTAGTATGATGCCCAATACTAGAAGTCCGCCCATTCGTTGCCCCTCACATGAATATGATAGCCAGATACCATAAGTCTATCATGAGAGTCTCGATATGTCCTTGCGGCTGTTCGTGTGCATACGGAAGCGTCCGCGGCCAACTGATGCGCAATCCTTTGCTTATGAGGTCACAGATACTATAATATCGCCAAGCAAGGAGGAGTAAATGAAGGGCAAGGACTTTCTATCGGTCGCGGATATATCGTCTGAGGGCGTGGCGCAACTTATCGAGCGCGCCTACGCGATGAAGCGAAGCAAGCTCGACCGACCGCTGGAAGGCAAGGAATTCGCGCTTCTATTCGAGAAGCCGTCTCTTAGAACCCGCGTGAGCTTTGAGGTCGGCATCCGGCAGCTCGGCGGCACCTGCACATACCTCAGCCAGCAGGATGTCGGGCTTGGCGTGCGAGAGCCTGAAGCCGATGTCGCGCGCGTGCTCGACCGCTGGGTGGACGGCATAGTCGCCCGGGTATTTTCGCACCGCAGCCTTGAACTGCTTGCCGAATACTGCAACATTCCTGTAGTGAACGCGCTGTCAGACCTTGAGCATCCCTGCCAGGCGATGGGTGACCTACTGACGATTGAGGAGCACAAAGGCAAGCTATCCGACCTGAATGTCACATTCGTGGGGGATGGCAACAATGTTGCCGCCAGTCTCGCGCTTGCCTGCGCGTCCGTTGGCGCTAATTTCACACTAGCTTCCCCCGAAGACTATCAAATACCGACGCTGGTGCTTGAAGAGGCGAAACGCAGGGCGGCGAGCAAGGAATCGCAAGTGGACTGGGTGCGCGATCCTTCGAAGGCAGTGCAGGACGCAGATGTCGTCTATACTGATACTTGGGTGAGCATGGGGCAGGAAGACGAAAAGGCTGAGCGCATCGCCATTTTTGGAGATTACAAGGTCGATGAGGAACTTGTGAAGTCCGCTAAACCCGACTTCTTATTCATGCACGATATGCCCGCGTATAGAGGGCAGGAACTATCCGAAGGCATGATCGACCACGAAAATTCCGTGGTATTCGATCAGGCTGAAAATCGCATGCACGCGCAGAAAGCCATCCTCGCCTCAATATACGGCGACTAGCCGCCTTCACAAACACCATAAGGATTGTGCCCCTTTTCCTTTGAAAGGGAACTGCAAAAGGGCGCAAGCTTGAAACCACACATCCGTCGTCCTTTAGACTGCCTACATCAACCGGCGAACCTTTATCAGACTAATCGATAGACTGCCATGACGAACACCGCCAAACCACTCGTTGCCATTGTTGGACGCCCAAATGTGGGTAAATCCACTCTATTCAACAGACTCATCGGCAGGCCTACCGCCATTGTGTCGGACATCGCCGGCACGACTCGCGATCGGGTTATGCTGGAGACAGTCTGGGCGGAGCACGCGTTCATCCTCGTGGACACCGGCGGCCTTGACCTCTTCCCTGAAACCGATATATGGCAGCAAGTGAAGGGTCAGATAGAGCTGGCGATAAGCGATGCGGATGTGATTGTTTTCGCAGTGGACGCAACTACCGGCGTAACGCCTTCCGACGTCGATGTAGCGGACGCGCTCAGACGCACCGAAAAGCCTATCGTCCTTGCTGCGAATAAGGCTGACAACGACCGTCTGTCCACTGCTGCCGCAGAGTTCTATGAGCTTGGCATCGGCGAGCCGATTGCCGTCAGCGCGTTCCACAACCGTGGTGTTGACGACCTCATGAGTGAGGTAGTAGCGAATTTCCCGGGCGCGCCGGCATTCCTCGAGCCGGAAGCCGACCTGAAGCTGGCTATCGTAGGTCGTCCCAATGTGGGCAAGTCAATGCTGCTCAACGCAATTGCCGGCGAAAAGCGCGCAATAGTGAGCGACATCCCCGGCACCACCCGCGACTCGCTTGACAGCCTGTTGCAGTTCGATGACTGGTCGGTCCTGCTCATCGACACGGCAGGCATTCGAAGGCGTGGACGCATCGAAAGAGGCATCGAGCGTTACAGCGTACTTCGCGCCATACGTGCCATCGACCGCGCTGATGTCGCCATCCTCCTCATGGATGCCACCGAGCTTGCAAGCGCGCAAGATACGCACATCGCAAAATACATCCTGGACGAATACAAGGGCATCATCCTTGCGGTCAACAAGTGGGACCTTGCGGGGGAAGCGGGATTGAAACAGGCTCAGGCGCTAGTGCAAGTACGTGAGAAGTTCCGCTTCGCCTCTTATGCGCCGATATGCTTTACTTCTGCGCTCACCGGCATAGGTATTGCAAACCTACTTGACACTGCCCGTCAAGTCTATCAGGAATGGACCAAGGGAGTGCCGCGATATGATCTGCGCCGCCGTGTGATGGGCGCGGTCGCGACCCACCCACCGGCGCTGTCTGGTAGGCGCTCACTGAAAATATACAGCGTAGCCCAGGACGCCACAGGTCCCCCCAGCTTCACCTTCTACGTCAATTACTCGGACATGGTTCACTTCTCTTACAGGCGCTATCTGGAAAACGCGCTCAGAGCCGCCTATGAGTTCAGAGGCAGCCCGCTGCGTATGCGGTTCAAGGGCAGGGGAGACGCACCGCAATGATTGCCTACATTGTGATGATACCCGTCGGCTACCTGCTGGGAGCGCTCCCGTTCGGCTTGATACTCGGCAAGCTTTTCGGGGGCGTGGATGTCCGCGAGTACGGCAGCGGCAAAACGGGCATGACGAATGTGCTACGGACAGCGGGCCTGCCGGCTGCGCTCCTTTCTCTCGCCCTCGACATGGGTAAGGCGGTGCTTGCGGTACTCCTAGCCCGTATATTATTCGACTCGCCGGGAGTGGAGGCCGCCGCAGCGGTTGCTGCGCTGGTGGGGCATAACTGGCCCGTATTTGTTGGCTTCAGGGGGGGCAGAGGAACCGCGCCCGGCTGGGGCGCGCTCATCATTCTCTCGCCCTTGGCAGGTCTTGTCGCAACGCTTATCGGCCTCTCGGCAGTCGCTCTAAGCCGTTATGTGTCGCTCGGCTCGATACTGGGAACGCTCTCTGGCATCATCACGCTGATTGCTCTCGCGGTGCTGGGCATAGTCATAGATGGGGCTTCGGACGCCTTCTGGTTCGCCTACGCCGAGTACATCTGGTTCGCCGTCATAGGCGCGGCGCTGGTCATTGGCCTTCACAAGGACAACATCCAGCGCCTTATCAGCGGCACCGAGCGCAAGATAGGGCAATCCGCACTTCCCGCCGATTGACGGCTCTGATTGCTTCGCCTGCATTCTCCTTAATCTTCCTCAATTCACTTAGAGTTTTCGCCAGGACAAAATATGCCGAAAGTCGGCGTTGTCGGTACTACAAGCTGGGGCACCACGCTCGGAGTCATTACCGCGCGGCAGGGCGCGGATGTTGTCATTTGGGCGCGCACCCAAGCCGAAGCCGAAAAGCTGGTGTCTGACCGCGAGAACGCGCGCTTCCTGCCCGGGGTTCCCTTTCCTGCTTCACTTTCTGTTTCCGCGTCGCCATGCGAAGCTCTATCGGACGCCGATCTCGTGCTCATTGTCGTGCCTTCACGCACCTTCAGGACCAACATCCAGCAGGTCCGCAGCGCCCTTCCCAGCGATTCCGTCATCGTCAGCGCCACAAAGGGCATCGAGATGGGAACGGGCAATCGAATGAGCGAGATACTCGCTGAAGAATTGCCAAGGCCAATGCAGGGAGGCATCTGCGCTCTTTCAGGTCCAAATCTCTCTCGCGAGATTATCGGCGGCAAGCCGGCGTCCACGGTCGTCGCGTCCATTGATATGGATGCTGCACGCGCTGCGCAACGCATACTCAACTCCAACCTGTTCCGCGTATATACCAACCAGGATATAGTGGGAGTGGAATTCGGCGGCGCGCTGAAGAACATCATCGCTCTCGCGGCGGGAGTATGCGACGGGATGAACTACGGGGACAACGCCAAAGCAACTATCATAACGCGGGGTCTGGCGGAAATAGGACGGCTGGCGGAAGCGGCTGGCGCGAATCCGTTCACTCTTGCCGGGCTTGCGGGAATGGGAGACCTCATCGCTACCTGTTCGAGCGCCTTGAGCCGTAATCATTACTTCGGCAGGCGCCTTGCTTCCGGAGAATCACCGGAGGCGATACGTGCCTCAATGGACAGTGTTGCCGAAGGCGTGGACACAACCCAGGGCGCAATTACGGTTGCCGGTAAGCTGGGCGTCGAGATGCCGATTGCTCAGGCGATGCACAGCGTTATCTTCGAGGGTGTGCCAATTGAGCACGCGGTCAGCGCACTTCTGGAGCGCGCGCCACGCCCCGAATAAGCGCCCGGTCTTCAGGTCCGATCGTGGAGAGCTTGTCGAACCACCTTAATCCGCAATCTAACCCATCTCGCCCATCTCGTAGAGGACAGCCGCCGCTGCGATAATTCCCGCCGTTTCCGCCCGAAGGATGCGTTTCCCCAGAGATACAGGCGTGATGCCGCGACTCAGCGCATACTCCACTTCACCATCATCCAGACCACCCTCAGATCCGATCATTATTGCCATTGATCCGGCATCCTCGACGTCCGCTTTAAGGCGCACCAGCGTGTCCCTGATGCCCGTGTCCCGCTCCGATTCCCAGCCGATTATGGCTGGCTTGGAAATAGCGTTACAAGCTTCCGTGAAACTGAGTGTTTCCTCTAGCGTGGGAAGCCTGCTTCTGCCGGCTTGTTCAGCAGCCTCGCGTATAATCTTGCCCCATCGGGTAAGACGGTTTGGGCTGACAACATTGCGCGCCACCGTCCGCTCGCTGATGATAGGCACGAATCGGGATATTCCAAGTTCCGTGCCCTTTTGCAGCACGTACTCGAACCGGTCGGACTTCATCAAGCCCTGGTACAGAGTGATACACAACTGCGCTTCGCCTTCGCCAACGTATCGGTCGGTTATGACGCCTGATGAATGGCGGGCAGTTACGGAGTCCAGAGTTACAGCGTACTCATAACCACTGTCATCGAGCACGGTGATGCAGTCTCCAGGACGTGACCGCAGCACCCGCGCAAGTTGACGGGATGCGTCAGCCGTCAGCGAAACGCGATCGGCTTCAATATTCGTTGGAGGCACGAAGAAGCGGTGCATTTGATTACCTCTTCACGCCTGCCACCAGCGTAACCCAGTCGCCGTCCGCCAGCGTTTGCTCCAGATCGGCGCCTGCCTCTGCAAGAGCCTGTATAACACCGTCCTTATTCTCCAGCAGAATTCCGGATGCGATAACTTTGCCGCCGTCATGCACCGAGCTGACAAGATAAGGTCCAATCTCGGACACAACCTTTGCAGAAATGTTTGCCACCGCGATGTCGTAGGCTGACTGTTTGACGTCAGGATGTGGCAGCGTGCCCTGAACCACGCGCACGGTGTGTTCCACGCCGTTGTCACGAACGTTCTGCTTTGCGACATTCACCGCCACCGAGTCTATTTCCAATCCGAAGACATGCCTCACGCCAAGTCTCGCCGCTGCGATGGATAGCACACCAGAGCCGCAGCCAACATCCAGCACGTCGATGCCCGGCTTGACAAGCTCGTCCAACTGCTCCAGGCACATGCGGGTCGTCGGGTGATGTCCTGTGCCGAATGCCATGCCGGGATCAAGCTTTATCACATGCTCGCCGTCCCGTGGCGTATGCTCGCGCCACGTCGGGCAGATTGTAATTCGGCGGCTAATCCTGAGCACATGGAAGTGTTCTTTCCAGCTATTCTGCCACTCCTCTTCCTCAACTACGCGCTCCTGTAATGGTGATATGTCTGACACATGCGCCACCAGGCGCACTCCGACATCAATGCGACCGCGCCGCTCGTCAAGTGATTCATTCACCGGCAGATAGGTAGTAACGACTGCCCATTCGTCGCCGGAAGGCTCTTCGCCTTCGTCAGGATTGAATCCGCCTTCTTGCTCCACTGCGACACCGCCATGCCCATAGCGGTAGAAAATCTGCGACAGAGGTTCCACGAATTCAGGAGGGGTGCGGACGCTCAATTCAAGCCACTTCAACGGCTGCCACCTTTCGTTCCCAGCGCTTGCAAGAAAAAAGACGCACCATCGTGCGCCCGAAAGTCTGAATCCGTGATCTGCTCACAGGCAACCTACTCACCGGCGATAGCGTCCTTGAGCTTGTCGAAGAAACCCTTGTCGTTTACGCCCACGCCCGCCGAGTCATCTCCGAAGCTCTTGGCAAGTTCCTCGAACAGAAGTCGCTGCTCTTCGCTGAGCTTCTTGGGTGTTTGCACATCAACAGTCACGAGTTGGTTCCCCTTGCGGCTGCTGCGAATGTACGGGATGCCTCTGCCCTTCAGTTGGAAGACTGCTCCGCTCTGAGTTCCCGCAGGTATCTCCACCTCAGCATCTTCGTCAAAAATCGTTGGCACCGTTACGTACGCGCCGAGTGCTGCCTGCGCCATGTTGATGGGCAGTGTGTACAGGATGTCATTCCCCTCACGCCGGAATATCTTGTGCCGCCTCACGCGAATGAGCACATAAAGGTCACCGGGAGTGCCTCCATTGTGCCCTGCTTCACCTTCGCCTCGCAGCCGAATCTGAACGCCGTCCTCGATCCCGGTGGGTATCGCCACTTCGAGCGTGCGTGAGCGGCGTTCCCTGCCGCTGCCCCTGCACGTGTCGCACGGATCGGTAATCGTCAGTCCTTCCCCACGACATACGCCGCATGGCGCCACCTGCACGAACTGTCCGAAAACGCTGTCGCGGGCACGCCGAACTTCGCCTGAGCCATTGCAGTTTCCGCAAACACTTGGCGTGCTGCCGGGGGCGCTGCGACTTCCGTTGCAGTCACGGCATACCTCTATGCGCTCAAGCCCGATTTCCTTTTCGATGCCGAACGCTGTATCTTCAAGATCGATGGTGAGCGCGTACTTCAGGTCAGCGCCTCGACGGGGAGCGTTGGGTCGCGTTCGTGTCGTGCCCCCGCCGAAGAATGCGTCAAATATGTCGCCGAAGCCTGAAAAATCCTCAAAGCCTTCGAAACCTCGCGCGCCGCCGTTGCCGCTTACGCCGGCATGCCCGTAGCGGTCATAAGCAGATCGCTTCTGTGCATCGGACAGAACCTGGTACGCTTCGTTTATCTCCTTGAATTTCTCTGCCGCGCCTTCTCGCTTGTTGCGGTCGGGATGGTATTCCATCGCCAGCTTGCGGAACGCTTTCTTGATGTCTTCGTCCGAAGCGCCTCGGTGGACACCCAACAGGTCGTAGTAGTCTTGTCTGCTTGTGGTCATCGCCGGTTCACGACATCCGCATAAATCTTGTAAACGTTATGAGCAGGCACAAGATGGTTGTCGCCATGCTTTGAATCCCCAAATTGTGCCGAGCGCATACAAGCCTAGTATAATTCACGACACGATGATGGTACAAGCCAATCACGGCCTATTCAAAAAATATGCACAAGGATAGTTTCATGAAAGTACATGGGGGTGAAAATAATTGCCCATTGCTGTCCGGTATTGACACTGGTATGGGGTGGTGATAGATTTCCCATAATTCCTGATGCACCTTAAAATGGCTTGAATATCTAACGCGCAGTTTCGCAGGGAAGGGGGCGAAAATCCCCCACGGCCGCGCCACTGTGAGCGGTTAGCATTGCGGCATTTGCCACTGGTCTGTCTCAGTAAGGGACCGGGAAGGCGCCGCATACGCGATGAGCCGCGAGTCAGGATACCTGCCTTGCGTGTTGGAAGTTGGCTTCTCGCCGGTAGGAGCGCTTCCAAGCCTGCGTTCGTGTAGGGTTACGGCAGGTTTTGATTCGCTCCGACCACGATGTGTCGGGGCGTTTTCGTGTAAGTCAGTCAGTTGGTCAATCTTTCAGTCTGAAATGACCACTGCGCTCGATTTACGAACTGACCGACCGACAAACCGAAAGACTGATTGACCTCTTATGATTGTATTTCTTACTACATCGGACACGGACATATTGACGCTTGAACGGGCGAAGGCAGGGTTGCCCGCAGGACTTGCTGACGCCCTCGCAGTGAACCCATTTGCGCTGATGCAGGAAGAAGACGCCTTTGGTGGCTTTGCGCGAGGAACACTGCCGAATGCGAGCCTTATATTGGCACGGCTGCTAGGTGGTGACAAGGCGATGGGCGAACACTTCGCCACGTTGGAGTCAGAGTGCAGACGTCTGGGTGTTCCGTTGGTTGCATGTTCGGGGGAGCCGGTGCGTGATGCGGTCTTCGAGCGACGTTCAAGCACCCCGCCGGTCGTGGCGCAGACCGCCTTCGAGTATCTGAACCACGGCGGAGTTGCCAACTTTGTCAACCTGCTCCAGTTCCTGAGCGATGAGGTGCTTGGCACTCAGCATGAGTACGAACCTCCCGTGCCATTGCCGCAGGACGGTGTGTATCGTATAGGGATGCTGGACGCTGTGCCGCTCGAAGAGTACCGCGCGCGCTACTGCGATGATGGCAAGCCCACAGCCGCGTTGCTGTTCTACCGCGCACACTGGGTCAGCCAGAACCTGGACTTTGTGGACGCGATGGTGGACGCCCTAGAGCAACAAGGATGCAATGCGCTCCCTGTGTTCTGTTCCAGCCTGCGTGAGGACGACGGTTCGGTGTTCCGCAAGTACCTGATGGACGGCGACGGCAAGGCATCTGTGGATGTTGTGGTATGCACGCAAAGCTTCGCCATGAGCCACCATTCCGGTCTGCAATCGAGCAGCGTTGCAAATGGACACCGGGCGGACGCCAACTGGGACATACGCGTGCTGGAGCGGCTCGATGTGCCTATCCTGCAAGCGATTGTGGCTACTGAACCACAGATGTTGTGGGACGAGCGCGAAATCGGCCTCAGTCCGCTCGACATCGCCATGAATGTCGCCCTGCCTGAACTTGACGGGCGCATTATCACGGTGCCTGTTTCTTTCAAGGAATCCGTCTCGCAAAACGGTGTAGGTAGTGCTGAACTGCGGCGGTACGTGCCGAACATCGAGCAGACCGAGGCAGTTGCTTCGCTGGCTGCTCGCTATGCGCGGATGGCGCACACGCCTGCTTCCGAGCGGAAAATCGCCATCGTCCTGAGCAACTACCCCACCAAGGCATCGAGACTAGGCAACGCGGTGGGGCTGGACACGCCCGCGTCCGCAATCAACCTTCTGAATGCTATGAAGGAAGCCGGCTACACGGTCGAAGACATACCGGAAGACGGAGACGAACTGATGCGGCGTCTCATCGAGCGCTGCACCTACGACGCCGACTTCCTCACGCCGGAGCAGATGCGAAACGCCGAGGGTCGCGTTTCCGCCGCCGAGTATGCCGCCCATTTCAATGGCATTCCGCAGGATGTGCAGGACCCTATGCGCGCCGACTGGGGCGAGCCGCCTGGCGAGGTGTACACGGACGACGGCAACCTGTTCATGGCAGGCTTGCGGCTGGGCAACGTGTTTGTTGGGATACAGCCCCCGCGCGGGTTCGGCGAAAATCCCATCGCCATCTACCACAGCCCGGAGCTTATGCCCACGCACCACTATCTCGCGTTCTATCGCTGGCTCCGGGATGGATTCGGCGCGGACGCCATCGTGCATCTTGGCAAGCACGGCACACTGGAATGGACGCCGGGCAAGGGTGTCGGGCTATCGCGTTCCTGCATACCGGAGGTCTGCCTGCCGGACATGCCGCACTTCTACCCGTTCATCATCAACAACCCCGGCGAGGGCACACAGGCAAAGCGCCGCAGCCACGCCGTCATCATCGACCACCTTGTTCCCGCGATGACAACCGCCGATAGTTACGGCGACATCACGCGCTGCGAACAGTTGATGGACGAGTACGCCCGCGCACAAGGTATGGACCCGCAGAAACTGCCGATGCTGCGTCAGCAAATATGGGAGGTCGTTCAGAAAGCGCGCTTGAACGAAGACCTGAATGTCCACGAGATACCGGACGACTTCGACGACTTCATACTGCACATCGACGGCTACATCTGCGAGCTGAAAGATGCACAGATTCGCGATGGGTTGCACACGCTGGGCGAAGCGCCGGAATCCGAAATGCTCATCGGGTTGCTGCTGGCTCTGACACGGCTGAACAACGGCGACGTCCCCGGATTGCGCCATGCGATAGGTGACGCGCTTGGCATCGACTACGCGGCGATGATGCGCGACAGGAGCGCGCCAGTGGACGTCGACTGGCTCCCGCTCGCCCTCACGAGCGCCAACGGCAGCGAACCAATCCGCAGCGCGGGCGATGTGGTGGAACGACTTGAAGCAATGGCGCATGGGCTGTATGAGCGTCTGTACGAGACGGACTTCGACAGCGAAAGCGTCGAGCGCATAGCCACAGAAATGCTTACCAACACGGGAGACGTGCCTCGTGTTCTGCGCTACGTGTGCGAGAGCATCTACCCCGCGCTGACACAGACAACCGACGAGATTGACGCGCTGCTTAGAGGCTTCGAAGGACGCTTCATTTCGCCGGGTCCCGCTGGCGCGCCGACTCGCGGCATGGCGGGCGTCTTGCCCACCGGCCGCAACTTCTACTCGATGGATCCGCGTAGCATCCCCTCTGAGACTTCGTGGCAAATTGGCAAGGAACT
Organism: Dehalococcoidia bacterium; assembly: GCA_965207465.1. Taxonomy (GTDB): domain Bacteria; phylum Chloroflexota; class Dehalococcoidia; order Lucifugimonadales; family JADFKI01; genus Bin90. The sequence goes on along the minus strand of OZ242283.1, from coordinate 1,712,656 downwards.
CGCAGACTCGCTGGTGGAGCGATACCTGAACGATGAAGGCGAATATCCGGAATCGGTGGGCATCAGTGTATGGGGTACTTCAGCCATGCGCACGCACGGCGACGACATCTCGCAGATACTCGCGCTCATCGGCGTGCGCCCGACGTGGCAGGAGGAGAGCAGGCGGGTCAGCGGTCTTGAAGTCATCCCCCTCGAAGAACTGGGACGCCCGCGCATTGACGTAACGGTCCGTATCAGCGGCTTCTTCCGCGACGCTTTCCAGAATCTAATCGTAATGATGGATGATGCCTTCCACAGAGTAGCAACTCTTGACGAACCCGAAGTACAAAACTTCGTGATGAAGCACTACGCTGCCGAGGTCACGGAAAAGCAGGCAAGCGGCGTGAGTACGGCAGAAGCCGAATCTGAGTCGCTCTATCGCATATTCGGGAGCAAGCCCGGAAGCTACGGCGCAGGCATCCTGCAGGCGATTGATGACGGAAGCTGGCAGTCCGACGAAGATCTGGCGAACGTCTATACCGCGTGGGGGTCTTACGCTTATGGCAGGCGTCAGCACGGAGTGAGCGCAGTGCGTGAGTTCCGCCGGCGCTTCGCCGCCATTGACGTAGCCACTAAGAACCAGGACAACCGTGAGCACGACATATTCGACTCCGACGACTACATGCAATTCCACGGCGGAATGATTGCTACGGTGCGCGCCCTTGCGGGCGATAACCCGCGCCAGTTCTTCGGCGACTCCTCTGACCCCTCGCTGCTGCGGACGCGCGACCTCAAGGAAGAGGCGCGGCGCGTGTTCCGTTCCAGGGTGGTCAATCCCAAGTGGATGGACTCGATGAAGCGGCACGGCTACAAGGGAGCATTCGAGCTTGCCGCAACGGTGGACTACATCTTCGGCTACGACGCCACCGCGCAAATCATAGACGACTGGATGTATCAGGAAGTCACCGAGCGGTACGCCCTCGATCCGGATATGCAGCAGTTCTTCGAGCAGAGCAACCCGTGGGCGCTGCGTTCGATTGCCGAGCGTCTGATGGAGGCGGCGGACCGCCAGATGTGGGAAGAGCCGCCGGAAGAAATGCTTAACGAACTGCGGCGCGTCTATCTCCGCACCGAGGCGCTGCTCGAAGAACGGCAGGAAGTGGGTTAGTCTTCAGCCCGTCATTCCTGCGAAAGCAGGAATCCAGTAGCTTTCAAATGGCGCAAATGTCCACGGAAACTAACAAGATGGGTAGGATAGGGCGGGATAGAGAAAGCGGGTAAACACAGATGCCTTTCACTGACAACAACGGAGTTCGCATTCACTATCACGTAGAGGGTGATGGCTCTCCGCTGGTCCTCCAGCACGGCCTTACCAGCAGCATCCTTCGCTGGTACGAGTTCGGCTTTGTCGATGCGCTGAAGAGAGAATACAAGTTACTGCTTATCGACGCGCGCGGACACGGCGACAGCGCCAAGCTACACGACGCCGAAACCTACGATCAGAAGTTAATGGCTGCCGCCGTCATCGCTGTTCTGGACGCCGAAGGTATTGATAAGGCGCACTACATGGGCTATTCCATGGGCGGCAGCATCGGGTTCGCCATCGCCGAGTCATTCGCCGACCGCTTCCAATCGCTCATCATCGGGGGCATGCACCCATATCCCCTGGATGCTGTAAATCTGGAAGATAGGATTCAGCGCATAAGTGAAGGCGGTATGGAAGGATACGTCGCTGATATGGAGAGCGGTGGTGACGTCATTTCCCACGAACGCAAGGTGCAGCTGCTCGCGAACGACCCCGAAGCCATCGTAGGCGCGTCGCTGGGACTAAAAGACCGCCCGGACCTGTCGCATGTTCTGCCGACGATGACCATGCCCTGCCTTGTGTACGCTGGTGACGCTGACGGCCTGCACGTCGGAGCCGAGGAGTGCGTGAAGCACATGCCCAATGTGAATTGGGTTTCCCTGCCGGACTTGGATCACACCCTCGCGATGGAGCGCAGCGACCTTGTGCTACCCCATGTGCAGAAGTTCCTGAAGAAAATCAGCTAGGCAATGAAGGGCAGAAGGCCAACTAACAGGATAGACAAGATGTGTGTGTGATGGCAATTCTGGAATCGAGATTTCTTGACAGAGTTGAGGTGCGAGAAATCTGGCCTGATGAGGCACAGAACTTCACTCCATGGCTCGCTGAAAACCTTGCGCTTTTGGGTGAAGCGTTGCAGTTAGACCTGGAATTGGAAGTGAGGGAGGCGCCGGTCGGCAATTACATGTCATTGGACATATTAGCTACTGACGGACGCGGCACAAGAGTTGCAATCGAAAACCAACTTGAGAAGGCTGATCACACACACTTTGGTCAGCTCCTTACTTATGCGGCATGGCACGATGCCGGTACCCTCATCTGGGTAACGGATAATTTTAGGCAAGAACACATAAAGGCGCTGAGATGGTTGAACCGCTGGACAAGAAAGAAAATCGACATTTATGGCGTAGAGGTTCGTGTGATTCCCATTGGCAATTCTATCCGTGTTCCCAAATTTGTCCCTGTGGTTAGTCCTACTGCACGGCAGGAAGAACTCATTGCTGAGTTGCAATCAACAGAGACCGATTCAGTCGACGACAGGCAGGGGCTACTTCAGTTGTTGGTGGACAAGATGCGGGATAAGGGGTTTGCTGATACCAGGAAGGCTGGAGGTTGGATACAACAATTCGACTCTAAATCCGTCCCGGGGCTGACTTATAACGCCGGCATCGAAAACAACCCTCGAGTCTTTATGGATATGAGGGATAAGCGCCTGAAGCGTGCCTTGCGTGGGAACGATAAACAGCGTAAGCAAATGGAGAAAGAGTTGGGAATAGCGGGAGACGAGAAGGTCACAATGAACTGGGGCAGAAGCAAATGGAACATAAGCGTAACCAGAAAGGGGCCAGAAAATCATCCCATATACTCCATATATTCTGATGACGAGTTTGAAGAGATTTGGGACTGGATATTTGATTATCTCGTCAGATTTGAGCAGGTTTTCGATGTGCGAGCGAGAGAGATAGTGGAAAATCGGGGATGGACAAGATAGATGAGTGAAGCAATCTTCCCCTTCTCGGCCATCGTCGGGCAGGAGCGGATGAAACTCGCGCTTATCCTGAACGCGATCAATCCTGCGATTGGCGGCGTCCTGATTCGCGGCGAGAAGGGCACGGCGAAGTCAACGGCGGCGCGCTCGCTGGCGGCACTGCTCCCCGAGATCGAGGTCGTTACCGGCTGCACATATAGTTGCGAGCCGCAGGCGCCCTTTACGGGCTGCGATTTCTGCGCGAGCGAGCAGCGGCGTACTGTCGAGCGTCAAGTGCGGCTTGTGGAACTGCCCGTGAGCGCAACGGAAGAGGCGGTGGTCGGCACTCTGGACATCGAAGCGGCCATACGCGAGGGAAATCGTCGCTTTGAGCCGGGCCTGCTGGCATCGGCGCATCGCGGCATCCTGTACATTGACGAGGTCAACCTGCTGAACGACCATGTGGTGGACGTGCTGCTGGATTCCGCAGCGATGGGGCGTAACTTCGTCGAGCGCGAGGGCATATCGTTCTCCCATCCGGCGCAATTCCTCCTAATTGGCACAATGAATCCCGAAGAAGGCGACCTCCGCCCGCAGTTCATTGACCGCTTCGGCCTTGCCGTCGAGATCGACCATATCAGGGATGCCGACCGACGCGCCGATGTGGTTCGCAGGCGAATTGCCTATGAGAGCGACCCGACGGCCTTCCGTGACGGCTGGACGGACTCGGAGTCCTCGGAGCGCCGGCGCATCGCTGCTGCCATGGAGCTGCTGCCGTCCGTGACGGTTGAGGACGGCATCCTGACATTCATCGCCCGCCTGTGCGCCGAGCACGAGGTTGACGGCCTACGCGCCGACATCGTTATCTACAAGGCGGCGCAGACATTGGCCGCCTACGAAGGCAGGACCGAAGTAACCTCTGACGATGTGCTGCGGGTCGCGGAGATGGCTCTGATGCACCGCATGCGCCGCCAGCCCTTCGACGACCCTGATATGAACACCGAACGCCTGCACGAAATGGCGCAGGATATTCTGAGCAACCCGCCGCAAAATCCCCATCAACCGGACTTGGGAGATGCTACACCGCCGGAAGTCCCGCCCAACGATGAGCAACGGCAGGACGGCGCGGATGAGGATGTGTTCAGCATTGGTGAGTCATTTCAGGTGAAGGCGCTGAACCTAGATGCGCTGGACAGGCAGGAGCGAGCGAGCCACGGGCGGCGCACGGTCAGCCGTGTGCGTGACCACCGTGGCCGCTATGTGGAGGCTACGCTGCCGGACGGCAAAGTTACTGACCTTGCGGTTGACGCAACGGTGCGTGCCGCTTCGCCGTTTCAGGTGCGGCGCAGGGCATTCACGGATGGCAGTCTCGCGCTGAACGTCGAGCCTTGGGACCTGCGCCAGAAGGTTCGGGAGTCGCGTGTCGGCAACCTCGTGGTCTTTCTGGTCGATTCGAGCGGATCGATGGGCGCGCAGCAGCGCATGGTCGCCGCTAAGGGCGCGGTCATCTCGCTGCTCATGGACGCATACCAGAGGCGCGACCGCGTGGCGATGATAGCGTTTCGTGGTACGCAGTCCGAGGTTGTGCTGCCGCCAACAGGCAGCTCAAAGCTCGCACAGCAACGCCTCGATAATCTACCAACGGGCGGAAGGACGCCTCTTGCACAGGCGCTCGCGGACGCGCATAAACTCATTCGACAGCAATGTCAGCGCAGCCCCGACACACCGCCGCTGTTGACCATCGTGTCGGACTGCCGCGCTAATGTAGGCGTCTCAGGTGGCAATGATCCATACGACGACGCGCTGCGAATGTGCGGCGCGATCCGGCAAGACAAGGTGCATTCCATCGTTCTGGACCCCGCGCCCCGCTCTAACCGCTTCGGACTGGTAGAGCGTGTAGCCGATGCGCTCGGAGGCGAGTACATCCCGCTCCACGAACTGCGGGCAGATTCCATACGGGCAGCCGTGCGGCAGGCGCAGGAAGAAACTGGGGACTGAGGGCAATGGTCGGTATCAGGACTAGCAAGTCAAATAGGCTGTTAGTGAGTGATAATGATACGGATGCATGATAGAATCCGCGAGGAAGTGAAGCAAAAATCTTAGTTACGAGAAAGGATGGTACGGATATGACAACAGTAGCTAGAGAAGGCGGAATCCTGTCACGCAAAGCTATGGGAGTGGTCCCGTGGGTAGGCGGCGCTGCGCTGCTGCTATATGCGATGGGCTATGTTGACGGCAGCGTTCACGCGGCGGCATTCGTTGGCGAAAAGGGCGTGGTGATGGACTATGTTCATGAGTTCTTCCACCATGCGCGGCATGTCGCCCTTATGTGCCACTAAACTTATAGCCATGTGTCAGCAGTCAGGCATCAGCCAACCGAGCTGTAGTCTCTGACTGCTGATCAATTGTCGCTGAGGACTGATAACTGAAAACTCTGGAGGCTTGCTATGCAACGGACAATAATTCGTGCAGTTCTCGTGGGTATTGTGGCAGGCCTGATTGTGGGCGCTTACCACAACATCTTCACAGTGCCGATCATCGAGCAGGCAATCGTGCTTGAAGAAGAGCGGTCGGCTGCGGCAATGCCCGCCGGCGCGCCGGCGGAAGAAGAGCCGCCTCTCGTGTCGCTGGGGATGCAGAGAGTTGGAATGGCTCTCGGCACTGCCATACTCGGCGGTGTGTTCGGGCTCCTGTTCGCTGGCACCTACGGACTGCTGCGCTGGGCTCTTCCTGGCTCTAATGCAATCGCGATGGCGGCTGTCGCCGGTCTGCTTGGGTTCTGGGCGCTGTCGTTCCTCGTCTCCGTAAAGTTTCCATTCGTGCCGCCGGGCGTCGGAAGCGAGGAAACCTTGGTATCCCGGCAGGGGCTGCATCTGCTGTTCTATATCATGTCGGCGCTGGGTGTTGTGGGCGTCATTCTGGCGCTCAACGAAATCAACAACAGTGCACAATCCCAGGGAGGTCGCCAGAGCCTCTACGCTCTGACCGGCGTGGTTTACGCGGTATTTTTGGTTCTGATATTCTGGCTGATACCGGGCAATCCCGACGCGATACCCGTTCCCCCCGGTTTGTTCCTCGACTTCAATAATGTTACGCTGATCGGACACCTGCTGACTTGGGTCTTGATGGCTGCGGGCTTTGCATACCTCTTGAAGAGAGACCAGATTTCCACCCAAACCTGAGAACCTAACGCCCGGAGGCGACAATGACAACCGACTCCGCGACGAGTGAATCGGAAGAAACTAGGGAACACCAGCCCGTCAAGGGACCCCGCATCAAGAAGGGACTCGTTGTCGTTAACACCGGCAATGGCAAGGGCAAGACGACCGCCGCGCTCGGCGTCCTCTTTCGCGCCTGGGGCCGAAATATGCGCGTGGAGATGTTCCAGTTCCTCAAGCACACAGGCTCCCGCTTCGGTGAGAGCCGCGCCGCCGAGAAACTGGGCATCCCCATGACGGCAATGGGCGACGGCTTCACTTGGCGCACCAAGAACATGGAAACCACGCAGGAACTCGGACGCGCTCAGTGGGAGAACTGCAAGAAGGCAATCCTCGCTGGCGAGCACGATGTCATCATCCTTGACGAGTTCACTTATCCCCTGCATTATGGCTGGATCCCGGTCGAGGACGTCATCGAGACCCTCAAGCAGAAGCCGCACATGCTTCATGTTATCATCACCGGCAGGTACGCCCCCGACGAGCTGATAGAGTTCGCTGACCTCGTTACCGAAATGCGTGAGATAAAGCATCCATACAGGGAGCAGGGCATCAAGGCGCAGCCGGGTTTGGAGTTTTAAGGCTTGTAATCCCACTGTCAAATTCGTTCGCCCTTAGCTTGTCGAAGGGTGTCTCGTCAGCATCAAGGTCTTTCATTTCAGTAGTAAGCGCAGGTTGAACAATGGTAGAACAGTACGAATACTACGACGAAGACTTTGACAATGCCTTGGTGGCAATGTTGGAAGAAGCGCGTGAAGGCGGCTCCGAAACCAGGCGCATTACCGCCAAGGAACTGCATTCGACAGTCGTCACCTCCCGCAAGATGTACATGCGAATGGCTTGCGACGCGATGTGGAAGCTGTGGCGGAAGCAGGGCGCTTATGAGAGCCGGGTGGTCTTCACGCCCGCCAGTAATCAAGGCTCCAAGCTGGAGATTGAGTACGATTCAGCCGAAATGGACTGACAGGAAATCCATTATCCCTTAACTGTCATTCCGAACGCAGCGAGGAATCTGAAATCGCTGCGGTACTGTCGTGCAGAGATTCTAGATTCTTCACTTCGTTCCGAACGACATTTTCGGTAGGTTCGTTCAGAATGATGGTGTGAGAAGGAATACTTAGAATGGAACGAACACTCGCGCAAGTCATTGACTCGATCCAGCCTGCTGACGCCGGCGCGATGCGCCGCGCTCTCAGCCGTCAGCGCAGCTTGACGAAGCCGCCAGGCAGTCTGGGCAGGCTGGAAGACGTATCTGTGCAACTCGCGGGTATCCTCCGCACTGAGCGTCCATCCATTCGAGGCAAGGCGGTCATCGTCGCGGCAGGCGACCACGGCGTTGTAGCCCAGGGCGTAACAGGCTACCCGCAGGAAGTTACGGCGCAGATGGTGCTGAACTTCCTGTCGGGCGGAGCGGCCGTCAGCGTAATGTCGAGGCGTGTGGGCGCGCGCCAGATTATCGTCGATGCCGGCGTTGTTGCGGATTTGCCGAATCACCCTGAACTGCGCTCCGTGCGAATCGGCAGGGGCACGGCGGACATCAGTCAGGGCCCCGCAATGTCCCGCGAGGAGGCTGAACAGAGCATACTTGCGGGCATCGGAATCGCGGTTGAAGCCGCCGAGGGCGGCGCTGACCTGATTGCCGCAGGTGAGATGGGCATAGGCAATACCACCGCGTCAAGCGCAATCACGGCCGCATTCACAGGTGCATCCCCACAGGAAACGACCGGCGCAGGCACAGGCCGCAACGCCGACGAACTCATGCACAAGGCATCTGTTGTCCGGCGAGCGCTGGACGTAAATGCCCCTGACCCGTCAGACGGTCTTGATGTGTTGTCCAAGGTCGGCGGCTTTGAGATTGGCACCCTTGCTGGCGTGGCTCTTGGCACGGCAAGCATGCGGCGCGCACTCGTCGTGGATGGCTTCATATCTGGTGCTGCAATGCTCATCGCGCAGGCGCTCTGCCCCACCGTACGCGACTATCTGATCGCTTCCCACCGCTCCGCTGAAAAGGGACACAGCATCGTCCTCTCACACCTGAATCTGCTGCCCCTGCTCGAACTTGACATGCGGCTCGGCGAGGGCAGTGGCGCGGTGCTCGCAATGCCCATCATCGAGGCAGCGGCGGCATGCCTCAGCGAAATGGCGACCTTTGGCGAGGCAGGCGTCTCCGACCGAGACGACAACGAGGTTGAAGCGACGATAGGCGGCTAATGAACGGACTGCGCTCTGCCATCGGCTTCCTGACAATCCTGCCTCTCGCGCCTTCCCGCACAAACGGCTCTATGGCATCCGCCAGAGGCTGGTTCCCTCTTGTGGGCCTCTTGTTGGGCGTTATTCTAGTAGGCGTTGAGTTTCTCACCTTTCTCGCTTTTGGGGCAGATTTACCAGGCAACCCGTCCGGCTGGATCACCTATGACGCCGTTTCTATATTCCCGGTTACCCTATGGTCCCTGCTCCTGGTCGTTACTTTGGCGGCTATGACGCGCGCGCTGCACCTAGACGGCTTCATGGACTCATGTGATGCGCTACTCGGCGGATTCGACCGGGAGCGCCGTCTTTCGATACTCCGTGATCCCCATGTGGGGGCGTTTGCAGTAGTCGGAGTTGTATGCTTGCTATTGCTCAAGTTGTATGCGCTTTCTGGACTTCCCATTGACGGTTCTCAGAGAGTGCCGATTCTGTTGCTGTTTCCATGTTTGTCTCGCTGGGCAATGCTTCTGACTATGGAATTGTTTCCTTACGCAAGAGGTAACGGACTTGGCACCGCATTCTTCGATGCTGACGGCAGACGCATCAAGTGGCATCTCCTACTCGGCTTTGTATTCACGCTGGTCGTTAGCGTTGCTCTCGCCGGCATAGATGGAATAGTGTTGTTGGCGGCGGCCTGCGTAGTTGCGTGGGGAGTCGGAGCGTGGGCAACGAAGTTGCTTGGTGGAGTTACTGGCGACATCTATGGCGCGATCAACGAGACAGCTGAAGTTGTGCTCATCATACTCGCGGTTATGCTGACTGCGGAATCGCCTGTATTCTCTTATGCGCCACTTCCCGGAATGCTATGGTCGGCCCTCCCATGACCTGGTGGCTCCCCTGGCATCCCGACTGGTACATCAACGTCGCCGTTCTGCTGATTGCGCTCGCGCTCGATCTCCTGTTGCCTGAGCCGCCGAACGCCGTTCATCCCGTAGTCTGGATGGGCAGATTGATTTCCGTCATTGAGCGTTTTGCCACGCAGACGAGGAACGCTGTGGCGTTTCTGCTTGGTGTGTTCATGGCGGTTGCGGTGCCCGCCCTTTTCGCCGCCGCCGCTTGGCTGGCCGCTATTGCGCTGTTCGCGCTTGGAGATATACCGTTTCTGGTTGGCGTAGCTATATTGCTGAAGACGACATTCACCGTGCGTGGTCTGGCGAGCGCGGCGCGCGAGACACAGCACAGCATCGAAGACGCCGACATTCACCTGGCGAGACACAGTTTGCGCGGTCTTGTCAGCCGCGATGCGACCGAGCTTTCAGAGCCTCTCGTTGCCGCCGCTGCCATCGAATCCGTTGCCGAAAACACCACCGACAGCTTCATCGCGCCATGGCTCGCGTTCGCCTTGATCGGACTGCCCGGCGCATTCGCCTACCGCGCCGTGAACACGCTCGACAGCATGATAGGCTATCGTGGCGAGTACGAATATCTGGGAAAGGCTTCTGCTCGGCTCGACGACCTTCTCAACCTCATACCGGCCCGAATATCGGCCGGGCTGCTCCTGTTGGCGGGCGCCGTATCGGGAAGTAGGGTAGGGCAGGGATGGCGAACCGCTCTGCGAGAGCATCGCCTTACGGCAAGTCCGAATGCAGGCTGGACCATTGCCGCCATGGCAGGGTTACTCGGTGTCTCGCTGGAGAAACCGGGGCACTACATCATCGGCGGAGTATTCAGAGAACCAGTGGCGGCGGATATAGGTAGGTCGGTTCGAATGGCGTACATTGTCGCCGGGCTTGGTATCCTTGTCGCAGTTAGTGCGGTTGTAGCGGTAGAGGCTGTAGGTATCTGAAGCGCGATGTCGTAAGATAGGCAAGATAGGCAGGTGCCTCGGGAATGAAACAAAGAGTATGCAGGAGCCCCCTCTCCCTCAGGGAGAGGGTTAGGGTGAGGGCAACAATCCTTGCCCGCTGCCAAAGAGACTACCCTTCTGCATATTTAATTTAGGGCCCGTCGAAAGACAAGCTTCGCACAAAGCGGCATTTATGAGATAGCATCTAATTGAAGGCCTCCCAAAGGACTCTCTTGAGCGATAAAGAACAATCGGAATCGACATCGTTGCCAGGCTTGGCGCAAGTAAACGATACGATGCAACCTGCCCCTCGCCCCCTCCACGGCGGAACCAACATCGCCGAACTGCGCTCACTGGGCCTGCGCCCCGATGATGTGCTCGACTTCAGCGCGAGTATCAACCCGCTCGGTGCGCCCCGCGCCGTGTCGCAGGCAATTGCTGCCGTTGACCTCGCTGCCTATCCCGATACCGAATGCACAGAACTGCGTGAAGTCCTTGCGGATAGCCTTGATGCCTCCCCAAAGGAAATCCTTGTCGGCAACGGCTCCACCGAACTGATACATCTGACGGCGCGAGCGTATCTCAATCAATCCGTTCGCCACGAACCTGTCGAAGGTCGGTTCAGTGCCGCGATTTTCACTCCAACCTTCGGCGAATTCGAGGCGGCATGCGCGATGCAGGACGCTGGGATAATCCGCATCGCCGCGCACGAGGCCGACCGCTTTTCCTGGGAAATCGAAGGGGCTGCAAGAACAATCGTGGAGTATTCGCCCACCCTTGCCTTCCTCTGCAACCCGAACAACCCTACCGGATGCTACCTGAGCGAAGAAGAAGTGCGTGAGATAGCAGCCGCGCTGCCACAAGACTCACTCCTGCTTCTGGATGAGGCATATCTCCCTTTCGTGGATTCTCGCTGGAACTCGCTCCCGCTTCTGGAATTAGGCAATGTCGCGCTACTACGCTCGATGACAAAGGACTACGCGTTGACTGCGCTGAGACTCGGTTATATGCTTGCGCCGCCAGATGTCGTGGAGCGCGTCAGGGCACAGCAGCACAGTTGGAGCGTAAACGCACTCGCTCAGGCAGCAGGCATAGCCGCCCTTGCCGATACAGCGCATGTCGAAGACGGACGCATCGCAGTACGGGACGCCAGGTGCTATCTGGTCAACGAACTTGAAACGCTTGGCTTACCGCCTGTGCCGTCATCCGCAAACTTTCTGCTGGTAAATGTAGGCAATGCCAGGGAGTTGCGGTATAAGCTGCTGAAGCGCCATCGCATCATCGTAAGAGACTGCACCTCATTCGGATTGCCCAGCCACATCAGAATAGGTATCAGAACGAAAGAAGACTGCAAGCGTTTGGTCGCTGCATTGCGCGATACGCTAGACTGACATAGTTATAAGTGATGGACATGATAGGGATAGGATAGGAAATGAACAGCAGATGGTTTCTTGTCAGGCACGGCGAGACGGAATGGAACAGCACCGGACGCGCCCAAGGGCAGGCTGACACACCCTTGAACGCAAAGGGACGGGCGCAGGCGGCGCTCACTGGGACACGGCTTGCGCCCTTGCAGTTCGAGGCAGCGTATTCGAGTGACTTGAGCCGCGTTTCGGATACTGCCGAGGCGATAGTGGAAGAACAGGACTTGTCGATCACAAAAATGGAGTCGCTGCGCGAAAAGGGATTCGGCGAGTGGGAAGGCATGACTTTCGCCGAGGTCGAAAAGCATCATCCGTCGATGTTTCGGCGGCTGTTCGACGAGGACATCGAGTTCGCGCCGCCCGGAGGCGAGAGCGACCAGCAACTTTATGACCGTCTGCAGGGTGCCAAGGAAGAACTGGTTGCCGCCCATCCCGACAGCGAGGGCAACATTCTGGTTGTCGCGCACGGCGGTTCGCTGCGCGCGCTCATCGCCTGCATGATGGATATGCCGCCCGAATACATGTGGCGTCTGCGTCTGTCGAATTGTAGCCTCACGGTGATAAACATGTTCGATGGAGGCGCTGCGCTGGAGTTGCTGAACGATACCAGCCACCTCGGAGACATAGTTAAGGACTTCGCCGATGGAAGCTAGAACTCAGGGCAAAGTCCTGATGGTGCAAGGCACCACGTCCCACGCGGGCAAGTCCCTGATGGCGACCGCGCTGTGCCGTATCTTCGCGCAGGACGGACTGCGGGTCGCCCCCTTCAAGGCGCAAAATATGTCGTTGAACTCTTTTGTCACACCGGACGGAGGTGAATTTGGCAGGGCCCAGGCAGTACAGGCAGAAGCGGCAAGGGTCGCGCCCACAGTGGAGATGAACCCCATCCTGCTTAAACCCGAAGGCAACCGCAAGTCACAAGTCGTGGTCATGGGCAAGCCGACGCGCGTAGCGTCCGCCCGCGAATACTACGAGATGAAACTCCGACTTTGGCCGCTCGTAACCCGTGCTCTCGACACGCTGCGGTCACAGTACGACATCGTGGTAATCGAGGGTGCTGGCAGCCCGGCAGAGATAAACCTCAAAGAGCACGAAATTGTGAACATGCGAGTAGCGCGCTACGCCAACGCCCCTGTCATCATTGTTGGAGACATCGACCGCGGAGGCGTATTCGCCTCACTGGTCGGCACCATGGCGCTCCTCGAACCCGAAGAGCGGGCTTTGGTAAAGTCTTTCGTCATCAACAAGTTCCGTGGCGACCCTTCCTTGCTCGATTCCGGCTTTGAGATACTGGCGGAGCGCACCGGTGTAGGCGTAGCAGGCGTAATCCCTTGGTTCGACGACATACATATCCCTGAAGAAGACTCGTTAGGTCTGGACTCCTCGAGCTCACCGACGGCCTTCAGCGAAGACGAATCGCTCGACATCGCTGTGGTTCGTCTGCCGCGCATCGCCAACTTCGACGACTTCGACCCGCTGGTGCGTGAGCCGCGCGTGCGCTTGCGGTACATCAGCGCGAAAGAAGAGATTGGCAAGCCGGACCTAATTGTGCTGCCCGGCTCTAAAACCACGGTCTCTGACCTGCAATGGATGCGCGAAAGCGGCATAGCGCACGAAGTAAAGGTGCGGCGGCAGAAGGGAACGCCCCTCATCGGCATCTGCGGCGGATACCAGATGCTGGGCGAGCGCATTCTCGATCCGCAGCGGGTCGAATCTTCCAGCGCCGAAACACAAGGCTTGGGACTGCTTCCCCTCGCAACGACCTTCGCGGCGACCAAGACCACTCATCAGGTACGCGGCAATGTGGCATCATCAGCTTCATCAATTGGACTGTTGTCGGGTTGCGACACCGACATTATCGCAGGCTACGAAATACACATGGGGCAGACTTATGGCAAAAGCGACGCTCCCTTCCGCATCACCGAGCGTTCCGGCAGCGCCACCAACTCACCCGATGGCGCGATTGACGCTGACGGCTTGACGCTTGGCACATACATGCACGGACTGTTCCATAACCACAGCCTGCGCCACGCCTTGCTCACGAACCTCGCCAAACGTAGGGGCATTCCGATGCCGGAAGGTGCAATCCTCGACCTGGATGCAGAGTACGACAAATTGGCTGAGTTGGTAAGGCGCAGCGTGGATATGAATGCTATCTACAAAATGACTGATCTCACCGCATAGGCACACAGTATGGCAACAGGACTCGTCCTCATTACAGGCGGCGCGCGCTCCGGCAAAAGCGGATTCGCCGAACGGCTGGCGATGCAAGGCAACCGTGTCCTGTTCGTCGCCACCGCCGAGGCGCTCGACGACGACATGGCGCGCCGAATTGCCGCACACCGTACAGGCCGCCCTTCGGAATGGGACACGCTTGAGGAACCGCGTGCCGTGCCCCAGGCAATCCTCCGAGATACCACCGCTTCGACCACACCTTACGACACAATTATCGTGGACTGTCTCACGATCTGGGTCAGCAACCTTCTGCTCCTCCACGAAGGCAGCGCCGACGCCGAAGCACGAATCTTGGAGGCCGCCGGAAAACTCCTAGATGTCCATCAGTCCTCCGATGCGAGGTGGATTGTCGTTACAAACGAGGTTGGGCTAGGGGTTGTCCCGCCATCCTCTCTGGGACGTATGTACCGTGACACGCTGGGGCGCGTAAACTCGCTTGTGGCATCCCGCGCCGACAAGGTGTATCTTATGGCGGCTGGACTTGCGCTCGACTTGAGGGCGCTTGGCGCGCGGCACATGAATGACCTGGACTGGAATGACGAATGACGCAAACGGCGAGCATTACGGGTGCGGCAATGGCACGAGCGCCCGGCAGCTGTGGCGAACTCGTGCAGGGCATGCTTGACGGCAACTACTTTCTGGTGAGTTGCCCCATCGACATGTACTCTACGGCGACTGTCGAAATATCGCGTGGCTGCGGCCGCGTGACTGCCCCGCACGACGCGCCCAAGTCCCGGCGCGCAGTCGAACTGACGCTGGCGCACACAGGCCGGCGCGACGCGGAAGCCCGTCTCAGCCTGTCTAGCCCTATTCCCCGTAGTAAAGGCATGGCGAGCAGCACGGCGGACATATCCGCCTCTATCAAGGCGACCGTCTCCGCAATCAGGCCGGGCATTGAGATCTCGCCCGATGAAATTGCGAGCATCGCGCTGCGTATAGAGCCAAGCGATAGTGTAATGTTTCCGGGCATCGCGCTTCTGGATCACAAGGGCGGCAGCATGATGCGGGCGCTCGGCGCTCCGCCGTCTATGCGCGTAGTCGTGCTCGACTTCGGCGGCAGTGTTGACACCCTCGCGTTCAATGGCGTCAACAGGGATCGCGCACTCAATCGCCTAGAGGCGCAGTTCGACGAAGCATTGTCGCTCATTGAAACTGGCATTCGCGACGCTGATCCCGCAGCTATCGGCGAAGGCGCGACTCTAAGCGCTGTGGCTAATCAGAGCCTGCTGTATAAGCCCCAACTCGACGCTGTTCTCCGGCTTGCTGAGGAAGTCGGCGCGGTTGGAGTCAACGCCGCCCACAGCGGAACGGTCCTCGGCTTGCTCTTTGAAGACGACGACTCGCTCGCTGAAAACGCCGTATCGCGTGCTTGGAATACCCTGTTCGGAATCAAAAGAATTCACAATCGGCGCATTGTAAGCGGCGGCGCTACTCTCGTAGATATGCCCGAAGTGTCTAAGGAGGCATCTCTGTGGCGACGATAACTATTGTTGGCGTCGGACCGGGCGACCCGGATCTGCTTACACTAAAGGCGCAGGAAGTGATCCGTAGCGCCGATTATGTTGCCGGATTCGAGACTGTACTGGGACCCGTCCGGCGCTGGATAACAGGCGAAGCCATGCCCATGCGCTACCGCGATCAGGAAGATGTTCTTGAACGCCTCGCCGCGCACGCGGAGGAAGGGAAGACCTGCGTCGTCTGCGCGTGGGGAGACCTGAACTTCTCGTCCAAGGAACTGCTTGACCGCGTTCGCCGCCGCGCCGAGGTTGAGCTTATTCCCGGAATAAGTTCCGTCCAGGTAGCATGCGCCCGCCTCGGCCTCACTATGGAATCATCGATGTTCATCACCCTCCACGCGCGCGACGGGCACGAAGAAGGCTTGCGGGAGCTCACGGAAAACTTGAAGCACCGCAGCCGCAACCTAATCGTCTTGCCTCGTCCCTTCGACCTCATGCCTCGCGCCATCGCCGCCCTGCTCCTCGAACAAGACATCCCTGCCGAAACTCCGCTGTGGACGCTGCAACGGTTGTCGCTGTCGGGCGAGAGCATACGGGAATACACGTTGGCGTCGCTGGCCGAAGAGGAAGCCGAGTTCAGCGACCTGACAATACTGGCGTTCCCGTTGTCCGAATGAAGCCTTTGCTACAATGGAGCGGACAGTCTTATATACGCCCCACGCAGTAGGGTATCGCGAAGCGATAGAGGTAACGCATGCTGCAAAGTGAACTTGGAATCCCTGAGAACGCGGTTGCGGAGTTCTGCAATCGGAATAACCTTAACGAGCTCCCTAGGGAGGAAATCGCTGAGTTCTGCCGGCGCAACTACATTAAAACCTTGGCGACTTTCGACGCAGATACGCGCGATAGGCACAATATAGGCGGCAACGACTTATATGCGTCGTTCGAGCGCGAACACGAGCAGGAGCCGAAATCCAAGAAGTTGTGCGCTATGCAGGACGAATTGAGCAAAGTTCTTGGCGTATCCGTGCGCCTGAAAACCCGCCATGAGTTGAGCGACTGGATTCTTGTGGCGTTTTTTCCCACAGAATTGCTTTATCATGACTATGACTGATCCCCACACCCCGTATGACTCCATTGCACGAATTCGACACATGCTCGCCTTCTCGCTGGAGGCTTTGGAAATGGCACGGGGACGTAGCAGGACGGACTTTTACACTGATAGATTGCTTAATCTAGCCATCACAAGGCTTATTGAGTTAATTGGCGAAGCCGCATGGTGGGTGGATAGAGAGTTTCGAGAGCAGCATCCTGATGTCCCTTGGGCTGATATTGTTGGTATGCGACAGCATCTGACACACGGTTACGCCGTAATAAAGTACGATGATGTATGGCAAGTTGCCCGCGAAAGATTGCCAGTGTTGATAACCCAGCTCCAAGCCATCATTTCACCCCCGCCCCCTCCACAACCCGCTTCATCGGCGCAGGCGTAAGGAGCAAGAGCAGCGCCGAGCAGCTCATCAACCCGACACCTACCCACCACATAATATCGTAAGTGTCGGTCCACTCATGTACATAGCCGGCGAGCGGAGCGCCGATGCCGCCCACTATCAGATTGATCGGCATAGCAAATCCCCGAATCGCTCCCACATGCTCGCGCCCGAAGTAGTCCGCCCAGATAAAGTTCTGCAAGAACATCATCCCACCGATTCCACAGCCGAACACTGACATTGAAGTGAACATCGTGAAGTCGTCCGCTGCGTAGATGGTCATTACGCTCGCGATAGCCAGTAGCGAAAAGCCTAGCGCTCCTAGTATCCGCGCGCCTACATACTTGACCGTCCAGCCGAACACGAAAGTTGCCACTCCAGCGAAGACCGCATCAACCGCTGTCGCGTACGCGATCAGCGTAGTGTTGAAGCCCCTGTCGGCGAAATCAGGTATGCGGTGAAGCGCCACCGTGCCTGTAGCAAGCGATACCATGCTGAATGTCGCTACCAAGCTCCAGAAGACAGGAGAGCGCGTCGCCTCCTTCACCGTCCATGAAATCTCTTCGACTGCTTGCGGAACGGATTGCCGCGTGTTCCCTTCCTCGTCTTCGGTTGTGGCACCGTGCATCGAATCGCCGTCAGGCAGCAGTCCCATATCTTCCGGTTGCCGCCTGACAAAAATGGCTGCCAGCGGCACGATGACGCCCACGCCAATCGCCGCCAGGACTATCCACGCGATCTCCCAGCCCCACCAGTCGATGAACATCTGCGTTAAGGGTACGAACACCATAGCGCCAACCGGGATGCCCAGCCCCATGTACGCGATTGCTTTGCCGCGTTCCCGCACAAACCACTTGAGTACAGGCACGGACGTTACCAGCGCGCCGGGGCCGCTCATGCCCACCAACCCCATTGCCGCGAAGAGGACAACAAGAAGTAAGGCGTCATTCGCCCCGTCCAGGAATGACAGGGCAATCATGGCAATGCCCGTTACCAGCGCCGCTACTGGCAGCATCACGCGCGAGCCATAGCGGTCTATGAGCCAGCCGACGGCAGGACTTGTCAGCGCACTCGAACCCTGCCGCGCCGTCTGCGCCCAGCCGAACCATGACCGTCCGATGCCCAGGGAATCGCCCATCGGCTTGATGAACAGCCCGAAGTTCAGCGACCCCATCGCCATGCTCACCGCGCCCGCGGTTGCCATAACGAATACGATGACCCAGCCGTAATACAGCCCTTTCTTCTCCTCATTCCCTGCTGAGTTATCGATAGTCCGTACCTCCGCTGAACCGAGATTTCACGCTTTACTGGAGATGTCGTTATGATATAATCGCGCCAACTTGGACAGGCGGGAAATTGCCATCATAGACTTGTTCCAATCAGGAGACGAATACTTCACTCACATTAGCATAGAATTGCTGACATTGACACAATAATCACAAAGGGAGGCACTCACAATGGTTGTGGACACTAAAAAAGACCTCGAACTCCTGGCGCACCTCATGCGCCGCGCCGGCTTTGGTGCAACGCGCGCCCAGCTTGAAGCGCTCGATGCGAAGGGTTACGATTCCGTAGTTGATGAGCTTCTCAACCCGCCCGAAAATGCCCCCTGGCTCGGCGACTACATGGTGCGCCGCTTCCATCACGAGCAATCCGGTATGATGGGGCCCCGCGCATCGGGCGAGAATTGGCTCTATCGCATGGTGACCTCCGAAGCCCAGCTTCAGGAAAAGATGTGCCTCTTCTGGCACGGCATCTTCGCCACCGGCTACCCCAAAGTCATTCATGGCAAGGTCCTTTGGAACCAGATTCGCATGTTCCGCAGGCACGGCTTGGGCAACTTCAAGGAAATGCTTGTTGAGCTGTCCAAAGACCCGGCGATGATTGTCTGGCTGGACAACTACGACAACCACAGAGGAGCCATTAACGAGAACTACGGACGCGAGTTGCTGGAACTCTTCAGCATGGGTGTCGGCCACTACTCCGAAGACGACATCAAGGAAGCATCCCGCGCCTTCACAGGCTGGACCATCGGCAACACCGAGTACATGGTGCTGCGTTCCGAGCGCGATTCCGACTGGCCCTACGGTAGAATCTCCTGGCACTTCGACTATCGCCCTGAAGACCACGACGAAGGTGAGAAGACCTTCCTCGGACAGACAGGCAATTTCAACGGTGAAGACATCGTTGAAATCATCTGCCAGCAGGAAGCGACGGCGCAGTTCATCGCCCGTCACATGTATCATTTCTTCGTCGCCGACGAGCCGCCCGTTCCCGCTTGGCCCTACACCCCGCCGCGCGATCAGGAGGCAATCGATGCTCTGGTTCAGGCATACTACGACAGCGACTACGACATCAGAGAGATGCTTCGTACACTCTTCACTTCCGACTTCTTCAAGGACGAGAGTATCCGATACGAAAAGATAAAAAGCCCCGCCGAGCTTGTCGCGGGCGTACTGCGGCTGACGGGCGAATTCGACAGGCCCCGCCGCGAAATCATGAACAGGGCATTGCAGATGAACTTCATGGGGCAGATGCTCAACAACCCGCCCAGCGTCGAAGGCTGGCACCAGGGCACCGAATGGGTTGATACCGGCACACTCGTAGAGCGCATCAACTTCGCCTCTGAGCAGGTCGGCGATTCCGACAGACCTGGTATCCGCGCGATGATTGACGGCGTAATGGAGGACGACTTGGCTGCCTCACCTGCTCGCCTCGTGGACGCCTGTCTTGACCAGCTCGGCGTCATCGAAGTCTCCGACCAAACGCGCGAGGTCTTGGAACGGTTCGCCGATCAGACTGGCGAAGAGCGCACCCGCGAAAAGGTCGGCGACATCCTGCGCCTAGCCACCGCCACTCACGAATTCCAGCGCAGCTAACCCAATAGACCAATAGGCCGTTCGCCCTGAGCTTGTCGAAGGGCAAGTGCTGTCTGTCATTCTGAACGGAGCGCAGCGAAGTGAAGAATCTGAAATCTCTGCACGGGCACCCTGCATTGAATTCAGATTCTTCGCTTTGCTTGGGATGACAATAACGAAAAGCCACTGTAATGGCATATAAGCACCGGAGGCTAATTGGTCAGCGGACGCACTGACCGACTAAAACACTGACCGACTAAAGGACTTTCCCATGACCACAACTACAACCCAGCTCCTCACCTACGACCAAACCCTAGGCCTCTCCGTCATGGAAGGACGCGGCTTCTACTACCCGGCCGACACCGTAATTGGCGACAACGGCAAGCTCTACGTCGTCAACCGCTCCCTCGAAAGCGTGGACAGGGGGGTGCGTGTAACCGTCTGCGATCTCGAAAGCGAGTATTACGGCACATTCGGCGCTTACGGAGAGGGCGATGGCCAATTCATCTGGCTCACCTCCGGCGCGAAGAACAGCGAAGGCGACATCTACCTCACCGACGAATACCTGCACCGCGTAACCGCATTCGACGCCGACGGGAACTTCGTGCGCGTCTGGGGGACGCACGGCAGCGGCGAGGGCGAACTCGATGGGCCCTGCGGCATTGCAATCGACTCTGATGACAACATCCTCGTCAGCGACACCTACAACAACCGCGTCCAGAAATTTTCCCCAACCGGCGTCTTCCTCGCCACGGTGGGAGTGGGCGTGCTATCAATGCCTTGGGGCATAACAGTCGCGCCCAGCGGCGAAATCTATGTAGCCGACTGGGGCAACGACCGCATCGCGCGCTTCACGGCCGATGGCGGACTCATTGCTACCTACGGCGAGCCGGGACGCACCGAGGGTCAGCTTGTCAAGCCCGCCAGCGTCGCCGTGGACACCGACGGCAACATGTACGTCGCCGACTGGGGCAACGAGCGCGTACAGGCATTCGACGCGGACGGCAACCTCCTCCAGCTTCTACGTGGCGAGGCTACGCTATCACCGTGGGCGGTTAACTTCCTCAGCATCAACCGCGAAGAAGGCGAAGCCCGCTCCCGTGCAGACCTTGAGCGCGACATAGACTTCTTCGACCCTGACGACCCCCATGAAGTCTCCTCCCACATCGAAAAATTCTTCTGGTCCCCCATGTCCGTCAAATTAGATGGCAAAGGCAGGCTCTTCGTAACCGAAAGCAACCGCCACCGCATCCAGGTCTATCGGATAATATAGGCATAGAGCGGCGGTTGGAGTTGGCGGACAGAAAGAGCAATGACTGACGACAGAGAGAGTTTGCTGACCACGCTGCGGTCAAGGCGCAAACTGTACTTATGGTTCTACTTCATACAGATTGCGGCTTGGCTGGCAATCGTGGTCATCTACGAGGTGGAATACGCGCAGTCAGCGCACGCCATAAAGCACGCGATAGACATAGCGGTTACAATGTCGTTTATCGCGCCCGGCGTGTTCGTTTCCACTATATTCTTAGTGGACGTGGTAATGGACAGCATAAAGAAAGGATGGGGACTAATGGGACTGCTATTCACTCCTAAGAGCGCAAAGGAAATCTTGCTGGAGCGCGGCGAGAAGATAGGCGAGGCGAGAGGCGAAAAGCGAGCCAACGCCGTATTTGCCGCATGGTACGCCGAAATGCAGCAGGCTTTGAAGGAAGGCAGAGACTTCAACGAGCCGCCGCCGTTCCTTGACGACAACGACGATGAGCGTAAGAAATAATCAACTTCAGTAAAGAGAATTACGACACTATGGAACTTACCGAACTAATAGCCCAAGCCCCCTGGCGCGAAGCCGTAACATACCGCGAAACCTGGCCCCACGAATACGTCGTCATCAAGAAGGACAAGCAGCAGGAACTCCTCGATGCCGTATGCAAGCGCTTCTGCGCCGGCGAAGGCGTTGACGGCAGGTTCTTCCGCATGAAGAACAAGTATCTCTTCATCGGCGACTACAAATACTGGCTTATGACACCCTGCACCAAGATAGACCTCAAGAAGGACGACTACGTCCTCAACCGCGCCCTAATCTATCGAGACCGCCGCGACTTCCTGATTCGCGACGGTGACGACGGTAGGCGCGACTTAGAGATTGACGGTGTGTTCGGGATTGCGCCCAGCGAATACTACAATATGGGAGAGTGACACTTGACAGCAGCAGAACAGCAAGAAACTGAAATGGTGCCAGTGAGGCAAATCTGGCAACATGAAGCCCATGACTTCACGCCGTGGCTCGCCAGGAACCTCTCACTGCTCAGCAACACCTTGAACATGAACCTTGTCCTTGTTCAGGAGGAGGCAGCAGTCGGCGACTATAATGTTGACATACTGGCCGACGACGCTGAGACTGGTGCAGCTGTAGCAATTGAGAACCAGTTGGAGTGGACTGACCATGATCACCTCGGCAAGGTTCTAACTTATGCGGGCTGGCAGGACGCACAGATTCTAGTTTGGATATCTCCACATTTTAGGGAAGAGCATCGCGCGGCCCTCGACTGGCTCAACCGCTGGACTCCAAAGGAAATCAGAGTCTTCGGGGTGGAAATACACACCACTCCAAGGGAATATTCTGAGGCCAACGTAGAATTCGTTCCTGTTGTTTATCCTAAGTCGTGGACGAGGAGCGATGGAACCAGACCAATACCGGTGAAGTTGCAAAGCGTCCAACTCCGCGAGTTCTTCCAGCCACTAGTGGACAGTCTGCGCATGAAGAATTTTACGACCAAACAGAAGGCCGCGGCTATGCGATATCATCCATTTCCGTCAGGGGTGCCAAACCTGATCTTCCAAGCCAGTCTGGAGACGGACGGGAAGGCTTGGGTTTACATCCCCGGAGGGACGCCAAATTTGAACTCGCTTCGTAGAGAAGAATGTAAGCAGACCATAATTGGCGAGCTAGACTTGGACGCAGATACTAGCTTTGATTGGCGAACGCCTTATGGAAGCTTAGGCGTGTACAGAACTGGTTCTCTTGGTGACGAAGGGAAATACGACGAAATCAGAAAGTGGATGTTCGACTATCTCCTCAAGTTCAAGAAGGTTTTCAACCCGCGCATGAAAAAGATAATCGCCGAATTGGAAAGTGGGGATGTTTAGCAACCCCCACCGCATCCAACTCTATCACTTCGCATTATCATGATATGAGCATACGTGCAGATGTGCTGCTCGTTAGCGGATTGACCGCTCTCGCCGCACTGTGCTCGGTGGCACTGCTCGCTTGGCTGTTCCTTCCGCCGGGCGTCGGCGCGTTCGTCTCCGTCGCTCACCTCGACTACTTCAAGGACATGAACGACCACGTAGTTCTCGTCGACTCGTCAGACGACATCTTCCTCGGCGAAGTCATTGCAAAGCAAGGGCAGACCAAAATTCGCGGATGGGTCGAAACGCAATACAAGGTGCGCGTCTTGGAGGTCTTCAAGGGTTCGCTGAGTGGCGAAGTAACGGTCAACCGGCACGGCGGATACGACAGGTGGACCAGGACCATCCACACAGTGGACGGCGCTCCCAACATGCCCGAACTCGGCAGGATCTACCTCTTCGCGACCCGCTTCAACTCCTCCGAAAATTGGCACACCTTCCCTCCTGGCTATGGCGACATACAGGTTCGTGATACCGACCACGCCGCCGACCTGCGCCGCACCTTCACTGGTGCAGTCGAGAACCAGATCGTCTGGACACCTTGAAACCGGGCCGAATTTACTCATCCTTCCCCAAAGGTTCTCTTTTTTGGCAGAGCGTTACAGCACATTGTTAGCGATCGTTGGCGTGGCTACGAAGCCGGAATCATAATATGACCTAGGTCAACTGAAACGTGTCTCTAACATTCCTCGCGAGAGTTGGCATGGTTGAATCTGCCCCCACCTGTCTATATCATTGCCTTGCTCGTTCACTTCACACGCACAGTAAAGGACAAACCATGTCAGACAAATTCAGCAGGATGTTCGCCGAGTATTCCGAGGGACTGCGCTACGAGGACGTCCCTCCCGAGTCGGCGCACGAAGTCAAGCGCCGCATTCTCGACAGCATCGGCGTCAGCATGGCGGCATTCTCCGATGATGCCCCGAAAGCCGCCCGTACCTACGCCTACGACTTCGAGCAGGCGCGCGGCGCGACAGTCTGGGGCGCGCCCGTCCGGGTAACCCCCGAAGCCGCGACCTTCGCCAACGGCCTGATGACCCGCTACCTGGACTTCAACGACACCTACCTGTCGCTTGAGCCGCTACACCCCAGCGACATGATTCCTGGCATAATGGCGCTATGCGAGTGGGGCGGGAAGCCCGTCCGTGACATCTTCACTGCCACCGCAGCCGCCTACGAAGTGTCCGTGAATCTCTGCGACGCCGCGAGCGTCCGCGCCCACCAATGGGACCACGTTGTTTATACCGGAATCGGAGCCGCATGCGGCGCTGGAAGGCTGCTCGGCCAGTCCGCAGAGCAGATCGAGCACACCATCTCCATCGCCAGCGTTCCTCACGCCTCCATGCGCCAGACTAGGGCAGGGGAGCTTTCCATGTGGAAGGGCGCGGCAGCCGCCAACTCCGTCCGAAACGCCGTCTTCGCAAGCCTCGTCTCCCAGCGCGGCCTGACAGGCCCCTACCAACCCTTCGCCGGTGAGATGGGCTTCTTCGCGCAACTGCTCGGTGGAGTGCCCTTCGACGAAGCCGCGCTTAAGTCAGTCGCCAACGGCGCAGCCCCCACACGCATACAGGACACCTACATCAAGAAGTGGCCCGTCGAGTACCACGCTCAGAGCGCAGTTGACGCTGCGGTCGAACTGCGAGACGAACTCGGCGGCGACATCAATCTCATAGACTCCATACACCTTGACACCTTCAAGGTGTCCTATGAGATTATCGCCAAGGACCCTGAGAAGTGGGCGCCGAAGACCCGCGAGACCGCCGACCACTCCCTGATGTACATCGTCGCTGCTGCCCTGCTTGACGGTACGGTTACCAAGCACTCCTTCTCCCAGCAGATGCTCGACAGCCCCGACATCAAGTCGCTTCTAAGCAAGACCACGCTCGAAGAGGACGACGCACTGACAGAAGGATACCCGGAGGGCATCCCCAATCGCATCACCATCAGGACGAAAGACGGTGGCACGCTCTCCCGCGAAGTGAGCTTCCCCCGCGGACACGCCATGAACAAGATGAGCGACACCGAAGTCGAGCAGAAGTTCCTGCTGAACGTCGAGGACGTCTGGACCGACGAGCAGGCGCGCCGCGTCATTGACCTCGTATGGCACATCGACGATCAGCCCGGCCTCACCGAACTCATGGAGGCGATGCGAATATAGGTCATAGTCGCCATTAGTATGTTAAGTCGCATATCCCTCAGGGAGAGGGCAAGAGTTCCTTCCCCCTTGATGGAGGAAGGTTAGGATGGGGGTGACATTTTCACATTGTCATTCCCGCAAAACATGTCCCCGCGAAGGCGTGGATCAGGATTCCGAAAGGCAACAGGGCTATGCAAGTGCGGATGTGGAAATTGACAGGGGTAACACGATTATGACCTGGATGCTGGAGCAAGCATCGGAGCAGAGCCACGCCATAAGGCTACGCGAACTACTGGATTCGGGCGAACCGCTGAGCGTGCCCGGCGTCTTCAACCCCATGACCGCGATGATAGCTCGCAAGGTCGGCTTCGACACCCTCTACTTCTCCGGTGCGGCATTCTCCGCCAGCCTCGGCATACCCGACATCGGCCTGTTCACCCTCGCCGAGCTGACAGACGCCGTTCGCTGGATGGTTCGCGCCTCGAATTTGCCCTTCATCGTTGACGCCGACACCGGTTTCGGAGAGGCGATCAACGTCATTCGCACGGTCAGAGAACTGGAGGCTGCGGGCGCGGCAGCAATCCAGATAGAAGACCAGGTGCTGCCCAAGCGCTGCGGACATCTCGACGGCAAGACAGTAGTATCCACAGACGCCTTCGTAGAGAAAATAGCGGCAGCGGCGCAGGCTCGAAAGCACATGCTCATCATCGCCCGCACCGACGTGCGCGCCATCGAAGGAATGGAGGCGGCTATCGAGCGTGGCCGCCTGTGCAAGGAAGCGGGCGCGGACATCATCTTCCCCGAGGCGATGCAGTCCCTCGACGAATTCAGGATGTACGCGGACGCCGTCGGCGGCAACCTTCTCGCAAACATGACCGAGTTCGGCAAGTCCCCATATCTCACCGTTGACGAATTCGCCGCGCTCGGCTACAACATCGTCATATTCCCGGTCAGCACCTTGCGCGCTGCCGCCAAAACCACCGAAGACCTGCTCACAGACCTCAAGCGCACCGGCACGCAAAAGGACTGGCTGCCCAAGATGCAGACTCGCGTCGAGCTATACGACCTCATCGACTACGACGCCTACGCACAAGCCGACAGTGCCCTAGCCCTCACTGGCGACAGGGCCTACATGGAAAGACACGGCCAACAAGGAATAGATGAGCCGTCAATTATATGAAAATGAAGTGAAGACAAAGCACCCTGAGATAGAGGACGAATGGATTGATATGGTCTTAGCTAATCCATATCACATCGAGACCCAGCCAGATGGTAGAATGCGATACTATGGCTACATTGAAGAGGCTGGCAAGTGGGTTCGAGTTATAGTCGAAAATGGCAAGTTGCATAACCGATTCTTCGACCGACAGGCTTTGAAGAGATGGGGAACACCATGAAACTGGAAGTAGCGTACTTCGGCGACACCGATACACTTTCCTTATGGAACGGTAAGCCTGCCAGCGAGGCGGTTGATGTTACTGTGAGTCTAATTGCCGACTACGATGCGGAGGGGATGATTGTAGGTTTCACATTGGAACACGCAGCCGAGTTGTTGCTCAATCCGCTCTTGTCGATGGGGGTTGATTTTGGTTACAGCGAAGTCGGTACCATCTCCAGCCAAGAATCGCACACTTCAGAGCTGAGTGAAGGGAATCTGACTCTGAAGAATCTCGCAACCGTGGCATATTCCAAGGAAGTTGCCGAGCATCTCACTGCACATTATGACGCAAACGGCGATGCTGCAGGATTTACCCTGAAGCGCGCCGCCGAGTTGCTGCTGCCCCACTTGCAGGGCGAGCGTGCATCACAGCGCATACCTGCCTCTGCAAGCTTTATGGAAAATGACGACTGACTTTTCTTACAGGAGAACAACAATGACAACACCCGACTACAGCCCCGGCCTCGAAGGCGTGATAGCAACCGAAACCTCGGTATCCTACCTCGACGTGGACATCGAGCAGATTCTCGTGCGCGGCTACGACCTCATCGAACTGGCCCAGAACCTCTGCTACACCGATGTCGCCTACCTCGTAATCTACGGCGATTTGCCCACGCCCGCGCAGGCTAAGGCGTTCTGTGACAGGCTCGTCGCCGAAGCGGAAGTGCCGGACGAGCTATACCGTCTGTTCGAGTTGATGCCCAAGTCAACAGTGGCGATGGACGCTCTGCGAACAGGCCTCTCCTTCCTTGCCGGATACGAGGACCCCGATCTGCTGCACGACAACTCGCACGAGGCGAATTTGGCGAAGGGCATTAAGTTGCTGGCGCAAACTCCAACTTTGGTTGTGAACTCCTTCAGGGCCCTGAACGACATGCCCATCGTGCGCCCTGACCCCAACCTGCCGTACATGGAGAACTTCCTGTACATGCTGCGCGGCGAGCGCCCCGACGCTGAGTCCCTCGACGCCTTCGACCGCATCCACATGTGCTACATCGAGCACGAAATGCCGAACTCCACCTTCGCCGCCCGCGTCATCGCATCCACGCTCTCCGACATGTACGGTGCGATGGTTGGCGCGGTCGCCTCCCTCAAGGGCCCCCTGCACGGTGGCGCAAACGAGGCAGCGATCGAGTTCTTGATGGACATCAACGGCGAGGGTGGACCCGGCCATGCCGAGGATTACACAATGGGCAAGCTGGAGCGTCGCGAGCGCATCATGGGCTTCGGCCATCGCGTCTATATGCGGAAGTACGATCCCCGCGCACGCTTCCTGATGGACTACATTCCGAAACTCGCCAGCAGGATTCCGGAAGGTGAATCGCTGGCGTCGATATACTCCACGGTGGAGAATGTGATGTACCGCGAGAAAGGGCTGTATCCGAACACCGACTATCCCATAGGCCTGCTCTACTACCTGCTGGGCATCCCGATTCCGCTGTACACACCCATATTCCTGGCGTCTCGCACCGCAGGCAACGTAGCCCATGTGCTTGAGCAGCACGACGACAACCGCCTCTTCCGTCCCCGCGTCATCTACGGCGGCGGTCGCGGCCTAACCCCACCTGCAAGCCCAATCTCACCGCTATAATTGACATCGATGGACAGGATGGGCAGGTACTTTGATCCTTAATTTCCATCCTCCCAATCCTGTCCATCCCCATCAGTTCTCGCTGATTAGCTGGCCCACTGAAACACTGACTAACTACACCAACCCATCCCGCAAGATGCTCCGCGCAATCACAAGCCGCTGTATCTCCGATGTTCCCTCGTATATCTCCGTAACCTTCGCATCCCGGTAGTACCGCTCCGCAGGCGTCGGCGCAAGATACCCCGACCCACCGTGCATCTGCACAGACTTGTCCGCCGCCTCCACCGCCACGCGAGAAGCGTACAGCTTCGCCATCGACGCCTCCTTCACGATGGGCAGCCCCTCGTCCCGCAGCGTCGCCACTCGCATCACCAACAGCCGCGCCGCGTCAATCTGGGTAGCCATATCCGCGATCATCCACTGGATAGCTTGCAACTCCGCCAGCTTCCCTCCGAATGCCTCCCGCTGCTTCACATGATTCACAGCGGCCTCGTATGCCGCTTGCGCTATACCCACGCACTGCGCCGCGATCGATATGCGGCTGGAGTTCAGCACATGCATCGTCTCGCGAAATCCCTCGCCCTCAGCCCCCATGCGGTTCTCCTCCGAAACCGCGCAGTCGTCGAACACCACCTCCGCGATGGAGGACGCCCGCATCCCCATCTTGCCCTTGAGCGGATTCACGCTCAGCCCCTCGCTGTCCCCCTCGAGTATCAGCGCGTTGATGCCCCGCGTCTTCAGGTTGAGGTCGTGAGACGCCAGCACCACGAACACAGCCGCCTCTGGAGCGTTCGTAATGAAAGTCTTGCTCCCGTTCATTAAGTATCCGCCGTTCGAGCGTGTAACCGTCGTTCTCATTGCCCCCGCGTCGCTGCCGGACCCCGGCTCAGTCAGCGCGAAAGCGCCTATGTGCTCGCCACTCGCCAGCTTTGGCAGGAACTGCCGCTTCTGACCCTCCGTGCCCCACATGTTGATGAACTGAGCGCACAGAGACAGGTGCGCGATATACGAGGTGCTGGTCGCCGCGCACGCCCGCGCGATCTCCTCAACAGCGATCGCCAGCTGCCGGAACGTCCCACTGCTTCCCCCAAACTCCTCATCCAGGGTCAGCCCCAGCAACCCCAGTTCTCCCAGCCCCTCAAAGTTGTCATACGGAAACTCGCCCGTTTCGTCATACCCCGCCGCCCTTGGCGCAATCTCCCTGTCCGCCAAATCACGCACCGTATTCTTCAGCAGCAGCTCATCCTCACCTAGTATGTACCCCGACATAATCACACCTCATTCCATTAAGTCCCTTCCCCCTCGATGGGGAAGGTTAGGATGGGGGTGAATAATCCCTTCCATCCTGTCTATGCTGTTAAGTCTAAGTCCTGTTGGCCGCCATTGCCACGCGCACCGCCCCCGTCGTCTCCTCCAGCGTAAGCCGGTCCCTGACTGTTGCTAAGCCCTTATACCCGCCGAAAACCGTGTAACCTGCATTGAGCCAGAAGCAATCTACACCCTCGAAACCCGCCTCCGCAAGCCATCCGAGTTGATGCGACAGTGGCGCAAGCATCTCGCTCGGCTCCGGATGCCTGAATATGTTCCACTTCTCCTCGACGAACCTGTCGAACAGCGCGGTACCGCCCGTGCGCTCGATAGACTGCTGATTGCTCAGGCTGTCGAAAGCCTCCGCAAACAGCTGCACGCCTCGACCGCTCTCCGGCTGCACGCAGTCTATCAGCATCAGTGCGCCCCCGTCACTCATCCGCTCATACGCCTCACAAAACATCTTGCGCTTACCGTCATCAGTCAGATGATGAACGACAAGCGACGACACTACGCAATCCACACCGTCCATCTCTCCGCGCCACTCGTCCGATTCAAGCTCGAACTCCCGCACATCCGCCCGCGCGCCGAACGGCCTCAACAGATTGCGGGCATGCTCCCTCATCGAAGACGACCCGTCCAGCGCTGTCACCGTTGCGTTGCGAAACGCCGCCAGCGCCGCGTAGTCCAGCAATCCTTCCCCGCACCCCAAATCCACAATGCGAAACGCATCATCCCTGCCAAACGGCAGCATGCACAGCAGCGTTGCAAGCTGCTCCTCCCGTCTCGGCACCGCAATTTCCGCCAGCTCCCGGTACACCGCCGAATCGCCTTCGTTCCAATTATCCATCCTATCCATCCTGTCTATCGATGTAAGTTACCCGTCCTCATTCTTACGGATAGCACCGGCGGAATGTCTTTGAACATCAACCACCCGAACCTGTTCCTCTCCGGCGTATCCTCCGGAAACACCGGCTCTTCCACCGCATCTGCCACGAACCCAGCCCTGAAGAAAACCTTGAGCAGCACACTCAGCGGCCTGTGAAAATAGTTCTGTGCCGATGGCTGCCCGCGCATTGCCAGCCCCTTGTGCGCGTGCGGCTCGATATACCGCGTAACGCTCACCGACCACCGCTCGACAATCTCGCCGTCCCTGTCCTCCTGCTCCATCGTCTGCCTGAACCCCTCAGTCGAGTTGAAGCACGGGTGCATCACCGAGAACACAAAGCGCCCATCAGACTTCAGTAGCCGCTTGACCGCCCTCGCGATAGGCTCGACGCTCGCGATGTCCATCAGCGCCATCGTGCATACCGCAGCGTCGAAACCGGACTCTCCTAGCGCCAGCATCGCCTCTTCGTCGCTCGCGTCAACCACGTCATAGCGTAGTCGTTCAGCATACTCGGCATCCGAGGGCGTTCTGCCCCGCGCGTTCTCGATCATCCGAGGCGCGGCGTCCACAGCCACCACCTCACAGCCCAGCGACGCCATCTTCCGCGCGAATTGCCCGTTCCCGCAAGCAATATCCAGCACGCGCTCACCGGCGTCGAGCGACAGAAGTCCCAACTGCGTAGGCTCGATCAGGAACTTATGGAACTCATTACCCTCGCCCATCCGCTCATCCCAGAAATCCGCGTTCCGGTTCCAGATCTCAATCGTCTCCCCACCAAGTTCCGCAAAGTCAACCATCTCAACCTCCATCCCCGAATTATACTGCAACCCGCTTGTCGAGAAATATGCAAAAGTCCCTTCCCCTTCGATGGGCTGACAAGGGTATGTAAATGCCCAAAGCGGCTATAATCACCGACCCAAAGTTCCTTCCCCCTTTGATGGAGGAAGGCTAGAGCCTGTCCTGAGCTTGCCGAAGGAATGGGAGTGAAATCCCAACAGCAATCCCTCTTGTTCTCAATACATACCCCTCTCAGCCTTTGATGGGGAAAGGTTAGCATTGGCAGTGAATGTCCCTTCTCCTTTACGGAGAGGGTTAGGGTAAGAGGAGATGACTGAATTAAGTCCATCTCTAATTTTGTTCATCTCGGCTTGACACGCCATGTCCACCCTGAATACAATGAACACAAGTTCTGTGAACCTCACATGCCCTTACCTATCCAGTGTTATCGATGGTAGTTTCAACACTTTCCCGAATTGAATGCAGCGACTACCGAGACTTCTTGCAGTCGCTCCATCGGAACTCGGTTGACCTCGTGCTAACCGACCCGCCCTATGCCGTCAGCCGGAAGACCGGCTTCTCCAGCGTCAAGAACGGCGTGCAGCGCTTCGCCGTCTCCATGGACTTCGGCGACTGGGACCACCAGCAGATTGATCTCGATGCCCTCGCGCACGAGACTTATCGTGTGCTGCGGCGCGGCGGCACCGCGATCGTCTGGTACGACCTGTGGAAAATCGGCCAGCTCTATGATGCTCTGGCGGACGCCGGCTTCAAGATGCTGCGCCTCATCGTCTGGAACAAGACCAACCCCGTACCTCTTAACAGCAAGTGCATCTACCTTTCCAACAGCCGGGAGATGGCAGTCGCCGCCGTCAAGGGCGGCAGCCCCACCTTCCACAGCAAATACGACAGCGGCGACTACTCATACCCCATCCCTAGGCACGGCGGCAAGCGAATCCACCCCACGCAAAAGCCGCTAGACCTATTCCGCGAACTCATTCGAAAGCACAGCAGCCCCGGCGACCTCGTGATCGACCCTTTCCTAGGCAGCGGCACCACCGCGGTCGCCGCACTCGAAGAGGACAGGCAATTCGCTGGCTGCGACATCGACGAATTCTACACTCAAGCCGCCAAATCCCGCATGCGACAACTCGCCTGACATGATAAATTGAAGTTTCTCCCCCTTAACGGGGGAAGGTCTGGATGGGGGTGAAAATGCCCCTAATCCTCTCCATCCTGTACATCCTGTTAGTTTTAACCATGACCCAACGCATCGTCTCCGGCGCGCCCCACGAACTAGACCACTCGATGGACACCAGCCTGCGCCCTCGCCGCATCGCAGACTACATCGGTCAGACGGCCGTCAAGAATCTGCTCGCCATCGGCATCCAGGCTGCCCGACAACGCGGCGAGCCGCTCGACCATGTGCTACTCTACGGCCCTCCCGGACTCGGCAAGACCACTCTCGCCAACATAATGGCTACCGAGATGGGAGTTCGCATCAAGACCACATCCGGCCCCGCCATCGAGCGCCCCGGCGATATGGTTGCCACCCTCACGCAGATGCAGGAAGGCGATATCCTGTTCATAGACGAAATCCACCGTCTCAGCCGCGTCGTCGAAGAGGTGCTATACCCAGCGATGGAGGACTATTTCGTATCGTGGGTCATAGACAAGGGACTCAAAGCGCGCAGCATGAATCTCTCCATCAAGCCCTTCACGCTCATCGGAGCCACCACCCGCTACGGCATGCTCAGCCCGCCCCTGCGCGACCGCTTCGGCAACATCCACCGCCTCGACTTCTACGACGAAGACGCCATGGCGACCATAGTCGAGCGCTCCGCCCGCATCCTCGAAATCCAAGCCGATCAAGAGGGCGTAATCGAAATTGCCCGTCGCGCGCGCGGCACGCCCCGCATCGCCAACCGCCTGCTGCGCCGCGTCCGCGACTACGCGCAGGTCATCGGCGACGGCATCATCACCGCCGACCTCGCCCGCGACGCTTTGAAACAGCTCGAAGTCGATGATCGCGGACTCGATGGAACCGACACCCGCATGCTGCGCTCCATCATCGAAAAATTCGAGGGCGGTCCCGTCGGCTTGGACACCATCGCCGCATCCATCAGCGAAGACTCCGACACAATAGAAGACGTGTACGAGCCGTATCTTCTCCAGCTCGGCTTCCTGGACAAGACTCCCCGCGGCCGCGTAGCCACCCGCCGCGCCTATGACCACCTAGGCTTCGAATACACCAAAGACAACCCCAACTCACCACAAGCGAGCCTCTTCTGACGCTATGAAATGAATGGTCGGTGGCTTTGGAATCGCAATCTAGGGCAGATAGAATATCCAACCTAAGCGAGGTGCAGGTGAATGACTGAGGCACTATTTGTAGCAGGTGTGCTTCTCTCCATTTTCGGTGTTGGCGTTGCCCTATGGTCAATCTTCGATACTAGGAAACGCTATAACGCTAGAAGGCAGCAGTGACTTTAAGTCCATGGCAGTAGAGTTCCATGACCCGCACCGAAATCTCCCTCACCGCCGCCCTTCTAGCCCACATACTCGCCTGGGCTGCCACCCTCTTCTTCCTCTTCGGTCCTGTCTATAAGAGCAACAGCGGCGACACAGCAACGCTCATCGAAGTCAACGGTCTCTAGTCGGCCCTGCTCCTAGTCATTCCCGTCGCCCTCACCGCCGTCACCGCCGTCACCCTCATCGCAGCCCTCCCCAATCCGTCGCGCCCCCGCCTGATGCGCATCCTCCGCTGGGCGTCATTCGCCATGCTGCTCGCCTTCTGCGCCGTAAGCGCACTGTCCATCGGCATCTTCTACCTCCCCGCCGCAGTCGCAACGCTTGTCACCGCGATTGTCGTGCCGTTCCGCCAATCGGGGAGCGCAACTGGCATTTGTACCGAAATCTTGCCGCGATGACCCGCGTGACTTAGAGTAAGACGATTTCACATATCCCCTCCCCCTTGACGGGGGAGGGTTAGGGTGGGGGTGAAAGGCATCAAGACGCCTGTGATTCCACGATTTCTGGCTTTCCACTTTCGCGGAATAAGACGAAATGCTGGTGGAAGAGCATCTGTGAAATCGTCTCTAAAGTGCAAGTCTTCCCTGGGATCCTGGCGCACCACCGATGGCTTCCTCACCAACCACCCGTCCTTCCCTCAATATATGCAGAACGCCGACTCCCTGCGCTTCCAACTCAACCCTAATCAATAGCCTCCGATGGCACCTTGTTGGATCGCCTTCAGAACACATCACCACTGCAACCGCGTCTTCTGCCACCCGTACAAGGTTCTCCATACCTTCTCGAAACGCATCAGAACTCCGCATCTTCTGGTAATCAGGTTTGCCTCCAGCATCATGAAAGGACGGGTCATCCGGTCTCCCGCCAAGCGAATCCCCCATAAAGTGGTACTCAATCTCGACCGTCTCCAGCAGTGCAGGGAACACACGCCTATTCGAGAATGGCGCAAAGCGACTCACAGGCTTTGACCGCAAATCAACGAGAAGTTCAATGCCATTACTGACCAGCAACTCACTGAAAGATTCCCATTTGTGATTGCTATGACCTACCGTGTAAATCTTCATATCTGCTGTACTCATTTCAGCCAGGTCTCAACGTCATCCCGCTATCTCTTCGACAAGAATGTAAGTCGAACTTCAATTCAAGTAAGACATAGCATACTATAGAAGTATTGTGTACAATTAGGGACATCAGAAATAACTTGATGGGGGCGAGCCAGCATTGACCTTCTCCAACAACAGTTCAGAAAATCACCTGCACATAAGCCGGCGCTTTCTCCGACAGGCCGACGAAGAGCTTTCAAGTGGCGACCACATTCAGGCTTCCGAAAAAGCGTGGGGCGCGGTCGCGCACTACTTCAAGTCAATTGCCGCCCGGCGCGAATGGAGACAGAACCGCCACAGAGACTACTACACCAACATGGAACTACTTCGAGCCCTTTCCGCTGACAGGGATGAATTCAGGAGACTGTTCTACGTGGCTGACGGCCTGCACGCGAATTTTTACAACGACTACCTTACCGCCGAGCAAGTGAGCGAGAGCATCGAAGATACCAAGAAGCTCATCGCTATGCTCGACCAGATAGAAGCCTCCTCCGAATGAAATTTGACGGGGATCCTTCACCCTGAAAATGCCGAGGGCAGCCCGAAGGCTGCCCTCATTAAGCAAGCAAATTGACACAGTCCCGCGTTAATCCCCCTCAGCCTCCGCCGTCTCCTCCATCGCCGAGTAGTTCATGCTGTACAGATGCGCGTACAGCCCGTCCTGTTCCATCAGCGAATCGTGCGTCCCGACCTCCACGATCTCGCCCTGGTTAAGCACCACAATCTTGTCCGCGCCCCGTATCGTTGACAGCCGGTGCGCTATCACGATTGCCGTCCTGTCCTTCAGCAGCCGTTGCAGCGCCTGCTGAATCAGCATCTCCGTGTAGCTGTCGATATTCGCCGTCGCCTCGTCGAGAATCAGGATGCGAGGGTCCGCCACGATAGCCCGCGCGAAGCTGAGAAGCTGACGCTGACCGAGGCTCAGGTTCACGCCCCGCTCCGCGAGGTAAGTGTCGTACCCATCGTCCATCTGCATAACGATGTCATGGACGCCCACTGCCTTAGCGGCCTCGATCATGTGCTCGTCGCTCGCGCCCGGATGGTTGTACTTGATGTTGTCGCGCACCGTCCCGGAGAACAGGAACGGCTCCTGCAAGACCATGCTCATCTGCCCTGCGAGCGAGCTGCGCGTTACGTCACGTATGTCATATCCGTCCACCAGTATCGCGCCCTTCTCGCGCGGCACATCGTAGAACCGCGAAATCAGCGACACCAGCGTCGTCTTGCCCGCGCCCGTCGGTCCCACCACCGCAACCGTCTCGCCCGGGCTGATGTGCAGCGAGAGGTGCTTCAGCACATCCGGCACTTCGACCATACGGTTCGCGGTTCCATTCGTGCCGTTCGTCTCTCTGTCCAGCCCAACGATCTCCGCGCTTGCGGCGTAGCTGAAGCTCAGGTCTTGCAGCACTACATCGCCCTTAAGCTGCGGCAGGCTGCCCGCGTTCGGGTTGTCAACAAGGTCCGGCTCGACATCCAACAGCTCGAATATCCGCGCCCCCGACGCCATAGACCGCTGCAACTGCGTGTACTGCATAGTCAGGTTGCGTATCGGGTCGAAAAACCTCTGTATGTACATGACGAACGCTATCAGCACCCCGATAGCGATCTCGTTGCCCTGCACCATGCTTGCACCGAAGAATACCGCCAGCACGATAGCCAGCGCGGTCAAAATGTCCACTGCGGGCAGCAGACTTGAAGAAAGCTTGCCCGCCCACAGGTTAGCATTCAAATGTTCCGTGTTCTTCTCGTCGAACTGTTCCAAGTTTCGCGGCTGCCTGTTCAGTGCCTGCACCACGCGCACGCCCGTTATATTCTCGTTCAGTGCGCCGTTGACTATGGATATGGCAGTGCGGATTCGCAGGAACGCCTTAACCGCGAACGGCTGCCAGATTGCCATCGTCAGCGCCAGTATCGGCAGCACCGCCATCGTTATCAGGCCGAGCTTCAGGTTGAGGATAAGCAGCATCACGACGATACCGCCCAGACTCAGTAGGTCCGCCGCCGTCATAATGACCACGGTCATAAGCTCCTGCAACTGCCACACGTCGCCCTGCACCCGGGACATAATACGTCCCACTTCCGTCTTGTCGTAGTACGAAAGTGATAGCTTCTGCAGGTGCCCGAACATCGCGCGCCGCAGGTCGTACAGCATCCCCAGGCCAACCTTCGCCATGAACAACTGCTGGAAGAAGTTCGCCGCCATTCCGCCCAGCGCGACCGCTATGAATACGCCGCCCATCACGAGCAGTCCACGGAAGTCCCCCTGCTTTATATATCCGTCAATACCCCGACCCAGAAGGAACGGGATAGCCACCTGCGATCCTACATACACCAGCATTGACAGAAACGCCAGGAGCGCAAACAGTCTGTACGGGCGCACATAAGGCATCAGCCGCATTATCACCCGCTTGTCATAAACGCGCCCAAAGGTCTCGCCGTCAACCTCTCTTGAGCTGCTTCTACCGCTGAACGCGCCGCCGCTCATCATCATATCGTCACGGCCTCCTTTGCGCTTGCGGCTTGGCCCGCGCTCGAAAACTCGTCGCCCACATCGATGTCCCTCATGACATCCTCCTGCGGCCTCAGTTGCAATTCGTAAATCTCGCGGTACTTGCCGCCCATCGCAAGAAGCTCCTGGTGCGTGCCACGCTCCACAATCTCACCCTTGTCCATAACCAGTATCTCATCCGCGCGATGCACCGTACTCAGCCTGTGGGCGATTATCAGCGTCGTCCTTCCCTTCATCACCTCTTCCATCGCCTGCCGTATCAGGTCCTCTGTATTCGCGTCCACGCTCGATGTTGAGTCGTCGAGCACAAGTATCGGTGGATCGAGCAGCACAGCGCGCGCAATAGACATCCGCTGCCTCTGACCGCCCGACAGGTTCACGCCTCGTTCGCCGACTTCCGTGTCGTAAGCGCCGTCCAACGCAGATATGAAGTCGTGAAGCTGTGCGATCTTCGCGGCTTGGATCACATCCTCGATCGGTGCGTTCTCCCGCCCGTATGCGATATTCTCGCGCAGGCCTGCGCCGAACAGGAACACATCCTGCTGCACTATCCCGATGTTGTGCCGCAGCGACCTGAGTGTCGCCTCTCGGATATCGATTCCGTCTATTGTGATCTGCCCTGAACCCACATCGTAGAATCGTGGCAGCAGGTTCGCCACCGAACTCTTGCCGCTTCCAGGCGGCCCCAGCAGCGCGACTACCTTCCCGGGTTCAGCCTCAAAGTTGATTCCCTTCAGAACGGGCTTGTCCTCTTCGTAGCTGAAGCTAACATCCTCAAAGCGCACATGACCCTTCACGCGCCCAAGTTCCTTGGCGTCCGCCTTCTCTGCCACTTCGGATTCGGTGTCCAGTATCTCGAACAGCCTCTGACCTCCGGACGCCGCTCTCGCGTACGCATTCACCAGGAAGCCCGACATCCGCACCGGCATCGCCAAAATCTGCATATAGAAGACGAAAGCCGACAGCTGTTCGATGCTCAGGTCGCCGTTGATATACCGCCAGCCGCCAAACAGAAGTATGATCGCCAGACCCATCTGGAAGGAAAACAGCGTGAACGCGTTGTTTGCGGCTCTTAGCCTCTCCGCGCTCAGGAAGGCGCCTGACACCTCCTCGCTCTTATCGTTATACTTCTGATTCTCGAAGTCCTCGGATGCGAACGCCTTCACTACGCGCTGCCCCGTCAGGTTCTCCTGAAGGACAGTGTTCAGGTCCGCCATCATGTCCTGAATCTTCAGCCAAGCTTCTCTTAGTCTCAGCCTCACAACACCTGAAAACACCACTACCAAAGGCACGAAACCGATGCTCGCTAGGCCGAGCTGCCAGTCCATCCTTACGAGAATAATGGAGACTACCACGAACAGCGCCATGAAATACGGAGTCCGGACGATGCCCATGTTGACGAACATTCGGATGTTCTCCACATCCGTAATTGCCCGCGACATCACCTGCCCGGTGTGGTTGCGGTCATGGAATCCAAAGCTCAGGTGCTGCACATGGTCGTACAGCTTGTTGCGGAGGTCGTATGACACATACTGCGAAACCGCCTCGCCAAAGTAGTTCTGAAAGAAAGACAGCCCGCCCCGGATAATGCTCAGTCCGATAATGACTCCGACAATTATCAGAAGGCCCTGAAGAGGAACACCGCCCCCCGTCAGCATATCTTCGATTTGCCCGATCGCCTGACCGAACACGTAAGGCAGGATCAAGTATGCGGTTGTGGCTCCAATCATCGCAGCATACGCTGCGGTCATCTCCTTCTTACGGCTGAAGGCCATCCTTACGATACGCCAGATAACTCCCATACGCGCTTCAGTCCCTCCTCTGACTCGCAGACAGTCCGCTACGCGGCGTCAATAAATCCCCAAATGATCCCCAAAATCCCCAGAATTCAGCCCCTCGACTAGCCATTGTACCACTTATTGTGCCAATTATGGTAACTAATTCTGCCCTCTACCTCGAGCACGATTGCACAATGTCTTGACTGCATACAAAGAAAACCCCCGCCGCATCAACGACAGGGGCTTACGAATTGCCAGATTCATGCTGCATCCCGAGCCGTTGCTACACTCCTAATACCACCTCACACTGTAATCCCGCTTGAATATCTGCTTGTGCATCCCTGAGCAAACGAACACCACCACCGCCGGCAAATACACCACCGTGTTCATCGCCGCGTGAAAGATCACCCCGTCGAAGTGCCCCCCAAGCAGCCCGGGCGTACCCTGCAAGCCTGTATTCAGGAACTGCACCAGCCTAACCGAATGCTCCACCATGTGGTATCCCTGCACCACCACAGTTGCTATCAGCAACCCACCCAGCATCTTTTCATGAAAGCACACCCGCCTGCCAAAGTGCAGCCACCCCAGCGTCACATATATCAGCGCCCCCAGATACATCAGGTTGAATGTGAAATGCACCTGCTCCAGGTCCAGCGATCCGATCAGCCCGTGAGCGTATGAATAGTTCAGCACGAACTTCTGGAAGACCTGCGCCACATGCTCGACCATGTGCAGCGTCTGTATCACCACAGTCGCCACGAACATGTACACGAATTGCTTGAACGGACTAGCCCGCAATTCGGATATCAACTGCATATCTCAACCCTTGACTAAAATCCCCTCCTCCTAATCTACACCATCCTGTCAAGACCGTCCTGTCCGATATCGACGCTCGAAACCTTGTATTTCCTTACTGAGACGGTGATTGAAGCATATCAGGGTATATACTCAACATTATATAAATCTGTTAGAATACTCGCCGTCAATGGTCAAGATTTATTTATGTCGGCAAAGCTATTCATTTAGTACTATAAAGGATGAGAAAATGAGACTAAGAGTGCCCATCGTTGTGTTTACGCTTACTGCCGCATTCATCCTCGCAGTCCTCGCTGGCATCTTGCCTGTCGGGTCCCTATCGCCGGAGAACTCAGGATATGTCGAGGCGAGCAGCCGTGAATTGCAGCTCCCTAATCGGGATAAGAGCGCACCGCCTCAAGCCGACGTCGATCCGCTCGAAGCGACCAAGGCTTACGTGAATGACGCCATAGCTGCATACCGAGAAAACCCCGAAGCGGCATTGGCATACTATCAATCGAGTGAAAGCATCGTAAACGACCCGCCCGGCCTGTACCTCACCTTGCTGGACGGCGATACCATCAAGGTCAATCCCGTGTTCCGTGGTGCTGAGGGTACAAGCATCTCCTGGCGAGACGACCCCTTGGGGAACAG
The DNA here is from genome assembly GCA_965207465.1 of Dehalococcoidia bacterium. Taxonomy (GTDB): domain Bacteria; phylum Chloroflexota; class Dehalococcoidia; order Lucifugimonadales; family JADFKI01; genus Bin90. Next base: position 1,672,209 of record OZ242283.1, on the reverse strand, counting down.
ATATGGAGCGCAACTCGCGGCAGCGGACGAAGATGGCATCGTAGTGGAATATCTCATTCCGATTTCCAGTCAAGATTACACATACCGTAAGAAGACCGCTTGGGCAATTCGCGCGAACGTCCCTGACATTGAAAATCCTGACGAAACGGAAGACCTCGTGTTCACGGCAGGCTGGCTCGACTTGGAAGGGGATGTCGAATCCGCATTCACTGAACAGCAAAAGGCCGTCGGAGCAGTCATTGAAGCCAGGGCGCGCGTACAGGCAGAAACGGCAATTCCAACAATAAACTACTACAAGTCAGCCGACCATATAGACGGTGAATTTTACGTCTGGTTGGCAGCCCCTGGCGGCAATATTCTCGCCGACGCCACTATGCCCGAACTGGCAGGACAGAACATTGCCGACGCCTACCCCGAAGTAGGCCAGGAAATACTGGCAGTGCAGAGACTGCAAACACGCTGGATAAGTCACCAGTGGCCGAACCCGGCAACTGGTCAGGTGGAATTGAAGCACTCCTACGTAACCAGATTCTTCAACTTCTATATCGTCTCCGGTTACTATGACGATGCATCCCCTGTTGCAGGTCCCAGGGCGGCTGCACAAGCGTATGTCGAAGAGGCAATTAGGACGTATCGCGAAGACCCCGAAGCCGCTAGGGAATACTACCAGTCGGAGGCAAGTGTCGATAGGGAAAACGACCTGTATCTGATTCTGATTGACGGAACGGAGATTGTCGTCAACGGAGGCTTCGCCGGTGTAGTGGGAGATGACATCACCAGTCGCATCGGTGTTGACGCAGTTGGCAAGGAATACGGCAAAGAGATTGCGGCAGCGGACGAAACAGGCAGATTCATAACCTACCTGATTCCTGACCCGCGCAGCATGTACACACTGTATAGAAAGCACACTTGGGCGATTCGCGCTTTCGTCCCTGACATCGATTCTGACAACGAGGTCAGGCTCATTTTCGCCGCCGGCTCGTGGGACAAGGAAGAGGATGTGGAATCCACCCTTGAGCCACATGAGGACGTTGTCGCCGCGATTTATAAGGCGGGCGCGCGCCTTCTGGCCCAGGGAGGCGCTGCAACATTCCAGTTCTACAACACGCCGGCAAGCAGGGACGGCGAGCGGTATGTATTCATCATAGACGGCGACGGCGTTATACCCGGTATCCCGCCCGGAACGATAATCGCAGACGTCACCAGGCCGGACCTGCTGCGAACGAACATAATCAACCTGCAAGCAAGCGATGTCCCCGACCTCGGTCGTATGATCGCAGCCGTCGGGGAGGGCGAAGCTCTGTGGATCAGCCACATGTGGCCGAATCCCGAAACCGGACAGGAAGAACAAAAGCACACCTATGTCACGAAGTTCCGCGGCCTCATATTCGGCTCTGGCTACTACGGCGGTACACCGCCGCCGGTGCCAATGCCCGAAGACACCTGCTTCACCACAATTGATGGCGCAGGCGCCTTCCTCGGTGTTTGGGATGACACCTGCCTCTCCGAGAACAGGCCGCAGCATACGGATGAAGGTGGCAACCCGGACGAAATGTACTACGCCCGGTTCTACACGTTCACCCTCGTCGAAGACGCTAACGTAACCATAACTCTGACCTCGGACGACGACCCGAAGGTGGACACATTCCTGTACCTCATCGAAGGTATGGATAAAGAAGGATTCAGGAGCTTCGACGACGACGGCTACGATGCCAGCGACAGCGACAACAGAGACTCGAAAATACAAACCACAGAACTTCTGCCGGCGGGAGTATACACTATAGAGGCTACCGCCTACGAACCTAATGAGGATGGCAATTTCACTCTTAAATTAGAGATAGATACAACAGTTGCGCCACCCACACCCGATGCCGAGTATATTGCCATCAGCAGCGGCGCGAACCATGTCTGCGCCATTGCGACCGACGGCTCGATTATGTGCTGGGGCAATGAGGACGGCAACAGCCACGGGCAGGTCTCCAACCGGCCGAGGTCCGGGAGCTTCAAACTCCACGCCCAGATAAGCAGCGGCGACACGCACACCTGCGCTCTGCGCGATGATGGCGTCGTCGTGTGCTGGGGCAGTTTCACGCTCCCCTAAGTTCCGACAAGCTGAGCGTCTGCCTTTGCCGGCGCTCATCCCTTGAAAAACTGCGGGCGCGAGACGGAAACGTCCTGCGCCCGCACCGTATTATCTCCTGCTGTCGAGCATTCCTTAACGCCGCTACCACTCAGCGGCTCAGAGCGATACCCGTCGCCAACGACATGTCGGACCGACCGCGAGCATCAAGCGCCCAAATCCATACCGTCATATCGAACGCAGCAACACCTCTCACTCTGTCATTGTGAACGTAGCGCAGCGAAGTGAAGAATCTTGTGTGATTGGGAGGTGTTAGGGTATCGAAAGATGGGGGAGGCAAGCTGTATGAATCGTGGCCCGAGCAGATCGAATTTCAGCCAAGCAGACATCCTCGCCCATCAGATTGAAGTTCGGCTATCGATTAGTCCTGCGGGATCAGTTCTGGCTCGGAACACGAACGTTGTAATACCTGTAATACCCCATAACTGTCGGTTCGCCGCTCCCGTCCAACGCGACTATTACTACGCGGTATCCCAGTCCCGACTGCTGCATCAGCCGCCACACCCGCCTCTTTTGAGTCTCCGGCACCTGCTCCACCACCGCCGTCAACTGCCCCTTTACGTACGCCTCGTCATGCCTCAGCTTCTGCCGTAGAGCCGCCGCGCTCGCCTCTTGACTCTTCTCCCCCCGAACTCGCGGCATCTCCATGTAATGCGTTGACACCACCACACCCATCCGGCTCGCCGACTCGCTTAGGTGTCGGTTCAGCCGCACCGCCACCACCTCCGCCTCGTATATGCGCCCTCGCACGATCAACTCCCGCATCTCCCTGCCGCGCTCCCGCGCCAGTTTCGCATGCACCTGCGCCTTGCCCTCGTCGGACCGCGCTATCCGCTCCTCTACGCTCTCACGTATGCTCTTCACCGGGTATAGAGGTTCTCCCGGTATGCTGTCTGCCGAAGCCACCGTAGTGCCGCCCGCTGCAACTATTGTCAGGAACACCACCGCGAATGCAGCCGCAATCGGCGTGCTGATCGGTCGCCAGAACACTCGCGGCATCTGCCACCGCCTCCGTCGTCTGTGACGCCTCTCTTCAATGGCAGCCTGCATCCGCGCCATTCCACGCGCCCTGACCGCGGCGCTCGGCCTCGCAGCCCTCGACACATCCATCGTTGCCTGTCCCATCTGAAGTATCGGCGCAAGCTCTTCCGCCTGCTCCGGATACCGCGCAAGGCAGTCCGCAACGCTTTCGCCGGCAGCTATCCGCTCCAGGCAGTCATTCACTATATTGTCAAAGTGAGAGTCCCTCATCTCAGCCCTCTGACAGATTCCCCATTCCCCTTTGAAGGGGGAAGGCTGGGAAGGTGGTGAAAACCCCAGTCATACTGTATATCTTCGTTGCCCATGCTCAACCCTCAGAGCACCACAGCGCAACCGCCGTGCGCCCATTCCCCTCCGAGCAAAGTTCTCGCCTCAGCTTCTTCAACCCCGCATGTTGCAGCGCCTTCACCGCGTTGTCTTTCTTTCCCATCGCCTTCGCCGTCTCAGCCACCGACAGTCCGGCGGCAAATCTCAGCGTAATCGCCTCTCGCTGGAGGTCGGTAAGGCACTCCATCGCTTGCCGCACCTCACCCATCGTCAGCTCGATGTCCATCCTTGCGTCCGCATCGAACACCGCCGCATCCACAATCTGAGGCGCGTCATCCAGCGGCACCGTATTCCGCCGCCCTTTCTTGCGGTAGAAGTCCACCACAAGGTTATGCGCGATACGGAATAGCCACGAGCTGAACGGGTATCCCTTCCACTTAAATCGGTGGATAGACTCGATCATTCGCACGAATACCTCAGCCGTTATGTCCTCCGCATCGGCGAAACTCCCCGTGCGAAACGACACATACCGGTAAATCGAGTCATAGTAGTGTTCATACAACGCCGAAAATGCGGCAGGTCCGCCGGCCTGAGCCTGCTTCACCAGTGCCGCGACGTTGTCCTGACCCTGTATCTCCGCCTGCATCGATGCTCCACTCTCGCGCAAAAGGATTTTGCTAACCATTATAACGCCCATCCTTCAGATTCGTTAGCACTCCCCCTTTAATCCCCTCTCCCTTGGGGAGAGGGCTAGGGTGAGGGTGCCACGAATGAATATACTATTGCCGCTGACAGACTGAATAACTGACACACTGACCGACTACCTGCTAAAATGCCGCCATGTCCGCAGCGCGCAACATCCCTCATACAAGTCAGATGCCGTATGCACTCCGTCCGATGCAGGAGCGTGACCTCGCACAGGCAGCGGAAATCGAGCGCGACGCCTTCCCCACTCTCTTCCCGCCCACGTCCTTCCGCCGCGAGTTGAAAAACCGCCTCGCCCGATACCTCGTCGTTTGGAGCCTCGAAGACCCTCCCGAGCTTGCACAGAAGCCCGCCGAAGCCCCAAAGAGGATCACTCGTATCTGGCGCAGCGCAGCAAGCCTCTGGAACGGCCGTCCAATCGCGTGGCAGCCCGGCCAGCCCTACATAGTCGGTTTCCTCGGCACATGGTATATGCACGACGAGGCGCACATCGTATCCGTTGGCGTGCGCTCCGACTATCGCGGCTTCGGCATTGGCGAGTTGCTTCTCATAGGCGCGATTGAGCAGGCGCAGCGGCGAAGAATGCAAGCGGTCACCCTCGAAGTCCGTGTCTCCAACTATGTTGCGCAGAATCTATACAAGAAATACGGCTTCCAGAAGATGGGCGTCCGCAAAGGCTACTACTCCGACAACCGCGAAGACGCCCTAATAATGACCGTGTCCCCCATCAACAGCCGGACATACCGCCAAGATCTCAGCCAACTGATAGCATCCCACAAAAGGCGCTGGGGTGTTGCCGACCGCACAATCTCATAGCCGCCTCCGAAATCCCAAAATGCAAACCTGCATCCAAACTCATGAAAGGCCGCAATAGTCCGCAATTTGAAAATTATGAAAAAAGCCCTTCCCCCCTTTCTTCACAATTCGTCATTCCCGCGCAGGCGGGAATCCAGAGGGGCAAGGGCAGAGGAAAAAAGTCCCTTCCCCCTTGATGGGGAATGTTAGAGCCTGCCCTGAACTCGATTCAGAGCCTGCCCCTGTGCAGACAGGGGGATGGGGGTGATAATGTGTTGAAAATCCTGTCCGTCCTGTTCATCAATGTAAATTCAGGTAACTGATAATGTCCTTAATAGTCAAAGTCGGCGTATTCCTCATAGCCATGCTGCTTATTTTCAGCCTCATTGCGCCCCTGCTCACCCCGTTCTTTCAAGAGCAGGTGCTGCCGCGCATCACTGGCGCGCCGGAAGAGAACGCGCCAATTAATGGCGAGGCGAAATGGCAGCCCGTCATCACCGAACCACGGTACGATATAGTCACCGTGCTGGGTTACGACGCCATACCCGCGATCCTCGATCCCGAATTTACTGGCGCGGTCGAAGCGGAGGATTGGATGGCGCCAAGCGAGCAGGTCATCGGCCTCTCCATCAACGGCGACCACCGCGCATACTCCATACCCCTGCTGAGTCGCCATGAGATAGTCAACGACACCGTCGGTGGCAAGCCCGTTGCCGTAACATGGTGACCGCTCTGCTTCTCGGCCATAGTCTATGGCCGCAGCATCAACGGTAACGACCACACTTTCGGCGTCTCAGGAAAGCTCATCATGAACGCCCTGGTGATGTACGATCACCAGACCGACACCCTCTGGAGCCAGTTCCTTAGCAGGGGCGTGGAAGGCCCCCTCGTGGACACGGATCTGGAAGTCGTGCCAGCAACCCAGACAACATGGGAAGCGTGGCGCGAACTCCACCCCGACACGAAAGTGCTAAGAAAGACCAGTAATGTCAGTACCGATTCGTATGTCAACTACTACGAGAGCGGCAGGGCAGGCATCCACGGCCAGTTCAACCCCGACGACCGCCTGTATGCCAAAGAACTGGTCGTCGGCGTCAATCTCGACGGCAACCCGAAGGCGTACCCGTTCACCACACTCACCACCCAGCAGGTCGTAAATGACACCTTCGCCGGAGAGGACGTGCTGATTTTCTTCGATGTCACAACCGGCACTGCCCTTGCGTTCGACCGTAGCCCGGGCGACAAGGCACTGACCTTCAGCATTGAGGGCGAGCCGGCAGGTCCTCGCACTGTGCTGACCGACAAGGAGACCGGCAGCAGGTGGACCGCCTTCACGGGCAGCGCCATTGACGGCGAACTAAAGGGCAGCGTGCTGGAACGGATCCCATCCCACCTGTCTTTCTGGTTCGCTTGGAGCGACTGGAACCCCCAAACCGAAATCTACACCAACTAACTCCCACACAATATATCCCCTCTCCCTCAGGGGAGAGGGTAAAGGTGAGGGTAAAGCTCCTCCCCCCTCGATGGGCTGACAGTGGTAGGTATTAGGGCATTTCGGTTCAGTTTCCTCTGAATGTAGCAAGAATGGGTGAAAAGCCCGGACCATAAGCCCCTTCCCCCTTGACGGGTTGACAAGGGTATGTAAATGCCCAAAGCGGCTATAATCACCGACCCAAAGTTCCTTCCCCCTTGACGGGGGAAGGTTAGAGCCTGTCCTGAACTTGATTCAGGGATGGGGGTGAAATCCCAACCGCAAGCCCTCTTATTCTCAATACATACCCCTCTCAGCCCTTGACGGGGGAAGAGCCTGCCCCTGCGAAGGCAGGGGTTAGAGCCTGTCCTGAACTCGATTCAGAGCCTGCCCCTGTGCAGACAGGGGGATGGGGGTGAAAGTGCTTCTCCAAGACAATTACGCAAGATTCTTATACTTCAGTAATTCCTTGACAGCGCGCCTTGATACCTACTAATCTGATTTGTGAGAACATTTACAATCATAGCCAAAGGCTACGACGGAGACGAGTAAGAGGCGCGCATCCGGCACAGCGAGTCTGAAGCGGCACAGTGGATTGGCCCACAAGCCGCACGGTGAGAGCAGACGCACAGGATACCCTCTGAAAATCCCTCCCGAGCCGCGTACCGAAATCCCTTGCCGTTGGAAAGCCCTTACGCCCTGAGCCTGTCGAAGGGCGGCCCTTTCCTTCTGCATAAGAACAGTAGGCTGCGACGGATTCGCCCGACGTTAGCAGGGCGGGGGTATGAACACGTACTCCAATGAGCGCGTCATGCGCGCCTGACACCTGAATTTGATAGTCAGTCGCGTCGATGAAGCAGGGTGGTACCGCGAGCCATCAATTCCGATTTAGGATATTGAACGCCCGTCCCTACATTGATGTGGGACGGGCTTTTTGTTTGTCCAATATCGGAACGCAAACAAATCCGGACGCTGACTAACAACGCAAGGAGAACACAGAAAATGCCAAACCTGAGCCTCTATGACACCACACTGCGGGACGGAACGCAGGGCGAAGGCATATCGCTGTCGGTCGCAGACAAGCTCGCCATCTGCCAGCGCCTCGACGAGCTTGGCGTCCACTACATAGAAGGCGGCTGGCCAGGCTCTAACCCTCGCGACGCCGAATTCTTCGAGCGCGCCAAGTCAGTGCGTCTCGACAATGCCACGCTGACCGCGTTCGGCAGCACCCGCCGCGCCAACATTAGCGCAGACGAAGACGCCAACCTCGCCGCACTGCTGGAAGCTGAAACTTCCGTCGTAACCCTTGTTGGTAAGTGCTGGGACTTGCATGTGACCCGCGTTCTTGAGACCTCTCTCGAAGAGAACCTGGCCATGATTTCAGACTCTGTGGCGTATCTGGTAGAGCAGGGCAGGCGCGTATTCTTCGACGCGGAGCACTTCTTCGATGGCTTCAGGGCTAACGCCCACTATGCGCTCCAGGCGGTCAACGCTGCCGCGGTCGCGGGCGCTGAGTGCGTCGTTCTCTGCGACACCAACGGCGGCATGATGCCTGACGAAATCTCCGCGACCGTCCATCAGGTTCGCCAGCGCACCGATGTCGAACTGGGCATTCACACCCACAACGACGCTGACATGGCGGTCGCCGGAGCGATAACCGCCGTGCGGGCTGGCGTAACCCAGGTGCAGGGGACGATGAACGGCTACGGCGAGCGCTGTGGCAACGCAAACCTCGTTTCCCTAATCGCAAACCTCAAGCTCAAGCTCGGAATCGAATGTGTCAGCGACGAGCAACTCGCCTCGCTCACCGATGCCAGCCGCTATGTCGCGGAAGTGGCGAATATGCCCACACTCAGCTCTCAGCCCTTTGTGGGCGGCAGCGCGTTCGCACATAAGGGCGGGCTGCACGCCTCCGCCGTCTCCAAGGTGGAACACAGCTATCAGCACATACAGCCGCGCAGCATTGGCAACGACAAGCGCGTGCTAGTCTCCGACCTGTCCGGCCGCGGCAACATCTTCTGGAAGGCGCAAGAAGTCTGCCCCGACGTCGATCTTACGCAGGCGCAGGCGCGCCACCTGTTGGAAGAAATAAAGGACCGTGAAAACCAGGGCTTCCAGTACGAAGGCGCGGAAGCATCGTTCGAGTTGCTTGTGCGCCGCATGCAGCAGGGATATAAGCCGCCGTTCTCCCTCGTGGATTTTGTCTCGATGGTGGAGAAGCGCTCAAACGGCAACGGGGTTGGAGACATAGCCTCTCAGGTCATGTTGAAAGTGCGAGTGGGCGACGAAGTAATGCACACCGCCGCCGAGGGCAACGGTCCAGTAAATGCCCTCGACCATGCGCTGCGAAAGGCGCTTGAGCAGTTCTACCCGGACCTGCAATCCGTCCGCCTGCTCGATTACAAGGTGCGTGTCGTTGACCAGGGCAGCGGCACCGGCTCGATGGTGCGCGTTCTCATTGACTCCACCGACGGCCAGCGAACTTGGAGCACGGTCGGCTCCTCCGAGAACATAATCGAAGCGAGCTGGTTCGCCCTTTCCGACAGCTTGGAGCACTGGCTCACGCGAGAGCGTCTTGCCGTACCCGTCTGATTTGGTCCAGCTGCGTGTCAACATTGCTTAAGCACATTTCTGTCATTTCCTCCCTGATGGGCTGTTAAGGGTTTGTAAAGGCCTCAAAGCAGCTATTATCTCCGGCTCAAAGTTCCTTCCCTCTTGATGGGGGAAGGTTAGGATGGGGGTGAAGCTTGCATCAAAAGCACTGTCGCACCTAGCACCAACACCTATAAGATAAGAAACACCTGCGCGTTTCTGCCGTTGTGCCACTGCGCTCTCTGTCATATACTGCTTGCACAATCGCACACGAAACAGGAGGCGCTTATCATGGAACTCGGCTACTTCACGATGCCCTTGCATCCACCCGGCTCCGACGTATCGCAGACAATGGAGGACGACCTTGAACAGCTCGTCGTCCTCGATCAACTGGGATACACGGAGGCTTGGATAGGCGAGCACTTCACATCCGTCTGGGAGAACATCCCAGCGCCCGACCTGTTCATCGCCAACGCGCTCGGCAAGACTAAGAACATCCGGCTCGGCACGGGCGTAACGTGCATGCCCAACCACAACCCGTTCATGATTGCCCACCGCATCGCGCAGCTCGACCAGATGGCGCAGGGACGCTTCATGTGGGGCGTCGGCTCCGGCGGCTTCGTCGGCGACTTCACCGTGTTCGGATTCGACCCCGAATCCGGCGAGCACCGCGGCATGGCGCGCGACTCCGTGGAGACCATCCTGAAAATATGGGACGACCCCAAGCCCGGCATCTATGAGCACAAGTTTTGGCGCTTCGAGATACCCGAACCCGTGGAAGACGTGGGGCTTGCGTTCCATATGAAGCCCTACCAGAAGCCGCACCCGCCAATCGGTGTGGCGGGCGTATCTCCAAAGTCCGAAACTCTGTACCTCGCTGGCGAGCGTGGCTGGATTCCCATGAGCATCAACCTAGTTCCCGTGCATCAGCTCGCCACGCATTGGGAGAGTGTAAGCGAAGGCGCGGAACGCACCGGACGCACAGCTGACCGCGCAACATGGCGCATCGCCCGCGAGGTCTATGTCGCTGAGTCCACCGAGCAAGCTCGCCAGGACATGCTCGAAGGCGTCTTTGCCCGCGACTTCAACCAGTATTTTAAGCCGCTGCTGTCGCACATGGGGCAACTCGGCCTCATGAAGACCGACCCGGACATGCCGGACGAAGAGGTTACGCCTGAATACTTGCTGGACAACATCTGGATAGTCGGCAGCCCTGACGAAGTAGCGGACAGCCTCCGCTATATCTACGAGCAGGTAGGCGGATTCGGCGTCCTGCTGGCGATGGGGCATGAGTGGCAGCCCAAAGACAAATGGACGCGCTCCATGACTCTGCTGAAGGAAGACGTCCTTCCCAAGCTGGCAGACCTTGATTAGAGAATGTTGATAATAGGTTTGTTTTGTCATTCTGAACGAAGCGCAGCGAAGTGAAGAATCTAAAAATTCTACACGGCTGCACAGCAACGAATTCAGAATCGTCGCTTTGCTCGGAATGGCGGAAAAAATCCTCTCCATCCTGTACATCCTGTTAGATTTCCATGAAACTAAACGAACTCGTAGCGGCGCGCATGAGCGGCGGCATCACCATCGCCAGAGTGGTGGATGTCGAGTCTTCGCGCGTGCGCGTCGCAGTCCGACGCAAGAAGGAAGCCCGCCTGCCCGCAGAGCGCATAATCCTATCCACGCAGGTCTTTGCCGAGGGCGATGATCAGGTCGCCGACTTCCGCAAACAGAGCGAAGAAATCGCCTCCGAGGTGGACATCGCCGAACTCTGGGAGGTCGTCAGCGACGAACAGACAGCCCTGTCATTCGATGACCTAGCTGAACTCTATTGGGGTGCGGACGCGACGCCGACACAGCAAGTCGCGCTTCTCCTCTGCCTTGACAAGGACTCCCTCTACTTTGAGGACGGCAAGACGGGCTACATACCGCGCACTCCGTCAGCCGTCGAGGAGACCCTTGCCCGCCGTCAAAGGCAGGCACAGCAATCCGCCGAAGCCAATGACTTGCTTGAATGCTTGGAGCGCGGCGAGCTGCCCGGCACGCTGACACCGCACCAGCAAATGCTCATCGACAGTATGCGTAACTACGCCGCATTCGGCGACGACTACACGCGCAGCTCACTCGTCAAGTCGCTGCTGAACAAGATGGAGCGCAAGGCAGGCAATCTCCAGCGTCTGGCGTTCAATGTACTCGTTTCGTGCGGGCAGTTTTCTCCCGACGAGCCCCTTGAACTGGTTCGAGACGACATCGCCGAATCCTTCTCTGATGCAGCTCTCGCAGCCGCCGCTGAAATAAACGAATTCGAGCTGCATGACGACTCCAACCGCATCGACCTGACAGACCTGCCCACCGTTACCATCGATGACACGGACACGCAGGACAGGGACGACGCCCTGTCGCTTGAAAAGAGAGAAGACGCAGATGACGGTGCGGGCACATATCGGCTCGGCATCCACATCACCGACGCCGGTGCGCTCATTCCCCAGGGCAGCGTTCTCGATGAAGAAGCGGACCGCCGCATGGCAAGCTTATACATCCCCGACCGCAAGATTCCGATGCTGCCCACCGCAGTATCCCACAACAAGGGCAGCCTTGAAGCCGGCAAGCGCCGCGCCGCCCTCAGCCTCCTCGCCGACATCAGCACGGACGGCGACATACTGAACTACGAGGTCAAGCCTTCAATCATCACCAGCGATGCCGCCCTATCTTACGACGATGCCAACACTGCGATTGCCACTGGCGACGCTCCCTACCACGACTTGCTGGCAGGCCTGCACAAATTAACTGAAGCGCTGAAGCGTAAGCGCGAAGCCGCCGGCGCAGTCGGCATCGACCGTGCGGAGTTGCTCATTAAATTCGTTTCGTCTGATGACGTGGAGGTGAAAGTCGTACAGCGTAACTCTCCGGCGCGGGAGATGGTCGCAGAATGTATGGTGCTCTGCAATTCGCTGCTGGCGTCATTCTGCCACGAAAACGACATACCCGCCTCGTATCGTTCTCAGACCGCACCCGATCTCAGCGACCTGGGCTCGGGTCTGCCGTCGGGCGTGGATATTGGCGAAGACGGGCCCCTGCGCCAGTATCTTATGCTGCGCCGCTTCGCGCCCGCGCAATCCGGCACGACCGCCGCGCCGCATGGCGGGCTTGGCGTCCCCGCGTACATCCAGGCGACATCACCCCTTCGCCGCTACCCGGACATGGTAATGCAGCGCCAGATAACTCACTACCTTAGTACAGGCGAACCGCTGTACGGCGTAGAAGACGTAACCAGCGTCGCGGGCCGCGCCGATGTACAGTTGCGAGCCATGGGTAAGCTGGAAGATGAGCGTCGCCGCTACTGGCTCCTGAAATACTTCAAGCTGCGAAAGGAGCAAGGGTCGGAAGACGAAGAGTCAACCACCTTCAAAGCTATCGTGCTCGAAAACCAGCCCCGCCGCTCCGCAATGCTAGAACTGGCAGACTACCCGTTCCGGGTGCGCGCCCGCCTGCCCGACACCATCCTACCCGGTGAAACCGTAGCCCTGCGCCTGCACAGCGTTGACCTATGGGAGAAGCGAGCCAACTTCATCCACGCCCTGGAGGAGTGAGTCCTCTCTCACTCTGGGAGAGGTTTAGAGCCTGCCCCTGCGAAGGCAGGGGGTGGGGCGAAATCTTGCCCATCCTGTGCATCCATGTTAGCCCCCGCTAAAGCCCCGGAATCTCCCCCGGCATGTGGTGTTCCGCTCGGAAGATGCTGTTGACCTCGCCAAAGAACGGCGTATCGTCGAAATCTGGGTTGATGTACTCCCAGACAACTTCACCCTCTGGCGTAACCTGGAACATCCGCCCGAAGAACCCTTCCGTTATCAACGTATTCCCGTTCGGCAATCGTCTTGCTCCGGAGATGATGTTGCTGTGAAAATTGAGGATGGGCTTGTCCTGGTACTGCCATACGATTTCGTTGGTCGAGGGGTCAACCTCGATGACGCGCGAGTAGGCGAAAGCGTCGTTGTGCCTCTGTGTCCCGTTGTCGAAGATGAGCACATTGCCGTTGTCCAGCATGCAAGGGTCGTGCTGCTGCGCCAGCACATCGCCGCCTAGCTTCCACTCGACCTCCCCCGTCGCCTTGTTGATAATACAGACGGTAGAAATGCTGCGAAAGCTGACCATCACCCGGTCGTCGGGAAGCGGCACGATTGTATTGCCATGTGTCCAGTTCTCGCGCGGGTGATTGAAAGTGAGCACCTCGGTCTCAACGTCGAGGTGCTCATGCGCCAGCCAGGACCATGTCCGGTTCCCGTCCGCGTCCACCTCGACAAGTTCGTCAGCCCACATGTCGTTGCCCTCTTCGAGTGGGATGCCGCCCTTCACTGTCTCGGCGAACTCGTCCGGCACGCGATAAAGCCCGAGGTAGATTGCGCCGCCCGATTCCGTACGTCGCGCGTCGTGATGGTGCCACGGATCGCGGTGCTCCCAAAGGACATTCCCGTCCCAGTCGGCTTCGAGCATCACGCCCCCTTTGAGTATTCCCCATGTCGGGAAGGGTAGGGGCGTCTCGTCTTGAACCTTACCGCCGTAGAACAGGTTGCCGTTAGGCAACAGGTAACCCCAGAACGCCGGTTGATACGGCATCTTCCATCTGTGGACGATATTGCCGTGCAAGTCGATCAAGCGCGGCTCGCCTGTACCGAGATTCGGCGTGAAGAGTACATAACCCGGGCAGGCTCGATCCTCGTCCAGCACCGTAACTCCAAGCCGCGTAATCCGACGACGGGTATTCTGGTCGATGGGAGGCATATCCAATCTTCCCAAATAAGAATCCCCCCGGAGGGGGAAGGCTATGGAGGGAGGACGAAATATCCTCCCCATCCTGTGCATCGATGTTAGTTTTCATGGTCGGGGTGGCCGGGATTGAACCGGCGACCTCCTGCTCCCAAAGCAGGCGCGCTCCCGCTGCGCTACACCCCGACATTCTGCGGGCAGGCGAACCGAATCTATGCGATTTGCGGCAACGCCTGCATGAAGATGATAAGCGCACTCAGCAATGTTGACAAGGATTAAAGACTGGGGGTTACCAGACAGTGTCTATCTGGTTTGACGCAGTAAGTATCTCGTCGCGCGTAACGACGGGTGCGCCTCGCACCATCGACTCTGCCGCAATAAGTCTATCATGCATTTCAGAGACGCCCACGACGCGTCCAAGCATTGCAAGTTGCCTTCTGCCCAGATCGGAGAATTCGATCCCGTCAACGGAATCGATCAGTTCCAGCAATTCGGCGGGAGGGAAAGGGTGCCCCAACTTAGTGGAGAGATAATAGAATTCAGCAATGACGATGGCGGGTACTACGATTGTAGCGTTTCCGGTTTCGGCCAGCCGAAAAATCGCGCTCGCCGCGACGGTCAGGCGCTCCGGCGAGCGCAGGTACCACCATAGGGCGTGAGTATCTACCACGAATTGTGGTTTATTGCTTTGCACTGTCGCCTTGGGCTAGTGCGGACACAATTAAATCTCGTTCCCACTCTGTCTTGACGTCGAGAAAGTCCTGATACTCAGCCTCAGGCAGTTGAGTCAGTGTTCCTCTAAGCCTGCTCAGCGGAGGCTTTGACTCAGTGGATGGCCGAATTGCAGTTAGTTTGCCGCACGGCTTTCCGTGGCGAGTGATAATCACCTCCTCATCGTCGTTGAGGTTTCTCAGTATCTCACTGGCTCTCGCCTTAAATTCCCTGATATTGTATGTAGTCATTTTGTGTCCCAAATAGAGTCCCATCACGATTCCATGTAATCACAATTACACATAGGTGTGGTTCGACTCCGCAAAATTGGCATTCAGTCATTGACGTTTGGTTGCCCTTCACACCGCCGGGTGCCGCGTGTGCCACTCCGTCGCCGACTCATAAGCCTGCCCTACGCGGAACAGCGTAGCTTCATCGAACGCCCTGCCGATTATCTGCATCCCAATCGGCAGTCCCGCATCCGAGAAGCCGCACGGCACAGATAGCGCGGGAAGTCCCGCCAGCGCCGCCGGGCTGGTGTAACGCCGCCGTCCCAGGTCGAGCTTGCCCTGATAGTAGCCTCCCGGCTTTCCGGTCGATGCTTCAATGGTCGGAGCAGCGATAGGTCCCGTCGGCAGTATGATGACGTCATATTGTTCCAAGGCCGCCGTCAGCTCGCGCCGGATCAGCTCCCGCGCCCTCTGCGCTCGCAAATAAGCCCAGGCTGGTGCAAGTGATGCCGTTTCCAGCCGCGTGCGAGTGCTCCAGTCGTAGTCGTCAGGCCGCGTTCGCAGCCAATCCGCGTGGAACGCTGCGCAATCCACATCAGCTGTCCCGATGAACACCGCGCCGCTGTTCTCGCAGATCGGCAGCGACATCTCTTCTGCCGACGCGCCGTGCTCCTCCAGCACGCTCACTCCACGCATCACGGACTCTCGCACATCCGCATCCAATCCTTCATAGTCGTACATCTCGGTTGGCAGCCCTATCCGCATCCCTCCAACCCCGTTACCAAGCCCGCTCGTGTAGTCTGGCACAGGAGCGCCGCTTGAAGTGCTGTCCAGTGCATCCCTGCCTGCGATGGCGTTCAGCATCAGAGCGCAATCCGCCACCGTGCGCGTCATAGGTCCCACTGTATCCATTGACCAGCACATCGCAAGAACGCCCTGTCGCGTAACCCTGCCATAAGTCGGACGCAGCCCCACAATGCCGCAAAAGCCCGCTGGTCCGCGCACGCTGCCGCCCGTGTCCGACCCCAGCGCGCCCGCGCAAAGTCCGCCCGCAGCCGCAATGCCCGAACCGCTGCTCGACCCGCCCGCCGTATGTTCCGTATTCCACGGATTGCGCGGAGTGCCAAAGGGATGGTCTATCGTACCGCCGATTGCGAACTCACTCAGGTTCAGCTTGCCCAGCAGCACCGCGCCCGCATCGTCCAGCCTGCGTACAATCGTCGAATCCTTGTCCGGCACAAAGTCCGCCAGCACTTTAGAGCCGCCGGATGTTAGAACGCCCTTCGTGTAGATAATATCCTTGATGGCAACCGGAATGCCGTGCAGCGCGCCCTTGTCCTCGCCTGCCCGTATTTCCGATTCTGCCTGTCGAGCCTGCGCCATCCCCTGCTCGCCCATCACAGTGATGTACGCTCCAAGTTCGTCGTTAAGCGCGGCTATGCGGTCAAGGTAAGCCGATGTCAACTCGACAGGAGACAGCTCCCCCGCGCGCAGCATCGCCGCCTGCTCGGTAATCGGCTTGTAGTGAAGTTCGGCATTACTCATCGGCAACCTCGTAAGGCGCAAAGGTAATCGCCGGCTCAACCGACGCCAGCGCCTCCGCCGGAATCTCGTCCAGCGCCTCCAGCACAGACCCAAGCCGCGCCGCAATAGTCTCCGCGCGGTCTTCGCCGATGTCCAAGCCCGCGATGAGGGCGAGGGCGTATATTTCTTCGGCTGTTATGTTAGGCATGGGAGTTCCTCGTTATAACTCAGACTCGGTAGGATACATTATCCCCAAAATTCATAGTCAAGTCGAACACGAACTGTGTGGACATTATAACGACACCAGCTCCAGAAGTCCCTTCCATCCTGTCTATCCATGTCCGATTAACCCTTGACAGAGCAAACATGTGTACTTATAATACAGAACGTATGATTATTAAAGCGCAACAAACAACAATACTCCATCTATCCGATCCATCCTGTTAATCACAATGAAGGACTGAAGCCAAAAGTCCCTTCCCCCGTCAAGGGGGAAGGTTAGAGCCTGTCCTGAACTTGATTCAGAGCCTGTCCCTGTGCAAACAGGGGAATGGGGGTGAGACTCCCCAGAAAACACAGAACTATGCTCGCACAACTCATAGCACAACATAAACAACGATCCGACTTCACCGAATCGGTCCATAACGTCATCATGGATGAGACAGACAACGGCAGGACCATCGTCAGGTTCCTCCTCTCCGTTATGCAAGGCGAACTGCCGGGCTTCAAGGAATGCCACCGCATGGACGCGGCAAGACTGCTCCAGGAGTTCGGAGGCGTCACGGTAGAAGCGTCCGGCGAGACGCCCGTTCCGCCTCCCACAAGGCGCGAGCGCAGAGACACGCGCAGAGCAGACACGCGCATCCAAACGGAACTCGCCCAGATAGTAAAGGAAGAGACAGGCAACGGCAGGGCAATCGTTAAGTTCCTCGTCTCCGCAATGGAAGGAGAGCTTGCTGACTTCAAGCCTCACCACAGGATGTCAGCATCCAGGGAGCTACTGCGCCAAGGCTCCCAGTACGTTCCGGTAGAGGAAGAAGCTGAAGCGGAGCCTGTGGAGACACCTGAAGAGAGAGAAGAGCGCCTGCGCCGTGAGGATTACGACCGCCGCCGCGCAGAAGCCGTAGAGTTCAGCCTGCACGGACCCGTGTACTACGAGACCTATCCCGATGCCTGGTGCATCTGCGAAAACAGACGGTACGACTGCGATGGCAACGAACTGAGCGGGGAGGCGCTGGAGAAACGCCTAGCGCTCGCCCCCGGCTGGGACACCTTCATACACGACCGGGAGAGGCAGGCAGACTACAAGAGAAGATACAAGGCATACCTTGAGCGAATCAACCCGGGCGTGGAAATAGACATCAACCAGTTCCGCTGGCGCACCATCCCCGACGACCCCTACCCCTGACGCCACCCACCCTAAGAAACCAGTCCCTTCCCCCTTCGAGGGTTGAAAAGGGTAGGTAAATTACAAAACAAGTACAGGAATCTGCTTCTCCTGTCATTCTGAACGAAACCTCCCGCACCTTGTCATTCTGAGCGCAGCGGAGCGGAGTGAAGAATCTAGAATCTCTGTCATAAAGCAAGCCCGCTTGCTGTCAAGGATGTTAGATTCCTCACTTCGTTCGGAATGACAGCAGAAATCCAGACTCCTTAAACCGTAACGGCATTACGTGTGAAATGCCAGATACTTACCCTTTTCAACCCTCGACGGGGGAAGGCCAGAGCCTGTCCATCCCTGTCCTGAGCGTGTCGAAGGGCTGTCCGTCGATGTCAGTCCCCTGATACATCTAACCCCTGACACCCGTTGACTATCCCGCCACACGCACATACAATCCCACCGAGCATCAGCCAGCAATGAAATCGGAGGTATCCAACATGGCAACCGTAGGTTCAGGCGACTATCAGTACGAGCGAGTTTCCGAATGGCCCAACATGCCCAAGTACTGGGCATTCGGCGCGGCGTCGGACGGCGCGGTCAACTCGCAGGACGAGGTGTACATCTTCAGCAGGGGCGCGCATCCCCTGACGATATGGGACACCGACGGCAACTTCATTTCGTCGTGGGGCGAAGGCACATTCTCAGCCAACCCGCACGGCATCTACATCGCGCCCAACGACAACGTGTGGCTCGTTGACCGCGACTTCCATATAGCAACCGAGTACACCCCGGGCGGCGAGACTATCCGCACACTCGGCGAGAAGCTCGCGCCCTCACCGTCATTCCAGGGAATGCCCTTCAACATGCCCTCTGGACTAGCCATCGCCCCCGACGGCAATATGTTCGTGTCGGACGGCTACGGAGGCCACCGTGTCCACAAGTTCAGCGCGGACGGCGAACTGCTGCACTCTTGGGGTAAGCAGGGCACCGGCCCCGGCGAGTTCGCCCTGCTGCACAATATCTGGGTCGATGAGCGTGGCCGCGTCATCATCTGCGACCGCGAAAACAACCGCATCCAGATTTTTGACGGCGAAGGCAACTTCCTCGAAGAGTGGACTGACCTCGAATCTCCCGGCGACCTCTGGATTCACGACAGCATCGTCTATGTCGTCGAGCAGGGCGCGGGCACCGGAGTAAGCATCTGGACTCTCGACGGTGAACTGCTCTCGCGCTGGCGTGGCAGCGACGAAGGCGCCGCGCACGGCAGCGTCATCGGCGGACACGGTATCTGCGTGGACTCCAAGGGCAGCATCTATGTAACCGAGATAGGACAGGGCGAGCGCGTATCCAAGTTCGTCCGCGCCTAAAATTACTCATCGTCATTCCTGCGAAGGCAGGAATCCAGCGAATTTCGGGGTTGGATTCGTACCCTGTGAAACATTTGCTGAAAAGAACATCCCTCGCGCTTCTGGGCATCGTACTGCCTGAGTATTGCGTAGTCTGCAAGCGCGAGGGTAGCTACCTCTGCGCTGACTGCGAGTTCGAGCTGTCGCCTCTCCGTCGTCCGTACTGCTTCCTTTGCGCCGCACCTCGCGTCCCACAGCTCTGCGATTCGTGCAGGCGCAGCGCTCCCGCATTCGATAGCGTGCGCGCGCCCTACGAGTTCCGTGGCAGCGCCCGCCGCATCGTCCACGATCTCAAGTACCGCGGGATCCGCATTGCCGTGCCGTACATTGCGCGCCTGCTCGCCGCTTACCTGGAGCGCAACCCATATCCTGTCGATGTACTTTGCCCCGTCCCGCTCCATCCCAGGCGAGAGCGCAGTCGCGGCTTCAACCAGTCCGAGTTTATCACGCGCGAACTCGGCCAACTCGCCGGCATCCCAGTGGAAACCGACGCACTGCGTCGAACCCGCAACACGCCCCCTCAAGTGAGCATGGAGTCGCCCGTCGCCCGCCATCGTAACATCGCCAACGCCTTTGAATGCCCTGCTGATGTGCAGGGCCGCCGCTACATCCTAATTGACGACGTTGTAACAACCGGCAGCACGATGTCCGACTGCGCCCAAGCCCTGAAGGACGCGGGAGCGCTGAACGTCTGGGGTATTGCATTCGCGCGTCAGGCGCAGCACCCCGCCGATGACGACCCGGAAGGCGGCGACGGCCGTATCTGGATGTGACGCCGCACATATCCTATCTCTCTACGTTAGGATTACGTTCGCGTCGCAATCCCACCTTAGACCCGCAGCACCCAGAAGAGGATCGCGTTGATGATGACCACAGGTATGAAAGAAATGAGAATTACAAAGAATGCTCGCAGGGTCGAGGTGTAGTCCAGACATTGCCGCACCGCAATCATCATAGCCGCGAATCTCCAGACAAATGCTGCGACTACAATCGCGTTTCCAACAACGGGAACGAATGAAAGTACATTCAGTATGCCCGGCGTTTGGGCGAACCCGGTGCCTCTCGCCAGCTGACCCCAATCGGCTTCGGTCTGTTCGGTCTTCAGGATCTTGGTGCCTACGAACATGGCGATGAGTGCCCAGATTGCCCAGCTCACCACGCCTCGAATCACTCCGAGGACCAGTGCGCTGACTATGTCCGTGTCTCCTGATAGCAATTCTCCGACACCGCTGGCAAGTGCCACTATGATAACGACGATAAGCGCCTGTATGGTCGCGCTCCCATCTCTCTCGATATCCTCGATAGTTTGCGTATTCAAGCGAGCCGCCCCTAGCATCCTATTCAACATGTGATAGCCTCCCTATTCCTGACTCTGAGTTCTGCAATGGATTGAGAGTAATCCATTCAGTGTGCTGAAATAGTAACATATTGTTTACATCGGAAAGGGACGAGCGAGTAGGACGATTGCGTTTAGCTCCTGTTACGCGTGCTTGTCATTTCAAGTCTGGTCTTCTCTAGGGAAATCAACTCTCGGCTGATGTATGCTTCAGAGTGCTTAAATCCGAGTAAAATTGGCGAGGTCCGGGAAAGGAAGTGAAGATACCAATGCTGAGAGTAGCACTCATAGATGACTACCAGCGAGTTGCGCTAGAGTACGCCGAATGGGCGGCGCTCGAACCCGACTGCGCGGTAGAAGTGTTCCACGACCACCTGACCGACGAAGACGCCATTGTCGATAGACTAAGTGAGTTCGATGTCGTTATGGCATTGAGGGAGCGCACGCCCTTCCCACGCTCTCTCCTTGCGCGCCTGCCCAACCTCAAGCTGTTAGCCAGCGCGGGGATGAGAAATGCCGCCATCGACCTGGATGCCGCAACCGAGCTTGGAATCGTGGTCTGTGGAACCGAAGGATCGTCGAGGGCGACGATGGAGCTTACCTGGGGCTTGATCCTCGGGCTGCTGCGCCATATTCCTTCTGAGCATCAAGCGACACGCTCAGGATCATGGCAGAGCACGATTGGAACCGGGCTGGACGGCAGGACGATTGGCATTCTGGGTCTTGGCAACATTGGCAGCCAGATGGCGGAGGTAGCGCGCGCATTCCACATGAACATCCTCGCGTGGAGCCAGAATTTGACGCAAGAGCGTGCCGAGTCCAACGGCGCTCTGCTGGTGAGCAGAGACGAGCTGCTTAAACGCTCCGACATCGTAACCATTCATCTGAGACTGAGCGAAAGAACTAAGGGATTGATACTTGCAAGGGAACTCAGTCTCATGAAGCCGACGGCTTACATCGTCAATACATCGAGGGGACCCATTATCGACGAGAGCGCCCTCATCAACGCGCTGAAATCGGGCGCTATCGCGGGCGCCGGTTTGGATGTATTCGACTTGGAGCCGCTGCCAGCTGATCATCCGATCCTCGCCCTTGATAACGTCCTCCTCACACCGCATCTCGGCTATGTTACGCGAGAGACATACAGAACCTTCTACGGCCAGACTCTTGATAACGTCCGCAGTTTCATTCAGGGCAAGCCGCAAAGAGTGATGAATCCGGACGTATTGGGGAGACAACGCTCCACTACGCAGGGCTAGTGCTCGGATATGCCATAAAGATTCGCGTGTAAGCACAGATTGCGCCGGCATTTACGCCGCGAACAAACCGCGCACACTCGTCTCTATGCTCGCCAGATTTCTTTGAGCGCCAGCACGATAGCAGCCGTGAGCACGATGCCAATGACGCCGTTTCCGACGAGGGCGAAGGTGATGCCCAGCGTATCCGCGACCGCGCCGGACGCG
Organism: Dehalococcoidia bacterium; assembly: GCA_965207465.1. Lineage (GTDB taxonomy): Bacteria > Chloroflexota > Dehalococcoidia > Lucifugimonadales > JADFKI01 > Bin90. The sequence goes on along the minus strand of OZ242283.1, from coordinate 1,650,386 downwards.
AGCAGACCCAGCGGCAGTCCGTACACCGCGAGTGAGCGCAAGCCCATGATGCGTCCGCGTATTTCCGTGGGTGTGCTGCCTAGAAGCAGTATCGACATCGTAACCATAGTGAAGGACTGCACCAGCCCCGCGAATGCGAGAACACCCAGAGAGACGTTGAACAGAGTGGAAGCGGCGAGTACGGCAATCGCTCCATGCCACGCGACCGACCCAAGCGACATCAGCCTGCCCGCACGCTGCATGTTGCCGATGCCCGCTATGACTACCGAACCGAGGAATGCGCCCGCCGAGTACGCCCCCAACAGCCAGCCCAACCCCGTGGAGTCAGTCAGCAGCACGTCACGAGCGAAGAGGGGTACAAGCCCTTGGTTGAGCGGAAAGCCTGTCAGGTTAACGAGAAACGCCAGCATCAGCAGTGCCAGAATGGCTTCATGTCTGGCGGCGTAGCGAAAACTCCCCGCGAGAGTCGAGAATATGGGCTCTCCTCGGGTAGCGGGCGCTCTCGGTGGCGGATTCACCGGCAATGTGAGCGCCGTGCCTCCGGTGAGCAAAACGATTATGACGACATAGGCCCATCCCAGACCGAACGAATCAAATAGAAAGCCGCCTATCACTGGACCGGCAATCTGCGTTATGTCTCGTCCCACTCTGGTTAGGGCGATAGCATTTCCCAGGTTCTGGCGCGGCACCATGTCCGCTATGAGAGTCTGGCGCGTTACGTTATCGAAAGCGCGCGCCATGCCCGCCACGCCGGTCAACGCGAATACATGCCAGATGTTGATTTGCTCCAGGAACGAGAGCACCGCGATGATGACTGCAATGACCATGAAGATGATGCGCGACAGCCTGAGCAACATGAGGCGGTCGTAGCGGTCCACGACGATGCCGTAGAAGGGAGCAAAGAGGGTGCCGGTGAAGCGAAGTGCTCCGTACAGAGTTACGAGGAACGCGGATTCCGTGTGTGTAGCCACGAACCACACCAGTACCAGGAACTCCATCTGCTCGGCGGAGCTGGTTATGCCATCAGACAACCAGAGTAGGCGGTAGTTGCGCTGCTGAAAAGAGCGAAAGAAGCGGCTGGTTATGGTATTCGTGTACATCATAGCGGTTGCACACTTTCCGCTGCGTTCACTCATGACTGCAACACTGAGCAGGCACCCGCAGCGTATAACACGCTACCGCTTACTCGACGGATGATGCAAGCGAGAACTGGGGCGCATTAGGCGCACTTCCGTTTTGTAAGGAAGATAAATTACCTAAGAAAGCAATTCAGGTTGCGTCCACCGCGAAGTAGTCTTTTAGCTCGGCGTTGCGATACTCGAAGATGCGCTCAAGCTCGGATGCGACAAACAGGCGCTGCACAATTGCCCCTCCCAAGACCCCGTATTGCACGATGTCCTTGGCGATTGTCCCGCCGTCCTTCTCTGGTTTAAACACATGCTCGTGGACCCAGAAGCGATACGGACCGCGCCGCTGCTGGTCGATGAAGCGGTGGGGCGGCTCCCACACGGTAATCTCGCTTTGCCAGCTCATAGGTACGCCGCGCAGCCTGATACGGTAGTCAATCAGCCTCCCCACTTCCATCTTGATCGGCAGCGGCGTGAGAATCTGAAAGCGTAGAGAAGGCGGCGTCAGTCGCTCGAGGTTCGATGCGTCCGCGAAGAAGGGAAACACTTCATCCGGTGGGTGCGGGAGCCAGAGTTCGTTAGTCAGCGTGAATGTCTTCATATCGGTCAGCCTTCAGCCTTCAGCGGGTCAGGGTGTATTTCCCTTCGGAATTTACAAATCCAGCCTATCCTGTCCATCCTGTATATCCATGTTAGACCCGTGCCCTGATGGCTGGCCGCTGGCACCTGACCGCTAATGTATGAACATGGCGTCGCCGAAGCTGTAAAAGCGGTATCGTTGAGCCACTGCCTCGTTGTAAGCGCACAGCATCATATCGCGGCTGGAAAATGCGCTCGTGAGCATGAGCAGCGTGGAGCGGGGCAGGTGGAAGTTCGTTATCAGCGCGTCAACGACCTTGAAGCGGTAGCCGGGCGTTATGAAGATGTCTGCCCAGCCGGAGCCTGCATGCGGCAAGCCGTCCTCTGACAGCGTTGCGGCGTTCTCCAGCAGGCGCACCGCCGTCGTCCCTACGGAGATGACACGCCGTCCTTCTGATTTGGCGCTGCGAATGGCGCTCGCGGCTGCCTGTGAAAGCTCCCAGTACTCGGCGTGCATGGTGTGCTCCGTGGGGTCGTCATCCTTGACCGGTCGGAACGTACCCCAGCCTACGTGCAGCGTGACGAAAACCGTCTGCACGCCTAGAAGTCGCACCCGTTCCAGCAGTTCGTCGGTGAAGTGGAGCCCGGCGGTCGGCGCGGCGGCACTGCCCTCCTCCCGTGCATATACGGTCTGGTAGCGTTCAGAGTCTGCCAGTGTCTCGGTGATGTACGGTGGCAGCGGCACTTCGCCAATGTCGTGCAGGCGTTCCTCGCCCTCGAGACGGCCGCCCAGTCGAATAATACGCTCACCGTTCGGCTCAATCTCCAGCACCTCGCCGCGCACCGAACCGCCCTCACCTGTTACCTCGAAGTGGGACCCGGGGCGAAGCAACCGTCCGGGGCGTCCAATGGCGCGCCACACTCCGGGAGACAGGCGCGAAAGCAGCAGAATCTCGATTGCGCCTCCGGTGCTCCTTGAACCGCGAAGACGGGCAGGCATCACGCGGCTATCGTTGAAGACCATTAGATCTCCGGGGCGTAGCAGTTGCGGAAGCTCGTAGAAGCGATGATGCCGGATGCTGCCGTCAGCGCGGCACAGCGACATCAAGCAGGAGTGGTCGCGCGGCTCTATCGGCGTCTGGGCAATCAGAGACTCCGGCAGTTCATAATCGAAGTCGGAGGTTCGCAGTACGGCGTCGTGTGTCTGTGGTGTCATCGCAGGTCAGGGTGGATAGACCAGCGCGCGGCGTTCATCGTATTCTGCAGCAGCATAGCGATGGTCATGGGGCCGACGCCGCCGGGAACGGGTGTAATGGCAGCCGCCTTCTCCGACACCGCATCGAAGTCAACATCACCCACGAGACGATAGCCTCGCCTGCGCTCTGGCGCATCCACGCGATTCACGCCCACGTCTATAACCACGACGCCCTCGCTGACCATATCGGCGGTAATCATCTGCGGGCTGCCCACCGCCGCGATGAGGATGTCTGCCTGTCGCGTCATCTCAGCGAGGTCGCGTGTGCGAGTGTGACAGACCGACACGGTGGCGTTCGCGCCGTCCTGTCGCTGCATCAGCAGATTCATTATCGGCTTGCCCACGATGTTGCTGCGCCCGCACACGACCACATGCTTGCCGGACGGGTCGTTGCCGGTGCGCAGGAGCATCTGCTGAATTCCGGAAGGCGTCGCCGGTATGAAGCGCGGCTTGCCTGCCATCAGCAGTCCCATATTGAACGGGTGCAGACCGTCCACATCCTTATCCGGGTTGATGGACTGGATTACGGTGTCCTCGTCTATCTGGTCGGGCAAAGGCAACTGCACCAGAATGCCGTGATAGCGCGCGTCCTCATTGAGACGCTGAACGACTGCGAGCGCCTCGTCCTGTGGAGTGTCTGCGGAAAGGCGGACTGTCTCGGACACCATGCCCGCTTCGACTGCGGCGCGTTCTTTCATCCGCACATACACGGCGGAGGCTGGGTCGTCGCCGATGAGCACCACCGCAAGACCGGGTACGATACCGTGCTTGGCGCGCATTTCCGTCACGACCTCACTGACTTCGCCGCGCACTTCCGCCGCGATGCTCGTGCCATCAATCAGCGTTGCGCTCATATCAACCTCACATGAAATATAGCCTGTTGCCAAGAAAGCCTGCGCTTTCAATTGCTCACCGCCCAAATTATAATCAACTTATCCCGTCTATGCGAATATGACTATCCATCGTTGAGCGAAGAATGACTGCCGATGACTCTCCACACTCTTCTCCAATCCGAAAAATTCGTCATCACGACCGAGCTTAATCCCCCCAAGGGCACGGAGCTTGCGCCACTGCTGGAACGCGCAGAGTCGCTGCGCGGAGTAGTGGACGCATTCAACCTGACTGACTCGCACACTGCGCGCATGAGCATGTCACCGATTGCCGCTGCACACCTGCTGCTCGACAGGGGCTTCGAGCCGATATTGCAGATTACCTGCCGCGACCGCAACCGCATCGCGCTTCAGGCGGATGTGCTGGCGGCGGCGGCGCTGGGAATCCACAACATCGTTACGATGACCGGCGACCATCCCGGAGGCGGTGACCATCCCAACGCCAAGCCGGTATTCGACATAGACTCGACTGCGTTGCTTCAGTCACTGACCGGATTGCAAGACGGCAGCGACATGTCCGGGGCAGAACTTCGCGGTGCGCCAGACCTGCTGGTTGGCGCGGTTGTGAACCCGGGCGCGGACGACCTCGACCGAGAAATCGGCCGCATGGAGGAGAAAATAGACGCGGGCGCGGCGTTCTTCCAGACTCAGGCGGTGTATGATGCGGCTGAGTTCGAGCGATTCATGCGGCGCGTGGAAGGCTACGGCGTGCCAATACTCGCGGGCTGCATCATGCTGAAGTCAGGCAACATGGCACGCAACTTCAACGCGAATGTGCCGGGAATCAACGTGCCGGACGCGATAATCAGCCGCATGGACGCAGCCGAGGATCGGCGGCATGAAAGCGCGGCGATTACGGCGGAGATCATCGCCGACATACGACCGATGTGCCATGGGGCGCACATCATGGCAATCGGCTGGGAATCTCTGATACCAGAGGTTATCAGTTCTCAGTAGTCAGTTTTCAGATTGACAATTTCAAATCTCCTCGCGTCGCCAACAAACCAGACCACTGATGAACCGACATACGGATGCACTGATTACTGTCAATTGAACACTGATAACTAATATGCTCGTTACTGGCGTGGACATAATCGAGATAGAGCGCGTGAAGCGCGTGTACGCGCAGTACGGCGATCGCTTCCTGCGCCGTATATACACGGATGTAGAGGCAGCGTACTGCCGGGGGCGCGCGCCGCAGCTCGCCAGCCGGTTTGCCGCGAAGGAAGCGGTGATGAAGCTACTTGGTACAGGAGTGCGCGGTGTGCGCTGGCGGGACATCGAGGTTGTGCGCGGGCGAGGTCAGGCGCCTTCGATTCGGTTGCACGGAACGGCCATTGCGCGCGCCGAGCGCATTGGACTGACTGACATCGCCGTATCGCTGTCGCACTCGCGCGAGTTTGCGGTGGCATCGGTCGTGGGCGAGAGCGAACGGGGCAATCTGGTGCCGCGCCGATAACGGAGACTAACAGGATAGATAGGATTTGGACGTAGGAGTAATCGCATGAAAATAGGGCTTTTCGTTGGAGCGTCGGCCACCGACAAAATCGGGTTGGACGAGATAGTCGCGCAGGGCGTTCAGGCTGAGGCTGACGGATTCGACAGCTACTGGCTGCCGCACATCTCGGCGCGGGGTCCGGACGCCCTGACCGCGCTCGCCCTCGTTGGCGCGCAGACTGAGCGCATCGCTCTTGGCACGGGCGTCGTGCCGACATACCCGCGACACCCAACGATGCTCGCTCAGCAGGCAATTACCACGCAGATTGCCGCAGGTGGACGGCTTACGCTGGGCATCGGCCCTTCGCACAAGCCCGGCATTGAGAACGTTTTGGGCCTATCCTACGACCGCCCCGCGAAGCATGTCGAGGAGTATCTCGCCGTGCTGCGTCCGCTCATCGACGAAGGCAAGGTGGACTTCGACGGCGATTTCTACAATGTACATGCTACGCTGGATGTGCCTGACGGGTTGCCGGTGTCCGTGATGATTTCCGCACTCGCGCCGCGAATGCTGCGTCTGGGTGGCGCAGTCGCGGACGGCACCATCACTTGGATGGCGGGCGTGAGGGCAATCGATTCCCATGTGATGCCCCGCATCACTGCTGCCGCGTCCGAGGCTGGCAGACCGACGCCGCGTGTGAGCGTAGGGCTGCCGGTCGCCGTCACGGATGACGAGTCCGCTGGCAGAGCACAGGCTGCAACCCTGTTCGAGCGATACGGCACGCTGGTGAACTACCGTCGCATCCTCGATGTCGAAGACGTGGAAGGACCCTCTGAGGTTGCGGTCGTCGGCAACGAGGCAGAGGTCGAGCGGCAGATTCGCGCATTCGCCGACGCAGGCGCGACCGAATTTATCGCCAACGTATTCCCGGTTGGCGACGATGCAGAGGCATCCGTGGCGCGAACACGGGCGCTGCTGAAGTCGCTGGTTGGCTGAAGAGTCGGAACCCTGCCAATGAAGATTGTAACCGCCGACCAGATGCGGCGTGTCGAGGACCGCTCCGAGGAAATGGGCGTGTCCAAGGACGCGCTGATGGAGCGGGCAGGTCTTGAGTCGGCGCTGTACATCAGGCGCATACACGCGCCGCTGTTCGGCGTGCCAGTCGTTGTGCTGGTAGGACCGGGCAACAACGGCGGCGACGGGCTTGTCGTGGCCCGGCACCTGCATCGCTGGCGCGCGCGCGTGAGCGTGTACATTTGCCGAAACAGGCGTGCACCCGACCCAAAGCTGGACATCGTTAACGGCCTTGATGTCCCGGTTATAGCGGCATCGGACGATGACGGTCTGTCGCAACTGAGGGCGCTGCTGGATACGGCGCATCTGGTGGTGGACGCGGTGCTTGGCATCGGGCGCATACGCCCGCTCGAAGGCACGGTGGGGGACATCCTATTGCTGCTGTCTGAGGTCAAGGCGAGACGCCCCGATATGACGACTCTCGCAATTGACGTGCCGAGCGGCATGGACGCAGACAGCGGAGACGCTGATCCTGCCTGTCTTGCCGCGGACATCACGCTGTCGATGGGCTACCCGAAGGTCGGGCATTACGCTCACGATGCCGCGGCCCTGATAGGCAAGCTGGACACGGTAAGCATCGGTCTGCCTGAAGGCGTGGACGATGATGTGCCATTGTCTCTGATGACCGATTCGAATATGTGCCCAATGCTGCCAATTCGCCCGTCTGACGCGCACAAGGGCAGCTTCGGGAAAACGATGGTTGTGGCGGGATCGCTGAACTACATCGGCGCGGCGTATCTCGCGGGTAGCGCGGCAACGCGGGTTGGCAGTGGTCTGGTTACGATTGCCCTGCCGGTGTCCATACAGATGGCTGTGGCTGGCAAGGCTACCGAGCCGACTTACGTGCCGCTTGCAGAATCTTCGCCGGGAGTGGCGATGCCGTCTGAGGCAGACGATTTGCTGGGTACGCTGGCTTACTACAACGGCCTGCTCATTGGGTGCGGCATGGGTCAGGCAATGGACATGCAGGGGTTCATCGAGGGAGTGCTTTACTCAGGAGAAGGGCTACCGCCAACCGTGGTGGACGCGGACGGATTGAACACCTTGGCACATACGCCGCGCTGGTGGGAGCGATTCCCGGATATGGCGATTCTGACGCCGCATCCGGGCGAGATGGCGCGGCTAACCGGAATGAGCACAGCACAGGTACAGGCGGACCGCATTGGCGTTGCGATTGAGTCGGCGACGAGCTGGAACAAGATAGTGGCGCTGAAAGGCGCGCACACGGTTGTCGCTTATCCGGACGAGCGCGCGATGCTGTCGCCGTTCGCCAATCCGGGACTTGCTACGGCGGGAACGGGTGATGTGCTGGCGGGCAGCATCGCAGGCTTGCTCTCGCAGGGTGCGTCGCTGGAGAATGCAGCGGCGCTTGGCGTCTATCTGCACGGGATGGCTGGGGATACGGTGCGCGACAGGCTGGGCGATACAGGAATGATAGCGAGCGACCTGCTGCCCAAGCTGCCTCTGGCAATTAGGACGCTGCGCGAGAGAGACGGCGGATAGTGGCGAGGCTACGCGGCGAGGAGCGGGCGCGCTATGTGAGCCGCATGTTCGGGCGCATATCGCGGCGGTACGACCTGCTGAACACTGTAATGACCGGCGGCATGCACTACGCCTGGCGACGCATGGCAGCGTACACAGCGGTAGGCACAGGGCTGGACGGCGCGGCGCTGGATGTGGCATGCGGCACAGGCGACTTCGCGTTCGACCTCGCGCGCAAGCCGAACATACAGCATGTAGTCGGGTTGGACTTCGTGCCGGGTATGCTTGCGCTCGCCGGAGGTAAGGCTGAGCGGCAAGGCTTGACTGCCCAGACGACCTTCACGGTGGGAGACGCCCACGCGCTGCCGTTCGAGGACGACAGTTTCGTCTGCGCCACTGTGGGCTTCGGCATTCGCAACTTCATTGATGTGCCGCGCGCGCTGAGCGAGATGGCGCGAGTGGTGATGCCCGGTGGTCGCGTGGTCGTGCTGGAAATCGTACGAATGGAGGGCAGGGGGCTGCACAAGCGGGCGCTACCGTGGTGCTTTCAGAAGGTTGCGCCGATACTTGGCGCTCTGCTGGCGGGCGACGGCGAAGCATATTCATACCTGCCGCAGTCAGTCGATGAGTTTCTGAGCGCGCGACAGCTTGCGGAGGTGATGGAGGGCGCCGGAATGCGAAATGTGCAGCGGCGCAGCCTGGCGCTTGGAATGGTGGCGATAGTCAGTGGCGAGGTTAGCTAAAGCGACGGCCTCTCGGCAAGCGTTACGCTTGTCACATGCGTCTCATTCTCGTGAACGTACTCCACCTGAATCTCCTGACCTATCTCGAATGTCCATAGCAGGGTCAGGAACTCCGCCATGTCGGGTGTGGGAATTTCGTTGAGCTTGGTGATGACGTCGCCCACGCGTATGCCGCCCTCGTATGCGGGCCCGTCGAGGGTCATGCGCGTTACGATGATGCCTTCGTCCACATTCAGGCCGAGCTGGTTGGCGCGCGCAGGGGTGACGTCCGCCCCCGTGAGACCGATGAGCGGCCTGACGACGCGCCCGTGTTCGATAAGGCTGTCGATAATGGGCTGCGCGGCAGTGGAGCTAATCGCGAACCCAATGCCCTGGGCGCGGCGTATTATCGCAGTATTTATGCCGATGACCTCGCCATGAAGGTTGATTAGTGGCCCGCCGCTGTTGCCGTCGTTGATGGCGGCGTCTGTCTGGATGAGGTCATACAGGTCGCCGCGCTCCGTGCTGAGAGTGCGCCCTCGTGCGCTGACGATGCCTAGCGTTACCGTTGGCCCACCCTTCAGCGCCAGCGCGTTTCCCAGCGCAACCACCCAGTCGCCCACATGGATGTTGTCTGAATCCCCCATCGTGATTGTGGTCAGGTTCTCTTCATCGATCTTGAGCACGGCGAGGTCGGTAATGATGTCGTGCCCCACCACTCTGGCGTCGTAAGTATTCCCATTGGGAAGGTTGACCTTGATGTCATTCGCGCCCTGAATCACATGGAAATTAGTTACGATGTAGCCGTCTGAACGAATGACTACCCCGGTACCCGCGCCCTCGTCGGCAAAGTCGAAGAACATGCCCCGGCTGATAGATTCGACCGATATGGACGCGACGGCAGGTTCGATTTCGTGAACAAGGGAAGAAATAGATGGCAGGGACGCGAATGAACCCGGCGGCTGAGACGGCGGTGCCGAAGACTGAGCTACATAGGGATTGCTCGGTATCCCTCTTATGAGAAAAGGCGCAGCCTCTTCCGACTCCGGGAGCGGTGTAGCATTTTCCACCGCCTCGCCGGTAAACGTTGAGAGTTGCCGCTCAGTCTCAGTTCCCGCACCCTGTGAGCATGCGACTGTTAAGACAACGAACGTTAAAGCCAGTAGAATGATGAGTGCGTTGCGTAGGTTCTGCATACATCCATCATAGCCAAGCCCCAGATGGCGGTCAAACGGCGTCTCGTCAATTAATGGATTTTCAGAAGCTCTCATGGATGGCCGTGCCCGGGCGATGCACTCCATCACCTGTCGCCGTAGGTATGACGTCCTTTCGCAAGGGCAGGCTCTGGTCATTCCCCTCTCCCTGAGGGAGAGGGCGCTTTTCACCCCTAATCCCTGAATCGAATTCAGGGCAGGCTCTTCCTCTATCGAGGGGGAAGGAGTGTTGTCAGCGGGATTGAAGGGGATAAGCTTACCCTCCTGCCGAGTGGCGCCCTACTTCGTGAGCATCCTGGCCGTTTCGATACTGTGGTGTGTTATGACGGAGAGGTCTGAGCTGCGAAGGTTGTTGGCTAGGGCAGCGGAGATGTCCTCGCCGTCGTTGGTGATTTCGGCTGTCTGGATGCACATGTCTTTACTTACATCGATGTACAGGAAGGACTGAAGAGATAATATGCTCGCTGCATGTGGCACATTTGGTACGCTCTGATGTTTGAGATGTCAAGAGCAAATCTGACAGACTAGCGGGTGGGCTTAAATGATTCGCGCCAGGTCTCATCTCTGAAGCTTGCACTCAAAATGCTGTAACATACCCAGGCCGACAGCCATGTTTATTCCCATAACATTCGGATCGACCTGATCCAGTACATCTTCGGGCGAGTTTATGATTGAGAAGTCGTCCCCAAAGAAGAACAGCGCCGGTATATCCGCATTGATGAACGATGCATGATCGCTGCCGAAGCCGGCGGGTCCGTTGCTTCGGTTGAGGTCAATGTCATTACCCACCGCATATTCGATGGTTCGGTCAAGGATGCCCTCGCTACCTACAACTGAGGCGTTGCCTTTGCCCATTGCATCAAAGTTGAGCATCGCGATGATTTCATCCCGCTCTTCTTCGCCTAATTCATCAACATAGTGCTTACTGCCGAACAGTCCGATCTCTTCAACACCGAAGAACACAAGCCGCACCGCAAAAGGCAGAGATTGGCCCTCATCGTTGTGGGCCTTAGCGAGCTCTTCCGCCATCACAAGGAGTGAAACGACACCCGTCCCGTTGTCACCAGCCGCCTGTGTGTCCGCCACGCTGTCATAGTGCCCGCCGAGTATAACAGTACCGCATTCGGTGGGTTGGCTGTCCAGCTCGGCGATGACGTTCTGCGAATCGAGAAGGGTCTTCTCTATCGTGATGCGAGCCTCCAGCCCGGGTTCGTCTTCAAGCAGTCGCAGCACTTCCTCTCCTTGCTGGCGAGATAAGGATACTGCCGGAATGGGGCCGTCAGATTGCAGCGCACCACGGAAGTTGTCCCGCTCGTTGTTGTAGATGATCGCTCCCAATGCTCCCGCATCAGCAACTCGATTGACTTTTTCCTCGAAAGTAATCTCGCCTCGCTCGATGAGCGCGATGATGCCTTCCAGCCCGTCGTCAGGCATGTCTTCCTCAAGCGCCTTGCCCACAGACACGAGCGGCGCGCTGACATCGCCAAGCCCCGTCATCGCCATTGGCACGGCGCGCAAGTCCGGCATGTCATCGCCGATAAGTGAAACGAAATCCTCGCTCCAGGCGATGTAGTCAACTTCCACGGGCTGGAACTCGATACGATAACCTAGACCTTCCAGATACGCGCCGATGAACTCAGCTGCGGCGCGTTCGCCATCCGAGCCGCTTTCGCGCGGACTATGATCTTCGGTGAACTTCGTAAGCAATTCCATACCTAAATGGGAGAGTCGTTCCACCTCAGAGTTAGCCGGGACGGTGATGGGGGTGGATGTAGGAGTGACCTCGGTCGGTTGTCCTGTGGGGATGGAGGTTGAGGTAGGTTCTAGCTCCGGAGTTGGCCGTGCGGGCATAGTCGCCGTAGGCTGTAAGTCCGGGACCGCGGTGGCAACTGCGGTGGCCATCGGTTGCGCCGGGGCGCCGGCGTCCTCCGGCGCATCCCCACAGGCGATTACTGCTAGGCTGATTGAGATGACAAGCGCCAGCCAAAGTGCGGTAAGTCTCATCGAGTTGAGCATTTCTGATCTGGTCCTGTGAGAGAAATACGCCTGTGCCGCAGTGCAGTCGGCATCGAAGGCGTCACGGATTGTCAAACTTATGGATTACAACGTGTGCGTGTGGGAATGGTTGTTTCTTAGAAGGTAGTGAGGTATCACATTGGACGCGACGGAGCGGACAGCCCGACAATGAGGGCGTCCAGCGCCATCTCCTCATCGGCTGCCCCGGTTTTGATCGACAGGTCTGCTTCTAGCAGTATTCGATGTATCTCTGCTAGCCGTTCAGCGCTGAATCGTACTTCCTGCTGCATAGTCTTCGTCAGAGGGTAGCCGCGTATGGACAGCCTGCGACCAATTTCGTCCTGCTGGAAGCCGCGCGACTTCATATCCTTTGCGACGATCAGGAAACGCACCTGCCGCGCCAGCATGGTGATGACATAGGTAGATGACCTGCCCTCCGCCAATAGTTGATGCGCCAGGCGCAGCGCGAAGCCTGCTCGACCCTCCAGCGCGGCATCGACTGCGGCGAAGATGTTTGCCTCCCGCACATAGGACACCATCTCCTCGACATCCACCCGGCGAATCATCCCACCGGAGCGCCCGTCAGAGCGCCCATCCGAACGATAAAGCGCGAGCTTCTGAAGTTCCATGTCAATGAGGCGGGTATCGTTGCCGATGGCATCGACGAGGGCAGAAATTGCGCCCGGTTCGATGTCGGCGCCCAGCCTGTCCGCGCGCTGACGCACCCATCCCGGCATCTCGCGCACCGTTGGCAGTCGAAATTCATGCACCTGTGCGAGCGGGCGAATCGCGCTCAGTAAAGGATTGTTCCGGCTGATGGCCGCATCCACGAAGATCAACTCTGTGGAGTCGGGCACATGAGCGAGGCGCTCTCCGATGCTCGTCCACTCATTGTCCATGCCCTGTGTTCGGGACGAGGCACCGCCGCGCCCCTGTTCCATGCGGGCAAGCAGGCTGCGAACCACCACAATGCGCTTGTCTGCCAAAAACGGTATGGTGCTCCACGCCGCTTCGAGTTCGGCGGGGCCCACTGTCGCGCCATTCAGCGTGGTTGTATTCACATCGTAAAGGTCGTTGTCGCCAGTATCCGCGCTGAGGGACGCCAGCGTCTCTTCGACTGAGAGCGAATCCTCGCCATAAATCAGGTATATCAAAGTTCGCTTACCTTAACCGTGCCAAGCGGTTATAATGATATTGAAGATATTGAAGGTGAATTTCAATGCTCAGACCGTCTCTGCTAATGATGCTGGCGCGCTCAGGCATTGGCCGCCTGATACTGCGGCTGATGCTCGATAGGCGAGTGCCGATATGGTCGAAATTGATCATTCCCGGCGGCATAGTCTATATGCTGTCACCCTTTGATATCATACCCGACTTCCTGATTGGTTTGGGCTGGCTTGACGATATTGTCGCCATCGTCGCCACTACTACATTGTTCCTGCTGTCGATTCCTAGCGACATCTTGCGCGAGCATTTAACCGGCGGCAGAGCGCCGTCAACCGAGCAGGAAGGTAACGTGATTGACGGTTCGGCGCGCGTAGTGGACGAAGACGAAAAGTAGGCACTGATCCCTACCGGCATAATGACTAAATGAGAGACCGACAGACTTTTTATGGAAATCACTATCATCGGACTGCCCCAAAGCGGAAAAACCACTATATTCAACGCGGCGACAAGAGGGTCGGCGCAGGTCGCAACATTCGCCAACCGAATGAATCTAGGCGCAGCAAAGGTTCCTGACGACCGCCTCGATGTACTTAACGGCATCTTCAACCCCAAGCGCAAGGTCAACGCCGAGGTGACATACGCAGACCTGCCCGCCGCCCCTGAAGGACTGGGCAAGACACAGAGCATCGGCGGCGAGTACCTGAACACCCTGCAACGCGGGGACGCCATTCTGATGGTTGCGCGCGCCTTCAAGGATCCGTCGGTGCCGCATGTAGCTGACAGCATAGACGCCTTCCGAGACATAGACACGCTGCTGTTCGAGCTTATAATTTCCGACCTCGATATTCTCGAACGCCGGCTCACGCGAGTTACCGAGAGTTTCAAGGGAGCGAAGGCCGCCGAGCGGGACGCGCTGAACAAGGAACAGGAGATGCTGTCACTCGTCAAGGACAGCCTGGAAGCGGGCGTTCAAGTCCGCGATCAGTCTCTTTCCGCAGATGAGTTGCGCCTGCTTTCCGGCTTTCAGATGCTCACGGCCAAGCCGCTCATTGTTGTCGTAAATGTAGGCGAAGACCAACTCGACGAGATTGCCGCCATCGAGGCGCGTCTCGCTGACGAGGTTCAGACGGCGAGAATCCGCACCGCCGCTCTCTGTGGAAAGCTGGAAATGGAACTGGCTCAGATGGACGCTGAAGACGAGAACGAGTTCAGGGATTCGCTTGGCGTCGTGGGAGAGTCCGGTCTGAGCCGCGTCATCAACCTCTGTTACGAGGCGCTGGACCTAATTTCGTTCATGACTGTCGGAGATGAAGAAGTTCGCGCCTGGCCCATTGAGCGCGGCACCCCGGCGGTAAAAGCCGCGGGCAAGATCCATTCCGACCTTGAGCGAGGGTTTATACGCGGCGAGGTAGTAACCTACGACAACATGGTCAGCTGCCGCACGCTGGCGGAGGCGCGTAAGAACGGTGTGCTGCGGCAGGAAGGCAAGGGTTACATAGTGCAGGACGGCGACATCATGCATGTGCTGTTCAATGTCTAGGCAGGGTTGTGATGCTGTCTTCCGAGTCTATCTCCCTGTACGTCCACATACCTTTCTGTGAGACGAAGTGCCCCTATTGCGACTTCAATACTTATGCCGCTATTGAGCCGCTTATGCCCAGTTATGTCGCTGCACTCAACACGGAAATCACCCTCTGGGGCAAGTTGCTGGGCGGTCTGGTAGTTCACACCATATTCTTCGGCGGCGGCACCCCTTCCTACCTGCCATCCGACGACATTAGTCATACGATGGGGACCATTCATTCCGCATTCAACGTGGAGCCGGACGCAGAGGTAACACTTGAAGCCAACCCCGGCGATTTCAGCGACGATAAGCTCGCCGCTTACCTGGATTGCGGGATCAATCGCCTGAGCATTGGTGTTCAGAGTTTCGACGACCACTTGCTGAAAACGCTGGGACGCCGCCACAACGCGTCCGATGCAACCCAAGCATTTCGTCAAGCTCAAGATGCCGGCTTCGACAACATCAGCATCGACCTAATGTATGGCCTGCCATACCAGAGCATAGGGCACTGGCAGGATACACTCCGGCAAGCCCTGGAGCTGGCGCCGCCGCACATCTCGATGTACTGCTTGACATTGGAAGGCGGAACGCCCATGGAGCGCTGGGTGGAGCAGGGCAGCATGCCCACTCCTGACGCCGACCTTGCCGCAGACATGTATCTTGCGGCACAGAACGAAATGCGCGGCGCGGGATACCGACACTACGAAATTTCCAACTGGGCGCTTGATGGCAGGCGCAGTCGGCACAACCTGACATACTGGCGCAACGAGCCGTATCTCGGTGTCGGGCCAGGCGCACACTCTTATCTGGGTAATTCCCGCTTCAGCGCCATCAGGTCGCCGCGCGAATACATAAGCAGAATGAAGGAAGAATTCGAAGGTGTAGATAAGGCGTCCAGTGCTGAGGCGATCTGCAGCGTGCCGGTGGTGGACGAGATAGAACGGATAGACAAGCCTTTGGAAATGGCAGAGACCATGATGATGGGACTTCGCCTCGACGAAGGTATCGGCGTCGCCTCATTCACTGAACGTTTCGGCGCCTCTCCGTCCCATAGCTATGCCGATACACTCTGCGAGCTTGAGGAGCTAGGCTTGCTCTGCACTCAAGGCGGCGCAATCCGTCTCACACATCGCGGCCGCATGCTCGGTAACGAGGTGTTCAGCCGCTTCTTCACTTGACTCGAAACCTCGCTTGTGGCACAATGACACGCACTTTAGTTCTGTCTTTAGGCGCCAGACTTGCGTTTCACTGAAAACTCGGAAAATGAAGAGGGAAGACTTGGCTTTGCCGAGTGGCTTTGGCCTGTGCCTAACAATATCAAGGCGCTTTACTTTGTTCTCACTTCTGTCTCGATTATAATAGTATTGTCTTGGCGAGCGTGGTATGAAATCTCCGTGTCGTCAAGCTGGGCGGGTTGGGGTAATGTAGCAATTGAAGTAATTGGCTTTTCCCCGGCTGCGGGCTTTATTTCTATGTTCGCCATGTCGGTGCTGGTGGCAGGAGGTATGACGGTGTTCGGAAAGAGTATGTACAGACAGGGCGTAATCGCAGGCGAAGAACGCGGCGAAGAGCGCGGTGAGGTGCGTGGCAGGGAGATTGGTAAATCACAGGGCTTGTCTGAGGCAGCGTCGTGGTATCAGCGCAAACTTGACGCCGAAGCGCGGGGCGAACCGTTTGACGAGCCTCCACCCTGGGAGCGCAATGGAAGCAAGCCATCGCGCTACGACGACACCGCGAACTCATAAAGTCGTCGGTCGTCCATTTACTCGTCCAACCGCCAAAGAAACGATTAACAGACACATCGAAGACTTAAGAGCATAGAGGTCCAATCACAATGAGAGTAGTATTTTTACAGGATGTTGCCGGAGTCGCCCAGGGCGGCGATGTCAAAGAGGTCAAGAACGGCTTTGCGCGCAACTACCTGATACCGAAGAACTTCGCGGTGCCCGCGACGCACAACGAGTTGCAGCGCGTTAAGCAGTACGCCGAGCAAGCGGAACGTACCCGACTGCGTCTGCTGCAAGACATGCGCGAACTGTCGGAAACGCTGAACGGCAAGCGCATCGATGTCGAAATGCGCGCCGGCGCAAGCGGCCAGCTTTACGGCTCCGTAACCAACGCCATTATCGCCGACAAGCTCTCCGATCTGTCTGACCGTGAAATCGACAGGCGCGGCATAGAGATTGGCGATCCCATTCGGCAGCTTGGCAGCTTCGATGTCAGCGTTCGACTTCATCCCGAAGTACAGGCGCAGATCGAGGTGCTCGTACATCCTACCGGCACGACTGCGGACGCATGGCTGCAATCACTCGAAGAGGCCGAGGAGCCCGACGAAGCCGAGGAAGGCGCCGAAGGCGAGACCGAGGAAGCTGCCGGCGAGTCCGGCGAATTCGCGGAAGATAACCCTGACGACGCTTCATAACCGACAGGTCTGCGCTATATCCTTACCGGCAGCGGGGTAGCCGAGTGTGGCTGCTCTTCGACACCGTATTGCTGACGCCTGACGACACTTAGGGAGTGAGCCGTGTACGTTGACCGCCTGCCACCCCATGATATCGACGCCGAAGAATCAGTTATCGGCTCCATCCTGATTGACGGCGACTCTTTGAGCCGAGTGGCTTCCTTCCTTCGTCCCCAGGACTTCTATGGAGAGAAGAACCGTTGGTGCTTCGAGGCGTTTCTCGCCCTGTTCGAGCGGAGCGAAGCGATAAATCAGATTACCGTGTCGCATGAGCTTTCGCTGCACAGAAGCAGGGGCGACGAACAGGAAAATCGCCTTGAAGAGATTGGCGGCAGCGCATACCTGAGCCATCTCGTGATGGTCGTGCCGACCTCTGTCCATATCGAATTCTACGCGCGCATCGTCCAGCGCACATCCATCATGCGCCAGCTCATAGATGTCGGCGGGCGCATCTCAGAGATAGGGCTTCACGAGAGCGACGCTGACACTGACGCAGCCCTCTCCAGGGCGGAAGACCTGCTGTTCCGCATCCGCGCCGGGCGAGGCTCAGGCGACTTCACTCACATCCGTGAAGTGCTTGACACATATATGGAGGAGAGCGCCGCCCTTCACGGTCCCGACGCGGCGCACATCTCCCCAGTTGCTACCGGCTTCCCCGGAATCGACAACCTGCTCGGCAACGGTATGCAGCGCTCAGACATGATAGTGCTCGCCGCCCGACCTAGCCTTGGCAAGAGCACGCTCGCCTTCAACATCGCGCGCGCAGCCGCAGACAGCGGCAACCGCGTGGGCATCTTCAGTCTTGAAATGAGTCGCGACCAGATTGGCATGCGCCTGCTGGCCAGCGAGGCGAATGTTGACAGCTATCGCATCCGCATCGGGCTGCTCAGCAACGATGAGGAATCGCGACTGCTCGATGCCATCGGCGTTCTCTCCGACCTGCCGGTGTATATAGACGACACACCGATTCAGACGATAGTCGATATGCGCGGCAAGGCGCGCCGCCTTCAGTCCGAGCGCGGGCTAGACCTGCTCATCATCGACTACCTTCAGCTCATCGGCGGCGGTGGCCGCATCGACAACCGCGCTCAGGAAATGGGCGAAATCTCGCGCTCCATCAAGGGCATGGCGCGCGACCTCGATATTCCAGTCATCGCCTGCTCGCAGCTCAGTCGTGCCATAGAACAGCGTCCCAACCACCGTCCGCTCCTGTCGGACTTGCGCGAATCAGGATCTATCGAGCAGGACGCCGATGTAGTCGCATTCATTCACCGCGAGGATGTGTATGTCAGCCGAGAGGACTGGGAAAAGCGCAACCCGACCGAGCCGTACCCGCAGAACATCGCTGAGATAATCTTCTCCAAGCACCGAAACGGGCCGGTGGGCACGGTTCCCCTCTACTTCCGCAACGACCTCGTTCGCTTTGAGAGCCTTGAAACCAATCCCGCATTGGAGTACGCGCCCAGTGAAGCATAATGTCTATGGAATTTAATGGCTTCCCAGACCGTGTTCGCAGCATCCCTGCGCCCGCTCCGCTGTTTGGCACTCTGCTCGAGCAGATAGACGACATCGCCGAGCTGAAGTGCCTGCTGCGCGTCATCTGGCTCTTGCAGCAAAAGAAAGGATACCCTCGCTTCGTGACGCACAGCGAGGCGCTGGCGGACCGTGCGCTGGCAACGGCTCTCGGAAGCGCAGACGCGGTTTCACACGCCCTCGACGCCTCTGTACGGCGAGGTACGCTCGCAATGGCTATAATTGAGAATGAAGGGAGAGAGGATCGTCTTTATGCGCTCAATAGCGACAGGGACCGGCGCGCGCTAGCCGGTGTGACATCCGATGCCTTTGTCGTTGGCCACTCCAGGACAGAACCCACTCCTGAACCATGGGACGCCAACACCGAGCGTCCCAACGTTTTCGCGCTGTACGAATCCAACATCGGCATGCTCAGTCCAATGATTGCGGACGAACTCAAGGCGGCGGAAGAATTATACCCGACAGACTGGATTGAAGACGCATTCCGAGAAGCCGCGCTCCAGAACGTGCGTAACTGGCGCTACATCGTGCGCATACTTGAAAGCTGGGAGCGAGAAGGCAGAAGCCGAGGTCAAGGCGATGGAAAATCTCGCAGACATCCTCAGAAGATTAGCCGCTACTAAGCAGACGGCCAACGGAGCGTCTCACGGCGCTGCGAGTGAGCCGCCAGCGCCACCCATGGATGATTGGAACGAAAACTCTTGCCATGTGTGCGGCGGCAGAGGCTGGTACACGCCCGATGTTGTCGTCGGACATCCCGACTTTGGCCAGGTCGTAACCTGCCACTGCCAGCAGCAACGCCTCTCCGAAGAACGACTGGGAAGGCTGTTGCGATACAGCAATCTTGGTCATCTCACTCGCTTCACGTTCGATTCGCTCAAGCCTGAAGGCATTGCTGAGGACGCTGACAGCCGGACCCTGTTCGCAGAGGCATGCCGCGCGGCAGCTGAATACGCTGAAAACCCGGTTGGCTGGCTTGTTTTGGCCGGACCGAACGGCTCCGGAAAGACGCACTTGGCCGCCGCAATCGCCAACTATTGCATCAAGTCTGATCAGGTCGTCTTCTTCATGCATGTGCCCGACCTTCTCGACCATCTTCGCGCAACTTATGCTCCGAGCAGTGAACTCACATATAGCGAACTGTACATGCAGGTTGTCGAAGCGCCTTTGCTCATTCTCGACGGCTTGGGCGCGCACAGCTCCACTCCGTGGGCGGAGGAAAAGTTGCAGCAGGTCATCAACCATCGCTTCAACTCCGAACTTCCCACAATCGTAACCACCGCAAGCGACCTAATCGAACTCGACCCGTACATACGCAGCCGTCTTCAAACCGCCGGACTAAGCAAAGTTGTGCAAACCGGCAGCTACCATCGTCCGAAGACGCATAACCTGGGACGCATACCTCCGGAAATGCTTCGTTCCATGACATTTGAGACCTTTGACGTGCGGGGCAATAATCCGCGCGCAAGCGAGCAGGCGAGTCTTCAAGACGCTGTACTTGCCGCAGTAAGGTACGCTGATCACCCGTACGGCTGGCTTGCACTGTTCGGCAAGACCGGCGTTGGAAAGACACACCTCGCTATCGCCATTGCCAACGCGCAAATGGAAATCGGCAACCCCGCCTTCTTCGCCTTCGTCCCGGAACTGCTGGACTACTTCCGCTTCACATTCGATCCTCAGAGCCGCGTTACTATGGAAAGCATTCTTGAGGAAGTCAAGACCACTCCGCTACTGATTCTGGACGATCTCGGACAGGAGCATAACAGCCCCTGGGCTGAGGAGAAGCTCTACCAGATCTTCGTCCATCGCCACAACTACCGCCTACCAACCGTAATTACAAGCATGGAGGACTTCACGGCGCAGAGCGGTCCTATCGGCTCTCGCATCCGAGACGCGTCCCTGGGTCAGCTCGTACACATCGACGCTCCGGACTACCGCATAAGATTGCCACAGTAATCCTTTTACGTTACCTTGACCGGATAATTCAGGTATTTGTACAATTGGCTTATGTACTTAGTCGCAGACACATCTGCAATCATCGCCGTTATAAATGATGAACCTGAAAGACAGGCAATCATCAGGTACACGTCGGCGCTGAGTTAGTAGCGCCTCCATCAGTCCATTGGGAAGTCGGAAATGCCTTTTCCGCAATGCTCAAGCGTCGGAGAATTAGTTTAGATCAAGCCAAGCAAGCGATTGCGAGCTATCATCGCATAACTTTTCGATACATCGATGTTAGCCTAGAACAAGCACTGGAATTGTCGGAACGATTGGACATCTACGCATACGACGCCTATGTGCTGGCATGCGCCTTGAACTTGAGGCCGCCGCTCCTTACTCTGGACAAACGGCTTGCTAATGCGGCGACGACGCTTGAGGTGCAGACTCTGGAGGCCAAGCCATGAGAGCTTTTACATACTCCGAAGCGAGGCAGAACCTAGCCTCCCTGCTAGAGATTGCACAGAGGGACGGTGCCGTAAGAATTCGCCGAAAGGATGGCAAGTCCTTCGTCCTGCAGCCGGAATCTCGCAAAGGCTCTCCGCTCGACGTCGAACCCATCAAGATGAATGTCACGACAGATGAGATTGTGCGTATCGTTCGAGAGGGACGCGAGCAATACGGATGACAAGTCACGAATCGCATTCCCTTGTCCATACTCACATCTCTAACTAATTCTATGACCACCACCTTCTGCGTCTTCTGCAACATCGTCGCGCGCATCGAGCCTGCAACCATCCACTACGAGGACGACCGCGTCATCATCTTCGACAACCAGCTGGATTGGGTGCCCGTTCAGATTCTCGTCGTGCCGAGAACGCACATGTCCCAGACCGAATTATGGCGCAGCGGCGACCTGCTCGCGAAGATAGGCGACCTCGCGGCGCAGGTGGGCGAAGAGCGCTGTCCGGGCGGCTATCGTATCCTCTCCAACTTCGGGCGGGACGGCATGCAGAGCCAGCCACATGCTCACCTGCATGTCATCGGAGGTGAATTCCTGGGCCGATACCTGCGGCAGGGCATCGGATAGCCGCGAGCGTCATCCTGACAAGGAAAGATGTTTCACGGATTCGGGAAAGCTGTGGATAAGAAGGGAAGGTTGGTAGCGCATACGGGATTCGAACCCGTGGTCTCCACCTTGAGAGGGTGGTGTCCTTGGCCGCTAGACGAATGCGCCACGCAACACTTTGACTGGCTGGGGATCGAGGATTCGAACCTCGGCTTACAGATCCAGAGTCTGTCGTCCTACCACTAGACGAATCCCCAACCTGAAACTCAATTCTAGCAGGCAGCAGATGGGTTAGCAACAATCTCTCAACGCGCCTCAAGATTAAGCCACCGAAAATCCCCGAATTGTCACTGTTCCACACCCTGACTTCGTGGAAATTTGGCCACTATTTGATACTACGTACTGATACTTCCTTTGTATCAATTGTCCTCAAGATGCCGAATGCCAGGAATCGACTGCTAAGGTGACGAATAAGCCTGTATAATTCCGTATAGACTGTGTCGTACCCATGAATGCCCTTAGTGTCCGCTAGATGAGAAACGAAATTGCGTATCATTTAAGCGACATATGATACATTGTTGCATCTGTTATTGACACTCATCAGTATCACTTATAACATCGAGTGGACGTACAGAAATGCCTGCACTTGGCAGGCTACGCAGAAAAGGAGTAAGAAGAGCATGGTTGCTGCCCACGATATCCACGAATGTGACGGCCACGAACATCACGCCCACGTACACGACATTCACGAATGCGACGCCCACGAGCACCACGGCGACGAGCCGGGGCATGTGCATGACATTCACGAATGCGACGCCCACGAACATCATGCTCACGTACACGACATTCACGAGTGTGACGGCCACGAGCACCACACCCATTAGAGCGCGTAAGGGAATTTGAAAGCCGCGCCGTCGGATCGACAGGTTAGCCGACTGTATAGCACCCGACACCGTACGGACTCAACAGGAGAAAAAGAAAAAAGGGACAGGCACTTTTGCCTGTCCCTGTGCGTTAGATTAAGCCGTACGGAAATCTGACTGCTAGTAACTGCCGACAGGCTACTCTATTGCGCGTCTAGAACACGCATCAGGTTCGCCATTTCTATCGCCGCCAGGCCCGCGCCGTACCCGTTGTTGCCTTGCTTGCCGCCGGCGCGGTTGATTGCCTGCTCCAACGTATCCGTCGTCAGCACGCCGAATATGACGGGCACGCCACTAGCTAAACCTGCGTTGGCTATGCCCTTCGCCGCCTCTCCGGCCACATGCTCGTAGTGGTCGGTCTCGCCTCGAATCACCGCGCCCAGGCTTATCACCGCGTCGTGCCGTTTGGATTCCGCCAGTTTCTTCGCCACAAGCGGCAGCTCAAACGACCCCGGTACGGAAACTACTGTCACGTCATCGTCTCGCACGCCATTTCGCGCCAGCGCTGCCCTTGCGCCGTCAAGAAGCCTGCTCGTGATAAAGTCGTTGAAGTTCGCAACAACTATGGCAATGCGAAGACCCTCGCCGCTCGTTCCGCCCTGCATTTCTACGCTCATTGGTCGTCACCTGCCACAAAGTCAATGTCCAGCGTATGTCCCATGCGCTGCATCTTCGTCTCCAAGTAGCGACGATTCTCATTGTTTACTGGAGCGACGAGCGGCACATCCTCGACTATCTCCAGCCCGAAGCTCTCGATGCCTACTCGCTTCTTCGGGTTGTTAGTCAGAAATCTCATCTTCCTCACGCCAAGGTCAACCAGAATCTGCGCTCCAACTCCGTACTGACGCGGGTCCGGGTCGAAGCCCAGCTTGATGTTCGCGTCAACCGTGTCCAGCCCTTCGTCCTGAAGCGCATATGCCTTGAGCTTGTTGTGGATGCCAATGCCGCGCCCTTCCTGCCGCATATACAGGAATACTCCCGATTCATCTTCACCAATAGCCTTCAGCGCGAGATCCCTCTGGTCGCCGCAGTCACAGCGTATGCTCCCGAATACGTCTCCGGTCAGGCACTCGCTATGCACGCGCACGAGAATCGCTTCCTCGGCGTGTATGCTTCCCTTGACCAGTGCGATATGCTCATCCCTATCTACGAGACTTCTGTACGAAACGGCGGTAAACTCCCCATACGGTGTGGGCACTCTCGCCTCTGCCACCCGCTCGATGAGCCGTTCGTGCTCTCTGCGATACGCGATGATGTCGGCCACGCTCACAATCTTCAGGTCGTGCTTCTCGGCGAATACCTCCAGCTGCGGCAAGCGCGCCATGGAGCCATCGTCCGCCATTATCTCGCAGATGACTCCCGCAGGCTGCAAGCCCGCGAGCCGCGCCAAATCGACGACCGCCTCCGTTTGCCCCGCCCGCTTCAGCACACCGCCCTCCATGTAGCGAAGGGGGAATATGTGGCCGGGTCGAGCAAGGTCTTCAGGCCTCGTCTTAGGGTCTATCAGCGCTTTTATCGTGGCAGCGCGATCATGAGCGGAAATACCCGTAGTCGCGCCATCCAGCACATCGACTGATACGGTGAACGCCGTGCTGAGACGCGCCGTATTCTCATACACCATCATAGGAATGCGAAGATGGTCGAGGCGCTGAGACATCATCGGTGTGCAGATGAGGCCCCGCCCTTCCGTCGCCATGAAGTTCACTGCCTCCGGCGTAATCAACTCCGCGGCCATCGCGAGGTCGCCCTCATTCTCGCGGTCCTCGTCGTCCACGATGATGATTATTTTGCCCGCCTTGATGTCCCTTATCGCATCGTCAATGCTGGACAGCGGCATTTGTACCCTCCCGAAAAACCCGCTAGAGTTCGTCCGCCGTATCCACCGGCGGGCGCCCTGCCATTGCAAGCCGCTCTACATACTTAGCCATGATGTCCACTTCCAAGTTTACGCTGTCTCCGACCCTCTTGCTCTTGAACACCGTATTTTCCTGCGTGTGCGGGATTATGGTCACGCTGAAAGAAAAGTTATCACAGTTTACAATGGTGAGGCTTGCCCCGTCCACAGCGATGAACCCCTTTTCGACCACATAGCGCATCACCGAAATTGGCGCATCGAAGATAACCATCAGCGCATCCCCTTCGCTCTCCACGGAACGAATGGTTGCGGTTCCGTCAACATGCCCCTGCACCATGTGCCCGCCGAAGCGTCCGTGAGCGGGCATGGAGCGTTCGAGGTTCACCGGCGAGCCAGATGTAAGCTCTCCCAGATTCGTTCGACGCAGCGTCTCAGGCACTACGTCCACACTGAAGCCGGACTCGTCGTAAGTGGTAACCGTCAGGCATGCGCCGTTGACCGCGATGCTGTCGCCAATCTTGACATCGCTCAGAACCTCGGACGCGCCGATAACCAGCCTGCCTTCCTCTACCGCCTTGACGGAGCCGACCTCTTCAACTATCCCTGTGAACATAGCCGTCTCTCCCTGTCTATACGCCGGATTCCGCGTTTATATACCCGACAACCGCCACATCTTCGCCAAAGCGCATCACCTCAACACTTTTCAGGCGGAGCGCCTCTTCCATCCCCGCGATACCGATGCCGCCAACCGGAGATATGGCTTCATTCCCGCCTATTATAACGGGTGCGACAAAAGCGACAACCTTGTCAACGAGATTCATATCGAAGAGCGCGCCGATAGTCGCCCCGCCTCCCTCTACAAGAACGCTCGTAACGTCCCGCTCGCCAAGCGCGACCAGCAGCTTATACAAGTCAACGCCGCCCCTGCCAGCGGGCAGCCTGATAGTCTCCGCACCGTCACGGGTTGCCCGTTCAAAAGCATCGGGAATGGCATCAACAACGGCTATGAGTGTATCGCCCGGCGCCTTCAACATCTGCGCGTCCTGTGGCATCCTGCCCTGGCTGTCCAGCACCACGCGCAGCGGCTGGCGCTTATTCGGATTGCCTTCAGCGTCTCGGGCCGTCAGCTGCGGGTCGTCCGCCAGCACGGTGTTGATGCCCACCATGATGGCGTCCGACCGTGCCCTCAGCAGGTGGGCGTAGCGGCGCGACTCCTCGCCGCTGATCCATTTGGAATCGCCGGAGCGGGCGGCAATCTTCCCGTCGAGGCTCATCGCGTACTTGACAGTAACGAACGGCATGCGAGTCCGGCTGTGCTTGGAGAACGCCTCTATGAGACGTCCGGCTTCATCCGTACACTCCCCGATGTGCGTGCGAATACCCGCATCATACAGACGCTCGATTCCGCCTCCTGCGACATTCGCATTAGGGTCTCGCACGGCGGCATGCACTTCCGAGATGCCTGCCGCGATGATTGCCTCGGAGCACGGCGGTGTCCGCCCGTAGTGATTGCACGGCTCAAGCGTGGTGTACAACGTAGCGCCCCGCGCCCTGACTCCCGCCTGCGCCAGCGCCGCCGCCTCCGCATGCTGCTGCCCCGGCGGATGCGTCCAGCCCTCGCTGACAATTTCGCCATCCCGTACGATGACGCAGCCCACAGCGGGATTAGGGCTGGTCGTCCCCAGCGCGCCCCATCCCAACGCAAGCGCCCGCTCCATGTGCTGCATGAGGTCACTAATCCTTGCCGTTCTTGAAATCCCTGTACGCGCGGCTGGCAGTCGGCACGGTCTGCCCCTGGTACTTGCTGCCCAACTCCGGCGAGCCGTAGGGAACATCCGCAGGCGTTGACAGTTGCAGGAACGAAAGTTGACCTATCTTCATGCCGTGATACAGTGTAATGGGCAGATTCGCCACATTGCTCAGCTCCAGCGTCAGATGTCCCTTCCAGCCCGGATCGACATATCCCGCGGTGGAGTGGATGAGCAATCCTATGCGTCCCAGCGAACTCTTGCCTTCCAACCTCGCAACAAGATCGTCCGGAATCTCTATGGTCTCAAGCGTACTGCCCAGAACGAACTCACCAGGATGGAGCATGAACGGCTGCTCGCCGATCTCCTCCATTTCCGTCAGATCGCTCAGGTCCTCGCGCACGTCGATGTACGGACGCCGCGAGTTGCGAAACACAAGGATGTGCTTGTCCAGATGCACATCCACGCTGGCGGGCTGTATGCAACCTTCGCCAAGCGGCTCTACGACAATCCTGCCCTCCGCCAGCAATGTCTTGATTGTGCGATCGCTGAGAACCGTCATTCCGAACTCCCCGTCCTATGGCGCGGCTGCAAATGTGTCAATTGACCACCCGCCATCATCAGCATGCTTTGTTACCCCGTATTGTCATCCTGTATTGTCACAATATGGGGATACATTCTAGCAATTTGCCGCACGGAGATATAGGCACACAGGGCTTAATTCACTCCTCAAAGTTCGCTAAATGGAGAGAACGGGAACTCCAGTAGGTGAAGCGCTCGTCCTCTGATACCTTACCGTTGACGGCTGACAGCTAATATATAGCGAATCCCGCCTGCACGCTCAACGAGAGCGTAACCTCGCCCCCACTGATGCTTGGTGCGGCAGCGGCAGGTGCGGCGTATGCGAAGTCAAGCCCAAAGCTCTCCCTGAAGCTACTCCGTACCGACGGCGAAGCAGCCCCTTCGCTAATGTATATCAGACGCCCCACCGAAACCTGGGACAACTCAGCCAGATGCTCTGCCTTTGCCTTGGCATCGGCGACCGCCATCTCGCGCAATTCCGCCATCTTCGGTTTCGGGTCCTCCAACGTGAAGTTGATTCCATTTATCCGCACATTGTCGCCGCCTGCCGTCACCACCTCGTCTATGACTTCACCGACGGCGTCCAGGTCGCGAAGCTTCACCGTTCCACTGTTCCTGACACGGTAGCCGACCAGAACCTCCCTGCTGCTGCGTATCCCGTCCTTTTCTTCCTCTATGTAGTCGTAGCGCGGGTATATGCTGAAGCGGCTCGTCTGGATGTCCTCATTTTTCACGCCCCTTGCCTTCAACGCTTCGATTACCGCGTCCATCGCCATCGACGCCTGGCTGTTGGCTTCGGACACGTTTGTAGCTCTGGTTTCCACGCCAAAGTCCAGCATTGCAAGGTCGGGCGCAACCGAGATCGTGCCATGGCCGCTAACCCAGATACCGGCCCCGTCACTGCCATAAGCTGAGGGCGCAGCCTTCTCAACCGTGTTCGCTCCTACTTCCGGCGATGCAGCCGCCTCACTCCGACCAAGCGAGACAGCCGCGAATGTGGCGATTACAGCTGCCACCGCTATCAGAATCACCGCAGTTTTTCTTGTCCAACTCATAGACTTCCTCCTGTTCCTTTCACCTTCTATCCTTAAGCAGCCGGACGCCTGCTCATTAGATATAACGTCGAGCAAGCGCCAATTGTTCCCGTATTGTCTTTAAGATGATTAGCGTTCGGTCCGTCGCCGCATGAGCAGCGTTACAATCGCAGCCGCCGCCACGAGCGCAGCTGCGCCCAATGTCCACAACACCCATAACGGAATCGTAACCTCGCCCTGATCCAATGTATCGGTCGCCTGAGTCTCGTCGGACTCTATCTGCCCTGCGGCCCGCGTCGCGTCTTTCTGTGCCTGTACCGTCGCCTCTGCATAGGAATCCGCAAGCTGCGCCTCATAGGTCGCCTGCGTCGCAAGCTGTTCCTCAGCCTGTTCCCGTTCGCGTTCTTCCTGGTCCCTCTCCCACTGTGCCAGCGCGGTCGCGTACTCTACCTGTTCCTGTGCTGTTGCCGTCGCGGAAGCATCTACGGCTTCCTGCATCTCCGTAAGTTGCGCCTCGTAGGTCGCCCGTGCCGCAACTGCCGCTTCAGCAGTAGCCGTCGCTTCTATTTGCGCCTCAGCGGTTGCCGTTGCCTCAGCGTCCGCGTCGTCCATCGAAGTAAGTTTCACCACAACTTCCTTCTCTACGGGCTCTTCGCCTTCCTGCTCGGTACGCGGAGCTGGCTCGGATGCAGGTGCGGCGGGCGCAGCGGCAGGGGCTGGTGCGGCCTCCTGCGCCATCTTCATCGGGGCCGAAGTAGCCATCGCTCGCGGTGAGGGTGCTGCGGCCGCGGCTGCCGGTGCAGCAGGTTGGGCCGGTGCTGCCATTGCCGGCGCAGGTGCAACAGTCGGCGCAACACGCGCAGCTTGAGGTGCGGCTGGTACGGCACGAGGCACTTGAGGCGCTGCCGCCGGAGCAGCCGGAGCAGGCGCCGCTGGGGCAGCCATGGCCGGCGCGGGAGCAGCTGGCGCTGCCGCAGGTGCAGGTGCGGCTGCCGACCCCGAAAGGCCTAGGCGCGCTAGGAACACCACGCCCACTACCAGAACTACGACCAGCGCAGCCGCGCCCGCCGTTGCCAGCCCGCCCGTGAACGACTCGAACGAAAGGAAACGGCGTTGTGGCGTTGCTTCCTCGACATCAGCCGGATTCAGAGCATAGGAGCGAGGCAGCTCAAGCTGCGGCATCTGCTGGAGCAACATCGTGGTCTGGCGCAACGACTCCAGCTCTGCGCCATATTCGTCGGAGCTTGCCAGATGCTCTTCCACGCGACGCGCCTCCGATGCGCTTAGCTCTCCGTCGATGTACGAGGAAAGCAGCTCTCGGATTTTGGCACGTCGCCTGTTCTTCCAAAATGTGATCATAACTGCCCCGTCATGATGATTGACGAAATTCGGACGGCAAAAGTTCCCCTAAGCCGCGTAGATGGTCACGGATTCGCGCTCTTCCCCTGCTAAGTCGGGATTTTACGGTGCCTATGGAGACTTCAGCCGTTTCAGCCGCCTCTTCGTAGCTGAACCCCTGCACATCGATTAGCGTTACCAGAAGCCGCTGCTCCGCAGGCAGCGACAGTATTGCCCGCTGAATTTCAGCAGCAAGCTCACCCTGCAGCGTCTCTTCCTCCGGGCTGCGGCCACTTTGCGCGCGCGCGACTTGGGGGTTGGTGAGGTTCTCTTCAAGTGAGTCCGCGGGACGGCGGCGCATCGCCCTTATCATGTCGTAGCACTGGTTCTTGGCGATTCTCAGAAGCCAGGGAGCGAGGTTTACGCCCCGAAAGTTACCGATGGCGCGGTAAGCCGAGATAAATGTCTCCTGCGTCGCGTCGTCAGCGTAAGAAGTGCTGCCAAGAATACGCGCGGCAGTATTGAAGACTTGCCTCTGATAGCGTGCAACAATCTCGTTGAACGCATCGAGGTCTCCCTCTTTGCTGCGTCTGATTAGCTCCAGATCGCCTATATTCATTAAGGTCGCACCGCAATTCTCACGATACGAAGTCCCTCGCAATTACCAAATATCGCCGCCGGCACATTCTCACGGTAGAGAACTCTGCCCGTGCCTGTATCTGCGAAAATTATATTGGCTCGCACGCTCTTACGCTATAATACAGGGAGCATGAAACAGTCCTGTGTCTATCCCACGGACGAACTTCCTGACATTGGAGCCAGATGCGCGCCGTAATCCGAGAGATAATCGAGACGATAATACTGTCGCTGCTACTGTTCGTGGGCATACAGTTCGCCGTACAGACCTATCAGGTAGAGGGGGCAAGCATGCGACCCACACTGACGCAAGGGCAGTATCTTCTTGTCAACAAGGTTGTGTATCGCCATCTGAATTTGGGCGGAGATGCCGAAGGCGCTGTCATGGGAGACGAATTCTCAGAGGTCGGCCTGATCTTCCCGTTTCACCCACCGCAGCATGGGGAAGTGGTCATATTCAACTTCCCGAACGACCCAACGCGTGACTTCGTGAAGCGAGTCATCGGTGTTCCTGGCGACACTGTCGAAATCCGCGGCGGGCGCACGTTCGTCAACGGCAAGCAGCTTCAGGAGTCCTATGCAAGCCTTGACGAATACGACGAAATGGAAGCCTACAAAGTGCCCCCGAACACCTACTTTGTTCTAGGAGACAACCGCAGGCAAAGCAACGACTCACGGGACTGGGGTACGGTGCCGCTCGAAAACATTGTCGGCAGGGCTTGGGTGCGTTACTGGCCTCCCCACCAGATAAGCATCTTCCCCACCGAGCATGCTTTCAGCAACTCGGAGGGAGCCAGCGTATCGGGACGATGATGCTTAACCTTGAATCGGCATCCAACCCCACTTAGAATTGTAGGTACGCTTCCGCGTTCGTAGTGGGCCTGTAGCTCAGCCTGGCAGAGCATCGGACTTTTAATCCGAGTGTCCAGGGTTCGAATCCCTGCGGGCCCACCACACCTCTTGACTCCAACCCCTCGCTATGTAGCAGAACGCCTCTGAGTCCATTATCCTTCGGAGATAGATTCAATGGACGAAGGTAGCATGGAACCCCACAGCCCTTCCGCAGACGATAATACTTCCATATCCCGGCGCCTAGTCATTCCCGGCCTCGCCACCGGACACGCCACGTTCCACTGGATTGTTCAAGGCTTCGCCGTCGCGCTGCCCGAAATTCAGGCCGCCTTTGGCCTCAACAGCGTTGGCGTGGCAGGGATCATGTCGGCCAGAGACCTGGCAGCAGGACTTATCGCCCTACCCGGCGGCGTAGTGGTGGACGTTCTCCGCCGCTACTGGGGTTTCCTGCTGGCAGGCTGCCTCGCCGTCGCCTCTCTTGGGTCTCTAGCAATGGGCATCTCCCCTGTCTATCCTTTGTTGCTCATCAGCATTGGAGTAGTGGCCGTCTCTCATTCCCTCTGGCATCTGCCCGCCTCCGCATCGCTATCCCATCACTTTTCTGAGCGAAGAGGGATGGCGCTGGCATTTCACGGCGTGGGCGGCAGCGTCGGCGATGTCGTGGGCCCGCTGGCAACCGGCGCGCTTCTCGCCTTTCTGAGCTGGCGTGGACTGCTGAGCGTTTACGCCATACCGCCCTTATTCCTGACATTCGTGGCGGTCTGGGCATTCCGCAACATTGGGCGGAATGATTCGGAATCAGAATCCCCCGCCGACTCACCGACGATGGCGCGGCGAATGTATCTGACCCGCCGCCTGCTCCGAAGCCCGGTATTATGGGGGCTGACATTCGTGCGCGGACTGCGCAACATAACCCTCATATCCATCGTCACCGTGCTGTCACTTTACTTGGGAAACGAACTGGACATGAACCCGGCATGGCGCGGCTTCCACATTGCGCTGCTCATCGCCACCGGCCTGCTCGCCAAGCCGGTGGCAGGCTATCTGTCAGACCGCCTGGGACGCAAGCAGGTCATGGTTCCAGGACTGCTATGGTCCTGTTTGGTTACGCTGGCGCTCGTCTTCTTCGACAGCGGCATTGCCCTGACCATTGCCGTCGCGCTTCTCGGACTATTCCTGTATCCGGACCAGCCCATCCTGACCGCGGCGGTATTCGACGTAGTCGGTCAGGATGTCGCATCGACCGCGCTGGGGGCAGTTTCGTGCGTGGCGTTTCTGATGTCCGCTGCCTCCGTGCTGGTGGCAGGCGCAATCTATGAGACAATGGGCTTCAACCCGACCATGTACTTCATCGCGACCTTGTTCGCCCTAGCAGCAGCCATCTTCGCCGTACTGCCCCTCTCTCGGACCATCGCTGCCCCCAATGTATAATCCGAGTTCCCAGAGCTCGAATAACTGCGGACACACAGGAGTTGAATAATTATAGCTCCATCGGCGCCGAGCGAAGCTGTTCACTCAGACGAGGAAATCAATCTGCAAGGAGAATACATGAAAAAGTTACTGTTTATAGCGCTCCCGCTTTTCGTAGCGATACTGGTAGCTTTGGCATTCGTGGCGCTAGAAGTGTTTGGCAACTCTATGCTGGACAGGGCGATTAGATCGAATCGTCTCGGAGTCGTGCGGTTTCTCGTAAATGCTGGCGTGGATGTGAACGCAAGAGACAGTGAGAACAATCCCCTTTTATATACTGCGATCGACGAAGAATATCCCGAGATTGTAAGGATTCTCATAGAAGCGGGAGCAGATGTAAACGCAACAGACAGCGAGAACGCACCGCTTCTCCACGCGGCTGTGTATGGTGGCAATCCTGAGATTGTACGGATTCTAGTAAGCGCGGGGGCAGACATCAACGCACGGGACGCCGCCGAGAATCCCCTTTTATATACTGCGATCGACGAAGAATATCCCGAGATTGTAAGGATGCTCATAGAAGCGGGGGCAGACACCAACGCAAGGGACGCCTCCGAAAATCCCCTTTTATTTACTGCGGTCCTCAAAGGCAATTCTGAAGTCGTGCAGATTCTCGTAAACGCAGGGGCAGACACTAACGCAAGGGACGCCGCCGACAATCCCCTCTTATATACTGCGATCTTCCAAGGCAATCTTGAGGTCGCGCGGATTCTCGTAAACGCTGGAGCAGATGTCAACGCAAGGGACATCTGGGACAACCCCGTCCTTCACGAGGCTATTGATATTGGCAATCCTGATATAGTCCTTCTTCTCATAGACGCTGGAGCAAATGTGAACGTCAGGAACGGGTGTGGCCTTCTGCTCGTCAACTTCGCTCTTGAGAAGAACGCCCCTGAAATAGTGCGGATTCTTATGGACGCGGGAGCCGAAATCAGTTCCTCTGTTTACGCGCCGGAAAAACCTTCGATCGGCGCGCGGACGAAGGAAATTTCATTTCTTTTCTTTTGGAATACAGTTATCACTTTGACTTGGGACGCCGTCGCCGGAGCTACCCATTACAAGATCTTTCGTGACGACTCGTACAGATGTATCGCCAACGTGAGCGAACCACAGATCGAGTGGACTCACTCCGACCACCTCGCATCATACCGTGTTGAGGCCTGCAACGAAGCAGGGTGTTCAGAATCCTCAAACGAGGTCTCGGGTCGATGATGCATCACATCGTTATCCCGGTCGATACCACCGTAACTGTGTCTCCGACGAGAGAGCAGCATAAGCCCGAAATGCTGATAGCGTCCCTTCACTGGACGGGCTATTCGGGCCATGAAACTCAACGATCTGCGCGCACCGACCAGACCCAGGAGTATCTATCTGTAATGCTGGCACTGCTAAATCCCTTCTGCTACCATCCTTCCCATCCTGTTGGCTCTGGTTCCCATAGGAGGGCCTCAATGCCGGAATTCACCACTCGGTCCGTCGTAATGAGCGCCGGGGAGTTGTAACCTTCAGCCATTGCCTCGTTTTCTCAATAGGCCTGCAGATGGTGATGCACGGCAGCAACGCAATCGACGGGGCAGCAGCAGTGGGCATCTGCGAGACACTACTTGAGCCTCAGTCCTGCCGTATCGGCAGAGAAGTGCCGACGCTTGTTTGCTTTGCAAGGGTAGGCAGAACGTACGCCGTTTCGGCCATGGGCTGGTCCGCCGAGCTATTCACAATCGACTGGTGCAGACTGAACGGCATCGACCTCATGTCGGGCAACGGATACCGTCATAGACAGGGCACGGCCCATGCCGTTCCTACGCAGATGATGCCCCGCACACCCTGCGAAAACTTAAGAATACACGAAGGTCGATCCCGAAGGTGGAAAGGCAATGAGCAATCTCATACTCGTGCGCCACTCCGAGCCGGAAATACAGCCGGGCAAACCCGCGTCCACCTGGCGACTCAGCGAGCGCGGGCGCAGTCGGGCAGGGGAGTTAGCAAAAGAACTGCGCGGCTTCACCCCGACCTCAATCTGGTGCAGCAAAGAGCCGAAGGCAATAGAGACCGCTCAGATACTCACCGACGCGCTGAATGTTCCTATGAACGTCGCGCACGGGCTTGAAGAACACCACAGGAGCAACGTGCCATACTTTCCCACAAAGGATGGGTTTGAACAGGCAATCCAGCAATTCTTCTGCAATCCCCAACAGCCTGTGCTAGGCGACGAGACGGCACATCAGGCACTGCGAAGGTTCACCATTGCCATAAACAAGATAATCGCAACCGGCACCGCCGAAACCCCCATCGTGGTAACGCATGGCACCGTGATGACCCTATACATGGCAAGCGTCTCCGGTGTCGAGCCAATGCGCTTCTGGCGTAACCTTGAGACACCATCTTTCGTAGTGCCTCCCGTGTTGAGGTGAGTCATATAGTCCCTTCCCCCTTGATGGGGGAAGGTCAGGATGGGGGTGAAGACTGCATCAAAATCATACTTGTGCCTGACACCTACACCTTCCTCGCAACGCCCCCTTCATTGTGCTGTCACATCCCGGGTGTACCTGATACTATCCTCCCCATCCCGTACATCGATGTAATTTCCCTTGCCACACATGAACCGCGACGAACTAATCGATACATGGCTGCACGAAGAGCGTCAGCCCTTCATTGGCTGGGACTTCTCGTATCTCAATGGCCGAATGACGGAGGGCCAAGTCCCTTGGTCATATCTGGATCGCGCCGCCAAACTCATGGCACAGTCTTCGTCCGTGATCGACTTGGAAACAGGCGGTGGAGAGAAGCTGTTGAGCCTGCGCCAACACTGGCCTCCAAAGGTCGTTGTGACTGAGGACTACCTCCCGAACTTTGAGCTTGCCACGCAGCGACTCTCTCCCTTGGGCGTCAATGTCGTCAAAGCACCGGTTTCCACCATCCACCCGATGCCTTTCGCTGACTGCGAATTCGATCTGGTCCTGAACCGGCACGCGGCATTTAACCCCAGCGAGGTCG
Source organism: Dehalococcoidia bacterium (assembly GCA_965207465.1). Lineage (GTDB taxonomy): Bacteria > Chloroflexota > Dehalococcoidia > Lucifugimonadales > JADFKI01 > Bin90. The sequence goes on along the minus strand of OZ242283.1, from coordinate 1,615,425 downwards.
CCCGCGTGCTCGCCGCCGGCGGCACATTCCTCACGCAGCAGGTCCACGGAATGTCGGCATGGGACTTGCAAGCTGTCTTCGGCGCAGAACCTCAGTGGCCCGACTCGACAGCGGAAGAGTACGTCCCATTGCTGGAAGCGGCCGGCCTCACCATCGCAAACCTTCAGGAGTGGGAGGGCAGCCTATCGTTCAGAGACGTAGGCGCGATCGTTTACTACCTCAGAGCCGTCCCCTGGCTCGTTCCGGGCTTCACCGTAGAATCGCATCTACAACCCCTATTCGCTCTCCAGGAGAGACTAATTTCAGGCAGAGAACTACAATTCTTCTCAGCCCGATTTCTTATTGAGGGAAGAGCCAACTGACACCTTTCAACCAGTGGACATAATTGCCACAATTTACCCCCTCTCCCTTGAGGAGAGGAGAGGGTTAGGGTGAGGGGCAAAGGATAAACTTGCCATCCCTTGTTTTTCGTCATCAGCCGCCTTTTCTGCTATCATCCCTTCCATCCTGTCCATCCATGTCAATTCCCGGTTTCCATAGGAGGGCAAAATGCCAGCATTCACCACCCGACCAGTCGTTATGAGCGCCAGGGGCGTTGTAACCTCCGGCCACTACCTCGTATCCTCCGTCGGCTTGCAAATGCTCATGCGCGGCGGCAACGCCATCGACGCGGCAGCCGCTATGGGCATCTGCGAGACCCTGCTGGAGCCGCAGTCCTGTGGCATCGGCGGCGAAGTCCCCACGCTGGTATATATCGCCAAAGAGCAGCGCACCTACGCCGTATCCGGTATGGGCTGGTCCGCGAAGGCGTTCACGATCGAGTGGTGCCGCCAGAACGGAATCGACCTAATCCCCGGCGACGGCTACCTCCCCGCCTGCGTCCCCGCCGTAGTCGGCACCTGGACAACTGCCCTCGCCCGCTGGGGCACCATGAGCTTTGCCGAAGTTGTCCAGCCCACCATCGACCTCGCCGAAAACGGCTTCCCGGTCTATGACGGCCTCCACCAGCGCCTCGCATCCGACAAAACCAAGTACACCGAGCTATACCCCACCACTGGCGAGATATACTTCCGCAACGGCAATGCGCCCCAGACCGGCGAGCTTATACGCAACCCCGACTTCGGCGCAATGCTGCGCTCCCTTTGCGACGCCGAAAAGCAGGCGCAAGGCAAGGGACGCGTCGCCGGCATAGAAGCCGCCTGCGACGAGTACTACAAGGGCGGTGTAGCCGAGAAGATTATCCGCTTCATCCACGACAACCCCGTCGAGGATGCGAGTGGCATGGCCCACAAGGGCTTGCTGGATTATGAAGACCTCGCCGAATGGCACGCCACAGTCGAGCAGCCCGTATCCCTAGAATACGATGGCCTCGACGTTTACAAGTGCCCTTCCTGGACGCAAGGTCCCCTCTTCCTCCAGCAACTCGCAATCCTGAAGACTATGGACGTCTCCGGATTCGGCCACAACTCCGCCGACTACCTCCACACATGGATCGAGTCCGCCAAACTCGCTTTCGCCGATCGCGAAGCATACTATGGCGACCCGGCATTCGACGAAGTGCCCATCGACATGCTGCTCTCCGACGACTACGCGCAGAAGCGAGCAGGGCAGATTGGCGCGCTCGCGTCCCACGAACTCCGCCCCGGTGACCTCGGCGGCGGCGCTCCCGACTACACTGCGGTCGGTGTCGCGGAGGACAACCGCGCCGCCCTCGGCGTAGCCGCCCGCGAGGTACGAGACCTCGGACTCGGTCATGCGCACATCGGAGACACCACACACCTGGACGCGATGGACGCCGAGGGCAACATGGTCGCTGCAACTCCCAGCGGCGGCTGGCTCGGCACATCCCCCGTAATCAAGGGCTTGGGCTTCCCGCTCGGCACGCGCGGCCAGATGTTTTATCTCAACCCTGACCGCCCCAACGCGCTCCAGCCCCGCAAGCGTCCCCGCGCCACGCTGACTCCCACCATGGTCACGAAGAACGGCGAGCCGTACATGGCATTCGGAACGCCCGGCGGAGACTCGCAGGAGCAGTGGACCCTTCAGTTCTTCCTCAACCACATCGACTTCGGAATGAACCTCCAGGAGGCCCTCGACGCTCCCACCGTACATTCCACCCACTTCCCGTCGTCCTTCTACCCGCGCGCCGCATTCCCCGCCCGCGTCGTCGCTGAGTCGCGCATCCCCGCGGATGTGCGCCGCGAACTCGAACGGCGCGGCCATGAAATCGAACTGACCGGCGATTGGGCAAATGGCAAGGTCATGGGCATCCGCTGGCACGCCGACAAAGGCGTTATCGCGGGCGCTGCATCCGCCAAGAACACCATCGGCTACGCAATGGCACTCTAATCTCCCAAGGCATTTTCAAGAGTCTCTTCCCCCTTGACGGGGGAAGGTTAGGATGGGGGTGTGTCCTCGCATCAAGAGTGATGTTCAACCCGACCAACGCCCAACGGCAGTCCTTGAAACTCAGAATGCCCAACAGCTTGGTCGGCTGAGGTACATCTATGCTCCCCGAAGCCTTCGCAGACAACGCGGCGCTCGCGCTACTATACGCGCTCGGCGTCATCGCTATGGCCTGCCTACTCGCGTTTCTGGCGAACCTGATTCTCGGCCAGCTACTGAACTTGCTCGTAAAGCGCCACGATAGTCCGCTAAGGTCAATCGAGATTCGTGTGATCGGCGCTCTTCGAGTGCCAGGCGCCCTTGTCATCATCCTCTTCGGCGTGCGTATTGCGCTCATCTCCCTGTCGCAGGCATCAACGCAGTCGCTCGGTTTCCTCGCCAATTTGGACAGGCTAGGCAACACCACCTGGCTCATCGCCGTAGCCGCACTGGTCTGCTACGCCATCTCGCGCCTAATCAGAGCTTTGATGCGCTGGTACAGCGCCCGCGTTCCCCATGACACCCGTAACGCGCTCAACACTGCAATCTGGCCTATTCTCATTCGAATATCTTCGATTTTCGTTTTCGCTCTGGGTGCGCTGGTGGTGCTGGACATTCTGGGCATTCCGATAACGCCGCTGCTGGCGGGTCTGGGCATCGGCGGTCTTGCCGTAGCCCTGGCTGTCAGTCCTACCATAGCCAGCTTCATCGCGGGAACGTATGTCGTTGCCGAAGGCCACATCAGCGAAGGCGACTATGTGGAAATAGACTCAGAAAGGGCAGGCTTCGTAGAGAGCATCGGGTGGCGCAGCACCGTCCTGCGTAGCCGGTTCAACAATATGATAGTCGTTCCCAACAACCTTATAACCGAAAGTATCGTTACAAACTTCACCACGCCAACCCCTGCCGTCACCGGAATAGTAGAGTGCGGCGTCAGCTACGACTCGGATCTGAGAGAGGTCGCGCGCGTTTGCCTTGAGGTAGCCGCCGGAGTGATCGAGGAATCCGATGACGCGAATACGGAGTTTGAGCCAATCGTCCGCTTCTTCGAGTTCGCCGATTCCAACATAAACTTCCGCGTCATCTTCCAAGGCGTCGATCGCGTCGCCACCTTCGCGATGCAGCACGAAATCATAATGCGCCTTCACGCCCGCTTCAAGGACGAGGACATAGAGATCAACTACCCCGTGCGTAAGCTCACAACAGCCCAGCCCGGCGAAGACCTTCCCACGCTGGTTGACGACGAACAGGACTTTGCCACGTAAGCCACAGTCGTCAATACGGCCTCATCTGCTGACAAACCGCTGACGGCTGATTGCTCCTCAACAATCGCCCTTTACGGTGATAATCTCACCCGTCGTCTCGTAAAGACGCCAGAAGTCATCAGTAGGCGCGTGCGTAACCTGCCACTCCCTGTCACCGCGCTCGTGATGATCGTCCGTCCTCGGATTGCTGAGGAATACTGCGGTGAACTGCGGATCGCCCTCTAAGTACTCTGCCCCATTGCTGCACTCAGTCCGCAGGTATTCCCGGATGCGCTCTATCGCTTCTCCTCGAGAGATCGTGGGAGCATTTGCTGTCGCCGCCGCGTCGCGCGTCTGATCCGAAGTGGCATACTTGCGCTCCAGCCCGGGCACCTGCACTCCCGAAGCCACCAGAACAAGGAAAATCGAGCCGCCAATGAATAGCACCCACATCAACGGGTAGCGAATAGCGTATATCGCTTCCAGCACTCTCATGAAGTCAATTGCAAAGTCCCTTCCCCCTCGATGGGGGAAGGTTAGGATGGGGGTGAAAATACATGCTCAGCGCTGTGCGAATTGCCCCTCTGAGAAATCTATCTCCAGGAAGACGGCACTGCGGGACAATCTCTGTCTGGGCCGAACTATATCTGGCGAAGGCGCGGGTCCCAGCGGTCGCGCAGCCAGTCGCCGATGAAGTTGAACGAAAGCACCGTCAGGAAGATTGCCATTCCTGGGAAGAACGCAACCCACCATGCCGATCCAAGGAACTCCCGGCCGACCGAAATGTCCGCGCCCCACGAAGGCGTCGGCGGCGGCACTCCCGCGCCCAAGAACGACAGTATGCTTTCAGACAGAATCGTACTGCCCACCTGAAGCGTGCTCGCAACCACAACTGTGTTGGCAACGGCAGGAAGCAGGTGCCTGAACATAATGCGGAATGTCGAAGCGCCCGCTATCGTCGCGAGCGCGATGTAGTCGAAGTTACGCACCTGAAGCGTCTGCCCTCTGACAAGACGCGCGATGCCTGTCCACGCTCCCAGCGCAAGCACGAACGCCACCACCGCGAAACTCTGGCCCAGCACCAGCACCAGCGCGATAGCAAGCAGAATATAGGGGATGGCGTTGAAAACATCGACTATTCGCATGATGACTTCGTCGATGAATCCGCCGTAGTAACCGGCAATCAGCCCCACGGAAGTCCCGAATACCGTGCCGATTGCGATAGCGATTGCGGCGAGGCTGAGCGAGAGGCGAGCGCCGAATATAATCCTGCTCACGATGTCGCGTCCCAGCTGGTCCGCGCCCAGCACGAAATTATAGATCCTCGCGTCGCGTCCGAGCGGTATGCCGTTTGTGTTACAGCTCTCGAACTTATTGCTGATTTGTCCCTCTTCGCATGGCGGGTACCATGAAGGGGACGCCAGCACCGCCCTGAGCTGGTCAACTTCAGGCTCGTATGGCGCGATGAACGGCGCAAACAGCGCGCAAACTACGAGGATTGCCAGTATCAGCATCGGAATGAGCGGCCAGCGCCGGAACACATAGAATGCCCGTGCCAGCGCAGACTCCCGTCTGCTGACTTCAAGATCCGCAATGGTCACATTCCCTACCGGTGTAGTCAACTGTGGCCGTCCTTATGAGTAGCGTATTCGTGGGTCTATGAATGCGTACAGCACGTCGATGACGAATATGGCGAATACATAGAGCGCCGTGAAGACCAGCACCGCGCCCGTCATCAACGGGAAGTCGTTGTTGATTATCGACCTATAGGTCATCTGCCCGAGGCCAGGCCAGGCGAACACTGTCTCGGTAACGACTGTCCCACCGATAAATCCGACCAGTATCAGGCCCGCAAACGTCAGGGGCGGAATCAGCGCGTTCTTGAAAGCATGCTTCCAGATGACCGTGTTAGTCGCCACGCCCTTAGCCCGCGCCAGCTTCACATACTCTGAGTCCAGGACCTCCAGCATCGAAGATCGAACCAGCCGCATCAATCCTGCGGACGCCAGCCATCCCAGCGTTACTGCGGGCATCGGGAAATACCGCAGGCGGTCGAACCAGCTAGTTGCGTCATGCCCGCGTGTCCCGGATGGGAGCCAGTCCAGCGTGACGGAGAACACCAGTATGAGCATGATGCCCAGCCAGAAAGGCGGCAGTGCCTGCCCGAATACTGCGAATGTCCTCCCTATAACGTCCCAGATGGTCCCGCGCTTCACAGCCGACAGTATGCCGAGCGGAATGCCGGTGATGAGGACGAATAAGACTGCCGACAAGCCCAGTTGCAGACTGGCGGGCGCGAAATAGAAAACTTCTTCGAGCACAGGCTTGCCAGTCTTCAGAGACTCGCCGAAGTCTCCTTGGAAGAATCCCTTGCCGGCCCAGATCATGTACTGGACGATGAGCGGCTTGTCCAGGTGGAACTTCTTGCCCCACGCCTCCCACTGTTCTGGCGACACATACCCGACATTCAGCATCACGTTGCGCGGGTCGCCTTGCAGCCGCGAGAGCGCGAACACAATCAGTGTTGCGGCTAAAATTGCGACTATGAGAAACAGCAGTCGCCTTAAAATGAAGACTTTCATTCAGGTCAGTCCCGTATGGGTCCCTTCTCCAATGTGGAGAGTCTCGCCCTTTGTCCAGTCCACCTAGATGGAGGGTTAGATCCCGCCCCTGCACAGGCAGGGAGATGAGGGCACCCCAAAAAATCAGGAAAATCGTTAGTGCGCTTTGCGGCGTCCCGCCTAACCATACAGGAAGCGGGACGCCGCGTCTATTTTTCAGTGAGCCAGTGAGCCGTATCAGTTATAACAGGACTCTTACCTGTTTGCCGGCACGATAGTCTCGAACGAGTTGGGAAGTTCATACGGAGCAAGGTTCCAGCTCTCGACTGTGTCCGGGTTGAACCCGATGAGAACAGGTACTTCCACCGTGCCCGTGGACAAGGTCATGTCGTATGCCCAGTCCAAGATGGCTTCCCGGGTAGCGAGATTGTCATCCGAGCCTTTCTTCTGAACACGCGTGTCTTCGCGGTTCTGCCACCAGCGGTTGTCCTCGATGCCAGGGTTCCAGCCACCGGCGGGAAGCGGCCACAGGCCACCACCCGGCAGTGTGCCGCCGCCTTCGCCAAGCCTGCCGTGCTTGCTCGTCGGCCCCCAGCGCGTCATCCACGGCACATGTATCTCACGCCCCAGCATTGTCGGGCGGCGCGATGAATACTGCGTGCTGTCAATGTAAGGCTCAAGGTCAAGGTTCTCTTTCCACTGTCCGACTACCGCTTCGCAGACTTCTAGCGACGTGCCGTTGCCCTGCGAGCAGAAGAACTCGAACTCGAAGCCAGGCGCTACACCCGACTCGGCAAGGAGTGCCTGCGCCTTCTCAGGATCGAATGCGTAGCTCCAGCGGTCCTTGTATTCAGGGTGCGTCTGGTGGACCGTCATGCCGGGGAACGCCCCGCCATAGACCGCGCCGCCATATCCGCCCGTAACCGACGCTGCGATAAGCTCGCGGTCGATCGCGTAGGCAAGCGCCTGGCGGAACTTCTTCGCGCTTATCATGCGCGGTGTCTCGTAGGAGAACCTGTCGGCATCGGTGTAGTCGAAGCCTACAGCGCCCTCATCAAACCGCGAATCGAAACCATCAAATTCATACATTCCGCTGAAGTTGGCAACTTCGCAGCCCGCGCCCGGCGTGTCCTGAATGGACTGGTCACTGCGGTCTATGCCCACGCACTCAAGGCGCGGGTCGCCAATCCATGGGTACTTGTCGGAAGGCAGGAAGCCTTTCCGCAAAATCGGCTTTCCGGACAGGTCATCATCACCGAGGGTGGAGTTCGGCGGGTACTTGAACGCCCAGAGGTTGCCGGAGAAGTAGTAGAAGTTACCGTTGATGGCATCAAGGCCCTCGTGGAACTTGAAGCCTTCATCCTCGAGCCGTCCGACGTCCTGGATGGACGCCATGGCGATGTCGGCTGCACCGGTCTGAAGCATAGCGGAGCGCTGCTGCGCCTCGTTCGCCTGCACGAAAATCAGCCTCTGGAACGGAGCGGATTGCCTCCAGTGGTCGACACGGGCTACCGCGTTAATGCGCTCTGCGGGCAGCCACTCTTCCACCACGAACGGACCTGAGCCGTGCGGGAATCCGAAAGTGCCATCCTCGTTACCGGCGGCTTCCAACTCATCGTTGTATGCCTTGGACTGAATCCATATAGCGTCCTGGCAGATTGACGAAGCGTCCTGCAGGCCGTCCGAGCGGAACGCGCGATTTTCAGCTACCGCGACATATTCGCTCTCCGCGCGCCAGGGCTTGTAGTATTCATACGCCTGCGATGAGTTCGAGTGAGCCGAGTTCGTGTTCTCAGAACCTGCGTCATTGAACGACCACGCGACATCCTCTGCGGTAAGCGGGCCCATCTTCACGAGTCCGTCCGGCTCTGCGCGATAGAAGTCAATGCCCTCTTGGATGAACACCCTGATGATGCCCTGGTTGTCCGGATCGGACAGATCGGCATCGTCGAAGTTCTCCAACTCCTTGCCATCCATCTTCACCGTGCCGCCACTCTTGGACGGGAGTTCCCACTCCCAGCCTGTTGCGATGAACGGTGCGTGGCATGCCTCGCCCGTCGAGCGGATCGGGTTGCCTTGGTCGTCGTAAGTAGGTTCCCAGCCCAGCAGTGGCTCCTGGAAGCCAAAGAAGCCGTGGAACAGCACGTCGGGCCAGGTGCCCTTGACGTTGCGGAACTGCGGCGTACCGACATTGTCGAACGCAACAGTAATAGTTATCGCCGCCTGTTCGGTCGGAATCGCCGGAGCGGGCGTGGGCTGCACGGGCACTGCCGTCGCAGCGGGAGCTGCTGCCGGAGCAGTTGTTGCTGCCGGTGCCGCGGGTGCAGGCGCAGCAGGAGCCGGCGCTGCGGGCGCTGCCGCCGGAGCCGCCGGTGCGGGTGCCGCAGGTGTTTCATCTGCGCCGCCGCAAGCCACAAGAACCAATGCCGCTATCGCGACCAGTCCCAAAAGCCAAAAGGCTTTGCTTTTCATTCTGTTTCCCTCCAAATTTACATTCCTCGACCGTCACCGCCGAATTACTGACGCAGCCCGAGTACGTGCTGCCAAGATGAGGTCGTGCGCTCTAGCGCAATCCGGATATTCCGCGTTCGGCAACATATAATGTTAGTGATGCGATTTTGAATTGTCAACGAATTATTTATGGTGCCGCTGCGCCTCGCCAGTACGCCGTTGGCGCTGTTCTTCCATTCTTCCGATCATCAGATATGAGGTTGCTCGAAGGCCCTTCCTATACATAGACCATTGCCCACGTGGATGCTAATATAACCTCATGGATTCACAGCAAATCAGAAACTTCTGCATCATCGCCCACATCGACCATGGAAAGTCCACTCTCGCCGACCGTCTCATGCAGAAAACGGGAGCGGTTGATGAGCGCGAAATGGTCGAGCAGCTTCTCGACAGTATGGACCTCGAGCGCGAACGCGGCATCACCATAAAGGCGCAGGCGGTTCGCCTCTCACATAAAGCCGAGGACGGGCAGGATTACCAGCTCAATCTCATAGACACGCCGGGGCACGTGGACTTCTCTTATGAAGTCTCGCGCAGCCTTGCGGCGTGTGAAGGCGCGCTGCTGGTGGTTGACGCCTCGCAGGGCATCCAGGCGCAGACGCTTGCCAACGTCTATCTAGCCCTCGAAAATGACCTTGAAATCATCCCGGTCATAAACAAGATAGACCTTGACGTCGCTGAGCCGGAACGAGTAGCGCAGGAAGTCCAGCAGGCGTTCGGCTTCCTCGACGACGAGATAGTCTTCGTATCCGCGAAGGACGGCACCGGCATCCCTGAAATCCTCGAAGCCATTGTGCAGCGCGTTCCGCCGCCCTCCGGCGATGCCGACTCTCCCCTGCGCGCCCTTATATTTGACTCCAAGTACGACCCCTACAAGGGAGCGATAGCCTATGTCCGAGTGATGGACGGTCAGGTTCCGTCCGGCAGCCGTGTCAAGATAATGTCCACCAACAGCGCGAGCGAGGTGTTGGATGTCGGCGTCTTTACACCCGATCCTGTGAGTATCGGTCGGCTTGGCGTCGGTGAAGTAGGGTACATAGCAACCGGACTTAAAAGCGTTGGTGATGCCCCGGTCGGCGACACCGTGACTCTCGCGAATGCCGCCGCTTCCGAGCCGTTGCAAGGCTACCAGCCGCTCAAGCCGATGGTATTCGCAGGCCTGTACCCCGCCGACGGTGAAGACTACCTGGACATGCGAGTTGCTCTCGAAAAACTCCAGCTCAACGACGCCGCGCTCACCTTTCAGCCGGAAAACTCCCTTGCGCTCGGCTCGGGTTTTCGTTGCGGCTTTCTCGGCTTGCTCCACATGGACGTCGTGCAGGAACGCCTTGAGCGGGAATACGACCTGAATCTGCTTGCGACCTCGCCAAGCGTCGCATACGAAGTCCTGATGACGGACGGCGAAATCCTTGATATTGACAGCCCCGCGCACCTGCCGGAATCCTCCCGCATTGACGAGATTCAGGAGCCGTGGCTCGACCTCAGCATCATCGCTCCCGCCAACTACATCGGTTCCGTCATGGAGCTTGTCCGCAACCGCCGCGGCGAATACAAGCGCCTCGAATACCTGCAAAGCGAAGGCGCTAACTCTACCCCGCGCGTGCTGATGGAGTTCGATGTTCCGCTTGCGGAAGTGCTCATCGACTTTTACGACAACCTGAAAGCGCACACGCAAGGCTACGCCTCGATGGACTACTCGCTCTCCGGGTATCGCGCTGGCAGCCTCGTGAAGGTGGACATTCTCGTCAACAGCGAGCCGGTAGATGCTCTGTCAATCATCACCCATCGCGACAACGCATACTATCAGGGACGCGAGCTGACCAAAAAACTGCGTGAGCTTATCCCAAGGCAGCTATTCGAAGTGCCCGTACAGGCCGCCATCGGCAGAAAAATAATCGCCCGAGAGACCATACGCGCGCTGCGTAAGGATGTGCTCGCGAAGTGCTACGGCGGTGACGTAACCCGCAAGCGTAAGCTCCTTCAGCGCCAGGCTGAGGGCAAAAAGCGCATGAAGCGCGTCGGCAGCGTCGAAATACCCCAGGAAGCCTTCCTGAGCATCCTAAAAGTCAGCCGCTAGTGCCAAAAGTCCCCTCTCCCTCAGGGAGAGGGTAGGGTGAGGGCAAGAACCCCAGCACCCGTTCTGCGACTGCTGACAAGCTAGAATAATGTCTAACTGGCAAACTCACTTTCGTTGACACACTCACCCCATCCCCCTACCATGAATTCATGGTCGTGCTAGGCGGGGAGATAGCGGTGCCCTGTACTCGCAATCCGCTCTAGCGAGGCTGAACTCCTCATGGAGGTTTGCCATTCGGTGCCTCTGACTCCGGTTGGTCGGCGTTGATAGCTGGGTCCTGCGCGGCGGAAAGCCGTGAACCCCGTCAGGTCCGGAAGGAAGCAGCGGTAAGCGGTGTCTTCCGGGTGCCGCAGGGTCGCCTGGCTTGAGTCGCCGCCGAAGTCACGCTCTCGGACGGGAATCGAATTGAGGTGCACGACCTGCCACTTATCCTGGGGAGAGGATATACATCTATGGGATGCTTCAATGTGAAAATGGAAATCAGAGACCGGCAGCGTGACAACTGGACATCCCTGGATGCGCTTGTGGACACGGGGGCATTTTTCAGTTCCGTCCCAGCATCGACGTTGCGCGAGCTAGGCATATCTCCGGCAACCAGCCAGGCATTTCGCTTCGGAGACGGGCGTATCAGCCGTATGAACATAGGCTGGGCTCTGCTACGGGTAAATGGACGCGAAGTATCCACTCAGGTTACTTTTGGCGATGAAGGTTCGCCAATCCTGCTGGGAGCGTATGCGATAGAAGGGCTCCGCTTCGGCGTCGACTCTGTTGAGCAGCGTCTCTTTCCGTTGGAACTTCTCAACGCATAGTCACTGCCGTCTCGCAAAGGCAAGCGCATGCCTCGCCACCCTCCTGCCAAAAAATCCCTCGGCCAGAACTTCCTAATTGACCGCCGTATCGTCTCCCGCATAATCGCAGCCGCAGACCTGTCCCCCGGCGACACGGCGCTCGAAGTCGGCCCCGGACGCGGCATCCTTACCCGCTCACTTGCGGAACGCGCCGCGAGCCTTACAGCCATCGAACTCGACGACGACCTCGCCGCCAGACTTGCCACCGAATTCGCCGAGCAGTCCCACGTCCGCATAGTCCACGCCGACGCCCGCGAAATCGAAATAGAACCTCTCGTACCGCACGACTCACCCTACAAGCTCATCGCCAACCTGCCGTACTACGCGGCGCAGCCCATCATCCGCCGATTCCTCGAAGCGCGGCACAAGCCCACCCTCATGGTCGTAATGGTGCAGCGCGAAGTTGCACGCAACATGACCGCCGCCCCCGGCGAAATGTCCCTGCTCTCCGTCGCGACCCAACTTTACGGCAAGCCCCGGATAATCGCCAGCGTACCGCCCCGCGCGTTCCGCCCCGCGCCAAAGGTAACATCCGCCATCGTCCGTATCGATGTATTCCCGGAGCCAGCGCTCCCTCTCGACTCCATAGAAGCCTTCTTCACGCTTGTTCGCGCCGGTTTCTCCGCGCCGCGCAAGCAGATTCACAACTGCTTGCAGCAAGGCTTGTCCATCCCGCGCACCGAGTCGGAAGCAGTGCTCTCCGCAGCCGGAATTGATCCCAGACGTCGCCCTCAAACACTCAGCCTCGACGACTGGGGCAGCCTTTACGCTGCATGGCGGTTACGCTATCCTGAGATGGATGCTCACCCTCAAAGCCTACGCCAAGATTAACCTCACACTGGAAGTCCTCGGGCGCCGTACTGACGGCTACCATGATGTCGCTACCATCATGCAGACGGTTGACCTGCACGACATCGTAAGCCTCACTCCTGCCGACGACATCACCCTGTCCTGCGACGACCCCGCGTTAGAATCTCCGAACAACCTCGCGTACAGGGCGGCGCATCTCCTCCGAGATGAAAGTGGTTACGGCGGCGGCGCTCACATCGCTATCGACAAGGCGATTCCCGTGTCCGCCGGACTCGGAGGCGGTAGCAGCGACGCGGCAGCAACCCTGAACGGCCTTAACGACCTGTGGCAGCTCGGCATGTCCACCACGCAGTTGGAGACGGTAGCTGCCAAGCTAGGTTCGGACGTGCCCTTTCTATTGAGGGGCGGCACTGCCATTGGACTAGGCAGGGGAGAGCGCATCCGCCGCCTGCCGCCTGCCAATGTGCAGTGGCTGGTAGTAGTAACCCCCGATGTGCGGCACAAGGGCGCAGCGACAAGCAAGACTGCCGCCCTCTACGGCATGCTCACTCCCGCAAACTACACGCGGGGGTTTCTCACTCGAAAATTGGAGGCTCGTATCCGTGGTGGCGGCGATGTGCCCGCGCAGTTCCTATTCAACACATTCGACGACATCGCCTTCGACGCCTATCGCGGATTGGAACATTGCTGGAACATATTCAACGAGATTGGCGCGCGAGAAATCCATCTGTCCGGCAGCGGTCCTTCTATCTATGCACTGATGCCGCGCCGCGAAGTCGGCACCGCCATCCACTTGCTGCTGCGACACAAGCATGGCATGAACGCCTATCTCGTATCTGCGATCCAGCCCGAGTGAACAGATATGACACTCGAAACATTCATAGACGGCGCAGTGCTCGGAATGCTCATGGCGTCAGTCTTCATCACTGTCTCCATGATTAGCCTCTTTTTCGTGCTGAAGAACCGCCGCCAGCAGATGATGCCCGTCATGGAGAAGTACCCGCCCATGACCCTCGCGATGGGCATAGTCGCCCTCTCATACCCAACTTGGGCAGTCATCGGAGGCGCGCTCGCTCTGCTCTATCGGGTGTGCCTCGAACAGGCGCCTGGCGGTGGCATCGGCAGCCCCAATTTGGCATACACCTTTGCCATATCAGGAATGGCAATCCTATTCGCGGCACCTCTCGCAATCCTGTTCCGCCGAATGCTCGTCGGCGTTTTCACCATCACGCTCACATTCATCGCAATCTTCGGCTGGTTCCTCCCATACTTCGCTGGGTAAGTTAAAGCCAACCTATCCAATCTATCAAGACCGGTCCCAAAACATGGGACGCGGTCAATCTGGATGCCGAGCGGGAGCACGGATATGTGAATAACACCGAAGATCAGAGTCAGCACCGCCTTGTGACACCATTCGCGCGCCACGTGGACCAGGCCCTCCGCATATCACACGGGGATGAACGGAGACGGAGGTACGACTGAACATATCGTGCCGCCAGTCTTGTTAGCTAATGCCGAAGTTGCTGTTGGTAGCAGGTCGTCGATTAACCTGCTGCAACGTGATAGACACCGAGCTTGTGTCAAGTCTTGTGGAAATTCCTTCCAGGCGACTTAGCTCATCAGGCTGCTGCCTCCTCAGCAGTCACCGGCAACTCGGTTAGGATCCCATTCTCGAATCTCGCTCCATCCATCAGCAGCTTCATCAGGTTTCTACCTCCATACAACGGTCTCCAACGCTCCGAGAGCCTCAGTGCCACCTTGAACACCAGGTACAACGCACTGTCACGCCGCTTCATACGCTTCGCCACGTCCGTCCTCAGCCTCACCCCGCTGAACACCGACTCCAACGGGTTCGTTGTCCTCAAATGGACCCAATGCTCGGTCGGGAAGTCATAGAAGCTAACGAACGACTCCCAGTCCCGGACCACCGTCTCAGCGGCATCGGTGCGACCATCAGCGCTCAGATCAACCACGTACTCGTCCCGCAGCCGCTCGCACTCCGCCCGTGTGGGCGCGACTGACATCTCCCTTAACCGGCGCCTAGCCTCCGAATGCAGCGCCTTCGGTAACTTCGCCTGCACGTTCAGCGCACGGTGGTTCCAGCAGCGCTGGTGTGCCGTAGTCGGGAACACCCCATCCAGCGCTGACCACAGACCAAGTGCGCCATCTCCCATCGCCAGCAGAGGCGCGCTCATGCCTCGGTCCCGCAAGCTCCTGAGTACACCAGACCAACTCTCCGTACTCTCCCGATAGCCCAGTTCCATCCCGAGCAACTCCTTCTCACCGTCCTCCCTCGCTCCCACCACGCACAGCAACGCAGTCTTCTCCCTGTCCACTCCCGCTCCCAAATACACTCCGTCAGCCCAGATGTAGGCGTAGCGGTACTCGTTCAACATCCTTGAGCACCACACCCTGTACTCCGACTCCCAACGCTGCTTCAACCTCACGATCGCGTTCCGACTCAACGCCGCCGTTTCCCCAACCAGCTCACGGAACACCGGCTCGAAGTCCCCGGTCGACAACCCTTCCATATACAGCTTCCGGAACAGGTCCTGCGTCTTTCGACTCGTTCTCTCGTACCGCTTCACTATCTTCGACTCGAAACCGTTCGCAGACACCTCAGCCGGCACGTCCGATACCCTCGGAACCTTCACCTCCACCGCCGACAATCCCACTGTCAGCTCCCGACTGGGATGATATCCGTTTCTGTATCCGCGAAACTCCTCGCCTCTCTCGTAGCGCTCCCTTCCCAGAAATCTGCTCACCTCCTCCTCAAGTCCCGCTACAAGCATCCGCCTTGCTCCTTCACTCACGATCTGGTCCAGCATGTCCTCCACTACGTTCTCATTCCCTTCGTTCTGGTATACTTCCCTCACGGCGTGTTCCTCCAGTTTCTCGTCCTATAGACGGTTTGCTTGCCTGGAAGGATACGCCTTTTCCTTTACTTACGCTTTTGCAATTTCCACAACTTCTGACATTACCTCATAGACACCGGTTATGGTGCGGTGGTTACATGCCTCCCAAAGAGAAAGAGAGGCGCTTCTCCCATCGCCCAGTGCTATCGTCCATCAGCCACACACGGTCTGCGAGTGCCTCCAGAGGGAGATACTCTGCTGCTGCGTCCGAAAACTCCCGTTCGACGGACCCGGGCAGGTCTCCATCCTTTGAATCCGCAACTGTTAGATGGGGAGTCACGCTGTTGAATTGGCCTCCATAAGGTGGCGAGTTAGGAAACTCGTGAGCAGTCCGGGCTATCAATCGCTCAAACGGCGCAGAGGGAGAAGGAGCCAGATATAAGACGTTGGGAAATCTTGCGATATGGCCGAGGGTAAATGAGAATGGCTGTGTGGAGGCAAACACCTTCGTCAGGTGGTCGAGAGTGTCGGCGGAAGGTGTAACACCGGGAATGAAAGGATAGTTGATTGTGATGTGTGCGGGCATGCCCCTTCTGGCCCCCGGATCATATTCTGATCGAAAGCGTCCTACAAGTGCCTCGGCCTCGGGCACAGGCACCACCAGCGAAGCCTTGATTCTATCGTCGCCAATTTCCTGTGCCATGTCTCTCCTCCGAGGCTTAACGTCAAGTCCTATCGCTGAGCCGTCACACGCCTATCATCGATGATCGCCGTGATTTTGAATTATATCAAGTCAGGGTGACATAGTGGGGTTTGCATCCAGGTTCTTTCGGTTGTTGCGTTCTTAACCCATTTCATTCCGACCGCAGAGATAAATCTTAAATTGCTGACTGCGGCATGCCTTGTTTTCCCGCAGAGACTCTAGATCCTTCACTCCGTTCAGGGTGACAACTGAAAGATATTGGAACCCGGCGCGACATGATAGACACCAGTTATGGTGCGGTGTAACATGCCCGTCTGCTATGAATTAGGGAAACTTAGAAGTGGGCATAACTGCCGCAAACTGTCCCTGTTGACAAACAATTCACACACTGCTTCAGGGGACTCTACCGATTGATTCGAGAGGGGTGGCCGGCTCAAGTACGAAGCAGGCTTGGCAATTGATTTAGGAGAACGCCGGATGAAATTAAATCTGAATCGAGAGTTCAAGGCATACTGCCCGGACTTTGCGCCGGTGCGCCAGATCCTAAGGAATAGTGGAGCGACCTTCATTGAGACCAAGGAACAGGTGGACCGCTATTACCACCTGCCAGAGTTAGGGGAGGGCGTAGGGACACGAAGGCTGAAGCTCCGAAAAGAAGGCGAGAAGAGCGAACTCATCTACTATCAGGACTATCATAAGGACGACACGCGAGTCAGCCACTTTCAACTCTGGCAGATGCCCGAATGCGGGACTTTGGAAGTTCTGGAAGCAGTTCTGGGTAAGCGCGTCGTGGTGCGAAAGATACGTGAACTGTGGCACAAGGACAACATCAAGTTCAATCTCGATGAGGTAGATGGTGTGGGGCGGATATTCGAGTTTGAGGCCCAGGATAAGGGTGGTCACGACATCGAAGCCCAGGTGGAGCAGTACCGTCGCCTCCTGCTTCCCTACATAAGCGACTACATTACCTGCTCCAACGAAGATCTGGTCAGGATCAGTTCTAACAAGGACGCCCAATGTTCAGGTCTCCGGTAGCCGTTCACCTTCTCCTGGTAAAGGATTGAAAAATTCTCTACGTGAAGAACACCGGTCGCTCTTTCGAGTTTCCGGTTGCGGTCCAACCCTTCGAGATACGCTTGGAAAGCAACTTTGAAGGAATCGTATGAAGGTATAAAGTGAAGAAATACATTCTCTTTGACAATGATGGGGTTCTGGTCGAAACAGAGCATTGGCATTACCTGGCAAGCAAACGAGCGCTGGCATCTTTCGGAATTGCTCTCCCGCTAGACGCATATCTGGCGAACATGGCCAATGGGGTTTCCGCGTGGGAGGCGGCAGTTTCAGAAATATCCGAATCTGAAATCAATCGTGGCCGACAGCTGAGAACCCGATACTACCAGGAATACCTGGTGACCGAAGACATCGACATCGACGGTGTCCTGGAAACGCTTGCCGAACTCGCAGAAACGTACAGGATGGCTATCGTTACTACATCCAGACCAGCTGACTTCGCCCTAATACACGAAGAGCGAACCATCCTGGACTACATGGAATTCCATTTGTCTAGGGAGGATTACGAACGAGCTAAACCACATCCCGAGCCCTATCTGAGAGGGCTTCAACGCTTTGGCGCTACTGCCGCTGAAACGGTAGTTGTTGAAGACTCGGCGCGAGGGTTGAAGTCGGCAGTAGCCGCGGGTATTGACTGCATCGTGGTTGCAAACGAGTTCACTGCGTCCCACGATTTATCCAAAGCAACTGCTAAGGTCGCTTCGTTTAAGGAATTGCCATCTGCTATAAAGGGCTTATCAAGTTTAGCCAGAACCCCATTCCAGAATCGTTGAGAGAGTGGTCATATCGTCTGCCTGTTGTCTCCCAAGGCGCTTAGGCGCCGGCAGGAGAAGAGCAATCACTTCCAATCAGTTGTCTCTTAGTCCCTCTTCATTCACCCAAGCTCCCTTCCTGAGATTTGGACCATAGACTAAACTACGCTTAATGCTGGTGGATCTGCTTCATGTGTGTACTGTTAGCCCCCGCGATTGACCGATACCGAGTTCAAGGGCTAGAATTCTCTTGACCACTGACAGCAAACAAAGGACAAAAGACTTGGCAGTTTTCGACCTCCACCTCCACACCGTCCGCGGCAGCAGCGACAGCGGACTTACCCCTGAACAGCTAATCGAAGAAGCTCAGCGCATTGGACTTGACGGCGTATGCCTCACCGAACACTCCGGTGGATGGGAAGAGCGAGAACTAGCGGACACATTCCGCGATTCCGGCCTAATCGCAATCGGAGCGATCGAAGTCAACACCGAGATGGGGCATATTCTGGCGTTCGGCTTGCGCCACTATGTTGACGGCATGCACACCGCCGCCGGCCTCCGAAGAGTTGTTGACCGTGTTGGCGGCGTCATGGTTGCGGCGCACCCGTTCCGCAACTTCTTCAACCGTCCGCCCTACAATGTCAACCTGCTCTTCAAGAACTACAACGGCAACCGTCCAACGACTTCAATAGCCGCGTCTAAGCACCCGCTATTCGAGCTTGTGGACGACGTTGAGGTCGCCAACGGCAGCAACACCGATCAGGAGAACCGCTTCACACTCGACGTCGCCCGACATCTCGGCTTCACGGGCACGGGAGGCAGCGATGCCCACTCCACCCACGGCATTGGCAGGTGCGTAACCATATTCGACGGCGACATACGCAACGAGTCCGACCTCATCGAAGCCCTTAGAGCAAAGGCATTCATCCCCGCCGAAGGCATGCACATCGGCGACCTGAAACCGTTTCAAGAGACTGACCGAGTTCTGAGTAGTCTATAATCCGCTGCAAAGGCAATTCACCTTGGAGACTGCAAATGAACCCACTGCTTGAACGCATATCCATCGACCCCAATGTATGCTTTGGAAAGCCATGCATCAAGGGTACTCGAATTTGGGTGTCCCTTATATTGGATTTTCTATCTGAAGGTATGACAACCGAAGAAATTATTGCAGAATATCCATACCTCGAAGAAGATGACATTCGCGCAGCAATCGCTTATGGCGCTGATATGTCACGCCAGAGGTACGTTGAATTACCTGTCGAGACAAATGGATGAGGTTCAAATTAGACGAGAATTTCGGGAGTCGAACCCAGAACATAATTCGAGACGCCGGGCACGATATACAGACCGTCTGGGAACGGGACTTGCTGGGCAGCCCTGATGGATTTCTATTCGAAGTGTGTCGTTCAGGGAGGAGATGCCTAGTAACTCTGGACACCGACTTTTCCGATGTGACTCGCTTTCCGCCCGAGACATCTAGCGGAATAGCAGTGATTAGAGTACATCAGAATCCAAGTCTGTCGTTGTTGGAACAACTGGTTCGTCAGTTTCTCCGTAATCTTGTAACTGAGTCAATAAATGCCAGGCTCTGGATAGTAGAACCAGGTCGAATTCGCATACATCAGCCTGACTAAAGGGGGAGGCAACACGATGCAGACAGTCAACCCTATCGCAAGCCGGTGGCGACGCGAAGCCACTGATGACCCCGTAGCCTTTTGGGAGCGCGCCGCCGAAGGACTCCCGTGGTTCCGCAAGTGGGATGAGGTCTTCGACTGGCAGCCTCCCGAATTTCGCTGGTTCAGCGGTGCTAAAACCAACCTCGCCTACAACTGCATCGACCACCACGTCAACCGAGGCTGGGGCGGCCACGCAGCCCTCGTTTACGCCAACGAGCGCGGTGAGCGGCGGGTCTTGACTTACGGCCAGCTCAAGCACGAGGTCGAGCGCATCGCGGCGTCGCTGCGCGCCATGGGCATCGAAAAAGGCGACCGCATCACTATCTACATGCCCATCAGCGCCGAAGCAATCATGCTCATGCTTGCCACCGTCCGCATCGGCGCGATTCACAGCGTCGTCTTCGCCGGCTTCGGTGCGGGCGCACTCGGCGACCGCATTCAGGCAAGCGGTTCCCGGCTCGTCTTCGCGACCGACATTACGTATCGTGCCGGACGCGACATCCCTCTCAAGCACATCGTTGACGCCTCCCTTGAAATAGGCGGCGAGTCCGTCGAGCACCTGGTAGTGCTCCGGCGCGATACGGACACTTCCATGACACCCGGCCGCGATATTGACTGGAACGACTTCCTCGCGCAGGGCGCCGGACACGACGGCAGCCACGTCGAGATGGAATCCAACGAGCCTGCGTACATCCTCGCCACATCAGGTACCACCGCAAAGCCCAAGCTAGTCGTACATGCACACGGCGGCTATCAGGTCGGCATCCATAGCATGGGCAAGTGGTGCTTCGGCCTCCGCGACACCGACGTCTGGTGGTCCACCTCCGACATCGGCTGGGTGGTCGGACACTCCTACATCGTCTATGCCCCCCTGCTTGCAGGCGCAACTACCATCGCCTTCGAGGGCGCAATCAACCACCCCGACCCTGATCTCATCTGGCAGATTACCGATGAGTTCGGCGTAACCGGCATGTTCACATCGCCCACCGCCGTCCGCCTGCTCATGCGCTACGGCGACGAGGGCAAGCCCAGGACAGGCCTGCCATCGCTGGAGCGCGTCTTCTGCGCCGGTGAAGTTCTCAATCCACCTGCATGGGACTGGCTGCAGAACGATGCGCTCGAAGACAGGATCCCCGTCATCGACCACTACTGGCAGACCGAGACAGGCGGGCCACTCGTGGGCAATCCTTACGGATTGGCAATGCTCCCCATCAAGCCCGGCTCCAGCGGCACTCCCATGCCCGGCATCGAAGCCGCCATCATGACCCCGGAAGGCGAACCGTGCGAGACTAACGAGAAAGGCATCCTAGTCATCACGCGCCCATTCCCCAGCCTCACGCCAACTCTCTGGGGCGAGCCGGAGCGCTACGGCGAAGACTACTGGGGACGTGTTCCCGACCAGCAGGTGTATTTCACCGGTGACTCCGCCCACATGGACGAAGACGGTTACATCTGGTTCGCCGGACGCGCTGACGAGATCATCAATATAGCCGCCCATCGCCTCGGCACAATCGAGGTCGAATCCGCCTTCCTCACGCACCCCGCAGTAGCCGAAGCCGGCGTAACCGGCCGCCCCGACGAACTGCGCGGCGAGGTCATATCGGCATTCGTCGTGTTAAGGAACGACTATGACCCGTCAGACGACCTCAAGGCAGAGTTGCTTCAGGCAGTGCGCCGTGAACTGGGCCCCGTTGCCGTAATCAGTGAGATAAACTTCGTTGACCTGCTGCCCAAGACCCGCAGCGGCAAGATAATGCGCCGCGTCTTCAAGGCGGTCGTACTGGACCAGGACCCCGGCGACATCACCACAATCGAAGAAGAAGGCTCCGTCGAAGAAGCGCGCCAGGCCTGGCAAGATATGCTCGCCAGCATCCGCGGAAACGAATAAAAGAACCTCCCTTTCAGAGGGAGGGTTAGGATGAGGGGAGAGTCCCTTCCCCCTCGACGGGGGAAGGCTAGGATGGGGGTGATTGGTGAAAGATGTCTGGCGTCAATCGGCGTCAGCCCAGTAAATTCGTAATCACTGAGGCGATTGCGGCAGCAATTGCCATGCCTCCCATCATCATGCCGACCATCCACTTCACCATGCGAGTTTCAAACTCCGCGAGATCTGCTTTTGTCAACAGATTCAATTGACGGAGTTCCTCTCGAAGTTCTGCTTGGGTAACTGGATGCCCCATCCTATTCGTCCTGTCTATCCTGTTAGTCCCGGTTACACCAGCGCCGCCGCTCCAACCGCCCCACCGATCGCCGCCGTCACATCCCCTCGCAGATACCTCCGCGCCAACGCCATCCTGTCCACCAGTTCGTCAAGCGGTACCCACACGCACAGGTCGATATTCTCAGACAGATCCGGCATAAGCCGATCATCGAGCGACCCCGAGTAATCCATCAGGAACCAGTCAACCGTCTTGTTCACTGGCTTGCTGGCGTAGTATGTGATATAGCTCGATCTGCAAAAGTGTCGCCGAATGGACAGCCGTCTTCGGTCCAGCCCCGTCTCCTCCGCTACCTCACGCAACGCGCACCTCTCCGCCTCTTCCCTCTTCTTCTTCTTACCCTTGGGGATGTCCCACTGTCCGTGCTTGCGAATTAGTAATGCATGGCCGCCGCAGAGCACAAGCCCCCCGGCGGCAGCCATTTGTGGCAGTTCGCTGTTAGACATGTATCATTATCCGCTCGAGCACGGCGACCTGCTCCGGCGTCATTTGCCTGAAGAGCACCCCGTCAACCACCACATTCCTCGTCCTGTCGCTCTTATCGGCGTTCGCCTCTATCGCCTTCAGGTTCAGGTCCTTGCCCTCATACTCGAAGCTGCTCAGGATGTAATGTATTGTGTTCAGTCGTGCTTGGTGCTTGTTATCGGAATCGATAATCATCCAGGGCGCGTAGTCCGTCGAAGTAACCGCGAACATCCGCTCCTTGAAGTATGTCAGCATCTGCCATCGTTCCGCAACCCTGCGGTCCGTCGGCGAATACTTCCAGTATTGCAAGTCGCTGTCCTGCCGTATCCGAAATCTCAGGTCCTGCGCCTCCTTTGACACCGACAGATACACCTTCAGCAGATGCACACCCTCTTCCACCAGGCGCTGTTCCCAGTCGTTTACGTGCGTCATGAAGTAGCTGTACTGCCGCATCGAGCAGAACCCCATCGCCGGCTGGATAATGGCGCGCGAGTACCACGACCTGTCGAATATCGTGATATTGCCCGCAGTCGGCATGAGCCTGTAGTATGTCCCAAGCCAGTTCCGCATCTGCCTCGGCGTGGGTATTCTCTGTTCGATCACCTGTGCCGACCTGGGATTCAGGTAATGCGTAATCCCCGACGCAGTGGACCCTTTGCCTGCCGCGTCTCGTCCTTCCAGCACCACCGCAACGCGCAGCCCCTCCCGCATCACCCATTCCTGCATCATCAGAAGCTGCAACCGTAGCTCGCGCAACTCCGCGCGGTACGCGCTGTAATTCACATCCCGGAACGCAGCCACATCATACCGCCGCGCCTCCGTATGCGGCAGTATCCCGTCGCTGGTATGCGTATAGTGGTTCGACTGCGTCATAGCCATCGAAAACACCGCACGAACTGCTATTGCTTGTAAACTCTTCTGCGATACCTGATGCCCCCAATTATAGCCAGAGGCGCAATCACAAACAACAGGTTCGCCGCCGCCGTCCTCACAGATACCGCGTCGGCAGAATTGCACCGAATCCGTTTCATGCCTCACTAAGCCGCTCGACCTGATACCTTGGAAAACGCCTATTCCATGACTCAATATTGAAGACAGCGCACTCGCTCACAAAAGGGCGTGTCCATGAATGCCCATCTGGTCCAAGTATCGGCAATTTAGCCTTCAGATCTTCTGTCTTCCTAGTCAGTTCGGCTTCCGTAAGTGTGTCTAACGCAATGAGAACCAGGTAGTTGACAGGCTTATCCACCCTGCCTGAAGCCCATTCATACAGAAATGTGTCCCTGCATTTGTACTTTAGGTCCTCGTCGAGAAGGCCGCTTTGGAACTGCTGGATAAAGTCTTCTTGATTTTGACTGACACTCAGGGGATGCTGTGGGTCTTTGAACTCGATGAACAAGTACCTGTCATCAAACTCAACGATGAAGTCCACCGCTTTCATACAATGGGATAGGCCGTGCTCATCACCGTCAAACTTTCGCCCACCGCTCGCGTCTTTAAACGAGACTTGCAGATCACCTTCGGTCAGAAGAGTCATCGTCCGAAGCTGCCTAAACTTCTCTCAATCTCGCGGTCGTATAGGTCATCGAATGCCTCTGCGATTGCGTTAGGATGAATGCTAAGGTAGTCGCGAGTGGTGTTGCACCCTATCTCGCCAGTTTCTTTATCATGATACAAAGAATGGAATGCCACTTCGTCACCTTCACGCATCCGAAGCTCAAGCTCCTTGAGAATGCCATAGTCATGCGTAGCCAGAAAAATCTGAACCCCGTTGCGCTCTAATTCCAGCAGCACCTCCATCACTACACCGTATAACTTCGGATTCAGATTCGTCTCTGGCTCGTCCCAGAACAGCACCGAACCGGGCCGCAGACTTCCGTTCCGAATCAGAAGCCACAGCAGCCCCAATTTACGCATCCCCTCGGCGAGCAGCGTGAACTCAATATCGCCCTTTTTGCCGCTCAGAAAAAACTCTTCGTTCTTGATGCTGACTTCCCCACCCATGGCTTTCTCAATCCGGCTCAACAGTTGCTTTGTCGTGTCATCAAAGGGTTCGCGCAACGGCGGCAGATACGCCCGATCCAGCAAGTCGGCATATACGGACTCAAAGTGTATCTCCCTCTGAGCGTAGAGTGACCGAAAGCCAGGCGCGTTTGAGAGCATCTCCTTGGCGGGAATATAGGTGCTTTCCTTTGGTAAGCTCGCCCACTTTCTCGGAGCACCAAGTGAGACAACCCCGGCAGAACTGCCGTCGCTTGGAACTGAGAATGAAACGTCGAGCTTCAAATCGTTATGGAATAATGCGAACTTGGCTTCAATTCCCTTTCTGTGATCCTTAATCAATCTTTCCAATGACCCTTGTGCTGGAAGAAAAAGATTTATCAACGTTCCAGAAACGGGCAAAACCGCTTCTATTTCGATGCTAGAAGAAATTAGGTGTTCTTTGTTCTCAGAAACTGGCACGGCTCTATGCAAATTACAGGCCGCATAGCACACCTTCATCAGATGTGTCTTCCCCGTCCCATTCGCCCCCACCAGCACATTGATCCCAGGAGAAAGCTCCATGTCCAACTCAGCGAAGGCTGTAAAATTCTTGAGTTGCACTCTTGTCAGTGTCATACCGTGGATTCCTAAATGTTCTGCAATTCCAAGGCTCAAACTTTGATTGATGTAAATCTAGAAATGTGGAATTGAACTCTTCAATGTACCTTCTATGTGTAACGTATTCTACACCAGCTACATTGAATCCACCGCCGACTGCGCCCCAGCGCCATTCAGCCCTGCCATCGCCCCAACATCAGGGCAATCGACAGGGCTGTTGTCGTCAATGACAGGTGCTTCCTACAATTCAAGCCAACGGTTCCAATTTAACAAGAGTCGGACGAGGGAAGGGAACATCCTCCTCATCCTGTCTATCCTGTTAGCCTCCGCCTACCGGAACTGCAACTCCCGCTTCGGATTCTCCAGGTCCAGCCAGTCCGCGTCCACCGCGACCGACTCCTTCTGGTATATCTGCAAGCGGTGGCGGCTCGTGTCCGTGATGAAGATGCGGTCATCAGAGTCCACCTGTACCGAGTTCGGACGCCACAGGTTCCGCTCCGGCTCCAGCGTCGCCCGGTGCCGCTCCCTTGCGAAGTCCGGGCTGCCCAGGATAATCTCCAGCCCCCACTTCGACAGCGAAGCGTCGCCCGTGAACTTCAGCTGATAGACGCCCTTCGGGTCGAACACCTGCACTCGGTCGTTCCCCCAGTCCGCTACATATATGTCACCGCCCCTATCGACAGCCACGCCCGACGGTCTGCGGAACTGTCCCTTGCCCTCGCCGGCCTCACCGAATTCCATCAGGAACTCGCCGTTCGCCGTGAAATTCTGCACCCGGTTATTGCCCCAGTCCGAGACGTACACGTTCTCCTCGCCGTCCAGCGCGATGCCCCACGGCAGGTTGAACTCACCTTCGCCGCTGCCCATGCTCCCCCACATAGCGATGTGCTTGCCGTCTTTGGTGAACTTCTGGATGCGATGGTTGCCCGCATCCACCATATAGATGTTGTCCTCCGAGTCGAACACGATGCCCGTAGGCTCCTTGAACTCGCCCCGCTCGCTCCCGTACCTGCCCCACCGCTCCATCAGTCCGCCCGACTCGTCATAGACATTCACCTTCTGCGTGTGCTGCTCGGTGATATACACCCTGTCGTCGCTGTCGATGGCGATGCCGCCCGGCCAGCGCAACTGTCCGTCGCCGCCTATGTTCGGAGTGCCGAACTCCCCGTGAAAGTTCTCGTCGATGTCGATGATGGTTACGCGCGGCGTGGTCTCAGCGCGTCCCGCGACGTAGATCAGCCCCTTCGAGTTAAACGCCGTATCCACCGGACACTCGAAGCTCCGCCCCCCCAGCACGCCGTGACACCCTATCGTCTTCACATAGTGGTGCCCCACCCGAATATAAACTTGCTGTTTAGTTTCTTCTGCCGTGGTCATGTTTCACCCGCCCAATAAGCCCCTTCCCCCATCAAGGGGGAAGGCTGGGATGGGGGTGAAAATCCTCCCCATCCTGTACATCGATGTTAGTTTCCCATCTATTGTAGGAACGAAATCTGCTCGTATGTCCCGTCCACGATTGGCGCGGCGTCCAGCCCCAGCCACTGGTCAAGAACGCTGGAATATAGCCCGCGATAGTCGTAGTTGAATCGCAAGTCCCCGTCCAACTGCTTTTCCGGCGCAAGTGACGGATACTCGGCGTACATGCCGCCCCTCACACGGTCGCCGATGAGGAACGACCCGCCGCCGGAGCCGTGGTCGGTGCCGTTGCCGTTGTCGCGCACTCGCCGCCCGAACTCCGTGAACACCAGCATCACCACATTCTCCGATGCGTTGTGCTCGCGCAGGTCCGCGAAGAAGTCCGAGATCGCCCCCGACACATCCAGCCACAGCTTGTTCTGCGTCTCCACCTCATTCGCATGCACATCGAACCCGCCGTACTGCGTGTAGAACACGCGCGTTCCCAGGTCCGCCAGATGCACTTGCGCCACGCCCCTGAGTGCCTGCGCGATGGAATTGTCCGCGTACTCGATGCTCGACGAGTATCGTTCAGGCGCCACTTTGATGATGTCCGCGCCCTTCATTGCATCCAGGCCTGTCTGCCGGATGTAGTCGTTCACTGGCCCGCTTCCGATTGCCTGCCCGTATATCTTCTGGAATACATCAAGCGCCGCGCTCCTCTGTGACTCACCCTGCATCGTGTTCAACAGACCGTATGAATCCAGGTCAGATACCGATGTCACCGGCACGCCCGGCTTCACCATCGCGCGTGGCAGACCGTTGCCGAAATTTACGGCTGTCAGCACGTTCTCCTTGTGCGGGTCTAAGTCTAGGACCGCCTTACCGAGCCAGCCCTCAGTCGCTACCTCATCCGGCTCGCAAGTATGCCAGATGTCCATCGAGCGGAAGTGCGACCTGTTCGGGTTCGGATAGCCGACGCCCGCCACGATAGCCATGTCGCCCGCGTCCCACATCGGCTTGATTGCCCCCAGATGCGGGTGGAAGCCGAAGTCGTCGTCTATCGGCAGCACCTTGTCTTGCGGCACATTCACCGTCTGCCGGAAGTCATAGTACAGCGGATTGCCGTAAGGCACGACCGTGTGCATGAAGTCATTTCCACCGCTCAACTGCAACACAACCAGAACAGTGTCTTTACTATTCGTCGCCGTCATCCTAATCCTCCATCCTGTACATCCTGTCCATCGATGTTAGCCTTGTCACTCCGACTGATACTCTGGCGTTGCCACGATAAGCTGCATCATCTGCGTCGCCCGCTCGTCGAACCTTCCCCGCTCCGCGGCCGTGCCAGCTCGCAGCGCGCCACTGACCGTCACATGCTGCACCAGCGCCGCATGCGTATCATCTTCAAGTTCGATGTCGCCCATTAGCCGCAGGCATCCGTCAACCAGTCCATCCGGCGACATGCTTGTCTCATCGTCTGCAAGTCTATCGAGAATCATTCGCACACCCGGCATTTCTGCATTCCCCACTTGTTCGGCTGCGAAGTTCACTCGCTGAACCAGAGCGCCGCTGTCAATCCACTCTTTGCCGGTATGCCACCCTTCGACGCTCGGCGGGTTGAACACCTGCTGCCCCATGAAGCCCACGGTCGCCGCAAGCCCGGTCAGCCCGTGCTTCGGGAATGTCCCCATCTCCACGTTGAAGTCGCCCGTCATCCGCACCGTGTTGGACACCAGTTCCAGCGGGCTTTTCACCTTCTTGAAGCGGGCTTCCTTGAAGAAGTCCGACTTGAACAGCGTTTCCAGCACCGACCGCATTTCGTAGCCTGAGTCTATATACGCCTGGGCAAGCGTATTCACCGCGTCCGGATCGTTTGGCGGCGTGTATGGCCAGGCTGGCACCTGCGGCTCGTCGGCGACAAAGAAGTTATACAGGTGTCTGCCGAGGAACTGCCCCGTCGCCGGCTGCTTGACGATAATGTCTATGATGTCCTCACCGTCGAAGTTGCCCGTCTCGCCGAGGAAAGTCTTCTCGCTGTCGTCGTGGTCCCAGTCTCGGTACTCGAAGCTGGGATGATAGAACAGGTACGGCACGCGCGGCAGCGGGTCAGTGTAAGTCCAGCCCGTGAACGCTCTTGCCGCCATCTTCACATCGTCCTCGGTGTAATTCCCGATACCCATTGAGAACAGTTCCATTAGCTCACGGCCATAGTTCTCGTTGGGCGTGCCGTCGTGATTGTCGCAGTTGTCCAGCCAGTAAATCATCGCCGGGTCCTTCGACAATTGAAGCAGCAACTCACGGAAGTTTCCCATCGCGTGAGCATGCAGCATTTCATACTGCCGCCACATCGCCGTGCCGGAGTTCAGCTTTGAAAAGCCCGTCGCGAAAACGCAGTGCCAGAACAGCGTCATCTTCTCTTCCAGAGGACGGCGCGTATTGAGTATGCGATACAGCCATCGACTCGCGGGACCCGCGAAACCCTGCGGCTCCACATGCATCGGCGTGAACCTCAGAGTGATATCGTCATCTGTTTCCGGCTCACCCACCGGATCGAGCAGCCAGTCAACCGTTGAATCGTATCCCTTCGCTGCCAGCGCCTCTATCTCGTCATATCTCGCTCCGAAGCCTGCGCGCCTCATCAGGTGCGCTATCAAGGCAGTATCGTTGGTTGACATAGGCCGCTCCTTCATTTGGTCCCTTCCATCAATGGGGGAAGGCTGGGATGGGGGTAATCACCGCCGGGAGGCTGGTTCTTTGATCTGTCTATTCCCCCGCATTTTAACCCACATCCAATCCAAGCACAACGCGCCGGTTGGCTCGGTATTTCCCATAAGTATTGAGATGAAGCATCTGTTCCTTCGCTCCCCAATTTACGGAAGAGCCTGCCACTCTGTAAGAGTTCCTTCCCCCATGATGGGTTCACAGAGTTAGGTAAATGGCAAAACAAGCACGGAATCTGTTTATTCTGTCATTCTGAACCCAGCCTCCCCACTCTGTAATTCTGAAACCCAGTCTTCCCCACTTTGTCATTCTGAAAGCAGCCTCCCTCACTTTGTCATTCTGAAAGCAGCGCAGCGGAGTGAAGAATCTTGGGAGAAGGTTGGAGCCTGCCCCTGCGAGGGCAGGGAGTGAAGGCAATTAAACCCTTGACAGCACAAACATTCGCACCTATCATAGGCATCAACAGCAATGAAGAACATACTATCTATCCTATCCATCCTGTTACTCAGAGGGAAGGATTGAAGCCAATAGTCCCTTCCCCCTTGACGGGGGAAGGCTAGGATGGGGGTGAAATCGCTCCCTACACCTAGCCCTGAACTCGATTCAGAGCCTCCCCCTGTGCAAACAGGGGAATCCAGAGGGGAAAGGAATGGGGGTGACAATCCCCCGAAAACCCAAGACCATGCTCGCACAACTCATAGCACAATATAAACAGCGAACCGACTTCACCGAATCGGTCCATAACATCATCATGGATGAGACCGACAACGGCAGGACCATCGTCAGGTTCCTCCTCTCCGTTATGCAAGGCGAACTGCCGGGCTTCAAGGAATGCCACCGCATGGACGCGGCAAGACTGCTCCAGGAGTTCGGAGGCGTCACGGTAGAAGCGTCCGGCGAGACGCCCGTTCCGCCACCCACAAGGCGCGAGCGCAGAGACACGCGCAGAGCAGACACGCGCATCCAAACGGAACTCGCCCAGATAGTAAAGGAAGAGACAGGCAACGGCAGGGCAATCGTTAAGTTTCTGGTCTCCGCAATGGAAGGAGAGCTTGCTGACTTCAAGCCTCACCACAGGATGTCAGCATCCAGGGAGCTACTGCGCCAAGGCTCCCAGTACGTTCCGGTAGAGGAAGAAGCTGAAGCGGAGCCTGTGGAGACACCTGAAGAGAGAGAAGAGCGCCTGCGCCGTGAGGATTACGACCGCCGCCGCGCAGAAGCCGTAGAGTTCAGCCTGCACGGACCCGTGTACTACGAGACCTATCCCGATGCCTGGTGCATCTGCGAAAACAGGAGATACGACTGCGATGGCAACGAACTGAGCGGGGAGGCGCTGGAGAAACGCCTAGCGCTCGCCCCCGGCTGGGACACCTTCATACACGACCGGGAGAGGCAGGCAGACTACAAGAGAAGATACAAGGCATACCTTGAGCGAATCAACCCGGGCGTGGAAATAGACATCAACCAATTCCGCTGGCGCACCATCCCCGAAGACCCCTGATAGCAAACCCGTTAGTCCTGAGCCTGCCCTGAGCTTGTCGAAGGACGAGTCCGCGGGCATTACATAAAATAACTGCACTGCCCCATCCCCAACTCGTCATTCCTGCGGAGGCAGGAATCTAGAGGGGCATGGATGGGTCAGAGGACAGAAAATCCCTTCCCCCTCGACGGGGAAGGCTAGAGCCTGTCCCTGTGCAGACAGGAAAATCCAGAGGGACAAAATGAGTCGCTCCCAGCCCCATTTGCGGCTGACTTTCGCTATGCAAACCATCATTCCGATGTTATAGTTGCCTGATTAGAACAAAATTGAGACAGGCAATATCGCATGTGAGCAAAGGGAGGCACCAACCCGATGAAGCTAGGCGCGCTCGCCCCCTTGCTGTCAACTCCCCAGCGCCGCGCGGTGCTAATTGCGCTTTCTTCCGCATATATGCTCGTGCAGCTTTCCAGCCTGCCCGTAGCTCTGTCTCTTCCCACCCTTGCAGAGCACTTCAACCGTGGTGTTGACGATGCTGCTTGGATGGTCGTCATGTACCTGCTCACTCTCGGCGCGTTCGTCATGCTCGGCGCGAGGCTGGGCGATAGGTATGGTCACGCTCGCGTCTTTTTTGTAGGTCTTGTTCTCTCTACGCTCGGCTCTATCCTCATAGCTGCCTCCACATCCTTGCTGCAAGTCATCATCTGGCGCGGTCTCACAGGTTTGGGTTCTGCCCTGATTATGGGTAATGCCAACGCCATCCTTGCTGCCGCCTTTCCGCAAGAAGAGCGCGGCAGGGCGTTCTCCGTGCCCATCGTTGGCGCTCGATTCGGTACGCTGATTGGACTCGCCCTCTTCGCTCTGTTCCTCCAATACCTGAGTTGGCGGCTCGTGTTCCTCACATTCGTACCGATGGGCATACTTGCAATCGCCGTCTCGAGGCCGATGCTTCTGATGCTCAAGGACGAACCTAGAACGAATACGAACCCTGTGGATATTCCCGGTGGACTGCTGCTGGTCGTAACTTCTGTCGTATTCCTCCTTGCGGGAGCGCACTTGCATGGCGGCGAAGAATCGTACACAAGCTCGCAAGGCAGCGTATATCACATCGGAATGTATGCGCTATCAGCCGTGCTCCTGGGCGCGTTCATACTTCTTGAACGCCGCATGAGTAACCCACTTGTGGACTTGGAGCATTTCAAGCATAAGTACTTTTCCCTGTCGCTGGTGTCCAACGTAACGTTCCACTTCTCCATGTTGGCAACGATGACTCTCGTACCCATCATCGTGGAACTCGGATATAATAAGCCGCCGATCTGGGTGCCCCTCGTGCTGCTGCCCAATCAGATTATAGGCTTGGTGATGACATTCACCGCAGGCTGGATTTACGACAAGTACCAGCCCAAATTGCTGCGCCCTGCCGCGATGGTCAGCATAGCTTCTGGCTTCCTGCTGCTTGGCATCTTCATAGGCGGCGTCACCGTTGGCGGCCTTTCAGTCGGCGGATTGAACATTCCCGCCCTTTCCATAGGCGGAGGCGTGCCTATCTGGTACATCCCGCTTCTAATGCTGCCCATCTCGTTCGGCACGGCTTTCTTCAATCCGGTCAACAACGCCATGATTATGAGCTCACTCCCGCTCAGGCATCGAGGCTTCGCTTCCGGCATGCTTGAGACGACACGCGAACTCGGGCACGCGTTCGGCTCCACCGTTTCCGCGACAGCGCTGGCAATGGTATTGCCCGCAGG
Source organism: Dehalococcoidia bacterium (assembly GCA_965207465.1). Taxonomy (GTDB): domain Bacteria; phylum Chloroflexota; class Dehalococcoidia; order Lucifugimonadales; family JADFKI01; genus Bin90. The sequence continues at coordinate 1,583,300 of OZ242283.1, read as the reverse complement.
TATCGCGCTCCTCACCGCCGAACAGGTAGGTCCCTTCTACCTTGAAGGTTTCAAGACCGCCGCGATGCTGGTGGTTCTGACGATGCTTACAGGAGGCGTCATCGCCTTCTTCCACAAGCCATACACTGAGACGCATACACCTTCGACTCCTGCCGCCGCTGCCGCGGGCGACGACTAGAACTCATCCTATCCATCCTGTACATCAATGTTAATTCCTGCTATGACCACAGACAACGACGAACTCTCGATACAGATAGAAGATGTCAGCCGCTGGACTCCTCACGAGGACCAGCCCGGTAGCGGTATCCTGCTTCACACCACGCGCGGCGACATCCACATCATCGTTCACAGCAATCCTGACCCAGAATACCGTACCAGTAAAGCGGTAGTATTCGTCTGGGGAGCGCGTGGTGGCTTCGATGGTCCCGCGGGCGGCATCTACGCCAGGCTCGCCGAAGACCTGAAATACGTGGCAACATCGATCCGCATTGACTACCGCCTACCCAATGTCATTACTGAGTGCGTCCTCGACACGATGGCAGGGCTGTCCTTCCTCAGTGCCACCGGACACTCTGAAGTCGCGCTTGTTGGGCACTCATTCGGCGGTGCGGTCGTCATTGCTGCCGCGCCTTTCAGCCCGATGGTGAAGGCTGTGGCTGCCCTCTCCTCCCAGACCTACGGCGCATCCAACGCAGGGGCCGTTTCCCCGCGACCGCTGCTTCTGGCGCATGGCGGCGCGGACTCTCGCCTCCCACCGAGTTGCTCAGAGCAGATATACGAATGGGCGAACGATCCGAAGGAGTTGGTCATATTTCCCGGTGCCGAACACGGACTCGTCGAGTGTCAGGAAGAGCTTGACGCCCTGCTCAAAGGCTGGCTCGCTGACAACCTATCTGAAGCAGGAATGGACGGCTAACATTAGCATCCCTTTGCTATGGCATATTCCCTTCTCCCTTGCCCCTTTCCCCTTGATTGGGGAAGGTCAGAGCCTGTCCTGAGCTTGCCGAAGGGATGGGGGTGAAGTTTCCCATCCCTGGTATGGACAGATGCACTGCCCACACACTCTCATTTACAGACTCGTCCCTCAACGATATACTCTTGTCGCGGTTGCTGCACAGCGTTGCCGCCGCACAATCATAGCCACGTAACTCGAACGGAAGGAAGGACAGAATTCATGGGTGACCTTGACGGAAAAGTCGCAATCGTAACCGGCGCGGGGCGTCTCAGGGGAATTGGAAGGGCGGCAGCCGTGGACCTTGCTCGCATGGGAGCTGACGTTGTCGTAACCGGCACCGGGCGCAGCCCAGACCGATACCCGCCTGACGAAAAGGCAGTCGGCTGGCGTGATGTCGAAAGCACCGCCGACCAGATTCGCGAGCAGGGCACCCGCGCCCTTACGCTCACTGTGGACGTCTCCAATGCCGACGATGTGCAGATGATGATTGACCGCACCGTTGAGGAGTTCGGCAGGCTCGACGTGCTCATCAACAACGCCGCATACGCGCGCGGCCCGGACCGCGTTCCCATCCTCGACCTGCCGCAGGACATCTTCCAGCGCGTCGTGGACATCAAGATTACCGGTACTTACCTCTGCACGAAGGCGGCAATTCCACACCTGATCGAAGCGGGCGGCGGCAAGATCGTCAACATCTCCTCGACCGCAGGGAAGCGTGGCAGTGCCAACACCCTCGCCTACAATGCCTCCAATTTCGCCCTTGTCGGCATGACCCAGTCAATGGCGCACGAGCTGGGACCGCACGGCATCAACGTCAACTGCGTCTGCCCCGGAGCAGTGGATACGCACCGCATGGACGACATCGACCGCGACGTCCGCTGGGTCGAGATGGCTGCGAACACACCCATCCGAAGGAACGGCACCGACGACGAGGTGGGCGCATTCGTCGCGTATCTCTGTTCGGACGCTGCCGGCTGGATACACGGTCAGTCCATCAACATCAACGGCGGCTCCGTCATGGAGCACTAAATCGCTTATCATCGTCCCGCCGAAAATCCCTTCCCCCTGATGGGGGAAGGTTAGAGTTTGCCCCTGTGCAGACAGGGGATGGGGGTGATGAGGCACTGGGCTGTAAGATGAGAGACTCCGCCAAAGCCCTGCTTATAGTTGATGTTCAGGTAGGCTTCGTAAACGATGCCACCCGACACATCTTGCCGAAGGTAGAGGCGCTTCAGAAGCAATACGCGCATGTCTATGCGACCCGCTTTATAAACGTCGAGGGTTCTCCATACCGTCGGCTGCTGGACTGGCACCGCTTCTACGAGTCCTCTGACGACGTGCCTCTCGCTTTCGATCCGGTCGATGGTGTAACTATCATCGACAAGCATGTGTACACCTGCGTCACTCCTGCCTTCCTCGACGACCTCCACAGCAAGGGCATCGAAGAGGTGGCAATCTGCGGTATCGACACAGATGCCTGCGTCTCAGCCTGTGCCGTTGACCTCTTCGAGAACGGCTTCAGGCCCATCCTGCTATCCGAAGCCTGCGCCAGTCACGCAGGATCCGAGTACCACGAAGCAGCTCTCCGCATCCTCACCCGCCTCATTGGGAAGAGCCAGATAGTATGACAACACCTCTCGCAGACTCTGATTCCCCGGACTCCACCCCGCAATCGCCCACACGCCAAGCCTCCGAATGCGAAGCAGGCTTGCGCCGCGTACTCGCCTACATCTGCGCCCGCCGCCATCGCAGACTGATTGCATTTGCCGCCATCTTCCTGCTCATTTACGCCATCGTCAGCATTCCTTTGTCTTTTCTGTCAGCAACAGCGTATGGATTATTATTTCCAATCACTTATGATGAGGATATTCCTATCGGCGTTGAGATGTATAGCCTGATACTGTCCATGATGAGAATAATGCCGTCTCTGATAATCACTCTGCTGATATTCTTGCGGTTAAGAAAAACTTACTTAGGCTATGTCCCGCCTAGATGACTCCGTGAGATGTCTAGGACGAGGGAAAAATCCGAACTCACCCTGACCCAGCTAAAGAGCATTACCCTCTCGCAACCAATCCACAAGGAACGCCTAATGCCCGGTTCAGCAGGCAGCTTCGATTCTATGGATGCTGCCCCACATGCCGCTCAGAGAGAATGCGATGCTTGCAAGGCACGCATGCGGCATGTTCTGGCGTACATCAGCGAGAAACGCTACCGCCGATGGACTACTTCAGCCGCCGCCTTTCTTCTCATCTACTATGTCTCCCAGGTGCCTTTCAGTTTCTTATCCTCAATCACGTTTGATGTATTAGCGGTTGCCGGCATCGGCCCCAACGATGTTTTCCCCACGCCCGCCACACTCGGTCTGGTATTATTGGCAACGACATTCCTGCCACCTCTATTCATTGCCCTCGTCATATTCTCGCGCTTGCGAAGAATCTACAAGGGTTTCTGACCAAGCAATTACTTTGGAGTGAAAACCATGCCCGAACTCGACGGCAAAGTAGCAATCGTAACCGGCGCGGGCAGGCTGCGCGGCATCGGCAGGGGAGCGGCAGTCGCCTTCGCCCGGCTCGGCGCGGATGTCGTGGTGACCGGCACAGGCAGAAGCCCTGACCGATACCCACCCGACGAGAAGGCAGTTGGCTGGCGCGACATCGAGAGCACCGCGGAGCAGGTGCGCGCCGAGGGCACGCGCGCACTTCCGCTCGTCGTAGATGTAGCGGATGCCGACAGCGTGCAGCAGATGGTCGAGCGCACAATCGACGAGTTCGGCAGAATCGATATTCTAGTGAATAATGCCGCGTACGCTCGGGGCCCTGACCGAGTGCCCATCACCGAAGTACCGCTCGACATATTTCAGAAGGTCATCGACGTGAAGATAACCGGCACCTACCTCTGCGTGAAGGCAGTCGTGCCGCACATGATAGAGCAAGGCGGAGGCAAGATAGTCAACATATCGTCAGGCTCCGGCAAGACGGGCAGCGCGAACAACCTGGCGTATTGCGCTGCCTGCTTCGCGCAGGTCGGCATGACTCAGTCAATGGCGCACGAGCTAGGCCCCCACAACATCAATGTCAACTGCGTCTGCCCCGGAGCGGTGGACACCTCGCGCGTGGACGATGTGGGCAGGGGAGAGGCGTGGCAGGCGATAGCAGACAGCTTGCCGATTCGCAGAACCGGCACGGACGACGAGGTGGGCGCGGTCGTCGCTTACCTATGCACTGAAGCGGCGTCTTGGATTCACGGTCAATCCATCAATGTGGACGGCGGCGGCACAATGGTACACTAGGAAATGTTCCTTCCCCCTTGATGGGGGAAGGCTAGGATGGGGGTGATGAGATGTATCCTCAACCCTGTCCATCCATATTAGCCACCGTTCCTCATCGGGAGCACGACAATCGCGTTGCCGATGACCAGCCGCGTTCCCTCTTCGTTCTGTAGGAATACGTCGCATTCGAGGCGAGGCTCGCCATCCACCACGTCCTTGTCCGTGACGATTCCACTCAGCGTCAGTGGCTGGTTGTGCGGCACCATTCCACGGAACACTACGTCCAGCTTCCGCAGGCGCACTGTATCGGCCCACCCTGTCAGCAATTGCGACAGAATGGTGATGTTCATCGCTCCAGGAACGATTGCACCCGCAAGTCCCTCTTTCTTAGCATACTCGTCGCTGGTGAACCGGCTATCCCCTGGCGTCCCGCCGCGCACGCTCATGAACCGCCGCACCTGCTCTACATTCACGACCCGCTCCTGCGGACCTATGTCATCCCCAAAATCGACATCCTCGAAATACAGTTCCTTCATCCCTAACCCATCCTATTAGTCCTGTCCATCGATGTTAACTCCGTCCGCTGTTTCGCCGCACATACGACTCATCCACCAGCGCGACGGTCTTTCCGTCTTGGTTGTCGAATTTTGTCTCCCACACCGCGAATACCATCTTGCCGGAGCGTCCCGTCTTCGCATAGACCTCTTTCAGCCGTGAAGTCACCTCAATGGTATCTCCGGGGCGTATCGGCGAGAGGTTTTCGATAGCCTGGCCTGCGAAGAATCCGATGTCTCCGAACTCCAGCTTAATGTCAGGCTTCTCGCCTCCGTTGACGAACAGGTTGCAGAACGTCGGCGACGCGATGATGTCGCCATATTCTGACTCGGCCGCCAGCGTTTCGTCCACGTATATCGGATTAATCTCGCCTGACGCCCGTGAGAACTCCAGTATCATTTCCCGGCTGATCTCGAAAGTCCCAATGGGGAACTCCTTGCCCAGCAATCCCCTGTCGTAGTTGATTCCCTCGTCCGTGGTCATGTCGCTGCACCTGCCCGTATATCTTGTCTATCCATCTGAGTAAATGCTATCGTCTCTTCCAGCCGCACGGCCCGGAAGTCTCCGGCTCGGAGCAATTTCACAATATCCTTTTCGCTCTTCACCTCGCCGCCAAACTGGGTCATGCAACTACCTATTGCACTAACCACATGGGCGTCACTTCCTCCGGTGCCTAGGTATCCTCGTTCGTTGATAAGCGCATCCGCGCGCTCCTGCTCACCCGGACGGTTACTCCCGTTCAGATGCTCAACGATGCGGACACCCTCGAACTCGCTGACTTCTCCCACATACTCGCAGAACCCGATACCAAATCTGCCCGGATGCGCCGGCACCGCGATTGCACCGCACTCCTCGGCTGCCTGCACGAGCTCCTCCGCATCCATATGCACATTTCCGAAGTCTATGAGCCTAGCCAGTTCCTCTGTGACTCCATACACCAGAATATGCCCGCAGTTCGTGTCCAACTCAGACCCTTTCAGCACAAGTACGTCGTTATCTGCGGCGAGCGCACTGTAATCCTTGTCGAAGTCGAACTTGCGGTGCTCCGTCAGCACGAAACCATCCATGCGGTAGCCCTTGCGCCGCAACACTCCCACCCATTTCACATACTGCTCCACTTTGGCGCGCGAATCGTCAGACGAAACTGAGTGTGTATGCAGGTCAATAAACATCAACCGAATACTAGGCTAGAGTATCGCGGGCGTCAAGATAATCACAGATGCGGCCTGATAGCTTGTAATTCTGCTCGATTAGAAGGGCAAAAGCATCCAATTTGGATTAGTGTCCATTTTGCAAGGTGTTTCAAGTTCCATTTTTGACAAATTTCACCGAATATGCTTCTATATCCAGAAGACTTATTGCCTTCAAGAGTATAAAGGTCTGTTGAGCGCTTCATTTAAGGCGAACTTTCTTCTATGGATGCTTCTGCCACTGTCGCTGGTGACGCTGCACATTTTCTTGGGAGAACAAACAGCGTACAGCCTGGCGCCGGATCTGGACGTACTTCTGGATACAGAGCAGATATCCTTGCGACAAGAACGGCAGGTTAGATTTCAAACCACGCTTGTGTTTCAGAAAAGAGAACGAGCCGCCATTAGGGAAGTTACACTGAGCGTCAGAGGTCTCCAGAACTTCGACGCTAATTTGCCCTTGACGGAGGGTGGATTTGACTCATCGGGAATACCGGGCGTCGTAGGTACATTGATAGGGACTGTAAGGATGAGCGGAGTGGCTACTCCACTTCCATTGTTGTACAAGAGCAACTCTTCTGGTGGATCTATCCTCATAGACGCTCTGTGGATTCCCGGCGATGATGCGGCGGTATATGGTGACTACATCGCGCAAGTTGTGGTCAAACTCGAAGATGGATCGACTCCATTATCGAGCAAGCAGATTGCATTTGCTTTAGTGCAGCCCACGCCAACACCCACATCAACTCCGACATCGACGATGGCCCCCACGGCTACATCAACGCCTACGGCGACTCCTACGTTGACGATGACCCCAACTCCAACATTGACGATGACCCCTATGGCTACACCAACGCCTACGGCGACTCCTACGTTGACGTTGACCCCAACTCCGACAGCGACGGCGACCCCCACGGCTACACTAACGCCTACGGCGACTCCTACGTTGACGATGACCCCAACTGCGACATCGACAACGACCCCAACAGCTACACCAACGCGTACCCCCAAACCGACTAGAACGAAGACACCTAGGCCAACCAGAACAGCGGTACCGACGAGGACGCCAACTTCTACTTACACACCCACACCAGTACCAACACGTACGGTTACATCCACCACCACGCCAACCCCTACGCACACAGCCGTTCCCGCAATTCTACTTACGCCATTGGTTGCGGATACGCTACCACCCACCCATACGTCTACCTCCACCCACACTCCCCAGCCAACTGCGACTTCGACAATCGTCGTTCAGACGGTAACGGCGACGCCCATAGCCTCTCCTACATCGACTCCTGCGAATGTAACAACTCCAACTCCCACAGCCGCAAGGCTTGTGCTCCTGGTGAATTCGCCGGCTTCTTCTAATGCCGATTTAGCGTCATCAGAGTCGTTTGTCGGCAGTCTGGTTAAGTCCTCTTCAGTGCGGATCTTACCAGCCGATCCTTCCAAGCCGCTGATAATTATCGTGGACGGCTACACAGCGTCAACTTCTACGCCATCGGCGGCGTTTCCTGTGGATTCAGAGAGTAAGTCACCGGACCTGCGCGGCACAGTTTTCTTACTTCCTTCAATGGCTACCGTCCTTGTGGCGCTCGTAGTAATTGCAGGGCTTCTCCTGGTTCTGCATTCCGCCGGATGGAGGCGCGGTTCAACGTCTGGCGAATAACAGACAATTGCTTATGATCGGCAAATCTCTTGCAAGCGCTCGAAGTAGTCGGGGAATGTCTTGGAGACCGTGTCCGGGTCGTTGATGGTGATGCTGCTGTCTCCCAACGCCGCGAGAGAGAAGCACATCGCCATGCGATGGTCGTCGTAGGTGTCTATGACTGCGGGCTGTATCTTCTGTGGCGGCGTGATTTCGATGTAATCTTCGCCTTCTACGACATCCGCTCCCACTTTGCGAAGCTCGGTTGCCATGGCAGCCAGGCGGTCGGTCTCCTTGACGCGCCAGTTATGCACATTGCGGATTGTCGTCTTGCCCCTGGCGAATAGCGCGGTTACTGCGACCGTCATCGCGGCGTCCGGGATGTGGTTCAGGTCTGCGTCTATACCTGCCAGGTCGCCGCTAGAAATTTCGATCCAGTCGGGACCGCTGGATACCTTTGCGCCCATCTGTTCAAGCACCTGGGCGTGCACGATGTCGCCCTGAATGCTGTCGTCACCCACGCCGTTGACGCGAACAGGTCCCCCGCCAATAGCGCCCGCCGAAAGAAAGTACGACGCGGAAGAAGCGTCTCCCTCGACGAGTATGCTGCCGGGAGATGTGTAGCTCTGGTTGCCGGGCAGACGGAACCATTCGTAGCCGCTGCGCTCCACCTCGATGCCGAAGCGCCGCATGACATCGAGCGTCATCTCGATGTAGGGCTTGGACACCAGATCGCCCTCAACTTCGATAGTCAGCGGAGCGAGCGCCATAGGTGCCGCCATCAGCATACCGGTGAGATACTGGCTGGAAATGTTGCCGCGTATGCCAACAGTGCCGCCTTCAAGCCCTTGAGCGTCGATTTCGAGGGGCGGGTAGCCGTCCGCGCCGGCGTAAGCAATACACGCGCCTACCTGCCGCAGTGCGTCAATGAGGTCGCCTATGGGACGCTCCAGCATGCGCGGCTCTCCGGTCAGCCTGTAGCGCCCCCTGCCCGCACAGATTGCGGCGCACAGAGAGCGCATGGTCGTGCCGGAATTGCCAAGAAACAGAGTTGCCTCGCCTTCAGGAAACGCGCCGCCGAGTCCGTCAACCTCAGAGTATGCACCGTCTTCGGAGTGGCGGATTGTAACGCCCAGCTTGCCCAGTGCGTTGAGCATGTGCGTAGTGTCGTCGCTTTCCAGCAGGTTGCGTACCTGCGTCGTACCTTGCGCCAGCGCCGCGAGCAGCAGCACGCGGTTGGACATGCTCTTCGAGCCAGGCAATCGTATCTCGCCCTGCACGCTGCCGATGGGTTGGAGTGTGAGTTGCTTCATGTTGCGCCGCCTTCCGTCATTTGAATGCGCTTGATCGCCTATCCTTCCACAAGCTCAGGACGAACGAGAAGCGAACATTTGAGGAGTGGGAAATAGTCACCCTGGAATTATAGCCGACCGCTTGCGATTCTGCCGCGCCTGAGCAGGTAGATATGCGGCTTGATGTAGCCCCGATTGTGGGGGATACTTAGTGGGATTTCATTTGCGAGATTCCAGCCCGGATTGTCCTCGACTGCGTCAAGGATTGCGCGTCTCCGCGTCGTGATGACCGCAAGTGAGCCATTCCGTGTGGCTATCCTGGCGGATTCGGCAAGCGCGGAGCGGTACAATGACGCAATGTCTCCGCTTCCATCCTGCAGCATGCCGAAGGGCAGATCGGCGGTTATCGTATCAACGGAGGCGTCGGGGAGCGGCAAATTGGTGTAGTCTTCCTGAAGCAGCGAGACAGAGGCGCGATGTCCGGCGGCGCGCAGATTGGCATCGGCGCATTGTAGAGCGTCCGCGTTGATGTCCACGCCGGTTATGCTTGCGGCGGCACCCATTCCAAGCCGCTCGATCATCAACGTGCCTGAGCCGCAACCCAAGTTCAGCACGCGCTCGTTGGAGCGCGGACGGGCAAGAGACGCCATCACACTTGCGACTGTGGCGTTGAGCGCGCCGGGCATGTCGCAGACACGCCACCTGCGAGCGGATAGAGGCATCGGACTTGTGCGTATCAGCACCTGCCAGCCTTCATCGTCTGTTGGTGCGCGGCGCACGGCGATTTGCAGATGCGCGGCGCTATCGGTGGGTTCGATTCCGAGGGCGGACGCAATCTCCTGACGAAGACGCGAGTACACCCCGGATCCCGCGCCCGCCGCCGTGATGCGGAAAGTCTGGAATGTTCCGGGAGATTGCGCGTCCACCATGAAATGTATGACACCCAGCAGACGTGTCAGGTGCTGGTGTCCTAGAAGAGCGCGTGGGCGCGGCACGGCGAAATGCTCGAGCCTGTGGACTGCCGTGACTGTCCTGAGTTCATGAAAGCGGCGTATGCTGCCGTCATAGCGTATCGTGAAGCGCCCTTCGGCTGTGCTGCGCGTGGTCATCGGGGCAAGCTGCGCCGCCTTGCCCAGCAGTCTTCGCGTCTCGCGCCACGCGTACTCCTCCAGCCCGACAACGGTCTCAACCTCGTACTTCTGCGCCAATCCGGGGTCACGCCTGATGGTGCGAGCATTCGATGATGTGGGTGGATTTTTTCTTCTTCCCCCACGACGGCTGGGCGACCTGCGCTTCATATCCTACCTATCCTGTCCATCGATGTTATTCTCCGTCCAGCCTTGTGACTAGGTTCGTCAGCGCGTCTTCATCGCCCACATTGCCCGGGAAGATGATGCAGGGCATGCCGGGATGAAGTGTCTCGTCACCGAGAATCCATGCTGGAACGCCTGGCGCAGCCTGTCCCGGCGACCACGCGCGCTGCACGTTAAGTGCCTTCGTTGCGACCGCATAGGATGTCGCGCCGCCCTTAATTATGACGCAGCGCGGTCGGACCCGAACACCGGCGACAACCTCAGACATCGCATGTGACACTTGATGACCAATGGCGAGGCTGTGGTCCGCGCTGCGTCCCTCAACGAGTTCGCGGCTGGTGTAGAGGACGGCATTGCTGCCTGACCGGATGGCGTCTTCGGCAGCGCAGGCGGCGCGGTCTATCTCTGCCTGGCGCGTCCCGTCTGCCAGCATTCCGGCTACATTCGCCTCTATGCCGATTGCTTTGATGTTCGCCAGAAGGTGGTTGAGTTGCTGTGTGGTGCGGGGAACATGCGATCCGACCACTACAAGGATTCTCCCGCTGCCATCCATGTCCATTTCTGCGGGTGTTAAAAGGTGTCGATCCGACTGCCCCAGCAACGCCTTGATGAAGGACGCCGCAGCGCGAAATAGGAAGCGTCTCCCAGGCGATTCGGCAAGGAGAATGCCCTGCACGAACACCTCCATGTCTCGGTTGCTCGCCCCGTTCACAACGCAGATGCCGCTATTCGGGAGAGTTGACAGAATCGCCGCTACCCGTTCGGGACCGCCTAGCCGCAGGTCTTCGATACTGACGCTCGCCACCGAATCGGCTGGCGTTTCACCCGCAGTCTTTTCTTCGACCCAGCCCTGTAGGGTCGAGGATGTGAACGCGAACGCGGGATCGCGCGCGAACTCAGTGTCGCCGACAGGTATGAGCAACTCGTCATCTGCGACATACTGTATGTCGTTGATGGTGTAGCGCCCGCCCTCTAGGAAAAGGGGTGCGACTATCCATCCGTTGGGCTTGCGTGGCAGCCCTGACTCGATTGCCTGCATCTCTGCGGGAAAATGGCCGCGCAGTGTGGAATCGAGGCGGCTGACTATCGAGAAGTCAACGCTCGCCCGCTGCGCCGCCTCGCACAGGTTGCTCGTGATGAACGAGTTGACCGCCTGCGCCTGTGCCTCCGGCATGGTGCGCGCATTGGTGACCACAAAGAAGGCGCGGCTGTCTGCTTCGAGTTCAGCTCGTAGAGAGTCCACCGACCAGTCCATCAGCACGGCGATGTCGTGAACGCTCTGAGTGCCCATCACATCGTCATCCAGTATGACGATTTTCCTGCCAGACGCTTTCGATGCGGCGTCAATGCGCGGCAAGGGGTCATCGCTCCACTCAGGCGGCAGGCTTTGCAGGGTTTCTCGCAGTGGCAATGAGACTGACATCGATGCACAAGATGGATAGGATATGCTGTTCGCTAATGTACTGAGCGGCCCGGCAGCGCGCCGGTGTGCTCGCCGCCGTCGATGACGACCGTACCGTTGACGATGACGTACTCAATACCGATGGGAAACTGCTTGGGATGGGTGCGTGTGGCGGGCGTCTGCACATTCCTCGGATGGAACACGGTGATGTCCGCCTTCATTCCGTCCCTTAGGATGCCGCGGTCGGTCAGGCCGATGCGCTGCGCCGGAAATGATGTCATCTTGCGTATCGCTTCCGGCAGGGACATCTGATTCTCCTCGCGCACATACTCGGCGAGAATGACCGGGAAACAGCCGTATGTGCGCGGGCTGGGGAAGTCGCCAAGCAGCACGGCGTCGCTGCCCACCATGGACAGCGGGTGGCTGACGAACGCGGGCAGGGTGTTGCCGTTCGCGCCATCCGACACATAGCATGTCTGCAGGTCCTCTTCGAGCAGCAGATCGCATATCGCATCAACCGGATGCTGGTTTCGCATGGCTGCGATTGCCTCTACCGATAAGCCCTCGTACACATGGTTGTGCGGCTGCTTGAAGTATGTGAGCCATACATTGTCCCAAGAGGGGCCACGCGGTTCCATCTCACGGCGTAGGCGCACCCGAGCGTCCTCAGATGCCAGTGCCTCTTTGAGAGGGCCCACACCGCCGTCATGCGTCCAGTCCGGCACCATAATCAGCAGGCGTGTGCTGCCGAACACATAGGGGTAGCTGTCGAAGGTTACATCCTGCCCGCTGTCTGCGGCGTCTTCCACTAGGCTTATCAATCCCTGCCCGCCGCCCGTGCTTGGCGCGCGCTGGTAGAAGTGAGTGATATGCACCGGGATTCGGCTGCGGACGCCTATCTCCAGCGCCTCGCGGAACGGGTCTAGGTAGCGGTCGCCAAGTCGGTAGCGCACATGCGTATGGTAGAAGCCGCCCATGTCGGCGACGAGTTCGCTCAGCTCGACGAGCTCGTCGGTGGAGGCATAGCCACCGGGCGGGTAGTCCAGTCCAGTTGACAGCCCGACTGCGCCCTCTTCTATCGCCTCGCGGATGATTGCTTTCATGTCCGCCATCTCAGCCTCAGTTGCGGGCCTGTCGTCCCAACCCACGGTGGCGATGCGCGGCGGAGAGTTGCCGAGGATGTACGCGATGTTCACCGCTGTCTTCCTGTCGAACATCGCAAGGTACTGCTCCACTGTGGACCACCTTCCGGGAAGCGGCGGGTTGCCGTCAAGACCGGAGTTGAGCGCCACGAAGTCAAGGAAGTCGTCGTGGTTGTGGAAGGGCGCGTATGAGTTGCCGTCAACGCCGATAAGTTCGGTGGTAATGCCCTGCCGCACCTTCGGGTGATGCTCGGGCTCGGACAGGATGACAAGACCGGCATGGGAGTGCATGTCGATGAAGCCCGGCGAGACTATATGCTCCGCGGCGTCTATGGTGCGCGCTGCCTCGATACCGTCCAGGTCGCCGCGAAAGATACGCACCGCGTCGCCCTCGACTCCGACCGCGCCGTAGAAGCCCGGGTTGCCGGTGCCGTCTATGATGAGTCCATTCGTAATCAGTAAGTCCAGCATCGTGTAACCTCTTTTGGGCAGTATATCGTAGGTGCTTCAACCCAATGACCCTAAATGTGTTGCGGGTGGACAGGATTGTACACCTTACGCAATGCTGCGCCAATAAGCGCGCCTCCGCCGCATCTTATCGGCGTGTGCCCGATGAAGTATCATCTATCTGCGGCAGGAAGTATCAAGAATAGTTTATATCTAAGTGGTTTCACTGATATAATTGCCCTCGGCGCCATTCGAGAGATGGTAAGTGCAGATAGCAGTTCATCTTGCGGCGCACGTATAAGTCTATCAGCCTTTACAATCATGGCGCATGCTAACCCTCGTATTGGGAAGCACGTTTCATTTATCGTAAGCCATGTGGCGCAAGGCAACTCGCGAGGTCGCTAAGGAATGCAGGATATAAAGAGTCAGATTTCGGATGTGAGAAGCAGGATCGAAGAACTCCTGGTGCGTCTTTGACTTGCCGACTGATGAAAAGGAGATAGCTGCACTCGAAGAAGAGGCGGCGGTACAGGGCTTCTGGGATGTGCCGGAAACCGCCCAACGGAAGATGCAGCGTCTCTCCGATCTCAAGGGAAAGGTCGAGGACTGGCAAACGCTTGAAACTCAGGCGGCGTCTCTGGAAGAGTTGTTGCTGCTATCCATCGAGGAGGAAGACGATTCACTGCTGGACACCTTTGTTCAGGAACTCGCGCAGATAAGGGGCAGGCTCGGCGATTTGGAGTTCGACCTGACACTGTCGGGTCCCTATGACGAGCGCAACGCAATTGTGGCGCTGCACGCGGGAGCAGGCGGTGTGGAGTCCCAGGACTGGGCGAGCATGCTGATGCGGATGTACCTGCGATGGGCGGAGCAACGCAGTTTCAAGCGCGATGTGCTGGACGTATCGGTAGGGGACGAAGCCGGCATTAAGAGCGCGGTGATTCAAGTTTCGGGCAGATTCGCATACGGCTACCTTCAGGCAGAGCGCGGCGTGCATCGTTTGGTAAGGCTTTCGCCGTTCGATTCGGATCATGCGCGGCATACGTCCTTTGCATTGATGGAAGTGCTGCCCGAAGTGGAAGAGGGCGTCGATGTAACCATCAGCCCCGACGACATAAGGATAGACGTCTTTCGCGCGGGCGGTCACGGCGGGCAGAACGTGCAGAAAAATTCGACAGCCGTTCGTATTACCCACCTGCCCACTGGAATCCGGGTTAGCTGCCAGAATGAGCGCTCGCAGCACCAGAACCGAGAAATTGCCATGCGAATCCTTATGGGGCGGCTGGTCGAGCGTGAGATGGAAGAAAAGGCACGCGAGATAGCGAAACTTAAAGGGGAGCATATCTCCCCGGAGTGGGGCAACCAAATCCGGAGCTATGTGCTGCATCCTTACAAGATGGTGAAAGACCACCGCACCGGATATGACACGTCGGACGCGGAAGCCGTTCTTGATGGTGAACTCGATGACTTCATCAAGGCGTGGCTGACGACTAAAATCGGAAATGACGAAAATACATCCCAATAATTGACGAGTGCATCCTTAACCCCACTCTTTGGGAAAACAAATCTACGCACAGAGGTGTGAGATGAGAAGACTTCTACTGATTCCAATACTGCTGATAGCCATGTTCATTGTAACTGTCGGCGCTCTGGCTTGCGGCGCGAGCCAGCCCGAAGTTGAAGAACCTGAAGCCCCGGCTGCCGCTGCCCAGACCAAGACGGCAGAGGCGACGCCAACTGCTGAAGCGGAGACGGCAAAGTCTCAGGAGAGCGCTGCGCCAACGAGCCTGCCTGTCCAGACCGCGCCGCCAACTGCTGCGCCCCAAGTAGCCAAGTCGGAAACCGCCATGGAAAGGGATAAGCCCGTCGGTGGTACGATGACAAGGCTCTTTAGAGACCCGCCCACGCTCGATCCACACAAGACATCAGACACCACGTCGGCGTTTATCATCGGGGAAGTGTTCAGTGGGCTGGTTACCCTGAACACGGACTTGCAGATAGTGCCGGACATCGCAGAGAGGTGGGATATAAGCGGTGACGGGCTTGTCTATACCTTCCATCTGCTGCCAGACGCCACGTTCGCGGACGGCAAGCCTGTAACGGCCCAGGACTTTGTCTATTCGCTCAACCGCGCGGCGGACCCAGAGCTGGCATCCCCGGTGTCACGGACATATCTTAGCGACATCGTGGGCGTGACTGAAGTGCTGGACGGAGAAGCAACCGAGATTACCGGGGTGAAGGCGATCGACGAACACACTCTTGAAATCACCATAGACGCACCCAAGGCGTATTTCCTCGCCAAGCTGACATATCCGACCGCCTTTGTGGTGGACAAGGCGAATGTCGAGGCGGGCGGTGACAGGTGGACCGACAGCCCCAACTCGACGGGGCCATTCATGCTAAAAGAGTACAAGATTGGCGAGCACCTCATCCTGGCGCGCAATGACAACTTCTATCGAGAGCCAGCGTATATCGACCAGGTGGTGTTCAATCTCGCCGGTGGACAGGCGATGGCGCTATACGAGAACGACGAAATTGACATCACTGGCGTGGGCATTCTCGACTTGGAACGTCTTCAGGACCCGAACGAGCCGCTGTCCCAGGAACTGAAGGTCGTGCCGCCGCGCCTCAGCGTTTCGTACATCGGCTTCAATGTTGAGAAACCTCCATTCGACGATGTTCATTTCAGGCGCGCGCTGAACTATGCGATCGACAAGGAACTCATCGCCAATGAGGTGTATGCGGGATTGATAAAGCCCGCATACGGGATTCTGCCCCCGGGCTTTCCCGGATACACGGAGGGCATAGAGGGCCTGGAGTTTGACGAAGCCAGCGCCGTAGAGGAGATGTGCGCGTCGGCATACGCCAATCAAGATGCGTGCGAGACAGTTCGCACCGAAGGACTAGAGCAAGTAGCGGAGAAGTCGTTCTACAGCGAAGATGCGCCACGCATAGTTCTCTCGGTGTCCGGCACGGGCGGCGATGTCGGAATCGGCACGCAGGTAATACTAGAGATGTGGGAAAATACGCTCGGCGTGGAAGTAGAAATTCAGCAGGTTGAGTGGGCAACATACTTGCAGGACCTGAACCAGCGCAAATTCCAGGTATTTTCACTCGGCTGGCAGGCCGACTACCCGGACCCTCAGGACTTCCTGGACATCCTGTTCCACACTGAAAGCGAAACCAACCACGGCGCGTACTCGAACGCTGAGGTTGACACCATACTCGAGGATGCGCGCATTGAGCGCGACGGCAACAAGCGGGTGGAGCTGTACAATAGGGCAGAGCAGATGATTATTGACGATGCCGCCTGGGTGCCGCTATGGTACGAGGGCGAGAGCCATGTACTGATCAAGCCCCATATCAAGGATTACAGGCTTCTCCCCATGACCATTCCAAAGTTCAGGTATGTCTATTTCGACTACGACAATTAAGAACTTATCTTTATAGACAGGATGGAGGGTGTGGGCTACAAACTCCCCGCCCGAAATCCTGTCTATAGTGTCAATCAATGTCAGTACCAACAGCGGAGGACGAAAATGCGACTCATCTTGGCGGGATGCGAGTACACGGGAACAAGCACGCTGGCGTTTGCAATCGACGACTGGATGGAAGAGAACATCGGCGCGAGGTTCTCTCTGATCCATGATCATTGGAAGCTGCCTCACACATCCGGCCATCCTCAGGCGGATATGACCGAGGAAGAACGGCAGCAGGTGTTATCGCTAAGCCCCGTGCTGAAGGAGATGACGCAGCGCCACAGCCTTTACTATCACGTTCAGCCGAACGCGTGGAGCACGCCCGACTGGATGGGGATCGGAGTGCATATTGACGACGCGGTGTACAGCCCGATGTACTTCGGCTACGGTGCAGACCATCAGGACCACGATCGAAAGACTGTGTCGCGACAGGTGGAAGGCGCGATAATGCGCTTTGCGCCCGACATTGTGCTGGTGCATGTGAAGGCGTCACCAGAGGTCATCGAGCGGCGCATAGCTGCGGAACCCCACGAGCACAGCCCGCTTACGGTCGAGGACATCCCTGAAGTGTTGGCGCGATACGAAGAAGCCGTCGCCAACTCAACGCTGCGTCACAAGATTTCGCTGGATACGAGCGACTCCACGGTTGAAGAGACGATGGCTGAGTTCACCCGCAAGATAGAGCCGCATCTCAGCGAAACCGACCGCTCGCGCATCCTGCTGCATCGCGACTGGTAGAAATCGTCAGGCGTCAGCGTTCAGGTAACAAGTGATAGAAACGAGGCTGCTGCGCGGAGCCCCTTCCCTCTTGTTCTGAGCTTGTCGAAGGGCACGTCCGCCAGTTTACGCAATTGGACAATTTCACCACGAGCGGGCAGATTTTCTGAATTGCATAACCAACTCTTACAGGCTATCCTTGTCCCGTCATACTGACCGACTGACGAACTGACTGACTGAGGAACTCCCATGTGGGTGTACATTGCGCGGCGATTGCTCTGGCTGCCCGTGCTACTCATCGCAACCAGCCTCGTTACCTTCACGCTGCTGAGGTTCGGCCCCGGGGACCCCGCTCAGGTCATCCTCGGCAGTCGTTACAACGAAGAGGCGGCGCAGCAGATACGCCGCCAACTGGGGCTGGATAGGCCGTTCGGCGTGCAGTACGCGACTTACATGTGGGGTGTGGTGCGTGGCGACTTCGGCGAAAGCTATCGCTTCCGGGGACGTACCGTCTCCGAGTTGCTGTTCCCCAAGATGTGGGTGTCCCTCCAGTTCAATATCGCCGTGATGGTGGCGAGTCTCGCCATTGGCCTTCCTCTTGGCTTCCTAATCGCCCATCGCCAAGGGACCTGGCTGGACCCGACCGTCGTATCGATAGCGTTGTTCTTCAGTTCCATCCCCATCATGATTACCATCCCCTTCATTCTCTGGGGGCTATGCCTGAAACTCAGTCTGGTGCCCTGCTCGGGATGGGGCGGACTCTTGGACCTCCGCATTGTAACTCCTGTCATAGCCCTAGGAGTCTTCGGAGTGGCGGGCTTGATGCGCTATATGCGCGCAAGCACCCTCGATGTGCTCGGACAGGACTTCATCCGCACCGCGAATGCCAAAGGACTTTCGGCTGTTACGGTCGATACAAGACATGTGTTGAAGAACGCGCTGATTCCCATAGTCACCCTATTGTCGTTCTCCCTGGCTGGCATATTCTTCACCAGTTTCATCGTCGAGCGCATACTCGGCATCCCGGGAGTCGGCAATTTCACCATAGATTCCATATTCAACCGCGACTATCCGATCATATTGGCAGTCGGAATCCTCGGCTCATCGGGGTTTGTCATCGCCAATTTGATGGCAGATATAACCTACGCCTTCATAGACCCGCGGATAAGGTACAGCTAGTCAGTCAGTGTTGCAGTTTGTCAGACTCGGGCTGACGACAACGCTAACCGCAATATCATAACCAGGCATGAACTATTAGATAGAGAAATACACGAAGGATGGTTCGACAAGCCAACCACGAGCGGCGCGCCGACGTAATGGTCAACTGAAGCGCCTACTTACCGATAAACCGGCTTGCCGAAAGATTTAATCATGGCATTGACTGAAGTCGCCGAAGCTGCAGAAGCGCAGGAAAAAAGCAAGGGCCATCTCAGGCGAGCAATGGAGCGCCTTGTCCGCAAGAAGATTGCCGTTGTCTGCATGGTCGTGATCGCCATTATCTATTGCGCGGGCATTTTCGCGCCGCTGATTGCTCCGTATGACTATTCCGAAACGCACTTCACCGCGATTCGCAAGCCTCCAAGCTGGGACCATTGGGCCGGCACCGACTTCGGCGGGCGCGATGTGTTTTCCCGGGTGCTTTGGGGCATCCAGCCTACCGTCATCATCACGCTCATCTCGATGGTGACGGGCGGGTTGCTCATTGGAATTACGATGGGACTGATGTCAGGGTACCTCGGCGGCAAGGTTGACGCCTTCATAATGCGAACCGGGGAACTCTTCGCCGCATTCCCGGACATCCTGTTCATCATAATCATCGCCGCCTCGCTCAAGCCGCGCTTTATCGACCTGGCGTACCAATTAGAAGCGAGCACGGGCATCGAGGGAATAGTGCGATCCGGAGTCGTGGACTACTTCGTCATATCGATGGCTCTGGTGGCTTTCAACTGGGTGGGCATGGCGAGGCTTGTGCGGGGGCAGGTGCTGGCTCTGAAGGAAACGCCCTTCGTCGAGGCGGGGCGAGCGGCGGGAGCGGGCACGCCTCGCGTGCTCTTCGTCCATCTCCTCCCCAATGTCATCTCTCCCGTCGCCGTAAGCGTATCGGCTGGCATGGGTTCGATGATTGGCGCGGAGATAATCCTTAGCTGGCTGGGGTTGGGGATACAGCCGCCTCGTCCCAGCCTGGGGCAGATGCTTCTTCAGGCAGGCAGCATCAGCGCTCTGCGCGAGGTGCCATGGATGCTGGTCGCGCCCAGCGTTGTGGCGCTGTCATTAGTGCTTGCGTGGAACCTTCTTGGCGACTCACTTAACGATGTGCTCAACCCGCGCACGAGGTAGATACTGAATTGACGGTTCTGGCTTCTTCAGTCTCACCCCCGTCCCAACCTTCCCCCATCGAGGGGGAAGGAGTTTGTGCCCCCTTCCTAGCCTTCCCCCATCAAGGGGGAAGGGACTCTATGCAATTTAAGGAGGGGGAATGCGTCGTATCGCGGCTGGTATAGCGCCCTACTTTATCGTCTTCTCAGCGAGCGCGTGCGGTCTTATCATCGAGATTGTCGCATCTCGCCTGCTTGCGCCCAGCATCGGCGTCTCGCTATTCACATGGACAAGCATCATCGGTGTGGTACTGGCAGGCATTAGCATCGGGAACTACATCGGCGGCTTGGTCGCCGACAGGTTCCCTACGCCCAAGACGCTGGGGCTGATACTGCTCGGCGCGGGACTAACGAGCCTCGCGGTATTGCCGATGCTCGCGCTGATCTCCGACCTGTACGACTCGCTGCATATTCTGCCGCGCATCGTGCTTATCACATCTACGCTGTTCCTTGTGCCAAGTGTCATACTGGGTATGGTCACGCCCGTGGTCATAAAGCTGAGGCTGCGTGACTTGGCGCAGACCGGCAACGTGGTGGGCAAGATATACGCTGTATCCACTGCCGGCAGCATCTTTGGCGTGTTCGTTACAGGATTCGTGCTCATCCAGTGGATTGGAACGCGGCCCATTCTGCTAGGAGTCGCCGTGTTCCTCGTGCTGATGGCTGCGGTGTTCGGCAACCTTTGGCGGATGCGTGTGGTAGGAGCCGTGGCCCTTGTGCTGTTCGCGGGCATCGCGGGCATGGGCTTCGCAACCGACTCTCTCGAAACCGAGTGCCAGGTGGAGAGCAACTACTTCTGTATAAAGGTCCGCGAGCGGGAAGTGGAGGGTCGCACGGTCCGCACTCTCACTCTCGACAGGTTGATACACAGTTACGTTGACTTGGACGACCCGACATTCTTCGTGTACGGCTACGAGAAGATATTCGCGGATATATCCACGATGGTCGGGCAAGCAAAGCCGGAATTCAGCGCGCTGTACATCGGCGGCGGCGGTTATACGATGCCGCGCTTCCTGGAGCAGGCATATCCGGAGAGTCGCCAAGAGGTCATAGAGATTGATCCGGCGGTTACGCAGGTTACGCACGAGTATCTCGGCATGCCCCACGATACGACCATTATTACTCACAACAGGGACGCGCGTCTGAAGATTCCGGAGCTTGAGCGCGGCAGATACGACCTCGTGATTGGGGATGCGTTCAACGATGTATCCGTGCCATACCATCTGACGACGCTTGAGTTCAACGAGCAGGTCAAGCAACTGCTGACAGACGACGGCATCTATGTGGTGAATGTGGTTGACAAGTTCCACAGCGGTGGCTTCCTGCGCGCGGTAGTTACTACACTTCAAGCCAGCTTCCCGCACGTCTATCTGCTGGCGGACAGCAGGGACTTCGAGGAGGACAACCGCTTCACCTTCGTCGTGGCGGGCGCGTTGCAGCCGTTCACCTATGCGGATGTGTATTTCGCCAGCCATGAGGAGGGGCGAGGCGACCCCGAACTGACCATCATGGCACAGGAAGAACTTGATGAATGGCTGGCGATGAAGCGGAACACACTGCTTACCGATGACTATGTGCCGGTGGACAACCTGCTTGCGCCGGTGTTCCTGGATATTCCGTAGCGTTAGTCGCCCGATAGCTTACTTGAATGCAAGGGATAGCGGGGCTTTTTCACTCCCCATCCTGTGCCTTTGCAGTGACAGGCTATAATCTTCACCCCTGCCCCCTTGGATTCCCGCTTTCGCGGGAATGACGAATTGTGAAGAGGGGGAGGGACTTTTGGCCTCATCCCCTGCCTTCGCAGGAGAAGTCTCTAGCCTTCTCCCAGAGGGAGAGGAGTCAGAGGGCTTGAAGGGTGGCGCAGAAGGAGTCGCTCCAGCTTCGCGATGAGTATCTCTCGACTACGGATAGCAGGCTGCGGTTGCGGCGGCGGCGCTCGCTGACGGGCATACGCAACGCCTGGTATGTGGCTTCTGCCGTACCGTCGATGTCGTAAGGGTTCACGATGACCGCGTCTCTCATCGTGCTCGCGGCGCCGGTGAAGCGGGACAGCACCAGCACGCCGGGTGAGTCAACGTCCTGCGCCGCCACGAACTCCTTCGCGACGAGATTCATCCCGTCCCTCAGCGGAGTTACAAGGCAGACGTCCGTTTCGTGGTAAAAGCCTGCCAGTTCAGCCTGGGAATAGGACCGGTATAGGTATCGGATAGGAACCCAGCCTGCCTCGGAGAACCGTCCGTTAATCTGTCCTACAAGTCGCTCGACCTGCTCCTTTTCCTGCACGTACTCGGGAACGCGGGTGCGGGACGGAGATGAAACCTGAATGTATATCAGCTTTCCGCCGAGGCTTGGGTGGCGTTCGAGCAGGCGCTCGAAGATGCGGAGGCGGTGCGGAATGCCCTTCGTATAGTCGAGGCGGTCAACGCCAAGTATCAGCCTGCGGTCAGGGACTGCGGCAAGTCCCAACTCATCGGATAGGTTGTGCTGATGGCCGTACTCGCGGGGCCTGAATGTGTCAGGGTCTATGCCGATTGGGAATACGCCGAGGCGCGCTGAGTGATTCCTACAGGAGTAGAACTCGCCATTCCAGTCACCGCCAAACTCCAAGCCCAATGCATCGATAAGGTTATGAAGGTATCTGCCGTCATGCACGCCCACCAGGTCATACTGAAGGAGCGAGGCGAGCACATCATTCGCCCAAGGCATTATGTTGAATATCTCTGCCGGAGGGAAGGGGACATGCAGGAAGAAGCCCAGCTTGCCGCGCCATCCGAGGCGGCGCAACTCGTAGCCGAGGTGAAACAGGTGGAAGTCCTGAACCCAGATGAGGTCGTCAGACCTTAGCAACGGCATGAGCGCCTGCGCGAAGCGAAGGTTGATGCGGCGATAGGCGCGGTAGGTGTCGTGGCGGATGACCACGCGCGTGGGGAAGCTGTGGAGGAGGGGCCAGAGTGTGCGGTTGGAGAATCCGAGGTAGAAGAGGCTGACTTCGTCGTCAGAGAGGTCCATCGTGGCGAGCTGGATGCGGTCGAAGACCCTGACGGTGGGGCCCGAGGTTACCCTACGTCGGGTGCTTCTGCCGCTCCAGCCGAACCAGAGGCCGCCGCTCTGCTCCATGGCGGAGCGGACGGCGGTTACGAGTCCGCCCGCGGATGCCTCACCCCTGCCCTGGCTCTCGAAGCCAGATGCGGGCGGAACTCTATTGGAGACTACTATGAGCCTGCTATTCAATGCCATTGAGTTGCTGCCCTCGATCCGCAAGTCGCCCGCCCGGCCAATACAACAATAGGGACTGGTGATATAAACCAGTCCCTATAACTTTACCGTAACTAGGTTTGAATTGTCTTGCGCTTCGCAGAGTTCGGTTTGATGTGTATTAGAGGGGTTCCCTCTTGAAGATAACCTTATCCAGGGCATACTTGCCGCCGCCGATGACGCCGATTACACCCGCGACGATGAACCAGAGTATGGTTACTTCACCGCCGTGCGCCACGAAGCCGCCTTCAGCCGGGTACAGATGCGGCCAGGGCCAAACGGGGCTGAGGGCCATATGCACGCCGAAATAGGCGATAATCATGGTTACGCAAAGTGCGCCCGCGCCCAGTCGTGTCAGGAATCCGAGTCCGATGAGGAGTGCCGAGATTAGCTCTACCCATCCTGCAACGTCCACCAGCGCACCGAGTCCGTTTGGGTTCGCGCCTGCGGGGAAACCCCATAGTAGGAATGCCTTCTGGATCCCATGCAAGAATACCAATATAGCGAATACTACGCGGAACAGAAGCCAGAACTCGTCCGCGTATTTTTCCAGAATACCACCAAAAATTCCGGGTTGAGCATCCTGCGCCTGCATAAATTCCTCCTCCCCGATGGGATACATCATAAATCCGCTCAAATATAAGTGAGCGTACCCATACATTGGCGGTTAGTATCTTATGCTTTGTAATCAGTGTCAATACATGTGCAAGAAATGTGTTAACAAAAGGTTAACATAAGCTCTGAGGACTAACCGGCAGGAACCGGACAACCACAATGGGCACAAGGTATGCAGGGAGATTTCGTTCCCATCGACTTCACCTCTCATCCCCTTGCCCCCTGGATTCCTGCCTCCGCAGGAATGACGAGTTGTGAGGAGGGGGGACGGGGCTGACCTCGATGTATAGGATGGCGAGGATTTTTCACCCTCATCCCTTCGACAAGCTCAGGACAGGCTCTAACCTCCCGCCGTTGTGGGGGAGGGGACTTTGGGTTCACGCCCATCCCCCTGTCTGCATAGGGACAGGCTCTGATTCAAGTTCAGGACTAGGCATGGGGAGTGACTTCACCCCCATCCTAACCTTCCCCCATCGAGGGGGAAGGGATTTTTGTCCTCTGCCCTCACCCCCTGCCTTCGCAGGGGCAGGCTCTGCCTGCGCGGAAATGACGGATTGTGAAGAGGGGAAAGGTCTTTTGCACACGTATGGCATTTGAGAAGGCTTTTCACCCCCATCCCTGAATCAAGTTCAGGACAGGCTCTGGCCTTCCCCCGTCAAGGGGGAAGGGACTGGTTTTTTGGAGTGGGTGGCGGTCAGGGGTAGGGGTCGTCGGGGATGGTGCGCCAGCGGAACTGGTTGATGTCTATTTCCACGCCCGGGTTGATTCGCTCAAGGTATGCCTTGTATCTTCTCTTGTAGTCTGCCTGCCTCTCCCGATCGTGAATGAAGGTGTCCCAGCCGGGGGCGAGCGCTAGGCGTTTCTCCAGCGCCTCCCCGCTCAACTCGTTGCCATCGCAGTCGTACCGTCTGTTTTCGCAGATGCACCAGGCATCGGGATAGGTCTCGTAGTACACGGGTCCGTGCAGGCTGAACTCTACGGCTTCTGCGCGACGGCGGTCGTAGTCCTCACGGCGCAGGCGCTCTTCTTTCTCTTCAGGTGTCTCCACAGGCTCCGCTTCAGCTTCTTCCTCTACGAGAGCGTACTGGGAGCCTTGGCGCAGTAGTTCCCTGGATGCCGACATCCTGTGGTGAGGCTTGAAGTCAGCAAGCTCTCCTTCCATTGCGGAGACTAGGAACTTAACGATTGCCCTGCCGTTGCCTGTCTCTTCCTTTACTATTTGGGCGAGTTCCGTTTGGATGCGCCTGTCTGCTCTGCGCGTGTCTCTGCGCTCTCTCCTTGTGGGAGGCGGAACGGGCGTCTCGCCGGACGTTTCTACTGTGACGCCTCCGAACTCCTGGAGCAGTCTTGCCGCGTCCATGCGGTGGCATTCCTTGAAGCCCGGCAGTTCGCCTTGCATGACGGAGAGGAGGAACCTGACGATGGTCCTGCCGTTGTCGGTCTCATCCATGATGATGTTATGGACCGATTCGGTGAAGTCGGATCGTTGTTTATATTGTGCTATGAGATGTGCGAGCATAGTTCTGTGTTTTCGGTTTCCCCTCGCCCCGCCCCGTGAGTAACATCGATGTACAGGATGAACAGGATAGATGGTATGTTCTTTATTGCTGTTGACTTCTAGGATAAGTACAGATGTGCGTGTTGTCAAGGGTTTGGTTCAAATTGAGCGATTTTCTGGACTGTGCGTGGGAAACGCGCTTGGTTGGGTTATAATGGCGCGTGTTGGCAATGGTAAGCCTAAGAACCTGTTTACGAACTCTGGGTTAAGATATGTTGAGGCTATTATACGTGGAGGGTAATCTTGTCTCATTCCTATCCCAGCGACATCAGCCGGGAGCAATTTGCCCGGGTTCTGCCGATTTTGCTGACAGCCCGCCGCAGGACCAAACCCCGCACAGTGGACTTGTACGATGTCTTCTGTGGGGTGCTGTATGTATTGAAAAGCGGCTGTCAATGGCGCATGCTGCCCGCCGACTTTCCGAAGTGGCAAACTTGTTACAAATACTTCCGGCAATGGAGCGAGCGCCCCGACTCGGCGGAGCCTTCTATCTTGGAACGAGTCTTAAAAAAAATCGGTTGGCTCGGTCCGACAGAGCAATGGACGGAAGGAGCGAACCAGCTTCTGTATCGTGGACGCTCAGAGCGTAAAGAACACCGACAGCGCGGAGAACAAGGGTTATGATGCGGGCAAGAAAGTGTCTGGGATCAAGCGTCACATTGCGGTGGATACCCAAGGGTTGCCCCATGCGATTCACGTGACCACCGCCAACGTGACTGACCGTGCTGGGGCTTTGGCCATGTTCGACTGCCACCGTGCCGACCTGGGCCAGGTGCAGAAGGTACTGGTTGACGCAGGGTACACTGGGAAGCCCTTTGCCGAGGCCGTGCAGCGGATGCTGGATGCCACTGTGGAGATAGTGCGCCGGGATGAACTGCACACCTTCGTGGTGCTGCCGAAGAGATGGGTGGTTGAGCGGTCCTTCGCCTGGCTCGAAAAATGCCGTCGACTCTGGAAGAACTGCGAAAGAAAACTGAATACCAGTCTGCAAATGGTAGTGCTCGCCTTTGCTGCTCTACTCTTGAAAAGATTGTGAACAGGTTCTAAGGCTATGACTATGAATCGGAGACTCCGGCGCAGGACTCAGAGAAGGATGGCCCGGCAGCCGTCGGGCGGGTTGCCGTGGTGGGTGATTGCGGTAGTTGTGGCGGTAGTGCTGATTGTGGCGGCGAGTCGTATCCTGCGATAGCGGGTGCAATGTGGTTGTAAAAGAGTGTTGGCATTTTACTCACAGAAGGAGAGACAGAGATGGCTGATGTGGAAATGATTAAGGCGCTGGACGGAGAGCGGATGAGCGCGATGGTCGCAGGGGACCTGGAGACGCTGGGGCGAATCTTGTCCGATGACATGACTTATGTGCATACGAGCGCGGCGGTGGACACGAAATCAAGCATTATGGAGTCGATCGGGAACGGCAATCTGAATTACAGGAAAATGGCGGCTCGAAATGTGCAGGTGCGGGACTTCGGTGATGCGGCTGTGCTGCGAGGGCAAGCGGATGTGGAAGTGAGGTCCGGGGGGAATGACTTGACGTTTTCGCTGGAGTTTACAGAAGTCTATGCGAATGGCGATGGGGGGTGGCAGATGGTGGCGTGGCAGTCGACGAGGCTGCCGGAGTAGGCGGGGGCTGACATCTATGGACAGGATGGACAACCTAGACTCTACTTGTTTATACTCACGCGGTTAAGACTCAAGTGACATGGTTGTTACTTCTGACTCGGAGGGATTGACTTTGGAACAGGGAAATATAGCTTGGATGCTCGTGTCTTCTGCGCTGGTGCTCTTTATGACGCCAGGGCTTGCGCTGTTCTATGCGGGATTGGCGCGCAGCAAGAACGCATCTGCAACTATCATGCACAGCCTAATGAGCATGGGGATAATTGGCGTCGTCTGGGTCCTGTGGGGCTATTCAATCGCCTTCGGACCGTCCATCGGTGGACTGTTCGGTGATTTAAGCCTCTTCGGACTTAGCGGAGTGAGCGCCGAGGTTGGACCGGACGGCGGCATACCGCCCTTGCTCTTTATGATGTTTCAAGGGATGTTCGCCATAATTGCCCCTGCGATACTTACAGGCGCGTTTGCCGAGCGCATGAAGTTTAGTGCCTACGTGCTATTCATGATTTTATGGGTAACGCTGGTCTATGCGCCGGTCGCGCATTGGGTCTGGGCCGAAGGCGGCTGGATATTGGAACTCGGCGCGCTGGACTTTGCAGGCGGCAATGTCGTCCACATCACATCGGGCGTCGGCGCACTCGCGGCGGCGCTCATCGTCGGCAGGCGGATGGGATTCGGCTCAGAACCGATGGAATCTCACAATGTTCCTATGGTAGTGCTGGGCACGGGCATGCTTTGGTTCGGCTGGTTCGGTTTCAACGCAGGCTCCGCGCTCGCAGCCGACAGCACAGCCGTCAACGCATTCGTGGTTACCAACACAGCGGCAGCGGCGGGCGCAATCGGCTGGGCAGCGTTCACATGGATAAAGGACGGGAAGGCATCCGTCATTGGCGCGGCGTCAGGAGCGGTCGCAGGTCTTGTCGCCATTACTCCGGCCGCAGGCTTTGTCGGCCCAATGCCGGCCGTAATCATCGGACTTGTAGGCGGAGTGCTTTGCGCGCTTGCCGCGCGCTTCCTGATCAACCTCAAGCTGGATGACGCGCTGTCGGTCTGGGGCGTCCATGGTATCGGCGGTACCTGGGGAGGTATTGCAACGGGACTGTTCGTAGGCGTGGGCTTCGGCGCGCTTGGCGAAGATGTCACCCGAATTCAGCAGATTGGCATTCAGCTTATCTCCATCATCGCAAGTTGGGGCTGGGCGTTCGCGGTGACCGCGATCATCCTGCTGGCGCTGAAGTACACTATCGGCTTGCGCGTCTCTGAAAACAGCGAAGCCATCGGGCTTGACCTTTCGGAACACGAAGAACCCGCCTACAGGTTCCAGTAGCCATACCCTGGAATCCTGCTAGGACTGATAGTTCAACACCCTCCCCTCTTTTGGGGGAGGGTAGAATGAGGACACTAAAGCGCCTCATTAACGACCCTTATCCTCTGCCCTGGGGAGGTTAGGCATGAAGAAGATAGAAGCGATAATAAGACCCGAAAAGTTGATCGTCGTGAAGGATTCACTGGGTGACGCGGGCTTTTACGGATTGAATGCTACACAAGTTACCGGACGCGGCGGGCAGCGCGGCATCGTTCACACGGGTCGCTCCGGACAACCCATCGTCGTTGACATGCTGCCCAAGGTCAAGCTTGAGTTGGTAGTCAGCGACACGGACGTTGATCAAGTCATTGATGTCATCGTTGAATCCGCACGCACGGGTGAGATAGGCGACGGCAAGATATTCATACATCCCATCGAGGACACGATCCGCGTCCGGACGGGAGAACGCGGAGACGCTGCCGTTTAGGCGCCGGGCTAACATCGATATACAGGATGGGCAGGATAAAATGAAGATTACCGATGTCGAATGCCTGATACTCGATCGGAGTTTCCCCTTTGTGCGCGTCTATACTGACGAGGGCATCACAGGCATAGGCGAGTGTTTTCGCCGCCAGCCCAGCGTCATCAAGATCCTGATCGAAGACCTGCTGAAGCCCGCTCTGGTCGGCAAGGATCCTACGGACACGACGCTTCGATTCGACGACATGGAGCGCGCCGCGAACGGCTACGAGATGGGAGGTGCGGTCTGGTGCGCCATCGCGGGCCTGGACATTGCGCTCTGGGACATCAAGGGCAAGGCGGTCGGTCAGCCCATAGCGAACCTGCTCGGGGGCATGAAGCGCGAGAAGATTCGCATGTACGCAAGCTCGATGCGCCGCGACATGACGCCGCTTGAAGAGGGACGCAGGGCGGCGTCCTTCGTCGAACAGGGTTATTCAGGCTACAAGCTGCACAGCGCGGTGCCCGGAGCCATAGATGATGCCAGAGACTACACCATCGCCACCGTCACTGAGGTCCGCGCCGCAGTCGGCGACGACATAGACATCCTCGTGGATGTGAATGGCGCATACTCAGTGCATCACGCGATGGAAATCGGCAAGGCGCTCGAGTCGCTCGGCGTGTTCCACTTCGAGGAGCCGCGCCCGCACTACGACCTAGACGGCCTCGCGACCATCGCGGACGCTCTTGACATTCCGATCGCGTCCGGCGAGATGATATACACGCAGTACGAGTATCGCGATCTCATTCTGAGGGGCAAGGTGGACATCATCCAGCCGGACATCGTGAAGGCGCCCGGCTTCACCGAATTCGAGAAGATTGCCGCGCTCTGTAAGGCGTTTGGCAAGCCCATCACAGTTCACAACACGCAGCCGATCCTGAGCACTGTGGCGCACCTGCACTTCTGCTCTGCGTATGCCGACATAGTGCCATACTCGCAGGAGTACAATATCGAGCCAATCTCGATACGGGACGAGGTTTCCGTGCTGAAGGAGCCACTGCAAGTAATAGACGGCTATCTTGCCGTGCCGACCGGTCCCGGTCTGGGCGTGGAGCTAGATGAGGATGCGGTTAAGCAGTTGGCGGCGCGATAGGGCTTATAGTGGCGGCGTCCCGTACTTTCCACGAAAGTCCGTAGCCTGCTCGTAGGCGTAGGCGATTCGCAGCAGCGTCTCTTCGCTGAGCGCCGGGCCCATTATCTGCAAGCCCACTGGCAGTCCATCCGACATGCCCGCGGGCACCGACATTCCCGGTATTCCGGCGATGTTCGTGGGAATCGTAAGGATGTCGTTCAGGTACATCTGCAACGGGTCTGCCGTCTTCTCGCCCAGCTTGAAGGCTACCGTAGGCGAAGTCGGCATCACCACGGCGTCAAACCGGGTGAACACCTGCTCGAACTCACGACGAATCAGCGTCCTCACGCGCTGTGCTTGCAGGTAGTAGGCATCGTAGTAGCCAGCCGAGAGCGCGTAGGTGCCGAGCATGATACGCCGCTTGACTTCGGGTCCGAAACCATGCTGCCGAGTCTTCTCCAGCGCGTCCCACACGCCGTCCGCGTCCTGCACGGAGAAGCCGTATTTTACGCCGTCATAGCGGGCGAGATTTGCCGATGCTTCCGACGGCGCGATGATGTAATAGACCGCGAGCGCGTGCGGCGTGCTTGGGAGCGACGTTTCTTCAACCTCGGCTCCAAGTGAGCGCATTACATCAATCGCTTCGCGCACCGCGCTTTCCACGCCCGGTTCAAGACCCTCTCCGAAGTATTCCAGAGGGACGCCGATGCGAAGTCCCGACAGATCTTCCGTTAGCGCTCGCGTATAGTCCGGCACGTCAAAACTCAGGGATGTCGAATCGTTTGGGTCGTTGCCGGCAATTGCGCTCAGGGTGATGGCGCAGTCTTTCACATCCTTCGTAAGCGGTCCTATCTGGTCCAGCGAGCTTGCGAACGCCACCAGCCCGAAGCGGCTCACTAGCCCATAGGTCGGCTTCATGCCCACGATGCCGCACAGCGACGCCGGCTGCCGAATGCTTCCCCCGGTATCAGAGCCGAGCGAGAATATGCACTCGTCCGCCGCGACAGCCGCCGCCGGGCCGCCGCTGCTGCCGCCGGGCACGCGGTCCAGCGCCCACGGATTGTGCGTAGGGTGGAACGCGGAGTTCTCGTTCGACGAACCCATCGCAAATTCGTCCAGATTGCCCTTGCCCACCAGCACCGCGCCCTGTCTGTACAGCTTCTCGGTGACTGTCGCGTCATAGGGTGGAACGAAGTTTTCCAGCATTCGCGACGAGCAGGTAGTGGGCACGCCCTTGGTTACCATATTGTCCTTGAGCAGCATCGGGATGCCTGTCAGGGGCTGCACGTCCCCGTCGGAGATGCGTGCGTCCGCCTGCTCTGCCTGCCACATGGCAAGTTCGTCCGTCACTGTCACGAACGCCTTGACCCTGTCTTCCACCTGTGAGACGCGTTC
The DNA here is from genome assembly GCA_965207465.1 of Dehalococcoidia bacterium. Taxonomy (GTDB): domain Bacteria; phylum Chloroflexota; class Dehalococcoidia; order Lucifugimonadales; family JADFKI01; genus Bin90. Next base: position 1,552,176 of record OZ242283.1, on the reverse strand, counting down.
CAGCACAGCGGTCGTAAGCTCAACCGATGTTACTTCGCCTTTGTCAAGCAAATCCCGCGCTTCGTGCGCCGTAAGGCCCGCCAAATTCATTCTGTCCATTCTGTTCACCGCTACTCCAAGGAATATGCAAATGAGTGATGATAGATAGGAGTGGTCACCCCCATCCCCTGCCTTCGCAGGGGCAGGCTCTAACCTTCCCCCGTCGAGGGGGAAGGGACTCTTGCATATTTCTCTTACTCCAGCACTGCCTTGACGCGAACAAGCTCCCCTTCGCGGTTCGGCGCGTTCGCGAGCGTCTCTTCACGCGAAAACGATTGTCCCGCTACGTCCTCACGCATTACCGAGAACAGGTCCACAGAGTGTCCAGTCGGCTCAAGGTCGCCGGTATCCACCTGGCTCAGCGCCTCGAACTGCGCCAGTATGTCGGAAAGATGACCGCGCATCAGCTCTACTTCATCGTCCGTCATCCCCACACGCGCCAGCAGCGCGATGTGCCGCACCTCTTCTGTCGTAAGCCGGGTGCCGTCTGCCATAGCCTGAGTCCCTTTCTTCACGATGTACGTGCTTGCATCTTACCGAAAGACGCCAACCGCAAGTGTAGCAAAGGCGGCGATGTGCCTTCAACAAAAAAACAGACGGACAGGACGGGACAGCAGCATCTGTCCCGTCCTGTTTATTCTGTTCATCGAGGTGAGTTTTCTAGCGGCTGTAGCCGGAGGCCTGCTTAGGAATGTCCTGCGTGATGTGGTCCAGCAGGAACGAGAAGTCACGGTATGCGACCAGTTCACCGATGTGCCTGTCCAATCCTTGAAGAACGTCCTGAATGGTTCCAAGCTCGTCATGTACATCGTACTGTGCATCCGGATACGGGAGGCTGCTGTATCTGTCTGACGCGAGTGCCACGAGTGCGCCAAGTTCCAGTAGCGCTCCGTCTCTGTTGCTCGGAGCATCATTGAAGCGTGCAAGTATCTGGGCGTGCTGCCGGTTTGACTCGTTGCTGACGGGCGTAACCCAGCGCACTTCGACATCACCGAGGTTCAGCGCTTCACCCTGCCGTGGCGCATAATCCACTAGTTCCAGCTCATAGAACACCGTCGTGGCGGCGCCCGAAGGTATCTCGGCGAACTCCTTGCGCGCCTGCGCGAAGTTCTCGTCGGCGGTGATTCGGTTCTCGTAGCCTATAATTCGCCACGACTCCACAATCTCCGGGTTCCATGTAACCTGAGCGCGTGTCTGGTCGGCGAACGGCAGAGACAGAGCCAGCCAGTTCTCGCGGCTGAAGGTTGCCTTTGCCTGCGCGGTGTCATTCAGGTAGCGATACCAGCCGTTGCCGTGCTGCGCGAGCTGTTCCAGCAGGTAGTCGTTGTAGTTCTCAATGCCAACGCCGATAGTGATAAGCCGCAGCGGGTTGCTGTTGTCGTAGTCGCCAGCCGATTCCAGAATGGCGAATGGGTTGGCTGCATCGACATTTGCCACGCCGTCAGACATCAGGATGACATAGTTGTGCGAGTCCGGACGCTCCCAGCGCGCCTCGTGAGCGAGCTGCACTCCCAGGTTCAGTCCCGCCTGTACGTTTGTCGAGCCGTTCGGCTCCAACTTGTCAATCGATCTTCGCACCTTCCTGCTGTCCGGAGATTCGTGCTCGACGGTGAGGTTATCAATCACTCCGTCGGTGAAATGCACTACTGCAATGCGGTCGTCTTTCCTCAGACTCTTGCGTATGCTGGCGGCGGCGGCGCGGGCTATGTCGATCCTGTTACCGTCAGCCATGGACCCCGACGCATCCAGGACCAGCGTTACGTTCAGGGGCTTACCGTCATCGCTCAGTTCAGGGGCTTGGAAGGCGATGCGCGCCAATACCTTGTAGTCGTCCAGCGGGTGCGGCATCACCGCGGTATGCACCGCGAAGCTGTCATGCCTAGAAGGCTGAGCGTAGCCATAGTTGAACGCGTTTATCCATTCCTCAGCGCGGACAGAGTCAGGCTCGACGTCGTAGCCTGAGCGCGCCCAGTTGAGCGCGAGGTGGTACGAAGTGCGGTCGGTGTCGAGGCTGAATGTGGAAACGCTGTCATCGTATGTATATACGAACGGAGTTCGTTCGTTGTCAGCGAATGTGGTGGCGTCCGGCTGCCCGCCGCGAGGTCCAACTGCCGATTGTGATTGTGCGGCCTGTCCACTTTGGCCCTTGCCGGATGCCGAATGCAATTGCAGTTGCGGTACAGGAGCAGCCGGCGCAGCCGAAGCTTGCGCTGGAGCAGAAGTCGCAGCAGTTGCGGGAGCGGACGCAGGGGCGGCGTGTTGAGCCTGACCCATTGGCGCGGGCGCCGACTGTGCGGCAGCGGGTGCCGGTGCTGCTGGTGCGGCGGGCGCCGGAGCATGTGCGGGAGCAGCAGCCTGCGGCGACAGTGGTGCGGCAGGCTGCTGTGGCGCGGCCGGCACGGCGGCAGGAGCGGGTGCTGCCGAACTGCCACAACCCACGACCGCTACTCCAATTGCCAGGGCGAGAGTTATTGCCGCTATATTTCGTATCTTTGCCTTCATTTTAATCAACCTCCGAGTTCAGGATCATTTACAAGTAGAGACTTGCCTATATAACCCTAGAACGATGGGGTTTCCGCTTTTGTTCCGCGATTTCTTGCTAATTTTCAGCGAATTCTCAGCATTCTCTTGATATTCCTATCCTGTTCATGCGGTAACCGATATGGGCAGAATTCGTACTTCGCCCCTCACCCTAGCCCTCTCCCAGGGGAGAGGGGATATATTGCGGCAATTTAACCCAGCGCCAGACCGGTTAGACTTTCCTTTGACATACGTCACCGTCCGCACTAACATCTGCGAAAACTACACAGGAAAGAGAACGGAGGAATATCAATGAAAGTCGAGCAAATCGCGGAACTATTGACGGCACAGGACAAGCGAGTATCCGTTGCGGAGGCGGACACATGCGGGCTTATGGGATACCTGCTCAGCACGGTGCCCGGAAGCTCGCGCTGGTTTCCGGGCGGCGTAATTGCCTATACGGGCGGGCTGAAGCAGTCGGTATTGGGCGTGCCGGATGATATATATGAGAATAAGGGCAGCGTCAGCCCTGAGGTGGCGATCGCTATGGCAGCGGGCGCGCGAGACCTTACGTCAACGGACTACGCGATATCGGTAACCGGCGTTGCCGGACCTACCGGCGGACGTCCGGGGATACCCATCGGCACATTCTATGTGGGACTTGCGGGGCCGGACGGTCTTGAAGTAGCCGAGCGGATAGAGACGGGCATCACCGATCGCGACGAAAACAAGCGCGCGGCGGCACAGGCGGCGTTCGACCTGCTGGGGAAGCATCTGCAAGCCGCAAATTAGGAATCCCATGAAAAAGATACTTCTAATTGTGATCACGGCGCTTGTCGCCGTGGGCTCAGTCGTATGCGTTAGCTTTTCTTGGCTGGAGGCGACAAGCGTCGAGGTGTACATAGAAGACGGCGTTGCGTTTGCGAAGGCGGGCAACCTCGATGAGGCGATAGCAGAGTTCGACGAAGCAATTGCAATTGACCCTGATAATGCCACCGCTCTGTTTGCCAGAGCAGTGGCCTATCTGGAAAGAGGTAACCTCATATTGGCCAAGACGGACTTGGACAAGATAATAAGCATTGAACCGGATTACGCCCGCGCCTACGCCGTGCGCGGCAGCCTGCATGCCTTGAGAGACAACTATGACGCCGCCTTAGCAGATTTTGATGCGGCCATCACTCTAGACGCGAGCGATCCGGAAACATACCTGCGTAGAGGAATTACCCACAGATCCCAAGATGATTACCACAAAGCAATTGAAGACCTCAACACAGCCATTAGCCTCTCCCCCAACTCCCCCGACGCCTATTTTCATAGGGGAAGAGTCCACAAGGATCTTGACGATTTCGAGCGAGCGAGGCAAGACTATGCAAAAGCGCGAGAATTGGGATACGACGAGGGGCTTATCAACCAACTTGAGAGATTACTCGACAGGTTAGCCGAGCGTGAAGCCACGCCATCGCCGAATTAGGCGGCGTTTCGCTCCTTAACGCGGCGGCAGTTAGTACCCCTGGTATGCTCTCCATTACATAGAATGCTTTTGGACAAGTTGACGCAGGGGAAACTGACGCGCCGAAGAAAAGTTTTCAGGCGGAAATGACATAGCCGTTGTTTAGCTCCAGCAACGCGCGCATCCTGTTGATGAACAGAAACTTCTTGCAGTCAATCTTGATGTCCTCGACATAGGGAGCGAGAGTTTCAGATATCAGAATTTCGACGCCCTCTTGCACTAAGCTGTGGTAGCGAGAAGTGTTGCGCCTGCCGATATAGGTGTCAACTGACACCTCCATATATCGCGCTGATCAGGTGGAGACGCAAACCAGATCGACGGCTACACGTCCGCCCTTGTTGCGGATGTGCGCCTGCGCCTGTTCGCTCAAAGTTAGTTTCACTGTCTATACCTTCACTTCCACCATCTTCAGGATACAAGGACAAGCAAGCACGTCCTGAACGGGAGGATGATGCGATGATGATATAATCACGCCTGAATAGCGTCAAGCAGAGGTATGAGTGAGGCGATTTTCACAAATTCACTTCGACTACCAGGTTCGTCCCCCCAGCGGAAGCGGGAAGCCAGAAGTCGTTGTGTTACAGGCGTCTTGATGCTTTTCACCCCCATCCCTGAATCAAGTTCAGGGCAGGCTCCAGCCTTCCCCCGTCAAGGGGGAAGGGACAGAATGCCTCACCTCAAAACATCTAGGCAATACTTGTAAGTGTTATGCACATTGTCCTTCTAGCTTTAAGTTTTATTGTTCAGGCTTTCTTCGCCGTCCATGCTTATAGGACGGGCAGGGAACGCTGGATGTACCTGATTATCCTAGTGCCCGTCATTGGGAGCCTGATTTATGTCTTGACGGAATTGCTGCCGGAGATTCGATACAGCTCAACGGGTCGCAGGGCTGAATCACGAATAGCAGGAATCATTGCGCCGTCCGACAATATGACGAAACTCAGGGAGCGCCTTGCCCTGGTGGATAGCGTGGAGAACAGGCAATTGTTAGCGCGGGAGTGCGTGAACGCCGGTGAGTACGATGAAGCCATCGAGCTTTATGCCAGTTGCTTGAAAGGCATCTACAAAGACGACTCCCCACTGATGCTTGAGCTTGCTAACGCACACTATCTTTGTGAACGGTACTCTGACGCGAAGGACGTCTTTGTCAAAATTCGTAGTGCCCACCCTGATCTGAGACATGCGGAGGGACACCTGTTGTTTGCGCGCACTCTGGAAAATTTGGGTGAAGACGGGAGCGCTTTGAGGGAATACAAAGAAGTCGCGAATTATTATCCCGGTGAGGAGGCAAGCTGTCGGTACGTCCTGTTGCTGAAGAAAATGGGATGCGAGCAGGAAGCCAGCGAGGTATTCAATAAGATCATATTGAGGTCTCGAATAGGAGGACGTAGGAACACGAGAAGAGAAAGGCGATGGGTAAAAACGGCTCAAGAGAATATAGAGCCAAGCGCCCCATCAGGCAGCGGCGAAACCGGGTAGTCGTGCTGTGACTTTCAAGGTTCACGTGGGGCAGGCTCTAGCCTTCCCCCATCAAGGGCTGACAGGGGTAGGTAAAATTTTCCCTGCCCCTCCGATGGGCGAGGGTTAGGGCGGGGGTGAAACCAGCTGAACCGCATAATAATCACCCCCATCCCAACCTTCCCCCGTCAAGGGGGAAGGGACTCGCAGTCCGGCTGTTCAGGTTTTTGCCTCATTTGAACCGAAATTATACCTGAAATGCCCAAATACCTACCCCTGTGAACCCATCAAGGGGGAAGGGACAAAATGCCTCACCTCAACATGTTTAAGGAATACCAGGAATCCACGCGCTTGTACCCCGTCTATATATGCAATACTATGGAGTGCTGAAATTCTGATAGATGGAGCGGTTTGCCGAAGTTCAGCACTGAAAATCAGTGAATCCAGCGTACAATTGCATATCCTCAACCCTTTTGGATTCCCACGAAGGCGGGAATGACTATCTTTCCCCTCACTCTAACCCTCTCCCTATGGAAGAAGAGAATTAACATACCAATGACAATGTGAAAACATCACCCCCATCCTAGCCTTCCCCCGTCAAGGGGGAAGGGACTCTTGTCTCTGCGTTCAACATACTGATGACGGGCTATTAGTCAAGAGTGTCAACGGAACCTAATAAGCGCGGAGAAATATTCTTACAGCCATTAGCTGACAATTGACAATAATGACTTCGGAGAAGCATCTCAATGGTTTCCATCTCATACGAAAAATTCACACTTCCCAACGGCTTGGACGTCATCCTGCACGAAGACCACGGGTTGCCGGTTGCGGCGGTCAACGTCTGGTATCATGTCGGCTCGAAGAACGAAGAGCCGGGACGCACAGGTTTCGCACATCTCTTCGAGCATGTCATGTTCGAGGGGTCGAAGCACCACAAAGGCAGCTTCTTCGACCCGCTGCAGAAAGTCGGCGCGAACCTCAACGGTTCCACTACGCCCGATAGAACGAACTACTGGGAGAATGTGCCCTCCAACTACCTCGAACTCGCATTGTGGCTTGAGTCTGACAGGATGGGTTTCCTCCTTGACGCGCTAGACCAGAAGGCATTCGACATCCAGCGCGATGTCGTGAAGAACGAGCGCCGTCAGAGCTACGAGAACCGCCCTTACGGCATGGCTTACCTGACCCTCCAGCCTACCGTGTTCCCGGCTCCGCACCCGTACAACTGGCCCACCATCGGTTCGCAGGAAGACCTTGACGCCGCCGAGCTCGACGATATCAAGGACTTCTTCCGCAGGTTTTACGCACCCTCCAACGCGAGCATCGCAATCGCTGGCGACATCGATCCGGACGGCACGCGCCGACTTGTCGAAAGGTACTTCGGCGATTTGCCCCCCGGACCACCAATCAACCGCATTCACCGCATGGACTCAGAACTAAATGGTATGGCATCGCTCGTGCTGCGTGACCGCGTACAGCTTCCGAGGCTCTACCTCGTCTGGCCTACCGCTCCTGCGTTTGATGAGGAGCAGCCCGCGCTCGAAGTCCTGTCCGCAATCCTCGGAGACGGAAAGAGCAGCAGGCTATACCGCAGCCTGGTGTATGAACGCCAGATTGCCCGCGATGTCAGCGTGTACCACTATGGTCAGGAAATCGCCGGAGAGTTTTTTGTCCAGGTTACGGCAAACGCGGGGCAGAGCCTTGAAGAGATAGAGGCTCTGGTTAGGGAAGAGTTGGAATCTATCCGCCAGTCAGGGCCGACCGAGCATGAAATACAGCGCGCAAAGAACCGCATAGAGAGCCAGCATGTGCGCCAGCTTGAGCGTGTGGGCGGCTTCGGAGGCAGGGCGGACCAGCTCAACTACTACAACACCTACACGGGAGACCCGTCAGGCGTCAACACCGACCTGGAGCGATACCTCGCGGTAACGACTGAAGACGTGCGCCGCGCGGCGACAGCCGCACTTGGCGAAAACATGGTACGGCTCACGGTGCTGCCGGAGGAGCAACTGTCCACGGCAACCACTTCGCTCGACCGCACCGCGATGCCCGGCGCGTCATCTTCACCCAGTTTCAGTCCGCCAGTACCTACGCGCGCCACTCTATCGAACGGCATGAAAATCGTCGTCGTGGAGAAGCCCGGACTGCCGGTCGTTGCACAGGGCCTTCTCATACGCGCAGGCGGCATAACCGACCCCGCCGACAAGCCGGGCATCGCAAGCCTGACCGCTTCGATGCTTTCTGAAGGCACGACTACTCGAACGAGCCAGCAGATCTCAGACGAAATGGAGTTCCTGGGATCGCAGCTCCGCGCCAGCGCCTCCCGTGAGTTCGCAACGCTGTCTGCGGAGACGCTCACTTCGCACTGGCAGCATGCCCTGGACATTCTGGCGGATGTCGCGCAGAACGCAGTATTCCCCGCTGACGAGTTCGACCGTGTTCGCAGCGAGCGCATCACAGACTTGAGCCGCATCCCTGACAGCCCGCAGGCAATCGCAGGTCGCGCATCACAGTCGCTGCTCTATGGCGCAGGCACGCGCTACGGCCATCCTATCTCAGGCACGGAAGCCGCGCTCAAGACTTTCTCGCGTGACGATCTCGCGTCTCACCACGCTGCCTACTATGCGCCGGGAGACGCGACTCTTCTTTTGGTTGGAGACATCAGCCGGGACGAAGCCATCAAGCAGGCAGAGAATACATTTGGCGTCTGGCAGTCCAGCGCTGCCTCTTGTTCCGACGGTGATGCGGACGGCACGCCCGAAGACGGCACAACTACGATATATCTTGCCGACAAGCCCGGCGCGCCCCAGTCCGTAATCCGCTCAGGCTACCTGACGATGCCGCGCCATCACCCTGACTATCTCGCGCTCAACCTGCTGAACTACATCCTCGGCGGACAGTTCTCCGCTCGCCTCAACATGAATCTGCGCCAGGACAAGGGTTACAGCTACGGCTACATGTCCGGCATAGAATGGCTCACCGTACCTTCCGCACTCGCCGCAGGAGGCTCGGTGCAGACGGAAGTAACAAAGGAATCCGTCGCTGAAACAATCAAGGAATTCGAGGAAATTCGAGGCGCTCGACCAGTAACCCAAGAGGAATTCGACGACGCCGTAAACGGTATCCTGCAGGGCTTGCCCAACCAGTTTGAGACGCACGGGCAAGTGCTCAGCCAGCTAGTACGCCTTGTTGCCTTCGACCTACCGGACGACTACTTCAGCACTTACGCAGATGAAGTAGGCAAACTTTCACTTGCTGACATTCACAGAGTCGCTAAAGAGCATATCAAGCCTGGCGCGCTCAAGATAGTAGTCGCCGGAGATGCCGAGCGTGTGGCCCCAGCCCTCCACGAACTCGGCTACCCTGTAGTCCCGATTGACTATGAGGGCGGGGTGACTACCTAGGGTTGATTTCGCTCTTCCATCTCAGCAATAACTGCCTTCCGCAAAGTATCGTTAAGACGTTGCTGCCAATCTTCCAACCCGCCAAAGCGGAAATATGCGGCTAGGTCAAGGTCTATTTGTACCGATGGGCCTACGCCATCAACTGGCAAACTAGCTTGTGCCTCCGTCTGCTCCTCATCATTGCCGTTACGCCGGCGACTGAATATCTCTAGAAGTTCGGGCATTACCTCTGACATGGGACGCGAGCGAGCGAAGTCTTCTCCGGTAAGTTCCCAAGTGTCCGGGTCCCTGGCGATGCCTGCGTTGATGGCGGTTTCCTCACCATATTCTGCTTCTATTTCGGCAAAGGTCAGGTCACTTTCTACAAGCTCCTCGAAGGTCAATTTGGGCGTGTCGGAGTTGCTGTGCTTAGCCGCTCCCCTTGCCGCCATGATGCTGGCATATTCGTGAAATGGCAGGTTGTCAAGAGCGGCGTCTGTGTGATTGCTCATATCGCCTCTCCTCGCTTCTGCTTGCTCTTCGCAAACTTATCACTCGTATCTTATTGTCTCGCACCGTGAATATGAGCGTATGAAGTTTGTTCCCTATGAAATTGGTCGCCGAAAACCGAATTTCTCCCTGCCGCATACTGAAGTCTATCGCGGCAGTGTTCAAATCGATCTCATGAGCAACACTGAAGTCAATACCATGCTTCGCTATATTGGAGAGACGCTTCGCTTCGTCCCACTCGTGCTGTAATTCCATCGGTGTATTATACTCTATCGTACCTTTAATCCCTGCACTGTCAACGACAAGGTGAATAAATGCAACAACCCCACCGCCTCCGCCTCATGGATACCTACCGCAATCTCTTTTACACGCCCATATACACGGCGGTCGCAGGGGGCTTTCTCTATGCTGAGGGCTTGGACGTCATGTTTGGCACAGTGCCTACCGACCGGCATCCTCTCGACATGCTCCGCCAGGGCGAGGTTGACATCATACAGTCCGGCATCAGTCGCAGCCTGATGGCGCTCGACGACGGCGACGAGGACACCCCTCTTCACATCGCCGAAATCAACCAACGCGATGGCTTCTTTCTCGTCAGCAGCACGCCCACCGACAACTGGCAGTGGTCCGACCTCGAAGGCTCGACCCTCATCCCCATCGGCTTCACGCCCGTCCCGCTCACATCCCTCACCGCCGCGCTCCGCAAACACGCCGTTGACATTGAAAGCATCACCATGGTCAAGGGCATGTCCGCCGATGTCGCTCTCGCAGCCTTCCGCAACGGAAATGCCGACTACATCCATATGCCCAACCCACAGGCACAGATCCTTATCGAAGACGGTGCGGGCTACTTAGCGGCATCGCTTGGCAGCGAGCACGGCTATCTTTGTTACAGCTCATTCGCGGCGACGCCCGACTTCATCGACGAACAGCCGGACATCATCCACCGATTCGTGCGCGGATTCTACAAGGCGCAGCAGTGGCTCGCCGCAGCCGAATCCGAGGCCGTCGCAGAGCGCGTCAAGCCATTTTTCGCAGGTGTGTCTGACTCGGCGCTGAAGGCGAGCATAGCCCGATACAAGTCCCTCGGAATATGGCCCGATTCTCCTGAAATCGGTGTTGACGGCTACGACGCGATGCGCCAGGTCCTCATCGACGGCGGCTTGGTTACCGGATATCACCCCTTCGAGCGCTTGGTTCGTCCAGAGTTCGCACAGCAGGCAATGAGCGAATGAAAATCCCGGTCAGAATAGCGGACATACAAGAAATCTCGCCTACCGTTAAGTCATTCACGCTCGCACTCGACGGTAAGCCATTCACATTCCTGCCGGGACAGTGGATAGACTGTTTCAAGGACATCGACGGGGACATCAACGGGCGCACCGAAGTTGCGGGCTACTCTATGACTTCAGCACCCAACGAAGAAGGCTGGTTCTCCATCGCTGTGAAGCTCGTCGGCGACAATCCCGTTACCGACCACCTGCACGCCAGCGCCAACGTCGGCGATACCCTCATCGTAGAAGGCGGATCGGGCGACTTTCACTACACGGGAGAGGAGTCACACCCGCTCGCTCTTATCGCGGGCGGCATCGGCATTACTCCCATCGCCAGCATCATCCGCTACATAGATAAGACTGGGCTACGAGTGCCTACGACGCTTGTGTACAGCGCCAGCTCCCCTTCTGAGTTGCTATTCCGCGAAGAGTTCGAGGCGATGGCAGACCGCGATCGGAAATTCCGAACGTACCTCACAGTAACTCGTCCGCACACAGAATCCTGGCACGGCGGCACTGGAAGAATCGACGCAGCCGCCCTTCTGGAAGCGGGCATAGACGCCAGTCACCAATGCTACATCTGCGGGCCGCCCGAAATGATTCGGGCAATGCTGGCCGCGCTCAAAGAAATAGGCGTCCCGGAGGAACGCCTACGATACGAGCAGTGGTGGTGAGGAGAAACTAGACCTCCCACGCGCTCCGGTAGTCGAGCTTGTCGTCTCCGGTGCAGATGTACAGCTCGCCCACTGGTACGGTGCGGTCCTGGTTGCGACAGCCGAACTTCGCCGTGCATCGGTCCTGCACGTTCTTGTACGGACAGCGCCACTGCGACACCTCGGTCACAGTGTCCGACATGCTGCGGAATATCGCGTCCAACCGGGACATACTTGCCTGGTAACGCGCCTTATCTACGCCCTGCTCATTTCCCATATCAGTAAATTACTCGATAGCCCATCACTCGTCTTTTGCAAGTCCCTTCCCCATCGAGGGGGAAGGTTAGGATGGCGGCGAAATGTGTGTCCACCATCACCTTTGCAGATGTCTTGTCTAACTTGGTAAATTGACAATTGCTATTAGCAACAATACATCAATCGCCGCAAACTCTATAGCAATTACTAGCAGTAAAGCTATGGCGAATCTGTAGAATCTTCGAGCCGACACGTCTGCTCTCTCAACGTCTATCCCCAAAGCGTTGCCAACTGAATCAAGTAATTTCACGACATTATGGTGCATAGATTACCTTAGTCAGAACCCGCCACAGGCACCGATTCCATTTCCGCAGCCTCGCCCGCTCCCATGAACCGCTTGGCGAGGTCAACACAAGCCATCGCGTTCTCTCCGTACCCGTCGGCGCCCATGTCGTCCGCGAACTCCTGACGCACCGGCGCGCCTCCGACCATGATGTTCACCGTGTCGCGCAGCCCGTACTCCTCGAACGCTTCGATAGTCCTGCCCATATTGGGCATGGTGGTCGTGAGGAGCGCCGACATCCCCAGTACCTGCGCTTCGTGCTCCATCACCGCGTCTATGAACTCGTCCGGCTTCGTGTCCACGCCCAGGTCATGAACGATGAAGCCCGCGCCGCGCAGCATCATGATGCACAGGTTCTTGCCGATGTCGTGAAGGTCGCCCTTCACTGTGCCCATAATGACCGTGCCGATTGGCTCGATACCCGACGCCGACAGGATAGGCTCGATATAGACCATTCCCGCCTTCATCGCGCGCGCCGCCACCAACACCTCCGGCACGAAGATGATGTTGTCGCGGAACTTGATTCCCACCACCGCCATCCCGGATATAAGCCCGTCATCCAGCACGTCGTTTGCCGAATACCCCTCGGCAAGCGCCTGCTGCACCAGCTTATCAACTTCCAGGTGCGCCCCGGCGATTAGATTGTAGGCGATGTCGTGCATCAACGGGGTCGTTTCCTCGAACAGCCCCCGTATGTGCTTGACCTCGAACGGCTTGGTAACCCATTGCAATTCCTGCTCCAAGCCATCGTTATGTATCGGCATCGCTCTGCACCTTTCAGTTTGTCAGTGTTTCGGTCTATCAGTTTGTCAGTCGCACTTTAGGGATTTTATCAGGTGGGGATTGTGGCTGCCAATCAATCCTATACTATCCATCCTGCCAAGCGACGTTAAATCCTCTCCCCGTGCCACTCCTTCACCGCGCGCGGGATTTCCAAAAGGTTCTCCAGCTTCGTGGCGAGCGGTATCGCGCACTCCGGCGCGACCAACTGCACTCCGGCGTCGAGGCACTTCCACACTTCTTCTCGCACCTCCGCGGGGCCGCGCGCATACAGCGTCTCAGGATTGTTGATGTTCCCCACGAGCTGAATGCCGCCGTCCACCGCATCCATCGCCTCTTGTGGGTCGTTCTTCGAATCGAAGTGGAACGCTGCCATTCCCGTCTGCGCTATCCACGGCATCCTGTCCAGTGTGTTGCCGCAGATGTGCAGGATCAGCGGTACATCCAGCCGTTCCTCCATCTCCTTGTGAATCTCCAGCAGGAAGCGATGGTAGTATTCTCCGCTCACCAGGTCGCCCGTGGCGTGGTCCGGGAATGTGAGCGCGTCGGCGCCCGCGTCGATCTGTGCCTGCCCGAACAGTACAGATATTTCCTTCAGCCTGTCGAGGCAGCGAATTGTCATCTCTGGGTCGTCAACCGTCATCAGAAGGAAGGTCTCTACGCCGAATACATGGTAGGCGAGCGTCCAGGGACCCATAGTCTTCCCGATGATTGCCACCTCATCGCCGAACTCTTCCTTCAGCAGGCTGATGGAGCGCGTGATGGTGATATTGTCCCGATGCTCCAGGAAGCCGGAAGGAATGTGAATGTCGTTCTCCGTCTTCCAGATTGGATTCGCCATCCGCACAGTGGGCCAGTTGTCCTTCTCCTCCCACTGCATCTCGCAGCCGAGCGCCGACGATTCCTGGATGATGGTGAAGTACGGCATGATGGCGTCGAAGCCCAGCTCCGTGTACCCCGTAGCCGCCAGCCGAGCCGCAAGCTCCGGGTCGCGGCAAGCCTCCGGAAACGGCGCGTCCACCATATCCATAAGCTCCACTGTCGCCACGTTAGTCGGATTCGCGACGGGCGTGCGGTCCACGGGCCTACCGGCCAGTGCGTTCATTACGCGCTCGCGGGGTGTCATGGTTTCAACCATTGTCATGGTGGGGCCTCCTTTATTATTCTTCAGTTTGCTATGGCGGGTATATCGGAGTAACTCGTCCGGGCGGCGCACTCGGCAACACTTCAAGCACTTCCGGCATCAAAGGTAACAAGTCCTGCAAACTGTTGGAACGAGAGTAAAGCAAGATTAAAGGGATTTCATATGCAGCTATGTTCTGCTGTTCCTCCATGTTCTGATCTCTTGTAATGAAGGCTTCAAAATCCCCTTGTGTAGTCAATGTCAGAAGTTCGCCGTTGCCAATGCTTTTCCAACCCATATATTCGGCTGTGCGTGCATCATGCCCAGGGAAATGATGCCTCAATCGTGTATTTACTGACTCATCTAGCAGCAGTTTCATAGGCTACACTCACCAAAGCATCCTCAGCTAATTTGAGTGCTTCAATCGCCTGCTCACGACTAACGGTAGGAAAGCAATCTACAAACTCTTCGATGTTCTCCCCCCGAGCCAAAAACTCAAACAGGATATAAATTGGAACGCGAGTGCCCTTAAAGATAGGCGTCCCACTCACAATCTCACGGTTGCTGTGAATTACGCCGTTTGCCTTAACCTTGGCATCGAGAACCTTCACAGCCTGCTCATGGCTGATGGACGGGAAGTATTTCAAAAATGTGTAAAGGTTATACCCTTCATCCAAGTAGGCAAAGAGGTATTGCACCGGCACATCAGTCCCCTTGAAAACAGGGCCGTCCGTCGGCACATCTTCGAGGTCAACGGGCGGGCGGCGTGATTGTCCAGACTTGAACGTGCCTTGCTTCGCTTCAGTTGTACTTGCTTGCGTCATAGTGCCCTTCCATAACCAATTAATCCACCAACTCCGCCAACCTCGGCCCAAACACTTCCTTGAACTTTAGCAAGCGGTCAACCATCCACTCACGAACTTCCTCAAGCGTTTCATCATCGTCATCAATACTTCCATGACGTACAACGGAGACTCTACAGGCCTTGTCAAGTGTCTCCCAAATTGGGGTTTCAGCAAGAGCATGTGAAATAGACTCTGTCTGAGCCTCAAGGCTTTGCAATAGGCTTACATTCCAGTCCTTGTTCTCCCTATTGGTGTACAACTCCACCCGAGCCGCTTGCTCCGACGTAAAGCTTGCTCCATAACTTATCCCGGAGTAACCTGACGCGAATCTACGCCAGTGATTCGGCCTCGCTTTGCGCGCGTTCGTAAATTTATGCTCATCCCTCAGAATGTCTATAAGATATTGAAAGAATGAACGATACCGCTCATTTCGCTCAGAGACATTCGCCGAAACTTGTGAATTGCGGCTCGTATGCTTGCTCCAATCATTTGGGGTCGCAACCAACTTGAAATGAGGCGCGGCGCGCGAATCGTCAATCTGGAAGAGCTCGACTGCAACACCGAAGAACTCAGTGGCTTCATCAGTACGCTGATTAAGATAGTCAAGTGCTGCGCGATGTTCATCCTGAAATTCCTCCGCTATCCAAACTACTACATCCGCTTTAGTTCCAGTAGCGTATGTAAGTAGTTGTCCCAGATGTCTATGGTCTGTTGTCCCAAATTGATTCTCAATAGCGACCGGGCGATTCGTATCTAGGTCACGCGCCAGAATATCCAGGGAGAAAGGCCCCACAGATGCCTCTTGCTTTCTCGATTCCAGATCCATACCCAAGGCATCTCCTAGCAACGAAATGTTCTTGGCCAACCAAGGTGTGAAATCTCTGGCTTCGTTCGGCCAATACTCTCTAATGTCATCTACTGTTTCAATTCTTCCCAATTCACGCGCGGTCGTCACTTGCTAAGTCCCTCTACAATAATAACCATCCCGCTAGCGCCGTACTCGCGACACGCCACGTATGGGTGTCCAGCTCACATTTAAAAACTCTTTCTTACAAATCACAACCCCCTACACCGGTGGCGTGAAGCCCAGCGTTCCGGTTGTCATCTGGCCGCGGAGGGCCTCGGCTGCCATCATGCCTTCGACGCTCGAAATGTTGCGCGAGTACGGCAATAGCAGGCGCATCAGCGCGTCGTGGCGCTGCCCGCACGGGAAGGCTACCTCAGTATCGCCGACTTTGTTCATCTCACCATAGCGCAGAAAGCCTGCAACGACCATGCGGAGGCGCACGGCGGGATTGGGAGCTTCGCCTTCCACCGACACCGAATAGACATAGGCGTCATCCCGCTGGCTCCCCACCACCTTGATGGTCAGCGGCGAGCGCGAGTCTCTGATGGACATCTCTCCTTGCGGCGGCGCGAAGTCCGGCGCCTTTCCCACAGCCTGGCTCATCAGAAACTTGATCGCCCGCTCGTGAAGTTGACCGCACGCGAACCGCACCTGGTTCGTCGTGCCGTCCACAGCCTCCATGCCGCCAAGCGCGACCAACTGGTCGCGTATCTGCTCGATGCGCTGCTCCACCCCGGGCTTGCGGCTAAATGTCCAGACGGTACACACGCCGTTCTTCACATACAGCCCTACGCTGATGTTCTCGAAGTTTGGGTCCATCGGGACGAGTTCCAGGCAGTGTCCGTATCTGTCAAGGACTTCGATGGGGCGGAGTTGTTGGGGTGTCGCTGTTTGGGTCATGGCTTCACCTCTGTTAAACGGGGGCTAACATGGATATACAGGATAGACAGGATTATCTTACGGCGTTGACAAGGGCGCGGATGTGGTCGGGGGTTGTGCCGCAGCACCCTCCGAGTATGTTCACTCCCACATCCTGCGCCATCATCTTGAAGCGATCCGCCATGAACTCCGGCGATTCCGGATAGACAATCTCGCCGCCGATGGGCGCAGGAATACCGGCGTTCGAGTGAATCAGCAGGTAGCCGTTCGTTGCCGCCCGCAGCTCGCGCGCAAGCTCAAGCATCACGTCAATGCCGTTCCCACAGTTCGCGCCAACGATGTCAGCGCCCGCCTCGTGCAGCTTGCTG
Source organism: Dehalococcoidia bacterium (assembly GCA_965207465.1). Taxonomy (GTDB): domain Bacteria; phylum Chloroflexota; class Dehalococcoidia; order Lucifugimonadales; family JADFKI01; genus Bin90. The sequence goes on along the minus strand of OZ242283.1, from coordinate 1,535,389 downwards.
ACTGCCTCGGGCGGCGGCGTCCCCATCATCGTGAAGAAGCCGCGCGGTCCCTTGTCGAAGAACATCGTGGACATGACCGTCAGATCGGTGTTCTCCTTTGCCGCCCGCACCGCGATTGTCGCTTCGGTGATGTCTATCATAGTCTCGATGTTGACCGCGTCAACGCCGCCGTCGGCAAGCGCCGTTATCTGCTCGGCGAATGCGTCATAAGCCTGCGCTTCCGTCAGCGGGTTATCTCGCAGCGGGTCATTCAGCACCTCGCCCGTCGGCCCCACGGACCCGACCACGAAGCATCCATCCGGCGCCTGGCTGCGAGCATGCTCCGCACCAAGCCTGTTGAACTCTGCCGCCCTGTCCTCGAAGCCGTAGTGACTTTGCCGCAATCTGGTGCCGCCGAAAGTATTCGTCAGCACCATCTGCGAACCTGCGTCGAAGTACGCCTTCGCCATTCCCTGCACAACCTCCGGGTGGCTCGCGTTCCACTCCTCGGGGTCGCCGTCGCCCAGCCCCTTCGCCTGCAAAAAGCTCCCAGTCGCGCCGTCCGAGACTATCAGCTCGCCACGCGCAAGCCTCTCAAGTATCGTAGCAGTCATCTTCAGAACCTCAATCCCTCACATCCCCTGCTTTCGCAGGGGCAAGCTCTGTCCAACTTGTTACTTATTCTTCGTCAAGCCAGTGATCCACGGCTCCCGGAGTCCCAGCTCTCTCGCCCGCGCTCTCCATACGCCGTATCCGCGACACGAAGTCCGCCGGAAAGCCCTCATTGAACCGCGCCGCCACAGCCTCTGCCGCTTCCTTGGCCGCCCCCTGTACATCGCCGTAATCGTGCCACTCCCACGCCATAAGGTAGTCGTCGCTTCCCATGCTGCCGTCGGACATAGCAATTGCGTCCACACCCTGCTGAAACCGCGCATTCAATGGCACTGTAACGGGCAGTGCTCCGTCATCCTGCGCCTGCACCTGCACCGGAATTTCCTTCCAGTACATTACCTTCACCTTAGCCAACTTCACATACCTCAATCAAGAGTTAATTTACATCGATGGACAAGATGTACAGGATAAGAGTAATCCTAGAAAAGTCCGTCCCGCCCAGGGTCCATACCCATGAAGAACCGCCCCGCCGTGTCGTAGTGCGTCATCCGACCCTGTACCTGCTGGTTAATGACATGCACGTCCTGGAATCGCCGCTGGACGGGATTGCTCTCGAATATCGCGGACGAACCGCACAGGGTATATGCGATGTCCACGACATCGGCAGCCTTGCGGTTGGCGTGCGTGCTTGCAAGCCGCATGTGTATGCGCTGGCTCATCGTCAGCGGCTCGCCCGCCGCGACCGTCTTCCATACCGCACCCGCAGCCTCACGCAGAAACGCCCGTGCCGAATGCCAGATAGCCTCTGCCTCGCCCACCTGCCGCTGTGTTGTTGACCAGTCACGCAGAGTAGGGGTTGCCGGATCCATATTCCCGGGCACCTTCCGATTCGCAAGTTCCTTTGCCGCATCCAGAGCAGCGCGCGCCGCTCCCATCGCAACCGTCCCGAACCCTGAAGCGAACAGCAAGGAAGTTGGAATGCGATAAACGGCACCATCCTCGCGGGGAGCGGCGGCAGGATCGTAAGTCCGATGCTTGGGAATGAACAGCCCTTCCGCCTCGAATCCCCAACTCGCCGTTCCGCGCAGGCCGTTCACCTGCCAGTTGTTCACCATATCCACTTCGTCCTTGGGAATGAGCAGTATCCGCATCGTTTCCCGCTGTATGACGTTCCTGGTGTCATCTCCTCCCATTGGGTTCGACCGAGACGAAGCAGGAATATCACCCGGACTCGCCCCGTCGTCCGCATTCTGAATAGGGGTCAGCGCGGCGATCCACGTCGCGTGATCGCTACCACTGCTGAAGTTCCAGCGCCCGCTGAGGCTGTACCCACCGTCAACCTCAATCGCCCTCGACCGCGACATCGGCGGCCCATTGGTAATCACGGCGCGCGGATTCGTGTAAATCTCCTCCCGCGTTTTGTCGTTCATCCGCGTGGAGTTCGTGGCGAATACATTGTTCTGGTTCATCGACCAGCCCACGCTGCCGTCCGCCTCGGCAAACATCTGCACGATTCGTAGGAAATCCGGATGGTTGAGCTGCGCTCCACCTAAGTTGCGCGGCATCAGCAAGCGGAAGAACCCGGCGTCCGCTATCTCGTTCGAGACATCGGTCGGTATCTTGCGCTGCTCGTTGATGCGGTCCGTATTCTCCGCTACCAGGGCCGCAAGCTCCCGCGCCTTATCGATGTAGTATTCGGTGTCCCGCTCTTTCGCAACCATCGTATCTCCGAACTCCTAAAGTGCCTTCCCCCTTGATGGGGGAAGGTAAGGATGGGGGTGAAATCCCCTCCATCCTGTAATCCTGCTATCCCCCCGCATCTAAATCCCCAGCAGCGCCTCGATGTTCTTGTAAAGAATCGCTTCCTTTTCGTCCTGCGTCAGACTTTCCAATCCCATAAGCCATGACACCGGCCAGTCTATGGCCATATCGAAGGGCCAGTCCGTGCCGAACAGCACGCGCTCGACACCCACGAGGTCTATCAGCATACGCAGCGCCGGCTCATCGTGCGTCAGGCAGTCATAGTAGAAGCTTCTCAGGTACTCGCTGGGCGGTCTGCCTATGTGTTCACGCGCTTCGGAGCGTACCTGCCAGCCCCGGTCCATCCTGCCGATGCCGTAACATACATATCCGCCGGCATGCGACAGGCATATCCGCAAGTCCGGGTGCCTGTCCATCACGCCACCGAACACGAACGCCGCGAATGTAACCGTCCTGTCCGCGAGATTGCCAATGGTATTTGGCAGGTGATACTTAGACGAGCGAGGGCTGACGACTGTCGGTCCGCCCTGGTGTATCAGCAGCACCGCGCCAAGCTCCTCGGCGGCAGCCCACAGCGGCGCAAACTCCGGGTCGTCATAAGTCTTGCCGTTCACATGGTCGCCTATCATCGCGCCCTTCAGCCCAAGCTGCGCGACTGCGCGTTCCAGTTCTGCCACGGACGCCTTCACATCCTGCATCGGCAGGTTCGCCAGCCCCGCAAAGCGCGCGGGATGGTCCTTCGTCAGCTGCGACACATAGTCATTCGCCTCACGCGACATCTCGGTGATGGTCGCAGCGTCTTTGTCGTAGTTGTAGAAGTAGGCATTTGTGGACAGCACATGAACGTCCACGCCTATCGAATCCATGTCCGCAAGCCGCTCCTCGGGCGACCACGCCGTCCTGGGATTGTAATTGACCATCCCGCCAGCATCCGCCATTGTCCCATACCAGTCCTCACCCCTCTCCGCAGCGCGGACAAACCCCTCCGGCGAAATATGCGCGTGAATGTCAATGCTTCTTACCAATTGATTCGTCTCCTGATCGGACCGGGCTGCTATTGCTCCTGGAGGGCGGGACGCAGATACTCATTCCACGGATCGACTGAACCGCCTGTCCTGATGCCTTCAACTATGTCAGCGACTTCACTACCGTGCAGTTCGGCAATCTCTTCAGTCGTCGCATCACCTACTAATGCGGAAATCGCAGTCCTCAGTCCGTTTACATACCCGACGGTCTCGCGCAGCGCCGCCTCACGGTCTTGACGCGCCCTGATATTCTCCAATCGCTCCAGCCAGTCAATGCCGCGTTCTACTTCGTCGAAAGCGTCCTCGTTTCCTATCGCAGTAGTCATGTTTCGGCATCCTCTCACTAGCTATCTGCATGCCTCTGACACGCTCCGTTGGCGAATTGTACCATAAGCGCGATGCAGCCCAACGACTGCCCAAGCGGCCACGCGCGAGCCTGTGTGGTTTCTATGCTGAAACGGCTTTTGAATAATCCGCATCCGGTGAATGCGGTGTACGTCCATGCACTTGCCGGTTGACCGCCGACGACTAACTTTCTTGACTTTACGCAAAGCCAATGTCAGACTAGGGCAGATGTTTCCGCACGAACACCATTCTGCCATTTGCTGATAATTTTCCTTCCCCAGATACCGATGATCATTGACATTCATACCCATACTTATCCCACATCTGACGACAGCATACTTACTCCTGAGGAATTGATTACTAAGTCTAAGCGCTTAGGCCTTGATGGAGTCTGCATCACCGACCACGACAGGTTCTGGGACCCGAAGGACATACTTGCACTGTCCCGCAGGCACGATTACCTTGTTTTGCCCGGTTGCGAAGTAACAACCGAAGAGGGGCATATGCTCGTCTATGGCTTGCGGGAGTACATATTCGGCATGCACAAGGCGTCTTATGTAAGGGAACTCGTTGACGACGCGGGCGGCGCGATGGTGGTCGCGCACCCCTACCGGCGCTTTTACCGCAAGCAGGCACATACCAGCGAAGAGGCTTACGAGGAGATGCTCATAAGGGCATGCCGCAATAAGGTATTCGGATTCATCGACGCGGTTGAGATTTTCAACGGGCGCGGCTCCGACGAGGAAAACCAGTTCGCGAGTGACATCGCGGACCGCTTTGGACTGAGCGCAACCGGCGCCAGCGATGCACACAGCATCGAACAGGTAGGCACCTACGCCACGCGCTTTCATAATTCGGTGCGCGACCTGGACGACTTCATTACCGAATTGAAGGCGGGGAGATTCAGTCCTTATTCGGTACGAAATCCTGCCCCCGCACTTGTCCGTGCCTGAGGCGAACGCGATACACCCGGCAGTGTGAGCCATGCCAAATCAGCTTCTAGAAATCAGTGACCTTCATACTTACTTCATCACGAAGGAAGGCGTGAACAAGGCTGTCAACGGAATCTCTCTCACCCTAGAGGAAGATTCCATACTCGGCGTTGTGGGCGAAAGCGGCTCCGGCAAGACCGTAACCGCACTCTCGGTGCTTCAACTCGTCCCATTCCCCGGTGAAATTGTCAGAGGGAGCATCAAATTTCGCGGGCGAGAATTGCTGTCCATGTCATCAGAAGAGATTCGCCATATTCGGGGCAAGGAAATTTCGCTTATCTTCCAAGACGCGGGCGCGGCGCTGAACCCGGTTATTCCCATCGGGAAGCAGGTGGAAGAGATAGTCCTCGAACACACGGACATGAGCCGCAGGCGTGCCCGCTCCGTTGCGATAGACTTGCTGGGTCAGATGGGCATTCCCGATGCGAAGAACATGCTGAGCCGGTACCCCTTCCAGCTGAGTGGAGGTATGGCGCAGCGCGTTCTCATGGCGATCGGTGTCGCCCTCAAGCCCAAAGTACTCATAGCCGACGAGCCGACGTCGAATCTCGACGTTACGCTGCAAGCCGAGATACTGCACCGCCTTAGTCAGCTCCGCGAGGAAAACGGCTCCGCTATCATGCTAATCACGCACGATCTCGGAGTTGTAGCCCAGATGACTCAGTCGGTCGCCGTGATGTACGGCGGCTCAATCGTGGAATACACGGATACCAAGTCGCTCTTCGCCAAGCCTCTGCATCCCTACACCTGGGGATTGTTCCAGGCAATACCGCGACTTGACACCGGGCAGCAGTCGCTTAATCCGATTCGCGGCGCCCCGCCGAAGATGATCGACGCGCCGGACAGGTGTCCATTCCTGGAACGGTGCAGCAAGGCGACCAACCAGTGCCGCACGATGCCGATTCCGTCTCTTGTAGAAGTCGAGCCGAACCACCGCCTCGCCTGCTACAATCCTATCGTGTACAACTAGGGCGCGCGCCGAAGTTCCAGTGCATATAGAGTCGGCTCACCGTCCGGGAAGGCAGGATTTGGAATGAGACGCCCCTCTTTTGGCGAGACGTGCCAGTCCATCTCTTCAAGGGGAAAAGCACCGAGCAGCACACGGGAATCCCTCGGTAATTCAACCGCTCTTACCTGACATGCGCGGCCCTGTACTTCCACCTCCACCATGCCTACGAGTCGGTACGAGTGTTGCCCACCATCTGCGATCTGGACTCTCATCCTGCCGACCTCAATGAGATTGAGGCTCTCCACAACGTCCGCTGCCAGGCACAACTCGGAAGCCCCAGTATCGACCAGAGCTTCGCATACAACTTCTTCTCGGCGTTCCTCTTCAGGTAGAAAGCGATTCTGCCAGTTTCGTAGAGTAACTGCCACGCTGAATGTACCCATAATTTACTCCAGCCACGGCAAGAATTGCCGCCACTCCTCCTGGATGTGCCGGTGGTGGAAGATGTAGTAGGGGTTTGGGCGCGGCGCGGCTGGCTTGGTGAGCAGCTTCATGTTGGCTTCACGCGGTGTGTAGCCTGCCTTACGATGGTTGCAAGAGGTACAGGCACTGACCACATTCTCCCATACGTGCGGACCCTTGCGCGAGCGGGGAATTATGTGGTCGAGGGTCAGGTTCTTGGATTCGGCGCCGCAGTACTGGCAGCGGAAGCCGTCACGATAGAATACTGCTCGCCGAGAAAGCCGCCTTCGGACCAGCGGTCGCTTGACCATGTAGATAAGGCGAATCACTGAAGGAATGGGCACACGCCGCGACACTGTGGCGATATGGTCGTCACAATCTATTAGTGTCTCAGCCTTGCCCCGCCCCAGCAGCACTATGGCGCGCCGCGCGTTGCACACATTCAGAGGTTGATAATTCTGGTTCAGTACCAAAACAGGCTTGTTTATCGACATTATCAGCCCCGCTCAGAATTTCGGCGTCAGTCTCGTTTTCTTCTTTTAGAACCTACTCCCCAGTGTTTCGAGCGATTCCGCGACGGCAGGAGGCATGAAGCCGAAAGCGTTCGAAGGTATGTAGGCGGTCGCCGCGATGAATATATCGACAAGCGCGGAGCCCGCAAGAGCCCTCTCCAGGACATAGGTCACTTCGCCTACCTCGCTTGGTATGCCCCGGATCGGCATTTCATGAGTGAATATGGCTAAGGCGACTATCAGTGCGCCTGCCAGTGCAACGCCCAGCGCAATCCCCAGCAGAAGACCGCCTAGACGGTCGATCTTGGATGACGCCCCCAGCGTAACCAAACCCAGGAATTTTCTTATGCCCCTCCATACCAATTGCTGCAGGATGGTCGCGATTACCGCTATCGCAATAACATATACCGCGACGGCAATGCCCGCGCTGGTCCAGCCATCGCCCCCAATCGGGCCCAGGGCATTCGTAATCAGGCTCGCGACCAGCAAGCCAACAAGAATGGCGAGCAAGTTTACCGCAGCTCCGATAAATCCAATGCGAAAGCCACGCAGCGCACCAATGATAACAAGCCCAATTAAGACTATATCCAGCCAGTTCATTACCACGATTTTAGCATAGGACGGAGTTCACGGTTGTAACTTCCGCCCATCTATTCATCAGATGCTGCCAGAAACAGAAAGGGAGCATCGAACCGGTCGTTGCTCCCTCCTGATCATTCAGTATCGCTCAGCTCTATTGACGTGGTGGCTGAGGCGGGACCGGGTTCACCAATCCGTTTCCAAGTGAGATAGGGAGCAACTCGTCAAGCTCGTCCAGCGTCCACCGGCTATTCTTGTGGATGCTGCGTATGACGTGACGCGGCGAATACAGTGTCGCGGGCCAACCGCTCGTGCCAATGACCTGGCCGGTTATCTCGCACGCCTCTGATGACAGATATACAGCCTTCGGCGCATTGTTTTCCGGCGCGCGCGCTTCGGGCGGTCCCATGATGGGCGCACCTTGCGTGGTCTGCGTGGCACCTGCGGATGCCGCTGCCGCTTGTCGTTGGGTCTGCCTCAACTGCTGCGTGCTTTCGGGGATGGTCTCGGTCATGCGGGTTGCGCCGCCGGGATACACCGCGTTCACAAGTATGCCGTGCTCGTTGAGTTCACGGGATAGCGCTCTCGCGAAGCCTACCATGCCCTCTTTAGCCGCGGCGTAGTTTGCCTGTCCCGACGCACCCATGCCGGAGCCGGATGAGAACAGCACTATCCTGCCGTAACCCTGGTTAATCATGTGGGGCACAGCATGGCGCACCATGTTATACGCGCCGTAGAGGTGGACTTGCAATACGCCATCCCACTCCTCTTCGGTCATGTTGAATACCATGCGGTCACGCAGGATACCGGCAACGTGGTTGACCACATCGAGCCGCCCGAAGTTGTCGATTGCCGTCTGTATGATTTTTCCGGCTGATTCGTAGTCTGCCACCGAGTCGAAGTTGGCGACAGCCGTGCCGCCGCGAGCCTCGATTTCGGCCACAACCTGCGCCGCGGGCGCGTCCGAGCCGCCCACGCCGTCAACGCCGCCGCCGAGGTCGTTCACTACTACGGATGCGCCTTCGTCAGCAAGCAGCATCGCTACTCCGCGACCGATACCCCGGCCGGCGCCAGTAACAATCGCTACTCGCCCTTCCAGTCTCTTGCCCATGCCTGTTTCCTTTCTGTTATTGCAGTTGTGGTATTCCAAAGCAGCGGGCTAGAGTCCCCTGCCGAAAATCTTAGGGAATAGCTCATCCATCTCGTCCATTGTGAATGTGCCCCACTTGTGGATGGCATTCGCTACCTCAGGGTTAGAGTACAGGTATATGCTGCCCCCCCTAACACCGAAGACATTGCAGTTCACATTGGGCGCCGCATAGGTGGAGAGATACACCGCAAGAGGCGCGACATTGGCGGGATCATCCTCGCTGCCCTCACCCTCCCAGTCGGAAACCGGAGGTGACTGACCGATGCCAGCGCGCTCAACAGGCGACGGGGACGGACCCTGCGCCACTCGGAATTCGTCAACCGAGCCGGGGAACATCCGCGTCTCGACCAGCGGAGAGATTGCATTGCAGGTTACGCCGTAGCGACCCAGGTCCCTGCCGACGGTGCGGGTCAGACCTATGATAGCTTCCGATGCGGCTGCGTAGTTGGAGCGTCCGATGTCCCCGAGGCCGGCGTCCGAAGTGAAGTTCACCACCCGGCCACTGCGCTGCTGGCGGAATAGTATCGCGGCGAACTTGGTGGGCGTGAAAGTACCCTTCGCATTGAACCGGATTACGCGGTCCCACTCGTTGGGTGTCATGCGATAAATCATTCGATCCTGGAGCACGCCAACGCTGTTGACGAGAACATCCACCTGACCGAAGTTATCAACGGCAGAGCGTATGACCGCTTCGCCGCCGTCCATTGTCGCTACGTTGTCGTAGCTGGCGACTGCGTTCCCGCCTGACGCCTTGATCGCTTCCACGGTGCCGTCCGCAGGATCATTCGACGATCCGCTTCCGTCAATATCGCATCCGAGGTCATTGACGACGACCGACGCACCTTCTTCGGCAAGCAGCAGTGCGGTCGCCCGGCCGATTCCGCGACCGGCTCCGGTTACAACCGCCGTCTTACCTTCTAAGCGGTTTCCCATGAATTCCACCTCCGTTTTGGAAAGGATTATGTCTTATCTAGCACAGAGTTATCCGCCTTAAACCTTGACATCGGGTTAACGGGAGTTAACCTTTTGCTACAGATTAACGGCGCGCAACATGATACCTTATCGTCGCATGTTTGAAAAGTTTCTCACAATCGCTTGCTTCATACGCAAAGTGTTAGACTACGCAGGCTTAACTTGCATTTATATCAGGAGGGTTGTCAGGTTGATACACCAGAACTTCGAGTGCGAATTTTACCTAATACGACACGGGCAATCGGAATCCAACGCTTTGCCAGACCGAACATCCCTAAACCACGATTCTTCACTTACGAGCAAAGGATTCGATCAGGCGCGCCTCCTAGGAGAGAGGCTCAAACAGGATGGCATCACTTTCGATAAGGTGTACTCCTCCAGCCTTCTTCGCACGGTGCAAACTACCCAGACGATGTTAGAGGCAATGGGCGAGGCAGATAGAGCCTTCCCCCGGGTGGAAGCTATTGTCGAGCAGATTACGACCGGCTGGAGAGGTGTGCGTACCGAAGACTTGCAGACGCCTGAGCTGCTTGCGTACATGCGCACGAAAGCCAGTCACTTTGTACCGCCGCAGGGTGAGTCTCACCGTATGGTGCAGCGCCGCTACGCAAATTGGCTGGAGGACGAGATACTGTACAATGCTGACCTCACCAGCGTTCCCCAGTCTCTTCGCATAGCCATCGTGGGACATGGCGCCGCTACACGTTGCATCCTGCATTACATACTGGGCTTTGACGAGCAGTTCATCTGGAAGACGGTCTTGGAAAATACATCCATATGTCGCTTCAGATTCAATCGAGAAGGCTGGTTCCCCGTCTGCATAAACGACACAGCACACCTGCGCGGCGCATATCTTCCCGAATGACGTGCGAACTCCTTGAAGTGCGGCGGAGTGAGCGCAAAGACCGTGTGACAATACGGCAGGGAGGCAGGGATGGAGCGGAAGACGGGGCTCGAACCCGCGACCTCATCCTTGGCAAGGATGTGCTCTACCAACTGAGCTACTTCCGCCTACTGCGTGGTGCCGAGGGTCAGAATCGAACTGACGACACCAGCATTTTCAGTGCTGTGCTCTACCTACTGAGCTACCTCGGCGCGTCCATTCATGTTAATCTCGGCACGCCTAGGTGTCAAGGAAAGTACCCTGAAAATCTGGCCTGCCGAGGAAGGCGGAACATCGAATCTGCTCCCAGTCCGACTGTCGAATCCGCTGCACCGGCACGCTGAATGAGCGGCTGCCGCCCCGCGCTTTCTTGAAGCGACATAGTTAGTGTAGAATAGACACTTGATGAAATTACAGGGACTTTCGTTCCGCGGGATGGTCGCATGGGACGGTCCTAAAGCGAATGTGGCGTTCCGTCTTGAGGTGTGTGATTGGCAGACTATGATGTAGTGGTAATCGGCGCTGGGCCCGGTGGATATGTCGCTGCGATTCGGGCAGCGCAACTCGGCATGAGTACGGCCGTTATCGAAGATGACAATGTCGGAGGCGTGTGCCTCAACTGGGGCTGCATTCCCAGCAAGTCTCTTTTGCGGAATGCCGAAGTGCTTGAACTTGTGAAGAACGCCGGCGAGTACGGCATAAGTGTAGGCGAAATAAGCTACGATTACGGCAAGGCTATTGACCGCAGCCGACAAGTAGTAAGGCGGCTTACAGGCGGGGTCGGCTCGCTCCTGCGAAAGAACGGCGTGGAGCATGTCAGCGGTCGCGCCACTCTCCGCAGTGCTAACTCCATCGCCATCGACGGCTCCGAGCGCGCCCTCAGCGCCGATAATGTAATCATCGCGACAGGCGCGCGCGCGCGGCATATTCCGGGCATCTCCGTTGATGGCGAGACGGTGCTCACATCTCGAGAGGCTATCGTGCTTCGCGAAGTTCCCCGCCGTGTCGTGATAGTGGGTGGTGGGGCGATTGGTGTTGAGTTCGCGGACATCTACCATTCATACGGCGCTGAGGTTATGATTGTCGAGATGCTCCCCAGGCTAGTTCCCCTGGAGGACGAGGAAATCAGCCAGCAGCTTGAACGTGTCTTCCGTCGTCGCGGAATTGAGTACAAAACTGGAGCAATGGTCAATAGCGTCGCCATCAGCGATGGCGTCGCCGCCGTGGCGGTAACCGATTCTGACGGCAGCGAAACCGAGGTCGAATGCGATAAGGTTCTGGTAGCCATCGGCGTTCAGGGCAACTCCGACGGCATCGGTCTTGAAGCGGCGGGCGTCAGTACGGAGCGCGGGTTTATACCGGTGGATGACGAGATGCGGACGAATGTGCCGGGCGTGTATGCTATCGGAGATGTGACTGGCAAGTTGCCCCTCGCGCATGTAGCATCGGCTCAGGGCGTTACGGCCGCCGAGGTAATCGCCGGCTTAAATCCAATGCCGCTAGACTACACGCTAATGCCGCGCGCGACATATTGCAGGCCTCAGATAGCCAGTTTCGGCCTGACCGAGCAGCAGGCATCGGACGCCGGGTACTCTTACAAGGTAGGAAGGTTCCCGATGGCTGCGAGTGGCAAGGCGCTGGCTATGGGTGAGTCAAGTGGTATGGTCAAGCTCGTGGTGGACGATGAGGTCGGCGAATTGCTGGGCGCGCACATGATTGGCCCTGAGGCGACCGAATTGCTGGGCGAAGTGGGGCTGTCGCGCCTTCTGGAAGGGACGACTACAGAACTTGGCTGGCTGGTGCATCCACATCCGACCATTTCCGAAACTATCAAGGAAGCGGCTCTGGCAGTCGAGGGCGAAGCGATACATATCTAATACGATAATCTGTCATTACCGCGAAAGCGGATATCCAGAATTTCACCCCCATCCCCTGCTTTCGCAGGGGCAGGCTCTAACTTCCCTCCCATCTAGGAGGAAGGGAGACTGATGCGGGGGCAGGCGAGAGGTGAAAAGCCAAAGTGGAATCGACACTAGATAAGCAGCGGTTAGCCGAGTTCTACAGGCAGATGCTGCTGATTAGACGATTCGAGGAAGCATGCGGACGCCTTTACATGCAAGGCAAGATTCGCGGCTTCCTGCACCTCTACATCGGGGAGGAAGCTATAGCGGTCGGCACAATGGCGGCGCTACGTCCGGACGACTATGTTATAGGGCACTACCGCGACCACGGTCATGCGATAGCTAAGGGAATGGATCCCAAGATCGCTATGGCGGAACTGTGCGGCAAGGCGACCGGCAGCAGCGGGGGCAAGGGCGGCTCGATGCACCTGTTCGATGCCAAGAAGAACTTTATGGGGGGCCACGCCATAGTCGGAGGACAGATGCCAATCGCCGCGGGCCTGGCTCTCGCCAGCAAGTACCGCAATGAAGACCGGATTACCGTATGCTTCTTTGGCGACGGCGCCGTTAACCAAGGGGAGTTTCATGAGACGCTCAATCTGGCGTCCGTATGGAAACTCCCTATTCTCTTCCTGCTGGAAAACAACCTGTACGGCATGGGTACGCATGTTGATCGCTCACGCGCCGGAGGCAGGCACATCTATGAGGCGGCGAGCGCCTATGACATTCCCGGAGTACAGATAGACGGCATGGATGTTTTAGGCGTCAACGAATGCGTGTCTGAAACCGTCAAGTCAATCCGTAAGGACGGAGGACCGCGGTTCGTCGAGGCGATGTGCTACCGCTATCGCGGGCACTCAATGGCTGATCCTACGATGTATCGTGAACGCGATGAGGCGGAGGAATTGGGCATCAAAGACCCGATAGAGAGCCTGAAGAACTTCATGCTTCAGTTTGAAGTTACGGATGATGGAGAACTTACCGGAATCGCATCAAATGTTGACGAAGCCGTTAGAGAGGCCGTTGAGTTTGCCGAGGAAAGCCCCGCCCCCGATATGGACGCGATGTACACGAACGTTTACGCATAGAGCTGGAGTAGGAAATGGCTGAGATGATTCTCAGGGAGGCTGTCGCCAAGGCGCTCCGTGAAGCGCTGGAAGATGACCGCGTCTTTATAATGGGCGAAGATATCGGGGCTTATGGTGGCGCTTACGCCGTAACTCGCGGCTTTCTTGACGAGTTTGGGCCTGAGCGAATTATGGACACCCCGATTTCTGAGTCCGTAATCGTAGGGGCGGGTGTGGGATCGGCACTGGCGGGCCTGAGACCAATCGTCGAGTTGATGACCATTAACTTCAGCCTGGTGGCAATCGACCAGATTGTGAACCACGCGGCGAAGCTGCGATATATGTCAGACGGCCAGTTCACCGTTCCTCTTATCATCCGCACCGTCACCGGAGGTGGAGGGCAGCTCGCTGCCACTCACTCGCAGAGTTTCGAGAACTGGTACGCGTCTGTGCCGGGGCTAAAAGTCGCCGTGCCCGCGACTCCTTATGATGCTCTTGGGCTGTTTCGCGCGGCCATGAAAGACGAAAACCCGATAATGTTTGCCGAACACTCGCTGCTCTACGGAACGCGCGGCGATGTGCCCGATGACTGGTACGAGATACCTTTCGGCAAGGCGGACATCAAGCGCGAGGGCGGCGACGTAACGATAGTCGCCTACTCGCGCATGACGCATGTCGCCTTGCAGGCGGCGTCGATGCTGGAGGAGAAGGGCAGGCAGGCGGAGGTGGTTGACCTCCGGACTCTGCGCCCATGGGACAAGGATACCGTCTTGCAGTCGGTCCAGAAGACTAACAGAGTCGTAGTAGTCGAGGAGACTTGGAGGACCGGCGGATTTGGCGGAGAGATTGCCAGCACAATCCAGGAAGAGGCATTCGATGACCTCGACGGCCCGGTTGCGCGCGTGGGAGGCGTGGATGTGCCTGCGCCATATAACGGCACGCTGGAAGCCGCAACCATTCCTACCGCCGAGAGGGTAATCAAGTCGCTTGAGGAGAACTACGGCATTTAGTCGTAACTGGGCGCTTGGGCAGTCCATAGCAGTGCCGTGCATCCCTAGGCGATACCCTTTGCGCGACCCATTCTTGTGTACTAGGGCGAGTCATAACCGATGTTGCGTCAAAGCGTGACTGCTAAATGCCTTGCGCCATCGCCTCACTCACGCTTTAATTTTGATATTGTGACTTATTGACGACAGGGGGTTTCGATTGGCAACCGAACTGACTATGCCACAGATGGGTTATGACATGCAGGAGGGCACCGTCTTGCGGTGGCTGAAGGGTGAGGGTGATGCAGTGGCGAACGGCGAACCCATCGCCGAAATTGAAACTGATAAGGCGGTTGTAGAGTTTGAATCGTACGCTGACGGCGTTCTTCACCGCATAATTGTTCCTGCCGGAACGACGGTGCCGGTTGGCCAGCCGATAGCTGTTGTCGGGGAGCAGGATGAATCCATCGAGGCTTCCACCGGCCCCTCAGATGACGCGGTTGCAGACGAAGTAGATTCTGCGCCGGTCGAAGAAGAACCGGATGATGCACCGAGCGCCGCGATCCCGATGCCCCCTGCAAGCACAACTGTCCTCGAAGAAGAATCTTCTGCTGAACTCGCACCGGCCGTAGAGGAGCCACCGGCGCCTGCCGCGCCGTTACGCGCATCTCCTATTGCCCGCCGTATCGCCGATGAACGCGGAATAGACATCAGCAAGGTTACGGGAACCGGGCCGGGCGGACGAATTGTCAAGGATGACGTACTCGCTTACGAAGAGCCGGAGCCGGAAGAGCCTGAAATCGTAGAAGAGCCTGAGCCGGAAGTTGTCGAAGAACCGCCTGCCGCCGAGATCGCGGCCGAGGAATCTTCGGAAATAGTAGAAGAACCCGAAGAAGTCGAGCCGGAGATTGTTGAAGAGCAGCCACAGCCCGCCGCCGAGGTTGAGCCTGAGCCGGAGCTTGTGCCGGAACCGGAGTCTGCAGCCGCAGTTGCCGATGGCATGGCCCTCTCGCGCATGCGCCAGCAGATTGCAAGAGTTACAGTGCGGAGCAAACAGGAGAAGCCGCACTTCTACGTGACCTCCGAAGTCGATATGACGGATGCGATGAACCTGCGCCAGCAGATAAACAGGTCGCTTGAGGCTGAAGGCGTGCGTGTCACGGTCAACGATCTAATCATCAAGGCGTGCGCCGATGCGCTCAAAAAGCATCCCAAGTTCAACGCGTTTCTTGATGGCGACGTCGTTCGTCCCAACGACAGTATCAACGTAGGAATTGCGATGGCTGTGGAAGAGGGCTTGCTAATGCCCGCGATAATGGGCTGCGAGCAGTTGACGCTGAAGTCCCTCGCACTGGCGAGCAAGGACCTCGCGGACCGCGCCCAGAACGGCACACTGCGTCCCGACGAATATACGGGCGGCACCTTCGGCATCAGCAATCTTGGCATGTTCGATGTTAGCACCTTCGTTGCAATCATCCAGCCGCCCCAGACGGCCATTCTTGCAGTGGGTACTGTCGCCAAGCGGCCCGTAGTCAGAGACGATGAGATCGTCATTCGGCAGACTATGAACGCCACCATATCAGCCGACCACCGTGTCGTGGATGGCGCCGAGGGCGCGCAGTTCCTCATCGAAGTAAAGAACGCCCTTGAAAACCCGCTGAGCCTGATTCTGTAAACTTATACAATTGAAGCGCGCATTCTTGGCAGGGTATGACATCAAAGTCATTCCTTGCCATTTTGCGTTCGAGTGACTTTATCATGCCTGCAAACGCTGTTGGGATTTGCACGTAGGAAGTCGGCACGTATCAATTACGATAAGGATACTGGGGCGGACGATGCTCGAATCGACAGGCGCTTCTATATCCAAGAAAGGCATCCTGATACGGTTACCCAGTGAACGCTGGGGGCATATAACTTCTGCACATGCTGAAATGGAAGTTCACTACTTCGATGTCCTTGAGACTATTCGAGAGCCTGACGCGATTTATTCTGGCAACTCGGACGAATTGCTGGCGGTCAAAGAAATAGAGCCGGGCAAAGTTATGGTAGTATGCTACAAGGAAGATCTTCAATCTGAAGATGGTTTTATAATTACGGCGTACACGACGAGGAACATTCGTAGAATCCGACAAAGGAACAGAGTATGGCCGCCGTAAATGTTGAAGAGTTGCTAAGGGCCGCTCCAAAGTTCGCTGATTTGCGCCAAAACCCGCACGGTGTATGCGAACTCAGGCCTGCTATTGCCATAAGTCTGAACATTTCTCGCAACCGTATCCGCTACGACTATGACCAAGAGGTGGATGTGCTCTACCTGACTTTCGGAGATAAGCCGCACCCGGCTGACGATAGCGAACTCACCGACGACGACCTCATCATCAGATACGACAAGGGCGAAATAATCGGCGTTACCATCCTGAACGCAAGCCGTAGAGCCCAGTCGCGCTCATAAACAAGCCTAATTTGACGCCATGCTATCCCTTTAGCAATTTCATCTTGTTGGATTAGCCTATGCAGATGTTACTTGTAAAAGGGGACTTACATTGAGCGCCACAATCGTTCAGCCTAAAGCCTATCTCGTATCCAAGCCGTCGGTTGACTGGGAGCAGGTGGCTGCTTTTCTTGACGACGAGGGCGTGCCGGGCATTCCTGAGAGTATTCGCGCGGGAGAGGACGAGTCCGCCGCCATAGCCGAGATTTCGGCGCGCCTCTGCTACATGAGCTATGGGAGAGGCAGACGCGACATTGCGGATTTCATAAACAACCTGCTGCACCATAAGGACGGCAGCGTTTTCGAGCATATCAATTATGGCTTCGTTTTCACTGGAGTATCGCGCTCATTGACGCATGAGCTGGTGCGACACCGGGCGGGATTCGCTTACAGCCAGCGCAGCCAGCGATATGTTGATGAGAGCGGCGGCAGGTTTGTCGCGCCGCCTGCCCTTGACGATGCAGACAACGAGGCTAGGGTTAAATTTGAGGCGGCGATTGAAAGAGCCGCCGAGTCGTATGGCGCATTGGTGGAGGCCCTGGGAACCGCGCTACCGCGCGAAGAGTTCGAGTATGCAACTGACCATCGCAAAGCCATCAGGCAGGCTGCGCGCGCGGTGCTGCCGAACGCCACCGAGACGAAGATATTCGTTACGGCTAATGTTCGGGCGTGGCGGCATTTCATCGAGATGCGTGGGAGCGCATTCGCGGATGTGGAGATACGCCGACTTGCTATAATGGTACTAGAAGCACTGCAAGTTGAGGCGCCATTGCTCTTCGGGGACTTCACGATAGAAACACTGCCTGACGGTTCCAAGACGGCGACGCCGGAATACTCTAAGGTGTGATGAACTGCCGATCAGAGTTATGCATGACAGGTGGGAGGTGCGGATGTTTACTCGTAAGCGCATTATCATCGCGATCATAGTCGTTATAGGAATTCCAGGGCTGGCACTGGCGTGGTGGCTGTTGTCGCCACTGTTCATCAGTAAGACGGTAAATGAGGAATTTCCCCTCGCCGCCGGTGCTGTCGTTCCAGCAGATATGACAATGGCCGAAGCTGAAGAAATTATGGTTGAGGCGGCGAGCCAATTCAACAATTACGATGAACGAGTGCCGGCAGAGATGGCGATGTCTGATGATCCGATGAAGATGGACTCGACGGTCGAGAAGGTCAAGTCAGGTAGTTTCCGGGATGCGGACAGCTTCCACAAGGGGAGCGGCACTGCGACAATTTACCGCGGCGTGGATGGCAAGAGCGTACTGCGACTAGAGGATTTCAGGGTCACCAACGGGCCGGAGTTGCATGTGCTGCTCGTGCCGAACCCTGACCCGCAGGGCCGTGACGATGTGGAAGGCTACATTGGGCTGGGCAAACTGAAGGGCAATATGGGCAATCAGAACTACTTCTTGCCGGACGGGGAAGACGGTTCCGGATACGGCAGCGTGGTCATCTACTGCAGGCCGTTCCATGTGGTATTCAGCGTTGCGACTCTGAATTAGGCTGTGTGGGAATATCCTCTCGGCTGCTTACCTATGTCATTTCAAGCGAGTTGAGGAATCTAAAGTCGAACACCGTTATGGTGTGGCGGTTTTAGATTCCTTTCTGTGTTCTGGAGTGACGGTATGCAAGGGTTGCGCTTGGGATGACATTGCCCACACCATCGAACTACTCACAGATCGCTCGCGCAAGTATTGACATTGCATAGCCTCGTGTATCTTCGAGCGGAACGCGAAACGTCCGGTAAGATGCTGATATAATGGCACAGGGCTTTGCACGCCTGACTCTTAAACGCCTGCATTTACCGCGATCGACTGCCGCCGAGTGACTATGCTGAAATCCCAGGAATCCGCCGCGAATACATCCTCGCAATGGACGGGCTGCGCCGATGGCGGCCGCATTGTCGTGAAGGCGGGGACTGCGCTGCTTACCGGCGGCGGCGAGCACATCGACATCGAAGTGATGGCGGCGCTGGTTGGGCAGATCGCCCGCCTGCATTCGCGGGGAAGCGAGATGCTGCTGGTGTCGTCGGGTGCGGTGGCTGCCGGTCGGCGCGTGCTTGGTGTGTCTGCCGAAGGGAGCAATCTGCCCCTGAAGCAAGCCCTTGCCGCTGTGGGGCAGGGACACCTGATGCATACATACGAGCAGCTGTTTAGCTGGCAGCAGATTCCTATCGCGCAGGGGCTGATCTCACAGAGGGACATATCGGACCGCCTGGGGTATATCAACATTCGGAACGCATTGATGGAACTCGCACGACGGCGGGTCGTTCCCATCATCAACGAGAATGATGTGGTCGCCATCGAGGAGCTGACGGGAGAGGTGTTCGGAGACAATGACAGGCTGTCCGCTCTGGTGGCTAACCTGGTTGACGCAGACCTTCTCGTCATCGTTGGGAGTGTGGGCGGACTGTACACGGCTGATCCCAGTATTGACCCTGCGGCGCGCCTCATACCCGTTGTGGAACGGTTGACGGAGGAGGACGTGCAGAGCTTGGGCGGACCATCGCTGGATGCGCTTGGGCGTGGCGGTATGCGGACGAAGCTGCAAGCGGCTCAGATGGCGGCGAACTCCGGGGTTGACGTGTTTATTGCCAACGGCAGAACACCGAAAGTGATCGAGCGCATCGCGGGCGGCGAGCATCTGGGAACATTCTTCCCGAAGAGAGTCGGAAGTGTGGAGAGCCGGAAGCGCTGGATGTTAAGCGGGCTTTCCATCAAGGGCGAGATAGGGATTGACGACGGCGCGGTGCGCGTGCTGCAGCGGCGAAACGGGAGCCTGCTGCCTGCGGGAATTACAGAGGCTAACGGGATGTTTGGTCGTGGTGACCTCGTGTCGATCGTCAACGGAAGTAGCGTGCAGGTAGGGCTTGGTATCACGAATTACAGTGCGGCAGAAGTTGCGGCAATAAAGGGCAGGCATTCACGGTATATTGCCGATATCCTGGGGGTTACATACGGGGATGAGGTTGTGCATAGGAACAATATGGTCATCGTCTGACACTACGGGGGCTAACATGGATGGACAGGATAGAGGGGATTCTTCACCCCCATCCTAATCTTCTCCCATCAAAGGGGAAGGGACTATTGACTTGGACGGAGTATCCTGATGCAGAGTACAGTGACTAAAGAAGCAAAAACAGGCACGGCGATTGATGAGCTTGAAATCAAGGGGAAGGCGGCGCGCAAGGCGGCGCGTAAGCTCGCGATAATCAGCGCGGATGTGAAGAACGCTGCGCTCCATAACGTCGCCGACGGATTGAAGGCGCGCGAGGAGGAGATTATCGCGGCGAACGAGAAGGATATCGCCAGTGGCAGGGAGAAGGGGCTGGAAGAATATTTTCTGGACAGGCTGCTGCTGACGCCTGAGCGCATAGAGGGACTTGCGAATGATGTGCGAGGAATTGCGGCGCTGCCGGACCCGATAGGCGAGATGATCGAGATGCGGAATGTGCCTAACGGCATGACCGTGGGAAAGCGGCGGGTGCCCCTGGGTGTCATAGGCGCGGTGTACGAAAGCAGGCCAAATGTAACCATCGATATAAGCTCGCTGTGCCTGAAGTCGGGGAACGCTATCATTCTGCGCGGTGGAAGCGACGCTATCAATTCCAATACGGCGCTTGCCTCGCTGGTCAAGGACTCAATTGCGGACGCGGGCATCCCGGAGGATGCCGTACAGGTAATGGAGACGACGGACCGGGCGGTTGTGGGACGGATGCTGACGGCTAAGGGCATCATAGACTTGCTGATACCGCGGGGGAGCCAGGCTCTTATCAACCGAGTGGCTGCAGAGGCGACGATACCAGCGATTACGGGGGGCGTAGGCGTGTGCCATACATACGTGGATAGGCAGGCGGATTTGGATATGGCGCTGGATGTCGTGGATAACGCGAAGGTTTCGCGGCCGTCCGTGTGTAATGCGCTGGATACGGTGATAGTGCATTCGGCGCGGGCGCAGTCGTTCCTGCCGGCGCTGGCGAAGCGGTGGAAGGATGTGGGCGTGGAGATGCGCTGCGATAGAAGGGCATTGAGCCTACTGGGTGCGTCGAACGGAGCGCGGGCCGTCCCTGTTTCCGAGGAGGACTGGATGACGGAACATCTGTCGCTGACGGCAGGGGTGCGCGTGGTGGACTCGATGGACGAGGCGCTGGAGCATATCGAGATATACGGCTCGGGTCATTCAGAGGCGATCGTGACAGAAGATCACCGAGCTGCGATGCGATTTCTGGACGAGGTTGACGCGGGAGCGGTGTTCGTGAACGCATCGACGCGATTCAATGACGGCGGGCAGTTCGGGCTGGGCGCAGAAGTTGCCATCAGCACGGACAAGATGCACGCGCGCGGGCCCATGGGACTGAAAGAGCTGACATCGTACAAGTGGACTGTGCTTGGAGACGGGCACGTTCGGGAGTAGTAGGCCTGACAGCGATGTACAGGATGGAGGGGATTAGTCGGTGGCAGAGTATGATTTTGAGCGGGAGTGCCGCACGCCGTTCTCCGAATGTTATACAGTGCTTGATGGGGACAGGAATGTTGGACGGCTGGATGTGCATTTCGCGGATGTGATCGTTCACGCGACGCTGAACGTTGACGAGAGCCTGACCGAGAATGATATGCATGATCTGATCGACATGGTGGACAACGAACTGTTGGAAGCGGCGGGTATCGTAAGGCACGAAGTTATAATACATGTGCACCAGGGGCGCGATCTTGGGGTGTACAGCACGCGGGAGTATGACAGCAACGGCGGATTCCAGTTTCTGAGCTAAGGAGGGAGCGATGGCTACCAATACGCAGGCTCGGCTGACATATCGAGACTACCTTGACTTGCCGGAGTCAGACGACCGCTATGAGCTAATAGACGGAGAGCTTTATATGACGCCGCCGCCTATACCGGAACATCAAGGCTTTCTGGGAGAGTTGTATGTAGCGCTGCATATCTTCGTAGGAGAAAACAGGCTCGGTAGGGTGTACTTTGCGCCTATTGGGGTGGTTCTTTCGGATGATGATGTATTTCAGCCGGATATGATATTCATATCCAACGAGCGTCTGCACATCATAAAGCGGGGGCGCTATGTCCAGGGCGCACCCGACTTGACGGTTGAAGTTCTCTCGCCGTCAACGGCTAGGCGTGATCGCACTCTGAAGCGTGAGCGATATGCGAAGTTCGGCGTGCGCGAATACTGGATTGCCGATATTGTCGCCAGGGCGATAGAGGTGAATGTTCTAAGCGGCGATGAATTTACGACGGCAGGCGTGTACGGCGAGGGCGATGCGCTCGTGTCATCCTTGCTGCCCGGATTCAGTATAGACATAAGCAACACATTCGAGCAGGCGATAGTTTAATTGGAGGACATAAAATGGCGGATTCTAACTGGGCTGAGATTTACAAAGAACTGGGCGCGACCCCGGTGATAAACGCGATTGGCAGCGTAACGATGCTGGGCGGCTCTACGCCTGCGCCTGAAGTGCGCGAGGCAATGGACAAGGCGGACGCTGCGTACATTCCCCTGATGGACCTGCAGGAGCGGGCAGGGCAGGCAATTGCTGACATGGTGGACGTCCCGGCGGCGTATATTACGTCGGGCGCCGGGTCTGCACTGACGCTGGCGACGGCTGCCCTGATGGCGGGGGACGATGACGACAAGATACAGCAACTGCCGGACACGACGGGAATGAAGAATGAAATTCTGATCCAACGCCGGCAGCGGTACGTGATGCACTACTGGTACGACAGGTGCCTGGAGCTTGCCGGCGCGAAGCTGGTGGACTTTGGAACGGACGAGAGGACGACTCGCGAGGACCTGGAGAATGCCATCGGGGAGAATACAGCGGGCGTACATTACTACGCGGTGGAGCAGACGCCGGACCCGGACGCGCTGTCGCTGGAGGACACCATCGAGATCGCGCACGCGCATGGCGTGCCCGTAACGGTGGATGCGGCTGGACAGATTTACCCTCTGGACAACTTCGGCAAGTATGTGCGGATGGGGGCGGACTTCCAGTGCATCGCGGCGAAGTACATGGGCGCGCCGCAGTCGGTCGGGCTTGCGCTTGGCACTGAAGACATGATTCGGAAGCTGAGTTTCCAGGCATTCGCGTCATACGAGGGGCGGCGTGTGCGTGGCGTGGGCAGGCCGCAGAAGATTGACCGGCAGGAGATGATTGGCGCTGTGGCGGCTACTCGTCGATGGATGACGATGAACCACGAAGAGCGGCTTGCGATTACGGAGCGCAGGACACAGGTCATCATAGACGCGCTGAAAGGGATCGAAGGTGTGAGCGCGGTGATGCTGGACAACATCATCGGTCATCAGCCGTTCGGACTGGACTTGCGCGTGGATGAGTCGGTTACGGGGATGACGGCGCAGGATGTGGTGGAGAAGCTGAAGGCTGGCGATCCGCCGATATGGACGCGGGTGCGGGACTGGGAGGACTGCATCACCATCCACACATTCGGGATGAGCGAGGGCGAAGAGCACGTCGTCGGGGAGCGGATTGCGGAGTTGTTCAGGTAAGGGGAGTCTTTCAGTTAGTCAGCAGATCAGTCGGTCGGCCATAGTGTCTCCCTCCAAATCTAGGTGGGAGGCACTATTCTGTGGGCTAATACGACTGAAACAGCCTGCCCCACTCTGTATCCAACGCCGCCTTCACGCGCTTGCGTCCCTTGACGGGGAGCCAGTAGCCGTTGTGGTAGAGGTTGGAGGCGGCTATGGCCAGATTGACTAGAGGGGAGCGGGCGATGGCGTTTTCGAGGGGCTTGAGGGGGCCCCAATAGACGGATTTCTGGCCGCTGCTGAAGAGGGTGTTTTCGCCGGCGCTGAAGTTCCAGCCTGTGCCGGATATGTCCGAGCCGACGACTTCTATGTCGCGGATGTCGCCGCAGCCTAGTCCCATTTCATGCGCCATCCAGATGAACTTGATGCTCATCGGGTCGAAGCCCATCATCTTGGCGGCGACGGCGTCGATGGCGACCTGATCGGCGCTGGCAAGTATTACGTTCTTGGCGTGCCAGCGCATGGCGCGGGGGCCGGGGCCGTCACCGGCGAAGGTGCCGTCGGTTACGGCGAAGATGCCGGGGTGAATCTGCTTCTGTATCTGCAAGAGGTCAACGAGAGTTTCGTGTATGGCTGAGTGGGTCCAGTGGCGGTTATGGTTGAGCAAGCCGCCGAATGCGTTTTTCATTGCCCCGGTGATGGTTGTGAAGACGTGGGTCTTCATCGTGGGCAGATGCAGAACGTTCTTGCCGATGAAGGTTTCGGGAATTTGGAAGCCGTCGGGGTAGATGCTGTCGAGGGCGAGCATCCTGTCCTGCGGCTTGAAGTCGATCCACTTCTCGTCTTCGAGGTAGAGGGCGTCCAAGCCGTGCGTCTGCTCAACGGGCGTGTGCTTGTTGTTGACCGCTCCTTCTTTGGCGTCAACGACTACGGTTCCGTTGTGCGCGGGTATGAGGCTGTCGTAGCCATCGGCTTTCAGTGTGCGTATCGCGCCGTCAAGCTGCCACGGCGTACTAGAGCAGGCGGGGTAGTAGTGCTGCCACGAGATGTTGATTTTGAGCAGGGTGGCGTAGTCTCTGGGGAAGGCTTTCTGGTAGCCGGCGAGGCGCATCGCCTTGCCGATGTCGTCAAGTACCGTTTCTGGTGTGGTGGGTATGACCGAAACGGTTGGCGTGGTCAGGCGTGTGGTGTCATGTTGTTGTGTTGTCGGATTCGGTTGGGTTAGGGTCGTCATTTGCCCTCTGTTTCTTGACGGGAAGCTAACAGGATATGAAGGATGGAGTAGATAGTCACCCCCATCCTAGCCTTCCCCCGTCAAGGGGGAAGGGATTATTTTGTGCCGCTTACTCCAGGAAATCACGGAGCTTTTTGGAGCGATTGGGATGGCGGAGCTTGCGGAGCGCCTTTGCCTCTATCTGGCGGATTCGCTCGCGGGTAACACCGAAGTCGCGGCCCACTTCTTCAAGGGTGCGGCTTCGTCCGTCCTCGAGGCCGAAGCGGAGCTGGAGCACGCGGGCTTCACGCTCGTTGAGGGTGTGCAGGACGTCTTCAACCTGTTCCTTGAGGAGCTGGTAGGAAGCGGCGTCCGCGGGGGCGAGGGCACTGCGGTCTTCGATGAAGTCTCCGAGGTGGCTGTCCTCTTCCTCACCGATGGGGGTTTCGAGTGAGACAGGTTCCTGAGAGATTTTCAGGATTTCGCGCACTCTCTCGGGGGTTACATCCATCCCTGAGCCTATTTCTTCGCTGGTCGGCTCGCGCCCGTATTCCTGAACGAGCCGGCGGCTGACGCGCAGGAGCTTGTTGATTGTCTCAACCATGTGGACTGGAATGCGGATGGTGCGCGCCTGGTCGGCGATCGCGCGGGTGATTGCCTGTCGAATCCACCAAGTGGCATATGTGCTGAACTTGTAGCCCTTGCGGTAGTCAAACTTCTCGACGGCGCGGATGAGGCCTATATTGCCTTCCTGAATGAGGTCGAGCAAGGACATGCCTCTGCCGATGTACTTCTTGGCGACGCTGACTACCAGGCGCAGGTTAGCCTCGGCGAGGTGTCGCTGGGCGCGCCTGCCTGCGGTCTTCGTGCGGTTGAGGTGTCTGGTGAAGGCGAGTTCGTAGGTTTCTATCTGCTTGTGGTAGCCGGGTGTGTCGCTGAGTGTGGAGAGCTGGCTGATGTTGGGAGAGACTTCAAAGATGTCGTGAATTTCTTCGGGAAGAAGGCGACTGTTCAGGGAAAGTTCGCGAATTTCCTCTTTGATGTCGTCGGGTTCTCGGTTGAGGATTTCGGCGATGAAGTTGAGCATCTCTTCGGGGAGTTCGCCGTTGAGAGCGTCGGTGAGATCGTCGTCGGTGAAGACTTCCTGGAGGGTTACGGGCTTGGGCAATGCGTGGTATCTGCAGAATGCGTCGAGCAGGTCTTCGGACGCAGCGAGGTTGACAAGAAACTGGTGGACGGTCTGCCAGGCGCGCGGCCGCCTGCTCAGGATAGAGCTAAGCTCCTCTTCGACCTTGTCGATATGCTTCCACTCTTCCATTTCGCGAGCGAGCTTGCGCTCGTCGGCGGCTTTGAGCAAACCGACCCTGCCGATTTCGCGGAGGTACATGCGTACGGGGTCGTCGATGATGTCAACGTTTTCGAGTTTCTTGACCCACTCGCTATCTATATCCGGCTCTTCGGATTCCTGGTCGTCATCGTCATCATACGCAACGCCGTTGCGGTCTTCCGACGCGCCGTTGCGCCCTGATAAGATGACCTCCGGCTCGCCCATCCGGTAGCCATCTTCCCTTGACTTGCTCGTCTGGATAAGGTCTCCGGTGGATACGCCTTGCGGAATTCCCATCATGACATCATCAATGCCGTCGCCGTCCATGTTCTGGTTCATTTAGTCACTTGCCCCCTTATCGGTTAGTGTGATGCAAAAGGTTGCTGAATGTTCTGCCCTTCGACAGGCTCAGGGCGAACGGCTTATGGTCATCGTAGTTCGGTTGCCCTTATCGCGGCATTGATGCTGGTAATTTCTTCCATCAGGTCGCGCGGTGGCGGCGTGGCGCTGTCAACTGCCGCCAGCAGCACTTCCTGCAGCTCAACTAGGTGCTTGCGCTTAAGGTGCTGCATACATTGTACCAGCGCTTGCTCGCATTCGAGACTATCAGCCGGCGCGCTGTCTTCGGCTGCGAGCGATTGCAGGTGGCTAAGGAGTGGGTCGTCCAAAGATGCCTGTAATTCGGCGATGTCCACGCATTCTAGCCAGCGAGTGTAGATTTCGCGGTTGGCGCTGCTGCTGAGATATTCGGGTGAGAATTCGCGCAGTTCTTGCCGCAGTTGCGGGCGATTCAGCAGCAGCCTGAGCATGTAGTCTTCTCTTGCATGTTCGCGGCTGCTGTTGAGGGCGGACTCGGTTACCTGTGGGCTGCCGGCAGGCTGGGCATTCTGCGCGGCAGGTTGGCGGCGGGATGCGCGTGGAGGGGCAGTTGTTCGAGGGCGGGCGGCGCGCAGTTGTTCGATGGTTACGTCGAGCGTGTTCGCCAAGTTTTGCTCGAAGCGCTGGCGGTCGAAGGGATTTTCGGTTGCCGCAATCAGCGGGTATATTGCCTCGACGACCTGAGTCTTGCCATGTCCTGTGGCTGTGTCGAATCGTGAAGCGATCGCGGGAATGAGATAGCTCATGAGCGGTGGCGCTTCTTTGGTGAGGCGTTCCCATTCGGTAGGGTCGTGGCGAATGAGGTCGTCTGGGTCCTTGCCTTCGGGGAGCGCGGCGATGCTGAGAGTAATAGGGTCGCGCTGATAAAGGACGCCCTGAGAGCGGCCGCGGGATGCGGACTGGAGACCAATGACCTTCCATGACGCTTCAAGGCTGCGGAGGGTGGCTTCCTGTCCGGCGGTGTCGGGGTCGAGGGCGAGAACGAAGTTGGTGGCGAGGGACTTAAGCTGCCCGACCTGGTTTTCGGTGAGAGCGGTGCCCATGGAGGCGACTACGTTGACGTAACCGTGCTGGTGGGCTGCGATGACATCCATGTAGCCTTCGACGATGATGCCGGTGTTGGACTCGCGGATTGCGGAGTGGGCGCGATGGACGCCGTAGAGGGAGCTTCGTTTGTCGAAGATGGGAGTAGCCGAGGTGTTTATGTATTTTGGATTATAGCGCGGGGGGTTGTATCCCGGGGCGTCCGGCGCGGGTTCGGTGAGTTGCCGTCCACCGAAACCAATGACGTTGCCCTGCCGGTCGTGGATGGGGAACATAAGCCTGTCTCGGAAGAAGTCCCACGTTCTGCCGTCGTCGTCCCGGCGATATAGAAGCCCGGCTTCGACGGCATCGGACTCAGGCGCTCCCATTCGCGTTAGGTAAGTCTTGAGGGCTTCCCAACTATCCGGGGAGTAACCGAGCTGGAAGGAGTCAATCATTTCGGGGCTGACGCCGCGTTCCTTCAAGTAATCGAGGGCGGCTTTTCCTTCATGGGATTTGAGGCGTTCCTGATACCAGGTTGTGGCGAGGCGATTGACGGCGTGGAGCTTGTCGCGGCGGTCGCTGTTCTGCCTGCCTGATCGGTTAAGTTCGACGCCCGCCTTCTGGGCTAGGATGCGAAGGGCTTCGCTGAACTCGATGTTCTGATGGCGCATGACGAATGAGAATGCGTCGCCGCCTGTGGAGCAGGCGCCGAAGCAGTGCCAGCTTTGACGCTCCGGATTGACGATGAACGAAGGTGTACGCTCGGTGTGGAAGGGACAGGGCGCTTTGAAACTGCGGCCCGCCTTCTGGAGCGCGATGTAGCCGGACACGACATCAACAATGTCGAGGCGGGCGCGTATGTCGTCAACTAGGGTCATTTGTAAGTCGGTCAGTCTTTCATTCAACCTATATGCTGTTCGCGCATCTCACCTAGTCATGTCTGTGGAGGCAGGGTCCAGAATCGCATCCAACTCAACAGCGCAGCAGTTTTCTCCGGGGGGAGGCGGGCTGTCAGCCGCTGGGTCGTGGGCTTGGGAGTAGGCGTATTCGGCAAGCCTGGTTAGAGGCTCTCGGATGCTTTGGAGGTGCCAGGCGATGTGCTCGATGGAGGCGCGCATGTCCACGAACGAATCGCCGATAGAATCCCAGTCATGGGATGTCTTGAGCATGTCGTGGAGGAGGTCGGTGAACTCTTTCTGCGCGCCCCAAAGGTCTCCGAGGTCAGTGCTGACGCTGGCAAGCTCGGCGTCGAGTGCTTCGGGCAGCCCGAGTTCGCGGAGTCGTATGACGACGTTGTGCGCCATGACAGCGGTGCGGCGTGCCTGGTTGAGGTCGGCTTCCATTTCGGTTGCGGTGTTCTGGTTCAAGATTTTCTCTTTCTGCTATGAAGGAGGCTGGCGATCTACTCACCTCCATCCTAACCTGCCCCCATCGAGGGGGAAGGAAATTTGCTGCTATTCCGCGCCGATGGCGGCGTAGTGTGAAAGGTACAACATCCAAGGCTCCCGAATCATTTCCAGGGCATCTTTCTGAGGAGCCTCGCTCATTTCGTTGATGTTCTCGAAGGTTGTCTTCCAGATGTTGTCAACTTCGTTCTTCCATGGAGCATATTCAACACCGTGCGCGTCCCTTTGCATGGCTTCGAGATGTTCCTGGATTCGCTTTATCTGAAGGCTTACGGTACGCAGTCGCACACGGTCTGAGGGAGCGATAGATGTCATTATAGCAATCTCTCCGAGAAAGTCTTAGCTATGCCGGGTGACAGTTTTTCCGCAAGTCGGATGGCGTAGTGGTCGGTCATACCAGATATATAGTCAACTACGGCTTCTCCCGGCGTGCGACTGCGCTGGGCATATTCGGGAGGGATTTCGTGGGGTCGCTCGCCGAAATAGCCGTATAGGAATCGCACTATGCGCCGGGCGGATTCTCCCTCGGGACTATCGTCGTTGGGCAGATAGACGGTGCTGAACATGAACTCGCGAAGTTCCATGAATGCGTCTCGCACTTCGGTTCCCATAGTAATAGAGTGTTGCGGTTCGGGGCATGCCCCATTTGTGCTATCACCTGTGCCATGTAAGCCGCTGACATAGTAGGAATTATCTATGATGTCGCAGACGATTGTGTCGATGCGCTCCGAGTGTCGGCTGCCGAGTGAGGTTGCGACTGACGACGGGAGGTCATCTTCGGAGATTAGGTCCGCGCGGAAAGCGTCCGCGAGGTCGTGGTTGATGTACGCCACGGCGTCGGAGGTGCGGACAATCTGCGCTTCCAGAGTGATACCGTCGTCGCGGGCTGCGAGGAAGTCTCCGCGTGGCTTCGAGTGGTTCAGGATGCCTTGTCGCACTTCCCAAGTCAGGTTGAGACCGCGTCCCTCCCGTTCAACACGCTCGACTATATTCAGGCTCTGCCGAGCATGCCTGAATCCGTCCGGCAGAATCTTGTCAAGTTCGTCTTCGCCGATGTGCCCAAACGGAGTGTGTCCCAGGTCGTGCCCGAGCGCTATGGCTTCGGTGAGGTCTTCGTTCAGGTTGAGGGCGCGCGCGATGGTGCGAGCGATCTGGCTGACTTCGAGTGTGTGGGTTAGGCGGGTAACATAGTGGTCGCCGAGCGGCGCGATGAAAACCTGGGTCTTGTGCTTGAGGCGGCGGAATGCCTTGCTGTGGATGATTCGGTCGCGGTCGCGCTGGTATTCTGTGCGGACGTCGGAGGGCGGTTCGGGGATGGCACGTCCGGCAGATTGGGCGGACTTTGCGGCGAATGGAGAGAGGAGCTGCTCGCGTTGCTCAAGGCGGCGGCGGATTGAAGAGCGACTATTCGCTCTAAATGGGACATCGTCTTGCGCGACGCTGCTCTCTAATGCCATTTGCGTACCAACTAAATGCTATTTGTAAGCAAACACAGCCAAAATGCTGTGGCAAGCAAATGCAGCGTACACGCTGCGACCAAGGAAAGAATACCTAAATGGCAGTATAGCATAGAATTGATGGGTTGCGGCGGTGAATCTACGGTAAGACGATTTCACAAATCCCCTCCCTCTTGACGGGGGAGGGTTAGGGTGGGGGCGAAAAGCTCAAGATGCCAGTAATTCCACGATTTATAGATTCCTGCCTCCGCAGGAATGACGAATCTGGTGGTCAGAGAGTACTTGTGAAATCGTCTCTTTGGTAGCAGAACTGGGCGTTTATTCCTTCGTCAGTCCTCACCGTTGCAGCATCAGTTACCAGCCGGTCAGGGCTGTACTCGACTTGACGACAGCGTCACAAGAACAATGGGGCGAAGCATCTATTGGGAAGGGAGCGGTGGCGGCGTTGGGGGGACTGAAGATGACGCGCGGTATATGACGGCGACCAGGGCGTTAAGTTCTTCTCCTTCCGTACTGGTGCCCTGCACTTCGATTAAGTTGGGGCCGGGTTCGAGGGTTACCGTGGTGGAAAAGACGCCCGAAATGTCAACTGGAACTGCGACTCCCTTGATAGTGACTACCGTTCCCGCGGTGGTGCGCCCAATCAGTGGAATTATAGGATGCGTTACGAAGCTCTGGTCTTCCGGCTCGGTGATGATAAGGAAGAAAGGCTGAGGCGGTAGGAGTAGAGACACGACTGAGAGGGTCGTGTTTTCGGTCATGCCATCTTCCGACTCTGCTTTGACAGTGATCGTATTTACGCCGGGGGAGAGGTCAACTACCTGGCTGAATCGCCCGGTTTCGTCCACATCAGCCTGTTCACTGTTAATTTGCACGGCGGTGTCGGCGCGCACGTAGCCGTGAACTACCACACTGTCGGCGCGGACTGCGGCATGGTCTTCGGGGCCTCGCACATCCAGCAATCCTTCTATCACAACAGTTGGGGTTGGGCTTGGCGCCGGCGTGCTTGTGGGGAGCGGTGTGGATGTGGGTGGGGGCGTAGGCGTGGGGATTGGAGTTGCGGTCGCCGTGGGCGTAGCGACCGTGCGAGGGACTGCCGTAACGCAGGCGACGGCCATTACCGCCAGCGTGATTGCAAGAAGCAAAATCATGAATTGGCCGAGTTTACTGATGAGAAGCGTCAAGGAGGATGTCTCCGAGTATCCTAGCTGTCCGACACCCAGCGGATTTTCGTAACTTTAGAGATGGCGGGTGACGATGCACCGCAGATAGTCGCCATAGTAATTCTAGCGCACTTTACGGATCGCTTGTCGGGGGCATCTATCGCGCGGCCGCAACTTTTGGTGTGGCGAGCGAGGGCAAGGTAAGAACAAAGGCGGTGTGGTTGTCTGGGCCCGCGGATGTGGCGCTCTCTATGGTGAGCTCGCCACCGTAGCGTGTCGAGAGAGTGCGCGCGATGTAGAGACCGAGTCCTGAGCTTGTCTTTTCCTCGCGTCGGGCGACGGCCGGTGTCCATCCGCGATCGAAGACATGCGGCTGATAATGAACCGCGACACCTTCGCCGTCATCCCAGACGTGTATGGAGAAGTGCGAGTCTTCGCGGGTCAGGCCGACTTCGACCTGGGAGCGCGCGAATCTGATGGCGTTATCTACAAGATTGGTTACGATGTGCTCGATGGCGGCGCTGTCCGAATAGACGATGCCGAAGTCCGGCGGGTCCGCCCACCATGTTATGGACTTGCCTGATTCGGCGGCAACTGGATTGTATCGGTCGATGATGCGACGCACCACTTCGGATACCTCGACAGGTTGAGGCTCGAATGAGGCGTCGGGAGCTTCGAGTTGGATGAGTACGCGGATGTTGGACATCATGAGGCGGAAGTTGGGAGCCTGCATTTCTATCTCGTCAAGCAGTTCGATTATTTCGTCATTGTCGGCGTCGTGATTTACGCCGTTTCCGGATGCTCGGAGATAGGCGCGAAGCTCGCGCTCCTTGCCAAGTATGCGGCGCAGGGGTCTGCCGAGGTCATGATCGAATAGCTCGAAATACTGCTGGGTAACGCTACTCCAGTCCTGGGCGTCACTTTGGCTTTCGCCGCTATGTCTGTTCATCATCTGAGGTAGCGCGAAGGCGAGGAGCAGCACTGCCAAGCCCATTGCGAGGAGAGCCGCGCCGATGTATGTGAGCGGCTCGATACCCCACATGTTTGCAAAGAGCGCCTCGCCGATAAGGGGAGCGAGCACAAAGCAGGCTGCGGCAACGGCAAGCGTGAGCAGTCCGAGCGCCTTCGCTATGGATTGTGGGGATAGGTTGCGCAGCATCTTGGGGCTATGCTTTCATCAATGCGTATTGACAGTACATTATACTACGGCTTCCCAACATGGTCGATTATTGCAACACAGAATCGCAAGAAGGACTGTCTTGGAGTGCGCGCCTAATCTGGAGGGACAAGGCGATAGCCCCTGTCACGGATGTTGATTATAAGGTCGCCTGCTCCGAATTTAACCCCCAGAGCCTTGCCGATGGCAACTTTAATCTCTCGGATTCGTACGCGGATGGATGCGCGCGGATCTTCGCCTTCAGTGTATCGCATGAGCCTTGCGAAAGGGACAAGCTCCCCAGGGCTGCGATACCAGGTGGATGCAAGTTCCTGCAATATGTCGAAGCGCAATCCATGCAGCTCAGATATGGGAGTTGTGCTGTCGTCTCTGTGTACATAGACCGTCTCGTTGGCGGTGTCGATGGAAATTTTACTGCCAAGCCGAATGGTGTCGGGGGTCGTGCCCATAAGGCGTCGCAGTCTCATGACGACTTCTTCGGGACTTGCGAGCTTGTCGATGAAATCAACCTGCGCATCCCACTTGAGTGTGCCGCGCACCGCGATTTCCCTGTCGGGACCCTGGACATACTGAGTGAACATCAGGACGGGAAGCTGGGGGTGCTGCTCGACAATCTTCTGTAGTATGGACAGTCCCTTGAACCTATCAGAGCCGTGTTCGCCGAAACGAACGTCGAGGACTACGCCGTCCGGCCTGTCTTCTTCGATGGCATAAAGCGCTTCAGCCTCGAAGTCGTCTCCGGAGACTATGAAGTCGAAAGGGACAACCACCCTGGTTCGCCAACCCTCATCGTCGAGGCGCTTGCGAACGCTTCGGAGGATATTGGAATCCCATTCATCGTCAACTATCAGGATGTTGCGCTGAAGTCTGGACTCTGTCATATCGAATGCCCTTCTTCAAAAGGAGACGTAGTACCGTCCTACGGTTCGGTTCGATTTAGAGGCGCCGTTCGCAGTGAGTGTCCGAGGGTGTGTTTTCGGGCATTATAGCGATTCCATTATAGAGTATTAAGTGGATTCCGTGTGAATTTCCTCAGCTCGCGGACTGCGTCGATATGCAGAGATGGGATCAGGAGGGCTGGAAAACGGCTTTAGATTTCGGCATTTAGCTGGTTTCTGCCGTTTTGCGGCAGGCCGACTCTAGGCATATTCCCAAAATGTGTCCAAAAAGTGTCTTTAAGTCTTGATGGCTGCGTGAATATGATGATTGCACAATTATCGGAAGACAGAGAAGTTGGTGTCATGCAAGGTAACAGCGGGGCGCAGACCGTAGGCGGAGTGCAGAAGGTCGAGAATCATGTGTGGGGGCGTGTGCGGGCGGGCTTTATGATGTTCGTTCCGATACTCGTCACCTATCTTGTGCTGCGGTTCTTGGTGGGTTACACCGACGGCCTGCTGGCGCCTCTACTGAACCTGCTGCCGTTCAACGCGCCTGGATTAAGCTTGCTGCTTCTGTTCGTCATCTTCTATATCGCGGGGCTTGTGGTGTCACCAAAGGTGGGCAAGATGACCGTGGCGGCGCAGCATGCGGTTTTCAGCCGCATTCCGGTGGTAAAGAACATCTACGGGCTGACCGAGCAGGTAACGGGACATCTGTCTTCGTATAGTGATTTCAGCCGGGTGGCGTTGGTGGAGTGGCCGAAGCCGAATGTGTTCGCGCTGGGCTTTGTCACGGGGCAGTGCGAGTTGAAGGGCGATAAGGGTGACAGAATTGCGATATACATCCCGACCGTGCCTAACCCGACTTCCGGCATGTTCGCTCTGATGAGCAGGTCGGAGGTTTACGATACGGATATAAGCGTGGAAGAGGCGCTGAAGCTCGTGTTGTCGGGTGGCATAGTGCTTCCGGACAAACTGAATGATGTCGATGTCAAGGCGCGATGGAAGAATCAAGAGGATCCTTGGAGCGCACAGGAACAATTCTCGATGGTATTGAACGACCATCGAAACAGACGTCGGGGATACAACGGCTATAACTATCGCGGCAGGCATGAATTATATCGCGTTCCCGCGAATAGCGTTGAAGAACGATGGTAGCGCCGAGAAATGTCACGGCTCAGTGTTTTAGGCAGACGGGGGTTATCGAGTGCGTCCAATTAAAGTTACGATAGATGTGGACCCTCAGAAAATACCGGACCTGGTGTGCTGCGACTATTCGGTGGATGCGAATAGCAGCAGCCAGCAGATTGCCATCGCGGTCGCCAAGGAATTGGGGCTTGAGGACTACCTGTATCAGCCGGACCGCATTTATGAATTGAGGCGCTGGATGTGGGAGCGGGGGAACAGCGTACCCTTCTCGTCAGCCGTGAGTGATTCAGTGGCAGTGATGGAGGCGACGGCAGACTGAGCAGAGCCGTACACTTCAGATAGTCGTATGTGTCGCATGAATTTCTCCCGTACACTTGATGTCATCTGGGCTGGGTCATTTGGGCTGGCAGGGCGATGTATCGAGGAGAAGACTTCGGAGGTCCCGATTACTCGTCGCGAGAGTATTCCAATACTTCGTGGTTCGCATCGATGCTTCAGGGCTTATCGGATGCGGGCCTTACGGTCGAGTCAATGGTCCGCCTTCAGCGGCTGCGCATCGTGGATCAGGCAGACGCACCGATACGCATTTCCACTGACGCTCAAGTTTCGCTTCTCGATGTCTTGCAAGTGCTGCCATCCGCTTGATTGTGGGGAGTCTGTGAGGATAGTAGTCAGTTCAGGGTTTTCAGTTGTCAGTCTTGGAAAGTGAGTGGCTGCTTCTAAAATAGGGAGCAGCCACTTTTTGCATGCGGTAAGAGATTGGCTGCGCGTGTTATACTTCTGCGCGTGTAACGACAATCTTCGTGCAGCCTATGTGGGCGCAGTCCCACTGGGCATGCTGAAAGGACGACAGAGAATGCTGGAACGATTCAAGGTGCCGTATGATGACCAGGTGCGAGTGCCGGAAGACTCGCTGCGCGAGACGGTGGCTGCGGTATTCGAGAAGATGGGCGTGAGCGACGAGGACGCGGCGATTGGCGCGAATACCCTTACGATGACCGATTTGCGCGGTGTGGAGACTCATGGAGTGTCGAACATGCTGCGTGCCTATGTGCAGCAGTACAACGAGGGCAGCCTCAACGCACAGCCGAACTGGCGAATCATCAGCGAGGCGCCCGCGACCGCAGTGATGGACGCTGATAAGGGACTTGCCGTCATCCTGGGGCCGAAGGCGATGCAGATGGCCATAGACAAGGCGCGCGATGTGGGTGTGGGCGTGGTTACGATGTTCAACGCGGGACACTCCGGCGGCATTGGGCATCACGCGATGCTTGCGGCGGAGCAGGACATGATTGGTTTCGTCACGACAGCGGGAGGCGCGCAGGTCGTGCCTACGTTCGGCTCGGTCGGGCGGCTGGGGACGAACCCGATCGCGCTTGCCGCGCCTGCCGCGACTGAACCGCCGTTCCTGTTCGACGCCGCTACCTCGAATGTGGCTGGCAACAAGCTAGGATTGGCGCGCAGGGTTGGCGCGTCCCTGCTGCCGGGCTGGATTACGGAAGAGGACGGCTCGCCCATCATGGAGGAGACGGACGTGCGCGGTCGGGGGGAGTACTGGCACCTACCGCTTGGCGGGACGCGTGAGATGGGTTCGCATAAAGGATATGGACTGGCGCTTATGTCAGAGGTGCTGGGGACGATGCTTTCGGGCGCGCTACCGAGCATGGTTGACCGGGACGGCGGCTCGAAGCACTCATTTGCGGCTTACAACATCGCGGCGTTCACGGATGTGGACGACTTCAAGGAGAAGATGGACCGCATGCTGAAACTGCTGAAGGAGACGCCGCCTGCGCCGGGCCATGACAGGGTGCTGTATCCGGGACTGTCAGAATACGAAGAGATTCAAGACAGGCGGGAGAACGGGATTCCGTTGCACAAGGAGGTCATCGAATGGTTCGATGACATTTGCAGCGAGCTGTCCATACCGCGGCTTCGGATGATGTAACGACGAAGGCATAAGGGATACACAGGCTGGGTATGACTATCACCCTCATCCCAGCCTTCTCCCATCGTTAGGGCAGAGGTGGTTCAAGGTAGTCCTTCGACAGGCTCAGGACGAACGGTGGAAAGCTCACCAGCCGGCTTTGCGGGCTTTGAGGTAGTCCTGGTAGCTTGCGTCGTGGTCGCCTTTCATGGCGTGCAGTATGCTACGGTGACGGTAGGCACTCCAGAAATCGGGATCGATTTCCAGGGCGCGGGTGAGGTCGGAAATCGCATCTTCGAGGTTGCCAAGTTCGGAGTATGCCAGCCCGCGGTTGTGATAGGCGTCGCGGTATTCGCTATCCAGCGCAATCGCCTTGGTGATGTCGGAGATTGCGTTAGCGGCGTCTCCGGTGCACAGAAAGGCGATGCCGCGATTGTTCCATGCCATGCTGTTGTCCGGGTCGAGGGCGATGACCTGTGTCAAGTCGCCTCTCGCATCCTCGTACCTGCCCTGATTTGAGCGCGCGTTGCCCCTGCGAAACCACGCCCCGGCGTCCTGTGGGTCGCGCTCGATTGCCAGCGAGGTCTCCATGACGATTTGCGCGAGGTGTTCGGGGTCGTGCTTGTCGCCTGTGCCTGGTTGCTGCATTCTTATTCCTTTGCTCAAACTTCCGTTGTTACATAGAATATACTCTTCGCCGTGAATTGCGAAACCGTTTCAAAGTCGAGGTCTATGCATGAGCAAAGCTACGGGGCTGGCAGCAAGTATTCTTGTTATTTTGCTGCTCGCCGCTTGCTCAGGGGGCGGTGGGACTGACGGTGAGTTGCTGGTGTTCGCGGCGACGAGCTTGACGGACGCGATGGCTGAGGCCGCCGGTGAGTTTGAGGCGAGCAGCGGCACGAAGGTTGAAGTCAGCTTCGGGCCTTCGCGCGCGCTGGCGCAGCAGATAGCGAGGGGCGCTAATCCGGACTTGTACCTCGCGGCCGGGCAGCCACCGATGGAATTTCTCGTAGAGGGTGGACAGGTCGCTGAAGACGGCATTGTATGGCTGCTCTCCAATAAGATTGTGCTCATCGTCGGGCAGGAGGCTGCGAGTATTGGCGACATAAACGCACTGGCGGATGCCGACATGGAACGTATCGTGATGCCGGACCCGGAGATTGCGCCTGCAGGGAACTATACGAAGACTGCGCTGCAGAACCTTGGGCTTTGGGAGAAAATGCAGCCGCGTATTGTGTTCGCCAACGATGTGCGAGCGACTCTAACTTATGTGGAGACTGGAAATGCCGATGCCGGCTTCCTGTATCAGACGGACGCCGCGACTGCGGACGATGTTGCGGTCCTGGACATCGTGCCCGTGGACTCGTACCCGAATGTGGTGTATCCGGCGGCGGTGTTGCAGGGCGCGGATAACAGGGTAGGTGCGGAGGCAATGCTGGAGTTCCTGAAGAGCGAAGCGGCGAAAGAGATTTTTCGCAGGCATGGGTTTACGCCGCTAGAATAAGGGCGAGTTGAAGTTTGGAACTGCTGGACATCCTGGGACTGACAGTGCAGATTGCAGTCGTCGGGACTGCGATCAATCTGCCGATTGCTCTCGGCGTGAGCTGGCTTATCGTGAAGCGTCGGATACCGGGGCGGCTGGTGTTCGATGCGCTGGTGTCGCTGCCGCTCGCAGTACCTCCTGTCGTTGTGGGATATGCGCTTCTGCTGTTGTTGGGTAATAGGGGGCCAGTGGGCGGACTGCTGAACGAACTCCTAGGCGTGGAGCTTGTGTTCACCTGGGTTGCCGCGGCACTTGCCGCTGCGGTGGTGTCGTTTCCGCTTATGGCACGGGCAGTGATGGTGGCAATGGGCGGAGTGGACGAACACTTGGAGATGGCAGCGCGCAGCCTGGGAGCGGGCGCGGTGCGCGTGTTCTTCACCATTACCGTGCCGCTCGCTTATCGAGGAATACTTGCGGGCGTGCTGCTGGGGTTCGTGCGGGCGATAAGCGAGTTTGGAGCGACTATCGTGGTGGCAGGCAATATACCGGGCAAGACGCAGACATTGCCTCTCGCAATATATTCTGAAGTGCTGTTGGGAGACGACTCAATGGCGATGCGGCTGATTGCAGTGTCGCTGGGGCTTGCGGTGGTAACGCTACTTGTTCACAACTGGCTGCTGGACAGAGCATCACGGGGCGGCGGCTAACGTCGAAACACATGGAATACAGGATAGAATCGCACTGATGCTTGAGTTTAGGTTACGCAAGAGCCTTGGGGACTTCGCGCTGGAGTGCGAGGCGCGGTTCGGCGACGGAATTACGGCGATCTTCGGTCCTTCGGGCAGTGGAAAATCGACACTGCTGAACTCGATTGCCGGGCTGGCGCGTCCTGATGAGGGAGAGATACGGTTCAGGGGAGGAGCGCTGTTCTCGTCCAATGAGGGGATACATGTGCCGCCTGAGATACGCCGATTCGGGTATGTGTTTCAGGATTCGGCGCTGTTCCCTCACATGAGCGTGTCGGACAACATATATTACGGGTACAAGTTAACTCCGCGTGAGGACAGGCGCATCGAACCATCACAGATTGTGGAGTTGCTGCAACTGGAACGACTGCTGGATCGTGGGGTGTCGAACCTGTCCGGCGGAGAGCGTCAGAGGGTGGCGCTGGCGAGGGCACTGGCTACCTCTCCCCGTCTGCTGCTTCTGGATGAACCCCTGGCATCGCTGGACATTGGGCTGCGCGGGGTGATTCTCGGATACCTGAAACGTATCCGCCATGAGTTGGATGTACCGATGGTCTATGTCTCGCATTCCATATCAGAGGTGATGGCTCTGGCGGATAATGCGCTGGTGCTCAAGGACGGCAAAGTGGTGGCGTTTGGGCAGTCGTCGGAGGCGCTGGTGACACCGGAAGTGTCGGCGTTCGCGCAGTTCGATACGCTGGAGAATTTTCTGGACGGCGTGGTAGGAAAGCGATATGACGATGAAGATCTGGCTGAGTTAGAAGTCGGGAATGCCAGCTTGCTTGCGGTGGGAGTGAAACGCAATGAGGGCGAATCACTGACGGTCTCCATTAGGGCGGGGGACATCATAGTGTCGCGGCAGATACCGCCGCAGACCAGCGCGCGCAATGCCATACGCGCGCTTGTGTCGGAGATTCACGCAGTGGATTCACGGGTGCTGGTGTACGCGGACATCGGAACGCGAGTGGTCGTGGAGATTACGCCGAATTCCCTTGAGGCGCTGGGGCTGCGCGAAGGAACGGAAATATATCTAATTATCAAGGCTAACAGTGTAATTCCACTGGAGGGGAGTAGAGGTTAACAGGATGTCCGTGATGGACAGGATGGGACTGTGGTGTTCATCTGGTTGGGAAGAGTATCCACTGGAGTTCGCCGCAGTCCTCGCACTTGAGCCTTAGGTAATAGCCTGTGCCGTTGGACGAAGGACGGCTAAGAAGGGGCTGCACTTCGGAGAACGAGCTGAGGCGTTGGGGCGCGTAGCCGCCGAGCGCGCTATCCCTGCACTTGAAATTGCACAATGCTCTAACTGCCATAGTATCTCTCGCATTTCGTCTATTGCGAGGATGTTACATCACAACAGGATAACAGTACAGAACAATATACGGGATGGTCAGGGTGCAGCGCGATGACGGGTCGTGATTAGGTATGCACCCATTGATCATCGATAAGATTGATAAGGCGGTAGCGCTGAACTATACTGCCATGAGGAACATGCTTGGAAAGTACGAAGTGAAACGGAGAGTCAGATGGCAGTAGATATGGTTGCGGAGACTGGCACATTCCTGGTGAAGTCAGGTCTGGCGCAGATGCTCAAGGGCGGCGTGATAATGGACGTTGTCACTCCTGAGCATGCGAAGATTGCTGAGGACGCGGGCGCGGTTGCCGTGATGGCGCTGGAGCGCGTTCCGTCGGATATTCGCGCAGCGGGCGGTGTGGCGCGCATGTCGGACCCGGCAATGATAGCGGAGATTATAGACGCGGTTACGATTCCGGTGATGGCGAAGGCGCGCATCGGACACTTCGTTGAGGCTCAGATTCTGGAAGCGATGGGTGTGGACTACATAGACGAGTCCGAGGTGCTTACGCCCGCAGACGAGAACAATCACATCAACAAGCACGACTTCAAGGTGCCATTCGTGTGCGGATGCAGGGACCTTGGAGAGGCGCTGCGCCGCATCGGTGAGGGCGCTGCGATGATTCGGACTAAGGGTGAAGCGGGCACGGGCAACATAGTCGAGGCAGTTCGTCATGCGCGCAAGGTCATCGGCGAGATGCGGCGCATTCAGAATATGACAAACGATGAACTGATGGCGACGGCAAGAGACTTGCGCGCACCATACGAGCTGGTGCGGCAGATTCATGACACGGGCAATATGCCTGTGGTCAATTTTGCGGCAGGCGGCATTGCCACACCCGCGGACGCGGCTCTGATGATGCAGCTAGGCGTGGATGGCGTGTTCGTCGGCTCCGGTATTTTCAAGTCCGAATCTCCTGAGATTATGGCGGAAGCCATTGTGAGGGCGACCACCCACTACAACGATCCGGAGATTCTCGCCGACATATCGAAGGGACTGGGCGCAGCTATGCCGGGACTGGATGTGCGGACTATGCCCGAAGAAGAACAGCTCGCGGTGCGGGGCTGGTAACTTGGCTAGCGACTTGCCAAGAATCGGCGTACTCGCCGTGCAGGGAGATTTCCTGGAGCATAGGCAGGCGTTGTCTCGCCTGGGTGTTGACGCTCCCGAAATTCGGCTGCCCCATCAGATGGACGATATTGACGGGCTGATAATTCCCGGCGGCGAAAGCACGACTATCGTGCAGCTGATCGACATGTATGGCTTTCGCGACGCGCTGCGACAGAGGTCGCAGGAGGGCATGGCGATCTGGGGCACTTGCGCCGGTATGATCGTCGTTGCGAATCGTCTGACAGACAGACGCCCGGAACCTCTGCGGCTCATGGATATCGAGGTCAGCCGCAACGCATTCGGCAGGCAAGTCGATAGCTTCGAGGCG
Source organism: Dehalococcoidia bacterium (assembly GCA_965207465.1). GTDB lineage: Bacteria > Chloroflexota > Dehalococcoidia > Lucifugimonadales > JADFKI01 > Bin90. The sequence goes on along the minus strand of OZ242283.1, from coordinate 1,494,110 downwards.
GACATCGAATTTGAAGACATTGACGGTGCGCCGTTCCATTGCGTTTTCATTCGCGCGCCGGTCGTGAGCAGCGTGGGCGAGTCTGTGAAGGTGCTGGCGGTTCTGGAAGACGGACGCCCCATTGCGGTACGTCAGGGCAGGATGCTGGCAACCGCGTTTCATCCCGAATTGACGGGCGACTCGCGGATTCATGAGATGTTTGTGCGAATGGCAAAAGCGGGAAAATGAGGGAAGCTGAGTGTTGCCGCATCACGCAGATTTGCAATGCTGTGGTAAAGTGTAAGGAGTTGAATGGCCGGTCGAAATTGATGCCGAGGAGGTTCCTTGACTCAGTTGTTAAGAACACAGTTGGACACTGACCTTGAATCTTTGATTGATACGCTGCCACCGCACATCCGGGAGTTGCTTTTTGAACGCGAGGATGTCAATGAGCTTCTGGAGGTGGTGCTTGACTTAGGGCGAGAGCCGGAGGCGCGCTTTCTCAGCGAGAGCCTCGTGATTTCGAACCAAGAGATTACTCAATCGGACATTGACTATGTGATAGAGAAAGTCAGTTCGTTCGGCGAGGACAACAGGGCCGGCATCGAGCGAACACTGCATCGCATTTCAGCGATTCGCAATCGCTCTGGCAAGGTGGTCGGGCTTACCCTGCGCGTTGGCAGGGCTGTGTACGGCACGATACGCATAATCGAGGACCTTGTGCTGAGCGGCAAGAGCGTTCTGCTGCTGGGTAAGCCGGGCGTGGGCAAGACTACGATGCTCCGCGAGATTGCGCGTGTACTCGCAGACGATGCCCTGAAGCGCGTCATCATCGTGGATACGTCCAACGAGATAGCCGGGGACGGCGACATTCCGCATCCGGGCATAGGCAGAGCGCGACGCATGCAGGTGCGCTCACCGGCATTGCAGCATGCGGTGATGATCGAAGGCGTTGAGAACCACATGCCGGAGGTCATCGTCATAGATGAAATCGGCATCGAGGCGGACGCGGACGCGGCACGCACGATTGCCGAGCGAGGCGTACAGCTTGTCGCTACGGCGCACGGCAATACCCTCGACAATCTCATCATGAACCCAACGCTGTCGGACCTTGTCGGCGGCGTAGAGGCCGTAACGCTTGGTGACATCGAGGCGAGACGGCGAGGAACCCAGAAGACCGTGCGGGAGCGGCGCGCGCCTCCGACCTTCGACATCCTTGTGGAGATTCAGGGGTGGAACGAGGTAGTGGTGCATGAGGATGTGGCGGATGTGGTTGACCGAATGCTGAGAGGGCATCCGATTTCACCGCAGCTGCGTACCGTTGATGAGCTGGGGCGCTTGCAGCGCACGCACGCCGAGGCGAAAGTGCCGTCGCTATTCAACGGCAATGGAGAGCGACGTAACGGAAGAGACAGGCGTGACACGCCCAGGCGGGCATGGGGTGCGCCAACACCCGAGGATCAACCGGACCTGGCTCCGTTGAAGACCGTCAACATCCTGCCCTATGGCATCAATAAGGGCAAGCTGATGCAGGCGGTCAGGGGCATCAACGCGCCTGTGGAGCTGGTAGCCGAACTCGGCAAGGCAGATATGCTGCTGACGACGAAGAACTACTACCGGCGCAGCACGCAGGCATTGCAGCTGGCGGAGCAGCGCGGCAAGCCTGTCTATGTGCTTCGCAAGAACACCCTGGCGCAGATTCAGCAGTTCGTTCAAGCGCTGATGCGAAAGCAGTCGCAGGACGCGCAGATGGGGTTGGAGTACTCAGAGGCGATAGATGAGGCGGAGCAGGCGGCATCACGGCTAGACGAGGGAGAGATGCAGGTAAATCTCAGCCCTCAGGCGGCTTACGTGCGGCACTTGCAGCACAAGATTGCGAATGAGCGCGGCGTCTATTCGTCAAGCGAAGGGCGAGAGCCGAACCGCCATGTGGTCATGTACAGGCGGTAATCGACATGGCGGTGTTCATATCGTTCGAGGGTGGCGAGGGCAGCGGGAAATCCACGCAGGCCGAGATTCTTACGGAGAGGCTCAGAGACAACGGACTTAATGTAGAGTTCGTTCACGAGCCTGGTTCTACCGAACTGGGCTGGCATGTCAGAGACATCCTGAAGCGCGGTCTGCCCGGAGAGCATGACATCTCTGCCGAGGCCGAGCTGCTTCTGTTTTCGGCGGCGCGCGCCGAGCTAGTCATCAAGGCGGTTCAACCCTTTCTCGCACAGCCGAATGCAGTAGTAATCGCGGATAGATATGTGGATTCGACATCCGCATATCAGGGATACGGGCGTGGGATTCCGATTGAGCAGGTTGCCGCTGTGAACGCCCTGGCCACTATGGGCGCTATGCCTTGCCTCACCTTTCTTCTGGACCTGCCGCCCGTTAACGGACTTACGCGCATTGGCGGCCTTCAGCTAGGATTCAGACTGGATGACAGCATTCTTCAGGCGGATGAGGTGCGGGCGCAGGAAGGGGCGCGATTCGAGGATGAGCCGCTGGAGTTTCACGAGCGTGTGCGACTTGGCTACCTAGAACTGGTGGCGAATGAGCCTGAAAGGTTCTGCGTGATTGACGCCGCGCTGCCCGAAGGCCGAGTCAGTGAGTTGATATGGGATGAAGTGTGCGACAGGTTTCCTGAACTTGTTGCGGTTATGGAGAGCGCAGACTAATGACACCGGAACAGATTGACGAATATCTTGGTCGCCCGATGATTGCGGACCTTGCGACTGTGAACCCGGACGGATCGCCGCATGTGGCGCCGGTGTGGTTTCGATGGGACGGGGATGTGGTGAAGGTGTTTACGCAGACGACGGCGGTGAAGGTGCGTAACATACGGCAGGACGCACGGGTTGCGGTGTCGGTTGCGACCCAGGAAGCGCCGTATGGGTATGTCATCGTGAACGGCACGGCGGAAATCTCTGATGAGGGGATTCCCGACGAGGTGCGCGCGATGGCGATACATTACAAGGGCGAAGTCGAAGGCGAGATATATATCCGACAGGCGCTGCAAGAGATGGAGTTTTGCCTGCTGACGATTACACCGACGAAGATAATTGGATGGCTGGACGAAGAGGGCGGCTAACGTTGATGGAAGGGATAGACGGGATGGATTGTGGTGGAACGTCTTGAAGGATAGCCTTCGGTACATCCACAACCATCGTCTGGGCTTTGCGCCATCCTACAATGTCAGCCGTGATTTTCAGGGCTTCTCTTAGTTCAGGTGTACGCGGCGGGTGTGGCGAGTGAGTGTCGGAGGATAGTAAGTGCGCCATGCCGTTTCGAAGCAGTTCCAGCGAAAATTGCAATATTTCCTCACCCCAGTGCCCAAGCAGGCTTCCGCGCGTGAGCTGGCTCAACATGCCCATTCCGATGTAGTGTTCGAGCAGCGCTGGCTGTCGCAGGAAGGCTTCTATGCGCTCCGGATGCGCGAATACGGGTATCAGTCCCTGCGCTTGCAGCTCTCGCAGCGCGCCTTCCACATAGTGATGTTCCTCGATGTCGCCGAAGAAAGGCATCTCGACAAGAATGTAGCGCGAGCCGTTCATTTTCAGCGCCTTCCCCGCCGCGACATCTTCGGGCAGCGAGGCATCGATGTGGTTCTCCATGCCGAGTATGACAGACAGCGGGATACCCTCATCACGGATACAGCAGTTTAATTCTGCGGTCACTTCGCGGATGTAGTCCACAGATGATAGTTCGGTTACGTCCTTGCGGTGAGGTGTTGCCAGCATTTCGCGTGTGCCGTTCGCTGCGGCGATGCGCGCAATCTCGACGGCGTCTTCGAATGAGGCGGGACCGTCGTCCACGCCTGGCAGGATATGTGAGTGAAGGTCGTACAAGATTTCGGAGTCTGTCGGCGTTCTGTTGGCTCAATATGCGATTTGGACTGTGAATGCTGAGATTGTAGTCGGCTTTACTTTATCCACGGAAATGGATTCTCCTGAAGCCTTCGGCGTAGGGCATATCCGCGAATTGGCCCTGGCGCTGAGCGTTCGCCTTGACGAATTGGTCAACGTTCCTGCCGGATCCCCCGACCTGGCTGGCGTGCTTCTTGAGCGCGTTAATCTTGTCCTCGATGGTATCGGTGATGTCTATGAAGGTGTCAGGGTGCTCGGTGCCCCACATCAGGACATCGGCAACCTTGTGTGTCTCCAGGCCTTCCTGAATGTGCTCGTTGTAGTGCAGAAAGTCACGGGCATAGGGGAATACGGCGTCAAGCGTGACCTGCCCTGAAAGTCGGTGGTCGCGGTGCAGGTAAAAGGTTTGGCGGAATGGGTCGGTGCAGAAGACGACCTCGGGCTTGTGCTTTCTGATTGCCCTGACAAGCTCGCCTCGGAACTTGGCGGTATCTTCGAGTTCGCCATCGCCATACCGCAAGTATATGACCTCCTTGACGCCGAGATATTCTGCGGCTGCCGCCTGCTCTTTTTCACGGATGGCGGCGAGCTTTTCGGTGGTCATTTCGGGATCGCTCGTACCCTTGTCGCCGTTTGTGCAGAGGACGAAGACGACCTCAGTGCCCTCGGCGACCCACTTGGCGACAGTGCCTCCGACGCCACCTTCGGCGTCGTCTGGGTGCGGGATGACGAGCATTGCTCTTTCGGGTCTCTCGAACATGTAGATTTTCGCCTCTCTTCAAGTAAAGTTCGTCGAGTTTCATGATAATTCGTTTGTCTTGCTGGGGGCAAGCAAAGGGATTCCCCATCCTCATCTAAGCGCTGGGCTGAAATGACAGGTGCAGATTGGCTCTGATACAATCGTGAAACCTTTAGCAGTACTATATCCTGCATGAAGCGGCACTATATGCCTACTACTGATGAGAAAGTTGGCGGCATTGAAGATAAGGAAATTCGAGTGGGCGGACCTGGAAGCCATTGCATCCTTGTTCAATGACATCGGCGGCATGCGTGGCACGCCCCGGGAATTGGATACTGACGCGATTGAGGGAATGCTGACTGTGCCCGGGTGCGATCCTGAACGACACTGCTTCATCGCGGAGGACAGCCGCAAGCCGGTAGGATATTCGCTGGTTGCATACGAAGAACCGATTTCGCGCGCAGTGGCAAGTGGTGGCGTCTTGCAGGAGCATCGCGGCAAAGGCATCGGGCGAGCGCTCATGCGCCGCGTGGTTGCGCATGCCGAGGAGCTGGGGGTAGGCTCGCTGCATGTGGAGGCCGGCGTAACTCATTCGGACACGCAGCACCTGCTTTCAAGGCATGGCATGGATGTGGTGAAGAGCCTGTGGAAGATGCGCTGGCAGAATGAAGAAGTGCCTGAAGTGAATCTGCCGGTGGGCTTTTCTACGCGCTCGTTTGTGATGGGCCAAGACGAGCAGGTTCTGACGGACTTGCAGAATGTGGCGTTCGAGGAGAACTGGGGCTTCAGTCCGAACACGGTGGAGCAGATAAGGGTGCGGGTGAAGCACAACAGCGGCGGCCCGGAGTGCATCATCTTCATCACAGAGGACGGTAATCCGGCGGCTTACAACTGGACGATGTTCTTTGAGGACGATCGGGAGTCGGGCGGTGTAATCGCAATGACGGGAGTCCATCCGGAGTATAGGGGACGCGGTATCGGCAGAGCGGTAGTAACCGCGGGCATCGCGCATCTCGTGGAGCGAGGCGCGACTTTCGTTGACCTCGAGGTGGAGTCTGAGAATGCGCCGGCGAGAGAGCTGTATCTGAAACTGGGCTTCCGTAAGGTGGGCAGAAGCGTGTGGTACGAGAAGAGGTTCAGTTAGGTGGAGGCGCCAGGCGTCGGAACTTAGCTGTCTCGTGCAACTTCATGGATTCCGGCAGGACTACACCGCCGGAAAAGACAATCTTCATTGCCTCTTCCATAGTCATGTCGGTGGCGTAAACTTCTTCCTCGCGCACAAATGCAAGGTTGCCTGATGTTGGATTAGGTACGGTGGGGATGTACACCACGGTCAGCACGGCGTCGTCAGGGCGGTTGGCGTGGGAATGCCCGGTGGTGAATCCAAGCGCGAACAGGCCGGGCCGAGGCCATTCGACAAGTACGACACGGTTGACTTCCTGTCCGGAAGGTGTCGTTAGACTGTCCGTCGCCTGCTTAGCCACTCCGTAGATGTTTTTGACTAATGGGATGTTGGAGAGCACGGCGACTTTCACATCCACCGCCATTCTTCCGACCCTCAGAGTCATCAGTGTGCCGAAGAAGTACAGAAGAGCCAGACCGAATAGAACGCTTATGATGCCTGCGATGAAGGCCGCGAGCATCGGGATATCTTCTTCAAGCGGGGTGACTCTTACCAGCGCATCGGAAAGTCCACCAAAGAGCCCGTCAATCTGGTGAAATGCGAAAACCAGTATCCATGCGGTAATGATGAGTGGAAGCAGGACGAGAAAACCGGAGAGAACACGTCCCCAGAAGTGGCGTTCCAAACGGATGTGGAGCGAGGCACGACGTGTTTCTTCGGGGTCAAGGTCGTTCTGAGGGGGAATGTGTGAATTCGAGCCGTTCATGCTCATCCCTCCCTGGACACCTGAATGCCCCTAGTCTATGGCCTTATGGTAACAGGCAAGCATTTCGATTGCCATAGCCGCCCAACTCAGGCGCATTGCCTTTTGTCTCGCGGCGCTGCCCATCGCCTTCCTCAGCGACGGGTTTTCGAGCAGGGTTCCCAGACTTCTCGCAAAGGCTTCCGGGCATCGCCAAGGAACCAGATAGCCTGACTTGCCATGTTCCACAAATGTTGTTAATCCGCCGACCCTTGACACTACAACCGGAGTGCCGCATGACATTGCTTCAAGCGCTGCCAATCCAAAGCTCTCGTACCAAGAGGGCAGAACAAACACGTCGGCGGCGTTATAGTAGTTCGGCAGTTGCTCCTGGTCAACCGAGCCCGTGAAAGTAACTATATCACCTATATTAAGATTGTCTGCAAGCGCCTTTAGTCGCTCTAATTCGGCATCTTTTTCGGAGTTGCCGCCCACGATAAGCAAGTTTACGCCGTTGCCGCCGTTCAGAAGAGCAATTGCCCGCAGTAAGATGTCCAAGCCTTTCAGAGGCTCGATGCGCCCAACATATAAGATGGTCCGCTTGTCTGCCAGACTCAGATTCTGACGAGCCATGCGAGTATCTGCCGGATGAAACAGGTTGGTGTTCACTCCCGGCGGTATGACTTCGATGGGAGTGCAGCTGACCTGGTAGAGCCTGGCGATGTCGTCCTTTTCGATGTATGTCGATACGACGAGGGCGTCAGCGGAGTCGATGATTTGCTGCTCGGTCTGAGCGCGGAGATCGGATTCACGCTCTCCCGCGCGGGCGCGCTGCTTAGTGCGCGCAAGGGTGTGGAATGTCGCGAAATGGGGTGTGTTCCATAGGCGGCTGAGTTCGATTGCCACGACGCCGGACAGCCAATAGTGGCTGTGAATAAGGTCGTACCGGACGCCTTCACGCCGCTGGAAGTCGGATATGGCCTCGGAGAATGCAGAGGTGTAAGAATGGAGGTCGTCGAGTGCGGCGTCGGGAGGCCCGGCTTCCATGTGGATGACGCGGGCGCTATCGCCGATAGAAACTATCTGAGGCTCATCGAGGTCGTGCGCGCGTGTGAAAACATCGACCTGGCAACCTCTTGATGCGAGTTCGCCGGCGATCTGACGGACGTACACGTTCATGCCGCCGGTCTTTGTGTCGCCAAGGCGTCCTACCGGAGAGCTATGGTAGCAAATCAGGGCGATTCTGAGCGCAGGCTCTTCGTCCGACTGATTGGAGGATGGCATGGCGGGCACGTCTAAGGACGCTGGATGATCAGTTCGTGGATGGTCTGGTTTGTGCCGCCGAGGTTGTACTTGTATCGCTCGTTGCCGCGTAGGAAGTCGAAGGACTTCTTGCCGGTCTCTATGGCGTCCTGTATGCATAGCGCCTTGTTTAGCAGCCCGACGCTGAACGCGGAGTATTCGGGGTCGTAGCCGCTGTTGTAGAGCAGATAGCTGCCATTGTAGTCGAAACAGATGCAGGATGCCACGCGGACATCATTGAGTTCCAGGAAGAAGAGCTTGAACTGGTCTCGTGACGCGAGTTCCTGGGCGAGGTCTCTGAAGAACCGTTCGCGGTCCGGAGTCAGGAAGTCGTCCTTGTCCGGTCTGCTGGCGCGCATGAGCCTGAAGAACTCCGGTAATGCGTCTGCAATCGCTTCAGGTTTGTGCAGAGCGTACTGGGTGGCGGAGTTGCCGTTATTCAGGCGGCGAAGCTTGCGACGCAGTTCATGGCGGTCTTTCTTGCGGAGTCCGGAGACATATTCGTCCCAGGTGGAGTGCAAGTTCGTAAATGGAGAGACGTCTTCTTCGGAGATGCTTGTTGTCCAGTTGTTGGCTTCCGCGAGTTTGGGGAAGCGGCTGAGGGTTTCGGAACTCTCACGGAGGGACTTCAGTTCCATCGTATTCCAGTCCATCGCTTCGATTTGCTGCCAGAGAGCAGAGTAAAAGGAGTCCTCGCAGCCTTCGCGCACCAGGAAATCGTGGTAGTCGAACAGGTCCGTGTCGCCGAGGAATGAGAGTGTATCGCCGCGCGTCATTAGCGGAGCGATTCCCAACAGCGAGTCGCCGTTTCGTACTGTGAAAATCTCAAGTCGCGCTTCCGCGTCGCCATAGCTCCGCCACCAGAGCTGCTGCCACCAAGGGGTGATGAAGATAGTATTCGCGCCGGTGTGCGGGAGGATACACTCCCATTCATCGGCGATACTGTCGAAATCTTCTTTCCGAATGCTAATGGTCATTGCGTCTCCCTGAGTAGTGCCAGGATATCCTGACGCTCGGCTGCCTGCGTTCTGAGGCTGCCTCTCGATGCTGTGGTGACAATTCTGCTGCCCGGCTTTCGCGCGCCGCGTATTGACATACACAGGTGTTCAGCGCTGATGATTACTGCCGTACCTTTCGGCTGTAGCGTGTCGTATAGCGTGTCTGCAAGCTGGCCGGTGAGTCGCTCCTGGATCTGTGGTCTGCTCGCGAGGATGTCAAGCGCGCGGGCAAGCTTAGAAGCCCCTGCGACCCGTCCGGTGGGGATGTAGGCGATCTGGGCTGTGCCGAAGAACGGCAGAAAGTGGTGCTCGCAAATGGAGTGGAAAGGTACATCACGCAGGATTACGGCCTCGTCGTAGTCCTCGCTGAAGCCGGTGGTCAGCACGCTTGCGGGGTCTTTACCAATGCCTGCGAAGAGTTCGCCATACATCTCGGCTATTCGTCGGGGCGTGTCCACCAAGCCTTCGCGCTGCGGGTCTTCGCCAATGGCGACCAGCACATCTCTTACTGCGTTCTGGATCTTGTCGTAGTCCAACTATGCAAGTCCCATGGCGTCTTCGATAGCGGCAATGTCTGCGGGATATTCTTCCATAAATGTGGGTTCTACGCCGATTGCGGTGTCGGGGTCTTTCAGTCCGCTTCCGGTGATTACGCAGACGACCTTGCTTTGCTTCAGGCGCATACCGCCGCGAGCCAGCTTCAGCAAGCCTGCAACTGAGGCGGCTGATGCCGGTTCACAGAAGATACCTTCCTCCCGGGCCATCAATGCGTATGCTTCCAGTATCTCGTCGTCGGTAACCGAGTCAATGGCGCCACCGGAATCGTCGCGCGCCATGACGGCCTTAGTCCAGCTTGCGGGGTTGCCGACCCTGATTGCCGACGCTACGGTGTCGGGAGCCTCTATAGGATGCCCTTTGACGATAGCCGCCGCCCCTTCCGCTTCAAAGCCCATCATCTTGGGCAGCGTGCCTGTCCACTCCATTTGGTGAGCTTCCTGGAATCCCATCCAATATGCGGTGATGTTGCCCGCGTTGCCCACGGGTATGAAGAGGTGATCCGGCGCAGTGCCAAGGTCATGCACAATCTCGAAAGCGGCGGTCTTCTGCCCTTGCAGCCTGTACGGGTTGACCGAATTGACGAGTACGACGGGGTGCTTCGCGGCGAGTTCACGCACGATTTTCAGGGCGTCGTCGAAGCCGCCATCGATGAGCATGATGCGCGCGCCGTAGGTGATTGCCTGCGCGAGTTTGCCTCGCGCGACGTATCTGTTGGGTACGACGATGACTGTCGATAGCCCGCAGCGCGCTCCGTATGCAGCGGCCGATGCGGAGGTGTTGCCCGTAGAGGCGCAGACAATGGTCTCGCCGCCCTCTTCAAGCGCCTTCGCCACCGCAACGACCATTCCCCTGTCTTTGAATGACCCGGTTGGGTTGCAACTTTCGAGCTTGAAGTAGAGCTCGTCGCACCCGACTTCTTCGGCTATACTCTCAGACTTGACAAGAGGCGTGTCCCCTTCGCCCAGAGTGAAGATGGGCGTATCGTCAGTGAGGGGAAGGTAGTTTCCGTACCTTTCAAGAACTCCGGTAATCATCTCGCTCCGCGCATTGCAAACCGTTTGAGACAGGGTCAGCGTACTAGACTTAGACCGCCTGATTTTAACACAATTCACATTGAATGACTAAAGTCGCGCCTTGCGCTCGCTCAAGTCGATAGCGCAAATGCGGTCTGGCGCTTGAACACCGTAGTTCTTAGCCAATACAATGAAAGTTCACCAATATTTGAGCGGCAACTTTATAGACTCTGTCATAGATGATGCGAGAGGAGGTGCGTTATGGAAATGCAGATATTTGCGAGGAATATGAGACTGAGCGAAAGGTCTGAGGATTACATTCAGAAGAAGGTGGCACGCTTGGAGCGGCACCTGCGAGAAAGGGCCGATGCGAAGCTGGAACTATCGCGCACTGCGTCCCGGTCCGAGATGGACAGGTTCGTGGCGCAGATGACGATAAGCGCGAGCGGAGCCACGTTGCGAGGGCAAGAGAGCGGACTGACGCTGTTCGCGGCAGTTGATGCGGTAGCGGACGTGATGGACAAGCAGATTCGACGATACAAGGGAAGAGCATACAGAACTTCGCAGGCGCGCAGGGCGGCCCGGAGCCAGGCTATTCGTGAGGATGCGGGCGCGTTGCTTGAAGAGCTGGACGCGGCGCTTGAGGATGAGGTTGAGGAAGCGATAGAGGAATTGGGCAGCCTTGTACGTGTGAAGCGGTTCGCAATGAAGCCGATGACCGTCGAGGACGCTATAATGGAGATGGAACTGCTCGACCACGACTTCTTCCTGTTCCACAATACGGAGACGGAAAAGTACAGCGTAGTATATAGGCGCGCGGATGGGGATTACGGAATGATAGAGCCGGACGCGGCGTGAACCAACAGCATGGGGAGGATAAAGTGAGAACATGACGGACGAAAGGAACTCAACAAATCACGGACACGGGACAGTTGAAGATATCCAATCCGCCGCTTCCAAGTTGTCGAGAAGGGAACTTGCAGAATTTGAGGAATGGTTTGAAGAATATATTGACGATATTTGGGACAAGCAGTTTGAAGAGGATGTGAAGGCTGGGAGGCTTGATAAGCTTGCCGAGCAGGCGATGGCTGATTTTGACGCGGGAAAGTACACGGAACTGTGAGGCACTTCGCGCTTCCCGATTTTTGGTGGCATTATCGAAGGCTGCCGCCAGAGGTTAGGAGGCTCGCAGACCAGAACTTTCAACTTCTGTAACAAAATCCGAGGTATCCTTCCGTACGCCTGAAAAGAGTAGGCTTGTACTGGTCTGCAAGGGTAGGTCTCGGTTACAGAGCCTAGCATATCGGCACCAAGGAAACTTTGTCTGGTTCTGGATAGGAAAACATTCGGAATACGAAAGGCTGATACGGTGAATTCCCAGTCTGTCCTTTGCGAGACTTGGCCGAAACTTTCTCCCGTCGCGTTTGTCCCGATGAAGAAAGCGAATACCTGCATCTTGTGAGGGTACTGGAAGATCTGATCGATGTGATGGGCGAGGATGAAAGTCATTCATTATTCTCTTCGGTGGAATTCATTCTCCTGTTGATTAGGGAGTGTGAGGATGCATGTGTGTCGGAATTAAAGAGTGGGTATGGCTATGAACACCACTTTGCCGCCGGACTTCCTACAGAAACTCAGGGCGCTGGAAGCGGCCTACCTTAACGAGGATGACCCTATCCGACAGTCGGGGTTCAGCGGTGGCGCGAGGCGTTGGCGGGCTGAGCGCGGTCCTATTCTGGATGCCATAGAGTCGGATGGGGACCTGCTGGACATCGGGTGCGCGAACGGCTTTCTCCTGAAGTGCCTCATGGAGTGGGTTGGCGAGCGCGGACTGAAGTTGACCCCGCACGGACTCGATCAAGGGAGCGAACTGATAGAACTTGCGAAAGTTCGTCTGCCTGAACACGCGGACAACTTTCATGCGGGGAATGCTTGGGACTGGGAACCGCAGCGAAAGTACAGGTATGTGTATATGCTGTACGACTGTCTCCCGCTCGACTACCTTGCGGACGGCGTGAACAGGCTGCTGGAACGAGTAGTCGCCCCGAAGGGACGGCTGATTGTAGGGGCTTATGGGAGCAAGTCGGATTCTATACCGCCGTTTGACATAGGCGAGTTTCTGGACTTGCAGGGATTTACAATATTAGGGAGCGCGGAAGGCGGCGTGGGACCAATAACGAAGTTCGCTTGGCTGGACGCTTGATATTGTGACTGATTGAAGGAGAACGGGCATGAGTTCACTGATGGAGCAGGACCCTGAGATTGGGCGGGCCATAGAGAGCGAGATTGAGCGGCAGCGCAGCAATATCAACCTGATTGCGTCGGAGAACTTTGCGAGCAAGGCGGTGCTTGAGGCTCAGGGGTCGGTCTTCACGAACAAGTACGCTGAAGGTTATCCGGGACGCCGCTATTACGGCGGCTGCGAATACGTAGATGTCGCAGAGGGCTTGGCTATCAGTCGCGCGAGGAAGCTGTTCGGCGCGGAACACGCTAATGTTCAGCCGCACAGCGGAGCGCAAGCGAATATGGCGGCGTACTTCGCTACGCTTCAGCCGGGCGACACGATTATGGGGATGAGCCTTGACCAGGGCGGGCATCTGACGCACGGGGCTTCCGTTAACTTCTCGGCAAAACTGTACGATGTCGTGCAGTACGGCGTTGACCCCGAGGTAGAGACGATAGACTACGATGAGGTAGGGCGGCTTGCGAAGGAGCATCGCCCGAAGCTTATCGTCACCGGGGCGAGCGCGTACACACGGATAATCGACTTCCCGCGCTTTCGAGACATAGCAGACGAAGTGGGCGCGAAGCTGATGGTGGATATGGCGCATATCGCGGGACTGGTGGCTGCCGATGAACACCCTTCCCCGGTGCCGCACGCGGAGATAGTTACGACGACGACGCATAAGACTCTACGGGGTCCGAGAGGCGGGATGATACTCTGTGATGAGGAGCATCGCAGGGCCATCAACAGCGCGGTATTTCCGAACATGCAGGGCGGGCCGCTTGAGCATATCATCGCGGCGAAGGCGGTGGCGTTCGGCGAGGCGATGAAGCCGGAGTTTGTGGAATATCAGAAAGGGATTCGCGCTAACGCCTTTGCGCTCGCGGACGAGTTACGAAAAGGCGGATTGAGACTGGTTTCCGGCGGCACCGATAATCACATCGTGCTCGTGGACCTGACGCCGGTTGACATCACCGGACGGCAGGCGGAGGAAGCGCTGGGCGAGGCGAACATTGTGGTGAACAGGAACGCCATACCGTTCGATCAGAAGCCGCCTCGCACCGCAAGTGGCCTGAGGCTGGGCACGCCTTCCATCACGAGCCGCGGCATGGGAGAGGCGGAATCTCGTCAAGTGGGCCGTCTGATCTTGAAAGTGATCGGGGACATCGGCAGCGATACGGCAAAACGTGAGGTGCGGGACGAAGCCTCGGAACTGTGCGCGCGGTTTCCCGCTCCGGGGTTAAACTAACGTCGATATACGGGATATACGGGATATACGGGACGCTTCTGTCCTCACCCTCTCCACCGTGGAGATTGGACTTTATTGTGGCTGGATGCCGGGCGCTTCGATGAAGCCGTAGCCGACGTTGTTAACAGTACGAATGCAAGCGCTCCCCTGAGCGCCGAGCTTGTGGCGCAGCCTGCGAATGTGAACATCGACTGTGCGGGTGTGTCCGTAGTGCTTGTGGCCCCAGACGCTCGTTAGCAGGTCCTCTCTGGTAAAGACACGCCCGATGTTCAGCATCAGGTAGCGGAGCAGCTGGAACTCCATCCAAGCCAGCTTTATGGACCTACCCCTCACTGTGACACGGTATTTGTCCATATCTATCGTGATTGGCCCGGCGTTGAGAATTGATGCCTCTCGCTTCCTGGATGCGTGGGTCAGGCGCTTGATCCGCTTTTCCAGTTCTGCGGCAGAGCAGGTCGCCAGCACGAAGTCATCAAATCCGAGGTACAGGTCTTGCTCTTCCGTCTCGGCACTTGTTACGCAGCGCAGAAATGGCGGAAGAATCTGGCTTACTGACTTCTTTCGAGAGAGCGCCCCGATCACTGAAGAGTTGAAACCGGGACCCGCGATGACGAGCGACGGTGTGACCTCTTCGATGCGCGCTTCAAGGCTGCTTCCATTGAGTTCCACCAGTTCCACGACACCGGACAGACTCAGGGCAGTCAGTGGCGCGTCAAGGTCTTCGCAGTCCTCGGTCGCTAGCAGTACAGTCTGCGGTGAGTCGCCAGTGAATTGGTCATGTGCTTCAAGTACCATGTGCAACGCCGCCGTGCCGAGAGTTTTCCGTCCCATGCCGAGCGCGAATGAGCAGGCTCAGCGCGAACGGAATCTGAACGTCGCCGCAAGGTGCGGCCTCTTTCCCACTCTTCAGTGCTAGTCTCAAACAGATGATGCGATGCGTTTGTTTCTTAGCGGTTACATCGGTGTAACCTTTGTGTAACAGGGAAGTGAGGAGGCTGGCACAGTTGGCGGGTTTGGCTGCTGCTGCAAATATACAGTCGTGGGATTTACAGCCATGGGGATGTGAGATTCCAATGCCAAAGAAGGAGGGATGCCTGGGATTGAAGGTCCATCATGTTGTGGCAGACTATGGCGGCAATGCGGTTGGTGGACCAGTTGCCGTTTGGCAGCCTGAAGAGACTCTTGGGGTGCTTCGTGTCATCTTCTGGAGGATTTCTGAGACTGTGAGCAATCTCCGCGTCGTTGAGCATGTTGAGGTGCTGCTGCCACCAGATGTGCGGCGCGCCGCCGAGGGCTTCGCGCGATATGACTTCGTTGACGGACTTTGCGCGACGCATGGTTCGGCGCATGGCGCCGATGTCGCGCTCGCGGTCGAAGTCTGCGATGCCCCAGTTGTAATAGAAGACAGGCGGGCGAATGAGTTCTCGCAAGCGGGGCCACTTGATTGCCTGCTGGTCTGCAAGAGCCTTCCAGTGATCCATCGTGTCCCGGTCGATGTGCGCTTTCGCGTCGATGGCTTAGGATACCCAGCCTGCGACGAACTGGCGATTGTAGGCGTAGATAGGGCGGGGCAGAGTATTCCAGGCACGGTTGAGTTCTTCCGCCAGCGCTGAACAGTCGGCTTGCGTTTCCGCCTGCACGATGCGTATCTCACTGCCACTTAGCGTGCCGAAAGTGAACATGCCGTTCGGCTTTGGATGCAGGCTGACGGTCTCAACGTCGATGATGGTGCCTTCAATGGCAACGCCTTGCAGGTTGAAGTGGAGCGTCTGCATCAGTCGCTCTTCTGTGTCAGGTATTCGAGCGCTGCCGTTGCTGCTTCCTGTTCGGCGATGGACTTGCTGCGTCCCGTGCCTGTACCCAGTACTGCTCCGTCAATGATTACTTCGGCAGTGAATGTAGGTGCGTGATCCTCGCCTTCGGCGTTAACGATGCGGTATGAAGGTGCCTGCATTCGTTGTCCCTGCACCATTTCCTGCAGCGCGGACTTTGGATGCCGGAGTTGCGGAGACGAATGAATGGAAGCGATTTCGTTGTTCAAGGCATCGATGCAGAAGGATTTTGCTGCTTCGTAGCCCTGGTCCAAGAATAGCGCACCCACTACTGCCTCGAATGCTGCGGAAAGATTTGAATCGCGCCCGCGCCCGCCGGTGGCTGTCTCGCCCGCGCCCATGAGCAGATGGTCTCCCAGGTCGAGTCGCCGCGCCGCTTGGGCGAGTGTTTCGCCACGCACGATGTTGGAGCGCATGGAAGTCAGCATGCCTTCCCTTTGTTGGGGAAAGCGCGTGTAGAGTTCTTCAGCGACAGCCATGCCTAGAATAGCGTCGCCGAGGAATTCAAGACGCTCGTTACACTCGGATGCAACTTCCGGTGATTCATTCAGAAGCGAACTGTGAGTGAGGGCGAGGGCGAGGAGACTTTTGTCGGTAAAAGTTACTCCAAGAGACTTTTCAAGAAAGTGCTGCATTGGCTGATTTAGAGCTGAGTATAGAGTTAGGGGCATCCGGTCGGATGCCCCTGTGGTTCCTGGTGTCTAGTCGAGGACGCCCTTGGGCCAGGGTGGCTGCGGGCGCTTGATTTCGCCGAAGTAGTTGCGGTGGTTTGCGAGCGCGATGTAGTGCTCGAAGGATGCTACGGCGTCTTCGTCTTCGGGAATAAAGGCTTTTAGATAGGCCATGTTCCCGTTCTCGAAGATGTAGGTCGGCGTGCCGAAGATGCCCTCGGCTATGGCGGCTTCGTGATCTTCTCCGATAATCCTGCGGAGTTCGGGGTCCTTCATATCTTCCCGCATCTGAGCGGAGTCGAGGCCTGCATCTTCAGCGACCTTGAGGATAGCCTCCTCGTCGTCGAGGGAGATGCGTCCTTCGCCGCCATGCCTTGCGGTCAGCAATGCAAGGTGGAATGCTGCGTGCGCGTCGTCGCCCTGCCGCTTGGCTGCCTCGGCAGCAATCTGTGAAAGCAGGGAGCGGCCCTGCGATGGGTCGTCCTGATCCCAGACCTTCCAGTCGGAGTCCAAGCCTTCCTTAAGGTTATGGGCGTTCTGCTCAAGCGAGAAATTACGCCAGGTGATGTTCAGATTGTCTCCGTAAGCCTTCTTTACCTTATCCAGCCACACGGCTGTATTGTAAACCCACGGTCAGGCATAGTCGCCGTAGATTTGCATGTTCAGGTTCTCCATAATGCCTGCCTCCTTCATGCTGTGATGGCGTCATATTGTGATGGCTGCATTGTAATTATGGGCTGGTGCGATGTCAAACGGCAGTTGCATGTTATGTCAATCAATGATATTTTATATTTTGTTTAATAGGGAGTTAACACTCAGGCAACATTTCTGTTACAAGCGCTTAACATAAATGAAACAATCGCGGCGTAGATTTTGGAGCGTAATCTATCTTTAGTAGAAGAGGAGAAAGGAAATGAGTCTTCTCGGAGCGATTGTAAGACCTACAAGTCTGAAGGTGCGCCTTCTGATGGTGGCGCTGTTGGCAATTGGAATCGTTTTGGGCGGCGGGGGCATCGCTTACGCGCAGAGCGCGGGCGAAGTAATGACAACGCTGGATAATGCCATCCTGGTATTCGCGGCTGCGCTGGTGTTCTTTATGCAGGCGGGCTTCGCGTTTCTGGGCGCCGGTCTGATACGGGCTAAGAACACGGTCAATTATATGACGAAGTCGTTCTTGGACTTCTGCATAGCATCACTCGGTTTCTGGGCGTTTGGCTATGCGCTGATGTTCGGCGGCGGCGCGGCGGCCGGATTCATAGGCTTGGAAGGGTTCTTCCTTGCCAACTTCAATGACGGCGATCTCGTCGGCTGGTTCTTCCAGATGGTGTTCGCGGGTACTGCCGCTACGATTATCGCGGGAGCAATGGCGGAACGCACGAAGATTAACGCTTATTTCGCTTACAGCTTCATCGTTGGCGCGCTGATATACCCGATCTACGGTCACTGGGCGTGGAGCGACTACGGCTGGCTCACAAGCATGGGATTCGCGGACTACGCCGGCTCCGGTGTGGTCCACATGATTGGAGGCTTCCTGGCGCTTGCAGGCGCGATGGTGGTAGGACCGCGTAAGGGCTGGGAGCAGGGAATTACGATACGGGGTCATAATGTCCCGTATGTGGTAATCGGCACATTCATCCTATTCTTCGGCTGGTTCGGCTTCAACATCAACTCCGCTACGCTCGGCTTGAATGCGGTTAACACCCTGCTCGCCGGAGCTGCCGGAGCGACAGCGGCAATTTATGTAACGCTTATCCGCACGGGCCAGGCGGACATCGAGATGGCCGCGAATGGTGCGCTCGCTGGGCTAGTGGGCATCACGGCAGGCTGCGCGTATGTTGACACTTGGGGAGCAGTGATAATCGGCCTGATTGCGGGTGTGATAATGATTTTCGGCGTGAGCTTCGTGAGGAATGTGCTCAAGACAGACGACCCGGTTGGCGCGGTTACGGTGCATGGCATCTGTGGCGCATGGGGACTGCTGGCGGTGGGTATCTTCGCTACCGGCCACAACGGTGTAACGGGGTTGGTAGTCGGGAACGTCACTCAGATTGTGCCGCAGATTGTGGGCATTCTCGCCGCAATCGTCTGGGGCTTTGGCGCGGGCTACATACTCTTCAAGGTGCTTGACCTGACGATGGGCTTGCGCGTGGACGAGTCGGAGGAAGAAGAGGGGCTGGATATTACGGAGCACGGCACAGACGCCTACCCGCAGATGAACTAGAACTTACATTGATCGACGGGATAGACAGGATATCTGGTGGATTGGCCCTTGGGTATCCTGTCATTCTGTTGATTGAAACCGCCGAGAGGTTGTAACAATTATTTAACATTTGTGCAACACAGTTGAAACATGACCGCTTCAGAATAGATTGCAAGTAAGACGCATTGACTATTCTTTTGTTTGGAGGCATGTGAAGATGGAAGTATTGCTCGGTGGTGCAGCGTTTGCGGCATTGTTCGCAGTATGGGTCATCATTCCCAGCATAGTTCGCAGGAATCGCAGCAAGTAGGCACAATCATTACTGGACAATAGCCAGCACCATGCACACTTACCAGCGAGGCTTCTTTCTTTGAAAGTCTCGCTGTTTGCTGTCTAAAGTTATTGGCTCGTCATTTAGATGAAAACTGGAATCCTGTCCTCACAGGATTTATGATAAGGAAAATCTAATCCCACAGGAGGGAACAATGAGTGTTTACAAGGCGGAATATATCTGGATAGACGGCACTGAGCCGACCGCCAAGCTCCGCTCCAAGGGCAAGGTCGTGCCCGTAGGAGAAGAGCCGCCCGTTTGGGGCTTTGACGGTTCCAGCACGAACCAGGCTCCGGGCGAGGCATCAGACTGTGTACTGAATCCGGTATTCAGCTGTCCGGACCCGATTCGCGGAGGCAACAACATTTTGGTGATGTGCGAGGTTCTTCTGCCCGACATGACGCCGCATCCTTCGAACACGAGGGCAGCCTGCGCAGCGGCCGCCGAGCAACACGCAGGGCTGGATTTCTGGTTCGGCATCGAGCAAGAATACACATTCTTTACCGGCGTCAGGTCTCAGCCCTTGGGCTGGCCGGACAACGGCTTCCCCGCTCCGCAGGGCGGCTACTACTGCGGTGTCGGCTCCGACGAGGTATTCGGACGCCCAGTTGTTGAAGACCACTTGGATGCGTGCATTGAAGCCGGTTTGACGATAGCAGGCATAAACGCGGAGGTTATGCCGGCGCAGTGGGAGTTTCAGATCGGTCCAGTAGGCGCACCGACGGTGGCGGACGAGCTTTGGGTGGCGCGCTGGCTACTGTATCGCATAGGAGAGAGGCACAACGTTGCGGCAACGCTTGATCCTAAGCCTGTCAAGGGTGACTGGAACGGCGCCGGAGCGCATACCAACTTCTCGACGAATGCGATGCGTGAGAACTATGACGCCTGCATTGCGGCGGCTGAGGCGCTCAAGGGCAATCACGAAGAGCATATCGCCAACTATGGCGCGGACATTGAGCAAAGGCTCACCGGACTGCACGAGACTGCCTCCTATAAGGAATTCAAGTATGGCGTATCGGACAGGGGCGCGTCGGTGCGTATTCCCTGGCAGGTGGCGCGTGACGGCAAGGGATACATCGAGGATAGGCGACCGAACGCGAACATGGATCCGTACAGGGTGACGGAGCTCATAATTAGCACCGTTGGCGGGGCGGCATCTTAGACGTATCTCACTCAAGAGTTAAATAGAAGCCTGCACCGCATCCGAGCCACGGTTATACGGTGCAGGCTTTTTGTATTGCCGGGAAATTATTACGATGTCTTTAGTCGGCACTGTGGACGGTATTCACTCCTGTTGCGGCAGGTCTTCGGATATTCGATCTGCTGATAATTCCGCTGATCAGGCTGGAGTCGAGAATCGCTGAATTAGATTGACACAATTTTCACAAATTGATATATTTTTTCGATAGTCGCCGTTTGCATTGACGCGCGTTTCCGGCGGGTAAGCGACATGCTGTTTTTGCCATGATTGACTGCCGAACAGACGAAATGCAGCTGCGACAATTCGTAAGAGGTAGATATGTTATCTAGAGACCCGGAGGCGACAGAATTTGTTCTCCATGAGGCGCGGGAGAACGATGTCAAATTCATTCGCCTGTGGTTTGCGGACATACTCGGCAATCTCAAGGGATTTGCCATTACCGTTGAAGAACTTGAACATTCACTAACTCGCGGAATGGGCTTTGACGGGTCCTCGATTGAGGGCTTTGTGCGTTCGGATGAGCGCGACATGTACGCATTGCCCGACCCGAACACTTTCAATGTGCTGCCCTGGCGACCGCGCGAGAATGCGGTTGCGCGCATGTTCTGTGACATCATCACACCTGATGACGAACCCCTTGAAAGCGATCCCCGCGCGGTGCTGAGGCGCAATCTCTCCAAGGCTTCCAAGCTCGGCTATACGTACTATGTCGGCCCTGAGATTGAATACTTCTACTTTAAGGATGCTCAGGGGACAGTCACAGAGGACAGGGGAAGCTACTTCGGTCAGGATGCGACCGACCTTGCAACCGACCTGCGCCGACAGACTGTCCTGACGCTGGAAGAGCTGGGCATCCCCGTAGAATCCAGTCATCAGGAAGCCGCGCCCAGTCAGCACGAGATCGACCTGCGCCACACGGACGCGCTGACGATGGCGGATACTGTGATGACCTACCGGCTGGTGGTGAAGGAGATTGCGCGGCAGAACGGTTACTACGCGACTTTCATGCCAAAGCCCGTGCATGGAGTGAACGGCAACGGAATGCACATGCATCAGTCGCTATTCCTTGGAGACCGCAATGTTTTCTATGACGAAGATGACGTGCATCACTTATCGGAGACTGCCCAATTCTTCATCGCGGGATTGATGAAGCATGCAAGGGAGATTACTGCCGTAACAAACCAGTGGGTGAATTCCTACAAGCGTCTGGTGCCGCAATTCGAGGCGCCGACGTTCGTAACCTGGTCAACGGTAAACCGCGCCGACTTGATTCGCGTGCCGGACTTCAAGCCAGGTCGCGAAGAGTCCCGGCGCATCGAGTACCGATCACCTGATCCGGCGTGCAATCCGTATCTGGCGTTTAGCGTAATGCTGGCAGCGGGTCTCAAAGGGATTGAAGAGCGTTATGATTTTCCACTTCCGGCGCTTTCAAGCGCATGGCAGATGACACAGGCGGAGCGCGATGAGCTTGGCATAGAGGAACTGCCTGCAAACTTGTGGGAGGCGATCCGCATTACCGAGCGAAGCGAGCTTGTGCGCGACGCGCTTGGAGAGCCGGTGTTCAGGAGTTTCATCGAGAACAAGAAGATAGAATGGGAGAACTATCACAGCCGGGTGGCGGACTACGAAATGGAGCATTATCTGCCAGTGTTGTGATGGGCCACGGAGCTAACTTCGATATACGGGATGGATAGAATTCTTGGATTTCCGCGAAAGCGGAAATGACGGAATGAGGGTGCGGCAATGTCCGACAGATACATACCCAACCTGACGAAGCAGGGACTATACGACCCGCAGTTCGAGCACGAAGCCTGCGGCGTAGGCCTTGTCGCGAATATCAAGGGTGTGAAATCGCACAGCGTCCTTACTCAGGGGCTCCAAGTTCTGTGCAACCTCGAGCATCGCGGCGCGAAAGGGGCTGATCCTGAGACTGGAGACGGCGCCGGCGTGCTGATTCAGATGCCGCACGAATTCTTCCGCAAGGAGATGGTGCGACTGGGCATAGAGCCTCCGAAGCCGGGCCATTACGCGGTCGGTATGGTGTTCATGCCGCACGACGAGGAGAAGCAGCGCGAAGTCGAAGGCATCGTGCGCCGCTTCGTGGAGCAAGAAGGTCAGACCTTGCTTGGTTGGCGAGATGTGCCTGTCTCACCCGGTGAGATTGGTACATTGGCAGCCGAGGTCATGCCCGCAATCCGGCAGTTCTTCGTCGGTCGTGGCGCGGATGTGCAGAGCCACTTCGACTTTGAGTTGAAGCTGTATGTCATTCGCAGGCAGTTTGAGGACGCAGTTGCCGAGTCCGGTCTGGACGAGCGGAATGACTTCTATGTATCCAGCCTTTCGCCGAACAAGATTGTCTATAAGGGACTGATTCACGCCACGCAGCTTCAGCATTTCTATCTCGATCTGGCAGACGAGGACGTGGTTTCATCGTTTGCGCTGGTGCATTCGCGCTTCAGCACGAACACGCTTGGCACATGGCGGCTGGCGCATCCTTACCGCATGGTCATCCACAACGGCGAGATAAACACCCTGCGCGGCAACATCAACTGGATGACGGCGCGCGAGGGCATGTTCGCGTCAGATGCGCTCGGTGAAGACATGCAAAAGCTGCTGCCCGTCGTGACGAAGGGCGTGCAAAGCGACACCGCCAGCTTCGACAACGCGCTGGAGCTGCTGCTCGCGACCGGGCGCTCGCTGCCGCATGCCTTGATGATGATGATACCGGAGGCTTGGGGCGACCATCTGCCGATGGACCAGGCGAAGAAGGACTTCTACGAGTATCATTCATGCCTGATGGAGCCGTGGGACGGACCTGCTCTGATAATCGCATCCGACGGCGCGAAAGTGTGCGCTGTGCTGGACAGAAACGGCTTGCGCCCGTGCCGCTATCTCGTGACGACCGACGACCTGCTCGTAATGGCGTCTGAGACGGGCGTGCTGGATGTGCCACCGGAGAAGGTGCTGTTCAAGGAACGCATACACCCTGGGCGCATGTTCATGCTGGACTCCGAAGAGGGTCGTCTGGTGGATGACGCTGAACTGAAGAGAGCGCTCGCATCCCAGCAGCCGTATGGCGAGTGGCTGCGTGATAACCGCGTATCCCTCGACGATCTGCCGGAAGTCCCAGCGCAGCCGACATACACCAACGGCAGCCTGCTTGCGAGGCAGGTGGCATTCGGGTACACGCTTGAAGACCTACGCATGATAATGGAACCCATGGCGGAGACGGGCAGTGAGCCTGTCGGATCAATGGGCAACGATACTCCCTTGGCGGTGCTGTCCGAACAGAGTCCGCTTCTGTTCAACTATTTCAAGCAGTTGTTCGCGCAGGTCAGCAATCCGCCGCTGGACGCGATCCGCGAAGAACTGGTTACATCGCTGGAATCGCGTGCAGGCAGCGAGAGCAACCTGTTCACCGAGACGCCGGAACATTGCCGCACGCTGCGCGTGAAGCGGCCCGTCCTGACAAACGAGGAACTGGAGAAGATACGCGCCCTGAACTTGCCGGGGCTGAAGGCAAAGACCGTCCGCACGCTGTTCACGACTGACGAGAACGACGGTTCACTTGCTCGCGCAGTCCGGAGGATTTGCGACGAGGCATACGATGCGGTTACCGAGGGTAACACGATCGTCGTACTTTCAGACAGGGGCGTCGATACATACAGCGCTCCTATACCGAGCCTGCTTGCCGTCGCCGGTGTGCATCACCATCTGATACGCCAGGGCGTTCGCACGAAAGTGAGCATAGTAGTGGAGTCCGGCGAACCGCGCGAGGTGGCGCATCTTGCGCTGCTGATCGGCTATGGCGCTGTCGCGGTGAACCCGTACCTTGCGTTCGAGACCCTCAGAGACATGGTTGGCGAGGACGGCGCGCTCGCGGGAACCGTGGACTACGACACCGCCGTTTACAACTACATCAAGGCGGCGGACAAGGGTATTCTCAAGATAATGTCCAAGATGGGCATTTCGACTATCGAGAGTTACCGTGGCGCGCAGATATTCGAGGCGGTCGGGCTGAACTCCGATTTCATCGACAGATACTTCACATGGACTCCGTCACGCATAGGTGGGATAGGAATCCGAGAAATCGAACTGGAAAGCCGGAAGCGCCATGAGTCTGCCTTTCAGGAGCTTGCGCCGACAGGAAGCCTGGATCTCCAGAGCGGCGGCTACTACCAGTGGCGGCGCGACGGGGAGTACCACATGTGGAACCCCGACACCATCAGCCGTCTCCAGTTTGCTACCAAGACAAACAGTTATGAAACTTACCAGCAATTCGCGGACTCGGCCAACACATTCAGTCGTAAGCTATGCACTATCAGGGGGCTTCTGGACTTCAAGAAACTGGATGAACCGCTTTCAGTGGACGAGGTGGAGCCTGCGAGCGAAATCGTGAAGCGCTTTGCCACTGGCGCAATTTCACTTGGCTCTATAAGCCGCGAGGCGCACGAGACGATGGCGATCGCGATGAACCGCATTGGCGCGCGCAGCAATACCGGAGAGGGCGGCGAGGACTTCCGCCGCTATATACCCGACGAGAACGGCGACTCTCGTAACAGCGCGATGAAGCAGGTTGCGTCAGGGCGCTTCGGTGTTACTATCGGCTACCTTGCGAGCGCGCGAGACTTGCAGATTAAAATGGCGCAGGGTTCCAAGCCCGGCGAGGGCGGACAGCTTCCGGGGCACAAGATTGATGAGTACATCGGCTGGGTGAGAAACTCAACACCCGGCGTGGAGCTTATCTCGCCGCCGCCGCATCACGACATCTACTCCATAGAGGACCTGGCGCAGCTCATCCACGACCTGAAGAACTCGAACCCCGGAGCGCGCGTGCATGTCAAGCTGGTGGCCGAAGCAGGCGTCGGTACAATTGCCGCCGGAGTGTCCAAGGGACACGGCGATGTCGTGCTCATCAGCGGGGACAGCGGCGGCACCGGCGCATCACCGGAGTCATCCATCAAGCATGCCGGTCTGCCATGGGAACTTGGCGTTGCGGAAACGCAGCAGGTACTGGTACTCAACGATCTTCGTGGGCGCATCGTCGTCCAGACCGATGGGCAGCTCAAGACCGGCAGGGACGTGGCTATCGCCTGCTTGCTGGGCGCGGAGGAATTCGGAATGGCAACCGCGCCGCTAATCAGCCTCGGCTGCATCATGCTGCGAAAGTGCCACCTGAATACTTGCTCGGTGGGTATCGCGACGCAGGACCCGGACTTGCGGAAGATGTTCACTGGCAAGCCGGAATATGTCATCAACTATTTCTTCTTCGTGGCTGAAGAGCTTCGGCAGATTATGGCTGAGATGGGCTTCCGCACCGTGAGCGAGATGGTAGGCCGCATGGATAGGCTTGATACGCGAGAAGCGGTCGCGCACTGGAAGGCGCAGGGGCTGGACTTCTCCAACCTGCTGCACAAGCCGGAAGTGCCGGACTCGGTAGCGACATACTGCCGCGAAGAGCAGGATCACGGGCTTGAGCGCGCGCTGGATAACGAGCTTATAGAGTTGTGCGTTGACGCCATTGACTCCAAGAAGGCGGTGTCTCTGGACTTGCCGATTACCAACCGCAATCGCACGGTCGGAACGACGCTCAGCTACGAGATTGCGAAGCGGCACGGCATTGAGGCTTTGCCCGACGACACGATAACGATAAATTTCAGCGGCTCGGCGGGTCAGAGCTTCTCGGCATTCCTTGCAAAAGGCGTAACAATGAACGTTCAAGGGGACGCCAATGACTACTTCGCCAAGGGACTGTCCGGCGGCAAGGTGATAATCGCGCCGCCGCCGGAGTCGGGATTCACGCCTGAAGAGAACATTATCGTGGGTAATGTAGTATTATATGGTGCTACTGGGGGCAAGGCATTCATTCGAGGCGTGGCCGGTGAGCGTTTCGCGGTGCGTAATAGTGGCGCGGAAGCCGTAGTCGAGGGAGTAGGCGACCACGGCTGCGAGTATATGACGCGCGGCAAGGTAGTTGTGTTGGGACCGACTGGGCGCAACTTCGCAGCCGGGATGAGCGGTGGTGAGGCATTCGTGCTGGACGAATTCGACACTTTCCCGTCGCTGTGCAACATGGACTTGGTCGGCTTGGAGAACGTGGAAGACCCTGATGACATCAGCGGACTTCGCGGCCTCATCGAAGAGCACTACGAACAGACCGGCAGCGCCAACGCGCGCCGCGTATTGGACGACTGGGATGAAATGTTGTCCAAGTTCGTAAAGGTGATGCCTTACGACTACAAACGCATTCTGATGGAGCGCGCAGCTGCGGTTGCCGCAGACTGAGAAACGAAAGAAGTGAAACTGGCGAAGTGAGACTGGCAAAGTAGCGGGTTTCACTCCCATCCCAAACCTTTCTCTTCTCTATTGAAGGGACGGACTATATCAAGGTACAGGCGAACCGATACATGGGAAAACCAACAGGTTTCAAGGAATTTGGAAGGCAGGGTCCGCCGCAGCAGGCGGTGGCGCAGCGCATCCAGCATTACGGCGAGTTCTATCATAACTGGACTGAAGATCAGGCGCGAGAGCAGGGCGCGCGCTGTATGAACTGCGCCGTGCCTTTCTGTCACACCGGCTGCCCGTTGGGCAACCTGATCCCTGATTTCAATGACCTCGTGTACCAGGGCAAGTGGCAGGAGGCGCTTATTGAACTCCATGCCACTAACAACTTCCCTGAGTTCACAGGCAGGATATGCCCCGCGCCTTGTGAGGCCGCTTGTGTGCTGAATATCAACCAAGACCCTGTTACTATCGAGTACATCGAGAAGGCGATTGCCGACCGGGGTTGGGCGGAAGGCTGGATTGCGCCTGAGTCGCCTTCGCATCGCACGGGCAAGAAAGTTGCAGTCGTTGGTTCCGGGCCTGCGGGGCTTGCGGCAGCGCAGCAGCTGAATCGCTGCGGACATTGGGTTACGGTGTTCGAGCGCGACGACTACATCGGTGGCTTGCTTCGTCTCGGTATTCCTGACTTTAAACTCGAAAAGTTGGTTGTACAGCGGCGCGTCGATCAGATGACCGCTGAGGGCGTAACCTTCAAGACCGGCGTGAATGTGGGGGCTGACCTGCCAGGAGATGAATTGCTGAGCGAGTTTGATGCGGTGGTCCTAACGGGCGGCTGTACGATACCTCGCGACCTACCCGTCCCTGGGCGTGAGCTTGACGGCGTTCACTTCGCGATGGATTTCCTAACGCAGCAGAACCGCCTCATCGCCGGTGAGTACATCCCGGAGTCTGAGCGTATAAGCGCAGAGGGCAAGCGCGTGGTTATTCTGGGCGGTGGTGACACCGGCTCTGACTGCCTTGGCACTTCGCACCGACAGGGCGCAGAGATCGTGTATCAGTACGAGTTGCTGTCGGAGCCGCCGGTTGAGCGAGGCGAGAACAACCCTTGGCCCCTATGGCCGTTGATCCTTCGGACATCATCATCGCAGGAAGAGGGCGGTGTCCGAGATTACGATATACTCACCACGCACTTCTCCGGTAGCAATGGCACTCTCCAAAAGCTTCACGCCGTTCGTGTGCATTGGGGCGCTCCGGACGCATCCGGCAGGCCGAGCATGGAGCGCATAGAGGGCAGCGAATTCGAGATTGAAACCGACCTCGTGCTGCTGGCGATGGGATTCGTGCATCCACAGAGGGAAGGGATCCTCGAGCAACTTGGCGTAGCCCTCGACGGTCGTGGCAACGTGCAGACAGACGGGAACAAGATGACAAGCATCGACGGCGTGTTCGCGGCAGGCGATATGGCGCGCGGACAGTCTCTGGTAGTCTGGGCGCTGGCTGAGGGGCGCGAGGCAGCGCGAGGCGTTGACCTGTACCTGATGGGCCAGACTTCCCTGCGCCCTGTTCTTGAAGGGGCGATGGCACGGGGATAGCCGATCAGCCTTTCGCTTTGTCAGTCATTCAGTCCTTCGACAAGTTTTGAACGAATGAGGTTTTGTCGCGGTAAGATGGCGCTTCCTATCTCGTTCCGTTAAAGGCGGCGGCGTTCATTGAAGCCACGTAGGGCAGATTACGGTATTGCTGGTTGTAGTCCAAGCCGTAGCCGACTACGAACTCGTCCGGAATCTCGAATCCGACGTACTTGATTGGCACTTCCACCTGACGGCGCGATTTCTTGTCGAGCAGGGCACACACCTCAAGGCTTGCCGGTTTCTCAGCTTGCAGGGATTCGAGCAGGCAGTCGAGCGTAACGCCGGTGTCAACGATGTCTTCCACGAGGATGACATCGCGTGCTGTGATGCTGACGTCCAGTGGCTTGATTATCTCGACCGTGCCTGTGCTTTCGTATCCGTCGTAGCTCGATGCGGCCATCATGTAGGTTTCTAGTGGGAATTCTATCTCGCGCATCAGGTCCGCCATGAAGACGAGCGCGCCGTTGAGGATTCCGACAAGCACCGGCTGTTTTCCCGCGTAATCGCGCGATATTTCAGCGCCGATTTCCCGCACCTTCCGCCGGATGGAATCTGCGCTCAACAGTACCTTGCCCAGGCTGTCTTCAGTCATCGCGCGTGCCTTCCTTTGCCTTCTGGACCGTTCGCATTTCGCAGCATTATACCATCAGGCGGGACTGATATAATGCTGCCTGTAACGCTCTATTCTAGTGAATATCAAGGCGGTGGCAAGGGCATGAACGTTGGCGTATGCAAGGTCAGGCTGCAAATCCCGACCAACCAGAGCTTGAAGGGAAAGCGCAGGGTGATAGCCTCTATGTCCCAGCGAATACGCAATAGATTTGGAGTCGCTGTGGCGGAGGTGGAGGACAATGAGTCGTGGCAGATGGCGACGCTGGGGATCGCGTATGTCAGCAGCAGTGTGCGCCACGCCGACGAGGTGCTGGACAATGTCATTGCGTATATCGAGCGCAGCCGGGAGGATGTGGTGCTGCTCGATGTTGAACAGGAGACGATTTCAGGCTTCTAGCGAGGGCTAACCGAGGGCTAACATGAACTTACAGGATTCGAGGGATATATGGATGTAGAGGCGTTTCTGGATGCGGTGCGGAAGATGCCATGGTACATGGAGCAGATTGTGCATGGCGAAGATGTGCCCGCCAGAGGCGCTCATTACGGTACGCTGGATAGTCCGCTCGACCGCAGGCTGGAGCGCGGTCTGAAAGACTCAGGCATAAACGCACTCTACACGCACCAGACGGACGCGATCAATGCGCTGAGAAACGGCAGAAACGTCATCGTATCCACGGGAACCGCGAGCGGCAAAAGCCTCTGCTACAACCTGCCGGTGCTTGAAGCGCTACTGCAGGACCGCACGGCAAGCGCGATGTATATCTTCCCCACGAAGGCGCTCGCCCAGGACCAGCGCAAGGCGCTTGGACGGCTGATTCCCAAGTCCGCGCGACTGCGATACGACATCTTCGACGGCGATACTCCGACGCGCGATCGTGGAGGCATACGGCGCAGCGCGCGGCTACTCATCACGAACCCGGACATGCTGCATGTGGGCATCCTGCCACATCACAGGCTGTGGTATCAGCGGCTGCGAAGCCTTCGCTATGTTGTTATCGACGAGGCGCATGTGTATCGCGGTGTCTTCGGCTCCCATGTGGCGAACATCATCCGGCGTCTGCGGCGCATCTGCGAGCGGCTTGGGAGCAGCCCGCAGTTCATATTATGCTCTGCCACAATCGCCAACCCCGCCGAGCACGCGGAGCGATTGACCGGTCTGCCCTTCGAGGTGGTGGATAGCGACGGCTCGCCTTATGGCGGCAAGGACTTCCTGTTCTGGAACCCGCCGATGCTCGACCTGGCGACGGGCAGCAGACGCAGCACCAACACCGAGTCGGCGCAACTGTTCGCCGAGCTGCTGCGGCGATACGTGCGGACGATGACCTTCGTGCGAAGCAGGCGCGCCGCCGAATTGCTGTATGTGTATGCGCGCGACAACCTGAAGCTGTCGCACCCCGATGTTGCACAGCGGGTGATGCCCTATCGCGCCAGCTACCTGCCGGAGGACAGGCGCGCGATAGAGCGCGACCTCGCGCAGGGAAGGCTTCTCGGTATCACAACCACTAACGCTATGGAGCTTGGCATCGACATCGGAGACCTCGACGCCACCCTCCTGACGGGATATCCCGGCACCATAGCCAGCGCGTGGCAGCAGGCAGGCAGAAGTGGGCGCAGCGGTCATCGCTCGCTGTCTGTGCTGGTGGCGCACGACAACCCGCTCGACCAGTACCTTATGCGACACCCGGAGGCGTTTTTCGGCAAGCCGCACGAGAGCGCGCGAGTGTCGCCGGGCAATCCCTACATACTCAAGCCACACCTGCTCTGCGCTGCCTATGAAGCGCCTCTCGTGATGGGGGACACTGCCTACTTCGGGGCGGAACTGCTGTGGCACGCCGAAGAACTGGTAGAGGACGAGCTGCTGCATGTGCGGAACTCGCGCTGGTATCTGAGCGCGGATATGGACTATCCGGCGGGAGAGGTGAATATACGCTCCGCGTCGGCGCGCACCTACTCGCTGGTCGAGAAGGACAGCGGCGTGATACTGGAAACCGTCGAAGAGATGTCGGCGTTCCTGCAACTGCCCCCGGGCGGCATCTACCTGCACCAGGGAGAGCAGTATCTCATCACCGACCTGGATATGGAATCGGGCATGGCTTATGCCGTGCAGACGGAGGTGCCGTACTACACGCAGGCGCGTGACTATACGGACACGCGCATTCTGAGGCAGTTCAGGCAGAGACAGGCAGGCAAGACGCAGGCATATCTCGGCGAGGTGAGCGTTACGACCAGTGTCGTCGGATTCAAGCGGGTGGCGCACATAACGGAAGAGTCGCTGGGCGAGGAGTACGTTGACTTGCCGCCCCAGAGCTACGACACCATTTCACTGTGGTTCGATGTGCCGGAGGACACACTAGAGTACATACGGCGTAACCGGCTTGATCTGATGGGCGGGCTGCATGCGGTGGAGCACGCAGCCATCGGGGTGCTGCCGCTGTTCGCCATGTGCGACCGCAACGACATAGGCGGTATATCCACGCCGCTGCATCCCGATACGGGCAGGCCGCAGGTGTTCATCCATGACGGCATACCGGGCGGCGTGGGCATCACCGAGCACGGCTACGACATTATCGAGGAACTTTGGGGCGCGACCTTGCAGGTCATCAGCGAATGCCCTTGCGAGAGCGGTTGTCCCGGCTGCATCCAGTCGCCTAAGTGCGGCAACAACAACGAGCCGCTGAACAAGGGCGTGGCAGAGCTGATTCTGCAATCCATTCTGGGCGAAGTCCAACATGGATAGACCGGATGGAAGGGGTATTCACTCCCATCCCATCCCACCCCCATCAAGGTGGAAAGGGTATTTCGGAGGACTGTGGCGGGACGGGGATTTCCTGAAGTTGTGGGCGGGCCGAAGCGTCTCAGAATTCGGAACGCTGCTGTACGCTTTGCAGTTCATAGCCGTGCTGGGCTTGGAGGCGACTCCGTTTCAAATTGGTGTCATAGCCGCCTTGAGGATTGCGCCTGCGGCCGTTGTGGGCTTTTATGCGGGCGTGCTTGCGGACAGGGTGCGGCGGCGTCCGATTATCGTGGTCGCGCACCTGGGACGGTTCGCGCTGCTCGCGTCTATACCTGCTGCTTACTTTGCAGGACAGCTCCATGTGGAGCAGCTATATGCTGTCGCCTTGTTTCAAGGCATTCTGACAACGTTCGCCGATGTTGCATATCGCTCATATCTTCCGACGCTGGTGAGGCGTCGGCATCTGCTTGAGGCAAACAGCAAGCTGACGGGAAGCGAATCTTTCGCCGAAGTGACGGCTTTCAGCGTTGGCGGCTGGATAGCGCAACTTGCGGGGTCGATCGTGCTCGCCGTGGTCGATGCGCTCATGTTTCTCGTGTCTGCCGTATCTCTAACGCTGATTCGCAAAACTGAGCCTGTTCCTGATACGCCGCAGCGTAGGGGCGGGCTGTTACGTCAGATTGCCGAAGGGCTGCGTATGGTGTGGAGCAATCGGCGGCTGCGTACCCTTACGGCTGCTGAGACCGTGGAAGGATTCGTAAATGGAATACTGCACGCGGTCATTCTGCTGTTCGGCATACGGGAGTTGGGGTTCGAGGCGGGTGTTCTCAGCACGATATTCGCGGTAGGTGCTGTTAGTTCGCTTATTGGCGCATTCTATGCCGGGCGCGTGACAAGGCGGTTTGGCGTGGGGAAGGCGCTGATAACCGGCTATGCGATTTACATGCTTTCTATTCTGATTATCCCGATGGCGAGCGGCCCGATGCTTATCGCGGGATTGGCTCTTGTGCTGGCGCAGCTTGGCGACGGGTTTTACACGATGTATGACATAAATCAGAATAGCCTGCGACAGGCGATAACGCCTAACAGGGCTTTAGGCAGAGTGAACGCGAGCACACGATCCTTGAAAGACGGCGCGCAATTCACAGGTTCGCTTATGGGCGGCTTAGTCGCCGGTGTGATTGGATTGCGGCTGACCATCGTAGCAGCGGGATGCATCGGGCTGTTGGGCGCGTTGTACATAGCGCTTTCGCCGCTATGGGCTGTGAGGGAGTTGGATGAAAACTGAAAAAGATATTCAGTTTGACGATTAAGCGACGATTAGGTCGTCAACTTCGAGAACTACTTCCGGGAACGCCTGCGGAGCGATACTCTCACCGGGTCCCGCATAGCGCACACTGGAGTATTCGCCCTCTACGGGTTCGGTGTAGGCTTCTATGCGGCTGTCCTGCCGGGTGGCAATCCATACTTCCGGAATGCCGGCGCGGGCGTATGCGGACAACTTGGCACTGCGGTCGTAGTCAGCGCTTGTATCGGAGACCTCGATGAGCAACAGCACATCGGCCGGTCCAGGGTGTCCTCCCTGGTAGAAGTCATCACGCCAGCGCAGCAGCATGATGTCGGGTTGAGGCTCGCTGTTGTCGTTCAGGCGCGTCGGGTTTTGGACGCGCACGATTGCCCGTCCCTGCAATTGAGGAGGCAGCGTATTCGTAAATCTGTCAACGCTGGCGGCATGCCAGTCTCCGATTGGCGGCATAACTATCAGGTCTCCGTCCAGCAGCTCGATGCGGTCGTTTTCTTCTAGGATGCCGATATCGGCCATTGCATAGTATTCTGCGACGGTGAAGCGGCGACGGGTCGGCGCTGATGCTGACGGGCTGGCGCCGGAGGTCATTCCTGTGACGCGCGCGATGTCCTCCAGCGCGGCAGCTATGAGTTTTCGGTCGCCGTCCTCCAGCGCCGCCTCCAGGTAAGCGACTATGTCTTCCTGCGTCTTCAGACGTTCCACAGGGTTCCATGGTCTGGTGACTGTCTCTGCCATTTCCGCCCCCGCTGTAGTGGGTTTCAGACTTCCATCGTAGGCTTATTGTATGCAGGAGGATGCGGTGATTCAAGAGCCTAAGTAGGCATCCGTTAAGACTGACAATTAATTTGGGATGCTATATGATTGCTTGCGGGCCTGATTGGAATAGGACAATACTTATGGCGACTCCGCAGATACCACAGCTTCCGGATACTCGCGGCGGCAAGTTCGGGCGGCACTCCAATGAGCTGGGATGTATAGGACTGGGACTTCTGCTTCTGCTACTCATCGTTGCTTTGGCGGTCGTCCTGTTCGTGTGGCGATGATTGCGCTGATGAAACTTCGCTTTTGGATTAGAGCGATGTGCAACGCTATTGCCGACAATCAGAATTGGGAGCGCCGCCATGCATCACATACCGAATCTCGGAGATGTTCCGGAAAACGCCTCTGATTTCAGGGCAAGGTTTGGCAGCGGTGGAGGCGGACCAGGCTCGCGCCAGAGAGGGAAGGGATGCCTTTGGCTCGCGCTCTTCGTAGCCGTGCTTGTATTAGTGGTCTGGTTGTTCATCATTAACAGATAAGGACGGAAATATGGCAAGACGGCGATTCGGACACGCGGTAACTAGGCCGGGGCGCAAGCACGGTGACGACCCCGTTGAAATTCCGGTGGCGAGGGACCTGGCGAAACCGCCGGGTGAATTGCGGCGCGAGCAAGAGATTACCTTCTACTCGCGGGAGTACCCGCTTGAGAGCTTCGCGCTGGAGCAGAGCGCGTCCGTAGAATGGGCGGACGGCATAAGGCGCGACGTTTCGCCTGAAACGCAAGAACTGTACGAAGAGTTTCAGGACGATATGATGCCTGAAATCGAGTGGATACGCGGGAGCGGGGACATCGAACCGACCGCCGAACCGAGCGGCGAGGACGTATCTCAGACCATCAGGGACAAGGCGCGAGAACTTGGTTACAGTGAAGTGGGGTTCACGCGCTTCGACCGCCGCTATGTGTACAAGGCGCGACAAGACGATGTGAGGCGCGGGCTTCCAAACGCGATATGCCTCGCACTGGAGCAAGAACACTCCGCCACCCAGACCCTGCCCAGCATCGAAGCGGAAGAAGCGCAGGGCGCGACTTACAGGCGGCAGGCGGAACTGGTGAAAGACCTCGTAGCGCACATCAACGCACTGGGGTATCGAGCGCAGGTGTCCGGACCGACTTGGCAGTTTGGCCCGATGATCCCGATGTTCGTGGACGCAGGGCTTGGACAGCTCGGTGTCAACGGGCAGTTGCTCTCACCGCACTTCGGGTCGCGGGCGCGGCTGCAAATTATTATCACGGATGCCAGGGTCACTTATGACAGGCCGGTTGACTACGGCATTCCTAAGTTCTGCGAGATATGCCAGGTGTGCTTTATGCGCTGTCCGGGGCGTGCCATCCAGGGACAGCGGCTGTGGTATCGCGGCGTGGAAAAGGCGAAGCTCATAGCAAAGCGCTGCCGCCCGGTAATGACTCGATACTCTGGTTGCGGTGTGTGCATGAAGACCTGCCCGATTCAGAAGTACGGCATGAAGCCCGTGATGGAGCACTACATCGAGACCGGAGATGTGCTGGGCAAAGGCACAGAGAATCTCGAAGGGTACGAGCTGCCGGACAAGGGATATTTCGAGGTGGGCAAGCTCCCACGCTTCGATAGGGAGTTCTTCAATATGCCCGCGGGCAGAATGGAGGACCATCTGATGGACCAGCTTCAGGGCAAGCTGAAGTCAGCGGCGAACATGGAAGACGAGGAACTGGCGTGGCGGGAATACCGCGAGAGACTGAAGAATACGCTGGACAGGCAGACGTCGGTAGTGGATATGGGTATGGACCTCGGCGTGTGGGAGAGGTAGTGCGGGGGCGTACAGAATAAACGGAAAAAATGATTAAGTCGGTAGAGGATTTTTCAGGAGATAAGAGTGGTATCACAGTTTTTGAGCAATGAAGAGATAGTGCAACGAGCTAGGAAGAACCTTCCGCAAGGGGCATGGGACTACCTTGTGGGGGCGTCAGAGTCGGAGACGACCATGCGCCGCAACCGGCTGGCTTTCGACAAGCTGGCATTTCGGCCGAGAGTATTGAGGGACGTGTCTTCTGTGGACACTTCCACGACCTTCCTTGGGCACAAGCTGCGGATACCCGCGCTGCTCGCCCCCATCGGGTCGCTTCAGGTATTCAACCCGGAGGCTGGCGCTGCTTCGACCAGAGCTGCGGCAGAATTCGGGATTATGCATGTCCTCAGTTCAGTTACCGAGCCGGCGCTGGAGGAAACGGCAGCAGCCGTGGACTATCCGAAAGTGTACCAGCTCTACCTGCATGGAGACTGGGGATGGATCGAAGAGATGATAGGTCGAATCAAGGACTCCGGGTACATCGGGCTGTGCATCACGGTTGATACGGCTCACTACAGCCGCCGGGAACGGCCCATGCTGACTCGATGGACACCGCCAACCCAGCGCAGACGACCTGACCCCAGGCATGCCGCGTCAGTAACATGGGACACGGTGGACAAGATAAAGAGTCTGGTCGGGCTTCCGTTCATGCTAAAAGGGATAGGAACGGCTGAGGATGCGAGAATCGCGGTTGACAACGGCGTAGATGTCGTATGGGTGTCAAATCACGGCGGGCGTCAGCTCGACCATGACAGGGGAACGATGGACATGCTGCCGGAAGTCGTGGAAGCGGTTGACGGCAAGGCAGACGTTGTTGTGGACGGCGGGGTGCAGCGTGGCGCCGACATCCTTAAGGCGGTCGCATTGGGAGCGCGGACCGTCGCTCTCGGCAAGATGCAGGCTTGGGGACTTGCCGCGGATGGACAGGCGGGCGTCGTGCGAATGCTGGAAATACTGGAGGATGAGATTAGCGTGGCAATGGCGCTGATGGGTGTTACTTCGATAGACCAGCTTGGACCGAACTACGTTTGCGCCGCAGATGCCGTTACTAGCCCGCACGAGATGAGCGCGTGGACGAATATGCCCGGCAACAGAATTTTCTAGGCAGTCCAAGACGCTTGCTATCCTGTCGGAACTGCGCCGGTTTTCGGCAACCATGTCACTCATTCCACACTTCTAGTTCACTCAGCTATCTTGCAGTCCTGCGAGGAGGTTGACTGCTAACGCAGAGAATGCTCGCCGGTGAATTCGAAATCTGAGAATAGTTTACACATTGTTTACATACTCATCGTAGGGCTGGGCAAAAATAGCCATTTTGGCGATTTCGCGCCGAATTCGGAGGATAGACGGATATGTTGTTGAGACTAAACCAGTCTCATTAAGCCCAAATCCCCATCGACTGCCCATCTGGGCGTAAGATAGCGGCTTTCCCGCCCTTTTCACCGGATTATACGACATTGGCGACAAAAGCGGACGCACAACATCCTCAGAAGCCCTTCGACTCCTGAAATCAGGCATTTGGACCTTTGCGCCCTAAGCGGCCTTGTCCACTACGACTGCTCCGCTCAGCTGCGCCACCTGATGCGCCAGATACGCCATCACGGTCAGCAGCGTGTGCAACTCTATGTTCGCCTTGCCTCGGAAGTGGTGCCCTTCAAGAGCACAGCGAATCTTCCACCAGGCGAACAGCCTCTCCACGCCCTGGCGCCCTTCATATTTCTTGTCCCACTCGGGGCTGCCTCTGCGTATGGTGCTTCCGAACAGGCGGATATTCTCCATGGGATCAACCTCCACCTCGCCGGCGCACGGCAGCATCTGCCCTTCAGGGATATGACCGTCCACCGGACAGCGATACAAGTGCTTTCCGGTCTCCGGGTCGGTGCTGACGAACTCCATCACCAGCCCGTGGCAGGTAGGTACGCCCTTGTCGGTGTGCCCGCCGTCTCGAAGCTTATTCTTGGGCAGTCTCCTCAGTGGCGAGACCAGCACAAAGCCCTCGGAGTGTGCGAACTCGTGGTTCAGCGTAGAGTCGTATCCCTTGTCCGCAGCGAGCGTATCCGGGTCGAACATCTCGCCAAGCATCTTGCGCGCCTTCTTCACAAGTTCCGGAAGCATCGGGGAGTCGTGCCGGCTCCCCGTCGTGAGGATGCCGGTGATGAAGTGGCCGTGGATGCCGGAGAGCACATGGTACTTGTAGCCGAGAATCAGCTCCGTTCCACTCTCCGACTTCACGCTGTGCTTGAACCCGAGGGACGCCTCCGGGTCCTTGCCGTTCCGCCGATTGGCGTATGTCTTTATCATGGTGGAGTCTATCGCGAGGTCTTTGCCGAAATCGGGCAGATGCTCTAGTACACTGAGCGTGAGCTCGGCCATGCACCCTTCAATCAGCCGAAGAAATTCCGGCTGCTGAAGCTGCTTGAACACCCGTCCGAAGGTTCTTCGGGACGGGACGCGGTACACGGGAAGGTCTCCCGCGTAGCCGGTCTTCTCGAACCCGCACAGTTCGCACAGTGCCGGATTGTCCTTCAGTTCCCTGACAAGCCCCTTGATAGTGGGCATTTTGCGTAGTCTCCCCACGATGTACGCAAGGACGATTGGCTCTCTGGCCAGCATCCTGCGCCCTATAGGTTTATCGTCCGATATTGTTTTCAGCAACCTCCTGAAAGTGAGTGTCTTCAGTAATTCCCTCAGAGCGTTTCGCTCGTTCTCGAAATACGGATGTATTTCGCTCTTGCCCGCACCGCCTGCCCCTCCGATGTACACCAAGTTGGTGCTTTCTCCGGTCAAAGGCTCGAACTCAAGGGTGCGGGGTTACGGTTTCTCGATGTCTCCATTACTATCCTCCGCTTCCACCATTTGTTCCCCGCGCAGCATCACTACGCATGAGGACAAGAAGACATCCCGGGGCTGTGTCCGTTCGATTCCTCCTTTCCGGCTAATTGCCAATTACGTCATCTGAGACGCGCTCCGCGTCGCAGCCGCAAGTATATACGAACCACAGCGTTATTCAACCCGATATTTGTCGCCGCGTTTGGCCGCCTCACCCGGCGGGGTTTCTAATCTTGCCGAACAGCTCCACCGACAACCGCTTCATCTCGTATGCCAGCGCCGTCAGCAGCGTGTGCAGCGATACGTTGGCAAGACCGCGATAGCGGTGCCGCTCAAGGTTGCAGGCGTCCTTCCACCAGGCGAACACGCGCTCGATGCCCCCGCGCAGCCCGTACTTCTCCTCAAACTCGGGACTCCCCCGCCTGAGCTTGCTGCCGAACAGCCTGGGATTCTCGCTCGGGTCTTCCCAGTGCGCGTCCCTACAGGTGCTCCAGCCCTTTATCCTCTCCAGCCTCTCGCACCCGCCCTGACGACAGCGATACAGGCGCTTGCCGCTCTCAGGGTCCGTGCGCACGAACTCCATCGGCACCTTCCCCATACAGGTGGGTGTGCCGTCCTTGATGTAGATGCCGTCCCTGAGCTCGCCTCCGGGAGTGTCGGTGATGTTTATCACAGGCTCCACACCCTCATTCAGCAGAAAGGCGTAGTTGTACTCCGCGTCATAAGCGGCGTCCGCTATGAGCGTCTCAGGCGAGAACCACTCGAACTTCGCCTTCGCCTTGTGGAACAGGTCCTTGAGAACGCGAGTCTCATGTGAGCGGCCAGTCACGATGATGGTGGCGAGCGCAATGTCATATCTGGCGCAGGAAAGGGTGATGGCCTTGTAGCCCTGCACCCAGCGCTTGCCGTCAGGCGACTTGCTGCAATGCTTGAAGCCTAGGGAGGCTTCCGGGTCGGTGAATACGAGACACTTGCTCGGTCGCGGGCACTTGACGTACTTTCCCGCTGAGGGACACTGTCCACGAGGATGTCCCTTGCTCACGGGCTTGCGCCTGGTGAACGACTGCACGGTTGTCGCATCGACTGAGACATCCACGCCCAGGTCGGGGAGCAGTGCCTTGAGCCGGTTAATGACGGCATCGAACTCGCTGTCAATCATCGCCGTTATCCTGGGACTCTTGAGATTCTTGAACACTCGTCCGAAGGTGCGCCGCGAGGGGACTTTCGAGCCGAAGCCACAGGCGCGCCTGAGCGCGGGGTTCTTGGCGAGTTGGCTTATCAGCTTGCTCTGTGTCTCGTAGCCTTCTATACGTCCGGCCAGAAGAGCCTTTACTATTGGCCCTCTGGCAAGCGTCTTTCGTCCTCGTCCGCTCGTTATGCCCTGTGTGGGCGCAATCTTATCCGCAATATCACTAACATCCACAAGGGAGAGCATCGTCCGCAGATATGCGCAATCCGCGGCTTCTTGCGTGGGTTTTCGCTCTCCTGTATGCTCATTAACGACCATCAGAATCACTCCTAGCAGGTGGGGTTTTGTTGGTTGATCAGAGGTCGTCAGGGTGCCAGCCCTGGCGGCCTTCACTTGTTCTTCGCTGTTGTCAACTCGTTGCCGAATGCCCCGTTGTTGGGGCTGAAAAGTTGTGCTCCTTTCGCGTCGTTAAGATATAGAATAGACGTGCTAATTATCGCATGATTGACTGTGTTTCGCAACCCCATGCACGCCTGTTTTATGCGATAAAGTGGGAGTTTGTGGATATTCAGGTGACTAGATGGAAATAGCATCGAAATTGCCTGTCATGTAAAAGGCCGTTTAGGGAGAACAAAGACGATCGAGGGTTAGTGATATAATCCACAGAAGGCCACCCACATTGTCGGAAGTGAGGCAAATAGAATGTCGACTGAAACATACAATCCGAATCAGAATGCCTTTAGGGAGGGGCACGACATCTATCGCGGCGCGATGCGCGCATTCATCGTGAATTGCATGACGGCAAAGTACGGCAACATTGTCCAGGCGACCCAACGCATCCAAGACTCCATTGACCACGGCAAGCAGACCCGCTTTGAAAGCCGCTTGCGTGAAAACAAGAACAAGGTTGAGGTCACAATAGATACAGGAGACATTCCTGGCATCGTAGAGCGTAACTGGATAGATGTGTTTGAGAGTGAATTCAAGAAGGCAGATACTATTCGTGGCAGTATCAGGGTCATCACAAGCAGTCGGAATGACATTCTCGGCCATTCACGCGACGAACAGGATACTGACATTGCCACGGCAGAAACGGCACTTCATCTAATTGGTGAAGTCATGGCAAGTATTGACCGCACCGAGTTACGAGAAAAAGTAATGGCGATTCGCTCGAAGTTGCGGCAGAGTGCGCAGCAAGTAGCGCAGCCATCCACATCTGCGACTGTTCAAACCGTGTCTACGCCGTCATCCCCCGAGACTGCTACCCCTAAGCCTACCAATGGCAACGAAGCGCATTATCGACCTTGGAGCGATGTCGCTCGACCCAACGACGATGTTGCGGACGGCAGCTTCCAGCACTCGGAATTCGCAGCCGACTTGCAACAGGTCCAGACCGGCAGCGCTCCAGCCGTGTACGGGGATCCCGCGATGTTCTTCAGCAGAACTTATATCACGCCGGGTATTCGCGACTTGCTCGTGAATATCATGCAGCGCCTATCCGGTACTGGCGGAGTGCCCGTAATCCAGACGAAAACGGGCTTTGGGGGTGGCAAAACGCACAGCCTCATAGCAATTTACCATCTAGTGGAAAGTATAGACTCTCTGCTTTCGGAAACCATGCAATACAGCGACCGCCGGGCATTTGAGGACATTCAAGGCGTCTTGAAGGCAGCTGGGATAGACAGCAGCAATCCGGTTCGCGCGAAGACCGCGGTACTAAGCGGCTCGGTGCTGTCTCATACTACCAGTCGCAACACGGATACGGGAGACCCTCTCGACACCCTATGGGGAGAGATGGCCTGGCAGTTGGGCGGCAGCGAAGGCTACGGCTTTGTGCGAAACGCAGCTGTAGAGGGAGTCGCACCCGGCGGCGAGGAATTGGACAAGCTGTTTGAGCATATCGGGCCTTGTGTCATTCTAATGGATGAGATAGTCAACTACACCCGAAATGCTCCGGAGCGTCGCGTCGACCACATATTTTCCTTCATTCAGAACCTTACGGAGTCAGCCCGGCGAAGCTCCAAAGTTGCGCTTGTCGTTACCCTGCCGTCGAGCGCTGCCGAGGCAGGTGCTCAAGCGGGGCAAGAATCGCTACAAAGAGTCGAGCGCATACTGAACAGCTTCGATAACATTATGGGGCGCGTCGAAACCGTCTGGCAGCCGCTCGAAATAGACGAAGCCTTTGAGGTCGTGCGCCGCCGTCTGTTCCGCAGTGAGATAGACGAACAGGCGCGTGACGCCACTTGCCGCGCGTTTCATCGAATTTACCAGCAGTCGGCTAGCCAGTATCCGGCGCACGCGCGGGAAATGCGCTATCTGGACAGATTGCGCGACTGCTACCCGATACACCCTGAGATATTCGACCGGCTGTATCAGGACTGGTCGCTGCATCATGACTTTCAGCGCACAAGAGGGGTCCTACGGCTGATGGCCCAATCTATCAGCACCCTTTGCGCCGATGGGGATGAAACACCTCTCATAATGCCAGGCAGCATGCCATTTAGTGATGTAGCGGTCAGCAATGAGTTCATTCGGCTTTTGGGATCGCAGTGGAACGCCGTACTGGACGAAGTTGACCAGGACAACTCCCGCACTCACAACATCGACAAGAAGCAGCCCGCGCGCTTTGGCAAGGTCGGGGGCGCAGCAAGGCGCATAGCTCGGGCTGTCTTTCTCGGCAGCTCCACCGAAGGGGCTTTGCGCGGCATCGACGCGCAGCAAGTCAACCTTGCCGTGGTCAAACCTGGGGACGGCGCCGCGACATACGCGGAAGCGCTGCGTGAAATGGATGGCGAACTATACCACTTCTACCGCAGCGACAACCGCTACTTCTTTGACGCTCAGGAAAACCTCAACAAGATAGTCAACGATCGCGCATCCGAGTTCTCCGGCGATGAAGTCGATGGCGAGATTGTAAGGCGGCTAAGCGAATTTCGGAACACAGGCAGGAGCAGGGCGGTCGAGATATGCGCCGGGAACGAAGTTCATGTGCCGGACGCCGACCACGCTCGGCTGGTCATTCTCGGACCGCAATTCACGCACCCCAGCCGCTCCCAAGAGCGCGACCTTGCGAAAGAGAAGGCAGACGACATACTGCGCCATTCGGGTGAGGACACGCGCCGCATCCGTCCGAATACGCTGCTATTTCTTGCAGCTTCCATCGACCGTATCCGAGAAACTCGCACCACAACGCGCCAATACCTTGCATGGCAGTCCCTGCTGGCCGGAGACCGCAGGTTGAACAACCTAGACGATGACCGCGAAAGGCGCCTGCTTGCCGAAACTAACCGTAGCAAGGCATCTGAAGCCGTGCAGAAAGGCATCGAAAGGGCGTATCGCTGGACGATGGCTCCAATACAGCCTGACCCGCAGCAAGCCGTCTATGACACCACTAACTGGAAGCAGATAGCGGAAAGTCCCGACATCGCAGACAAGGCTATCAAGAGGTTCGTGGCGGACGAACAACTTGTGCGAGAATCAATTACTCCCAATGCCCTCAAGCGTGTGCTGGATACCTATATCTGGCAATCGCAAGGCGGACGCAGCCACATTAGCGTTGACGACCTCTGGGGTATGCTGACGCGCTATGTCTATATGCGATTGCGGCTGCAAAACCGAAGCCTGCTTGATGATTGTGTCAAGCAGGGCATCTCGGAGGGCGTATTCACCTGCTTCGAGCGACACGACCCGGACACCGAAAAGTACCACGAGCATGTAGTCGATGTCGCCGCGCTCACTTCATTACAAGGCTCCACTTTAATACTCGACCCTGACCTAGCGGAAATTGCGCTTGCCGAGTATCGAGACGCCGCCGTCCATACAAACGAACCCCGCACCGTTCAGCCGGCACCCGAAGAATACAGAGCGGGCGCTCCCGCCGGTGAGACGGT
The DNA here is from genome assembly GCA_965207465.1 of Dehalococcoidia bacterium. Classification (GTDB taxonomy): domain Bacteria; phylum Chloroflexota; class Dehalococcoidia; order Lucifugimonadales; family JADFKI01; genus Bin90. The sequence continues at coordinate 1,450,975 of OZ242283.1, read as the reverse complement.
AAATCAAGTCAACGAGCAGCAGACTCAAGGCTATGCCGACGAGAAGCAAATTGCCCACATAGTCTTTCACAAGCGCGTGAAGTACGACCCTGCCTATGACTTGAACGCCATTCGAGACGAGATTGCGCGCAGTATAAGCTCAGCCGGCGGCGATGTAACCGTGGACATCATAGTGTCGGGCCTGAAGGAAAACGGATTCAGTGAAGGCGTCTCGCGCGGCATCAAGGAGAACGCCGAACACTTTAACGCTCAGTATTGGGAAAGCGGCGATGTGTACAGCGCCTACGAGGGCAACGAGTATTACCGCGAAGTGGACTAGCTATAGGGAATCGAACAGTGAAACTGCTTCCCCGCGTGTTGACAACAATGTTAAGAATCGAACGAGGCAATGCTCAATGCAGACCACCTACCGCCGAAAGCTCATCGAGGTTGACCTGCCGCTCGACGAGATTAACACCGAGTCCGCGAAGGATGCTTCGCTCACACACGGGCATCCTTCGACACTGCAAAAATGGTGGGCGCGACGTCCACTAGCAACTTGCCGCGCCGTCATCTTTGCCAGCATGGTGGACGACCCGATTGACTGCCCAGAGTTCCAAGGCGACGAAGAAGCGCAGCGCGTCGAGCGCAGGCGGTTGCATGACATTCTTCGGCGCTTGGTCGTGTGGAAAAACTCCAACGACAGGCGCCTACTCGCAGAAGCTCGCTACGAAATCGCCCGCTCCATTGCGCGCGGACGCGGCGAAACTCCACCACCCAAAGACAATCCTGCTGCCGTGCTGCGCTGGCTCAACAACAATGCCAAGCCCATATATGACCCGTTCGCCGGCGGCGGCTCCATCCCGCTCGAAGCGCAGCGTCTCGGACTACGCGCAATCGCATCTGACCTCAACCCCGTCGCAGTGCTAATCAACAAGGCGCTCATCGAAATCCCGCCCAAGTTCGCAGGGCAGCCGCCGGTTAACCCGGACGCCGATCCGATGGGCATGCTCACAGGCAAGAGCATCGGCAGGGGCAAAAACAAGAAGCCTGAACAAGTCCCGTGGCGCGGTGCGGCTGGGCTTGCCAGCGACATCCGCTACTACGGCAAGTGGATGCGCGACGAGGCGTTCAAGCGCATCGGGCATCTGTACCCGAAGGCGCAGCTGCCCGGCGGCGGCGAGGCGACAGTTGTTGTGTGGATGCACGCCCGCACAGTGCCCTGCATGAACCCTGCTTGCGGAGTAATGTTGCCTCTATTGGGGTCGTTCACACTTTCAAAAGGCGGGAAGATAAAGCAATACTTGAAACCCGTAATAGACCGAGACAACAAGGCAATAACATTTAACGTTCAGAATCATACCGAAGGTGTGCCTACTAGAGGCACAGTAAATCGTAGCGGCGCAGTATGTATCGCCTGCGGGCAAGCCATGAAGCTTGATTATGTTCGTCAACAAGCACGGAATGACAATCTAGCAAAACAAATGACAGGGATTGTAGCAAGGCGAGATGGTAAGCGATTGTACTTGTCTCCTAGCGAAGCGCAAATGGAGACAGAACAATCAATTAGAGCAGATTGGCGTCCTGACACTACCTTGCCTAGTCGACAAACTAAGGCCATAAGCCTGCAATCCTATGGAATGAAGAAATGGAATGAAGTTTTCACCGAACGTCAACTTCTTACCCTGTCCACTTTCAGCCTTCTAATCAAAGAGGCTCGTAATCTAATCATGAAGGACTGTGTGGACGAAGCATACGCAGACGCAGTCTGCACTTATCTATCCTTTGCGGTCAGTCGCGTTGCTGATAGCGGGAACACCTTTGCAGTATGGGAAAGCGGCGGCAACTTTGTTGCCGCCGCTTTCTCGCGTCAAGGTTTGGGCATGGTCTGGGATTTTCCCGAAGCTAACCCATTTTCCAGTTCCACACAGAATTGGCTTGCCCAGATTGAGTGGGTTGCAAAAGTCGTTGACAGATTGCCTTACGATGTAAATTTGGGAGAAGTCCATCAGGCTGATGCAACTACAACGACACATATACAGAATGGACCCGTTATTGTTACTGACCCACCATACTACGACTCTATATATTACTCAGACACTTCGGACTTCTTTTATGCTTGGCTACGTCCTCTCTTGCGTGATACATACCCGGACCTGTTTGCTGGCGTATTGACACCAAAGAATGAAGAAATGATAGCTAACAAATATCAATTCGCAGGCGCTAATAAGCGATTCGAAAATCTGATGGAGAAAACCCTGAAACTCATACGTGCTCGATGCTCCCCCGAGTTTCCTTCATCTATCTTCTACGCCTATAAACAGCAGGAAGAAGAGCAGGGCGGCACCACATCCACAGGCTGGGAGACGATGCTCGCAGCGCTTGTGAACGCCGATTTCCAAATTATCGGCACATGGCCTATGCGTACAGAAAATACAAGAGCGTTAAAGTCGAACAGAAATCAGCTGGCATCATCGATAATTCTCGTCTGCCGTCCGCGCGCGACGGATGCGCCGGTCGTTATTCTTAGCGAGTTCATCGACGCCCTGAACTCGGAAATGTCCACTGCGCTGGATAGGCTGACGCACGAAAGCCACATCAACCCTGTTGACCTGCGGCAGGCTGCAATCGGGCCGGGCATGTCCGTGTACTCCCGCTACTCCCGCATTGAGTCGTATTCCGGCGAATTGTTCAGCGTGCGCGACGCGCTCATCGCAATCAATGACGCCGTGTCCGAATACATGGAGCGAGAGGACGGGCAGCTGGACACGGAAAGCCGCTTCTGCCTCGACTGGTTGCGAACGCATCCCGACGGGGCCGGCGCTTATGGTGAAGCACACGACTTGGGGCGAACCTACAATCTCGCGTTAGAAGAGCGTCTGGAGGACGCGCACAATCTCTTGGTAGCTGAGTCCGGGAATGTGCGTCTGCTAGACATCGACGAGTACACCCCGGAGCGTCGGTATCCCGCATGGTCTATGACTGCGTGGGAAGGGTGCATGCGTATGGCGTGGCACATGGGCAGCGGCGACGAGCGATGGGGCGTCGACGGCTGCGCCGCAGTGTATGGCAGAGCAGACGACCCGGGCGGCATAGAGACACTCTCGCGTATCCTGTACGACATCTGCGACCGTCGGCGCGACTCGCAGCGCGCCCTGATGTTCAACAGCATTGCATCGTCATGGGACTCCATCGTTGACCGCGCCGCGGAACTTAAACAGCAGTCGCAGAGGCTCTTCTGATGGATGACGAACCGACTTTCCATACGGCTCGCCATAGGTTGCAAACAGCGCGTGTCCGCTACACCCGTGCGAACGTGAGAGCGCTCCCTAACGATGGCTTCGGCGTGTATTCAATCTGGTCCGGCTACTATGATTGCTTGTATGTAGGCAAGTCCGAGGTAAGCGTCAAAGAGCGACTGCTCTATCACCTATCGGCGCAAGAGGACAACCCTTGCCTTCGACAAGAACTGCGTACAGCAAGCGACTACGCTGAATTCTCGATGTGCTTGACCAGCAGTGCGGAATGGGCTGATGAGCTAGAAACGCTTCTTATCCGGGACATGGATACGAAGTGCAACCGCTACAAAGTGGGGTAGTAATTCGTTATACCAACTGCTGACGCTGGAGAAGTTCAATCTCTTCGACGCAGCAGCGAAGCCATTGAGTTCAGGGTCGCTACACTGCCGCGATTATCATAGAGGTGCCCATAGGACGGGCATGCAGAACCAATATGAGGGATTGCCTACCTTTGGATTGCAGATGAACCAAGAACGCGACCACATATTCATTAGCTACGCAACTGAGCAGTCAGATATGTGTGATTGGCTCGCACGTAAATTGGCTTCCGAAGGCTACGCTGTATGGTATGACCGCCTGAAACTCCTGGGTGGTGAGGACTGGCCGAGCGACATCGACAAGGCCATCAAGGAAAGAACCTTCCGGATGTTGGCGCTGCTATCACGCGAATCAGTCGTCAAACCAAACCCAAAGGGCGAGTGGCTCACAGCTCGCGCTGTTGGCAGAGAATTGGAAATTGACGATTTTCTGATCTCACTGAACGCCGATGGCCTTACCGCTCTCGACATTCCATGGAACCTCCAGACTATCAACTACATTCCACTTCATCTGAACTGGGCGAATGGCCTGGAGCAGTTGCTCAAGAAATTGGAATCCATAGATGCGCCTCGTGCGCTGCCTGAAGGTCGCCAACTGGCGATTCGCTCTACTTCGTTGAACGCAGTCGTCAGCGAAGAGCCTGAGCTTCTTATGAGCAATTGCTTCCGCATTAGGCAGTTGCCTCATTTCGTCCGCAAGTACAGGGCTAACCGTCGTATTTCACGGCATGAGCAGTGGAAGATTCAACAAGAATGGGCTTGCTGGCATCTCGATTCTCGTCATTTTCTCGCATTTCACGAACCCCCCGAAGAACTAGCAGAAAAACTTGCTCTAAGGTCTATCAGCGAAGTAAACGTTCATGAGGCAGACGCCGTTGAAGGGATACCCATAAGAAGCGTTGTCGTCAACCTCCTTTACAGGAGCCTTGAGCAGTTGATGAAGTCCAAGGGGCTGAAACGTAGCGAAAGAACAAGAGAGTGGTATCTTCCGGACGGGCTGTTACAGGGAAATCGTGTCTCGTACAGAGGTATCGACGGGAAAGGAAATTGGTTTTTGGGTGTTGGTGAACGAACCTATACGACTGGAGGCAGTGGCGAAATGTACCGCTATCACATATCCCCTTCATTTAGTCACGATAGGGTCGGCGTTCTTCCAAACCATCTTACTCTTCGCATCCGAATCTACCTCACTGACTCTGATGGAAGGCAATTGGCGCCCCGCAAGAGTCTTTCAAGGCGAAAGCATCTTTGCAAATGGTGGTTCAACCACCAGTGGTCTGCACGCATACTTGGAATGATGCAATTTCTCGCCGACGACAGCCAGATGCTCCGCTGCGGTTCGACCACCGAACAACAGGTCATCATTGACTCGATGCCGATTACGGCTATCAGTGACAAAAGTTTGGATGATGCCTTGGTAGGTGAGCCAGACGATTATCTCTTGGATTTGGATCAGGAAGGCGATGAGGACTTCGACGATGGCTGATAGTCAGATAAGTGGTACTGTCGAGATTCTTCCGGAGCCGCTTTTGGAATTTCGATATGGACAGCAAGTGTCAGACCCGCGAGACGGCTTATCTCTATTCGGTCCCTTTGATACAGATACTTCCTCACACCCAACCTCCCTGTCTTATGGGATTGTTGGCACAAGTAAGGGCATAGAATTATTTCATCTCTGGTCAGAGGCAATGGCGTCTGCATGGACCGAAGCGCCTCATGACAATATCCAGAAATGGCCGCCTTACCCCGGGTTCCAGGCAGCGTTCAATAGTCACTGGCACAGTAAGCCCGTCTGGACTCTTGAGTTAGACGGGCACGAACTTAACGATGCTGCCCGCCGCCATGACCGACATGAGCGGGTATATGCCGTCGTAAATCAATATCTGGCCGCTCTCCAGGACTTGAGCAAATTGGACGAGCGTATTGATGTTATGGTTTGCGTCGTTCCGGAGGAGGTGTACCGGAATTGTAGGCCTGAATCGACCGTATCTGACCCCACTGGAGAGGTCAGGTCATATAAAAGAAATAGGGCGCGTAGAAGAGGGCAGGCCGAAATGTTCTCATCATTCGAGAGGGAACAGTACGAACTTTCGCCGGACTTTCGTAGACAGCTTAAAGCCCGCTCAATGCAACATGGAGTGCCAATTCAGATTATCAGAGAAACGACACTCACGTTTGTAAAGACCAAGAAATTTGGGCGGGAAACAGCTCCACTTGTCTCAAGTAAGATGTGGAATCTGGGTAGCGCACTCTACTACAAAGGCGGAGGGAAGCCATGGAAGTTGACCACCGCCAGAGATGGAGTATGTTATGTCGGGCTTGCTTTCAGGAGGGCAGACCCTCATGGAACGAACAGGACAGCCGCCTGCGCCGCGCAGATGTTTCTGAACGACGGTGATGGCGTAGTATTCTTAGGCGAATACGGTCCTTGGTATTCACCAAAGAATAACCAGTACCACCTGACCGCTGAAGCAGCCCACAACTTACTGAAAGGCACTCTCGAAACCTACGAACAACTGCATGGCAGACCCTTGACTGAAGTATTCCTACATTCAAGGTCGGACATCAGTGAAGAAGAATTCTATGGCTATCGGTCGGCAGCTCCGAGCAACCTGAACGTCGTTGGAGTTCGAGTTCGCACTGATCGCAGTGGCCCTAGGCTTTACAGGCCCGACCAAGAATGGCCTGTTCTTCGAGGCACTCTCTGGCGACAATCACCAGCGCGAGCGTACCTATACGGCACAGGCTTCAAGCCACGCCTAGGGACATACGACGGCTGGGAGACTCCAGTGCCCTTACGAATCGACATACAGCACGGCGATGCGGACATAGACCAGGTTTCCAAAGATATTCTTGGGCTGACGAAGCTCAACTATAACGCTTGCAACGCCGGTGATTCTCAGCCCGTCACTGTCAAGTTCTCTGATGCTGTTGGAGAAATTCTGGTGAGTAACCCGACCGTCAAGGACCGGCAACCGACATTTAAGTTCTATATCTGATCAGACATGACCCATCCAAAATCGGTTTGAACTAGCCCGATTGTAGGCCAAATCCGATTTGTGGAAGTGGCTCACTTTGCTGTGGAGTCTCAGTAAGAGCATGGTGCCGTGATGAGTCTCAATAAGGGCTAGTCAGGAATTTAGGAGGGAAACCTAATTTTGCCCACCCCTAACTCATCGCTTGCTCAGTTGACAAAATCGAACTGCTGTGATAATCTTCACACATATACATAGGCGGGCATTATAGATAGTGGTAAATACACATAAATATGCCCGGAAAATACAAGGAGGATCGATATGGCTGGCGAAGGTCTGATCGACATTGAGATCATCTATTGCGTACCTTGACAGTACCACAGTGTAGCGGCCTGGATGGTCAACGAGTTTGTGGATGCCGGTGGTAACTCAGTTTCTATAGAAGTTAGGCCCGGCGTGTCCGGTGTGTTACAGGTCTATGTCGATGGCGACAAAATCTATGACAAGGCTGAAGAAGGCAACGAAACGCCCCATCTCAACCGTGTCAAGGAATTGAAGGCAATCGTCAAGGACAGGGTAGATTCTGCAAGGGCGGCAGCGGCTGCTGACTAAATTGATGCGCTTGCCATAGCAAACAAGGCCCCAAGCCAATAATGGTTTGGGGCTTTCTATTGCACATTGCGATGTGTTGTTATCTGAAACTGAAAGGCACGGCTGGTCGCATTGTCGAAGAGCAAGACGTTAGGAATGCCTGAATGACGAGCGCGCTTGAAGGACGAATACAATTGAAACCTGATGCCCTATTTTCTCTGTTAGCGAGCACTCAGATGGGTGCCTATGCTCTATCGATAGACCAGACGATACTGTACTGGAACGGTTCAGCACAGCGCATACTGGGCCATAAGGTGGAACAGGTCCTCGGGCGACGTTGCTACGAAATAGTTGCTGGTACGGTTCCCGGCTCATTAACCCCCGCGTGCAAAGGTGGCTGCCCTTCTCTTCGCTGCGTCCGGGACGGGATAATTCCCGGTTCGGTCGATGTGAGCATGCTTTGTGCGTCCGGTGAGCGCAAGTTGGTATCGCTTACGCCTATGGTAGTTGCAGGCGTACTGGGTGACGCTCCCATTTTGGTGCATCTGTTTGACGATGTTGCGCTTGCCGCAGACGCCGAACGCAACATCGAATCGGTGAGCGACGCACTAAGCCAGAGTGGTGCAGATGTCATCTCAAATCGTCCTGAAGCGCTGCCGGCTGCCACATTTGACCCAAAGCTGACAGCTCGAGAACTGGAAGTGTTGCGTCTTGTGTCCCTTGGCTGGGATACGCAGCGGTTAGCTGAGGAACTCGATATTAGCTACCATACCGCGCGCAATCATATACGCCATTTCCGCCAGAAGCTTAACGCCGGCACCAAGATGGACGCGGTGCTTGCCGCAATACGCTTGGGCATACTGTCCATTGAGCCGTCCGAATAGGGTTCCCTGAGCTTTCGGTGTCAATGTCGGGCCAATGATGGATATATGACGATTTCACAGTTCCCCTCCCCCTTTGACGGGCTGACAAGGGTATGTAAGTGCCCAAAACAGTAATGTCTCCCGCTTCAAAGAGTCCCTTCCCCCTTGACGGACTTAGAAGGGTAGGTAAATGCTTAGAATGGCTGCAAATGCCGCTCAAAGTCTCTTCCCCCTTGATGGGGGAAGGTTAGGATGGGGGTGAAATCGCAACCGCGACTACTCTTACTCTCAATGCATACCCCTATCAGCTCTTGACAGGGCAGTGTTATGGTGAGGCGAAAATTGTCAGGACGCCTGTAATTCCGCGATTTCTGGATTCCCGCATTCGTGGGAAAGACGAATCTGGTGGTTGAAGAGCATTTGTGAAATCGTTTCGTGGATATACCTCCAGTCCCCGAATCGGGTTGCCAGTTTGCGGGTTGAGGCGTATTCTTTGTGCATTATGGAAGCAGGAGAAGTCTGGAACCAGTTTGACCGAATGGTGGGCGTGCCTGACGAAGAGATAGACTTGGCGCGTGCTGCTCTGCTTATTGCGGCGACGGAGTATCCTGGTCTCAGCATCGAGCGCGAGCTATTCCGAATCGACCAGATTGCTGAAGGAATTGCGGCGCGTTTGGATGACGACACCCCACTGTATCAGCTGAACACTCTAAGCGAATACCTTTTTGACGAGTTGAAATTCGCCGGTAATCACACCAACTACCACGATCCGCGCAACAGCTTCCTGAACGACGTGATAGAGCGACGAGTGGGCATTCCGATTACACTGTCGTTGCTTTACATTGAGGTAGGCAAGCGGCTTGGAGTGCCTCTGCTGGGCATCGGTATGCCAGGACATTTCATTGTTCGGCATCGGGACGAGTCCGACGTGTTCGTGGACCCATTTCACGGAGGCATATTGCTGTCTGAGGACGAGTGCGCCGAGAGGGTCAAGCAAGTAACGCAGGGCACGCTTACTTGGGACAGGAGCTACCTGGAGCCGGTAAGGAGTCGCGAATTTATCGCCCGCATGCTGAGAAATCTGAAGGTGGTTTACCTGCAGCGCCGTAATTACGAGCGCGTACTTGCTACGATAGACCGGGTGATTGCCCTGCTTCCCCAGGATGCGGTGGAATTCCGCGATCGAGGCGTGGTGAACTATCGGCTGGGCAACTATGCGGATGCGCTTGAAGACCTGCACGTTTATGTAACTTCAGGAGAAGCCGTGTCCGACGAAGTTACCGTGCAGAGGCTTATGGACCAAATTCGAGACAGATTGAGTGAATAACAGATGGACAGGACGGATTCAATGATCGAAAACTATAGATGCATCGTTCGGAAACCTGACGATTTCGATGAATTCTGGGGGAATGTACTGGATGAAGCCGCGCAGATTCCATTGAACCCCGAAACCATTCCGTTGCCCATGCGGAGCTCGGAGGAACTGGAGACATTCGAGGTCTTATACGACAGTTTAGACGGGGTGCGAGTTGCGGCGTGGTATTGCCTGCCTCGGGAACGACAGGGACCACTGCCCGCAGTGGTGTTCATGCCGGGCTACCAGAGCGACCCGGCGATACCGAAGGACTGGGCGCGCCGCGGATATGCGGCGGTAACCGCTGCTCCCAGAGGCAAGTTGCGGAGCAACGGGCAGTTCAACCCGGGTTATCCGAACTTGCTGACGTATAGCATCACCGACCGAAATACATACTCTTACAGGGGATTCTATGTTGATGCATGGCGCACGATAGACTACCTGCTGTCACGCGACGAGGTGGACTCGGATCGCATCGGAGTTACAGGCAGCAGCCAGGGCGGCGGCCTGACGATAACTACGGCGGCGATGAGGCCGGAAGTGAAGGTGGCGTCCGCGGGCGCGCCCTACCTGTGCGGCTATATGGACGCGATTAAGTTGACGAGTAGCTACCCGTACCAGGAGATTAACGACTATCTGCGGTCGCATCCGGAGAGCCGTGATGATGTGGAGCAAACCCTGGCGTACTTCGACGGCATCAGCTTTGCGGACAGGATCGAGTGCCCGATCATCATGAACATCGGGCTTCAAGACAATGTGTGTCCACCGGAGACAGGATATGCGCTGCAAGCGGCTATCGGCAGTAAGGACAAGCAGCTGTACGCCTACGACGGCCACGGACATGAGGCCGGACGGTATAAGCATACTGCTGTGACAACTGAGTTCTTCGCAAAGCACCTTCAATCGGCATAATGACTCACGAATTCGACATGACGGCTATACGCAGGACGGTGATGCGGTAATGGATTTTGGACAGTATTGGGATGAAACAATAGCGGAATTGGCGGATTATCCGGCGAAACCGGAAGTGGAACTGCTGCCGGTTCGATGCACTGACTTCGCCACGATGTACAGCGTTCGTCTGACAAGCATTGGGTCGTACAGGTTGTTTGGCTATCTGAGCGTACCGCAGGGCGAGGGACCGTTCCCGGCTATCTACTACGCGCCCAAGTACCAGAGCGTGCTGGAGCCTATTCCACAGGGGTCAGCAAATTTTCTGCGTAGCAGATTCGTCGTCTTTGCGCTCGGCAGCAGGGGACAGCGCCTTTCCGACAGCCCGTACTCGGCGGGCTTCCCCGGTCATCTGACGGAGGGAATCGACGATGCCAGGACCTACGTGTTCCGAGGCGTTGTCGCCGACAGTCTGCGCGGGCTGGAATACCTGCTGACGCGGGCTGAAGTGGACGCCGAGCGCGTGGTCTCCATCGGAAACGACATTGCGCTTGCAACGGCCGCGTTGCATTCGGGCACGACACATGTGATATGCCAGCCTGCCCTCTTCGTGGATACGCTCGCAAAGGCCGCGGGGACGGGTGATTATCCGTTGGAAGAGATAAACGACTACCTGAACCTGCATCCTGATCGGAGAGATGCACTTGCAGATACATTGTCGCTTTTCGAGTTGAGCGAACTCGCGCCTCGCGTTAGCGCCAAGACATTGCTGATGGCGAGCGCGTCGGGCGGTTCATTGGATGCGGACGGACTGTCAGGCGTGTCAGGTGCGATTCAAGGCGATGTGAGTGTGTACGAATCGCAAAGCTCCAGCTACAAGGACGGGATGTACCAGGAAGAGTGGCTGGCGCGCGAGTTCGGATTTGCGGACGCGATACTACCTGAGCACTGGCGCTGATGTCTCGTATTTTGCAGACCGACCGGGAGGCCTGATTTGCAGGGTAAGGTTTACGTGGGAGAGCGCACAGGAGATGGGCCTGCGTCGAGGGCTTCGGTTACTGTCGAGGAGGACGGAGCGGTTCGGCCTCTGCCCTCGCGCCTCGACCTCCGAGAGCATTCCGTCAATCTGGAGTGGGGCTACGGCATGGGCGGACCTGCACAGCTTGCGCTCGCCATACTAGCGGACGCAACGGGCAATGACTCGTATGCGGAGCGGCATCACCACTGGTTCAAGCAGGCTGTGGTAATGCGTCTGCCGTGGGATGCCTGGGAGTTGCCGGAGGAGAGCGTGTGGGATTGGATAGCAGAGCACCATCCGCTGGACAGGGGCTGACCCTGCGAAAGAAGACATAGGGATAGTGAGATATGAAGCGCGTCGGTTTTCTGCTGAAGGTCAGGCAGGACAGAATCGAGGAGTACAAGGCGCATCACAGGGCGGTCTGGCCCGACATGCTGGATGCGCTGAGTCGAAACGGCTGGCACAATTACTCGCTGTTCATGCGCGAAGATGGGTTGATGTTCGGCTACTTCGAGACTGAGGACAGCTTCACCGCCGCGCTGGAAGGCATGTCGAAGGAGGACGCGAACACGCGCTGGCAGGAGTTGATGTCGCCGTTCTTCGAGATACCGGAAGGGGCGCACCCTGACTCGATGATGGTGGAGTTGGAAGAAGTATTTCATTTAGAGTAATCAATCGTCAGTAACCGGTAGTCAATTCGCCTGCAATGTGAGTGGACTGAATCCCAATCACTGACTACTGGAAACGGATAACTGGAGACTGCCATGAGACTGGAAGGCAAGGCTGTGATTGTCACCGGAGGGGCGTCCGGAATTGGGCGCGCGATCTGCGAGGTGTTTGCGGAAGAAGGCGCTCGACTGACCATCGCGGACATCGACACTCAGGGTGGCGAGCAAACGCTGGCAAGCGTCAGAGCAGCAGGCGGTGAGGCGCAATTCATAACCACGGATGTGTCCAAGGAATCGGATGTCGCGGCGATGGTGCAATCGGCCGCTGACGCATACGGCACGGTGAACATTCTGGTCAATGACGCGGCGGCTTTCGTCTTCGGCGAGGTGCAGGACATCAGCGACGCGGACTGGGCGCGCGTGTTCGGGGTAAATGTCATCGGTCAGGCGTACTGCGTGAAGCATGTGCTGCCCCACATGAAGGCTGCAGGCGGCGGCTCGATAGTGAACCTTGCGTCCGTGAGCGGGTTCATCGCGCAGCCGGCGTTTATCCCGTATAACGCGTCGAAGGGTGCGGTAATGCAGCTAACGCGTTGCCTCGCGATGGACCTTGCGCCGCACAACATCCGCGTCAACTGCGTGTGCCCCGGCTCTGTGCTTACGCCCGCCACTGAGCGGCACAGGCAGTTCATGGGCGCGGACAGGGAGGAATTTCTTGCTGAAGCCGGTGAGTCCAATTTCATGAAGCGCGTCGCGGACCCGCGCGAGATTGCATACGGCGCGCTGTTTCTCGCATCTGACGAGGCGTCGTTTGTGACAGGTACTCCGCTAGTGATGGACGGCGGCCTGACGGCGCAGTGATTAGTCTTCTATCCAGTCGAATAGAGCGTCTGCATCCTGCAGAAAAAGTGAAGAGTATTCCCTACATGTGCTGAAATGAGGCATTTTTTCCCTTCCCCCCGATGGGTTGAGAGGGATAGGTAAAGGTCCCTTCCCCCTTGATGGGGGAAGGTTAGAGCCTGCCCCTGTGCAGACAGGGGATGGGGGTGAAATCGCAACCGCAAGCACGATTATTTTCAATACCTACCCCTCTGAACCCTCGAGGAGGGAAAGTTTGAGCCTGTCCTGAGCATAACAATGGGATGGGTGTGAAGACCGTACCAAAACAATACCGAACCTGACATCAACATCTATGAAGAATACGGAATTAAGAAAGTCTTCTAGTACCGACAAAGGAGCTTGCAAATGACCCGCTTGGAAGGAAAAGTAGCTGTGATTACCGGCGCGACCGGTGGCATAGGAAGAGCCGCCGCTAGGCTGTTCGCCAGCGAAGGGGCAAGCGTTGCGCTGGTCGATCTCGACGAGTCCGCGCTCAAGGATGTAGCGCAATCGATTGGCGAGGACAAGGCAAGCTACACCGCGGCAGACGTCACGGACCCGGAGCAGACACAGGCTTACATTAATGCCGCAGCGGAACGCTGGGGCGGCATCGACATTCTGCTTGCCAATGCGGGCATCGAAGGAACGTTGTCTCCCATAACCGAGTACCCTATCGACGAATTCGACCGCGTAATGGCGGTCAATGTGCGTGGAGTATGGCTTGGAGTCAAGTACGCGGTCCCTGTGATGCGTGAGGGTGGAGGTGGCAGCATCGTCATCACATCTTCCACGGCAGGTATCGGCGGAAGTCCGGAAATGTCGGCTTACAACACCAGCAAGCATGCGGTGATTGGCCTCATGCGGTGCGCCGCTATGGAATGCGCGCCCTTGGGCATCAGGGTCAATACCGTCAATCCTGCGCCCATCGAAACGCGCATGATGCGCTCGATCGAAGAGATGCGGGTTGCGGCGCTGGATGATTCAAGGGTTACTGTTGAGGTGACAAAGCAGTCTATCGCGGAGGGCATACCGCTGCAGCGGTATGGTGACCCGGAAGAGGTGGCGGGGATGATGCTCTTCCTCTCCAGTGATGACAGCAGCTTCTGCACGGGCGGCGTGTATATGGTGGACGGCGGCAGGTCGGCGGGAAGCCCCTACCGCACTTGAACAAAGGAATTAACATGCCTGACCATGAAAGGGATTTCATCGGATACGGGGCAAACCCGCCGGTCATTGAATGGTCGGGGAAAGCCCGCATAGCCGTTTCGGTGGTCGTAAACTACGAAGAGGGAAGCGAAGCGTCACTGCTGGACGGCGACCCCGCACACGAGACGAACAATGAAGTGCCGTCTCCCGTGCCGCCGGACCAGCGAGACCTGTACAACGAATCATTCTTCGAATATGGCAGCCGCGTGGGTGTGTGGCGGATACTCAACCTGCTCGAAAAGTATGGCGCGAAAAGCACTTTCTTCTGCTGCGCGCTGGCGTTCGAGCGAAACCCGGAAGTAGCGCGGGCCGTTGTGGAGCGTGGTCACGAGGTATGCGGCCACGGTTACCGCTGGGAGGAATATCACAGCATGTCCCGGCGTGAAGAGGCAGAGGCAATCCGGAAGACGATTGAGTCGCTGAGAGGGACGACGGGCGAGCGTCCGGTAGGCTGGTTCACTCGATACGGGCCCAGCGTCAATACGCGGGAGCTAGTCGCCAATGAGGGCGGGTTCATCTACGACAGCGGAGTGCTGAACGACGACCTGCCGTACTATACGCAGGTGAACGGGAAGCCGTGGCTTGTGGTGCCGTATAGCTTTGAGACGAACGACGCCCGCTTCTGGCGCGGTGGCTTGAACAGCGTGGGCGACTTCTACGAATACCTGAAAGACACGTTCGATGTGCTGTACGAAGAGGGTCGCACACACCCGAAGATGATGTCAGTGGGCTTGCACTGCCGGATAGCCGGCCGGCCGGCACGGTCGCGCGCGCTTGCCCGGTTCCTGCAATACGCTCGCAGTCATCCGGGCGTGTGGTTCGCCAGAAGAGACGAGATTGCGAAGTGGTGGCTGGAGCACTACCCGCCCGGGACGATTCAGTAGCGCAGTGGACCGGAAGGAAAGATTGACATGCCGCTGCGTCAGTCGGTGATGTAAGTGTGCGTGATAACCTCCCACACATGCCCGTTCTCGCAGTCGAAGTAGAATCCACGCCCGTTGTGCTTGTGATTTATCTCGCCGTCCGTCCGTGAGCCCGGACCGCTCCCGAAGGAAATGCCTTCGTCCTTGACACGCTGTAACACCGCGTCGAATTCCTCGTCCGATGCGAGAAAGGCGTAGTGGTTGGAGCGCGGATTGTCAGAGTTGTCGAAGTCCAGCGTGAAAATGTCGTTGACCTTCACCGGGGCGAAATGTCCCCAGGTCCCGTTGTATTCCAGCCCGAATATGCGGGCGATGAACTTAGCGGACTTTACCTTGTCGTAGGCCGGTACGATTGTGTGGTCTAGCTGTAACGGCATGTCTATCCTCCTTAACTCTGCTTTCTGCGATTCTTTATCAGTTCTACTCACACCTTCTTTCAATGAGCGTTCGCGGTACGCCCCGATGTTCGACCCGTCGTTAGTACGTTAAGTCCCCTCTCCCTCTGGGTGAGGACTATAACCTGCCCTGAGCCTGCCGAAGGGGTGAGGGCAAAAGTCCCTTCCCCCTTGACGGGGGAAGGTTAGAGCCTGCCCCTGTGCAGACAGGGGATGGGGGTGATGTTTTCACATTGTCATTCCCGCGCAGGCGGGAATCCAGTGCTACTGAATCTTCCCGTCCACATATCCAAGCCCGTTGGCTGTACACTGACCCCTAAGTATCAACGCTATACTCCGATTGTAGCACCTGTGATAATGAGACGTGAGCAACTGGCGAGGGTGTTATGATTCCGCGCATCCGAGAGGAAAAAACTATGACTGAAGAGGATATGAACGCCTTCATACGCGAATTGCCAAAGGCCGAACTGCATGTGCATGTGGAGGGCACGCTGGAGCCTGAGATGCGGCTGCGGCTGGCGGAGCGCAACGGCATCGAATTGCCGTACAGCAGCGCGGACGAACTTGCCGCGTCATACGCCTATCAGGACCTGTCCTCGTTCCTCGCGCTGTATTTCTCAGGCATGGACGTATTGCAGACGGAGCAAGACTTCTTCGATCTCACATATGCTTACCTGCAAAGAGTTCACGCGCAGAACGTGGTGTATGCGGAAATGCACTTCGACCCGCAGGCGCACACCAGCAGGGGCATCGCATTCGATACCGTCATTACGGGCATTCGCCGGGCGCAGGAGGCGGCGCGGCAGCAACTCGGCATCCGCTCGCAGCTGATACTCGGCATCCTGCGCGATATGAGCGCGAAGTCGGCGATGGATGCGCTAACCGACTCGCTGGCGTACAGGGACTGGATTGTGGGCATAGGCCTCGACTCTGACGAGAAAGACAACCCGCCAATGAAGTTTCAGGATGTGTTCCAGCGGGCGCGCACGGAAGGCTACAAGCTCACGATGCACTGCGACCATTTGCAGGAGAACTCCGTGCAGCACATCCGGCAGTGCCTCGACATCATCGGCGTGGACAGAATCGACCATGGCTACCATGTGCTGGATGATGACGAACTGATTGAGGATGTACGGCGTCGGCAAGTCTGCCTGACATTCTGCACCACCGCCACACCGAGCAACCCCGCGCCAAGACGCGCCGCCGAGCTAAAGAAGGCATTGGAACTCGGACTGAACGTCACCCTGAACACCGACGACCCTGCCTACATGCGGAGCTACTACATGACCGAGGTACTAACGAACACGCACCAGGCAACGGGGTTATCGAGTGAGCAAGTAGCGCAACTCGCGCGGAATGCGTTCCGAAGCGCATGGATCGGTGATGACGAACTAAACGGATACTTGGCGGCGTTGGATAGGTATGTGGGTGTTTCTTAGATCACTGTTTGAGTTAATGTGGCATTGGAGCTGAACGGCTGGTCGAGATAAATCAGGTCAACGCTCTCATCCGAGATGTGCTGCCGCAGGATGTCGAGGTTGTCCCCGAAGTAGAGTGAGTTGGGTGAGGTGGTTGTATCTGTCATTAGGTGCTTTCTGATCCACTTTCGCCGCGCGATAACACTTCAACGTAATTGTGTGCTTCAAGAAATGCTTCCCCAATCTCATCCACTAATTTCTGCAAGATAATCATAACAACTATGCAGTCGATGCTTGACCTAGTTCTGAGCAAGCTCGTGGTTATCTGATGGAGTGAGATGGCAGTCGAGTGTCCGGGGTCGGCTAACCCCGCGTTGCTTGGTCCAGCCAAGATCAAGTTGTTTTGATGGGATGTTAAACCTAGTCTATAGTAAGCGCCATGCGAGTTTGGATGCACATTGTCGCTTGCCATCCTGTAGTACGGGCGCCAATGTTCCAAATCAACGCACTCTTCAATAGTGGTCATATTTGGAGGGTTAGGATGCGTTATCGATGTCGCCCATCCGTAGTCCTTCCCGAACGGTTCGCCAAATTTAGAGACGAGTCTGTCGCGTTTTGACTTGAGGTCGTTGAACTCTTCTTCGGAAATTGGTTCTAGGTAAAGTCGCTCACTGTGCTTCTTATACTGGCACGCCATTTTATATCGTTGTACGGTTTCATGCCGCAGATATTTCTCGGCTAATTCTTGTCTGTGCTCGTCCGTCTCTGGCTTGCTAATGCAAAAGCCGATGACTGCAATTTCATGCAAAGTCCTCCAACGTGCATGCGCTCCG
This sequence comes from Dehalococcoidia bacterium, assembly GCA_965207465.1. GTDB lineage: Bacteria > Chloroflexota > Dehalococcoidia > Lucifugimonadales > JADFKI01 > Bin90. Next base: position 1,433,366 of record OZ242283.1, on the reverse strand, counting down.
TCTGCATAACCTGACCGTAAAAGGACAAGAATCTCGTTTGACACTTGGCACGCTCTGCCATGCAATCTAGTAAGTGCTTCAAATACAGCATCGTCCGAACTTACAGCTTCGTTGCGAAATTCGAAGTTGAAGTCTGTGCCCGCCTCCGTTGCTAATGATACGAACAACTCAAGAAGCTCTATCGGCTGTCTCCAAACCTCCATTAGCCTTTCTTCAAATTTCTGTCGGTCTTTCCTATGATTCTCCAGATTGCCCGAGAAAGCGACCTGTTTGATATTGACCAACATATCTGTTGCTGTTTCGTCGCAAATATCAGGAATCATTTTGGAAATCTTATCCTTCAATTCATTAACATCCAGGTCGCGACTATCACATTCCACAATATCCCGGAGGGTAGATTCTAAAGTCTCTTGCAATTTGTACATCGGCGTGAGCCTCCCACACTTCCAAAATACTATGATATGTGAAGGCAGTTAAGGGACTCACCGCCTACGCCGCCCTTGCGCCTCTGATTCTCCCTGTCCGTGTCCAGAATTGACCATATAGCCAAGGCGATCCCGGCTGCGCCGATTATCGAGTCTACGACGGCTAACGCTTTGGTGGGCATTTTTCATGTCCCCTCTTATACGAGCCATGCCGACAGACTTAGAATAGCGGGCGGTACTCCTACAAGCGTCATATAGATGAGCCAATTGACTTTTCTGTCCGCCCGTCCGCGACTTGCTTAACCTTTCGTTGTCATCGAATTTATTATATGATGCGACGACAGGAATCGCAATTTTGTTCGTATCCATACCACTGACAATAATGCTCTTTGCCCCTGTCTCGGTATTCCTAGCACGTGTCTAGGTGGGACATATTGTCCCTTCCTCCTTGAGGGGGAAGGTTAGGACGGGGATGACGAATCCTCCCCATCCTGTCCATCGATGTAAAACTCCCCCTTGACAACACAAACATCTGTATCTATAATCGGAACGTATGAACAAAGCAACACAACATACCACCGAACAAATGCGGACCGACCGCCAACAATTCGTCGAATCCTTCAGACAGACGGCGCTCGAAAAAACAGACGACGGAGGTCTGATACTTGACTTCCTCGTCTCCGCTATGAAAGGCGAGTTCGACGACTTCAAGGCTTGCCACAGGCTCGAAGCCGCCCGCCTGCTCGGAAAGTTCACCGGCGTGCAGATACACGCATTCGTAAACAACCTGAACCTGGAACCTCCCACGAGGCGCGAGCGCAGGGACACACGCAGAGCCGACACGCGCATAAGCACGGAGATAGCGCAGTTAGCGCAGGAGAAGACAGACAACGGCGGTCTTGTCATCGACTTCCTCATACAGGCAATGCAGGGAGAGCTGCAAGGCTTCAAGCCCAACCACAGGATGTCAGCATCAAAGGAACTGCTGCGCTGCGTCTTCGACTTCACGGAGGTAGGGGCGACTGGCGAGTCGCCCGAACCCGTGGAGACTCCTGAAGAAAGAGAAGAGCGCCTTCTCCATGAGGAATACGAGCGTCAACTCGAAGAAGACATCGAGTACAGCCTGCACGGCCCCGTGTACTACAAAGTCTATTCATACCCCTGCTCCTGCGAAGACAGGCGGCACGACTGCAAGGGCAACGCGCTGAATGAGAAAAACCACAAGTTAATCACCATGGGAGCGCCCGGGGGAAGACACTTTCTGCGTAGCGATGACACACTCGAACAGTTCAAGGCACGCTACAAGGCATACCTGACCCGTCGCAACGCCCGCTACCCACACAATCCCATCCACTTCGAAAACATCTCTTGGATCGCCCCCATCAACTGGACCATCCCCTACGAAGAGCCTTAGCGCAACCCGCCCCCAACTCACAACTGAATACTGACAGCCTAACCAGTCTCCTCTCCCCCTTCACGATCTGTCTTTCCCGCCAAGCATGGCCTCGACTCCGATCGGGGAGCGGGAATCCACAGGCGCGCGGGGGATGATCCCCCATCTTGTCCGTCCCTGTCCTGAGTTTATCGAAGGGCTGCCCATCGATGTCAGCCCCCGTTCCTGGCACCGAATCGCCGACACTTGCCATTCACCCCTGAACAGGCGATACTTACGCCGTTGTATTTGAGACTGGCATAGGAGGGCGATGCATGGAAGGACGCTTGAAGGACAAGTACGCGATTGTGGGCGTAGGCGAGACGGAGTATAGCCGCGCTTCGGGGCGCAGCACGCGGGCGATGGGAGTTGAGGCGATACGCAACGCCATATATGACGCCGGGCTGACGCCGCAGGATGTGGATGGGATGCTGAGCTACCACGGAGGCGACTCGACACCATCAACAACGATGATGTACGACCTCGGTATGCGCCTGAACTTCTACATGGACTGCTCCGGCGGCGGGTCCAGCACCGAGGCGCTCATAGGTCTTGCCATCGGCGCGATAGAAGCCGGAATGTGCGACACGGTGGCGATATTCCGCGCTATGAACGGCTACTCGCAGGTGCGGATCGGCGGTACGGGAGCGCGTGCGGCTGCGCCAATCGGCGGCTCAGACCTGATGAAGCGCACCTACGGCGTGGCGAGCGCGGTGCAGAACTTCGCGTTCACATTCACGCGGCACATGATGGAGTACGGCGTTACCGGCGAGGACCTGGCGCACATCAAGGTTACGCACAGCAAGCACGCGAGCAACAATCCGAAGGCTCTGATGAAGCAGCGAGTTACGGTGGACGATGTGGTGAACTCTCGCTGGATAGTGAAGCCTTGCGCGCACCTGCTGGACTGCTGTCTTGAGACTGACAACGCGACCTGTATCATCGTTACCTCGGCGGAACGCGCGAAGGACTTGAAGCATCCACCGGCGTACATCATGGCTGTGCAGGGCAGGGGAGTGAAGCCGGGCGGCGACTTCCACTACCAGTACGCGCCGATTTCGCGCGTCGCCGGCTACTATGTTGGACCGCGCCTGTTCGAGCTTGCGGGCGTTACGCACGACGACATAGATGTTACCGGGTGCTATGACGCATTCACGTACACCACGCTTTTGCAGTTCGAGGACTACGGCTTCTGCGAGAAGGGCGAGGGCAAGGAGTATGTGAAGAGCGGCATCACCGACCTAGGCGGCAGGCGTCCGAACAACACGAGCGGCGGCCACTTGTGCGAAGGATACACGCACGGAATGAACATGGTCATCGAGAACACGCGGCAGATTCGTGGCACTGTGGACGACTACTGCCCGAACTCGGCCGACGGCGAGCATTCCTACGACTATGCGGAGGGCGGATGCCGTCAGGTGCCGGATGTGAACATCTCGATGAACATGGGATGGGCAATGCCGGGCGTGGGCAGCGCATTGATAATGCGCCGGTAGTGGCCAGTGGCCAGTGATTAGCGGCGAAGGGCCTTTTTGCTTTCTTTGGTTGTTTTGGAGGGAAAGACATGCCAGTGTATGAATACAATGGACTAGCTCTGAACATATCGGAGCTTGACAGCGAGTACAAGGGCTACTTCGATGCTGCGATGGAGCATCGGCTGGTGGTCAAGAAGTGTACCGAGCCGGTGTGCGGGTTGCTGCGCGGCGAGCCGGGAGCGGCTTGCCCCTGGTGCGCGTCGCTCAATTGGGAGTGGCAGGACGTGAGCGGCAAAGGTACGATATACAGCTACCAGGTCATCGAGCATGCGATAATGCCCGCGTTCCGGGACTGGGTGCCCTATACCGTGGTGCTGGTGGAACTGGATGAGCAGAGCGGCGAGCCGAACCCGGGAAACGGGCTTCGCATAACCGCGAATCTGCTGAACGAGAATATGGAGCCGGAAGACCCGGAGAATGTCGGTATCGGCAAGCGGGTGGAAGTGGTTTTCCTGGACACCGACGAAGGCTTTGCCGTGCCGCAGTTCAAGCTTTCTGACGAAGCGCCGCCAGGCGAGGTCTGGCGATATCCGGTGTAGGGGAGTAAGTCAGTTCGTCAATAGTTCAGTCTGTCAGTCTCCAGTCATTTCGAACCTATTCCCCTGTCATTCCGAGCGAAGCGAGGAATCTCAAATCGCTAACGTGCAGTAGTGCAGAAACTCTATAGATTCTTCACTCAACTGTGCTACGTTCAGAATCACATCAGAGTCACAAGGGAGTGCGTATTATGGAAGTTAACGATGCAGTGATGTCGCGGCTCACGGTGCGTGAGTACAAGCCCGATCCGATACCGGACGATGTCGTGCTCAAGCTGCTGGAGGCGGGTAGGCTCTCGCCGAGTTCGCAGAACTTGCAGCCCTGGCACTTCATCGTAATTCGTAATGGCGAGACTATCAGGCGTCTGGGAGAACTCGCCACGCAGGGCCCTTTCGTTGGGGACGCGCCGCTGGCAATCGCTATCGCTACCGACGACACGCCCAGAGCGCAGCTGGACGCTGGTCGCGCCTTGCAGCAGATGGAGCTTGTCGCGTGGGAGGAAGGGATGGGAACGTGCTTTGTGGGCATCCGGCAGGCCGAGCAGAATCAGGCGATAAAGGACTTGCTGGGTATTCCCGACCATCTCGTTCTGCTGACCGTATTGCCGTTCGGCTACAGACTCAACGCCGATATGGGCAGGTTTGGGCGCAGGAATCGTAGGAGCCTGGCGGATGTGGCGCATGCGGAGCGGTTTGGCGAGGCGTATGCGTCGGAATAGGTGGCGTCATCAATCCCTGTCTGTTACGCTCATATAAGATGAAATATCTTGAGCGGCGCCCTCGAATGGTTTTTCGGGGTCAAGCGGATTGGCGCGGCGGATGCAGAAAATAGGCTCAGCATTTTACAGGCACATGCAGTTGCTCGCCACGATTGGCGCGCTGCTGAAGTTTGTGCTTGTATTCGCGCGAGGCGTGTTCGCGCTGTTCGTCGCAGCTGTCGTCGGGTTTGGGTCGTATGTGATGATTCAGGCGCTATACCTGTCTATCTGGGGGTACGGTGGGGGCGTCGTGGCTGTGTTGGTACTCACTACAGGCATAGGCTCCGGGGTTGGAAGTTACATCGCCTGGCTGGATAGGGAGCATAAGCTCGGCGTACAGGTGCTCCTGCTGGCAGTTGCGCTCGCCTGCGGATTGCTTGGCGCGTGGCTTGGGTTGCAACGCGGCATCGACATCGGCGCAATCCATCCGATTTGGAAGCCAGGCATACCTGAGATACACATAACAACGGTGGGCGCTGTCATTGGCGCGAACATACCGTTGTTCGTGCTGGGCTTGTTCAAGGCAATTAGAGACCCGCGCCTATAAGCCGCTCATTACAAGCAATACGAAAAAATAGGGATGCGACATTTATGCGCATCCCTATCTGATTTGAACATATATCGCTTAGTCGGCGACTGCCTGCGCGGGTTCCTGTTCGACAGGCTTTCCGGTAGCGGGATCGACCTCGAACGGGCTGAACAACTCTAGCTCTTTGCCCATCTCGCGAACGGCGGGGATGACGTACTCGCCCATCAGACGCAGGGAACGCATCTGGTCTTCGTGGGTCATCGCGCCGTCGCCGTCCCAGAATATGACGCTGCCAGGGCGGAGCGTTTCCAGCACATGGCGAATCTTGGGCAATACGGTGTCGGGCGTACCAGAGACTATGGTGTACTTTTCTTGCTGCTCTTCAAACGCGCGGGATGTAATCTGACCACCGCGGTTTGCGGTCGCGAAGTCACGGGTGGGCAGGACACGCCGGCGAGAGGTCAGGCCGGGCAGTGACAGGAGCGCGGGGTTTGCCGTGCCCTCGTTGCCTGCAAGGAAGGGGTTACTGGGACCCTGCACGTACTTGCGCGCGGTCTGCTCGGCGAGTTCTTCGGTCTCGTCAACATGCACTTTCCAGAGGTAGCCGATGTTCTGCGAACCGGACTCGTACCCTTCTTCTTCGGCAGTCTCGTGGTAAAGCTGGAACGCCTGCCTGGTAGGCTCCATCTCGGTTGCGAGCATTATATATGGAATGCGGTTGCGCGCAGCCCACTGTAGGGAGTCGCGGCTGACGACACCGGGCAGCCAGATCGGGGGATGCGGCTTCTGGTACGGGCGCGCCCAGGGGTTCACATAGCGGTAGTGGTAGTGCTTGCCTTCCCATCGGAACGGTCCCGGGGTCGTCCAAGCCTTGACGATGAAGTCATGCGCCTCCTGGAATCGCTCCCAGTTGTACGGCGGCGGGGCGTTATGCGACACGCTCTCGCGCCCGGTGCCTCGCACCCAGCCGGAGACAAGCCTGCCGCGCGAAATCATGTCTATGATGGCAAGCTGCTCGACCAGCCATAGCGGATCGTCCCAGATGGGTATGATGTTGCCAAGCAGGACAATCTTCGCGCGCTTCGTCATGCGAGCGAGGATTGCCGCCTCGATGTTCATCGCGCCACCCATGCAGAAGGGCGTGCTGTGGTGCTCGTTAAGCATAAGGCCGTCGAAGCCCATCTCTTCGGCGTACAGCCTCTCGTCGAGGTAGCGGTTGTACAGGTCCGCGCCAAGTTCAGGGTCGTAGATTTCGTTGCTCAGGGTAAGGTCCTTGATGGACTTGCCCGTTGCACCGAAGTAGCCGGAGGCCGGATCCTGGTATGGGCGTTCAGTGAAGTGTGCGATGAACATGGGCGTTCTCCTTTGGGTTTCCCCGTTCTATGAATCCCTGTATCGCAAGCGAATTAGGTCGCGCCTGCGGGACGTAATTGTTAGCTATGGCAGGAGTTTGATGAGTGCGACTATCAACCCTCCGACAGCAATCATGAAACCGCCGAGTCTGGGTGTCATACGCAATTCAAGAGACTGTATTTCCGCAAGAAGCTCGGACTTGACCGTCTGAAGTCCGTTTTCGAGATCGGATTTGGTCGCGAGGTCGCTGCCGATGGCTTCACGCACCGTTGAGACGACAGTTTCCGCCTGCGTCTCGCTGAAACCTGCTTCAGTAAGCGCTTTTACCGCTTCGTGAGTGTCGAATCCGATTGTCGCCATCAAGAAGTCCTCTATTGGTGATCATTAGTCTATGCACCATTTATACCACAAAAGAACTATGCACAATATCAGGCGATAGTGTTAATCATTTGCAAGAAATCCCTGCAACAGCGAGAGGAACTCGTCGGTCTTTTCGATTTCAGGGCGGTGTCCGCAGTTGTCGATGACTTCGAGGCGCGAGCCTTTGATAGACTGCTGGTAAATCTCGCCGGCGCTGACCGGCACCATGCCGTCCTGCGCGCCCCAGACGAGGAGCGTAGGCAGGTCTTGCAGCCGCCCCAGCAGGTGCGGCAGACCTGGATAGTGCATGTAAGGCTTCCAGCTTAGGCGGCATGCCTCTTCTCGGGCGACCAGCCAAGCCTCCATCTGCTCTGGCGACGGCTCGGCGGGCCGCACGGTGGCGAACTCCGGAACGGAGGCGTTATCCAGACAAACGGTGTCGAGGTACTCTTCAGCGGTCACAAGGAATATGTCGAATATCTCCCCCTCACTTGGTTTGATACCCGCTGCTCCGACCAGAACCATCCTATTAAACTGCTGAGGGCACATCGTCGCCATCTCCGCCGCGAGCCAGCCGCCAAGGGAGAAGCCTATGACATTCACGCCTTGCAGTCCCAGCTCGTCCAGCGCGCGAAGATACCATCCGGCGAGGTCTCGCATATTCATCACCCAATCCATCCTTGGGGATTCTCCGAAACCGGGATGGGATGGAATGTGAAGGGTGTTGCTTTCGGCAAGGGCTTCGTGCCAGCGCAGGGCACCATAGTGTCCCATTTCATCGTGTAGCACAAGCAGCGGGTCGCCGCTTCCGCCCTGTACAATCTGGAGGCGGCTGCCTGCCACCTCAACAATCTCTTCCGTCCATGCACTCGTAGCGGTAGTCATTCAATTCTCCTGTGAAGCGTTTGTTGTCCAAACTCGTCGTTCGACACGCTCAGGACGAACGGGCTGTTGTTCCGTGGGGGCTGCCAATTCGCCCTGATTTTCTGTTGATATGCTGTGCTTGTCAAGTTGAGCGCAGTATTGAGCGTGCCTTTAACGACAGACACACGGATAAACTGCCTGTTTTATTGACGCGCTCATGTTACAATTTGCGTCATCTTTGGCGGAAACGTAGTTTCAGCCGCATTTTATCCGCTCCCGCACCATTTACACTATCATCAAGGAAAAGGCGAAGATGTCTGGCGCACTAGACGGGATAACTGTACTTGACCTGACGAGACACAGGCCGGGCGCATTGGCTGGCATGTTTCTCTGCGACAACGGTGCGCGTGTAATCCGCGTCGAACTGCCGGGCGATGAAATCGACCGCACACAGCCCATCTACATGGTATGGGACCGGGGTAAAGAGAGCGCTTCTCTCGACATTGTGGATCGGCAAACTACTTTCAAGAAACTGGTAGTCATGGCCGATGTGCTTATCGAAGATTTTGCGCCAAATTCGCAGTATCAAGAGATTGTGGACTACAGTGAGTTGCGCCGCATCAACCCGCGCCTTGTGCATTGCTCCATCACAGCATACGGAAAGCAAGGTCCGATGCGGGACGAGCCGGGAGATGAACACCTGGTTAAGTCACGAATGGGTATCCTTGCGTCGCAGCCCGGATTTCGAGAGGGACCGGTACATGTGGTGCATCCTGTCGTGAATCTAGGCACGGCAGTGCTCGCTACTCAAGGAATCACCGCCTCCCTGTACGCAAGAGAGAAGACGGGCTGTGGGAGAAAGGTGGATACGTCGGTCATGGCCGGTGCGCTGATGTTTGCGCCGAAGGTCATCGGAGAGCGTTTGGAGCAGCGACCGTTCCAGCTTACGACCGCCGGTGGGGGACCTTTCTACAGCGTATTCGAGTGTGCGGACGGGAACTGGATTCAGATCGGCTGCATTCACGGCGGATTCGTGGACATCGCCGCGACCGTCATGGGCATAGCCGACTTGCTCGCCAATCCGCGCTACGGCGACGGCAGGCGACCGGAGAGCGAAGAGGCTCGCGCCGAGCTATTCGACATTGTTGCGAATGTCATTAGGACAAAACCCTGTGCTGAGTGGGAGCGCATTTTCGAGGAAGCGGATGTGCCTTACGCTCGCGCCAGCACGACAAATGAGTCTATGGACAATCCGCAAGTAATCGCAAACGACATGCTGTTACAGATGCGCGATCCGATAGTTGGCGATGTTACTCAGATGGGAAACCCGATCAAATTTACTGAGACGCCTGGGGTAATTCGCCGCGCTCGACCAATGCGAGGGCAGAACACGGATGCCTTGCTTGCAGAGGCTGGGCGTATTGACCTTCCGGAGCCGTCTGAGGTCGAACGGCGTGATGACAAGCCTCCGCTGGATGGCGTGCGGGTTATGGAGATGACTAATGTCATAGCAGGACCTGCTGCGGGCAAATGCCTGGGAGACTTGGGCGCTGACGTCATCAAATTCGAGCCGCCATACGGTGACATATCGAGACCTGCGGGAGCGCAATACTTCCTATATCTCAATTCCAATAAGCGTTCCGTATCCGCAAACACGAAGACTGCGGAAGGGCAAGCAATCGCACAGCGCATTGCCGCCGACGCTGACATCATGCTGGCAAATATGAGGCCTGGCGCTACGGACCGCATGGGACTAAGCGACGAGGAACTGGAGCGGATCAATCCGAGGCTGATTCAGGCGCACACAACTGCCTTCGGCTGGGACGGACCGTATGCTCACAGGCCCGGAGTTGATCCGCTGGCGCAGGCTTGGATGGGCTTGCAGTTCGCGCAGGGGGGGCGCGGAAATCCTCCAGTGTTCCTCGCGCAACTTGCGCCAACTGACTTTTCGTCGGGAGGCATGGTTGCCCTTGGGGCGATCATGGCTCTTTACGCAAGGGAACGAACGGGGATTGGACAGAAGGTGGACTGCAACCTGCTTAATGCGGGCGCCGTGCTGCGTGAAGAAGACTTCCTTCGATATGACGGCAAGACCTCGCCGCCCATAGCCGACGGCGGGCAGTATGGGCTTAGCCCGCTGCACAGACTATTTGAGACGAAATCCGGCTGGCTGTACCTCATCGCGGAATCGCAAGATGAGTGGGAGAGCATGTGCGCGGCGATGGGACGAGGCGACCTGCTTGAAGATGCGCGATTCATTTCTGCGCCGAAGCGGGCGGAGAACGGTGACGCACTGTGGGAATTACTGACCGATGCTTTTGCGCTGAAGACGGCGAATGAGTGGATACACCAACTGAGAGAAGTAGGTGTTCGTTGCGCTGATGTGACAGAGCAGTATAACGTGGGTTACTTTGAGGACGAGCACATGATTGCGAACGGCATGGTCGTCGAGCATAGCCACGCTGTCTATGGCAAGATGCACTACCATGCGAACGGTATCGTATTTGGCGAGACGCGCGCTATCGATGGCAGACAGACACCACTACTCGGTGAACACAATCGGGAAAAACTCGCGGAGCTTGGCTACGAATGTCTTGAGATAGACGGGCTCTACGAGAAAGGCGTGCTCACGACGGAATCGCCTACCGCAATATAATTCCCTCATGAGTGCCGATAACTCAGATGCGGATGCCCGCATAAAAATTCGCCTTGTGCTGCTCTCGGCAACTGTATTTTCGCTCACACTTGCTCTTTTTGCCTACGCATTTATAGGAATTCAATGGGCTGTCGCACCCCTCACGGTGGGTGTGCTGTCCCTGCTCGTTGCGTTCGGCAGGATGACGGAACGGTCTCTCTCTCTATTCTGGTCTGATCTGCGTGGCGAAAATGCGGACACGGAACCGGAGCCGAAACCACTTCAAGATGGGCGCAGCGATGGCGATGCATCCGTTTCGCACGGTACGGTGCGAGACGCCTCTGCGCCGCAAGATGTTGTAGGTTCCCCATCTGCACCTCAAGGGCACATCCAGTCTCAGCGTAGTGGAGCCACTGAAGTGACCGTGGCTGGACAGCCCTTTCTGATTTTTGGGCTATCGGAGCGGCGTATAGGGACGAGCCTATTTGCAGTTGGCCTGATTCTTGCGGCGCTTTGCCTGTTTCAGTTTCCCAGCGGTCCACCGAATACACTGGCATGGTGGAGCTTCTCGCTGTCTGTGTTGCTGACTCTTGGCGCGGTGCCTGCGTTCGAGGGTAGGTGGTCGTCACTTATTGCTCGATTCAAGCCCGGGTATCGAATCACATTCGAGACACGCGCAGTTCTGCCTTGGGTTGCCCTTGGCGCCATTCTGCTCTTTGCCCTGATTCTTCGGATGTATAACCTTGAAGGATTTCCGCCCGGCCTATGGTTTGATGAAGCGGACAACTTGGATCAAGCGAGGCAAATCGCGGAGAATCCCTCTCAGACGCCAGTCTATGTTCCGTCGAACAACCTTCCCAGCCTGTTTCTGTTGCCTATCGCCCTCATCATCAAATTTGCGGGCATTTCCATATCGACAGGCAGGCTAGTTGCTGTTGCTTTCGGAGTGGCCGGAGTATTTGCAATCTTCCTGATGGTGCGGCACATGTCCGGCACGGCTATCGGGCTGGTCGCCGCCTTCCTGGTAGCTGTTATGCGGTGGGACATAAACTGGAGCCGTATAGGTATGCACGGCATTACTGCGCCCTTCTTTGCCGCGCTTACTGTCTGGCTCACCTTTCGCGCGCTCGACAGAGGACGTGCGACTGACTTTGCGCTGGCGGGAGTTATGCTTGGTCTCGGCATGTGGTTTTACGCAGCGTACCGGCTATTTGTAATTGTCATCGCATTTCTTTTGCTGTATAGCCTTATTTTTGCCGACGGCGGCCGAAGGAAGATCCTGAGGAACTTCGGCGTAATGGCTATGTTCGCGCTCATCGCCACATTGCCCGTCGTGCAGTTCGCCGCGATCTACTCAGAAGAATTCTTCATGAGGACTCAGCACACATCAATCTTCGCCCATGTAGATGACGGTGATGAGACGGAGGCATTTTTGAGAAGCCTCACGAAACATCTCGGAATGTTTCATCTGGAGGGAGACCCCAACGGTCGTCACAACATCCCGCGCGAGCCGATGCTGGACTTTCTATCGGGCATTTTGATGCTGGTAGGGTTAGCTGTCGTAATTGCTCGCTGGCGCAGCGCAGCTCACTTATTGCTGCCGGTGTGGATTTTAGTGATGATAATGCCGGGGGTGCTAACCATACCGTGGGAGGCGCCGCAGTCCCTACGCGCCATCACAGTGATTCCCGCCGTAATTGCGCTTATTGCGGTCGCAATAGGGTTCATCTGGGACAAGGCACGCTCCTTCAGACTTCCGGCTTTGCGCGTGGGGACGGCAGCCTGCATTGCAGGCGTGCTGGTAGTCATCGGATATGCGAATATTAATGCCTATTTCGGCGAGCAGGCAAATAGCCCAGAAGTTTACGCGGCATATTCAACCGACGAAACGCTGATGGCGCGCGACCTGGCTGAACAGGCCGAAAGGGGTTACAGTCCGATGGTATCCCGGCAGTTCAGGCACAGTCTCGTCGCAAGCCTCTTCGGGCATCGCTTCCCACGTCAGACGATTGCCGCACCCACGAATATTCCGCTAGATCCGGATTCCGTGTGGATGGGCGCCGCGATATATCTGGAGCCGCGCGAGTCCGGGTTTTACGACACGCTGAGAGTGTACTATCCAGATGCTGACTTTCGTGAGATCAGGCCACCCGTTGGTGGGGATGTACTGTACTATTCGGCATATATAAGCCGTGAGCAGCTTGAGGCGGCACAGGGTCTTGTAGAACGGCGCACGTTGGTGGATGGTGAGATCATAGAGAGTGTCAAGAGAGAGACTGAAAGCGTATGGATGCTGGAATCAGACGAAGGGGATGCGCCGTTCGATATCGAATGGTCGGGAACGCTGCACGTAACACACGCAGGCGAGTACGTTTTCGCGCTGGAAAGCGGCTCTTCCGCAACCGTTTTGCTGGATGGAACTGCCATCCTCACTGAGGACCGATCTCAAGTGAAGGTTGTGCCCTCCGTCGGATTGCACGCACTAGAAGTCCGGACGCGGGTAGAGAATACGGATGGGGCGCTGCGGTTGCTGTGGAGACAGCCGCCGTTACAAGAAAGTGATCAGCCGGCCGGAGGCGAAAATGCTGAGGAGAGGGCATTTGAGCCTATTTCGGTCGGTAATCTGTATCACGGCGACGTACGCCCCATAGGATTGGCCGGTCGGTTTTTCGAGTCGGTGGATAGCGTGGGTTCAGCAGACGACGCAATTCCGGATGCCATGCAGGTGACTCCCGGTATCGGTGGAGCGTTCTGGTATCACTCTGTAATAGAAGGCGAACACTCATCGGTATGGGGCGGAACCCTGAATGTGCCGGAATCGGGACTGCACAGATTCACTTTTGGAGACGTCCACGGCGAGATGAGGTTGAACATAGATGGCGAAACGGTAATTGACACTCGCGCCAGCAGAGAGTCAGAGGTGGAGCTGGCGGCGGGCAGGCATCGGATAAGGCTGGAGTATCAGACGAGTGTGGGATCACCGCGGTTTGAGGTGCTGTGGGCGCCGCCAGGACGTCCGAAATCTCGCATCGGACCGGAGTATCTGTTGCCGGATGCCGAGTACATGTTTCGTGTGGTGGACGGGAGCTAAGTGCGTCCGCAATAATGTTCAGCAATGTGACCTCTGCCTGCGGCAGACTGCTGTGTTATACTGCGCGCTGCCGGCATTACATTAGTTGGGAGGGACTTGCGATGCTTGACTTAGTCATTCTTGGCGGAAGTGTAGTTGACGGGACGGGTGCTGCCGCTTTTAGAGCTGATGTTGGCGTCGTAGGCGAGACGATTACGGAGATAGGCGATCTGACACAGACGGAAGCTCGCCGAGTTATCAGCGCCACGGGGCTTACGGTTTCGCCGGGATTCATTGATACGCACACTCATTCCGACGGCGTGCTCCTGAATGATCCACAGCATGCGGACGGGTTGCGTCAAGGCATCACGACCGAGATACTGGGGCAGGACGGGCTTTCCTACGCGCCGCTGTCGCCGGATAACTATCGGATGAACCGCCGCTACCTCGCGGGTATTCTAGGGGAGCCGCCAGAAGATCTGGATATGAGCAGCGTTGCGGCCTTTCGTTCGCACTATCACAAGAAGGTCTCAATCAACACCGCTTACTGCATCGCGCATGGGGCGATTCGGCTTGAATGCGTGGGCTTCTATGACAAGCCGCTTGTCGGTGACGCGCTTGAGAAGGCGAAGCAGATGATTCGCGAAGGCATGGAGCAGGGCGCGGTTGGGCTCGCTACCGGAATGTCGTACTTTCCCAACGCCTGGAGCGACACGGACGAACTTGTCGAGCTGTGCAAGGTGGTCGCGGAGTATGGCGGTGTATATGTTACGCACCTGCGGGATGTGAACACGGAGCGCGGCTTCGGCGGCGGCGAAGTGCCGGAGGCGCTTGAAATCGGCAGGCGATCAGGCGTCAAGGTTCATTTTTCGCACTATCGAACGCAACCGGATAACGCGGGGCAGGTCGCCGAACGGGTCAGACTGATTGACGAAGCGAAGGCTGAAGGCGTGGACTGTACTTTGGAACTCTACCCTTACCCTACCGGCAGCAGCTACCCGATACGTTACCTGCCGAGCGAGGTAAATGACGGCGGTCCGGACGCGCTGATGGAAAGGCTGCGCGATCCCCTAGAGCGGCAGCGAATGCTTGAGTATATGCAGGCGCGCCCCAATGATCTGTCGTCAGCCGTATTCACTTACCTGCCGAAGAACAGCCATCTGGAAGGCATGAGCTTACGGGACATCGCAGCAGAGCGTGGCGAATCGATAGAAGAGTCCGTAATGTGGTTGCTGGAAGATGAGGAGCTACAGGTAGGTTATCGAGGGGCGCCTCCCGACAGCGTAAGGGTATGGCAACAGGTGAGCAAGGACTGCGTAGAGCTTCTGTCGCGCCCGGACTACATGGTGGGCAGCGACTCAATCCACTTGGGGAGCATGCCGCACCCGCGCGCTTACGGATGCTTCCCTCGCTTCCTGGGAAGGCTGAGGCGCAGTTTCGGTATGCTATCGCTCGAACAGATGGTACAGCGTATGACCGACAATGCGGCGCAGCGCTTCGGCCTGACGGGACGAGGTCGAATCGAAAATGGCGCATACGCAGACATTGTTGTATTCGACGCCGAGCGAATCAATGATAACGCAACATATGACGATCCCTGCCAGTTTCCGACGGGGATTCCGTATGTTCTTGTAAATGGCCAAGTGGCCGTTGACAGCGAGCGCTGCACGGGTGTCCTAGCCGGGCAGGCGGTGCCATAATGCCGAGTAAGCTTTAGGTTGCCCCTTGGACACGCTATCAGGCGAGCAGTTACTTCTGGTAGCCGCAATTGTCTTGGGCGGCGCGCTCGTTTTCTGCACGGTGGGATTCGGCATCGGCGTGGCGTCGTTTCCCTTGTTATTTCTGCTGCTGGATCCGCAGACGGCGGTGGTAGTCGTCAACACCGTTTCACTGCTAATGTTCTCGCTGGTTATCTGGCAGACGCGTCAGCACATCCCCGTGCGCCAGGTGCTTCCCATCGCTGCGTCTGGAATTGTGGGAGTTCCAGTCGGGATTTTCATTCTTAGGGACGCAGACACTGCCTTCCTTCGTATAACGATTGCTGGGCTCATCATCGCGCTGACACTGCTCGTAGTATTCAACACGCGGTGGGCACTGCCAAAATCAACATCGGTGGGACTTTGCGCGGGATTCGTGGTGAGCGTCCTGCTGAACGCATTTGGCGTGGGTGGGGCGCTGATGGTGCTAGCTTGGATGTCACACAGGCTGACAAGCCACGCGCTGCGGGGCTCGCTGTCGCTGTACTTTCTTGCGGTGGAGGGCGCAGGGGTCATTGGTTACGGCGCGGCCGGGCTGCTTACGCAGGAACGCCTGCTGCTCATTGGCGTCGCCGCTCTACCCGTTGTGGCGGGCTGGGGGCTCGCAGTTCTGATATTGCGGCGAATCAATGAAGTGATGTTCAAAAGACTGGTTGTAGGTGCAATCATAACGACAAGCATGATGGTTCTGGTTAGGGAGGCCATTAATCTGTTGTGAGCGCGACTCAGATTGGGATTGCTACCCTGATGATGTTTCTGGGCTGCACTGCCCTGAGTGCGACGGGTTTCGGCATTGGAATGGTAGCAATGCCCGGCCTGCTGTTCGTGCTGGAGCCGCAGACGGCGGTGGTTGTCCTGAACACGGTGGCGATAGCAGTTGAAGCATGGGTAGTCGTACAGGCTCGTAAGGACATACCATTCCGGGATGTCCTGCCGATTGCCGCTGCAGGGGCGCTAGGCGTCCCGTTTGCGGTGCTCATCCTGAAGTTCGCCGATCCAAGCGTAATGCGTATCGGCATCTCCGGGCTCATCATAGCGTTAGCTGCTACAGCTGCGGTTAACTTCCGGAGAGACTTTCCCTTTTCAAAGACGGTCGGCATTCTGGCGGGGTTCGGAGTAGGTGTCGTGCTCCCGGCGTTTGGTGTGGGCGGGCCTATGGTTACTCTGTATCTCCTAACGCGAAACTGGGGCAGGCAGTCAATCAGGGCCGCTATGGCGTTCTACCTGCTTGCACTGGACGTATTCGGCATAGCAGGGTACGCTGTGGCGGGTCTTTACACGGCTGAGAGGCTGAACCTGATTGCGCTTATGGTGATACCAATGTTGCTGGGATTGGGCCTTGGTTCTGTGATTCTGAAGAAGATGAGCGAGCGTGTATTTCGCTATGCGGTAGTGATACTGATTGTATTATCCAGCCTGTCAGTGCTGGTCAGAGAGGTAGCAAGCCTTTGAGTGAAATAAGTTGGCTTGAAGCGGCTGTGGCGATGGCTGCGATGTTTCTGGGAGCTACGGTGTTCAGCGCGACGGGTTTCGGGATAGGCATGGTTTCCACTCCCATCATGCTACTTGCCCATGGGCCGCAGTCCGCCATTATTTTGCCGGGAACTCTGGGAATGGGAGTGGCCGCTTGGATAATCTGGAAGTCGTGGCGAGATGTGCCTTTCAAGCAGATAATACCGATATCCTTGGCTTCGGTGGTTGGTTCGCCTATCGGAGTGTACATACTCAGCAACGCAGATGCGAGCGTGCTCAGCATAGTCATCGCCGCGTTTATCATTCTTTTCGCTATCGGCTCATTCTTCAAGGTGGATAGAGAACTGCCATACTCGACGCCGGTTGGGATACTAGCGGGCTTCATTGTGGGGGTGTTGCTCCCCACAACAGGGGTCGCCGGATCATTGGTGATGCTCTATCTGATGACAAAGAATTGGGAACGGCAGACCGTCAGGGGTGCGATGGCATTCTTCCTGATGGTTCTGACGTCGGTTGCGGTCGTGCAGTTTGCGCTTGCCGGCCTGTACACGCAGGAGCGATTGATGCTTATAGGCGTTGCGGCAGTACCGGCACTGATAGGCCTAGCGCTAGGCGCGCTTATCATCAGGCGCATCAACGAGCGAGCCTTCCAGTACGCCGTCATCGGCATCATCATCTTTTCCAGCGTCGTTGCCATTGCTCAGGAAGTGGTGAAAATCTGATGGAACTGACCTTGGGATTGACCGGCGTGGCTATCCTGGCGCTGGCGCTCTTTCTCGGCTGCACAGTGTACAGCGCGACAGGCTTCGGAATTGCGATGACCGCTATGCCAATATCGCTACTCGCCATCAGTGACCCTCAGACGGCCGTGGTCGTTGTGAACACGGGAGGCGTTAGCGCTGGGATATTGATAGCCATTCAGGCTAGGAAGGACATTCCTTACAAGGAAGCAGTGCCGATCGTTGTCGCGGGGATTTTCGGAGTTCCGTTTGGGGTGGCGATCCTGAAGTTTGCGGACCCGACCGTAATTCGCGTTGGCATAGTCGTATTGATTCTGGTGCTCGCAGCCCTGTCGCTAAAAGAGTTTGAGGGCGATATTCCCTACGCGGGGCTGCTCGGAATCCTAGCGGGTTTCATCGTGGGAGGTTCTCTGACTGCGTTCGCGGTGGGTGGCCCGCTAATCGTTCTGTTCTTGCTCGCGAGGAAACTGGGGCGGCGGTCCGTGCGAGGTGCGATGGCGCTCTTCCTCCTCGTGATTGCGGGGATTGGAGTGATCGCATATGCATCCGCCGGACTCTACAACGCCGAGCGGCTGACTCTCGTCGCATTGGTGCTTATTCCATCCTTTGTCGGATTCGCTCTGGGCGGGTTGCTGATTCAGCGCATGAATGAGCAGATATTTCGTTACGTGGTACTGGGCATTATCGGGCTTTCGAGCATGGCAGTCCTCGTGCCAGAAGTGTTGAAAGTATTGCGGGCGGTATGAGGCGTACAACATGCGGGATTTTCGGTTGAAAGTAACCGGTTGGCGTGTGATAGCATGACGCAATAAATTCTGCGAGGAGACATCATGAAAATAACATCCGTCGAGACATATCCAGTGGACAGGTATCTGTTCGTGAAAGTTCATACCGACGAAGGCATAACGGGCTACGGAGAGGCGGGCGCGTGGGGACACAACGAAGCGACGGAGGCCGCGATCCGGCTGAAATTCGGACCTTACCTTGTCGGGAAGGACCCACTGCTAATCGAACACCACTGGCAGACGATGTACCGCACCGGGCACTTCCGTGGGGCGGCTATAATGGCTGGCATAAGCGCCCTTGATATCGCGCTGTGGGACATCGCGGGCAAGCACTTCGGCGTGCCAGTATATCAGCTGCTAGGCGGCAAGGTGCGGGACAAAGCGCGCGTCTATTACCACGTGTTCGGCGAGACACGCGAGGAGCTTGTGTCGGGAGTCAAGGCAGCGAAAAAAGATGGATTCACTGCCGTCGGGCATTTGACGCCGTTCCTGGATGAAGACCGTGCCGTGCCGTACTATAAGTCGCACTCCGAAAAGATGGCGGACGCCATAGACGCGGTGCGGATGTACCGTGAGGCGGCTGGCAACGAGGTTGACCTGTGCATTGAGATTCATCGCAGGCTGACTCCTGCCGAAGCCGTCGTGCTGGCGCAGGGAATCGCCGAGTTCCACCCTATGTTCTATGAAGACCCTATCCTGCCGGAGCATTATGATGCAATGGGACTTGTGGCGAACCAGATAACGGTGCCAATCGCCACGGGAGAGCGATTCCAGACCATGCATGAGTTCGACATGCTTCTGAAGCGTGGCGCGGTGCAGTACGTCCGCCCGGACGTATGCCTGGCGGGCGGCATCACGCACACAAAGAAGATTGCGGCGCTGGCTGAGGCGAGCTATGTGGGGGTCGTGCCCCATAACCCGCTGGGGCCAATCAGCACGGCGGCATGCCTGCAGATAGCCGCGTGTGCGCCGAACTTCGCCATCCAGGAGTACCCCATCGGGGAGCACGAATTCCCGAAGAATGTCATGGTGAAAGAGCCGATAGCGGTGGAGGACGGCTTTCTGATAATCCCTGACGCGCCGGGCATCGGCATAGAGATTGCGGATGACGCGCAGGAGAAGGCACCGCCCAAGACCTACGGGCAGATAAATGTGCGGCTGCACCGGGACGGTTCGGTGGTCGATCAATAGAAACTAACAGGATGGACAGGATGAGCAGGATAGAGTTGCGTTTTATCGGAGAGATTGAGCGTCCCGCCTTCATGCGGACAATGGCGGTCGGCTTCGGCTCAACGATGACCGGCGACGATGTAAAGATCGGAGCACGCACACTGAGAATCGCGCGGTCGCTGGCAGCACTCGATGACGGCGAGATTGTGGGAACTGCGGTAGTGTATCCAATGCAAATGAACATACCCGAAGGCAGAAGCGCACCTACGGCGGTAGTGGCGGGTGTGACGGTACTGCCCACACATCGAAGGCGCGGTATATTGAATCGGATGATGGATACACATCTGCGAGAAGCATATGACAATGGCGAAATATTCGCGATGTTGGGTGCGTCCGAGAGCATCATCTATGGGCGATACGGGTATGGTATCGCCTCAATTATAGAGAAGTGGAGCATAGACAGGCGGCACACGGAACTCGCATACGCACCTGAATCCACGGGCCGACTTCGCTTCATTGACAGGGACGACGCGCTGGAGCTTCTTCCATCAGTAGCCGTGCGGGTGTGCGCGGACAGGCCTGCCTTCGTCGCGCTGCACTCGGACCACTGGTTCGAGTATCTGGCGGATTTCGAGCACAAGAGAGAAGGTGGGAGCGCGTTCCACTTCGTGGTGTATGAGGAAGATGGGGAAATCGACGGGTACG
The DNA here is from genome assembly GCA_965207465.1 of Dehalococcoidia bacterium. Lineage (GTDB taxonomy): Bacteria > Chloroflexota > Dehalococcoidia > Lucifugimonadales > JADFKI01 > Bin90. Next base: position 1,413,239 of record OZ242283.1, on the reverse strand, counting down.
TGATTTACAGATTGCATGGCGACACTGTCAAAGTGATTGACCTGATGGCAGGGAGCGATGCGGCGCATGCGGCGTTGTGGCGGTTCTGTTTCGGTATTGACCTCAGAACTATCATAGAGTGTGAAGACCGCCCGGTCGATGACCCGCTTCCGTGGATGCTGGCCGACCCGCGCAGGCTGCAGCGAGCGCCCCGGGACGGCATGTGGCTGCGAATTCTGGATGTGCAGAAGGCCTTGGAAGCGCGCACCTACGCGCGGGAAGGAAAGATTGTTCTGGAAGTCAGGGACGAGTTCTGCCCCTGGAACGATGGCCGATATGTCCTGGAAGGCGGCGCTGATGGCGCGAGTTGTGCGCCAACGAACGATGAGCCGGATATTGCCCTATCCGTCGCCGATCTAGGAGCGACGTACCTTGACGGCGTGGCGTTCAGCACGCTCGAACATGCTTCACGGGTGGAGGTTGTTTCACCCGAGGCTGTCCAACTTGCCGATGCGATGTTCAGGACGCGGCGCAAGCCCTGGTGGGCGCATCAGCTTTAGAACCTGACGGCGATAAGGAGACTTACTTAAAATGACTACCATATCGAGCATCGTAGGCAACGGTGAACAGGGATATTCCGGCGACGGCGGACCGGCGACACTTGCCACGATGGATAATCCCTTCCATGTGGATTTCGACCCCGCTTATCGCTGGCTGTACATCGCCGACTGCTTCAACTATTCGATCCGTAGGCTGGATATGCAGTCCGGGGAGGTGACGACTTTCGCCGGCACGGGCGAAGCGGGACATACGGGTGACGGCGGACCTGCAACCGAAGCTAAGATTGACGAGATTTACGCTATTCAGGTTGACGCGAATGGCGATGTGTACATCTTGCAGCGGTTCAATCCATCGATACGCAAGATTGACGTTGCGACGGGCATCATATCCACTGTGGCAGGCGACGCCACGGTCGGCTTCAGTGGAGACGGCGGATCGGCAACGCAGGCGCAGATGCGCGAGCCAAACGACTGCATTCTGGACGGCAAGGACGGACTGCTGATTGCGGATGTGCAAGACCAGCGCATCAGAAGGTTGGATATTTCGAGTGGCACGATGAGCACCTTCGCAGGGACGGGTGTGAAGGAACACACCGGTGATGGAGGCAAGGCAAGCGAAGCGGGTATCTTCGGCGCGCGCGCTATCTGCGTGGATGGCAGCGGAAATACTTACGTGTGCGAGCGTGAGGGCAACACACTGCGGCGCATTGATTCTGAAGGCATAATCACGACGGTCGCGGGAACGGGTGCACAGGGCTACACGGGCGACGAAGGACCTGCAATCGATTGCGAGTTCAACGGGCCCAAGGCGATACGCTGCGATGGGGACGGGAATGTGCTCATCGTGGATACTGAGAACCATGCGATACGCAAGTATCATGCTGACAGCGGCATCATTACGACGGTCGCGGGTGGGCATGAGGGGCCGAATGGCGATGGCGGGCCCGCGGTCGGAGCCGGCCTTGCACGACCGCACGGCGTAGTGGTGGACGGTGACGGCGCGATGTACATCGCGGACAGCGAGAACCATCGCATCCGGATGGTGCGCTAGGGATTTACATCAATGGGCAGAATGGGGGGATGAATTCATCCCCCCATTCAAACGTTCCTCCATAGTAGGGGAAGGGGCTGGACCAGAGGCTAGGCGATGATTGCCTTTTCGAGTTCGGCTTCGTCGAATTCGAGGCCGAATCCGGGGCGGTCGGGCAACTTGATGACGCCGTTCTCAGGGATAATGGGGTCAACGAAGAGGGATGCTACGCGCTCTGCGGGGCCCGTGAACTCTTCTGAGAACTCATGCGGGCGCACGGCGTTGGTAACCGTGCTGTATGCGTGCAGGCTGGCGACCGAGTTGACTCCTACGCTCGGGCTGTGCGGCATGATGACCTTATTGTCCGAAACTGCCATTTCATAGACCCTGACTATCTCCGAGAGTCCGCCAACGTTGAGGATGTCCGGCTGGAGGATGTCGGGGTTGGACAGGTCAATCAGGTCGCGGAAGCGCCACGCGGATGTCTCCTGCTCGCCTGTCGATACGGCGCAGTCGAGGGCGTCAACGACTTGTCGCAGTCCGCGAAGGTCGTATTGTGGAAGCGGCTCCTCGAAGTGGGCTACGCCGACATCTTCCAGCTTTCTGCCCTGCTGTATGGCTGTGGGAACGGAGTAGCCGTTATTCGCGTCGAAACCGATAGGTATGTCGTCCGGCAGCCACTCTTTGACCGCCTTGAATATCTCGAAGTCGTTTCTGGGGTTCCCGTCCTGCCGGTAATCTCGCCAGTCCATGCGCACCTTGAATGCGCGGAAGCCTTTTTCATAGCCTTCCTGCACCTCTTCCAGCATTTCGCCGGGGGACTTGCGCCAGCCGTTGCCGCGGCTCCAGTACAGGGGGATTTCGGTGCGACGGGCACCGCCGAGCATTGCATACACCGGTAGTCCCGCTGCCTTGCCCATAATGTCCCAGCAACAGATGTCGATCGCGCCGGCAATTTGTGGCGGGATGCGGGTCGCCTGCTGTCCGTCGCCCAGCGCGAGCTTCTCCCATATCTGGCGAGGCTGCAATGGATTCTCACCTATGAGCAGGGGTTTTATCATACTTTCGTTGTATGCGTGGAAGACATCAAGCCCGCGCGAGCCTTCGGCGATGCCGGTGATGCCCTCGTCGGTATAGACGCGCACAATGAGGCGCCCGCCCTGCCCCACGAATGAATGTTCATCGGGAGTTAGGAAACTGCGTAGTTGGTTGATTTGGATGTCGGTTATCTTCATGCTGTACCTCGATTTTGGAGTCTGTCAGTTCTTCAGTCTGTCAGTTTGCCAGTCTATCCTATCCTATCCGTCATGTATATCCTGTTAGACGCGACCGAGTTCTTTTAAGGTGTTAAGCGCGCCCTCGACGACCCAGGGGCCATCGCCACCCGCCGTGAGGAACAGACCGCCCTGCTCCGCCCGGCGCAGTGCCTCAGATGCGCTCGGTGTGTAGATGCCGGGTATCTTGCCGGCACGCTTGGTCGCCTCAAAGACCTCGACGATGAGGTCGTCGTGCGCCTTCCAGCCTGTGGGGTCAGACAGATCGACGCCCATCGAGTACATGAGGTCACCGGGGCCGATCCAGCAAGCGTCTATGCCCTCAACGGAGAGTATGGCTTCAGCGTTCTCAGCAGCCCTTACAGATTCGATCTGTACGGCAAGGAATATTTCATCATTCGCCCAGCTCATGTAGTCTCCGCCGAGGAAGCCGGTGCCGAATGCTCCGGCTGAGCGTCCACCGATAGGGAGGAATCGGACTGCCTCTGCCGCAGCTTCGGCTTCTTCGACGGAGTTTACCATCGGGACAACGATACCCATCGCGCCGCGGTCGAGCAGCCTGCCAATTGCCCCGAACTCGTTGCGGCGAACGCGCGCCATAGGCATAGCGGAGCCGAGCCCGATGCTGCGGAACGCGCCCATGGAAGTAGTGTCGTCCCACGCGCCATGCTGGTTGTCCACAAGAATGAAATCGAAGCCGAGCGGGGATAGAAGTTCAGCGGACAGGTACGAACCTAGATTCACCTCCGCGCCGAATGCAGGTTCGCCGTTGAGCATCTTTTGCTTTGCTGGATTAACAGTCATCGTCATCTCCTTGAGTCAAGTTCGGGGCGTCTATTCTGTCAAACCCAGGTGTCGCTGCAGCAGAGGGATGACTTCTTGCGGATTCTCGATGTGCGGTAAGTGGCCCGCGCCTGCAATAACGTCAAGGCGGGCGTTAGGCATCGCCTCTACGATGCGACCGCCAGTGCTGACGGGGACGATTCGGTCATTTTCACCCCAGACGACGAGCGTAGGCGCTTCGACGCGTGGAAGCAGGTGTATCAGGCTGGGACTGTGCATGTACGGCTTCCAGCACAGACGGGTGGTCATCTCGCGCTCTCGAATCCTGACGAAGGCGTCTGCCGATTCCGCGGCAGATGTGAGCAGGTCGGAGTCGCTTATCGCGAGCTCGGTAGTGCCTTCCTCGCCCAGCAGGAAAATGTCCGCAATCTCGCCATCAGCGGGTCGCACGCCTGCTGTGCCAACGAGCGTGAGAGTGTGTAGCACCTGCGGACACATCACTGCCATTTCAGCGGCAATCCAGCCGCCCATGAAGCCGCCAATCAGATGCACCCTGTCCAGCCCAAGCTCCTGGAGCATCCAGAGGTAGAAGCGCGCGAGGTCTGAAATGGTTTCAAGCCATTCAGGGCGATCGGATGTGCCGTAGCCCGGATGAGTTGGAGCATATACACACGCCGATTGAGCGAGCGCATCGAGATATGGCATGAATCCGAGGTTGCCTTCAATGCTGTGCAGGGACAGGATTGCCGCGCCCTCTCCACGACTCGGCAGATGAACTCTTGTGCCTGCTATCTCTACATAATTTGCCGAGTTGTTGCTATCTGACATTTTTGTCCTTCTGTGCTGGGTAATGTACTACGGATCGACCTCAAATGGACCCGGCAATTCCAGTTCCTTGCCTAGCTCCCGTAAGGCGGGAAGCACTTCGTCCTTCATGAGACGGAGGCAGCGCATGGTGTCTTCGTGGCTGATGCTGCCGTCGTTCGTCCACACGGCCAGGATTCCGGGACGTACGACCGACAGGACTTCGCGCAGCTTGCGAATTACGGTATCCGGACTGCCTACCACGATGCGGTTGAGCTGAACAACTCTATCGTAGCCTGCGGAGTCCACGCCGCCGACAAGACGGTCTGGGCGCAGGTTGATATTGGCTAGCCTTCTGCGTCCCTCAATAGAGCTGTATCCCGGTGGGTTCATGTACTCCGGAGGCATCGGCACACGACCTACGCCCGCGTTGCCGGACAGGAAGCCTCTGCCGACTTCGTAAGCCTTTTCATCGGTGTCCTGAACGTGAACTCGAAACAGGTATCCAAAGTTCTGGGGACCTGGCTCGTAGCCGACTTCATTGGCTGCTTCGGCGTAGATGCGCTTGGCATCGCCGACCACATCCGGGTCTGCTTCGAGGAAGACATAAGGGTAATGACGCTGCGCCGCCCAGATCATAGTCTCAGGGCTTGCGCTGCCGGGAACCCAGACGGGTGGATGCGGCTCCTGCAAAGGACGGACGAAAGGATTGACCACACGGAACTCGTAATGCTTTCCGTCCCAGCGGAATGGGCCGGGCGTTGTCCACGTCTTGAGGACCAGGTCGTGCGCCTCCTGGAAACGGTCGCGGTTATGAACGGGGTTTGTGTTGGTTGCCCATGACTCGACGCCGGTGCCGCGCACGAAGCCGGATACAAGCCTGCCTTTTGAGATAAGGTCGATTTCCGCAAGCTCTTCTGCTATTCTTATGGGATTTTCTTGGATGGGAAGGGGATTGCCCAAGAGCACAATCTTCGGTTTCTTCGTTGTGCGAGCAAGAATTGCCGCTTCGAGGTTCATTGCCGCGCCCATGCAGGTGGGCGTGTTGTGATGCTCATTCAGCATCAAGCCATCAAAGCCGACTTCTTCACAGTACTCGTACTCGTCGAGATAGTAGTTGTACATGTGCGAGGCTTTGGCAGTGTCGAAGTGCGAGTTCGGAAATGTGAGTCTGACGGCACTGCGGAAGCTGTTCCGCACGTCTTCTTCCGTGTAATGGTAATACGCGCGCTCGGTGAATCGCATCAGGAACATCGCCATATCTCCTAAAGGCTTGTCTTGCGGCACAGCCGCCTCTTTAGCGCCTCTTGCCATCGACATCCGGGTCTGCACAAGTTCGCCCCGTAAGACTAGGCGCATTGAGGCAATAAGGCAAGAGGGTATCGAGAAACGGCGTCAATAGCGAGCGAGCTAAAGCTGCGTGGAAGTGAAAGGGAAGTGGTGACTCGCCTCGGACTCGAACCGAGAACCTACTGATTAAGAGTCAGTTGCTCTGCCAAATTGAGCTAGCGAGCCATGCTTTTCAGCCGCGCCACGGGCAAACCGGGCAGACTGTGAAGCGCACCACAGAATACATTCTAGCCCTGCGTGTCGAAGGGCGTCAAGGTCAATTGACGATGCACAGGGCGTGTGCTATATTCATTCGTGAACGGCATTCGTGAAAAGATGCACATTCTCGTGTTTCTATGTCGCGTGACTTCAGTTGCTCCTCTCCGATCGTGGGACGAGCGGTAGGTTGAGCGAAATAGCGTCAATGGCCCAGACTCGAATATATGGCAAGGGAGGGCGCCTTATCTTTCGTGTGCTGGCGGTAGCTTCTTTAGTAGCCGCCTTTGCGCAGGTGACGCTTGGCGGCATCGTGAGGGTAACAGGTTCCGGACTTGGATGCCCTGACTGGCCTCTTTGCCATGGGCAGCTTATTCCGCCCTTTGATTTTGCCACCCTCCTTGAGTATAGTCACAGGCTCTCTGCCTCGGTTCTAGGCGTGCTGGTTCTGGCGACCACGATGGTTGTTCTGCTTCGCTACCGGCGCAATGGATGGGGCATGGCCGCTACACTTACCGCCCTGATTTTGACGATAGTAGCCGCCGGATTCGGTGGCGCAACCGTGTTAACGGAGTTGGCATGGTGGCTGCGCCTGATCCATCTTGGCATTGCGGAATTGGTGGTCGCTGCGCTGGTAGTGGCAGTGGTGGTCAGCTGGCGAGTTGGTGTTGAGAAGCAGGATAATTCGGATTTCAGTGTTAGTGTTGGCACAAACAGGCTGATGATTGCGGCGCTGATTGGGGTGTTTCTTCTTATTCTGTCTGGGTCATATATCGTCGGCTCGGGGTATGGGTCGTCCTGCGGGACATGGCCTCTGTGCAACGGCAGCCTGTTCCCTGAAGGCAGGGCATACATCGAGCACATGGGGCATCGGTACTTTGCTGCAATTATCGGATTGCTGATGCTGGCAGTTGCATATAGGGCGTGGCAGATGCGATTCCGCCTGCCAAGTTTGGGATGGAGCGGCTCTCTGCTCTTCGGAGCCTTCGCGGCGCAGATTCTGGTTGGCGCCTTCACAGTGTGGCTGGGATTCACACCGGAAATAAAAGCGATACATCTGAGCATGGCGACGCTGGTTTGGATCGCGCTGGTATTCGCAGCTGCTCTGAGTTACGTGCCACAGCACTTCAATGACGCCGCAACAGAGACGGAGAAAGATGACATCCTGCTCGCGGACGGTTTGACGGAAAGGGCTTAAGAGCTTGGCTACACAGACGACACAGCAGGTTGCAGCGCCGCCCCGTAGTCTCTTCAGGGCTTATGTGGCGCTGACCAAGCCACGCATTATTGTATTGTTGCTGTTCACCGCTCTTGGCGGGATGTTCCTTGCAGCGCAGGGCGCACCGGACCTGTTGGTAATGCTGGTAGTGCTTACAGCGGGCGCGCTTGCGTCGGCCGGCGCAAATGCCCTCAACCAATGGTTCGACCGGGACATCGACGAGGCGATGAGCCGCACGCGGAAGCGTCCGGTAGTAGTGGGCACTATTCCGAACAGCCATGCGATTGCATTCGGAATATGCACCAACGTAATCGCTTTCGCAATGCTGACGTCGATGGTCAACCTGTTGAGCGCGGCGTTGACTCTGTCGGCTACCTTGTTCTACGTGCTGGTGTACACGATGGCATTAAAGCGCACGTCAACGCAGAATATAGTCATTGGCGGAGCGGCTGGCGCAATACCTCCGGCAGTTGGATGGGTGGCTGTAACCGGATCGCTAGACTTGCCCGCCATTTACCTGTTCGCCATTGTGTTCTTCTGGACTCCCCCGCACTTTTGGGCGCTGTCTTTGCTGCTGAAAGACGACTACGCGAGCGCGAATGTCCCGATGCTGCCAGTGGTCGCAGGAGTTGATGTAACGAAGAAGTCCATTCTGCTTTACACGGTGCTTATGCTTGCCCTGACGACAATGTTCGCGCTCACGGGTGCCGTGGGACTGGTGTATCTGCTGAGTTCCGCCGTTTTAGGAGCCTTGTTCATATACTACGCTTGGCGGCTCATCCGGCGGCCCGATATCGAGGGCGCGAAGCCCTTGTACTTGTATTCATTGCTGTATCTTGGGCTGGTTTTCCTAGCCATAATCGCCGACAGTATTTTCAAGGTAGGATGGTATGGTTGGATATAGCAAAGGTATCTGTCCTTAGCCTTGGATTGGACGCGGATAATCTTGACTGACTTTGACTGCTCTGATAGATTTCTTACTCGGTGCGCTGATGAACTTGAGGCGAGTCAAAAGATGGGAAAAAGAGTAGAAATCGACTGATGATAGATCTGTCGAAACGAATTGAAATAGGCAGCTAACGAGAGGGCACAAGTAACAATATGCTGAAAGGCACAGTGAGCTTGAAAAGACTGATGGGCGTGGCGTTGATGACTGCGCTGGCTGCTCTGCTTACGGGCTGTAACGTAATTACACCTGAGCATTCTCAGTCCACTTTCGACACCTTGGGTCCGGTTGCTGAAAACCAGTTGTTCATATTCTGGGTCATTTTCTGGGCTGGGCTGGTAGTCTTCGTCGCAGTCGAAGCCGCGCTCATATATATGGTGTTCAAGTTCAGGCGCAGAGACGACGCCGATCCCGCGCAGACACACGGTAATACGCGCCTTGAAATCACATGGACGATAGCGCCGGTCATCGTGCTGATCGTAGCGGCCGTCCCAACGATTCAGGGAATCTTCTACGCGGATGCGGGAAGGTTCATCGACTCCAACGGGGCATCTGAGGAATTACTGGTAGATGTGATAGGCCACCAGTGGTGGTTCGAGTTCCGCTATCCTCACCCGAACAACCCCGGCGAGCAGATTGCGGTTGCCAACGAAATGTATGTCCCGGTCGGAGAGCCGGTAGTCTTCCTGCTGGACTCTGTGGATGTTATCCACAGCTTCTGGGTGCCCAAGCTCGCGGGCAAGGTTGACATGATACCGAACAACGACAACAAGATGTGGTTTGAGGCGTACGTGCCCGGGGAATTCTTCGGGCAGTGCGCGGAGTTCTGCGGCGTTTCACATGCGAATATGCGCTTCAAGGTGGTGGCGGTGCCGCGTGAGGAATTCGACGCATGGCTGCTGCACCAGGCGAATCCGGCGCCGGAGCCGTCCGACGCGCTTGCGGCGCAGGGCAAGAAGCTGTTCCGCGACGCGGGCTGCTCGGGCTGCCACGCGGACAGCAGCAGCGTTATCAAGCTGCGTGACGACGGTGGTAGGATTCCCGGCAGGACTGGGCCAATACTTACACACGTCGCTTCGCGCCTGAACCACCTCGGCATCTACCGCAACTCGGATGTGGAATTCGAGGATGCCAACGGATCGCGTCAGCTCTATGTGAACTCAGCAGGCATGCCCACGAACATCAATACCGGGCAGCCGTTCGTGAATGAGGCCATGCTTCAGAATAACCTGAAGGTCTGGATTACCGACCCTGAGGCGCTGAAGCCGGGCAACCTGATGTCAAGGGACGGCGAACCGTACATCGACCCTGCCAATGAGCTGACGGAGCAGGAGATAGATGCGCTGGTGGCGTATCTGATGACCCTGAAGTAACGCAGGGTTTACAATTAAACGACCGGGCGGCCGTTACGCCGCACACACTGAGCAATGGAGTGATATGGGAGGCGAGGGATGACAACACTGGCGTTCCCCATACCCAGACCGATACATCCGACGGGCGTCTGGAACTGGATTACGACTATCGATCATAAGAAGATAGGCGTTCTCTACGGCGTGACGGCGTTCATCTTGTTTCTGAGTGGTGGCATCGAGGCGCTGTTGATGCGTATTCAGCTTGCCGGACCTGGGCAGGACATCGTCAGTGCCGAGATATTCAACCAGCTCTTCACGATGCACGGCACAACGATGATTTTCCTGGCAATCATGCCATTGAGTGCCGCATTCTTTAACTTCGTCATTCCACTTCAAATTGGCGCGAGGGACGTGGCTTTCCCGCGCCTCAATGCCTTCAGCTACTGGACGTTCCTAGCCGGAGCGATAATCCTGAAGATAAGCTGGTTTACCGGCGGCGCGACAAACGCGGGCTGGTTCGGTTACGCTCCCCTGACGAGCGTACAGCAGAATCCGGGCACCGGCATCGACTACTGGATCGTGAGCCTTCAGGTTCTTGGTATAGCGTCTTTGGCAGCGTCCTTCAACTTCCTCGTTACCATCATCAACATGCGGGCGCCGGGCATGTCCTTCATGCGGCTCCCCCTGTTCACGTGGATGACCTTCATCACGAACATCCTCATCGTTCTGGCGTTCCCCGTCATCACGGTGGCGCTGATTGAGTTGTACTTCGATCGCAGCTTCGGGATGAACTTCTTCAACGTCGCCAGAGGCGGAGACCCCGTTCTTTGGCAGCACTTGTTCTGGGTGTTCGGGCACCCCGAAGTGTACATACTTATCCTCCCCGCGATGGGTATCGTCTCCGAGATATTGCCGACTTTCTCGAAGAAGCCGCTATTCGGCTATCCGGCAATTGTGCTCGCGGGAGCGATCATCGCCTTTATGGGCTGGATGGTGTGGAGCCACCACATGTTCACGGTCGGTCTCGGTCCCATTCCGATAACGGTGTTCACGATTACGACAATGGCAATCGCGGTGCCAACCGGCATAAAGGTGTTCAACTGGATGGGCACTATGTGGGGCGGGGCGATGGACTTTAAGACTCCTATGTTATATGCCGTAGGATTCGTCGCCATGTTCACGATCGGTGGCATCAGCGGCGTGATGCACTCCATGGCGTCATCTGACGCGCAGCAGCAGGACACCTACTTTATCGTGGCACACATCCACTATGTGCTGTTCGGCGGCGCGATATTCGCGATCTTTGCTGGCATCTTTTACTGGTTCCCGAAGATAACGGGGCGCATGTACAACGAAACCCTAGGCAAAATAAACTTCTGGGTGACGTTCGTCGGATTTAACATCGCCTTCTTCCCGCAGCACTTTCTTGGGCTTGACGGCATGCCCCGCCGCATTTACACCTATGATTCGGCAATGGGCTGGGACTTCTGGAATGGCGTGTCCACATTCGGCGTGTTAGTGCTGACAGTAGGCATCCTGATTTTCATGCACAACATCGTGAGAAGCTGGCGCAAGGGCGAGATTGCCAGTGGCGACCCGTGGGACGGCAGGACGCTTGAATGGTCCATCCCGTCGCCACCTCCGGAGTACAACTTCGAGGAGATTCCGACCGTTTACGACCGTGACGACTGGTGGGCGCGCAAGCGCCGCGAGGTCAGGCGCGCAGTACCCGTTGCCGGAGGCTCCGGTGAAGACGAGGAACATCACGACATTCACCTGCCACAGCCATCGTACTGGCCGCTCGTAGTGGCACTCGGTATTTTCATAGGTGGGATGGGGTTGATATATCCTGTAGGCACCTACGCGATTTCCATCATTGGCGTGCTCATCGGCATGGTAGCGGTGTACGCCTGGTCATTCGAGCCTGTGAACGATCCTGAAGATGGCGAGCAGGCTGCTCACTAACCCGGAGGCTTATTTCAGTGGCACAAGCAACGGCGCACCACGGCGAACACGAGCCGACAACAACCGGCCTGAACCACAGGAAGATGCTCATGTGGGCATTTCTGGGGTCGGACTGCATGTTCTTCGGCTCGCTTATCGCAACTTATCTGGTGTACAAGAACCGCAGCATCGCTGGCCCCCTGCCGGAGGATGTGTTCAGCATCCCCGTTACGACCGTCAGTACCTTCGTCCTGCTTATGAGCAGCATGAGCATGGTGCTGGCTTATGCCGCGCTGACACGCAACAGCATGAAGGCATTCCGCATCTGGCTGGCGTCAACCTGCCTATTGGGAGCTACCTTCGTCGGATTCCAGGTGTACGAATTCACCACATTTGCCAACTACGAGCACAAGTTAAACTGCGCTGATGTGGGCGTTAAGGAACTTACTCCGATCAAGCAGGAACTCTCGAAGAAATGCGGCACTGAAGACGAGCACGACGGCAAGGTTGAAGAAGTTATCGGATTGACTCCGAAGACGAACCTCTTCGGTTCGACATTCTACACGCTGACAGGCTTCCACGGAGCGCACGTTACACTGGGAATAGTTTGGCTGCTTTCGATGTTCTTCCTATCCTTCAAGAAAGGAATGGTGACGCCTGAAAGGAACCTTGACCTCGACTTAGCCGCGCTGTACTGGCACTTCGTCGATATTGTCTGGATCGTCATCTTCACAGTCGTGTATCTGTTTGGAGTGTTCCCCGGATTTTAGCTGCCCAAAGCGCTTTAGTTACACCAGAGGAAACGAATGAGCCAAGAACACCAAGTCGTAGCGGAAGAGCATGACGGAGATGTCCATACCGGACATCCGACTCCTCTCACGTATTTCAAGGTAGCCATAACGTTGTCAGTGCTTACGGCGCTTGAGTTCGGCCTGTTCTATCTGGAATGGTTGAGCTACGGCATCATACCCGTTATGGGATTCCTGTCCGCCGCTAAGTTCCTGCTTGTGGCCATGTTCTACATGCACCTGAGGTACGACAAAGTCGGGATAACCATTTTCGGCAGGGATGTTCCGATATTCTCCCTGATGTTCGTCGCAGGACTGATTGTAGCCGCAGGCGTCGTATTCGCGCTAATGGCTTTGTTCGCCTTCTTCACGGGAGGCAGCTAGTCACTTCGATCCGGCAGGAATTATCTTCTGCGTGCGAATTCAAATCTACCCATTAGGATGCTCTGGAAGCTCCTGAGAACACGCTAGGAGCATAGTTTGAACGATATTGCGGGTTCGCTCTGGCTGCAATGGGAAGCCCATTGGGACGCAATGGCAGGGCTTGCGCTGCTCCTGGGTGCCTACCTCTACGGCGTCGGCCCTTTCAGGGCGCGGCACAAGCTGGCGGAATACGCCGAGCCGCGTCAGATAGCAACATTCTGTGCAGGCATAGCCGTCATCTTCTTCGCGCTGGCTTCACCTCTCCACATTCTCAGCGAACGCTTCCTTTTCAGCATGCACATGTCCCAGCATGTGCTCCTGACTCTTATTGCGCCTCCGCTGCTCATTCTCGGCACTCCGGACTGGCTCCTCAGGCCGTTGCTGCGCCCGAACTGGTCCTTTCGCGTGGCGCGGATATTGACCCACCCTGTGACTGCATTTGGGGCTTTTAATGTGGTATTTTCAATATGGCATATTCCAGCGCTCTACAACTCCTCACTGACCAGCGAGGCTGTACATGCGGTGGAACATGTCATGATGGTCGCGACGGCAATCCTGATGTGGTGGCCGCTCACCAGCAACCTGCCGGAACTGCCGCGTTTGGACTATCCTTTTCAGATGGGCTACATCTTCATCCTTTCCATTGCCCAAATAATCGTATTTGCTATAATTACCTTTGCTGAGGAGCCGATCTACGAATTCTATGTGCAGGCTCCCCGGCTCTGGAATTTGTCACCACTGCTTGACCAACAGCTTGGCGGAATCATAATGAAAGTCGGCAGCGGGATATACTTCGTAATCCTGTTGATAGTTATCTTCTTTAAGTGGTATAACCAGGAAGAGGAAGTCCGAAGGCTCGATTCAGAAGAACAGTACGGCAAGAAAGACGACGATTGGGCTGACGGGCCCGCGTTGGAGGACAGTTACAGATGATGGAGCGTTTTCTTTTGGCGGTGTTTATCCCAATCCTGTCGCTGGCAGTAGTCGGTGGATTGGCGGTTTCTCTAGGCCTGGTTTTCCTGTACCTGCATCATGCGATGCACAGCGAGCTGGGAGTCATTATCCTCGGCTTGGCTCTGGTAATACTCGTTCCGGTCGGAGCGTTTCTGGCGCAGAATGCTGTGGAAAAAGGCGAAGCGTAATCGAGATTCGTCGTCGGACGGTGTGGGGAGCGGACCGCATCGGCGCGCGAGGTGGTTAGTCTATTTCCATACCGGATTTCTCGTATTGTTTACTCGGCAATCAATTCCGCAATGGGACTTAGGGCTTCACCCCAGCCCACGTTCATTCCTCACATTCACAGTTTTGGCTCTCGCACCTCTCATCCTAGGGTGCGCCTCTCTACCTGCGCCTGACGACTTCAAAGGAACAGCTTTCAGCGGCGAGCGACAGGCGAAGGACTTCGCTTTGACCGACCAGTTCGGAGCGCAAAGGTCGCTGCGGCAGGACTTCTCTGACAAGGTCGTAGTACTAACATTCCTGTACACCGAATGTCCTGACGTGTGCCCTATCGTTGCGAACCATCTACGCGATGTTGCAGATTCGCTCAGGGAGAACGGTCCAGAAACGGCTTTCGTCATTATTAGCGTTGACCCTGAGGGCGATACAGTCGAGGACGTACTGGCATACTCTGAACGCTGGGGGATGGCAGGTCGCTGGTCTTACCTCGTGGGCGGAGAAGCCGTGCTGAAAGAAGTATGGAAGGCTTACTACATTGACCCGTACGTTCACGGGCCGACCAGGGCGAACGCAGGAGGTCAACCTGCACCCACCGGAGGATCGGGAAGCGGGGGAGTGAGCGCGCTAGTGGAACAGACCGGGCGTGTCATACATTCGGCACCAATCTACATCATCGATGGGGATGGGATAATGCGGTCAGTGTTTACGTTGCCGGTTGAGTCAGAGGACATCGTGCATGACGTCCGACTCCTTGGAGGGTGAGTTGGAAAGCCCCTCATCGGGTGCTTACGCTTGGTGAGCTTACGCCAAGCGCAGCATTATGATCTTGCAACGGGAAGGAAAAAACTTGCTCGGCATAGACCCCGGCTATACGCCTCGCGGTGCGTGGTGGTGCGACAGCCTAACCACATACCGGGCGGCATCGAGCATCGCCGCCTAGCAGGCATTAAGCCGCGGGCTCAAGTTGCGCCTTCGCCTGCTCCGCAATCTTGCTGAACGCTTCAGGGTCGCGGATGGCTATGTCAGCGAGCATCTTGCGATTAATCTCAACGCCTGCGAGCTTGAGTCCATGAATCAGTCGGCTGTATGTCGTGCCGTTGGCGCGCGCGGCAGCGTTGATGCGGATGTTCCACAGCTTACGCATATCACCCTTCTTTTCCTTGCGGTGAGCGTAAGAGTAAGCAAGGGCGTGTATCAGCGATTCGTGGGCGCGGCGATACAGGGTGTGCCTGACCCCCTGGTGTCCCTTCGTAGCCTTGAGAAGTTTCTTGTGTCGGCGGCGCTTGTTGGTGCCGCGCTTAATTCTAGTCACTTGTATCCGACTCCTTTGAACATACAAACCAGGCGACTGATGCAGTGCGCCTGGTAAGTCTAATGTGCTAGTTATTCTATTGTATCGGAAGCCAGACTGATTTTCAGCCCTTTTTGTGCGGCGCTACGCCACACCGTATGGGAGCAACTTCTTGATTCGAGGCGCGTCGGCCGGGCTGACGTCGATCTTGCCATTAAACTGACGCTTGACCTTTTTTGACTTCTTGCGTCGCAGATGGCTGCGATGTCCCTTCATGCGCACGATCTTTCCGGTTGAGGTAACACGAAATCTTGCGCGTGCGCCTTTGTGGGTCTTAAGTTTTGGCAACTTCCTTCTCCTGTGATGGTGATACGGACTTTTCCATATTTGGATTCGGCACAAGAGTCATAGCCAAAAATCGCCCCTCAAAGGCCGGTGGGCGCTCAAGGAGAGCCTCGTCCACTAAGTCGTTTGCAACTGTGCGGAGCAACTGCATACCGAGTTCGGGATGTGCGATCTCCCTACCTCGGAACATTACGGACACTTTGACCTTAGCACCGCTGCCAAGCAATCGCTTCACAAGGCGTGTTTTCGACGCCAAGTCATGCTGTCCGATGCGAGTTTTCATGCGGACTTCCCGCTGCTCCTGCATTGCCTTGGCTTTGCGCGCCTTGCGGGCTTCTCGCTCCTTGCGGGTATTATCGTACTTGAACTTCCCGTAGTCCATGATGCGGCACACGGGAGGCCTTGCGGTGGGTGCTACTTCAACTAAATCCAGACCTCGCTCATCTGCAATCTCTATTGCTTCGCGGGTCTGCATAACCCCCAACTGTTCGCCGCGCTCGTCAACGAGCCGAACTTCCGGCACACGGATACGATGATTGACTCGATACTCTCTTGGTGGGATTCTGCTCACCTCTTCATAAGGAAAATGACCTGATTAGGCATATTATTAACAGAATATAGCATAAGGTATATGACTAAGCAATAGTCAACAAACCTGTTTCGGCCCCTATTGTCGGGCGCAAGACAGAGAAACTATCTCCTCTACGGCTGCGTCCTTGAATTGGCTTCCGTTGCGATGCGCCCGACAACTTCCTCTACAGGAATTGCCCCCAAGTTCGCTCCGGAACGAAGACGCACGGCCGCAGCGCCCGCATCTGCCTCTCGATCGCCGACGACGAGCATGTAGGGTATCTTCTGTAGCTGAGCTTCTCGTATCTTGGCGTTCATTCGCTCATTACGGGCGTCCGTCTCAGCACGAAGACCCGCCGCAGTGAGTTGCGCCCGGACTGCATCCGCATACTCCACATGGCGATCGGCAATCGGAATGACGACTGCCTGAATGGGAGCCAGCCACACGGGAAACGCGCCACCATAATGCTCGATAAGTGTGCCCATGAAGCGTTCGAGCGAGCCGAGCAGCGCGCGGTGAACCATGTAGGGACGGTGTTCCTGGCCGTCCTCGCCGATGTAGGTCAGGCCAAAGCGTTCCGGCAAGTTGAAATCGAACTGTACGGTCGTGCATTGCCAGAGCCTGCCTATTGCGTCTCGGATGTGTATGTCTATCTTGGGACCATAAAACGCGCCGCCGCCTTCATCAACTTCGAAAGGGATTCCTCTCTGCTCCAGAGTTTGGCGCAAAGACTCTGTTGCAAGCTCCCACTGCTCCGGCTCGCCAACAGCCTTCTCCGGACGTGTGGAAAGCATCACATCGAAGTCACTGAAGCCCAGAGTCTCCAACAGATGAAAGTTGAGGTCCAGCACCCCGTTGACCTCATCGACCACCTGATCCGGACGGCAGAATATGTGCGCGTCATCCTGCGTCAGCCCGCGCACGCGCATCAGCCCGTGCAGTACGCCGCCGCGTTCGTAGCGATATACGGAGCCAAGCTCGCCCACACGCATCGGTAATTCGCGGTAGCTTCGCTTCGCCGTGCGGTAGTACATGATATGGAACGGGCAATTCATGGGTTTGAGGTAGTAGTCCTGCCCGTCCATATTCATCGCCGCGTACATGTTCTCCTGATAGAAGTCGAGATGCCCGCTCGTCTCCCAGAGCGTGGACCGCCCGATATGTGGCGTGTACACGAGGTCGTAGCCGGAATTGTAGTGTTCCTGTTTCCAGAAGTCTTCGATGATGCCGCGCAGACGGGAGCCTTTTGGGTGCCAGATTATGAGGCCGGGGCCAGTTTCATCGTGGACGGAGAACAGATCCAACTCCCTGCCGAGCAGCCTGTGGTCGCGCCGCCTCGCCTCTTCAAGTCGGTGCAGGTGTTCATCGAGTGCTTCCTGCGACTCGAAAGCCGTGCCATAGATGCGCTGGAGCATCGGGCGATTTTCGTCGCCGCGCCAGTACGCGCCCGCGACGCTCAGCAGCTTGAATGCGGGAATTTTGCCCGTCGATTCTACGTGCGGTCCGGCGCATAGGTCCTCGAAGGAGCCGTGCTTGTAAGTCGAAATAGCCTCTTCTTCGGGAATCTCGCTGATTATCTCTAGCTTCAATGGTTCGTTGGCGTTCAGTTGCAGCGCCTCGTCGCGAAGGTATTCGCTGTACTCGAAGGTGAAATCTTCGGCAATAATTTCCTTCATTTGTGCTTCGATGCGCTCCAAGTCTTCGTCGCGGAAGGGTTCAGGCGCAAGGAAATCGTAGTAGAATCCGTCATCCGTGGGCGGCCCGATGGCGAGTTTGATGTCGGGGAATATCTGCGTGACTACATCAGCCATGACATGGGCTGTCGAATGGCGGATGCGTTCGCGCAGGTTTGCGAGGTCTGAATCCTGTTTTAGGGACATCTGGTTTCTTCCTCCAATGTTCGCTGCGCTGGCCGGGGCGTTTCAATCGACGGCCGACCACTCAGCCGGGTGAATAGCAGTGATATTCGCATGGCAAACAGAAGCCTCCCGCGTTGCTCTATATTGCAACGGGAGGCTGTGTAGTCAATGGATGCTCAGGGTATGAGCGAATTATGCAGTTCCCAATGCCAGTTCCTGCTTGCTATGTTTGGAGTTCAATCTGACATATTGTAGCGAGACGCAGCGCAATCGGTCAAGAATTGCCGCTTATCGTTTCACAACGGAAGGGTGCCTAACTTGGAATCAGGCACCCCGTAAATTCATCATTATCCCTTTTCGGAATCAGCTGCTCAATTGCCGCAGGCGCGGGTCAAGCTTATCTCGCAACCAGTCTCCCATAAAGTTCAGTGACATCACCGTGAGGAATATGGCGAAACCAGGGAAGAAGGAAATCCACCAAGCATCCCGCAAGTAGTTTCGACCGTCCGCAATCATCGCACCCCAAGTTGGGGTAGGCGGAGGAATGCCAGCCCCTATGAAGCTAAGGAAAGCTTCGGCAAGGATTAGCTGCCCGGACCGAAGAGTTGCAATTACGACGACTGTGTTAACGACTCCGGGAAGTATGTGCATCACGAGAATGCGAGGCAATGACGCGCCTGCAACCATCGCCAGCGCCACATAATCGCGCTCCCTCAACGAGAGCACTTCGCCGCGCACATTTCGCACGAAGCCCGACCAAGTAAGAAGCGCTAACATTACCATCATCGTAGTGAGGCTTGCCCCCATTACTACGGCGACAGCCATCGCCATCAGCACGAATGGAATTCCTAAGAAAATATCCACAAGGCGCATGATGACTTCGTCGATTATGCCTCCGAAATACCCCGCGATGAGGCCGAGTGCCGTACCTACAATTGTTCCCGTGATGAGTGCTACTGCCATGACCATTAGGGAGATACGGGCGCCATAAATCAGACGACTCAACAGGTCGCGCCCAATAACATCGGCTCCGAGAACATGCGACCATGATCCTCCTTCGTCGTACCAGACAGGAGGTGTGTTTCTAGCGCGCAAACTATTCTGATATGGGTCGTGTGGAGACACCCAAGGGGCGAAAAGTGCAACAATTACCATGATGCTAAGAATTACGCCCGCTAGGATCGGCCACCTATTTAGGAATTGGAATACTCCGGCTATCCCTGTTGCCCTAGCCGACGGGATAGATACCTCAATATCGGCCTGAATTTCTGCCTGTGCCATAGACGGTTCCTTTTAAGAGAAGCGTATCCTTGGGTCTATAAAGGCGTAGAGTATGTCAGCCAGGAAGTTGAGGATGACAAAGGCTCCGGTGAAGATTATCACCAGAACCGCAAGGACTGTGAAATTGTTCGTCCAGACCGCTTCTATGCCGAATCGCGCTAGTCCGGGCCAAGCGAATACGGTCTCGACCGAGATCGAACCAGTAATAAAGCCGGCCAACAGAAGACCCGACAACGTCAACGGAGCTATTGCCGCGTTCTTGAATGCGTGTTTCCATATTATAGAGTTTGTATTTACACCTTTGGCTCTCGCCAATTTCACATATTCGGAGTCCAGCACTTCCAGCATCGCCGAGCGCACCAGACGAACATATCCGGCCGCGCCGAACCAAGCGAGTGTTATAGTGGGCATCACATAGTGCTTGATTGAGAATCCCTCGCCCATCGTACCGCTTGGTAACCACCCTAACCATACTGAGAATACGAGAATACCCACAATTCCTACCCAGAAAGTGGGCAGAGCTTGACCAAGTAGGGCAAATGCCCTGCCTAAATAGTCCGGCACGCTGCCCCTTTTTACAGCAGACAACACCCCTATCGGCACGCCAATGAGCGTAGAGATAATAAAGGCTGACAAAGCCAATTTCAGAGTAGGTCCGACCTTTTGGGGTAACTTGGGCGCAATCAATTGCCTATCGGCAAGGTCTCTTCCGAGGTCACCGGTAAGCAATTGCCCCAACCAGATTCCAAACTGTATCGGGATTGGCTTGTCCAGATGGAGTTGTCGCGCCAATTCGTCCCACTGTTCCTGAGTGATTCCGTAGGCCTGGTCAGGAAGCAGCAGAACACGGGGATCACCAAGTATTCGGGAGACACTGAAAACGAAAAGGGCCGCGCCCAAGAGTGTAAGAATAGAAGTGAGAAATCTGCGAATTATGAAGGTTCGCATCCTTGCCCCTTTAATGCCAGTGCAAGCGATTAGCTATGTCCGGCCATTGGAGGCTCGGACATAGCCATTTCAACGTTAGTCTTTACTTCAGCTTTACCCACTCCAAGTCGTGGATTCCGTCGTGCCTGAACTGCAGGAACGGGCGCATCTTCCAAGATTCAACCGCTTCACCGTCGTAGATCATTCTGCCGGGCGCTGCCACAATGGCAGGGAGAAGTGCCCAGTCATAAAGATATTGACGCATCTCAACGGCGGCTTCCTTGAGAAGTACGGGATCCGTGTTTGCCTGCTTGAAGCCGTTAACCTCGGACGCCTTTGGTATCTCTAGGCCGTGATTGTAGCCGCCTCTGCCGTATGAGCTCCAGATGAACTCAATGGGCCATGTGCCGGGCCAACCGCAGCAGCCGTGCATTCTGAGAACAGGGAATGTCCTTGTAACCAGGCTTGGCCTAATTGTGCTGTAAGTCCGCCTGTCATGTGTCGCGCTGATATTGAAGTTGTTGAGCCAGTCAGCCGCAATAGCTTCGGACATTTCAATGTCTTCGCCGCTGAGTCCTGCCCAGAAATTCACCTCAAAGCCATCGCCATAACCTGCCTCTTCCAGCAGTGCTTTGGCTTCCTCGACGTTGTAGCCGTATCGCCACTTGTCCTGATTCTCAACCCAGACGGGGTCAGTGTCCCATTGGCCACCGAGGTCCTGAGGATTCCCCAGCCCGTTAAGGATGACTTCGTTAATGCTGTCTCTGTCAATTGCCATTGAGAGGGCTTGCCGTACCTTAAGCGAGCGCTGCATCGACTCGGTATTCTCGTCAAACTCTCCCGGGCTATTCTCATAAGGGTCGCCTACCCAAGGAAGTGAGGTGTCGCGAAGTGTTTCAGGGAGGTCATCACCAGTGATTGCGTGCGTCCACTCCCAGTAATTTCCGCCAAAGGGGAATCCATGGATATTCTTTGAGCCTTCTGGAGATTGCAGGTATTGACCGGTTTCCAGCAGCGCGGGCCAGTCCTTGAGTGCGAGACCTGCTATCTGAGCCTCGCCGCTTTCAAGCATTGCCCTTCGGGTTGACGCTTCAGGAACCTCAAGAATTCTGACCTTCTCTACGAAGGGAACTTTCTCCCAGTGATCGATGAAGGCAGTCAGGAACATGCCGTTCTGTACAACCCAGCCATCCATTTGGAAGGAACCCGTACCCGTGATGTTGGTACGCATCCACTCTTCAGCCTCGTCCTCAGTGGCGAAGCCTTTCTGTTCCATTACGGTTTCTATCTTGGGGAACTGCCCGGTTCCCTCGTTGGCATCGGTGAACAGAGCGGTCAATGTGTGCCCTGCAAAGGCGTCCCAATGGAAGCGTGCCGTGTACGGGTCCACTGGCTCAACCTCTTTAATGGCAAGGTCAATCTCTGCGGAGCTGTCGTGGCGGGCTTCCTCAGTAAACGAAGGCATCAACGCGTGATAAGTCCACCTGATGTCCTCGGATGTCATCTCGCCCCAACCTCTGTGGAACTGGACGCCTTCCTGCAGGAAGAAATCGGTGTATGAAAAGTCCGGAGCCGTTTCCCATCCCGCTGCGAGCCAGGGAGCTGCAGTGATTCCTCCGTCATCTCCGCGTGCGGTCTGGAGCAAAGACTCCTGCGCTGAAACAACGGTCAGGGAGGCACACCAGAGGCAGTCAGTGGGGAACCCACTTGGCGATGCCACGCTGGTGATTGCGACTACGAGCGTTCCGGAGGGCTTATCTTCCTCCATCGCCATCGCCGGAGCCTCTCGTGTGGGAGCGGGCGTAGGCTTGAATGTCTGGGCAGCTGTAACAGCCTGCACTACAGGTGTTGCAGGAGCTGCTGCCGGCGCCGCGGGTGCCGCAGGTGCGGGTGCTGCAGGCGCGGCAGGCGCTTGTGGCGCGGCAGGTGCGGGTGCGGCGGGTGCGGGTGCTGCCGCCTGAGGAGCCGGTGCGGCAGGTGCGGGTGCGGGTGCTGCCGCACCTCCGCAGGCCGCTAACAATAATGCGAGCACCGCGATGGCACTCAATGTTACCGTTGGTTTCCAGTTCATCCTATTCCTCCTACTACATGCAATTCACATAGCTATACGCAAATTACACAACTCCCCAATCGTTGAGACTGAAGGCAAGTGTACCTTATGGGGGTTACTTATAATGGAAAAGCAGGTCTAAGTCAAGCCTCAGAGCGAAAAAGGCGGCCTTCTCTGTCATTAGAATGATGCGTTCATAAGTGTATAATGCGAGTTCATTAGACACGTCCACCAGATGGAGTCAGTTATGCAATACGATACTGTAATAATCGGCGCTGGCTCGGCGGGCAGTACGCTCGCCAGCAGGCTATCAGAGGACGCTGGACGCTCCATACTGTTATTGGAGGCGGGTCCTGATTATCCTGAATTCGAGCGGCTGCCGGAGCACATAAAATACGGAGTGCTCCCCTGGTATCACCGGGCGGATGCCGACGCGCATACCTGGGGGTATGAAGCGCAGGCGACTCCTGACAGGCCGTCATTCCGCCTGCCTCGGGGAAAAGTCACAGGCGGTTCGAGTGCGATAAACGGTCAGGTATTCTTCCGCGGTATTCCTGAGGATTATGACGATTGGGCGACTGAGGGCAACGATGAGTGGTCATTCGTGAAGTTGCTGCCGTATTTTCGAAAGATGGAAGACGATTTAGATTTCCGTGGCGATGACTTTCATGGCTCCGAGGGTCCTATTCCAGTACGTAGATACAGCCAGGATGAACTCCTTCCCGTGCCGAGCGCGTTCCTAGAAGCGACGCAGGCAGCAGGATTTCCATTTACGCACGACATGAACCATCCGGAGTCCACAGGCGTTGGGTATTACGCACTTAATCGGATTGACGGCATACGAATGAGCACGGCGCTGACGTATCTTCAGATGGCGCGACATCGCCTCAATTTAACCATCAGGGCAGACGTACTTGTCAGGCGTGTTCTGTTTGACGGCGATACTGCTGTTGGAATCGAGGCCGAAAGCGGAGGAGAAACGTTTAAGATAGACGCAGGAGAGGTCGTACTGTGCGGTGGCGCGATTAACTCACCGCAGCTTCTGATGCTCTCCGGCGTAGGTCCGCGCGAGCACCTGGAAGAGATTGGGGTGCCCTCGGTACATCATCTGCCGGGCGTTGGACAGAATCTGCGCGACCATCCCGCGGTGTTTATGCTATACGAGAGTGCCAACCCTATCCCCGCCGACGCACCATCTTTACAGATCGGCATGCGCTATACCACGCCAGGCTCCCCATTTCGCAACGATATGCAGATGCGCCCACTGCATGTTCGCACTGAGCATATGCCTATAAACTTCGATATTACAAGCGACATCACGCCCACGGGATTCAGCATCGCGTTGCAAAAGGCGCTCTCCTCGGGAGAACTCAGGTTGAAATCTCCTGACCCGCACAATCAACCGCATGTAAACTATCGTTACCTTACTGATCCGTTCGATAGAGAGAGGCTGCGCGGTGCGTTGCGGCTCTGCGCCGAATTAACCGAGAGCAGCGCGTTTGCTGATGTCGGGCTGACGCGCATATCGCCGAATGACGATGATCTTGCAACCGATGAGGCGCTTGACCGCTGGCTGCTAGATAATGTGCTTACGCAGCATCATTCATCGGGCACCTGCAAGATGGGCCCATCGACTGACGAGATGGCGGTCGTGGATCAATACGGGCAGGTTCACGGACTCGAAAGTCTCCGCGTGGTCGATGCGTCCATTATGCCCGATGTCATACGCGCCAATACGAACGTCACGACGATAATGATCGCCGAGCGCATTGCGGACTGGATGAGGCAAAACTAGTTCCGAAACGTTCGGTGACTCCGCGAGTTCCCATTAGGAATGGATGAACGATGAACAAAGTCAATCCTCCGGTAAAGACAAGCAATCCCAAGGCAGCCGTCAAGCACTGGTTCGCCTTGATGGAGCGATATTGCGCCAGTGTAGATTATGACGGCGCAGAAGGTATCTTCGCCGAGGATGTCGTTTCGTTTGGAACGACGATGGAAATCGTGAGTGGGCGCAGCGCATTACGACGGGGACAGTGGGAAAGCATCTGGGGGAACATCACTAACTTCAAGATGGACCTGGATAATGTCCATGCCAATGGTAGCGGCAATCAGGCGTGGGGCGTGGTCACCTGGACTTCCATTGGTTTCGATGGCAACCACCAGCCGTTCTATCGGCCCGGCAGAGCGACCGTTATGCTAGAACGGCGGGGCGGCGTCTGGCTGGCATCACATACGCACTTTTCGCTTTATCCCGGGACTCCTCAGCGTACTTTTGGCAAGAAGCCTAGATGTAAGTAAGACGCTTATGGGACGCAAGGACTTCGAGGTCCGGACCACATGCCCCGACGATATGGAGTGGATTTCCAGGACACTCAACGCATGCTGGGGTTCCACGGTGATGGTCAGCAAGGGCGTGCTACATAATATCTTGGAGCATCCGAGCTTTGTTGCCATGCAGGATGGTGAATCGGTGGGTCTGCTGGCATACAACATCGTAGGCGATGAGTGCGAAATCACTCTGATGCAGTCGATGCGTGAAGGGGTTGGAGTTGGCTCCGCGCTGATAGACGCTGCCAAGCATCTGGCGACGGTTGAAGGATGCGTGCGGCTGTGGCTCATCACGACTAACGACAATCTGCGCGCGCTTCACTTCTATCAGAAGCGTGGATTTACGCTTGCTGCCGTGCATCCAAACGCCCTCGCGCAGTCGAGACTGCTCAAGCCGCAGATTCCCCTGGTGGGAATGGGCGGTATCCCTTTACGCGACGAGATTGAGCTGGAAATGGTTTTGTGAGGTGATGAGATGCAATTAGAAGGCAAGGTAGCCCTCGTAACGGGCGGCGCAAGAGGATTGGGGGAGGGAATCGCCCTCGTTCTGGCGGCGCGCGGCGCGAATGTAGCCGTCTGCGACATCAATCTTGAAGGCGCGCGACAGTCTGCAAGTGCGATAGCGGCTTTAGGGCGACAGGCGGAAGCTTATTCGGCTGATGTTACAAGCCAAGCCGAACTGCGCCATACAGTGGATGCGGTGCTTGCCAATTTCGGGCGCATCGACATTCTCGTCAACGCGGCGGGTGTGATCGGGGCAGCAGGCTTCGAGGATACGACCGGTTCGCGTGAAGAGGATTGGGACCTGACTTTTGATGTGAATGTCAAAGGCACCGCGCTTGCATCGAACGCTGTCATCCCACACATGCAGGAGCGGCGCTTCGGAAAGATCGTGAACATCGCCTCTCACGCAGGGCGTGGCGGCGGCTCGGGCGGCGGAGCATACGGCGCATCCAAGGCAGCCGTCATTCATTTGACGCAATCCTATGCCCTGGACCTTGCCCCTTACAACATCAATGTCAATGTCGTATGCCCCGGCACTATCTGGACGCCGATGTGGGAGCGAATTGCAGTTCGCGCGAAGCGGAACAATCCGGAGCAGCAACACCTGACACCGCGCGAGATCTTCGATGCCGCAATAGCGGAACGCTGTCCGCTGGGTAGGGAGCAAACACCGGAAGACATCGGCAAGGCGGTGGCATTCTTCGCGTCCGACGATGCCATCAACATCACGGGGCAGTCGCTAAATGTCAATGGCGGGACGCGCATGAACTAGGTTCGGCGTATTGTTCAATGCCGGTCTAGGAACAGCTGCATCAACTCATCATCGTGGTAGTCGCCATCTACTACGATCGCACGCTTCTCGAGTCCGTAGGACTCAAACCCAAGCGATATATACAGATTGCGCGCGTATTCATTGCCGCTGATGACGCCGAGATTTATCTGCTCTAAGCCGGACAGAGCGGACGCGCGACTTATGGCTTCTTGTATCAGTATCCTCCCGAGCCCTTTCCCCTGAGCCTCCGCTGCGATGTACATCCCCCAGATTGTGCCCTTATGTTTTAGCCTATCTCCGCGCCCTCGGCGAAAACCGACCATACCGATGAGTTTCCCTTCTGAGAACATGCCGAGAATGGAGTCGTGCGGAGACTCTGACGCCTCCTTTAGTCGCTGCGCGACATCGCTCATTAGGGTGGTGGCCTGAGACTCATATGGCTGCGCGAACGCTGACGGATGCTCTCTGAGCGCGCGAAGCCGCAGCTCATGATAGATGTCAGCATCAGCCTCGGTAAGTGGTCGTATGTGTGGATTAATCATGCTCATCCGTACATTTCTCTTTATGTATAGTTGACATATTTATGTCTGTGCAATAGTCTGCGCCATTGATAGCGTGTTGATTCTCCGAATCAGTCGAAAGAAACGCCTGCCGTGCAGAAAAGACTTCTGGTCATTATATCAATTGCGTTACTGCTCTCATGGGCGCGAATGGCATGGTCGGGCGCTTTCATCGGCACATCCGAGGCACAGACAGCTACGCTTACCCCCGCTATCGAATTGAGCGTTACGCCGAGGGACAGGAGGCTTGATGCGCATTGGGAAATCACGGGAGGCTTAAAGTTCAATTATATGTCTATCCAGTGGCGTGAAAAATCAGCTGAGGAGTGGCATCCAAGGGACGATCTTCCTAGAGTATCGCTTGCGAAGGATGTAAAGGACTACACCATCGACTTCAATACCAAATGGGATGAAGATGAGAAAGATTGGGCAAATGTAAATTTGACTAACGGCAGAGAATATCAGGTTAGGGTATGGATAGAGTACAGGACATCCGATAAAGAGATAGCTTACATCTACTCCGATGTCGTTGTAATCAGCCCCGGCGAGTCGCCGTCCACTGCCACCCCAACGATTACAAGTACGCCCACTCCGACATTCACGCCGACGCCCACGGCGACGACTACACCCACGGCGACTCCTACTCATACGGCTACCGCGACACCTACGGCAACTGTTACGCCTACAATCACGCCAACGGCAACAATCACGCCTACTCATACGGCTACCGCAATCCACACAGCAACAGTTACGCCTACAATCACCCCAACGGCAACAAGCACACCGACTCCCGACATCAGGTTGAGCGTCTCGCCCGGAGACGTGCTACTGAATGCCATCTGGGAAATCGTGGGGATTCCTCTTTTCAAGTATATGTCTATTCAGTGGCGTGAGTTCTCGAAGGCCGAATGGGAACGCCATGTCAGTCCACGCGCTTCCTTAGAGAAAGATAGGCGAGAGTTTAGTATCACGCGAGAATATGACGACAGCCTAACCAACGGTACGGACTACCAAGTAAGGGTCTGGGTGGAGAACAGCATCGACGACTATGTTATTTCCAATGTCGTTGTAACCAGTCCGAACGGACCGACGCCTACTCCGACTGCCACGAGCACACCTACTCCAACTTTCACCACCACCCCGACGCCTACGGATACTCCTTCGCCTACAACTACAAGCACACCTACGCCTACACCTACCGCTACCAGAACGCTGACGCCTACGTTCACCGTTACGCCTACCTATACCGCTACGCCGACTCACACCGCCACCCCAACCGCTTCAGCTACACCTACATTCATTCCTACCATTACCGCCACCCTAACAGCAACGCCAACTTCCACTTCGATCCCGACGGAGACTGCAACTGTCACACCTACTCCAACGCTTACCCCCACGCCCACGCCTACAATCACGCCCACGCCCACATCTACACCTACTCCACTCCCGACTGGCAAGCCAATAACTGTTACGCCGGTTTCCGGTGAAATAGCGACTGTATGGATTGCGAGCAGGCAACCTTCCGACGACGACGAGATTGCCTTTTTCATTAAGGACGGTAGATTGGGGACGCTTCATTCTTGTGTGGCTAGGTGGGATGGCTTGCGCTCCAAGTACGAAATTCCCCTTGGGCCTGACGATACTAGAGAACCGCCGCCGGCCTTCAACCTGCGAAAAGGAGAGCCTGAAGTGGATGTGTTTTCTACCAGTGAAGGTTGCCTTTACGACGAATACTCACAGCTTGTCGCCATCCCTGCCCCGGAAGCACTCGTCAACGGTACATTCACCTATGTAAGCTATGATCCTTTGTCTTTCGCCAATTCTGAAGAGTTTGAAATTTTATTTGACATTGAACCTGGCAGTATTTTCGAGGTGCGCTACTACTTCCACGTAGTGGACACTTACGACGAGCGGGTGCGCGTAATGAGTCCTTCGGAAAAAGATAGCAAGCATGTCAGCATTGCGGAAGTGATGAGCGAAAGTAGTGATGAGCCATCCTCGACATCGGGGCTGTTCAGGGGCGTAGTAACGGATTTCAATCGCCATAACGTGCTGGTCGAGTACCTGGATGAAAGCGGCAAAGTCATAGCTGACTCCAAGACGGCAACGCCCATTCCGACGGCGACGCCAATCGTTTCGCCGACGGCGACCTATGTGCCGGGCGGAGTAGGCACTCCAACTCGTACGCCGCGACCGTTGCCCACATCCACTCCGGCTGCGAAGCCTAGAAACTTAAGTATAAAATTCGCCAACACGCCCACCCGGGGAGACGATATGGTAGCGTTCCATATTCGCGACAATCACCTTGGTACTACGGAGCAGTGTACGGTTCAATGGGAGGACATTCCTCACGAAGTCGATGAAGCTGACCCAAATGACGATAAATTATTCATGCCCTGGAATGTCGTTACAGGCGCTCCCGTTCCAAGTGCATTTTCACGCGAGGGATGCGATTACGATGGTGATACGGCGATAACAGCACCATTATTGGCTTACGTCAATGGCGTTAGATATCACTCCGGCGTGGAGATTCGGGGCTCCGGGACTGGAACGACTCAATTCGGGCTAGTATCCATACATACTAAAGCGCCAAAAGG
The DNA here is from genome assembly GCA_965207465.1 of Dehalococcoidia bacterium. Taxonomy (GTDB): domain Bacteria; phylum Chloroflexota; class Dehalococcoidia; order Lucifugimonadales; family JADFKI01; genus Bin90. The sequence continues at coordinate 1,384,325 of OZ242283.1, read as the reverse complement.
CAGCAGGGTTGAAGTTCGCTTTGCGTATGAAGTCGTGGATATATTTCCCTCGGTGTCCAAACGTGCCCGTGTGTACAGCAGTTCCGATAGAGAAGGCGAATGGGTCGCACTAAGGGAAGTAGTGAGCGAATACGACGCATCGCCCGCCGCTGCATCGTCTCTGTATCGAGGAGAGATTGCGATAAGCGAGGATGCTACAAGCAAGGCGACAGGCGACGGCAAGGTATTCGTAAGGAGTAGAAGCAGGCTCAGCGTCGCCTTTTACGACGACGATAGCGTGTTGGAACCGGAAAAGAGGGTATCGTTGAGCCTGGACTTGCCGACTCCTACTCCCAGCCCCACACCTACTCCTACGCCCACTCCCATTCCGGCTGTCAACCCGTTTTTGCTTGCCATAGCGCTCGGCTTCGGATTACTGATAGCGCTAAGTGTTTTTGGGAAAGAGGCGTCTCCCCGCGCTTAGGGGAGTTGCGGCATATCCGGCGAAGGCCGCACCTCAAACGCATTTAGGGCACAGGCAAGCATACTGTAATAGCCTATTGTCGCCGTGAGTTCGGTAACTCCCTGCTCACCGAATTTTGCCTTGGCTGCCGCGAATGTATTGTCTGACACTCGATGAGACTTCAGGATTTCACGTCCGTAACTGACTATTAGAGCTTCGTCATCATCCAGGTCACTTAGTTGGCCATTGTTGGCCACGGTTTCTATCGCGACATCACGCACGCCGGCTTCCCGTGCCAGAGTCGCGTGTGCTGCCCACTCGAAAGCGCAGTCGAATTCGCGAGCCGTGGTGATGATTGCAAGTTCGCGCTCGGCAGGCGAAAGAGTGGACTCGAAGCGTATATACGATCCGAGGTGCGCCGCCCGTCCCGCGACCTCCGGACTGTTGAGAAGCACCGAGAAGGGCCCGCTGACCCGTCCTCTGCTTGTGGCTATAGAGTCAAATATGTGCTGATTTTCTTCATCGACTTGACTGCGTTCGGTAATCTGCGTTATTCGGATCATAGTTCCTCTTTCCCTGTCCGCATCTCATGTGTTTTTATCTGAGTCAACAGAGCCATTGTATCGTAGAGTCTGTAGTTTTTCTTCTTTAGTTGTATGGCAATCCCGCAGTACAACTCAATCTGAGTAAATTTCCAACGGAGTAGTCTCATGAAGATTCACTTGGTCGATGGTACATACGAACTGTTCCGCTCTTATTTTGCGATGCCTAAGGCTGTAGGACCTGCCGGGCAGCCAACGGGTGCCGTAAGAGGCTTGATTCAGACACTTTTGGTGCTGCTCCGTGCAGATGGCGTTACGCATGTGGCATGCGCCTTCGACAGCGAAATAAGATCCTTCAGAAATGACTTATTCAATGGATATAAGACTGGGGAAGACACGCCCGCGGATCTGAAAGCGCAATTTGGTCTGGCGGAACGAGCTGTTGCTGCGCTCGGCATAGCGGTCTGGCCAATGGTGGAGTTCGAGGCGGACGACGCAATCGCCACCGCTGCAAATATGTGGAAGGACGCTTCGGAAGTCCAGCAGATTGTAGTCTGTTCCCCGGATAAGGACTTGGCGCAGATTGTCAGCGGCAACAAGGTCGTTAGTCTGGACAGACGGCGCGAATTGATGCTTGACGAGAAAGGCGTCATGGACAAGTTTGGCGTTTCGCCTGAATCTATACCTGACTACTTAGCACTGGTGGGGGATTCTGCCGATGGTATCCCCGGTGTGCCTCGCTGGGGGGCGAAATCTGCTGCGCAGGTATTGGGGGCATTCAAGCACATCGAGAACATACCTGATGATGCAGAGACGTGGGAAGTCAAAGTGCGCGGCGCGCGCTCATTGGCGCAGAATCTGGCGGTCCATAGAGAAGATGTCACGTTATATAAGAAACTCGCGACGCTTCGGCTTGACGTGCCAATACGAGAAGCGATAGAGGATGTTAGATGGAAAGGCGCTAAGCTGGACGAGTATCAAGCGCTTTGTATCGAATGTGGCTTCGATGGGCTTCTAACTGCGCCAGATAAGTGGCAAGGAAGGGACGATTGAAAATCAGGGTCCGGAGCGCGCTTTGAACAAGGGCGATGGTACCCCCGGCGGGACTCGAACCCACGCACCTGGCTCCGGAGGCCAGTGCTCTATCCGCTGAGCTACGGGGGCATGCCTCAAATATAGCAGTTGACGACCGCTAGAACAACAAAGATGCTCATTCTCCTGCTAAAATGCTACAAATGGATATTCTCCAAATAAGCGTTCAAGAAAATGCTTGAACTTTTTCGCAAGTATGGATAGCATTACCGTTAGTGTCAAGCGGCGTCAAAATAGAGTCGTCTGCATGCCACGAATTGGATAATGATTGACAATTGATAAGGTATTGACAATACTAACGCGGCGGGACTATCATTGCATCGCTGCGTGGACATCATCAGTGCGTTACTGATGATGGATATATCTGCAATCAATCGGATACGTTCAAGCAGACATTATAGATATAGACATTCACAAGAAGAGGGGGTCAAATGTCGAACCGTTTCCCTTCGCAGGGTATGATACTTACTCTGCTACTTTCAATTTTCGTGGCTCTTCTCCTAGCGTGCCAAGCTGGCCCGGCTGGCCCAGCAGGGGCTCCAGGTCTCCCTGGCCCTCCTGGCCTTCCCGGCCTTCAGGGCGTGCCCGGCCTTCCCGGTGAGCCCGGTTTCCCCGGCAATCCTGGAAATCCCGGCAATCCCGGCCCTCCTGGCCCATCCGGCCCTCCTGGTCCTCCTGGCCCAGCCGGTTCGGACGGCGTATCGCCTCAAGCGGCCATAGCGGTTGACGCTGACCTTATATCCATAGATGGCTCATTGACTATTGACGGATCAGGTTTCCGTCCCAACGAGCCGGTTGCCTTGCTTTTGGTAGTTGACCAAAACCTACAGCCTTTCATAGGCGGTGGCACAAGGGCGCAGACTCAGGCTAATTCCGGCGGTAATTTTACCTTCTCGGTTGACTCAATTGGCGCAGCGTTCAGGGGCAATACCGGATCGCGTGTGCTCGAAGCGTCAAATGGCGGCTCAAATAGCCTGTCCGTCTATGCAAGCGGCGCGGACGGCAGCAGGGCGAGCGTGCCGATTAGGGTCGTTGGCTCGGGCGGCATCGCAAGCTCACCTAGCATAGCGTTGAGCAGCAATATCGTCGGAGGCCATGATCCTCACAATAAGGTATCGATTCTGGTTGGAGGCTTTATGCCCGGTGAGTTTATCACCGTAGTGGCGGTTGGGGCTTCCGGCGGCGATGACCGAGTATTGGTGGGTGGTTCTGCCAATGATTCCGGCGCTCTTATGCTTGAGGCTACGATAACTCTGGAAGAAGGCAACGTTTACACCATTGAAGCTATGGGCCAGCCAGTTGCTGGCATGCAGGCATCTGCTACGGCTCCTTTGGCGGTAATTCATAAAGAGTAGCCTTGCTCCCTAACGGAAGAGCTTACTTAAGAAGCCCCCCACCGACTTAACCGGTGGGGGGCTTCTTGGTTTGTATTATGCATCTTTGTGTGTCTGGTGAATGGCACAGATGCGCGCTGGAAGCTATAGACTCTCTATGTGTCTCGGTGTCTCGTGGTTTCCTTCTCTTTCTTTACCGCTTGCGGGCCGGGACTCCTACGACTGTCGATCCTGCCGGAACGTCTTTCGTTACGACTGCGCCGGCGCCGGTGGCTGCGCCCTCTCCAATGACCACAGGCGCTACTAACATGGTATCGCTGCCGATGAAGGCGTCATTTCCAATGACGGTCTGATTCTTGGATACGCCGTCGAAGTTGCAGGTTATCGCGCCCGCTCCGACATTCACGTCGGCGCCCAGTGTGGCGTCCCCAATATAGCTAAAGTGCCCCATCTTTGTGCCGCGTCCTAGTCTGCTGTTCTTGACCTCGGCGGATGTGCCGATGTGAACTCCGCTTTCGATATGGGAGCCGCCGCGAATATGGCTGAACGGGCCGACATCCACGGACGAATCGAGTATCGAATCGCGTATGACCGAGGAAACGACCTCACACTGATCGCCGATGGTGGAGTTTTCAATGATGGCGTTTGGCCCTAGGTTGCAGTCGGCTCCAACGGTCGAATTCCCTAGTATGTGGGTATTGGGCAGGATGGTGGTGTCCTGGGCAAGCGCGACGGCACGGTCAATGTACACGCTGGACATATCTGGGATGGTAACGCCGTTCAACATCCAATGCTCAAGAATGCGCCGTCGCATTGTGGCCTCGGCCTGAGCCAGCTGGATGCGGTTGTTGACTCCCATAGCTTCTTCAGGATCGTCGGATGTTATGGACGAGACTTTCAGACCGCGTAGAGTTGCGGCATGTATCAGGTCGGTAAGCAGCAATTCGCCGTTGGGGGCGGGTGCGAGCCGTTCAAGGTTCTGCCAGACCCAGGGAGCGCGGAAGCAGTAGAATCCGCTGTTGACCTCGCTGATGGCGAGCGTGTCTGCGTCAGCGTCTCGCTCTTCGATGATCGCCGTTATTTCGCCGCCTTCGTTTCGGACGACGCGACCCATTCCTTGCGGCTCTGCGCTATGGGAGGTGATGATGGAGACATGAGCATCTGACTTGGAGTGACGCTGCGCTAAGCGATCAAGAGTTTCTGAAGTGATGAGCGGAGTGTCCCCATATAGCACGAGGATCTTGTTCGCGTCGTCCAGAACGCTACGGGCCTGTAACAAGGCGTGGCCTGTGCCAAGTGGCTCAGCCTGCGTTGCATACAACACGGAGTCGCCGAGCGCAGAGCAGAACGGGCGGCTGTCCGGCGGAACGACGACGGCGATGCGGCCGATGCCGATGCCACGGATAGCGTCTATGACATGCAGCAGCATCTCAAGGCCGCAGACGCGATGGAGCGACTTGGGCGTGCCGGACTTCATGCGCGTGCCCATGCCCGCGGCAAGGATGACTGCGGCGTAGTCTTGTGTACTCTTCCCTTTGATACTCAACTCGCAGGGAGTGTACCAAAGGAAATTGAAGAGCGTCAATCAGGGCTATTGGGCAAGGGCTGGGCATCATCCACTTCACCCCCATCCTAACCTTCCCCCGTCAAGGGGGAAGGAACTTTGTCACGTAACTGGAAACGCTACCTATTGGACGGGGCAATTGGTGGGAAGGGCGGTCGGGGCTCACTCAGGCGGGGGCTGGCTGAATTCGGTCTCGGAGTGACGTGGCTGTGTAGCGAACAGGCAAACGACGGTTGCTGCGATACCGATGCAGCCGGCGGCGAAGAAGAAGGGCATGTAGCTTTCCGCGCTGATGTAGTCGAATACTATCCCCGGAATCATGACGCCGACGGCCTGGCCGAAGGTGGTGAACGGTTCCGTAATGCCGCGAATGGTGCCGAGTGAACGCCTGCCGAAGTAGTCCGCATACGCTACGGGCGGGACGGTGAGCATGCCACCGAGCCCGAAGCCGAATAGGGCAGAGTACGCAAGCGCTTCCGCCGCTGTGTTCGTAGTGGTGAATAGGAATGAGGCTGCCGCCAATACAAGAGCCACGGCGGCCATGACGAACCGCACTGGCACTTTTTCGACTATTCTGCCCCAGACTATGCTGCCGACGCCCAGGAATATAGCGTTGAAGCTGATGCCTACGCCCGCTATTACCGCGCCTAGTCCTTGATCCTGAAAGAAGGCGTTGCTGTGCGTGTTCGTGCCTGCCTGCATAAGGAAGAGCAAGCCGGTGGCTATCGCCAGCAGCCAGAGCGCGGGGGTGCGGACTGCCTGTCGGGTCGTCCAGTCGGGTTCTTCGGGCGTATCGGGTTGCGTCTCGTCGGTGCCATCTTCGTCGGCGGGGTCTTCCTCGTCGCCGTCGGGACGCAAACCCAGGGCTTCGGGCCGCTCGGATATGAGGAGCGCAACAGGCAGCAGCGCCGCTACGAATACAAGCACGCCAAGAATCAACCATGCGTCTCGCCAGCCGCTTTGCGCTATGACAACAGAAGCGATTAGCGGGAACAGCACCATGCCAACCGAATGGGACAGGTTCAGGATGCCGTTTGTTCTGCCGCGCATTCGGATGAACCAGCGCGAAACCACGACTGACGCGCCAATCTGCACCGGGCTGGAGAAAATGACGCGGCCGATGGCGTAGGCGATCCAGAATGCCCAGGGTACGACGAAGCCGAAAGCAGTGAAGGCAGCCGTGGCGCGGGAGAGGGCAAGAGTAGATATGCCCAATATGAGAACACTGGCGGTCAGGACATTGCGCGCACCGTAGCGGTCTATGAGGTATCCTACGACGGGAGACATGAAGGTCGCCGCGAGTCCGCCGAGCGCAGCGGCAAATGATATGGTCGTGCGGCTCCATCCGAGTTCTTCGGACAGGGGATAGACGAAGACCGCGATGGTCAGGCTTGCCGCGGCATTGCGGACAAACATCGCGCTGCCGGCGGCGCCAAGTATTATCCAGCCATAGTAAAACGGCGTGCGGTTTGCGAGTCGTTGCTGCATTCGTCTCCTGATAATTGGGACCTGATAATTGGGATGACTGCGATTTTGGTTCAAGCGTTCTGATTTTAGCACTTTGCCAATGCTGAGGTCAATGATAATCTACGGAAACCGACACGGACATGAAGGACGGAGGGGAAGATGAACAGAGAATTGATCAAGGAGCTTATCGAGGAACTTCTCGGATGCAAGGATATGCTGCTGGTGATAGATTCGGGGGGAGCTGTGAGCGAGATGCATGCGCCGCCCGAAATTGCGACGGAGTACGCCGGCAGGTGGGCGAACATCGAGGCCGGTCAGTGGCATATACACCTGGACCTGGATGCCGTTAAGGGCGCGCAGTTCGTTGAGAACTCCAACCATGGACATGAGTCTATGATGCCGAAGCTGTATTACCTGCGGATGTCGGGAGCGGACGAGGCGACGCTGCTGCGCTTCTACTTCCCCAACCCATGGCTGGACGATGACGAGAAGCCCACGGAGTTTCAGCCGGAAAAACTGCGAGTATTCGAGGATATCCGCGATCGCTACGTGGGACGAGGCGGCGTTGTGTTCGTGGAGCGCACGGCGGACGGGGATAAGTACCACAGTGAATCCGTGAAGAGCGGAGGCGTCGTATGAGCGCGCCACTGGAAGGAGTGCGGATACTGGACCTGACGCAGGTGCAGGCGGGGCCGTCCTGCACGCAGCTGCTGGCGTGGCTTGGCGCAGATGTCATCAAGGTGGAGGAGCCGGGCGTGGGGGACCGCACTCGACATGAGAGGGCAACCGAGCCGGGGGTGGACAGCTTCTACTACTTGGTCTTCAACTCGAACAAGCGCAGCCTGACGCTGAACCTGAAATCGGAAGAGGGATGCGACATATTCAGGCGGCTTGTCGGCTTGTCGGACGTGGTGGTGGAGAACTACGGTCCGGGGCGAATGGACCGGTTCGGGCTGGGATACGATGTGCTCCAGGAGGCGAATTCGCGCATCGTATATGCAACTATCAAGGGGTTCGGGACATACGGACCGAACTCGGACATAAAGAGCTTCGAGCACATAGCGCAGGCGATGGGCGGGGCTATGAGCGCAAACGGAGAGGCGGGCGGCGAGCCGATATTCGTGGCGCCGGGCGTGGGTGACTCCGGCACGGGACTGCACTGCGCGATCGGGATACTCGCGGCGCTGCGGCAGCGCGACAGTACTGGGCAGAGCCAACGCGTGGAGGTGTCGATGCAGGACGCGGTGGTGAACCTGATGCGGATACGCATGCTGGACACGCTGGCGGACGGCAAGCCGCTTGCGCGGATGGGCAACCGCATTTGGGATGCGCCGTCGATGATCTACCCGTGCCACCCCGGGGGGCCGGACGACTACATCGGGCTGGTATTGAGCGGGGACTCGTGGGACACGATACTCGCGGTTGCGGGTCGCTCGGAGCTTATCGGGGATGAGCGCTATGCTACCGATGAAGCCCGGCGCAAGCATGCGGCGGAGGTGGAGGAGATTATTTCGGGCTGGACGCGGACGATTACGAAGCGCGAGGCGATGGACTCGCTGGTGCCGCTTGGCGTGGCGTGCGGGATGGTACAGGACACGAGCGAGGTTCTGGACGACGAGCATCTGCGGGCGCGCGAGATGGTGGTTGAGATGGATGACGCGAAGCGCGGCGAGTATCTCGCGCTGGGCAATCCTATCAAGATTGCGTCGAACGATGTAGGCATCGAGCGGCCGCCGCTGCTGGGCGAGCATGCGGGCGAGGTGCTGGAGTCGCTGCTTGGGCTGGACGGCTTTGAAGTCGAAAGACTGAGAGATGGCGGGGTGATTTAGTTTTTCGGTCTGTTAGCCTGGCGTCATGCGTCAGGTACGACGGGGGCTAACAGGATGGACAGGATGGTTTGTCCTAGTCACTCCCATTCCTGGATCGAGTTCAGGACAGGCGCATAGAGATTTCATCCCCATCCCTGAATCAAGTTCAGGACAGGCTCTAGCCTACCCCCGTCGAGGGCTGACAGGGGTAGGTATTTGGTATTTCAAATGTAATGCTGTTGCGCTTCTTGGGTCTCAGATTTCTGCTGTCATTCGGAACGAAGTGAGGAATCTTGCGTCCTTAACTACGTGCAGGCTTGTCTTATGACAGGTATCTCAGATTCTTCACTCCGCTGCGCTCAGAATGACATGCAGAAAGTGCGCTGCGTTCGGAGTGACAAAGTGAGTAGTTTTTGTATTGAAATTACCCTTTACCTACCCCTGTGAACCCGTCGAGGGGGAAGGGATTTTTGCCCTCACCCTAACCCTCTCCCAGGGGGAGAGGGGACTCATTGGTTAGGGACTTCGGATGTGGGTTTGGGACTTAACAGGATTGGAAGGATGGGGTGTGTTTGTGGATGGAGCATCGTCTTGGGGTAGGGTGTTCCAGTTGATGTTTCTGTGGTCTTCACCCCCATTCCGGCCTTTCCCCTTGACGGGGGAAGGGGTGTCGATGCGGTCCTCGCTCCCTGCCCCACCTCCCTGGATTCCTGCCTCCGCAGGAATGACGAGCTGTGAAGAGGGGGAGGGGGTGATATGCTGGGCCGATGCTGACTTGCGGCTTGCGCGGTATTGTCGCTGCTTCTCTACGAACTCTGCCTGCTCTTCGGCGCTCATGGCTTCGTAGCGGTCGATCTCGTCAAAGCTCAGATGCGAGAATAGGCCGGCTTCCAGCTGCGGCTCGTCTTCGGGCGACCGGCCGGTCGCCCCTACGGGCTTCTTGTCCTTTGCTTCCTCTGCGGCGCGCTCTTTCTCGCGCCACTCTTGCAGCCTGTTGTCGTAGCCTGTGGGTTCTCGGGCTTCCTGCCTTTCGTAGTAGGCTGCGATGTCATCCGGTGTTATCGCGTCGCAGTTGGTGTCCCAGCCGCGCCGTATGAGTTCGCGGGTGGCTGTGACGCGCTGGTGCATCGAGAAGCCTTCGTCCTGTCCTGATGCCACATCGAGCAGGAAGCGGGCTGGTCCCAGTCCTTGGTCTGTGCGCTCTCGGATGTAGCGGGCTAGTCCGGAGTTTATGAGTTCCTGGTCGTCCTGAGTGTTTGAGATGCGGCGGTCGCGAGTGTCGCCGAACCTGCCCAGTCCACGGTTCATCAGTTCGGTGGCTGCTCTGATGCGGTCTGCCTCGCTGATGGGTCTGCCCTGTCCTGCGGTGCCGTGCATGACGCGGGATAGGAATTCTGCGATGAAGTATCCGTCGTTGGTTTCCTCGCGGATGAGGCGTGCTACTTTGTAGTTGATGATGTCGAGGTCTGTGACGAGGTCTGACATGGATGGAGGGGATGAAGGGGATGTGCTGTCGATGTTCTGGATGTTTTCACCCTCGTCGTGGTCTTCTGCTGTTGGGAGGGAGAGGGCAGCAGCCAAGCCGAGTTTGGTTAGGTGCTTGGCGGCTTCCATCTGGTGGTGGAACTTGGCGTGGGGAGTCAGTCCATGCATAGTTGCATAGAGGAAGTCGGCGACGTCTTTGCCGTCGTTGGTGATGTCCAGTATGTGTTGTTGTAGGGTGTTTTGGATGCACATTTTTGACTTACATCGATGTAAAGGATGGGAAGGATATTTCACCCCCATCCCCTGCCTTCGCAGGGGCAGGCTCTAACCTTCCCCCGTCAAGGGGGAAGGGATTTATCGGAATTTATGTTCTTTCACTTCTATCTATAATAGGTGCGGATGTTTGGGTTGTCAAGGGGGAGTTTTTACATGGATGGAGGGGATGGATTGGGTTAGGTTATGAGGGTTGCGCTGCGGGGGCGCTTTTTGCCGCCGTGGACTGAGGGTTCGGCGCACCACTTGGCGGCTAGGCGGCGGACTGCCTCGTAGGTGTTAAGGTCGAAGCGGAGGAGGTCGCAGATTACGCGCTTGTCGAGGTGGGCGCGGTTGGGGTCGGCGTCGGCGAGGTAGGCGGGCATGAGGTCGCGGTTGCGGAAGTCGTCGAATATGTCCTTTGCGGTGGCGAGCTGGGTGTCGGTGAGCGCGCGGAAGTCGAGGATGGGGAGGGTTTCAGCCATTCGTATAGTCATCCCCGCCTTGCTGGATTGCTGACGGCTGGAGTGCCACCAATACAAGAGCAAGCCCGGTGTGCTGTTGCCCCATACGGCAGAGGCGTAGTCGTACCGTCTGTCATCGAAAATGACATTCGGCCAAACTCTGCCGCCGATTGATTCCCGTTCTGTGAACGCGACTGCCAGTGGCTGTGAGCCAAATGTGAAGTCGCGATTTATATGGGAACGGCTGGCAGTAGTCCAATGATTGGCAGCTTTCTGTTCCAACCCTTGCCTGACCAACAGTTGCGAGTCCGGTTCGCAAACCATTCGCTTTTCCTTGCTGGCGTTGTGATTCCACAAGCATGGATAAGTAGAGGTTGGGCTTGCGGCTACCTTGTCGAATGGTCCACGTGGCGCAGGTCCATCGATGTCACGATGAACCAAACCAAGCTTTCCTACTGCTCCCAGTGTCGCAATCTTTACATCAGCTGTCTTAGGAGAACCAGGCAGCCACAGCCTTGAGTTTGCGAGTGCGTAGGCCGTCTGGGCAAGCGATGAATCGAATAGCCTTACTGCGCTCCAAGCACGGCCATCAGCACTGTGCGGCGCAGTCAGCATCTCGCCGATCTGTTCGTCTCCAATCATCAACGGAGTACCGCCATAAGGTCCGCTCTCGATTCCCCTGATCATCCCGCCATTTGATATTGCACTTCCGGTTGCGGCGGAATATGCAAAGATAGAAGGTCGCTGCTTGAATGATGTGAACTGCATATTTTGGGTGCCTACTGCATGGGCGTCCGGCCGGACGCCCCTACGGGCTATGACCAAGCATTCAGCCATTCCCGTGTCCGACGAGAAGGACATGTCCTTGCCGTTGGCGGCTATGCTCAACACGCTTATGTCGGTGTAGTTTTGCGTCAGCACATCGCGGAAGTTCTGCCATGACAAGCCAACTGCGGCAGTCAAAGGCAATACCAAAGCCAGCACGCCACCTGGCTTGAGTTTTCGATGTCCAAGTGCAGCGAAGGCTGATGCGATACCTGCATTGCCGTGATATGCGCTCTTTCTAGCCATTTGACGCAGGCGCTTGCCCATCGCCATCTGGTCTTCACGCGAAGCGTTGAACGCCGCAAACGACGGATTCGCCGTACCGATATTTGCACCCTCTTGGCTTGTATTGCTGGTGAAGGGCGGGTTCATTATTACGATGTCGAAGGACTCGTCCTGTATGTCGGCATTTACGCTTGCAGCGGTTTCCTCGCCTGCGCTGCCGGTTCGCAAGGCGGGGTCGCTGGTGTTGAAGAGGGTCATGACTGAAGAGGATTGCAGCAGTTCGAGCGAGCCAATGGCGACAGTACCGTCTTGCTGCCTGCCGTAGGGCATGTTGTAGAGGCGAGAGCCGCCGAAGCCGACGGTGGGCTGCCTGCCGGAGAGGGTGGAGCTTGTGATGTGAATGGCGGAGGGCATGACGTCGCAGCCGTAGAGGACGTCTTCCATCATTGCGGTGTGGAGGGCCGCGGGGTTGCCGCCTGCCTGCTCGTGGCGGGTGGCAATCTGCTCGTACACTGCTGAGAGGAGTGCGCCGGTGCCGCAGGCGAAGTCTCCGACTTTCAACTTGGCGATGGCGTCGGGGTCTGACCAGTCCACTGCCCCGCCCCTCTGGATTCCTGCCTCCGCAGGAATGACGGGTTTGAGGGGGTTTGACATCGATGGGGAGGATGATTTGTTATTTTCACCCCCATCCCGGCCTTCCCCCGTCGAGGGGGAAGGGGTTTTTTGGTGGGGAAGAGGGGGTTTATGGTGGGTTTTGTCGAGCTTGGCGACGGCTAGGCGGGCTAGGAGGTCGGCGGATGCGGGGAGGGTGTAGAAGGTGGCGAGGTATTTTCTGTCTGCTATAAGGCGCTGGAATACGCGGCCTGTTAGGTCGTGGGCGACGCTTGCGCCGGTGGAGGTGATGCGCTGGGCGGTTGTTCGCAGATGCTGCAGGATGCGCGCGGCGGCGTGGGATGGCAGCAGGTTCACGATGTCACGGGCTACTGCGAAGATGGGCCAGTAGTTGATTTGCAGTATCGCGTCCCATGCGTCCGAGACCTTGCCCTGCGGGTTGTCGGTGTCGGCGCGCCATAGCCGATTGAGAGGAAGGATTTCAGGGTGCATGTGAGCGATGCGGTCGTGAAAGACCATCGCGTTTGCCACGATAGCGCAAGCCATGCGGCGAGTCTGGGGGACTTCGGACATGCCAAGCAGGTCGGCTATCTCGTGGGCGGCGACGGGTGACTGCTTCTCCATCTCGTTCAGCACGCCGACGGCACTGTCTATGCCGTTTTCGAGGGCGCTTGCCGCTGCGTTGACGGTGCGCTGCGGGACAGATACGAGGCGGGCAAGCTCGGCGACATCGGCTGCGGAGCCTTCGAGCCAGCCGGATTCAGGGAAGCGGTCGTGCCCTTCGCCTTCGTCTTCGAGGGCGGTCAGGACGCAGTAGGAGAGGCGGGCGTTTCTGAGTTCCTTGTCCAAGTCGTAGGCGTCTTCCAGACCTGCTGGGTAGCGCAGGGCTATGGCGGCCTCTATCTCGCGCCTGCCGCCGGTTACCGTGAGCGCCAGCCTTGCGGCTGCTTCGTCCTCGACGCTGTACGCGGGCATGAATTCGGCTTCGATGACGACGGGGGCGCGGTCGGCGGCGGTGATGAGGATGTCGGGCTGCAATGCCTTGTTGCCGGCGATGGTCTGCGTGCTTTCGGAGCGGATGGTGCAGCCGTGCATCATGCCGCGCAGGATGTTCGCGAGGGCGGTGTTTGCGGATGGTTCGGTGTTACGTGGCATCTGGGTATCCTGATTATTAGCGGAGTGGGGTGAGAGCATTGTATCAGGGGAAAGGGTGTGGTGTGAGCGGGTTGGCTGAGGATGGGGATTTTGGATTCTTCACTCCGCTGCGCTGCGTTCAGAATGACAGAGGGGGAGGCGCTGCGTTCGGAATGGCAGAGGAGGGAGAGGGGTTTGTATAGGAGGGATTGCGGTTGGGATTTCACGCCCGTTCCCCTTGTGGATTCCCCTGTCTGCACAGGGGCAGGCTCTGCCTCCGCAGGAATGACGGGTTGAAAGGAGGAAAGACGAATCTGGTGGTCAAAGAGCATCTGTGAATTCGTCTCCGATATTTCTGCTTTACTTGTCACGGGATTAGCGCAGGTGCTACCATTGGGCGGTATCTGTCGCGCTTGCGCGGCTATGAAGTAATTGCTCTTGTGAAGGAGTTGTGCAGGAATTGGGAAGCATTAATGTCGCTATCATAGGCGTGGGGAACTGCGCCTCGTCGCTGGTGCAGGGCGTGTCGAAATACGCCGATGCTACTAATAATGAAGAGATCCCGGGGCTGATGCATCCGGTGCTCGGTGAATATGGCGTGGGCGACATTAACTTTGTCGCCGCGTTCGATGTGGACGCCAGCAAGGTCGGACTGGACCTTTCGGAGGCTATCTACGCCAAGCCGAACAATACGGTGAGGTTCCAGGATGTGGAGCACACCGGTATAACGGTGCAGCGAGGGATGACGCACGACGGCGTGGGCAAGTACATGTCGGACATCATCAGCAAGGCGGACGGGCCGACGGACGACATCACGGGCATCCTCAAGGAGCGCGAAGTCGATGTGGTCATCAACTACCTGCCCGTAGGGTCTGAGCAGGCTACAAAGTGGTATGTGGAGCAGGTGCTCGCCGCAGGGTGCGGGTTCATCAACTGCATACCGGTGTTCATAGCGAGCGGCGAGGGCGACTACTGGCAGCGGCGCTTCCGCGAGGCGAACGTACCGATAATAGGCGACGACATCAAGTCGCAGGTTGGCGCGACGATAGTGCATCGCGTGCTGGCTCGGCTGTTCATGGACAGGGGCGTGCGCCTGGATAACACTTACCAGCTCAACTTCGGCGGGAACTCCGACTTCTACAATATGCTGGAGCGGGAGCGGCTGTACAGCAAGAAGGTGTCGAAGACGAGCGCGGTTACGTCGCAGGTTGACTACGAACTGCCGCAGGACAATGTGCATGTGGGACCGAGCGACTATGTGCCGTGGCTGAGCGACCGCAAGTGGGCGCATATCCGGTTGGAAGGGACGAGTTTCGGGGATGTGCCTCTGAACATTGACCTGAAGCTTGAAGTGCATGACAGCCCGAACTCGGCCGGGGTGGTCATAGACGCGATACGCTGCGCGAAGATCGCGAAGGATCGGGGCATTGGCGGGCCGGTGCTGGCGCCGTCCTCGTATTTCATGAAATCGCCGCCGGTGCAGTACACGGACGACGAGGCGCGTCAGAAGCTGGAAGACTTCATTGTCGGCAAGGACGGTGGCGGCAACTAACAGGATGTACAGGATGGGGAAGATAGGGTAGGTGGACAGGCGCGAATAGGTAGATCACGATGAGGGGAGGGGCGTTGCAGGAAAAGGAAGCTCACCGCAAAATAGCGCTCGTGTCGCCTTACGACCATGCCTTCCACGGAGGGGTTGCAGACCACATCAACAGCCTTGCCGGGCAGTTTCGAGAGTGGGGGCATACGGTCAAGATAGTTGCGCCGTGCAAGTCGGCGGATGCCGTTGAGGATGACGACTTCATTCCGATGGGCAGGGCGGTTCCCATACCTAGCGGCGGCTCGATAGCGCGCGTGTCATTCTCGGTGTGGCTGAAGCCTCGCATAAGGCAGATGCTGGAGCGCGAGGCTTTTGACGTCGTGCATTTCCATGAGCCGTTCGCGGGGCTTATCAGCAAGGACATGCTGAGTCTAATCGACCCTGCGGAGTCCACCGCGATAGGGACTTTCCATACATACGAGGGCACGCGGCTGTACAAGATTGGGGCGAAGCACCTGGCGATGCCTTACTTCAGGATGCTCCAGGGGCGGATTGCGGTGTCGCGTCCTGCGTACCAGTTCATCAGCAGGCACTTTCCCGGCGAATACGACATCATCCCGAACGGCATTCAGGTTGACGACTTCGCCAATGCCGAGCCTTTCGAGCGCCTGAAGAACGACGGGATGGTGAACCTCCTGTTCCTGAGCAGGCTGGAGAAGCGCAAGGGGCTGAAGTACCTGCTGGGGGCGTTCAGCAAGTTGAAGTGGGAGTGGCCGAATCTGAGGCTGCTGGTGGCCGGCGGGGGCAAGCCGGACGCGGACTCGCTGAGGATTCTGAGCGAGCGCAACTTGCAGGATGTGGTGTTTCTGGGGCGTGTGTCGGATGAGGATAAGTTCCGGTATTACAAGACGGCGGACATATACTGCGCGCCCGCGACCGGCAAGGAGAGCTTCGGCATTGTGCTGCTGGAGGCAATGGCGGCGGGCGCTCCGATAGTTGCCAGTGCGATAGAAGGGTATTCGAGCGTGGTCACGCACGGGCGCGAGGGGCTTCTGACTCCGCCGAAGGATGAGGATGCGCTGGCGGATGCGATTGCGGCGCTGCTGAAGAATGCGACGCTTCGACACAGGCTATCCGCGGCCGGAACCATGAATGTGCAGGACTACAGGTGGGAGCGCGTGGCGAGGCGGGTAATGGACTGCTATGACGCTTCGCGTGAAGCGTGGCTTGAATCGGTGTCGTGTCGAGCGGTTGGGATGCGGGGTTAAGGATTCACATCTATTGACGGGATGGGAAGCATCATTTGTCCAGTCACCCCCTTCCCAGCCTTCCCCCGTCAAGGGGGAAGGAGCTTTTTTGTAGCAAGGACGGGTATTATCTGTGAATAGGGCAGCGGCACGGGAATTAATTTCGTCTTATTTGGAGCGGCCGGTGGCCGGCGCGCTTGCGAAGATGGGCGTGTCGCCGAACATGGTTACATTCGCGGGGCTGGTGGGCGCGGGGATAAGCGCATGGCTGATCAGTGAGGGCATGCTTTGGGCAGGCGGTGTGGTGATGCTGTTCGCGGGCATTCTCGACCTGTTTGACGGGGCACTTGCCAGAAGCACGGGGCAGGATTCGCCGTTCGGCGCGCTGCTGGACTCGGTTGTGGACCGTGTTTCGGAGATCGTGGTGCTGCTGGGGCTGCTTATTTACTATGCCCGCGGAGATTCACTTGAGGGAACGGTGCTGGTGTATCTTGCCGTGGGTGGGTCGGTGATGGTGAGTTACCTGCGCGCGCGGTCGGAGGGTCTTGGGATCGACTGCAAGGTTGGGATTATGACGCGGCCTGAGAGGGTGGCGGCGCTGGGACTGGGGCTGATAGTGGGGCACTGGGCGCCGGTGGTGATTCTGGTGGTACTGGGCGCAATCGCGGGGCTGACGATTCTGACCACGGCGCAGAGGCTGTTTCACACAGGACGGTCGCTGAACGCCGGAGACTGATCGCGTGGGGGCGTAAAGCTATCGGTGGTTCGCAGTGAACAGTCCTCTTGGGCGGATTTCACTGGATACTTTTGTGATTGCTGCGCCGTAGAGGAAAATCAGGCCGGCGATGTATGCCCACATGAGCAGTACGATGAAGGACGCGACAGGGCCGTACACCGCGCCTCCCTGTGAAACGACGGCGATGAACCAGAAGAAGACATGCTTGCCAGCTTCGAAGAGGACGATGGCAATAAGCGCGCCGAAAGTAGCATCTCGCCATTCGACGCGAGTATCGGGCAGCTGGTGATAGACGATTGCGAAGATCAGCGCGGTTACCGCTATGGGTAGAAGGGCAGCAAATAGGCCGAGAAGGATGGCGATCAGGTTGGAGATGCTCCAGGCGGTGACCGCGAAGTCCTGGCTGAAGTCGATGGCAGTGTGAAGCAATGCCGTGAGAAAGATGGAAAGCAGGAACATAATTCCGAACAGGGTCGCCACCGCCACGTCAGTTACGGTCGCGCGAATTACGTTTCTGCGATCAATACCGAACACCCTATTGATCGCCCTTCGGGCGGCCCTGAACATGCCGTTCGCGCCGAAGAGGATGCCGATCAGAGCGATAAGTCCAAAGGCGAGGTAGTTGCTGAGAAGGCTTACCAGCGCTTCCTGAATGAGTTCTCTCGATGCGGGGAAGTAGTGGACCATAGTATTCACGAACCACGAGCGAATTGTCTCAGGGTCGCCGAGAATCGCTATGCCCATGATGAGAATTGCCATGATGGGGAAGATCGAAATAACGGTGAAGTATGCGAGTGAGGCTGCCAGGTCCACGCCGCCAGCGTCGTATAGTTGGGGGATTGCCTTGATGATTGCCCTTCCTCGCCACGCCCCGACGGAGGGCGAAAGTTCGCTGGTCAGCTGTGCTTCGATCTGAGGCAGACGGCGTCTGACGCGAGGGGGAAGGTCCATGTTGGGCTGGGCGACCCTGTTCAACACGGCGTGGCGTACGCTGTCACCACAGGGGCGATCGATGCGGTAGGCTGCGCCTACGACACCGGTGGCGGCGGCAATCATTACTTCGTTGCCGATGTCTGCGCTCCGGCATGCCTCAAGAAATACGGCGTCAATAGTGCTCACGGCTACGTCGGTTATCTTGGATACCGTTGGCTCGGAGGCTGCCGCTCTCGCAACCAGAATGAGGGTGGCGTCTCTCGTCGCGGTGGCGACATCACCGCCGGTGGCGGCTACGCCGGAGACGACGCCCCTGATGGTAGAGCGGGCGGCATCTCCCAGTTCGCCGCCGACTTCCTCAAAGCCCTCGACCGCGCCTTCGACGGCTGCGGTTACTGCTTCCGCGTCATCGACTCCGACGGACTCCGCGCCAACAATGGCGCCGGCGACGACATCCCTGCCTGCGTCAGTTCCGTCTGAACTGATCCTTCCACTGCCCCTGATTCCGCCGGCAACGATGTCCCTGACGGCAGGGGCGGTTACCGTCATTACCTGAGACGTTCCTTCGATGACACCGATGACGGCGTCTCGAATGAATGAACGTGTTTCGCCACCCATAGCCCCGAGCGCCCGAACTGCGCCCTCGACCGCTTCGCGCGCGCCGGCGCCTGCCCTTCTTCCTACAGAGCGCGTGCCATCAACCGCCATGACTGATGCGAAGCGCATAACGGCTCTCGTGGTTTCGCGGCGACGCAGGCGTCCTGTTCTGCTGAGCGTGTACCGCGCTCGAGAAACGAAGTCCTCAGTGGATTCGTCTGGATTCATGGTTTCTGAAATCCGTTCAATTTGAGTGATAGAAAGTATTCGCAGAACGAATTCTATAATAGCAGATTTATGGATTAGGTGACGGAAGTAAAATCCTACTTTTCGTCTTTCGGTCGCCGACTGGCTGAATGCTAGAATGTAGTCACAGGGGTGCGTTACAATTGAATCAATGATCCTGCGGCGGCTCAAGTGCGTGGAGTTGCCTAACTCCGACGGCGTTCGGTCGTTCTAATAACTAAGTTTGAAGGAAGAAGTCGGGATAGGATGGAGTGAAGGTTGAGTCGTTATCGTACTTTGGGACGTACATTGGGGCGCATTGCAGGGCTGCTGCCGGCGGTCGTCCTGTTGATATCTGTGTTTGCAGCACAGAGCTTGGCACAGACGGGCAGCGGCGACATCGAACTGCTGTCAACAGGGGTGACGAGCAAATTTCAGGAAGGGATTCGATTTGAGGCGGAGGTGCGCTCGTCCACTGAAATCGAGGAGATTGCAGTGCGCTTTCGGATAGGGCAGCGGGATGTTGGGGCGTATGAGTACCTGGAGCCGGAAGAGCAGCCGGGCGGAGAGAGCGTCAAGGCGTCTGTCTTTTATCGCACGAACACGTCCGCCAGATACATCGCGCCGGGCACCATTATTACATACAGCTTCGAGGTAACTGATGTTGACGGCAATAGACTAGATACGGAAGAGTCGGAGTACATTTACCACGACGACCGCTATGAATGGGAAGAAATCACCAACGGCATAGTGACGGTTTCGTATCATGGGCCGGTCAGTTTCCGCGCGGAGGAGCTATTGGACGCCACTGTGCAAACGCTGGAGAACATGGGACCTTTGCTGGGCGCGGGCGTAGATGATCCGATCCGTATCACGATGTACAACAACTGGCCTGAGATGCGGCCGGCCTTGCCGCCGGACAGCGTAACTACGCGCAGAGAACTGATTACTGAGGGGCAGGCGCACTCCCCGGAAGGCGTGCTACTGGTGCTCGGTGGCGCTCCTCGCGCCAGTGGCATCGCGTCTCATGAGGTTACGCACATCCTTGTGCATAGAGCGGGTGAAGGCACGCTGGGACGGGTGCCGAGCTGGTTGAATGAAGGCCTAGCAGAGTTCGGTAACATTCAGCCAGGTGATTCTTACGACAGGGCTTTGCTGCGCGCAATCCAGAGAGATGATTTGCTGCCCATCACGGGCATGAACGGACAGCCGGGCACTCCTGAAGATGTCATTATATTTTACGGTCAGGCGCGCAGTATTGTCAGATTCATGGTGGAAAAGTATGGCGCGGAAAAGATGCGCGACCTGATGGCGACCATTAAGAGCGGCAAGAACTATCGTAATGCGATACCGCTTGTGTATGGCATTACGCCGCTGGAATTGGAGAACGAGTGGAGGGATAGTCTCGGTGTGCAGCACAGACATCTGCCGGATCCTCAGTCGGCTTTGCCCACGGCGCTGCCCACGGCTGCGCTGGGATTGCTTTCGATTGACGCGCTGAGGCAGCAGGGTAGTGGAGCGACTGCCGTGCCGGCTGCTGCCGCGACTGCGGTTCCCGAGCGGACGGCTACACCTGCGCCTGAAGCCACCGCGGTGCCGCCGCCAACAGTTGCGCCGACTGCTCCGCCCGCTGCCCGGGCAGAACAGGTTGCCGGGACAGCGGTCGCCGCCTTGAGTGAGATGGAGAGTGAGAGTGAAGAGCAGTCCGGCGGGTCTTGTGGGATGCCTGGGCAGGGCGGAGTCGTAGAGATGTCGTCTTTCGCTTTGCTGGCGGGGTTGGCATGGCTGTGGGCGCGCAGGCGCAGGGATGAACGGAATTAGCACCAATGGGCGTGATGATGCTAATCACTTCCATGACAACCTTGCCCTATCGAAGGGGAAGGTTTTGACTGAATGTGGAACGGCGGTAAAGGGATGATTGAGAACGAAGGGGACTGGCTGCGAGCTATTGAGAAGACCTGGGTTGTGCGCTTTCCGCGCCAGAGCCTGGCGACGTTTGGCGTTACCAATATCAGGTACTTCGTTGTTACGGAGCCGATATACCAGCCCATGGTTCCTGACCAACGCGAGGGAGTAGTGAGAACGGGACAGGTGGTCGCGGAAAAGCCGGCCGTTGTTACGCCGTTCTATGCGATGAATCTCGAAGGGTTCAGCGATGAGGCATACGACTACTTTCAGCGCATTATGCAGAGGCACGGGCCGAATAGCCCGGGCATACTGTATCAGTACAAGAACCAGTCTGAGGGCATGGACATTCTGAAGGGCGCGCCGGACGAGATCGCGCACCGCATCAGCGACGACCTGGATGAGCGCAGGCAGGAACTTGCGGTCGTGATGGTGAGTGTGGACGAATACTGGGATGTGGCGCTGCTGAAGTTCATCTATGAGTTCACATCGTCTTCGGCCAGCCAGAATGTTCAGGAGTTCAAGTCGAGCGGACTGCTTGATCCACAGCCGGGTATGAATGGGATACCACGCGCAGCCACGAGAGAGATCGAGAGGTTGTTCGTAGAGATCGAGTCGGGATCGCCCATCGGCAACCCGGACATTCTCAAGCGCGAACTGGACAGGTGGGGGTTGTTTGACTTCTACGAGGACCGCTTTTTGTCGCTGTTCCGAAGCAGAGGACTGTAAGCTATGGCAGAAGTTGGTGTGCGAGGAAAGGCAGAACCAAGGGCTACCGCGTAGGTTGTTGTGGCGTGGTGACAAGGCGCTCGACTAGCCCTCTGAGGACTTCTACGGCCCCTTCTAGTCGGGCGATGTCGGTCTGCATGGATGTCATAGTAGTCCGTACTTCAGTCAGTTCTGCGCGGATAGACTCGAAACTTTCCCTGAACTCCTTGCGCGTAATCTCGTTAGCTTGGCTAAGCTCATTGCGTGTCGCCTCGTTATCCAGCCTGAGCTCATTGCGCGTAGTCTCGTTAAGCAGCCTGAACTCAGCGCGCATGTTGTCTCTGTCTTCGTCAGCCCTGTCCATGCGCTGAGTGATGCGCTCTTCCATACGGTCCATTCGGCGGAAAATGAAGAACATTATTCCGATCTGAATGCCTATGGTCGGAACCAAGACTGAGACTATTGCCGCTAGTGTTTCTGACATGTATCTCTCTACTTGACTCTATTATGCATAAAGCTATAATAGTAGTCAAGTAGTTTAATAAATAGGTATTGCTAATTAGGTGTCGGTGTCAGATTCGACATTGATTCTGATGCAGAATTCACCCTTCATCCCCTGTCTGCACAGGGACAGGCTCTGGATCGAGTTCAAGGAAGGTTAGAGCCTGCCCCATCAAGGGCTGACAGTGGAATGTAATGAGAATAAGAGGGCTTGTTGTTGGGATTTCACCCCCATCCTATCCTTCCCCCGTCAAGGGGGAAGGGACTCTCAGTCGGCCATTATGGCCGCTTTGGGCACTTACATACCCTTATCAACCCGTCTAGGGGGGAGGGAGCAACCTCCCACCTCAACACATGTAGGCAATACCGATAAATGGTTCGTGCCGAAGTATACGGAAGTGCCTAGGGCGTGATGACATTCTAAAATTTGGAACGGCTTGCTGAAGTCCAGCGCTGAGAATTAGTGAATCCGGCGTACAATCGAATACCCAAACCCCTCTGGATTCCCGCCTGCGCGGGAATGACTATCTTTCCCCTCACCCTAACCCTCTCCCAGAGGGAGAGGGGGCTTAACATACTAATGACGGGCTGTTATGCAGAAATGTCAACGGAAGCTAGTCTGGGCGGAGATTGAATTCAGAAAGCGGTACGTGCCTGCCCTCGGCGGCTGAACGGTATGCGGCAAGAACTACTGCCAGGTCATTGATGGCTTCAGCGCCTGTCATGAGGGGAGGGCGTTCCTGCCGGATGCAGTCTCGGAACTCTCGCACCATTTCGCGCGCGCCTCTGTGCGCTTCCGGCAAGCGAATGTTGCGCTTTACCAGCGTGTTTTCAAAGGTGATTTCCCTGCCATAAGGCCTGAATTCGATGTAGCCTTTGCTGCCGGTGATGCCTACATATTCCCGGTCTTCGTTTCTGGACGTGGCGCGAGAAAAATTGAACACCGCGACAGCGTCATTCGGAAGGCTGGCGACTAAAACCAACCCGTCCTCACCTTCCGAGCGGCGATGAACCTTTGCCGGACTCGCAGCGTACACCTGTGTGGGCATGCCGCCGAGATTCACAATCAGGTCAACGTAGTGGATTCCGGCGTCGATGAACGAGCCGCCACCGGTAAGTGTGGCGTCATAGCGCCAAGGCGAAGAGGGTGGACGAAATGCCTCAACTTTGATGTCGATGAGGCGCAGGGTACCGATACTGCCTAACGTGCCGGTTTCGATCATCGACTTGGCGCGACGGGAGGTGTGCAGGAAGCGGTAATTTTCTGCGACCATGAGCCGTATGCCGGCGTCTTGTGCCGTCTGCACCAGTTCTTGTGACTCTTCGATGGTGCGGGCGATGGGCTTCTCCATGAGGACGTGCTTGCCGTGGCCGGCCGCAAGTCGCGTGTTTTCGAGGTGGACATGGTGCGGCGTAAAGAAGTAGGCTGCCTGCACGCGCGGGTCGGCTAGGGCTTCTTCGTAGCTACCGAAGTAGTCTGTGCCGTCAAAGCGTTCGCAGTAATCTCTCGCCTTTTGCAGGTCGCGGCTGGCGAAGTAGAAGTCGAACTCGTCGGTCAATTCGTGAATCTCGTTCAGCACGACATCGGCGTATCTGCCGCAACCGACTATGCAGAGGGATAGTTTCATCGGACGTCTCCTGTGATTGGTTCGTTGCGCTTATGATAACCTGAACAGGGGCTAACAGGATATACAGGATGGCCAGGATAGGATGCGAGTAATCAGGTGGTGGCTTGTGACAGTGATTGGGGTGGCGCTTCTTGCGTTGCCGCCGGACTCGCGCCACTTCAACCCGGCGCAGAGGGAGGGCGCACCTTTTCTGTACGATATCACCTTCTGGGAATTGAGTAATATCGCGGACAAGTGGACCGCGAAGGCGATGAGCCTGCTGGACCGTGATGCGGCCGCGGCAAGAGTGCGCGACACTCGCGATTACCTTGCGGTGAACAAGGAGATGGCGAATGTCCGCGGTAGGCTCAGAATGGCGTCTGCGCGAAACCTACATGAAGAGACGGCGAAGATGCAGGCCCTGCTCGACGACACAGAGGCTCAGGCTGAATCACTGTCGGGCGGCGCGGAAGAGACGGTTGAGGCGTACATCAGCGCAGTGCTTGTCGAAGAAGGGCTGGGGTTGTTCGGCGAGGTAGTGTTTCCGCCGGTGGATGTGCGGCTGACGCAGCCTCCGAAGCTGCTCATCGTCTCGCCGCGCGAACGCATCCACCGCAAGCATGATGTTCTGCTTCGCTCCGACATGAGCCTGGCCGAGAGAGAGCGAGTGGAATACAGAATCCTTCGGGACGACAATATGTCGGCGCTGGTGGAAGATATAGGCGGACTTGCGACTTACCCTGCGTCAGTGGCGAACGGTCATTCAATTCGCTGGACGGTGCAAGCCGCCGCGCATGAGTGGCTGCACCATTACTTCTTCTTCAAGCCTCTGGGGCAGCACATGTTCGATAATGATGACATGTTTCAGCTGAATGAGACAATTGCCAATGTAGCGGGCAGGGAGATTGGGGACCGGGCATTCGAGGCGATGTCTGAAGACTCGCTGGTTCAGGAGCAGGCCTATGCGGGCGCTGCACCTAATGGAGCCGCCGGCTCGCCGCCATTCGACTTTGCGAGAGAGATGCAGGAGACACGGCTGACGGTGGACGCGATGCTGGCGGAAGGTCGAGTCGAAGAGGCGGAGGCGTATATGGAGGAGCGGAGGGAGGTTTTCGTTGAGAACGGGTATCCGATACGGAAGCTGAACCAGGCGTATTTCGCCTTTTACGGCACATACGCGGACCTGCCGGCGGCGGTCAGTCCTATTGGCGATCAGGTGAAGCGATTCCGCGAGCTCGTACCGGACTTGGGCGAGTTCCTGGGAGAGGTGTCGGAGATTTCGAGCTACGAGGAATTTCTGAACAGACTCGGGCAGCTGGACGAAGGGAATTAACAGCGCGAGAGGAATTTTCCTCCTCATTCCTGGCATCCCTCATTGAGAGGAAGGGGTCTGTGTGTGTGGATTATCTGGTATTGCTGATAGGTGCTGGTGTTAAATTCGACATTGCTTTTGATGCAAGCCTCACCCCCATCCTAACCTTCCCCCGTCAAGGGGGAAGGGACAAAACACCTAACCTCAACACGTGCAGGCAATACCGATTATTTTCATACGCCTTGAATAGAAATGTGATAACATCATGTTGAAGATATTATTGGTTGTGAAGTGACATGTATCGACAAGACGAGCCAGAAGTAAATCTGGAACAGATACTGGAGAAGATACGCTCCTTTAACCCGTTCAGGCGCGGTGGCGATGACGGGGAAGGAGGCGGTGGCAACGGCATTGCGTACTTTGTGCTGGGGCTGTTTGCCGTGGGCATCGTGTTCTGGCTGGGCACCGGCGTCTATACGGTGCAGCCTGGCGAAGAGGCTGTCATCAGGCTGATGGGCCGGTATTACGACACTACCGATCCGGGGCTGCACTGGTTCTGGCCGACGCCTATCGGAAAGCGGGACGTGGTGAGGGTTGACGAGGTTCGCCGGCTAGAAATCGGCGTGCGGGGCAGCGCTCCAATACCGGACGAAGCGCAGATGATTACAGGCGACCAGAATATCGTCGATGTGCAGTTGCTGGTGCAGTACAACATCAAGAATTCGCAGGACTTCCTGTTCAAGGCGGTTGATCCCGCCGGGCTTACCATCAAGGACGCGGCGGAAACTTCGCTGCGGCAGGTTGTCGGGCAGAGAGCGATTGACGACGTGCTGACCATCGAGAAGGAAGCGGTACAGGAAGACACACGCCTGAAACTGCAAGAGTTGCTTGACCTTTACCAGACCGGCATACGTGTTACAGAGGTGAAGCTGCTGAATGTTCGTCCGCCGGACCAGGTGCAGGACGCATTCGACGATGTGGTGCGCGCGCGAGAGGACAAGGACCGCATCATCAACCTCGCAGATGCTTACAGGGAGTCTCAGTTGCCTTTGGCAAGGGGTGACGCGGCGCGTCTGACGGAGTCCGCGCAGGCATTCAGGGAGACTCGCGTAGCGCAGGCGACAGGTCAGGCTGACCGGTTCCTTGCCGTGCTTCAGGAGTACCGCAAGGCGCCGGATGTGACCCGGCAGCGACTCTATCTTGAGGCTATGGAAGAGATTCTGCCAGGTGTTACGAAGTTCATAGTGGATGCGGACAATGGCGGCAACCTTTTGCAGCTATTGCCATTGAACGAATCAACCAATACGACGACGCCATTCAGCGTCCCGACTCCGACATCGAATTAAGACAGCTTGACGCTTCATTGGTGACTGCGATATCCCGAATGCTACGGATTCCCGCTCCCCGCCACCGGGACATGATTAGCGGGAAAGACGGAAATTAAGGAAGAAACTCAGAATTACGCAAGGACTGGACGAACAGGATGAAATTTCTCGCCGGCTTAGTAGTGCTCATTGCCATTATCGGGGCTGTTCTCGTTCCTCAGACGCTCTATATTGTGGACGAGACGCAACTCGCGATAGTGACACGCTTCGGTGAGCCACGGGTTTCCATTACATCGCCGGGCTTGTATGTGAAGACGCCATTCATCGAAACGGTGCGGTACTTCGAGAAGCGCATACTTATCTTCGACGCGCCGCCGGACTCGCTGCTGACTGAGGACAAGAGGCGTCTCGTTATAGATGTGTATGCGAGGGCGCGCATTGTTGACCCGCTGCTGTTCTTCAGAACGGTGCAGACGGAATCGCAGGCGACTTCGCGCGCGGTTGACATTATCGCTTCGGAGCTTCGGCGCGAGATTGCGCTAGACACGCAGATCGAGGTTATTCAAGAGACGCGCGAAGAGATAATGAACCGGGTGCGAGATTCGGTGAAGCCGAAGTTGCTGGAGTTCGGGATAGAGACGATCGACGTGCGTATCAAGCGCGCGGACTTCCCGGATACAGTAGCGGAGAGCGTATATGCGAGGATGCAGGCCGAGCGCAAGCGCATCGCAGACCGCGAGCGCGCCGAGGGCGCGGAGCGCGATGCCGAGGTGCGCGCGAATGTTGACAGGCAGGCGGCGATTATACGCGCTGAGGCCGAAAGAGACGCGCAGATTATACGCGGTGAGGGTGAGGCGGAAGCGGTGCGAATCTTCGCGGAGTCGCTTGGGCAGGACCCTGAGTTCTACGCCTTCCAGCGCAGTCTGCAAGCATACAAGAATTTCCTGCCGGAGAGCGGCACGACTGTCGTGCTTCCCGCCGACAGCTCGCTGTTCCAATTCCTGCAGACGCCGAAGGGGAATGGGAACGGGAACGACGCACAAGCTTCGGCAAGGCCTCCAGTGTCCGGGTTCGAGGTGGCGCTTGAATTGCTTGCCGCCAACTACCTTGCGGGCAAGCTGGGCGTAGGCGCGAGTGAGTTGACGCTGGTCAGGTCGAGTGCCACCGAGTGGTCGGACGCAAGCCTAGGCTGCCCGAAGCCCGGCATGATGTACGCCCAGGCGATTACGCCGGGCTACGAGATTACCTTCGAGCATCAGGGCAGCAATTATGCTGTGCATGCGAACAGCGATGCCTCGCACATGACTTCCTGCGAGTAGGCGTCGGTTTTCAGTCCCCGTATTCGGACATTGCCTTTCTTCCCGCACGTCTTTGGCGATGCGAAGCCAGAGTTGGGGATTCCATGCTGTTTTGGAAACAGCATTACTTCTGAAGCGCAGGCACGGTACTCCGCAGGATTTCACACTCTTCTTTCTGTTGCTCTGCCTATTGCGCTGCAAACAAAACGACTGGAAATGGTGGCGCCATTTTCCCAATTTTCGTTGGCTACTGGCAACGCATTTGCGATGAACTGCCGCTATAATGAACCCAATTCGCGCTGAAGGAGTGTCTTCTTGGGATCATTGGACTGTCATGATGGGGACGTTTCCGTTCAGGTCTTCGATGATTTCGAGGATGCGGTGTGTGCGCCGTGGCTGGAGAGAGTATGCCGTGCCGTGCTGGAGCAAGAGAGTGTCTGTCAACATGTCAGCCTTGTGATTGCGGATGACGAGACGGTGCGCGAACTGAATGCTGGGTATCGCGGACATGACAAGACTACGGATGTGCTGTCGTTCGCGTTCGACAATGAAGGCGAATACTATGGCGAGGGTGATGCTCCATCCGAAGGGTTGGCAGGCGAGGACTTCGTGCTGCCGCCGGGCGAGTCGGCCGGACTTGGCGAGGTGATAGTGTCGTACCCGCAGGCTGTGAGGCAGGCGCAGGAGGCGGGGCATTCCGTCAGGCAGGAGCTTGCACGTCTGATTGCTCATGGGATACTGCACCTGATGGGGTATGACCACATGGATGACGATGATGAGCGTGAGATGAGGGCGAGAGAGCGCAGAGTGACGGAGCGGCTGGCAGAGGCTAACATCGATGTGCATTGACTGACGGGCACTAACATCGATGCACAGGATAAACAGGATAGTATGGCTGAGGTCTTTTACAGGAAGTGGCGGCCGAAGAGCCTGAGCGAGGTTGTCGGGCAGGACGCCATTACGAAAACACTGAGGCAGGCGGTGGCGCAAGGGCGCATCGCGCATGCCTACTTGTTCTGCGGCACTCGCGGAACGGGCAAGACCAGCACGGCGCGCATTCTGGCGAAGGCTATCAACTGCCTGTCGCCGCAGAACGGCGAGCCTGACAACGAATGCCACATCTGCGTGGGCATCAACGAGGCTCGGTCACTTGACCTTATCGAGATCGACGCGGCGAGCAATCGTGGCATAGACGACATCCGAGAGTTGAGCGACAAGGTGCGCTTTTCGCCCAACGAATCCCGTTACAAGATTTACATCATCGACGAAGTTCACATGCTCACGGAGCCGGCGTTTAACGCGTTGTTGAAGACGTTGGAGGAGCCGCCGGCGCACGCTGTATTCATTCTTGCCACAACTGAGGCGCACAAGGTGCCGCTGACAATAATATCGCGTTGCCAGCGTTATGACTTCCGGCGCATTCTCATAGAGCAGATGGTAGCGAAGCTGGCGGACATAAGCGCGCACGAAGGTATCGAAGTATCGGATGACGCGCTGCATCTGGTCGCTCGCATCGCTAATGGCGGGCTGCGGGACGCGGAGAACTTGCTGGAGCAGGTCGTCGTATCGTATGGCTCGCCTGTCGGCGAAGATGACGTGCGTCAGCTGCTGGGGCTTGGCGGCGACGAGATGGCGCTGGAGCTTGTGGGGCACATTATCGGCAAGTCGGTCAAGGACGGGATTGCGACCGTCAACGGCGCATCGGAGCAGGGGACGGACCTGCGTCAACTGCTGCGCGGCACGCTGGAATACCTGCGCGCGCTGCTGCTCATAAAGACGGGCGCGGGCGCGAGCTTCGGCTATTCCGACGAGATAATGGGACGGCTGAACGGGTTTGCGGCGGATGCGCCAATGGAGCAGCTAGTCAGGGCGCTCAAAGTGTTCGCGGGCGTAAGCATGCGGCGGGACGCGGCTTCTACGCTGCCGCTGGAACTCGCGATGGTGGAGTCGGCGATAGAACCTGAGCCTGTTGTGGTTGCCGCCTCTGCCCCGTCTGCGTATTCCGCGCCGAGGCAGCCTGCACCGACGAGGCAAGCACCGGCCGCGCGGCCTTCGCGGCCGCAACAGGGGTATCGGCAGCCTGCGCGCCCGGATTCCCAGCAGCCAGCGGCCAGGGCAAGTGTGCAAGGGGCGACGCCCGGCGGTCAATATGCGTCAAGTGT
The DNA here is from genome assembly GCA_965207465.1 of Dehalococcoidia bacterium. Lineage (GTDB taxonomy): Bacteria > Chloroflexota > Dehalococcoidia > Lucifugimonadales > JADFKI01 > Bin90. The sequence continues at coordinate 1,354,983 of OZ242283.1, read as the reverse complement.
CGATGCGCCAAGCGAGCCTGCGGCCAGACTTTCGCAACAGTGGAACATGATCGCGAACGAGCTGCGGTTTGTGGGCACGAGGCTCAAGCTGGGGGCTATGCTTCGCAGCGCCAGAGAGCGCGAAGTCACGGGAGATACTATAATACTACGGTATCCGTCGCGCTCGAATGTGGAGCGAATGCAGCAGGAACTGGATGTTCCGGAGAGCAAACGAGCGCTCTATGATGCGATTGCGAACGCGATGGGCACGAAGTATGAGGTGCAGGTAGCACTTTCGAATGGCGCGAACAGCTCCGGAGCGAGGAGAGCTTCGCAGGCAAGCCACCTTGTACAAGCGGCGCAAGCGATGGGCGCAAGAGTCGTCAATGAGAGAGAAGAACGGGAGAGAGAGGAATAGCAGAAATGATGAATCGAAAGATGATGCGGCAAGCTCAGCAGATTCAGAAGCAGATGATGAAGCTGCAAGAGGAGCTTGAAAGCGCGACTGTCGAGGCCAGTGTGGGCGGCGGTGTGGTGAAGGCGGTGGTGAGCGGCAAGATGAAGGTGGAGTCCATCACCATCGATCCGGACGTGGTGTCCGCCGAGGATGTGGACATGCTTGAGGACCTCGTGACGGCGGCAGTGAACGAGGGTCTGGACAAGGCGCAGCAGATGGCGACTGAGAAGATGGGCGCGCTGACGGGCGGGATGAACCTGCCGGGGCTGTTTTAAGCACTCATCGATAGGACTTGAGATATATGATAAGCCAAGACTGGCACAATAGCCTGTATTTCGGCGACAACTTAGATATTCTCAGAGAACATGTCGCTGATGAAAGCGTTGACCTGATTTACTTGGACCCACCGTTCAACTCCAACGCTACCTATAATGTGTTGTTCAGGGAACGAGGTGGTGAGGAGTCGTCGGCGCAAATTACGGCATTCGATGACACTTGGCACTGGGGGCTTGAGTCCGAACTCGCATACCGTGAGGTGGTTACGGACGGACCAAGCGCGCTGCCGGATATGCTCCAGTCGATGCGGTCGTTTCTTGGGCAGAACGACATGATGGCGTACCTGACGATGATGGCGCAGCGGATGATAGAGTTGCATCGCGTCCTCAAGCAGACGGGCAGCATTTATTTGCACTGCGATCCGACTGCCAGCCACTACCTGAAGTTGCTGCTGGACGCCGTGTTCGGGGCGAATAACTTTAAGAACGAAATTATATGGAAACGCTCTTCCGCGCATAACGATTCCAGTGTTCTCGGCCGCGCTCACGATGTGATATTCCTATACACCAAAGACGGGTCAAGCTTCATTTGGAATAGGCAGTATCAAGCCTATGACCCTGAGTATGTAGCATCTCACTACCGACGTGAGACTGAAGACGGACGATTGTACAGGACGGACAACCTGACGGCAGGAGGCTTGAGCGGCGGAGGGTATGAGTATGAATGGAATGGAGTTACCAGAGTATGGAGGTCTCCCCGAGAAACCATGGAACGCCTGCACAGAGAAGGGCGGATACACTATACCCGAAATGGCGTTGCAGAGTATATTCGTTATCTTGATGAGATGCCGGGGGTACCTCTCCAGGATGTCTGGACGGACATACCGCCGATAAACTCGCAGGCGAGAGAGAGGCTTGGCTATCCAACACAGAAGCCGGAGGCGCTGCTGGAGCGCATTGTATCCGCCAGCAGCAACGAGGGCGATGTGGTTCTGGATCCGTTTTGCGGGTGTGGCACTGCGACTGCGGCGGCGGAACGATTGGGGCGTCGCTGGATTGGCATCGACATCACCCATCTTGCGATAGCACTGATTCGATACAGGCTGCACGACTCCTTCGGGGATGGCCTTCACCCGTATGAGGTTGTCGGCGACCCGAAAGACTTGGCGAGCGCGGATGCGTTGGCGCAACATGACCGATACCAGTTCGAGTGGTGGGCTTTGGGACTGGTGGATGCGCGACCTGCTCAAGATAAGCGAAGAGGCGCGGATTCGGGTATCGACGGGTACATCAACTTCTTCGATGACAATAGCGGCAGAGCGAAGCGAATCGTGGTGCAGGTGAAGAGTGGCAATGTGAATGTCTCGCAGATAAGGGATCTCAAAGGTGTCGCTGAGCGCGAGCAGGCGGAAATTGGGATATTCATCACTCTCAGCTCGCCCACGAGACCAATGCTCCAAGAAGCATTCGCTAGCGGCTTTTATGTACCCGAACATTTCCCTGACTTACAGTTTCAACGGTTGCAAATTCTCACTATAGAGGAATTGCTGTCTGGCAGATCGGCAGAGTATCCTCGAGTCGCGCCGCAGGCGACTTTCAGGCGAGCGCCACGCCGACGGAGCAGTGATGGTGAACAGCAGATTATGATGGTCTGAGACGGAGCAGACGGATGGTGACTGACGGAGCGCCGGCGGCTGCGCCCGTGGCGCGTCTTGCAGATGAGTTCAGCAAGCTGCCGGGGATAGGACCGAAGACGGCGCAACGACTGACATACTATCTGGTGCGGATGCCGGAGGAAGAGGCGCGCGCGCTTGCGGAGGCGATTGTCGCCGTGAAGGAGCGCATCGTGCTGTGCGGGATGTGCTTCAACATCACCGAGGCTGATCCGTGCGCGGTGTGCGCGAATCCGAGGCGTGATCGAACGCGCATCTGCGTGGTGGAGGAGGCGCTGGATGTGCTAGCGCTGGAGCGTACGAATACGTACCGAGGGATGTACCATGTGCTGCATGGCGTCATATCGCCCATGAATGGGATAGGGCCTGACGACCTTCGCATCCGACCGTTGCTGGACAGGCTTCACGGCAGCGACATCGAAGAGGTGATTCTGGCGACAAACCCTAATCTGGAGGGCGAGGCGACTTCGATGTACATCCAGCAGCTGATCGCGCCGCTGGGCGTGCGTATAACGCGACCGGCGCGAGGCCTGCCGATGGGCGGCGACCTGGAGTACGCTGACGAGGTTACGCTTGGGCGCGCGATCGAGGGGAGGCAGGAATTCTAAATTGAGCCTGCGTGAAGATGTCGAACGAAACTAAGGGTGGCGTGATAATAGCTGTTGCAATTGCTATTGCCGCGGTATTCTTGGTTGTTCTGTCAGGATTAAATCTGAACAAAGCCGAAGGGCTAGTGGCAGTTGCTCAAGGATTTGCTACTGTCGTGGCAATTGCCCTGGCCGGAATATTCGCCGTTCAGAAGTTCAGTGTATTCAGAACTTTCTATCCCCACCTAACCGTATCGCACGAAATATCTCACAGACCGGTTGGGAACAGCTATGTTCATCTCTCTGTAACTTCTGTATTACATAATGGCTCGAATGTCAAAGTTGATATGCGTGAGGCTTTCTTCTGGTTGCTGCAAATAGCGCCAGTATCGGATGAGGATGTTGAGGCGTATCGCGCAGAGGTTTTTGTCGAAGGGAAATATGACAGTATTCAATGGCCCACGCTGAATGAAATTCATCTAAATTGGGAAAGGAATGAGCTGATTGTAGAACCAGGTGCGTCGCACCGGGAAACGCTGGATTTTATAGTGTCAAGGGATGTTATGACGGTTCAAGTTTACACATACTTTTACAACCCAAGTTTTTCAGAGAGAAGCGGAAACTCAGAAGGTTGGGAAGCAGTAACGACATATGATATAGAGTGACGTGGTTTACGAATAACGCTACCTGAAAGGGAGAGAATTGTGGCACTGAAAGACAGGCGTAGGAGTGGCGTAGTAGTTAAGAAGGGAACCGGTCCAAGACCAGCCACGCCTAAGCCCTGGCCTGAGGACAAGCCCCCTGGCGGCAAACTTCCACCGAAAACTAAGAAGACGGCTTAGACAGTGCGAGTAAATCTCAGAGTTGTACTGGGTTCATATTGTGAAAGCTGTCGTCTAATGTTGCCAAACAGACTAACACAATGAACCGATACCGAACATATCGCACCGAGGGCGTGGTTATCAGACAGATGCCGCTGGGAGAGGCTGACCGCATCCTGACGCTTTGCTCGCCGGACATGGGGAAGGTGCGGGCTGTGGCGAAGGGTGTGCGGCGCACGAAGAGCAGGATTGGCGGCCATCTTGAACTGCTAAACCGCGCGTCCGTGTCGGTGGCGATCGGCAGGAATCTCGACACAATCAGCGAAGCATATGCGATTAGCACTTTCGGCGGAATACGCGGCGACTTGCAGCGTGTCTCGCGCGGGCTTTATGTCGCGGAACTTGTGGACTGCTTTTCGTTCGAGGGCAACGGTAACCAAGCGATGTATTCGCTGCTGCTTGGAACTATGCACAGGCTTGAGAGCGGCGACAGCCTGGACATGCTAATGCGCTGGTTCGAGATGCGTCTGCTGGAGTGCTCAGGGTATATGCCCGAACTTGTGCATTGCGTGGAGTGCCGCGCCTGGCTTGAGCCAGCCGACCACCTATTTGCTTGCGATAGCGGCGGCGCGCTGTGTCCGAACTGCCGCGCAGCGTCCGGCGGCGCGCTGCTGCCCTTGCCGCTGAACACGATGAAAACACTGCGGTTCATTCAGCGCGAGGTGTCGTTCGACAAGCTGGAGGCGCTGAACGTGCCGTCGCAAATTCTCAACGATATGGAGCGACTGATGCGGACTTACATACGCCACATCGTGGAGCGTGAAGTAAGGAGCGCCGAGTTTGTGAGCAGGACGAACAACTAACAGGATTCAACGGGACGGTCGGGATATGAATGGTGAAGGAACTCTGAAGATAGACAATGCGCGGTTCATTCTGACGGTGGACGCCGGGCGCAGGATTATTCGGGACGGCGCGATCGTAGTTCGGGACGGGCGCATTATAGATGTTGGCAAGGCACGCGATCTGGAGGCAGTGCCGGCGGACCGCGTTATAGACGCCAGCGAGATGGTGATTACGCCGGGAATGGTTAACGGGCACGCGCATATCAGCTACGCGCATGCGACACGGGGCATATTTCCCGACACCCTAGGGCCGGACTACTTGCCGAATGTGTTCAGACTGCAAGGTGAACTGGATGAAGAGGCGGAATACTGCGCGTCCCTGCTTGCTATCGTGGAGATGCTGAAGGGCGGCACGACCTGCTTCATGGATCCGGGTAGCACGAAATTCCTCGATGCGTGCATGAACGCATACGAGCAGTCGGGCTGTCGTGTAATCGTGGGGACACATGTCACTGACAAGCCGAATCCGGTGAATCTGCCGCAGTATGAGACGGGGGAAGCCGTCTCGATTATGGAGAATACCATACGAGAGTACGATCACCGCTTGAATGACAAGGTGCGGGCATGGGCAATGCCGTTCGATGCGAGCTATTCCACGGACGAGATGCTGATTGCGGCAAAGCGGCTTGCGGACGAGTACGGCACAGGTCTGACTTTGCACCAGATAAACGCGCCGGCCACTGTCGAGGAGAGCATCAAGACGCACGGCATGAGGCCTATCGAGTACCTGGATACGCTGGGCATTCTTGGCGAGAACGTGCTGCTGTCGCATGTGATTGGGGTTGATGATGCGGAGATGGATGTGATGGCGCGAACCGGCGCAACTACGGTGATGTGCCCGTCGCAGACACTAAAGCAGGCGACCGGCATAACGAGGATAGGCAAGCTGCCGGAACTGCTGGAGCGAGGCATCAGCGTGGGGCTTGGGACGGACGCGCCAAACAACTCAAACCTGATGGAGACGATGCGAGCCATGTATCTAGTCGCGGTACTATACAAGGACGGGCGACAGGACATGAGCATGATTCCACCGGAGACTGCTCTGGAGCTTGCGACTATTGGCGGCGCGGCGGCGTTCGGAATGGCGGACCAGACCGGCTCCATCGAGGTCGGGAAGAAGGCGGATATGGTGCTGTTCGACACTCGCCGGCCGGAGTGGCGAACGCTGTTCAATCCTCTGAACAACCTCGTGTACAACGCGGACGGCAGAAGTGTTCACACCGTCATAGTGGATGGCAGGGTGGTTGTGGAAAACTACAAGCCGACTTTCGTAGATGAATGGGAACTCATTCAGCAGTTGCAAGCTATCGGCGAAGAGGTACTGGAAAGGACGGGCATTTCCTTCCCTTCAAAATGGCCGATGGTGTAGAGACAGGGCTGTAATGCTACTGTAATACTTGGTTACTATATTTATCAGATGGAAGTCGAGCAACTGAAATACTGGCTTGCGTTCAATCGCATTCGCGGCGTTGGTCGTGTACGATTTAAGTTGCTTGAAGGCTACTTCGAATCCATGGAGGCCGCGTGGTCGGCAAGTGAAGCCGAATTGCGCGCCGCGGGGCTGGACAGGCGCACTATCCGCTCCGTCGTCGATGGCAGACTTAGTGTTGAACCTGACGCCGAGTTAGAGCGACTGCTGAATAGCGGCGTTCAGGCTTTCACCTGGCATGACGAAGAGTATCCTGCGCGACTAAAGGAAATCTACGACCTGCCGCCGCTCATCTATGTCAAGGGCAGCCTGTTGCCGGACGACGAGAGATCGGTTGCAGTGGTAGGCACGCGCAACCCTACGCACTACGGGCGTCAGGTTACGGAGCAACTGGTCCGTGATATTGCGAATGCTGGTGTTACTATCGTCAGCGGCCTAGCGCGGGGTGTTGATGGCGTGGCACATCAAACTGCGCTAGACGCAGGGCAGCGCACAATTGCCGTTCTCGGAAGCGGACTGGACATTATCTATCCGCGTGAGCATACTATTCTGTCGGAGCGTGTTGCTGAGAACGGCGCTCTCGTGTCAGAGCATGCGCTAGGAACGAGACCGGACGCGAGGAACTTTCCGCGCCGCAACAGGATAATGAGCGGAATGACGCTTGGAACGCTGGTAGTCGAGGCTGGAGCGAGGAGCGGCGCGCTTATAACGGCGCGACAGGCACTTGAAGAGAACAGGGAAGTGTTCGCGGTGCCGGGGAGTATTTATTCGCCGAGCAGCGAGGGAACGAACAGGCTAATCAGGGAATCGGCGGCAAAACTGGTGACGACCTGCGAGGACGTGCTAGAAGAGTTGAATCTTACGGCGGTGGCGCGACAAATCGAGATGGCGGCGCTCTTTCCGGACGATGAAAACGAGGCGGAAATTCTGCGATTCATCACTTACGATCCCGTGCATGTGGATGAGGTGTGCCGCAGTTCAGGGAAGTCTGCCCCCGACGTGAGCGGTACTCTTGCTATGATGGAACTCAAGGGGCTGGTGAAGCAGGTGGGCGGAATGAACTATGTGAGAATGCGTGAATCATCGAGCGAATACACGATGAAAGCTATGTGAGAGGACGAATCGCTAGAATGGCAAAGGACCTTGTAGTAGTTGAATCGCCTGCAAAAGCCCGCACTGTCGGGCGCTTTCTGGGCAGTGGATATCAGACGCTCGCATCGATGGGGCATGTGCGAGACCTGTCCGACAAGAAGAAGAGGGGAAAGGCAGGCGTGAACGGTGTCGAAATAGATGATGAAGGATTCCATCCCGAATACATCGTGATGCCGGACAAAAAGAAGATAGTTACGCAGCTTCGCAAAGCATCGAGGGAAGCAGACGTAGTGTATCTTGCGACCGACCCGGACCGCGAGGGCGAAGCAATCTCATGGCACCTTCTGGAGGCTGCCAAGATAGCAAAGTCCAAGGTGAAGCGGGTTGTCTTCCACGAGATTACGAAGGAAGCCATCAACGAGGCTTTCGAGCATCCACGCGAACTGGACTACAACCTGATAGACGCGCAACAGGCGCGCCGCATACTTGACAGGCTGGTGGGCTACCGGCTCAGCCCCGTGCTATGGGGCAAGGTGAAGCGGGGCCTGTCCGCTGGACGTGTTCAGTCGGTCGCGCTGCGCCTCGTGGTTGACCGCGAGCGCGAGATCAACGCCTTCGTCCCCGTAGAATACTGGAGCATCGAATCCACGCTCGCCAAGAAGTTGCTGAACGGCGACAAGCGCATCGACTTCAAGGCTGCGCTGCATTCGCTCAAGGGGGAGAAGCGGATCGAAATCTCGACCGGCGACCGCGCCCATGAGATTGTCGCCGACCTGGACGGGGCGGCGTATAGTGTGGCGTCGGTCCGTAAGCGTGAGACGCGACGCAGGCCTGCCGCGCCGTTCATCACTTCCACCATGCAGCAGGAGGCATCGCGCAAGCTACGGTTTACGGCGCGGCGCACGATGCAGGTAGCTCAACAGCTATACGAGGGCATATCGATAGGTTCGGAGGGCGAGGTCGGACTGATTACATACATGAGGACCGACTCCACGAATGTCGCCTCCGCTGCGCTCAGGGAAGCGAACGAATACATCAGAAACAAGTTTGGCACAGATTTCGCGCCGAGAGCGCCTCGCACCTACACAGGAAAGGTCAAGGGCGCACAGGAAGCGCACGAAGCGATACGTCCTACTTCGATACTCAGGGCGCCGGAGAGTATTCGGCAATATCTGAACAACGAGCAGTTCAGGCTGTACGATCTGATATGGAAGCGTATGCTGGCAAGCCAGATGACCGACGCGCTGTTCGATTCGACTCGCGTGGACATCGACGCGAAGAGCGCCAAGTCTGCCAATGAATACCTGTTCCGCGCGAGCGGCTCGGTGATGAAGTTCGCGGGTTTCCGCACTCTGTACATGGAAGGATCGGACGACAACGGCGCTGAGGATGAAAATACCCCGCCGCTGCCTGATCTTGCGGACGGCGACGCGCTGGATTGCCAGAAAATCAGCCCGGAGCAGCACTTCACTCAGCCGCCTCCGCGCTATACCGACGCTACATTGATTCGCGCGTTGGAAGAGCAGGGCATAGGAAGGCCAAGCACTTATGCGCCGATAATTTCAACGATTATGGACAGGGACTATGTCCGCAAGGAGAGGGGCAGATTCCAGCCAACTAAGCTGGGGCTTGTCGTTACGGACTTCCTTACCCCGAACTTCCCGGATGTGTTAAGCATAGGCTTCACAGCGAAGATGGAAGAACGGCTTGACGACATCGCGGACGGAGAATTGCGGTGGGAGCCGATGCTGAAAGACTTCTACGGGCCGTTCGAGGAGTTGATTGAAAAGACGATGAAGGAAGCTGAGCGTGTGCCGCGTGAGTCTCTTGAAGAGGAGACCGGCGAGATATGCGAACAGTGCGGCAATAAGATGGTTATCAAGTCGGGACGATATGGACCGTTCATAGCCTGCCGGGGATACCCGGAGTGCAAGATCACGAAGCCTGTGGAGAGCCCGGAGGAGCGCGCGATTCGAGAGCTTATCAGCGAGGATGTGGATGAGTTCTGCGAGAAGTGCGAGCGGCCTATGGCCGTAAAGACAGGGCGCAACGGACGCTTTCTTGCCTGCACCGGCTATCCCGAGTGCAAGAACGCCAAGCCGCTGCGCGTCGGGGTTGATTGCCCGGACTGCGGAAACGACCTCGTGGAGCGCAAGCAGAAAGGGAGGAACGGCAGGATATTTTACAGCTGCTCGAACTACCCTGAGTGCAAGTTCGCTGCGAACCCCCTGCCGCAGCCGTGCCCCGATTGCGGCAAGTTGCTGGTTACGCGCGGCAGGGGGCGAAAGAACGCGCGCTGCCTTGACGAGGCGTGCGGTTTCATGGGACCCACGCCCCAGGAGGAACTGGAGGAAGCAGTGGCGTAGATCTGTACTGACGCCGACCTGCCGAGTAGATACGATAAGCAGGATACAGGGAGCGACTGCTGGGGTAACAGTCGCTCCCTGTGCCTTTTGTTGCTAGGCCTGTTCAGTGGACTGGGAGGCGGCTGACATTCGTGCGCGGGTGCGGTCGCTAAGGGCTCGCAACTCCCTGATGGACATTAGGCCTTCCTTTGGCAGAAAGACTACTGCGAAGAGGATTGGCGGGAGAAACAGGACGGCGTGGAGCATTAGCGAGAATGCAATGGCGTCCTCCCGCCCGATGCCCCAGAGGGCGAGTATTGTGACTGCCGCGAATTCAAATGTGCCCAGGGACATGGGCAGCCCGGGGACTGTGCTGCTGAAGAACGTGACGGACAGGGTAATAACGATCATCGCAAGGAGGCTCACCTGCAAGCCTGTCGCAAGGACGACGAGCCAGCCCACAGTGCCTATGAGCGCGGTCTGTATGGCGGAGAGGAGAAATGCAGCGAGAGCGCGGCGCTTTTGTCGCTTCAAAAGCAGGATGGCTGAGGCAAACTGCGAGACGATTCTTAAATTCGACAATATCTTCAGACGGCTGAGGAGTGGAGCGACGGAGAAGAGCGCGATGAGACCTGCCAACCCCAACACAAGCCCGACAGCAATCCAGGGCAGGAATTCGCGCAATTGAGGGAGCAGCATCGCACCTGCACCCAGAACCAGAACGGTTGTGGAGAATTCGAAGGTGCGCTGAAGAGCGATGGTGGCGAGTATTGCTCCAAGCTTCACCCTGTCCCTCAGCGCAAGAATGCCGACCTGTACGACTTCATCCAGTACGCGCACAGGGCTCAGGGTGTCAAGCGCGGCTCCCGTTTGCTCAATCAGGAATAGCCGGGTTGCGCTAGTGTTGTTATCCGGCAGCAGCAGTTTCCAGCGTATGCCGCGCAGGTATGCCGCGACGATGACGAGTGCCCACGCCGCCGCGATGAGGGTCACATTCGCAGAGAGCAGAGCGTCCCGCAGTTCGTGCCAGTGAATGTTCTTGATAACCAGCCAGCCGAGCATGCCGCCAAGCACGGTCGAAAGGACAACGTAGCCGATCAGCAGCAGCCTTGCAGTGGGGAAGGATCTTCGCGGGCCAACTGTATTCTTGGTAGTGTCAGTTAAATTCATACAGAGATATTTTATACGAAATATGCATTATGTGGATACCATAAAGACTAGCGAGGCGCGCTCTATTCGTAGCGCAGGGCGTCGATGGGGTGCATGCGCGCGGCTCTCAAAGCGGGGTAGATGCCGGATAGCAAGCCGACCACGGCAGAAACCGTAAGGGCGAGCAGTGCGACATCAGCGTGGAACGCAATGCCTTGTATCGACGCCGCGCCGTCATCCCTGCCCACCGCGTTTACCGCGAGGTTGATCGCCGGGGAAAGCGCAAGGCTTATGAGCAGCCCGATGATGCCGCCTGCCGTCGTCAGGAATGTGGCTTCCGCGATGAATTGCAGTAGAATGTCCCGCCGCTTCGCTCCCATTGCCTTGCGTATGCCGATTTCGCGCGTGCGCTCGGTAACGGACACCAGCATGATATTCATTACGCCAATGCCTCCGACCAGCAGCGAAATGCCGGCTACGGTGCCGAGGAACAGCACCAGCACGGCGATTACCTGATTGATCGTATCTATCAGATCCTGCAGAGTGTCAATCTCGAAGTCGTTGTCGCCGGTGATGCGGTGGCGCAGGCGCAGAATAGAGGCGACTTCCAGTTCAGCGTCGTCTATCGCGTCCTGGCTCACCGCCTGCACATCTATGGAGTTGACGCGGATTTCGCCCTGCGTGGTCCGTTCACGGGACAGGCGGTAGTATGCCGTACTGATTGGCACGAATACCTGGTCTCCGAAGCCGAAGAATGTAGCTCCGGAGTCGTCGAGCAACCCGACAACCGTGAACTGCCGTCCGTTGATGCGTATGCGCTCGCCGACCGGGTTTTTCGTGAAAGGAGAAGCCGCGCTTCCTGCGCCATAGGACGTGCTGCCCAAGTTCACGCCAGCGGAATCGTCCGAGTAGTTCGTGCCGAAGAGGACATCGGACACGGACGCACTTATGACGGCGACTTCAGCATTGGCGTCGATGTGAGCGGGCGTGATAAAGCTACCCTGCGCGACCTTCGTGTTGCGGACTTGGGCGTAGTCGGGCGTGACGCCGATGACCTGCGCGCTGATGTACTCTCTGCCTGCGACAATCTGCGCGAATGTGCTGATTTGCGGCGCGACGGCTTTCACCGACGGCGCGAACAGTGGGTCCATCAGCGCCTCTGCGTCTCCCAGTGTGAGCGTGGAGGTGTTGTCGCCGCCGCGCTCGCTGAACCCGGGCTGCACGAACAGCAGATTCGTGCCCTGCGATTGGATACTGGATGTGATGCTCTCCTGCACACCTCGTCCGATAGACATCAGAACGGTTACGGCGGTGATGCCGATGATTATGCCGAGCAGGGTCAGGCTGGAGCGCAGTTTGCTGCTGCCAAGCGAACGAAGTGCGGTAACCACGATGTCGAGAGGTTTCATCGCGTATCAGGCTCATTTGATACAACGGAACGATGGCTTCGGCTGGAATCGGCTTCGTCCGACACAATGAGGCCGTCTTGCATCACCACGATGCGGTCGGCTTTAACCGCTACATCGACTTCATGGGTCACGATGATAACACTGATGCCATCCGAGTTCAGTCCGGACAGTATCTGCATTATCTCCTCGCCTGAAGTGGAGTCGAGGTTGCCGGTTGGCTCGTCCGCAAGCACAATGTCAGGAGACTTCACAAGCGCACGCGCAATGCCAACGCGCTGCTGCTGGCCGCCCGAAAGCTCGGTTGGCTTGTGCTGCACTCTGTCACCTAGTCCCACGCGCTCCAGCGCTTCGGTCGCCGTGGCGCGCCGGTTGGAGTAGTTGCCGTACATGAGGGCAAGCTCGACATTGTTCAGCGCGCTGAGGCGCGGCAGCAGGTTGTATGTCTGGAATACGAAACCTATCTTGCGGTTACGAATCTCTGCTAGGCGGCTGTCGGGCGCTGCTCCGATGTCTTCGCCGTCTAATGTGTACGTCCCCGACGTGGGCACATCAAGGCATCCCAGAATGTTCATCAGCGTTGACTTTCCGGAGCCGGAAGATCCCATAATGGCAACCATCTCACCACGCGCGATGAATAGGCTGACGCCTGCGAGCGCAGGCACCTCTACGCTGCCCATATTATAGATTTTGGTCACATCGTTAATCTGAATCATCGGGATTGGCCCAGAATGCGGAATGTATGTACTCTATTCGTCGAATTCACGCTCCGGCGGCGGGCCCCGGCGTCCGCCTCTAGGACCGAATCTTACATCAACTTCCAGTTCACTCTCCGACCACACCTGCATGACAATCCTGTCACCTTCGGATAGGCCGGATTCGACGAGGGTGAAGAATCCGTCGCCGTTGCCTAGAGATACCGGCTGCTCGATTATCTCGCCGGTCTCGTTTTCCTTGCGGACGAAAGCGCCTTGCTCCCCGTACTGCACGGACTGCAAGGGAATTACGACGCCGCGCTCTTCAGAGATTGCAACTCTGGCAACCGCACTCAAGCCTTCTTGCAGGGCAACGCCGTCCGGCACGTTCACCTTGATAACTACGTCAAAGGTTACGACTCCCTGGTCGTTCGTGGATGTTGAGCTGATGTTGGTGATAACGCCTTCCAACTCTTGACCGGGCAGTGCGTCAATCTCAACGATTACCGGTTCTTCTCGCCGCAGGGAGAGGACATCAATCTCGTCCACGCTGCCTTCGATATTAACGATGCCGGAGTTGATGACGGTCAGGATTACCTCGAAAGGCTCAATCTCCTGCCCGACCTCAGCCGGAATCGAGGCGATGTAACCGTTCCAGGGAGCTTTCAGCGTCGAATCTTCGTAGCGGCGGGTCTCTCCGTCTATCTTTGCCTGTGCCGCCGCTACGGACGCTTCTTGCAGGGCGACTTCCAGTTCACGGCGGTCGTGGATTTTCTGCAAGTCCTGCGCCGTTCGGTCACGCTCCGCCTGCGCTAATGCGAACTGGTTGCGCTTGAGTGCGACTTCTTCGGCATCCGGCTTGATAAGCGCGTCCAGCGTTTCGGCAGCAGCCTCTCGCTTCGCCTGTGCCAGCGTCAACTGCTTGAGCCTGCTTTCGACTTCCACGGAGTCGGGGTTGTTCAACTCGTCGAGATTCCGCAAGGCTGCGTCATAATCGGCTTGCGCCTTGTGGAACTGCGCTTGCAACCGCTCCGCTCCGATGCTGCCGTCGGTGAGGCGGTCAAGCGCCTCCTGGGCGTCGGAGCGCGCCTTTTCAGCATCTGTGAGAGCTTCCTTCGCTGCCGCCAGGCTGTCATCGTATTGCGCCTGCGTGGACATCAGGTCGCTGCGGGCGGATACGAGGGCATCGTAAGCATTCCGCATGTCTCGCTGGATGCAGAATTCGTCATTTGTGCTGTCGGTGTCGGACTGCCTGACGAGGCTATAAGTGTAATGGTCGCACTGAGGCTCGATCAGGTTGCTGGTGGGGTAGAGGGCGCGCCAGCCAAATATCTTGAGTTCGTTCCAGCGCGTGTCCGGGTTGTCGGCTATGCGCCCATCCGGGAACAAATCGTAGTTGCGGTCGTACACCAACTCGGGTATGAAGTCCAGCGCGGCGAACAGGTCGCCGGGTGTCATTGACAGGTCTTCGTCGGTGGCGCGGACTCCCGTCCACTTGTATATGACATTCGCGTAGTCTTGCCGCTCGTCGTCGTGGGTATCCCTTGCGGACTTGAGCTGATTGGAGTCGTTCAAGGCATCGAGGTTCTGCCGGGCAACTGCCAAGTCGCGCTCCGCTATCTTGAGATTGTCGTTAGCGGCAGCGACATCGTTGGTTAACGCGAGTTCTGCATCTCGAAGATCTACTCTTGCCTGTGCTATGTCGTCTTCGGCGGCTGCGAGGATTTCCACAGGGGGGTTCACCAGCTCGTCGAGGGCTTCACGCGCGTTCTGAACTTCCAGCTCTGCGTCCGCGACAGCCGATTCTGCCTGCGCGACTGTGTCCGCGGCAGGATTGAGCAGTGCGTCGAGGGCTTCTCGCACATTCTCGACTTGCAGCGCGGCTTCCGCAAGCGCGGCTTCCGCTTCCGCAATCTGAAGCGTCGGTTGCCTGGCGTCTTCGAGCGTACCCAGCGCATCTTCATAGCCAAGTTGCGCTTGGGCAATGGCGCGTCGCAGGTTCGCCACGCTTTCAGGGTCGAGGCTGGCGAGCGGCTGGCCTTCAGTTACGATTTCGCCTTCGGTTACAAGGACTTCCGAGATATAACCGGGAGAACCGAAGGTCAAGTCTTCCTTGTTGGAGAAAGCGATGCTGCCGTTAATTGCGATCTCAGTCGTCAGTGTGTCGATTCGGACGGGCAGCAGGCGCTCCGTGGGAGCAAGGGCGCTTTCGTCTTCGCCCGTGAAGGGGTTAAGTCCGAATGGGTTAATGGTCAGTACGATTGCGACCGCTGCTGCGACCAAGATTACGAAAGCGATGGCCGCGATGTGCCATCGTTTCAGCCGGCTGAAAATGGACGCCGGGCCGTTGCTCATTTATTCACCTTGGGATTTTTTCACCTTTGGGATGGCTCAGTTTGGCTGGCTCAGGCCTGCTCAATTTCGGACAAGTAATGTGCGGGTTCGATTCTAGAATTGCTTCATCCAAGAGTATAACGGCGCTTGAAGGATTTCGTTAGCGGAAATTAACCTTGATTCTATGAATGAAAGTGAATGGCAAAAGCTCATCGCGGACTTCGAGGGGCACTTGCGTGCCGAAAAGGGGCTCGCGGAGTTGACAGTCCGCAATTACAAGGCGGACATACAGCCGCTATACGACTACATGCGCCTGAAGGACATCGCCGAAGTGCGCGCGCTTGACCGTTCGATTCTTCGGGGCTATCTGGCATGGCTGACGGAACTGGGCTACGTTCGCCACAGCGTTTCAAGGAAGCTCAGCACGCTGCGAACTTTCCTCAAGTGGATGTCGAGTAAAGGCGTCATAGAGGGAGACCCGCTGCCCAAGCGCGGCATCATGCGGGTTCCTAAACGCCTGCCGCGCTTCCTGTCGCAAGAGCAGGCAGAGCGATTGATGGACGCGCCGGATGCGACAAAGCCGACCGGATTGCGCGACCAGGCTATGCTTGAAGTGATATACGGCGCGGGCCTGCGCGTGAGCGAGGCGAGCAATCTGCGCGTAACAGACATCAATCTTTCCACGCGCGAAATCCGGGTACGCGGCAAGGGATCGAAGGAGCGGGTGGTCTTAATCGGGGAGACCGCGAAGGGCGCGCTTGCGCTGTACCTGCGGGACGGGCGTCCCAAGCTGGCAGGCAAGGGCAGCGGCGTGACGCTGTTCCTGAACCGATTCGGCGATCGTCTGAGCCAGCGCAGCATACAGGAGAAGGTGAGACGTTACAGTGTCAAGGCGGCGTTGCCGTCCGGGGTGCATACACATACACTGCGTCACTCATACGCCACGCACTTGCTGGAGGGCGGAGCAGACCTGCGTGTCGTGCAGGAATTGATGGGACACGCCAGCCCCGCAACTACCCAGATATACACGCACGTAACTAACGCGCAGGCGAAGCAGGCATATATGTCGGCGCATCCGAGCGCGCGCGCCGATAGGGATGTACAGACTGAGGAGGACTGACGTTAGCCTGCGCCCGTGCCTCTATCACAGAGATGCCATTACGACAGAAATACGGGTTGTGTCCATGCCTGTAATCCGTCGGACGAAAAGACATGAGCGCGAATATAGCCCTCTTCGCCGGTCGGACGATACGCGACTTCCCTGCCGACCTGCTCATCGTGGACGACGCCACTCGCACCTATGAATTTCGTGATGAAGATTGAGTCGCCCTTCTTCCGAATTTCAAGGGAGAATTCATCTGTGGACTGTGTCAATTTGCTCAGGAAGACCCCGGTAGATGAATAGAAGCGCCCCGTCGCCATCGCCTCTACGACTGAATTCGTCTCAAGCGCTTTGGCTTCAACCATTACCCAGCCTCGTCCGGGATTGTCCAATTCAGGGGAAAAGTCATGATAATGATGTGAATCGTCGGACGCGACGCCGAAGATGGGGAGTCCTGCGCTTAGCACATTGTCCCAAATCTGGGATGGACTGAGAAAACCCGGTATAGGGATGGCGTAATTGTTGCAGCTGGTTGCGGCGTTGAACACTTCCAGCATGCTGGCGCCTCGTGTCTTTATGATTGGCTCGTGGTCGAATGACCACTTCCAGCTTGGATGGTTGATACTTGCTATTCCGCCCGCTTCTCTGATCGCGCTTATATTTGCCTGAAGCGTGGTGGCAATGTTGCCCGTGTCGGTTGGTTCGACGAGACGGTTGATGCCAATGGCGTTAATGTGGACCTCGGTGCCACTGCCGTTCATCCGCACTGTTACCTCTTCCCCGGGAATCATCAGTGGAGCGACGGAGGCATCGTTACGGTCGCCATAGTCAAGAAGTGTGAGATGATTGTGGTCTGAGAGAACGAGGAAGTCATAGCCATGGTCTTTGTACCAAGCGGCCACAAACTCCGGTTCCGCGTCGCCGTCCGACTCGGTCGTGTGAGTATGAATGTTCCCCCTGTACCAAATCTGTTCATTCATTTTAAGTTCCCCTCGTGGTTCTGCTCATATATTACGCTCGATGATGCCGTTCTTCTACGAAGCGGTATTGCCTAAATGCGGTCGTTAATGTAGAGTACGCCCAAAGCAGGCGACTTTGTGGTCGCTCTGCGTTGACGAGGAGAGAATGCTGCTCTTTGGGAGCACATCGACTACCGCGAGGAGGAATGTATGACTACCGCTACTCCATCTGCCGCCTTCGGGGCAAGCATCAAGCGACGTGAAGACCCGCGCCTGATAACCGGCAGAGGCACCTATGTAGATGACATCAAGATGGTGGGCATGCTGCACATGGCACTCGTTCGCAGCCCTTATGCTCACGCAAACATCACAAGTATCGACACATCAGCCGCGAGCGCCGCTGACGGCGTCGTCTCGGTCTTGACAGGCGAGGATATCGGTGAAGAAATAGGCCTGCCTTGCGGTTGGGTCGTACCGGATACGATTGAAGTGCCGCATCCGCCTTTGGCAATGGGCAAGGTGCGCTGTGTAGGCGATGCCGTTGTCGCGGTTATCGCTGACAGCGCCGCCGCCGCCGCGGATGCCGCCGAGCTGGTGGAAGTCGGTTACGATGTGCTGCCGGCCGCCGTGAATGCGGAACTGGCGACAAAGGACGGCGCGGCTCAGGTGCATGACGACGCGCCGAACAACATCGGCTTCGAGTGGGAAGTCGGCGGCGGCGACATGGAAACTGCCGCGAGTGGCGCGGAGGTAAGGGTTTCCGAGCGCATTGTCAACCAGCGGCTCATCCCGAATCCTATGGAAGGCAGGGCGGTTGTCGCAGATTTCAACCCCGGCACAAACCAGGTAACGCTCTGGACGTCGTCACAGATTCCGCACCTTGTCCGCCTTCTCCTTGCTCTAGTCACGGGGCATCCGGAGCATCAGATAAGGGTCGTCTCTCCAGACGTTGGCGGCGGGTTCGGCTGCAAGCTCTATCTGTACGCGGAGGAGGTGATAGCCTTCGTAGCCGCCAAGCAGGTGGGCCGTCCGATCAAGTGGACTGAGGAGAGGCAGGAAAACTACCTCGCCACAACGCATGGACGCGACCATATCGGCGACTGGGAGATAATGGGAAACCGCGACGGCACGATTACGGGCATACAGGGCACGATATACGCCAACATGGGCGCGTACCTGTCCACGTTCGCTCCCGCTATCCCGACGTACCTGTTCGGGCTGATGCTGGTCGGACCGTACAAGATTGAGAATGTGCAGTGTAAGGTCATCGGCGTGTTCACGAACACGACGCCCGTGGACGCCTATCGCGGCGCGGGCAGGCCGGAGGCGACCTATGTAGTGGAGCGCATGCTGGACAGGTTCGCCGCAGAAATCGGCATGGACCCCGCAGAGGTACGGCGAAAGAACTTGATTCCACCGTTCGAGGACGGCTACGAGGTAGCCACGGGCGTCGCCTACGACAGCGGTGACTACGAGAAGGCGCTGGACCTTGCGCTTTCGATGATAGGCTACGATGACTTCCGCAAGGAGCAGGAAGAGGCGCGGCAGAACGGCAGATACATTGGTGTGGGTCTCTCCACATACGTTGAGATTTGCGGCATGGCTCCTTCAGCGGTGGCATACGCGCTCGGAGCGCGCGCGGGCGTGTGGGAAAGCTCGCTGGTTCGCGTGCATCCTACCGGCAAGGTCACGGTTTACAGCGGCTCGTCGGGACACGGTCAGGGACACGAGACTACATTCGCGCAACTCGCGGCGTCCGAATTGGGTGTGCCGGTCGAGGATGTGGAGGTCGTTGAGAGCGACACGGCACAGGTGCAGCAAGGCACAGGCACGTTCGGCAGCCGCAGCGCGGTCGTCGGCGGCACGGCCATTCACATGAGCGTGGAAAAGATTAAAGACAAGGCGAAGAAGATTGCGGCGCATATGCTTGAGGCCGCGCCGGAAGACGTCGTGTATGAGGACGGTCAACTATTCGTACAGGGCGCGCCCGCGGAAGCGAAGTCCTTCCAGGAAGTGGCGCTGGCCGCGTACTGGTACGACGGGCTGCCCGAAGGCCTGGAGCCGGGACTTGAAGCGACTAGCATCTACGACCCGCAGAACTTCACCTGGCCGTTCGGCACGCATATCTGCATGGTGGAGGTTGACTCTGATACCGGCGATGTCGAAGTGCTGCGCTATGTGGCTGTTGACGATGTGGGCAATGTCATCAATCCGATGATTGTGGACGGCATGGTTCACGGAGGCGTAGCGCAGGGCATAGGCCAGGCGCTCTGGGAAGAGGGTGTCTATGACGAGGACGGGCAGCTCATCACGGGCAGCATGCTCGACTATGCGGTCCCGCAGGCAGCAAGCCTGCCGTCGTTCGAGACGGCCCGAACCGTAACGCCTTCGCCGACTAACCCGCTAGGCGTGAAGGGCGCAGGCGAGACCGGCACAATCGCGGCATCCCCTGCGGTCATCAACGCGGTGGTCGATGCGCTGTCTCCTTTCGGAGTTACGCATATCGACATGCCTGCCAAGGCCGAGAAGGTGTGGCGGCTGATTAACCAGGGGTAGGACAGCTGAGAATTTTGAGTGTCCAAATGCTTAAGCCCGATTAGGTAGCGATTAGGGGCAGGTGAGTTGAATTGCCTGCCCCTTTCAATTGAGTATGAGGCCCGTGAACAGGATGGCAGAGATCGAATCTGAACTGCGTGACGACCCAATTGGAGACATTCTCGACAGGCTGGCGTCCGAAAGTTATGTCGGCGACCCGGCAATAGCCACATCCATTTACATGGCGCAAACGCTTGAGCGTCCTCTGCTGATCGAAGGACGCGCCGGCGTGGGCAAGACAGAGATTGCCAACGTGATGGCGCGCTTGTTGGACACGAGATTGATTCGCCTTCAATGCTACGAAGGGCTGGATGTCTCGACGGCGTTGTACGAGTGGAATTATCAGCGTCAGATGCTGTGGATCAAGCTGAATGAGAACGCAGACATATCGGCTGCGGATCAGGAAGAACAAATCTTCGGCGAGTCCTTTTTGCTGAAGCGTCCTCTGTTGGCCGCGCTTACCGAACCTGACAAGTCTCCGGTGCTTCTGATTGACGAGGTTGACCGCGCCGATGAAGAGTTCGAGGCGTTCCTGCTGGAGGTGCTGTCGGACTTTCAGGCGACGATTCCGGAGATAGGCACAATCAAGGCGAAACACCGCCCGTTTGTGATTCTGACGTCAAACCGCACGCGCGACCTGTCGGATGCGCTGCGCCGCCGCTGTCTGTACCTGTGGATCGACTACCCGGACATTGACAAGGAACTTCGGATCGTGCGAGCTAAAGTTAACGGCATCGAGGATAGGCTTGCGCGTCAAGTTGTGCGCTTCGTGGACAGCGCGCGGCGCACAGGCCTGGACAAGGTACCCGGCATCGCGGAGACGCTCGATTGGGCGCGCGCGATGGTGGTGCTGCACCTGGACCACCTCGACTACGATGCCGTAGAGCAGACGCTAGGCGCAATAGTGAAGGACGCGGACGATCTGGAACGATTCCGCAAGCAGGCGATAGAAGAGATCCTAGCGAAGATATAATGACACACAGAAGCAGGCTCTGCGCGATTATGATCGACTGTGCGCCCGACAGAATGGATGAGGGGGTCGAATTTTGGGGGAAGGCGCTCAACATGCCTCCGGAGACGGGCAGGGACGTGTCCGATCCTTATATCTTTCTCGAAGGGCGCGCCGGAGGATTTTTCGTCTTGCTCCAACGAGTAAATGATGATTCCAGGATTCATCTGGACTTTGAGACTGACGATGTCGAAGCCGAGGTGCGGCGACTTGAAGCGTTAGGGGCGCGGCGCAAGGAGCAGATGGACTCCTTCTGGATTATGGAAGCGCCGAGTGGTCATGTTTTCTGCGTTGTTCCGCCGCAGTCGGACGACTTTCCGGGGGACGCTCAGGTATGGGATGACTAGGAGACAATGGTTGTATATCCTCAATCCTGATGCGGCGAAGCGGAAAGGAGAAGTAGCGTGTACGCATTGAAGAGAATTGCGGCTATCTATCTCATCCTGGTGGCGGCTGTTGCGGGTGTGCATTGGATTATTGTCCCACTCTATGACAATAGCAGCGGTGACTATCCCGTTTGGGTTTTTCTGAACTGGTTTATGGCATCAACCATAATCGTGGCGCTCGACAGGAACATCCGCGGTAAATTGGCGCTCAGAGGAAGTGATCCGGATGCGCCTCTTACAGGCAGGCGCGTACAGGTCAACCTGCTGTTCTATGCGACCATCGTGCTGACGCTGTGGTATTTCTGGAACTGGTTTTATGGCTTCTTCCCGCAGAACGAGCCGCCGGTGGTCGGACTGGTCCACCTTGAGATGTGGACGCTGATAAACCCACTGTTCGTGCTGACGATAGGAGTGACCGGCGTCAGTCTATGGCAAGAATCAAGGGATGGACAGGGCTAAATGGAAGCGCAATTGCAATTGCTGAAAGGTCTGCATTATGCCAAGAATGACGGGTAAGCGCGCGCTAATGGAGATGTTGCGCGCCGAGGGAGTCGAGTACATATTCGGCAATCCGGGAACCAGCGAAGGGCCGATACTCGATGAGCTGGAGAACTACCCGGACATCCGCTACATGCTAACGACGCAGGAGGGCGCCGCCATGGGAATGGCTGATGCCTATGCGCGGTATCGCAACGAGCCCGCATTCGTCAACCTGCACATCGAAACAGGCCTCGCGAACGGCGTAAGCCTGCTGGCGAACGCGGCAGAAGGCAACACGCCGCTAGTATTGACATCCGCGAACAAGGACATCCGCAAGTTAGCGGAGGGTCGCACGAACCTTGTTGAGATGGTGAGCCAGTTCTGCAAATGGAGCGCAGAGGTAACGCATCCTGAGCAGGTGCCGAGCGTGATGCGGCGGGCGTTCAGCGAGGCGAAGACGCCGCCTATGGGACCGGTGTATGTTGCTTTCTCCGCGAACGCACTGGACGACGAGGCGGATGTGGAGATTGTGCGGTCGCATAGGACGTACGCGCGAATCTCGCCGGACGCGAGCGCGATCGATGAAGCCGCAAGCATTTTGGCGGAGGCAGAGAATCCGGTGCTGATTGTGGGCGACAGGGTAGGGCAGTCCAGCGGCGCGGATGAAGCCGTAAGACTGGCGGAGACGCTTGGCGCAAAGGTGTACGCGAGTTATTTCTCGCAAGTGAACTTCCCTACGAGCCATCCACAATTCCTGGGACTATCCAGCCCTGGAATGCCTGCCGGCAAGGCTCTGCTAGAAGATGCGGACGCCGTCGTCGCCGTTGGTACGCCGGTCTTTCCCGGTTACTTTTACTTCTCCGGAAGTGCGCTGAATCCGGATACGAAGCTGATTCACATCGATTCCGACACTACGCAGATTGGCAGAACCGAGCCAACTGACATTGGCATTGTGGCGGACGCGCGCACGGCTATGTCAGCGCTTGCGGACGCGCTTGATCTGCGAATGTCCGGGGCGGCGAAGGAGGCAGCGAAGGGTCGCATGGCTTCAGCAGCAGAGGAAAAGGCTGCACAGAAGGCGAAATGGCAGGAGCGACTGGAAACACGTCGCGACATTAGCCCTATGTCCACTGAGCGGATGATGACCGAGATTGCGGAGATACTGCCCGATGACGCCATAATCGTGGACGATTCGGTTACGACCCGCGCTTCGATTTTCGGAGCGCTGGACTTCGATGAACCGGGCAGCCTGCTTGGAATCACCGGCGGCGCACTCGGCTGGGGGATGGGCGGAACTATGGGCGTCAAGATGGCGAATCCCGACCGCCCGGTAGTGGGCATTATCGGCGACGGCAGCGCGATGATGACGGTGCAAGCGCTGTGGACAGTTGCAAACTCCGACATTCCAGTTGTTTACGTCATCTGCAACAACGGGGCGTATCGGGTGCTGAAACTGAACATGAACCTGTACCAGAGCGAGATTCTGGGACGGGAAGAGCCGGCAAGCGACTACATTGCAATGGACTTTCCCACGCCGTTTGACATTGCGGCGATTGCCGAAGCGATGGGCGTGCATGGGCGCAAGGTCGGAGACCCTGCTGAGCTTGGTGATGCACTCCGGGAGGCGATCGCGCTTGGTAAGCCGGTGGTGCTGGATGTGTCGATAGATGGAGCCGTTTGATTCGCAACTGTACATAATGCCGCTTTAACCGAGGCTCTGTTTCGTTGTAATATGGCGACTGAGGGCTAGTAATATGCGCCATATACTACACGCGGATTTTGACGCCTTCTATGCATCCGTGGAACAACTAGACAACCCCGAATTGCGCGGGAAGCCCGTGGTTGTTGGCGGCAGCGCAGAGGGGCGCGGCGTCGTTGCGTCCGCTTCTTACGAGGCGCGCGAGCATGGCGTGCGCTCCGCAATGCCTATGAGGACGGCTCAGAGGCTCTGCCCGCAGGCGATTCGCGTGGGTGCGCGCTTTGATCGCTACCGTGAAATCTCACAGCAGGTAATGTCGATATTTCGCGACCTCACGCCACTGGTCGAGCCACTGTCGCTTGACGAGGCATATCTCGATGTATCGGCGGCTGTCGATGAGGGTAGGCAGCCAGCGGAGATTGCGGCTGAATTGAAACGACGTGTCAGAGACGAGCTTGGCTTAGTCATTTCGATTGGCGTGGCGACTAGTAAGTCTATTGCCAAAATCGCTTCAGATATGGATAAACCTGACGGTCTGACCGTAGTTTCGCCCGGCGACGAGAGAGCATTTCTTGAGCCGCTGCCGATTCGCGACCTATGGGGAGTCGGCCCGAGGACCGCCGAACGTCTCATCGCGGAGGGCATCGAGAAGATTGGCGACATTGCGCGGCAGGATGAAGAATGGCTGCGTGAGAGATTCGGCAGGCACGGCGTGCAGATGAGAAGGCTTGCCCTTGGAGACGACGACAGCCCGGTTGTCGTGCGCCGTGAAACGAAATCGGTGAGCGCCGAGACGACATTCGCGAATGACGTAGGCGACCCGGAAGCGCTGGAAGAGGTCGTGAGCCGACTGAGCCAGCGTGTCGCGCAGCAACTGCGACGGAAGCAGTTGCAGGGTCGAACGGTCAAGCTCAAGCTGCGCCTTTCGGACTTCACTACCTTTACGCGACAACGCACTTTGCCAAATGCTGTGCAATCCGCGGATGAGCTATCACGCTCAGCGGGGGAACTTCTGCGCGCGGAACTGTATGGTCGGCGTCGGTTCCGCCTTGTCGGAGTGGGCGTGTCCGGATTCGAGCAGTCGAGTGAAGACCCCGAAGAACCGCGCCAGCTCAGATTCTCGGGCTTCGGCTGATGGACACGCGGATACTGCCCCGCGAGTACACTGTACTAGCCCCGGACGGTTCCGAGATACGGGAGCTTGTTGCGATCGAGGGCGGGAGCATGGTGCATTGCACTTTGCCGCCCGGCGCGGTATCAATGGCTGTAAAGCATCTGACTGTCGAAGAGGTGTGGTACGTAACTCAGGGGCGCGGGCAGGTATGGCGCAAGCGCGAGTCGGCCGAATCCGTTGTTGACATGGAACCGGGCCTGTCCCTAACCATCGAGACGGGGACACACTTTCAGTTCCGCAACACTGGTGGCGGGGACCTGTGCATCATCATAGTAACGATGCCGCCCTGGCCCGGCGAGCATGAAGCGGTGCGGGTGGAAGATTATTGGGATGTCGGCTAATATGGAATCCGACTATCTCTTCAATGTGCGGACACCGCTTGGCTTTAATGTGCGGACGACGAGGCGGTACTGGCATCTTAATCTGGTGAAGCATGAAGCTATGTCTGGGCGTGAACACGACGTCATTGAAGCTCTGCAAAGTCCTGATGAGGTAAGAATCAGTCAAACGGATTCAGATGTCTTATTATTTTATCGTGCGGAGCGTCTTGGGCACTGGATATGTGTGTTAGCCAAGAGACTCGATGGCGACCAGGGTTTCATGATTACCGCATACCCCACTGATGCAATAAAGGAGGGGGATTTGGCATGGAGCGGGTGAACCGGATAAGCGTATATGTTGACCGGACGGGAGAGACTCTGACCGTATGGTTCGGCAACCCCAAAGATGAGTATGTCTGCGAACACACAAAGGAAGACATCATCCTCATGAAGGATAAGCATGGGAATGTGTTGGGGTTTGAGAAGTTGTTTTTCTCCGTGCCGCCCAAGGAGCGGTTGCAAGTCACCTTTGAGGAATTTCCTGTTGAAGAATGGGTAGCTAAACTATCACGCCCTGCTCCCTAAGCACCGGCAGCTCGTCCTGCGAGACATCCAGCATGCCTGTCAGGACGTCGTCGGTGTGCTCGCTGTAAAGCGGAGCAGGCTGCACTTCAACGGGCGACTTGTCCAATTTTACCGGACAGCCAATCATCTGATACTTGCCTCGCGTGGGGTCGTCAACATCCACAACCATCTCGCGAGCCGCCAGATGCTCGTTGGACAGCACTTCCTCCGGGCTGATGACCGCGCCGCACCAGACGCCCGCAGAAGCCAAAGCTTCCATCGCCTCGTACTTGTCGCGCTGCATCGTCCACTCGCTTACGATTTCCAGCACTTCGTCCCCGCGCTGTCCGCGCAGCTCTTCGGTAGCGTAGCGCTCGTCTCCAATAAGGTCCGATCGTCCGATTATCGCGAGCACGGTCTCCCATAGCGCGCCGGCGATGTGTATCATCACATAGTCGTCCGAGCCACCCGGATGGCAGGGGTATATCATCGGGATGCCGCTGTTGCCCCTATCGCCGGGTCGCACATTTGGCGTGCCGACCGAAAGGCTGCGAATCAGGCGGTATCTCAGCAGGTTCACTATCCCGTCCTGCATGGAAACTTCAAGATGCTGCCCTTCGCCTGTATTGTCGCGCTGCCGTAGAGCCGCCAGTATGCCTATGGCGGTGTGCAGACCGGTACCTGAGTCGCCCGAGCCGATTGGCGATGAGATGGGCGGCCTATCGGGATAGCCGTTCGCCGCGATGCCGCCGCCGGTTGCCTGCGCCGCAAGCTCGAAGCTGCGGTAGTCGCTCCAAGGGCCATACTCGCCGAAGCCCTTTATGCTTGCGTGAATAACGCGCGGATTTATTTCATTCAGGCGTGAGTAACTTAAGCCCAGACGCTCCATCACGCCTTTCGAGAAATTTTCCAGCACGACATCAGCCCACAGAACCAGCTTCTCGAAGAGCTGCTTGCCGCGTTCGGTCTTTAGGTTTAGCGTAATGGCGCGCTTGTTGTTGTTGAAGATGGTGTAATAGACGCTGTCCACGCCATCGATATGCGCCTGCTCCCAGCGCGTGTTGTCGCCGCCAACCGTGTCCTCCACCTTGATTACGTCAGCTCCGAGAAAGGCCAGCAATTGAGCGCACGACGGGCCGGCCTGCACGCGGCTCATGTCCAGAATCTTCACTCCCGCAAGAGCCTTGTCCATATCTCACCTCTCTATGCTGATAGTTCGTATGCGCCGATTATATCAGGATGTTCCAAGCAGCGAACCGACGAAATCCCGGTAGCCACGAACAAAATCGGAGATGTCGGCAGCCTGTCTGCCTTCCATCTGTACACGGCGCAACAACAGCGCGCCTTCGCCGGTTGCGACCGCTATGCCTTGCGGCAGTTCCGTGACGGCGCCGGGTAGTTCGCTTTCGATCCTGTCCAGCGCCGATGCTTCATGCACTTTCAACTGCCTGTTACGCCAGTGGGAGAAGCTGCCGGGCCAGGGGTGATATGCGCGAATCTGGCGCGCGATCTGCTCTGCCGAATGCGACCAGTCGATTGTGCCGTCTTCGCGCTTCAGCAACCGGGTGATCGTCGCGTCCGCTTCATTCTGCGGTACGGGCGCAATCTCGCCGTTTCGCCAGGGATGGATCGTGTCTGCAAGCAGTTCCGCGCCCATATCGAACAGCCGGATGGTAAGGTCTTCCGCGGTTTCCTCTGCGCCGATGGGTGTTCGGCGCTGCGCGATGATGGGGCCGGAGTCCATCCCTTCATCGAGCTGCATTACCGTAACGCCTGTCGAAGGGTCACCTTCGAGGATTGCAGTGGCTACGGGCGATGGGCCCCTGTGTCTGGGCAGGAGCGACGGATGGATGTTCAGCGGGCCGAGTGGCGGCACGGCGAGCGTGTCCGCGGGCAGGAACAGACCGTAGGCGACGACAACGATGAGGTCTGGGGTGAGCGATGCGATTTGCAGGCGCGCATCTTCGTCGCGGCGAAGCGAGGACGGCTGGAACACCGGCAAGCCGCGCTCAACGGCTGCCTGCTTGACGGGTGGCGCGGTTAATCGTCTCCCGCGACCTGAACGGCGGTCGGGCTGCGTATATACGCCGATTATGTCGCAGTTCGCGTCCAGAAGTGCATCCAGCGCTGGAACGGCGAAGGCGGGAGTACCCATGAATATGACGCGGAGGGGTGGCTTGTCATTCCTATTGACTCCCATCGCACGCTCCCGATTCGCAGCAGTGGGCGAACTCTGATTCGATCCCGTGAAATCGTACATCATCGCCAATCTCGATGCCGAACTTGCTGATCTCGCCTGCGTTTATCTCGAATGTGTACGCGGCCGGAGACGAGGATTCGAATGTGCCGAGTTCTGAATTAGGTGTATCCGGTGGCGAGTGCTGCACGTCCTCGATCAAGTCCACGACGGTGCAGTCCGCTCCAATCCACACGAAATCGAGTGGAAAGCGCATTCCCTTCATCCAGAAGGAGGACGTCTGACCGCTTGGAAATATGAAGAGCATGCCGGTCTGTTCCGGCAGACTGTCTCGCTCACCTAGCCCCCTGCTCCGCAATTCAGGAGTGTCAGCAATCTCTGCGACGAATCTCGTGTCGCCGACACTCACCGCCGGGCCTGAAGGGGTGGGGGAAGCTGTGGGCGAGGGAGTTGTGGTGGAAGTGGGTGTCGCCGATGGTGCGGGAGTAGGCGTTGCGGTGGGGACCTGTGTTGGAGGCGTCGTCGCGCTTGCTCGTGGCGTATTGGTAGGCACTGGGCTTTCAGGCGGAGTCGCGATTACAGTGGGCGCTTGCGCCTGCATGATAGATGCCGTAGCCTCCGGAGTGGTGACGATGGACGCGACCTGCGTTTCTGTGCCACTGATCGTACAGGCGAAGCTGAATAGGACCGTCAGCGCAAGAGCGGCCAAAGAGATTCGTGCAGTCACGGTTCTACGCAAGATGCACCAGAGTCGCGCCGTCACCGCCGCGTTCGCGCGCTTCCGCCTCGAAGGAGCGAGCGAGTGGATGGCGGGTGAGGTGTTCGCGCACAGCGTTGCGTAAAATGCCCTTGCCCCTGCCGTGTATGACGCGCACAGAGTTGAAGCCGTCACGAACTGCCTTGTCGAGGAACAGCTCCAGTTGGGCCAGGGACTCGTCCGCTCTCATTCCGCGGACGTCCAATTCCTTGGAGTCGAGCATGGGGCCTATCTGGATACTCACTTCGGCTTTGGGCTGTTCCGGCTGCTGCTCGATGAGTGACAGTCGTGACGGCTGGACCTGAATCCGCACGTTGCCTATGCCGACTTCCGCGTCACTGCCATTTTCCGGGAGCGATACCAGTATTCCGCCTAGATTAAGCCCCCGCACATACACCTTGTCGCCTACCTCCAGTTCGCGCTGGGTTTCTCGAACTTGTGTCGGCGGAGGGACCGCGGCTCGTTCGGCTAGCAGCTCTTGCCGCAGGCGTCGAATATCATCTCGTGTCGTCTTGGTGGGAACGCCCGCGGGCGCGCTCCATGACAGGGCCGCTTCGGCGGCTTTGAGCCTGCGCTGCGCCTCGTCGTATTGCGCGAGTATGCCGCGCCGCATACCGTCCAGCAGGTCGTCTCGGTGTGTGACGAGGTAATCTATCTGCCCGTCCAGTTGCTGGCGCAATCCGTCTGACTTGGCGCGGGACTCCTCCGCTTCGAGAAGCATCGTCTGCAACTGGTTCCGCTCACGCTGCAATTCGGAGAGCCAGTCCTCGAAGCGGAGGTACTGCGGCTCGATGGCGTTCTGCGCGCTTTCCAGTATGTGCTCCGGCAGTCCGAGGCTTGCGGCGATTGCCATTGCGTAGCTTCGTCCCGGAATGCCCAGCGTGAGGTGATATGTCGGACTCAGCGAATCCGCGTCCAACTGTACGCTGGCGTTCATCATCCGCTGAGAGGTCTCCGCGTAGGCGGCGACGCTTCTATGGTGTGTGGTTACAATTGTGGATACTCGCTCACCCGCAAGGTGTTCGAGGATCGCGCGAGCCAGCGCCGAACCCTCTTCAGCGTCCGTGCTTGTGCCAAGTTCATCAAGCAACACGAGGGATTCGGAGGTAGCCGCTCCGAGGATATCTATGACGCTGCGCATGTGTGAGCTGAAGGTCGATACCGACTGCTCGATGCTCTGCTGGTCGCCCACATCAGCGTACACACCATCGAACACCGGCAGGACACTGCCGTCGCTTGCGGGTATCTGCAATCCCGCCTGGTGCATCAGGGCGAGCAAGCCGACCGTCTTCATTGCCACCGTCTTGCCGCCTGTGTTCGGACCTGTGACGACGAGCACCGACCAACTGGGACCTACGCTTACATTTACCGGCACCGCGTCCCTGCCGAGAAGTGGATGTCGGGCATTGATCAGGCGAACGGCCATATTCGGCGATGAATCCTCGTCATCTCCGAGGGTCTCAGCCTGTTCCTTGTCCGGCGGAGCGATGTCGGAAGGATAGAGTGGCCTAACGCCGCGAATTGCATAGCTGTACCGCGCTCGCGCCATTATGAGGTCAAGGTGCGCCGTTAATTCGCTGCCGCGCCGAATATCGCGGGCAAGCTCCCCGACGAGGGTAGAGAGATCGCGCAGTATCTTACGAATCTCACGCTCTTCGGCGAGGGCGAGTTCGCGCCATGTGTTGCCGATTTCAACTGTGGAAAACGGCTCGACAAAGAGCGTTGCGCCCGTGTTAGACGCGTCGTGGACTATGCCGGGTATGCGGCTTCGCATCTCCGCCTTGACCTGTACGACGAGGCGGTCATTGCGAATGGAAATGACATTGTCCTGCAAGACATTGTCCGCCTGCGCCGTCTGTATCAGGGAGTTCAATGATTCAGTTACACGGTGGTACGCCTGCCGGATCTGTCCACGAAGCGCGCGCAGGGTATGGGTGGCGTCGTCGCGCACCTCTCCTCTTTCGCCGATACGCGAGCGTATCTGTCGGGTCAACTCTGTGAGATCGGGTATGCTCTCGGCGATGTCGGCAAGCATCGGCGCATGCTGACGCACGGCAAGTACGCCGCTTCGGGCGCGAGACAGCACATCTACGGTCTGGGCTATGGAAAGCAGCTCCATGCCCGTGATGATTCCCCCGATGGATGCTCGAACGACAGACTCTTCGACATTGTCGGGGCAGAACATATCGACTTCGCCAGCCTCGTCCAGCACGGCGCGTCCTTCTACCGTCTCTTGCTGAAGGAGCGCGACTTCATAGTCGTCGTATGAGGGCTGCAAGGACTCTGCGAGATTGCGCGCCGGGAAGAAGGTTACCCGGTCCGCAATACGCTCGCGAATGGCGTCGAATTCCAGCAAGGTCTGTGCGCGGGCGCGCAATGTTTCCCTGTCGGATAAGTCGAACGTGGCGTTTTTCTCCGAGTCTGGCTGCATTCGCCTATTTTATCAGGATTTCTCAGTTAGGAAACGATTTTTCGCCCGCGGGGTTAATGTGCATAAAAGGAAAGGCTTGACTCTTTACGCTGTAGCAATTGACGACTGCGCCCATTATCAATAGAATGTTAATAGTGCAGATAAACGCTTGCTTGAGTGCAGATTGCTCAGGAGGAAGCCATGGCAAGAGTACGACCGGAGCCGCTGACGATTACTATAACTGACGACGCAGCCAAGCATGTTCGCCAGTTCGCCGTAGATATGGGCAAGCCCGGCAGCAATTTGCGAGTTGCCGTCAAGGGCGGCGGATGCTCCGGCTTGACCTATGACCTGGACCTCGTGGACGAGCCGGGCGAGAACGACAAGATCATCAACAGCCACGGGCTTGAGTTGTACGTTGACAAAAAGTCGTACATCTTCCTTGCCGGCACTGAGCTGGACTACTCGGGCGGTCTGAACGGCAAGGGGTTCGTCTTCAACAACCCGAATGCCAAGACCGCATGCGGCTGCGGCACCTCCTTCAGTGTATAGCTGAGGTCAGAGGGCACTGCCCGGCGATGGGTTGATAATTCAGGGACCGCCTCTTGCCAAGAGGCGGTCTGTTTGTTTCGGGAGGACATTGGGATGGTACAGAGTGGAACGCTTGAAATGCCAGCCGCAGTCTATTCTACGGTGCGAGAGGAATACGATGCTCTGACCAAGGGTATAGGTCTGGTTGAACGCTCGCATCTCGGCCGGCTGAAGGTGAGCGGCTCGGATGCTATCGACCTGCTGGATCGCCTGTCAACCAATAAGCTGAACGATATTCTTGTCGGCGAAATCGAAGGCACAGTCCTGACCACGAACAAGGGGCGCATCATCGACCTGCTTTTCGTTGTAAGACAGGACGACCATCTTTTGGTGATCACAGGACCGGAGACCCGACAGCGAGTGGCTGAGTGGATAGACTTCTACACATTCATCGAAGACGTCGAAGTGCAGGACATCACCGATTCAATGGCAATGCTGTCGGTCGCAGGGCGTAAGGCTAAGGAAGCTCTGCCGCAGCTTTCCGACTTGCCCCTGTCCGATGCGGTGCATCTCACAATCTGTGGCATAGATGCACTTGTCCTTCACACGGAAATGGCAGGCATAGTAGGCTATGACTTCATAGTACCGGCAGATGAAGCTGCTACGCTTCGGGAAGCTCTCATAGATGTTGGGGCAGTGCCGGTCGGTTCGCATGCCACAGAAATCTTGCGTATCGGATATGGCGTGGCCGAATACGGCGGTGAACTTCACGAAGATTACAATCCACTTGAAGCCGACCTGAAAGACTATATCAGCTTCAACAAAGGCTGCTACATAGGCCAGGAGGTCGTAGCGCGCCTGAACACCTATGACAAGGTGCAGAAGCACATCATGTGCCTTTCCCTGGAAGCCGGTGGCGCGCCGGAACTACCGTCTCCACTAATGCATAACGGCAGGCAAGTCGGAACGCTAACATCAGCGGTGGAAGCGCTTGACGGCGACAAAACCATCGGCTTGGGCTATGTCAGGAAGGCGCATGCTCAGGAAGGCGCGCGGCTGCTTATGGAGAACGGCGTTGAGGCTGTGGTGGTGGGATTCCCATGCTAGTGGGTGTGCGCCGGCGACTAGACCGCGAACTAAGCTACGCCAGGAGCGTATAACCGCCATCCACAACTATGACCTGACCGCGTATCATCATGGCATCCTCCGTGCAAAGGAACGCCACCACGCGCGCGATGTCTTCCGCAGCTACCATGCGTCCGACGGGTGTGCTGCGCCCTGCCTCCATCATACTTTCGCGGTTCGGGAAGTAATCGAGGGCGCCGGTTTCCACATAGCCACCGGAGACGGCGTTGACCGAGATACCTCGCGGCGCAAGCTCAACCGCAAGGTAGCGCGTCAGCGCCTCAAGGGCTGCCTTGGATGTGCCGACGGAGAAGTAATACGGCAGAACCTTTGACGATCCCTGGCTTGTGATGTTTACGATGCTGCCGCCTTCAGGCATCAGCTTGGACGCTTCGATAGCGCACAGCCACGGCGCCTTGGCGTTCACATTGAGCGTCCAGTCCCAGTGCTTCTCTTCAAGCTCCGATGCCGACCGCTGAACGCCGGATGCCGCGTTGTTCACCAACACGTCAAGCCTGCCGAATTCAGCCTTCGTCTCCTCGAACAGCTGGCGAATCTTGTCAGAGTCGCCGAGGTGCGCCCGCACGCGCAGGCAGCGCACGCCTAGCGCTTCGATTTCGGCTTGAGTCTCCGCAGCTGCTCTATGGCTGCGGATGTAGTTGAAGGCAATGTCCGCGCCACGGGACGCGAATTCGAGCGCAATGGCCTTTCCGATGCCCCGCGATCCGCCCGTTACGAGTACAGTCTTACTCTCGAACGACATTTTTAGGCTTCCACCGCTATTTTTTCACATCGATAGACTGGATGGGCAGTATAGAGGACGGGTTGACCGACTGCTTTACTGACGAACTGACGGACTGAAGAACTCTAAATCGCCATCCCGCCGTCAACGCTGATTATCTGGCCGGTAACATAGCTCGCCTTTTCGCTGGCGAGATAGCCGACCATATTTGCGATGTCCTCCGTATTGCCGAACTTGCCCTGGGGAATCCAAGTCATTATGGTGTCCTTCTGCCGCTGCGTCAGGCCCGCGACCGTCTCCGTGCTGATGTATCCGGGCGTTACGGCGTTGACGGTGATGTTGCGCGTGGCGACTTCCTTGGCGAGGGACTTCGTGAAGCCGATGATGGCGGCTTTTGACGAGGAGTAGTTAGTCTGACCGATATTGCCACGGATACCCACAACTGAGCCGATGTTGATAATTCTGCCCCAGCGCTCACGGACCATATGCCGCAGTGTAGCGCGAGTGCAGTAGAAGGTGCCGTTGAGGTTGACACCCATTACGCGGTGCCACGCCTCGTCTGACATTCGCATCAGCAGCCCGTCGTTAATGATGCCGGCGTTGTTCACCATTATATTAACGCCGCCCCATGTATCGTTGACCTTATCCACCATGGCGGTGACCTGGTCAAGGTCGCTCACGTCCGCATGCACCTTGAGCGCCTTGCCTCCCATGTCCGTGATTGCCTGTACAACTTCTTCCGCCTCCGCCTTTGACGAATTGTAGTTTACCGCGACTTTCACTCCCAAGCTGGCGAGTTCCAGGCTTATTGCCCTGCCGATGCCCTTTGAAGCACCCGTAACGAGAGCCGTCTTTCCTTTGATGTCCGAGTTGCTCAATTTGGCCCCTGCCTATCAGTGAATGTTCATGCCGCTCCGGGTGTGTGCGGCAGCGTCCTATGGTAAGTAATGAGCGCTAATCTTCCTGCACCCTGGCGAATACCTGCGCCATCTCCTCGTTGAGTCTGGGAATGAAATCGATGTGATACGTGTGCCTGGCAGTTTCGATTGCGCGCCGCACGGCTGTGGCATCGCCTGCTCCGTGTCCCACTACGCTGATTCCATTTACGCCGAAAATAGGGCCCCCGCCGTGAGTCTGCACGATGTTATTGAGGTCGTGCACGTCTTGAGTTGCGGCGTCAAGATCAGAGTCTGAGAGCTTGCCTTTCAGGGACTTCCCCATGTGAGCGGACAACGCCTTACCCAGACCCTCAGTAAGCTTCATTACGATGTTTCCGACGAAACCGTCGCAGACAACTACCTCGGCTTTGCCCGAGGCGAGGTCGTCGCCTTCCACATTTCCGATGAAGTTCAGACCGCTCTTCTCAAGAAGCTCGGTTGTTTCCCGCACTTGCCTGTTGCCCTTGCCAGCCTCTTCGCCCACGCTGAGCAAGGCCACACGCGGCTGTTCGATGCCCCAGAAACGGCGCGCGAACACATCACCGATTACGGCAAAGCTCAACATCTGAGACGGCCGGCAATCGACATTCGTGCCGAGGTCGATTACGAAGGTATTTGGAGAAACCCCGACTACCGGACCGCCCAGAGCCGGGCGATCTACACCTTCAGACAGTCCAAGCACAACGGCCGCCGCTGCCATCGCGCCCCCTGTCGAACCCATCGTTACGGAGGCGTGAGCCTGGCCCAGCTTCACCATCCCAGTGGATACGAGAATCGAGGCGCGTGGCTTCTGCCGCAGTGCCATCGCGGGCGACTCGCCCTCGACAATTACGCCGTCTGACGGCACAACCATGATTGGCAAATTTGCGGCGTCGTGCTTTGACAGCTCGGCTTTCACCTGTTCAGGATTGCCGACAAGCATTATCTGCACGCCGCCGTCCTTCGCCGCCGCCACCGCTCCCTCTACCACATCACCCGGGGCATTATCGCCGCCCATAGCATCGACAGCTATGCGAACCGGTGTATCTGCTGTTGTCAAATCAAACTCTCCTTTGGCGTCACCCGCCGCTTGAAATACGGACGGTGGCGTCTCCGCTGATTGCGATGTCTCCATTGCCCTTCCGAATGCCAATGGCGCAAGTCAGTTCGCGCTGCCCATTTATCTCGTTAATTTTTTTCACACTGCCGTATGCCGTAATCGTTTCGCCGGGATACACCGGCCCACGGAACCGCACCTTAAGCCTGCCGCTCTTCAGCCAGTCCTCAGAGAAGGCGACCGTGAGCATCTCGGATACCGACGCGAGAATCATCATACCATGCGCGATTGTGCCGTCGAGCGTCGAGCCGCCAAACTCCGCGCCCGTGGCGAAATCGGAGTCCAGATGGATGGGATTGTGGTCCCCAGCCGCGTCCGCATATCGCTCGATCTGTACCTGGGTAATCGTCTTTTCGATAGTGGGCAGTGCGTCGCCTTGCCGCATCTTAGTTATTCTCCGGTTGTAAGACAGCCTTCCACGGGCAGGCCGATTATGCCGGTAACATAATCGTGCTCTTTCCTTCCATTATCGCGTTGCCGTTATCGGATGTCGCTACCATGTTTACGACCAGAAAGCGCCAGCCGCGCCGCACTGAGTTCTGCGCTAGTGTTGCCGTGCATTCAAGTTTTTCGCCGACGGGCACGCTCGCGCCAAAGCCTAGTTCCTGGCTCGCGTGAATGGTGCCGCCGGGGATTTGCAGTGTATTGATGACGGCGCTTAGAGCGAGCGCGGCAATCGCCATCGGGGGGACAAGTGGAGTACCGTCGTCTGCTGCCGGATTGCTCGCGTCAGAAACGGCAGCCACGTAGTCACCAACGGCTGTGGCGTCTAATGTGAGGTGCTGATCGGTTAGCTGCTGTCCCGGTTCCAACGTTGAGTAGTCAATCATTCGCGCCGCCGATTTCTGCCCTCAGATACGCATAAGTGTTCAACTGATTATAGACAGGTGAAGGCTGCAAATCAACGAAATTCCATTTGCGAGGCACAGCACGGAACGATAAAGGGAATTCTTACTTGGGCGGTAATGAGGTAGCGAATTGTACCCCTCGCTGCACCCATTCATCCAGGCGCTCGTCCGAGGCAATCCCTTCAGAAGCAACGACAACGAAGCCGCGCATTGGCCTGCCGGTGAAGTCCATTTCGCGGGCGTGCGGCTGCTTCAGGGCGTCCTCGTATCGCTCCGCGCCAACGCGCACGATGATTTCATCGCCCATCACGCCGCCGAGCATGTTACCTTGCACCATGAAGCAGAGGCCGCCGAACATCTTGCGCTCAGTCACGCCGGCCTGTTCACCAAGGGATTGCCTGATACGGAGTGCGAGTTCTTCGTTGAATGCCAAATTGCGCTTCGCTTTCGTCTATTCAGGGAGCACGCGCGGGATGAAGTGCCGCGGTCGCTGCATCAGCGTGATACTTGCCGCCTTGCCAAGCTCCGCCTCGGCGGCGGAGACAGCGTCTTCGATTGTAGGATACGCCTCGAAGCCCATGCGCTTTGCGGCATCGGTGTCCTGAACTCCCGCGAACATTATCCTGCTGAGATAGCGCTTAGGGATGCCGGCGCTGTTCCACATGAAGAACGGGTGCGAACCGTGATAGGCATGTCCGTAGCGGTATCCGTGTATGTATTCGGGTCGGTGGGCGAACTCTTCGACATAGTTCTCCCATAGCCAGTACGGGTCCGTCTCCTGCGTCAGAAGTTTCTCGTAGAACTCCATGTACGGCGAGAAGCGCCTTGCGTCGAACTGCGCGGTCAGTGGATGTGCCAGAATTGCGATACCGCCCTCTCGTACAAGAGGCATGCCCTGGAACTGCGTCACCGTGTTCGCCATAGCCTGGTTCGCCGCGAGAATGGGATTCACTGTCGAGAACTTAGAGTAGCACTCGTTCCAGTTGGCTATGCCCGCCACGAGGATGTCAGACTGACCACGCACCTCGACGACCTGCTGCTCTTCAATCGCGGCGAGTGTATGCGGGTGTACCTCCGTCGGATGACCACCGTTTATTGCGATAATGTCCTTGAGTGGGTCGGCGTTGTCATAGACCGACTCAATAGTGAAGATGCGCCGTCCCTTCGCTTCGAGCGCCTTCTGGATAAGTGCGCCCTGTTCCCATACCAGCTTCTTGAACGCCGAGTTCTTCGGGTCGTCAACCGACTGACCGCTGGCTATGGGCCACGGGCGGTGGTGATGCCGAATGCTCTTGAACGTGCCGAGGCCGACCGCAGTTGACTTCCAGCCGCCATTGAAGGGCGCCCACATCGTGTTCAGGTAGATGAACTGGTCTGCGTCCAGAATAGCGCGGTTTATTTCCACATCGAACCCACGATGCGTGTAGCCGAGATGAACTAGCTGCTCCGGGTCTTCGGCGTCATGGCAGTACAGGTTGTTGTAGCCGAACTGGAGTACAAGCCGCCTGCCGAGAAACGTCTCCATCTCGGTGCGACTGAGCTTGCGGTGAAGTCCCTGTGAAAGCAGCAGGGTGATGTTGCCCAGCGGGACCCCTACCTTGCGAAGCTCCTCGACAATAACCTCGATTGCCGTCTGCCGGAAATCGATGCGCTGCGTTTGGAAGTATGCCCCGGAAGCGTCATCGAAGGCGATGACCACCTTCGACTTGGCGTTCACCAGCTTATGCAGCGGTTCGTGCGCGATAGGATCGGCGATGACCTCGCGAATGCGCTCGGCGACGCCTGGTATTGCGGGCAGCGGACGCTTGCCTTCGATTACGCGAGTACGCCCCGGCAGCGCGGCGCTTATGTAGCCGTCGCCGTATGCTATGTGGTGTTGGCGTGTCGCTGGCATTGTTCTGCTCTTGCTGTCTGAGGGCGAGTCGTGAGGCACAGTTTGCGCTCTCTGGGATTGTAGCGTCTAGGCTGAGTACACTCAACATGTGCTTCCTGCAAGCGCGTCCCGCAGATGCTCCATAGACAGGTTGCCGCCGCTCATTATCAGGGCGACTTTCTTGCCGCGCAGCCTGTCCTTGATTTTCAGCGCGCCCGCGAGGGATGCCGCGCCCGCGTGCTCCGTAAGGTTGTGCGTATGTTCAAGGTGCAGCACAATCGCCTGTTCCATCTCTTCGTCCGACACTAGAACGAAGTCGTCCAGCAGGTCGCGCAGTATTCCTATCGGCAGAGCGTAGCCCTGTCCTGTCGCCAGTCCCTCAGCCTTTGATTCCATCGGAGCGCTCACAAGCTCGCCTGTCTTCCATGACAGGTATGCGGCGTTGGCGCTCTCCGCCTGTACCGCAATGATCTTGATGTCCGGATTGATGCTCTTAGCGACGATGCTCGTACCACAGGCCCCGCTGCCGCCGCCGAGGGGCACTATGATGTAATCGACGTCCGGCAGGTCTTCCAGAATTTCCAGCGTGTATGTGCCCACGCCCGCGATGAGCATAGGCTCGTTGATGGCATGCACGTAGCGGTAGCCCTCTTCTTTGGCAAGACGCTGCGCGTACTCATTCGTGATGTCGAAGTACGGCCCGTGGTGAATGACCTGAGCGCCCAGGCTCTCGATGGACGCCACCTTGCCCGCATTCGCGCCTTCCGGCACGCACACGATGCAGTTGATTCCCAGCACGCCCGCCGCGTATGCGATTGACTGCCCGTGATTGCCGGATGAGGCTGTTATAACGCCACGCCCCTTCTCATCGTCCGAAAGCTGGGACAGCAGATTGATCCCGCCGCGCATCTTGAACGCGCCGAGACGCTGGTGGTTCTCATGCTTTACCCAGACCTCAGCGTCCAGCAGCTTGTCGAGCGAAAGATAGTGGTGCAGGGGAGTGCGCCACACATAAGGCGCGATGCGCCCGCGCGCCTGAATCACATCGTGTAAGGTTGGTCTGTTTAGCAAGGTAGGTGCTCCTTAGAAATCGAAGCGAATATTGTAACGATAAGTATATCTCAAAATTTCCCTTCGGATGATTATTTGGATTAGAAGGTGTCGCGCTCGCTTGTTGCGCCTTGGACGATAGTGATAGGATTACGCTATAAGATGACGAAGTATGAGTTGAGAAATGAATAGGTGACTCTTGGTTTATCGCGCACTCGTTCTGCACGCAATTATAGCGATATTTCTGCTGTCACTAGGCGGCTGCCAAGTCAATAATCAGGCGGCAACGCCGCCCGAAGTGGGCGCGAGCGCGGTTGCTATGATGACCGCTTCGGATGGTGTCTCGATGGGAATCGTAACGCTGACCCAAGGAGCGAACGGCGTTCTGGTGTCGGCTGATCTGACAGGATTGTCTCCCGGATGGCACGGCTTTCACATTCATTCCATCGGCAGTTGCTCGCCGGATTTCTCTGCGGCTGGCGGCCATCTTTCAGCCGAAGGGCAGGGGCATGGCTTCCTCTCCGGAGAATTCCATTCAGGCGACATGCCGAACATACACGCCGCGGCGGACGGCACGGCACGCGCAGATGTCTTCAACGCCAGGACCTCATTTAGTGCAGCAGGCTCCGATACCACTATCTTCGATACTGACGGCTCCGCAATCATAGTCCACGCCAAGCCAGATAGCTATGGCGAAGACCCAGCCGCCGGCGACCGCGTGGCGTGTGGCGTCATAGAACGCAGTTAAGTGAACATCTTCTTCGACGTTGACTACACCATTATGGGCGCGGACGGCAGCTTGCGACAGAATACGGCGGAAACATTTCGCAAGCTGGTTGCCGATGGCCACAAGGTCTTCGTATGGTCCGGAGTGGGCGTGCGTACCGCCGAGGTGCGGAGATTCGGGCTTGCGGACTATGTTACGAAGGTTTTTCAGAAGCCTCTTGAGGACTTCGAGGCTGCGCTGCCCGGTCTAGGCGTCTTCACGCCACCCGACTTCATTATCGACGACCACCCGGAGATTGTCCGCTTCTTCGGCGGGTTTATATGCAGGCCATACTATTTCCGCAACCGCCAGGACACCGAGATGGACGAGATCTACCAGACTGTGTGCGATGTCGTGGAACACGGGACTTCTGAGCATAAAGCATTTCGCGCCGGCAAGCGGCGCGTTTAGGCGGCACCCATAGGATCGAAACTGATGCCCATTCGACTACTCTCCGACAAGGTATCTTCAATGATTGCCGCCGGCGAGGTTGTCGAGCGGCCGGCGTCCGTGGCCAAGGAGCTAGTCGAGAACGCGCTGGATGCGGGCGCGACCGAAATCTCGGTGGAGATTCGCGGCGGTGGAGTCGAGCAGATTCGCGTCTCGGACAACGGACGAGGTATTCCCCATGACGAGGTGGAGATTGCGTTCCAGCGCTTCGCCACCAGCAAACTCAGCGACGCCTCCGACCTCGACGCCATCCCGACGCTCGGTTTTCGGGGAGAAGCGCTGCCCAGCATCGCTTCGGTGGCGCGCATGTCCGTCGTGACCAGGCATGCGGACGAAGACTCCGGCACACGACTTGACCTCGATGAGGGCGTGGTTACCGACAAGAATCGGCAAGGGGCGTCTCCGGGAACGGTGATGACCGTGCGGCAACTCTTCCGCAATGTGCCCGCTCGCCGCAAGTTCCTGCGAACTACCGCAACGGAGACTTCGCACATCCAGAATATGGTTACACGATACGCGCTTGCCTATCCGGAAGTACGATTCGCGCTGAACACGGGCCGATCTTCGTTGCTCACGCCCGGCTCCGGCAGCCTGCGCGAGACGATTGCCGCCATATACAGCCTGAACGTCGCGGAGAATATGCTGGACATCGCGGAGTACGACGAGGGCGACGGGCAACGGATCGTAACCGGCATGGTGTGTCAGCCTTCCCTCAGCAGGGCGAACCGCGGCTTCATGAATTTCTTCGTCAACCGGCGCTGGGTACAGAGCCGGATGCTGGGTTACGCGCTGGAGCAGGCGTATCATGGCTTCATGAAGGAGCGCCGCTATCCTATGGCGGTCATTGACATCGCCATTGACTATGACCAGGTGGATGTGAACGTCCACCCGTCCAAGACTGAGGTGCGCTTCCGCAACGGCGACAGGGTATTCTCGGCGATACAGCAGGCCGTTCGTCACACGCTCACGGCGTACTCACCTGTGCCTGAACTGCGCCGCGCCGACGTAAATCGACCGGCGTACCCGTACTCTTCCACGCGAGATGCGAATCGGAACTTCTGGCCTATCGAGCCATTCAATCCGTCATCGGCTGTCACGGCAGACAGGAACGGCGAAGTTTCCCCTGATTTGCGGGATGTCGCACCCGCCGTCGCAGATGTAGATCCGAGCGGCTTCACGCACAAGCAGGCGCTGCCTGTGCTGCGCGTGCTGGGACAGGTGCACAGCACATACATAGCCGCCGAAGGACCCGATGGCTTGTATCTCATCGACCAGCACGCCGCGCACGAGCGCATATTGTTCGAGCGCATAAAGGCTGACTCGGCTGCCAGCGCACCGCAGTCCCAAAGCCTGATGGAGCCGCTCACCGCTGAGCTGAACCCGTTGCAGCAGGAACTGGTGGAGACGCACATGCAGACCTTCGCCGATCTGGGTTTGCTTATAGAACCTTTCGGGGGCAATGTCTATATCATTCGCGCTGTGCCCAGCATTCTTACCGATGTGGACCCGGCTAAAGCGCTTGTCGATATGCTGGATGAGATGGTGCAAGGTGGCGAGGTAGAGTCGTGGAGCGACCGCGCGGCGTACTCGCTTTCCTGCCACGCCGCCATACGCGCGGGCAAGGTGATGACCCGTGAAGAGATGACGGCATTGACGCGGGAACTGGAACAGTGCCAACAGCCCCACACCTGCCCGCACGGACGCCCGACGATAATTCACCTTAGCGGCAGCCGTCTGGAGCGCGAGTTTGGCAGGCGCTAGGAACTAACAGGATATACAGGATAGATAGGGTGGGACGAAAGGACAAGGTATGAAGTTCGGGATTTTTCTTGGAGTACAGATTTCGCCGGAAGAATCACTGGCGCGGCAGATTGAGGACAGCGCAGAGCAGGTTCGGGCAGCGCGAGATGCGGGTTTCGACCTGATCTGCACCGGACAGCACTTCCTGTCCGCGCCATACGCGCAGCCGGCCACTCTGCCGTTTCTGGCACGTATGGCTGCGGAGGCGGGCGACATGGAGGTCGCCGCCGCCGTTATCCTGGTTCCGCTGCACAATCCCGTTGACGTCGCGGAGAATGTCGCGACTATGGACGCCATCTGCGACGGGCGCTTCATCTTCGGAGTCGGGATTGGTTACCGCGATGAGGAGTTTGCCGCATTCGGCATCAAATCCAACGAGCGCGTCGGACGCCTACGTGAGTCCCTAGAATTGATGAAGATGCTCTGGACCGAGGAAGAGGTGGAGTACAACGGCAAGTATTATCAACTGCCCAAGGTTAAGCCCTCGACACGCCCGGTGCGGAAGCCTCACCCGCCAATATGGGTGGCGGCTAACAACGATGTCGCCATCCGTCGCGCCGCACGTTGGGGCTATCCTTGGTTCATCAATCCGCATGCAACAATGTCCACCATAGACCGCCAGATTGCAGTCTATAACGCCGAGATTGACCGGGTAGGGCAGCAGGCCCCAGACGCTATGCCGATGTTCCGTGAGATGTATGTTGCAGAGGACAGGGCGACGGCATACGAGGAAAGCCGCCCGTATCTTGAGAGCAAGTACGCTGCATACGCCGCATGGGGACAGGACAAGGCGCTGCCCGGAGAAGAGAGCTTTGCTGTCCCGTTCGAGGAATTGGCGCGCGACCGCTTCCTCATCGGCTCTCCCGATGACATCGTGGAAGAGATACTCCGCTACCAGAATGACCTTGGCGCGAACTACATTATTTTCCGCATGCAGTGGCCCGGCCTGCCGCAGGAGAAAGTGCTGAGACAGCTCGACTTACTGCGGGAGGAGGTCGTCCCAAGGATAAAGCAGTAGTATGGAAAGTATCGGCAAGGCGCTGCTTTTCGTTGGAGTCGCAATCGCCATATTAGGACTGGTGCTCACGCTTGGCCCCAAAATCCCGCTCTTAGGGAAGCTGCCCGGAGACATAGTGCTCAGGCGCGGCGACTCCGCCTTCTATCTCCCGCTCGCCACGTCCATCCTGGTCAGTATCGTACTCACTGTGATGCTGAACATTGCCTTCCGCCTGTTCAGATAGAATCATCCGCCCCATTCTGTCCATCGAAGTGGGCTAAAACTGAGCCACCTCCACCGAGTTTATCGGCGGCAGATTGTCTATCAGCAGTTCCCAGTTATCGCCTTCGTCTCGGCTGTAGAATATCTGACCGTTAGTGGTGCCGATATAGACTCCGCAAGGGTCGAGCGAATCAGTGGCCATTCCTTCACGCATGCTGTGCAGATAGGCGTTCTTCTGCGGCAGTCCGTTCGTCAGCGCTTCCCAATCAGAACCACCGTTACGGCTGCGAAACACCCGGAACTTGTTGCCGCTCACGATTCGGAAATCACCGCCTACCTCGCCGTCTTCGATGGCATTGTCTTCCGGCAGGACGTACAGCGTATCCGGGTCATGCGGATGCAGCCCAAGCGCCAGCCCGAAGCGCGACGGCAGCCCTTCCGTAATGTCCACCCATGTCTCCCCACCGTTGTCACTGCGATAAGTGCCGCAGTGGTTCTGCTGGTAAAGCAACCCGCTCCTCGCCGGGTGACTAAGCAGCTTATGGGGGCACTGCCCGAACTCGAGGTCATTCGCGTCAGGAATGAAGTCGGCGCGCACATTCTTGTTTAACGGTCTCCAGCTCTCGCCACCGTCTCCGGTGCCGAATACGCCCGCCGCCGAAATGCCGACCCAGATGCGTGCCGGGTTTCTCTCGTCGAGCGCGATGCTGTGAAGGCAAAGCCCACCCAAACCGGGAAACCAATGCTCACTCGTCGGGTGGTCCGCGATGCTGCGTATCTCCTGCCAACTATTGCCGCCGTCATCACTCCTGAAAAGCGACGCAGGGGCGGCACCCGCATACAGCACATCAGGTTCGCTCGCTCCGCCCGGCTTGATGTGCCATATCTTATTGAGCGTCTTTCCGTCGCGGTCCGCGAACTTCGGCGGACTCTCGGCAGTCGTCCAAGTCTCACCCAGGTCGTGGCTGACGTGAATCTCCGCGCCCCAGATCATGTAGTTGACCGCAACATACACCGCGCCGCCGTTCCGCGCGTCCTGCACGAAGTGGTACACATCACCTCCGCGGCAGTGCACCTCGGACAGCTCCCACTTCTTGCGCGCCGCGCTGCTCGATAGCACGAACGCGCCCTTGCGGGTGCCAACCAGCAGGGCGACCTCCGGCATGGAGACACTTTTGGAATAAGACATCGCCAACCTCACTTTGCTAAGAATAGATTATTCATCTATTCCAAAATAAAAGTGAGATTGGCGTCAAGCGAATGTTCGACCCGATTTTGCCGATTCTGCCTATTCTATTGGAGCGCCTGCCGTATATACCTCGTGCGAGTAGGCGACTATGGAAGGGTCCGGTTCGTGAGCAACCGTCAAGTCCTTACCCTTGTAGTCCATCACATGCGCGACATGACGCATGGCGTTGATGCGCGCCCTCTTCTTGTCGTCCGACTTGATGATGGTCCAGGGCGCGACCTCGAAATTGGTCAGCAGGAACATTGCTTCTTTCGCCTCGGTGTATTCCCGCCACTTGTCTATTGAGCTGACGTCAACGTTGCTTACCTTCCACTGCTTTAGCGGATCGCCGGAACGCGACTGGAATCTTCTGAGCTGTTCCTTCTGACTAACAGAGAAGTATAGCTTGATGAGTTTGATGCCGCTGTCAACAATCATGCGCTCCAGCAGGGGCACATGTCGCATGAACCTCCTGTAATCAGGGTCTGAGGAGAACCCC
Organism: Dehalococcoidia bacterium; assembly: GCA_965207465.1. Taxonomy (GTDB): domain Bacteria; phylum Chloroflexota; class Dehalococcoidia; order Lucifugimonadales; family JADFKI01; genus Bin90. The sequence continues at coordinate 1,310,022 of OZ242283.1, read as the reverse complement.
ATCACCCGTTCCACGCCTGCCCGGTTGTACCATGAACGGTCAAACAGCACTATCTCGCCGGATGTGGGAAAGTGCCTGATGTAACGCTGGAAGTACCATTGGCCCTGTTCGACTTCGGACGGCTTGTCCAATGCCACAACGCGGGCGGTGCGCGGATTCCAATGCTCCATAAAGCGCCTGATTGTGCCGCCCTTGCCGGCTGCGTCCCGTCCTTCAAACAATATGATTGCCCTGTCGCCGCTCTCCCGCATTGAGTTCTGAAGCTTCATCAACTCAATCTGGAGGACGCGCTTTTCGGCTTCGTACTCTTTCCGCCGTATTAGCTCCGCATACGGGTAAATGTTCTCCCTGAAGTATCTAGAACGCACATGAGGCTTTATGCTCAGTGGGTCCTCCAACGGCTCGGCGTCAGGGATCTGTACCTGCGCTGGATCGATATCCAGTCGGCTTACACCGGAACGGGCAGTTTTGTCGTTGGTGTCGTCGGTGTTAATCAGGCTCTTCTCTAACACGGTCCTCACCATAGCATAGCTTATATATGCAATTGTTTATGCGGTATGTATCTTGCATGAGAATAAACCATATCTGCTTAAACGCAAACGGCACAATGTGGTAACACATTTATGCTAACGCCCGCTTTGCCTCGATTGTCGCGAGCGCTCTACCAGTTCAGCAAGCCCGGCTTCTGCGCTCGCCAACCGTCGTCAGACGGAAATACCGTGTTCATTGGGACAGCCTGCGTATCGCCGTCAAACCAGTCCTGCACAGTCTCCCGCCACTTCTTGTAATGAGGCGCGTTGCGATGCGCGGTCATGTGCGCTTCCTCGTCCGCATAGACCTCATACAGGTAGAACTTGTTTGGGTCGGTCTTGTCTTCCAGAATATCGAAGCGGAAGCAGCCCGGCTCATCTCTCACGCTCCCCTGGCTGTCTCCCAGGCTCGCCTCCTTGAATTGCTCCCGAAACCCCGGCTTGATATTGATGGTTACGAATATCGCGTGCATTCTTCTCTCCTTGTTTCCTGTCGTGTGTGATTCGGACCTGCGCCCTTGAATATGGGAATTATATTTGCGCTGTGAGTTAGGTTCAAGGCGGCTGTGCTTATGCAAAGCGAGGCATCACGCTGTCAGCAAATAGCCGCATGCTGCTTTCGGTCTGGTCCCAGGTCATCTCTCCAATCCTGAACTGGATCATGACTCCTCCAACTCCAATGTCGTCAAGCTCGGCAACAACATCTGCTACTGTTTCCGGAGACCCGTAAACGAGGTCATCTTCAGGGCCGGCGTCCGAGTTCGCATAGATCTCTTCTACCTCGACTTGCTCTGAGGCGGTATTCATCCTTTCGCGCCCGCCGGTTATGTGACGTAGGCTTGCCTTGTTTGCCGGACGTGCAATTTCCGCCGCCGCCGCGTCCGTTTCAGCGACCACGCCGTTGAACCATATCCAGCAGCTCCGACATGCCTGAGCTACATAGTCTTCTTCGTAGCCCGCGTCTGACATCGTGCAGCGATACAGGTCGAACATGCGCCTTGTCTTGTCCAGCGGCTGCATCGACAGCATGAAAGGCCTTCCCTGCCGCGCCATCTGCAGCAGCGAGTTCTCGCTTGCAATAGCCCGTATCAGTGGCGGATGCGGTTTCTGCACAACCTTCGGGCGCAGTATAGGAATCTCCACATTCCAGTGCTTGCCCGCGTGACGGTATCCGGCTTCAGTCCATGCTTTCGTCAGAATCTCCTCGGCTTCTACCAGCCGTGATTGCGCCTCGCCATATTCTACGCCGTAGCCGCGGTATTCGTAGCGATTGAATGCCGAGCCCCGCGCTGTGCCAACCATGATGCGCCCGCCACTGAGATTGTCCAGCAGAGCGATCTGCTCCGCGAGCCTGACAGGGTGATGGAATGCGGTCTGCACCGCGGAGAAGCCCACTCGAACTCTGTTGGTGCTGGCTACCACCGCGCCACCGAACGTCATCGGGTCGGCGTAAGTGCATACCCCGTCGAAATGATGCTCGCCGAGCCAGACGGAATGGTAGCCCAGTCTGTCCGCAAGCTTGGTCTCGGCAAGAGCCTCGTTTACTACGGAGTAATCTGTGTCGGGCGTCCTGCTTTCAGGGAATAGGAAGTCTCCGAATTTCATATAGTCTCCCGTGGAGGTTGTCAGTGTATAGTTATCAGTTTTCGGTCGTCAGATTTGTAGCTAGCTTGTCTTGTATAGTTCACCTTGCTGGTGCATGAAGGCGCGCACCAACCGTATCTCTTCGTAAGAGTAGTCGTCGCCCAGCAGTTCCTTGACGGGAGCAAGTCTATTGTCGCCTACTCTGTGAAAAGCGTCCTGGATACGCATCGCGCGATCCGGAGGCGGCAAATGCGCTCGCAAGTCCAAGTTCTCACCTGTCTGAACAAGCATTTCTATATGTGCAAATATCGTGCCAGGGGATATGTCGCGCTCCTGTGCCACTTCGTCAATCGAAAGTCCCTGTTCCAGCAAGTTCTTAGTCTGCTCGTATGTAGAATTCGCGGTTCTTGCGCTGCGGCTTTTACTGCGTTGCCGCAATCCTACCCTGCGGTCAGGCAAATCATTATCCCGCGCATATTCGCGTATCACTCCCAAAAAAGCGTCCCCGTACTGCCCTAGCTTCACAGCGCCCACGCCAGAAATGCGCGACAGGCTGTCTTCACTCTGAGGTATGTAGTAGGCCATCTGCTGAAGTGTAGCATCGCCAAACACGACATACGGCGGCACGCGCCTCTCGTTTGCGATGCGCCTACGCAACGTACGCAGTTTCTCGAACAGCCCACGGTCGTACTCCAGCGTATCACGCGCCCCGTCGCGCGAAACTGCGCTTTCCATAACGCTTTCTTGCTTCTTAGGACGCGAAAGCGTCAGCGACTCCCGGCCGTTCAGAAATCGCCTGCCTTCGTCCGTAACGCCCAGCGTTGCGTACTCGCTGCTAGTCTTGCGCAGCAGGCCTCTGTCAAGCAGCAAGCCGCATATCTCCCTGATTTCGCCGTCCGAATGGTCGTCAACTATGCCGTACACGCTCAGGTTATCGTGTCCTAGTCTTAGTACACGCTCAGCCTTCGAGCCGCGCAGGACCTGTGCGATGTATCCTGCACCGAATCGCTCCGCCGTGCGTATCACCGCCGACAGAATCTTCTGCGCGATTATCGTAGCGTCGAAGTCCTCCATGTCGGCAAGGCATACATCGCACCCGCCGCAGCTGCCCGCATCGTCGCCGGACTGACTGGACAGGCTGGATGGGCTGGACAGAATATCTTCGCCGAAATAGTCCAGCAGGTATCGGCGGCGGCAGGTTCGCAGCGTGCAGAACTCTATCACCTGCGCCAGCTTTTCTTGTGCGCTGCGCCTTTCCGTCTCATCCTCTATGCGGTTGATAAAGAAGTCTTGCTTGATCTTGTCACCAAAAGAGTAGAACAGCACACAGTCGCTCGGCAGGCCGTCCCGTCCCGCGCGTCCCGTCTGCTGATAATATGCCTCCAGCGTTTTGGGCAGTTCCTGGTGAACGATAAGCCGCACATCCGGCTTGTCTATGCCCATGCCGAACGCGATAGTTGCCGTAATTACCTCCACCTCGTCTCGTATGAAGCGTTCCTGGTTCTTCCGCCGCGTCTCGGCGTCCATTCCCGCATGGTACGGCAGCGCCCTGAATCCCGCGTCTTGCAGTCTATTGGAAAGTTCCTCCGTGTCATTGCGCGAGAAGCAGTAGATGATAGCCGACTCCCCCCTGCTCTCCCTGAGCAGTTGAACAAGCTGGTCGAACGCCCTTTCTTTGGGGCGCACCTCATACCGCAGATTCGGCCGGTCGAAACTCGCGACGAACTGCTGCGGGTGCTTCAGTCCCAACTGCGCGAGAATGTCCGCTCGCACCCTATCGGTGGCGGTAGCCGTGAGTGCGATGAAGGGCACGAACGGCATGCCACGCCGCAGCCCGCCCAGCGTGCGATAGTCGGGACGGAAGTCATGGCCCCACTCCGATATGCAGTGTGCCTCATCGACCGCGACGAGGCTCACATCTAGCGTACTCAGGAACTCCCGGAAGTCCTGCAGGGTCAGCCGCTCCGGCGCGAGATATAGTATCTTCAGATCTCCTCGCCGCGCCTGTTCCTGCACGCGCCCGATCTCCGCGTAGGTCAGGGAGCTGTTGATGAACTCAGCCGCGATTCCGTTTGCCTTGAGCGTGTCCACCTGGTCCTTCATCAGCGCAATCAGCGGCGATACGACCAGAGTCATCCCCTCGAACCGTAAGGCGGGAAGTTGGTAGCAAAGGGACTTGCCGCCGCCTGTGGGCATAATCACCAGCGTGTCATGCTGCCGCAAAACGCCGTCGATTACCTCCTCCTGGAGAGGTCGGAACTCATCGTATCCGAAATGCTTCTTCAGTAAATCTTTCACAGGGCGACGGACATCCTTGGCTTATTGGGGCCGCTATTGTGCTGACGAGTATGTGGCTAAGTTTGATGATACTATAATAAGTGGTATATCATAGACAAACCGATTGTGAAACGAGATACAATGCTGCTCACCGACAATAGCGTATCCCACATTTGTTATTTTGGAGGCGCGACATGGCTCTACTGCTGAACCGAGAGACGATTCAAGGACTGCTCACAATGAGCGACACCATCGCGCTGCTGGAGCGAGCGTTCGGTGATCTCGCATCCGGTGAGGCCGCAATGCCTCCGCGCACGGTAATGGCAGATCCCGCCAACAATGGCTGGTACGCTTTCATGCCCGCTCACATCAAGGGTATGGGCACCATCGGCATCAAGGCGGTCACCGTTTTTAAGGACAATCCCGCCAAGTTCGACATGCCCAGTACGCTGGCGTCTATTATCCTATTGGACGTACAGACGGGCAATACCATTTCCGTCATGGACGGCGGCTTCATCACCGCCATGCGCACCGGCGGCGTCTCAGGTCTCGCCACCAAGTACCTCGCGCGCGAAGACGCCAAGGTGGCGGGCGTGCTCGGCATGGGCGTGCAGGCGCGCGCCCAGTGCATCGGCATGGCGACCGCGCGCAACCTCGACAGCATAGTCTGCTTCTCCATGGACCCTCCCGAAGCCCAGCGGCGATTCGCCGCAGACATCTCCGAACAGACCGGCGTTGATGTCAGCCTCGCGAGTAGCGTTCAGGAAGTCGTGCAAGGCGTTGACATCCTTGCCCTCGCTACCACCGCGGCATCGCCCATAGTTGACGGTGACTGGCTGCCGGCAGGCTTGCACATCAACGCCATAGGATCGCACGCCCCCGGCGTACGCGAACTCGACACCGCCAGCATCATCAAGTCCAAGATTGTTTGCGACCAGACAGCTGCATGCCTCGCCGAAGCCGGCGATATCCAGATTCCCCTCGAAGAGGGCGCGATGACCGAGGACGACATCTACGGTGAAATAGGCGACCTCGTGACCGGAGCGAAGCAAGGTAGGGAAAGCGACGAGGAAATTACCCTCTTCAAAAGCGTGGGACTGTCCATCCAGGACATCTCTACCGCTTACCATGTCTATCAACAGGCTGTGGAACAGGGAGTCGGCACAGAGTTCGATTTCTAAAAAAGATTCAACATTTGTGCCTGTCTTATTTTCTGAGAATGGTATTATAATGTAAGCGATACATCCGCATGGTCAATGCACTGGGTGAGGCATGAAACCGTGATCGACTTCAACCTGTTGACAGGAATAATCCTTTCAACGCTGATTGCCTATCTGCTAGGCGCGCTACCCATCGCGGTATGGATAAGCCGCCGCAACAAGATTGATATATTCAGTGTTGGAACCGGCTTGCCCGGAGCTTCCAATGTCCGCCGTAGCGTGGGCAACGTGCCGGGCGGATTGGTTCTCATCGGGGACATGGCAAAGGGCTTGCTATCGATCGTCGCCGCCAAGCAAATGCAGGTGGAAGGGCTGTGGTTATTGCTGCCCTGCTTCTTCATGGTGCTGGGACACTGGAAGTCCATATTCACGGGCTTCCGCGGTGGAGACGGTGTTGCCCCGCTAGGCGGAGCCATGATCGCCATGTTTGCATGGACAGGCTTCATCGCCGCCGCAATCGCCTCCGTCGTTACGCTGGGCGGGCAGAAGCTACCATACACCTCGCTTATGGGAACGGTCGTTGGCATCGCCGTTCTTATCTGGCTCGTCAGGGCGTTTGGCAGCCCCCAGGAACTCCCCCTCGCGCTTGGCGTCGGCGTTATAGCTGCGATGGTTCTGATACACGCCTCCATCGGCCATCGCAGGCGCAACGCCAGCGCAGACTGGGAAGACATCGACGACTTGGACGATCCCGAGAGTGTAACGGGATAGGCGTATCGCCGTCGTGCGTCTTTCGGCGAGTCAACGATGCACGCACCTTGCCGGTGATCGGATATGCCCTTTAACCGACCGCTACGCTTGTAGTCGTTCGCAGCACGCCATTCAGGTGGTGAATCTGCTCTGTCACCAGGTCGTGAACTCCGCCCAGGTCATCTTCCTGTACCACCGCAATCACGTCATAGGGACCAGTAACGCGAGAAGCGCTAAGGACGCTTGGGTTATCTTTGAGAGTCTCCATTAGCCCGGTTGATGTCCCGACTTTCGCCTCTATGAGCACATACGCTCTTACCATTTTGTCATCCCTCCTTGTAATGCACTACCCTGATTCGGGCTGCAAGCATATACTTTTAGCAGTCGGCTGTCAGCAATCAATTGTCGGCGCACTCCCATATTCCCCGTTCGTGGCGAGCCCGTCGAACCACATTGCACGGAGCAAATTGAAGCACCGACCAAACTGACAGACTGAAAGCCGATTACTGACAACTCTCTACCAGTTCGTGAACGCGCCGTCGTTGCGCCGCAGCTGAGGCGGCCAGCCTGTTGGGTCCACCAAGTGCACCTGAACCGCCTCCTCATCGAAGTCAACGCCAAGTCCCACCGCGTCCGGCGGCACGAAGCTGTAACCGTCCTCCCATTCAATTTGCTGCGGGAAGAACTTGGTAGCGTAGGTGCCTGGACGCTGTGGCATCTCCTGCACGCCCACATTCGTTGACGCCATGCAGAGGTTTACACACGCCGCCGCGCTCACAGGCCCAAGCGGGTTGTGCGGCACGATGTCGATGTAGTGTGTCTCTGCCCAGTGGGTAATCTTCAGAGCCTCCGTAAGTCCTCCCACGATGCAGAGGTCTATGCGCGCGTAGTTTATCAACTCCTCTTCGATGACCTCACGGAATGGCCACTTGGTCGCCCACTGCTCCCCGGCAGCTATCGGCAGCGACACATGCCGCGCAAGCGTGCGGTAGCTCGCCGGATTCTCCGAGCGAAGCGGGTCCTCTAAGAAGAACGGGCGGTACGGCTCCAGCGCCTTGCACAGCGCCACCGAATGAGCCGTGTCCAGCCGCGTGTGTATGTCCATGCACATCTGGATACCAGGACCAACGGCCTCGCGTACCAGCGCCATCTGCTCCTCCGCGATACGCATCGACTCGACCGGCTCCAGCAGCCCGTCCATCCCTTGGTACTCGAACACGCCACCAGTCTCCGCCAAACCCCAACGCACGAATTTCCAGCCGTCTGCCACCGCCTGCTTGGAGTTCGCAATCAACTCCTCTGTCGTGCTGCCCTGAGTGTGCGGGTAAGACACCACCTTGTCGCGTACAGGCCCGCCCAATAGCTTGTACACCGGCATCCCCAGCGCTTTGCCCTTGATGTCCCACAGCGCGATGTCGATCGCGCTTATCGCGCAGCAATACACCTTGTCCGCCGGAAAGAAGCCGCCACGAAACATGTGCTGCCATAGCCGCTCCGTGCCGAACGGGTCCTGCCCGATGACGAGTTCCGACAGATGCTCAATCGCATTGGCGACGGCATTGCCCCAGCGCGGAATGCCCACCTCTCCAAGGCCATAGATGCCCTCGTCCGTCTCCACCTTGGCGATGAAGTACAGCTTGCCCTCGTCGTCCTCGAATGCGTAGCTCTTGATGCCCGTAACCTTCATGCAGAAGCCTCTCTGAAGTCATTTGGATTTCGCGCCCATACGATAGCGAAGTATGGGTTAAGGGTCAAGCGCGGCCGGTAGCAGTCCGCTTGCTAGGCAGTCCTCTCCACTGTATATTTCAGGGTAAGCCTCCCAAGCCCAAATGAGTGATAAGACTTGACGTTGACACCACACCGCCTATCCAAATCCCGCTACATGTCCGGCCACCAGTGCCATCTGCGTCTCTGGTACGACATCAATGAACGCCATCTAATGCCACCGGTAAGTGAGACGCAGCAGGCGATATTCGACACTGGCCACGAAGTCGGAGACTTGGCGCGCGAACGCTACCCCGGCGGTCATCTGGTAGCGCACGACTACCGTAACATCCCTGCCGCGCTCGCCGAAACGCAGCGTCTCATCGAGGCAGACAGCGCTCCCGCGCTCTTCGAGCCGGCCATCCGGCACAACAACGTTCTCGCCCGCGTCGATGTACTTGAACGCATCCCGGACGGTGGCTGGCGAATGATTGAGGTGAAATCGACAACGCGCTGCAAGCCTGAGCATATCCGGGATGTCGCCGTGCAGCTCTGGGTGCTGCGGGGAGCTGGTCTGGACATCCGAGATGCGGGCGTGCTGACACTCAACCGGGAGTATATATACGACGGGATTCATCTTGACTTGGATGCCCTGTTCAAGTTTCACTCAGTTCTTGACGAAGCCGACGCACTTTTGGAAGGCATCGGAACGGATGTAGCCGAGATGCAAGCAATGCTTGCCGCGGAATCCGCTCCGGACATTCAGCCCAGCCGTCACTGCATGAAACCTTACACATGTCCATATTACGAGCATTGCACCCGGCACATTTCTCAGCCGGAGCACGGCATCGGCGAACTTAACGGTATTATGTCCGACCGCCGCGAAGAACTGGAAGCTATAGGCATCACCGAAGTGCGGGACGTTCCGGCGAACTTCCCGCTTAACGCGCTGCAATCCATCATCCGCGAAGCTGTTATTGGCGGGAGTGCCACTATGCACGGAGACCTGGCACGTTTCCTAGCCGAAATATCGCCCCCCGTGCGTCACCTCGACTTCGAGTCATTCCAGCCTGCTATCCCTCGATTTGCCGGCACACGCCCCTACGAGCAGATTCCTTTCCTCTTCTCTGTGCAAACCGAACTCGGCGAAGCATCTTCAGAGTCCGTGGATTACATCCACGAAGATGACGGCGACCCGCGTCCGCGTCTGATAGAGAATCTGGTTGAGGCGCTTGGAGAAGAAGGAAGCATCTGCGTGTATTCGAGCTTTGAGCGGACTCAGATAAAGGCGCTTGCGACCGCCTTCCCGCAATACGCGAATGCGCTTGATGACATCGTGGAGCGGCTTGTTGACTTACTGGCTATACTCAGGGGCAATTACTATCACCCGGGCTTTCATGGGTCATTTTCGATTAAAGCCGTTTTGCCGGTGGTTGCGCCTGATTTGGGCTACGACGACCTGGAAATCGCCGACGGCCAACTGGCTTCGGTACGGTACGCTCGCGCCCTGGCAAGCGACAATCCGAGGGAGCGACGAGAGACTTTTGACAGCCTTGGCGCGTACTGCGCGCGCGACACTTTAGCGATGGTAGAACTTCGGAACGCGCTCCTGGCAGTGGCGCGGGCAAGCGCCTAGCGTAATACTCTTTTATTTCCTTGCCCCGCAAATCCCCTTCCTGCTACACTTTCTCCCATGACACGCGCCGAATTTGAACTCCTCGTGTTGGCAAGACGCCCGTTCGATGGCATAATGGCACCATAGATTATCTCCATAGAGAAAAGCGGTTAGATAATGGAGAACGCCCTGTTTCCCATAATAGTAACAATCGGCATTTCCACGCTGATTGTTGTAGTATCCGTCATAGGCACTTTCGTCGCTCTGCTCAATCACTTGAGCGCGCGTATGGAGCAGTCCGAAGCGCGAATGAATGCGCGCATAGAGCAGTCCGAGGCGCGAATGAATGCGCGTATTGACCAGTCTGAGGCAAGGATGACTCGCCAGATGGAACGTTTTGAAGACAAGGTGGATGTGCAGTTTGAAACGCTGCGGCGCGAATTGAGTCAGAGTTCAGCCGAGCAGCCCGTTGCCGGAGATGATTAAGGAACCCACACAGTAGTGACCGCCTAGCGTATATTCTCTTATTTCCTTGCCCCGCAAATCCCCTTCCTGCTACACTTTCACGCATGACACGCACCGAATTTGAACTCCTCGTCGTGCAGGCGTTGGACAGCATTCCCGAAGACCTGCGCTTGCGCCTGGACAACGTTGACATCGTAGTGGATGACGCTCCGAGCAAGGAGCAGCTCGTTGGCTCCGGCATTGAGGAAGGCCACATCCTGCTGGGGCTGTACGAGGGGCTGCCCCTCACAGACCGCTACAACTACGATATGGTGCTGCCGGACAAGATTACGCTCTTCCAGCGGCCCATCGAGTCCATCTGCCAGACCGATGAAGACATCATCCGTGAAGTGCAGGTTACGGTCGTCCATGAGGTGGCGCACCACTTCGGCATCGATGACGACCGCCTGCACGAGTTCGGGCTATAAAGTCCCTTCTCCCTTGATGGGGGAAGGTTAGAGCCTGCCCTCGTGGAAACGGGGGATAGGGGTGAAGTCGCCACCGCCACCACTAACCGTTACTCAGGAGAACTCGCAATGAAAATCAAGTCGATCAAGGCAGTTTCAGTTGACCTGAGACCCACTCCCAAGACGACGCCGCGCGTGCCGAAGCAAGAAGTTCCCGACTGGGTTAGCCCTACCATGATGTACACGGAGTTCAGCAAGTCCGACTTCAGTGCGCCCTGGGGACGTACGGCTTGCGTCGTAACCGCCGAGGACGGCACATGGGGGCTTGGCATCACGATCAACGCCGCGCCAGTCAACAGCATCATCAATGAGCAGTTCGCGCCCATCCTTGTCGGGCAGAACTGCATGGCAACCGAAAAGGCGTGGGACATGATGCAGCGCGGCACCAGCGCATACGGCAATGTCGGCCTGGCGAGCTACGCTATCAGCGCGGTCGATAACGCGCTCTGGGACCTGAAAGGGAAGCTACTCCGCAGACCTGTCTATGAACTGCTCGGCGGGCCACAAAAGGACAAGATATTCTGCTATGCCAGCAACACCGACACATCATACGGGGTAGCGAACAGCATCGAGTGGTTTTTGGAGCTGGGATTCAAGGCGGTCAAACTTTTCGTGCCGCATGGCCCGCACGAGGGCATCGAAGGGCTGAACAAGAACGTCGAGCTGATTGCGCGCACGCGGGAGCAAATTGGCGACGACGTGGAACTTATGCTTGACGCTTGGATTTCACTCAACACAGAGTACGTCGTGCGTCTGTCTGAGGCTCTGAAGCCTTATCGCATCAAGTGGCTCGAAGACTATCTCCCGCCCTACGACTTCGATAGCTACATAAAAGTCCGAGAACGTATTCCCCATCAGATACTTGCTACCGGCGAGCACTGGCACACGATACATCCTTTTGCGCTTGCGGCAGGGCAGGGGCTTGTGGACATCATGCAGCCGGATGTCGCGTGGGTGGGCGGGATCACCGCAATCGTCCGCATCTGCCACATTGCCGAGGCGCACGGACAGACTGTCATCGCGCACGGCGGCATGAACTACCCTTACGGACAGCACCTGTCCTACGCAATGCCCGCCATCGCATGGGGCGAGCGTTCTGAGGGCGTATCGCCTCCCGGCGTGCCGCTCGAAGAGATGGTGGTGCTGCCCGGAACGCCTGCCATCAAGGATGGCTACCTGACGCCGAGTGACGCTCCGGGATTCGGCTTTGAGATTACGACCGACTGGCTGGAAAGCAGGGCGACTTAACTAATCGCTTGCCCTGAGCCTGTCGAAGGGAACCTTCGCAATGCAGCGTAGTTCGACAGGCTCACCACGAACGGGGTTGTAGGACGAAAGGGCCTGGCGTTAGAGCTTTCGCACCGTGTCGCCCACTGACACCTTGCCGGGTTGAATGACCCAGGTGTTGATGCCGCGCAGGCAAAGCTCGCGCCCTACCGCGGAGTTCACGAACTTCATCGCGTCCGCCCCGAACCGTTCAACGAACTTGCCGCAGCCGGTGTGCGGCTTAGCGGATACTTCCAGCACCGCGTCTCCGATGGCAAGCCGGGTCCCCGCCGGCAGGTTCTCCTTGCTGATGTCCATCTCGACATAGAACTGGTCGCCTGCCAGATGCCAGCGATCCTTGTCCTGCGCGACTAGGTCGGTCACGCGAGAGTTCATAATCGTAATCTGGCATTCCGGATCAGCCGAGCCGTCTTCAGTCTGGCCGCTCCCACGAGCCTTCCAGTTGTCGCCGACAAGCCCCTCGTTGGTGTCGAGCTGTCCCTCGTCCAGGATCTCCCGTCCAAGCGTCTCAGGACGGCGCACGATCAGATGCACCACACCGGCATCTTTTGGCGCTTCGCGTATATCGTCCAGCCCGGCCTCGAGTTCCGTCATCGACAGATGCTGTATCGCTACCATCGCATTTTCCTTTCTACCCGCCAGTTTCGGGTACTGATAAACTTCTGCGAATCTTTCGCGCTAATCTGTTGGGAATATCAGCATGCCTAGGAATAGCCTCAACAAAATCTGTTGAAGGATGCTGCCACAGGGAGTGTGATCGTCCTTCGCGCTTCAGGTGGCAGCCGTGACGACGTAGATGACGCAACAGTGCTCGCTGTCTCATTCAACGGCGACAGTCTCTCGTATAGCGTCTGAAGGCACGCCGCGCAGTCCGTCTTCCCGTCTATCTTCAAGTATTAGGATAATTGCGTCCGAAAGACGTTCCTTAGCTTCGTCGATAGTCTTTCCTTGACCGTTTGCACCAGGTATCTCAGGACAGTGGGCAATATACCAGATTCCGTCACGTTCGATTGCAGCAGTAAACTCGTTTCGCATGTTGGGAGTTCTCCCATTGATTCTGGAGGAATTATACATAACAATCGAACTGGCTGCATTCTAGCATGCCGATGGCCCGAACAGCGCATCCATATCTCGCTCCACCTGCGCCTTCATTTCAGCGGCCTCCACGAACCCAAGCTCCCTGTAAGACTCCGGACTGCCGTACTCGCGCGTTTGTATGACCACAGGCATCGGCAGCGCGTGCCCGAAAACCAGCGCCTGGCGGTTCGACTCCAACCGCGCCAGCACCGTCCGCAGCTTCCGGCTGCCCGACACGCCCGACAGAACCGCATCGGTATCTCGTTCGTTGTCCAGGAGACACGCTATCTTCGTCCCCAGCTGGCTCATCACCTCGTCGTCTATCCCGCTTGGACGCTGGTCAACCACCAGCAGCGTAACATTGTACTTCCGCATCTCCCGCGCAATGTTTCCGAAGATAGTATTCTTTGCAATGGCGGGGCTGAGGAACTTGTGCGCCTCCTCGATCGTAATGACCAATGGGCGCGGCTCCTGTGTGCTGTCTCCGCTTGCCTGCTCCGACATTCGCACATACCTGTCGTGGATGCGCCGCGTCAGCAGGTTTGCGATCAGCAGGTAAGCATCTATGTTGTTTCCATATCTCCCGAACTCCAGCACAACATGCATGCCGCGCTGCAAGTAGTTCAGGATTTCATTCACAGAATTGCTGCCCTTGCCCTCGGTGATGAACCCGAATCGTCCTAGGCGGTTGAGGCGATTGCGAAGCGCGCTTAGAGTAGAGTGCGGCACATTCATCTCGCGCGCCAGCTCACTGAACTCGTCCCCTCCCGCGTACTCCATGAACTGACGCAGCCAGCCCTTGCCCAGCTTGCGCTGCAGCGAATATGCCGTATCCGCCGCTATCTCCGACAGCGCCCATGTGTCCCGCAGTATCTCCACATCTTCCGGCTCTATGTCATCGTAGCCGATGCTGACGTCGTAGTCGGTACTGATGCCACGGCGCCTCGCGCTCTCCGGATCGAGTGTAAACACCGCAACCTTTGAGCTGAATAGCTGCTTCAACCCCTTCACTTCATTCGTGTGCTCGCTCGACCCACGCCAGCCGTACTCGCCATGCATGTCGAATATGAGGTTGCTAGCTGTCCCGCGCTGCAATATGCCGATGAGCAGCAGGCGCGTCAGGAACGTCTTGCCGGTGCCGCTCTTGCCAAACACGCCGTTACTGCGCTTCACCATTTCGTCTATGTCGAGGCACAGCCGCACCTCCATGTCCATCGGGTTGCCAATGTAGAAGTGCCCTGCGTCCTCACTGCCGAATACCGTCTGTATGTCTTCCTCCGAGGCTAGCGACACTCGAGAGAAGTGCGGCGGTATCGTTTTTGCAGGCTGTGAGGCGTTCATCGTATCCGCGCCGATTATCAGCATTGGCTCCACCGTAATGGTGTTATACGCCACCGTGCCGCTCATTACCTGCGCCACAAGCGGGCTGGACATATCGGGCGGCGCGGATGTGATGCCATCGTCGGTTGACTCAAGCTCGATCTCGGTCAGCACTCCCAGGAAGCGATTGCGCTGCCCTTGGATGCTCACGAATGTGCCCACCTTGATATCCTCGATGGACATGGCTTCATCCAGCCGTACCTTGACTCCCTCGCTCAGAGACCCGGATACGACCATGCCCAGAGGCAGGCGCCCGTCCGCGTATTCGAGATACCTGCCATTGGTACCGTTCATTCCAGACTCCTCAGAATCCCGCTCAATCTCGGAAGTTGTCCTGACAGCGCCCCTGCCAGGCTCTTGCCCGCGCTCACCAGGTACTCATGCGGGTCAGCGTGCGCCGCGCCCGCATTCCGCAGGAACGACGCCACCACATGATCTTGGCCATTCATCGGCGCGTTCAGCAGCGTAGCAAGGAACTCGTGAGAGCTGCTGAACTCCGCAAGTTCCATAGCATTGCACTCCCGCACGAAAGAATAAATGCGCGGCGCGCTGATCGGTGGGTAGCGCATGACGGTATTCCCGTCCCGGAAGCCTACTACGATAGCCCGAAACTTAGTGTAGAGCAGGCGCTCTATCTGCGGATTGCTGCTCAGCACCTCAGCCTCCGTATTGGCATTCATGCCACGCGGAATAGCGGCGCGCCCTGGGTCAATGCTCTGCGTCGTCGCCTCGCATACGATGCCGTATGTCGGAAACTGCTCTCCACACAGCACGAGACTGCCGATAGCAGGCGCGTCGTACAGCCGGTAGCACTGCGCCATGAACTCCGACGTCGATGCCTCTATGACCTCGCCTAAACGCCCATCGGGAAAATCAAGGACTTCGTCCTGTCTATCCTGTGCATCCATGTCAGCCCTACTCATATCCATCTTCGCATCTTGGATATGTTCTTCTCAGAGGAGTACACCGGCAGCCCTTGCTGTTCCAGAGCAGCTGCGACCAGTTCCACGAAATACTGCCTGTCCGCTCCCGTCACTACCGCCTGCTCGTGCGCCTCCTTCAGCGCTACCGGATAGCCGGGCCCCAGCCTGCACTGCTCCACTACCAGCGAATGCACAAGCCCCAGCAGCGCCTCGTCAGCCGCAACCCAGTCCGGCACTTCCACCCGCCCGACCTCCTCTTCGGTCCTCACGTAGAAGAAGCTTACGCCATGCCCCCCATAGTGGTCTCGCACAATTGCAGCGTTGCTCTCGAACACACCCGAACGCTGGCCCAATCCAAGCATATTCTCCATGAGTTCACGGTCGAGAACACCGCCCACTTCCCTCTCACAGTGTCTCTGCTCTCTTCTCTCAGTGCCGCACTCCCTATCGCAGTTGGGCACAGAGTAGGGACACACACTTACACGAAGCGCATTCACCACCTCCACGCTGCGGGGCAGGCTGATGTAGCTCGCGATTGCCACAGCTCGCTCCAACGCGATCTGCCTGATTTCGTCCAGAATCTCCACGAAGCCCTCGTCCACAAGATGGCGCACCACGAAGTCAGGATGTCGATGCATCCCGAACATGATGAGGGACCCGTCCATCAGACCCAGAACAGGCAATCCGGGTGGCAATTCGCGCAATCTGTCCAGCACCCCTCGCAATTCCTCCACGGCGCGCTTGGCGTCCAGTAATGCTCCGCTTATCGTCTCTTCCCGGTACGGAGCGAACCTGTCCCGTATGACAAGATCATCCGCTTGAGCATACAGGCGCGGCGCACTGAATACTCGTGCCCCCGGCTCATTGCCATATCGCAGGGACATTCCTCCAATGTTGATGAGATAGCAGTGCGCCGGAATATGCCTACTCACATCTATGTGTGACCCGTCCACGCCCACCACGCAGTAGTCTTCGGGCAGCGGTGGGGGCGAATAGGTAGAGTCCAGCCGTTCCTGAATATCCGGCACTATCCAGTTCAGCACAGTGTCCGGCTGCTCCCTCTTAGCCATGTACATGACGGGGTCGAACTCGACAGCGGCCGCAAGTGCGCTCCCAAGACGCGCGCCCTTGTCGGCGTGTCCTGCACTGAGCGCAGTTGCCATATAATCGATCTGCATCGCAGTCTGCGTCAAATTGAGAGCCACGCGCTATTCCATCCCATTTAGCTTGTCGATGAATGCCAACTTTTGGCTCACCGCAGTACCCGTGCATCGCCCACGCGCCGCGTTATGCGCTTATGGTCCATATAGTCCATCAGAGCCAGCGCGTACTTGCGGCTCGTCCCCAACTCATCGCGCACGTTCGCCACCGAAATCTCCCCGTTCTCCCTGATGTACTCCGAGATTATATCCACTACGCGCTCGTATGCCTCGGCCGAATAGACCACAGTCTCGCTCACACGAACAACCCTGCCCTGTTCGTCGAGCAAATTCAGCACTTCGTCGTCCGGCGGCGCATCAGTCGGCGGCGAGAACGGCTCCGACTCCAGCGTCCTAATGTAAGCATTCACCTGCTCGTTCTGCTCGTCGCTGAGTGTCGGCTCGTACCCTGGCAGCCGCGCCAACGCGCCGTCCTCTTCCACCACATCCTGCTGCTGTAACCTCGCAAACGCAAGATTGAACACCTGCGCCGTCATTCCCAGCCTGCTGCGAAGCTCTTCCTTGGGCGCGCCACGCCTCAACGGGAACTGGCGGTAGTACGCCTCAAGAGCCTGCTGAGACTTCTCAATTACCCCGTTCCAGCCGCCGGCGGTGTAAAGAACACTGCCCCGTCCGATACTTGCGCTCCCCAAAGGCATAATAAGGCTATCGGCAGCCATTGCCTCAAGCTCGGACTTCACGGTATCGGCGTCCATATTAGCGCGACTGATAAGCTCTCCAAACTCGCTCGGTTCTGAAGTCTCGATAGTCTTCAGCAGCACATCCTGCGTCGAGCCAAGCTCCATCATCGCAAGCCGCTCAATAGTCTGAGCATCCCTTCGACGGTGACGCCTCGCGTGTGTCTCCACGATGTTGCCGCCGCCAAGCGTTGTGCGATTTGAGCGTATGACATAGTAGTCGCCTTTAACGACCGCAAGCGGCGACTCCAGCTTGATCTGCGCCCAGCCCGATTCGCCTGGTTCCAGCGTGTCCCGTTCCAGCAGGCGCAGCCGCCCGACGACCTCGCTGCTTCCCGTGTGAACCGTGATGTACATGTTGTGCCGCAGCGCATGCGGCGCGTCTGTAATCACACGCAGCCGCACATCCATCGCGTCAGTGGGACGGAGCCATCCTTCGGTCGTCAGCACTTCGCCGCGAGCGACCTCATCCTGCGACACATTGATTATGTTTGCCGCCACGCGCGTGCCGGGCTGGGCTTCGGTCTGTCCCTTCTTATGAGTCTGCAACCCACGGATGCGCGTGGACTTGCCCGCAACCACCAACGATGCATCCTGCCCGGTCTCGATCTTTCCGTCTATCAGCGTCCCCGTTACGACAGTGCCAAAACCCGAGATCGTGAAGGCTCGGTCTATCGGGAGGCGGGGCCTTCCTACATCCCGCTTTGGCGGTGTGTCGTCCAGCATCGAGTCTATCGTGTCGATTAGCTCAGGCAGACCTTCTTCGGTCATTGCCGATACGGGGTAGATTTCCGCCCTTTCAAGCACCGTGCCTTCCAGCGTCTCTTCAACATCCGCGATTACCAGTTCAAGCCAATCATCGTCAACGAGGTCTCGCTTCGTAACAGCCACCAATCCACGTTCCACTCGCAGCAGGTCCAGTATTGCCAGGTGTTCTCGCGTTTGTGGCATCACCGACTCGTCCGCCGCCACTACAAGCAAAGCAAGGTCGATGCCGCCCACGCCCGCGAGCATGTTATTCACGAACCGCTCGTGTCCCGGCACATCGACAATGCTGGTTTCGTTGCCGCTCGGTAGTTGCAGCCACGCGAATCCCAGGTCGATGGTCATGCCGCGCTCTTTCTCCTCGCGCAGCCTGTCCGGGTCAATGCCCGTTAGCGCCTCGACCAGTGTCGATTTGCCATGATCAACATGCCCTGCCGTGCCGATGACATACATTGAGGCAACTCCGTGAACTGTGCTCTCGCTATTCTAATATAGGATGCACCACAATAACTTCAAATGTCTATCATGGTCTTGTCCCGAACAGTGGAGAATTGCAGCGTAGCCTGACACAGACGGCGCGTCCGGTCAACATTGACGCTCTCGAACCGCGCATGTTACCGTTTTGCCTGTGCAATCTCCCCTTGACAGCAATTCCTGCGCCGCATCCGTAGGAAGACAGGCAATTCGCAGAGCCTTTGGCCTGCTACTCGGCGCGCTGGCTTCGATGTCAGTTGCATTTGCCTGCGCTGACTTACTGCGTAACGAGGAAGCCGAACCTGTGCCGCAGACTTTTGAGACGGAGCAGGGCCCTCGCTCCCTTGCATTCGACGGTGAGCACGTCTGGAGCACGCTGTACGGCGTTCAGGTTGTGGCCAAGTTCAGCCTGGACGGAGAGCTTGTCGCCAGCTACGAGGCGGGCAAGTACCCTCGTGCGCTCGCATTCGACGGCGAAAATATGTGGATCGGCAACAGCGCGGAGAATACCGTAACCAAGATGAGCTTGGAAGGCGATGTGCTGGACACCGTCAGCATTGGAACGCCGGACACATCTCCCGCCGCTCTGGTCTTCGATGGCGAAAGCATCTGGGTCGCTGCGTCATGGGGCAACTCCGTCACGAAGGTCAATCTGGACGGAACCGTCGTCAAAACGGTAAGAGTTCCAGGATACCATCCCTCCCCTTGGGCGGTTACGCACGACGGCGAATCCGTCTGGGTTGCCAGCATGGGCAGCACGATGGTTGAACGTTTCGACAGGGCTGGAGAACTGACCGGTTCTTTCAAAGTTGCTGAATGGCCGGAGGGTCGCACGGAATCTTGGGGCGGGGGCGGCACTGCAATCACATTCGACGGCGAATTCATCTGGGTTACAGTGGCGTCCACCAATACCGTCGTCAAGCTGGATACTGGTGGCACGGTCCTCGGAGAATATCCCGTTGGCAGGTGGCCCACTGCGGTCGCGGTCGCGGGAGGCAGTGTGTGGGTTACCGACTTCCTCGACGCCGCCGTGACGCGCCTGAACCCGGACGGCAGCCTGCGCGAAACGATTCCGGTCGAGCGAGGACCGCACGCCCTACTTGCCGTTCACGATACAATGTGGGTTGCCAACTTTCAGGGAGATTCAATTTCCGTGCTATCGATGGAGTGAATCCCCATATCATATTTCAGTAAATTGATCGAATGGGCTGAAACCGCATGACGAACAAGCTACTATTGACCATAATCGCAATCCTGATTGTCGCCGCCGCCGTAGTAGTGCTTCTTGCCTACACATACCTGGACATCGGACTGAACCCGAAGACTGGCGGCGAACTGCGGGTCGCCTTGCAGTCGTTCAGCACTGAGACACTCGACCCATCGTCCGATAACAAAGACGGTCTGAACTACCACGGCCACATGTACGACTTTCTCGTTGGAGTGGACCCGGACGGCAGGCTGGACACGAGGTACGGCCTGTTGGATGGTTGGCAGGCAAGTCCGACCGCAGATGCATTCACGCTCACTCTCAGAAATGACGTACTCTGGCATGACGGCGAATCGGTAGATGCTGAAGATGCGCGCTCCAGCGTGGAATACTATCTCAGGGACGAATTTGCGTGTGGCGTTTGCGTGGCTTTGAAAGATGCCGTTTCCGGCTTCGAAGTTCTCGATAACGAGAATGTCGTCATTCGACTTAACGCGCCGGACATCGTTTTCCCCGGACTGCTCGCCGCCGTGGAAGGAGATACGCCCCTTCTGCCGTCCCATCTGATTGACGCCGATCCCGGAACACTACGGAGGGCACCCATTGGAACCGGCCCATGGCGGTACGCCGCCAGCACTGCGGGTGAATCCGTCCTATTTGAGTCTAACGAGGACTATTGGAACCCCGGTCGAGTCCCTGCATTCAACACACTGACCATATCGCTTGTGCCCGACGAATCTCAGCGCATCGCTCTGATGGAGTCGGATAAGATTGATCTGGCTCCGATTCAGGCGGAATCTGTCGCCAACGTCAAAGGCGAAGGCTTCTCGGTGGACGGCCCGAAGCATGTGCTGGCGACCACAGTGCGCTATTTCATGAGCTACGACCAGGACTATCTCACGTCAAGCCTCGATTTCCGAAAGGCGCTCCAGCTCAGCTTAGACGTTGAGGAGATTACCACCTCCATGTTTCCTAGCGAGGCTGCTACGACAGCGACCGGCTCGGCGCTTTTTACGCCTGTCTCCCCCGGATACGTCGAAGACCTGCCAGCATATCCTTACGATCCCGACCAAGCGCGCAGCCTCCTGGCACAGTCGGGATATGCCGGTGAGACCGTTCACATGCTTTCTCTCGTTGCCTATGGCATGTCCGAACTGCCGCCAATCAATGAGATGATTGTAGAGGACTGGCAGGCGATCGGTATAAACGTCGAGCTTGAGGCTACCGAATGGCCGGCAGTCCAGCCTCTGTTTCAACCCAGACCGCAGCTATTTGACGACTACGCCCCCGCACCTGTCATTCACGGTGCCGCGCCCGCCCGTCCCGGTAGCGACATCAACGCCGTCAGGCGCTATCTCAGTGGCGGGGAGGGCGCGATGCTGACCTACTTTGCGCCCGATGTGGGGGACGGTATTCTTAAGCAGCTCCAGGCAACCGTTAGAGACGAAGACCGCGCGCTTGTTCTTCAGGCGTTGAACCGAAGGACATACGGCGAATACTGGGCAATACCCATTCTGTGGCGGCACGACACTTACGCCATTAAGCCTACGCTGACGAGTTGGCAGCCCACCAACGGCACATCATCCGACCTGCACTTCGAGACGATTCGACCGTCGCGGTAGATGCGACGCTCACCCGGTGGCGAATCACTGAGCCGGTTCCACTATCTCGAATACCTGATTCGCGCCAACATTCTCAACAACCTGCCGTCGTCCGCTGGGCCACAGGACCTCGATCTTGTCAACGCTGTTCGCCCGCTCCAGCCCGAACTCAAGCTCAACGCTATCCATTGAGAGATAGCTCGAACCTGCTCGCACCTCCTGCACCTGCGTCCTATCGCCAGCCGTAAGATAGACTCGCGCTCCTATGCCGTCCGCGTTGCTGCCGGTGCCATCGATTGCCATTCGCCCCTTGAATCGCAGCGTTATCCAGCGGTTGCTTCCACCCGGATTCATCCACACGAATATCGGACCGCCCGCTTCGCTGAACGTAACCTGCCGCGAGTCCTCCCACAGGCTACCCTTGCTGTTCGTTCCTATCAGGTCCAGGTAGCCGTCGCCGTTCAGGTCCCCATGCGCCAGTCCCTTGCCATTTTCGTGAAACATCGGATGTACTCGGTGAATGCCGACATCCTTCTTCGGATTTTGCGGGTCGATCTTGTCATAACGCGCTCGCTGCACATCCACAAGCTGCGCTCTCACGGTGATGTCCTCGAATACTCCGACCGATATATTTCGCATCATGCGTCCCGCGGAAGGGAACACCTCTCCGCCTGGCGCCTCGCCTCTGTCAACCGTGGAACCTAGCCAGTACAGGTCCTGGTCGCCGTCATTGTCATAGTCGAAGAAGGTCGTCCCGAACGCGAAGTCGTATGCGCTCAACCCCGTCGGCACGACCTGGCTCTCGTCTATGTTGGAAGCGTCAAGCGAGTCCGGTGGCATCAGCGGGCTTGGCGTAACCGCAACCGCCGGCGCAACATTGTGGAACGCGCCGATACTGCCCACGCCCGGCACTTCGCGTACGCCGTCATTCCGCAAGAGATAGTGCAGACATGTGCCCCAGGCGAACCGCTCGTGATAGGCGCAGTAAGGCATAGGAGTTTCTGGCGGTGGCATTAGGCGGGGATGGAATCCCACATTCGATATGAAAATGTCTAGGTCCGCGTCCCCGTCGTAGTCGCCAATGGCAAACCCCATCCACGCGCCCACCTGGTCCACGCCCATCTCGCGAGCGACATCGGTGAAGCGCACGCTTCCCGGCGCCGAGTCATTGCGAAGCACGTGCAGCCTGTCGCCGTCATTCGCAACCCACAGGTCCGGGTCCCCGTCGCTGTCGTAGTCGAAGAAGGTTACGGCCTGCGTCTGGCCGCTTGGGTCGCCCACTCGATTGTCCAGGTCGTCGCGGAGGTTCGGATCGTAGCCCTCATACTCGTCGCCCGTCAGCCCGTCCTGATAAGTGACCGGCTTGCCGTCGCGCTCTCGCATCCACACCTGGGGCCCCTGCACGCCCGAACTCTCGCTGATGTCCGAAAAGGTCAGGTCTCCGTTATTGCGATACAGCACATTGTGCTGCCCGTTCTGAAACGGCACGCTCATTCCACGGAACTCGTCCTCCGCGAGATTGCCCACGAAGATATCCACCCAGCCATCGCCGTCAACGTCGGCGCAGGTCGCGCTCATTGCGGTGCGTCTGTTCGCGGCCTCGCTAAAGGCTGCGTCCGTGATGTCGGTGAAAGTGCCATCACCCCTGTTCAGCAGTAGCCTGTCTATATTTTGATCGCCCTCCGGTGGCGAGCGGTAGTCCAGTCTATCGGTCAGACTGCCTTGCGCGCCCACATACAGGTCCTGGTAGCCGTCGTTATTCACATCGCAGGCGACCACGCCCGTGCCGTGCGAGTCTCTCAGAGCCGCCCCTGCCTCATCCGCGACATTATCGAAAGTGCCGTCACCGTTGTTGCGATACAGCCAGTTCCCGAACTCGTATGCGTTCGACACATAGAAGTCCATGTCCCCGTCCCGGTCATAGTCGAAGATAACCACACCGGGCCGAATGTTCCACGACTCCTTCAGTCCTTTAAGAGCCGTCTGAGTAACATTCACGAAGGGCTGTATTTCCTCTTCCGTCTGAGCGACTTCAGAAGGAGGCATGTCTGCTCGGTGGCACGCAAATATAAAAAGCGCCGCCGCCACAAGCAATGTGACGGCGGTCGTCTTCATCAAAGTAAGCATATTCGTTGCGAGGCGAACTTGAACCGGCATCGCCGATGACGGCTAGTCAGCCCCGCGCAATCTAGGATCGAGCATGTCCCGCAGCGCGTCCCCGAAGATATTCGAGCACAGCACCACGACAGTGATCATCAGACCCGGCGCATATACTAGGTGCGGGTTATCCGCAAAGTAATTCGCCGCGCCGGTCAGCAGGTTTCCCCAGGATGGAGTGGGCGGTGAAATCCCAACTCCTAAGTAGCTAAGAGATGCCTCGATCACAATGGCGTTACCCACATTTACAGCGAGCATGACAATCCACGGTGCCCATGAATTAGGTACCAAGTGGCGCAGAATTATGCGCATGTTCGACGAGCCAATCGCGCGCGCCGCCTCCACATATTGCATATTACGCAGCACAAGGGCGTGTGAGCGCAGCAAGCGCGACGCGTACGGAGATATGGCGATCGACAATGCAACAATCACCAGAAATACCGCAAGATCAATATCGAAAAAGATTAGGTTCAACTCTCCCTCAAGTTCAAAGGGAATGATGATTGCCATGGCAAGTATAATGCTGGGAATCGCCATTAACGTATCCGTCAGGCGCTGGATGATAAGGTCCGTTAAGCCTCCGAAGTACGCGCCGGTTATTCCGAACAGCGCCCCAACAGTGATGCCGAGAGTTGGCGCAACCAACCCGACAATCAATGACACCTTGCCTCCGTGCAGCAGCCGACTGAAAAGGTCGCGAGTTATCCTGTCCGTGCCGAGTATGTGCATCCGTCCGTCCTTGGACGGCGAAAACGGCTCCGCGAATCGGACGCCTTGTCGCTCGTATGGGTCGAAGGGCGCAACAACATTGGCAAAGAGCGTCGACACAAGCACAATGGTCAATACCACTAGTGCGACGGTCGCCGCCGGGTAGCGACTCCAGAATCTACCGAGAGCCTTGCCAGCCCTTCGAGGCAGATTGTCGGCAGGAGCCCCGGTGGTTGGGAAACTCAGTCCGGCTTGACTCATAATGTTGGAATCTCCTTCGCTGGAATGTCTAACCTCTGGTGCTGAATCTGCACTAGGAGTACCTGATTCGAGGATCCACTACCGAGTAGAACAGATCGACCACCAGTATCCAGGCGGCGAGTATTATTGTAAGGATGACGACGATGCCGACTACCATGTCATAGTCGCGCGCAAGAATGGAGAACAAGACCTGCTGCCCCAGTCCCGGTATTGAGAACACGAATTCGATGACCACTACGCCTGATATGATGAATCCGAAGTGATAGCCCGCCATAGTCAATACCGGGATGCTGGCGTTGCGTATGGTATGACGCGCCACTACGATGAATTCGCGCAGACCCTTAGCGCGCGCGGTTCGCACATAGTCTTCGCGCAGCACTTCGAGCATCATTGAGCGTACCAAGCGGCTAAGCACAGCCGCCGACGTCAGTCCGGTCGCGATCACTGGTAGGAAGAGCTGCGCAAGGTTCCTGCCAGGGTCCGTAAAGAACGGAGTGTAATTCAACGGTGGGCTCCAATTAAATACCCTGGATGCGAATATGATGAGAAGGATGCCAAGCCAGAACGAAGGGACGGCAAGGGATAATGCCGTGAATATGCGTATCCCCTGGTCCCACCAACTCCCCCGGGTAATTGCCGATAAGATGCCTAATGGGAAGGCGAGTATCAGCGAAAATATCATTGCCAGTATTGCCAATGTTACCGTGGCTTCCATCTTGTCCTTGACAATCTGGCCTACATATCTGTCCTGGTAGTTCGAGTAGCCGAAGTCGCCACTAATGACGCCTCCTATAATGGCGTCAGCAGATGAACCCACTTCTTCTTCCCCGCGGCCAAGATCGGGTGGAGCGTAGCCGACGCTACGTAGTATGATGCAGTTTCCGCACAGCCAGTGCGCATACTGAACGATTATCGGATTGTTTAATCCTAGCTCTTCCCGCAGTTTCGCCTTCGTCTCCGGCGTGGCACCGCCCTCAGAAGTCAGTGTGCTGACGATATCACCTGGAAGCACACGAAGCATGAAAAACACCAGGGTGCCTGAAAGGAACACCGTGGGAATGATGAGCATCAAGCGGCGGATTATGTACTTCCACATATTAAATGCCTTTGCTACAGGTAAAAGCCAAAATATCCCACTATGCCACATCCCGACCAGAACAGATGCCCCGTCGGGATGTGGCTGACTCTCTCTATCGTTGTAATTTACTGGCAGCTGGAACTCGGGTTCGGCGCGTCGCAGTCCATCCACACGTCTTCAAACTTATTGTTGCTGAAAATTTCCTGCACTACGAGGTCCCAGCCGTGCACATAGTTCCAATGGAACTTATTCTGGTTTGCCGCTAGATACGGCACGCTGGGCACCCACTCCTCTTTCATAATCCTGTGCATTTCGCCAAATAGTGCATCTCGCTCCGCCCCTGCGGGAAGCGTTCGCGCGGAACTCCATGCTTCCATATAATTGGCCGGCGGATCCCAACCTCCGTTGCGTCCACCGCCTGGGCTGTACATTATGTCCGCGACAGGTACAACACCGCCGTAGCTAGGAGCCGTACCGCCGGTTGCCGCCTCGTAGTTTCTGCCTTCGACCGTCGCGATCATTGCTGTCCAGTCCTGAACGCGAATTGTAACGTCCACTCCAATCTCAGCCATGTCTGCCTGGAGTAGTTCTCCGTGGTGCGTGCGTGCGGTAACCGCGATTACTTCAAACTCCGTCAGACCAGACTTTTCAGCGTAATCCTGCGCCATCGCAAGCTCTGCTTCTCGGTTCTCAGGCTTGTAACCGGGAATGGTATCCAGTATCTCCTGCTGGTCCGGGAAGACATAGCTGAACCAGCTTATCGGGAACACCGGGTTCTCCGCACCCTCTCCATCGATGACACCTTGCTTGTAGAAGCCGTAGAACACAGCCCTGCGAGCGTCAACGTTATCGAACGGTGGCTTCTGGTTATTCAGCTGAATAGCCGCGACGTCAACGAATGGCTCCACCTTGAAGGTAGCTTCTCCGGGGTTGTCGTCGAGAAGATTCTTGTACTCGACATGGCTAAGGCTAAATGTCGGCTTTGTGGCGTCTGCTTGCTTCGTGCGCAACGCCGCAATCTGCGCCTGTGGCTCGATAATCACGATGGAGGTAACATTGTCCAGGTATGGATAGTTGTCGCCATCCGGAGCCTGCCGGAAGTAATCCGGGTTCCTTTCGGAGTCAACCGAGACCTGGTCCTCAGCGTCGGTAATCTTGTATGGACCGGTGCCGATCACATCCTGCCACTTATTGATTGTGTTCTCATTGGCTTCAAGAATATGCTGAGGAATCAGCGAATGCCACTGGTTTGCGGACTCCGCGATAAAGTCACCAAAGGACTCTTCAAGATTGATTTCAAGGGTTCGGTCGTCGACCTTGTTCATCGTGTCAATGAGAGAAAAAGCGCCGACACGAGGCTGAATGATGCCCTCTGGCGGGTCGCGCCAGCGGTCGATCGCATAGATGATGTGGTCAACATCAAACGGCGTTCCGTCGTTCCACTGGGTCAGGTCTTCGTCAATGTGGAAAGTAAACGTCTTTGAGTCGTTTGTCACTTCCCATGATTCTGCCATGTCCGGCCAAATCTCGATGCCGTCACGTGGCGAGAACTGAAGCAGACCGCTGTACATTCGGCCCCCATAGTGGAAAAGCGAAATCCACGTGCTAGTCTGCGAGAAGTCCCACTTCGGCGGGAATGTTCCGTTGATAACCCGTATATGACCGCCCCTCACAACTTCGCCATCCGCCATTGTAGGTGCTGGCGCAGCCGCCTGCGCCTGTGCCGGCGCAGCCGTCGGAATCGAAGGCGGCACAACCGTTGGCGGGAACGTTGGCGTTGCCTGTACCTGTGCAGCAGGTGCCGCATCAGGCGCGCTTCCGCACGCTACAGCAAATGCCATCAGCGCCGCCAAAGCGAAACTTATACACAAGAACCGTGAAAGATTGGTTAGCATCTCTATGCTTTCCTCCTGTAGAAACTCGTCCTAAAGCCTGAACGCCAATCACGCAATACGCCCGTCAAAGCGGCTCGACTATAGTTGCCAAGTGCCTTGCGGAAGCGTTGAAACTGCGCTGTGGGGAATAAAGGCGGTAACTAATCTGAACTTATAATTGATATTAGACGGATTGTCAACCCCGATATTTAACATCACGCCTGTGCATTGTATATGGGCGATACAATGCAAGTATGGACAGTCACTCTTCAAATGGCTACGTGGCGGACTGCTTACAGTTGCCGCAGCCTCGGGTCCCACCGGTCGCGCAGCCAGTCGCCGATGAAGTTGAACGCCAGCACCGTCAGGAATATCGCCATGCCAGGGAAGAACGCGACCCACCAGGCCGAACCGAGATAGTCTCGTCCGAACGCCACATCTGCGCCCCAAGTCGGTGTCGGTGGCGGCACGCCCGCGCCCAGGAAGCTGAGAATGGACTCCGCCAGAATGATGCTCCCCACCTGAAGCGTGGTTGCCACAACGATGGTGTTTGTAACGCCCGGCAGGATGTGGCGGTACAGTATGCGGGATGTCGATGCGCCCGCAATCTGCGCCAGCGCGACATAATCTAGCGCCTTTAGCTGTAGGCACTGCCCACGCACGAGGCGCACAATTCCCGGCCAGCTAGCCAGCGCGAGAACCAGGACGATCACATCGCCGTTGATGAACACCTTCTGCCCAAGTACGGTCACGATAATCAGCGCGAGAAGCAAGTACGGAATCGCGGTTGCGATGTCGGTAAGGCGCATTATCAGCTCATCAATAACGCCGCCGAAATAGCCTGCCGAAAGTCCGAGAACGGTGCCTATCAGTGTCCCCACGACAATCGCCACCGCCGCAAGCACCAGAGATACCCGCGCGCCATAGATTATGCGGGTTAGCAATCCGCGTCCGAGCGGGTCTGCGCCCAGCGGGTAGAAGTTCTCGCCCGTTTGCCTGCACTTATCCAGCCACGGCACTTCCGGAACTTCCTTGTTATTGATCGGGTTCTGCTTCGTGCCGCACACCTCATACCAGAATGGCGCGTCTGTCTTGGCGCGCAAGTCCTGCTTTATGGGCTCATTCGGAGCGACGAACGGCGCAAAGACGGCAGAGACGATTAATGTTGCGATGATGAAGATGGGAAACACCGGCCAGCGCCGCAGAACATACAGCGTCTTGCTCAACAGGGTGTCCCGTGAAGCGCGCTCGATGTCAGTCAGGTTGATCGTTGCTGCCTGTGCCATGAGATATGGTCGCTCTCTGCCTATGAGTACCGGATTCTCGGGTCAATGAACGCGTAAAGAATATCCACGACGAAGACCGTCATAACGTATAGGATGGTGAAAACCATTACGGCGGTCGTCATCACAGGGAAGTCGTTATTGATTATTGCCTGTACGGTCATGAAACCTAGACCGGGCCATGCGAATACTGTCTCCGTGACGACTGTGCCCGCGATGAAGGCCGCCATTATCAGGGCCGAAAATGTGAGCGGAGGGATGAGCGAGTTCTTTAGAGCATGCTTCCATATCAGCGTTGCATTGCTGACGCCTTTGGCGCGCGCCAGTTTCACGAACTCAGAGTCCAGAACTTCCAGCATCGAGGAGCGCACTAGCCGCATCAATCCGGCAGAAGCCAGCCATCCCAGCGTTATTGCGGGAAGCACAAAGTATCGGAGGCGCGCAAAGAGCGATTCGTCGTCGTCCCCCCTTGTGCCGGGCGGCAGCCACTCTAGTTGCACGGCGAAGATGAGGATGAGCATGATGCCCAGCCAGAACGGCGGGAGCGCCTGCCCGAATACCGCGAAGGTTCTTCCGACCAAGTCCCATAAGGAACCACGCTTCACCGCCGACAGCACGCCGAGCGGCACGCCTGTAATCAGCACGAACACCCAGGCGGCAAGTCCCAATTGCAGACTCGCCGGCGCAAATATCCGAAGCATCTCCGTGGACTCGTATCCGGATTTCAGCGATTTGCCGAAATCGCCTGTAATCGCCTTGCCAAGCCAGATGAAATACTGAATCGGCAACGGCTTGTCCAGGCCGAACTCCTTGCCCCAGGCGTCCCACTGCTCCTGCGTCGTATAGCCGGACGCGAGAAACAGGTAGCGCGGGTCACCCTGCAAACGCGACATGCTGAAAACAATCAGCGTTGCCGCAATCACGGACAGGATCATAAATATGAGCCTGCGAAGCACGAAAGTCTTCATCTCAGGTCCTGAATGTCCTCACAAATAGGCCAGGCTGGTGATGATTCTGCGATTCTCCATCTCCGCTTCGCGGAAAGGATCGCCTTCGATGAGTTTGAGATAAGTAGGAATTGAAAAAAGAAATAGAGCGCCCATCCGGTATAGACCAGATGGGCGCTTGATTGCTACGGATTACTGCGGCGGCTGATAAACGACCGTATCGAAGCTGTTGGTCAAGCGCCACGGCTTGAGGTCCCACTCCGCAACGGTGTCCGGGTTCATGCCGATTAGCGTCGGCACTTCTACGATGCCCGTGCCCGTCTTTAGGTCGAACCAGCGGTCCATAATCTTCTCGCGCGTGGCCAGATTCTCATCCGTGCCCTTGTCCTGAATGCGAGTTATATCGAAGTCGTTGTAGAAATTATTGTCCTCGATGCCGGCGTTATAGCCGCCCGCCGAGGCTATTGGCCAGAGGCAGCATACCGGAATCGTGCCGCCCGGATCCTTCGCTTGCGCGCTGTTCGGGCCCCAGCTAGTCTGCCACACGGACTTGATTGAGCGTCCGACCATTGTCGGGCGTCGCGAGGAGTACGCCGTGTTGTCGATGTACGGCTTAAGTCCGAGATGCTCTTCCCACATGCCTACGACAGCCTGGCAGACCTCGATGGATGTGCCGTTACCCGCCGGGCAGTAGTACTCGAACTCGAAGCCAGGCTCGACACCGGACTCGGCAAGCTTCTGCCTCGCCATCTCCGGGTCGAAGTGCGCTGCCCACTTGTCTTTATACTCGGGATGCGACTGGTGGAAGGCGATGCCGCCGCCATGTCCCGTGCCGTATATCGCGCCGCCATAGCCGGACACGATGGTCTCGCCAATGAGGTCGCGGTCGATTGCGTATATCAGAGCCTCGCGGAAAGCCTTAGCCTTCAGCATGTGCTCGGTTTCGTAGGAGAACTTGGCCGTGTCGGTGTAGTCGAAGCCGATGGCATCGCAACCCGCGCCGAGTGCATCCGATGGGTTTGAACGATCAGCATCCGCGCATTCGATACGCGGGTCGCCAATCCATGGATGCTTATCGTCAGGGTAAAAGCCTTCTCGAAGCTCAACCGGGTCGCCTGTCTGCGGGTCCTTGAACGACCAGTAGTTGCCTGCCATGTAGATGAACTGCCCCAGAATCTGGTTCAGCCCGTCGTGGAACTTGAAGCCTTCGTTCTGCAGGTCGGCAACGTCCTGAATCGACACCATTGAGATGTCAGCCTGCCCGGTCTGGAGCAGTGCGGTGCGCTGCGCCGCCTCACTGGCCTGCCTGAGCTTCAGGAATGCGAAGTTCGGGTTGTTGTTCCAGTGATCGACCCGGGAGGTTGCTTCGATAAGCTCATTCGGACGCCATTCCTGCACGAAGAAAGGACCCGTGCCGTGCGGCGTAGTCAGAATATCGTCGCCAATCTCGTCGTACAGTGTCTTCGATACGATGCCGATTGCATCGCCGCACATGCTGCTGATGCCGGCGCCGCCGCCGTTCAGCCAGTCGGCAATGTAGTTGCGGAAGTGTCCCTTCAGCGTGTACTTGTCCGTAGCTTCCCAGAGCTTGAACCAGTCGCCGGCCTCACCCGCATTGGAGTGAGTTGCTGCCGGGTTGTTTGACCCGGCGTCGTTGAACGACCAAGCCGCGTCCTCAGCGGTGAACTCCGAGTGCTTGCCGTCGGCTACATAGAAGTCAACGCCCTGTCGCAGGTTGACTGTTACGGTTCCCTGGTTGTCCGGGTCGTCGAAGTTTGGCGGCAGGTCGTACTCCCAGCTAAGCGCAAGCATTGGCGCTTCGCATGTCTCGTCCGACACCTTGCCCTTGCCGCCGTCTCCCGCGGTGTTGGGCTCCCAAGTTACTAGCAGCTCCTGGAAGCCGTAGTAATAGTTCATCATGTTGTCCGGCCAGGTCGCCTTCTCATTCCTATAAAGAGGCGATCCGACGTTGTCCAACACTACCGTTAGCGTCGCGCCCTCGCCGCTAGTCGCTGGCGCCGCCTGTGCGGGCACCGCTGTGGCTGCGGGCGCTGGTGCTGCCGGGGCTGTAGTTGCCGCAGGCGCAGGCGCTTGTGGCGCAGGCGCTGCTGGTGCAGCTTCTTCTGTCGGTGCGCCGCCGCAGGCAATCGTGGCAAAGGCGATCAAAACCGCCAGCGGCACCAACCATAGAATCCTTCCCTTTTTCATTTGTTCCCTCCTAGACATGCCTACTGTGTCCACCAAACTCAGATTGTCCGTTCCCTAACGAAAGAGAATTGTCCTTCACCCAGCTTGTGAGCGATTTTACAATCCCAATTATCCCCGAATAGTAGCCGAACATTGGGCGCAAAGTCAAATGAATCCCGCAAGCATCCAGCCGCACGGAAATTGAATTCAATAGAGCAATCTCCGCAACGGGATTCGGCTGCCATCGGGCGTCATACTAGAGAGAGGATTCGAGCAAGTCAAGAATCTTCACGCCGTTGGATTTCGCGCATTCTCGACCTGTTTCCGGCTTCAGATTACATTGAAACCTGACGCATCCCTCGGCGAACTGAAAACTCGCTGGCATTCCTGTTGTGCGCCTTGCCAGTCTGATGTAAAATGCACTTTAAGTTTATCTCTGACGACATGGCAAGGTACGCAATGCCACTTTTACTGTGACGAGAATGACACTCACTTCTTAAGGAGGGAGCGAGAATGGGAAATGATGTTGCTCTGATTGCCCACTTGATGCGCCGCGCTGGGTTCGGCGCTTCCAGGGAAGAGCTGGAAGGACTGGCATCCAAGGGCTACGAGGCTGTCGTGGACGACCTGGTTAACCCGGAACGCTTTCCGGAGCTTGAGGAAGATGTCTGGAAGCGCTACAACCTCGAACTGAGTTATACGGACTCGCTGCCCGCGCACACAGGGCGCTGGATATATCGTATGGTCAATACGGAAAGACCGCTTCAGGAGAAAATGGCCCTCCTCTGGCACCACGTCTTCGCCACCGCGTGGTATAAGGGCGAGCATGTCCCTTCTATCGTGCGGCAGATTGAGACCTTCCGTCAGGTCGGTATGGCTGACATGAAGACAATTCTCCTGGAACTCGCAAGAGACCCGGCCATGAACTATTGGCTCGACAACTGCGAAAACCATAGGGGCGAGCCAAACGAAAACTGGGGCAGGGAACTGCTCGAACTATTCTCGATGGGTGTTGGCCACTACTCCGAAGAGGACATCAAGAACGCCTCGCGCGCGTTCACCGGCTGGACATTCACCCAGCCGATCCCGCTCTATCCCTTTGGCAGCTACGACGCCGAGTTCCTATACGTCGCGGAAGACCACGACGAATCTGAGAAGACATTCCTGGGTGAGACGGGCAACTTCAACGGTGAGGACATTATTGACATCATCGTCCGGCAGCCTGCTACGGCGGCGTTTATCTGCCGGCATATCTATAACTTCTTCGTCGCCGACGAGCCGCAGGTCCCCGCTTGGGAACTCGAGCCGCCGCGCGACCCGGAAGCAATGGAAATACTTATCAGCTCGTACTTCGAGAACGACGGCGCAATCCGCCCCATTCTTGAAACGCTCTTCAACTCGGACTTTTTCAAGGAAGCGCAGTTCAAGAAGGTCAAAAGTCCGTCCGAACTCGTTGCTGGCACGATAAAGCTCGTCGGCACGTACAAGTTCCCCGAGCCTAACGAAGCCATTGGCGCACTCAGTGCAGCGACGGGCGTGATGGGACAGCAACTCATGAACCCGCCCACCGTCGAGGGCTGGCACACCGGTCACGAGTGGATTGACGGCGGCACGCTCAACGAGCGCGTAAACTTCGCGGTCAACCAGCTGAATGATCTGTCAAAGCCCGGCGTCCAGGACATCGTGACCCGAATGGGTGGTCAGAGTGATGACGGCAGGCTTGCTCCTGAGCAGTTTGTCGAGATGTCTCTCGAACTCGCCGGCCATGTCGCCGTAGATAACAGCACAAAGGAAGGACTGTTGAGGTACGCGCAGGCAGCGGGCTCCCTCAGCTTCGACACTGAGGATGACGCCAACGAAAGCGCAATTCACATAGGCAGGATGCTTCAACTCATCGTGTCCACGCGCGAATACCAATTCGCATAACAAAATAATCCCTTCCCCCTTGTTAGGGGAAGGCTAGGTTTGGGGGTGAAGTGCCCCCGATCAAACTAACCGACCGATACACTCTACAAAGGAGGCACACGCGATGCCAGCCAACGGTAACGGAAAAGATCCCGTCATGGTCATAGTGCAGTTGTCAGGCGGCAACGACTTCATGCACACTCTCATCCCGTACAACAGCCCGACCTACTACGACAACCGTAAGCTGGTCAGGATCGAGAGCGAGGATGTGCTGCCAATCAATGACGACCTCGCCTTCAACCCCAACGCCCGCCCTCTGAAGGAAATGTTTGAAGAAGGCAAGGTGGCGATAGTGCAGGGCATCGGCTACCCCAATTCCAACCGCTCGCACTTCCGCGGCATGGACATCTGGCACACTTGCGAGCCGGACAAGGTCGTAACCGAAGGATGGGTCGGCAAGGCGCTCCGTGAACTCGACCCCAATGGTGAGGACGAGTTGACCGGAATAAACTTCGGCGTTGGCTTGCCACGAGCGATGGCTGTGCCCGGCGTGCCCGTCACGTCCGTAAACGACCTCGACAGCTACGGACTTATGACCGGCATCGGCGAGGATGACCAGCGCGACCAGGCGCTCCAGATATTCAAGGACATGTACGCGCAGGCAATCGGCACCGGCCCGGTAATGGAGTATCTCTCACGCACGGGCATGGACGTGCTTCGCGGCGCGGACAGGCTGAAGGCGGCCCCATCGCAGTACAGCTCCACTGTAGAGTACGCCGACAACGCCATAGCCAAGAGCCTGCGGGACATTGCAAGAGTGCATACCACCGGGCTTGGCACGCGCATCTTCTACACGAGCCACGGCGGTTACGATACGCATGCAAACGAGAACCCGACGCACCCCAAGCTCCTGCAGGACCTCTCCGGCGCAATTCGAGACTTCTTCGATGACCTGAATGAGCACGACGCTGCCGACAACGTTGTGATGATGGTATTCACCGAGTTCGGTCGCCGGATCAAGGACAACGGCAGTGGTACCGACCACGGTTCCGGAGGCGGCGCGTTCATTATCGGTGAGCCCGTCAGCGGTGGCCTCTACTCCGAGTATCCTTCGCTAGACTCAGCGGACTGGGCGAAAGGCGAAGACTTGGAGCACACCATCGACTTCCGCGGCATCTATGCAACCATGCTAGAGCAGTGGATGGGCATAGACGCCCCCGAAATCGTCAACGGCAACTACGAACAGATCACCCCATTCAAATAGTAAGTCAGCCGGAAAATTCCCCTTTCCCCTTGAGGGGGGAAGGTTGGGATGGGGGTGAAGATTCCACCACCAAACCACTGATTGCTGACTCCTAATCAGCGAGGTGCAACAATGGCCAGACCATACGGGTTGCTTAGGTCAGGCTTCCCTTATTACATGACACTCGGCATGAGGCGGGTTACTTCCAATGCCGTTGATATAGCATTCGGCAAGGATGAGCGCGTCTATGTGCTGTGTCGCGGCGGTCTCGGCAATGAGATCAGGCGCATAAACTGGGCAGACGACAATCTAGGCACCATCGGCACTGGCACTTTCCAATGGCCCTCCGGCTTGCTCTGCGACGAAGACGAGATGCTGTATGTCTCTGATGAGGCGCACAACAAGGTCTTCGTCTTCGACAGGGACGGCGGATTGCAGGCGAGTTGGGGAGAGCAGGGCAGTGGTGAAGGTCAATTCGACCGTCCGACCGGAATGTCGTTCGACAACGAGGGCAATATCGTCCTTTCCGATACGCTCAACCATCGCGTGCAGTCTTATACCAGAGACGGCGAGTTCATATCGCAGCTCGGTGAATTCGGTGATGGCAAAGGCCAGTTGAATATGCCTTGGGGCGTCACGGTTGACGACCAGGGCGACATCTACGTCGCCGACTGGCGCAATGACCGCGTGCAGAAATTCGCTGCGGATGGCGAGTTCCTGATGGAAGTCGGCGGGCCCGGCGATGACAAGGGCGACTTTGACCGCCCGACCAGTGTCGCGGTTGACTCTGATGGCGACATTTACGTCGCCGACTGGGGTAACGACCGGGTTCAGCTTTTCGACTCGGAGGGACGCTTCGTAGAGCAGTTCCTTGGTGACGCGAACCTTTCCCGTTCCGCCCGCGAGTACATCCTTGCCAACCCGGTAACGCTGCGTCTGCGCGAAATGGCGGACCTCGAAGCCACCAAGCGCCTGCGCGCTCCCCTCACCGTGCGCGTTGACGACGAGAACAGACTGTACATTACCGACTTCGGTTCGCACCGCATCCAGATCTACAAGAAGGAGGCATATCCTCTCACCGAGCAGGAAATTGCGCCTCCCCTAAGAAACCCGGTGCTCTTCACGACCTAGATAAGATTCCTTCCCTCTTGATGGGGGAAGGTTAGGATGAGGGTGAATTCGCCATAGCGACACCACCTCATCCGAAAACTCACGACCAAGAGGGGCGGGAAATTAACCCGCCCCTTGTTATTTGTCTCTACCCTGTCCATCCTGTTTGTCGATGTTGAATTCCCTTCTATGAACCAGGTCACCCGCTTAACCCTCGCCGACATCCACCGTCGCACGAACCCCAGCGCCTCCAGGCGCGTACTCTATGTTCTGCGCCGCTGGCCCCTCATTCCTATTATCATCATCGGCACGCTCGTCTCATGCGCGATATTCGCTGATTACATCTCGCCCAGCCTGCCCAATCGTCAGGAATTGCGCGACCGCACTGCCGCGCCGTCCTGGTACGCACATTGCGTCGGTGACGAAAAGCCATACTTCGACTATTGCAGCAGGGGAAGCAAGTATCTCCTCGGCGCGGACCCTCTTGGCCGTGACGTCCTCACCCGCATCATCCATGGCGCGCGCGTCTCCCTCACTCTTGCGTCCATCAGCATCGCGGTAGGCATGCTCGTCGGCTCGACCCTGGGGCTTGTCGCAGGCTACTACGGCAGGTACATAGACGAAATCGTAATGCGCCTGACCGACATTACTACCGCGATTCCATACCTGCTGCTCGCTCTGGTAATTGTGGTAGTGCTTGGTCAGAAGTTCTACGTCATTATAGGTGTCCTCGCCCTTGCAAGCTGGCCCGAAATCGTGCGCCTTGTGCGAGGCCAGACACTACAGATCAGGACTCTGGACTACATAGCGCTCGCAAAGGTGGCTGGTGCGTCCGACATCCGCATTCTATTCCGACATATTCTGCCCGGCGTCATGAACACCCTTGTCGTCGCTACCACACTTCAGGTCGGTGGCATCATCCTAGCCGAATCCATACTCGGCTACCTCGGCGCGGGCGTTCCACCACCCACACCCGCTTGGGGCGCGATGGTCGCCGATGGTCGCAACTACCTCTCCAACTCGTGGTGGGTGGCGCTCTTCCCCGGCCTCGCCATCTTCCTCACCGTGCTATCTTTCAACTTCATCGGCGACTGGCTCCGCGACCGCTGGGACACCCGCCTCCGCCAAATCCTCTGACTGCCCTCCGGCCGTTCGTGATGAGACTACCGAAGGGATGGAGGTGAGCAGGACAAAAATGCTCACCATCCTGTATAACGATGTAATCTCTCGTCTCTTGACATATCGCTCACTTGTGCTAATATATAAATCCACGAACATATATTCTTGCACAGGAGAGCCTTAATGCTAATCAAGCACACGCCCGATACATTTGAAAAGCTCCACATCCTTGGCGGCATGGCAAGCGACGACATCTTGTCGCGCCCCACCCCTGGCGACAGGACGCCCGCACCCTACACCTCCGCCCGCCGCAACCCCGTTCCTGGCGTTTATAAGGCTGCAATGCCCAACGGCAAGTCCATCAGCCTCATGCGCGTCATGTTCACCGACTTCTGCAAGATGGACTGCTTCTATTGTCCCAACAGCCACTGGGTTCCCCGCAAGCGCTACGCCTTCAAAGTCGATGAACTTGCTAATACTTTCATGGAAATGCACCGCCGCCACACCGTCAACGGCCTGTTCCTTAGCTCTGGCATCGCCGGCAGTGGCTCCAAGACCACCGAACGACTGCTGAAGGTCGTGGACGCCATTCGCCATAAGCACGGCTTCAAAGGCTACATCCATATGAAAGTCATGCCCGGCACCGACTACAACCTAGTGGAAGAGGCATACAGGCTTGGCACTCGGCTCTCCGTCAACATCGAAACACCCACCCACGAAATGATGACACGCCTCAGCACCATGAAAGACATGCAGCGCGATATCCTTGATCCCATGAGCTGGGTCGCCAATCTCATGCGCCGCAATCAAGGAACTGGCAGAGGCGCGACAATTGGGCAGGCGACTCAGATGGTCGTCGGCGCGGCGAACGAATCCGACTGGGACATCTTTCAGCGCATGAATCAGCTTTACGGCGAATGGAACTTCAAGCGCGTCTATTACGCACCATTTCAGCCTATTCGCCACACCCCGCTCGAAGAGCACCCTGCAACCCCGATGATAAGGGAGCATCGACTCTATCAAGCAG
Source organism: Dehalococcoidia bacterium (assembly GCA_965207465.1). Classification (GTDB taxonomy): domain Bacteria; phylum Chloroflexota; class Dehalococcoidia; order Lucifugimonadales; family JADFKI01; genus Bin90. The sequence continues at coordinate 1,271,921 of OZ242283.1, read as the reverse complement.
ACTGGCTCAGTCGCGTGTACAAGTTCACCAACGACGAGATGCGCCTCGCCTACGACGACAACGGCTTCCTGCCGCACGACGACGATCCTAAGCAGTCCATCGCCGTTCACAACCTCGACGCCTATCCGCTCGATGTGAATGCCGCCACGAAAGACCAGCTTCTCCGCGTACCCGGTATAGGCCCCACTTGCACGGACCGCATCTTGAAGAACCGCCGCGCCCACAGCATCGACAACTGGCGCGACCTCCAGACCATGGGCGTAGTCCGCAAGCGCGCTTGGCCCTTCCTCCGCTTCCCCGGCCACAAACCGCCCCGCGCCAGGCAGCTCAAGCTAGACCTCTTCAGCGAGGGCGCAAAGCAAGCGCGCAAGAAAGAAACAGAATCCCGCCTGGGCATAGGACAGCCCCAGCAATCGTATAACCCTGCCACCTGCGGCAACTCAGCCCAGCCCACATCCTGCGCCGGCTGCCCCCTCTACGGCACCCCCGGCCACCCCGGCAGCGCCGCGGCGTGAAAGGAAAACAGAGCTCTTGCTATACCACTCTCACATACCGCCGTCGTCCGACCCTCAACACGCAGCCCGATGTAATGCCCGCAGCAGAATCATCGCTGATACGCTCACCGTCGATCTGCACCGCGCCCTGGTCAATCAGCCGCCGAGCCTCGCCAGCGCTGTTCGCAAGCCCCGTGTCAACCAGCAGGCGGCTAAGGCGCATCCCCGCAAGAGTTTCCGCGGGCGGCAACTCGTAGTCTGGCATATCTTCCGGCAGACCGCCTCCTTGCACCGTACGCTCGAAATTCCGCTCCGACTCCAGCGCCGCATCTGCATCGTGGAACTGCGCCACCAGTTCGCGCGCCAGCCGCTTCTTCAACTCCATCGGATTCACGGCGCCGCCGCTCAACGCCTCCCTCATTTCGTTGATGTCGTCGTCCGCGATGTCCGTCAGATACTCGCTATACGGCACAATCTGCTCATCGGGCAGCGACATCGTCTTACCGTAGATCTCGTTAGCCGGCTCGTCGATGCCAATATAGTTTCCGAGGCTCTTGCTCATCTTCTGCACGCCGTCCGTCCCGGGAAGCAGCGGCATCAGGAAACACTGCTGCGGCGTCTGCCCCACCATTCCTTGCAAGTCTCGCCCCACCAGCAGATTAAACATCTGGTCGGTCCCTCCGAACTCCACATCCGACTCGATAGCTACGGAGTCGTAGGCTTGGAGCAGCGGGTACAGCAACTCCGTGATGGCGATGGGCTGGTTTGCCTTGAAGCGGTTCGCGAAATCATCCCGCGCCAGGAATTGCGCCACTGTGAACCGGCTCGTCAATCCAATCACGTCGGTCAGCGAAAAGTCGCCGAACCACTCACTCTGCCAGCGCGTTTCCGTCCTGTCCCTGTCCACAATCTTGAAAAACTGTGCCATGTAGGTCGCCGCATTCTCGCGCACCTGCTCCGCTGTCAGCATCGGACGTGTCGCAGACCTGCCGCTCGGGTCCCCAATCTGCGCGGTCCAGTCTCCAACGATCAACACTACCTTGTGGCCAAGGTCTTGAAGTTGTCGCAACTTCCGCAGTCCGACCGCATGCCCCATGTGAATATCTGTCGCGCTTGGATCAAACCCCATCTTCAGGCGCAGCGGCCTATCGCCCCGCAACCTCTCCACGAACTCCGATTCCACGATAATCTCAGACACGCCGCGCTTGAGCACACGGCGCATGACGCTTTCTTCTTTTATGGCGTTAGACAACAAGATGACATACCTCGTCCAGTCTATAAGGTGAGAAATCTGCCAGTCGCAGATACTATTGCCTATGCGCAGGAAATTATACCGCAAAAATAGGGAGGCGGGCGCAACCCATGTTGCGACCGCCTCCCAAATTGCCCGTTAGACCCGCACTTCCGGCTGCTGGCCGGAGACTGCGCCCTTGTTGTTGAGGGTCCTATAGCAGCCTGGTCATACTTTGCGGGGCTGCCGGGCGTGGCTTCCCCTGCCAGAGTTTCTCGGAGCATTCCCTCCTGTCAGCCCGGCAATTACGCCTGGGCAGTAGTCACGGTGCCGCTTGCTCCATGCGTCCACGGTAGCAACATGGTCTGACAGTGTCAACACCGTCTAAGACTTTGATTAGAGAGTTCCGGTTTTCACAAGATTTCCGATGCGGCGACCGCTCCAACGCTATTCGGGCAACACTGCTACATTTGTCCAGTAGTTCAGCAGGTCGCGCACCTTTGTGTTGAATTGATGTACGTCCACCGGCTTGGTGATGTAGCTGCTGATACACTTGCTGTAAGCGTATTCGAGGTCCTCTTGTGACTGCGATGTCGTCAGGACCACTACAGGGATCCTGCCCAGGTCCGTATGTTCTTCCAGCGCGGCAAGCACCTCCCTACCGTCCATCACAGGCATGTTCAGGTCGAGCAGGATCATGTCCGGCCGTCTAGCATCGGCGAATCTGCCCTGGCGCAGAAGGATTGTCATAGCTTCTTGCCCGTTGTTTGCCACCGTGAAGTTCACATGGAACTCAGCGTCATCAAGAATCAGCTGAATGAGTCTTACATCAGCCGGATTATCCTCGACTAGCAGTATCTCCAGCGGTCTGCTCGCGGGTCTTCTATATGTGGTAGTCACGTCCGTTACCTCAGTGCCATTTTGGTTCGCAGCCTAGCTGCCGCCGAATGGCCACCACCACCGGCGCCTACCGCCAGAAGATGGCGTTTCTTCGGCCTGCCCGGCCGGCGGACCCAAGCTGATTGGCTGCCTGCTGAACATCCCCAGCTGGGCCACCACATTGTTGAACCTCTGCAATTCGATCGGCTTCCGGCAGAAGCGGCTTGGAGGGATGTTGTATGCGTTGAGCAGACTCTGCTCCGCCTCCGTACCCGTCAGAATCATCACCGGGATATTTACCAGACCCTCGTCCGAGTTGATGTCGGCAAGCACCTCCGGCCCGTCCTTGCGTGGCAGCCTTAGGTCGAGAAGTATCAGGTCAGGCCGCGTAGCGTCTCCGTGGTCCCCCTCGCCCCTAAGTATCTCCATCGCAACCACGCCATCCTCCGCTACCGTGATGTTCGTGGCGTGTTCCGACTGCTTGATTACTTCCTCCGTCAACCGCACGTCGGCAGGATTGTCTTCCACCAGAAGAATCTCGATTGCTCTGTCCTCTGTCGCTGAAGTCATAATGCCGTCTCCTTTCCCTTAATCTTCCGCAACCGGCAGCGTGAAGCTGAAAGTTGCCCCGTTTCCAAGCTCCGATTCGACCCATAACTTTCCAGTATGCCGTTCTACAATCTTGCTGCATATCGCAAGTCCTATGCCAGTGCCAGGATACTCACCCCTCCCATGCAGTCTTTTGAACATTCCGAATATACGATCGTTGTGCTGCGGGTCTATCCCGATGCCGTTATCCGATACCGACATCACCCATGACTCACCAACTTGTACACTCGAAATGTGTATCTCCGGACGCTTCTCGCCATGGAACTTAATTCCGTTGCTGATTAGGTTCTGGAACAATTGAGAAAGCTGGTTGATGTCCCCCTGAACTCGGGGCATCCGCTCGTGGGTGACTCTCGCTCGCGACTCCTTTATGGTCACCTGCAAGTTGGAAAGAGCGTGCTCAAGTGCGCTCGAACTTTCCACCGGCTCCAGTGGTCTTCCTCGCGTCCCAACTCGCGAGTATTCGAGCAGGTCGTTTATCAGAATCTTCATACGCTCAGTGCCGTCCACCACGTATCCGATAAACTCGTCTGCGGTCTCGTCGAGTTCTCCTCCGTAGCGGTCAGACAGGAGCTGCACAAATCCTGAAATTACGCGCAGAGGCTCCTGCAAGTCGTGGGACGCAACATAGGCGAACTCCTGCAATTCCGCGTTAGATCGCGCTAACTCGTCGGCCTGTCTAGCCAGCTTCTCTTGTGCTCGCTTGCGCGGCGTTATGTCGTTCGAATATATACGTATCTGGTCGATTGCCGGAATATATACTATGCGCTGCTGGTAAGTCTCGTCTCCGACATCGATCTCGCGTGAATGAAACCCTCCGCTTGTGGTCAGGTCATCTACTATCGTGTGGATCTCTGCCATAATCGGATGGCGTGGACCCAAGTCCGGTAGATTCGGGAAACGCTGTCTTGCGATCGGATTGCAGTATGCGATGGTTCCGTCCAGATTCGCCTCCACCACCGGATTTGGATTGTGCATCGGGAATGTCGCCAGACGGCTCTGCTGCGCGTAGAGTTGCGAGTTCGCAATTGCGGGCGCTATCTGCCTTGCTACCTGTGTAAGCATATCGATGTCCCGCTGTCCGTATGCGTTCTCAGTCAGCGCACGCACGTTTAGCAGCCCGATCACCTCGTTCTTGAAAATCAACGGTGCCATAACCACTGAGCGCATGTTGTGGAATACCATGGAAGGGTAGCGCGCCCTGAGTACGTCTGCGCTGCCCTGAACGAGGATGGTGTTTGCAGTGTACACAGCATCTTCCGCAGGCGTGTCTATGATGGAAAACCTTTCACCAACCCGACGCCCCTCCGCTTCTACACCCGACACATAGGCATTCACCAGAGTGTCATCTTCCTGATTGAGGATGGCGAGCGAAATTCTGTCGAATGTGATGAGCTTCTGCACCTGGCTGGCGAAGTCCTCATACACATCGTCAATGTCCATAGAGGACGAGATTATCCTGCCAATCTCCGCGAAGAGCGTTTGTTCCTGAACAAGCCGCTGTTCAAAGCGGACAATCTCTTCCAAAGCGGCCTGGGTGTCCATCTGTTTGGCATATAGCTGCGAGTTGGCGACCGCTCCGGCGATCTGTGAAGCTATTCGCTCCGCCAGTTCAAGGCAGCTTTCGGAGTACGCCTCAGGATCACTCGACCTGAAATGGAGTGTGCCGATTACTTCATTCCTAGAAATAAGAGGAACGGCGACCAACCAATTCAAGCCCCTGACCATAATCGGTGACTGGTTAGAGAATAACTCCTCGATGGACTGAGGTGAATCCGGTGTGAAAAGCAGCCCACGAGCGTTCTTGGCAACCCACTCCGTCGGTGAGTTGGCGAGCGCCCTGACCATTCCAGGCGCCCACTCCGGGATATTCGCCCCTGACTGATATAGCGTGGTTACTGTGCCGGCCTCAAGATCTACGCTGTTGATGACCAGCCGCTCGAACGGCATCACATTACGCACTTGAGCGGCGAAGCCCTCATAGACTTCTTGAATGTCCGGCGAGGAACTTATGACGCGGCCAATCTCCGCGAAAATCGCGTACTCAGCCGCCACACGGCGCGCCTCGACTATGGCATCACGGCTACTACTCTGCCTCTTCAGCGGAGCGACGTCATCAATATGACCAGGTCGACTTGGGCGCTCTTGCATGAGTGACCCCCATCCTGCTGCGCCTCAGGCTATCGCTCGGCCTGAAGCAGTGTCCGTGTCTGCTCTACATCCAATTCCATCTGCCTCAACAGGGCGTCAACGCTGTCAAACTTCAACTCATCACGCAGACGATGAACGAATTCCAGCCGTAGTTGCCTATTATACAGGTTCTTGTCAAATCCCAACAGGAAGGCTTCGATAGTGCGTCCTTTGCCATCAAACGTCGGGCGCGTACCGATGCTTGTCGCTGCCATGTGACGCTCTCCGTCCACAAACGCCATCGTAGCGTATATCCCGTTCCCCGGTATTGCCATTGACGGTCCCACTTCGATGTTCGCTGTGGGGAAACCCAGCGTTCTCCCTAGCTTCTCGCCGGTAACAACGGTCCCGCTGATAGAAAAATTGCGCCCCAGCTTCTTCGCGGCATCCCCTACACTCCCATTCACAATCGCCTTGCGAATGCTGGTGCTGTGAACGGCGTCACCACCCTCCGACAGCAGGTCAACCACGCTAACCGAAAACCCAAGTTCGCCACCCAGAGAAGACAACGCTTCCACATTGCCTTCCCGCCTGTATCCCATCGCAAAGTCAGGTCCCACTACCAGGCCGCGCATGCGTAACTCACTCCGGAGCAACTTAGCGAACTTGCCCGCCCTTAGTCCTGCAACATTCATGTCAAATGTAACGGGCACAACGAAATCAACGCCAAGTTCTTCTATGAGTCGAATGCGTTCATCAACGCTTGTGATGTACTGCGGCTGAAAGTTAGGGTTCAGCACAGAGTCGGGATGGTTGCGGAACGTAAGCACACCGGATGCCGCGCCCTTTGCGTCGGCCTCCGCGATTACTTTGGATATAAGGCTTTGATGCCCACGATGCACACCGTCGAAGACTCCGATAGTCAGCACCGAGTCCCTGTCGATGTGCGCCTGTTTCAACTCCTGCTCGATTCGCATTGCGTCTCAATCCGCCGGACGGTCTATGGAATGAAATCTCCATCGCTCCGGCTGCTGCACAATCCAATTAACTCCGATGCGAAACCACGCTGAAGGTTAAATCGGAGTATATCAGACACCCATTCCACACATCCATAATTATAAACGCAATATCAACGCATCACAGATGCTGTCGCAATTCACGCTAAACAACGGATCCGAAGGGAATGCCCGGTTGAAGGGTAGAATCCGATTTGACGAAACCTGACGCTGATTCTCTACCGACTGAACCTGTGCGTCAACAATAGCAGACTTGCAGGAAGTATCAGCGCGGTCGCGCCTCCCATAATCAACATTGTCGCGCTCAGGCTATAAGCATCAGCGATGATGCCATAACCGATGGGAGCCGCTACCGTTCCAATCTCATTGGTCGTGTAAAAGAAGCCGTAAAATCGCGCGCGCCTGTACGCCGGCACATACTCAGCTACCGTCGCGTAGAGTATCGAAGATGTGCCGTTCAGCCCGATGCCCAGTAGCACCAGCAGCGGAACCATTAGGCTCATAGGCGTATATAGCGCAGCGACTATCAGTACCGCCGTTAACCCTTTTGTCGCCCAGATGAGACTTACCGTGCTGAACCTGTCCCCAAGCCAACCCACTACGAACTTGCCTGCCGCACCACCGATGAACACGAACAGCAGCATGCTTATGGCCTGCGACTGGCTTACGTCCTTCGAGATGAGCACGAACGGCAAGAATGTCAGCGCCCCAACCCGCGCCATCGAGTCGAGTGCGCCGATTCCACTAAGCGTGACGAATCCGTTCAGACGCGCCTTTCTCGCTCCTGTGGATTCGGCCTCGTTTGTCTCCCTCACGGGCCTGCCGATATCCACAGCCCGTCGTGTCAGAGCCGACATTGCCATAAATACCAGGCTGACGAGACCAATTATCCAAAGTAGCTGCCTCCACCCCATATTCACCGCAATCGCTCCAGCGACAATCGGCGGCGCGAGCATCTTACCCAGGTCCCCGGCAAAGTTCACCGTGCCAACGGCGGTCGAGCGACCTCTGTCGTCGTAGGCACGCGACACCATGCTTGACGCCAACGGGTGCTGGAACCCACCGCCAAGCCCGCCTGCAAAGCTCAACACGACCAGCAGCACGAAAGCCGGAGCCAGCGCCATGCCCACCAGCCCAACGGACACCCACACATTGCCCGCAAGCAGCAACCAGAACTCGCCCATATTTTCCGCGAGGAAACCGGCAGGTATCTGGAGGACGGCAGATGCCCCGCTGTATGTAGCCCGCAGAATCCCGACCTGCGTGAACGACAGCGCCATATCGCTCTCGATCAGGGGCAACAGCGGAAACATCAATGCGAAGTGCAGGTCGCTCCAGATGTGCATAACGGAGCCGAACCAAAGTGTTCTGCGGCCTTGCGGCGAGTGAACAATGTAGCGCCAAACAATGGCAGGAGGGCGAAGCATGGTGTTCAGCATAATGGCGCGGATTATAACATCCTGCTAGCAATCGCGCTTGCAGCAACCGGGATGCTGGAGCTGATGACCTGGCACGTTGAGTACGCCTGAAAATAAGGAAGCTGAAAATGCGGAGAGGTTGCTAAGTAATCGGGGAACAGGTGGGCGAGACTAATCCTCTACCCGCCACTGACGCAGATTCGCAGCTTCTCGTAGATACACATTGACCAGTTCGTCCGCGCGCTTTTCTGTATTCACGAGAATCAGCGTCCGAATGCACCGTGACTGCGAACCCGGCACGTCTATCTCCACCGCATCCATCAGCGCTACATGGGTCCAGCCCATCAGCCGTGCCGCCGCTGCCGGAAAGTCGGCGTTGATGTCAGGAGTTGTGGTGAAAAAAGCCGCCGCCACATCATCGGCATCAATGTTATTAGCCTTCACCAACTCGGCAAGCATCTCGCTTGTCGCGTTGAATACCTCATCCTTCTCGTTGCTGTTCGCCGTTGTCGCCCCACGTATGCCGCGGACTTTGGACATCCTGCTGCACCTTCCAAATTCAAATGCGGGTCTGGATGAATTACTTGCCTAATTGACTCCGCGCAGCCCTCGGATAAACCGTGCAGCCGTCTCGGCTGCATCCTCGGTCGGGGCTTTGCCCACACTGTCGAGCATAGCGCTCGCCAGTATCGCGCCATCCGCAAACCGCGCGATGTTCTCCACATGCTCTGGTCGTGAAACGCCGAATCCTACTAGTATCGGAAGGTCAGTGTGTTCACGTATGCGCCGCGCCAATCCTTCCACGCCGCCGGACAACTCCGACCGCGCACCCGTCACTCCCGTAACGCTCACGCAGTATATGAAACCCCTTGCCTGTTTGCAAGCCTGCTCTATCCGCGCCTCCGTGCTCGTAGGCGCAAGCAGCGGAATCAGATAGATTCCATGGGACTCCAATATCGCTTTATATGGTGGCGCTTCCTCCGGAGGCAAATCCGGTATTATGATTCCGTCTATGCCCGCGTCCGAGGCCTCCTTCGCGAACTTTTCCATGCCGTGGTTAAGGAACGGGTTCAGATAGCCCATGAATATCAACGGCGAGTTAACTCCCCTAGCACGTAGGGCACGCAGACTGTCGAGAGCCATCTGAAGATTCACGCCGTTTTCCAGCGCGCGAAAGCTCGTCATCTGAACAGTTGGCCCGTCCGCAAGTGGATCGCTAAACGGGATTCCGATTTCAAGCATATCCGCGCCCGACTCCAGGATAGACTCTGCCATCGCCTCGGATGTTGCCACGTCCGGATATCCCAGTGTTACGAAGGGCGCTAACGCAGACTTGCCTTCAGCTCTTAGCGCGGCTAGTGTCACATCGATTCGATTTGTCATATTTATTCCTGTGCGTCTGTTGCGATCAAAGTATTGCAGGCCGTCAACCGAAGAATTCATACTGAATAGTCGCTACTGCATTGTTCAAAGCGTGCAACGCTATTGGAGGCCAGAGCGACCCTGTTTTCATGTACAGCCACGCAGTCAGCATACCAGATACGAAGATTATCGGCATAATGTCGAAGTCCCAGTGGACGAGCGTGAACAACGCAGAAGAGATTATGATTCCCTTGATGTTGCCCAGTGCGAGAGTAAGCCCCGCCAATATGAAGCCACGAAACACAATCTCTTCGACAATAGGGGTTATAACTACGATGTCAAAGTACAGCAGCGGCTTGAATATCGCTTCCTCGAACATTTCCTCGATATATTCCTGCTGAGGAATCAGCGCCTCCTGCCCCAGGGATCTGACGAGCCAGGTGTACCCTTCTTCAAGGCCTCGGTTAACCCCGTACACAAGTGGTACCAGCAGGAGTAGGTGTGTGGCGCTTGTACGGCGGAATCCGATAGTGCGCCACGATACCCCGTACTTTCGGATGCCGAAAAACCAGATACTCGCCAATGGTACGCAGAATGCGGCTAAATAGGCTAATGCTTCGATCCCGTAAAACTCGAAAGACGCCAGAGTGTCTTCGGACGCCAGCGCGAATACGAAAAGGGCAGCGATGGCAAATGCGACAATCAGAACCAAGGCTAGCCCTACGGTGAGCCCCACCGCTTTGACCACATCCCACACGTTCCACGGAACCACAGGCATATTGTTGACGAACAGGGAGGCAATGCCCTTGGGGTAGGACGGTCTGAGCTTAGGGACGAACCCCGGGCGGTATAGTGACATATCTCTTGGAGACCTTCATGAAAATGTGCTATGTCTGCAAATACGCCGCCGGCGCCTCGATAGGCAATTCCAGAACCGTCAGCGCAATCAGATTCTGCGCCGCGTGCGCCACGATCGGAGGCCATATCGACCCGGTTCGCAGGTAAAGCCATGCCAGAAGCATCCCCATTGCGAATATCGGCAGAAGTGTGCCCACATTCAGGTGTGCTACCGAGAAGATTGCCGAGCTGGCTAGTGCCCCGCGCAACCCGCCAAACACCGACACCAAAGCCGCCAGCAAGAACCCGCGAAAGAACACCTCCTCGGCAAACGGCGCGAGTAGCCCGACAATCGCGAAAGTTGGCAGCAATGCGGCTCCGTCAAGAGCGGCAATCTCCTCCAAGCCCTGGTCGGGCACGAGAATGTCGATCCCAAGCCATTGAGCCAGCAGAGCGTAAACGGCAGTAGTTGAAAGCCCTATCGAAAGTGCCACGAGTGGCAGCCACGTCACCGAAGTTAGAGACGTGCGGCGGAATCCTAGTGACTCCAGCGAAACCTTGTGCCGCCTTGCGCCGAATATCCATGCGCCTGCCAGCAATGCGATCGGCAAAAGCACACTGCCAAGCACTGCTGCTAGCGTCTTGTCGGCAACCAGCCCTGTCCGTATCAGCGTAAATCCTAGCCCTAGGCTACCGCCCACACCGACGGGAAAGAACAGAATGGACGTGGCGATGACATCTCTCAGCGACCATGGAACGACTCCAATCCGGCTTGAATACAGCCCCGTGCCTTCTTGGAATACCCTGCGTTCTTCGCTTGTGCCCCGACTGTCTAGCTCATCAGGCGCGCACTGCGAACAATTCTCTCCCGTCTCTGGCTTGTGTACTAGCTTTCCTTCCACAGCACATCGCCAAAGATGTCGTCGGGATGCTCGCGGGACGCGAACACGGCGTACTCTGCCTTCGACTCGCGCAGGCTCCCGTCAGTTTCGCCATGACCGGGGAATACATTGATATCGTCGCCAAGCGTGAACAGTCTTGATGTTATGCTCTCAATGAGCTGCTTGAACTTCTCCGGCGAACCGGACTTGCCCGGTCCACCCGGGAACAGCGTGTCTCCGGAAAACAGGTGACCCTCGGTGTAGAAGCAGGTCGAGCCAGGCGTATGCCCGGGCGTAAACACCGCAGTCAGGCTCACGCTGCCTGCCGAAATCACATCTCCATCCTCGATAAGTATGTCGGCCGGACGCGACAGCGCATCCGCGTCATCCACGCCGATGCCTACAGGCGCGTCTATCGCGGCCGTCACGTCCTCGAATCCTAGCAGGTGGTCCATATGATTGTGTGTGATGATGATCGCCCTCACATCCGTCGTCTTTGCGAGCTCGATCATCCTGTCCGGCTCGGCTGGTGTGTCTATGAGAATACTCTCGTTGGTCTTTGGGCAGACTACGAGGTACATATTATTGCCGTAGGGCCCGCATTCCATCTTGTGGATTATGATGTTGTCGTCCTGATAATGAGCCATCTCCTTATCTTCCCCCCCAATTCTGATAAAATTAACTAGCACACGGAATTATATCAGCACCTATCTCAGCGTCAAACTTACTTGAACTGTGATAGTGTCGTAGTACATCATCCTTTCGTAGTGAGCCTGCAAAACTCCAGACCATCAGGAGGCGAACATGGTAACTACAGGCGCCAGAATCAAGTTCACATATGATGATTACCGCAACGCGCCAGAGGATAAGCGGTACGAACTTCACGACGGAGATTTGATATTGGTTCCTTCTCCCAAAGAACAACATCAAGATGTAGTTGGCAGCCTATTCATAGCGATAGCGCTGTTCGTGCGCGAAAGAATACTTGGTCGCGTGTACATTGCACCGTTCGACATTGTGTTTTCCGACAACGATGTGGTGCAGCCTGACGTGATTTTCGTCTCTAATGAGCACCTCGACATCATTACGCCCGACAACATCCAGGGCGCGCCCGACCTCGTAGTCGAGGTCTTGTCTCCGTCCACTGCTCACCGTGACCGCACATTCAAGCGCGCGCTATACGCCCGGCAAGGTATCAACGAGTTCTGGTTAGTTGACGCCGACGCCCGATCAATAGAGATTCTGCTACTCGGTTCTGACGGTTATGAAGCAATCGCCACCTACTACCCAGGTGACGTTCTAGCTTCGCCCACCCTAGCCGATTTCACCCTCAATATCGACGACGTCTTCTGAGGAGAATTGAATGCCCGACTACGGACTCATCGTAAAGCACGACAACGAAGGCAAGCGCATCGAAATACAATGCGAGCATCAAAACGGCCTCGTCTATGTCGTTCGCGGCGAGGCAAACTGGGTCTGTGACGAAGACTTGCTTCATGTTCACTCGCTCGCTGGATTCTTCCGCGAACTCGGTGAACTTGAGGACGATCGCGTTTCCGACATCATGCAGCGCTGGGGCATCTACTATCGGCCCCGCCCCCTCGCGAAATCCGAAACCCATGCATGAAAGTAGAGCCTTCCCTGTAAAGGGAAGGCTCCTGTGGCTGCTCCTCTCATATTAGGTGAAGGAACAGCCCATCATCAGCGCAATCGAAATATGATTGCCCCCTACTATGCTCCAATTCCAAGTTCCGCCCGCAGGTCGTTGATCGTCTCCGCTCTGCTGCGTGTAACCCTGCGCTCTCGCAACCCGATTGGCAGATTCTGGATCTCAGGCTGTACCTTTATCGCCACCATGACTGGCCCATCTTCGTTCATGATGTCCTCGATACTCGTTGCGAACTCTTCAAGGTCATCGAAGTTGTAGGCGGCAACATACCCTGCGCCCTTCGCCAGTGTCGCATAGTCGATGTCCGTAGCGTTCGGCACCGGCTGTCCGCCCGTCGTCGCGTAACATTCGTTGTCCAGTACGAAATGCACGAAATTCTTCGGCTGCTTTCCTGCGATGCTTGCGATAACGCCCAGGTTCATCAGAAGCGAACCCTCCGCGTCGAACAAAACTATCTTCTCTTCCGGTAGTCCTAGGGCAAGCCCAAATGCAGCCGAAGTCGTGTGCCCCATCGCGCCACCCAGCGCGATGTCCCGCGACGGCTGGTCGCTTATGTCCTGCCAGTGCCTTCCGGCTGTCCCCTGCGTCGTCACGATTGCGTTGCCGCGATGCGGCTTGAACGTATTAAATACATCAATTGGGTCTAGCATCTCGTCTCCTTATATCCTGCCGGTCCTGTCAATCCAGTTAGCTAGAGGTTCTACCTGTTGAACCCGTGATACTCGTCACCAACCAGCACCACAACCGGGCGGTTCGTCCTCCGCGCCTCGGCGAAAGCCTCTGAGATTCGGTCCCCGTCGGCGTCATGTTCCACAAGATAGTAGTTGATGCGGAACGCCTGCAAGAACGGCTCCGTATAGGTCGCTGCCGTATCCGGCGTCCTGCCCCAGCGAGTCCATCCGCGATAACCGATCACCATCACGAGCGGGAATCCCGCATCCAGCGCCATGCCGCGTATCGAGTCGCCCGACTCCATCATCCCAGTATTCTGAATCAGGCATACCGGTACCTTCCCCGCGACGTTCAACCCTAGTGCCACGCCCATCGTCTCGCCCTCACGCGACACCGGCACCACGTCCAGCCAGTCCTGATTAAGCATCAACTCGTACAGGTAATTCGTCTCGCTGTCCGGAATCGTTACGATATGGGTTACGCCGTTCTTCTTGAACTCCTCCACCATAGTCTCAGGTCTGAGTATCTGAGGTTGTTGTTCCTGAACCATCAATATCTCCTTCCGCTATTTGTAACTGTCGCCTCTCGGCGGCAAATCAATAAGCGCATCCGTGTTGAGCCACAATTATAAGTAGTCCCAATGGCGCGGTCAATTTCCATGCGAACATTCAGATTAAACGCCATTGCGCGCCACATTATCGCCAATTATAATGTGAAATGTATCACAACATATCCGAAGTACGGAGAAGCTCTGCAGTGACATCTCAAGAACGCGCCGGAAAAATAGAGTCTTACGGCAAAGCCCATGCTCTTCTAACTGATGCCCTCAAAGAGTTTCCCAGGGAAATGTGGCAGTTTCGCGACGAGCACGGTTGCTGGAGCATCCACGAGCACATAGTTCACATCACCGACAGTGAGGCGAACAGCTACATCAGATGCCGGCGCATCATAGCCGAGCAGGGCGAACCGCTCATGGCGTATGACGAGAATCAATGGGCTGCCGCCCTTGACTACCATAACCAGAGCACCGAGGACGCCCTCGCGCTCTTCGAATGGCTGCGACACAAGAGCTATACTCTCATCAGATCGCTTCCCGAACCTGTCTGGGCGCGTTCTTCGTTTCACCCCGAAAACGGCGAAACCACTCTCGACGACTGGCTCGACACCTACGAACGCCATGTGCCTGAGCACCTCGAATATATGCGCCAGAATGTCGAAGCGTGGTGTGAGTCGCGGAACTCTTGATTCAAGACACACTTCTCATGGGACCCGACGCGCCTAGGGAATAGGGCGAGAGGCGTTTCTAGCGGCGGCTGTTCAGCTGAAAATCCTAGACCACGCCCGACGCTCTCATAGCCTCCAGCTGCTTAGCGTCAATCCCAATCTCTCCGTACACCGCCTCGTTGTCCTCTCCTAGTAACGGCGGTCGTCGTCTGATCTCCCACGGCGTTGCCGCAAAGTCATAAGGCGCGCCCACGTACACAAACTCCGCGCCAAGTTCCGGGTGCTCCACCGGCACCTGCATACCCCGCTCCTTAAAGTGCCTGTCCTCAAGCGTTTCCTCCGGCGAGTACACGATTCCCCACTGGAATCCCAGGTCCTGCGCCCGCACGAAAATATCGTGTGCGCTGTTCGCGAGGCAAAGCTCCCTTACGGCGCTCATAACCTCCTCCATCTGCTGCACTGCGACCGGATCGCGTCTGATAAGGGCTTCTCTGCTTGGCGGCGATATGTACTTCCCCAGGTCGCCCACAAGCCCGTGTTCGTCCAGCCATGCCAGCAGGTGCAGCCACTGCTCCTCGGTGCGTGCCGGGAACCCGATGTTCACATACCGACCGTCGCCGCACACGATCTGAACATTTGCCGTAGGCGTCGGCGACGAGTGCCGCCCGGTCTGGCGCTGCACAGTATCGCCGGCCACGAGCCAGTGATACACTGCGCCCTCGGTAGTGACATTCTGCGCCGCGTGCATGTTCACGTCCACGAATTGCCCTTCGCCCGTAAACTGCCGATGAACCAGAGCTGTCAACACGCCTATTGCCGCAAAGTGGCACACCGTGTGATACGCTTGGTTACCACCGCCGCGCACGGGCGGAATAGTGTGATCGTCGTACCCGCAACTCCACACGGGGCCTCCGAACGCGAGCGCCGTCATATCCGTAGAGGCGTATTCGCTGTACGGCGCGTCCTGTCCGAATGGGCTTACCGCAGCGAAAATGATTTCCGGCGCGACTTCCGACACCCGTTCATACCCCAGCCCGAGAGAATCCAGATACTTCGGCTCACTGCTATCGATGATCACGTCTGCCTGCGCCGACAATCGCAGGAACAGTTCCCGCCCCATCTCAGATTCTATGTCCAGGGTAACGCTCTGCTTGTTCGTGTTGTAATGCCAGAAGTACAGGCTACCGTTCTTGTCAGGCTCGTCCTTAAGGAAGGGTGGATACCCTCGTGTCTTTTCGCCATCCGGCGGTTCCACCTTGATTACTGACGCACCCATATCCGCCAGCAGCTTGCCGCACCAGCCGCCTAGCTCGCCGCCAATTTCCAGTATTCGCACATCATCCAGAACTGAAGCCATCTAAATGACCCCCTTGTTGTGCAGTTCTCTCTGCTCGGCCTTGTCCAGCACCAGAATTTCGTCATAGAAAAAGTCGTTGTCCTCACCCAGCACGGGCGCGCCCTTCTCGATTTTCGCAGGCGTCTTCGACAGCTTCATCGGCATTCCCTCCACCCGCACACGCCCCATCTCCAGATGCTTCACTTCCGGGAATGTCTCCCACTCAATTGAGTTCGCGTCCTTGTCCATTCGGTCCTCCGGATGCTGCACGGCGGCGGCAGGTACGCCCCTCGCTTGTAGCGCGTCCATCGTCTCGAAGTCGGTGCGCTCCGATGTCCACGCCTCCAAAATCGCGTCAAGCGCGCGCTGATTTTCTTCAAGCATTCGATTGCGCGAAGTTGCGAAACGATCGTCATTCGCAAGCTCCGGCTGCCCGATGACCTCTGCTATGGCCTGCCAGTCGTCATCGTTCCTTGCCGATATTGCAACCCACCTGTCTTCGCCCTTGGAGCGGTATATCCCATGCGGCGCCATCGGCGGGAACACATTTCGATTGCTATGCGGGCTGCCCGGGCGACGCATTGGACGCCCGTTCACCGTGTAGTCGAGCAGGGCAGGTCCGTTCAGCGTCAGCGCCGCATCCGTGCAGGACAGATCGACGTACTGGCCCTCGCCCGTCTTGTTCCGATGATACAACGCCATGAGAATCGCAATCGCCATGAAATACCCACCGGTGTGGTCCATATATGAATATCCCCAGCCCGCCGGCGGCATATCGGCCAGCGCGGACTGAAATGTCAGACCTGACACCGCCTGCACGACCGGCCCCCATGTCTTGAAGTGGGTATAAGGGCCCCGGTGCCCGAATCCGCAGTTGGACACATAGATAATGTCCGGCTTGATGCGCCGCATCTCTTGATAGGGGAAGCCCCAACGCTCCATAACGCCCGCGCTGAAATTCTCCGTAACCACGTCACTGATGGAGATTATCTCGCGCATAATCTCCTTGCCCCGCTCGCTCTTCGCGTTCAGTGTGATGCCCAGTTTCTCCACATTGTGGTTGTTGAACATCCCTCCAAGGTTTGTCCCGCGCCTCTCATCGATGTAAGGCCCGTTTCCCCGGAAGATGTCCCATCCACCTTGGCTCAGCCTGTCCTCGATTCGTATCACCTGCGCTCCGAACGCCGCGAAAAACCGGGTTGCACCTGCCCCCGCAAGCTGCCCTGAAAAATCGCATATACGTATCGGCGCAAGCGCACCCTTAGCTCCATTCGTCGCCATGTATCAGTCTCCAAAACTCTCACTAATTGACACTGCCGCTGATTATAACCCCAACCAAACCTTGTTACCACTTCCTCTGCTGCTGCACCAGATACGCGGATATTCCCGTTCGCACTTCGCCTGCGAGCTTGAGGAATGCGGAGAAGCGGTGTAGGCACATCATTTCCGCCAACGTCCAATCTGCCATTACTCCTGACCGCTCGAACCGCGCCATGTAGCCATTCCTGCTATAATCCCTTCGCAACTTACTCAATTCAGGAGAAGAGACGTATGGCAGATTCAGCCCGCAGGCAGTTCGTGAAATACAGCTTCTTTAAGCTCGACCCACAATGGCGTCGATTGCCCGAAGAACTTCGCTTTGAAAGCAAGCGAGACTTCGCGCAAGCCGTTACTGAAATCTCGGAGGATATGTTCACACGCTCTTTCAGCCTCATCGGAATGCGCGGCGACGCCGACTTCTTCCTGCAGCAGGTTGCCGACACGCTGGAGGAGATTCAGGATTCCGCCGCGCGTCTATGGTCAACCGACCTCGGCGCATACCTCACCCAGCCGCATTCATATTTGGCAATGACACGACTCTCCGAGTATGTCGGCAAGGGAAAGCACGAACATGAAGGACAGGAAGGCACGGGAACCCGGCTTCGCCCGGTGGACGCCAAATACTTCATCGTTTATCCATTCCTCAAGACCCGGGAGTGGTATCTGCTTCCGCAGGAAGAGCGTCAGGAAATCATGAACGGCCACATCACCGTTGGACACAAGTATCCTACCGTCAAAATAAACACCACTTACTCATTCGGTCTTGACGATCAGGAATTCGTTGTCGGATTTGAGACCGACAACCCAGGCGACTTCCTCGACCTGGTGATGGACCTGCGGACAACCAGGAGCAGCCTCTACACCCTCCGCGACACTCCAATCTTCACCGGCATTCACAAGACAATCGAGGAAGCTCTCAACGACCTTGGCGGCTAACCGTGTATGGGGTATAGCCCATACCGTCCTTTGATGATACTATCCCCCAAAGATAGATGAATGGCAAACAGTCCGAACAGGAGGCACAGGCAGTATGGCAACACTAACCGGAGAACGTATAGAGGAACTCAAGCAGCAGGCGGCTGACCACTTCTGGCCGCATAACAACCCTGCCGGAAACATGGGTGACGACGGCATCAAACTGGTGCAGAGCGGCAAGGGCGTCTGGGTCGAGGATGTCGAAGGCGCGCAGTGGTTCGACACGATGGCGGGCATGTGGCTGAAGAACATCGGACACGGGCGCAAGGAAGTCGCCGACGCTGTTTACAACCAGATGCTCGACATTAGCTACACGCCGGGCGGCACCGTTAGCCCGGCAACTGCCGAATTGTCCGCTAGGATCGCAAGTCTCGCGCCGGACAAAGAGGCGCGCACCTACTTCGTCAGCGGCGGTTCCGAGGCGGTGGAAACTGCCATCAAGATGGCGAAGCAGTACCACAAGAACAACGGCGAGCCGACGCGCTGGAAAGTCATAAGCAGGCGAGGCTCATATCACGGAGCCACGCATGCCTGCATGAGTCTCGGCGGCGGCGGCGTGAGCGCGCCCATCCATTTCGGTCCTCTCATGCCCGGCAACATCCACATCGCCCAGCCCGACAGCTATCGCAACAGCGGCGGAGACATTCAGTGCGCGCGCGACCTGGAAGTCGCCATACAGCACGAAGGTCCCTCGACGGTCGCAGCGTTCATCGGCGAGCCGATTTCGGCGGCGGCGGGCATCCATGTGCCTGATCCGGATTATTGGCCAACTATCCGGGAGATATGCGACAAGTATGGTGTCATCATGATCTGCGACGAAGTCATCACCGGCTTTGGACGCACGGGCAAGATGTTCGCCACAGAGCATTGGGACATCAAGCCGGACATCTTCACGGTCGCAAAGGCGCTGACGAGCGGCTATATTCCCATCGGAGCGGCGATTGCCAGCAAGAAGGTGTCGGAAGCCTTCATGGGTGACGACTCGCAGTTCCGCCACCTGATAACCTTCGGCGGCAATCCTGTCGCCTGCGCCGCCGCAATGGCCAACCTCGACATCATGGAAGGCGAAGGCATGGTCGAGAACTCGGCGGAGATGGGCAACTATATGTATGAGCAGCTTCAGACGCTGTACGAACACCCCATCGTTGGCGATGTGCGCGGCGGGATGGGACTGCTCTGTGCGGTCGAGCTGGTGAAGGACCGCGATACCAAGGAGTCGTTCCCGGCCGAAGCCAAACTCTCAGAGAAGATGGTACCGCTGATGAACGAGCACAACCTGCTCGGCAGACCCGGCAACTCTATCTATTTGGCGCCCCCGCTGTGCATTACGCGGGACGAGGTTGACCATGTGGTTTCGCAGGTTGACAGCGTCATAACCAAGCTGGAGGCTCAACTCTAGCGCAGGCTCGCGTTCTATATGAGGATTCCGTCCTCATTGAGTTAGACGAACGACGGAAATGACGAGGGGCGGTTGCCTAATAGCAACCGCCCCTCTTTCATTTACATATACTACTTCAAGGGTGAGAATTCGGCCGGTAGCAGAATCTTGCTTTCCTGATGCAGTGGCACTGCGGAACTCTCAGGCGGCCAGATTCCCTTCGCCCTTGTCTCTTCCCGCACCTCCAGGCGCTGCTCGAAGCTCTCGTATGCCCAGATGTGCGTCCACTTGTTCATCGAACCGCCGTCAGAGTAGAACGCGCCGACCAGTGGAGAATACTTCTCGCGCTCGTCTATGGCATCGGCCCACGCCTCCATAACCTGCGGAATGTCACCCGGACGGTATGTGTAAGTCCGCATCTCGTATATGGGTCCAAGCTCGGCTTCTCCGAGTGGCCGCATGAACGGCGCCGGCAGGTAGATGTCCTGGTGCATGTTGACCAGGTATTCGGCAGCCAGCGATCCCCAGACACTCCGGGACTGCATTAGCGCCCGCGACTCTGTGCGGTGCGCCATGCTCTCATAGGGCCAGATGTGGATTATCTGGTTTAGAGGCCCTGCTTCAGTGTGCCAGAAACCGCCAAGTGGCGAAATCTCAAGCCTCGCAGGCAGGACTTCGGCTACTCTCTCCTCCAGTTCGGGAACTGTGCGTGGCCTCAAATCGTATGTATGGAAGTCGTATAGCATGTCGCTCCTCCTTATACTAACCCTAACTGTGTTAAAGTATAATATATGGTAAATAGAAATGCAACATCCTATTCAATGTAACTTATAGATTCAATCTGAATGGGAATCGCTACACAAGAGCGCAGGCGGTATTGCTAACAGGTGCTGGTGTCAGGTTCGACATAGCTCTTGATGCAGGCTTCACCCCCATCCTAACCTTCCCCCGTCGAGGGGGAAGGAATTTAGGGTCGGTAATTATAGCCGCTCTGGGTAATTACATACCCTTATCAGCCCATCAAGGGGGAAGGGACAATATGCCTCACTTCAACATGTGCAGGCAATACCGTGCAGGCAGATGCGTTACTGCATGGGCGAGCAATCGGCCGGAAGCAGTATCTTGTTTTCCTGGTACACCGGCGCTACCGGGCTTTGCGGTGGCCACACGCCCTTGGCGCGCGTCTCTTCGCGCACCTGCGTTCGCTGCTCGAAGCTATCGTATGCCCACATGTGGACCCACCTGTTCAGCGCGCCGACGTCGGAGTAGAATGCCCCAACCAGCGGAGAATACTTCTCGCGCTCATCGATGGCGTTGCCCCACGCATCGATGACATGCGGGATGTCTCCGGGATTGTAGGTGTAAATGCGGATTTCGTATATCGGACCGACCTTGCGCTCGCCGAGCGGTCGCATAAAGGGAGCGGGCAGATAGAAGTCTGACTGCATATTCTGTACGAACTCAGAGGTGTCGGGCGGCCATGCGCCGGCTGCCTGCGCTTTCGCCCTGGTCTCGGTGCGGTGGTTCATGTCCTCGTAGGGCCAGACGTGCAGCACCTGATTGAGAGGTCCCGCCTCCGTGTGCCAGAGGCCCGCAAGCGGCGAAAACTCCAGTCTTCCGGGCAGTTTTTCGCCGAAGCGCTTCTCGAATTCAGGCACGCTTCGGGGCGTAAGGTCGTATGTCCGAAACTCGTAAATCATTCCTATTCTCCTTTGTCCTGTCTTTCCTATTTATCGAGTTGATTTAATAGACGCCGGTGCGCCATTCAGGGTAGCGCGAGTCATTTCCTCTGACGACGCCGTGGAAAAGCCGTTCAAGTTGTGAGACCACGGGGCCAATGCTGCCGTCGCCAATCTTGTAGCCGTCAATGCTGCCTACCGCCTGAAGTTCAGCGCCCGTGCCGCAGATGAAGACCTCATCCGCGATGTAGAGTTCGGTGCGGTCAACGTCTCGCTCAATTACCGGGATGCCTAGTTCATCCTGGAAGAGCTGCTTAACCACATCGCGGGTTATGCTCTCCAAAATGCCTGCTGAGACCGGGGGTGTAATCGCCACGCTGTCACGCACAATGTATAGGCAGGCATAGGATATTTCCGCCACCTTGCCCTGCGGATTCAAGATGATGCCGAAGTCGTAGCCGTGCCGCGAAGATTCGTCCGCGACGTATCGGCTGTTCTGGTAGTTCGCAATCGCCTTGACGCGGGGAGGCATCACATTGTCGGATATCCTAGTCCACGAGCTTACGCCACAACTCGTAACGTGGCCGGAACCGAGCACAGAGCCAACCTGCCTGTTAAATATGGTAATGTCGCCGGGGCGTTCCGATACCGGCAGGTATCCGGGTGTGGTGCTTCCGCCAAAGTATGCCAGTGGCTGCACATAGATGTCGTCCCTGAATTCGTTTGCCTGAACCAGCCGCACTATTGCCTGCTTCAGTTCGTCAACGGACCAGGGAGACGTCATCCGCATGACCTTCATAGAGCGCAGCAGGCGCTCGATGTGAAGGTCGAGGTGGAATAGGTTAAGCTGCTCTTCCTCCGAGTTCCAGTAGCCTCTGATGCCTTCAAAGACCATGGATATCGCCGACCAGCCCAACGTAGATGAATGCACAACCGCGTCGTCCCAGGCGATAAGGTCGCCGGACATCCAAACGTAGCTTGGGTCGGACCCCGTAACACCCAGTGTATCCTTAACTTCCTCGGTACTCATTACGCATCACTTTCAGTTCAAATACCTTACCATCCAACACTAAGAGCGTATCACGCGGGCAGTGGTAATGTGAACCATTTAGTTTAGGGATTGCCTCTGATGAGGCAGTCTGATTGTAGTAAAATGTGCGTGGCGTTTCAGGCAATCATCGTTTCGCAGGAGCAACGCATGACGAACAGAGCGAGCCGTCTATTCGACGCCGCGAGCGAACGGATACTCAACCAGACATGGAAGCATTATCCGAGCATGGCATCGCGTCTGGGACTGCATGAGTACGATGGGCGGCTTCCGAGCATTTCCATGAAAGCGGTGGCGCAGAGGACGGGACAACTCAGGGAAGGGCTGGAATCACTGGAGAACATCGACACTGCGGCGCTGAGTGTTCGCAACTACTACGATCACCGCCTGTTGAATGCGGCCCTGCGGAAGGAACTGCTGGAGCTTACCGAGTTACGCTGGCACGAGCACAACCCGATGGAGACCGTATGGCACATCGACATGAGCGGATATGTGCAGCGGGAATACGCTCCGCTAGAGCAGCGGGTCGATGCGCTGACAAGGGCCCTGGAGGCGGTGCCGGGCTATCTCGCGGAACTGCGGAGTGTGATGAGCGGCAGGCTCGCCGGACCCGTGCTGCAATCGAGCATAGAGGCGTACGAAGGCATTGCGACATTCTACAAGAACGACCTTTTGGACGCGACCGCCACGCTGGCTGATATGGGGCTGCGAGAGCGGTTCGAGCGTGCGCTGACGGACGCGACCGAGGCGGTACAGGGGTTCGTGGAGCATCTGAGGGCGCTGAGACCGTACGCGGATGCGAGCTTCGCCATAGGCAAGGACAGGTTCGCCGCGCTGCTGAAGCACGGCGAGATGGTGGACGTACCTCTTGAGCGCCTTCTGGCTGTAGGCGAAGATGACCTGCGGCGCAACCTGGAACGCTTCGCGGAGGTTGCCGAGGGCATAGACGCGGCTAAAACTCCTGCCGAGGTCATGGCTTCGATTGCCGCCGATCATCCGACTGCCGACATGCTGGTCGCAGAGACGCGAGACATGCTAGAAGACATCCGGCAGTATCTGATCGACAACGACATCGTGGGCGTGCCATCGGAGGTACGGTGCCAGACCGTGCCCACGCCGTCGTTCATGCGTTGGGCGTTCGCCGCGCTGGACTCTCCGGGTCCGTATGAAGAGAGGGCGACCGAGACGTACTACTACGTTACGCCGGTCGAGGAGCACTGGAGCGATGAGGAAAAGGAGCAGTGGCTTACCTCGTTCAACTATGCGACGCTTCGGGCGGTGTCGGTGCATGAGGCTTATCCGGGGCACTATGTCCAATACCTGCATACGCGGAGGTCCGGGTCGATGATGAGCCGCGTGTTCGGGGCATACTCGTTCTCTGAGGGGTGGGCGCACTACACCGAGCAGATGATGGTCGAGGAGGGCTATCTTTCCGAGCCGCGCAACGAGCTTGGACAGCTGATGGAGGCGCTGCTGCGGAACTGCCGGTTCATCTGCGCCATCAGGATGCACACGCAGGGTATGACGGTGGAAGAGGCGACCCACTTCTTCATGGAGAACGCATACCTTGAGGAGCTGCCAGCGAAGAAAGAGGCGATGCGGGGCATGTTCGATCCGATGTACCTGAATTACACGCTCGGCAAGCTGATGATACTGAAGCTGCGAGAGGACTATCGAAGAGTGAAGGGAGCGGCGTATTCGCTGCGGGCGTTCCACGATGAGTTTCTGTCATACGGCGCGCCTCCGATACCGCTGGTGCGGGAGATGATGCTGGGGGAGGATTCGGGGGATATTCTGTGACAATCTAACATCGGTGAACTGGCTAACATCGATGGACAGGATGAAGGGGATCTTCACCACCATCCCTGAATCGAGTTCAGGGCAGACTCTAACCCCTGCCTTCGCAGGGGCAGGCTCTTTCCCCGTCGGGGTTCACAGGGGTAGGTATTAAGAATAACCGTACTTGCACTTGCGATTTCACCCCCATCCTAGCCTTCCCCCGTCAAGGGGGAAGGGACATTGGGCAACATTTGCAGCTGTTTTGGGCATTTGCATGCCCTTGTCAGGCCATTGACAGGGAACGGACTTTGGACGGCTGTCAGAGTTGGGATAGGATTTCGGCGGTGTGCTCGCCGAGGGCGGGGGCGTGGCGACGGATGCCGCCTTCGTTCTCGCTGAGGTGGACCTGGATGCCGACCTGCCGCAGGGGGCCGAACACCGGGTCATCTACCTCGACTATGGCGCCCATCGCGGATGCCTGGTCGCAATCGAGCCATTCTTCTACGGTGCGGCACATGGTGCAGGGCACACCTGCCTCATCCATAATCCGCTCCCACTCAAGGGCTGGGCGCGCGCGCCAGACTTCTTCGAGCGTATCAATCCATAGGCGGCGGTCTTCCGGATGGGCGAGGAGGCTTTCGGTGTCGAGAAGCGGGTCGGCCCATTCGGGGTGGCCGAAGGCGCGCACCATGGGAATCAGTGCGCGGGGGTATCCGGCGTTGATGTTGACCCAGCGACCATCGCTGCACTCGTAGAAGCGAGCGACGACCGGATGGGGCTTGGCGTCGTCCGCGCCTTCGGGCAGGACGACAACCTGCGAACCCATCGCGCCGAACATGGCGTTGTATAGGGGCAGGTCGATGCGCTGGCCTCTGCCGGTGGATTCCCGGTGCAGCAGAGCCGCGACGACGGCGGGAGCCGCGGTGATCGCGCCGAAGATGCTGGCGTGAGGGACTGCGATGAAACTGGGAGCGCCTGTGCCCCGGTCGGCGTAGATGCCGGTGGCGGCTGCGACTATCGTCTCGTGGGGTGGGAGGTCGGCGTCGGGGTGGTCGGCGGCGA
This sequence comes from Dehalococcoidia bacterium, assembly GCA_965207465.1. Taxonomy (GTDB): domain Bacteria; phylum Chloroflexota; class Dehalococcoidia; order Lucifugimonadales; family JADFKI01; genus Bin90. The sequence goes on along the minus strand of OZ242283.1, from coordinate 1,246,922 downwards.
ATGCGGGGAGACAGACGGTAATGAGGCGGGGATTGGCTGCCTGAAGGTCGGCTACGGCTATTCCCTGTGGGAGCGTCACGGAATCGGCGAGGAGGATGTCGGCTGATGCGGCGAGGTCGTTGATTATGCCGGCTGTGGCAGCGGCAGAGGCGTCCAGAATTACGGACTTCTTGCTTCTATTCCAGACGGCGAATGGCACGGCGCCGCGCAGCCTGCCTCCGGCGGGCGGTTCCAGCTTCACGACTTCCGCGCCCTGGTCGGCGAGCAACATTCCAAGCACCTGCGGCGCGATGTAGTCGCCGAATTCGAGAACGCGGTAGCCTTCGAGAACGCCTGTCAATATGCTGCCTCCTGATTACGATGGCGCGTGTAGGTGCTGCCTGTGAACAGGCGGGGCAATTATAGCACCGGAATCGGGTTACAGGTTACAGGTTACAGGTATCAGGGGACGGGGGCTGACATTGATGGACAGGATGGATGTTAGTTCTCAGTTATCAGTATTCAGTTGTCAGTTTTTGCCCTCACGCCCTGCCCTTTCCGGATTCCCTCCTCCAGACGAATGAATTGTGAAGAGGGTGGTTCGACAGGCTCACCACGAACGGTTGAAAGCTAGGGGCTTCGGATGTGGGTTTGGGACTTGGCAGGATTGGGTGTGCTTGTGGATGGGGCGTCGTCCTGGGGTGGGGTGTTCCAGTTGATGTTTTCGGGGTTTTCACCCTCATCGCGGGCCTCACTTTCGTTAGGGGCAGGGTCTTCGTCCGTCGATGGGGAAGGGGGTTTTTCGATGCCCTCACCCCAACCCTCTCCCTCAGGGAGAGGGGGCTTCTGTGCTCCTGTCGATGGGGAAGGGGTGGTGTGCTGGGCAGGTCCTTCGACAGGCTCAGGATGGACGAGATTTTCACCCCCATCCCAGCCTTCCCCCGTCAAGGGGGAAGGGGCTTCTGCCCTCACCCCGAGGGAGAGGGGGTCATAGGCTAGGGCCTGTGCTGAGCGGCGGGCTGCGCGGTATTGTCTCTGCTTCTCTACGAACTCTGCCTGCTCTTCTGCGCTCATGGCTTCGTAGCGGTCTATCTCGGCAAAGCTGAGGTGGGCGAAGAGGCCGGCTTCAAGTTGCGGCTCGTCTTCGAGCTGCTTTTGACGCTCTTCCTGTGCGGCGCGCTCTTTCTCGCGCCATTCTTGCAGCCTGTTGTCGTAGCCGGTGGGTTCTCGGGCTTCCTGCCTTTCGTAGTAGGCGGTGATGTCGTCCGATGTAACCCTATCGCAGTTGGTGTCCCATCCGCGCCTGATGAGTTCGCGGGTGGCTGTGACTCGCTGGTGCATCGTGAAGCCTTCGTCCTGTCCTGATGCAACATTGAGCAGGAAGCGGGCTGGTCCCAGTCCGTGGTCTGTGCTCTCCCTGATGTAGCGTGCGAGTCCGGAGTTGATGAGTTCCTGGTCGTCCTGAGTGTTTGAGATGCGGCGGTCGCGTGTGTCGCCGAACCTGCCCAAGCCTCGGTTCATCAGTTCGGTGGCTGCCCTGATGCGGTCTGCCTCGCTGATGGGTCTGCCCTGTCCTGCGGTGCCCTGCATTACTCGTGATAGGAATTCTGCGATGACGTATCCGTCGTTGGTTTCTTCTCGGATGAGGCGGGCTACTTTGTAGTTGATGATGTCGAGGTCTGTAACGGGGGCTGACTTAACAGGATGTACAGGATTTTCGTCTTGGGGTTCCGCATTGTCGGCGGTTTGGTGGTTTTCACCCCCATCCCATCCTTCCCCCGTCGAGGGGGAAGGAGTGGTGTGTAGGGCGAGTTTGGTTAGGTGTTTGGCGGCTTCCATCTGGTGGTGGAACTTGGCGTTGGGGTTTAGTCCATGCATTGTGGCGTGGAAGAAGTTGGCGATGTCTTTGCCGTCGTTGGTGATGTCGAGTATGTGTTGTTGTAGGGTGTTTTGGATGCACATTTTAACTTACATCGATGTACAGGATGGGCAGGATGGGAAGGATATTTCACCCCCATCCCTGAATCGAGTTCAGGGCAGGCTCTAACCTTCCCCCATCGAGGGGGAAGGGACTAATGGCATAGATGTTATGTTCTTTCTTAGCAACTATCATACGTGCGCATGTTTGGGTTGTCAAGGGGAAGTTAGCGGTCAGCTATCAGCCGTCAGCCGTCAGGACGGGGGCTGACGTGGATGGGAGATGGAGGGTATGGGGAGAACTGGGGATGGGGCGTTTTGGCTTGGGCAAGTGAGGTTCGCAGGGACGGCGTGAAATGGTGTATGAGTGGTGATGGCCTTTTCTTAATCGCACTGGGGTTGAAAGCAGTGAGGTAGAAAAGGTTCCTTTTCCCCGTCATATTTCGGCTTCATTCGGATTTACCTTGCGGCAAAACGAAACGATACGATGTTTCTGACAATGACAGCTTCTCAAGTCTTACATCCTCGTTATACCCATTTGTGGGGTTATTGAGGCGACACTGTACCCTTGCCACGGTATCCCTTGGGGTTCTCTCGGTGAAATAGACACTCTTCACCGCGTTGTTCGGCACTTGAACTAAGTTAATAGGTTGGGAATGAGGGTCTCGTTTTCCAGTACCAATGGTTGCTCTCAGTTCCACGATCAATCGCCATTCGGCCTCATACCTCCATGGATGACCCTTAGTAGTCATAATCGTATACACGTTGCCCTCGTCCAACATCTGGGGATAAAGAACAGGTGGGGCGATCCCAGAGTAGTCAACCTGCTGCAGGGCATTTTCGCCCGTGCCAAGTGTTTCTATGATTTCGCTGTCGTACCTAATTACAAACCCGGACGCGTCAACCGTATAGTGGGCCCACATCAAAGTGTGGAAGGGGTCAGTCGAAAAAGAGACGATGCCGAACCGTCGAGAAATCTGCTCGGCAAGCAACTGACGCACATGGAAACTGCCATGCTTGCAACGTGCTAGCGTCACATCCTCTTTATTGACGGGGCTAGTAGGATTGAGGGCTGTGAGTACCTCTGACAGCCAACTGTCCTTCTGTTCTTCTTCTGCCTTTAGGTGGGTAAACAAATTGATGATATGACATTCGAACGGATCGTTCATGGCCAATGGTTGTGTGGCACGCAATGTCCCGTCTCCTACTTCGGGCAGGCAGGTCATGATGCGGTCCTTAGTTACATATTTGTAAAGGACATCCATTAGAAATATCTTTCCTTCGCAGTGATGAATCCAAGGCTTCACTTAGAGGTCTTAAGAATCATGCAGAAATATAGTTTGGACGGTAGCGGGCAGGCATTTTCACCCCCATCCTAACCTTCCCCCGTCGAGGGGGAAGGGACTTTGTGCCACCTTATCATTTGGGGATATGTTAATCTTTGGGGAGGAAATATGTATAGCGAGGGCGCGTAGGATGCAGGCGAATTTTGCGGATAGGACGATATGGACGGGGAATAATCTGGACGTCCTGCGGGGGATGAAAAGCTGGTCGGTTGACTTGATTTGTCTGGATCAGCCGTATAACTCGAACCGCAATTATTCCGTGCCGGTGGGGAGCGCGGTTGAGGGAGACGGGGGTGTTGTGACGGGGGCTAACATCGATGGACAGGATAGACAGGATGGAGGGATTGCCACATAAGACGCAAAGGGCACAGGGAGAATTCATCTCCGTCGATTTCACCCCCATCCTAACCTTCCCCCGTCAAGGGGGAAGGGACTCTTGCCTTACCTCAACGAGTGGAAGCAATACCTAATGACGACTAGTCCGAGAACGGGTCGATCACTCTGATTCCGTCGTAGTCCAATTGATGACTCATGTCTTCGGAGTAAACTGAATCGCATCCAAGCATCTCAGCAGCCGCAAGTATTGCCGCGTCCCAATAAGACAGACCGAATCTCTGCTTGACTTCGGTTGCCCTGTCGAATAGTTCCGGTGTGATGTTCTGCGTCGGCAGCGTTCTCAGCGGCCTGAGGAATGTCACAGCCTGTTCGTGGGTCAGCCCCGCGGGTCCTTGCAGTCTCGTTGCTTGATAGTAGAACTCTTGGAGAACTTGCACGGATAGCGCCAGGTCGGGTTCCTTCAGAATCGCCGCCGCCCTCGTTCGCTTTAGGGCATCGTCATCGCGGTTGCTCACCGCATATATGAGGATATTGGTGTCAGCGAGGCGCATTTCTGTCATACATCTCTTGTCTGCTCAGGATACAGCCGGTGTCCACACCTACCCCGTCGCTCCTGAACCCTTCGAGCACTTCGTCCAGCAGCCGGGCGCGCTTCTGATGTTCCGTCTCGGCAGGTTCCGCAGCCGGGCGCTGGAGAAACTCGACCAGGAGGCTTCGCATCATTGCAGACACAGTGGTTCCGGTCTCGGCAGCCCTGATACGCGCTCTCCTGTGGGTTTCATTCTCGACCGAAACGCTAATAGTCTTCATGACCTGCCTCAATAAATTATTGTGCAATGTTCTTATTGTTCACAGTTTAGTCCATCGGCGCAGACGCTTCAACCGGCAGACTGACGTGTCTGCTTTCTGTGGTTCGAGTGGAGTGTATATTGCAGGGTACATGCTATAATCCTCGCGGTGCCTTGGCGCTTCGGTGCGCTTGGCGCGTTATTTCTGTGTGGCTATTATAGCAAGGCTGCTGCCTTGAAAGGGGTCTTTTGATATGAGTGAGAAGACTGTTGGGATGGCGATTCCGGCTCCGGATGCGCGGTCGGTGATTGAATCGGTGATCGAGGCGGAGAGCGCGGGGGTGAAGGCGGCGTGGCTGACGTCGGGGGGAGATGCCGGTGATGCGCTGACGGCGCTGGCGGTCGCGGCGGCGCAGACGGAGAGTATCAAGCTGGGCACGTCGATTATGCAGACGTGGTCGCGGCATCCGGTTACCGCCGCGCGACAAGCGCAGACGATTGACGCGATCGCTCCGGGGCGGCTGCGGCTTGGCGTGGGACCGGGGCACTTGCAGGCGATGCAGGAGACGTTTGGAGTGGGCTTTGAGGCTCCGCTGGGTCATCTTACGGAGTATGTGAAGGTGCTGAAGGGTCTTCTTGAGAACGGGGAGATTGATTTTCAGGGGGAGCAGATTGTCGCGAAGGCGGAGCTTCCTGCTCCTACGCAAGTAGCGGTGATGGCGTCCGCGCTGAGACCACGCTCGTTCGAGATGTGCGGCGCGGAGGGCATCGGCGCGATAAGCTGGGTGTGCCCGCATCCTTATGTGCGGGATACGGCGATGCCGGCGATGCGCGCGGCCGCGGAGGGCGCCGACCGGGACGCGCCGCCGCTGGTGGTGCATGCGGCGGTGTGTGTGACGAACGACGTGGCGGGGGCGCGGCAGGGCGTGAGGGAGCAGCTGGGGTATTTCCCGTATATTCCGTTCTATGCGCGGATGTTTGCGGCGTCGGGGTTCCCGGGATCGGAGGAGAGCGGGTGGACGGACGATATGGTGGACTCGGTGCTGCTGGCGGGCGATGAGGAGACGGTCGCGCTGAGGATACGCGAGATGTATGAGTGGGGAGCGGATGAGGTTTTGGCGAGCGTCATCACGGTGGGAGACGCTGATGAGTCGCGGATGCGGACGATGCGGCTGCTTGCGGGCGTTTAATTTACATGGATGGACAGGATGGATAGGATAATCTGTCCTGCTCACGCCCATCCCCTGGATTCGCAGGGGCAGGCTCTAGCCTTCCTCCGTCAAGGGGGAAGGAACTTTTGGGAGGAGATTTGAATTTGAGCGAGAGAGTGAAGATTGAGAGGGTACGGTTTGCGGAGGTGGTGGCGTCGGAGGCGACGACATGGACGTTTGCGGAGGTGTATGACGGGGACGGGCATTGCGCGGTGGCGGAAATTACATGCGGGGCGAATACGGCGGAGGCGGTGCGGCTGACGGCGGAGCTTGCCGGTCGGCTGAAGGGGCGCGAAATTGCCGGCGAGGGCGATGTGGAGGGGATGCTGGGGCTTGCGGTTGCGGATATGCAGGGGAGCCTGGCGCTGGCAACGGCGGTGAGCGGGCTTCGGACGGCCATAAGCGACCTACGGGCGCAGCGGCGAGGGGTAACTCTGACGGAGGAGCTGGGAGGCACGCCGCAAGAGAGCATACTGCTGTATGCGAATATCAACAGGCACCTGCTGACGCGGGATAGGTCGCCGGCATCGTTCGGGAGGGCGGCGGAGTATGCGGTGTCGCAAGGGTTCGGCATCGTGAAGTGCGCGCCGTTCGATGGGGTGGGGCCGCCTTCTACGCGGGAGAAGATTCTGGACGAGGCGGGGCTGGGGATTGAGCGGGTAGCGGCGGTGAGAGCAGCGGTAGGGCCGGACGTGACGGTGCTGGTGGACTGCCACAGCAGGTTTGAGCGGCATACGGCGGCGCTGGTTGCGGAGCAGCTCGCGAAGTCGAATATCGGCTGGTTCGAGGAGCCGGTGGAGCCGACGAAGGATGCGGAAGAGTTGGCGGCAATCGCGCGGGAAGTGTCGATGATAACGGCGGGCGGCGAGTCCGGATACGGGCGTGAGTTCTTCCGGTCCGTGGTGGAGAATGGCGCGCTGAACGTGGTGATGCCGGACGTGAAGCATTGCGGTGGACTCGCGGAGGCGCGCGCGTCGGGGCTGGCGGCGATGAAGGCTGGGGGCGATGTGTCGCTGCACAGCCCGACGGGACCGGTGTCGCTGATTGGCGGCGGGCATGCGACGGCGGCTATGCCGGAGGCGATTCATTTGGAGCATGCCGTCTATGAGACGGACTGGCGGGCTGAGGTGGTGCTGCCATACGAGCGTGTGGAATCTGGCAGGCTGTGGATGCCGGACGGCGTGGGACTAGGTGCAGAGCTGAATCCGGAAATTGTGGAGAGGTATGGGCATTATTGGGATGTTTAGGGGAACGGGAGCTGACATGGATGGACAGGATGGGGGGATAGGATGAAGGTTGGGTTTATCGGGCTGGGGAATATCGGGAAGCCGATGGCGATGTGTGTGGTGAATGCTGGGCACCAGACTACGGTGCATGACATTCGGCAGGAGGCGGCGACGGATCTGCTGGAGGCAGGCGCAGTGTGGGCGACGACGCCGGCGGAGGTTGCGCGGGCATGCGACGTGGTTATGGGGTCGCTGCCGGGGCCGTTGGAAGTGGAGGCGGTGGTGAGCGGAGAGCAGGGTGTGCTGGACGGGGCTGCGGAGGGCGCGGTGTATATCGATTTGGCGACGAACTCGCCGAGCATGGTGCGGAAGTTGCATGCTATCTGCGCCGAGCGAGGGGTCGAGTATATCGACGCGCCGGTGAGCAAGGGGTCGGGGTCGGATTCGGCGGATCGGGGTGTGCTGACGGTGATGGCGGGGGGCGACCCGGACGTGCTGGAGCGGGTGCGGCCTGTACTTGAGGCGATTGGAGACCCGGAGCTTATCTATCACTGCGGGCCTGTGGGAGCAGGGGCGACTGTGAAGCTGTGCAACAATCTTGTGGCGCATACGACGTTCAGCGTTGTGGCAGAGGCGCTTACGATTGGGCTGAAGGCGGGGGTGGAGCTGGAGACGCTGGCGACGGTGATGGCGGCGGGATCGGCGTCGAGTCCGAAGTTGCCCAAGTATGAGGCGGTGTTCGACAGGAACTTCGAGCCGGCGGGGCATGCGTTCGTGCGCTCGGACGCGAAGGACGTGCGGCTGGCGACTGAGCTTGCACGGGAGGTGGATGTGCCGGCTGACATTGCGGCTGCGGTGGACCAGAAGTATGTGGCGGCGGTTGCGGCTGGGATCGGACATCTCGGCGGGTCGGCGATAGTGCAGGTGCAGGAGGAGCGGGCGCGGGTGGAATTGAGGCGCGCTCGATGATTACTCCCGTTTGACTACGTCGCGCGGCTGAAGTACCATCCGACCCGAAATACTGACCACATTGCATTATTTACAAGGAGGCGCTGACATGGGCGCGATAATTGGTGAAGGCGACTTCAGGTACGAACATATAATTGACTGGCACAAGATGCCGGAGGGCGCGAGGCTTATCGAGACGCCGGGCGTTGCCGTGGACTCGAAGGACGATGTTTACGCATTCAGCCGGAATCCGGACTACCCGGTTATGGTGTTCGGACAGGACGGCGGCTTCGTGCGCGGATTCGGGAAGGGCATATTCGGCAACCGCACGCACGGCATATACGTCGGTCCCGAGGACACTATCTACTGTGTGGACGACGGCATACACACCATCACCAAATTCACCCGCGAGGGCGAACTGCTAATGACCATCGGGACGTCGGGCGTGTCCTCCGAAATATGGAAGGGAGAGCCGTTCAACAGGCCCACCCATGCGGCGGTGTCCAGGAAGACCGGCCACATATACATTTCCGACGGGTACGGCAACTTCAACATCCACAAGTACACGGGCGACGGGGAGTATGTCAAAAGCTGGGGCGGGCCCGGCATTGATCCGGGCGAGTTCCTGCGACCACACAATATCGCGGTGGACAACGACGACCGCGTGCTGGTCGCGGACCGCGAGGCGCACCGGATACAGGTCTTCGACGGAGACGGAAACGTGCTGGACGTCTGGAACAATATACATATGCCCAACGGCATGACAATCGGGCCGGACGGCAACATATACGTGGGTGAACTACCCGGCGCGACCCAGGCCGATCCTACGCCGCCCCGACACGGACACCGCGTGACTATCTACGACAACAGCGGCAACCGACTCGCACTGCTCGGCGCGGACGACGAAGGCGTGGAGTCCGGAGCGTTCATAGCTCCGCACGGCATGGGAGTTGACAGCCACGGGAACATATACGTCGGCGAGGTCTCCTACACCATCCGGGGCAGCCGCATGGACCCGCCCAAGGAACTCCGCAGCTTCACCAAGCTCGCCAAGGTCAGCTAGGGAGACGTCTAACCGGCTGCCTAAATGCGGTGATTCTCGTGGGCGCGGGTGGAATTGGGGCATTGCCCGCAGGATTAGGATGACAAGAGAAAGATGATGGCGACGGCGGCCAGGGATGCGAGGGATGTGGTTATTTCGGTGCGCCGGTAGAGGGGGTGGGTGGTGAACGTTGGGACGGGCACTTCGGATTTGCGGAGGTTGTGAAGGAGCGCCATCAGCGCCGTGAGAACGATGCTCGCACATAATGCGAACAGCATTATGCCTCTCGAGATGCGCAAGGAATCGTCATCGAAGACTTCGCCCCAGACTAAAAAGACGCCAATCGCAACCATGATTATTGGCGCGTAGATTGCGATGGCTAGAAGTAAGCTTCGCAGGTCGTATTTTGTTCTCAGTCTGAGCGCCATAAATTGGAATGCCGCCATTGCGGTTGATGACATAAATGCGGCTCCCAATATATTTGCCAGAGTGTCGGAGACAGGGCGGCCTAAGAGCAACCTGACACCTACCACTGCGAGAAGAAAAAGGAATATGGAGAACGCCCACAGCATATTAACTGCGACTTGCTTTCCGGTTTGAGGGTTGTAGAAGGAATTACCGCCGCCTAAAAACCTAAGTCCCAGTATGCGTCGGATTCGGGCATTTATGGAAGTGGTGGGCCAGTTGCCGAGGAAGGGGAACTTGTCGCCGAAGGCTCTGTCAACGAACGGGATGGCGAAGGCGAGGATGATTGTTACGGTCGCCAGAACTAGAATCCAGTTGCCTCTCCCTATGAACAGCGAAAGGGCGCTGAAGATGAGGTAGGCGATTAGTATGGCGGCGGCGATGAATGCTGCGCGTGAGATGGCGCGAGGGACGGGGCGGTTCATTTGTGGTGCTCTTGTATGCTATTTCAATGTAATTCTTACTTCTGTTTTACTGCTACTGATACCGCGACTTTCCGAATTCAATACTCTCTGGATTCCCGCCTTCGCGGGAATGACAATGTGAAAACATCACCCCCATCCTAACCTTCCCCCATCGAGGGGGAAGGAACTTTTACCCTCACCCTAACCCTCTCCCAGGGGGAGAGGGGACTTTACCTCCCTGTCAGCCCATCAAGGGGGAAGGGATTCTTCAATGAGGCTTTTACTTGCCGTTGAGGATGTCGATGGCTAGGGCGAGCATTATCTTGGTGCCGCTCATGAGGCTGCTGATGCCAATGGATTCGTCGGTGCCGTGGGCGCGGCTGAGCATGGGATCGTCGTCGGGGTGTGAGCCGTTGAAGCCGTAGGTGATGGTGCCCAGCGGACGGAGGAAGCGGGAGTCGGTGAAGCCGGTGCTGATGGCGGGGACCCACTGAATGTCGTCGATTCCGAGCGCGGCTGCTGTGGAGCGCTGGATGCTCCTGCCGAGTTCGGTCTCGAAGGCGGAGGAGTTGGGGACTGCCATGTAGTCTATCTCGTAGGTGGTGTTGGGGATGCCTTCGAGGATGGCGTCAAGCTGCTCCCGCAGATAGTCGTCGCTCTGGTGCGGGAGCGTGCGGACGTCGCAGGTGAGACGGATGGACTCAGGGACGCTGTTGGACTTGATTCCGCCGCTTATCATCGTGGGTGTGAGTGTCATGCGGGACAGGGCGCGCATCATGGAGGCGAAGCGGGGGTTTTCCGGCTCGACTTCGGCGATGATTTCGTCGATGTTTTCGGCGGATGGCTTGTGCTCGATGGCGAATATGGATAGGTGGTCGAATAGGCTGGTAGATGTGTCGCGCTCAGGCTCGTAGTCTTCGATGCGCTGGAGTACGCGCTGGAGGGTGTAGAGGGCGTTGGTGCCCTGCCAGGGGACGGAGGCGTGGGAACTGACGCCCTTGACTTCGATTTCGACCTGGAGACGTCCCTTTTCGCCTGTGCCCAGCAGGTAAGTAAGGCCGCTTGGGGAGTCTATGGGTGTGCCACCTCCCTCGTTGACGGCGAAGGGGGCGCGGATTTTCTCGGGATGGTTCTCCGCCAGCCAGCCGAAGCCGTAGCGTCCGCCGTGCTCTTCGTCCGCGCCTGAGCAGAGTATGAGGCTATCTTCAAGCTGGATGCCGTTCCGCACGAGCAGGCGCATGGCGTAGAGCTGGGCTGTGAGCAAGCCCTTGCAGTCGGATGCGCCGCGCCCGTAGATGCGCCCGTCGGCGATGGTTGCGCTGAATGGCGGGAAGCGCCATTTCTCTTCTTCCTCTACCGGCACGACGTCGGTGTGGGACATAAACATGAGGCCGGCTTCAGGGTTGCTTCCCTCGATGCGGGCGATGATGTTGCCGCGTTCGGGGGTGCGTCCGAGGATTTCGGACTGGATGCCGTCTTCGGCAAGCCAGTCGCGGATGTACTCGCAGACGGGGGTCTCGTCGCCGGTGGGCATGAAGCCGGAGTTGACGGACGGGATGCGGACAAGGGCCTGTTCGAGGGCGATGATTTCTGCTCGCTGCTCATCGACCTGGGCGAATAGTTCGTCGAGAGTAGGCATTGGTTTCCTCCGTGGTTTTGGCTTACATCGATGGGCAGGATGGATTGTCCTTGCCCTCACCCTAGCCCTCTCCCAGAGGGAGAGGGGACTATTGAGATCCTTCCTCCGTCAAGGGGGAAGGGATAATTGGAGTTAGGTGTTGAAGATGCAGGTTGCCATAAGCAGGACGGCGATGCTCTTGGCGTCCTGTATCTCTCCCAGACGGATGAGTTGCGGTATGCGGGTCAGAGGCACCTTTTCGACCTGGATGTCCTCGTCGTCGTCTGCCTGAAGTCTGCGAGGCACAAGGTCCTTGGCAAGATAAGCGTACATGAACTCGGTGCAGAAGCCGGGGGATGACCAGAAGCCGCCGAGAATTCTGAGGTTTCGGGATGCGAAGCCGATTTCTTCGGATAGTTCGCGCTGGGCGCAGTCGTCGGGGTCTTCGTCTTCTTCGACGAGTCCGGCCGGACATTCAAGCAGCATCTGCTCTGCCGCGTAACGGTACTGGCGCACAAGATGGACGTTGCCTTCGTCGTCGATTGGGCAGATAACGACGGCGTTGGCGTGGTCAACGACTTCGCGGATGGAGGTGTTTCCGTTGCGCAAAAGGATGTCGTCAACGCGGACGCTGATTATTCTACCGTCGTAAATGTCGCGTGAGGCTATCTGCTCTTCGGGCTGCATGTTGTGTCTGCCTTTCGGGATTCACTGCGGGGGCTAACATGGATAGACAGGACGAACAGGATTTTACCTTCCAGCCCTCATCCGGGGTAGGGTTTCTCATGCCTTGTCGGAGGGGTTGTAAGTCGGAGTGTCCATGCCGAGGGTCCGGCGCGTCAGGGCGGCGTAGAACGCTGTGGGCGCGTGCCGGCGTAGGAAGCGCGTAACATACTGGCTCCTGCGAATTGATACGCGGTCATCGCCGTGCAGCATGGTGTCGGTGAACCCGTCCACGCTGAGCAGTGCTTCGTGCTTGTCACTTGCCTGAAGTTCAAGCTCGGTGTAGTCGGGCAGTATGAGGCCGCTGCGGAGGCCTGTGTGGGCAGCGACGGGCTGAATGAGCATTGCCCTTGTTTCCGGGTACATTATGGGTCCGCCCGCGGACAGGGCATAGCCTGTGCTGCCGGTGGCGGTGGAGACTATGACGGCATCCGCGCGATAGTTCGTGAGAATGACGCCGTCTATGGTAGCTACGATGTCGAGCAGTCTCGCGGAGCCGCCCCTGCCGACTACGACGTCGTTGATCGCGTGTAGAGTGAGGTACGGTTCCTGCTCGTCGCCACGGGATACGCTGACATCCAGCATCATGCGCTCTTCCATTCGGGCGCTGCCGTTGAGGTACGCGGGAAGCTCTTCTATGGCTTCGTGGACCTGCAATTCTGCCATGAAGCCGACTCTGCCCATGTTTATGCCGACGAGAGGGACTCCGAATTCGGCGATTGAGCGGACTACGCGCAGGATCGTGCCGTCGCCGCCTGCGATGACGATGAAGCGCGTGTCATTGAGGAGCGGGCGCATGTCGTCGAGGTCTTCGGCGGCGCTTAACCAGCAGTCTTCGCCGAGGTCAAGTGAGCGCATGACGGCTTCGGTCATTTGCAGGGCGGTGGGGTGCTGCGCGTTGTACACGAAGCCGATGTAAGTGGATGTCATTTGCTTTGCGGCTTAGGGTTGCGGTTGTTTGGTAGCCTGTGCAGACTTTTCCAATTGATGACGGACGCTTGCGAGATGCTTTGATGCATGCTTGATCTCAACGCCAATGGGGTCGGGAAGTTCGTCGGGGTGGAATTCGTCCGGCTTCCAATAGCCTATGAAGTCGCCATCCTTGGTTATCAGCGAAGGGTCAGAAGTTGTGTCGCCCAGAAGCCAAGTATCCGATGTCTCATCAAAACCTCTGTTGAACCAGCAAGATGCTCCCATGACGGTAACTGCTACGATGTCGCGTCCGCCATCCGTACCGAAGTGCAACACGACGCCGGGGTCTTCCTCTATGGATGACCCATCGTAAATACGCACATCTTTTGAAATGTCGAATAGGTCATCTTGCTCTTCGTATATCACCTTCATCTCTTTCCTCCAAGTCTTGATACTTTCTGAGGAAGTAGTTACGTGTGCCTCTACGCAACTCCTTGGTTGCCCTTGTGTCAAAGTGCGTAGTGACAATCCTTTCATCGTCCAGAGAGACAGCTACTTTCAAGACTTTGGTATGCTCAGGGACATAGGCAAAATAGACGTAACTCGCCTCTCTGCCCAGAGTGTTGTCGATGCCTCGCAACTGCCAGTTATCCAGCACATACGCTATCTGAGCCTCGGTAATGTCATGCTGGCGCATTCTGACCATGGCATGCAGGGTTAGTTGGCGGGTGCGTCCGCCAGCGGTTATCGTTCGCCTTCGTTGAACAGAACCGTTCGGTGTAGCTACCATCGCTAGTATATCAGAGGGCTTGCACCGCAACTACCTAGACTATGATATGAGGACGCCTGCGGCGGCGCGGGCGAAGTTGAGGAGCGGCGTGGGGTAGATGCCGAATATGAGAGTTCCAATGAAGCCAATCGCGACCGCGAGTTGCATCGGCAGGGCGAAGGATACCGTCTCATCCGATGCCGGGTCGGAGAGGAACATCGCCTTGACGACGCGCAGGTAGTAGTAGGCTGAGATGACGCTGTTGACTACGCCGATTACGACCAGCCATTCGAGGTTTGCCTCGACCGCGGCGCCGAAGAGATAGATTTTGGCCCAAAAGCCGACGGCGGGCGGGATGCCTGTGAGGGAGAGCATGGACAGTGTGAGCACAACGGCGAGGATGGGAGCGCGGCGCGCCATTCCCGCGTAGTCGTCTATCCGGTCGCTGTTGATGCGGTTGGAGATCGCGATGATCGCTGAGAAGGCAGCGAGGTTTGTCGCGGCGAATCCGCCCAGGTAGAAGAGGACTCCCGCCGGGCCTATGCTGCTCTCAGAGCCGGGCGTGCGGGCTGCGACCGCCGCCAGTCCTACAAGGATGTATCCCGCGTGGGCGACGGTGCTATAACCCATCATGCGCTTGATGTTGTTCTGGCGGATGGCTACCAGATTTCCAATCGTCATCGAGAGTGCGCTCAGAATGGCGAATGTCGCGCTCCAGTCGAGGCTGAGGGCGTCGGCGGGGAATGCGATGTAGAAGACGCGAAGGATAACCGCGAATCCCGCCGCCTTGCTCGCGACTGAGAGGAATTGTGTAACCGGAGTAGGCGAACCCTCGTACACGTCGGGCGCCCACATCTGGAACGGTACGCTCGCGATCTTGAAGCCGAAGCCCGCAATCATGAGGACGATGCCGAACAGAAGGGCGTTGCTGCCGAAGGGCGTGCCTCCGCTCAGACCGACGCTGCCAATCTGCTGGGCGATTTGCGGCAGGGATGTCGTGCCGGTGAAGCCGTAAACGATGACCATGCCGTAGAGCAGGATAGCGGAGCTGATTGCGCTGAGGATGAGGAACTTCATGCCGGACTCGGTGGAGCGAGTGTCGCGCATGAATGCCGCCAGAGCGGCAATCGGCAAGGCGGTTAGCTCGAGCGAAATGTAGATGGTAATCAGCTCTGTCGTGGATGCGAGGAGCATCATGCCGGTGGTGGCGAATAGTACCAAGGCGTAGTATTCGGCCTGAAAGCGTGCGAACTTCCGCACATAGTCGGTTGATGAGAGGATGACGACGCCCGCCGCCGCGATGAGCAGGAACTTGAAGAAGAGGCTGAACTTGTCAACGACGAGCGTGTTGAACATGCCGGTGTCGCCGTTGGGCAGGTCGAACCAGAGCATCAGGCTGAAAATCAGGGGAACGGCGAGTCCCAGCACTGCCAAAATGGGCAGCACTGTCTTGTTTCTGACGACCAAGTCCACGAGCACCAAGACGGCTGCGAGTGCAGCGATGCTTATCTCGGGCGCTAACAGGTATAGGTCATAAACTGACATCCGGTTCTCCGTTACCTATGGATCTTTCCTGGCTGCATAAATCACTTGTTCGCGCATTGCAAGTGGATTCCTGCCTACGCAGGAATGACGGGATGTTGTGGTTGGCTTAGCGCAGGCGCGCCTGGGCTACTTGTTCCAAGGATTGGGCAATTGGCTCGACGCCGCTTGCGAATACGTCTGAAATTATGGATGGGTAGATGCCCACGACAATTATGGCGATTACCAGAAGCGCGATTGGCACAAGCTGAATGCCTGAGACATCGGTGATGTCGGCAAAGCGTTCCTTGATGGGGCCGAACATTACGCGCTGGATTGTCCAGAGGATGTACCCGGCGGCTAGCACGACACCGAAGGCGGCAATGGCGGTCGGGACTGCCATCGGCTTGAATGCGCCGAGGAATATGAGAAGCTCGGCGACGAAACCGCTGGTGCCGGGCAAGCCGAGAGAGGCTAATCCTGCGACGAGAAGTGCAACGGCGGCAAAAGGCATGCGCCTTGCGAGACCGCCTAGATCGGGGATGTAGCGGGTGTGCGCCTTGTCGTACACCATGCCGACCAGCAGGAAAAGCAGGCCGGTAATCGTGCCGTGCGTGAACATCTGCATTGCCGCGCCCGTCAGTCCGAGGGGCGAGACCACGCCATTGACGCCGACAACGGACGCCAAGCCTATCATGACGAATCCCATGTGGCTGATGCTGCTGAAGGCGATGAGACGCTTGAGGTCTGTCTGGCGCATGACGACAATCGCGCCGTAGATGACGTTGATTACGCCTGCTGCCGCCAGAAGCCAAGCGGCGTCCTGCGCGACGTCGGGGAACATGCTGACGGATACGCGGAACATGCCGTAGCCACCCATCTTCAACAGGACGCCCGCGAGTATGACACTGCCCGCAGTGGGGGCGTCCGTGTGGGCGTCGGGCAGCCATGTGTGAAGGGGCCAGAGCGGGAGTTTTATCGCGAAACCAATGAACAGCAGGAAGAATACGACGCCGGCGGGCAATACGAGGTTCGCGCCACGTATTGCGTCGGGCAGCTTGGTCATGTCGAACGTGCCGGTGGAGAAGAATAGCACGAGGATGCCGACGAGCATGAACGCGCTGCCTAGGATGGTGAATATAAGGAACTTCATCGCCGAGTATTCACGCTTGCTCTTGGGGTCGCTGCCCCAGATGGCGATGAGGAAGAACATCGGAATCAGCTCAAGTTCCCAGAAGAGGAAGAAGAGCAGGAAGTCGAGCGAGGTGAAGACGCCCATGACTCCGGTCTGGAGGGCGAGCAGCCAGATGAAATACTCGCGGACGCGGAGCTGTATGTGCCATGAAGCCAGGACGGCGACCAATCCAAGCAAGCCTGTGAGCAGGACGAGGGGCGCGCTGAGACCGTCGATGCCGAGCAGGTACTGGACCGCGAAGCCGTCGTCGCCAAGCCCGGGAATCCAGTTGGAGAAGCGGTCAACGAGCTGTATGCCGCCGGCGCTGGTGTTGTAGGCGGCGAAGGCCGTGATGGCGAGAATAAAGTCAACGACCGCGATTGCCGCCGCGAAGATGCGCGCGTGTGCGTAGTTTCTGAGCACAAGGGCGATGACGATTGCCCCTGCCAGTGGCAGGAAGACTATCGCGGTTAATAGGCCTGTGAACTCCAAGACTTACTCCCGGTTGTCAGACATTCGATTGTGTAATGGATGGGGATGGCTCTAACCTCTCCCCACCGAGCGGAAAGGGACTATTTTGCTAATACAAGAACAGGAAGACTGCGAAAATGATCAGTATTCCTACGGATATGCCCATGCCATAAGCCTGAAGCTGGCCGGTCTGGACCTGACGCAGAGCGGTGCCGGTGTTTGCGCCGAGCCAGCCAAGGAAGTTTGCTATCTTGTCCACGACGGACTTGTCCACCCAGTCCAGGGCGTAGCAGATGCCGTTGTAGAAGATGTACTTTACGAAGACAGTTTCATAGAGTTCGTCCATGAAATACTTGCGGTAGAGCAGGGTGTGAACCGGACGCAGGGCGCGCCCCATGCCTTCGGGCGAGACGGCGCGCGAGATATACATCAGGTAGGCGAGACCGATGCCGGCAAGTGCGACCACCGTGGAAATCGCGGCAATCAGAATGTTGAATTTCGCGGTCTCGACTTGGATTGCCGGGTTGTAATCGAGGAAGTGCGACATCCAGTGCGCCGGGATGATTCCCAGGTTGAATATGGAGTTTGCAAGGAAGCCCGCTACTACCGCGGGTACGGCGAGAATTATGAGAGGCCAGACCATAGTACCTGGCGACTCTTCGAGATGTATGGGATGCTCCGCATGGGCGTCCGGGTCCCTGTCGGCACCGCCCTTGAAGTTGCCGTGGAAGGTCATGAATACGGCGCGGAACATGTAGAACGCTGTCATAAAGGCGGCAACCAGCGCGAGAACGAAGACGATAGTGCTGACCATATCGCCATTACTGAACGCATGGGTCAGGATTTCGTCCTTGCTCCAGAAGCCCGCGAGGGGAACTATTCCTGCGAGGCTGAGACTGCCGATTATGAATGTGACGTATGTCCTGGGCATGGCAACTCGCAAGCCGCCCATGTAGCGCATGTCGAATGTGCCGGTTGCGTGGTTGACGCTGCCGGAGCCGAGGAAGAGCAATGCCTTGAAGAAGGCGTGCGTGAACAGGTGGAAGATAGCCGCTCCATAAGCGCCCGTGCCGAGCGCGAGCATCATGTAGCCGAGCTGACTGACTGTGGAGTATGCCAGAACACGCTTGATGTCGTTCGCCACGAGTCCCATAGACGCAGCGAATATCGCGGTGATGCCGCCGATGATGGCAACGGTGTTCATTGCGGCAATGGACAGCTCGAACAGCGGGAAGAAGCGGGCTACGAGGAAGACTCCTGCCGCGACCATCGTGGCGGCGTGGATTAGCGCGCTGACGGGAGTTGGGCCCTCCATTGCGTCGGGCAGCCAGGTGTGCAGGGGGAACTGGGCGGACTTGCCCATCGCGCCCGCGAAGATTCCCAGAGCGATCCACTGCGCGGCAACGGCTCCGAGTAAGCCCATTTCGAGGCCCTGATAGAGGTCCGTTACGACGAACACATTCAAGCCTTGCGCGGCGAAGGCGTCGCCGTTGAAGAACAGGAACAGGATGCCGAGCAGGAATCCAAAATCCGCGAAGCGGGTGATGATAAAGGCCTTCTTCGCTGCCGCCGCAGCTGCGGGACGGTCGAACCAGAAGCCTATCAGCAGGTAGGAGCCGAGGCCAACCAGCTCCCAGAATACGAACATCTGGATGAGGTTGTTGGCGAGAACGAGGCCAAGCATGGCGCAGGTGAAAAGCGACATATAGGCGTAGTATCGCGCGTATCCCGCGTCTCCGTGCATGTAGCCGACGGAGTATATCTGCACCATCAGGCTTACGCCGGTTACGACGACCAGCATTATCGCCGTGAGCGGGTCCATCAGTATGCCTACGGCGAAGTCGAACTCACCGGAGCTTATCCAAGTGTGGACTGGATAATGAAGCTCGCCATGGGATGCGACGGCGGCGATCAACGCCCATAGGGACAGGACGAATGAAAGCCCTACCGCTGAGATGGTGATGTAGCCTGCCGACTGCGACTGAGCACCCATGAACGGTCGGACGACGAGCGAAATCAGCGCGAAAGACGCGAGTGGCAGGAACAGGATTAGCCAAGCGGCTGCTTCGGGCATTATCTAAAGCTTCCTCAGAATTTCGTCCGCGACATGCTCGCGACCCTTCGGCACGAGTACGCGGAAGGTGGAACGCTCGCTCCATGTTAGGATGTCGTCGTCCGGGAGGATTTTCGTGGGGAGGCCATCGCCTTCCAGCACGTCCTTCCACATCTGGGCGCTCATCAGATTAGAGGCTTTCTTGTAGTCAGTCCACATGATGGTTAGTCAGTCTTTCAGTTAGTCAGTCGGTCAGTCAGTTTTCTTTCCTATGAGGTTATCGTCCTAATTCCTTGTTTGCGAGTACTGCTTTCTTAGATGGATGGGTAAATGGCAAATTCACCCCCATCCTAGCCTTCCCCCGTCAAGGGGGAAGGGACTTTATTTGTTACTGTTTGAGTTCGGCGGCGTCGGATACGAAGATGCTGGAGCGCTGTCGGAATATGGATAGCACGATGGCGAGTCCCAGCGCAACTTCGGCGGCTGCGACTGTGATGATGAATATGGTGAAGACCTGTCCGGTGAGCAGGAATTGAACAGCCATGTCAGTGGATGTAGGGTCTTGCGCGATGGACGCAGGCACGATGTAGCGCGACATGGCGACCGCGCTGATGTTGACCGCGTTGAACATTAGCTCGATAGACATGAGGACCGTAATGGCGTTGTTCTTCGTTATCGCACCGTAGAGGCCGATCGCGAAGATTATCGCGGCTACTATAAGAAAGTTTTCCAGATTCATTCGATTTTAACTCATGGGGTGGGTGGGATGGATTATTTCCCTCTCTTGTCGCTTCGCTTTCACGAGGGTTGTTCACCCCCATCCTGACCTTCCCCCATCAAGGGGGAAGGGACTCTTGGGCCTCTAACGCTCACGGATGAGGGCGAGCGCGCCGATCAGGGCGGCTAACAGGACTACGGATGCTATCTCGAATGCGAGAACGAAGTCTCGCAGGAGCAGATGCCCTATCCATGGGATTGTGTTTGAATATACTTCGCCTATGCGGGCGGACGCGTCGCCTGAGATTGCGCCGCTCGCTATTGCCATTTCCAAGGTATTCCAATTCGTGCTTACGGCGACATAGATTGCCACCGCCGCGAATAGCACGCAGAAAACCGCCATAGGCAGGCGGAACCTATTGGACGGGCTGCCTTCTTCCACGTCGCGAGTCATTAATATCGCGAAGATAATCAGCACGGAAATAGCGCCGACATAGACGAGCACCTGCACGACGGCGAGGAACTCCGCGCGAAGCAGGACGAACATTCCTGCCACGCCGAGGAAGGATACTATCAGAAACAGCGCCGCTCTGAACAGGTCTTTGAGCAGGACGACAGCCAGCGCCGCGACGATGCTTGAGGCGGCGATTACCCAGAAGACGATGTTCGCAAGCAGGCTTGCTTCAGTGCCCTGACCCAGCATCAGCGTTCAGTCCACCTTTCTTCCTGCTGCTCCACCGTGGGGCGCTCGTGGCGTCCGGCCTCTTCCCATGGGATGTCGTCGTGTCTGTGCGGGTGGTAGCCCTTGTCCTCGATTTGCGGGCGGAACCAGAGGCTGGGGCGCTTGGGCGACTCGTTCAGCATCTCCTTGCTGATGACGAGGTCGTGGCGGCGGTACTTGCCTTCCTCGAAGCCGCTGCCCATGTGGAGAGCGTCGTAGGGGCATGCCTCCACGCAGAGTCCACAGAACATGCACCTGCCGATGTCAATATCGAAGACGTCGATGAAATACTTGTCGCCTTCGGGAACCTGCTCCTCCACTCCGCTGGGATGCGTTACGATACGGATTATTCCCAGCGGGCAATACTTGGCGCAACTGGCGCAGCCGGTGCAGCGCTGCTCATACCAGCTGAACTCCTCGCCTCGGAAGCGCCCGTGCTGGGGCATCCGGTCAGGGACGCTGACGAGTCCGACGAGCGACTTGAAAGCGGTGCCGGGCTCTTTGAGCGCAAGCGAAAGGGCGCTGGTGTCGCGCAGTCTCGCAAGTTCGAACAGACTGACCTTGCGGTCAGGGTACTGGTTGAGAGTGAACATTCGGCTTGGCATGACCAAATTTTTCATGGTGACGCCGAGTCCCTTGAGCAGTCCGGTTCCATACATGGCTAATCTGCCTCCGCGTACATGTTTGCAAGAGGTGAAGGCTGCGGGGCGGGGCGTTCCAGCTTCCTGCCGCCCAGCACATTGAACATTACGAAGATGGCGGCGATAGTGATAACCCAGTTGACGGCAGCTATGGTCCACATTCCGCGTGTCGATATTTGACCATCGCTGTTCTGGAAGAGCATAACCTGGACGGCTATAACGAAGATGTTGAGCAGCGCGAAGGCGAAGAGTCCCTTCCACGCGAACGCCATAATCTGGTCGATACGCAGGCGGGGCCAGGTGGCGCGCACCCAGAGCAAGCCAAAGAGGACGATTACGACCTTGATGACGAACCAGAGCTGTCCGGGGATGGGGTCGAAGCCGCGGGTTCCGCCGAAGAACAGGGCGACCACAATGACGCTGTTTACGATGGGCGCCATGAACTCGGCAAGCTGGAAAATGGCGAACTTCATTCCGCTGTACTCGGTGTGGTAGCCCGCGCCAAGCTCGGATTCGGCTTCGATCTGGTCGAAGGGAGTGCGACTCATCTCGGCGGATGCCGCCGCAATGAAAACGAGGAAGCCCAGTGGCTGAACGAGAAGGAACGGAATGGTCTGCGCCTGCACGATGTCGTACAGTGAGAGCGAGTTGGCGATTAGGACGACGCCCACGATTGAGAGCGCCATGGGGACTTCGTAGCTGCACAGCATCGCGACGCCGCGCATGGAGCCTAACATCGCGTATTTGTTGCGTGACGCGAATCCTGCGGCGAGTACGGCGACCGTGTTAAGTGAGGTTACGCCGATCAGAAACAGGACGCCGACGTTGAGCCTGCCGAGGAAGGTGTGCTCTCCGAATGGTATTACAGCCATCGTGAGGACGGTGGGCGCGAACAGAACGACGGGCGAGAGCGCGAAGACTATCTTGTCGGCGGTCGCGGGCGTGGTGTCTTCCTTGACGATGAGCTTGATGACATCTGCAAAGGGCTGGAGCAGGCCGAAGGGACCCCAGCGGTTGGGACCCAGCCTAGCCTGGAACCTGCCAATGGTGCGGCGCTCGAACCATGTGTAAAGCGCGGTGGACAAGACCATCGCGTTGATGACGATGAATGCGAGGACTCCGCAGGTAGAGGCATAGGCGAGCCAACTCGGCAGGAACAGCGCAAAGAGGCTGTAAATGCCGTGGAAGCTGAGTATGCCGGTTTCGGAGAAGTCTATCATCTATCTGTTTATGTCTGTTCCCTGATTTCGATCGTTTGTGGGAGCGTACGTCTCACCCCCATCCTAACCTTCCCCCATCAAGGAGGGAAGGGACTCTTCACTCTTCTACCTGTCCACTTCGCCAAGCACGATGTCTATCGAACCGAAGATGATAATTAGATCGCTCATCTTCCAGCCGAGCAGCATTTCGCGCAGGGGCGTGATATTTATAAAGGATGGGGCGCGTACATGGCAACGGTATGGCGAGATTCCCCCGTCACTGACTAAGTAGAAGCCCAGCTCGCCCTTGGGCGATTCGACCGCGGCGTATGCGTCGCCTTCTGGCGGCCTGATGAAGTAGGGCGCTTCTGCCCTAATCGGGCCCGACGGGATGGTATCGACGCACTGCCGAATGATGCGTATGCTCTCGCGCATCTCCTGAATCCGGACGATGTAGCGGTCGAAAGTGTCGCCGAGCGCGCCAATGGGTATGTCGAAATCCACCCTGTCATATATCTCGTAGGGGTCTGCCTTGCGTAGGTCCCACTCGACGCCCGCGGCGCGGAGCATGGGGCCGGAGATGGAGAAATCTACGGCGTCAACGTCATTGAGGACGCCAACTTCTCGGGTGCGTGTCAGGACGATTTCGTTGCCGGAGATCAGGCGCTCAAGTTCGTCAATGTAGTCGGGCATTATGTTGGTGAAGTCTTCGAGAGCGGGCCAGAAGTCATCGGGAGCGTCCTGAAAGACGCCGCCGGGCCGCATGTAGCTGAGGGTAATGCGCGCGCCGCAGAGCATCTCGAAAAGGTCAAGGATGCGCTCTCGCTCGCGGAAGCAGTACATGAGCGGGGTTGCGAGCGCGCCGAGGTCGTTGAGCAGGAAGCCGGTAGCCATCAGGTGGCTGGCGATGCGCTGAAGCTCGGCGCTGATGACGCGGATGTACTGGGCGCGTTCAGGGACTTCGATGCCGGCAAGCTTTTCGACCGAGCGCACATAGGCGAGGTTGTTAGACATGCTGGCGATGTAGTCCATGCGGTCGGTGAGGGTTACTATCTGGACGTAGGTGCGTCCCTCGGCAAGTTTTTCGGAGCCGCGATGGAGGTAGCCGAGGACAGGCTCGACGTCGACGATTACTTCGCCGTCGAAGGTGACGCGCAGCCTGAACACTCCGTGAGTGCTGGGGTGCTGTGGGCCTAGGTTAATGGTGACCGGCTCGGTTTTGAGGGTCATGGGGCGATGTTCTCTCTTGAAGCGTTTATTGTAATTTCAATGGTCGATTATCTGAAGACTTCTGGGTTCCCGCCTTCGCAGGAACGACGGGTAAAGGTTATGGGTCTTGTCCGAGGTAGTCTTTGCGTAGAGGATGTCCCGGGAAGCCTTCCCAGAGGAGAATGCGCTTTAGGTTTGGGTGTCCTTCAAAGCGGATGCCGAAGAGGTCCCAGATTTCGCGCTCCTGGAAGTCCGCGCCGCGCCAGACGCCGCTGACCGAGGGCGCGCTGAGTTCGTCTCTCCCGTAGCAGTTAGCCTTCAAGACTATGCTCTGATTGAATTTCAGCGATGTGAGATGATAGACCAGCTCGAAGTGTTCGACGTAGTCCACGGCGGTTATCGAGGAAAGGAACGAGAATTC
Organism: Dehalococcoidia bacterium; assembly: GCA_965207465.1. Lineage (GTDB taxonomy): Bacteria > Chloroflexota > Dehalococcoidia > Lucifugimonadales > JADFKI01 > Bin90. The sequence continues at coordinate 1,223,111 of OZ242283.1, read as the reverse complement.
GAGACCTTCCGTGTCTTTGAGGAAGCGCGCGACATTCAGAATAGACGCGCGTTCAATTCGGACATCGCCGTTGTGGGACTCGACAACCGAACCGGGCAGTTCCGCGTTGATCCGCCTTGCGACGTCCGCTCCTGCAAGAGATTTAGTCATAGGTAGTCTATTCTCACTTCTCGCGGGAGATCGAGTACCGCTTGATTTTCTCGTGCAGCTGCATGATGCCGTAAAGCAGCGCGTCGGGTCTTGGAGGACAGCCGGGTACATACACATCAACCGGGATGATGTGGTTCACGCCGGGCACCACGCTGTAGCTGCCGTAGTAAGGTCCGCCGCTGGTGGCGCAGACGCCCATAGAGATGACCCACTTAGGCTCCGCCATCTGCTCATAGACGCGCTGGATCGCTGGGGCCATTTTCCATGTGACGGTGCCGGCGATGATAATCAGGTCTGCCTGACGGGGTGAGGGCCGGAAGGCTTCCATGCCGAAGCGCGCAATGTCAAAGCGGGACATAGCGCTTGCTATCATTTCGAACGCGCAGCATGCGAGACCGAATGTGAGAGGCCAGACCGCCGACTTCCTGCCCCAGTTGACGAGCGCATCGACGGAGGTGACCGCGACGTTGCGCTCCAGGTCGTCCGGCACGTCGATGACAGGCTCCGTCAGCATGGATGTGTGGGTCGCCTTCAGGTGGTTAATGACACCACCTTCTTCTCTATCCACATCCCAGGTCTGCTGGAACAGTGGAATGGTGAGGTTGTGTCCTTCGTGGGTGCTGATTTCGGTCATTCTAACTCCACTCAAGGGCGCCCTTGCGCCAAGCGTACAGCCAGCCGACGACGAGAATGGCGATGAAGATGAGCATTTCCAGCAGGATGAATACGCCGAAGTACCTGCTCATATATCCGAAGCTCGCCGCCCATGGGAAGAGGAAAATTACCTCTACGTCGAATATCACGAAGAGCAGGGCGAAGCCGTAGAATCTGAAGTTGAACTGGCTCCATCTGCCGGTAAGGGTCTCGAAGCCGCACTCGTAGATGCTCTCCTTGATGGCGCTCGGCATCCGGGGTCGTATATTGAAGAGTGAAAGCGCCCATGACGCCATAAGCATGCCAACGGGGACGGCAACAGCTATCGCCGTGAAGATGGCTATGTAGCCGTATTGTCGGAAGTAATCGTCGAGCACAGGTGTCAACTCGCGCGCATAGGCGGAAGGGCTTCTCTTTCTCGCCGTGAATATAGCATAGCGTCCAAGTTGATTGCAAGCGAGATGAGAAGGCGCGGAGCCTCGCGGGTGGGGATTTCAGCCTCGGCAAAGTGCCGCTTCTTCTAATACAATGAACTATCTGTATTGGCCAATAATGTGTCAATAGCATGGTATAATCAGCTTCGGCCGTCGAACATGCGGAGGGGAGTCATTCTTTAGTGACATCAGAGCAGCCAATTACGAGGTCGGAGTTGCGCGAAGAGCTGCAACACTATGCGACAAAGGCGGACATTGCGGATGTACGGGCTGACATGGCGCAAATGGAGACGCGTCTCGTCAAGTGGATGGTCGGGATAATGTTCGGCGCTGCCGCCTTGTCCACTTCGATTGCACTGGTGATACAGCGCTTGGTGGGCTGATAGAGTGAGCTGCCGGTGACTGTATGTAGATGCCGACCGCACTAAGGACATTGACGCTGTGATGCCCCCGGACCTCTAAGGCAGGCTTGGGGGCTTTTCTTGGGTCATTAATTTATGTGAAATGACAGATAGATTTAGCAGGGTTTCTATGTTATTGACATAGAATTAGGCGCAATGCTACGCTGATTGGAGTTCAATTTCCATTCTCGTGTGCCCCGTCTCAAGCATCCTCACGATAGTCCCTGCGGAGTTTTTCATGACCAATTCTCCTTCCGCAGATACCGTCCCGATGGTTCGTCCCGAACTGCCCGGCATGTTCATGGAATACCGTGCCGACATTGGCAGTGCGCTGCGCGCTGCGCTGGACAATCATGACCCTGTCTATAACCTGCTCCGCTACTATATGGGGTGGGTTGACGCAGAGGGGAACGCGACTACCGGAACCGAAGGCAAGTTCCTGCGTCCCACATTATGCCTGTTCTCGTGCGAGGCTGTGGGAGGCACGCGCGGAATGGCGATGCCTGCTGCCGCGGCAATGGAACTCATCCACAACTTTTCGCTGATTCACGACGACATACAGGACGGCGATGAGACGCGCCATCACCGCAAGACGCTTTGGGCGGTATGGGGCATACCCAAAGCGCTAGTCGCCGGTAATGTGCTTCGCATAGTTGCCGACAGCACGCTGGACAACCTGCAATCCACAGGCGTGCCCACAGGCCGAGCGCTGCCCGTTATAGAGCAGCTCACACAGGCATACCTGGAGATGATCGAGGGCCAGTACCTGGACATCTCGTTCGAGGGGCAGAGCGAGATCGGGCTGAAGCAGTATCTCGATATGATCGCTCGCAAGACCGGGGCGCTCATACGCTGCTCGTTCACGATGGGCGCGCTAATAGGATCGCAGGACATTGGCGATGCGAACGCTTTCCGTGAAAGCGGCAGAGCGCTGGGCTTTCTATTCCAGGTGAGAGACGACATTCTGGGGATATGGGGGGAGGAGGAGAGCACCGGCAAGCCTGTGGGAGCGGACATCCGACGGAAGAAGAACGCATTTCCCGCTGTGTATGCGATGTCGCAGGCACAGGGTGAGGACAAGCGACACCTGCTCGGCATTTACCGCAAAGACGAGCTAAGCGACGCCGATGTCGAGGACGTGCTGCACATCATGGACGCACTGAAGGTGCGGGAGCATGCCCACGCTCTTGCGGTGGAAGAGGCTGAGGTGGCGATGGACGCACTTACCGCCGTTGAGATGGAACGTAGGGCGCGGCGCGAGTATGAGAATCTCCTGGAATTTCTGCTGCACAGGGAGCATTAGGGGATGGGAGCGGTTTTGCGAACTCATCCTTCGACAAGCTCAGGACGAACGGGATCGGCTTATGGCGACAGAACTCGAACTTGCGTACAGCCACTGCCAGCGCGTTACAAGAGAGAACGCGCGCAACTTCTACTACACTTTTCGACCGATGCCTTTAGAGAAACGACGCGCGATGTACGCGGTGTACGCTTACTGCCGTCTTTGCGACGACATTGCGGACGGCGAGCTGCCGCTTGAAGCGAAGTATCGCGGATTCGAGGGGGTGCGAAGGAATCTGTATGCGGGCGAACCGTCCGGTGAGGACGCGCCGATGTATCGCGCGTTGCATGATACCGCGCGGCGGTTTGACATACCTTACCGGTACTTTGAGGAGATTCTCGAAGGTGTTGAGATGGATATGGTGAAGAGCCGCTTTGCGAGTTTTGATGAGTTGCGTGAATACTGCTATAAGGTGGCTTCAGTGGTGGGTTTGGTGTGTATTCGGATATTCGGGTTCGACGATCCTAAAGCCAAGGAATACGCGGTGGAGATGGGCCTGGCAATGCAGCTGACGAATATCCTGCGCGATGTGAAGGAGGATGCTGAGCGAGGGCGTGTGTATATTCCGCAGGATGAGATGGACCGATTTTCGTACACGGAGGCGGAGCTTGAGCGAGGAGCTATTACCGAGGGGTTCAGATCGCTAATGGCGTTTCAGGCTGATCGGGCGCGGAGATACTTTGACAGCAGCAGGGCGCTGTTTCCGCTCATTTCCGCGGATGCGCGAGTTTGTCCGAAGCTGATGCACGCGACATACAGTGGTATTCTGGAGCGGATTGAGCAGGCGGGTTTCGACGTGTTCGAGCGGCGAATAGGCCTGAGCGCAGGCTCAAAGATGATTTTGCTTGCCCGGCTTTGGGCGGGTAGTCTGCTATCCGCGATGCGGCTGCCGCATGTCAAGAACTAAAGAACGCGTACCATTCTTTACATGTGCGGATAATTGATTTCGAGCAAGCCCTCAATGACGCTGGCTTCCGGACCCTGCCTCCGCAGGAATGACGTTGCTGCGCGGGAACGACAATGTGAAAATATCACCCCCATCCTAGCCTTCCCCCGTCGAGGGGGAAGGAACTTTGCCCTCACCCCCTGCCTTTGCAGGGGCAGGCTCTAACCCTCTCCCAGTGGGAGAGGGGACTTAACATACTAATTGCGGGTTGAATATCGGCGCGTATAGAGGACACTAAAACGCTATCGATCCTGTACATCTAAGTGAGAGTAACGATGAAGTGCATAATTGATACCGATCCAGGCGCAGACGACGTGCTTGCGCTGATAATGGCGCTGAACAGCCCTGAGCTGGAGATTCTGGCGCTGACGACCGTGGAGGGCAACGCGCGGCTGGAACATACAACGGCGAACGCGTTGCGGCTGCTCGACTACATGGGACGGACGGAGATTCCGGTGTATGCCGGTGAATCGACGCCGCTGGAAGGAGAGTTCCATCACGCCTACGAAGTGCATGGCGATGAGGGACTGACGGTGCGTCTTCCCGATACGGAAACCATGCCCGCGCAGGGCGACGCGGTTGATTTCATCGTGGATTCGGCGCTTGCGATGCCGGGAGAGTTGACACTGTTCGCGCTGGGACCGCTGACGAATGTGGCGCGCGCGCTGACGAGGGATGAGCGGGTGAAGGATGCTCTGCGCCGGGTGTACGTTATGGGCGGGCAGGGCGACGGTTCGGGGAATGTTACGTCATACGCGGAGTTCAACATCTGGGACGATCCTTACGCGGCGAATGTTGTGTTCGGGTCGGGTGTGCCGACAACGCTGGTGGGACTGAACATAACCCGCCAGACTTCGATCGCGCAGGACGAAGAGGGCTGGTTCACCGGCGATTCGCCGGGAGAGCGACTGGCGGCGCAGGTTCTGGAGAAGTGGTTTGAGTTGGATGAAGAGGAGCACAGGGCCAGATTCAGCATGCACGACCCTTCGACGATTATGGCGGCGCTACGGCCTGACCTGATAGAGACGCGGGCGGCGGCTGTGAGCGTAGAGACGAGCGGCGAACGTGTCGGGGAGGTGAGAGCGGACTATGAGAGCGGCGGGAACGTGGATGTGGCGGTGGGCGTGCAGAGCGCGGAGGCGCTGGCGTTCATGCGAATGCTACTGAGGGGGTGATGCGGTCTAGTGAGAATTGCGGAGTGGGCGCACTTGATTGGGAGCTTCGTGGTTCTCCACAAGTTGCCAGTTTTCCCACAACTCGCTTTCATGCATCCTTGCCCATCTGAGTAATGCGCGTGCTCGCGAGTCAGGTAACTCGCCTCGTGTTTACGCGTCGAGCGTAAGTCGAGCGATGCCCTGTACTCGGCGGAACGCACATGAAAGTGGGGCCAAGGGTGATCATCCCAGTTCATGTAGATTGACATGCCCATAAACTCGCTAATCTTGGGCATGCGTCGGGACTCGCCAATTCGAGCGCGCCTTGTCTATCGCCGCCCAGAAGGAATGCTCGTAGGGCATGGCGTCAATCTGCTCGCGGGTTATGCCGAGCAGGTAGGCGTAGCCAGTTTCAGGGGCTATGTCCAATTCCAAGTCGCTTCCGGGTGGGCATCCCCAACTGACGCAGCCACCATCTTTGTCAAAGTGGACGCCTTCAAAGAACTCGCGGTCGTCCCATGCCTTGAACACGCCCTTGCCTGCCAAGTGCGACAGGTCTATTTCGCCTTCTACACCGTCTTCGTATCGCACCCAGATACGAAATCCTTCTCGCGGCTCTACGGCTATGGGGTCAATAAATGCGGTCATGGCTATTTCTAACTCCGGTGGCGTATTCGGATGGCGCACGCGGCTGCTTGTGGTGAGGTTGAGGTCAGTATAGCAGGGGCGTCTGCATTCTGGGCAGTCATTCTCCGTATCGCCTGCCTGTAACCGACGGCTCGGCGGCTAGACTGCGGCGGATTGTGGCGATGTCTTCCACGTTTATGCCCAGGGCGGCGCACACGGCGGCGTCCAGGGCGCGGCGCGTATCGCAGGCGTTCATCTGTGGCAGGGGGAGCAGCGTCTTGTGGGCGTGGGCGTCATAAGCTGATACCAGCGTTTCCAGTGCGTCGTCATCCAACGCGGCGAAGTTAGGGACGATTAAGCTGCGTAGATCGGCTAGGGACAAGTTTGGGCGGGATGGGACCTTGTTAGTACGGTCTCCAAGAAACGACAGGAGACCGACGGATGAATTCAAATACACACACAGCACCTTTTCCCAGTTAGCAAGCAAGTGTTCCGGAGCATCAAATCTGCAAGGCACCCATAGAGAACCAATTGTACGAATTTCAGCACGAACCGTAGTAACTCTGCTTGTTGTCAACCTTGGGTGTGTAGTAATAGTAATAAGTAGTCTGCTGCGCTGATTCCAGTATTTGTCGGCAAGGTGAGCATTGCTAGGTTTGGGCGCTATGTGCGAATCCGTCTGCGCTGCCATACTTTGAGTAACTTTCGTATCGTGTTGCCAAAGCGCCCTGCGTCCCAGAGCATCCGGCATGCTGGTTCGCGTTGTACGAGTCCCGTATTCTTCTGCCCAAAGGTCCGACTTCGGCAATTTCCCCTAGCGCGGTGGACGGGAATAACTGGTATCCTTGCATCTCGAAAAATTTCTCGCACAGGAACGGCGAGAGGAATTGCACGCCACTCCAATTCCCTGCTTCAATTCTTGAAGACGGCCATTGCTGAACAGTGCCATACCCCTGCTGTGGCGTCGTTTCATTGTCGATTGCTTGTGCAACGGAGATTGCGTCGGCTGGCGTTGCGGGATTAACGGCAAGGTTCACGATGCGGGTAGGCGGCTTTTCCCCGTTCTCCGCGTTCCAGCGGCGGCAAATCAGAAGCATTTCGCCGATACTGGTATTCTCCGAAAAGTAGATGTGATCTGGGTCATGGGATGTAACGACCGTATCAATGTGATGGCGTTGCGCCAGCCACTTTCTGATTTCCGCAGTCGAATAGTTGGTTGCGCCTACTAGGGGCAACACAGCAGCGATTGTTCCCCATTCACCTTTCGTCAAGAAGTTCGCCAAATAGAGAAAAGCGCCACCGTTATGCGATAGATGTACTGTAGAATTGGCAAATAGCCGCTTTTCCCGCGCTTTCAGTTTCGATTCATCCGTCTTGCTGAATTGGTCATGGCGCAGGCTGTCTCGGGTGAAGGGCGGATTCATTATCACAAGGTCGGACGGGTCGGGCTGCGCCATTTCGCTTCCGTCGTCAACCTGCGATACGGACTGCGCCATGCCGGGCCAGGGCATCATCATCGGCTGCGCCTCTAGGAACTCCAGCGAACCGAGGTGCGCCTTGCCCGCGCGGTCCACGCCGAGAAATGCGCGTCCGATTTTCATGTTCTGAAAGCGCGTGGTGGGCGAGAGCAAGCCCAGCGTGGTTGCCGCCATGTGCGTTGCGGTTAGATTGACATCATAGCCTGCTAAAACATTCTCGATTAGCGCCTGTCCGAGAGCGGCGTCGTCTCTCGTGGCAGGAGCGAGTTCGTGGATGCGTTCGGCAGCCGCCATAAGCAGCGTTCCGGTGCCGCAAGCGGGGTCGGTGATACGCAGCTTGGATATGGCGTCTATGTCGTTCCAGTCGCACATGTCGTCGGTGATGGCGAGGGACGCCAAGAGGGTTGCGGCGGCGGTCGTGGTGTAGAAAGAGCCGTCGTAGCGGGCGGTATCGAGAACGGTGTGGAAGATGCGCCCGAGGAGGTCGTGGCGCAAGCCGGCGATGTCGCGTGTGAGAGCTAGGGAGGCTTCGCCGACTTCGCGAATGGCGGCGGTGAAGGCGGAATCGTGCGGGCAGCCGTTGAGCGCCGTCTGCGCGGTTGAGAAAATGGGCTTGTAATCTACGGCAAGCCAGAGTTCCCAAGCGTCGTAGAGAGCGCCAATCGGGTCCGCGTGCTTGACGCACTGCTGCGCCATTGCGGGAGGCCACTCGCCGCTGAAGAGTGTCTTGTCCGTTTGGCGGTTGTCGTACTTTGGCTTGAGCGCGGCGCGGTGGGCGTCCAGGCGAGAGTGGAACATGACGGCGGTGGCAATGACCAGCATGGCGCGCTTGGCGGCGTGATTCCACCGGCTGGGCGACTGTCCGGCTAGACGGGTAGCCTTCTTGCTTTGGGGAAGGTCGAGAGCGCGGGCGATTTCGCGCTTCTGGCTTTCGCTCAGACGCCCAATTGCCCTGTCGAGGCTTGCGGACAAGCCCGCTGCCGCCAAGTCCGGGTTGCCAAGCTGCATTGGCGCGAACTGTATGACGGACGCCAGTTCGTTGAGATTCGCTTCTGTCCAGCTCACATCCTTGTACGGAACCTGGTTGTTGGGCGCGCGGATAGTCCAGAGCATGCGGCTGTCGGGTATCTGCTGCTTTTCGAATATGTCGTCCGGGTAGCAGACAGCGATGGCGCAGTCGGCGTTCTTCTGCTTCAGTCGCTTGTCTGCGTCGCTAATAGCCTCGCGCTTCTTGGCAGTTGTCTGTCCCTGCTCGGCTTCAAAGGCAATCTTAACGGGGCCGACGCGAATTTCGATGTCGATGCGCTTGCGGTCTGCCTGCTTCCGCTCCTGCTTGGCATCAAGCCCGTGCAGGTCACGCAGCAGTTCCGCTGTCCAGACATTCAGGGTATGTTCGTGTTCTGCTGACATTGTGATGCCGTGAGTTTGGTCGTCCAAAGTTCGGCTGTTCCTCAGAAACATGTGTTTGGCAACGTTCATTCTATCATACGTGAAAATCTGCTTGCGGGTGAGCCGTCGATTCATGGGAGCAAGCGGGGGAGCAAGCGGGCTGAGCTTCCGTGATTGCGATGCTGATGAATGGCCGTGCTATAATCGCCACTGAGGTGATATGGCGATGACAATGAGGCGCGGCGCGCACTTGCGGGAGGGAAGCATGACTACGGAAGCGAAGGATAAGGATCCGGTCGTGAACTCCGTTCAAGAAGAGCTTGAAGAACTACGCTCGGAGTGGTTGATTGAGGAAGTTGCCGAAGGGATGAGAGAACTAGAGCGGGGCGAGGTTCGCCGCATCGAAATCGATGAGAAAAAGGGAGAATACAGGCTTGTCTAGGCTGAACCTATCCGAAAGCGCGTTACGGGCATTGGATAACGCGAGCGATAGCGAGGTGGTTTCCGCAATCAATACATTCGCCGAAATAATGCGAGACCCGGAACCGGATGGAGTGAGGAAGTTTGCCGCAGGATACTATCCCAATCCACCCGGGGTGATAGAAACTACCAATGAGGATTGGTACATGGCATACACAGTCCTCGAAAACAACGAGATTTACATTTCTCGGCTGTACCTCAAGTCAGACCTTTACACCCCATAACGTATGCGTGAAGATCGCCTTAAAGCCTCTTGAAGTCTTTGACTTTGGAGGCTTTTTGTCGATAGGGAAAATTATTGACCTGCGTATCTGGAGTTGTTATATTGCTCATGCTATTGTTGACTTAATCGCTCAACAAATTGAGACTGAAGACAGGGGAACTTCACCCCCATTCCTGAATCAAGTTCAGGACCAGCTCTAGCCTTCCCCCATCGAGGGGGAAGGGATGTTCAAAAGGGAAAGGCAGCGGCTATGACGACACAACAGGTCATCTCGCGTGAAACGGGCGTGGAGGACCAGGCCTATAAGTGGGGCTTTGAGTTCGACATCGAGTCGGACATTGCTCCGCGTGGGCTTAATGAAGATATTGTCAGGCTAATATCCCACAAGAAGGGGGAACCGGAGTGGATGCTGGAGTGGCGGCTGAAGGCATTCCGTCACTGGCTGACGCTCAACAACGAAGAGCCTAAGTGGGCGAATATCGAGTATCCGCCCATCGACTTCCAGGACATAATCTACTATGCCGCGCCGAAGTCCCAGGCGGATGCGCCGCAGAGCCTTGATGAAGTTGACCCGGAGATACGAGAGGCTTTCGACAAGCTGGGAATCCCCCTTGAGGAGCAGAAGCGGCTGACGGGTGTTGCCGTGGACGCCGTGCTGGATAGCGCGTCCGTGGCGACGACTTACCGCAAGATGCTGGAGGATGCAGGTGTCATTTTCTGCTCGGTCAGCGAGGCGGTGAAGACGCACCCTGATATTGTCCGGAAGTATCTCGGCTCGGTCGTGCCTTATACCGACAACTTCTACGCGGCGCTCAACTCGGCAGTCTTCAGTGACGGGTCATTCGTTTATGTGCCGCCGGGAGTGCGCTGCCCAATCGAACTTATGACATACTTCCGAATCAACGAGCTGGACACGGGGCAGTTCGAGCGGACGCTTATTATCGCGGACAAAGGCTCGTATGTGAGCTACCTCGAGGGCTGCACCGCTCCTATGCGGAAGACGCACCAGCTTCACGCGGCCGTGGTGGAACTGGTTACTCTGGATGATGCGGAGATTAAGTATTCGACGCTTCAGAACTGGTATCCCGGCGACAAAGAGGGGAATGGCGGCGTCTATAACTTCGTTACGAAGCGCGGCGCGGCGCGTGGCAGGAACTCCAAGATTTCGTGGACCCAGGTCGAGACCGGCTCTGCAATCACTTGGAAGTATCCGAGCGTGATTCTTCAGGGCGACAACTCGGTGGGCGAATTCTACTCGGTCGCGCTGGTGAATAACTACCAGCAGGCGGACACCGGCACGAAGATGGTGCATATTGGGAAGAACACGAAGAGCACGATAATCGCCAAGGGCATATCCGCGGGACAGGCGCAGAATACTTATAGGGGGCAGGTGAAGATAATGCCCTCGGCGCGGAATGCGCGCAACTTCACGCAGTGCGACTCTCTACTTATCGGCGAGGAGTGCGGGGCGCATACGGTGCCGTACATCGAGGTGCGAAATCCGACGGCGCAGATGGCGCACGAGGCAACAACGTCGAAAGTGGACGACAATCAGATTTTCTACTTGCAGCAGCGGGGAATCGGGCTTGAAGAGGCGAACTACATGATCATCAACGGCTTCTGCCGGGGGATATTCAAGGAGCTTCCGTTCGAGTTCGCGGCGGAGGCGTCACAGCTGCTGAGGGTGAACCTGGAGGGAACGGTAGGATAATAATGGCACAGGGCAACGAGACACCGCTTCTGGAAATTCGGGATCTGGAGGTGTCCATCGAGGATACGCAGATTCTGAAAGGGATAAGCCTTTCCGTGAATATCGGCGAGGTACACGCGATTATGGGGCCGAACGGCTCCGGCAAGAGCACGCTGGCGAATGTGCTCGCCGGACGTCCTGAGTACGAGATTACAGGCGGCGAGGTGCTTTACAAGGGCGAAGACCTGTTGGAAATGGACCCGGAGACACGGGCGCGCGAGGGCGTGTTCCTTGCATTCCAGTATCCTGTGGAGTTGCCGGGCGTGCGCTCATGGCAGTTCCTGAAGTCCGCCGTTGACGCGATACGGCAGCATCGCGGCGAGAGGGAACTGCGGGTGCGCGAGTTCGACCGGATGCTCGAAGCGGCAATGGAGACTGTGGAGATCGAGGGCGACTTGGTGCGACGCTCGGTCAACGAGGGCTTTTCGGGCGGCGAGAAGAAGCGTAACGAGATACTTCAGCTTGCGCTGCTTGAGCCGACGCTTGCGCTGCTGGACGAGACGGACTCAGGCCTGGACATCGACGCGCTGCGAATCGTCTCGAATGGCGTGAACCAGTACAAGTCCGATGAGCGCGCGATCGTGATGGTTACTCACTACCAGCGTATCCTCAACTACATTACACCGGACTATGTGCATGTGCTGGTTGACGGCAGAATCGCGCAGTCGGGCGGGCGAGAACTCGCGCTGGAACTTGAGAAGAAGGGCTACGAGTGGCTGCGGGAGGTGGCGGTTCCGTGAGCACTCTACTGCTAACTATAAATGCTCAATCGGCTTCCCTGCTTATGGAGATAACTCCGCCATTTTTGAACAGGTTGCAAGCATTGCCGATAACTGAATTTCAGAGGAAGGGTGTGCTCACCTCTGTGTTGTCGGACGCAGTGATAGTCGCCGCTTTGATGACAACTTTCTCAGTATCACTCATCTTAAGCGTTCTCTATCCAAACACATAGCACAAGTTGAAAATAGGGAAAAGTATGACGACTGAGACGAGACCTCAAGTTGACGCCGCCGAGGTGTATAGTCGGTTGGGGCGAATTGAGGGTGAGCAGTCGCAGATGAATGAACGATTCGCTGATATGAACGCGCGACTAGACCGTTTAGAGACGGCGCAGGCACGACTGCTGTACTGGGTTCTAGGAATCGGCGCGGCGGTGCTTGCATCGGTATGGATCGGCAATCTGACTGGGTAATCGACGGGACTTAGGACACTGATAACTGACGGAAGCACATGACACAGACACTCACACGATACGAACAATACAGATCAGACTTTCATTCGCTAGACGGGGCAGGGCAACCCGGTTGGCTACGCGATATTCGCGCGGCGGCTTGGGAGCGTTTTCTTGCGGTCGGCCTGCCGACTGCCAGGCGTGGCAATGAGCCTTACAAGTACACGAACGTGGCGCCGATTGCCGACGCGGAACTTGCCCTGGCATTAAATGGCAGTGGCGAGATTGGCGTGGAGGAACTGAGCGAGATTGCGCCACTGCAGGATGGCTGCGCGCGTCTGGTCTTTGTCGATGGGCGTTACTCGGCTGCGCTCTCGTCAATGTCGAGTGCTGTGAACGGGGTACGAGTATCGAGCCTTGCCGATGCGATCCAAGCTGGCAACGACACGGTTGCCAAGCACATGGCTCAGTATGCGGACATTGAAGAGGACGGGTTTATCGCGCTGAATACGGCGTTTATCAGCGATGGCGCGTTCATTGAGGTTGACGATGATGTGTCGGTAGAAGACCCGCTGCATCTGGTGTTCGTAACGACTGACGGAGCTCGGACCGTATCGCATCCTCGCATACTGGCTGTGATTGGCCGGGGCAGCTGCGCCACTATCGTGGAAAGCTATGTCGGCGTGCAGGGAAATCGCTGCCTGACTAATTCGGTTGCGGAATTCGTGCTTGAGGACGACGCCACGCTGGAGCATTACAGGCTGCTGATGGAGAGCGAGGACGCATTCCATGTAGGTGTTTCGAGGGTGAAGCAAGGCTCGGGCAGCACCTACAATTCCAAGGTGTTTGAACGGCAGGTTGGACTGGGCAGGTTCGACCTGTACACCAGTCTTGACGGAGAAAACGCTTCGTGCGACCTGAAGGGACTGTATTTCACGTCCGGCCGGCAGCACATGGACAACTACATCAACATAAATCATACGAAGCCGTATGCGACGAGCCGGCTGTACTATAAGGGAATACTGGACGGCAGGTCGCGGGCTGTGTTCGGCGGAACGGTGTTTGTGCAGCCAGGCGCTATCAAGACGGACTCTCACCAGGAGGACAAGAATCTAGTCTTGTCGCCGGACGCGGAGGTTGACAGCAAGCCATCGCTCTTCATCTGGGCGGACGATGTGAAGTGCGGGCACGGCGCGACGGCGGGCAACATTGACATGGACACAGTGTTCTATATGCGGAGCAGGGGCATCGACCTTGAAGCCGCAAGCCGCCTGCTCATCTATGGGTTCGCAAGCGAGATTATTGACACGGTTGAAGACGATTACCTGAGAAGCTACCTTGAGCGGTTGTTCCTAGACTCACTCCCAAGTTATAAGTTTGAGTTTTGAAATAGCGGTCGGCAATTGGCGTTCAGCGGCGAAGCGGATTTCTTTGGCTGGGGTTTAGAGTATTGACACAGACACTTACAAAGACTCAACAGATGCCGAAGGCGGCAGAGCACGAGGCCTACGTCATCAAGTTCAAGCCGCTCACCCACATGGACGACGAGCGGTTCGCAAAGTTCTGCGCGCTCAACGGCGACCTGCGTATCGAACGCACCGCCAAGGGTGAGATCCTATTAATGCCACCTACACACTTCAGCAGCGGTTCGCAGAACTCAGACATCAATGCCGATCTGACGATTTGGGCTAGAACCGACGGCACAGGAAGGTATTCCGACTCATCCACCGGCTTCAGACTGCCCAACGGCGCGCTGCGCTCCCCCGATGCTGCCTGGATTAGCAACTCCCGATTTAACACGCTGGCACCCGAAGAGCGAAGAGGATTCTTGCCAATCTGCCCCGACTTCGTGATAGAACTGCGCTCAAAGTCCGACAGCCTTGCGGAACTTCGCGCCAAAATGCAGGAGTACATGGACAACGGGGCGCGTCTTGGCTGGCTGATAGACCCGTTGACGAATCCAAAGCAACTGCACATTTACCGACCGCAAGCCGAAGTCGTGATTTTGGACGAACCCGACGAGATTTCAGGCGAGCCTGAGCTGCCCGGTTTCACCCTTAACCTGCGCCGTATCTGGGATACGCCGGCATGATCTCACCATGGACGGCGGGACGGCGCTATCCACTGACCCCTGCAAAACTTAACAACAAGGCCAAATATGTACGATCTCGATGACCTGTACCAAGAAGTGATAATGGACCATAATCGCAGGCCGCGCAACTACCGGAAGCCGGAGGAGGCGAACCGGGAAGTGGAAGGGTTTAATCCGCTTTGCGGCGATCAACTAACGCTGTATCTGGCGGTGGAAGGCGACATTATCGCAGACGTGGGATTTCAGGCGATTGGATGCGCCATATCGAAGGCGTCGGCCTCGATGATGACCGAGAGTGTCAAAGGCCTTTCTATTGATGAAGCCGAGAAGGTGTTCTCGGAGTTTCACAGCATGATTACTCAGGAGGACTTTGATCCTGACGTGCTTGGTGACGCCGAATTGCTGCAAGGTGTATCGCGGTATCCGGCGCGAATCAAGTGTGCCGCGCTGTCGTGGCACGCACTGAATTCCGCGCTTACGGATGAAGAAGGGCGTACCGTTACCACAGAGTAGGTTTTCCGGAAACTAGACGGCCAGGGAGTGGCCTATGTATATTCCGATAAAAGTCGATTACGGCGTGCGCGCGCTGGTTGATTTAGCGTTGAACGGGAATGATGGACCGGTGCGCGCTAGTGAAATCGCAAGGCGCACCGTGATTCCCGAGCAGTACCTGGCGCAGGTGCTCCATACTCTCAACAAGAGCGGATTTACGGGCAGCCAGAGAGGGCCGCGCGGCGGTCATTTCCTCGCGATGCAGCCTTCGGACATACGGCTGAGCAGCGTGATGGTGAGCCTGGGTGGGACAGAGGCGCCGGTCGCATGCCTTGCCGACAATACAATCTGCATCCACTCGCCTTGCTGCGCGCAGCGTGAGGTGTGGAGGTCGGTCGCGGAGGCTGTGTTCAATATACTGGATTCCACTACAATCGAGGACCTGGTAAACAGCACGCCGATTCAGCCGGACCGAGAAGGGCAGGGAGAGTTTCCGATGAGGCTGAAAACGGCAGTTTAAAATTTGTTGGCACAGTAAGAATTCGAAGCTATCAATCAGGGAGGGTTAGAATGGCTTTTCAGAGAATTGCGAGCGTGAGCGATATTCCGCCTGGCGTCAGCAAGGTGTTCGAGGTCGGGGATAAGGCGGTTGCGGTGTGCAATGTCGGTGGCGACCTGTACGCCATTGAGGACGTGTGCACACACGACGGCGCGTCCTTCGATCAGGGGGAGCTTGACGGCTGCGAAATCGAGTGCCCGAGACACGGCGCGCGCTTCGACGTCAGAGATGGATCCGCCACCGAGCTTCCGGCGGTTGTTCCCGTTGACACCTATACGGTGCGAGTCGAAGGCGATGGCATTGAGATTGATGTGTAAGAGTCAGTCAGTTTGTCAGTCTTTCAGTCGGTCAGTTTGGTCTGGCAATTTGGCTGAGTTAATGACCGACTGACACACTGATCGACTGAATAACCTGAAACACTGAAAGACTTGAACATGCTAGATGTTAGGAATATCCGAGAGGACTTTCCGGTTCTCTCCAAGAAGGTCTATGACGGCAAGCCGTTAGTGTGGCTGGATTCGGCTGCCACTTCGCAGAAGCCCCGGCAGGTCATTCAGGCATTGGTGGACTACTACGAGGGCTATAACGCGAACGTGCATCGCGGCGTGCATGCGCTCAGCATGGAGTCCACGGAGCGCTACGAGGATGCGCGGGCAAAAGTCGCGGCCTTTATCAACGCGGCCCACGCTGAGTGCCTCATCTGGACGCGCAACACGACTGAGGCGATCAACGTCGTTGCCAATAGCTGGGGAGAGGACAACATAAAGCCGGGCGACGAGATAGTCGTTACGGCGCTGGAGCATCACAGCAATCTTGTGCCGTGGCAGCAGGTGGCTCGAAAGCACGGCGCTAAGGTGCGGATTCTGCCTCTTACTGAAGACCATACGCTGGACATGGATGCGGCTGAAGAGATCATAGGGCCGCGCACAAGACTGCTGGCTGTGACACAGGCATCCAATTCCATCGGCACGATTGTTCCTGTGAAGGAACTTGCGAAGAAGGCGCGTGCCGTCGGCGCTGCCGTGCTGGTTGACGGAGCGCAGAGCGTTCCGCACATGCCGGTAGATGTGCAGGACATTGACTGCGACTTTATGGCATTCTCCGGGCATAAGATGCTGGGCCCGACGGGTATAGGCGGACTGTATGTCAAGCGGGACGTTCTTGAGCAGATGAACCCATTCCTGACTGGCGGCGAGATGGTGCTGGCGGTGTCGTATGAGGACGCGACCTGGAACGACCTGCCGATGCGATTCGAGGCAGGAACTCCCAACATCGCGGATGCGATTGGCCTGGGGGCTGCCGTGGACTACCTGCAAGAGTTGGGCATGGAGAATGTCCGCGAGCATGAGATCGCGCTGACGAAGTACGCTCTGGATGCCTTCAAGGAACTTGAGGAAGAGCTGGATGTGTACGGACCGAATGACACGGAAATGCGTGGCGGCATAGTGTCTTTCCACCATCCGGATGTGCATCCGCATGACCTGGGGACTGTGCTGGACAGGCGGGGAATAGCTATTCGCACGGGGCATCACTGCGCGATGCCCATGGTACAGAGTCTGGGAGTAGCTGCGACTGCCAGGGCGAGCATGTACCTGTATAACACCGAAGAAGAGGTGGATATGCTCGTTGACGCGCTCAAGGAGGCGCTTAGGTATTTTCGGGTGTAACAGAAGCGATTTGCGGGAAAGGCAGTCCGGCTTTCTGTGTAGGACGAACTCCCTATGAGCAAGGCAGCAAATGGAGCTAAACAGGCTTGACGGCCTTTATCGGGACGCGATACTCGACCACCGGCGCAATCCTCGAAATCATGAGCGCCTGGCTACCCCTGACATAGTAGGCGACGCCATCAACCCCTTTTGCGGCGACGAAATTCATTTGCAGCTAAATCTCGATGGTGAGTCCCGCATAAGCGGAGTCGGCTTGCAGGGGGAGGGCTGTTCAATCAACTTGGCGGCCGGCTCAATGCTCGCGGAGGCGCTCGAAGGCAAGGCTTTGAATGAAGTGGGGGCGCTTGTAGAACTGATCCGCAGGATGATGCGTGGCGACGCCGAGGCTGAAGACCTACTTCGACGAGAGGGTGATCTGTCCAACCTCTCCGGCGTGCGGGACTACCCGATTAGAATCAAATGCGCGCTGTTGCCGCTGTCTGCGTTGACGCAGGGCATAGATAGCTACGAATCCGGGTCTAGTTGATTCATTTTCTGCCACTCTGAGCGAAGCGCGGTCGAGTGAAGAATCAATGATTCCTGTGACAGTTCAAGCCGGATTGTTGGCAGTGATGCTAGATTCCTCACTTCGTTCGGAATGACATAGGGACGGTTCAGAATGACACTAAAGCGCATTCCGGGTGACAGATCACAGTAACTTACCAGTATGCGCTAATTCTGTTGGTGCGTGCCCGTTGACGCTTGGGGCGCTAATCAGCCTGGTCAGGTCGGCATCCGATAGTGTAACAGCGCTTTCGCTTTCAGCAGCGTTATCCAGCTTGACGTTGTCTCCAATGCCTGTTCCTATGAGCGTGATGCCGACGCGCTTTTTCATCTGCCGCTCTTCGACTACGCCGAAGATGACATTAGCATCCGACTTAGCAGCCCTGCGTATAATTTCCGCAACCTCATGAACCTGTCCAAGCGTAAGGTCGTTGCCGCCTGTAACGTTGAAAAGGATGCCGGTCGCGCCTTCCAGCGGCGCGCTGAAGAGCGGGTTAGCCAAGGCAGCGCGCGTGGCTTCGATTGCAGCCCATTTCCCTTTGCCCTCTCCGTAAGCCATGAAAGCGGCGCCGCCGTTATCCATAACCGAACGAACATCCGCGAAGTCCACATTTATCATCCCTGGAACGGTGATGATGTCAGAGATGCCCTTGACCCCCTGTCTCAGCACATCGTCGGCGGCTTCAAACGCGCGTTGAAGTGTGACCTTGCCTTTGAGCGAAGGTAACAGTCTGTCGTTCTCTACGACAATCAGAGTATCCACCTTCGTCTTCAAGCTGCGAAGGCCCTGTTCGGCGACCTCGCGTCGGCGCGAACCCTCGAACGAGAACGGCAGGGTTACTACTCCGACCGTTAGAGCGCCCTTCTTGCGGGCGATGTCGGCTACCGTCGCGGATGCGCCTGTGCCCGTGCCGCCTCCCATCCCCGCCGTAATAAACACCATGTCCGAGCCATCCAGCTTCTCCGCGATGTCGTCCCGGCTTTCTCTCACAGCTCTCTTGCCGACTTCTGGGCGTCCGCCGGAACCCATACCCTTGACGGTCTGCGGACCTATGGCAATTGAAGGGATGCTCCTGACGCCTTCCAGTGCCTGGACGTCCGTATTCAGAATGAGCGAATCGACCTGCGTCAGGCCATAACCGACCATGCGGGAGACCGCATTTCCGCCCGCTCCTCCAACGCCGACGACCTTTACACTGATGCCGGCTGACGGGGCTTGCATGTTCTGAGGGTTATGTGAGTGCTTGCGGAATGCCATAGCCTGTATGATCTCTTGGAACATTGATTCAATCCTTATGTGCGAAAGCATGCCTTGGCTTCTGGGTTCAGTGGAGTTTCGAGGGGCGGATCTACGCGGCCTGAGGCAGTGTCAGGAAGTGATATGGGATGTTCCAAATACCTGACTTCCCCATGTCAACGACAGCCTTACGCCGAAGCGCTTCGGTTATGACGCCGGTGCTGCCGAACCGTGGCCCGCCGTGAATGTTGCCCATGTACACGACCTGCTGACCAACGTCAACGCTGCAGCAGGTTGCGGACTTGGGCGTATTGGGGTGAGAGTGCATGCCGGGCAGCCGTAGCTGGATTATGTTGCTGGTGTTGTCGCCTTGTGCCATGTTCAACCTCCGAGATGGTAACAGAACGTATTACCCTTAGAACATAATAGAACAGAACAAGAGTGCATGTCAACACTAATTTAAGACGATTTCACAATTCCCCTCCCCTTTGACTGGGGAGAGTTTGGGTGAGGATGAAAAGCATCAAGATGCCTGTAGTTCCACGATTTCTGGATTCCTGCCTCCGCAGGAATGACGAATCTGATGGTCGAAGAGCATTTGTGAAATCGTCTCAATTTGCAGCTTTTTTGAGATTGCGCATAAATTTCTTTACCCCTCAACCCAAATCTCTCCTCAAGGTAGAGAGACCTTTTGCATATTCCTCTATATTTTGTCTTGTACTTGTATAAGTGTTAGAATCCTGCGCATAAGGGCGGTGTTCAGGATGGATGTGGCTGAGAAACGAGAGTTTCCGATTCAGTATGCAGAAATACCAAGAGAGGTGGAGCTATGAGACTGGAAGGCAAGGTGGCTCTGATAACGGGCGGTGCGCGCGGACAAGGCGCGACAGAGGCGAAACTCTTCGCGCAAGAGGGGGCCGCGGTTGTAATCACAGACATTCTTGACGACGAAGGCAAGCAGATTGAAGCCGAGATTAACGAGGCAGGCGGCAGGGCATTGTACGTGAACCTGGATGTGACCAGCGCGGATGACTGGCAGTCAGCGGTCTCGCAGGCGGTCGATACCTTCGGCAAACTGGATATCCTCGTCAACAATGCGGCTATATACAGTCGCGTTCCAATCGAGCATGCGTCCGAGGAGGAGTGGGACCAGATTATCGACATCAATCTGAAGGGCGTCTTTCTAGGGACTAAGCACTCCATAGCGGCGATGCGAGAGTCCGGCGGCGGCTCCATCATCAACATATCGTCCACCGCGGGACTCGTTGGCAGTCCAAGAGGCGGCGCGTACACGGCATCTAAGGGCGGCGTGCGGCTATTCACTAAGAATACGGCGATCCAGCTTGCTCCAGACGGGATTCGCGCCAACTCCATCCATCCCGGTCCCATCGACACCGACATGATTGCGGACAATATCGGAACGCCTGAGGGTCTCGCATCATCCGTAGAGCGCGTGCCATTGAAAAGAATCGGCACGGTGGACGATGTGGCTTATGGCGCGCTGTTCCTTGCATCGGACGAGGCGTCCTTCATGACCGGCTCGGAGTTGGTAATCGACGGCGGAATTACTGCACAGTAGTTTTCGTGTGGGTGATTGTTGAATTCGCCTCATCCCCTGCCTTCGCCGGGGCAGGCTCAAGCCTCCCCCCATCAAGGGGGGAAGGGACTTTACTCGATGTGAAGGCAGACCGGCGAGAAATGAGCATTGGTTTGGAGACATTTGCGGCGGAGATTGACCTGGACGTGAACGGTGATGCCTGTCGCCTGGAAGTGCGGCATCACTGGACTTTGCTGCGGGTACTGCGGGAATCGCTGGGGCTGACGGGCGCAAAGCGCGGCTGTGATAGAGGCGAATGCGGCTCATGTACGGTCCTGCTTAATGGGAAGCCGGTGTATTCCTGCCAGATGCTCGCGATGCAGGCCGTGGGGCGCAAAATCACAACTGTTGAGGCGCTAGGCGACAGCGAGGAACTTCATCCGATTCAGCAGGCGTTCCTCGACAATGACGGCGCACAGTGCGGCTACTGCACTCCGGGCTTTTTGCTCAGCGCGAAAGCCCTGCTGGACGAAATGCCGCAACCGTCTGAGGAAGATATTTGCGAAGCGCTATCGGGCAACCTTTGCAGGTGCAATGCTTACGGACGAATCATCGAATCCGTGAAACAGGCAGCGGTGCGCGAGTGACAGCGAACTCAGTAATCGGAACTTCCGTTGCGCGGCATGACTTGCCGGGGAAACTGACAGGCGAGGCGAAGTACACCAGCGACATAAGCCTGCCCGGGATGCTGCACGGCAAGATAGTTCGGAGTCCGCATCCTCACGCGAAAATAGTTGAAATCGACACTTCAGCGGTCAACGGCATGCCGGGCGTGCATGCCGTTTTGACGCCCTTCGACGCGCCTGAGGGCAGACTCGCGCCGGATGTTCCCATACTTGACCGTGTGGCGCGCTATGTAGGCGACGAGGTGGTGGCGGTTGCGGCGGATGACGAGGACTTGGCTGAGTATGCCGCCAGCCTGATCGAAGTGCATTACGAACCTCTACCTTTCATAACGACTGCGCGTGAAGCGATGGAAGCCGATTCTGCGCCGGTCCATCCCGAAGGCAATCTGGTGGGCGGGGAGCCTCTTACTCTTGCGCGTGGAGATGTCGAAGAGGGCTTCGAGCAGGCTGACCGCCTTTTCAGCATGTCGTTCAGTACGCCGGCGCACTCTCCCGCACCGCTAGAGCCAAGAGCGGCGGTCGCCGCATGGGAAGACGGCAGGCTGACCGTCTGGAAGACTTCGCGCGGCGTACATGCGGATAGACTGAGTCTAGCCGCCGCTCTAGGCATAGAGCGGGATGACGTGCGAGTGGTGGGAGCTACGCTTGGAGCGGGATTCGGCGGCAAGGACGAATCGCGACTGTCGGTGATTGCCGCAGAACTTGCGCGAAGAGCGGGCAAGCCTGTGAAGATAGAGGCGACACGGGAGGAAGAGTTCGTTGCCGGCAGGAAGAGACACTCGACTGAAACGACCGTCAAAGTGGGCGTTACGAATGACGGCACGATAACCGCGGTCCATTCGACGACCCTGATGGATACCGGGGCGTATCTGGCGTCGGGACCCGGCGTTGTGAGGCGCGCAGGTCAGGCGGCGCTGTACCTGTACCGGTGCGCGAATGTGAGATATGACGGTTATCTCGTTTATACGAACCAGCCGTCTGCGGCGTCCTATCGCGCGCTGGGCGCTCCCCAGGGGCATTTCGCCCTGGAAGTTACGATGAACCATATCGCCGAAGAGCTGGGGATCGATCCGCTTGAGTTTCGGCTGCGAAATCATGTGGGAATCGAAGGGCAGGCCGGTGAAAGGGTAACGCCCGCGAGCGAGATAATCGACACGCAGCCGGTCGAGGGCGGTATCCCGTTCTCATCGAACGGGCTGCGCGAATGCCTGGAGTCGGGAGCGGAGGCGTTTGGCTGGAATGAAAGGCGAGCAGATAATCCACAGAGCGCGGGGCACATAAAGACCGGCATCGGCATGAGCATGCTTATCTATCGCGGCGGACCGGGCGGCAGGTCGTCTGCGCGCGTCAGGCTGAATGCGGACGGCAGCGTGCAGCTTGTCGCCGGTCTGATGGATGTGGGAGAGGGCAGCACCACCGTCATGGCGCAGATTGTCGCTGAGGCATTAGGCGTGCCGTATGACAGTGTTCGAGTTACTTTTGGCGACACGGCAGCTACGCCAGAAGCGCCGATTACGGCAGGCTCGACGGCTACGTTCTCTACGGGCACAGCCGCAAAGAAGGCAGCGGAAGAGTTGAGGGCGAAAATTCTCGATGCTGCTGCCGCTAGTCTGGCTTGCGATCCGGACGGCCTCGACATTGTCGATGGGAGAATTGTGGATGCGGGCGGCGAAGTACGACTGCAACTTGCCGATGTCGCGGCCATGGCGGGGGAGAACGGCCTTGACGCTTCCGCTTCCGTTATGCCGGGCAGCAGGGATCACATCGTGAACTCCTTTGGCGCGCACTTCGCGGAAGTGGAAGTGGATACCGAAACGGGCAATGTACGGGTATTGCGGTATGTGGCAGCGCACGACTCAGGGCGTATCCTTAACCCGCAGCTCGCCGCCAACCAGGTGGAGGGCGGCGTCTCGCAGATGTTGGGGTTCACGCTGTCGGAGGAAATGCTGACCGACCAGCAAAGCGGCGTTACTCTGAACGCGAGCCTGCTGGAGCATAAGAGTCCGACCGTCAAGGAGTACCCGCCTATTGAAGTGATATTCGCTGATGTGGTCGATCCGATAGGTCCTTTCGGCGCTAAGGCACTGGGCGAACCGCCAAGCGTCGGACCTGCACCGACAATCATCAACGCCATACACGATGCGGTTGGCGTGCGTATTACCGATCTGCCCGCAACTCCCGACAAGATTCTTGACGCATTGAATAGAGGGGAAGAGGCTTAGCAGGCGATGAATGCGTTTGAGTACGTGAGCGCGCAAAGTGTTCATGAAGTCGGCGAGCTACTTGCCGAGGTCGGCAACGCTACCGGCATAATTGCGGGCGGAACCGACCTGCTGGGAGAAATCAAGCAGGGCACCATTCGTCCTTCGAGACTGGTGGGCTTGCAATCGATTGACAACCTGAGAGGCATGCTGCTTTACGAGCAAGGCTTGCTCATAGGGGCGATGACCACTATCGCCGAGATTGCGGAGGACGAGCATATCAGGAGCCGTTATACCGTTCTCGCAGAGGCTTGCGATTCCGTTGCCACCCCGCAGATCCGCAATGTGGGAACGCTAGGGGGCAACCTGTGCCAAAGGCCGCGCTGCTGGTACTACCGCAGCCCTCTTTTCGACTGCCTGAAGAAAGGCGGCGACAAGTGCTTTGCTCACGAAGGCATGAATAAGTTTCATGCGATATTTGACACCGGAGTCTGCCCCGCGGTGCATGCCTCTGACACTGCCGTCGCTCTGTGCGCCGTGAATGCGCGCGTCCTGTTGATGTCTGTTGACGGCGCGCGCATGATGCCTGTCGAAGATTTCTTTGTAAGGCCCGACGAGGATGCGACTGTGGAGAACGTTATGCAATCGGGCGAGATTGTCGCTGAGATTGTGATCCCGACAGCTTCGCCGAATCTACGGAGCATGTATCTGAAGGCAAAGGAGCGGCAGGCGATGGACTTCGCTCTGGCGAGCGTCGGGCTGTCCCTGGAGGTGTCTGAGGGCGTGGTTTCCAATGCGAGAGTGGTTCTTGGGGGTGTCGCGCCAATGCCTTATCGAGCACATGGAGCTGAGAAGGCTCTGGTTGGCGCGCGAGCCGGCGAAGTGGACTCTCAGAGTATAGGACGGCTAGCAGCTGAGGGTGCGACGCCGCTATCGGACAATGGGTACAAGGTGCGCCTCGTCTCAGGGTTGGTGTCGCGGGCTGTGAGGACGCTGTTGCACGGGGATTCTCAGGAGGGGCGGTTGCTGTGAGCGACGCCGTGCCCTTGCCGCCCAACCTGCTAGAGAACTTTGAAACCGCCTGTGCCGGGCTGCGAGGGGACGACTGCGGGCTTGTGCTGGACTTCGACGGGACACTGTCTGAGTTTGTGCCTGTTCTTGAGAACGCCGTCATACATCCCGATGTTGTGCCGCCTCTCCGACGACTCACAAACCGACTGGCGCTCGTTGGCGTGATGTCCGGGCGGGCGGCGCGTGATGTTGAGCGGCGAGTCGGAATCGAAGGCATCGTGTACGTCGGCAATCATGGCGCGGAACGGATAGTGGATGGGACGCTTAGCGTAGCAAAGGGCGCAGAAGAAGCCGAGTTCTTGCTGCAAGGCATACTCGAAAGTCTGGGAGATGCCGCAGATCATCCCGGGCTGGTTCTGGAAAACAAGAAGTACAGCGCGTCCTTGCACTATCGCCGGGCGGAAGACGAAGCCGGAGTTGTGGAGCGTCTGCGGACGGCGGTGGAAGCGATGCCCGACTTGGGAGATTTCGAACTATTCTGGGGCAACAAGATACTGGAGATTCGGCGCAAAAACGGCACGGACAAGGGTATTGCTCTGGACGGGCTTATGCGCGACTGGCGACTGGGTAGCGTGGTATTCCTTGGCGACGATACGACTGACGCGGACGCCTTACAGGTTCTCCGAGAGCGTAAGGCATCCGGCGTGGTCGGCGGGTTTAGCGTCGCTGTTATACAGGATGGTACGCCGGACAGCGTGATCGAGAGCGCGGATTACAGTCTGGACGGCGTGCCGGAGGTTGCTGAGTTTCTCAGCCTTCTGGATGGATTTGTCGATTGATGAGGGATGTTGAGGTTCGCGGTCTGGTCCAAGTCACATCCCCATCCC
Organism: Dehalococcoidia bacterium; assembly: GCA_965207465.1. Classification (GTDB taxonomy): domain Bacteria; phylum Chloroflexota; class Dehalococcoidia; order Lucifugimonadales; family JADFKI01; genus Bin90. The sequence continues at coordinate 1,198,000 of OZ242283.1, read as the reverse complement.
AACCTTCAGCTGTCAAGGGCCGATAGGGGTATGTAAAGTTTTCCCTCCCCCTCCGATGGGGAAGGGACTCTGTGGGCATCTCTTAGAAGATTGCGATCGGGTTGACGGGCGATCCTGTCGCGTTGGATAACTTCAGCGGGTTGATCGTTATCATGAACTCCCACCTGTCGCGCTCCCGGCATGCCGCTGCCAGGTCTTCGAGGTTGGGGTTGTCAAGGATCCAGAGTCCCATCGCAACGATGCCTACCTGATGTATGGGATTCGACATGCTTTCGTACTGGCTGGGCATGACGTCGTTGCCGGTATCACTTCCGAGAACGGCTATGCCGCGCTCGTGGAACAATGGGAGGCATGCAGCCTGACACGCCGGCGAGCCTTCTTCGCGGGGATTTACCGCGCCTTCCACGCTGCGGCGGTGCAGATTGCCGGTGCGGACGAGAAGCACGTCGCCTTCTTCTATCCTGAACCCGCACCGCTCTTCGGCGGCAAGGATGTCCTCGGGCATTACGCCTTCACCGCGCTCTATCCAGTCCACGCCTCGAATCATGGGCGCGTCCACTAGAACGCCGCGAGTCGCGATTCCTTCCTGTGCCAGTTCGATAGACTCCACTGTCGCACCCAGGCCGGTGGAAACCAGATGGGTCGGGCGGCCGTTATACATCTTGCCTTCCCAGAAGAAGTGGGCGAGGCTGTCCATGTGAGTGATATGGTAGCCGTGGAACGCCATGCCGAAGAAGTCGGTCGCGGCCTGACTGGGGCGGTTCGTTACCTTGTCACCGCTCGCCCAGCCCTCGCCGCTCTCTATCATGAAGTGCAGAGGAGTTGCCATGTGGTCGGCTTCCGGAGTCCAAGTGACGGTTCGGGAGCAGGAGACAGTCGTGCCTTCCTGTACGAGTGAGACCGCTTGCAGGGTCTTCTCCTTCGATAGCAGGTTCAGCGTGCCGTGCTGGTCTTCGTCGCCCCAGCGTCCCCAATTGGACAGCGTATCGAAGTAGGTCAGGACTTCTTCCTCGGTCGGTATCTGAGCGGGCATGCTTGTCCTCCTATTTCTGGATTGAGAGATAATCGGTTGCCGACCCTCGCCTTTCATGGTCAGCGTAGTCTCATTAGTGCGTAAGTATAATGCCGGGGACACGGGATGTCATTTATTGAGACTGCGACGTGAAATCCTGCCGCATTTTCTCGCTTCTCACCACTACTATACTTGTGCAATTGGTTGCAGTAATGTAGAGTATGCAACAAGGTTTATACCGCATTTCTCAATAGAGACTATTGGAGGTTGTGATGGATACTTGCAAGTGTAGCAAGGCTGAGTTCGGCAGGGAGAGGAGTGAAACCCTGAGTGCTCAGCCTGAAGGAACAGGTCTCGTCACGATCGAGCGTGAGCCGATCATAGGCGAGACGCCGCAGGCCACATTACAAAGTTGGCTTACCCCTAATCCTCTTTTCTATATCCGCAATCACTACTCGATTCCCGATTGCGCTTCGCATTGGGAACTGACGTTGGACGGCAATGTGGATAACGCGTTGTCGCTTACTCTGACGGATTTCCGCAGCTTCCCAATACAGACATTGCCTATCACGCTGGAGTGCGCCGGGAACAATCGCAGCGACCTCGAGCCCCAAGTGCCGGGCAACCCTTTCCAGAACGGCGCGGTCAGTACCGCTATATGGGCAGGCGTGCCGCTTCGCCATCTACTGGAGCGCGCCGGCATAAGTGAAGGCTCCGTCGAGGTGCTGTTTGAAGGCTTCGACATAGGCGAACCCGCGCCCGGTGAGGGCACGCAGCCATATCTCCGAAGTCTTCCCATGGATGTCGCTATGCACCCGGATACGCTGTTGGCGTATGAGATGAACGGCGAGCCATTGTCGAGGGAGCATGGATATCCGATTCGTCTGATAGTGCCGGGCTGGTACGGCATGGCTTCGGTGAAGTGGCTGAGGCGCATATCGGTGCTGCAAGAGCCGTTTGAGGGATTTTTCCAGACGGACCGCTACATTGTGGAGGGCGATGACGGCGAGCCGGTGCCTGTTTCTCAGATGCATGTCAAGTCGCTGATAAGCTGGCCGGAATCGAACGCGCAGCTATCAATGCAGCGGCACATGATAAACGGAATGGCGTGGTCGGGATTCGCGCATATAGCAAAGGTCGAAGTCAGCGACGACGGCGGTGAGACGTGGCACGAGGCAGACCTCGTGGGTCCGCGTTATCGCTACTCGTGGCAGCAGTGGCATTTTGCATGGACTCCTAAGTCGGAAGGACGCTATACGCTTGTGGCGAGGGCGACGGACGAGGAAGGAAATGCGCAGCCACTGGAAACGCGATGGAACAGCCTGGGCTATATCATCAACGGCGTGCGTCCCGTTTGCGTGGAGGTAGTCTGATCTGCCACCTAATTGGTCATGATTCCGCTGTGATAGCGTCGGTTTTGTGTGCTGAAGACCTTTCGATACAGGACGGGAGGGCTAATGGCCAGTAAACCGACACGGGGTCGCGCAGTTGCCAGTCGATTTCTGGCTGCCCTGGAGTACGGGGACTTCCAGACGCTATGGACGGCTAACTTCTTTGCGGGCGCTGCGGCGTGGGCGCTGATAGTAGCGCGCGGATGGATCGTCTATGAGTTTTCGGACTCGTCGCTCTGGGTCGGCGTAGTAACGTTTGCCGCGATGATACCTCGCGTTGCAGTGTCTCCATTCACCGGATATCTCTCGGACCGCTTCGACCGGCGCACGGTCCTGAGGGTGATGTTCGCCATCAACGTGCTGCACAATATCGTGCTCGGGTTTCTGATGCTGAGCGGCAGCGCCGAGATATGGCACATCGTGGTACTGTCCGTGGTGAACGGGTCGGCGCGCGCCGCGCAGATGCCCGCGGGACAGGCGCTCATTCCCAACCTCGTTCCACGCGAACTGCTGCTCAATGCGATCGCGCTGAATCAGGCGACGATGCATGGATCACGGTTGCTGGGTCCGCTTGCGATTATTCCTCTGCTTGCGACGACCGGTACGACCGGGGCGATATTCCTGTGCGCCGGCTTCTACGTCATCAGCCTGGTGCAGACTATGAGGCTTCGGACCGCGTCAACCGGGAGGATCGACAAGAGGCAGAGCTTCGCGAGGAACTTTGCCGAGGGCGCGATTTACGTCTATAAGACGCCGATTCTGTTCTCGGTTGTCGTGATGGCGATTTTCCACTGCGGCCTTGTCATGTCATTCGAGTCGCTGCTTCCGGTCTTGTCAACCAGGCTGCTCGATTCCGGAGGCGAGGGTGCGGACTTCCTGCGTCTGATTACGCAACTGCTGACCGAATCGGGCGCAGGATTCAGCGTTCTGATGATGGCAGTGGGTGCCGGAGCGCTTTCTTCGGCGATAATTCTGGCGGGAATCAGCAGCGACATCACAAAGGGGCGGCTCTTCTTTGCCTTTGGCACGCTAAGTGGCTTGTCGTCGATCGCTCTCGGCCTCTCTCCGAATCTCGCCACCGCGCTTCCGAGCGCGATATTCCTGGGGGTAAGCTCGGCAGCCTTCATGACTCTGACTCATACGATGATACAGACAATCGTTCCCGATGGCGTTCGCGGGCGTGTGGGCGCGATATACTCTGTCCATATCGGCGGCATGATGGCGTCGTTCAATCTCCTCAACGGCGTGCTCGCGGACTATGTCGGCGCTCCCCTGCTACTGATGGTTACGGGATTCGCGTTCGCTCTCATCGTCGCTGGCAGTTGGCAGTTTGTGACGATGCGCGTCATTTACAGGGGCGGAGTGATTCGATACGTGCAAGCCGCGGCAGGCTGATGCTCTAGATCATATACAAGTGCAACTTTGCTAAGACAGTCATTTATCCACCTGCCAAATGTGGGCAAGGTTACCGAGAGACAGCTCTGGGAAGCGGGAATAGGAAGCTGGAATGCATTTCTGGGCGCGGAGAAGCTGCCTGCGAGGATAAATGGCAACCGGCGAAACCTGCGATCTCTCGTGGAGCAGTCAGCTGAACGGTATGCTGCTAGGGATTCCGCTTATTTCGACAGTGCGCTGCCTTCGGGAGAGCGTTGGCGGCTGTATGCGGACTTCAGGCTGCGCGCCGCGTTCGTCGATATTGAGACAACCGGACTTTCGCCAGAGCGCAGTATCATTACGCTGGTTGGCGTGCTTGACGCGGACGGCTACACTGCGTACGTGCATGGCGAGAATCTTGCGGACTTTCGCGAGGCGGTGGAACGGTACGACCTGCTGATTACATTCAACGGCGCCGCATTCGACTTGCCGTACATCGAGCATCACTTTGGCAGCATATTTCGCGGTGTGGCGCACATCGACCTGCGCTTTCCGCTGAAACGCGCGGGCTTCTCCGGAGGCCTGAAGTCTATCGAACGGCAGGCTGATGTGGGACGCCCTTCTGCTCTGAGCGCGCTGAACGGCTATGACGCGGTGTTACTGTGGCGGATGTGGCGGCAAGGCAGTGAAGCGGCGCGGGACACGCTGGTCAGGTATAACGCGGAGGATGTGGCTTCGCTGCCCGCGCTGGCGGAGATCGCATATAACCGGCTTGCGGCGCGGCTTTCAGCGGATGTATGCGGCCTGAGCGCGTCTCACCGGCATGAGATTGACCTGCCGTATGACATAGATGTGATTGAGCATCTGAAGGCAGGGAAAGCGGGAATGGTGCGGGCTCTGTGAATCGTATCGCGATCGTCAGCAGCGACGAGAGGGTGAGGGTGGTAAGCCCGGACGTGCTGGGCGTACCGTACCTCGCGGTATCGCCCGGAGAGCATCGCTGCGCGTGGCCCGTATGGTCGCCGAACGGTGAGGAGCTGATGTACTCGGCGTATCCCGCTGCCGGCAGCAATGGTCACGGCGCGTTCAGAGTAATTTCCCGCCCGCCGGGAAAGCCCGCGACGGCTATCTACACAAACGAGCCAGGCACGGACGCCATAGCGCAGCACACGCCGCACTACCTGAAGTGGTCGCCGGACGGCAGCAAGGTCGCCTTCATCGCGCAGACGCTCTCGGCTGGCATGTCGCTGATGGTGGCGAGTGCGGACGGCGCGGGAACTCCGGTACGGTTGCTGGACGGAGCGCCGATGTACTTCTGCTGGTCGCAGGATTCGGAGTACATTTTCGTCCATGTTCGTGAACTGCATTACCTGATAAGGCTCAGCGAGCCGGATCCGGCACAAGTCCCGGTGATGTCGATGCGCTATCAGGCGCCATCCGTCAGCGCGCATGACGGACGCATCGCGATGTGCGGCGAGATGACAGAAACCGAGCAGGCGATAATAGTAGCGACTATCCAAGGTGGCGCGGAAATCGTTAGTGAGGTTGAGGGACTGGTCGCGCTATCGTGGAGGCCGGGCAGAGGTCAGCTCGCCGTCGCCAGCGGCTTGAATCGGAATAGTGGATATTATGACCGACTTGCGCTCCTGGACGCGGACTCGACTGCGGAGCGGGTACTTATCGAAGAGCCGATGCTGTGCTTCTTCTGGTCGCCGGACGGATCGAAGATAGCGTACATAACACCGTCAGAGGAGGCTCAAGGCTCTGTTCGCTGGGCGGTGTTGGACCTCGAAACCGACAAGGCCGTATATCTTGTTGATTTTCTGCCAAGCCGCGAGATGATAACGATGTTCATGTTCTTCGACCAGTACGCGCAGTCGCACAATCTGTGGTCGCCGGACAGCGATAAGATACTCTTCGCCGGCGTGGCAGGGCGACTGGAGGAGCGTGGGCCGTTGCCGGATGGGAATGCATCTTCGATCTTCATCGCGGATGTATCCGGGAACACTACACCGGCGCTGATAGGTCCGGGATCGATTGGCGTGTGGTCCGTGTAGCCTAGCCTTGTGCAATAAGCACGCCGATTACGCCGCCGCCCACGCCGGCGCCCATGACTACGATCGTGATGAACAGGCCCACCAGCCAGGCGCGCAACTCCCGCATGTCTTTTCGCAGTTCGTTGATGGCCTCTTGCAATGAATGCAGTGTTGGAGTTGACGCGCTGGCACGTTGCTGTTGGCGTTCCTGCGCCTGCCTTCGCATTGCCATGGCATTTACCTTTGCTGCGCCATCTGCGCGGGACTAGGTTGTGGCTCTCAGGTGATTTTATGTTACCAACGCACAACAGAATACACAAGTCAAAATTGTGCCACCAGTTTGACGATTCCGCTTTTTAGTGATAATTATAGGCAGGTTAATCTTACATTTGGAGTAGTTATTTTGCTTGCCAGAGCCGTTACCTGCGCGGTCGTCGGATTGGAAGGATTTGTCGTTCAAGTCGAGGTTGACATCTCGCCCGGACTGCCCCAGTTCATGGTGGTCGGATTGCCCGACGCCGCGGTGAAGGAAGCAAGGGAGCGGGTTCGCGCCGCCATACGCAACTCCGGCTGCGAATTTCCGATGCGGCGCATTACGGCGAATATGGCTCCCGCCGATCTGCCCAAGGCAGGACCCGCCTACGACCTGCCAATCGCGCTCTCGGTGCTCATCAGCTCAGGGCAGGTGCCCGGCACACCCGGCTCGACGATATTTCTGGGCGAACTGTCGCTTGACGGCACGCTGCGACACACAAATGGCGTTTTACCCATGGTGGCGGTAGCGCGCGATGAGGGATTCGAGTCGGTGTTCGTGCCTGCCTGCGATGCCGGTGAGGCTGCGCTGGTAGAGGGCATACGGGTATTTCCGGTGGAGACGCTTGGACACTTAGTGCGGCATTTTCGCGGCGAAGGCGTAATTGAATCTGTTTCCGACGATGTTTCCGGGGCGAATGGCCTGCTGCTTCAGCGCGATTCAGGAGGAAGGTCGGGCAGGGAAGTTGACCTCGCGGATGTGCGCGGTCAGGAGCACGCGAAGAGGGCGCTGGAGGTCGCGGCTGCCGGCGGGCACAACCTGCTGATGACGGGGCCACCCGGAAGCGGGAAGACGCTGCTCGCGCGCTGCGTTCCGTCGATTATGCCTGCGATGACCTACGATGAGGCCATTGACGTAACGAAGATTTACAGCGTGAGCGGGTTGCTGTCGAGTTCACTGCCTTTCATTAACGAACGACCGTTTCGCGCGCCGCACTACACTATATCTAATGCGGGACTTGTCGGCGGGGGCAGGATACCGCGTCCGGGAGAAGTAACTCTGAGTCATCGCGGCGTGCTGTTTCTTGACGAATTGCCGGAGTTTGGGCGCAATGTGCTGGAGGTCCTGCGGCAGCCTATCGAGGACAGCGTGGTAACCATAAGCAGGGCGCAGGGAACGATAAGCTACCCCGCCAACTTCATGCTGGTCGCCGCTCGCAATCCGTGTCCTTGCGGCTATCTGAACGACACCGCCAAGCAGTGCGTGTGCCGACCCAGCGAGATTTCGCGATACAGCCAGCGCATAAGCGGGCCGCTGCTTGATCGCATAGACCTGTTCGTGGATGTGCCGCGTGTGGAGTACGAGAAGCTAACCCAGCCGAGCGATGCGGAGAACTCGGCCCAAGTGAGAGATCGCGTGGAAAGGGCGATTCAGACCCGACGCGAGAGATTCGAGGATGCCGCGCTTCTCAACAACTCGGAGATGGGGCCGAACGAAGTGTGGAACTTCTGCCAAATGGACGATGCCGCCAAGGGGCTGATGAAGACGGCGATGAGCCGCATGAATCTATCGGCGCGGGGCTTTCATCGCATACTGAAAGTCTCGCGGACCATCGCGGACTTGTCCGGCGGCGAGGTGATCGAAGTTTCGCATCTCGCGGAGGCTCTTCAGTACAGGCAGGCGGTGGAATTGGCCTGAGCAAGCCCCTAGTCCGCAAAATGGCTGAGGTCAGCGAGTGTCCGGCTGGGTGGCGTATTGATCGGCATCGGCTCTGCGGCGGCGTATCCTGACATATAACAGGTACAGGGCAAAGGCTGCAAGTGTGGCTCCTCCCGCGATGGAACCTAACAGCAACCCCCTCGTTTCGATAAGCTCAAGCGCAGTTTCGCCCAAAAGCAGAATAAGCGCCGCCCAGAGGAACATTCTCGCGCCGCGCCCGATGAGCGAGGCGATAATGAATGGCTTGAGTCTCATATCCATCGCGCCGGCGGTGATTGCGAACACCTTGTAGGGCACGGGAGAAACAGCCGCGAAGATAATTGCCCATGAGCCGTACTTGTCGAACATGACCTCAACACTCTCCACTTTCTGCGCGGAGACGAACCTGTCAAGGATGGGCCTGCCGAACCGGTCGCCGAGCCAGTAGCCGGCGAGCGCGCCCGCGACGGACGCGACTGTTGCGACGGCGGCGAGAGCAACCGCCATTTCGGGATTGAGGACCGATGCCGCGATGAGGATCGGGTCGGGCGGGAAGGGTGAGAATGTGGATTCGACGAAAGCGACCACTGCCAGGACAACGATTGCCCACTCGCTGCTGGCGAAGCCTACCAGCCAGTGCGAGAGTTCTGAAAGGAGCTCAAGCATGGCTGAAGGCACCGGGGAATGAAGCTAGCCGCGTATCCGTAACACGCACCGGCGCAAGCAATTACAGTCCTGCCATGCCGAGTACGCGCTCAACGTTCGATGGGTCGGGCGAGATGTCGCCACTGTCGATGCCCTGCATCACTTCGACGATGGCGGCGTTCACCGGCGTATGAACACCGGCTTCGCGCCCGCGCGCTACGATGTATCCGTTCATGAACGAGGTTTCCGTGCGGCGTCCCTTTGCGACGTCCTGCGACATGGAGGACTTCCAGTCCGCTGCGCCCGACTTGGGCTGTAAGATGGCGTCAAGCTCTTCGTAGATGTCACCCTGGTCCGCGCTTGCCCACGTCTCGGCGGAGACACCGCTTATATTCTCGATGTCGTAGTTCAGCGCCAGCCCGACCTGAGTCGATTCTTTGGCAATCTGAATCTGGATGAGGCGAGTTCGTGGATTCTCGGCGTAAGTCGCGGAACCCTGTCCCGTCATTGCGCCAACGGGATTTCCTATGGAATTGGTGGTGAGCTTGGACCAGCGCTCGCCCCAAATGTTTGAAGTTGCGCGCGATCCGTCAATGCAGCTGAGCATCTCGGCGATTTCTTCGACGCGTGGCGTGATTCTGCCATGCAACTCTCCTACCCGGAAGACATCGTGACCACGGTCTCTGCCGGGCGCGCCTCCGCGCGTCACATGGGCAGGCTCCCAGAGCGCGACGGTGATGCTGGACATGATGCAGCCAATCTGCCGCTCGAATCCGACTATGGATGCGGTAAGCTGATCATTCATGCAGTTCTGGCTGTTGACTACAACGCCGTTCGAGGCAAGAAGCCGCTTCACGAAGTGGCTTGACCACTCGGTGTCGTAGGACTTCATGGCAAGGAATATGATGTCAAAGTTGTGCTGAAGCTGCCACGCATCTGCAAGGTGGACGGCGTTGACGGGAATGGTGAAGTCGCCCTGGCTGCCGGACGCGCGGAGACCGTTAGCGTTCATCGCATCCACATGCTCGCCCCACATGTCAATCAGGGTTATGTCGTGTCCCTCGCGTGTCAGGAATGCGCCGATGTAGCTGCCTGCCGCGCCCGCGCCGAAGATGGCTATCCTCTTGGACATCAAAATCTCCTTCTATCGTTCCCTCTGTCGTATCCTTAGGCGTCCAGCCGTCTAACTTCGATATGGAACTCGAAACTTGCGCCGCCAATCTGAGCCGTGCCTTTGCGAGCGACACTACCCTCGTTAGCCGTAGCTGGCAGTGTAAGCATCTGACCATCGTCGCCAAGTATATCAGAGATGGCGTCATCAATTACAACGGCGATGCGCGCGGCGGGCGTCGCATCTTGCCTGATGGATTGCAGCAAGGCTTCCCTGCGTCGATATGCTTCCTGCGCTTCCTCCATCGATATGGCCCTGAAATTTACGGTGTGGCCGGGCATTGCCTGCGCGACTTTGCTTAGGTCTGTGCTGATGACGGTTGCGATTTTCGTGTATCCGCCCGTAGTGCCTCTGTCGGAGAGAAGGATGATCGGCTGCCCGTCTCCTGGGACCTGGATCGTGCCCAGCGGAGTGCCGTCCGAAATGACATCCGGCCCGTCCGCATGTTCAACTGGCTCACCTTCGAGGCGATAACCCATACGATCAGAGTGAATGGAGACCGTGTAGGTCTCGCTCAGAAATGTGTCTATGCCTGCCTGCGTGAAGGCCGATTCCTGAGGACCCAGCACCACTCGAAGTTCGTGGGAGCTGCCATACTGTGGAATGGCGTCCGCGGGGAGGTTTCGAACGGCGGCCGGCGCTTCCGCAGCAAGTCCATGTGCGTTCAGAATGTCGTCCGCGCGCAAAGGCCTGCCTTCTACGCCGCCGATAGCAGCCTTCATGTACGTGGCGCGGCTGCCCATCACCTGCGGGACGTCAATTCCGCCCGCGATCGCCAGATAACCTCGCATGCCATCCGTTGGGCCGCGAAACTCCAGCCTGCTGCCCCTGCCTGCTGCTACGGACTGCCACATTGGTATCGGCTCAGAATCCAGGCGAGGCGAAACATTCGCTCCGGTTATGGCAATCGTGGTGTCCGAGAGAATTTCTATGCGCGGTCCCAGGACGGTCGCCTCGATACAGGCGGCGTTGTCGTCGTTGCCGACAAGCGCATTCGCGGCGCGCAATGCGAAGGTGTCCATCGCTCCGGCAGTCGGCATACCGTAGCGCTGATAGCCGTAGCGCCCTCTGTCCTGAACAGTGGACAGCATGCCGGGCTGGACTATTTTAAGGGTGGGTATGCTCATTTTTCGTACTCTTCGGTTACCAAATACTCGCCGGATTCGACCTGTGAAAGAATGTCGTCATACACTTCCTGAGATTCGATTGGCACGAAGCGCACATGATCGCCCGCGCTCAACAGCACCGGACGTTCGCGCGCGGGGTCGAATAGCTTCAGCGGAGTTCTGCCAATCAACTGCCACCCGCCGGGGCTTGCCATCGGGTACACGCCCGTCTGCGTTTCGGCGATGCCTACCGCGCCTGCCGGAATCTCGGTACGAGGGGATTGAAGGCGAGGAGTCGCCAGCCGCTCGTCAAGGCCGCCCAGGTAAGCAAAGCCGGGGCTGAAACCCATCATATAAACGAGGTAGTCTGATCCGGAGTGAATACGAACGACTTCCGCCTCGTCGATGCCGTTGTGCTCTGCGACGAAGGCGATGTCCGGTCCCATATCTCCACCGTACAATGTGGGAATATGCACGATGTGGCGCATGCCGGTGTCGGTTGTTTCGGCGCTTTCCAGCAGTCGCTCAATGCCGTCCTGCACTTTGCCTGACGTTACCTTGAGCGGGTCGTAGTAAACGAGTACGGAGCGATAGGTTGGAAGAAAGTCGAAGACGCCGGGAATGCCGCCCTCTTCCAGCGCGTCCGTCAGGGTGCGAACCTTCCGGTTGATCTCCGGGCTGATGGCGTCGCCGAGTTCGACGACTAGGGCAAGGTCTCCGGCCGGGAAAAAGAGAGGCTTGTCGTACAGCACGGCGCTCAGTCCAGAATCTTGCCAAGCGGGAGAATTTCGACATCGGCCGCTTCTAGCTCACGCTTGAGCGCCGCCGCCATTTCGACCGCGCCGGGCGTGTCGCCGTGGAGACAGAGACTGTCCGCCTGCACTTCGATCTCCTCGCCGCTGATTGCCGTCGCTTTACCCTCGGTTACCATGCGGAGGCTGCGCTCGACGACTTCACCTGTGTCATGGATGACGGAGCCGGGCTGGGAGCGGGAGACAAGGGTGCCATCCGGATTAAGCGCCCGGTCGGCGAAAATCTCACGGGCAACCTTCAAGCCCATGTCTTCCGCGATGTCAATCCAGCGGGAGCCGGCGAGTGCGACCAGAATCATATCGGGGTCGATTTCGAGCATGGATTCGCAGATTGCCTGGGCAAGCGATTCGTCATTGACCGCCATGTTGTACATTGCGCCGTGCGGCTTCACATGCTGGAGTTTCTTGTCAGCGGTGAATGCCTGCAATGCCCCGACTTGGTAGGTGACATCATTCTTGGCTTCATCGGGAGAGACAATCAGATTGCGTCTGCCAAAGCCGTTAAGGTCCGGGAAGCTGGGGTGAGCGCCTATGGCGACGCCGTGAGTCTCCGCCAAGCTTACGGTGTGACGCATCCACATCGGGTCGCCCGCGTGAAAGCCACAAGCGATGTTCGCGGAAGTGATGTGCCTGATGACCTCCTCGTCGAAGCCCATCTTGTACATGCCGAAACTCTCGCCCATGTCACAGTTGAAATCTATTTTCGCTGCCATAAGTCCGCTCCCTGTCAGTGAGTAGCTGGGCAATGTTGGATCGTTGGCTTCCAATTATACGGAGTCTATCGAAGTCTTACCACTGCCTTTGATCAGGAAGGCGAAGGCATGTAAGGCATGTCATGTGCAAAAGTCAGTGTTCGATGTTCATATATTGCATTTACTTTGAAGCAAAGGTGGTCGTAAGATAGGTTGATTGGACTACCTGTTGCTTATTGCTGGGTCGCGACAGTACCTGTAATCATTCTGCGCGCCCGATGGCAGGATGTCGCTGACTTACACGCGGCGCATCGGAAGGAGAACTCTGTTGAATAGACTGGCTGTGGCAATTATTGCGCTTGTGGTAGTCGCCGTCATCGCGGGCGCGGCGGTGTATTTCTTCATTGTGCGCGACGATGAGCCAGACGAAGGCGCTCTCAGTGCGGTTCCGGTGAGCGTAGTTCCTGTTGTACGGGCGGATGCGGTGGTTGTTCCCATAAGGAGCGCCAGCCTTGGCATGCCAAGAGGCGGAATGGTAAGCGACGTGCTGGTGCGCGAGAACGATTCTGTCGAGGAAGGGCAGCTGCTGGTGAGGTTGGATGCAACAGACGCCGAGCTTGCTGTCCAAAGGGCCGAAAATGCCGTGAGCAGCGCGCTCACTGACTTGGAGGCTCTGAAAATTGCCATAGAGAAGGAGCGCGAACTTGATGACGAGGCGCGCCCCGGACGGCTGGAACAGGCACGGCAGACTCTTCAAGGCGCGACGGAGCGGTACTTGCACCTGTCCGGGGCGAATCGACGGCCCGGCGCATCCGTGAGCGAGGAAGGGGCGGTATTGGAGGCGAAGTACGCCGAAGCCCTCACGAGAGCCGATCTTGGTGTGGAGCAGGCCGAGGAAGCGCTGCTTATTGCCATGGGGGTTGCGAGCACATCGGACATCGCGGAGACGAGCGATAGCCGCGCACACGTCGCGGCGCGGGATGCCCGTATAGCCAAGACCCGACTTGCCTTACTGGATCTGCAGAATGCTCTTGATGACGCACAGGACTTCGACGAGATTGTTCAGGACGCGGAGGACGCCGTAACCATTGCCACGGCTCTGCTCTCAAATGCGGAGAGGGACTTGGAAGTTACCGAGTTGGAGGTTGCAGAAGCGATCAGGGTTGCGGAGGAGGCGCATGAGGACGCCGAATTCCAGTGGCGGATGGTTCACAAACACTACATGGGCATAGAGCTTAACTCTGCGGAGCTGCTTATGACGCCCGATGCCCTGTTCGATCTGTGGAGTGTTGACCTTGCCACACTCTTCGATCGGAGGCATGCGCCAATTAAGAACAGCAATTTTGTGGATGATCCGGACACGCGCTGGAGCGAACTCAAGGTCTTTGGAATGCTGTATCTGCATCCATTTCCCAGCACTTACTTCGTGAGCTGCGACGGCTTCACCCTGCCGCGTGGTATGCGCTGCATAGAGAAGGACTATGAAGATGCGTGGAACGCTTTTGCGGCTGCCAGAGAGTCTTATCTGACGACCGAAATTGATAGCCGCACGGCGGTAGAAGCCGCAGGGAATAAGGTTGTCAGTGCGCGCAACGCGCTTGACGATGCGGAGCGAGCGCTGGAAATAGCGCAGTCGGACCGCCCGCAAGCCAGCGCCGTCAGCATTCAGTCTGATCTGGACGCTGCCAATGCTTCACTGAATGCGCTGCTCGATTTCCCGGACGAGGCAGACGTGGCGCAGGCTATGGCGAATCTGGAGGTTGCTAAGGCTACTAAGGACGACTTGCAGCCGAACGTACAGGAAGTTGCCCTCGCCAGGCAGCAAATGGAGGATGCCAAGCTTCAGGTTGACAAGCTGGAAGCCGGAAGAGACCCGCTTGATGAAGAGCGCAGGGAAGCGCGCATCGCTTCGGCGGAGTCGAGAATCACTGCGGCTGAAACGGCGGTGGAGGCTGCGCGTATCGGCGTGGCAGACACCGAGCTGCGCGCTCCGTTCAATGGGGTCGTAGTCGGGCTGAATGTTGACGCAGGCGAGGAGGTCGGCCCGCGGCAACTCGTGATGAGTCTGGCCGACACCTCTGAGTGGGAACTGGTTACCGTGGACCTTGATGAGCTTAGTGTTGTCAATCTCTCGGAGGGCGACAACGTTAGCGTGAGTTTCGATGCGCTGCCTGAACTCCAGATGAACGGGACGATTTCGCGTGTCAGCCGCTTTGGTGAAGAGATTAAAGGCTCGGTAACCTATGCTGCCGATATTCGGCTTAGCGGCACAGACCCGCGATTGCGCTGGGGCATGACGGCTTCGATTCGCAAGTAGAACCAATCGGTCGCGCGGCTTCGTCTCAGATTACGGCGCTGTAAAATCTATCGGACATCAAAGACCCGCCTCGTCAATATCCGGCGAGGCGGGTCTCATTTATGAAATTGCGTGGGGATTGCGAATGGCTTAGTCGGCTGCGGCTTGACCGCCGGATTTGCTTCGAGAGGTTAACGGCTGACCGCCGGGATAGAAGGTCTCAAGCACCTGCTGGAATATGCCCTCCGCATCGAGATTAAGGTCATGGCGTTGAGCGTCGGCTGTCCCGTGCTCAACGAAGGAATCGGGCATGCCGATGCGATGTACGGAAACGTCTTCAAGATTAGCCTCCGCCAGCACTTCCAGCACGGCAGAGCCGAAGCCGCCCGCGAGGACGTTCTCCTCCACCGTAACGATGCGGCGAGTCTTTCGCGCCGTCTCAAGCACCAGTTCCAAATCGAGAGGCTTCACGAAGAGCGGGTTGATGACGCCGCAGTCTATGCCGAAATCGGCAAGTTTTTCCGCCGCTTCGAGTGCCGCTCCTGCTGGCTTGCCCAAGGCGAATATGACGACATCAGTGCCATCCTTCAATACATAGCCCTTGCCGAGCGGCAGTTCTTTGAGTTCGTCATCTAGGGGCGCTCCGGTGGCGGTCCCTCTTGCGATGCGTATCGCGAACGGACCCTGGTGCCTGTAAGCCGTATATATGAGGTGTTGAAGATCGTTCTCGTTTGAAGGCGCGGCAACTACGGCATTCGGCAAACAGCGCAGATATGAAATGTCGAAAGCGCCGTGATGGGTTTTGCCGTCCTCGCCGACGATGCCGGCGCGGTCCGCAATCAGTGTAACCGGCAGATTCTGCAAGCAAACGTCATGCACAACCTGGTCGAATGCGCGCTGGAGAAAAGTGGAGTAGATGGATACAAAGGGATTCAACCCCGTCGATGCCATTCCCGCCGCCATGCTGACGGCATGCTGCTCCGCTATGCCGACATCGAAGACCCTGTCAGGAAATTCCTCCCCTACCTCCGCAAGCCCTGTGCCCTCCAGCATTGCCGCGGATATTCCCACAACGGACTCGTCGTTTCGCATCAACTGGCTTATCGTCTGGGCAAATACTTTCGAGTAAGTGGGCGCTCCGGTCGAAGCCCCAAGAGGAGAACTTGGCTGGTGGAACTTTACCGGATCGTCCTCGGCAGGCTCAAAACCATGCCCCTTGTGCGTTACCACATGAACAACCGGCACGGCGTCCGTGGACTGCATCGCCTGCCTGAGCGTATCTTCAAGTTGCCTGAAATCATGCCCGTCCACAGGTCCCAGATATCGAAAGCCCATCTCGTTCCAGAACATAGTAGGCAGGATGAAGCTTTCGACGCCGTCGTTGAGGCTCTTGACGAGCTGGTAGATTATTTCGCCTGTAGGCACTTTCTTGGAAAGCGCGGTCATGCGGCGAATCATCGCCTGATACTGGGGATGTGTTATCAGGCGTTTGCGCCAGTTGGTGAGAAAGCCGATATTTTCGGAGATGGACATTCCGTTGTCATTGAGTACGACAATCATTCTGTCGGGATTGAGATGCACAATGTTGTTGAGCGCCTCAAAGCTGGACCCTGAAGTCATCGCTCCATCCCCGACGACGGCGATTGTCCATGATACTGTATTACGGGCGGAAGCAGCCTGCGCCACACCGAGAGCGATGGAGAGACCGGTGCCCGCATGACCGGCGCATAGCGTGTCGTGAGGGCTTTCCCTAGGCTCGCCGAACCCGGAAATGCCCCCTTGAAGCCGAATGTCCTGGAACTCATCACGCCGACCGGTTACCAGCTTATGCGTGTAAAGCTGGTTGGTGGTGTCCCAGACAATGCTGTCCTTGGGGCTATCGAAGATGCGGTGCAGAGCCAAAGTCAACTCGACCACGCCAAGGTTGGAAGCCAGGTGTCCGCCGCGCTCGGTAATGACCGAAATAATTGTGTCCCGCACGTCCTGAGCTACCTGCGTGAGCTCCTCATGCGTCAATTGATTTAGGTCGCAGGGCTTGTCGATCCTGTCCAAGAGTCGCGTAGCCTTCAAGGCAGCCTCCTAATTAACGCTCACATTCGGTGCTTCTGCCGGCGGGGCGAAGAATCGATCAACTATAAACAATGTAGGTTATGTGTGTGAGCCTGTCAATAAGTTATGGCTTCACTGAGGACGGATGGCTTCGCCAACAAGACCGGAATCAACGGCGTCCCTTAGTCTTTGAAGCCTGAAATGAGGACGAGCAGGTTGGCACTGACTCAAACTGACCGATCAGTTCAAAGTGCTCACTCTTCTCTCGCGCCAAACGCGCCAGTGATAGAACTTCGGGCAAGATGATGCCGCCGGAGAATACCAACTTCATGGCATCCTCTACGGCGAGGTCGGTCTCTATCAGGTCATCTTCCATAACCAAGGCCATGTTCCCGGAAGTCGGATTCGGAATGGTAGGTATATATACGATGGCAACCGAGTCATTCGTCTTCGAGGAATAAGCTCTGCCCGTTACGAAGCCCATCGCTACCATCCCTTCTCTGGGCCACTCCAAGAATACGACGCGACTGAAGGTGTATTGGGACGTAAAGGAGGTCATGACCTGTTGAGTTACCCCGAATATGTTCCTGACGACAGGAATACAGCCAATCAGGTAATTTTTCCACTTCGAGATTGTCATTCCAAAGCGCGTGGAAATCAGCAGTCCCATGACGTAGAAAAGTACGATAGTGACGGCCAGTCCTATGCCAGGGAAATCCCATGGTTGGTCAGCAACGAAGGGAAGAGGTCTTACCAGTCCGTCAGTCTTTTCAACCATAAACAGGACGACGAGAAGGGTTACCAGCACAGGCACCAAGTCGAGAAGACCGGCAACGGTTCTGCCTTGGACATGCCCCTCGGCTCGTTTGAGTAGATTGGGTTTGGTTTGTTCGCCTTCGCTGGGTATTGGGTTGACCGAGTTGGTGCTCATTCTGGTTACTCCGCTGGGAAGGCGCGGTCAGGCATTCGGTTTATCGAGTCTTCCGCCAGGGCTGGCGGACCGGCTATTGTGACTCGCTATAGAAACGGACA
Source organism: Dehalococcoidia bacterium (assembly GCA_965207465.1). Classification (GTDB taxonomy): domain Bacteria; phylum Chloroflexota; class Dehalococcoidia; order Lucifugimonadales; family JADFKI01; genus Bin90. Next base: position 1,180,433 of record OZ242283.1, on the reverse strand, counting down.
TCCCGTTTCACGTCCATCGGGTGTTTCCTTCCTGGCTACGGCTTGCTTGCTACGCACTCTCCGAATGCCAGCCCTCCGACGGCTCCGGCCTCCTTGCTCCATTCGTCCAAAGCGACGCGAACCTCGTCGAAAAGCTGTTGCGTCGCCAAGCCGTACTGAATTGCCGCCGCAACGACCTCCGGCATGAAGAACCAGCCACCGATGAAGCTGTGAAGAAAGGCAATGTCTTCAGCTGAACCAAAGGAATCGAATGATAAAGTCGCCTGAATGTCTGCAAATCCGGCTTCGAGGAAGGCGCTCTTGAGTTCCTTGCCCATATCCGAGTGCCCGCCATTCGCGTTGAGCAGACGAAGGAATACCTGCCACGCGGCATCGAACTCTTCCCGATTTGGCTCCAGGAAGCAAGACGTGCCAACTAATTCACGGCTCGCGATGATGCCGCCCGGTTTGAGGACGCGCTTGACTTCAGAGAGTGTCGCCTGTGTATCCGGGATATGCATCAGAACCGTGTGGCAGTGTGCAACATCGAAATGGTCGTCCTCGAAGGGAAGCTCCAACGCGTTGCCGACATGGAAGACTGCATTGGCATGACCGCCGGCTGTTGCCGCAGCGCGCGCGAGTTCTATCTGGGACGCTTCCATGTCGATGCCGTGCATTTCACCGGGCTCCACTGCTTTTGCCAATCCTACGGAAAGGGTGCCCGGTCCACAGCCGAAATCGAGAGCGCGCATGCCCGGTTTCAGATGTGGGATCAGATGCTTCGCATGCGTTTGGAGGCTGCGGCGGTTGAGTAGCTGCTGGAACTCGTCGCTGTAGCCCATTGTGTATTCTGCGGACTGCCTTGTATCTTCTGCCATTTCTATACCTCAGTAAATCCTGCACCATCCGGAGACAGCTACTTTTCGCGCCCGTTAGTGACTGCTTCCACAATGAAATAGAAGAGTATCCGTAAGCTAAAGCACAATTTATCCAAGTATTTTACTGCCGTGTCTCAAATGACTAGAAGCAAATTTGCGTCTATGATTTAGCCTCTTTATCGACTAAAGACGATGAATAAACGTTAAGCAGGCTATGCCTTCGTCGAGCAGTCCATGTATTGACAATTATTCAGAAAGTATCAGTAATTATTGCCATTAGACACATTTAGTGATATAAATGCGGCAAGTGGAAAGAGTATTGGATTTGAGGCAAACGTCGGTTCGCTTCAGAGAGGGGGCGTCATGTTGATCACGCGCATAAATGGAATGATGATTCTACTATTGGTGGCAGTTTTTAGCCTTGCACTGGTTGCCTGTGACGCCATCGGAGGAATCGGAGGCACTGATGAGCCTTACAGGATAGGCGTGATGGAATCGGTTACCGGGCCGGGCGAAACTTACGGCAATGTGGCCGTGCAGGCCAAGCAGATGGCCGTGGACGAGATAAACGCGGCAGGCGGCGTAAACGGGCGCATGATAGAGCTTATCGTCGAAGACGAAAAGTGCAACGCCCAGGACGCTATTACCGCTTACAGAAAGTTGACCGATGTGGACGGCGTGAAGATTATTCTGGGCACGTCCTGCAGCGGGGCGATGCTTGGCGCCGCGCCACTCGCTGAAGAGGAAGGCGTGGTCATGTTCTCCGGTCTCGCCACAAATCCCGATATCGCGAACGCCGGAGACTATATCTTCCGGACTTCCATGAGTGACGCCCAGGTTGGAATAGACACCGGCAATGTGCTTTGGGCAGACGGAGTGCGGACGCTGGCGACTATCACGGAGGCAACCGACTACGCAGAGGGCGTGAGACGGACCTCGGTGGAGCAGTTCGAGAAGCGTGGTGGGCGGGTTGTTGGCGAGGAGCGGTACGCTTCCGATGTAACCGACTTCAGGTCTCAGCTGACGAAGTTGCTGAACGCGAATCCTGACGGGCTGCATGTGGCGGCGCAGTCGGAGTTCACAGGCGGCACAATAGTAAAGCAGGCGCGTGAGCTTGGATACGAAGGGCCGATCTATTCGGACATCGTTCCGATCGGCACAACGGCGCTTGAGATAGCCGGAGATGCCGCCACCGGCATGAAGGCTATTACGGCGGACCTCGACCCGGCGAACTCAAAGGCGCAGGAGGTGATCGCGAACTTCCGAGCGCGGTATGACTACGTAACGCTCCCGTGGTATCTTGGCTCAGCTTACGACGACGTGTATATCACCGCCGAGTGCCTGAAGCAGACTGAAGATGACCAGGATGCCGACGGGTTTAGGGACTGTTTGTACGGCGTTACATGGAGCGGAGCCATCGGCAACAATTACAGCTTCGACGCGAATGGCGAAGTCGTTGGGTTGGCGAACGTTGTCGTAGAGATTCTGCCCACCGGCGACCGGACCGAGGACAATCAGGGCTACAAGGTGCTGGGTCCGGCGCCATCCGAATAGTTCTTTCGCGCCGCCCCGTTGTTCAGCGGGGCGGCGCTGAAATTCATTGTGCCTTGCGTCGCCGCAGGCCTGTGGTGTATTGTCCTTCATTTCGACTCGGTCGGCATTCTGACTCTGTTGGAGAATTCACTTGCTGAGATTTCGCGAAAATCCTGGCTCAACCCTCGCAGTTGCGCTGACCGTCGCCGCTGCCCTCTACATCGTGTGGAAAATCACGCAGTCGCCTGAGCAGGCGCTTCAGTTCACTTTCAATGGTCTGGCTGTGGGGGCGGTGTACGCGCTAATCGCCATCGGCTTCACACTCGTTTACAGCACGGTCTGGTTCTTCGACCTGTACTATGGCGCTGCCGCCGCACTCGGCGCTTACGGCGTATTTTACCTGCGCTCGTTCGACACGCTTGGCGGGCGGTATGAAGTGAACGAGCCGGTTGTGAACATCGTATTCGCCGTGGTCACGGCGGGAGTTGCGGCGTGGGCGTTTCACGAGGCTTTGCATTCACGGTTTCGGAGACGAGGCACGAGCCGGAACACCATCCGAATCGCGGACGGCGCGGTTGCCGTCTTTGTCGGAGTCTATATGTGGTTCGTTCTCACATTTCCGGCGCAGATGAATGTCGTCCTGAGTCCCGCCATAGGCGCGGTGGTCGCTGTTGGGGTGTTCTGGCTGATTCGCCTTGGCTATCGGAAGACATTCTCGGATGCCGGCACAACACCGGCCCTGGTTGTCGGCGCCGTCGCGGGCTGCGCGCTGGGCGCCTACTGCGCTTTTCTCATTTTCGGCTCTCCGGGATCGGGCCTTTATCTAAGCTGGAGCGTATCGTGCCTACTGGCGGGCGTAGTGGGGCTGGCGCTGTACAGAGGGCTGTACATGCATATGCGCGAGCGCGCGAGGTCGCCGCTGGTGATGCTGGTTGCGACCCTGGGCATATTGCTGGCGCTGACTGCGCTGACAGTCATTGTCTTCCAGAGTGCGCCGCGCCCCCTGCCGGATACCTTCGGCAGTCAACCATGGAAGATTGCCGGAGCGAACCTTAAGGGTTTCAACGTCTTCGCAATTGGCGTCGCGCTGGCTGCATTCTTCGCGTTGCTGTTTGTCCTCAAGAGCACATCGTTCGGGAAGGCGGTAAGAGCGATTGGAGACGACGAAGAGGTGTCCAAGGTCGTTGGGATAAATACGACCGTTGTTATAGCGATCGTGTTTTTCGTAGGCGCGGTGTACGCCGCAATGGGCGGTATATTGAGCGGCCACGACACCGCCATACAGCCCAGAATGGGACTGCTGCTGCTGCTGAAGGGGTGGATAGCCTCCGTGGTAGGCGGTATCGGCAACCTTTATGGCGCTATTCTCGGGGGTTTTGTGCTGGGTCTGATTGAGCAGTTCGGTATCTGGGACCTCGCGGGTGAGTGGAAGGATGCGATTTCCTTTGTGCTTCTAATTCTTTTCTTGTCGTTCTGGCCCAGGGGCATTCTGCCAAGAAGGTAATTTATGCGGATGAGCTTTCAGCCCATGGTGGAGAAATTCAGACTTCTGCGCCACCCCCGACAGCTCTGGAGAGCGTCGAAGGGGAATATACAGTTTTGGGCAAACCTGTTCGTCATTGGCTGGGCTCTGGTTTTCATGTTGTGGCAGGGTGCAGGATTCGCGATAACGGTTGGCACTGTGTTCGCAATCTGGGCTATGCTCGCCGTTAGCCTGAATCTGGTCGTCGGCTATGCCGGACTGCTGTCTGTAGGGCACATAGGCTTCTTCGGTATTGGAGCCTACTCAATGGCTGTCCTCAGCTCCAATCCGGCCTACGAACAGCTACGCACCGAAGCCTTGGCTACATTCGCGTGGCCGTTCTTCGCCGCGTTGCCGGTCAGCGTGATTCTGGCCGGACTGGTCGCCCTTGCGGTGGGCGTCGTGTTCAACCGCTTCAGAGACGACATCTACGTGCTTGTGTCGTTCGGCTTCGCGATTATAGCGTTCAACGTATTCCTGAACTCGCGTGGACTGACTAGGGGAGCTTTCGGCATACACGAGATTGCCAGGCCGCAGCTGGGGGGATGGGTACTGAGCGGTGAGCTGGAGTTTATGATCTTCGTGCTGGCATTTCTGGCAATCGTCATGCTGATAGCGTGGGTCATCGTAACTTCGTCGTTCGGTCGCGTGCTGACTGCCATCCGCGAGGACGAAGAGGCGATAGAAGTCTTCGGCTACAGGGCGACCCACTACAAGCTTGCGGTCTGGGTAATTTCCGCGATGATAGCGGGGCTTGCTGGAGGGCTGTTCGCAAGCTGGACGAGTTTCATCGATCCGTTTTCGTTCATTTTGCTTGAGTCGATTCTGCTAGTTTCCATCGTCATACTTGGTGGTCTGGCAACAATCTGGGGCTCGCTGCTGGGAGCGATGGCGTTCGTGCTGCTGGAAGAAGGGATGCGCTTTCTGCCGTTCCTGCCATCCGAGTTTATCGGACAGGCGCGTCAGGCTGTGCTAGGCATACTGCTCGTGCTGCTGATGCTGTTCAGACCGCAAGGGCTGGTCGGGAAGTACAGACTATGATTGATAGCAACGATGGGCGGATCAACGACCGAAATGGCGAATTCGCGCTTGAAACGGACGGAATCTCTAAGCACTTCGGCGCTGTTAAGGCTGTCGATGGATTGTCCATCGCAATTCCACGCAAGGGCATGACGAGCATCGTCGGCCCGAACGGCTCCGGCAAGTCAACGTTGATCAACCTTCTTAGCGGCACGCTGCCTCTGGATGGCGGTATGGTGATCGTTGACGGCGTAGGTCTCAGGATTGTAAAGGCACACGAAACGCCCGAACACGGCATGACGCGCACCTTTCAGGAGGTGAGGCTTTTCGACCAGATCAGCGTATGGGACAACATAATGGTCGTATTGACCAATCGCCGCGTATTCCCCTCGTTGATGGAGCGGTCGAGGCGGGATCACAGAGAGAAAGCGAGGGATATTCTCGAGCAGGTTGGCATGTGGGAGAAGCGTGATTCAATGGCATTGGAACTGTCATACGGGCAGCGCAAATTGCTGGAAATCGGACGCGCCCTGGCGTTGGATGTGAACATCTATCTGTTCGACGAGCCGTTCGCCGGGCTGTTTCCGCAGATGCTGGAACGAATCAAGGGCATAATGAAACAGCTTCGAGACGAAGGCCGCACCGTAATCTTCGTGTCGCATAACATGGACATCGTCCGCGAGCTCTCCGACCACCTGATAGTTCTTGACAGCGGCAGGCTGCTTACGGAGGGGGATGTAGAAGTCGTTCTGTCGAGCGAAGAGGTCATAGAGGCCTATCTGGGAACCTGAACGATGAACGATCATCTATTGAATCTGGTTGACATTTCGGTGCATTACGACGCCGTGATCGCATTGGACGAAGCGTCGCTCGGCGTGCGAAAAGGAGAAGTCGTCGCGGTGATGGGCCCGAACGGCGCAGGCAAGTCCACCGTGCTCAAGGCGATTATGGGGCTTGCTCCGGTTGTAGGAGGCGAAGTCTATTGGCGACAGGAGCGCCTTGAAGCCGCGACTCACGAGATTGTGAAAGAGGGGATCTCCTTTGTTCCGCAGGGCAGGCGAGTGTTCACGCACCTTACTGTGGAAGAGAACCTGGAAATGGGATGCCTCTATCTGGAGGACAGCACGGAGAAAGCTCGCAGGCTCGAATCCGTCATGGAACTATTCCCAATCCTGCATCAGAAGCGGGACGACCTCGCCAGCCAGATGTCAGGGGGACAACAGCAGATGCTCGCGCTTGGCAGAGGACTGATGGCTGCGCCCGAAGTGCTGCTGCTCGACGAACCTACGCTGGGACTTGCTCCCATAGTGGTCAAGGAAGTGTTCCAGAAGGTTGCCGAAATTAGCGACAAGCTCAGTACTACTATCCTTGTGGTGGAGCACAACATCAAGGGCGTGCTGGAAATCGTTGACAGGGCTTACGTGCTTGACAAGGGAAGAGTCGTACATGACGGCACTCCGCATTCGGTCAGGGAATCGGATATCCTGACGCAAGTATTTCTGGGCAGTTGACGAAAAAGAATGCGGGTTTATTGCAGGCGGTAGAGCGCGAGGCAAGTTATGTCGTCGGACTGAATGGCGTCCCCGGCGAAGGCGTTCACCGAGTCGAACATTATCTGAACCGCGTGCTGCGCGTCCCTCGGCGGAGTCTCGGCGAATGCCTGGCGCATGCGCTCTAAGCCGAACTGCTTGTCCAGTTCGTTCATCGCTTCCGTAATGCCGTCCGTGTAGCAGAACAGAGTGTCGCCAGGGGATACGGCGACGATGTTCTCGTCATACTCCAGCTCCGGCATAATCCCCAGCACGATACCGCCGGTCAGAGGAAGCAGTTCTGAACTTCCGTCAGCACGCACCAACAGCGGCGCGTCGTGTCCGCCGCTCGCGTATCTCAACAATCCGGTCACCGGGTCGTACACAGCGTACAGGACGGTTACGAACAGCTGCGCCTCGTTGTCCTCCGCAAGCATCGAGTTGACTATGCCGAGCGCCTTGCCCGGTTCCGGCACGCTTATTGCCGACCCTTTCATCATCGTGCGGCTGGACATCATAAACAGCGCCGCAGGCACGCCCTTGCCCGAAACATCCGCGATAGCGAGTCCGACGCAATCGTTCTCCAGGCGGATGACATCGAAGAAATCGCCACCGATGTCCCTCGCGGGATCCATGCTTCCGAACACCTGATATCCGGAGTGGATTGGGAATTTCGTAGGAAGTATGGATTGCTGAATCTGGTTGGCGACGCCCAGCTCGCTCTGCAAAGCGGTCAGCTTGTCGCGGGACGAAACCGCCTCGCGCCATTCGTACAGATTCAGCAGGGTACGCTCGATTGTTACTCGCAGGTCGTTGAAGTCAACGGGCTTGGTCACGAAATCGAATGCGCCTCTATTCATAGCGGTTCTAATGTTACTCATGTCGCCATACGCCGAGACGACGATTGAGCGGGTGTTGGAGTTGATGTCCGGAATCCGTTCCAGAAGGGCGAGACCGTCCATTCTTGGCATGTTTATGTCGGTTATAATCATGTCGATGTCACTGATCTCGCTGAGCACACCGATCGCCTCAAGGCCATCGCCCGCGAAGAAAAACTCGTACCGACCGCGGCGAATATCCCGGCGCATGCGCTGGAGGACTAACGGCCGCAGATCGGGCTCGTCGTCAACGACCAGTATTTTAGACGCCTTCTGATTCATAAGCGCTCCAGTTATGCTTACTCGTACTTGGCTTGCTGCCTTTCCGACTGCCCAAGGCAACATTGATTGGCTGCGAAACTACGGGCTTATTTTCGACACCTCCACAATGCTACCCAAGTTCAATGCCATTCGCAACACTCTTGGTTGTGGGGACACCCAAAGAGAGTTGCATGTGTGAGCGCTAAGTCGGCAACACGTCGAAGTTGGTCGCCCCGCCACTAAGACTGGCATCCTAGAAATATCGCAACCATAGGTATGCGGTTGAGATGAGCAGCGTGATGACGCTGATCACTGCACCATACTTGAAGAAATGCATGAAGCTGATGGGATAGCCTGCTGCCCTCGCAAGGCTGACCACGATAAAATTCGCGGACGCCCCTACGATTGTCGCGTTGCCGCCAAGGTCCGCTCCCAGGGCAAGCGCCCACCACAACGGCGAAATTCCCGAATCTCCTTCAGAAATGTCGCGCACAACTTCGGCCATAGTCGCTGTGAATGGAATGTTGTCCACGATTGCCGAACTGATGCCGCCGAGCCACACCAGCAGGAATGCGAGATTCCTTTCGCTGCCGCCGGACGCTCCCACCAGCGCCTCTCCAATCAGAGTCGTCACTCCGGTTTCCTCAAGTGCGCCCACGAGTATGAACAGGCCGGCAAAGAATGCAAGCGTCGTCCACTCCACCTGCTCCAACACTTCCTGCGGGTCCATTCGCGATATGAGGACCAGAATCGTGGCGGATGTCATAGCAACGACCGCCGGGCCGACGTGCAAAAGCTCATGGGTTAGAAAACCGACTATGGTAAACGCGAACACTACACAGCACATAGTCAGCAACTTGGAGTCCCTGATAGCTGCGGCGGCGTTCTGGCGCATGACCGCCTCGCGATTTTCAGGGCTTGTCGTTACGGCATTGCGGAACCAGATATACAGAACCCCGATAAGTATGACTAAGCAGATGACACTCACCGGCGCGGCGTTGAGCATAAACTCCACGAAACCGATATTTGCCTCCGCCGCGATGATGATGTTAGGCGGATCGGCGACAACCGTCGATACGCCGCCGATGTTCGAGGCGAAGACCTGCGCGAGCAGGAATGGCACCGGATTGACTCCGAGGGTGCGGCAGATGGACAGCGTGATAGGTACGGCGAGCACGACTATGGTTACATTGTCGAGAAACGCCGATGCCACGGCGGTAATGGCAGACATCAGGCAAAGGGTAAGGAAACCATTGCCGCGCACGAGTTGGGCGCTCCGTATTGCCACCCAGTCGAAAGCGCCCGTCCTGCCGAAAACATTTGCGAGTGACATCATCCCAGCGAGAAGAAATATCACTTCGAGGTTCACATGAGACAACGCCTCATGCTCGGTTAAGACACCCAGGAAGACCATTGCCATCGCGCCAAGTACCGCGATGAGCACATGGGGAATGCGGCCCGCAGCAATGAGAATGTAGCAGGCGACGAAGACGATTATAGCCGTTATCATAAGCTGCTTTGTCGGGAATCCGCCTTTCGCTGGCTATTGGCCGCTCCGCTCCGGTCGCTGCGATTAACCAACGGGATTCCGGTATTTTCTTCGGACAGAGCCGTGTATCTTGTGTGCGACGTCTATACAGACTGTTCGTCTATTGTCGGCATATTGGATATTAACATCACTAACTAGCTTTGCAAATCACGTTCGCACTCATTCGCCGAATTGCTACACCCGTCTTGTTCTCTTCCTACGCCATGCTACAATTCCCCTTGAAGTAGAGTTCCGCAATTCGGGATTTCATCCGAATCTCTGCTTACGCGACTAATCACTCAAGCTCATAGGGACGCTCGCTTTTCTTGCGGCGTTATATTAAATGCCGATTCAGGAGGACGAACTTGGCAAATCTGAGATTCGGCGCCTTTTTGGCGCCACACCACCCAATTGGAGAGAATCCCACCCTTCAGTTTCAGAGCAACCTGGAGTTGGTGCAGCTCATGGACCACCTTGGATACGAAGAGTTCTGGTGCGGCGAGCATCACTCGACGGGCTGGGAGATAATCGCATCCCCGGAGCTGTTTCTCGCGGCTGCCGCGGAACGTACACAGCGCATCAAGCTGGGCACCGGCGTCGTGTCGCTGCCTTACCATCACCCGTTTATGGTGGCACAGCGCATGGTGCAGCTGGACCACCAATCGCGTGGGCGCGTCATATTCGGCTCAGGACCTGGCGCCCTGCCTTCCGATGCCCACACGCTAGGCATAGATCCTATGGTGCTGCGCGACAGGCAGGACGAGGCGATGGGGATAATTCGCCGCCTGTTCACTGAGAAAGAGCGGTTCAGCTACGAGTCGGAGTGGTTCAAGCTGAACGATGCCAAGTTGCAACTCAAGCCGCTGCAGGAGGACATGGAGTTCGCGGTGGCTTCCATCGTAAGCCCTTCAGGTATGACCCTTGCCGGAAAGCACCGCGCCGGGGTGCTCTCCATCGGTTCACTGACTCAAGAAGGCATCAGGGCGCTTCCGTTGCAGTGGAGCTTCGCCGAGGAATCCGCCGCCAAGCATGGCAACACCGTTGACCGCAAAGACTGGCGCATCGTGCTGAACTGGCACATCGCCGAGACGCGCAAAGAAGCCCGCGAGCAGGCGAAGCACGGCTTGATGAGGCACAACAACGAGTACAGCATAGGCACGCTCGCGGGTGGCGTGGGCACAATATATGACACGCCCGACGAGGCAGTGGACGGAGTCGCATTCTCCGAACTGAGCACTGCGGTCATTGGAACCCCTGACGACCTCGTAGCACGAATCCGCGAGATGATGGAGATTACCGGCGGGTTCGGCTGCGTCATCGGCTTCGTGCATGACTGGGCGAACCGTGAGAATACTCGCCGAAGCTGGGACATGGTTGCGCGCTACGTGGTTCCGCAGGTCAACGGATTGCTGGACGACTACTTCGAGTCTCACAGGTTCGTTACCGATAACCGCGAATACTGGAACCGCGCCCAGCAGGCAATTCGCTCTAAGATAGGTGAGAACGAGCGCGCGGAAGAGGCACTGGCCGTAGATGAAGCCGCCGGAAGAGAGGAAAGACTGACGGCGCGTTAAGGCCGTCTATGCCGTCAATGTATTGTGGGCAGCAGATAAAGCTCATTCAAGTCAGGAGGACCAGATGACCGGTCGAAGCGCAGACTACATCATCCATGGAGGCCTCGTTGTTCGCGGCACGGGAGTAACCCGTGAGGACATCGTAGTTAAGGACGGCAAGATATGCGCGGACGCAGAACAGTACAGGCTGGAAGATGCCCGCCGGGTTATCGACGCATCCGGCTTGTACGTAATGCCCGGTATCGTTGACGCGCATAATCACCCCGTATATTCGGACCGCATCGAGACATTCTCCCTAAGCGCGGCATTCGGCGGCATTACGACCGTTGTGCCGTTCATAGCGAACAGGCGGCGCGAGGGCGTCGAAGGCACCGTATCGGACATCATTCGCGAATTCATGGACGAAGCCGCCGAGACCTCATACCTCGACTACGCTATACATGCCATCCTGCTCGGCGATGACGATGTGGAGGACCAGGTCCCCGAAATGATGGGCATGGGCGTCATTTCGTTCAAGATGTACATGACCTATCCGCGCCGCGGGATGATGATGCCGGATGACCGGATGCTGAAGGCAATGGAGCTTGCCGCCGCGGATGGCGGGATCGCCATGGTGCATGCGGAGAACGGCTACTGCATAGATTACCTTGTGGACAAGCTGACAGAGGAAGGGCACACGGGCAGAGAGCACTACGCACCATCCCAGCCGCGCATCCTGGAGATAGAGGCGGCGAACCGCGCGGCGACATACGCGGAGGTTACCGGATGCCCGCTATACATCGTTCACCTGTCCGCGAGGGAGATGATTGGAGTGCTCGAACGCTTCAGGGGCGGCGATGTGCAGCTCTACGCGGAGACTTGCCCGCAGTACCTCGACCTTACGAACCAGAAGATGCTAGACTTCGGCGCGCTCGCGAAGATTGGACCGCCGCTGCGGGAGCGCGAGGACAACGAAGCGATGTGGAGAGGCCTGTCCTCCCACCTGATTGACACGATAGCAAGCGACTTCTGCGGACACAAAAAATCACAGAAGGCTTCTTATGACGTCGAAACTAATCCCGATGCGGAAGCCTCGATATTCGATGCCACCTTTGGGGGTAACTGGGCGGAGCAAATGCTGTGCGTAGCGTACCATGAGGGCGTCAATATGGGGCGAATTACTTTGCCTCGACTGGTGCAGGTCATGTGCGAAAACCCTGCCAAGATATTCGGCCTTTACCCGAAAAAAGGCTCGCTGGAGCCTGGCACGGACGCGGACATCGTACTCTTCGATCCCGCATTCGAGCACACACTGTCGGCGGAAGCGCAGCACTGCGTCGCGGACTTCACGATGTTCGAGGGCAAGGATGTCATAGGGCAGCCCATCCTGACCATGCAGCGGGGTGAGATACTGGTCGAAAACGGCGTAATGCACAGGCCGAAGGGACGCGCGGAATACCTGCCCGGCAATCGTGATCTCGCGGCCTATGCTCCGAACGGACACCCGGTGATGTAGCCCTTCGCGGCGCTTTCAACAGAGGCACGGGCGGATACGAGCACCCTTCGTTATCTTGTGAAAGCAGTCGCAATATGGTAACTTTTATCGGACATTCGCCCCCACGAGGTATTGCCCCAAGAGGTATTGAATATGTTCGACCATGATGTGCTGATAATCGGCGCCGGCCTTGCGGGTATGCGCGCCGCTCTTGCCGCTGTGCAGGCGGGTGCGGATGTTGCGGTCGTAACGAAGGTTCACCCCGTGCGAAGTCACTCCAACGCGGCGCAGGGCGGCATCAACGCCGCGCTAACTGACAGGGGCGACGACTGGCGCGAGCATGCATTCGATACCATCAAGGGCAGCGACTACCTGGGTGACCAGGATGCGATCTCCGTGATGTGCCGCGAGGCAGGTGACGAAGTCATCTCGATGGAGCATATGGGCGTCATATTCAATCGAGATGACGAGGGTCGCCTTGGTACGCGCGCGTTCGGCGGGCAGCGCCAAGCGCGCACATTCTTCGTTTCGGACTTCACCGGCCAGGCGCTACTGCATGTGCTTTACGAGCAAGTGATGAAGGCAGGCGTCCGTATATACGAGGAGTGGTTCCTGCTTTCGATCATCGTCGAGGACGGCGAGTGTGCGGGCGCGGTGATTATGGAGATTCGCAGCGGCGAAATCCATGTTGTGCGAGCGAAGACAGTCATCATCGCGTCGGGCGGGCTTGGGCGCGTGTTCGAGCCGAGTACCAACGCTCTGATATGCACAGGCGACGGTATGTCCGCTGCGTACAAGGTGGGCGCGTCTCTTATGGACATGGAGATGGTGCAGTACCATCCCACTACACTCAAGGGCAGTGGCGTACTCATTACCGAGGGAGCGCGCGGCGAGGGCGCGTACCTGCTGAATGCACAGGGCGAGCGCTTCATGGAGCGTTACGCTCCCAACATGATGGAACTCGCCTCCCGCGATGTGGTCTCGCGCGCCGAGCAGACCGAAATCAACGAGGGCAGGGGCATTGACGGCTGCGTGCTGCTCGATGTTCGGCATCTCGGCGAAGCGGTCATCAATGAGCGCCTGAGCCAGATCCGCGAGATCGGCCGTGACTTCGCTAACGTTGACCTGCTGCACGAGCCGATACCCATACGACCGGGAATGCACTACCAGATGGGCGGCATCAAGACTGATGTGGACGGCCAGACCGAGGTTGGTGGTCTGTACGCGGCAGGTGAAGCCGCTTGCGTGAGCGTGCATGGCGGCAATAGGCTCGGGGCGAATTCCCTGCTTGACACTCTTGTATTCGGCAGGCGCTCCGGAGAGCATGCCGCGGAACTGGCAAAGTCCAAGCAGTACAGTTCGGCAGTGTCCGATGCCAGCGCCGAAGTCGATCGCGTCAACATTCAACGCCTGCTTGACAATGACAGCGATGGCGAGATGTTCGGCAAAATCCGCCGGGAGATGGGCGACACGATGAACGAGCACCTTGCCGTTTATCGTGAGCACAATGGCATGGAGACTGCGCTCGGAGAGTTGCGCGTCCTTCGTGAACGCTTCAACGGCGTCGCGGTTCCGGACAAGAGCAAGACATTCAACACGAATCTGCTGTTCACGCTGGAGCTGGGCTTTATGCTCGACTGCGCGGAGGCTATCGCGCTTTCCGCAATCGAACGGACCGAGAGCAGGGGGGCGCACACTCGAACCGACGCGCCCGACCGCGACGATGAAAACTGGCTGCGCCACATACTGGTAAAGCACACCGAGGACGGACCTCAGATTGACTATATGCCCGTGGTCATAACGGATTGGGAGCCGCAGGTTCGCAGCTACTAGCTGTAAGATGAGCGGCGCTACTTCATCGAAGTATGCCAGAGCGGAAGAGGCGAATAATATCTGTTAATGTAGTATGCCAATCTTAGTCTGACCCTGCACTTAGGGGGCTGGCAGAGAGGACAACCGATACGGAACATCAGGAACGACAGTCGCACGAGACAGGCGGGCACGATACGATAACGCATGCAGACTTGCTGGATCGCATGGACGGGATAGCACGGGAACTGCGAACCGAAATGCGCTGGCTATTTAGTATAGGCATTGCGCTGATTGGATTATTCATCGTCATTGCGACCTATGTGCGCTGACATCACACGCGCGCAGAGACGGCATCTAAATACACCACTCCGACAAACTATTCGCAGGATAAGCAAATGCAAGTAACCTTCAGCGTCAAGAGATTCAACCCGGAAGAGGGCAGTGAAAGCCCGCACTTCCAGGAGTACACGCTTGAAATGGACAACTCTTCCACGGTGCTTGACGGACTGATTCGCATTCGTGAAGAGATGGACGGCAGCCTCACTCTAAGGTGCTCCTGCCGAAGCGCAATTTGTGGTTCTTGCGGAATGCGAATCAACGGACAGGCCGGCCTTGCGTGCAACACCAAAGTCATCGACGTTATGAGCGATGATGCCCCGATTGTCGTTGAGCCGATGGGCAACATGCCGGTCGTCAAGGACCTCGTTACCGATATGGCGATTCACTGGGACAAGGTTCGCGCGATTCAGCCGTGGATGCAGCACAGCGGCCCGGAGCCGGAAGCGGAGCACATCGCGCCCAACGAGGATATGGTACATCTGGCAGGGGTGATGAGTTGCATTATGTGCGGCGCGTGCGTGTCGGACTGCACGTCGCTTGAGGTGGACAAGAATTTCGTAGGGCCTGCGGCTCTCGCGAAATCCTACCGCTTCGTTGCGGACCCACGCGACGATGCGGATGCCGCTCGGCTGGGCAGCCTGAACGAGTACGGCGGCATTTGGGACTGCACGCGGTGCATGCAGTGCGTGGAGGTCTGCCCCAAGGGTGTTGCGCCGATGGAACGCATCATGTCTCTACGGGACAAGGCAATAGAAGCCGGCTACACCAACACTTATGGCGCGCGCCATGCTGAGGCTTTCGCCAATTCCGTTGAGCATAGCGGCTGGCTGGATGAAACCGGGCTGGTGGTCAATACATTCGGCAAGACTAATGTAAAGGAACTGGTGAAGCTCATACCTGTTGCGGCACGTTCGTTTAAGGCTGGGAAGGTCCCGCCGCTAATTCATAAGAAGCGGCCGGGAGTCGAGAATGTGCAGCGCCTATTTGAGAAATCTGAAGAACGCGAGAAAGCGGAAAGTAGAAAATGAAATACGCCTTTTATCCGGGCTGCGTGGCTCAGGGCGCCGCGCCTGAATTGTATAACTCTACGATTGAAGTGTGCCGGAAACTCGGTATCGAACTGGATGCGGAGCCAATGCAAAGTGCCTCTTGCACTGGCGCAGGTGTGCTTCAGGAGAAGAACCTGCGACTCGGAGACACGCTGAACGCGCGCAACTTCGCGCTTGCTGAGCGCTCAGGCTTGCCGCTGTTGACGATATGCAGCACATGCCAGGGAGTAATGTCTCAAGCTAATCAGCGTCTCACGGCAGACTCCGAATATCTGTCTTCAATTAACGAAGACCTCGCAGAAGAAGGGTTGGAATACGAAGGCACTGCCGACCCCAAGCATCTTCTCTGGATAATCGTGGAGGATGTGGGCATCGACAAGCTGAAGTCTATGGTCGTTCGCCCGCTTACAGGCTTCAAGGCTGCGCCCTTCTACGGGTGCTATCTTGTGCGCCCCAGTTCCGCGCTGGGGTTCGCGGAAAACCCAGAACGCTCGGACGCGCTTGAGCAGGTCATAGAAGCCGTCGGCGCGACAGTCGTTGACTTCCCAGGCAAGAACCTCTGCTGTGGCTTCCCCATCCTCACGATTAACCAGACCAACTCGATGAAGATGGTCTCCAATCACACTCTTGACGCTAAGGACAGGGGAGCGGACGCGATGGTTACGCCGTGCCCGCTGTGCCACCTGAACCTTGACGGCTACCAGCCGGAAGCGGCGAAGCAGGCGCAACAGCCCATAGATCTGCCGATAATGCACCTGCCCCAGATGATAGGCCTCGCGCTCGGCATAGACCCCGCCGCCATGCGCCTCAACAAGCACATCATCTCCACTCGCCGCATGCTGTCCACGATAGGCGTATCGCCGTAGCTATCGGAGAGCGGGCGGCTCTTGCAGCAGCGATTCGGCAGGGATTCCCAGTCGTCTATGCAGTGCCCTTGCCATTGGCATGGTGATGTCTAGCTTGCCTGCCAGCACGTCCGCAACCTTCTGCCGGCTGCCAATTAAGGGAATCAGGTCCTCCTCCGTCATCTCGCTCTCCTCCAACTGGTGCTCTAACACTTGGATGAGGCTGGGCGGCTCGATGGGGTAATGCTTATCCTCATAGACGACGATAAGGTCTGTGAGCACATCTAGCTCGTCGCCTTCGGGCGTGCCTAGCTTCGCCTGGAAGATTTCATCCACTCTAGCAAGTGCTGCTTGGTAGTCTTCTTCTGTTCGGATGGGGTTGACGGTAACCATATCTACACACTCTCAGCGTTAATGCGGTCGTATTCGGCGTGGGTGCCGATGAACCGGATATAAATTATCTTGTACTGGTAGTTCACGCTCACAACTAGCCTGTATCGATTGCCCCTTATGTTGAAAACCGCCCTGTCGTTGCCGATAATACGGGCGTTGGGATGATTGGCAAGCAACTCAACCGGCGAGTCCCACTCCTCTTGTCTCACCGCCTTATGCCAGTCGTTGAGTGTACTTGCGATGTCCGCGTAGCGTTCCCAGAACTCTCTCAGAGGCTTCTTTGAGATGATACGCATTGCGCGAACATCATAACATAGTGGACTTATGCCGCTTGCTGGTTGAGAAAGCAAACGATGGTTTGGAAGAAAGCATGATTCTATCCTATTCTACTCCGAGTCGAAGAACTATTGTTTCATTCTACAGAAAGAAAAATCCTATCTTTCACACAACGACGATGTCAACTGGATGCGCGACGAACAGCGAGCGAAGGTCGCTCAGAGCAAGGATGAAGATTTAGCGTATCGAGTTCGGGACGAGTTCAACACTCCCGAAGTGCAGTCGCTCATTCAAGGGCTAGAGTAGGTTAACATCCATCCCAACATGCCCGCTATTTGCGCCGTGTTCTCGTACTCAATCGTCCAGCGCAAGCTCAGCCCTAACATCCGCCGCGCTGTGTACCTGCTCTTGCCCTCTGCGGACGCGCTCCAGCACATTCGCCGCGAGGTAGTAGTCCTCTATGTTCTCAAGCCCGCGCTCCACAATTTCCCGCAGGTAGTATTCTTCGCTGCGCCCCGTCCGCTTGGCAAGCAAGGTAACCATACGCTCGTCGTCAGGCGAAAATTGGATTGAAGTCGCCATGTCGCTTCTTCTCGCGTCCAGTGATGTCTCACTATGTCACATCAGCCGCAGCCCATTACTCCCCACTCACCTCATCCACCAGCCACTCCGCCCACTCCTTTAGCTGGTCGTAGATGTCTTCGCCGCAGCGTGGGCATTCAAGGTCGCCGAATCGTACTCGCACGCCGCATTCAGGACAAGCAATCGGGTCAGCGAGCGCGTTCATCACCACCTGTACCTGCTCTTCAGTCGCCATTCAATTCACACCTATCCTTTGAATTTCTCCCGTTCGTGGTGAGCCTGTCGAACCACCACTTTCATCCTTCCCATCCTGTCTATCGATGTAAGTTCTACTGCAACGGCAGCGGCGGTTGCAGCCACTTGCCGGTGCGGTTTACCTCGATGTCCGTAATCCACTTGACCCACTCGAAGCCCCGCTTATCGTGAGCCACTAGCCGCGCAGGGAATCCATGACCGTGCGACAGCGTTTCGTCTCCGACCTGTGTTGCTATCATATAGCCATTCGCCTCCGTCATTGAGAACTTCCGGTAGTAGCCGGTTACGGACCGAATCGTTACGCTGGCAGAGTCCTCGTTAGGGCCTGCCTTCTGAAGCAGGTCCGATAGCGCCGCGCCGCGCCAGATCTGCGTCGAGTGCCAGCCTCCCGTGCAGTCAAGGGTCGCGGTGCCCTCCGTGTCCGCCGGAATGTCCTCATAGCGAATGCTGACAGGATTCTCCACAGCGCCGCCTATGTTCAGACGCCACCCCTCGGCGTCAATCGGCTTTGGACTGTCGTTGAACCATGATGTGAGAGGGAAGGCGTTCCCGGAGAAGCTCCGCGCCTCATAGGAGCCGGTGAATCGGCGGGACGCGCCGCTCAGTCCGCCTACGCTTGCGGCGACTTCCCCCGCGCGCCATAGCGCCGCAGATGCTATTGCCAAAGCCGCGAGTCGCAGGAAAGTCCGCCTGTCCGCCCAGAAGCGCAGCGGAAAGCCGCGAGTGTGATATATCGCATGCCAGATGAGAATCGGCACGAGCGCGCCGCCAACATAGATGTGCCAGCTTACGCCGCTGAACAGCCAGAATGAAACCGGTCCAATGAACGACCAGACGAATCCCAGCGCCAGAGTGGCGACAAGAGCGATCGAAAGGACGATTGATGCGGTTCGTGGCGTAGCACTTCTCGGCCATCTCAGTGACGCCAGGACGTTGACTGCCTTCCATGCCAGGATGACGATGATTCCCCAGCCCGCAATCCTGTGGGCCAGGATGAAAAACGCTTCGCCAGGGGAATTGGACACCAGCCCGAAGAAGCCGCTGACCAGCTCTACGCCTATCAGCGCCAGGAGGATCGTATTCGCCCACGGGAACCTCACGTCCCATCCTCCCTATCATGTCCACTGATGTTAAGCTCCGTTAGCCCTCGTTCGACGCCATCACATCCACGAGTTCCTGTACGGCGTCAGCCGACTGTTTAAGTGCGGTAGTCTCCGCATCGTTCAGGTCGAACTCAATCACCTCGACGACACCGCTCGCCCCCAGCTTGACGGGAACGCCCACGAACAGGTCGTTGATGCCGTACTCGCCTTCGAGCAGGGCAGTGCAGGGCAGAATCTCGTTCTTGTCGAGCAGTATTGCCTCGACCATCTGCACGATGGACGCGGACGGGGCGTAGTAGGCGCTGCCCGTCTTCAGATAGTTGACAATCTCTGCGCCGCCGTCGCGCGTGCGCTGCACAATCTCTTCAAGGCGGTCCGCCCCGATGAGGTTGGCGACGGGAATGCCGCCCACAGTGGTGCTGCCCACAACCGGAACCATCGTGTCGCCATGACCGCCGAGTACATACGCCTCGATGGAGTTAACCGACACGCTCAACTCCTCGGCTAGGAATGTGCGGAAGCGAGCGGTGTCCAGGATACCTGCCATACCCACGACGCGGTTCTTGGGGAAGCCGCTGACTTGGTGCGCGCGCTGAGCCATCGCGTCCAGAGGGTTAGTTACGGGAAGAAGGATGCTGTCTGGCGATTGCGCGACGACGTCGGAGACTACGCTGCTCACAATTCGCATGTTTGTGAGCAGCAGGTCGTCGCGGCTCATTCCGGGCCTGCGGGCGATTCCGGATGTGATGACAACAATGTCCGAGTCGGCAGTCTCTTCGTAGCCGTTGGTGCCCACGATGGTGGCATCGGAGCCTAGCACCGGGCCGGATTCCAGAATATCGAGAGCCTTGCCCTGTGGAAGTCCCTCTACGATGTCCACCAGTACGACATCGGCGTATCCCCGGTCGAATATCCGCTGCGCTGCGGTCGCGCCGACGTTCCCCGCACCCACAACCGTTACTTTGCTTATCATTTATCCCACTCTCCCAAGATCCTGTTGTGTCCGTGTTCACTTCAAACGATGCCCCCTTGCAGCGCATTGAACCTGTGCTCAAGGGGGCTGTATTTTGCAATTTCGTAGGAGGTTAACCCTCTGCTTTGACGTACTCGTCCCACCGAGCCTCCACGTTCGGGTCTTCTACGGTACTCATGATGTACTCGCCGAATTCTGCGCTGGTAACGCCGGTGTCGCGTCCGGTCATTACCATCTTGCGCTCATACTGGCCGCAGATGTCCAGCGCCTTGTGCAGCTTGCCGCCGAGCGCCTCAAATCCGATGTGCTCAAGCATCATCGCGCCCGCACGGACAAGTGAGCTGGGATCGGCGAACTGCGCCCTGCCGGTCTCTACCATCCTCGGCGCGCTGCCGTGGATCGCCTCGAACATGCCATAGCGCTTGCCGATATTCGCGCTGCCTGCCGTACCGACTCCGCCTTGAATCTGCGCTGCCTCGTCGGTAAGGATGTCGCCGTACAAATTCGGAAGCGCAAGAACCTGGAAGTCCTTCTGCCGCGCCGGATTGATGAGCGCGGCGGTCATGATGTCGATGTACCAGCCGTCCCATTCGATGCCGGGATAGCGTTCGCTGACGGTGCGGGCGATGTCCAGGAACTTGCCGTCCGTTGTCTTGACGATGTTCGCCTTGGTGACGATTGTTACGCGCTCTCTGCCCGTGCGCTGCGCGTGCGCGAACGCGGCATCTATGATGCGTTCCGAACCCTGGCTGGTTATGACGCGAAAGTCTATGGCCAGATCATCGGAGACATTGAGACCCTGACTGCCGACCGCGTACATGTCTTCCGTGTTCTCCCGGAAGAACGTCCAGTCGATGCCCTGGCTGGGCACGCGCACCGGGCGCACATTCGCGAACAGGTCGAGTTCCTTCCTCATTGACACATTGGCGCTTTCGAGGTTCGGCCAACCGTCGCCCTGTTCAGGAGTGTGCGTAGGGCCCTTCAGCGTAACGTGGCACTGCTTGATTTCCGCAAGCACGTCGTCAGGAATGGACTGCAACTTTTCGGCGCGGTTCTCAATCGTGAGCCCGTCGATGACCCTGAATTCGACTTTGCCGGAGGCAACCTCGTCCCGCAGCAGGTACTCAAGGACTTTCTGTGTTTCGGCGCTGATGGTGGGGCCGATGCCATCGCCGCCGAGCATGCCGATGACTATGGGACTGACAGACGAGTAATCAACCCAGTCGCCTTCCTCCTTCAGTCGTTCGACTCGCTCCAACTGCTGCTGGAGTACTGTTCCGAAGTGCTCTTTTGCCGCATCGATTGATTGTGTATTGTCCACGCCGACTCCTTTCGCTGACCGGCACGCCGGTTCATTGCCAAATGTTTATAACTGGTTAATGATTACTATATTGAGATTACAGCGAGTACGGCGTCCTTTGCAACCGTTGCGCCCACGTCTGCCACTAATGCCTTAACTTTGCCGTCAGCAGGGGACGGCAGCGTATTCTCCATTTTCATCGCTTCCAGCACGACTATCGAGTCTCCCTCCGCGACGTCTTGCCCGACTTCAACCGCGTAGCGCAGAACAACGCCGGGTATCGGCGCCGTTACCGGAACTTCGTCATCCACTTTTGCGTTGGGCGCTCCTCCCCGCTCTTGCTGCTGCCGTTCCGTACCTGGCTCTGCCGAAGTCTCGCTCGCAGGCTGTCCTTGTGCGGGAGATTGAGCGGGAGCGGCGGTCGGCGCCATACGCATTCCACGTTCCGGCGCGTGCGGCTCCACATCGACCTCAAATCGTTCACCACTTACATAGACACTGAAGGAGCGTGCGTGCCGGCTGCGTTGTCTTTCCGGAGGTTCGACGGGTGCTGTCGGCGCTTCCGATTTGCCAGCGTCCATGTCTGGCTTCATCTCATCCGGCATAGGGTCGAGACCATGCTTGATTCGCAGGAATTTCAATCCGGTGGCAGGATAGAGAGCGTACGTCAGCACATCGTCCATTTTCGTGCTGATGTGGCTTATGGCGTCTCGCGCGGCGTCCAGTTCCGGCGGTAGTGCCACGGACTCGGCATCTGCGGAATCCGTGTCCTTTTGCACCTTTGCTCGGAGTTCGGGCAGAATCTCGCCGGGTGGCGCGCCGAACTTCCCGGCAACATAGTCTCTTACTGCGCCGGTCACCATTGCGTAGCGTCCGAACAGCACATTATTGACAGCCTGCGCGCCGGTCATCTGGCTAAGCGGAGTTACCAGCGGAGGATAACCCAGGTCCCTGCGGGTGCGAGGTATCTCTTCAAGCACTTCGTCAAGCCTGTCAATCGAGTCCGCTTCACGTAGCTGAGAGGCAAGATTGCTCATCATGCCTCCGGGAATCTGGTGGTCTAGAACTCTGGCGTCGATGACCGAGACGCGAGCGCTTTCAAGATGACGCCGGTACTTCGGGAGAATGCGCTCGAAGTAATCGTCAATCTCCAATACTTTTTCAAAGTTGACGGAAAGTTCCCTGTCGCCGCCACGAAGCGTAAATAGCAAAGGCTCGATAGCCGGTTGTGCCGTCCTGAGGGCGAGAGGAGCGCAGCAGGTGTCAATACCGTCAATCCCTGCCTCGATGGCCTTGAGCGCGGTCATCGTCGCCATACCGCTCGTGTAGTGAGTATGCAGTTGCAGGGGAACATCGACGGTTCTCTTGAGCGCGCCTATCAGCTCATAGGCGTCGTAAGGCGCGAGAAGTCCACCCATGTCTTTGATGCAGATGCTGTCTGCGCCCAGGTCAGCGAACTGCCTCGCCTTCGATAGGTAATAGTCGAGGTTGTAAAAGCGACCGCCCAGCCTTCCTTCCTCGGTAACGGAGTAGCAGATTGCCAGTTGGAGGTGCTTGTTCGCGCGCTTTACCGCCTGCGCCGCCCGGCGCACATTCGCCGGGTCGTTGAGCGCGTCGAACACGCGGAAGATATCGATCCCAGCGCTTGCGGACTGCGCCACGAATGCGTCAACCACATCATCCGCGTAGTTGCGGTAGCCCACGAGTGACTGACCGCGCAGCAGCATCGACAAGGGTGTGCTGGGAATCAGGCTCTTCAGGATTCGCAGGCGTTCCCAAGGGTCTTCCCCAAGAAACCGCGTTGCCGTATCGAATGTCGCGCCGCCCCAGACCTCCATCGCGTCAAACCCCGCCGAATCCATCGTAGGAGCAATGTCCACCATGTCTTCGAGGCGCAGGCGGGTCGCCATTATGCTCTGATGACCGTCCCGGAGCGTTGTGTCGGTTATTTTGACGGAGTCTGAAGCCATATCCTAAGCCGTGTTAAGTCCGGTCACGCCCTGTCCAAGTGCGACTTCGCAGAGTGAAAACATCATTGCCGACGGGTAGAGCGAATGTGCGCCACTCGCCTAAACTGGGAGACTCGCTCTGATTGTCTAGCGTTTCGCCGTCGAGGTATGCCTGTACCGCTGCCACGATAGCAGCTATCTTCGTCGGGTCGGTATTGGTTGCCATTTCCTGCGTCATAGCGGAATGCTCCCATGCTTGCGCCTTGGCAGCATCTCACGCTTGTTTGCCAGCATCTCAAGTGCTCGGATGATCTTATACCTCGTGTCCGCCGGGTCGATTACATCATCGATCAGCCCGTGCGCCGCGGCGACATAAGGATTGACCAGGCGCTCGCCGTAATCCTTCACAAGTTCCGAGCGCACGGCATCGGGATCGTCAGCCGACGCTATCTCATTGCGATAGATAATGTTGACTGCGCCCTCCGGTCCCATCACCGCAATTTCCGCTGTGGGCCACGCGTAGTTGATGTCGCCAAGTAAGCCCTTGCTGCTCATCACGATGTATGCGCCACCGTAAGCCTTGCGAGTGAGCACGCTAATCTTGGGAACGCTCGCCTCCGCATAAGCGTATATGAGCTTCGCGCCGTGCCGGATGATGCCGCCGTACTCCTGGTCCGTGCCCGGTAGAAACCCCGGCACATCTACGTAGGTAATCAGTGGGATGTTGAAAGCGTCGCAGAAGCGTACAAAGCGCGCCGCCTTGCCCGACGCGTCGATGTCCAGCACGCCGGCAAGGTGCGACGGCTGCTGTGCGACAATTCCCACGCTTCTGCCGTCCATGCGCGCGAAGCCGACTATTACGTTTCGCGCGTATGCCTCGTGGACCTGCATGAAATCTCCGTCGTCCACAATCCGCTCGATAATCTGCGTCATATCGTAAGGCGCGTTCGAATTATCCGGAATGATGTGCAACAGGTCGTCTTCCCTGCGCTGAGGATCGTCAAAGGCGTCGTAGCGGGGAGGGTCTTCCATGTTGTTCTGCGGCAGGAAACTCAGCAGCCGCTGAACCTCGGCAATGCAGGCTTCCTCCGATTCTCTGGCAAAGTGCGCCACTCCGCTTCGCGAGGCGTGGCTGTCCGCTCCTCCTAGCTGCTCGTGGCTGACTTCTTCGCCCGTGACGGCACGAATAACGTCAGGCCCCGTAATGTACATCTGCCCTGTGCCCCTGACCATGAAGATGAAGTCTGTTAGAGCGGGGGAGTACGTCGCGCCGCCTGCCGCGGGTCCAAGAATTACGGAGATTTGTGGAGTCACGCCGGATGAGCGCACATTGCGAAGGAAGATGTCGGCATAGCCGGCGAGGCTCAGCACACCCTCTTGAATGCGCGCGCCGCCCGAGTCGATCAGCCCAACCATAGGCGCGCCGCTGTTCGCCGCAAGGTCCATTGCCTTGCATATCTTCTTCCCGACCACTTCTGAAAGCGAGCCGCCCAGCACCGTGAAATCCTGGGAGTACGCGAATGTGAGCCGGCCTTTGACTCTGCCGTAGCCCGTAACGACCGCATCGCCCAGGAATTTTTGCTCCGTCAGGCCGAACTCAGTGGCGCGGTGTTGCGCGAATGCGTCGAGTTCCTCGAAACTGCCTTCGTCGAATAGGAGATCAAGCCGCTCGCGAGCGGTTAGCTTGCCACGCCTGTGCTGCGCCTCGATGCGCCTTGAGCCGCCGCCTAAGCGACCTTGCTCGCGCCTCGTATTGAGGCCGTCCAGCGCGTCATCTACTCTTCTGCGAACTACCATAGGTTTTGCTTTTCCGGCACCTGGCGACGTGTGTGGAAGGCGATGCCATGAAGTGCAGTAAAGACACAAGCCACCACTTGAAACGGTATCAGAAAGACTTTTGTGTAGCAAGATAATTCAGGAATCGCGCTTACATCCCAAATTTGGAGAGTCATGCATTCGAAGCGTGCTATACTCATTCATTGCAATCGCGATTATGGCTATTCCGCTAAAGTTGAATTCTGGCATTAGTATTCCTACACTTCTTATCTCGATGAATTGGAAGATATGAAATCTCCTTCACGGACTCATCTCCGTCCAACGAAAATAGGAAGCCGCCTCTTCGAGTGGGGAAGCCGCACCTTCATCATGGGCGTTCTAAATGTAACGCCCGACTCCTTTTCCGGTGACGGTCTGGGAAGCGACATAGACTCGGCGGTCGAGCAAGCGGTTCGCTTTCAAGCTGAGGGCGCGGACATCATCGACATCGGTGGCGAATCTACCCGCCCGCCGTCCATTTATTCCGATGTCTCCCCCATATCGGCGGACGAAGAGATGTGCCGCGTAGTCCCGGTCATTGAGAACTTGTCGCCGCATCTCGACATCCCCATAAGCGTCGATACGTATAAGGCTGAAGTTGCGCATGCCGCGCTTCAGGCTGGCGCGGCGATGATCAACGATGTGTGGGGCTTCCGCCGCGATCCTAGGATGGCGCAAGTCGCCGTCGCTGCCGACGTGCCCGTCGTGCTAATGCACAATCAGAGGCACACCCGCTACGTGAAACTTGTCCCTGACGTAATCGCGGGACTTCAGGAGATGATGGACTCTGCGGTTCGGGTGGGCTTCAGACGTGAGAATGTCATACTCGACCCCGGCATGGGCTTCGGCAAGACGGCAGAGCATAATCTTGAGATTCTTCGCAGGCTGCCCGAATTCAGAGCGCTGGGCGCGCCCCTTCTTGTGGGAATGTCCCGAAAGTCAACCATTGGCTACGTGCTGGACTTGCCTGTTGAGGAACGGCTCGAAGGGACGGCTGCGACCGTCGCGCTCTCCGTAGCGTTCGGCGCCGACATCGTGCGTGTCCATGATGTCAAAGAGATGGTCCGTGTCGCCAGAATGAGCGACGCCGTGGTGCGCGGTTGGAGCCGAGAAGGTGCTACCCGGACTGATGATAAATGAAGCATACATCGGGCTTGGCTCGAACCTCGGCAATTCGCTCGCTAATCTTGACGCCGCGATTGCACTGATGCGAAAGCTGGCGGTCGATGTACAGTCATCCCCGGTTTACAGGACATCGCCGCAGGGATTCCGCAACCAGCCCCCGTTCTACAACGCCGTGTGTCGCATCAGCACTAGGCTCACGCCGTTCCTGCTGATCGAGGGACTGCTGGGAATCGAGGCTGCCGTAGGCAGGCGTCGCATCTTTCAGAACGCCTCCCGCATTCTCGACTTGGATATCCTGCTCTACAATCGACTTGTCATGGAGTCGCCTCCGCTGGTCCTGCCGCACCCGCGGATGGCTGAAAGGCTTTTCGTCCTGCGACCGCTCGCCGACATCGCGCCGCACATCACGCATCCGGTGAACGGACTGACGGTCAGCGAAATGCTTCGGGCCCTCGGCGGTCAAGATAACTCTATGGAAAGAGTAAATTGGCAATAGAGCCATTTTGTGCTGTTACAGAGCCACCTATCAGCGCAACGCCGGCGGCAGCATGTTCGGAATCGTGTCCTCTATGGGATAGACGTCATCGCAGGATTTGCACGACAGGCTGCCCTCGATAATCTCTCCGTCGCGCTCTTCTTTGACTTTGAGGATCAGCTGCCCCCTGCAGGTCGGGCATACTAGAATGTCCATCAGCTTCCTTCGCATCCAAAGCCCTCCGCAAATTAAATTCGGTCTGAATTGTAGCGTATCAGCGCGTAAAGGCGCTGTCGTCTATTTCAGCGCCAGCTCGTACAATGTCTTCAACAGGTCTGAAAGAAGGAAAACTGCCAGCCCCAGGATGACGAGTGTGTTGTAGCCGGACATCGCTCGCAGTATTCGGCCGAAGGCGCTTGTCGGAGTTGCCTGCTCTTCGCGGAATGCCTCCGTAACCGACGTGCGCTTGCGTCGAGTCCATGCCAGCGCAAACATCCATACCGACAGCGCAATCTTAGCCCCCAGCACAATCACGTAAGGCGCGCCAACGACTCCCGGCGTGAGGCGATGCAGCGAAAGTATGACACCGGTGGCAATCAGAACATAGACACATGTCTCGACAAGCGCGCGAAACTCGCTCGCAGTCGCAGCGTTGATGAGCCTCGACCCCTCCGGGGAGCGGCGAAGCGCAGGTCGCAGGACTACGAGATAGAAGACACTGCCGCCAACCCAGGCTGCGGCAGAGACTAGATGCAGCCACCGCACGATTAGCAGGAATGTATCGGTCAGACTCATAACTCAGTCTGAATCAGAGCCGGCAACGGAGCTGGATGACCATTCAATCAAGCATCCTCAACTCTAATTTATGATTTCGCCGAGAATCTCTTCCATCTTCTCTTCGTTGAGAACGCCCTGCCACCGCCTCACGACGTTCTGGTTCTTGTCAATGAAGACTGTCATCGGAAAGCCGTTCACCTTGTACTTCGTGATGATGTCGTCCTCGTCCGGTCCCAGAGCGTATGTTACACCCACTTCGCTGACGAAGTTCTGTCCGTCTTCCGCGGTATCTATGCCAAGAAGCTGTACGCCTACGAATTCCACGTCATGGCTCCTGTGATTCTGAAACACCCTCTCGAACTCTGGCATCTCAGCGACGCACGGCGGGCATGAGGGGAACCAGAAGTTGAGGACTACTGGCTTGCCTTTGAGGTCGGACAGCCGTAGCGTTTCGCCCGCCTGCCGTGTCTCCGTGCCGTAGAGTGTCAGCTCGAAGTCAGGCGCCGGATCGGTCGGTTCGCTCTGCTGTGAACACCCCGCCGCCACCATGAGCAGGGGTAGGCACAGCAAAAACAACAAGGAAAGTCGGCTCCGCAAAATAGAAGGCGCTTTGATTCTCGGCAGCGCCAGCACAATGTTCATTTCTTCCCCTCCACACACTTCATTGATTGAGCTTCGATTTACACATAAGATGCTGTGAATGCGCCTTAAGGTTCACCACCGATGTATTGGAGTTCACTCACGCTCCGCAATGAGTTCATCGGCGTACTTCATCAGGACTCCGGCGCGGTCCTCGGGAACATTGCGCGTGTCGAAGTACAGGCGCAGCGCATCCTGTGGAGACAGGCCGCGCGTATTCACGTTCTGAAGCCGCGTTCTCGCCCTCTCAGAAACATCCTTTGAGATTGAAGCAATGTGATGCGCCGGTCCGAGCGCATCCCTGATTCTGCTTTCGATCAGCATAGGTTCGAGTTCGGCAGGCAGCGACAGCCGCAGCCTCACTATCGCACCGGACAGGTTTTCCGACTCAATCGCTCTGGTGACTGTCGCAGTCGGATCGTCATCTCCTGAGCCGAGTTTCACATCTATCGTCAGGAACCTGCGCGCGCTGCTCTTGATGAACTCAAAGCCGGTCAGGCGCGAGCCTTGCGGCAACGACGGGTCAATATCAATGATGCAGAACCCTTTGTCATCCTTCTCTTCACCGAAATCGACGCGCTCCGGGCTGCCCGCATATACGACATACGGATTCTGGCTAAGCACTTGGTGGCGGTGTATATGACCGAGAGCCACGTAATCGAGTTGGGGCAGCGCCACACTGCTGTTCATTAGCACATGGTCATGCCCAAGCATCATGGACTGCTCGGAAGCCAGGGTGGATTGGCTGATAGTCACGTGCCCGGCCAGAATCGCCGGAACTGCACTGTCCAGCCTTTCGACCTCCACCTGTATAGCTTTGGATATGCCCTGTTCGATAGCCTCGTTGATTTCGCGGTGCGTCATCCCGCGTGTGGCATCGGATGCAAGGAAATCGCTTCGCTTAATCCAGGGCAGCGCAACGACCTGTAACGGCCCGTCTCGTGTCTCGACTATGTAAGTCTGAAGCCTTTCGCCAATATGCACATCAGCCACATTCAGGGTCGGAAAGATTTCGAGCGCGGTCGCCTGCGCGATAACCTGTGGCGTATCGTGGTTGCCCACCAGCAGGAACGTCGGGATGCCCGCGTCCGACAAGCGCGCAATGCGCCTGGCGAACTCGCGCTGGTGCGTCTGTGACGGGTCGCGGCTCTTGTACGCGTCCCCGCAGAACAGCACAAGGTCAACGCCGGTGTCTATCGCGTAGTCCACGAGCTCGTCGTATGTGCGAAGAAAGTCACCGAGCCGCGAGGACAACCCCGTATTCGGGTTGATTCTGCCGTAGTTCTCCACGCCTATATGGAGGTCGGCGAAGTGTAGGATACGCATGTTCCTCACACCCGCAGCCGCGTCCCCAACTCCGCATCCAGCGAGGCAATTGGAATGCGCGCCTGCTCCATCGTGTCCCTGTCGCGTATTGTCACGGCGTTGTCGTCGAGTGAGTCGAAATCTACCGTGATGCACAGCGGCGTGCCGATCTCATCCTGCCGCCGGTAGCGCCTTCCGATACTCTGCGCGTCGTCGTACTGCACGAAGCCCTCAACTGCACCGCTTCGCCGTACCGTGTCATACACCTCGCGACCGAGCGGCACAAGCCTTTCGTTGCGACTTAGTGGAAGTATCGCCACTTTCACGGGCGCAATAGTCGGGTGAAATTTCATAACGACGCGCTTCTGCGTACCGCCGCGTGCCGTTGGTGCTTCTTCCTCAGTATAGGCATCAACGAGAAATGTCATCGCCGCGCGGTCCACACCCGCCGCCGGCTCCACGACATACGGAGTGAAGCGGCTGTTTGATTCAATGTCGAAATACGTTAGGCCATGCCCGCTTCGTTCAGAGTGCGCCTTCAGGTCGAAGTCGGTGCGATTGGCAATGCCCTGAATTTCACCCCATCCCCATGGGAACAGGTACTCGATGTCGTAAGTCGCCTTGGAGTAGTGAGATAATTCCTCCGCGTCGTGTGCTCTCACCCTGAGCCTGTCCCTGCTGACACCCAGCCCCGTGTACCAGGCGAGGCAGTCTTGGATCCACTGCTCGTGAATCTCCTCATCGGTTCCCGGCTCAACGAAATACTCGATCTCCATCATCTCGAACTCGCGCGTGCGGAAGATGAAGTTCCCGGTCGTAATCTCATTCCGGAACGCCTTCCCGATCTGCGCGATGCCGAAGGGCAGGCGCTTGCGCGATGAGTTCAGCACGTTCTCAAAGTTCACGAAAATGCCCTGCGCCGTCTCAGGCCGCAAGAATGCGACCGATGTATCGTCTTCGACAGGTCCAATGAACGTCTTAAACATCAGGTTGAAGTTGCGCGCCTCGGTCAGCTCGCCGCCGCAGGCCGGACACTTGCGCTCTTCAAGCTGGTCCTCGCGCCACCGTTGTCGGCACACCCGGCAATCGACAAGCGGATCGGTGAAGCTGTCAACGTGTCCGCTCGCGCGCCATACCTCGGGGTTCATCAGGATGGACGAGTCCAGGCCGACCATGTCGTCCCGCTCCCAGACGAACTTGCGCCACCAAGCGTCTTTGATGTTGCGCTTTAGTTCCACACCCAGAGGACCATAGTCCCATGTGCTGGCGATGCCGCCGTAAATCTCGCTGCTCTGGAAGATGAAGCCTCGCTGCTTGGCGAGTGAAGCGAGTGCGTCCAAATCGACTGCCGATGCGTTGCTGTCTGACACGATGCTTTCAACCTTTGTATTTGAGAATAATGCGTTATTGAGCCTGGGACAATTATAACAAAGTGGAAGTACGGCAGCCGAAAAAAGCCAAAGCCCGCGATAAGACTCGCGGGCTTTATTGAATTGCTATGGAGGCGACGGGCGGATTCGAACCGCCGATAGAGGTTTTGCAGACCTCCGCCTTAACCACTTGGCTACGTCGCCGTATGTACTACATTGGTGCCGAGGAAGAGATTCGAACTCTTACAGCCTTGCGGCCACAGCGCCCTCAACGCTGCGTGTCTACCAATTCCACCACCTCGGCAAGCGCTGTCGGCTTTCCACGTCCTGCAATTATAGCCAAGTTTCTTTTCTCTGTCCACATCTTTTTCTGAAGCCAGGGCTGGGCATAATTGCCGTTCATCTCGTCCCTTCCCCCTTGATGGGGGAAGGCTGGGATGGGGGTGAAATGAATTGTGTCACCGCTCCTGGAACGAAAATTGCATCACTCCCTTCTCCGTAAGGGGAAGGGAGTTCAATGCGACCATCTCGGTCACTGCATGCCGCTCACCGTGAGGGTGAAGTTGCCTGCGGTGGCTAAGTTGTAGGTTGTCGCCAGTATCGTGTACTCGCCCGCAGCGAGCGTTGCAACCACGCGCGAGTTGTAGTTCTGTGCGGCGGAATCGATGTCGTCGTTCTGTTCGATGACGCCTCCGTTCCGTCCATGACCGGACAGCAGGAACAGATATGTGTCCTCAGAGGATTCAAGGGCTATCATTACCTCTGACTGCCGGCTCAGCGCGAATGTGAAGTAGCCCGCATAGCGAGTTCCGACCGGAGCATTGGCGGTAACTAGATTCCTGTCGGTGGTGCATGCGCTGCTCCAGCTTCCGTTCTCAGTGCCGTCTGACGCGATACCCGTCAGGCATGCGTCTGTGACGGGCGTCGCCGTCGGGGCCGGTGTGGGTGTCGATGCCGGTGGCTGGCCGGAGGCGGGTGTAGGCGTCGGCGCAACTGGGACAGGCGTTGCCGTCGGTGTGACAGGGACAGGTGTCGAAGTTGGAGCGGGATTTGCCGCATCCGCTTCAAGCGCGGCTACCCTGCCCGCCAATGCCGACACATTGCTGTTGAGCGCGGATATACTGCCTTCAAGTGTGGAGATAAGCCCTTGCAGAGTTGCCACAAGAGTTTCGAGCGCGCTTAACCTATTCAGGACTTCAGCGGGAACGGTAGGCGCGGGCGCCGCTGTGGGTTCGGGCGAAGGTGTTGCCGTCGGCTCTGCCGTCGCAGTCGGCATGGGGGTCCCTTCCGGTGCCTCCGTTGGGATAGGTGTAAGGGTTGCCGTAGGTTCAGGAGTTTGCGGTGTCGATGTTGGCGACACAGTAAGCTCGACTGTAGGTGTATGGGTTGCTGTGGGTTCGTGCGTCGGTGATGGCGTTGCCGTCGCTGTGGGCTGCGCTGCGTCGGACGCGGGTAGCATAGCGAAGCCGTATCCCCATGTGTTGTTGGGGACTGCCCCACGTCGTTCGGCATTGTCCTTCAGGTATCGCGCTAGAGCTTGTGTCAAGTCTTGTGGAAATTCCTTCCAGGCGACTTAGCTCATCAGGCTGCTGCCTCCTCAGCAGTCACCGGCAACTCGGTTAGGATCCCATTCTCGAATCTCGCTCCATCCATCAGCAGCTTCATCAGGTTTCTACCTCCATACAACGGTCTCCAACGCTCCGAGAGCCTCAGTGCCACCTTGAACACCAGGTACAACGCACTGTCACGCCGCTTCATACGCTTCGCCACGTCCGTCCTCAGCCTCACCCCGCTGAACACCGACTCCAACGGGTTCGTTGTCCTCAAATGGACCCAATGCTCGGTCGGGAAGTCATAGAAGCTAACGAACGACTCCCAGTCCCGGACCACCGTCTCAGCGGCATCGGTGCGACCATCAGCGCTCAGATCAACCACGTACTCGTCCCGCAGCCGCTCGCACTCCGCCCGTGTGGGCGCGACTGACATCTCCCTTAACCGGCGCCTAGCCTCCGAATGCAGCGCCTTCGGTAACTTCGCCTGCACGTTCAGCGCACGGTGGTTCCAGCAGCGCTGGTGTGCCGTAGTCGGGAACACCCCATCCAGCGCTGACCACAGACCAAGTGCGCCATCTCCCATCGCCAGCAGAGGCGCGCTCATGCCTCGGTCCCGCAAGCTCCTGAGTACACCAGACCAACTCTCCGTACTCTCCCGATAGCCCAGTTCCATCCCGAGCAACTCCTTCTCACCGTCCTCCCTCGCTCCCACCACGCACAGCAACGCAGTCTTCTCCCTGTCCACTCCCGCTCCCAAATACACTCCGTCAGCCCAGATGTAGGCGTAGCGGTACTCGTTCAACATCCTTGAGCACCACACCCTGTACTCCGACTCCCAACGCTGCTTCAACCTCACGATCGCGTTCCGACTCAACGCCGCCGTTTCCCCAACCAGCTCACGGAACACCGGCTCGAAGTCCCCGGTCGACAACCCTTCCATATACAGCTTCCGGAACAGGTCCTGCGTCTTTCGACTCGTTCTCTCGTACCGCTTCACTATCTTCGACTCGAAACCGTTCGCAGACACCTCAGCCGGCACGTCCGATACCCTCGGAACCTTCACCTCCACCGCCGACAATCCCACTGTCAGCTCCCGACTGGGATGATATCCGTTTCTGTATCCGCGAAACTCCTCGCCTCTCTCGTAGCGCTCCCTTCCCAGAAATCTGCTCACCTCCTCCTCAAGTCCCGCTACAAGCATCCGCCTTGCTCCTTCACTCACGATCTGGTCCAGCATGTCCTCCACTACGTTCTCATTCCCTTCGTTCTGGTATACTTCCCTCACGGCGTGTTCCTCCAGTTTCTCGTCCTATAGACGGTTTGCTTGCCTGGAAGGATACGCCTTTTCCTTTACTTACGCTTTTGCAATTTCCACAACTTCTGACATTACCTCATCGCGCTACCTGCTGCGGGCTGTAGC
Organism: Dehalococcoidia bacterium; assembly: GCA_965207465.1. GTDB lineage: Bacteria > Chloroflexota > Dehalococcoidia > Lucifugimonadales > JADFKI01 > Bin90. The sequence continues at coordinate 1,146,902 of OZ242283.1, read as the reverse complement.
TGGGGTTGTTCTGTTTCACGAGTGCGGCAAGGCCGGCGACATGAGGGGATGCTTGGCTTGTCCCGAAGAAGTATCCGTTGGGATTACGCCCTGAGCGGTATGTTACCGATTGTCCTGCGTCCGCGCCCACGATGTCCGGCTTGATTCTGCCGTCAGGTGTGGGACCTTGGCTGCTGAACGGCTCGATTATCATGGTGTCGAACGGGTTGTCGCTGATACCATTCCGCCCAGCCGCGCCCACGGCAAGCATGCCTGGATTGGCGCTTTCGGCGGGGCTGCTGATGCTGCCGCTAATCGTGTGGTGTTGAATACTTGGTACACCATTGACTTGCAGCTGAATCCACAATGGAACTGACGGGTTGCTGTTGTAATGAACAACCACCAGACAATACCTTCCGCTTACGGTCGCGGTGTATGTAAAGTATTCATTCGGGATGTGGCTGCTCAATCCAAATTGCAGGTCGTCGGCGTCGGCGGCTATTGCCAGCGGACTAACTTGGAATAGCACCAAATCTAGATCTCTGCGCGCGCCGCCCCATGTATCTTCCCACCTGAGATCGGCTGAAATTCTATCTCCGCGCTCAAGTTCCACGCAGTTAAAAACATCTTGGTTCCCATTGAAGATCTGAGCCCGAAAATTATACTGCGGATCGAACGGCTCCCTGTTGGAACTGCCAAACCATGTTCGTTCTGCGTAATTTCCAGCATTATTGACCCAAGTGATGCCACCATTGACGGCGGTGTCCACGCTTCTGAGTGCGCCGTTGCTGTAAGGCGTTGTACCGTCGCCCGGACCCTCCCAGCCCGTGGTAAAGGACATGTTTATCACATCCACATCATTGTCAATCATCCACTGAACGGCGGTTTGCAGGTCTCCGTTTGAAAGGGGATTTGAGATGTAGTAAGTGGCTTCGGGCGCGATGTCGAACGCCGCTTCCGTTACCGCAGTGCCGTGAGTGGAGCCGGAAATGTCTAGGCAAGTGTTGACATCCGAGGCTAATACGCCTACATCAGTGTAGCATCTTGCTCGCACGCTTCCTTCCGCAGGCAATTCGCTTCCCATCAGGTTGCGGAAGCCCTCGAATCCGACGTCGATGACGCCGATTTTGACGCCCTGCCCTTTGATGCCTGCGTCGTGCCAAGCGGGCGCGCCATGCGCCGCTGCGCCCTCGCTGACGACTGCTCCCTGCGCGGGCTGGGGTGGGATGATGGTGCGGACGCTGATGACGCCTTCCTGCTGTGAGGCGGCGGGCAGAAGCGAAACGGGGATGTACGCTTCGATGTAGTCCACTCCGATGTTGCGCGGGTCTGCACGGCTGTCTTCGAGCCAGTCCCACACATCCTGCGCGTAACCTTCGGTGACGTAGAGCGTCACCGCGACGGATTCTTCCCGGTGGATGGGCGCGCTGGCGGCTGCGGCTTGCGCCGTGAACTGTCCCGTCTCGACCTGCTCGACTATTCGGTTGAGGTTGGAGTCCATGTTGGGGTATAGGTGCGCCTTCTTCTTGGCTGCGAGCGCGGCTGCAAGGTCTTCGGCGCTGAAGTTGCCGGGCTGCTCGGTGGTGGGAACGGGTGTGGGAGTGTCGGGGGTTTGCGCGGCGGCGTAGTTGCCGTTCGCCAATGCCGCGAACAGCAGCGCCATCGCAAAAATGGCGGCTGTTACTGTCAGCCATAATTTCATTATCAGTCCTTTCGCTTGACGATGTAAGGTCAAGTCTTTCAGTCAATTCAGGCGTCGCATTACGCGGTCGAGTCTGGGTAAGCGAATAGGCCCAATCACGAAGGGGGGAGAGCGCAAGCATGCGACAGTTGTTCCGTCTGACGACGCAAGAGAAATCGCGGCCGCGCGTGAGCGTGAGCGCATGGTGGTTGCCCCCTTGTGGTACAGGTCGAATCGCCAAACACGTACCTTCCCGCATAGGGCCACGCAGGGGCTGAATACGCCCTGTGAAGCTTGCCCGAGAGATCGGGCAAGCTCCTATGCGGGTTCGTGTTTGGCTAGGTTGTGTGGACATTTCATTTCAGCCAGATGAGTGCTGCCGCGATTTGTAGAAAGCTCAGGTATGTATCGGCGAACTTGTCATAGCGAGAGAATACTCTGCGAAATTGCTTCGTCTTGTTGAACAGACACTCTATCAGGTGGCGTTCCTTGTATATGTGCTCATCATACCAATACTGCATCTTCCGATTAGATTTAGGCGGTATTACAGCCGTTGCGCCACTCTGTGCGATGTACTCGCGCAGCGTATCTGAATCATATCCCTTGTCCGCTACGACTCGCTCGCACTCCATATCCTCTATCAGCGCCTCCGCCTGCTTGATGTCGTGTTCCTCTCCCGCTGTCAAGATGAACCTCAGCGGATTGCCCAGCGCGTCAACGCTTGCATGCACCTTCGTACCGAACCCGCCCCGGCTTCTGCCTAACGCCTGTGCGACTTGCCCCCCTTTAGTGCAGGCGCACCCGCAGCACAGGGATGCGCGCGCACTATCGTGCTGTCTATTAGCAGATTCTCCATGTCAGGGTCTTCAATGAAATGCACATACATCCGCTCCCAGACGCCGTTTTCCTTCCAGCGCGTGAAGCGCCTGAACACGCTATTAGACTTGCCGAACTTCTCCGGCAGGTCCCTCCACGGCGCCCCCGTCCTGTTAATCCAGACGACTGCCTCTATGAAGTTCCTACACTCGCTCTCCTCTTTGACGTACACTCTGGCGTCGGAGCGAAGAAAGTCGCGTATTCTCAACCATTTAGCAGTAGTTAGTCTTGTGTTTGCCATGCCTTCAACATAGCATATGCCTCAAATGTCCACAGAACCTAGTGAAATGTACCACAAATCGGCGCGGCGCGCATCATGCGGGCTGCCGCGCGCTGCCTGCTTCAAGCGGACTTGACGAAATGGGCGCGCAAGGGCGCAATTCAGCCGGCGTCCGTGATGAAGCCCTGCGAGTCTAGGCGATTGCAGGCGTGGACGAGCGTCTATGCCAAATGAGGATGGACTCCTGGGAGCCACGGTGAAGATAAGCGCTCGAAGGCATTGGATCGGAATGGAAAGCGTAATCCTTCCGACAACTCGAGAGCCAACAAATAGCAAGGAGATTGGCAGAGAGCGAAGAAGCGATGTATGAGCGCGACTATCGCAGTGTGCGCCGCTCGCCCCATAGCAAGCAGCAGGGAATCTGCCGTAGTGTAGGCTATTGGCGCATACAGAACCACGAAGTAAGTCAGCCACAAGCCCAAGAGAACTTCGAAGAGAGGCGATACTTCCACGAAAGAGGCGCCGACAAATCCGCCCACTGCGGCGGACGAGTCCAGCCCCACAAGCGAGTACATTGCCCAGAGGAGCAGAGCCCCGAAGCCGATACCGATTATGAATGGCAAGAAAAATGCCATTCCCAGCAGCCGGGGGCTAAGCAAGCATTTCAGAGGAATCATAGCGTAACCAGTATAACATCATCTCAGTTCGATTATCTTCTCTATCCTGTGCAAGACGATTTCACGAATGCCCGCCCCCTTGACGGGCTGACAAGGGTAGGTAAATGTTTAAGACTGCTGTAAATGCTGCCCAATGTCCCTTCCCTCGTCGAGGGCTGAGAGGGGTATGTATTTGGCAATTCAGGTATCACAATGATAGTAGGTCTTCAAGTTGGCAGCCGGTTCAGGCCACTCCTCGGGAAGCAGCCAGACCCTGCCTCTATACAGCAGCCGACGCAGCCAGGTTATTCCCAGGCGCAGCACACTCACCGCCCTCTTGGGTCTGAGTCCTGCGCGCATCGCCGCAGAGCGCACAGACTTGGGTGGCGCTCTCAGTCTGCCGGGAGCCACTTCCTCAGGTACTGCCGCAGACTCTCGCGCTTGCCCGCAAACCAGATGGCTGCAATAACTGCGCTTGGCAGGCGCTGCCTGCGGCTATTGCGCCGTACACCCACAAGGTCAGACCTGTCAGTTGAGAGGGTCTGAGGTGTGGCAATCGCTGTTGTATCGTCTGTTGCATCTGGTAACATTCAGTTGGGAGGCGCATGGCTTCTGACATCCTTTTCTGTGGTAACGAAAGAATGCTAGATTGCCCTGCGCTTTCCAAGTTCTTATACCTGTCTCATAATTTACATACCCTTCTCAGCTCGTCGAGGGGGACATAATGCCTCACTTCAACACATGAAGCAGTACCAGTCTTGAACACATGAAGAGTAAATCTGCGGTGGCGCGAGACAAAAAGATGGGAGGCGACCGCTAGAGTCGCCTCCCATGTTGCGCGCGGTAGTTGGTGGAGACGGGGGAGAGTCGCACTCCCCGTCCAGAAGACTCTCCGACTAGGATGTACTACAGGCTTAGTCGGTAATTGAGTCTCGCTCCACGAAGCACTTACCGACGGGTAACTTCGCAGAGCCAGCCGATGGGTTAAGCCAGTCGATATCGGCGTCTGTCAGGCTTTCCTCCGATGTTATGGCACCCGGTCACCCCCCTCGGAGGGAAGAGATGGCGGATGTAGCCGCGGTTAGGCGGCTAGGGCAAACTCTCTGTCGTTGCCAGTTACTTTTTTGCCACTTTTAACGCGGTGCGTGGCGCCTCGGCCTGCAATCCTGTAGAGACGGTCCCCTGTCGAACCTACGCGTCCCCACTTGCGGATACCATTGTAGCATATTAGGGGCTTCGGATGCGGGTTTGGGTCTCGGACTCAACAGGATGTACAGGATGGGAAGGATGGGATGTGCTTGTGGAGACGCTGGCGTCTTGGGATAGGGTGTTCCAGTTGATGGTTTCGGGGTTTTCACCCCCATCGGGGGCCCCACTTTCGCCAAGGGCAGGGTCTTCCTCCGTCGAGGGGGAAGGGGATTTTTGGATGCCCTCACCCCAACCCTCTCCCTGAGGGAGAGGGGGCTTTTGTGCTTCAGGCGAGGGGGAAGGGGCTTTTGCCCTCACCTCAGCCCTCTCCCTCCGGGAGAGGGGGGCATAGGCCAGGGCCCCTGCTGACTTGCGGCTTGCGCGGTATTGTCGCTGCTTCTCTACGAACTCCGCCTGCTCTTCTGCGCTCATGGCTTCGTAGCGGTCGATTTCGTCGAAGCTGAGGTGCGCGAAGAGGCCGGCTTCCAGCTGCGGCTCGTCTTCAGGCGACCGGCCGGTCGCCCCTACCGGCTGTGCTACGCGCTCTTTCTCGCGCCACTCTTGCAGTCTGTTGTCGTAGCCGGTGGGTTCTCGGGCTTCCTGCCTTTCGTAGTAGGCTGCTACGTCTTCAGGTGTAATCCTATCGCAGTTGGTGTCCCAGCCGCGCCGGATGAGTTCGCGGGTGGCTGTGACGCGCTGGTGCATCGTGAAGCCGTCGTCCTGTCCTGATGCCACATCCAGCAGGAATCGGGCGGGTTCCAGTCCGTGGTCTGTGCGCTCCCTGATGTAGCGCGCGAGTCCGGAGTTGATGAGTTCGTGGTCGTCCTGAGTGTTTGAGATGCGGCGGTCTCGTGTGTCACCGAACCTGCCCAAGCCTCGGTTCATCAGTTCGGTGGCTGCCCGGATGCGGTCTGCTTCGCTGATGGGTCTGCCCCGTCCTGCGGTGCCGTGCATGACGCGGGATAGGAATTCTGCGATGAGGTATCCGTCGTTGGTTTCCTCGCGGATGAGGCGGGCTACTTTGTAGTTGATGATGTCGAGGTCGGTTATGGGGGCTGACTTAACAGGATGTACAGGATTTTCGTCTTGGGATTCCGCGGTGTGTCCTTCGACAGGCTCAGGACGAACGGGGGTTTCACGCCCGTCTCCCCTCTGGATTCCTGCCTCCGCAGGAATGACGGGTTGAGAGGAGGAAGGGGCGGTAGGTAGGGCGAGTTTGGTCAGGTGCTTGGCGGCTTCCATCTGGTGGTGAAACTTGGCGTTGGGGTTCTGTCCATGCATAGTTGCATAGAGGAAGTCGGCGACGTCCTTGCCGTCGTTGGTGATGTCTAGTATGTGTTGTTGCAGGGTGTTTTGGATGCACATAGGAGTTTGTCGGTTAGTCGGTATTTCAGTCGGTCAGTATCCCCGCAGCCCTTCCCCAGGGGCTGACAGGTTTTAAAGGATGGATGAGATAGATATTTTGTTCTTTTACTTCACTCATCATACGTACGGATGTTTGGGTTGTCAAGGGGGGAATTTAACATGGATGGACAGAATGGAGGGGATAGAGTAGTAAAAAGAGGGGGCAGGCTTTAGCCTGCCCCTAATCTATGCTGGGTTTCGCGCCTTCACCCCCGTCTGCACAGGAGCAGGCTCTAACCCTCTCCCAGAGGGAGAGGGGACTGATGGGAAGCTATTTCAGCGCGGCGACCATGCCTGCCTGACGTGCGATGCGCTCGTCGTGGTCTAGGGCGAAGCGCTTGATGCCCTCGTAGATGGAGTCGGTGTCGAGGTGCGCTTCCGCGATGACGTCTGCTTCCGTGCCGCCGGTTAGCCACTGGTTGTCCCAGTCGGACACCATCGAGTATTCGTCGGTGAGGGGACCGGCGTTTTGCACGGGCCACATGCGGCGGGTGCCGGTGGTTACGACCGCAAGGTCATATATTGCTTCGGGCGGGAATACCGAATCCTGGTAGTCCTGAGGCTGGCGACGGAAAAGCTCCTCGCTTATTGCGGCGATTACCTTCACGTTGACGCCCTCTTCCTCCAGTTGAGGTAGGGACCTAACAAGGTTGACCGTAGAGGACGACCCTTGCACGATAACATACCCTTGCTTTGGCTTGTCTTCGTCGAAGTCGCGTATGACATAGAAGCCCTTAGCAGCCGCCATAAGGTCGGTGTCGGCGAATGTGCTGCGGTCTGAGACGGGGAAGTCCGGACGCGCCACTTCCAGGACGATGACACCGACTTTGGGGTCGCGCGCGGCAATCTCGGCTGCGGCGAAGTAGCCGGGTGCGACATCGTTGTAGTCCCAGAAGCTCAGAGTGATTACCTGTCCGCGTGGGAAGAGCTTCCACACCTGCGGGGCGAATATGCCGAAGTGCGTGCGCGCGTCCGCCGCGGTCTCGGGGCCGGAGTGTCCGGCGAGAACGTTCAGCACGCCAACGCGGAAGGGGCTATCCTGGTTCTGCTGGCTCCAGACTCGGGCTGGAAGATACATCAGGGGGGTGAAAGCGCCGTAGCTGCCGCTGAGCGCCCATACGCCCACATGCTTGTCCGGATCTAGGGATACAGACTGACCGACGAAACCGACGGCAGTGGACACATTGCCCGCCTCCTGAATCGCCGCCTTCAGGCGCGTGCCGGTCGGGTTACTTACAGGATCGTAGTGTCCCCACAGTCCGCCCGGCTCCACGTTGATGGATTCCGCGAGGTCTGCGGCTACAATGACGAACCTGTTCTCGGTCACGTAGTTCATGTATTTGGCGATTTCCGAGATCGCCCGGCGAGTGCCGCGAACATTCCCAGGCTCCTCAAAGAGCTTGATGGAGACATCCTTCTCTTCGCCGGAAACATGGTTCTTGATGCTAACTGTCTGCGCTTCGACTGGAAGATTTTCCACGGCGAGACGTTCGTCGAGGAACGGGTCAACATCCCGGTCTATGCGAAGCGGCAGGCTGTCGTCAACGCTGTCGCCAATTTCGACCAGTCTGTCAGCCAGCCAGTCGCCCAAGCCGTTCTGGTCGAGGACGGACATCGCGACATCAATGTTGCGCTTGAACTCAAGCAGGCGTTCTCGCATGTCGGTCGCCGCGTTTCCGCTTCTAATGCCCCCGAACTCGACGCCGAAGCGCTGCTCAAAGGTGGATGCTAACGCTGAGAAATAGTCGCCGTTGAACGGGAAGGCGTAGGGATGGCTTTCGTAGCTGATAATCTGGTCGCCGTAGCCGGCGATGTTGCCGTTGACCGCTCCGGGCCACCAGCCCTTGACGGTGTTGCCCACTACAATCATCGGGCGGTCATCGGCGGGGTCCCAATCTTCCATCGCCTTGAGGACGCCTAGCACCTGGTCGTAGTCGTTGGCGTTATCGACGGCGAAGACATTCCAACCATAAGCCGCCCACTGGTCTTCGATTCTGTAACCGTCGTACTGCGGCTGGATTACGCCGCCGACAAGCTCATCATCGATGCCTGCGTTGTTGTAGGACAGCAGAATGCGAAGGCGCTTGCCGACCTGCTGGGCGACTGCTGCCGTCTTCATCTCCTGGGAATGTCCGGAGGTCATGGCGAACTCGCCCTCGATAGCCATTATCTTGAGGCTGTCGGGCGCGCCCATCATGTCCCAGAACGCAGCCTTGCCCGCGGCTGTGGCGATGCCTATACCGGACGGACCGCCGTTGACATCGTTCGTCAGGTCGGTCGTCTCTGAATGCCCGGCTAGGGAGCGGATGCCGCGAATTCTCGCCTGAGCCATTTCAGGCGCATCTGTCAGGTCGAAGTCTTCAAGCAGCGTGGCAAGCGCGCCCGCGCCCCGCCTGAAACCAAGACAGTCGATGCTGAGCATGCCTTGCGTATGGTCCACCGCGTATCGGGGGTCGCCGGTCCTGGCATGCTTTCGCGCGAGAGCCTCGCCCATAATCATCCATAGGGCGTAGGTAACGGGCGCGTTGTGCCCGCCGGCGAGCATGAACCTGTCGGCATAGGGATGCTTGGGTCGGCGGTAGTCGTAGCGAAGCCCGCCGTTTTCGGGGCCTGCCAGGTGGGTCATCACCGTGTACGGCGTGTACGCGAGGGGGCCGCCAAAGTGCCCTGTCTGCGAGTAGTTGCCCAGCAGCACGAGGGTCATTGCAGTAAGAAAGCCGACCTCTTCAAATCGGCTCTTGTCATAATCGGGCAACTGAACGGGTGTGCCCGCCCTGCTGCTGGTAAGGGCGACGCGGTCAACCGTCATAATGGAACCATTTGAGTTTGCCATTCTATGGTGCTCCCTATTCCGAATTTGGTTTTCAGTTATCTCACACGGACGTTTCGGCTGAGTCTTAGACTATTGACACTAAAGGCGTCAGACGCAATCAGCCGCCGTGCAAGCCAACATAATCATAGCAAATTCGCGTGTTATGTTGCTACCATCGGAGTTAAACATCGATGGATAGGATGGGCAGGATGGCGGGATTTCCACCCCCATCCTAACCTTCCCCCATCAAGGGGGAAGGGACTAGCCGATGGGGGCTATGCCGGCTCGAACATGGGCAGGGATACTTCGCCTTCCCCCTGGTCTTCCCAGCGAACCTTGACGCGCATGCCGCAGTGGATGTCTTCGATGGGATTATCGACTCCCACGATGTTCGTCATAATCCTGAAGCCCTCGTCGAGGTCAACATAGGCTACAGCGTAGGGGCCTAGATCAGCGAATGCGGGATGCCGGCTCTGCATGACGACGCTAAAGGTATAAACCTCGCCCTCGCCCTTGGATGTGCGCCAAGTGATGTCGTCCGCGTCGCAGTTGAGGGGGTATCTGCGCGGATAGAATATGACCTCGCCGGTGCTGTTGCAGACCTGATATATAAGTTCGTGCCGTTTGGTTGCTTCCCAGAATGGTTCTGTGTCGGGTTCGGGGAATCTTGGGAGTGGTCGCTGTCCGGGCATGCTTTGTCTCCTAGTTATCAGTTATCAGTGCGGTAGTTCTTGTCGGAAGAATCGCTGGAGCATTCTGTCCTTCGACAGGCTCAGGACGAACGGATTCTGTTGTTTTAGGGGCGGTCCCCCCATCCCCTGCCTTCGCAAGGGCAGGCTCTGACCTTCCCCCATCAAGGGGGAAGGAACTTTTTTATCTAATCGGCGGCGAGTATGGTCACGCCGGTTGCGTGGCGTGAGCCAAGGGAACCGCCGTTGCCTACCGCGACCGCAAGCTTGGGGTCTTCTACCTGTGCCGTGGATTCGCCGCGCAGCTGGCGGGTTGCCTCGAATAGAAGGAAAATGCCGCGCTCGCCGGGGTGATTGGAGGACAAGCCTCCGCCATCCGTGTTCATAGCCGGTCCGCGAGGATCGTCGAAGCCAAGATGGCGCTGGCTGACGTAGTCGCCGCCCTCGCCCTTCTTGCAGAAGCCAAGGTCTTCAATCATCAGCATCACGGTGATGCTGAATGAGTCGTAAGCCATCAGGACATCAATCTCGTCGGGGCTTACGCCGGCGTCCGCAAACGCGATAGGACCGGACTGCGCGCCCGCGCTGACGGTGATGTCACCGCCGTTTTCGCGGTACTTGGTCGCTTCGCCGGTGCCGATAATCCAAGCGGGCTTCTTGGCGCAGTTCGCGGCGACTTCAGGCGAGGCGATGATGACCGCGCCGCCGCCGTCGGAAATCATGCAGCACTCAAGCAGATGAAGCGGGTGCGCTATTACACGCGAATCAACCACGTCCTGCACGGTGATTTCGTTCACACCGACGAATTCGAGGTCGGTCATAGCCTTGACCGCCTCCGGGTTTCGCATGGCGTGGCGGCGTGTTACGACCGAGATTTCGGCGAATTGCTCGTCGGTGGTGCCATACTGATGCATGTGGCGGCGCTTGACCATGCCGTAGTTGGCGATGAGCGTCTGACCCCAGGAGTCTTCCATGTTACCGGCGGGCGTCGCCGGTCCCTGGCTCGTGCCGCCTGCAGTGCCAATGTTGCGCCTGTCGGAGTGCGCGGTAGAGCCGTAGGTGAGAAGGGCGACTTCGCACTTGCCCGCCGCAATCATTTTGGCGGCGTGATTCGCCTGAAACTCGTAGGAAGTGCCACCGACAGCGGTGTTGTCGATGACCTTCGGCTTCAGGCCGAGGTATTCGGATATGCCGAGTCCGCCTATGCCCTGATGGGAGCCGGTGTCGTACACAGCGTCGATGTCCTTGTAGGACAGACCTGCGTCCTCTAGTGCTTTGATTGCCGAGGCAGCCTTGATTTGCAGTGCGCTGGTGCCGGGGCCGACGACCCTGAGCGGGTATTCATGAATGCCGACGATTGCGGCTTCTCTTCGTTGGGGCATTTTCGTCTCTCCATTCGGTCTCTATCGAATTAGCAAGTTTCGTTTGATTTACGGCGATGAGACATGGCTCTACAGACAATCGCAACCACAGTCACTTGAGAACTTGAACCACGGTTGTACGTCTGTTAGCGTGAGTAGCACCGTCATGTTGATTCCACGAACGGCGAAAAGGTAGCATACGGGTGCGATTCAGTCAACGGAGTGTCCTGTGGGAGACATTTACGAAAGGTGATGGTCAACACACATATCCCCCGTCCTTTCGACAAGCTCAGGACAGGCTCTAACCCCTGCCCTCGCAGGGCAGGCTCTTCCCCATCGAGGGGGAAGGACTCCTGAAAATGTCTTCTAGTGGTTTCGATTCTATTCGTGGAGGAGAGATGGTATATGCAGTTTTGCTGGCGATACACATTGTTGCGGGCAGCGTTGCGCTGCTGACGGCGGTGGTGGCGTTGGCAACGCAGAAGGGCGGCATAAGGCATATCAGAGCAGGACGCGTATATGCGGTAGCGATGACTCTGATATTCCTCACCGCAGTGCCACTCGCGATTCTGGGAAGCAGTGTTTTCCTGCTGCTGATCGCGGTCTTCAGCTTTTATCTTGTATTCGCCGGCTGGCGGTTCGCGCGTAACTATACCGGCAGCGCGCGCATTGTTGACTGGGCAGCAGTCGCAGCAATCGCATTTGCGGGGCTGGGAATGCTGGGCTACGCGGTCATTCTAGCGCGCGGAGGGGATTCGCAGTGGGTTACCATGGCGCTATTCGGAGGGATTGCGCTTGCGCTCGGCGTGACGGATGCGCGCTTCTATAGAGCAGCGGCTGCGCGTGGTTCGCGGCGAATTGCGCGGCACCTGACGAATATGATGGCTGGCACTATCGCCACCGTCACGGCGGTCCTGGTAGTGAATGTGGATACCAATCCCGCATGGCTAGGCTGGATACTGCCTACCCTGCTGATTACGCCTCTGATAGTATGGTGGAACTTTCGCATCGCGAGGCAAGGCAGGAACCGCCCTGCCCACAGTTGACGGCTAACCCAGAGGGCACCCAGGATAACCACATGAAAATTGGACTGCTCACGGACACGCACCTGCCTAACCTAATCAAAGACCTGGACGAACTGGGACCGGAACCGGCCGAGTTTTTTTCTTCGGTTGACTTGATAATGCACGGCGGAGACTTGATATATACGCGCGTGCTGGACTGGCTGGAGCAGTTTGCGCCGGTGATATGCGCCAACGGCAATAACGATCCCTATGACGACCACCGCTCAGAAGAGGTTCAGGTGGTTGAGGTCGAAGGCTGGCGCATCGGCATGGTGCATGACCTTGGCAGCGAACACCTGCCGATGTCGAAGATGCGGAGCCTGTTCCCATCACCCGTGGACGTTATGGTGGGCGGTCACACGCATCAGGAGGTGCTGTATGAGCGCGAGGGAGTGGTCATACTGAACACCGGCAGCATCACGTTTCCGCGACACAAGGAATTGCGGCTGGGCGGCGTAGGACTGCTGGAACTCGAGCCGGGCAGCCTTCACGCAGAGATCATCCCGATTGGAGAGACCCCAGGGCGACCGAATCCTTGCGAGGCGTTGTCGCTGAATATGAAGCGTGACGGATGATCGAATGCGGTACTTCGCAGCAAGAGAGAGCGGCTACTCTGATTGGAAGTAGCCGCTCTGCTTGTTGATCCAGTATCCAAGTTCTGTGTTAACCGGCTGCTTCGTTTGCCGCGGCGAGCGCAGAGTCAAAGTTGGGAAGCTGCGCTATCTGGGGAACATACTCGACATGGCGGACGACATTGTCCTTGTCCAGCACGAAGACCGCGCGCGCAAGGAGACCGTTCTCTTTCACATGCACGCCGTAGCTGTCGCCGAATTCACGGGACTTGAAATCGGATGCAGTCACAACATTGTCAACGTCGTTTGCGCCGCACCAGCGAGCCTGCGCGAAGGGCAAGTCCATGCTGATGGTCAGAACGACGATGTCATCCGACATCGACTTGGCATAGTCGCTGAACTGCTTGGTCTCATCGCTGCACACGCCGGTATCGAGTGAAGGTACGGATGCAATAATCTTCACCTTGCCCGCATAGTCATCGAGTGTGACCTGGCTCAAGCCCGCGCCCGACACGGTGAAGTTGGGCGCCTGCTGTCCTACGCTTATTTCGGGACCCAAAAGGGTCAGTTGGTTTTCGCCCGCGGCGAATACTCCGGTTCGCTCTTCCATATCTGTCATCTCCTGTTCGCTAAGGTTTCAATGTTGCAATGTCATCGAGCGGCAACTGGGCCGCCGTTTAAGTCTAATTCATCGGGCGCGCAACTTACAACATCTGATGGCTGCGGAATGAAGGGTGAGAGGATATCCCCGGGCATCCGTTCCATCGAATCTTCCGTGCTATAATTGTTCCGCGGACTGGAGATTTCCCAGAGCGTTGACGAATACAGGGAGGCTACCCTTGGATACGGCATCGGTGCAGTTACTCAGCACTGTGGTCATAATAGTGGGCTTGCTGTTCGCAATGTTCGCGCTTATGTGGCAGATGAATTCGCAGAGCAGCGGGCTGGAAGCGAAGATAGACGCACAGGGCAAGGAATTGCGGGCGCTGATAGACACGCAGAGCAAAGACATAGACGCGCAGGGCAAGGAATTAGAAGCGAAGATAGACACTCAGGGTAGAGAATTAAGGGCGGAAATTATAGCGCAGGGGCAGCGAGTGTCGGACGCGGAACTGGAGCAGGCGCGGCTGAATGGCATCAACAGCGTGCTGATTCAATTCGCCCACACGCATGAAGCGCAAGCGGGCGACGACTAGCCGAAGGCCAACAGGATGCACAGGAAAGACAGGATGGTGGTTCAGGCTAATACGGCTTCTTGCCGGTCTTTTCCTCAAACAGTTTCCACGTATTATCGTTGAACGGGTAATACTTGCCCGGAGAACATTGCTCAATTTCGAGTTGTGCCTTTACGACTTCCTCGACTTCTTCGCGCCGGTGAGCGATTTCTATGACCTCATCAACGATGCTATTCGGAACGACAACAACACCGTCGTCATCGCCGACTAGCACATCTCCGGGGCGCACCAGAACTCCACCACATTGAATCGCGTCATTGACCTGCCAGGGCCAGAACTCGGCGGGACCCTGCTTTGCCGTCAAGCTCGACGAATACACAGGAAATCCGTACTCTTTCAGCGATACGCTGTCGCGCACGCCGCCGTCCGTTACGAGTCCTCCCGCTCCCAGCTGCTTCATTCGCAGGAACTTGATGTCGCCGCCGACCGAGCTGTACTTCCAGCCCATCGCATCTATGACCAGCACCTCTCCTGGACCGCACATCTCAATTGCCACATACTCGGCAGAATCCGCGCCCTTGGGCTTGTCGTCCGCAAGGTCGGGTCGGTGCGGCACGAATCGCAGCGTTACCGCCCTGCCTGCCATGCGCTGGCCCTCTTGCAGCGGCACAGCGCCCTCGATGTAGCTCATAGGCCAGCCCTTCACCCACTGAGCGTCGATGAGCGTCTGCGTGGGGATGGCGCGCAGGACTTCAAGTGTTTCGTCTGTAATGTGCGGCATGTGACACCTCTTGCGTAACTATCATTTCACCGAGTATTTTATCGGCTTGCCCTAGATGGCACAACGGGAACCTACGGGATGGACACAGACGATTCCACAAAGGCTCTTAGACCACCAGATTCGTGCTTACCGCGGAAGCGAGAGTCCAGGAATCGTGGAATTACAAGCGTTCTGATGATTTTCACCTCCGCCCCCCTGTTTTGGCAGGGGAAGGTTAGAGCCTGCCCTGAGCTTGACGAAGGGATGGGGGTGAAATCCCAGCCGCAAGCTCTCTTTTTCTCAATACATACCCCGGTCAGCCCTTGATGGCGAAAGGTTAGGATGGGGGTGAAGCCTGCATCAAAGGCGTTGTCGAACCTGACACCAGCACCCATTGGCAATACCTTAGCAATACCCTGAGACTTGAAGGCTGTATCCGTACCGCAATCATAGTCTATAATCGACCCGTTCATTGCCATCAATCCAATCAGAACTCGCTGCGAGCATTCACCGTACAGGAGGACAATGTGGCTCAATCCGATACGAAGAGCACCATCATTCCCGGCATGCGATACCGGGACGCCCACGCCGCCATTGACTGGCTTTGCGACGTCCTTGGATTTGAGCGCCGTCTAGTAGTCCCGGACGGGAGCGGCGGCGTGGCTCACGCGGAACTTACTCTGGGCAACGGCATGATTATGCTCGGCTCGCACCGTGAGGACGCAGACGACAGAGTTACCGCTCCAACGCCGAACGGGTCATTGACGCAGAACGCTTACATTGTGGTATGCGACATCGAAGGTGCCTACGAGCGTGTAAAGGCAGCGGGAGCGAACATAGTGTATGAACTCGAAGAGCAGTCTTATGGTGGCAGCCTGTTCTCCGTGCGCGACCCCGAAGGGCAGCTCTGGCATCTCGGCTCCTACGACCCTTGGGCGGACCAGGAAGGTTCCTGAAGTGTCTGACATTGCCTGACATTAACAATCTTACTAGACCGGTGTGTTCAGTTAGCTCGGAGGAGAGAAATGAAAGTAGGCGTAAACCTCATCAACTTTGGTCCCGGCGCGAACGCAGACTCTTTCCGCAGAACGGTGGAGATTTCCGAATCCCTTGGCTATCACCTCGTTATGACGTCCGACCACATCGCTGTCACGTCCGATGTCGCCGAACGCTACCCTGCGCCCTTCTACGAGCCGCTTAGTACACTGGGCTGGCTTGCGGGGATCACGAATATGGAGATCGGCAGCACGGTTATCATCGTGCCGTACCGCAGCCCGCTTGAAACGGCGAAAGCATGCGCTAACATCGACCGTCTCAGCGGCGGCAGGTTCATATTCGGCGTCGGCGTCGGCTGGGCCGAAGGTGAATTCGACATACTCGGCGTGCCTTTCAACAGGCGCGGCGCGATAACCGACGAATACTTGGACGCCATCAAAGTCCTGTGGACAGAAGCTGTCGCGTCGTTCGAGGGCAAGTACGTTTCATTCAAGGATGTGAACACCGAGCCAAGGCCGGTGCAGAAGCCTCACCCGCCGATATGGGTCGGCGGACCGTCTGCTGCTGCAATGCGGCGCGCCGTGCGTCATGGCGCGTGGCACCCCATCCGAATAACCGTTGACCATCTGAGGGACACGGACTTCCCTCTGCTGAAGAGAATCGCCGACGAGGAAGGAAAGCCGGTTCCTGATCTATGTCCCAGAATCCGCCTGCGAATCACCGATTCACCTATGAGCGACATAGAGCGCCTCGCAGGTGAGGGCACGATTGACCAAATCCGGCGTGACCTCGAACAACTGCAAGCGCTCGGATGCACCTATGTCCTGCTCGACAGTTTCTACGGGGATGTGGAAGCCACCAAAAACCACGAGACCACATGGCGAATGCTCGCGACTGTCGCTGAAGAAGCTCTGGATCTGGAGAACGAGTGCGTGAGGTAATTCAGATTTCATTGGCAGTCTTGCCGTCCGTCATTCCCGCGCAGGCGGGAATCCAGAGGGGTTGTGGGGCACGGCGCTGGGCAGGTTCATTGCCGATAGTGGAGTTTCGGCGTTGAGTCTCGAACTGTCTGGAATGACGGCGGTTGACACTTAATTAGCAGATTGAAACAATGGCGCAATAGTCTCTGGTATCAGTTGGAATTCATACGGGGAGAAATCGATGGGCACTTTCGACGGCAAGGTAGTAATCGTAACCGGCGGCGCCCACGGCATAGGGCAGGCCACCGCTATGGAGTTCGCCGCAGAGGGCGCGAATGTCGTCATCGCGGATGTGAACGAAGAAGCGGGTCGTGCTGTTGAGTCGGAATTGAATCGCCTCGGTTCCGGCGGACTGCTGGTTCTGGCAGATGTCGCCAGCATCGATGAGTGCAGCCGCGTCGTAGCTGAGACGGTAGCGGCGTTCGGTGGTGTGGATGTGCTGTTCAACAATGTGGGTATTCAGTCCCCGGACTCATACAAGAATGTCGAGGACACGCCTGAAGATATGTGGGACCGCATTATCGACGTGAACCTGAAGAGCTACTATATGATGTCCAAGTTTGCCATTCCTGAAATGCGTAAGCGAGGCGGCGGCGCAATCATCAACACGGCAAGCGTGCAAGGTCTTCAGTCTCAGAAGCTTGTGCCTGCGTATGCCGCGAGCAAGGGCGGCGTGCTTTCACTGACGCGCCAGATGGCGCTCGACTACGCGGAGGAGAACATCCGCGTGCTTGCCGTCTGCCCCGGTACCATCGACACTGAAATGGTGCGGAATGCGGCTCGTCTTGAAGAGGGTGACACTGATGAGATTGTCGCCGGGTATGGCAAGAGCCATCCACTCGGCAGGGTAGGGCTTGGAGTGGACGTTGCCAACGTAGTCTTGTTCCTCGCAAGCGACAAGGCCAGTTTCATGACAGGAGAGCATGTGAATGTGGACGGCGGGTACATGGCGCTAGGCGCGTGGGCGTCCGGCGCGGGCGCAGCCGCGGCAGAGTAGTCGGTAGGTTTGAAAGTGACCTCTGATCTCGACAGGAGACACAACATGGAAGGTAAGGTAGCCATCGTAACTGGCGGCGCCGGCGGCTTGGGTTCAGAAATATGCCGCAAGTTCGCCGCGCGTGGCGCCGCCGTTGCGGTCGCCGACATGAACGCTGAAGCGGCGTCCGAACTGGCTGAATCCATCGATACTGACGGCCGTCGGGCAATCGCGGTGGAGGTCGAAGTAACCGACGAGTCCTCCGTATCCGCTGCCATCCGGATGGTTGTCAGCCAGCTCGGACGGGTGGACTACCTCGTGCATTGCGCCGGCACGAACATCAAGGCTCCGGTGCTGGATATGTCCCTCGACCAGTGGGACCTCTCGCTCCAGCCGCACCTGACGGGGGCGTTCCTGTTCTGTCGTGAAGCCGGCAGGCAGATGGTCGAACAGGGGGACGGGGGCAGCGTCGTGCTGATGTCGTCCGTAACGGCCATGTCGCCCGTGCCGGAACGCGGCGCTTATGGCCCCGCGAAGGCTGCGCTCATTAACTTCGCAGGGCAGCTCGGACTCGAATGGGCGCAGTTCGGCATAAATGTAAACGCCGTCTGCCCCGGCGTTGCTCTTACGCCCATGACCGAGATGGTCTATGAACGAGAGCCTGAACTGAGGGAGCAGCGCCTGAAGCGATTCCCCATCAAGCGCGAGGTGCTGCCGCAAGAGGTTGCGGACTTGGTGTTGTTCCTGTGCAGCCCGGAAGCCCGATATATCAACGGTGTCGGCATTCCCATTGACGGCGGCTTCCTCAACTCCGGCTTCTACCAGGATTCTCGAATTTGAATCTCTCACCAACCCATTCGGAGAAAAGAATATGGTACTGCTCAACAACGAAAGAGACGTTTCGGTACTCGTGGATGGACTCGACCATGTGGAAGGAGTCGCTTGGGGACTGGACGGCTACTGCTATGCCGGTGGTGAAGCCGGGCAGATTTACCGCGTCGATATAGAGCAGGGAACGGCAACGCAGATTGCCGATACCGGCGGATTCATACTCGGGCTTGCCCTTGATGCCAACCACAACATCTATGCCTGCGACACTGGAAACCGTGCCGTGATGAAGATAACTCAGGACGGTGGCGTGTCGAAGTACGCCACCGGCGCGCCGGACGAGCCGTTCTACACACCCAACTATCCGGCATTCGATGCGGACGGCAACCTCTATGTTTGCGACTCCGGCGACTGGAAAGCCGACAACGGCAAGCTATTTAAGGTCAAGCCCGGTGGCGAAACCGAGGTCTGGACGCATACACTATGCGAGTTCCCAAACGGTCTGTGCGTTGGTCCCAGTGGCGGCAGCCTGTTCGTGGCGATGAGCCTCAATGCGCCGCGCGTTGCCGAGATTCAGATTGCTCCCGACGGTGCCGCCGGTGATGTACGGACTGTCGTGGAGCTTCCCGGCGCTGTGCCGGACGGCGTTGCGTTCGATACGGACGGCAACCTGTATATCGCATGCTATCGCCCCGACCGCATCTATCGCTTCAGCAGCGCAGGTAATCTTGAAATTCTTGCAGACGACTTCGAGGGCACCATTATCGCCGCGCCCACGAACATTGCCTTCTGCGGCGAAGGTAGAGATATTCTACTGAGCGCGAACTTAGGGCGCTGGCACATCACCCGCTACAATACGGGGGCGACGGGAATCCCGCTGCATTACCCCAATCTCGGATAGCCGTCGATTTTCGGAGTAGGAAATATGACTCAATACCAGATCGAGCGAAACTACGGTTGCCGCGTCTCCGACGCATGGATGTATCGCGGTCTCAAGACAGCAGTCATCGAGAATGAGCTGCTGAGGGTCGTGGTGCTCATCGACAAGGGCGCCGACATCTACCAGTTCGTACACAAGCCGACCGACACCGATTTTCTGTGGCGCTCACCCTGGGGCGTGCGCGACCCGTCCGTTCGCATTCCGACCAGCGGCTACGGCGAAAGCCTTTGGATGGATGTGTACGAGGGCGGCTGGCAGACGGTTCTCCCCGGCGGCGGCTTCCCCAGCCGACACATGGGCGCGGACATGGGCCTCCACGCGGAGGTAAGCACCGTGCCCTGGGACGCGGCGATTCTGGAAGACACTCCGGATGTTGTCTCGATGCGCTTTTGGGTGCGCGCCGCTCGAATGCCCTTCTTCTTCGAGAAGACCCTAACCCTTCGCAGCGGTTCCGCTGTGTTGGAGATCGAGGCGCGCCTGACAAACGAGGGCGAGGAGCCTGTGCCCTGCGTCTGGGGCGAGCATATCGCGCTCGGCGCTCCCTTCCTCAGCGAGGACTGCGTCATCGACCTTCCCGGCGGCACTCTCATAAACGAGGAAGGCGAAGACTGGCATCCAAACGTTAAGCTGAAGGGTGGCTTCAAGGGTCCTTGGCCCATGTCCCAACTCAAGGACGGCACGCCAAGGGACCTTAGCAGGATACCGCCCAAGAGCTTCCGTTCCTACGACATGTCATACATCGCCGACATGCCCGACGGCTGGTACGCCGTCACCAACCAGAAGACAGGCGTGGGCTTCGGCTTCCATTACCCGACTGATGTGTTCAAGTTCCTCTGGTACTGGCACTCATTCGGCGGCGGCTTCGGCTATCCATGGTACGGCCGGACCTACAATGTCGGGTTGGAGCCGTTCACCAGCTTCGGCAATGGTGGGCTCGCGGGCGCGGTCGAGAACGGCACGGCACTTTTCGTGCAGCCGGGTGAGACAGTCGAAACATCGCAGCGCGCCGTATCATTCAGCGGCGCATCGCGCGTAACATCCATCTCCCCTGACGGTGAAGTGACGGTTCAGCCGCAAGCATAGTAATTGTGCTTCGCTCACTGACAAAAATAATAAAGGAGGCGATTTTTACATCGCCTCCCTCAGTTAATTCCGGTAATTCTGCGGCTACGCCGCTAGCAGTCTCTATTCGGAAGGCCAGCCGTCGGGTATCTCACCGCCCGCAAGCGCAATGCTCACTGACTCCGCCGCCTCGGACGTGACCCACGCGCTCCAGACATCCTCATTGGCGCTCAACCACCAGAGGGCGGTTGCGTTCGTGTCGGCATCCGGATTTGCGTCCTGCCACTGTACCGCGGCCTTGTAGATGTCGATGTTGAAGTCCCAGGCTTGCAGCATTTCGATCACATCCGGCGCCCTTGCCGGGAGGTCCGGAACGACCGCGATAAGAATAGTTGCGTCCTCATAGGCGCATGCCTTCGTCGTGAACCAGCACTGGTCGCTGTATGCGGGCTCTTCCAGCCTTACCAGGTCAAGCTTCAGAGCGGGATCGTTCGTGCCCCACTGGTAGCCGAGCCACGGCTCCTGCCGCTCGTACGCGCCGTACACGTCAGCGTTCAATGCGGCGCCATCACCGGGATTGATGATCTCGACATGCTCCATCAGGCCGTATCCATCGACCTGAGCGGCGTTTACGACTTCGCAGGCCCAACCAATTACGCAAGACACCAGCCGCGCCTTATCGCCGGTTTCAGCAGTCTTGAAAAGGTCTTTGTATTGCTGTTCCTTCAAGTCATCCACGCTGTCCAGTTCCGGATACTGCTCCTGCAGATACCTCGGAATGACGAACGCCGACTGCCAGTCCTTTCCAAGGCTGAGGCCGACCGAGTACACTTCGCCGTTTGCTCGCGCTTCGTTCCACGCCTCGTCCTGGTTGGGCAGCCAGATTTCCATCGTCACATGCGTGTCGCCGTTTCGCAGACCATTGAACAGTGGCAAGGTCGCGCCAAACAACACGTCGGTCG
The DNA here is from genome assembly GCA_965207465.1 of Dehalococcoidia bacterium. Classification (GTDB taxonomy): domain Bacteria; phylum Chloroflexota; class Dehalococcoidia; order Lucifugimonadales; family JADFKI01; genus Bin90. The sequence goes on along the minus strand of OZ242283.1, from coordinate 1,125,721 downwards.
GATATCCATAGCCCTTCTCTACCAGGTACTGGGCGATGCGATTTTGCAGTTGCGCGCTCGACCAGTTCAGGTCGCTGAATATGATCGTCTCGCGTGGTGGCTCTTCCATCATCGCGCGCTCTTCCAGAGCCATCGCGACGATCTCCTGCACCTTATCGGCAGTCAACTGCTCAGTCGAAGCCTCCATAACTGCCGAGGAAACCGCCGACTGCACGTCTTCAGCGGTCACGGCGCTTTCCTGCGCTTCCATTACGGCCATAGAGATTGCGGACTCGACATCTCTAGCCGTGAGGGAGTCCTCTGTTGCGGCCATGACCGCGCTTTCCACCATCTTCTGAATCTCTTCAGGGCTTGCGCCTTCCATCGCGGCGGATTCGACCGCCTTCTCTACCATCGCCTGAATCTCGTCGGCTGAGACCTGCGACTCGGACATGCCCATCATGGACTTTTCAACCATGGCGGAAATCTCTTCTGCCGATACCTGTGGCGCCGGAGCGGGCGCAGACTTTGCCACTGCCGACTCTACTATGGCTTGCAGGCGTGCCTCATCTATAGCGGGCGCAGGCGCGGGGGCGGGCTGAGAACAGGCTAGCGCCGCAAATGCGACGACTGCCGAAATTAGGGTTGTAGAAATTAATTTCCCTTTGCTAAACAAGGTAGTTTCCTCCTTAGTGCTCTTCCCTGTGAACCTCTTTCTTTCAACGTTTGGCTTCCAACGATACTTTCAGGGATTCCCTTCCCTGTTGAACGTCGGGCATTCAAATGAACGTCGGAATACTTATTCCATCTGTCTCTTTTATGTCAATATGTCGCTATCCTCCTGCTTATCCCGCGCTCATCAGTGTCTCTTGTCGCTTCCGTGCGACCGACTGCGTGAGCCTGTCGATGACTATGGCAAGGAGCACGATCGCCACTCCAGAGATCAAGCCCTCCCCAACTTGATTTTTCTGCAAGGCGCGCAGCACGTTGTCTCCCAGGCCGCCCGCGGCAACCATGCTCGCGATAGTTACCATAGCAAGCGCCATCATAGTTGTCTGGTTTATGCCAGCCATTATCGTGGGCAATGCCATCGGCACCTGCACCTTAGTCAAGACCTGCCACGGCGATGCGCCGAAAGACCTCGCGGCTTCCACGGTCTCTTCAGACACCTGCCTAATCCCCAGATTCGTCAGCCGAATCACAGGGGGTATCGCATATATTAGCGTAGCGAAGATTCCGGCAGGCGACCCCAGACCAAAGAACAGGATACCCGGCAGCAAATAGACGAAGCTCGGCATCGTCTGCATCGCGTCCAGAATAGGCCGCATGATGCTGTCTGCGAGCTGGCTGCGTGCCCCGATGACTCCAAGAGGCAGACCGACTGCGACGGCGATCGCCACCGACACAACCATCAGGGCAATCGTGTCAATCGTATTCTCCCACAGCCCCATGAAGCCGAAATACAGCATTGCAATCGCTGTGAAAACCATCAGGCCCCACCGGCCCACGGCAAACGACAGTAGCGCGAGTCCTACCACGATAGCGGGCCACGGCAGCCACTTGAGCGTGTTTTCAATGTAGAGCAGCGCGTACTGAATCGCCGACTTCACACCATCGAACAGCCAGTCTCCGTTGACTGTAAGCCAGGATGCCCAGTCATCGATCTTCTGTCCCGTAACCTGTCGCAGTGATCTCTCGATGACGATTGTATTGCCGCCTGTTGTTTCCACCTCCGAGCTGGAAACGGTGGTCGGGTACTCCATTCCCGGACCCCACAGCAGAAGGCAGGCGAGCGTTACGATGATTACAAGCCCACCGCCCAACAGCCAGAAATAGATGCGAGGAACTGAAACTGGTGTAGCCTGCGCCGGACCGCTGCCGGAAGTCGGACCCACATTTTCGACTTGTGCCATGTTAAGCCTCCGTCGTATCTTCCGACATCCCGGTCAGCAGCGCCCCTCTATGCACTTCGCCGAGCAATCTCCCATCGTCGTTCACCACCGCGATTGGATGCTCAGTGCTTGCAGCCATCGGTATCAGGTCCTCGATGTACGCGTCCGGGTCAGCAGTCATGACCTCGCCTAGTTCAAGCCCGCGCAGTGATTCAACCTTTTGCCGCGCCAGACTGCCTGCGTGATCTTCCGTCAATATGCCTCTCAGGATGTTGTCATGCCCCAGCACGAACAGCACATCGGTGTCGCCGCTTCGCATCGCGTGCAGCGCAGCCCTTGGTCCCTGCCAGTCGTTCACAACTGCGTCCGGCTCCTGCATAATCGCCTTCGCCTGAATCACCTTTGCGCGCGAAACGTCCTGCACGAAGGAAGTTACGTAATCATCGGCGGGTAGGGTGACTATCTCTTCCGGAGAGCCTTCCTGCACTATTTCCCCGTCGCGCATAATCGCAATTCGATCGCCTATCTTCAGCGCCTCGTTCAGGTCGTGCGTAATAAACACGATCGTCTTCTGGATCGTGCTTTGCAGCGAAATCAGCTCGTCCTGCATTTCCCTGCGAATCAGAGGATCGAGTCCGCTGAAAGGCTCGTCCATCAGTAGCACTTCCGAGTTCGCCGCAAGTGCTCGCGCCAGCCCAACGCGCTGCTGCATGCCTCCGCTCATCTCGCTTGGCAGGTAGTCCTCCCAGCCCTTCAGCCCGACAGTTTCAATTGCTTCGAGTGCCGCCTCATAGCGTTCCTCTTTGTCTATGCCGCGTATCTCAAGCCCGTAAGCCACATTGTCCAGCACTCTTCTATGCGGGAGCAGCCCGTAGTGCTGGAATACCATAGCAATCTTCTGACGCCTGAACTCCATGAGCTGCTCTGAGTTGTACTGCAGAACATCCTCGCAATCAAACAGCACCTCACCTTGAGTGGATTCGATGAGTCGGATGAGGCAGCGCACCAGAGTTGACTTGCCGCTGCCTGAAAGACCCATGATGACGAAAATCTGTCCCTTTTCCACTTTGAAGGACACATCACGAAGTGCGACCACCAGCCCTAATGCTTCCTGTATCTCGGCGCGGCTTGCCGAAGCGTACTCGTCGTTCAGGGCAAGCATTGGATTCTTGCCAAATACTTTCCACAGGTTCTTTACTTCTATTTGTGTTGCGCGTGAATTCTGGGTCATCTTTAAGCCCTTCTGAGAAGCGCATTTTTGGGGGCGAATGCCTCAAATTCGATGGATGCGACTAGAAGTTGTTTAGCGACTGCTTGGTGACTTTGGATGGGCAAATTTGAACCGAAGCCAATCGTAATTCCGGCTCTAGGGGACTCAGTTGCAATGGCACATGCGATTTAACGCGAGAGAGTAACAGTAACTTCAATGCGGAGATATTGCATTGTCAGGATAGCGTGAACTACGGTGTATCTGTCATTCAATCGGCAAGTATGTGAACCTCTAGGTCGTCCACCGCGCAGCAGCAGCTAGGATGAATACCGCTCTCCCATGTGCGACAAGTCTATGTGATGGAACGACTCAGTATCGTTCTGAAAGATAGAGACAAGGAGATTTTGTCACGCCGACTTAGAGTGTGTCAAATTAGCCTGCTCGTAGCGACCTCACAACGTCTGTAACGGGCGGATTTCCCCAAAACGCTATCGCAGTGTTAAAATCACGCAGACGCAACATTATGCCAAGCATGAAAACTCAAGCAAGGAGGCTACCAAGTGGCAGTCGTTCAACTAGAAATCAGCAGGCGAGCGCCCTATGCGGACGGGAAGAGTTTCGGCGACGTCGGAACTTACGAGCAGATTGACGGCACGGTTCATTACGCCGTTGACCCTCTCCACTCTGCCAACGATGGCATTGTTGACCTCAAATTGGCCCCGCGAGATTCCGGCGGCAAGGTCTGGTTCTCTTCGGACTTCACGCTCCTGAAGCCTGAAAAGATGGAGAATGGCAACGGCAGCGTACTGTTCGATGTCGTCAATAGAGGGCGCAAAACCGTGATGGGGCGTTTCAACGACACCGGCAAGCCCACAATGCCGTCCGACCCGCTCGACTCCGGCAACGGATTCCTGATGCGCCACGGGTATTCAGTGCTTTTCGGCGGCTGGCAGGCTGATGTTCCGCGAGGCGTCGGACTCATAGGCTTGCAGACGCCCGAAGCGGTTGACTCAGACGGCAATCCTATATCCGGCAGGATTATGTGCCAGTTCCAGGCGACGCACTTCACGCAGTTCTTCTTGCTCGCCGACCGCCAACACGCACCCCATCCGGCAATCGACGAGAACGAGGCGGAGGCGACTCTCACGGTGCGTGATCACCCCAACAGCCCGGCAGAGCCTATCGCCCGCGACAAGTGGCGGTTCATGCGATTCGAGGACGCATCGGTCGAGCCTGACCCGTGCCATATCTTCATGGAAGAGGGCTTCGAGCCTGGCCGAATCTACCAGCTTGTCTATACCACGCGCGGCAGCCGGATTGTCGGCTTGGGCTTTGCCGCCATGCGCGACATCGTGTCCTTCCTGAAGAACGCATCGGCAGAGCAGGGCAACCCCTGCGCCGGTGGAATACAGCGCGCCCATGCTTTCGGTGCGTCCCAGAGTGGTCGTTTCCTCCGTGAGTTCATACACACGGGCCTGAATACGGATGAAGACGGCAACATGGCTCTCGACGGCATAATCTCGCACGTCGCCGGTGGCATGCGCGGAGAGTTCAATCTGCGCTTCGGCCAGCCCTCGAAGGATGTATGCTATATCATTCCCAAGCTATTTCCATTCGCCGACACGGAGCAGTCCGATCCGGTGACCGGGGAAAGCGGCTCGCTCCTTGAAAGACTGCACGAGCGCGGACACATGCCGCGTATCATGTTTACCAATACCTCCGCCGAATACTGGCGCGGAGACGCGGCTCTCATTCACACGAACTTCGCCGACATGAGCGATGCGCCCGAAGAGAGCGACTTCGTCCGCCGCTATCATTTCGCAGGCTCACCCCACGGGTCCGCCAACTCGTTCCCACCGCTGGGAACGAGAGAAGACGGCATCCGCGGTCAGCTTCCCTTCAACATCATCGACTACAATCCGCTATTGCGTGCCTCACTCGAAAACCTCGACAGCTGGGTTCGCGGCGTTCCCGCGCCCGCAAGCAGGCATCCTCGCATATCTGACGGCACTGCCGTAGAATCGCATACCCTCGCGCCGAAGTTCTTGAGCATCCCAGGCGTTGCGTTCCCAGAAAAGGTGACCCGCGCGATGCGCCTGGACTACGGCCCGGAGGCCAAGCAGGGACGCACGACGACATTACCGCCCATCGCTGGAGAAGAGTTCCCCGCGCTCGTCGCCAACGTGGACAACGATTGCAACGAAATTGGCGGCATACGTCTGCCCGACCTCACCGTTCCGGTGGCGACATACACGGGCTGGAACCTGCGCCACCCCGACATTGGCGCACCCGGTCTGGTCATCGGCATAACGGGCGGACTTGCAGGCTGGGTGCTTCCCTTCCCCGCGACACCGACTAAGCGCGCGGCGACGGGCGACCCCCGCGCCGCCATCAGCGAGCGGTACTCGTCGAAGGACGAATATGTGACTCAGACCAAGAAAGCCGCTCAAAGTCTGGCAAGCGAAGGTTACATGCTGGAGGAAGACATCGAACTCTCGATGCAGAAGGCGGCAGTGCGCTACGATTATTTCACGGCTAATGGCGCTGCGAACGGCAGCCGATAATCCCAGGAAAGGCCCAGGAAAGGCCCAGGAAAGGCCCACGATAATCCCGTGCTTGAGCTTGTAGAGCGTCACTCCACCGGCAAGGCGCGCCTGATTCGTCTGCTTGATGAAGTGGGAGGCGAGGGCTGGTGCGAAAGGACGCTCTATCTCAAGCCGTCGTCGCTTTGCGCACGCGATACGCAAAGCCGCGTCGTCAGTCCTGTGCGGCCCGACGACGATGTACTGGAAGTCGTCCTTCAATCGGTAGGCGACTCCGACACAGGGTTGGCGTTGTTCATAGGAGAGGGCAGGGCGCTCGCAGTTTGCCCACCATTCCCGCTAGTGGACGACATCACGCGCTCCGGCTTCGTATCGCCGCCGCTCTTACGATTGCTGGAACAGGACTATCTCGTAGGCGTTGTATTGCTGCGACTCGGACGATACGCCGTAGGTGTCCTTCGCGGAAACAGCCTAGTCGCAACCAAGACGGCCGGACGCCATATGAAGAACAGGCACCGCGCTGGCGGGCAGTCCCAGCGGCGCTTCGAGCGTAGCCGCGAGCGCCTAGTCCGCGAGCTATACGACAAGACCTGCGAGACCACGAAGACTATTTTCGCGCCCTACGAAGAGAATATGGACTACATCCTGCTGGGCGGCGAAAATTCGACCCTTTCCGGGTTCACCGACCGCTGCCGCATAATGCAGGGTCTCAGCCACAAGACACTGACGCGCAGACTCGCCATAGACCGCCCAGACCAGAAGACACTGAATAACATTGCCTTCGAGGCATGGAAGAGTCGCGTGTATTCGTTTCAGAGCATTCAGTGACGGGGGTCGGTTGACACATTGAAACAAGGTCATGCCTCGCCGCTCGGTACTAACAGACTAAGAAAATGACTTGCTGACATACTCTACTGCGCCGTATATCCCCCGTCCACAATCAGCGGCGCTCCGGTGACGAACGCAGCTTCATCAGACGCGAGAAACAGCGCGGCGTTGGCTATGTCCTCCGGTTGCCCCAGCCGTCCGACCGGATGTCTCTGCTTCAGGAACTCATAGGACTCCGGGACGTCGGTCAGGATGCGCGTCATGTTCGTCTCCACATAGCCGGGGCAGATGCAGTTGACGCGGATGCCTTTTGGCGCAAGATCAACCGCAAGGTTGCGAGTGAATTGCAGCACCGCGCCCTTGGACGGGTTGTACGGGCTGAAGCCGTTGGTCATTCCCACCGGATACCCTACCAGCGACATTATCGACCCGATGTTGATGATGGAGCCGCCCCCAGTATGCTCCATCTCAGGCACGGCATGCCACGAAACGAGGTAAGTGCCTTTCATGTTCACTTCCATTACCTTGTCCCAGAGATCTTCGTGCGTCGCATCTTCTCCCAAATCGATTCTGCCGCTGACGCCCGCGCTATTCAGCAGCACATCCAGCCTGCCGAATGAATCCATCGCGGCTTGCACCATCGCCGCGGCGTCCGCCCCGCTTACGACATCGCCCCCTACAGAAGTAGCCTCGCCCCCTGCCTCACCAACCAACGCTGCCGTCTCTAACGCGGATGCCTCGTTTATGTCCGAAGCCACGATTCGCGCGCCTTCAGCCGCGAACCTCACTGCCGCAGCCCTGCCGATGCCTGCACCCGCGCCCGTTATCAGCGCAACCTTGCCTTCCAGTCGCATAGCAATATCCTCTTCGCTTCACTGACATCGCTCGAAATCAGGCGGTCTCAAAATACTCGCCCGCTCGATACACGTTCCAGTCTCCAACACCATATACGGTGACGCTTCCCGCTCCTAGCACGCGCCACCCGTCTCCGTCGCTTACGCATCCCGTAGCGCCGTCTATCCCCAGCACGACAAGCCCTTCCGCCGTATGCACCGCGACTTCTCTTGACGTCTGGCTCTTGCTTGCGCGCTCGTGGTGCGGCAGCACGGCGACGCCTCGCACTACCTCCAATGCGTTTACCCACTGCCGAAAGCGCATCCGCTCGCCCATGACCATAGCACCTGCGCTGGAACCTGCCAGTATGGCGCCGCGCTCCACCGCATCGAGCATCCTTCGCAGCAGCAGCGAGCCTCGCAGCACTTCCAGCAGATGCGCCGGATTGCCGCCGGTCAAGTAGATTATGTCCGTGCTGTCCACCGCCGAAGTCAGCTCTTCGTCGCCAGCGTCCGCCGAGTTCAGCGCCATCAGAGAAGACGCTCTCGCGCCCATAAGGTCAAACTGCCGGATGCCGTTCTCCGCCGCCAGGGTGGGGCGTTCCGCCGCTGCCGCAGTCGGGATTATGAGCACGTTAGGACGTTCTATCCCGGTCATCTCCACCAGTTCGTTGTCCATCGCGCGGCAGCTTGGCTGAAACTCGTCACCGCCCACAAGTACAATCCTTCCCCTCATCTATCTCGCCTCCTCCGGCACGGAGAATGTTAGTGCGGCAGCCGGATTATGCACCAGTATATTTCGGATGGTGTCCTCGCTGAATCCGCGCGACCTCATTCGCGGCACAATGCGCCCCGGAATATATGCGTACCCGTGCCCTCCGTACCGTTCAAGTCGGTTCTTCGTGCAGATGTCGTGTGCCACAAGTATCTTGTGCCCGTAGCCCTGCATCGCAATCCACGCTATATCGTCCATTCGCTTGCCGTCTCCCGGCATATCTATCGCCGGGTTCGCGCCGTAGTATGACTCTTCGGTACCGAACAGGTCCCATTCCAGATAGCATCCGTTCTCCGCTATCTGTCGCAGTGTATCGTGCAGGAACACAGTGCGGTCCAGATGCCCAATGATGGTGCGCTCAAGGTCCGCTCCAGCCTCCCGCAGCACCTCGATTATCTCCAATGGCGCCGTCTCGTCCCTGCCAGGATGAATCAGGATAGGAGCGCCGGTAATTCGCTGCGCCCGCGCGGATGCTCTCAGCGCCTTCCGTTCGTTCGGCATCAGGGGCCACGAACAGCCTACTTCTCCGATGACTCCCGATTTGTACGGCGTACCGTCAACGCCTCTCGTTACATCCTCGACGATTTGTCGTACAAGGTCGTCCTCGCCCATTTCGTCCATGCCTGCCGGATGTGCCGCATCAACATAATAGGACGCTCCCATTATCACATTCACACCCGTTGCCTTCGAAATGCGCGCAAGTCCCGCCGCATCACGCTTGATGCCGATGCTCGTCGCGTCCACCAGCGACCTGCCCCCGTACTGCTTATATATGTTCGTTTCGTCTATGGCAGCATCTATATCCGTCAACTGAACATTATCCAGGTTTGGCTGTGCCCAATGCCGTATCCGCCCTGCCGTCTCAAGCGATACCGTCTTATGGTAGAATCCCTTCGCTCCGGCCTGTTGCGGCTCTTCGAACAATGGCGACATGTCGATCAGCAGGTGCTCGTGGGTCAGCGTTACTCCCAGCTGCTCAGGCTCGACCGGTCCCAGCACGGTCTGTACCTTACCGGCAAGATTGAAGCCTGCCATCATCTCATCCTTCCCATCCTATGTTTCCTGCCGTTTCCGGCTAGTATCGCGGGTCCCGCCACTCGAACGCCAGGGTCGCGTACCTTATGAACACCGCCCCGCCCGGTCTCGCAATGGGTCCATTGATTGCAAGCAGCGCAATCGTATGCTTGTCGCCCGGCTGTGGGTCGGCGCTGACCACGACGCGCTGAGGCACGTTGAACCCTTGGACCGCACCCAGCGTCAAGTCTATTTCACCGTCAATCCAGACTTCGCCGTAGTCATCAATACAAGTCTCGATGAGGCAGCGCGTTCCCCTCACATCGTGGCCTTCCACACTCTCAGGAATGGTAACTTCAATGCGATACCAGATGAACGACATGCCCTGTGTCCGCCACTCGGCAAGGTCGTCGCAAACCTCCCATCCCGAATCGTCGTAGTCCGGCAGGCGCGCCGGGCTGCCATCGCTCAACGCGACAAGCCCCTGATTAGACTCGCCCGGCACAAGTCCGACCGCATACTTCCAATCGCCACTCACTGCTTTCAAATCGTCCGCATTCTGCAAGTCCAGGGTCGCTCTAGGCATGTCTCGCCTCCTTGTGTTCTCTTTCTGCCACTATATTCTATCCTGTCAATCCTGTACATCCATGTTCTTAGTGGTAACATGTCCATATCCTGACACGAGGTTTATAACAACATGGCTAACACAGCGGACGCGGTAATCATCGGCGGCGGGGTCATGGGTTGCAGCATACTGTACAACCTCGCCGAACAAGGCTTAACCAACACGCTGCTGCTGGAGCGCGACGTACTCGCCTCCGGATCCACCAGCAAGTCTCAGGCGATCCTCCGCATGCACTACTCCAACGAGGTTACATCCAGACTTGCCTGGCAGAGCCTCGAAATCTTCAAGAACTTCGAGGAACTCACGGGCACCCCTTCAGGGTACACCCGCACGGGATACTTCCTCATAGTCGGCAGGGAGGACCGGGAAGCGATGTACGAAAACGTCGCGATGCACCAGCGACTCGGAATAGCGAGCGAGATTGTGTCCATCGAGGACATGCGCGAACTTGCTCCGATGCTGGCCGTGGAAGGCGATGAGTCGTTCGCCTACGAGCCAGAGTCCGGCTACGCCGACCCATACTCCGTGACCCTGGGATTTGCCAATCGCGCGAGAGAGATGGGCGCGAGGGTTCAGGACGATACGAACGTGACCGGCATCGAAGTAACAGGCGGCAAAGTTACCGCCATTATTACCGCCGAAGGGCGTGTTGAGACAGACCTCGCAGTCGTCGCCGCCGGTCCCTGGAGCGATAGGCTGTTGAGCGGCGTCGGCGTTGATGTACCGATTCGTCCACTACGCCATCAGGTAGTAGTCCTGCGCCGCCCGCCTGGACCCGACGGCGCCCACCCCGTAGTCGCCGACAACTTAAATGGATTCTCTGCGCGCCCCGACATCGGTGGACTCACGATGATTGGCGCGGGCGAGGAAGAATTCGTGGACGCCGACACCTTCAATCAGGGCGTGGACATGGATGTCGTTCAGCCCGCGTTCGAGGCGATCGCGAAGCGCATCCCCGCAATGTCGCGCGCCGTATTCCGAGGCGGGTGGTCCGGCGCGTTCACGGTTACACCTGACTGGCATCCCATCCTTGACCGCATTGAAGGTATAGACGGTCTCTATTGCGCCGTAGGTTTCAGCGGACACGGTTTTAAGGAATCTCCCATGATCGGCAAGGCGATGGCGGAGCTGATTACAAAGGGAGAGTCCGAATGCGTTGACATATCTATGCTCAACCTCAATCGCTTCGAGACAGGCGACCTGCTCCGCTCCCGCTACGCGATGCAGGTGCTTGCATAGTTCCTTCAGACGCGTGACGCGCATTACTGGGGCTGGATATAATTTGCCTCACCCTCACCCTGAGTCGAGTTCAGGGTAGGCCCAGAACGAACGGACACACCCCCATCCTAGCCTTCCCCCATCAAGGGGGAAGGGATTTTGCACTCACGCCTGTCTGTACAGGGGCAGGCTATTCGGCAGGCTCAGGATAGGGATGGAGGGGATTTTGACCCGCATGCTATCAGGCACCGCCGCTTTCCCCCTCAATCGCCGCGATCTGTTCCTCCACATTTCCAAGCATCAGGTAGTCTTCCTGCACGATGCAGTAGCACCGCTGCACATACAGCATCGTCAGCCTTCGCGCATCCTCGCTGCCTTCCTTGATGCCCTCCACGATCCGTGCGATCTTGTGGTCGAAATCCATGTGCCTAGATAGTGATGTGATGTCCGCCTCCGCTTCCTTGATTAGCGCATCTTCGCTGCTGTCCACCGCGAACCTCAGCTTGCCGACGAGCGCTGTAAGCTCCGCCAGCTTGTCGCTGTCGCTCATAAGCCCGTACATGACCTCGTTGATCCCAACGCTTCCTTCGTTGAGCGCGTCCGCGTCGGGCGCACCCGCTGCCAGCCCTGCTTGCTCCGTAGCGGCGTTGTAAAGTTCCGTGTACTTTTCTACGGCGTCTCCGGCGGCAAGCATCATGCTCGGCAGGTCTGACGTGTTGAACGTTCCCGCAAACAGCACATCGTCGTCTCGCATCTCCGCTAACTGCTGAATCTGCTCGATGCTCCGCATCTGCTCAGGAGCAGGTGGAAACGCAAACGAAGACATGTCCTTCATGCTCCCGTCCGGTATCAGGCTCATAAGAAACGGAGGTGCGTATTTCGCCACGTCCACCGTAATCGGCAGCATCACTATGTAGCTCGCCCACACTTCGCTCGCATCCATCGAACTCCTGAAGTACACGAATGCATGACCCTTAGGCGAGTTCTCGCTGCCTCTCTCGAAAGTAATATCCATATCTTTGCCAGCCTTATGCTTTCTGTTGAGTGTAACTGTCCAATTATACGCTAACTAATCGACAGGAATGACGAATGTGCCCATTTTCTGCGATGAAGATGTGCTTTCATCCCCATCCTAACCGTCCCGCATCAAAAGGGAAGGAACTAATATGAGATTCTCCCATTCTATTTTTACCCTACTGACAAATTGATATAATTGGTGCAGCTTAAAGAATACAAAAGAGGAAGAACATTGCTGATAATCAATCCGGACACATATCGCACATTCATAAAGCCCCTTCTCTTTCGCATGTCGCCTGAGACGGCTCAGTCAGTGGCGCACCTTGCCCTCAAGAACCACCAAGTCTGGCGAGTCGCGTCACCACTCCTGAGAGTGGACAATTCACGCCTTGAAGTCGATTTGGCAGGAATCAGGCTCTCGAATCCGGTTGGACTCGCTGCCGGTTACGATAAAGACTGCGAATCTCTGCCTGCGCTCGCCTCGATGGGCTTTGGCTACCTCACCTGCGGCACAGTAACCGAGATGCCCCGAGCCGGCAATCCGTCTCCTCGCGTCATCCGCTACGAAAGGGATGAAGCCCTCGTCAACTCGCTCGGATTCCCGAGCAAAGGAGTTGAACACGCCGCGCAGCAGCTCCAGCAGGCACAGCCCCTTCTGAACGGGATGCCGGTCGTAGCCAGCGTGTCCGGCGTAGCAGCCGACGAAATAGTCCGCTGCCACCAGCGCCTTGAGCCTTTCGTGTCCGCAGTGGAGGTCAACATCAGCTCGCCAAACACGCTTGGACTGCGAATCTTTCAGCAGCCCGACACTCTTCGGCAACTACTTTCCAGCCTCAATGAACGGAGAAGCAAGCCGTTGTTCATCAAGCTCCCGCCTTATCTCGAAACACCCTCGCTAGGGAGTAAGCAAAAGGAAATGGTTCTCAGCCTTGTCGAAGTTTGCGTTGAGCAGGGCGTCGAAGCCGTGACAGTCTCGAACACATGGCCGGTCCGAGATTCTCGCCTTGCGGTAGGGGCGGGCGGACTTAGCGGGAGGCCCGTCTTTGCCGATATGCTGCAAATGGTCGTGGACATCAAGGCGGAGGTCGGCAGCAGGCTGGCAATCAACGCATGTGGCGGCATCTTCAGCGGTGAGGGCGCGTTAGCTGCGATTCGGGCGGGCGCAACCACCGTGCAGATCCTCACAGGCCTAGTCTATCGAGGGCCCGGTATTGTGAGGCGCATAAATGAGCAGATGCTAACTCACATGGACGCCGAGCGCATGCCCGCACTCACATACTGACGCGCCGCGTTGACTCTACGGCACATACAAGGCGGGCGCAGGATTTATCGGTCCTCCGCCCGCCTTCATTCCTGCATGTTTTGCCGTTGCTGTTGGACGGCCTACTCTTCGTCGTCAGACTCGTCCTGACCGACTTCAAATATACCCCAGCAGACCACTGTTCCGTCTGCTTCTCGTATCGCGCAACTACCATGCTCGCCGCTGCTAACCGACTTGTACTCGCCTTCAGGTGGCGTCCTCTTGCCGTACTGGTTCGAGCCCCAGCACGCAAGCCATCCATCCGCATGAAGCGCGCAGGCGTGGTCTGAGCCGTAGCTCACTTCCACAAAGCCGCCATCGGCTGGGTCAGGATCAGGGTCGGGTTTTACTGGCGGCAGCGTCTCCTCGGGCGTAACCTCTACCAGAAGTGTGAAGTCCCCAGCCTTTTCAGCGTAATACGTCGTAACCTCGATGGTGAAGTCGCCCGGTTCAAGCTTTATCTCAATCCGAGCGTCGTTTGCAAGAGGCTCTTCATGCTCCGCGATGACCTTTCCTGCCTTACCTGTTCCTTCCATAAGATACAGGTATGAATCCTGTTCTTCGGACTTCAACTCTAACGTGACCATCGCTTCCGCAAGAAGCGTGAAAGTGTAGTAATGAGCGTAGTAGTTGCCAGGTCCCCTCGAACTATCCGGCCTGTTGATGGACAGACACCTCGAGTCCCCCCAACTGCCTTCCAATTCACTGCTGAATCCTGTTGCACCGGCCTCTCCGTATGCAGTTTCGTCGATTTCTATGCCCGTGAAGCAGATATCCGTTGGCGCGTCAGCGCGAGGCAATACACCGAATCCAGAACCCCAGATATTATCCGGTCCTGGTTCGCCACGCTCCACAGCGTTTTCCTTCAGGTATTCTGCCAGTTCCACGTTGTTCTTGGCAGGGAAGAGCTGCTTCACCAGCGCCGCCATAGCCGTGATGTGCGGCGCCGCCTGGCTTGTTCCCCGCCAGCGACCGCCTCTGATTCCGGAGTACGCGAAGTCCGCTCCTACGATGTCAGGCTTGATCCTGCCGTCAGTGGTCGGTCCCCGGCTGCTGAATGGCTCGATCTCCGCATTGTTGTTCCACGGCGCCGCGCCCGCTGCGAGCATACCCGGATGCGCGCTCTCCGCCGGATTTCCTATGCTATGTTCTGGCGAGAGGTATTGCAATTCCTGGCTCGTAAATGCCTGAACTTGAAGCCAGTCAGGGTCGGCTCCGCTGAACTTCTTTACGACCAGACAGTATATTCCTTTGACCTCGGGTGTAAAAATGATCCGTTCGTAGGGTATGGGATAGCGAATCTGGAATCTCTCGCTCGTTCTTACGACTTCACCGGTCCGTTGATTGAGCAAGAAAAGGTCCAAGTCGGTGTCCGGTGCGCCCCATGGATCCTCCCACCGAAGTTGTGCAATCAATCTATCCTCGGATGGGAGCAGCATCGAATTGCATTCGGCGTCGCCAGCGAAATTGTGCAAACCATCGCCGTCCGTGTCGTTGAAGCTTCCATACCATGTCGATTCACCTTCGTTCCCGGCCGCGTTCACCCATAGGATTCCAGCGTCGGCGGCAATATCTACCGTGTTGAGCGGACTGTACGGGAAGAATACGGCCGAAGTTCCGTCCCCCGGGCCGTCCCATGTGGAACCAACCGAAAAATTCAAAACATCGACATCATGCGCAACCAACCATATAATGGCTTCTCTCAATTCAAGGTCCGTTAATGGATTCGTAATGTAGTATGTCGCTTCCGGCGCGATGTCGAAGGCGCTTTCCGTCACCCAGGTGCCATGCCCAGTGAAATACTCACACATTTCCACATCATTGGAAACGGCGCCTTCCGGGTCAAAGCAGAGGAAATGCGATTTATCCTCGGTCGGCAGCTCGACGCCAATGGCATCCTCAAATCCGATGAAGCCGAGGTCAACGATTCCAATCTTCGTTCCCTCGCCCCTGAAGCCGGCGGCTTGCCACACATCGGCGCCGTGCACAAGCGCCCCCTCACCCACGACATCTCCCTGCAAAGGCTGGAAGGGAATCAACGTTTCTATGTTGATGACACCTTCCAGCTCGGACACTCCTGCCAATTCGGAGACCGGCACATACGCCTCTATGTAACCCTCGGCGTCGCGCCGAATTGAGCCTCCGCTGGCTTCAATATGTCGCTTAACTTCGTCCTGTTGCGCTTCTTCGACGAGAATGCCGACTCCGACGGACTGGCCATCGCTGAATGGCGCTTGCGCCGCGACAGCCTGCTCAGAAACAACGTCCTGCTCAACCTCCGCAATCAGGCCGTTGAGAAAGGCGTCCATTTTGCCGTACAGTGGTGGGTTAGTCTTGTCGCCTAGTATCGGAGACGCCCATACTTCGGTGTCGCTGCCTTCGGTGGGTGCGCTCGTCGGCACCGGCGTCGGCGTGTCTGCCGTCTGAGCCTCTACCCTTGATCTGTCTGCATCGGCCAGCAGTGTGGCCAGAAGTGCCCCAACTGCGGCCACAGTAACCAGAACGGTCGCGGCTTGTCTCCATCTCCTCGGCATTTGCGTACTCCTCTATGAGGTCGTATAAATTACATAGATGTGATGTATAAACAACCCACACGGTGCACAAGTCTATCAGTGTGGGTTGTTTATGGGCAATAGTTTCATGGAGGAAGACGCAGGACGCGACTGAAAAATCTGCGATGCTCTTTCTTCATCCGGCGTTTGATAGCAGCGCCTCGACTTCCTCACGAGAAGGCATGGCGTCCCTGGCCCCGGGCCTCGTTACCGCCAGCCCGCCGGAAGCAGCGCCGAACTTCAGGGCATCCTGGAATCTAAAACCTTCCGAGATCGCAACCGCAAGCCCGGCGGCAAAGGCGTCACCTGCGGCTACGCTGTCCACCATTTCTACCTCAACAGGCGGCACAAGATAACGCTCATCCTCCGTAATGGCGTACACTCCGCGTTCGCCTAGAGTTATCACCGCCGCGCCCACACCTTTTGCTATCAGAACTTCCGCGGCTTGCCGCGCTGAATCCTCGTCTTCAACGCGAATGCCCGTGAGCGCCTCTGCCTCAGTTTCGTTGGGTGTCAGGAAGTCCGCTACACTGAATCCATCCCCGGGCATTTCGGCGGCAGGCGCCGGGTCCCAGATGACACACACCCCTGTTCTCCGCGCGTATCTTGCGGCCTCCAGCGAGACCTCCGGTGGTGTCTCGAGTTGCAGCAACAGCGCGTCTGCGCCTTCCATCGCCCTCTTCGCGGCGTCTAGCTGTGTCTCGTCGCTTGCCCTGTTCGCTCCGTATATTTCAGCGATGCAGTTCTGACCAGAGGCGTCCACCATTATCACAGCGACCCCTGTGGCATTCGATGGGTCCGGCGCGACACCGCCTACATCGATTCCCTCTGAGCGCAACGCGTCCAGCAGCGTCCTCCCGAAGTCATCGTCGCCAACTCTGCCCACCATCCGCACATCGGCGCCAAGTCTTGCCGCCGCTACCGCCTGGTTCGCTCCTTTGCCTCCCCCGGTCATGAAGAATTTATCGCCATGCACGGTCTCGCCCGCCTCGGGCATCCTGTGTACATTGGCGACAACATCCATATTTATGCCGCCCAACACCACGATAATAGGCCTGCTCGCATTGTCCTCTGGCGTCATTGACCTTACCCGATCATTCCCTTGTCCAGAAGTTCTTCCAGCACTTGCGCGACGCCATGCTCCTCGAACGGCGGAGCAACACTGTCCGCCGCAGCAAGCGCCTCCGGCACGGCATCACCGACCGCGATTCCCAATCCTGCCCATTCCAGCATCTGCACATCGTTGTACCCGTTGCCGAACGCAATTGTCTCCGAACGCTCAATTCCGAAGCGCTCGCACATCCAGCCGAGTGCGTCTTCCTTGCCTCCTCTCGGATGCAGAATTTCGCAGAAGTGCGGCAACGATCTCATAACAAGCACACTCATAGACAAGCTGGGCTTGATACCGCGCTCCAATGCCTCGATAGCGGTGTCCTCTCCCACAGCTACTATTCGCGTGAGGCCTTCGCCTGCGACCTCGCGCAAATTGCGCACGAACCTCACGTCTAGCTCAGTGCGCTTACCGTACGAGTCCGCCCATTCGCTCATCTTGTCCACGTACATAATGCCGGGATAGTACGCCACAACCTGTGTACTAGATTCGTTCGGGCAAGTATGCTCTTCAAGCCCGTCCAATGTGGCGAGCGCCATATCTTCTGTGAGAGGGCAGTGCCGAAACACTTCGCCGCTGATGGGATCGGCGATGTATGCCCCCTGCGATGTGGAGATTGGCACGTCAATGTCCAGCGCCGCGCTGTTCACTATCGCCGACCTGTAAGCGCGGCCCGTCGCAAGCGTTACAATAGCGCCTGCTTGACGCGCTGCGTCGATTGCCCTGCGCGTTCTCTCTGCAATTGGATTACTGCCGCTGCGAATCGTCCCGTCAACGTCAAGTGCGATTAGTCTGTATCCCATTTCACCGTCAGCGCCCGTGTTACAATTGACTCATTAGAATTATTCCACAAGTGAGGGCTTACCTGGATGAACTTTCTGAAACGACTGCCCCCTCGCCTGATTCTCTGGCTGCTAATTCTGCCGGTTGTGATCTACTTTCTCATCGCCAGCCTGCGCGAGGCAAACTGACCTGCCTTGTCCTCATCCCTGGAGTACCCGCCAAGCATTCAGTCTCGTATCTCAACAACCATCTCGATCTCCACAGGAATGTCGTTCGGAAGCGAGGTCATCCCGACCGCCGAGCGCGCATGCCGTCCCTTGTCTCCAAATACCTCTACCAACAGGTCCGAACATCCATTTGCTACTTGGGGCTGCTGGGTGAAGTCCGGCGCGCAGTTCACCATCGACAATAGCTTCACGACGCGCTCGACTCGGTCCAGATCGCCGAGTGTGCTCTTCAGCCGGGAAAGTAAGTTTATTCCGACCAACCTTGCCGCTTCGTAACCTTCCTCAAGAGTCAGGTCGCTGCCCACTTTGCCGTTGGGCGTGGTGCCGTCTTCCCGCGCGGCTGGGCCCAGGCCCGCCACAAATAGCAGATTGCCCGTCTGAACTGCGGGCACATAATTCGCGATTGGCTGCGGGCTGTCGGGCAACGTGATTCCCATTTCCTCGATTCGATTCTCTATCTTTGCCATAGCGTTTCTCCTCCTGGATGTTTACCGTCAGAATTCTAACTTATGACAATGTGCGTTTACCAGACTGGATGGGAAAGTCCAACCACATATCCCTGCTGTTTGCCGACTGCCCCGGCCCTTTCATCATTTCAATTTAAGTATCATTGCGCTAGAATCGCAATTGCACGCAGGCCGAGGCTGAGGAGACCCGTCAACTGAGTGATTGTATCAATAAGACCTCGCTAAGTATCATGAGAATTGTTCAGGATCGGGGGTTGACACGCTGAGAGTTGCCTGCGAAAATCATTCACTGATAGAGATTAAGTACCAATTAGCAGGTACAATTGTGAGATGAACTGTCATGACTACTGTACTTTCGTCTCGGCCTGACATAATGGCAATCCTTGAAGATAGAGGCTATCGCTCGACGGTTCCCAGAAGAGCGATCGTCCGTGTCATCGAAGATATGCAGGAAGGCTTCACGGCGGAGGATGTGGTTAGAAAGCTGCCCACCATTGGCAGGGCGACGGTGTTTCGCACACTCAAGCTGTTCTTGGAGACAGGCATCATTTGTAGGCTCAATTTGCTCGATGGAGCGCCTAGGTACATGCTGTCCCGCGTCGAACACCACCATCACACAGTCTGTGTCAATTGCGGAAAGGTGGGAGAATTCCGTGCTGCAACTGTGGAACGACTGATGAGAATTATCGGCGACGACCTGTCCGGCGAGATCATAGGTCACCGGATTGAGCTATACGTCGTCTGCGAGCAGTGCATAGATGGTGGCGCGACCCCTCGACAAGACCTGCACTCTTACATGCACGGGCACTCTTAATGAGACTAGATAGCTGTATGCGTTAAATCTGCACGCCTTTTAGCACTTCGAAATAAACACCACAATCTAAATCAGATCGCTTGATGACCGAGGTATTTAATGATACTGAGTATTAGAAATCATGGCACAGCCTTTGCAATAGCATTATCACTCACGCTTTTATTCTTTCTTTTTGCCTGTTCTGATACTGGTCAGACTGTCGCACCACAGTCCCAGTCCCAGCCAGCCGTCGCAGCGCAGCAGTCCCAGCCCCAGCCAGCTGCCGTGGCACAGCAACCACGGCCAGCCGCCACCGCATCGCAGCCCCAGCCGGCCGCTGCGGCGCAGCAGCCCCAGTCGGCTCCCACTACGCAACAGCAACAACCCGCTGCTACCGCGCTGCCCTCGCGCGCGCTGGGAGCGCCAGTTGAGAAGATCAGAGTCGTTACAACAACGAACATAGTCGCCGACTGGGCGCGAACGGTGGGTGGCGACAGAGTGGATGTATTCAGCCTGCTGCCGGTAGGCGCGGATCCTCACTCGTTCCAACCCGGCGCGCAAGACGTAGTCGCAATTGCCGAAGCGGACCTCGTGCTGAGTGTGGGCTTGGGCCTTGAAGAGTCATGGCTTCACGAACTTGTGCAAAACGCCGCGCGAGACGAATCTGCCATCGTCGAATTGACTGACGTGATTGACCCCATAGAATTTGGCGCAACTCACGCTGGGGAAGTTGAAATCATCGAGGCGCTCCTCCACATCATTCACGAAGTGGAAGATGGCGAAATCTCCGCCGATGAGGGCTTGGAAGAGATCGTGGAGGCGTTAGAAGCGGCTCACGAGCACGACGACCATGATGGTCATGAGCATGAAGACGAGGACCACGACCACGACGAAGACGAAGATCACGAGGGCCACGACCACGACGAAGACGAAGACCACGAGGACCACGACCACGACGAAGACGAAGACCACGAGGACCACGACCACGACGAAGACGAGGACCACGACCACGACGAGGACGAGGATCACGAGGACCACGACCACGACGAGGACCACGAAGACCACGACCACGACGAGGAACATGGTGAGGAGAGAATGCACCTTCCCGAAATGGTCCTCCAGTTAGTCGCCCAAGTGCATGCCGGTCAACTCGACGCCGACGCAGCCATAGAGGAAATCCACCACCTCGCTGAAGAGGGAGAGGACGCGCACGCAGGGCACGGGCACGGTACCTATGATCCGCATTTCTGGTTCGACCCCCTCCGTGTGAAGTCCGCCATCAATGACATCGCCGCGAGGCTGTCGGTTCTCGACCCCGACGGAAGGAACATTTTCACGTCCAACGCGTCCGCATTCAATTCCGAACTCAACGAACTGCATTTCTGGATTCAGGAGCAGGTGTCGGCAGTCGAAGAGGACAGAAGGCTCTTGGTTACTTCGCATGACAGCCTAGGCTACTTTGCGAACCTTTATGACTTCGAGGTCGTGGGCGTGATCCTGTCCACTACGACAGAGGTAGAGCCTACGCCTGCGGACCTCGCTGAGTTGAGCCACGATATCGAAGACTACGGCGTGCCGGCGATCTTCGGTGAAACGACTGTGAGCGAACGAATCGCGAAGTCAATCGCCGATGAATCCGGCGCGGATCTTGTTCGCCTATACTCCGGGTCGCTCGGAGAAGAGGGTAGCGGAGCAGACACTTACATCGGCATGTTCCGCACCAATGTCGAGCGCATCGTTTCGGCTTTGAAGTAATGTCATCTTTTCCCCGCATGGGCCGTTTGCCGGTTACCCTCCTCGGCGGCGGCCCAGGCGTCTGAGGCGAAAGGGGGGAGCAGGTGAGAAATCATTTGACGCAGACTCAAGTGGCGCAGACTCAAGCTTCGTCGCAGTACGCCTGCGACGGAGTCATTTCTGCCGATGCCGGTATATCTGTGGAAGATGTAACCGTCGTTCGGGGCGGTCATACGGTGTTATCCGGCGTAACCTTTTCAGTCGGCCCCGGCACGCTGTTCGGAGTGCTAGGACCCAACGGCGCTGGTAAGAGTTCGCTGTTTGGTGCGATTGCCGGAACCTTGCCCATCGCAGAAGGCAGAGTAACCTTGCATGGACTTGCTGCCCTTCCCAGCGCGCTCGCTTATGTCCCGCAGCGCGACAGCATTAACTGGGCGTTTCCGGCAACGGTTGCCGATGTTGTTATGATGGGCAGAAACTGGAACATCGGCTGGCCGCGACAATCTGGCAAGCGAGACAAGGATGTAGTTCGCCTCTGCCTCGAGCGCGTCAATCTATGGGAACAACGCAATGATCTGGTAACCGAGCTCTCCGGCGGTCAGCGCCAGAGAGTTTTCATCGCTCGCGCTCTCGCTCAGGAGGCAACCGTCATTCTGCTCGACGAAGCCTTCAGCGGCGTGGACGTCGGCGCTCAAGAAACCATCGTTGAGGTACTGCGTTCGCTGCGCGACGAAGGCAAGATTATCCTGCTTGCAACACACGACCTCACCAACCTTGTCCAACGCTTCGACTCCGTACTCTGCATCAACTGCTATGTATGCGCCTGCGGACCTCCTGAAGAAGCCTTCACGCCGGAAGTCTTTCAAGAGCTCTATGCCTCGCACGGCGCAGAATTCGTCTCCGACCACTTTATCCATGGGAACCACGCCTAGAGCAGCGGGCGCAGCGAGCAGCGATTCACCGCAGGCTTTCGGTCTTGTGGCGCAATGGGAATGACGGGTTCTGCGAGGCAATCGAATGTCGGTAGCGAGGAATGATTGATTATATAATCGGACCGTTCCAGTATGGCTTTATGGTGCGCGCCCTCATAGTTTCGGTCCTTGTCGGCGTAATGTGTCCTTTGCTTGGCGCGTACGTCGTAACGCGAGGCCGCGCCTTTATGGGGGATGCCCTCGCACACTCCGTTCTCCCCGGGATGGTCGTCGCTTTCCTGCTCGGCATTAGCCCCTTCTTTGCCGCAGTTCCAGCCGGAATCGTCATCGCCCTGCTCATGGGCACCGTAAGCAGGCGAACCGGTATCAGCGAGGACACATCCATCGGCATCGTCTTCGCCGGCATGTTCGCTCTCGGACTGGTAATGCTCTCCAGGGCAACCAACGTCAATGTCAACATCGAAGACCTGCTGCTCGGACAAGTGCTGGGCGTTTCCCGGACGGATGTCTATGTCTCTCTCGCCTTAACAGCATTAGTCCTGCTAGGTCTCTCTGCCTTTCACCGTCAACTCGTCTATACCACCTTCGACCAGATTGGAGCGTCCGTCGTCGGCATCAGAACTGCGCTTATCGAGTACGTCCTGTTAGCCCTTCTCGCGCTCGTTATTGTCATAGGCATACAGGCAGCCGGCATAGTCCTCGTTATGGCAATGCTCATTACACCCGCCGCCGCCGCCTATCTACTGGCGAAGCGCTTCGTCGGCATGATGTTTATCGGCGCGCTCATAGGCGCGGCATCTGCTATAATCGGCCTCTACCTTTCCTTCTACGCCGATCTTCCCTCCGGCCCCGCAATGGCGTTGCTCGCAACCCTGATATTTGCCTTGATTGCCTTGTTCAAGGGGGGGTGGTCCCCGAAGACGGCAGAGCCAAGCTGAGGTTTAACGACTTGTCAACAACCCCTTACCACAGCAACATACGCTACGAGCCTGACGAAAATCCGCCCCTGCCTGTAGCAATCGGCACCGGCATACAGGCGGCACTAGTCAACCTGGGCGGCATCGTCTTGGGCGCTGTCATCGTTTTCCGTATCGCCGGTCAACCCGAAAGCTACATTCCTTGGGCGATCTTCGCAGCCCTCATAGTCAGTGGTGTTTCCACTTACTTACAGGCAGCGCGCTTCTGGCGTATTGGCGCGGGCCACGTCCTGGTGATGGGCACATCCGGCGCTTTCATCGCGGTCTGCGTTACCGCCCTTGTCGAGGGCGGCCCCGCGACAATGGCAAGCCTAATTGTCGTATCATCCCTTTTCCAGTTCCTGCTGGCATCCCGCCTGTCGCTGCTACGGCGCATCTTCACCCCCGTCGTTTCAGGCACGGTCATCATGCTCATCGCCGTAGCCGTCATGCCCATTATCTTCGACACGCTAAAGGAGGTCCCTGACAATGTGTCGCCGATCGCCGCCCCCGTCTCGGCCCTGGCGACGCTTGCCGTTATAGCGCTTCTAATTATGCGCGCACCTCCATCCTGGCGGCTCTGGTCACCTATCATTGGCATAGTCGTCGGATGCGCGGCGGCAGCCCCCTTCGGTCTATATAATCTGAGCACCGTCATTGAATCGCCTTGGGTAGGCGTTCCGTTCACTTCGTGGCCCGGCGTTGACCTCACTCCCGGCGTCGAGTTCTGGGCGCTTCTTCCCGCATTCGTCGTCGTTACGCTCGTCGGCGCAATCGAAACCGTTGGCGACGGTGTGGCAATCCAGCAAGTTTCACGCCGCAATCATCGAGCGACCGACTTCCGAGTGGTGCAAGGCGCGCTCAACGCAGACGGCGTGGGCAACCTGCTTTCCGGCTTGCTCGGCACACTGCCCAACACAACCTACTCTTCCAGCGTTTCACTTGCCGAAGTTACCGGAGTGGCATCTCGTCGAGTTGGCATGGTCATCGGCGCGATCTTCCTTGTCCTCGCCTTCTTCCCGAAAGCGACCGCTATTCTCATCGCTATACCTGGACCGGTAGCCGCCGCTTACATAACCGTCCTGCTCGCCTTGTTGTTCGTGCAAGGCATGAGGATGATAATCCAGGACGGCGTTGACCATCGGAAGGCGACCGTCATCGGCTTGGCGTTCTGGCTTGGTGTTGGCTTTCAGAGCCAGGTCATCTTCTCAGACCTGCTCAGCGGCTTCTGGGCAGTGCTGCTTGGTAACGGCATGACCGCGGGCGCGATTGTAGCAATCCTGATGATGCTGTTTATGGACCTGACAGGATCCCGCGGCAGGCGCCTGACTGCCGAACTAAGCCCCGGCGCTCTCCCTCAACTAGACGCCTTCCTGCGCGAATTCGCGTCTGCTAGCAGATGGAACACCGACGCCACCGAACGACTTGCTGCAGCTGGCGAAGAAGCGCATGCCGTTCTGCTGCAGGAAGCGGAAGTTTCCGACTCGGGACCCCGCCGCATGGCCGTGTCCGCTCGTCTGAGCGACTTGACTGCCGAGTTGGAATTCGTCACAGTGCTGGAAGGAAACAACATGGAAGACAGTATGGCGTATCTGAGCGAACTGCCTCCCGCGCCCGATGAACGGGAAGTCTCATATCGTCTGCTTTGGCACTATGCATCGTCCGTGCGGCACCAGAAGTATCACGATATCGACGTTGTAACCGTTACTGTTGACGGCGCGCATTAACCTTCACCTCCTTCGACCTCATTCAATAGGCCTTCTCTGCTATTGCAGCATTTCAAACCCATCTTCCCCCTCGACAATCCGAATGCGTCGGTCCAGCGGGATATCCTCGAAGTGCTGCCAGAGATCGCTACCAGCCCACTGCACCTCTAATTCGACTATCTCCTCAGCCTGCCCCAGGCCAATCTCCTGCGTCAGCGTTGATGCGCCGAAACTGCTCCCATTCCCCACAGTTGCGTACACCTCCCGAATACTTCCGCTTCGGTCAGTCACTGCAACCCTGATGCGCGCTCCAATAGCCGCACGGTTTGATTTCGTTCCAACCAGCCTTACAGCCACCCACCTATTGCCATGCCCAGGATTTTCGTATAGTGCGTTCACGAACCCGTCGCCCGGGTAAAACCCTCCCACTTGCACGAAAATGTCCTGATCCCCGTCCTTGTCTAAGTCTCCGAACGACACCCCGTGTCCCTTCTGCAAGTGCCCGAACCCTCCTGAGAAGGTAACATCCTGAAAGCCTTTGCCGCCATTGTTCCTGTACATGGCATTCGGAGCGATGGCGTCGTATGATGGCGCTCCTGTTCCGAGGTAGAAGTCCGGATAGCCGTCATTGTCCAGGTCTCCGAAGTTCGCTCCCATCGCAAGGTGAACATGCCATAATCCCATCTCGCGCGTAACATCCTGGAAACCATTTCCTTCCATATTTCTATAGAGACGTGGCCGAGGCCCGTCGTTCTCCAGTCCAATTCTGTCCTTCGCCACGTCGCCGATATTTTCTCCATATCCAGCTACGAAAATGTCCGGCCAGCCGTCGTTGTCATAGTCCCAGAACCACGTAGCGAAGCTGTCAATCGGCTCAGTCAGGCGCAAGGGCGGAGCTACATCCTCGAATGTGCCATCGCCGTTGTTTCGATACAGCCTGTTTTCAGCCCCGAAGTTCGATACGTACAAGTCCGGATAGCCGTCTCTGTCGTAGTCTCCCCACGCGCTGCCCTTGCAGTGCCGCCAGTTCTGCACACCTGCTTCATCTGCCACATCCTTGAAACGTCCCTCGCCGTCATCTCGGAACAGCTGGCTAGGAAACATCAGCGCGGTGGACTCGGCGCCCGCCTCCCGCATGCTCTCATTGCACGAGAAGATGTCCAGGTCCCCATCGTTATCGTAGTCTGCCCACGCCGCGCTTTGACTGGGATACGCGGGCCTGGCAAGACCTGCCGCCTCTGTAACATCGCTGAAAGTGCCGTCTTGATCATTCCGCAGCAGGGACCTGCGCATTTGCCCACGTTTCTTCATCCAGCCACCGCGCATAACCATAACATCCATCCACCCGTCGTTGTTATAGTCCGTCTGCGTGATATTCAGGCCGCCCAGTTGTCCGCGCAGCCCGGCACTTTCTGTCTCATCCGTGAACGTGCCGTTTCCGGCATTGCGATAGTAGGCGATGGGCCTGCAAGGGTCCCAGGTCGAAGTCATCACATCCAACAATCCATCATTGTCGAAGTCCTCGATAATGCTGCCTCCGGCAGTGTTGACCGCGTACAGCCCTCTTTCGGGCGCATTCTCCTCGAATTTGCCTATTTCGTACTCGGATTCAAACGACTCTGGCTGCACTTGGTGTTCCCCT
Organism: Dehalococcoidia bacterium; assembly: GCA_965207465.1. Lineage (GTDB taxonomy): Bacteria > Chloroflexota > Dehalococcoidia > Lucifugimonadales > JADFKI01 > Bin90. The sequence continues at coordinate 1,099,584 of OZ242283.1, read as the reverse complement.
CTGACCCCGTCCGGGTAGGTGCCGAGCGCCATGTGCGCCACGTTCAACAGCCATATAGCCCGAATGTTGTCCGGCTCAAGTTCAAGCAGCTTCGTCAGGAAGTCCACCGCTCCGTTCGCGCCTCGTTTGTCCTTATGGACAACTGAGTCGTCCAGTGGCAGCGCGCAGATTAGCCGACCGTCAGGACCGACGCAGTTGTCCAGTTCGCCCATCTTCATACTTGCAATAGCGAGTTCCTCCAGAAGTTCAGACTCGTGGCTAACCTCCGGACTCTCACTCATTTCCGCATCCAGCGCCTCCGACAACAAGCGAATCGCGTCTTCCGCGTCTCCGAACCGAAGATGGCTGCGCGCGAGTTCCCGAATTATGCTGACACGCCACGATAGGGTGGGGAACGTGGGATTCTCCAGTTCTGACGTCAGCCTCTCGAACTGCTGTGTCCCGAAGAACGGATCGCTGCTGTTTCGCAGATTCACGCAGTACCCTGCGAGGTCCGCATGTTCAGACAGATCTGCCGTCTCGTGTGTCTCTAGCGCAGAAGGAGAAGCGCCGAAGCGCTCCTGAAAGCCACACCCTAGCCCCAATAGCAGCACACAAGGCAACACAACAATTGAAACCAGTCGCAATCTCTATCCTTTCCGTCATTAGCATCGATGTCGAATTCACGTCCGTTCTCCAAATTCGCACCCGTTCATTGTAAGGCGTCAATGATATAATGGGACAACTGTGTCTATGCATATCAACATCTGGCGTCCTATCATCCTCACAGCCATTTCGCTGTTCCCGGTCCTATCGTGCGCCGAAATTGCATCCCTTACACAGCGATCTACCCCGACGCCATTGCCCTCTGATTCTGCACAGTCTCTGAGCACCTCGGCAACCGCCGCATCCCCCACAACGCAAGTAGTGCCGTTCACAAATGTCGCCGAGACCGCGCTAGGCGGCGATTTCCAACTCTGGAACGACCGCCCGGGGCTGGCAATTTTCGACTTCGACCGGGACGGCGACATGGACTTCTATGTAACCTCCCGCGGCGGCGAGCCGAACCGTCTGTATCAGAACGCCGGGGATGCCACTTTCGTTGACGTTGCGGCTCAGGCGGGCGTACAGGCGACCGAAAGCCACAGCACCGGCGCCGTAGCCTGCGACATAGACAATGACGGCTATCAGGACCTCTATGTGGGCGCCTGGGGTAACCCCGATGACGGACTTGGATTCCGCTCACCACAGGAAGGGAACACCGACACCCTCTTTCTCAACGACCGCGCGGGCGGCTTCAGGGACGTAACCCGGGCGGCATTCGACGATGGCGTGAATGTACGCTCCGCAACCGGCATCGCCTGCGCCGATGTCAACAATGATGGATGGCTTGACATATATGTCGGCAACCTGATGGACGACGACTATCGCACTTTTTCCGACTACAATCATCCCGGCCATTACAACCTGTTGTACATTAACAACGGTGATCTCACTTTTGCTGAAATTGCTCAAGAAGCAGGCGTTGCAGGTCCGCAGATTAGGATGCTCGACCCGGAGGGCAGGCCCGTCATCCACGAGCACCCTGTTACAGGCAAGAGATTCGAGGGCTACAATCCGGCGAGCGTGGATGATATGGGCAATCGGGCAGGGGAGCCGACCGGACAGACACACGCAGTTGTCTTCTTCGACTACGACGATGACGGAGACCCCGACCTGTTCGTTGCCAACGACGGCGACCGCATGCACCTGTTCCGCAATGACACCACCTCCGAACGAGTCCGCTTCACACCCGTCGCGCGCGAACTGGGCATAGACCTGGCAGGCTCATGGATGGGCTTCGCAATTGGCGACTACGACACCGATGCCGATCTCGACGTATTCTCAACCAACATTGGATTCCATCCGCTGCTACAAGAGCCGGTCGAAAAGCCGCGCGGCAACTGCGAGTATGTAGTCAGATTCAACTGGGGCACCTGCGCCCACTACCTCCTCCGCAACGACGGCAGTGGCGACCTCTTAGATGTCGCGTCCACTACTGCCGTAATTCCCAGCCCGTGGCTTCCACCCGCATCCCTCGACTCTTCGGTCTTCAACACGGCACACCATGTACCCACAGGCATCGCAGCGTATGACTTCGGGTTCGGAGCAACTTTTTTCGACTACGACAACGACGGCTATCAGGACCTTTACTGGCTCGGCTCCACACTGGGCAGGGGAGAGGGCCCCGGCGGTCAGGTATTCCCAGCAGCCGGCCGCATGCTTCGCAGTCTCGGCAATGGCACTTTCGAGGACATCACTGTTCGCGCTCGCCTACTCGATATATCCCGCGTGAACTACGACGGACTGGAAGACGATGACGCTACCAGAACTGATCCCGTCCTGCTCAAGATACGACGCATCGACACCGCCCTCCACGAGAACGGCAAGGGGCTTGCGCATGGCGACCTGGATGGCGACGGCTACGCTGATCTCATCGCAACGAACAGCAGCGGTCCCATTTTCTCCGGTCCGTTCGATCCAGCCATTGGTCGAGCGCCAACACGAGACGCGCCAGGTCCCATATTCGTCTGGCTCAACGGCGGCGGCGATAGCAACTGGCTGACTCTGCGTCTAAAGGGCGCAATGGCAGTCAACGGCACCCGAAGCAACGCGGACGCAATAGGCGCTCGCGTCTATGTAACTACACGGCCACCCGGAAGCTCGCTACCCCACGTTCAAGTGCAGGAAGTCATCGCAGGCTCCAGCTACCTCTCAATGGACAGCCTTAACCTTGAATTCGGACTCGGCAGCGTGGCGAACGTAGAAAAAATCGAAGTCCGCTGGCCCAGCGGCACAACCCAAACCCTCCAAAACATCCCTGCCAACCAACTTCTCGAAATCATCGAGCCGGGTAACTGAAGGTAATACCGTTCAGCCCATTCATCGATGCCTGTTACCCAGTCCCACGCAGCCGCGGATCCAACGTGTCGCGCAGCCCGTCGCCCAGCAGATTCGCGCCAAGCACTGTCAGCGACAGGAACAGTCCCGGAAAGAATATCGTCCACACCGCCAGCTGCATGAACAGTTTCGCGTCCCCCATCATATTTCCCCAGCTTGGTATATACGGTGGTACTCCCACTCCGAGGAAGCTCAACCCCGCTTCCACCAGAATCGCCAGCGCGAACACGAACGTAGCCTGCACCGTCAGAGGCGCGACCAAGTTCGGGAAGATATGCGTGAATAGTATCCGCAGCGGCCTCGCTCCGACAGCCAACGCGCCCTCCACATACTGCCGCTCCCGCAAGCTCAGCACCGATCCCCGCACGATACGCACCACGCGCGGCGTCTCCACTACCGACAGCGCAATCACCACATTCTGGAAGCTCGCTCCCAGCAGCGCCACCAGCGCGATTGCCAGCAGAAACGACGGAAACGCCATCAGCCCGTCCATAAACCGCATCACGATATCGTCCGCCAGCTTGTAGTATCCTGCGGTGATGCCGATGACAACACCGCAAAGGATTGTTGCGATAGTTACTGAAGCGCCTATCGCGAGCGACAACCGGCTGCCGAATATCGTCTGCGAGAACACATCTCGGCCGTGCCGGTCCGTACCGAAATACGCCTCCGAAGACGGCGGTTGCAGCTTGTTGTACGAGTCCAGCGCCTGAGGATCGTGCGTGGCTATCAGTGGCGCAAACGCCGCTATGAGGACTGCTATCGCCAGTATCCCCAACCCGAGCGCCATGTTCGGATTGCCTCGCAGTAGCCGCTGAAACGCGACCAGCCTCTCGCGATTGCGCTCCCAGAAGCTCCTCCGGGCTATCGCTCCTGCGTCAACCCGCTGTTCTTCGATAGCCATTAGTATCTTATCCTCGGATCTAGGTAGCCGTAGATAAGGTCAACTATCAGGTTTATAAGCACGTACGCCACCGTTACCATCAGTATGACGCCTTGTATCACCGGATAGTCCCGCCGTGTTACCGCATCCACAATCAGCCGCCCCACACCCGGAATCGCGAATATCGCCTCCGTAACCACCAGACCGGACACCAGCCCCGCGATACCTATGCCGATGATGGTAACCACCGGAATCGAGGCGTTCTTGAACGCATGCCGCAGCAGCACGACCGTCTCGCCCAGTCCCTTGGCGCGTGCAGTTCTCACATAATCCTCGCGCAGCACCTCAAGCATGCTCGCCCGTGTCATTCTCGCTATCAGCGCCGCCGATATGAACCCCACCGATATTGACGGCAGCGTTATCGACTTTATCCAGGGCACTATGCCTTCGGAAATCGGTACATACCCGATGGCAGGGAACCATTGCAGCTTCACCGAGAACACCCATATCAGGTTCGCTCCCAGCCAGAACGACGGAATAGCAAGGCCTAGCACCGCGACGACCATCACCACGCGGTCAACCCAGGTGTTCGCCTTCCACGCCGCTAGGATGCCAAGTGGTATGGCGATGATTATCGACACCAGCTGGGAAAACAGTGCTATGAACAGCGTTGGCTCCAGCCTCTGCGCGATGAGCGTCGTAACCTTGAATTTGCTGAATATCGACTCGCCCAGGTCCCCGCGCAGAATATCCGCGAAATATATAACCAGCTGTTCGTGCATCGGCCTGTCCAGACCCATGTCCGCTCGTATCTTTGCTACCTGTTCGGGCGTGGCTTCGTCTCCTGCCATTAGTTCTGCAGGGTCTCCGGGCGTGAGGTGTATCAGCAAGAAAGTAACGACGGCCACCACCAGCAAGACCGGAAACATCGCCAATAGCCGCTGAAGCGCGTATCGTGCCACTCTATGCCGTCCTATGGTGAATGAATATCGTACTTGCTACTGATAGGTGCTGACCGATCGCTTGCCATTTCGGTCCTGCTTGCTCAGTATCATACATACAGATGCTCAAAAGCGGGAGCGCCGCATAACTGCCGCACCCCCGCTAACTTACTCGTCATTCCCGCTAAGCATGTCCCTGCGGAGGCAGGGAGCGGGAATCCATCATATCCTGTCCATCCTGTGTATCGATGTCAGTTCTCGCTACCTGTCGAGCCACATCCCTTGCATACTTATGCGCTTGTGCGGCACGTAACCCTGCACGTCCTCCTGCATTGCCACCACGAACTTGAACCAGCCGTACATTATCGTTGCCGGGTCTTCCTCGAAGTATATCCGCTGGATTTCTTCCGTTATCGCCTTCGCCTCGTCGAGTGAGGTCGAATTCAGGAAGTCGTCCCGAAGCTGGATTACCTTCTCGTTGTGATAGCCGCCGTTCCACGTCTGCCCGATGGCAGAGTCAGTGATTGGGTCGAGCGGTCCGCCCCAAGTGTGGTAGAAGTGCCAGTCGCCCTCTTCCACGGTATCACGCGCGTTCGCCGCTTCCTTGCGGGAAATGACCGTCGCCCAGTCGCTCACCTGGAAATCGACCTCGGCGCCGAGGGACTCCAGAATCTCCTTCGTGATCAACGCCGATGCGTAGAAGTCCGAGTAGTCCGTATTCGTCAGCAGCACCATCTTGCCGGAGAAGCCTGTCTCCTGGACTGCTTCTTGCCACAGCGCTCGCGCCTTATCGAGGTCCACCTCGTAATACTCTGCCGAGCCGACTTCGCTGCCCCACTGTGCGCCGCAGGCCCATAGGCACGGTCCCAGGTCCCAGAGGTCTGGCGCGCCATAAGCTGCTCGCAGGTACTTCTCAGGATCGGTCGCAGCCTGGATCGCAAGCCGCGCCTTTGGACTGGTCAGTGGCGGGTTGCGCTTGTTCGTGCCAAGCTGTGGCCTCGCCCACTGCGGTATCACCACCGCCTTGATGCCCGGAGAGTTCACGATTGTGTCATAGAAATCGTTTGGCAGACCTTCCGCAAAGTCCGTCTGCTTCGTCTGGAGCGCTGCCAGCTTGGTCGCGGCGTCCGGAACTTCGAGGTTGATTATGCGATCGACATACGCAATGCGCGCGCCCGCGTCGCCATTCGGCTCGTCAGTGCGGGGCGTATAGGCTTCGTTCCTGTCCATCACCACGCGGTTCCCCGGAATCCACTCAACATACTTGAACGGGCCCGATCCCGTGTAGTCGGTCATAATGTCTGATATCGACAGAGGATCGACGACATCTTTAGGCATCACGTAGGTCGGCAGGGATACCCAGAATGGAATCCACAGGCCGAACGGCTTGCCCGGCTTCAACTTGAGCGTCAGCTCATCGACTTCCTCGACCGTCGGTTCCTCTGCCAGGTCCCACAGCGTTCCCGGGAGGCCCGGTGTCGTCTTCCAGCGCAGAATCGATGCCGTTACATCCGCGCTTGTAACAGGGTCGCCGTCATGGAACATAAGCCCCTCGCGCAGCGAGAACGTGTACTCGGTCGCCTCAGGGTTCACCGACCAGGTGTCAACCATCTGTTCCTGCGCCACCCTGTCAAGGTTCCAGCCGAACGGGTAGTCGTACCACTGGTGAACGATGGAGTGTGTGACGAACGACGTCTGCCTTGTCGGGTCAAGGTTCGCGACCGATGCCTGTGGCGTCCAGCGTAGAATGCCACCCGTCTTTGGCCCTGACTCCGGCTTTTCTTCCATCATCGCCCGGCGAACTGGCGTTGCGACAGTTCTGCCAGTTGGCGGTGCGGGACTGAATGCCTGGGGCGCCGCCGCAGGTGCTGCCGGTGCTGCCGGTGCGGGCATTGCCGGTGCGGCCGGCTGTTGTGGCGCCTGAGGCGCCTGAGGCGCGGGCGCAACTGCGGGCGCCGGCTGCTGGGCTGCCGGCGCTTGCGGCGTCGGCGCGGGGGCAGAACCGCACGCCATCGCCGTAATCAGCAACAGGATCGAGACAACGCTCAAGACTAGTGAAATGCGTCTCATAATTCCTCCAACTCTGTTATTTCTGCGAACCGACAAGTATTTTCCGTGAAACTCAGTCAAATATAGCACGGCAATCACGAATGTCAAACCAATTATGAATCATATTACCCGTCCCACACTGTCCCTCAAACTTTGCAAGGATGGTGTCCGATTGTTGAGATTGTGTGAAATTCAGCCCGACGGCACGTTCCTAATATGCTGTCAGATGCCGACAGAAACAGGGCGTTTCGGATACGAGGAGACCCTATAATGCATGCACGAGGGAGCCGAGACAGAAGGCGTTCCCGTTCTCCCTATCACCCTTTCGGCACCTTCAAGCGCCTGAAAGCCCGCAACCGATATCGAACTCCATGAGTTTCTACGCCTTGTTGTGGCTATGCTCAACCGTACGCGACTGAATACAGATCCGCCGGACACGCCGGCTCAAATCAGGTTCGTCAACAACCAGGTTCGTTATAGTTTCCGCAGCACATGCTGAGCGTCCTTATCTTGCGCCAATTGTTCGCCGCCAGACGCACCAGAACCTTCTGCCACGGCATTCCGCTGCCCGGTATATTGGTAAGTGGAGACCACGGATGCCTTTCCTCATCAGAGTCGTTGTCATGCTGATGTCGGCACATGGCTGCTAACCTTCCCGATGGTTAATCTACAGAAAGCGAGATTGTGTGACTCTCGTTTTGGCAAGTCTAAACGATGCGCGTCATTAGCGCCAATTCCCGCAGGTCGTGTTAAGATGTTCAGCGGGAATTGAGACAGGTTTACAGTTCATAAGGAGGGGCACATGGTACTCGCGAATCCATCCGTTAGGCTCACGGCAGTAAATCACCTCACTTACAACGTTATCGACAAGGAACGCGCCACACGATTCTGGGTCGATGTACTCGGTATCAAGCAGATTCCGAGCGCGGTGAACGGCGAGCACATAATATGGCTCCAGCTGCCCAGCGGCACAATGGTCCATCTCATTGAGAACGCCGACGGTATTTCCGAGCCGTCCCATCACGGCGCATTCGAGGTCGATGACATCGACGCCGCATACGAGCTCCTGAAGTCTAAAGGCGTCAAGATTGAAAGCCCGGAGATTGGCGTCCGCAATGACGGACAACGCGTGTTCTTCATCTCCGACACCGAGGGCAATCGCATCGAAATCTGCACCAAGTCGGGGTTTGGCGTCCTCGTCTAGGAATCTAACCACCCTCCCCTTCAAAGGTGCGGGTACAAGAGGTTTCGCTAGAATAGGGAAGGGTCCTCTGCAAAGGCGGGAAAGCAGGGGATGTGGGTGACTCTTCAGACGAACGCCAAAATCCTCGCAGGATTGCCAACCGTAATCGCCTCGATCACATCCTCAGTAAAGCCCTTTCGCCGCATCCTGGGGACTATGTTCTCCAGGATGTGTCCATACCCATGCCCTCCGTATCGCACGAGCCGGTGGTTCGTGCAGATGTCCTGGCCGATGACTATCTTGTCCCCGTAACCGGCTATCACCATCGCTCTGATAAAGTCCAGCCGTTGCGCGTCACTCGGCATGTCCAACTCCGCCAGTGGATAGTACGATCCTTCGTTCCCGAACAGGTCCCACTCGAGGAAGCATCCCGACGCCGCAATTCCTAGCAGGGTATCCATATCGGATACGGTCCGGTCGAGGTGCCCCATAATCACCCTCGAGATGTCCGCATCCCCCTCCGCCAGAATCTCCAGAATCTCTGCGGGCGCGTCCGGGTGGCGGCCCGGATGAATCAGAATCGACGCGCCGGTTTCCCGCTGTGCTATCGCAGCCGCCGTTAGTGATTTCCGTTCGTTCTCGGTCAGCGGCCATGTGCAGCCCACCTCCCCGATTATCCCTGCCTTGATGCCCGTGCCGTCCACGCCGTTGCTGATGTCGTCTATGATTCGCTGAGCTATCGCGTCCACATTCCATGACTCCATCTTGTCCGGATGCACCGCGTCTACATAGAACCCAGCCCCCATGACTACATGGACGCCCGACTCGCGCGAAATCCGCTCTAACGCTCGCGCGTCGCGCCCAATGCCGATGGTCGTCGCATCCACTATCGCGCCGCCGCCTGCCTCCTTGTACAACGACACTTCCGCCGTGGTGGCGTCCACATCCATCAGGGTGAGGTTCGCACGGCAGCTGTAGTAGTGGCGACCAATCCAGCCTCTGTTTTCCAGTGTGATTGGCGCGTCTGAAAGATCCTTCGCGGAGTCCTGAGCAGGGCGATACATGAACGAGAAGTCAATGTACAGGTGTTCATGCGTAGTTGTTGCGCCGAGTTCCGACGGCTCGATAGGTCCGAGCACGGTCTGGACGAGGCCTTTCAAGTCAGTGGGGGACATGCTCTTGCTCCTTGGGTCGTAGTTCGCAAGGGTAACATGCCCTGTACCGCTACTCAATCCGCCTGAACGCCGGGTACGTAAACGCGAATGCCAGTATCAGAATTGAAAGCAGGGCGCCGCTTATCGTCAGCGCGTTCGCCGTTCCGATGTACTCTGCGATTGTGCCGAAAGGCAGCGCGCCAATAGGCATAAGACCGAAGGTCATCATCATTATGCTCATCACGCGCCCACGCATCTCCGGCGCGGACGATACCTGAGTCAGCGTCATGTTCAGCGACATGTACACTGAGCTAATCAGCCCGACAATCAGCAGGAAGGGCATTGCCACCGGGAATATCATGGAGTTCGCCAGCCCGACAAGCGTAACGCCCCATAGCACGCCCAGCCCAAGCAATAGCATGCCGCGCCTGCTGAACTTGCGGACGCCTGCGAGTCCCAGAGTGCCTATCAGCGCTCCAACACCCATCATCGTCATGAGTATCCCCAGATCGGAAGAATTCACGTTCAGCGCCTCGCGCGCCCAGACCGGAAGCAGTGCGAAGAGCGTAAACCCGAATAGAGAAGGGATAAAGGCCATGAGTATCAACCCGCGCAAATCCACATCGCCCCACACGTAGCGCAGTCCCTCGAAGATGTCCTTGCCGACGCCCTTTCTTGCACCCTTAGCCTGCACGGCATTCGTCTTTACCATCAGCAAAGACAGAGCTGAAAGCACATATATAGCGGATATGAGGTAGAACACTCCGGATGTGTCAATGAACAGGATTAGGAAACCCGCAAGCGCCGGCCCGATAATGCGCGTAAGGTTCATCGCGGAGTTATTTAGCGCGACCGCGTTCATCAGCTTTGTCTCCGGCACGATGTCCGAGATTATCGCCTGTCGGCTTGGCATGTTGATGGCCATCATCGAGCCGTTGACGACGCCAATGAAAAGCACCGCACCGAACCAGATCGTCCCACTCGCGTCCATCATTGCCAGAACGAAAGTCATTACCGCATTCGCGCTTTGGCTGACGATGATGAGGTTCTTTTTGGGAAAGCGGTCCGCTAGTGCGCCGCCTAAGAGGGATACGACGGTCATGGGGGCTGCGAAAGACACCATCACCAGCACAAGAGCGAGCGGCGAATCATTTTCCAGCCGAAGCACCAGCCAGCCTCTGGTAATCATCTGCATGTTCATAGCCATGAACGATACGAACGACCCAATCCAGATCCAGCGAAAGTCGCGTATCTGTAGCGTCTCGAATATCGGAGATGACAGCACAGAATTTATGCGATTGTTTCGGGCGCGGCTGGCGACTGGCGTCGTGACATTCGATGGCGGTGGCGTAGCTGTTACGGCCGGAGCTCTGATGACGTCTTGAGCCAAATTATAGTATCCCCGTGCTTCTGATTGGGTCGTTTCTGATGGTCTGGCTTTTCGCGCCAATCGTGAATTTCATCCTGGCACATGGCAGAATTCGACTATGCTAGAACAAATGCTTGTTCGGCAGGATTCGTGAACTGCTGCGTACGCTTTTGACAAGTCTTGCCGTATTCTGATAATTCTGATGAAATTCTCTGGAGAGTGGCCGCCTACAGATTATATATGCAATTCAATTCAGGTATTGTTATGCAGTGTACAGAGGCAATTTATTTCCAGACAAGCAATATCACATGATTGTCAATATCAATTCATGTAATAATGAAACTCATAGCTCAATATTCCTTCAGGACTTTTGAATGGAAAGATTCTTAACTTTTGGCGAAACAATGGGACAGTATAATGCCGACTTCATTGGCGTCTATGGTACTGAGGGCTCATATTTGCTGGATTGCGCCGGCGCCGAGTCCAATGTGGCAGTCGGCTTGCAGATTCTAGGCGTTCCAGAAGTCGAAGCAGTATGGGTAAGTAGGGTGGGGGACGATGAAGCGGGGCAATTCGTGCTTGACGAATTACGGGGTCGCATTTCGGTGAAGGCCAAGAGGCATGCCGGAGAAAAGACGGGAATATCCTACCTGAACCATCATCCGGACGGCGAACACTTCAAGACCTACTTTCGCGCCGGCAGCGCCGCAAGCCGCCTCACATTTGATGATGTCGAGCAGCATATTCGAGATGCCGACATTCTTCATGTAACCGGCATCACCCCAGCGCTGAGCGAAACTTGCTACGACACGGTTATGGCTTCCTTGCGATACGCTCTCGCTAATGAGATTCCGGTCAGCTTCGATCTCAATTACCGTGAACAGCTCTGGTCACCTGCCGATGCCGCCAAAGTTTTCGAGCGCATGATGGAATACGCGGACATTATCAAGCTTGGGCACGACGAGGCTGAAACGATATGGAGCAAGGGACTGGGCCCGGAGGATTACGCGCGTCGATTCCATGAAATATATGGTGGTCTGGTCGTTGTAACGCGCGGGACCGATGGCGCAGTGGCATTCGACGGAATGAACCTCTTGGAGCATTCCGGGTACAGCGTAACGGTCGTTGACCCTGTGGGAGCCGGTGACGCATTCGTTGCCGGATTTCTGGGAGGTATCATGGAGCGCGTCGGCCTCAAGGTATTCCTTCAGATGGAGGCGAAGGAGCGCGTACAGGTACTCCGGCATGCGCTTCAGGTTGCCAACGTATGCGGCGCACTCACCTGCACGCGGCACGGCGATACGGCGGCAATGCCGTCTATGGCGGAAGTTCGCGAATTCCTATCCACCGCATAATGGGGAGGAAGGTGGGTCTTAATATGTCTAACGTGTGCTGCGAAGTTAGCCTGCGACTAACTGGCTCAGAGTTTGCGGGAATGCCTCTTGCGCCCGCGCCATGACCTGCTCGTCGTTAAGGCTTCCCATCGGATGTCCGATGACCGAGTACTCGTATCCCGGCATGGCGAGCAAGTTCGTCATCGCCCGAGCCTGAGTGTTGAATGGCCTGGTGACAAGCACTGAGCAAGGAATACCCAGCTTTTCGAGAGCGGCTGCGTCCTGCATACAGCAGGAGGTGCAGCTCCCTCACTCAGCGGTTGCGGTAATCACCACATCGCATCGCTCAGCGAGATCTGCGATTATCTCAGCAGGCGCAGGTATGCGGTGGCTGCCCTTATTCGCCTCGACAACATCCTTGATTTCGTACTGCTGCTTCACGAGATCGGCGACGTCGCGCAACAGCAATTCAGAATTCGGCTTGTTGTTCGAGAGCAGCCCTATAACCAGTCCATCGAGGCTGCGAGGACGCGGCGCAATGCCCGTATCTTCATGTACGCTGCTGCCTCGCGGGTCCAGAGTAACCAGTTCATTATCCTGCGTCATGGTATTCACCTCTAAATCTGAATCTGCTTCGTTATGGAGATTACATCGCCCCAAGCGCCTATCAGCATTGCGAAAGGTCCTGCATCTCCGCCCGCGCCAACGACTGTTATTTCATCCGTGCTCTCGACGACCGGAATCCGCATGTCGAGATCATCTCCCGTGTATAGAGTTATGCGTCGATGCTTCTCGTTTAGCTCGCGCCCCGTTCGCGTGCCGCGCTCCAGCACGAATTCCTTGATGCGCTGCTTCGTCCAGCCTTCCGCGCGAATATAACTCATAAGCTCCGGACTGAGAACCAGCACAAACTCCGAATGTCGCTCTCCCAGCACAATTGAAGCGTCTGCCGCAATGCTAAGGAAGTCTTCGGGCGCGCTTTCGTTCTGAGTATTCACCTGCACGGGCGAGTTCGCCGCGAACACCGTGACGGTGCTGTCCGATTCGCCGTAACCCTTCTCCACGCGGAGCGGCTCCCAGGGAATCACATCGTCGTTTTCCGCGAAGCAGAAAGAATACTTGCCCGGATGCCCGAATGTGCTTTTGTCCATGTCGTGCGGAATAGAGCCGTACACATTAATCTTGATGAGGCCCATTGCGCGACCGATGGTGGCGTTCGCGCGAAATCCATGTCCCATTGCCACGGTGCTGGAGTTGATCCCTACCTGCTTTGCGATGGGGCCACTTACGATGACAAGCACACCTACGCCGTTTGTTGACGTACTGTTGGCGTGGAAATTGTACGGCGCCTCAGACACAGCCTGGACGGCCGCGAAGACGACCGGCATGTATTCCGGTTTGCAGCCCGCCATTACAGCGTTGATAGCGACCTTCTCGGCGGTGAACCGGACACCGCGAATACCGTCCTCGGCGATGATGTCGGTCGGCGCAAGCTCTACAAAGTCGAGCATCGACTGCACCTTAGTCTCAGTGGGCGGTACTACGGGCAAACCGTCGCCAATGCCCTCGGACATATAGTATTCCTGGGCGTCATCGTAGTCGGCGTGTCGTACTCTCGCCGAAGTTAAGGTAGTCATGCTGTATATAATTCTCCTGGCAACTACGCCTGAGGGACTACTGCCCCGACCTGTTCCTTTATAAAGTCGCCCATCTGCTCCATGGCTTGCTGCCCTTCAGGCAGGAAAGGCGCGAACCAAGGCCAGATGTGAATCATGTCTTCCCAGATTTCGAGTGTGCTGTCCACTCCGGCGGATTCAGCCTTTTCATGTAACCTGACGGCGTCGTCGAGCAAAACCTCGGAAGTGCCTACGATAAGCAGCAGCGGCGGCAAGCCTGACAGGTCGGCGTGCAGCGGCGCCGCCAGTGGGTCGCGCCGGTTGCCGTCTCCGAGGAAGTGGGCCGCCATATCCATCAACCCCTGGTAACTGACCGTTGGGTCTTGTCCTGCCTTAGTTGTCATGGAATCGCCGATACCTTCCAGGTCAACCCAAGGCGAAATGCACACGCCCGCCGCTGCCATCGGGTCGCCCGCATCGCGTACCGCAAGCAGCGTGGCAACAGTCAGCCCGCCGCCGGCGGAATCGCCCGCGACGACCAGCGAAGAGGCGTCAACGCCGTTATTCAGCGCCCAGCGGTATGCGGTATGCGCGTCCTCAACCTGAGCGGGATGCTTGTGCTCAGGTGCGAGCCTATAGTCAACCGTGAGTACGCGGCAGCCGCTTGTGCGTGATAGGCTCGCCGCCATGCCCCGATGGCTTATCACCGAGCCGGTTACATACCCCCCGCCGTGCAGGTAAAGGATTGCGCCGCTGCCCGCCTCAGACGCTGCCACCCATTCCACCGGAACGCCGTCGGCATCGACCCCTTCGGTCGTGATGCCGTCAAGGTTCTCGAATCTCTTGCCCAGCATGTTCATGCCCATTCGCTGCTCTTCCAGTGAGGGAGGGGTTTCTGCTCTTGCCGCCGCGCGCTCGGCGAACATCTCCAGCAGTTCCTGCAGTTGTGCGCTTGCCATCTTTGCTCCTGTCAGTTCCAAATCGGGGTTTGCTACTGAAGAGTGAAATCGATTTGCAAGATTATATCGCCATAAACGCCTAGTGCCAAGTTGAACCGCCCCATCTGTGGGGCAGGCAGGAATATGGTATGATTTGCTCGCGTCTGAGGGTCGATTTCTTGATGTCGGGAGTTCATAGTGGCGCGCCGCAACTTCTCAATGATTGAATACTTCAATCGCCGTGCCGAAAGCTGGACACCACGCTTGGCGTTTCGGGGCGATACGGAGTCGGATTGGGAAGCGTGGCGACGACCGGCACTGGAGAAGCTGCTTGAGCTGCTAGGGGATTTTCCCGAACCTGTTGAACCCGCGCCCGAAGTCATTTATTCGATAGAAGACGATGGACTGATTCGCGAAAGAGTAGTATTCGATTCGGAAGAGTTTATGTCCGTTCCGTGCGTTCTGCTCAAGCCCGCCGATATGCCCAACGATGGAACCGCTCCGGCTATCTTGTGCAGTCACGGGCACGGTCCTTACGGCAAGGAGCCGGTGGCTGGCAATGCTTCTTCGGAGGGCTTGCGCGCGAACATGGCGCGCCACAACTACAACTATGCCGAACAGATGGCGCGAAGGGGCTTCGTCACCATCAGTCCGGATCTTAGGTGTTTTGGAGAGCGCTCGGACGGTTCTGATCCATATCCTGGAAGGGACAGGTGCAACGTACACTTCGTGAGAGGTGCGATTCTGGGTATGTACACCCTCACACTGAATATCTGGGACATGATGCGATGCGTAGATTATCTCGAAAGCAGGCCCGAGGTTGATCCGGACAGGATAGGCATGATGGGGCTTTCGCAAGGCGGAACGATGACTATGTTCACCACTTCGATTGAGCCTCGCATCAAGGCGGCAGACATTATTGGCTATCTGAATCCATGGCATGACTTCGGAATCGAGGACGCCAATTTCTGTGGCTCACAGATTGTTCCGGAAGTGTACAGATATTTGGACACGCACGACATTGCCGGACTTATAGCGCCTCGCCCTCTATTGCTGGAGATGGGTGTCCATGACACGACATTCTCGATCGAGAGTATGCTAAAGGGCTATGGAAAGATAAAGCGAATATATTCGGCTTCCGGGTCATCTGACAAGCTGAGCGCGGACATTCATTCGGGCGAGCACGCCTTCGCCGCGAACAAGGCATTTGAATTTTTCGATAAACATCTCTAGACGGGCGAAATCGTCCTGATCGGGTAAGAGTGAAATAGGTGATGCGCAAGTTCCGGAGGAGAGAATTATGGACTTGGAACTCAGCGGAAAGAAGGCGCTAATAACCGGAGGCAGCCGTGGAATCGGCAAAGCGATAGCTCTCGAACTTGCTAAAGAGGGTGTTGATATTGCTGTCGCCGCGCGAGACCTGGACGCGCTGGACGATGCTGCCCGCGACATAGCCCCAGCTATGGGCAGCAGGCATGTAAGCGCGCAGGCATTCGGCCCCGGACGGCGCGCCCGGCGATACGATCTCTCATCTGTGGGCAGGAGGCTGATTGCCGTTCGAGCCGACACGACAGAGGACGACGATGTGCAGACTCTAATCGATATCGCGGCTGAAGAACTGGGCGGCATCGACATACTCGTGAACAATGCCGCCGCTCCTGGTGGTCTTGTAGGTGGCGGTCTGGCTCATGCCAACACCGATGATTTGCTTGCCGACATAAACACGAAGGTGGTGGGGTACTTGCGCTGCGCAAAGGCAGCGGCTCCGCATATGCAGCGCGGAGGGTGGGGGCGCATCATAATCATCGGAGGGCTTGCCGCGCGCAATTCGGGCACATACAGCGGTCTTCGCAATCTTTCTCTCGTTCACATGACCAAGACGATGTCTTCCGAATTGGGGCAATTTGGAATCACGGTAAATACGATTCACCCTGGTACGACCATCACGGAGCGTTCCGGTCCGATGTACGAGAGGCAAGCGCAGCGGCAGGGAGTTACGCGCGAAGAGGTTGAAGCGCAAGTCGCTTCCGGGATTGCGGTCGGACGCATCATCGACGCATCGGAAGTAGCCTACGTGGTAGCGTTCATTGCTTCGCCCAAAGCGGGTTCAATTACGGGCGAAGCAATCGCCGCCGGTGGAGGAGTCGGGGCTGCGGTCCACCAGTGATTGACCAACAACGTCCACGATTTCGGATTATTGTTGGCAGCCATCCAGATAGCCTTGTATAATTGTCTCTGGGACAAGAGTTTGTAGTTCTTTGTAGTTCTTATGTGGTGCTGACGAGGATTAGAGACGATCAAGTCGCGGACGTATTATGCTGACTGACCGAAATTCTGACAAACCGATAGACGAGTAAAGAGGTGTCTTAGATGGCAAAGCAATTCCAAAATCGAGAAGAAGCGTGGGGCCAACTACTTGAAGGTATTGGCACATTGGCCAGAGCGGTCGGCGCTACCTTGGGGCCAAGCGGTCGCAACGTGGTTCTCGACAAGGAATTTGGCCCGCCTCAGATTTGCAGTGATGGTGTAACTATCGCTAAGGAGATTGAGCTAGAAGAACCTTTCGAGAATATGGGCGCTCAGCTCGTCAAGGTTGCCGCCAGTCAGACGAATGATGTCGTTGGCGATGGCACGACTACATCGACCATCTTGGCGCAGAGCATCATCCAGCAGGGATTCAAGAATATGGCCGCGGGCGCGAACCCAATGGCGTTGAAGACTGGCATAGACCGCGCAGTGAGCGTGATGAAAGACGAAATCGCATCGCTATCTGTGCCCGTTTCGGGCTATGAACAGGTGAGGCAGATTGCCGTACTTGCCGCTCACGAAGACGAGATGGGCACGCTCATTGCCAATGTCCTTGATAAAGTGGGATCTCAGGGCACAATTACTGTCGAAGAGTCCCGAACAATGGGCTATGAGATCGAATATGTTGAAGGTATGGAGATTGACCGTGGCTATCTCTCACCGCATTTTGTTACCGATCTGGAAAAGATGGTTACAGAGATTGACGATCCCTACATTCTTCTTACATCTGAGAAGATTTCTTCAATTGCCGATGTCCTGCCGCTGCTTGAGCAACTGAATGCCGTGAGCCGTAACATCGTCATCATCGCCGAGGACGTTGAGGGCGAGGCGCTTGCGACGCTGGTTGTCAACAAGCTAAGGGGCAATCTCAACGCTCTGGCAGTAAAGGCGCCCGGATTTGGCGAGCGCCGCAAGGCTATACTTGAGGATATGTCGATTCTGTTCGGCGCGAACGTAATTAGCGCCGAGATTGGGCGCAGCTTGGACTCGGCTACGATTGAGGATTTGGGCAGATGTCGCAAGATTATCGCTACGAAGGACGACACAACGTTCGTTGAGGGCAATGGAAATCCTCAAGACATCGAAGCGCGCATTCACCAGATAAGGCAGCAGGCAGAGGATACCGCGTCCGATTACGACACGGAGAAGCTGGAAGAGCGAGCAGCCAAGCTATCCGGCGGCGTCGCCATCCTGAAGGTTGGCGCCGCAACGGAGATCGAATTACGCGAGAAGAGAGACCGCCTTGAGGACGCGCTTGCCGCTACGCGAGCCGCCATGGAGGAGGGAATCGTTCCCGGTGGAGGGACTACCCTCCTTCGAGCTGCACAAGCGGGACGCCGCGCGGCTGACGCTTCCGGTGACGAAAGCACAGGAGCCGAGATTACTTTCGCCGCAGCTGACGCGCCTCTCACACTGATTTCGGATAACGCCGGCTACAGTGGTGTGGTTGTTCTCGACGCTGTACGTAGCGGCGAAGGTGACTACGGCTTCGACGCGGAAGAAGGCCAGTTCGGAAGCATGTTCGAGATGGGCATTGTTGATCCCACAAAGGTTGTGAGATCCGCCCTAGAGAACGCCGCTAGCGTCGCGGGAATGATCCTTACTACCGAATCGCTCATCACTGAGTTGAACCCGCCCAAGCTCCCTGCGCCATACGACGACTAAGCGCATTCTCCAGAAATACAATCACGATGGGGGCAGACGTGACACCTGCCCCCTTTTGTTCGTACAATCCCCTTTTGCTATAATTTTCTACAGTGAGGCTGACTGAACCCAACCCCTGAGGTTGTAGCGCATATCTGTGGAGGCATAGCCTTATGACTACAGTCGAGCAGACGAACCAAGCCAGTGCCGATGTGAGCATAGAGGTTGATGGCGTCTCGAAATTCTTTGGAGAGCTCGCGGCTGTAAATGACCTCAGTTTCAGTGTGAACAGGGGTGAGGTTATTGGGTTTTTGGGGCCGAACGGTTCCGGCAAAACCACAACGATGCGAATGCTCACATCGTTCTATACGCCTGATGTGGGCGCGATTAATATAGATGGCCTTGACACCAAGGACCACGACATCGCAACTAGAGAGCGCATCGGCTACCTGCCGGAGAACAACCCGGTCTATGCCGACCTGCTCGTGAATGAATATCTTGACTTCGTTTCCGACTTGCGAGGACTGACCAAGAAGGGAAGACGTGAAAATATCGCCCAGACGGTAGAAGAAACTGGTTTGCAGGATGTATATACCCGCCCTATCGGGCAGCTTTCCAAGGGCTACAAGCAGCGAGTAGGTCTAGCGCAAGCGATTGTTCATCGCCCCTCCATCCTGATATTGGACGAACCTACGGAGGGGCTGGATCCTAACCAGCGCCTAACCATTCGCGATCTCATTCGTTCTCTCGGACAAGAGAGAACCGTTATGCTCAGTACGCATGTGATGCAAGAAGTTGAAAATACCTGCGAGCGAGTGCTGCTCATAAGCCGTGGCAGGCTTGTTGCTGACAGTCCCGTCAAGGAATTGTTGCAGAGGGCTCAAGGCATCCGAACGGTGCATATAGAGGTCGAAGGCAACGATGTTGAGAGATCGCTGTCTTCGCTGAAGGGCATAGCCGACATAGAACGGAGCGATCCAGTGGACGGCAGGAAGCGATATACGATAACTGCTGACAGCCACGAGGTCGACCTGCGCCCGGAGATATTCAGGCTTGCCAAGCAGCGTGACTGGGTTTTGTGGGAGCTACGGGAAGACCGGGCGCGCATGGAGGATGTCTTCTATGCGCTCACGTTGCCTGGTCAGCAGTCTCAGGATTCGGAGGGGGACGATTAGCGTATGCGATCTTTCCGTGCCTTAATCCGAAAGGACTTGAAAGGATATTTCGACCAGCCTACGGGCTACATCCTCATCGTCGTTTTCCTCGCTCTGCTTTCATGGTCGTTCTTTCGGTCTGCATTCGTAACGTCGGAGGCGTCCTTGCGGCCGCTGTTCACGGTGGACTTTGCTGTCGAAAGCCCGTCTATCCCATGGTTGCTCGCGCTGCTCGTGCCTGCCGCTACCATGCGCCTTCTCGCAGAAGAGCAAAGAGACGGCACTCTCGAAATCCTTCTCACTCAGCCCATTCAAGGCTGGGTGATTCTGCTGGCTAAGTTCACGGCGGGACTGGTTTTCGTAGCGATCGCGATCGTATCCACAGTCGGCATTCCGCTGTCTCTCATGACTGCGGGAAATCTCGACTGGGGCGCCATCGTCGCTCAATACATAGGAAGTATTTTTCTCGCGGCGTCTCTGGTTTCGATCGGTCTGTTCACCTCAAGTCTGACCCGCAACCAGATTGTGTCGTTCATTCTGGGGTTGTTTGTAACCCTCGTACTGATGCTGTTGGGATTAGACGCGGTAAGTGTAACACTGCCGGGTCAGTTTGCGACACTGCTTCAGTCGCTTAGCCCGGTGACGCACTTCTCCAGCATTGCTCGCGGGGTTATTGACTTGCGTGACGTCTTGTATTTCGTCGCCCTTGTATCGACATTCCTGAGCGCGACGTTCCTGAGCGTGCGCGGCAGAACTCTCAGTCATCGCACGATACAGTACCGCAATCTTCAACTTGGTACGGCTGCTCTTATCGTGCTGAGTATTCTTGTAGGCTGGTTCGGGGCATCCGTGAAAGGACGTCTCGATCTTACAGCTGACAAGGTTTTCACTCTCAGTGATGGCACCGAGCAGATACTTTCCGGCCTTGATGACCTGCTTACCATCGAGCTTTACGAGTCGGCAGACCCGCCCGTCCAGGTTGACCTCGTGGCACGCGACATCAACGACTTTCTCGAGGACTTGACAGGAAACACCGGTGGCGGACAAGTGAAGCTGGTGCGTCGCTTCCTCGATTTCCAGCAACTTGAGGAAGCGCAGAGAGCGCTGGAGAGCGCCCAGCAGGCGGTGTTGGATGCGGAAACGGAGGAGGACGCACAGAGCGCTCAAACCGTCCTGACCTCCGCGACGAATGCCTACCGAGATGCACAGGACACGGCACGAAAGGCACAACTGGCGGGTATCGAGCCGCAACGCTTTAATGTTCAGACGCCCAATGGACTGGAAATCAAGAACGGCTTCCTGGGTCTGTCGATGACTTACACGGACAAGCGAGAGGTCATTCCGTTCATCCGCTCGCTCGACGGCTTTGAGTACCGAGTCGCTACACTTGCATACAACATGCTTCAGCAGGACGTTGAGCGCAAGACGATCGCGTTTCTGACCGGACACGGAGAAAAACCCCTTCAGGAAAACTTTAGTGAGCTGGGAAGGCTCCTTTCTCAACAATACAATCTCGCGGAGCTGCCGTCCGATGGGGACACGCCGCTAGACTTGACGGGTGTGGATGTACTCATCATTGCCGGCCCAACGCAGCCAATGGCCGCACAGGAATACGAGGCACTAAGCGTATTCTTGCAAAATGGCGGTAAGATGATGGCGCTGGTGGACCCTGTATTCATAGACCCGCAGCAGATGGCGGCGTACCCTAACCAGTTCCATTTCGGTGATTTCCTTGAGCCGTATGGCGTGCTTGTTGAGGACAATCTTGTGTTCGACCTGCGGTCCAACGAGACGATCACGCTGGGAAGCGTGAGTCTGCCATATCCTTACTGGCCTCGCGTGCCGACCGTTGACCGCAAGGTGGCGGGTGATGTCGAGTCGGTTCTGCTGCCCTGGTCGAGTTCATTGGGCATCACCGATTCACAAGTCGGCAATGTCGAGGCGATACCGCTTCTGCGGACTTCACCCTTCGCTGCGGTTGATTATGCCTACGGCGATGTGACACCGAATTCGCCGCAACTGGATGTGACGGACCGTCAGCTCTTTGAGAGCGACATAGCGGTCGCCATCGAATCGCAGGAAAATCGTCAGAACGGGAGCGGCACTTCATCGTTCAGGATGGTTGTGGTGGGGGATTCTGACTGGCTTACCGACCCGATAGTCAACCAGGCTCAGGAGAATCTTGCGCTTGGGCTCAATCTTATAGACTGGCTGGCCCAGGAAGAAAACCTCGCGGAGATTCGCTCGAAGGTGATAACAACGCGCAACCTGACGTTCAGTTCCCCGGCACACCGGAATCTGGTTCAGCTGGCAAACATCGCCGGTATCCCGATTATCTTCATAGTACTCGGAGTAGTTCGTTACATTACAAGGCGCCGCAAGGGATTGCGGACTTACATTCGTGGAGAGTAGAAGGCGTGGGGAGTAAACAGGTCGGTTATGTGCTCATAGCCCTGATTGCGATTGGCGTCGCCGGACTGGTGTTGCGTCTGATTGCGGCCGGCTCAAGCGAGTTGACCCTTGAGGGCATACTACCTGTGTCACCGGATGTGATCGATCAGGTTACAATAACCGCTCCATCGGGCAATGAAGCAAAGTTGGAGAAAATCAACGATTTCTGGCAAGTTGAGCGAGAAGAAGCCTTTGCCCCCAAGCTCAATCAACTCTGGACGGCTGCTGCCGATATAGACGGCGCCCAGCTAGTTGCCAGAAACCCTGCCAACCATGCCCAAATGGGCGTACAGGAGGGGCAGGGCATCAACGTTGCGTTTTGGCTTGGTGAGTTCAAGCAGGAAGAGTTCATAGTAGGCAGATGGTCGCAGGAAGTGCGTCTGTGTTACCTCCGGAAGCCTGCGCGCAGTGAGGTGTACGCTATACCTTGTCCGTTCGGCAACATCTTTGATGCGACCTCCGACGGCTGGCGCAATCCTGTTGTCGCAAGCGTACCCCGCGATGCGATTGAGTCGATAGAGTTTGACTATCCCGATGACTCTTTTGTAATCCGCAGAGCCGATCGAGGCTGGGTCGCGGAAAGCGCCGTCGGTACAGAACCTGCAAATGTGTTTGCCGTGAACGCGGTTCTTGGCACTTTGGAGGGTTTCATTGCGAGCGGATTCGCGCCGGAGCAAGAGACTGAGAACCTGGATTTCACCGGACCCGCCGGCATATCCATCAGGATTATCACAATGGAAGACTCTGGATTTCCGACGACGCGAGTCAGGCTGCTTCCAAGAGATGACATCTCGCTTTACGCCACGACGCCAAGAAGGGCAAACGTATTCCTGATTGATGCCCGTGCGGCGGCAGGCCTATTACTTTCATTGGACGACTTCAGTTCCTTACAGAACTGAATCGTAAGTGAAGGCAAATGAGCGTCATTCCTTTGAGGGAAATGGATTCATTTCTCGGCAATACTTGTCCGTTGGGTCGGGCCGATGTTAATATGGACTGAAGCAACCTCGTCGCAAATAACACTTGCGGCCTGTGCGAAAACGCTCCGCAGTAGCTCAGTGGTAGAGCAATCGGCTGTTAACCGATCGGTCGTAGGTTCAAATCCTACCTGCGGAGCCAATGTTTGCGCCGTTTATACCTTATTAGACTGATAAATGGGATGCGAACGTAGAAGAGTTATCACTTTTGCTATCACAAAGAAGTCCAATATGGCTATTCCGACTGATGACAGTATGCGACCTACACCGGTGAGCAAGTCTGTCTAGACAGTGGTTGATGTCGGCAGGCATTTGGACGAAGATACCTTTAAGGAAATTAAGGCCCAGACTTAAACAGCATGCGCACGAAATAGTTAAGGAAATCGTAGCCGAAGAGATAAATACAGTTCCGCGGCCTATGGCGGTCGCTTATTCAGGCATCGCCGATACTAAGAAGCTTGCAAATTCTTGTATGCGAGAAGTGGTCAACCGTACGCCGTCAGTCCTGACACTGAAGTAGCCGTTTCTTCGTTCACTCCGGTCGCTACTATTCTTCCGAAAGTTCTTGCACGACGCCGAATGTCCGCAGGGTGCGTCTGAATCCGGTACTTTCACTAGTCTCTAACTTCCTCTCCAATTGGCCCGCAATCAACTCAGAAATCGGCTGCAGGGTAGTCGCTGGCAAAGAGTCGGTAGGCTTCTCGTTCCGATGCGCTGAGGTGGCAGTAGCGTCCCGTCAAGTGGTGTAGGAGATCGTCAACCTATTTGTTCTACTAGGCCGCAGTCGGTTGTGTGAGTTGCACCTCTGGCAGGGCTTCGGTGTAGGTCGTTGATACCGGCGTCAGGTATCGTCTGCCGACGATCCACTCATCGTTCTGCTCGGCGAGCACCGCGCCAACCAGCCGAAGTGCTGCCGATCGGTTCGGGAAGATACCCACCACATCGGTTCTGCGCCTTATCTCTTTGTTCAACCTCTCCTGCGGATTGTTCGACCATATCTTCTTCCAGTGCTCAATCGGGAAGTGCGTGAACGCCAAGATGTCCGCTCCGGCTTCGTCCAGCATCGAGGCTGCCTCAGGGAAGCGCTCGGCCAGTTGCTCGACTACCTTCTCATGCTGGATGTGTACCTCCTGCGCAGACGGCTGCTGGTAGATGCTGCGCACCATAGTCGCCACCCACGGCTGTGTCCTCTTGGGCACTCGCGTTAGCAAGTTGGTCATAAAGTGCGTGCGACAGCGCTGCCAGCTCGCTCCCGCGAACACTGTGCCTATGGCGTCTCTCAGTCCCTGGTGAGCGTCCGAGATAACCAACTCCACACCGGCCAGCCCTCGTGCCACCAGCGAGCGCAGGAAGCTCAGCCAGAAGGCTCCGTCCTCGCTCGTGCCCACGTCCAGACCCACGATCTCCCTCGTGCCCTCGGCGTTCACGGCAGTGCCCACCACCACGCTCACGTTGACTATCCTGCCTTCCTCCCTGACCTTCTGCGTCAACGCATCCAGCCACAGATACGCATCGGTCCACTATCCAAGGGCCGGCTAAGGAACTTCTCCACTACTTCGTCCAGACCACGGCAGATGCGCGACACCTGGCTCTTTGAGATGCCCTCGCATCCCAGCGCCTTCACAAGATCGTCAACCCTCCTGGTGGACACTCCCTCCACGTATGCCTGCTGTATCACCGCCAACAAGGCCTTCTCGCTCCGACGCCGAGGCTCAAGCAGGCTGGGGAAGTAGCTCCCGTCCCTCAGCTTAGGTATCCGCAGTTCCATCGTGCCAACTCGCGTGTCCCAGCTCCTGCTTCGGTATCCGTTGCGCTGGGTGACTCGCTCCGGACTGCGCTCGCCGTATCCGGCTCCAGTCTTCACTGTCACCTCAGCGTCCATTATCCCCTGCGCGACAACACCCAGCGCCTCAAGCAGGAAGTCCACGTCTCCGTCCACTCCACGCTTGCGCAACAACTCCAGAATGTCCATACTGTCTCTTGCCATCGTCGTCCTCCTCTTACTAGGCTTCTTCTTCCTATAAGGATGACGCGGTGGCTTTACTTATTCCACTCCACCTTCTCTCTTACACCATTATCTGGGACGCTACTCAACAGAAGAATTCACAAAATGAGGCCGAAGGCTGAGTATCCTGTCTGGGAGCATCCGGACCCCGATAAGGGCACAGATGCCGAAGAACACTGGGACAAGAGGAGCCGGTTGCTGTTTCCTGTTGCGCCGTATCTTCCGGAGGCGAGGACGATGGCGGTGAGACTTGACTGGCCTACGCTCGGCTCCATGTGGACGAACTGTACAATCGGAATGATCGAAGGCGGTCACAAAATGCCGGAAGACGAGCAGGCTGACTATGAAAAGGCGCTTTGCGTGTACTTCAACTCCACGATTGGGATACTGTCGATGCTTGGCAGCATCAAGCGCATGGGAATGCTGTTCCGTCTGGAATCAACGGCAAGGGACCTGAAAGGACTGCCGGTGCCGGACTTTGGCAGTTGCAGCGGCGCGCTGAAGGCTCTGGCCGCGGCATTCGATGAGCTTGGCGAGCGTGACCTGTAGCCGCTGCCTGAATCGGATACCTGCCCCGTGCGGTATGCCATAGACCGCGCCGTATGCGAAGCCCTCGGTATCGACGAAGAGTTGGTCCAGCGCATACGCTGGCACCTCGTCGGCGAGCCGTCGGTGACAGGTAAGCGGTTACAGGAGGGTCGGCAGAAGTCATTCCTTTCACTGGCTCCGAAGGCGTAGCCTTTCAACATCTGTAGGCTCACTCTGTAGGCGACCAGATAAAGCACGGCACTCACTATAAGGCAGTACATCAGTAATTTGGGGCGCCAATAGAGACGAATGACCTGGTTCTGACCCGGGACAGCACTTCGGGATACGGGTAGATTCTGCTGGTTAGCCTCGCAGGCTAGGCGGCCTGAGCCGGGATTCTTCATGGTATTCTGATAGAATCTTTGGTGTAGATGTCAATTGCCTCGGCACCGGATCTGCTAGATCTTAACTCTATTTCGTGCCAATAATGCCATCCGTCTGCTGAAGAGACATGGCAATTCGGAAAACAATTCCACTCCCCAGAGGAAGAAACCATGACTACCCACGCAGCGCCGGGCATTATTGCAGCGGCAATCTCAAAGACAGCCGAGATGAATCCACAGGAGACCGATGGCGAGTGGCTGGAGGTCGTCACAGTGGAGTCTGGTCCATACATTAAAGAGTGGGACATCGCAGAGTGCTGGCATTGGGACGAATGGCCGGATAGGGAAGCAAATTTCCCGAACACCACCAGGTTAGATGTGGGAATAGACGCCGTAGCCGTGCGTCGCGCCGACAGGGAACACGTTGCAATCCAGTGTAAGTCGCGCCGACTAAATGACGAGGGGCGTGGTTCCCCAATAGGTTGGGGCGAGATTTCTAAGTTCGCCGCAACTGCGTCCGGTGACTTCTGGTCCGAACGCTGGATAGTCACAAACGGCGACAACCCACTGGCAAGTGGCGCGACCATGGCCGCGGCCATGAACGAAAAGCCGCTCAAACTGGTCAACATCACGAACGACCTGCGCCAGGAGATGCAGGCTCATGCCGACTCAGAGGAGTGCGAGCACTGCGCCAACCCCGATAGCGAGGATGCGCTTCAGTCTAAATCCTGCATGCAATACGAAGCCGTCGCCAACAGCGTTCGCATACTCGAAGACCAGGAATACTCGGAAAGCGGCGGTCTGCCGATAGGCGAGGCTCGCGGCAGAATTATTCTGCCCTGCGGCACGGGCAAGACCCGCATATCCCTTCGCATAGTGGAAGAACTAACGACACCGGGCGACCTTTCCGTCGTGCTGTGTCCTTCAATCGCGCTAGTAGCGCAGATACGGCGTGAGTATCTGCAATACGCCGCCGCTCCGATAGACGCGCTGGCGGTCTGCTCGGACGCCACGGCGGGCTACAACCCTAAGAAAGAGGGAAGGCGTAACGCCACGCTCGATCCAACGGTCGATAACGGCAATGTCAGCGCCTCCGAAGTCAAAGGCAGAGTAACGACCGACGCCCAAGAAATAGCCGACTGGATGCGCCAAGACGTGTTTGGTGACAGCATCAAGGTGTTGATAGGCACTTACCAGAGCAGCGACAAGGTATCGGAAGCCCTACTGAACGCGGGTGTCAGGGCGCGTGTGCTGATTGCTGACGAGGCGCACAGAACGGCAGGACTGAAACGGAAGAACTCCAGGTCAAAAGCCGCCAACGAAGAAGAGGAGCGCATCCGCGACTTCACCGTATGCCACGACAGAGACAGGTTCCCCGCGACCTACCGCGTTTATCAGACGGCGACACCGCGCATCTATGACGGCAAGCCTGCCACCGGCAATCCAAACTGGATAGTTCGCTCGATGGACGACGAGGCAACCTTCGGTGTGGAATTGTACCGCAAGAGTTATTTGGAAGCCGTCCGCAACCGCTGGTTGTCCGACTATCGCATCATCGCCTTGGGCATCAACGACCCGGAGGCATTCGAGACAGCGAACGATCTGGCGAAGAACACTAAGAGCAAGGGGCGTGGCAAACTCACGACCACCGACTACATGAGTGGTCTGGCGTTCGCCCTCACGATGGGTGGTGGTACACAGGGTGGAGAAGTGGATATACGCTCATGTATCGCCTTCATGAACACAGTCGATAAGTCAAAGAATATGGCAGCTGACCTGCAAACCGAAAGTGTGAAGCAGTGGGTATCCCGCTGGCTCGCCGAAAATGCGGATGGACGCGCATTAGCCGATTACAGCCTGGAGCACTTGGACGCTTCAAGCAACGCCGCTGCACGCGAGACGGCCAAGGCTCGGCTTGCTGCCGCAGACGCGAAGAACCCTCACGGCATTATCAATGTGGGCATCTTCGGGGAGGGCACCGATTCACCGTCATTGAGCGCAGTAGCGTTTCTCGAACCGCGAAAGAGTCCTATAGACGTGGTGCAGGCGGTCGGGCGCGCGATGCGAACCGCGCCGGACAAGAAAATGGGCTACATCATCTGCCCGATCCATATACCACCAAGCGGAGACCCCGAGAATTGGCTCAAAACCAGCGCCCCGGAAGAGGGCTGGCAGGAGCTGGGACAGATACTCCGCGCCCTTCGCGCCCACGACAGCCGCATAGAGGACAACCTTGCGGATTTACTGCACCTATACGTTCCGAAGCCACCGCCGGTTGAACTCACGCTGGTCGCGGTCGCAAGGAACGAGGGCAAACGCATCCAGTACGGCGAAGTCATAGGCCCACCCGGCAAGGCGCAAGAAGCCGTAGAGCAGGCATTGAGCGGCAAAAGCCGCGTCGAGTCCGGAATACGGCGCATAAGTGAACAGATCATTGTGCAGGATACTGACACCCAGCAGCCTGCTGCCCTGCAACCGGACGACGAACGGCTCATGGCCGAGACTCCCACTGCCTACGAAACACCGGAGATGACGCAAGTATTCACAGGCAAGCTGAACGAGGACGGCAGCATCGAGCTTCGCTCGGACACCGTGGCGCGAGAGAAACCAAAGGCTGGCGAGCCACGCGGAGTCGTAAACATACTGAAGACGAAGGCGAAAGCCAAGAAGATGATAAATGAGGGCAAGGGCGGCATTCGCGTGCCGCCGCGTGATAAGAGCAAGCCACGCAAGACCGCGCGTCAACGGGCAGAGGAAGCAGGACAGCTTATGCTCAAGTTGAGCGGGCTGGAAGAGCACGGCAACGCCATCAGGATGAACCTGCTGTCGAAATCCGGGCTGACCGAAAACCGCGTGATACGCGACCTGAACATCCTCGAATCAAGTGTGAGCGAGGCGGCGCATCACCTGCGCGCCGACGAGCTTTTGCCCGCACTGAACAGCCACTTCGGCCTGGACAGACTGAAGAATGCTGACAAGCAGGCGGACGGCTGCACCATCGCCGCGCTGCTTATGATGAACGCCGCCATGCTGCACCAGCGCATCAGCAACGGCGGTTGGCTTACAGGAGTGAGCGACCTTTCAGTTGTCAAGAACGATGTCAACGTAGTCCGCAGAATTGTGAGGGAATGGAACAACATAAGGGCGCATGACTTCCGGCCGGTGTTGGAACCAGCACTGGCTGCCATAGACGCCATCGAAGAGACAAACAAGATGGCAGGTCTGGAGCGTGCGCTACATCACATCGCCGCCGAAGCCGAGCGCATCGCCGAGACCTACGCCGACATGGGCGCGGACCACGCAGGCCCCCTGTTCAACCGCGTCATGGGTAATCAGGCGTCCGACGGTGCGTTCTTCACAAGGCCGGTTGCAGCGTCTATCGCGGCGCGCCTAGCGCTCGATGCTTGTGGAGAACAGGACTGGACAGACCCGAGGACTTGGCAAAAGCATAAGACCGTCGATTTGGCCTGTGGTAGCGGAACTTTGTTAGCTGCGATTCTGACCGATATGAAGCGAAGGGCTAGACATCAAGGTGCCGACGTAGAGTCGCTGATTCAACTTCAGAAACTGGCAGTCGAGGATGTCATCAAAGGGCTGGACATAAACCCTGTTTCCTTGCAGCTTGCCGCATCTCAGTTGACGGCGGGCAATCAGCGCGTTAGCTACCGCCGGATGGGGTTGCACCTGATGCCATACGGACCGGACAGGCATGACCCAAACAGAGTTTACGCTGGCACGCTCGAATTGCTGGGACAGCGGGCAGTAGTAGCAAGGCCGAACGAGATGAATTTGGGCGACGAAGCCGTCGGCTCACAAGCAACGTGGGAGAGTGCAGACGCCGCCGAACTCGAGGACGCTGTTGACGCCGCTAAGGACGCGCACATCGTCATAATGAACCCGCCATTCACCAACCGCGCTAAGATGGGCGAGAAGTTCCCTGCCGAAACACAGAGGGAGCTGCGCGCCCGCGCGGACTCAATGGAACAGAAACTTACTCGAGCTGACCCTGGTCTGGTTGACTTCGTGGATAAGAACGCCCTTGAACCACTCTTTACAGCGCTTGCGGACCATTGTGTTGGTCGAGAAAATGGCGTATTAGCAATGATAACGCCTAGTGTTGCGCTGTGTGCTACATCGGCTCAGAACAAACGACTGATCTTAGCGCAACGTTACCAAATCCATACCGTTCTCACAGGCCGCTGGCCACGCGAATTTACACTGAGTCAGAACACTGAAATAGATGAAAGCATAGTCGTCGCCACGCGCAGCGAAGGAAACAGAGTGCCTACACGGTTCGTTCAACTGGACAAAATGCCCGTTGACGAGTCCGAAGTGGATGACTTGCATCGCTGCCTATCGGAATGCGACCAAGGCCAGATCGCTAACGGCTGGGGAGAAATATCGTACTGGCCTCTTGAACTAATCGAGGCTGGAGACTGGACACCTGCAATCTGGCGCTCTCCTGAACTTGCTGAAGCGGCGGCTTACTTTGCCAATCATAAGCAGTTGATTGGTATCGTTGAATCTGGCCTGTCGCCTGCGGCGACAGGCCAGATTCTGCGCGGCTCTTTCGAGCCCGCAGAATCCGGCACTCCCGGGAGCTTCGCAATTCTGAAATCCAAGAGCGGAATTCACGGGCAAAAGACCATACGAAGCCAGCCCGACGAATACTGGATTCCCAAGAAATACGACGCTGAAGTTACCCAGCTTAATGGAGGCATTCACCCTGAAGTGAAGAAAATGCTGGACAAGGCAGGACACCTGCTGATTACGACCGGACATGACAGTAAGACGGGACGGCTTACCGCGACTGCTGCCAACGAATGCTATATCGGCAACGGTTGGATGCCTATTGCAGGGCTATCCCCAACTGAAGCAAAGGCAGCCGCAGTATTCATAAACTCGACGGCTGGAAGACTGCAGCTGATGCGGCATGCGGGCAGGAAAATACCGTTTCCTACCTACAGTGCAACGGAGGCTGGCAACGTCAGGATTCCCGACGTCAAAGACGCTCACATCCGCCAAACCA
Organism: Dehalococcoidia bacterium; assembly: GCA_965207465.1. Taxonomy (GTDB): domain Bacteria; phylum Chloroflexota; class Dehalococcoidia; order Lucifugimonadales; family JADFKI01; genus Bin90. Next base: position 1,068,720 of record OZ242283.1, on the reverse strand, counting down.
TGGCCGACTGCTGGGAGCGCACCAAAGACATGGAAGTGCCACAGTTCCGCGATGGCGAATGCAAAGTGCGACGCCTCTGGGACGAAGCCGTAGCCGAGGCTATGGGCTGGGACGCCGCCGAACTGGAGAGGCTGCGCCTGCTGCTGCATCAAGAGCCGCATGTGCGCGGACTTGGCTACGGACAGTACGCGGACGAAGTTGATGGAACCTATGGTGGATGGACGGATGAAGAGGAACATTTCCTTCAATTGTTGTCCGAATGGAGGAAAGAAACAGCATTTCAGTCCTCACCCAGAGTGATAACTGGCCATTCCGCCTATCAGGAGATCATAGACATTGGCAAACCTGTACTCCCATTCATCTTTGAGGATATGCAGGAAAATGGCGGATGGTGGTATCCGGCGTTGAGAGCTATAACCGGAGATAATCCCGTACCAAAAGACGCCAGAGGAAATCGAACGCTCAACGATGAGGCGTGGCTGCGATGGGGACGGGATCACGGCTATGCCTAGTTGGAGCATATCTCAGTCTCTGCTCATTTATTTCCCTCACCTCAATTCAAGCAATTACCGAGTTACGAGTCCAAAGTCGGGTGATTACAACTGTGTCGCTTGGGCAGCTGGCATTGATGGCCAACAAATCTGGCCCGATGGCGCGCAAGACGTAGCAGGCGAAGTCGTGTGGCCCGACGATGTGCGCAACGACGAATCGGTGGAGGCATTCATCGCCTATTTCGAAAGCATCGGGTATTCCTTGTGCGATAACCCAACTCTGGAAGAGGGATTCGTGAAGGTAGCGATCTTCGTCAAAGACGATTATCCAACGCATATATCCCGTCAGCTTGCAACAGGAAAATGGTCAAGCAAAATGGGCACTGACGATGTGGACATCGAACACGAGGATTTGGACTGCATCTCTGGTCCAGCATACGGTGCCGCAACTGTCTTTCTTAAGGCTGTCCTAACTGGGGGACCGTCTCAATCTCTCGCGCCCAAACCTTCTTAATGAGGCCATTTGCCTATGACTGTGCAAAAGGACGATACCGGAGTGAATGAGGTTACTGCGCCAATAGGTCTCAGCTGGAAGAGCGATCTTATCAGCCTGGCCATCAGTGCCTCAGGTTCATTGTTGGCGACGATAATACTCGTCGTATTAGAATCGACCTTTGAAGCACCTTCAAACTCGGTGCCTATAAGGTTCATGATTATCTTCGCTATTTTGCTGATATTGTCGTTAATCATGCTGACCACTGCGGCGAAATTTGGAATTAGAAGCTCCATTGATGAAGGAGCAGTGGTTAGAGTTATGCTGAGCGATGTTGTTTTCCGAAAAGCCACCGGCGGACTGTGGCAGGGGCAGGGCCTGCCTATTGAGATGATATTGAGGAAGGTCTCGAACCTTTCGAAAAATAGAGAGCCGACAGAGTATGATCGAGTCCTGACAGCTATGGTAAACATGTACGTCATTCACGGCCATGTTGATGAAGTTGGCCTTTGGGAAGCATCCATTAACAACGAAACTTTGAACAGTGCGTGTTGGAAATGCGGTCAGCCAAGGTTTAGCATGATACGCGAGCACGACTGAAAATTTTCCGGTCATGTCTCAAGCACATCAGGCTCACATCTCCCGCGGGCAACATCAGTGGATCATTAGCACAATGTACTGCTTATCCGACGAAGCGACGATTACCGTAGTTAAGCTATTGAGTATTTTTACTCACTACGTTAAAATACCTGTATGGCTGTCTATCAACGCCCAGAAGTTAACGATGTGATTCGCAAGCTGAAAGAGCCTCCGCGACATATTGTCGCCGTCTTCGGTCCCCGGCAGACCGGCAAGACCACGCTCGTTCAGCAAGCCCTGTCCTCGAGTAACCTGAATTACACTTACCTTTCAGCAGACGAGCCGATCCCATCTATTTCGCCGTTCTCGACATCTTCTCAGTCAGTAGCAACCTTCCCCACTACTACGATGCCTGATGCCGGCTGGCTCGTGCGCAATTGGGAAGCTGCTCGTCTTGAAATAGAGAGTTCACGGCAGCCTCACGTCCTAGCGATCGACGAAATCCAGAAGATTCCCAACTGGTCGGAAATTGTAAAGGGCCTCTGGGACGCAGATCGCCTTCGGGGGGTTCGCCTACACGCAATTATACTCGGTTCCGCTCCACTGTTGATGCAAGCAGGACTAAGTGAGAGCTTGGCTGGCAGATTCGAGCCCCTCAGAGTCACCCATTGGTCGTTTCAGGAGATGTATGTTGCGTTCAATTTCACCCTGCCTCAGTACCTTTATTTCGGAGGTTACCCCGGTGCTGCAACGTTGATTCACGACCCACAACGTTGGCGGAACTACATTGTCGGCGCTCTCATAGAACCAAACATCGAACGAGACATTCTTTCGATGACGCGTGTCGACAAACCGGCTCTGATAAAGCAACTATTCGAACTGGGTGCGTCCTATTCGGGGCAGATACTCTCATACAACAAGATGCTGGGACAACTCCACGATGCCGGTAATACCACGACTCTCGCACGCTACCTTGAGCTACTTTCAAGCGCTGGTCTATTGACCGGATTTCACAGGTGGTCGCGCAGCCCACAAAGGCGCAGGGCATCAAGTCCTAAGTTGAACGTGTTGAACACGGCCCTGATGACTGCTGGGTCTGGGTATTCATTCGAGGAGGCACAGGCGGACCGGACATTTTGGGGGCGTATTGTTGAGAGCGCAGTTGGCGCACATCTGACAAATACCGCAACCCTTGACATGCGTGTCTGCTATTGGAGGCAAAACTCCCTGGAGGTTGATTTCGTTCTCCAACGTGGAGCTAGAATCGGGAGCTTCGAGGTGAAGAGTGGGAATAATGCAAGCGTACTCAGAGGGTTCCACGAATTCGAGAGACTCTTCAGCCCGGATGTCTCTCTGCTCGTCGGAGGTGAAGGAGTGCCTCTCAACGAATTTCTCACGGTTCCTGCAGATGAATGGTTGGGTACAGCGTGAGTTACATCGCACCTAGAACTTGCACAAGAATCCTAACTGATGATGCGGCTCGAGAGCCGTCAAGACCTCTGACCGCATTTCGAGATGAGCCGGCGTATGTCTTGCTCGGAGATCCCGGAATGGGAAAGACCACGGCGTTCAAGGGCGAGTGCCAGGCACTTGGAAATAACGCCCATTACATAAGTGCCCGTAACTTTCTGAGCCTTGACCTTCCAACTCGGCGCAGCGAATGGGAAGGGAAAACTCTCTTCATAGATGGGCTCGACGAAGTCAGGACCGGACAGAGGGATTTCAGAACGCCATTCGACAAGATAAGGCACCGGTTAGACGCACTTGGGAAACCGCGATTCCGTCTGTCTTGCAGAGCCGCCGACTGGCTTGGATCCAACGACCTGAGACATCTTAAGGATGTCGCACCAACTGGTGATGTGGCCGTGTTGAACCTTGATCCCCTTTCCGAGGAGGCTATTGCGGACATCCTTTTGTCTTATGCCTCCATTTACAACACCAACGCATTCATCGATCATGCCAGAGAGCGAGGAATCCAAGGGCTGCTATCCAATCCCCAGAACCTCCTGATGATAGCCGAGGCCGCTGCGGGCGGAGCTGAGCTGCCTACAAGTCGAACCGAGGTCTTTGAGAGCTTCTGCTCCCTAGTGATGCGGGAGCACAATGATGAGCATATTTGCGGCTCCGGCTTAACCGGCGAGGACAGAATTCTTGATGCCGCCGGGAGACTCTGTGCCGTTCAATTACTCACTGGCAGTTATGGCTATGTCCTTTATCGCCGGAATGCCCCACAAGATCACCTCACCATTGACGAATGCGATTTCAAAGACGAACAACTGTTGAGGTCCGCATTGTCGACGAAGCTATTCAGTTCCGTTGGCGACGATATATATAGCCCGGTTCATCGCCACATCGCAGAGTACATCGGGGCCCGACACCTCGCGTCATTAATTGACACGGGCCTACCGGCCGCACGCGTAATATCCCTTATGACCGGTCACGACGGTGTGGTAGTCACAGAACTGAGGGGGTTGTCGGCTTGGCTCGCCGCAATCTGCCGAAATGCACGCAGCAGGCTGATCGAGACCGACCCATTTGGCGTCGGCATATACGGAGATATCGCGGGCTTTTCACTCTCTGAGAAGAGGACATTACTGGTTTCGCTACGAGGCCAGATGAACCGGATAGACAATTTTTGGGACACTGGATTGGCCTTCAGGAGCCTTGCGTCACGCAATCTGGTACCTGCACTGAAAGAACATCTCATAGGTTCCCAGCGAGGAAAAGAGGATGAATTTTTTGTTGAGTTTATTCTGATGATCCTCTCGAAAGGAGATACAATCGATGAGCTTTCAGAGCAGCTACTGGACATCGTGCGAGACGACTCTTGGCGGGAGTCGACTCGACAGGCGGCTCTCGGCGCTTATCTTCACAACCGTGCGGATGCCAGTGTACAGAGGCAGGAACTCAGAGCGCTGCTCTTCGACGTAGGCTCCGGACGTGTGTCTGATTCTGCTTACGGACTGCTAGGCACGATTCTAGACAAGATTTACCCAGAGGCGTTGTCGCCAGAGGAGGTCTGGGACTACTACTTGCCGGCCTATGAATTCAGGATATCAAATTATGAATACGTGAGATTCTGGGGAAGCCGCCTGATCGAGAGATCGAATGATGATCATGTCATCAGACTTCTAAATGAGTTCGTCAGTCGTGGCCAAGGCCTGAAAATGGCCATCGAATCACATGACATGGAAAAACTCCCCCTTAATCTCCTCTGCCGTGCCCTGAATTCCCGAGGCGATGCGGCTAGCAGCAGTATATTGTACGAGTGGCTTGGCGTCGGAGTGAGATTATGGCGTCGAAGGGAGTATGAGTTTCCTCTACAGGACATTCGTTCTTGGTTGGAGCAGCGTCCAGATGTGCAGAAAAACTTAATACTTGAGAGCCTGTTGAGAGAGCCAGACCCTGACAGCCAAAGTCTGTGGGATGCTCAAATGAACGCAATGCACCGCCTCTACGGTGCTGCCATGCCAGAGAATCTCGGAAAGTGGTTTCTACAACAGGCAGTTTCGTTCACGCATTGCAACCTTCCCCTCGCAGAACATCTACTGAAAATGGCTGTGCGAGGATACTGGTCGAAAACACCGTCAGCTGAGGCTTTTGCGGCGGAGTTAGCTGGCAATGATGAACTGAAGGCTAAAATAGAAGAACTCCGCCAGCCTACTCCTGTTGATCCCAGGATATCGGAATGGAAGCGAGAAGACGAGGAGTTTGCTGAGAAGAAGAAACAAGAAAAGGCGGAATGGCTCGATTATATTCGCTCCACCGAGACGGCATTTTACGAGAATCGAGCCGCCCCCGCTTTACTACACCAGATGGCCATGGCGTATTTTGGGAGTTTCGCGGGCAGTTCCGGGGAAATAGGAAGGAAGGCCCTTAAAGAGTATCTATCTGGAGAAAAGAACCTCGTCGATGCAGTGCTGCACGGTCTGCGCGAAACAATTCATCGCTCCGGTATGCCAGACGCCGGGGAGATCATAAACGTTCACGAGCGAGGGTATATGCACTATCTCTGCCTGCCACTGTTGGCGGGACTGACCGACTTAGACGACGCAGAGGAGACAGACCTGAGCAATCTATCAGATGAGATGCTTCGCAGCGCGCTTGCCTCTTATTACTGCACGCCAGTGGCACTAAAAGCACACGGCTGGTACGCGGAACTCCTTTCTGAACGCTCCGACTTGATTGCGGATGTGCTGATCAAATACTTGAAATCGGCATTACGTCGAAAAGATGAACACGTTTCGGGATTGTGGGAGATGGCCACCGATGAAGCCCACTCAGAAGTGGCCAGAATTGCAAGCCTGCCTCTTCTCAAATCTTTTCCTGCTAGGTGTATACATAACCAACTCAATTTTTTGGATCGCCTGCTATGGGCGGCAGTTCAGAACGCAGATCTCGTATCACTGAAACAGCTGATAGACAGGAAGCTTGCTCTAAAGAGCATGAACATGCCACAGCGTGCACACTGGCTTGCAGTGGGCATTATACTATCCCCGGAACAATATCGCGAAGAACTGGAAGGCTTTTTCGGAGTCTCCGAACGCCGGGCTCTTCACGGGATAGCCTTCTTTGAGGAGTGGCGAACTGAGCAACTTCTGGATTCGCAGTCGACTCAAATGCTTATCCGCCTCTTTGGAAGATGGTTTGGTCCGGAGATGTTGAATTCTGGTGGCACTATTACGCCTGCGAAAGCTGCATCCAGACTCGTGTGGCGATTGATCAGTAAGATAGCAGCTCTACCGAGTGTCGAGGCTAATGGGACGTTGCGTAAGCTCCTGGACGACGACACTCTCGCAAACTGGCGCTTTGAGCTGTCCTGGGCACTCTCCAGCCAGCAGGTAATATTCAGAGACGCTTCGTATGCCCATCCAACGCCGAAAGAAGTGACCGACACACTCACCGGAGGCGTCCCCGCGAATGCCGGCGATCTCGCGAGTCTCCTGGTGGACGTATTGGAGGATCTGTCGATCCACATTTCAACAAGCAGCAATAACGCTTGGCGACAGTACTGGAACGAGGTCAAAGGCAAACCAAGCGAACCAAAGTACGAAGATAGCTGCCGAGATGTCTTGATCGATTCACTGGAAGTGAAATTGCCGAATGAAGTCGACGTGCAACCGGAGGGCAGATACGTCCTCAATAAGCGGTCCGACATGCGCGTGGCGTTCAAGGGTTTCAATGTTCCTGTCGAAATCAAAAGAAATGGACATAGAGAACTTTGGAGCTCGATGAAGAGGCAACTGATCGCCAATTACACCAGAGAACCGGAAACTGGAGGCTTCGGCATATATCTAGTGTTCTGGTTCGGAAGGGATTACACGCAAGCACCACCAGATGGGCAGAGGCCTGAAAATCCTCGACAGTTGAAATACTTGCTTGAGAAGACATTGGATATAGAGCAAAGACTCAAGATCTCGGTCTGCGTTATCGATACGAGCGGCACTTGATGGAGCAGACACCTGACGCTCCCTCTTATCCGGGCCGTTATAGCTGACGTCTGCTGTGAACGCTCCAGCGCCGGGTACGCCAATGGCGCATCGTCGTGGCGAAACAACTGGTGTATGCTTCTGCCGAACAGGGTGAAATAAATGAGATGAGGCTAACCACGGTGACACCAGTGAGCGACAATTAAAGCTGCAAAATTCTCGATAACATATTCCGATGAGGCAACAGGAGCGGCCAGAATAGTTGCCGTTGACCAGCAAGTACAGAATTGCAGATTTCGCAACTCACTCAAGTCCGCCGCACGTAACCGTGAAACACCAAATCGTATTGGTTGCATCCATGATGATTGCCTCGGGAGGTGCCTCCGTCAAGCATTTATAAGCGAAATTAATGTCGGGGCTATCTTATCATGTGACCAAGCGGCATGACACCCTCTAACGGCTTGCTGAACAGCCTCAGTCTAGCGGCAGTAGGTACGAATTTCATTTGCTATCATGAAGTTGGACGCTTGAGCTGCCTGTTTCCGGAACAGTTTCAGCAGGTTCAGGTGTTCCGTTCAAGCAAGGCTGGATTTCAATGACTGAAAAGGTATCACAATGATTTGGACTCCTTACGGGATTGACAGCCTGTGCAGGCGAAAACAGATTCCAAGCGGCGAAAGCCTCTCCAAGTCCGAGGTTATTCTCAGCCAGATCATTGAGAATTCAGGGCTTGCGCCAAGCGTCTATAGGACCTCCAAAGGGTTGGATTATGGAGCATTGAAATTTGTTCACACCCGACTTTGTGAGATTCTTGAAGATGAGATAGCCAAGTTCGAGTTGGTAGATGCTTGCAAGAAACTGTATGAAGTCCATGAGAAATTTATGGCTCGGAATGAAATTCTGGCAGGCCAAAAGGCCGTTGAGATACAGTCAGTGAGGTCACTGCTCGAGCTTGCAGTCAAGTGCTGTGATGAATCGGGCGTTCCACTAGACGAGGAAGGGCGCGATTATCTGCTGGCGCTGGGATTCCAAGCAGTTTGCTGGGACTATGTTTGGGACCAGTTTAGCTTGGGGTTCTTCGGACAGGAATTAGTAATCAGTCAATCTTATGAATTCAGGCCGCAGAGAATTGATGCGAAATATCACAAGGCCCAGCGGGAGCACACGAAATACATTGCCACTCGAAAGAGACTGATGGAAAGCTCGCAGGACCAGGGACTAATCCTACCGAATGGTGGTCATTTCCATCGTGAGTCCCTGTCAACGTGGCTCAGGAACGAGAGCCCACACTTTCCGGAATTGGATAGTCGCCTGAGTTCTGAAGTCGGCTATAGCCTAATTGACTACCTGCTGTTGAGAAACGCTTTGGTGAAGTTCGCAGTAGATGCCGAGCCTCATATTGTTGAAGTATCCACTCAGGTTGTGTCAGGCCGGGTTGGCTTTTTTGGCGTTGAAGAATCTGCCATATTTGCCATTCTCAAAGACTTCGCATTGTCCAGAGAGGTCGTATGCGATGTGCCTTCTGCTAAGATATTCTCCGTTGGCCGCAGGAATCGTGATTCCAGGTTCATTCGCCGTCCCATACTTCTGGTTACTGATAACGACGATACGGTACTACTGTTCGGTCTTACGTCGTTGTCTGAGGCATCTGATTTATTTCTCAGGCAAGTCAATTCAGGTAGTATCCCGGTCACTCGCTGGCAAGAGAACTCTGAAGTAGAGCGAGTGTTTGGCAAGATTCAGGGGGCGAGAGGCGACCCGTTCAAGAATGCAATTGCCAAGGATTGCGAAAGAGTCCAAGGTATAGACCATGTGGTCGTTGAGAAGGATTCAATCAGCGGCGTCAAGTCTGACCCTGATCTCGGCGCAATTGACATATTCCTAGTCGATAACGCCCGCCAGCGGTTCATACTCGTGGAGGTCAAGAACAGTGGCAATAGAGCTGGGGTTCCGCTGACAATGGCAGATGAATATAGGACTTTCTCGGAAGAATATCTGTCAACGCTCAAAGCAAAAGCTGAGTGGTTTCGCTCCCATATCAGCGAACTCAAGAAAGAGTTCAGGATACCTGCCGAGGAGGACTACAAAGTCGAAGAAGTGTTAGTTGTGAATCAGCAACGTTTATGGGTAATGATGCACGAGAGTCGCCTGCCCATTCTCGACGATGATGACTTCATGGCAAGACTTGGGACGGGACGGGACTTGTTAAGCAATATTGACGGTATTCGGGACTGAGGCCGCTACCGTGAAATCTCACATGTCCTCAGCCCTTCTAGGCGAGCGCGAGCAACCCCTCGCATCGGTGCTGACTTGAAGAATCTGACAGAACTCTTAACTTGATTCCCACGACCTGTAAACGGCGGAGTAATAATGTGTCTGTCTCAAAGGTGCTGCGCTTGGCGGATATGCGGTCGAGACATCAGGGTTTTCGGAATAGACAGGTCTTGAGTGGAGCTGTAGCGTGACCGAATTGCTTGGACGTATGGAAACGCTCTGTAAAATGCTCAGATGGCGTTTACCCGGGTGTCGAGCCGGGTACGCCACACCCTCCAGAGAGTCCGTAAGTTGTAGGCCGTGGCGAACATGCTCCATTCGGCTTTCACGTTGGGCAGTCCTCGCAGTGCGAATTGCCGCGCGCCAAGTTGATTTCTTAATATGGCGAAGAGCGGCTCTACCAGAGGCAGGCGACGCAGATACGCTTGCTTCGCTTCTTCTGTCTTCATCCAGTCACGGTGGCGGCGCAGGGACGTATCGTTCTGTCCTATCTCGATAGTGCGCCCATACCTTCCGTTCTTGGTGCAGACTCCGAAGGCGGGACATCCCTGGCAGACTGTGCCTGAAGCCACACGGTATGTTCGTGCTTTCTTAGTCTTGTCGATCTTCATACCGGAAAAGCGAAGATTCTGTCCGTGGGGGCAGATGTAGCTGTCGGTGTCGTCATCGTATGCGAACTGGTCCTTGTGGTATGGGTGGTTGATACGCGACAATTACTTTTGCCGACGCGTTGCCTCAATAAAAACGATGCTTCTATAGATGTCAAGCGGCTTTTTCAAGTGGTTGAGCGGGCTTCTGGATGATCGAGTAGACTTCGCGAGCGACGTAGCGTTTGAGGCAACGGATGACTTCGATCTTGCTCATTCCTTCCGCGGTTCTTCGGCGCAAGTATGCCTTCGTCCTCGGATCGTGGCGCAGCCTGACGATGACTATGCGATAGAGAGCTGCATTGGCCTGGCGGTCGCCACCGCGGTTGAGCCGATGCCGGTTGGTCTTACCGGATGATGCCGGTACGGGATTCACCCCGCACAGCGAGGCGAAGGCGGCCTCGGAGTTGAGACGATCTGGGTTGCTGCCGATGGCGATCAGCAGATCCGCAGCCGTGTCGGGTCCCACACCAAAGGCATCAACCAGCGCCGGTGCCGTTGTCCGGATGAGCCGCTGAAGCTCGGCCTTCAGATCGTGGATCTCGTTGCTGAGTTGACGATAACGACGGGCAAGCGAACGAAGTGCGTACTTGGCGGCTTCGGTGGGAGTGTCCAGATGACCGGGGCGGAAGCTTCTACACCGTGCGGCGAGGGCATCGGCGCCGAGACCATCAAGCTTTTCTCGAAGCTCAGTGGGAGCTGTAACAACCAGCGCCTTCATCTGGTTGACGGCCTGAGTACGGGCCTTTACTGCCGAGTTCTTGGCGCTCTTTAGCATTCGGATCATCTCGACTTCGCCCTCGCCAGACTTGGGGATCGCGTCGGCGACACCTGCAAGCACTGAGCGCGCTGCCATCTCTGCATCAGTGGGATCGCTCTTCCCCTTGCGATAGCGGACAGAGCGATCCGGCCTGTTGACCTCGATGACGGTGTAGCCTCGACAGGTCAAGAAGCGTGCGAGCCCGGCACCGTATGAACCCGTGCCCTCCACGCCGAACGTGTGGACCTGTCCCAGGTTGCGCGACCACCGCTCAAGCTCCTCATACCCGCAGGTGGCAGCGGACACGTACTTCTCGCCCAGTTGGACACCTCGCCCGTCAATCGCCACCGCCACATGTTGGTCCTTATGAGTGTCGACTCCGATGATAACCTGAACGGCACGACTGCTGATGTGACTAACGGTTCCTGTCATCTCTGCCTCCCGAGTATGACTCACGGGCTTGAGTGAGCGGACAAAACTGCGATGGGACTTGACGTCACGCTTCTATAAGGTCACTGCTCGCCGAAGCCTCTGATGCTCTATGGACCACCCCGGGAGCGGATCGACAGATCGTTTTGAGGGCATCTGAGCCAGTTACCTAATGGGTCAGATCCAGTCCCGGATGGCCCATAAAGTATCATCGCAGTTACCGAACTGAAGCTATTGCCTCACGCCGATGTTACCGAAATAAGGTCATTGCCTCACAATGGAGTTACCCAAATTGAGGAGGCAAGATATGGCTGGAGAGATTAGCCTGGCGACGAGGACCGAAGTGCTTGGAGCCATTCGCAGCCGGTACGGAGAGGCGTCGAAGAAGGACAAGAGTCGGATGCTGGATGAGTTCGTAGCCATCACGGGCTGCCACCGCAAGCACGCGGTCAGACTACTTGGGCAGGGTGAAAATGGATCGACCGGGGCAGTTCCCCGGGGGAGGAAGATATACGGCGAGGCGGTGAAGGAGGCGCTTACCGTGGTGTGGGAGGCATCGGACAGGATATGCGGTAAGAGGCTGAAGGCGGCACTGCCGAGTATGGTGGAGTCACTTGAGAGACACGGGCATCTTGACCTGGACCCTGACGTGCGGGAGCGACTGTTCGCTGCCAGCGCTTCGACCATAGACAGATTGCTCAAGCCCATCAGGGAGCAAGCTGGCAGTCGCAGGAAGCGAAGGCAGAAGAGGAAGATGGGAAGTCGCATCCCGGTTCGTACCTTCTCCGACTGGAATGAACCGGAACCCGGATACCTGGAGATAGACTTGGTGGCTCACTGCGGAGAGTCCGTAGCGGGTTCGTTCATCAGCAGTCTCGTGGTGACCGACGTCTGCTCGGGCTGGACAGAAGCGATCCCGCTGCTGGCGCGTGAGCAGTCGCTGGTGGTCGAAGGGCTGGAAGCCATCGCGCGGCTGTTCCCCGTCCCGACCCGCGGCATTGACTCCGACAACGACAGCGTGTTCATCAACGAGACTCTGCTGAGCTACTGCCAGGAGCGGGACATAGAGTTCACACGCTCGCGTGCGCATCGCAGTAACGACCAGGCCTGGATAGAGCAGAAGAACGGATCCGTCATACGGCGCTTCGCCGGTCACAACCGATACTCGGGACCGATAGCCGGTCAGGCTCTGGCCCACCTGTACGGCGCTATGCGTCTGTACGTGAACCACTTCCAGCCCTCATTCAAGCTGCTGGACAAGAGTCGTAACGGCGGCACAGTCAGGAAGAGGTACGAGAAACCTGCTACTCCCTGCGACCGTCTGCTCAGACGTGCCGACGTAAGCGAGGAGACGAAGCAGAGACTGAGGAACAGTCGAGTAGAGCTTGACCCCGTGTCGCTGCTGCACACGATACGGGAAGCGCAATCGGCGCTTGCTTCGATCAAGGACTCTGCCCCGGTGAGCGCATCGACTAGCGAGAGCAACCGTCTCTAATGTCAAGTTGAATTGGCCCGAGGAGTCCAGTGCTGCCCCGACTTCACCATCGCATTGAGTATTGTCAGCAGTTTCCGCATGCAAGCCGTCAGCGCCAGCTTTTTCGGCTTGCCAGCTTTAAGCATTCGCTGGTAGAAGTCTCGTAGAATTGGATTGCACCGACTGGCGACCAGCGCACCCATGTAGAGCACTGCTCGCAACCGGGATCTGCCACCCCACACGCTGCGCTTGCCTCGACGAGGACCGCTGTCTCTGTTGAAGGGCGCCACGCCGACCAGAGCGGCGATCCGCTTGCGGTTGAGCGTACCCAACTCCGGCAGGTATGCCAAAAGTGACAGTGAGAGCTGCTCTCCCACACCGGGCACCGAGCGCAGAAGGTCATCCTTATCACGCCATATTGGACTGCGGCGTAAGGCCCTTCGCAGGTCATCGTCCAGGTCATTCAACTCCTGTTCCAGCCAGCTGATGTGGGACTGGATGCTGGGGCGCACAGCGTGGGAAGCTCGCCTCAGACGATTCTTCTCGGCAACCAGCATCGTCATCAGCTGGTTGCGCCGTGTCGTGAAGGCGCTGAGCTCCTGCGTGTCCTCGTCGCGCAATGGACGCACGGGCGGACGTACAGCCTCGGCGAAGTGGGCAAGCACCTGAGCATCCAGCGCGTCTGTCTTGGCAAGCTTGCCTGTGGCCTTGGCGAAGTCGCGCACCTGACGGGGGTTGACCACCACCACCGGCAATGCAGCCGCGGCCAGAGCTGACACCAACGGCATCTCGAGGCCACCGGTTGCCTCCAGTAGCACCGCGGCAGGTTCGGCAGTCTGCAGGCAGGATACAAGCTCACTAATACCTCCCTCGTCGTAATCGACACACCACATGTCCCCGCCTGGGCGTACGGCGACATCCACCCGGTCCTTGGCCACGTCGATGCCCACATAAGTCTCTTCCTGTTTCATATTCATCCTCTCCTTCGGTGATGGCCCTTACTTGCAAGATACGGGCTTGGTTAGCCCAGGCAACCGTTCGGGCTCTATCTCGAATGTGTGCGGCGACCCTCGCTCTCGCACGGTCTATGATGACCTAGTCTGGATCGGTCTGCCGCACACGGAACCGTCTCGTTCACTGAATTGTCCCCCACATGTCAAGATACAAGTCTGGAGCAGTTTCTCGGCAAGCTGCCCGACCTATGGAGACAGGGCGAGGTTCGTGCGACGCACGAGTCGGACGCGCAAAAGGCGAGAAAGCCTCACACCTGGCGGACACGCGCTGACCCGTTCGAGGGAGTGTGGTGCGAAATACTGGACTGGCTTCAGTGCAAGCCGGATGCCACGGCCAGGGAGCTGCTGGATCGGTTGATATGCCGTCATCCTGAGCGTTTCAGCAGGAGTCACCTTCGCACGCTGCAACGCCGAGTGCGACAGTGGCGTCGTGTGATGGCGCGAGAACTGGTGTATGCTTCTGGTGAACGAAGCGAAATGATTGAGGCTGACCAAAGGAACATCAGACCCGTGGGCGTCAATTAGATGCCGAGAAAATTACGGTAACATAATCCGATGAGGCAACAGGCCAGCAAATATAGTTGACGCGGATCAGTGGTCCGTCGGGCGGGCCATGTCCGGCATCACCACCTGCTGCCCTCTTCGATGTAGTTCCGCCACATGCCTTCCGGCGAAGTAACCGGCGTCGGCCAGCGTCAACGGCACCCTCACGCCGGTCATCTCCTCGGCCTGTTCCGCCATCTGAGTCAGCCGCGCGGTGTCATTGGGTTCATCCACCACGTCCGAGGCGGTGACCAACATCCCGGTTACTCCCTCATCGGTGGCGACAGGCGATACCATAGCCTGGGCATTGTAGCTTGGCACAATGCCCTGACGAGTCCTCATCAACCTGGCATCCTTGTCGGTCAGGTTGATGCGCGCTGGGCGCTTGTACCGGTTCGGACGCTCCATACCTGGCAGGTCCTTCATTGCCTGCCTGACGCGCTGTCGCAGTTCTTTCTGCTCCGCCAGCTTCTCGGGTGTCAAGGGCGGAGCAAAAACATGCCAGCGCGCTGTCGTTGTTCAGGATAAATGTCACAAGTAACTGTTCAGCGAGAATGTCACATTATGGAGAATGTGACGTTGAACCAAATGGAACAGGCAAGGCTTCAGGTACTCAACAGCTTGTTGGCGAAGCATATGACGATAGAGCAGGCATCTGCGCTGATGGGAGTGAGTATACGCCAAGCGTGGCGCATACTGGCGGCATACAGGAAGGAAGGAGCAGCCGCAATAGCTCACGGTCATCGAGGTCGCAGAGCGCCCAACGCGACATCGGAAGCAACGAAGGCTGCCGTGCTGCATCTGGCGCGCACGCGGTATGCCGGAGTCAACCACACGCATATGAGCGAGCTGTTGAGTGAACGCGAAGGCATAGACATAACTCGCAGCACGCTGCGTAGGCTGCTGGTAAGCGCCGGTGAGAACAGCCCCCGCGGCAGGCGTCCACCAAAGCACCGCGTCCGACGGCAGAGGATGCCTCGCGAGGGCATGCTGATACAGCTGGACGGCAGCTACCACAGGTGGCTTGGCAAGGACAGGCCGCAGTTCACGCTGCTGCTGGCGGTTGATGACGCCACGGGGACCGTGGTCAATGCCCTGTTCTGCGAACTGGAGAACACACACAACTACTTCCGGCTACTCGACGGACTGATACGTCGTCGTGGCATACCGCTTGCGCTATATGTGGATCGACACGCCGTCTTCAAGCATACGCCTTCACCGGAGACTGCCGCCGGCCCCACTCAGTTCAGTCGAGCAATGGACGAGCTTGGCATGCAGATGATCTTCGCTCTGTCGCCTCAGGCCAAGGGACGAGTGGAGCGTGCAGCGGGAACGTTCCAGGACAGGCTCGTCAGCGAGCTTCGCCTCTCGGGCGCGGCCACCATCGATGACGCCAACCGCGTGCTGGAAGACTTCCTTCCACGCTTCAACAACCGCTTCAAGGTGCCTCCTCAGGAGTCGGAGGTTGCATATCGCGCGATGGACGAAGGGATGTGCCTTGAGAAGACCCTGTGCTTCAAGTACAGGCGCAGAGTCGCCAGGGACAACATGGTCAGATACCGCTGGCGCACCCTGCAACTGCTGCCCGGCACGGACAGGCCGACCTACGCCGGAGCGGCTGTGGATGTGCTTGAGGGACTGGACGATAGCCTGGCGGTGCAGCACGAAGGGCGCGATGTTCCGTCTCAGGAAGCGCCGCCGCGTCCGAGTGTCCTCCGAGGCTTCGCAGGGAGAACCGTGCACTCACCCATCATCCACCAGGCCACCAACGGTCTGGGCAGCAAATGGACGACCAGACTGGCGACTCTGGACGCTAACCACGACCACGATGTCAATCAGTCGGTCGAGGCCTCCGGTCGCAACGGGACTGCACGAGTTCGCAAATCAGTGAGTCCACGGCGCAGGAAGCCCACGCCGTTGCAGACGGCCAGGTGGAGGGCGGTGCAGAAGGCGAAGCGAAAGGGGCTGTCCATACGCGGGATCGCGCGGGAGCTGGGCATACACAGAGACACCGCGAAGAAGTACATGAACGCTGAGAGTCCACCTGTGTCGCCATCTCGACTCACGGCAAAAGTATCGTAATTTGGTATTATGACAATCTACGGGGAGGACATTTTCGCTTCGCATTTAAGCGGACATTATCCCTCAGCAGCGACACCCCACTGGCATGTTTTTGCTCCGCCCTTGACAATGACATCCTGCGCAGCGTTCCCGGAGTGGGCGAGCAGCTCTCCCTCGCTCTGCTATCTCAGTTGCCGGAGTTGGGCACGCTGAATCGTCGTCAAGTTGCCGCTCTGGTGGGAGTGGCTCCCTTCAACCGCGACAGCGGTACGCTGCGAGGCAAGAGACGGATCTGGGGTGGTAGGGCGCGCCTCCGCGCGGTTCTATACATGGCTGCAATGGTAGCCAGCCGGTTCAACCCCGCCATCCGAGACTTCTACCAGCGACTCCTGGCGGCCGGCAAACCGAAGAAAGTGGCCTTCACCGCCTGCATGCGAAAGTTGCTAGTCATACTCAATTCCATGGTCAAGCGGCGCTCTCCCTGGTGTGCTGAGCTCGCCAGGACCCCGGCGCTTGTCGATCACAACTCTTGAAATTCAATACGGTTGCTTGACACACGACCACATAGCCCACCGTCTGCACTCTTCACATCGCATTCTGAGAGTCATCGGCTGATGATACCTGACTCTGGCTTCAACGGCTTACACATAAATTCTGCCAGAGGTGAATGTTACATAGTAGGGGAAAGGAATTGCACATCCTCTGATAACTGAGGGAAAATGTGTGGGATAAAGCCGAATGTCAGTTGCCATAAATGCCTGTAATAGCGGGTAAACGGCATATTATATTACTCCCCCTATCGCGAACGCTAAGTGGTCCGTCTAAGGCTGTGCATGTGATAAGCCGTTTTCATTTGCTCCGCAGCCGGCGCCAACAGAGCGCTTGCAGGACTTGCCAGCATAACAGCCTCATTCTTGTTCGGACTAAAGTCGGTCAAACAAGTTTGGTTGCGAGGCTACGACTACAACGGAATAAGGTGCGTCTCCGTCATCCAAATTCACTCCGATGCAAACTGCCCCCCGGGATTGATGAGCGTTGTCTTGCTGAAGGAAGTCGTCGATTACCGTATCTCTCTTTTCACGGAATGCGCTGAAGTAAGGATAGAGAGCAACACAAAACTGCCGTTCTGACGGAACAGTGAGCAGTTCGACCCACGTACGCGGCTCTTCACCGCCGTTGCGCCCTACACGACGGCTAAGTTTCGTAAACTGCCGCTCCAGCTTTTTCTGATCATCATACGGAACGTTCAAGAGTACAAGCGCTGCATCAAGGCGGTCTTCACTAATTCCCGTGTCGAGACGTTGCAGAATTCTTGCCCACCATTGTGTCAATCTCAATCCAGGTTTATCGGCTGCAATTCCCAACTGCTCACCGACGAAATATGGGTCCAACCGCTTGGACGCCGATACAAGGCCTATTGAGCAGTCTTCCGAAAATTCAACCTCATCAACGTTGAAACCGCGGTCCAGGTAAAAGGCCAAGATGTCCATCTCATAGCCATGCAACTCTACCCGGGCCCCCAGCTCCCTCCTCCGGAAGAAATAATGCACCTTCTCAGACTGAAGATCAAGGATTTCAAAGATAACCATCAGGTCTGTCAGGCTAACTACTTGAGGAAGTTCTGATATTTTCCTGTCAGTAAACCCGGACTCGGCAAGGTCGAGCATATTGCTGACTAACCCGAACTGTTCCATGGTCACCGTCAGCGGCAGAAAATATCGGACATTGCTGACGTCGATCTTATTTTCTGAGCCAGACCTGGTAACGAACGAATTCGGACCCTGGGTCTTCTCTAGAATCCGAATAAACCGGGATGCCTGTTCCGCCGGGGCCACAATCAAATCTCTCACGGTATTCGCAAAACGCTTGGGAGCGCCGCGTTGCGCCGGAGCTGAAAGCGAGCCGGATTTGGCTTCCACAACGATGGCGACTGAACCTATCACCATCGTCAGGTCATTCTCACCCTTGTCCCCCTGGCCATCGTCCCACATACTCCCGCGGTAAAACTTTCCGTCGGGGAACCCTGCTCTGAAGAGGCGTTCTACTTCATCCTCCAGGTATTTGGCCTTCTTGGCACGATATTTTTTCTCCAAGACGGGGTCATCGCGGACAAGGCCCTCAAGCAAGCCGGAAATGTAGTGGGGAATATGTCCCACTAACGCCAAGAAATACGCGTCGTCGTCGAGCTTGATGAACGGTCGCTCCCATACCGGATTGTTGAGGAGCACCCATTCCTTGTTGTAATCCCGTAGATCTCCGAATTCGAACGACAGCCTTTCGATTAAATTCCTGACCACTTCCCTGTCAGCACACTTGCCATACACGTCTAGCAAATCGTCTGCTGTGAAGACGAAACAATCTCCGAGCATCATGTCCGAGTAGTACAACAACACCGCCTTGAAGCTATCGAGATCGCGCCCGGAGAAGGAGAAGAGTCGGTCCGCATCAAAATCCTGTACGCCAGGGAAGGACTTCACGTACGCAGACGCCACCTTCCGATAGCTCGTCTCCCTGAAAGCATGGCTAATCCGGCCGAAATGTTCCTCCAGACGCTCCAACACGACTTCTTTCAGATGGAACAATGAGTCGACCAATTTGACGGGATCAATCGCGTGGACGTCGATAAAATCGTCACGTATCCTTTCTGCCAATTCAATTGCTATCTGCCGGATGTGATGCGGATAGCCTGGATTGCGAACCGCCATCGTTTGGATACGCATATTCAGTAGAACATGGTTCCTCTCATTTTCACCCTCACGTCGGTTGGCGTTAGGCTTGAAGCCGCGAATGCTGGCTGCCTCTCCAATGGAGTTCATGAGGTCGAGAAGCTCTTGCGCATCCGGACCCAATGGCTTTGCTGAGAGTGAGCGCTCCCGCATCAGAGAGAATGCCTGGAGAATTTCCAAGTAGTGGGGATAGAATTCGATCTCACCGTTCGCTTCAGGGTCCACGTCAGGGTGGTGGCACACGAAGTAGGCGCAGCAATAGGCCAATAGGTGGAGCGCGTCGTAACGCTCAAACCATTCAGCCAGGCTGAAATACCCTTTCTGAAACTCACTCTCGGCCGTCTTCACAATGTCCTGAAGTACTGCGATCCGTTCTTTCGCTGATAAGGACTCAGACAGACCCGGAGCCACTCTGTGCAAACTCATCGGGGCAGGTTCCGGCAGGGATCGTCCGCCAAATGGTCCTGACCGTTCGGTGGCACGGCCTCTTGCTCTTGCGGCTTCTTGACGTCGTCGCCTTTGTCGCCGCTTCCGGTTTCGTTGCTTCTTGTTAGCCATCGATTATATCGGTTGACATAAAGCGTGTACGTGAATCGAATGCTTCATCACAGTACCGGGAACGGTGCTTCAGAACCGAGCACACGTTGGCTCCGCTTCCCCCGGTTCAGGTTAAAATTGTAGCAAACTTCCTATCATCACGCCTAGGCGCGTTAGAGGAGCGCATCAGGGAGTTATGCTAGCAGTTCAAGCTGCCGACGCTTGCGGTGGAGACAGTGGACCGCTTCAGCGAAGCCGGACACGCAGACGCCCTCCCGACACTGGTCGAGGTGCTTGAGCAGGAAGCGGAGGACAGGCGGATACGGAGAGTGGACAGGCTGAGGCGGGCATCCAAGCTGCCCGTCGGCAAGACATGGGAGACCTTCGGGCACGAGCGTGCGCCCGTGAAGCTCAGACTGCAACTGGAGAGACATGCCGAGGGCGACTTCGTGGATCGTGACGTGAACGTGCTGGCGTTCGGCCTGCCGGGCACCGCCAAGACACACGCGATGTGCGCCATCGGGCACAGGCTGGTGCAGTCCGGACGCTCCGTGCTGTTCATCCCTGCGTACCGTCTGGTGCAGGACATGCTCGCCGTCAAGGGAGACCTCGACCTGCCTCGGATGCTCAGGAAGCTCGATAACTACGACCTGCTGATCATAGACGACCTAGGCCTGCCCCAAGGTGCCGAAGAGTCTGAGGCGCTGTTCACCCTGATAGCGGAACGCTACGAGCGCCGCTCTCTGGGCATCACCTCCAACCTAGTCTTCTCCGAGTGGGAGAAGGTGTTCTCAAACCCCATTGCGACCGCTGCTGCGATAGACAGGATCGTGCATCACTCGGTCATCCTGGAGTTCGAGTTGCCCAGCTACCGGACCGATGCGGCGCAGAACCGACAAGCGGAGAAGTTGTCGCACCGGCAAGAGTAATTGACGCGCGGTAAAAATGGTTGTCGCGTCAACCACAGCGTTGTCGCAGCCATGCAGAGCGAAATCATCAGTCAGACAAGGAGTTAGAGCAGCGAAATCTACTGGCGTAGCCGGCAAAAAATGGATGCTTCTTGTATCTTGACATGTAGGGGATAATCCTTAACGAAAACAGGTTCCGAGTGCGGCAGACCGAATGCTTCTTCGTCATAGAAGACAGTTTTATAGCGAGGGTCGTCGCATTCATTCCAGAAGAGCCCGAACGGTTGCCGAGGCTAATCAAGCCCGCTCCTTGCACATAGGAGCCATTGCCGGAGGAGAGGACGAAATTCACGCAAGCACTGATGTTGCTAGAGATCGGGTGTATGTTCCGGCCAGCCGAAATCGTGCAGATATATGCAGTGGAATATTAGACAGGAGGCGGCGCACCAACATGGCGTCAAATTCAAAAAGCCTATCGTCTTTGCCCGAGCGCGACAAACTCTCTGACGGCGTCAGGAAACTCATCCACGAATTTGGTCGCCAGTTGGTAGAGTCCATAAACTTCATCAACAGTCTTGTTAAGTTGGAAATCTGCATAATTGCCATGCACCATCTGATTTCTGAGATTCCCGATTTCTAGAAACGCTTTCACCGAATCATCCAAGAGTCGATCTTCTCGAACTTTCCTCTTCATGTAATCCCCGAAGTCTGTGCCAAAGAGGCTGTAGAAAGAATTGGCATTCCTTTCGGCCCTAGTTTCGCTTCCCCACTGGAATAGCTGCGCGAAGCGCCTCCCAATGGCCTGCCTCCTGACAAAATGCGCTAACACTTCCGCACCTTGCGTGCTTTCAATGTAGAGACTAACGATGGCTTGTGTCAATTGAACTTCAAAGTAACTCGCTGCAGCTATCATCAACGTTTTGCTAAAGGCCTCTTCGACTCTGGAAAGTAGTTGCAACTGACTGTCAGCCTGCAAATGGTTTACTAGTTCCCTATGGTCATTCCATAGTTCATCGATTCGGTTGTTTATGTTCGGTGCTAATACTACCATCGGGTTAAGCCAGCACCACTATGTCTCGAGCTAGCTCCAGCCGCCTTATGACGTTCCGCTGGCTCGTTGTTTGGCTTTGCGTTGCAGTGCGGAACTCCACATTCTCCTTAAGCATCTCCAGTGAGTCAAAGTCGATCTCTCCATTTACTTTTTCGCCTGCCAAATAAGGATTGCGGCAAACGGCAACAAAAACGGACTCGAAGATCATGGGGCTGAATCGTCCTTGACTGCTGTGGAAAGCCTGTGCTGGCAGGTTCCGACAGCTGGCGAGGAAAGACTCAAGCAATATTCGGAACTCACTAATCTGTTGCTTGTCAAAGGCTTTCGCTTCTTGAGAGAATTTGTTGAGGAATTTGACCATAGATGGGCGATAAGAATTTTCACTGATGAGCATAGCAAATCCACGGAGTAATATCTCCACATCTTTCATATGGATATCCGGAATCTTGGCCCCCACCAATTTGCGCCACTCTTCCTGAGTATTGGTTTTGTATAGCATCTCATAAAAGCGAGAATCAAACGCGCATCGACGGATTTCTTGCGGAGTCAGGTTCACCCCGCCTGAATTCAGCCTGTTGAATATCTCGTACATCGCCTCATCGCCTTTCGGCGCGACCTGCCTCACGATGATATGCCTTATGGTTCTGAGATCAAATGGTGTACGATGCTCCTCTTCCAAGCTGGCGTAACTACGCCTGTGAAACCGATTTGGTCTTCCCGGGACGCTCTCTGGCAAGGTAAGTCGAAAGTCGGTGAAATAGTCATCCCTGCTCAGAGTCTCCTCCGGTATCGCACTTTGCGAATTCGAATTTATCCGAAGATCTACCAGCGCTTCCTTACGCGGGAATCTCCCCTTAACAAAGTAATAGATTGACATCAGCCGTTGCTGCCCGTCGATAACAAGATATTTATTGCTTCCCTGTTCGTAAAGAAATACCTGAGGTACTGGAAGTCCGACGATCATCGATTCGATGAGGCGGGACGCTCGCTTTATGTCCCAAACAAAGTTCCGTTGAAAACCAGGGATATTTACAACCCCCTCTTCTATGAAATCGACTAGAGTCCTAGTGTTGAAATCGTTCGGAGAGGCTACCAAATCATACTGGTCGATGGGGTAAGAATCATCACCTGAATCTTCCTCATCCTTCTCTGGTTCATATCGGTTATCTTCTGAGTTGTATTCAAGGTCCATTACGGTGTCGGAAAGCGTCATCATCTGACCTCCCTTGATTAGCGGTTAGTGCTTCAAGACTACGAGTTGAGGTAGAGTACAACATGACTCTACCATATTTTCAAACACCAGCGCGCTAGCGTTCGGAAGTATGGGGTGGACCCCACAGTTAGGACAGCGCAAGGGCTAAGTTAAGAGAGATTCCCACTGTAAAGTCTGATACTGCGTCACGAGAAGATAAGGCTAATGGCTGGTTTGGCAAAAACTTGAGTGGTCTTCCCGACGCGAACATCTGAGCCGGAGTCCGATAGCCCAGGGATTGGTGTGGCCGCTCCCGATTGTAAAGGTCCAGATAAGCGTCAATGCCTTTCCTCGATCCACCATAGCCAGGCGACGACTGACCGGACCTCTCTGACAAAAAATCCCGCTCCACCTTGAGTTGCCCTATCTGCTGGTACAGATGCGCAGTAAGCGCTTCCTGATCCCTGTCCCCCTTTGCGTTGCCCTTACTGAAGACCTCGGGCGCTGTCAATCAGAGCCTTTCTTCTAAGCATGAATCTGCGTGGGATGAACTTCAAACCGGCTGGCCATCTGTGCTACGGTCTCTTCTCCCCGCAGCACGGCCAACGCTACCCTGGCATTGAATCCTGGACTGCGCTTCTTCCTATTTCTCTTTTCCCTTCATTCAAGGGGCGCGACTCTCTCTCAGCCACCTGTGTGACTTATTCGGGCCACCTCGGTAGAGTCCCCGGAAGTGGTGTAAGAGAGAAGGTGGAGTGGAATAAGTAAAGCCACCGCGTCATCCTTATAGGAAGAAGAAGCCTAGTAAGAGGAGGACGACGATGGCAAGAGACAGTATGGACATTCTGGAGTTGTTGCGCAAGCGTGGAGTGGACGGAGACGTGGACTTCCTGCTTGAGGCGCTGGGTGTTGTCGCGCAGGGGATAATGGACGCTGAGGTGACAGTGAAGACTGGAGCCGGATACGGCGAGCGCAGTCCGGAGCGAGTCACCCAGCGCAACGGATACCGAAGCAGGAGCTGGGACACGCGAGTTGGCACGATGGAACTGCGGATACCTAAGCTGAGGGACGGGAGCTACTTCCCCAGCCTGCTTGAGCCTCGGCGTCGGAGCGAGAAGGCCTTGTTGGCGGTGATACAGCAGGCATACGTGGAGGGAGTGTCCACCAGGAGGGTTGACGATCTTGTGAAGGCGCTGGGATGCGAGGGCATCTCAAAGAGCCAGGTGTCGCGCATCTGCCGTGGTCTGGACGAAGTAGTGGAGAAGTTCCTTAGCCGGCCCTTGGATAGTGGACCGATGCGTATCTGTGGCTGGATGCGTTGACGCAGAAGGTCAGGGAGGAAGGCAGGATAGTCAACGTGAGCGTGGTGGTGGGCACTGCCGTGAACGCCGAGGGCACGAGGGAGATCGTGGGTCTGGACGTGGGCACGAGCGAGGACGGAGCCTTCTGGCTGAGCTTCCTGCGCTCGCTGGTGGCACGAGGGCTGGCCGGTGTGGAGTTGGTTATCTCGGACGCTCACCAGGGACTGAGAGACGCCATAGGCACAGTGTTCGCGGGAGCGAGCTGGCAGCGCTGTCGCACGCACTTTATGACCAACTTGCTAACGCGAGTGCCCAAGAGGACACAGCCGTGGGTGGCGACTATGGTGCGCAGCATCTACCAGCAGCCGTCTGCGCAGGAGGTACACATCCAGCATGAGAAGGTAGTCGAGCAACTGGCCGAGCGCTTCCCTGAGGCAGCCTCGATGCTGGACGAAGCCGGAGCGGACATCTTGGCGTTCACGCACTTCCCGATTGAGCACTGGAAGAAGATATGGTCGAACAATCCGCAGGAGAGGTTGAACAAAGAGATAAGGCGCAGAACCGATGTGGTGGGTATCTTCCCGAACCGATCGGCAGCACTTCGGCTGGTTGGCGCGGTGCTCGCCGAGCAGAACGATGAGTGGATCGTCGGCAGACGATACCTGACGCCGGTATCAACGACCTACACCGAAGCCCTGCCAGAGGTGCAACTCACACAACCGACTGCGGCCTAGTAGAACAAATAGGTTGACGATCTCCTACACCACTTGACGGGACGCTACTAGATTGTTGACGCAGGTCGGAATGCACGGATAAACTTTATCCACAATCACCACTGCCCTGATGCTGACGCTGAATGATGTGACATCGGTGTTTGTCCTGCATCATGCCGCCACAAGGAAATGAGTGCCTTTTGGACTCTTTGGCTTGACTGCTAACAGTGGTATTCATGCCGCCTCTTTTGTGTCGTAAGTAAACCGAATTGGTATTAGAAAGAATCGCAGGTGGGCGTTGCCGCTTATGCTACCGTGCAGCCTGGAGCCTGCTCCGTAGCAGACAAGCGCGAGCTGATGGTGGCTTTTGGTCACGAGGTTCCTGGCAGTTCATCTCGCAACTGCGCTCGGTGCAAGGAATGAAGGTATATTCTTGCATCCCATTCAGGATGTGTTTGCACGCTATTCGACAGAGGGTGCGCTCGTGAATGGAACGCGCATCTGGGCGTGGTTGATTCCCCCCAAGACCGCTTAAAGGCTTGTCTCGACCAGGATTACCAGAATTCGCTTCCGAGATCGCTGTAGTCCCCCTCCCCGTATCCTTCTCCATATTCGGATTCGTAGTTGACAGCCATACTGTCATACGGATCACTGTCGTAGTAATAGCCACCCGGGATATGGAAGTCATACGAGCGATGGGTTCTCATCAGCCTATTTGTGTACTCTTGGTAGGACTCGCCATGCTCTCTTGGCCTGCGGTTTGAGTTTTTTCGACCGGCTCCCTGAATGTGCGACCATTGCTGAATTATGTGCTGCCGTAAGTCGTACGCTTCGCGGTTGCTCGGTTTCACTTGAAGAGCCGCTTCCATGTCATCCAATGACTTTTCATACTCACCCGTGAGGTAGTATGCTCTGCCTCGCTTGAAGTAGCCTCGGTCCCTTTTGTCGTAGGCCTCCAGGCGGATGTATGCGCTGAAATCCGAAATCGCCTCACTATATTCCCTTTCCTCCCCATAGGCGTTCCCGCGACCGATATACGCCGCAGCAAAACTCGCGTTGATAGAAATGGACCTACTATAATCGGCGATTGCGTGATCAGTTTTCATCTTGGCCAACAATGTCTGGCCGCGCCAAAAAAATCCTCGATAGTGATACGGAGCCAATCCTACCACGGCAGTAAAGTCAGATAACGCCTTATTCAGCAGTCGGTCATTGCTTAGCGAGAAGCGGGAGTGAATATCTGCTTCACCGCTGCTCTCGCCCGAGGCGACTCTGACGCGGTAATCGGCATTCCTCCTCTCCACTGCTACCATGTAGTAGGTGAGTCCTCTAAGGTGGCGCCAGTCTATATAATCTTCGCTCCCGTGATACGGATTGAGGCTTACTGCCGCATTGAAATCCGCCAATGCTAGGATAAATTCCCTTTCCCGAAAGTAGCGTCGTCCCCGGTTGTAATATGCCTCGGCAGTTTCCAATGTCACTCGAACTTCACCCTCATTTTGTCGCATGTCGCCTTGGTCCAATTCCCTCTACGCCCGACAGGACTTGCCCAATGACTATACCGTTGCAGCGTAGTCACTGCAAAGCGAAGAACACCCAGTTGCCTCCACTACTGTCGAACATCACCAACGAATCTAAATCCGACGACTTTACGGTAAAGCACAGATTTCCCTCAATCTCCCCGTCCTGAAACATCAACCGGTCGTCATCGTATTCGTCCGGCACCTCATACGAATAATAGAATCCACCGCCACCAGTGCGACACTGCCCGAATTCTAGATCCGTTGACCCCACTACGCTCCATCGATTGTTGGAGAGGCTTTGAGGCTCCGGCGACAGGTTTCTGACCTTAATTCTAGCCATGATGTACACATGCCCGGGGAGTGGTTGCTCATAGTACGATTTATCCTCGTTTGCTTGAGCAATTATGTCGTGTGCATCCTTCCGGACTTCGACTACCCAGACTCTGAAATCGTCCGCCGTCATTCCCGGCTCTCCTACAGGAATTGGATTTTCTCTTGAGGCTCCGGGAGGAAGTGGTGTGGGCGTGCTAGTTGGTGCAGGCGTAGGCGACGGGGTAGAGCTAGCAGTAGGCGACGGGACAGGGGTGGTTGTAGCGGTTGGTGCTTGCGGTGCCGTGGGTGTGTCGATTGAAGCAAGTGTAGGCGAACCCATGGATGTGGGCGTAATGGCAAGGTTCGTCGATATGGATACGGACACAGAAGGAACCTCAGCAGTGCCGGGCGATTGCGGAGGGACTGCCGTTCGAGTAGGCATTGGCGAGAGGCGAATGTCCGGAGGTACAACCTCGTAGAACATCGCGTACTGAGAGATCACGGCAGTTTCGCCGTCTACGCTGCCCCACACCACGACCGTGTAAATGCCGATGCCGTGTTCATACAGCACTTTCCTGATGTCGGCGCTGACCGAGAATGATGTGTCCCGAGCTGTCCATGTTGATGAAGTAATCCAGGGGCCAGTGGTCGCCCGTTCTATCCGGTACTGGCTTGCGTAGTAGGCTTCTCCCCAGAATTCTGTTGCTTCATCGGGAGAAGCCGGCGGAGGAGCGTCTTCCGGCACCTCATACGGGTCGGGACAAGTCGAGTATGACCTCGAAAATGTGTGCTGCCTATAGCGCCAACCGGGATTTGGGGGAGGGCGCAAGGCCGCTATCGGCAGCCCGCTGTCATAGCAGTACGTTCGTGAGACCTGACCCCGTGTGAGTTCGCCAGGCGGCGGGTCGTAGTATATCTGAACGCCCAGGTCTTCCTTGTCGTCGAAACTGACGCCGTTCTTCACCCTTCCGCTGAAGGTTAGTCGCTTGTCCTCGATGCTAGGCAGCTGATCATATTCCACGTAGTCGCCCTCGAAGTGCTGGTACATGTGAATGTTGTACCTATCCCACGCCAGGCCGATGTTGACCTTTCTGTGCCGTTCGTTGAGTATGTTTCTGCGATGGTCGGAACTGCTCATCAACCCGTCCATCATTCTGGCGAGGCGCTGCTGTACGGATCGTATTTCAGTGTATCCGTCGCTTTCCGTTATGCAATAATCGCTGCCTGATCCGTTCTCGACATTTGACTGATAGCCGCCGGCCAGCGAGTAGCGCATGTACGGCTTCAAACCATCGAGTCCCCAGTGCGATGCGAAGCAGTTTGCCAGCGCGCTCTCGGCGTGCAGCTGCGCTGCGACGTTATCCCCCGGTTGGACCGGAGGCGCGCCTGACTTCTTTCTCTCCTGGTTGATCAGATTCACCACAAATAGCTTTTCTGAAAGGTGCTTCAGCAGTGCCCGCGGCACAGGGGAAGGACTGGGTATCGCCGTATGCGTCTCTGTAGGCGCTGGTGGCAATGTTGCGCTTGGAGTGGTAGTATCATCGACGACATTCGCTGCGGGTGAAGATGTTCGGATTGGTTCTGATGACGCCAGAAAGCCAGGAATGTCGTGGCGGGCACCTCCCGTGATACTCGCGAATATGAGGAGTGCTAAAGGACTCAAACCTACTATGAGCAGTATGATAAAACCCTTAAGAACCGTTTTGTCGCCGTAGGCCCGCCTTTTGATTCCGTCACGTCTCATGTACCAGCACTCGGGGCAGCGCATACCCACAGGCGAATGAACTACGCATTCGGTGCAAATGGGCCTGTCGCACCTGCTGCAAGCGAGATTTGTTTCCCTATTGGAGTGATAGGTGCAGATAGCAGCTTTCATGTCTTATGTCTCTGTCGCGCTTAATATAGTTTGGTGTGTGGCTTCGCCATCATCTCAGATGCCGACACTGGGCCTGCCATTTCACTTCTTTGAAAGGAGAACTCTCCCTAATCGTGAGTTTATTCCGTCCTACGCCGATGTGAAAGCGCTATACTACCCGTGCGACACAAATCTGCTAGGCCCAGCGGCAATGCTGCGTGCGTTCATCCCTCTATAACCTGCGCCGGAATTGCCGCAGAAGCAAGACACCTCAGGACCGGCGACTGGTGAAGTTTCTGGCGGCGTGTTCTCTGGACTGGCATTCGGCACGACAACTACTTAGGCAGAACCGCCGGTGGGCGCTGACGTTCGTGCTGACGTGCGGTCAGGAGCCTACTCCACGGCGGACGAGCGCGAGCTGATGGTGGCTTGCAGGCAGAGATCCTGGACGGTTCCGTTCGGCGCTGCGCCCTCTGTAAGAAATGCCTGCATCGGAACATCGTCATCGACGGATCACGCACCACCTACCGGGAGTGCAAAAGGCCGTCCATCGGTTGGTAGGTCAGTTCGAGCTAGTTGAGCAAAGAAGCGCACCTAGCGCTTCAGCAAGCCCGGCAAGCTGCGCATTTACAGGATAATCGCCGTTATACCGCAGTTAGATGCATCGTAAGCGGCAGTCGCCAGGCTAGAGTGGACCGCCCAAACTTGCCAATCCCGTTGTTATCGCTGCTGCTCCAACCCATCCCGACACTCCCATTGCAACGAGTAACACAAGCCCAGGTATTCCCAAGCTGGCAATGACGCCGACTATTTTGTCCAAGTGTCTCTCTCCTACCTAGTCGAGGCCTGTATCTTCCGAATCTCCGGCCCGGACAGCGGCACCCGCGTACTCCAAGGTTCTGAGGTGATTCTTCAGGCGTCTGGCCATCGGGCGAAGCGTGTACGCGGTCACGCCCGCTGAAATAAGTCCACTCACTATGGGAATGACCTTCGATAGACCCTTGGCGAAGGACTGCTTCGTCAGGCTGACGCCAACCCATCTGAGGATGGCCTTGATTAGCGGGTAGTACGCAGTCCTGGTGAGGGCATATCTCGGAAGACGCCGGCCAACTTCTCGGGCAAATCGGTTGGCGATTTCCGCCAACAATTTGTTAGCCTCGGCAGCTCCCAACATAACACCGATAAAGAGCACTATACGGAGTAGAGTCTCCTCATCCGGTTCATCCTCCTCAAGGAGGTCAGGCCAGCCATACAGATACGCCAATTTCTGAGAGACGACTATGGAGTGCCATGCAAACTGCACTGTGTCGGCAGGTATCATGGCTACCATAGCAAATCCACCCGGCAAGCCTTTTGCGAACGAAGTTCCTGCCGCCTTTACGACGTGAGACTTGATTATCGAGTCTGCGATTTCATCAATCTTGTCGATCGGCGTTCCGGCGTGTGCGGGATTATATTCGATTGATTCTTTGACCTGCTCCTCCGGGAAGTGGGGCCTCAGTTGCGATTTCAGAAATGAAGTGCGGTCAACACGTGCGCCTAGAAGACCCATAGCGACCCACAAGATTCTCAGTATCCAACTGGAACTGTCATCAGGCTCCAGCTCCGCAGTCGCAGTCCCCATATCACTACCTTTCGTCATTCTTCAATCGCGACATGATACTACACAAGCAGCTCACGCCTCCGAACAATCGGTTCCGAAATCAAGTCAATGAAAGTGTTGAGTGTATCCCACCAGAGCAAGCGCAATGAACTTGCAGTCGTCGTGTCTTATGATACGTGAGCTGTCGGGTAAGACGGAGTCTTCAGGCCAAAACTTCTTTTTTCGCGGAAATCGAGCACTCAGGCAGAAAATCAACTCGCGAGAATCGCCGTAGAGCGATTATTTCGTGGGCAGTGATACCGTAGCATACCCGTTTTCTGCCGAATTACAGGCGTTCCTGTGCTATAATAGACAGGCGATATGCCCTCTCCACAGGGACAATTCAGGCGGGACTAACAAAGTAGGAATAGAGCTGGATTCAGGAGATACTCTCGCATTGAAAGGCCTAGAAGCTCTAAAGCAGAGAATACGAGCACATCCGGCTTTCCGTGGTGGTCCTGCCGATGAAGACTACTGGCTCGACATGGTGGAAGTCTGCCTCGCGGAATTCGCTGGCGGTCTTGACGCGCTTGCAGAAACGCAAGCCCTCATCCTAGAAGTGCGGACGAAAACCCCTGTTATGAAGAGAGTTCATGCCAGCGAGGTCCGGGCTGTCAGTGCGTGAGATCCGGTCCGACTGATGGGAGTGTCATTCCACCGAATTTCTGATATGACGGCGAGCAAGAGAGCACAGAACACAGAGCGGTTACCCGATGCTCCTTCTCCCATCATGCCCACCTTGCCCGCCACCAGCGTCAGGTTCGCAACGGCAGCCGCCATCAGCAGTTGGAACAGCGTCCTGGAGCGTCCGAAGTACCGGGCCTGCCTCATCCCAAGTTGCACCAGTCGAGCCAGTCTGTGTTCCACCACCACTCGCCGCTGACGATACTGCGCAAAGTCATCGCTCATCTGCAACGCGCGCGCCTGCTGAAGCAGCGACTCCTGGGGGTGAAGACTCACCGTTCTGCCCTTTCCCTCTCCCGCTGCCACACAGCGCTCTCTGAGCGAACATGCTCCGCACAACGCGGCGTCGAAGCGAAAGCCTCTCTTCCTGTGCAACCGCCCTGTCCTGTCCCTGCGACTGCCTATCCGATACACCTTGTCGGTTGTATGACCCGCAGGACAGGTGCAGGTCCCGGACTCGAGGTCTATCTCGAAGTCCTCCTTGGGAATGTGCTTGCGTTCAGGGCGCTTGGGCATCTTCGCTATCAGACTGCGACCGGCATCGGCAAATTCCTGACGTGTGATTCCATCCCCGTACACCACATCCCCCATGGTCTCCACCACCGCCGCCGACGCGTTCCGTTCGCTGCGTTCGACCATCCCTAGCGCGCCGTCGCTGTCTGTGGCGTTGCCAGCCAGCACGTCCACGGCGGTTATCAGCTGGGAATCGGTGTCCACAGCCACCGATGCCTTGTGACCATCGAACCGCCTGCTGGAACTCTTGTGTCCGTGGCGCATGTCGGGATCATGGACCGACACCATCCGGTCTCGACTCACCCCACGCTTCAGAGACACCCCACCCTCTGTACGTTCGATATCCTGCAGCAACAACTGAGCCAGCAGTTCGGACGCCTCGGCTATCCGGTCTCTCTGTGAACTGTCCTCTTCACAAAGTCCCCACGTCCTCCGCGCCATCTTCAGAAGCCTGTCCGCATCCCCCACTATCTCCGAAAGCAACCTGCGCCGAGCGACACTGTCGTCCCAGTCAATGCAGGCATCGCCCTTGACGCTGGAGCCGATGTATCCTCGGTATCCGTTCTGCGCCGCCCACTCTACCGGCTCGACTCCCTCTACTTCCGACAGCGCTCGCATCAGCTTCACTATCCCGTCCGCAAGCAGGTTGTAGGTATCCTTCACCGCCCCACGACCCAGTATGTAGGTCGTGTCCAGGGCCACCTTCATGCGACGACCTTTGATGTATCCTGTCTCCCTGGCATACCTCAGACTGCGCTCGAACACCTCTTTTGCCTTCTCATGCAGTATCAGACGAGCACGAAACAGCTGGAGCGTGCTCTTGGCGAACGGCCTGTCCTCAATCTCGATGCCCAATGCCACCTTCCAGCGTATATCGAAGTCCGCTCTCTGCTTGGCTTCGGCGTCGCTCGCCCTGTCGTAGGTCTGAAGCAATAGCGCCGTGGACAGAAGACTCGGCGGTACGCTCTCGCGACCGTTGTCGGCGCAGTACAGCTCGGCGAAGTCCTCGTCCCGAAACAGCTTACCCCTCATAGATGCGAGCAGACCGTAGAAAGTCCCACGACCCACATGGTCCAGATACAGACTGTCCGCTTCCCACAGCCCCCGCTGATCTGATTGCCTTCCCAGCATTGGCGATCTCCATTATCTCAGATGGCTGCAAGTATAATACCTCCACCCCACTTTTCGGCCAGACTTCTAGAGAACCACCCGGAAAATTGGCAAGCGTACATCGTGGCTTCGAGAGTTGACCTTCTGGCATACAAGACCTGTAAGGTCTTGTTGACCAATCTGCGAGGAAAGAAGCCAGGTTCCATTAAGGTCTCTCCAGAGGAAGCCGAAGTGTGGCAAGTAGCGTTGAACAGCCTCTATGGGTGGGCGCAGGATGTTGCCTTGGAGACCATCCAGAAACCGAAGGATGGACCCGACAAGCGAAAATTGAGGAGCCGCAATACCATCATTGTTGCCGCGGTAAACGGGATTCACGATGTAAGCGGAGTCCCTTACGAATTCGACGAACCGAAGTCCGGAGAGCCGAGAAGCGCATGCCACATTGTCGCGGATAGACTTGGTATGCCACCCACCACTGTTCGCTCGATATGGAGAAAAGAACGTAGCTTGTTGAACCGGGCGAGACAACACGGCCTACTTCCACCGCCACGGCCAAGGCGGAGAAGAACGTAACCCCCTAAATAGCAGGGAGCCTCTTAGGGATGTAACTAATCGCATACGCTCTGTAATCTTGTGTCATAGCGTACGGGAACAGTTTCGTGAGGCAGAAGATGACCAGAGAGAAAGTACTATTCCTTGATGAGTCCGGCGACCACAATCTGACTGTGGTTGACCCTCAGTACCCGCTCTTCGTGCTCGGCGGCGTCATCATGGACAGAGAGTACGCCGAAGGGCAATTGGTGGATGCTCTGAACGAGTTCAAAGCGGATACTTTCGGGCGCACCGACATCGTGCTGCATACGGCTGACCTTGTCCGGAACCGTAACGGTTTCGAGGATATGCAGGACGAAGAGTTCCGCAACCACTTCTACGATCGAATCAACATCCTTATGCGGAGCCTGCCTTATTCTGTGGTCGCCTGCGCGATACGCAAAGACGAATATCTCGGCAGGTACGGGTTGGCAGCCATCGATCCTTATATGTTGAGCCTTGAGGTCCTGGTGGAGATATTCTGCTTCGATGTGGAAGCCATAAGCGAAGGCGGGACTATTGTAGCCGAGAGACGAGAGCCTACCCTGGACCGAGGGCTGGAGCTAGCGTGGGCAAATCTGAGGGTCCGAGGTACTCGTCGCTTTCAGGGCCGGACGGTAGAAGACCGCATATCATCGCTATCCTTACGTGATAAGAAGGACAACATTGCAGGGTTGCAGTTGGCCGACCTCGTGGTTTCTCCAATCGGGAGGCATATTATGGGAAAGCCGGATAAGGAGGACTGGGGAATCGTGAACGGGAAGTTCCGCCGCAGCCCGAGGGGTAGGGTCGAGAACTATGGCTTGGTCGTACTTCCGAGGCAATGAAAAAGGCCAGCCCCCGCTACGCAGTAACCAGCCTATGTAGTTAGTGTACCGTTATCGTGAAGATTTCGTCAAGCGAGAGAGGAATCTCATGAAAACCTCCATCAGACAGCGTCAGATCCAAGGCCTCGTGCTGCACCGCTGATGGCATCCGGTAACACATCCTAGGCGTCTCGTAAATCGCACAGCCAGGTGAGGTGAGCCGACAGTTAATGGCATCCGACGAGATGGACCACCGCCTGACGATCAACGTGGCGCGTGCACTGGGGCCAGTGGCGATGCTCAGGGCTTTCACGCCCGACAACCTGCGCTGGCTGTGCCGGAGTTGCCACAGAAGCAAGACACGGCAGGACCTGCGACTGGCGAAGTTCCTGGCGGCGTGTTCTCTGGACTGGCATTCGGCACGACAACTACCCAGGCAGAACAGCCGGTGGACACTGTCGTTTCTGCTGCCACGCAGCCTGGAGAGTTCTCCTCGGCAGACAAGCGCGAGTTGATGGTGGCTTGCAGGCACGAGATCCCCGGACAGCTCTGGACGCCACTGCGGCCACTGCGGAAAATGTCTGCACCGGGACATCATCATTGAGGGAGGGAACGCGCGCCACCTGCCCGTGACTGCGATAGGACGTTCATCGGCTGGCGAATGCCCCCTTAAGCTTCACGCCAGCAATTGTCACAGAAGCGTGGGCCTGCGCGGATCGGCGGCTAAATCGCCGTTTTCGGGCTGAATTTCGGGAAACCATCTTCACAGAAACTCCGTAGAGCGCTCCGATTTTCGTCAAAGGTATCCCGGTACCTCTTGACGCCGGAGAGGCCGAGGGCGGAGCTTGCGGCGTATGATTATCTGTCCTGCCGGTGCATGCCCGCCCAGCCATGCCATGTATTCTGACGAACTTTCTCATAGACGACGCGTGGAACCACTCTCCAGTCCCACGACTGCCGTGCCTCAGCGGATGGTGATTCGCCACTCCCGATAGAGGCGACAGTGTCCGCGTCAGAGAATCTTGCCAAAAAGCCCTGCCGCCGATGCTCATTTCGGCGCTGAACCAGAGTACCATTAGATATATGTGTGCATAAAAGACAGCGTTCACGGTGTTCACACCGATAGGAAGGAGGACGACAGATGCGGCTGGCGATACCGATGCAGTTCTCGAAGATGACGAAGAGGAAGACGGTCTATGCGACCGGTGACGGCCTTGTGCCCACGTCCAACGTTTACATGCTCTCGGAGTTCCTACGGTCAGCGGGTGCAGGGGCGAAGCAGATAGTCGCGACGCTCTCGAATGTGCCCTTCACCGATGATGAAGCCCGCCGGATGCTGGTGACGATAACGATGCGTGTCTCCCGCACCACGAAGTACAAGACGGTATTCGCCCCGGTTGACGCGGACGCACCGGTGGACAGCCTGTACGTGGTCAGCGAGTGGCTGCGCTCACATGACTTCGGAGACGTCCTGTATTTCGGCATTTCGGATGCGGCTTCGGGCGACGGCGCGGAGGATGGCCAGGACAGTAACGAGACCGACGCCTTCGGCAGATTTCTGGACGAGGCTATCACCAGGATGCCGCGCAGCCGGCTCACCACGGAGCGCATCTGGAGCGCCTGGGCCTCTTGTTGCGACGTCAGTCCAGATAGAGAGGAGATAGGAAGTATCGTGCGCAGGGAAGTCGCGCAGCTGTTCCGTGAGCGCTTCTCGGCCCCTGGAGCCTCGCGCGGGCGCGTGGATGGGCGTGTACAGTATTACTGGGAGGGCTACGCCATAGTCCAGGGAGAAGGGTCCGTGAGCGTTCACGGAGAATAGCCTGAAAAGCGGCCCACTCACGGTGTGTGCGGGCCAGTCGACTAGGCCGGACGGAACTGTCCTCGCCCCGTGTATATGCCTGATGGCCGTGGCGTTACGTTATCCTGAATATGCTCTATGTTTTTCTCATTCCCTTTCCACCCTCCCGTTTGTTGCAGTGGATAGTTGAACCGACCACCCCAGGCAAGAGTGAGGGTTACAGGACATTGAGGGCCACGAGGAGCAGCCGCGTTCACAACGTCAACAGTAGCGGGCGTGATCTAGGCGATGCGCAGGTTTCGGCTCTATGTCGCAGGCGACTGGCACGCCGAGTTACCCGCATTCTCGACGGATTTCACGCAGGCGTGATTGCAGGTCAGCGGCAGGTGTTCTCAGCACCGTCTGCATTCACACTTTCGGCCCCTCACGGTGACGGGAGGACATCGGACGGGGCCGGAGAGATGTGTGTCCGAGGGTATCCAGCTGCGCCGTTGCGCTGCAACTTCTTGCCGCAGGCGCGCGATATTATCGCCAACCGGCCGGTCGGACTATCCACCTGTGCCAGAAGGGCCGTGCGCCCCTGTACCGTGCGGCGCAGAGGCTGTTATGCACCAGAGGCGCCGACACATTGTGTCACTCGTGTGCCACCCCATGTGTCGCCCCGTGCCGGTATCCACAGGGATAAATACGAAGACAGGACCCGGGGTGTGAACGCGCGTGAACGCGCTCCTTTTCCCGGTGCGCCATCTAAAGCGAGGTTGTATCGTGAACATATCATTCAGCACCGGCGAGACGCTTGCGGCGCTGGCGCAGATGCCGTTTCTGGACAGCATCGATCTTGCCGCGGTGGCTGGCCTGCCTGAGAGGACCGCGCGGGAGGCCCTGCGCCGGCTGGACGGGCACGGGTGCGTCGGCATGGTGCGACACGCGCGCCTTGACGGCTTTCGCGTGAGGCGCTGGTACCTCACGCCACGGGGGATCGCGGAGCTCGCGAGGTCACGACTCGCGGGCGAGGACCCCGAAGCACTGTTAGTGTCCAACGACCTTCTGTCGGCGCAGGGAAGGCGCTACCTGCTGCGACGCCTGGATGCTGCCGCCGTGCTGTACAGGGTGGCACAGGATATTGCGTCGGCCCCCGGCGACGGAGAGGGTCTGCGGCTCACCTGGCGCTGGGAGCGGCAGGGCGCGCTCGATGCGGCGCTGCAACTGCCGGACGGCAGGACCGCCGCCCTGTCCCGCATCGGCAGCACCCACACCGGGGAGGCCGTGTTCGGCCGCCTGAGAACGCTGCAGAACATGCACGACAGGGGGATGGTCCGCACGACGATGCTGCTGGTCCCCGGGATGGCGGAGCTGGAGAGGGCACTGAACCATGCCCACGAGCGGAACGTCCGCGGAGTGCTCGTCGCAACCGAAACAGAGGTGCTGAGCTCGCCTCCCGGCTCTCGGCTGTGGCACACAGCCGACCGGGACCTGCTCTCGTCGCGGGAGACGCTGGACGGGGTGCCTCCCTCAGACATGCCCCGCACCAGGCGTCCCGAGCAGAGGCGCACCATGCCGTCCGAAACGCTTGAGGCGGACACGGACGAGCAGGACAGGGCGGCGACGGAGCTAAGCGTGCCAGCGAGGACGATTCTGAGGCTGCTGCACGACTGGCCGTACGCGCGCGTCTCGCAGCTGCAGCGGATGACCGGCATCAGCGCTGGACACCTAGGCCGGGCGAAAGGGCAGCTCTCACGCGCCGGGCTGGTGTATCACCTGCGTATCGGCAGGACGCCGAGGCAGCGCAGGGACAACGAGACGCGAGTGGTCCTCGGTGCGGCGGGACTTCACTACCTCTCCCGTGTGGACCGCAGCAGCGAGCAGATCATCCGGGAGCAGTGGCTGGTGGAGCCTCACGAGAGCGGAGATGCGACGTATCCTATCCCTGGATTTAGGGTCGTGGGCACGAAGAGCCGGACGCTGCTGCGTGAGAGGCGACACACCGACGGCGTATACGACTTCGTATCGCTCCTGATGGCCTCCTGCCGTGAGAGCAGGGTCTGGGACCTGGTGCAGGCGCTGCCCGCGCACCGCTGGGAGCGCAGGTACAGGTACGGCACCCGCGGGAGAGGACGTTTTCGCGACATCATGCGCGCCGTCAGGCCTGACGCGACGCTCATCCTCGAGCATCCGGACAGGCCGTTCACGTCGTTCGTGCTGGAGTTCGAGCGAAGGGCAAGAAACCCCTCGAACATCGCTCCGAAGATCGCGCGATACCGCACCTATTATGCTGCGGACGACACGAGGCACGACTTTCCGGATGGACGCCCGACCGTCCTGTTCGTGTTCGAGAGGCGGGAGCACGCCGCCGGCTTCGCCAGGTACGCGGCGACCGAGCGGGGCACGGCGCTGCCGCTCTTGGTGTCCAGCCTGGAGGACCTGCAGAGCGCCGGCAGCGTGTTCAGGGACTGCTGGCTGCATCCCTGGGGCCTGGACGCAGGCTACCAGGTGATGAGGAGCCTGACGTAACCCAGCTCAGGGGAGATATATGCCCTCGGAGATGGCTGTCATGTTAAGGGGCAGCGGCCTCCATGAAATGCACCATCTGCCCGAGGAGCACCACGCTCCAGACGGCCAGGAACACGATGCAGGCGACGATACCGGTCCTTGCGACGACCTCCAACGCGGCATCGCGCCTCGGTGGATAGACGCTCCTGTCGGTCTTCGGCCAGATCCACCAGACGGCGCCCGCCATTGCCGCGATTGCAGCCAGCACTCCGATAATCCCCCACCTGTGCTCGACAAGCAGTCCCCAGAGGAACTTCAGCAATTCCCAGGCACTCCAGGCAAGCAGAGCGAGCGTGAGGACCAGCACGACACTGAGCGCGGCGCAGACAGCGTATATCCAGCCCCAGCGAAGGAGCCACTTCAGACCGCCTGCGGCCAGCTCCGTCGCTCCCGTCATAACGGAAGGCAGGGCCGAGCGGCGCTTCATCTGCCGCAGCCTGCGCTCCGCGTCCTCTCCCAGGACCGAATCCTCGAAGGTGTAGGCGCTCTCGCCCTCTATGCGCACCAGCCGCTCAAAGTCCCGGAACTCGTTGCGAGACACGAACCACGGCAGCTCACCGGTCGCAAGGTTGGCGCACGCTTCCGTCAGTCGCCGCCACTCACTCATCATATCGGCGGCAGTCTCGCCGTAGCGCCAGCCCTCGTCTGGGAGGGGCACGCGGCGCACCGTGAAGGCCGGCATACCGCCGATCATCCCCGGCAGGTCCTGTCCGTCCGCCACCGTTGGCTGAAGCCGCTGCTCCGCCGTCAGCCCGGAGCGCAGCTCAGTGGCGGTGAGACCGCACTCGAACACGTACTCGTCGTGAGCGAGGGCGACTGCCGCGACGCCGGCATCGACATAGTGGATGTCCGTGATGCCGGCCTCGATGAGCTCAATGGCGTCGCCATAGAGATCCTCATCATCAGAGGTCCGTATGCCGGCAGCGCGGAGCATCGCAAGCCAGGGCTCCAGGACAGCTCGCGCTGCGGCTCGCCTCTGGCGTCGCTGGTCCTCAAGCCGCCTCACTGTTTCCAGTGCGTGAGTCGTCATGGACAGGCGTCGGCTTCTGTCACGCGCGCGCTCCGCCCTGGCGATGCGAGCCTCCTCGGCTCTCTGCGTCTCCTCACGGCGGGCATCCTCTCGGCTCTCCTCCAACAGCCGCAGGTGTCTCACCAGGAGAACGTCGAGCCGCTCCGCCGCCAGCCGGGCCGCAGCGAGAGCGTAGAAGGGGGCCGCCAACGGCTGGTCATTCCTCAGTTGCCTTCCGTTACGGCTGACCGTGGACTTGTTCACGCCGAGCTCTTCGGCCAGCACGCGCAGGACGACCTTCCGGCCGCCGGCATCCCTGCGCGATAGCTGCCCGCGGAACCAGTCTCTGACCTCGGACTCCCCAACTATCACCACGTCAGGCATGTGTCACCATCCCGGGACCGGCGTCGGGCAAAGGAAGAGAGGGCCACTTGGCCCCCTCATGGCATTTCCAGTCGTCACGCGCTGACACGGCGTGCCCCCGCTGCGTATCCTGGGCAGGCGAGGAACAGCCCGGCGACTCTCGCACATCTCGATGGAATCTCAGAACGAAACTCCTCTCAAATTACCGGCTTCTGGGCCAGAATATCACGTCCGTATCTGGTCAGGGCAGTTGTGGGTCTCGAAGACTATCCCGTGGATGTCACAAACGGACCGCTCTGGTGGAAGGACGCGGAACACAGGCTCTACGAAGACTCAGCTCAACTCATCGCGGATAATGACCAGGATGCAGCGCTCCGGTACAGGCTGTCGCAAGACTACTCACAGGCTTGGGGGTTTACGTTCCAGAGAATCCGCTCCACCTGACACCTGAGACCATCGGACAATTCCGGTTCCTCACCTATCCGGGACCCCGCTATTAACTCAGCGAGTTCCCTGGCGTCATCTGTGAAGCGAGGGAGAATGTCGAGCGTGGTTTCGGTAAACACCTCGCCGCCGAGAGACGCCATTTCCCCTTGAGAGTTTCCTGTAATCGAGCTACCTCTCGCATGCCTCCGCGGAGATCAGCCCGAGCCTTGCGGCGTCCCGGAACGCGACCTCGAACTCAGAAACGCCGGCCTCATCCATAGACGTCGAGTGTGAAGCGAGCCATCTTCCCAGCGCCTTCCCGAAGTGATCGACGGTGATTGCGAACATGTTGGCCACCGACGAGCGAAAGCGGTCGCCTACACGCCTACTCATCCTACTTCTCTGAACCGTCTCGAGCGCCAACTCCAATACGTCAACATCCTGCTGGAAAGAACTGACGGTGAATCTCGTCATCTACATTCTCCGTTCCTGTCCCAATCAGAACTCAGGGCGCATATTCAAGCCGGTCACTAACCGCAGCGACCTGCCTATCCAGGACACAACTAGCGAAACAAGCACGAGACCAGTGCGGATATCACGAAGGTGACCGGCGTAGCGCGAACCGCCAGTGGCACGCGATACGGCCCGCCAGGCCTACGTCCAGTATCATTTCAGTTCACCCGCTTGCTCCCACAATTCTATCATCTCTCGCGAAAGACACGCGGTGCTACAACGCGGCTCCACAGGACCGCCTTGCGAGCCACACGAGTCGGCACGGCACCGCGGCACTTTTCGGAAGGCCAGCCCCAAGTTGAAGTGGTGTCCGTACCATTCATCCGGTAGCAGATTCTAGCAAACCTGCACAGAATTGACATCGATTGCACCGATTTGCATCGATTATTGCCGTAACTCCCTATGAGAGATACTCACATGAAAAAACCGGCATGAATCTGTGCGAATCGATGCAGAATGCTCGAAAGATGCCGTGCCTGATATGCGATTAGTCCGCCGGAGTGAGGGATGCCTCGATAGGCACGTCGGCGTCCTGAGTCGCGGAAGCTCAGACCCACCTCACTCAGCATTAGCAACATGCCGTCGATCTGATCCAGCGTGTTCGAGTGTACGGCGCAAACTATGTGGAGGCAGCACTGGCTCCACAGTAGGGACGAGCTGCAGCTGCCAGGCGTGACAGGAGAATTCAGACGGGCTTCCTTGGTCGGACACGTCACCGGAACCATTGATAACAACACAACCGGAGAGGAGCGGGTCACCGTCCTCCCCAGTGTCGTCCTGCACATGGAAGGGCAGCCACTGCTCTCCCGCGAGCCAGAGTATCTGCCTGCAGACGGCTCCCTCGTCCCCTGCCATCAGTAATGGATCGTCCTCCGGAGCAGCAGTCGCAAATCTCGCCTGCGCGTAGTGCGACCGCAGCGCGGACAGGACGTGGTCAGGGCGCGCCGAGCGCACGTACATCCTCACCTGCCCTTCGTCGGTCACGAGCTCCAGACTCAGCACCTCGTCAACGAGGTTCAGCACCTCAAGCGCGTTGATGAAGCCCCGCGCGCTGAACTCGCCGGACCTGGGCGGTATCACCCGGAACAGCACCGGGCGTTCCTCGGACACAGGCTCGTTCTTACGTTTACCGTTCTTGTTGAACATGTTGCTCCTCAGCTCTCTTCGTAACGCGGCTCGATGATTTCCCGTACATATTACTCAGGAAGCCGCGGCCTCCGTGTCCTGCGCCTGACAGAGCGGGCAGGGACGTCCGTCTGGAGGGACAACCGTGTATCCAATTGTGAGGTCGGCGCCCACCTCATCCCTCAGTACCCGCTCGATGAGCGGGTGCAGTCGCTTCTCCAGCATCTCGGCCGCGAACCGACTGGGTGCGCTCACTACGAATTGCCGATCGACATGAGCTGACCCGAGCGACTCCGCCAGCCAGGTCTCGAACGCCGGTCTCGGCACCTGTGAACGCAGGACTTCGAGCACAGACGCCCACACCTCCCCGGCTGGGGAAACCTGGGCGACGTGCGCCAGGTGCAGCAGGTCCCAGTCGGGCGGCTCCCGGGCGAAGTCGTGCTCTCTCGATGAACCCGGGATAGGCGCAGGCGGTGGCTCGCGGGCAAGACTGGCCACAAAGCCCTCGCCCGTTCGCAGCACATCCTCCGCAATTCGCCGCGTGAAGCCCACCACGTTCCTGACGCCCTTGCTCTCGCCGACGCGCCCGGCGATGTAGTCGGCAGTCCGTTCGTCTGGCGGCGAGCCCGTCAGCTCTTCGTAGGTTGCCGCGAGTCCTCTCAGGTCCGAGAACTGCCCGGCTCGTATTCCGCCGTGTCCTGCTTCTGCCAGTGAGCTGGCGAGGAGTTCGAAGAAGTCCGGCCGGTCGTATTCTGATCGTGACAGGTTTGCAGCTGCTTCCTCTTTATCCTCATGCACTTTTTCCTCATGTATCTGAGGGGATGTCATGATTTGTGACATGTTTCTGGGAAACCTGTCATGATCCGTTACATGTTTCTCGGAATCGTGACGTGTTTCTCGACCGAAACCTGTCACAATCTGTGACGTGTTTTGGGGAAACCTGTCATGATCTGTTACATGTTTCCCGGCTTCATGACATGTTTCTCTGCCGGAACGTGACATGTCTTCCGAACCCGTCATGGTCTCGCCAACGGTCTCCAGGAGCGCCATCATCTGCCCTGGTGTGATTCCCGCCGCCAGCAACTCGTTGACGCGTCGGTACACGTCGCCCGCCGAAACAGAATGGAAGTCTTCGCCAGATTCGCCCTCACGGGATCGTGCCTGGGCGGCGGGCGCCCTCGTGACCTCCGGCAGGACACCCTGCGCCGGGTGGGGGTTCCTGACGACCGGGGAGTTGACACGGTAGCGGGTTGTCGTGCCCCGTCCCGACGAAGTGCGCCCGCCGCCGTGCTCGATCTTGATGAGCAAGCCGTTTCGCACCAGCTTGCCGAGGCAGTTGCGGTACCCGCCGTAGGACAGGTCGGGAAGGTACTCCTCGATGAGCTTCCTTCCTCTCATCCAGAACTCGCCGTGGTCGTCGTGAGCGACCAGGCAGATGGCGCTGAGGACCTGCCTCGTTCTCGGCGTGAGGCAGGGATGCTCCAGCGTCTGTGCCCAGTTGCTCAGCTCATACCCCATGCCGTTACCTCCCGTGAGAAGAGTACCGACCGCATCGGACGTGCGAGCGGATGGCGTGCCTCGCAGACGTGGAAAGAGTGCCGCGGCAGGCCCCACTGGTGCGTGCGACGGCGATGCCGGAGAAGGCGATGAGCTGCTCGAAGCCGGTCTCACTGAGGCTGTGCGTGAGACGGTCCCACAGCGCATACCTGGGCTCGGCGTCGGCTCTGGATTTGCGACGCTCCGGCGGGCTGAAACATGAGGGATGGCCTGTCTCTTTCCGTTTCACGCCTACCCACCGGGCTATCGCAATTACCAAGGCCGAACGCTGCATGCTATTATTCATAGCGCATCAGCTTCCTGGCTGTTTGCAGTCTAGGCCCTGTGCGGCGGTCAACTTCGCAGGGCCTGTTTCTCTGCTCTTCTTTTCTATTGCAACACGGTTCGCGGTCGTTCTGTAATCCACCCGTCCACCTCGCTTTCACGCCACCGCACGGCGCGCTTGCCGACCCTGACGGGTCTCGGGAACTTTCCAATCTGAATCTTGCGATAAAGTTCCGACCTGCTCAGCCCCGTATAATTCAGGACTTCCTCCAATCTCAACAAACGGTCTATCACAATAATTCCTCCTATCCAACTTGATGCGCTAAACTATCTTTGAACTGCGAACCGCCTGATAATGCCTCCTTGAGTGCCTCCGTCCGTGAGGGAATTCTGAAGTATTGAGTTCCATTATGGACGGCTTCCTTCAGGGAAGTGGTTTGCAGAATTTGCAGAGGGGTCACCCGGGCTCTTCATGGACAATGTGAGTCAGACGTGTCAAT
Source organism: Dehalococcoidia bacterium (assembly GCA_965207465.1). Classification (GTDB taxonomy): domain Bacteria; phylum Chloroflexota; class Dehalococcoidia; order Lucifugimonadales; family JADFKI01; genus Bin90. The sequence continues at coordinate 1,024,958 of OZ242283.1, read as the reverse complement.
GGGCTGAACGTGGCCGTGCCACAGAGTTCAGCGCGAGCCCGCCCCTGTGTGGGGCACCCGATGAGGTGGCTTAGTGGAAGATGAGGTGGGGGCTTGCGCCAGCGAGCCAGCGGTGGATGAAGATTCGGGGAGTCTGGAGGAGCCGGTTCCAGCTCAGCGGCGCGTCGGCCGCGCCATGCGTGATTTCCGGGGGAAAAGCCCTGAGAATCGAGGTCGTCTCTGAATACCGGACCGCCAGCCTTCCGAGGAGGCACGTCAGTGACAGTGTGAAGTCTCGGACAAAGAATCGCCCCGATCTGACGAGAACTTCAAACGCTCCCGTAGCGACCGTAAGCAGGTAAGTGGCTAGAACCGCAAAGGCGACTTCCATGAGGGCCAAAGCCGACAGCGAAGCGCCCAGGTCGCCTGATTCGAAGTCGGCGATTCCCGCCGCTCCAAGGCCAAGCCGCACCAGCGGCAGCATCATGCAGAGGAGCGCAGCCATCACCAACTGGTCGGCGCTGATCCGTGGGCCTGTTATGTGAGGATCGAAATCGGTCTTCGGCATTATGAATCTCAGCCTAAATCGTCATCAACAATTCGTCAAGTCCCGAAGCGTCCATCCGGATTTCAAGCGGTCCGGCAGTTGCTTCTGCCCCGGTCACCTCGTATCAGGTGAGCGCAGGGAATCTGACGCCTTGTCGGCATATTCAGTCCTCATGCGCCTCACTATCCCTGTCGCTCGTGTCTGAACTCAGATGATTTTCCTCGCAAGGATGCTTGGATAGAAAATTCGCCCACTGCTGCATCAGCGTTCTGCGCTGCTCCAGCAGGTCCGAGCGCATGTACGCCTGCTCGACTGCCGAACCCACCGAGTGCGCCAGCGCCAGCTCCATAGCAGCATGGCTTGAGCCGGTGTTTTCCTGTGCCCATATTCTGAATGACGAGCGAAAGCCGTGCGCCGTGGTCCTGCTGTGCAGCCCCGCGGATTTCAGAACCTTGCCCAGCGTGTTCTCACTCACCGGCCTCCCGCGGTTAACCGGAGAGGGGAATACCAGGCTTGATCCGTCAGATAGTGATTCTGCTTCCTCGAGTAGAGAAAGGGCCAAGCCGGAAAGTGGAACCCGATGCTCGCGCTCGGCTTTCATCCTCTCAGCCGGAATGACCCAGAGGGACGCGGCCAGATCGATGTCCTCCCAGGAGGCGCCCCGGGCTTCCCCGGGGCGGGCAGCTGTCAGGATTGCGAATCGCAGGCATAGCTTAGACGCAGTGGCGGACTCCGTCATACTTATCGCATCCAGCGCCGCCGGAACTTCCCTGTACGGCAGCGACCGAAGGTGTTCCTTCACCTTGGGCATTGCAGGGAGGGCTGCCTTGATCACCTCTCCCGCCGGGTTGTCCTCGATGTAGTCGTGGGCGATTGCCCAATCAAAAATGGCCCTCACGCGTTGTCGCACTCGCCGTGCGGTCTCTGGCTTACTCGTCCAGATCGGAGTGAGAATGCGGAGAACGTCCTGCTTGCCTATGCTGTCGATACAGGAGTCGCCAATCACAGGAAGGGCGTAGCGCTCGACCGTCTGCATCCACGAGTCGGCATGCTTTTTGTTGCGCCACGTGGGAACCTTGATGGCATGAACCATTCGCGCCGCTTCAGAGAATGTAGGCGTTGCAACCCTCCTGTTCTCCGCCATTGGGTTTCGGCCATCCGCTACTGCGGCGCGGTTATCGACGGCGCGCCGGCGAGCCTGCGCAAGGCCTACATCCGGGTATCCACCGAGCCCCATGTCTCGCCGCCTGCCATCTATCGTGATGCGCTGAACCCAACTCTTGGATCCGCGCTTCGCGATATTCAGGTACAGTCCACCGCCATCACCGTATCGTCCTGGCGTATGAAGGCTCTTGACCTTGGCAACCGTTAGTCTGGACATGGCTGTTTCACTCTAGTTTTCCCACACCATGAGTGGGATATTACAGGAAAACTTGAAACTTTGCAAGAGCGTGTAACCCCTACCAAGCAGTCTAATATGGCATAAACAGGGACATTCTGGGATGGTGTGGGAAGGTGCAGGGGTGGTGGACTAAGACCGGGACACGCCTCTCCAGAAGTATGTCCCAATGTCGAGGCGCATATTGAATGGCTGAAGCAGGAGCTTGAGGACTGGGACACCGACCTGCGACAGAGGATACACAGCAGCTCGGCATGGCGTGAGAAGGCCGACTTGCTGCGCGGCGTCCCCGAAGTCGGACCGCTGGTGTCAATGGCACTTCTGGCATATTTGCCGAAGCTGGCTAGGCTGAACAGCCAGCAGATTGCCGCTCTGGTCGGCGTGGTACCCTTCAACCGGAGCAGAGGCGATGCCATGCGAGGAGGACGGACGGTACGGGATGGTCGAGCCACGGTACGCTGAACCCTGTATATGCGTGCGATGGTGGCCACTCGGTAGAGCTTGCGCTGCGGAACCTTTTGCCAACGGTTCCTATGGGCCGGCAAACCGAAGAAGGTAGCATTCACTGCGTGCGTCTGGAAGCTGCTGACCATCTTGAACTGCATGGTGAGGAACGGTGCTCACTCGAATTCGACCACTGTTACGTCTTGACGTTCAGGACAGTTACTTACTTCGGACCTGTCCACTTACGATGATAAGGATGACGCGATGGTCTGTCTCTGTACAGCCCTCTCTTTCACACTATGTTATGGGACGCTACTAGCCATAGTTACTAAGCCGATACGAGTAGTGGTGTATAGTACTCAGTCATAATCCCGCCCTGTCGAAGGAGGTGAATAATCGATGCGTTTGACGGTAGTGTTACTAGTTGCGCTCGGTTTGATGGTGGAATTAGCCGCTTGTGGGCAAACGCCAAACACAGAACCCACCGTCCTTCCTGACTTGTCGGCGACAGCGGAAGCGAGTGTGCAAGCGACAATTGCGGCACAGCCGAATGCACCAGAAACATACTCAAAATACTACGATAAAGGAATTGAATACTTCAATGAAGATGAATACGACAAGGCAATCGATAGTTTCAATAAGGCAATCGAACTAAATCCAAACTATGCTGAGGCCTATTATGAACGAGGGCGCGCCTATGGCAACTTAGAAGTCATCCTCAACCGTGATGACAAAGATTACGTTGCTATGGCTATGGAAGATTTTGGTAGAGCCATCGAACTTAACCCAGACCATGCTGCCGCTTACTCTCGACGTGGGTATAGCTTTGCCCTTAAAGAAGATTTCGTTAAAGCGTTTTCCGATTTAGAGAAATCAGTCGCACTGGATCCGGGCTATGCTGGCGCTTATTATTATCGAGGAAAGGCATATTTCCTCAAAGAGGATTATGACAGCGCAATTTCTGACTTCAAGAAGGCATTTGAGTTAGACTCGAACGACACTCAGGCAAAGATATCCGAAGCTAACGCTTACTATATGCGAGGGGCTGTCTATTTCAGCCAAAGAGATAATGACAGCGCGTTTGATGACTTCGACAGGGCAATCAAGCTGAACCCAGACCATGATTACGCTTACATTGGGCGAGGAACTATCTATGCAAGCAGAGGTAACTACGACAGAGCGTTCGCCGATTTCGAGCGAGCAATCGAGTTAGACCCAAACAACACAGTCGCAAAAGACGTTAGGGAACATTTCTATAAGTCTCGACAATCTGCCTCAACTCAGCCTGCGACAACTCCATCACATAAACCGGCTGCGGCATCAAGGGCTTCAGTGTACTACAGGCTTGGTGTTGATTTAATGAACGAAGGTGAGTATGACGAGGCAATTTACAATCTCAATAAAGCGATAGAATTGAACCAAGACTACACTGACAAAGCAAATGCCGACAAAGCTCAAGCCTATTTCCTAAAAGGCGTCAATGACAGGAGCGATGTCAGAGAGTCCATTGCGAACCTCAATACAGCTATCAAACTGAACCCGAATCATGCTGATGCCTACTATTGGCGAGCCCAGTTCTTCATACTAGTAAATCATTTCAGCAATGCTTGGGCGGACTTGAGCAAAGTAATCGAACTGAACCCAGACCATGTTGATGCTTACTATTGGCGAGGCCAAATCCAGCACGGCAATGGGAACTACGATATTGCAATCACCTCCTACACGAAGGCAATCCAGCTAGATCCTGCCGGTGGTTATCACATGGCTCGAGGTCTAGCTTATGCCGACAAGGGATCGCCTGACAAAGCAATTGCTGATTACAATGAGGTTATTAAATCCTCCGAGGATCGCGACTATTATCCTTACTTTGTACGAGGACTAGCCTTTGTCGCCAAAGGAAATTTAGATAAGGCAATTGCAGACTTTGATAAAGCAATCCAGATAAATCCGAATTACACTCCTGCACAGGATGCTCGGGAAAGTGCCTATAAATCTCGACAGTCTGCGCCCGAACCCTCCATCAATAGTCAGTGGGACGCTCCGCCGCCCATGACTATTGATACGAATAAAGATTACATGGCGGTCATCGAGCTGGAAAAGGGCGGTGAGATAGTCATAGACCTGTTTGAGGAAGGCGCGCCCATCACTGTGAACAACTTCGTCTTCCTCGCAAGGGAGGGTTTCTATGACGGCGTAACGTTCCATCGTGTCCTCGAAAACTTCATGGCGCAGACTGGCGACCCGACAGGCACGGGAGGTGGAGGCCCTGGGTACAGATTCAACAACGAGCTCAGTCCTGACCTACGCCACGACGGACCGGGGGTTTTATCAATGGCTAACGCTGGATCACGCAACGGTCAGGGCACCAACGGCAGCCAGTTCTTCATAACATTCCGCGAGACTCACTTCCTTGACGGTTATAATCTCGACGGCTCCGAAAAGGACTGCGAGGCCGATTCCTGCCACTCGGTGTTCGGACAGGTAGTAGAAGGCATGGATGTCGTAATGGACATTGGCTTGCGAGACCTTGGTAGCGCGACAACTCCGGGTGACGCCATCAAGACAATCAGAATTGAACTGAAGTAACATCTATACTATCCATAGTGTGTTAGCCCCTCGCCGTTATGGGGATTGAACAATGAAATACGAAGCAAAACCCCTGCGCTCGGTCCTCTTCGTCCCCGGCAACAAGGAGGCCTGGATACGCAAAGCGCCCAAGTACGGCGCCGACGCGCTCATCCTCGACCTCGAAGACTCGGTGCCGCCGCAGGAGAAGGACGCCGCCCGCGAAATCGTCGCCAAGATGATTGACGATATCGGCCCGATACAGATGCTCTTCGTTCGCGTCAACCTGCTAGAGACGGGGATGACGAGTATCGGCTTGGAGGCGATTACGAGCTAGAACTTGTTGCTTAGCGACAGTCAAAATGGCCGGTAGTGCGAAGGGGTTTTGGCCGCTGAGGGAAGTAGACTTGATCATCTTGTACAGGTGCAACTGATCCGCTTCTGGTCGGCCCGTAAGGTATCATCGCAGTTGATATGTAACACTGGCGACGCGGGCTTGCGGCGTTCGTGAAGGCAACCGAAGTTGACGGGACAGCACTTTGAGTTCGAGTTCACTTTGCGCGTTCCGATAGGTAGTCACTCCACGCCTGCATAAGCCCGCGTCGAAGATCAAAGTAGTCCGTCCTTCGATATGCCCTCTCGGTTGCTGTTCCCTCGATATGAGCCAAGGCATGTTCGGCAATCTCGGACGGGTAGCTCGTCTTTTCCGCTGCCCAATCCCTGAAGCTGGAGCGCATGCCATGCGGTGTCCCCTGTATCTGCAAATCGCGTAAGAGCTTCGACAGAGTGTTGTCTGACATAACCTTGCCACGCTGACTAGGAAAGACCAAGCTGTTAGAATCCCTGAATGTCTGCGCCTGTTCAAGTATCGCAATCGCACCATCTGACAGCGGTACGCGATGTTCACGCCTCCCCTTCGTCCTCTCGGCTGGAAGTGTCCATGTCCTTTCGTTTAGGTCGAATTCATCCCATATCGCTTCTCTGACTTCGCCACTTCGGGTTGCCGTAAGAGTCAGGAACTCCACAGCCAACTTTGTAACTTTCCACGCATCGGACGCGCGGACTTTATTGAGTGCGCTTGATACGTCAGCGAAAGGGAGCGCTCTTTGATGCCTGCGCAGTGGAGCTGTCTTGGGCAATCCTTCGCTAATTACGTCACCTGCTGGATTATCCGCGCGGTGTCCCTGGACAACAGCCCACTTGAATACCGTGCCCATGTGCTGACGGACTTTCGTAGCAGTCTCACGTTTGTCAGCCCAGATCGGCAGAAGAATTGAGAGCACATCCGACGTGGTGATTTCTGATACGGGCATATCACCTATCTTTGGGTAGGCGTATTCAGCAAGGCGTGAACGCCAGTATCCTTCAGTCTTAGAACCCGGCTTCCACGTCTTGACATGGATACTTATTACAGTCTCGGCCGCTTCCTCAAAAGTTGGTATTGGCTTGCGCTTGCGTTCAGCTCTAATGTCGACCCCCTTGAATACAGCGCGGGCGTTCTCCAAAGCTTGTTCGCGGGCTTCCGCAAGTGTTACGATAGGGTAAGGTCCAATTCCGACATTGAAAGGCTTACCGTTGATTCGGAGTCTCTGTGAAAATGACTTTGAGTAGCCTCCGGAAGACATTGGCTTTACCAGCAGGTTCAGGCCATACCCGCCACGACCGTCTCCATAGCGCCCGGGCGCTTTCACGGTGCGGACGAAAGTTGCAGAAAGACGCTTCGGTCGTTTCATAGGTATTACCTCAGTTATCACTAATTTACTAAGATTAAGTGATATTTTGGAGGAAGTCAAGGGACTGTTTGTCTGCTATTTAGTAGTCTAATAAGGGATGTAGAGGGATTGATCGGGACGTACTGAAATCCTAGCATGGTTTTTACCTGCGGAGCCAGTTCATCCGAATCCTCTTCCTGCCGGGATGTAAGCCCAGATTCAGAAGCAGCGCAATAATCGCAACGCCGAGATTATCACAACCGCCTCGCAATTGGAGGCGGTCGTGTCGTCCGCATCGAGTAAGTCTTGCGTCGCATTGGATATCGAATCTAACGGATTTCATCGATACCCTGAGCGGATTTGCTTGGTGCAACTTGCGACTGGTGACGAAGTCTTCCTTATTGACCCACTTGCCTTCGAGAACGTTGCTCCACTTGGCAGGCTTCTGGCGTCTTCTTCAGTAGAGAAGATATTCCACGCAGCAGATTATGACATAAGAAGCCTAGACCGCGACTGGTATTTTCGTGTAGCTCCCCTCTTCGACACGAGCATCGCAGCCGCATTCGTCGGGCACAGAAATCTGGGGCTGGCATCGCTGTTAAAGGAGTGCATGGGTGTCGACATTCCGAAATCGAAACGATTGCAGCGTGCTGACTGGACGAATCGTCCCATCTCAGATGAACTGCAAGAGTACGCTGCTTCGGATGTCCGCTATCTGCATCGACTCGCTTCGATACTACGCGAGAGACTTGAAGAGCTTGATAGGACTGGCTGGGTGAAGGAAGAGTGCGAACGCCTGACAAACGTGAGATTTGTTCCGCTGGATGTCGATGCTGCCTTCCTGACAGTGAAGGGAAGCAGAGATTTAAACGGCAGAGAACTTGCGATTCTCCGGTCACTTCATGGTTTCAGGGAGCGTGAAGCTCGGAATCGAGACAGGCCGCCCTTCAAGATTTTCTCCGATGCGGCGATGGTTAGTCTTGCTGCCAGTCAGGACTGCGATCTTTCCGAAGTTAAGGGTCTGGGAAGATATGCTTACGGCAGGCGCGCCTCCGGTGTGCGGAAGGCCATTCGACAAGGGTTGGAAGTTGAGCCTGTGACACGCCCACGTAAAAAGAGGGAAGATCGTCCCAGGATCGGAACAGGCGAAAGGAAAGTCGTCCGCGAGAGGCTGCGCCTCCTTAAGCGGTGGCGTCTTGACCTAGCATTGGCTCTGGATCTCGATCCCGGTCTCTTATGGCCCGCAAGGAGCCTTGAACGCATTTCTGCAGACCCCTGTCACATCAAATTCGAGCTCCACGATTCTAGCGTTAGGCGTTGGCAGCGCGAACAGTTCGCCGCGTCACTTTCTGAATTTGTTGCACGGCTCTAATGCACCTCGCCTGACTGGACAAAGCCCCACTTGTCATCAACGTACTGTGCTCCTGTCGTCGGAATAACTCTATTGAAAATTCCGGAGTACACCGTCTATAATGTCTGCTTAAAGAAGATAATATACAATATATTAAGTATTCTTTATTGTGGACAGGCTAATACACACCGCTATTTTATGTTTGGCGTTTATTGCAATTTGCGCCAATGCTGCGTGTTGGCGAGAATTACCGGCGACGAAAGCTACAAGCATAGCGGGTTCGTCGCCGGCAGACGGCGGACCTGTTAGTCGTCCTCCAGACGCGATGGTCAACTCTTACGCGTCTGCGGTAATTTTGACTGAACCAAATAACGCTGACTGCTGGATAGGCCAGTCTCTGGCTCCAGGAGACATCTGTACATACCCAGGCACATCTGATGAATTCCGGGTCGATGCCGAAGGCAAGGCGCACTTTCTCTTCTTTACTGCAACTACCGTCATCAATGCGCAGAACGCAAATATCAACGGCCGGAATTACGACTTTTCGGCTAGGAGACAGGATGACGGAGACTGGGTTATCGAAATAGCCGGGACCTCAGTGAGTGTGATAAGGGTATCCGACCTCATCGTTCCTGCTAGCGACCCAATGCCTTCTACCATAATCGAGGAGCCGCCGCTGAGACAGGGAGAAGCTCTCCCATCGGTTATGCCTTTTGGAGTTTGGGGTATGACTGAGTCAGCGCCCATGCCGACCTTCTCGATTGCTGAGACGGCATTTCGTGGTGAGGCGTCCTACTCTGAGTCTTTGGGTCATTCTCCTACTGAAGCACCTACGTCTGAATTGCTGTCACCTCCGGAATCGACTTCATCCGATTCTGCTGCCGCAGTGTCAGCGGATGCAACAGCGTCGAAAAGCCAGGCGCAAACTCTACGCCAAAACCGTTCCCCACATCCTGTCGCCAATATCGGAGAACAGACGGTAACAGTTGGTGAATCGACCGTTGTGGATATCGCTCACGTTTTCTCTGACGCAGACGGAGACGAATTGGAAGAGTACATCGTCATTCTTAGCAACAGCGCGGTCGCAGGCGGAACGGCCGACCTATCGGCCGGAAGCCTTATTCTCATGGGATTGCAGATAGGCTCATCCTGGGTTGCTGTCAAGGCGTGCGACCACTCCGATTGTTCGGCGCCGGGGGACCTGACCTTCCGGCTTGCCGTAATACCTCCTCCAAATCGTCCCCCTCAAGTAGTAAATTACGTCGAGGACCAGCAGGTGACAATGGGCAAAGCTAAGTCTATCTCGGTGCGTTCTGCGTTCAGAGATTTCGAGGGCGACCGCATTGCCGAGTATGAAGTCAAACTACAAGACGAAGGGCTGGCAAAAGTTACGGTCAATGCCGCCAACGGGATCTTGAGAGTTAGAGGTTTACAGATTGGGTCAACTACTGTCCTAGTGAGAGCCTGTGATTCTGAAATCTGTGGAAATGAGGCATCTGGACTGCGCTTCGGCCTCGAAATTGTTGCTCCGCCTAATAGCCCGCCTGTAGTCCTAGGGAATATTGGCGATCAGTCCATTTCAGTGGATGATGTAATTCAACTAGACACGTCGTCCTACTTCGACGACCCTGACGGTGACCGTATCAGGGAGTACCAATTTTCGCAGACTGAGGATGGTGTCTCTGATGTGACCATCAGTCCCAGTAAGGGCATTCTCAATATCAAGGGCGTGACCGCTGGTGATACCAGTATTTCCGTACATGCGAGTGATGGCAAACCTGGAGGCAAATCGTCCAGCTTGACCTTCAATTTAGTGGTAGCCGAACAACCTCCGCAACTTCCGCAGGTTGTAGGCGTGTTACGCGATCAGGTGGTTAAACTGGAGGAGTCCATAAGAGTTCCGGTTACTCGCGCGTTCAATGCTCCATCTCGGTACCCAATCATTCGGTATGAATTTCTAACGAATGACCGAGAAGTGGCGGCAAATAGCAAAATAGCCAAAAACGGAGTGTTGACACTCCTTGGCTCTGCGGTTGGCAAAAGCCGGATTTCAGTAAGAGCTTGCAGCCAACTCGGCTGCAGCAACTTTTCGGATCTGTACTTTGTTCTGACAGTTACTGGTTCAGGAAGACCTGTCAATCGAAAACCTGAGGTAGTAGGTGGAGTAATTAGCCGAAGTCTTAAAATGGGGGAATCGTTCTCGATGGACGTTTCCAGTGCCTTCAGTGACCCGGATGGCGAAGCTATTGTCGATTACAGCTACATGATTGGCAATCCTGCGGTGGTGGACGGAGCTAGCATAACCAATGCCGGCGTCCTGATGCTGCGTGGCTCAGAACCGGGTACAACTACGATATCGGTCATCGCGTGCGATGTCAAAGGCAAGTGCAGCGACCCCGGGGACATGCAATTCACTCTTACGGTGGAAGCCTCTGTTAGCGGCAATTAGAAAGCCCCCGAAAGTCTTCCCTGCTTAGGGCCGCGTGCATTCGTCCGGGCTATTTGGGCGCTATGGCGATCCCGTCAAGTTAGTGCGTAATGTTAGGAGACAGCCAGCGCGAAATGTCCGAGACTGACATTCCCTTTCTGAGCGCATAGTCCTCCACCTGGTCTCGGCCAATGCGTCCTACTCCGAAGTATCGGGATCCCGGGTGCGAAAAATATAGTCCCGCAGTTGACGCCGTAGGCAGGATGGCGTAGTTCTCCGTGAGTTGGGTGTTGATGAGTTTTTCGGCGTCGAGAAGCTTCCACAGGGTTCCATTCTCTGTATGGTCCGGACATGCCGGATATCCGAATGCCGGTCTTATGCCCTGATACTCTTCCCTCAGCAGGCTGGGATTGTCCAGACTCTCGTTCGGCGCATATCCCCAGAACTCTTTCCGTACTCGCTCATGCAGTCGCTCGCTGAGCGCCTCAGCGAGCCTGTCGGCGAGAGCCCTGGACATTATGGCATTGTAGTCGTCGTTCCTGGACTCTAAACTAGCTGCGTATTCTTCCGAGCCGATTCCCGCAGTAACCACGAATGCGCCGATGTAGTCCGGAATGCCGGACTCTTTTGGTGCAATGAAGTCCGCAAGGCAGAAGTCCTCTAGTGGCAAATTGGCCCGTTGGCGCGACTTATCCCACTGCTGCCGCAGGAAATGGAAAGTGGATAAGACCTCTCTTCGGCTATCGTCCCCGTACAGCTCAACATCGTCTCCAACGGAATTTGCCGGAAAGAAACCTATCACTGCTCTGGCTTGGATGACGCTACGATCCATCATCTCCTGCAAGAGAGATTGTGCATCGTCGAAGAGGCTTCGTGCTTCTTCACCGTAGATCGGGCTTTGGAAGATTGCCGGATATGCCCCGCGCAGCTCCCATGCACCGAAGAAGGGCGTCCAGCTGATGTAATCCCCTAGCTCGGTTAGCGGATAGTCTTCAAACACTTTTAGTCCGGTGAACTTCGGTTGAGGCGCGACTGTCGATTCCCAGTCGAAATTCATGCGTCGCAAGCGCGCGTCACCCAGAGAAAGCAGTTGGGTCTGTGTATCGCGTGAAGCTCGATCGGCGCGCACCTTGTCATAGCGTTGTTTGGTCTGTGCTATGAATTCTTGACTTGTTTCTTTGCCAATTAGGGCATTCATAGTCGTCACCGAGCGCGATGCGTCCCTCACATGAATGACCCCATGCTGATATTCAGGGGCGATTTTGACGGCGGTATGCGCCGGAGAAGTAGCAGCCCCTCCTATGAGCAGAGGAATGTCGAATCCCTGACGGGACATTTCCCGGGCAACCGTGGTCATCTCATCCAACGATGGCGTTATAAGCCCGCTCAAACCGATGACATCCGCGTCTGAGTCCTTTGCAACGTCAAGAATCCGTTGGAAGGGGGTCATTACACCCAGATCAATTACCTCATAGTTGTTACAGCCAAGGACAACGCCAACGATGTTTTTGCCGATGTCGTGGACGTCTCCCTTGACCGTGGCGATGACAATTTTGCCATCGGACTTGAAAAGTTCGCTGCTCTCATTTTCCGCGTCGATGTGTGGGATAAGTACCGCTACTGCCTTTTTCATTACACGAGCGCTCTTGACCACCTGCGGCAAGAACATCCGTCCAGAACCGAACAGGTCGCCTACCGTGTTCATTCCGTCCATCAGGGGACCTTCAATGACATCGAGCGCGCGGTCAGACATCAACCGCGCTTCTTCGACATCTTCCTCGATGGACGAGTCAATGCCAGCGACCAGCGCGTGACGTATTCGTTCCTCAACGGGGAGGGTGCGCCACTCTGCACTATCCTCGGATGAGTCTCCTTGAGCATTACTGCGTCCACTCTTTTCGACACTTTCAGCCAGCGTTAGCAGGCGGTCCGTGGCGTCAGCCCTCCTGTTGAGGATTACATCCTCCGACGCCGTGAGCAGGTCATCGTCTATATCGTCATAGACTGCCAACTGACCGGCATTCACTATCCCCATGTCCATCCCTGCTTGAATCGCGTGATACAGGAAGACCGAGTGGAGTGCTTCTCTGACCGGGTCATTTCCCCGAAACGAGAAAGACACGTTGCTTACGCCACCACTAACATGACATAGCGGGAACAGGCGCTTCAACTCTCTAGCCGCCTCGATGAATGCCACAGCGTAGTCATTGTGTTCCTCGATTCCGGTGGCAACGGCAAAGATATTGGGATCAAAGATGATATCTTGGGGAGGGAATCCAACATCCTCCGTGAGGATGTTATACGAGCGTGTACAAATGGCGACTTTGCGTTCAAACGTATCCGCTTGACCTTCCTCATCGAATGCCATCACGACGACCGCCGCGCCATAACGTTTTATGATTCGTGCCTGCCTGACGAACTCGGCCTTGCCTTCCTTAAGCGAGATGGAGTTAACTATTCCCTTTCCTTGAAGGCACTTCAGGCCCGCTTCTATGACTCCGAATCTCGAACTGTCAATCATGATCGGCAGTCGAGAAATGTCAGGTTCGGCAGCAATCAACTTGAGGTAGCGCTCCATTGCGGCCTCGGAGTCCAAAAGACCTTCATCCATGTTGATGTCGAGAATCTGTGCCCCGTTTTCTACCTGCTCACGAGCTACGGATATGGCTTCTTCATATTTACCTCGACGTACGAGTCGTCTGAATCGAGCGGAACCGGTAACGTTGGCTCGTTCCCCAATGTTTGTGAAATTGGAGTCCGGACGTAGTTCGAGGGCCTCAAGCCCACTGAGGACGGTGTTCGCGCCTGTTGCCAAACGCTCGCGTGGGACAATCCCTTTTACGGCTTCGGCTATCGCCCTCGTATGCTCAGGTGTCGAACCGCAGCAGCTTCCCACTATATTCGCCAGCCCGCTCGCGGCGAACTCTCGCAAGTTCGCGGACATATGCGAGGTAGTTTCGTTGTATTCTCCAAACTCGTTGGGCAAGCCTGCGTTTGGATGACAAGAAACGAATTGAGTCGCCGTACCGGCAATGGAAGTCAGGAAGGGCCTAATCTGGTCGCTGCCCAAAGAGCAGTTGATACCGACACTCAGCAGAGGAATATGCGACACGGAAGCGCAGAACGCTTCCGCGGTCTGTCCTGAAAGGTTGCGCCCGCTCAAATCAACGGCGGTGAAAGAAACCATCACGGGAACTCGGACGCCAATCTCATCAAAGATGCTCTCGATGGCGTAAAGAGCTGCCTTCGCGTTGAGCGTATCGAAGACAGTCTCCACAAGTAGGATGTGAACGCCACCTTCAAGAAGACCGCGCGCGGCATCCATATAAGCATCGACCAGCTCGTCAAAACTTATGTCCCGATATCCAGGGTCGTTTACATCCGGCGATAGCGTTAGTGTCTTATTGGTCGGACCGATGCTGCCCGCAACGAACCTAGGCTTTTCCGGCTGACGCTCTGTAAATTCATCCGCGGTCATTCTCGCCAATCTAGCGGCCGCGTGATTTATCTCGTAGGCATAGCTTTCAAGGCCAAACTCGGACAATCCGAACCGCGTTGCCGTGAAAGTGTTAGTTGTCAAGATGTCTGCGCCCGCATCGAGATACTGTCGCTGGACATCGAGTACAATGCCGGGTTGTGTGAGGCATAAGGCGTCGATGCAGCCCTTGATGTCGTGGCAATGGTCGTTGAAGCGCTCGCCTCTGTAATCCTCTTCAGATAACGGCATGCGCTGGAGCATTACGCCCCAAGCGCCGTCCAGTACCATTACTCTCTCATCAAGGATACGTTCGATTTCCGCAGTGCAGTCCACGATGGGGAATGTATCGGCAGATGCTTTGGTCATTAGAAAGTCCGGGAGTCGTTATACACGGTAAAATCCTACTTGAGCAGACAGCGCTTCCCTCTCGAAAGGGGAAACGCTGCTGGTTTGTCGGGATATATAGCGGCCTTATTTTTTGTGTGAATTTACACAGTGAGAGGCGTATCTTCGCGGTTAGCCCACTCTCCCATCGAGCCATCATAGTTGCGCGCGCGCTCATAGCCGAGCAGCTTCAGGACAAACACTCCGTGCGCCGCACGGATACCACCCTGTCAATAAGTTACGACTTCTTTGTCAGGAGTTGCCCCTACTTCTTCCAGCATTGCCCGGAGTTCATCGGCGGGCTTTATGGTCTGATGGCTATCGTCAGTGATGAATTCTAGCCACTCCAGATGAACCGCGCCCGGAATGCGGCCGGAGCGGGCATTGCCTCGTGAGTTGCTGCCGTCCCACTCGCCGTCAGAGCGCACGTCGAGGAAGACGACATCCTCGTTGCCAACATTGGACACTCCGTAGTCGAGCGAGCATACTAGGCTGGAGTCCGCTTTAGGTGTAAAGGTGACGTCTCCAGGCGTTGGTATGGCTATTGATGTCGGTCGGCCCTCGTCATACCACTTCTTCCAGCCGCCGTTGAGCACTTTGACATTGGTATGTCCGTAGTAGTTGAGCACCCACCATAGCCGTGTTGACCAGAGAGCACCGTTGCTGTCATAGGCAACTACTAGATTATCGTCGCCGATGCCCATTCGCTCCATGACTTCTTTCATTGTCTCTGGCGGGGCGACCAGAGGATAGCCGCGGGGGTCATCGTCATAGCCGGGCTCCTTGATGTAATGGTGAACCGGGATCCCTATGGCATTTCTGATATGGGCGCGTCCGTAGGCGTCGTAGGGGTCGCAATCGACAATGCGTATATTCGAGTCGTCGATTATCTCCTCCAGCCAGTCTCCCTCAACCAGAATGCCGGGGTTTGTGTATCCCTGAGTCGTCATTTGTTTCTCCTCATCGAACTAACGATTCCAGAACTCTCCTCTATCCCACACTATACCAGACTCACCACTGTAAGAGAGCGTCAATCCTCCGGATAGCGGTAGTCCCTGATGCCTCGCACCGTCAGCCAAACCATAAGGACGACAACAATGCCAATGCAACCGCCTAGAATCAGGGTCTTGTCGGCGCCGATTAAGTCTGACATAAGACCTACTTCAAAGGTTCCAAGGTTGTTTGCGGTCATCGCGGACACTGACGAAAAACTGACGGCTCGGCCGCGCATATTGTCGGATGTGGTGAGTTGCACGGTCGTTTGGCGCGTCGCCATGCCTACTGCGTCCGACGCGCCCAGCCCGGCGAGTATGATGACGCCCAGCCATAGCGCGGTCGTGAAGCCGAGCACGATAAGCAGCACAGCGTAAATCAGCGTGGCGAACACAACCATCATGCCCTTACGCCGGAAGTGTGTCAGGAACAGCACGGAGAAAGTCCCAAGTATGCCGCCCGCCGAGTTTGCGGCGTTCAGTATGCCCACGGTCGCCGCACCGCCCTTGAACAGCCTGTCCGCGAAGAGCGGGAGTATCTGGCGGTAGTGGCTCACGATGGTAACGCCAATGTCCATGATGTACAGTCCGGGCAGAATCGGATGTCCTTTGACATAGAGGAATCCGTCGATTATGCGCCTTATTACAGAGCCTTCCTGCTGACGGTTAATCGGCACTCCCGAAGTCCTAATCAGCAGTGGCAGGACGACGCTTGGCAGCGCGATGAGTGTTGTGATTCCGAATATGTAGGCGTAGTTTTCATTGAACAGCTCGACCGCGCCGGAAAAGGCAAGCGGGGCGGCGACCGCGCCAATCTGGAATGTCGCGGTGTTCAGCGCGACGGCGTGCATCAGGTGCGAGCGCGGCACGACATTCGCCGTAAGAGCGGAGCGCGACGGATTGCCGAGAGTGCTGGACACGCTTAGGATGGCCGTTGCGGCGTAGATATGCCAAGGGAGCAGGCTGTCTCTCGCCGCCAGGACGGTCATCGCGCCGATAAGGACGACGCTGACAAGCTGCGTGTATGCCATTAACTTCTTACGATCAATCTGGTCTGCGAGCGCGCCGCCGTAAAGGATTGCGGGTAACTGCACAAGGAGTTGCACGCCGCCGAGCAGTCCTAGTTGCCAACCAGAATTCGTAGCATCGTACAGCCATACGGCGCTGACCAGGGTCCGCATCTGCATTGTAACCATCTGGGCGACGCCAGACAGCCAGAGTGCGCGGTAGTCGCGGAAGGCGAGCGCCGACCAGGGCCGCAGGTTCGTCCTGTTGGTGGGTGGCTCCTGACCGGGCTGGGCGCTTCCTCGCCGGCGGGGGATGCCTAATGCCAACGGTCGTTCAGTGTGAGAGGGGTGGGGTTTAATTTTAACATCGTGGCAGATTATACTTTCTTATGCTTCATGTCGCAAAGAAAGGCGTTCCTGCCCACAGGCTGTTGGTGGCAGGTAGAAGCAGGTCAAAACACGCATATCATCGGCATAATGTGTATAGGCATAGTGGGCAGTTGGCGCCGTAGATTGAGGTTCACCCATTGCTATATGCGTGCGTGACTGTTGCATTGTCGTGAGAGAGGAAGACGTTGCTCGACCAGTATGAAATTTTCGTAAGAAATGCCCTCGCCGACCTCGACCGCAACGAAGTGCCGAGAAGAATCTGGAGGAGGGATCATACTGTCTGGAAGACTGATCCAACGGAGATTAGCGACAGGCTTGGCTGGCTCACGGTTGTGGGCGACATGCGTGAGAGAATCACCGAAATAAAAGCACTCTCAGATGCGGTCAAGGACGAAGGATTCCGGCATATCGTTCTGCTTGGGATGGGTGGCAGCAGCCTCGGAGCCTTGGCAATACATAGTCTGTTCGGCAGCGCGAAAGGATACCCTGAACTCATTGTGTTGGACACTACTGTCCCGGGTGCCATCGCCTCCGTCGTCCTCGAAGTGGAATGTTCCAAGACTTTGTTCGTCGTTGCATCCAAGTCCGGAACGACCATCGAACCGAATGCGCTTTACAGGTACTTCAGAGGGCTCGTTGAACAAGCAGTCGGCGTGGGTGAGGCGGGGCGTCACTTCGTTGCGATATGCGACCGTGGTACGCCGCTCGAAGAATTGGCGAGTAAGGATGGCTTGCGACGAGTCTTCTTGAATCCTTCGGATATTGGAGGTCGTTACTCGGTCCAATCTCTCTTCGGCATGGTGCCTGCTGCCCTGACCGGAATTGAGATTGATTTATTGCTCGCCCGTGTAGAGGCGATGAGTTTGGCCTGCAAAGGAGAGGTGCCGTCCAGAGATAATCCCGGCGCTTGGCTGGGCGCCGCTATCGCTTCGCTTGCGCTGATAGGTCGTGACAAGCTCACCATAATTACAACCAAGTCTTTGTGGGGATTCGGACTCTGGGTCGAGCAGCTACTAGCTGAAAGTACCGGCAAAGAAGGCAAGGGCATCATCCCAGTTGTGGGCGAGCCGTTCTGCGACCCTGACAACTTTGGAAGCGACAGGGCGATCGTCTATGTGAGACTTGACGGGGATGCTGCGGATGACCTGGACTACTACGTTGATCTTACCGAGGGAGCAGGCACGCCAACCATTAGGTTGCGCCTCTCAGGCAGCTACGACTTAGGAGCAGAGTTCTTCAGGTGGGAGTTCGCAACCGCTGTCGCCGGCAGTATATTGGGCATTCATCCTTTCGATCAACCTGACGTTCAACGAGCTAAGGACAACACAGCTCGAATACTTGCCGACTACCACCGAACGGGAATTGCGCCGTTGCTCTTACCTTTCGGCTCTCTTGCCCAACTGATTGCACAGTCAAAGCCGGGCGACTATCTCGCAATCACTGCGTTTGTCGAACCAACTCAGGAATTTGAGGATGCGATTGCGCGCTTGCGTAGGCGAGTGAATCGTGAATGCGGCATTGCAACAACATTTGACTATGGTCCTCGATATTTGCATTCCACGGGTCAGTTGCACAAAGGAGGAACGAGGTCCGGACTATTCCTCCAGTTAACTCAGCTGGGAAATGCCGATTTTAGAATACCGGGCGAGACATTCACCTTTCGTGTTCTCGCGGCGGCACAGGCGAAAGGTGACCTGGACGAACTAGCTTCTTTGGGCCGGCCGGCTGCTCGCGTCGATCTTGGAGATGATGCTGTACTGGCGATAGACGAGATGACAGGTGAAATCACCTGATATTCGGGATGGAGATGGACTTTGGAGGTGGCGTGTTGGAATTAGGAATGATTGGTCTCGGACGAATGGGTGGCAACATGACCCAGCGCCTTCTGAATGGCGGGCATAGCGTAGTTGCCTTCGACCCGGATGTTGCAGCACGTCGTACAGTTGTGAATGCTGGCGCTACGGACGCGACGTCCATCGAGGAGCTTGTTTCCGTTTTGAAGCCTCCCCGCGCAGTCTGGGTCATGGTTCCCGCCGGGGAGATTACAGACACAACGATAAGTGCGCTCTCCGCGGCTTTGTCGAAGGGAGACACGATAATCGACGGCGGTAACTCGAACTATAAGGATACCATTCGTCGTGCCGCCACAGTGCTGGAGAATGGCGTTTCAATGCTGGATGCAGGCACAAGCGGCGGTGTCTGGGGATTGGCTGAGGGATATAGCCTAATGATTGGGGGCGATTCCGATGCTTTCACGCGGCTTGAACCTGTATTCCGTACTCTCGCGCCAGGTGAGGGCAGAGGATACGGCCATGTGGGCCCGTCCGGCGCAGGACATTTCGTAAAGATGGTGCATAATGGCATCGAATACGGCATGATGCAGGCGTTTGCAGAAGGTTTCGAGTTGATGGACGCCAAGCAGGACATGGAGTTGGACTTGGCGCAGATCGCCCACATCTGGCGATATGGCAGCGTGGTCCGCTCATGGCTGCTTGACCTGACGGCAGCAGCCCTAGATGAGGACGGTGGACTTGAGGGAATCCAAGCTTATGTCGAAGACTCAGGTGAAGGGCGCTGGACAGTTGAGGAGTCTATCGACCTTGCGGTTCCCATCCCAGTAATAGCGGCATCCCTGCAAGCGCGCTTTCGCTCAAGGCAAGAATCTCCGTTTGGCGCAAAGTTGCTGGCAGCGATGCGAAATCAATTCGGCGGGCATAGTGTGAGGAAGACCTAGTCATGAGCAACGAGGAGAGTACAAGTATTGTCATATTTGGCGGTACCGGAGACCTTGCGCAGCGCAAGCTAGTGCCGGCTCTCTTTGAACTCGCATTCAGGAAGCGAATTCCCAGCGACCTCAAAATCGTCTGCTTTGCCCGGTCGGAATATACCAGCGACTCTTATCGTGATTTCATGTGGAAGAGAGTCAGTGAATTCCGCGATCTCGCGGAGCACAAGGACGCCTGGGTAGAGTTTGCCCGTCGAATCCACTATGTCCGTGGAAATCTGGGTGAATATGACGGACTAGGAGCACTAAAGCAGGGACTGCGGCAAATTGACGGCCATAACCCTGGACGCACGAATTGGCTATTCTACCTGTCCATCGCGCCTTGGCTCTTCGAACCTGCACTCCGCAATTTAAGTGCCCATGGACTTGCGGACGAGTCGGATGGTTGGCGCAGAGTGGTCATTGAAAAGCCGTTTGGCCACGATCTTGCGTCTGCCGTTGAGCTTGATAAGCTGGTCGGCGAAGTCTTTGAAGAGAGTCAGGTGTACCGGATAGACCACTATTTAGGCAAGCACATGGTTCAGAATCTTCTCGTCTTCCGTTTTGCCAATGCTATCTTTGAGCCGCTGTGGAATAGAAATTATATTGACAACGTGCAGATAACCGTGGCGGAGTCTATTGCGGTGGGAGACCGCGGCAGCTATTACGACGGGTCGGGAGTTGTGCGCGACATGGTGCAGAACCATTTGCTCCAACTACTTACCCTGGTTGCTATGGAACCCCCGAATATCGCTGACTCGGAATCGCTTCGGAACAAGAAGGTCGAGGTTCTGCAATCAATCCGCCGGCACACAGGCCTCGAAATAGCCAAGAATGCGGTGCGCGGACAGTATCAAGGCTACCTGTCTGAAGAAGGAGTGCCTGCCAGTTCAATCACACCCACTTATGCCGCAGTGCGTCTATTCGTGGACAATTGGCGCTGGCGAGATGTGCCCTTCTACTTGCGTACTGGAAAGGCAATGGCAGACAAAGTATCTGAGATTGTCATAGAGTTTCAAAAGCCGCCGCACTCTATGTTTTCTATGTCCTCTGTCGAGCCTGTTCAGTCCAATCTGCTTCGCCTGACACTACAGCCGGATGAGGGGATCCATCTGGGTTTTCAGACCAAGAGCCCGGATACCGGAATCGCTACCATGGAACCCACGAATCTTGAGTTTCATTACAAGGCGGCCTTCGAGGATCAGTCGATCCCAGAAGACTATGAGCGGTTGCTCCAGGATGCCTTGCTGGGCGACGCAAGTCTATTCATCAGGAATGACCACATTGAAGAAGCGTGGAAGATTGTAGATCCGCTTATAGATGCGTGGACAGATACGGACGTGTCGCCCCTGCACATTTATGAGACCGGGAGCTGGGGACCGTCCGCGGCGGATGCACTGCTCGCTCGGGACGGACGCAGCTGGCGGATCAAAGATTAGGGGCTCCAAGCCTGTTCCTATCATGTATGTATGCCGCTTCCCTCGAACTGATTGCTCCGCTTCTAATGACCCTATATCGGAACCTGTCGAGACAGAAACACCCTGTGCGAGAGACGAGCATCTAATTTTGCAGATGACGTTGAGTTAGCGCCGTGCGGCTTTAGAAAAAAAGGCCGTCTCACTTTCTCTCGGCACAGAAACTCGCAGGCATAGACGTCCAACTAAGGAATGGAGAATCATTTGCTGAATAGACTTACAACTAGAATGTTGGTCACCTTGTCGGCTATCACGTTCCTTCTCGCTGTAGGATTGCTGGCAGCGTGCAGTAACACGTCAGAGGAACCAACTATCTTGCGAGAACGGAATCAGCTGGCAGAGTCCACGGCAAGTCAGTCGCCTCAGCCTTCCGGCGCTTCTACTACCGCAGCGCCCGTTTTTCCTACAACCACTCCAGTCATAGGAAATAAACCCACGCCGACGAACGTAACGGCATCCGCAGGAGTGGCGACCACTGCGCCGTCAAGGCTGGGATCGGAGGCCACTGCCGTTGTAGTTGATACGCCCATATCTACCTCTAAGTCGGTAACGAATAAGGGCGGTGCGAAAAGAAGCGTTGAGCCGGATCCTGATTATGAAAGGGCATTGAGCGCCGCGCGACTCAGCACTAGCGGATGGGACACTGACTTTCGACTGCACACTGTGCCATACAGCCAGATAAAATTCGTCATTCCGCGCGACAACATTCCGTCAATCAACGATCCGAAATTCGTAGCACCGTCCGAAGCGTCGGCATGGCTCAAGGATGTCGAGCCAGTGGTCGCAATGGAAGTCGATGGTGATGCCCGAGCCTATCCACTCCAGATTCTGACATGGCACGAAATAGTCAACGACGACATCGGCGATGTGCCAGTTGCAGTAACGTTCTGCCCGCTCTGCAATTCTGCGATCGCTTTCGACAGGAGATTGGATGGCGCATTGCTTGAATTCGGCGTATCCGGGAATCTTCGCAACTCCGACCTGATAATGTACGACCGCCAGTCGCATTCTTGGTGGCAGCAGTTTACGGGAGAGGGGATTGTTGGTAAGTATGCAGGCAGAACGTTGGAGCATCTGCCTGCGTCAATCGTATCGTTCGCGGACTTCGCCGAGGCACATCCTAAAGGCAAGGTGTTGTCCCGCGACACCGGATTTGCCCGGCAGTACGGCCGTAATCCCTATGCCGGTTATGACACCGCCGATGGCAACCCGTTCCTGTTCAGAGGAGACCTTGATGGAAGATTACTTCCTGTGGAGCGTGTCATCGCTGTGACGTTAGGTGATGCTGATGTGGCATTCCCTCTGACGATCCTTCAGGACGAGGGAGCGATAAATTATGAATCGGGTGAACACAGTATCGCAGTATTCCATAAGTTCGGCACGACATCGGCGCTGGACGCAAGCTCAATTGCCGAGTCTCGCGATGTCGGCGCGGCGGGGGTATTCGACTCTCTTCTTGACGATCAGAGGCTGACTTTCAGCGTCTATGACCGAAAAATTGTCGATGAGCAGACGGGGAGCACTTGGGATATTCTAGGAAACGCAGTTGACGGGCCCCTTTCCGGCAAGAGCCTTACCCCTGTTGTGCATGGAAGTCACTTCTGGTTTGCCTGGGCGGTGTTCAAACCTGACACTGTCCTGTATCAGGGCAAGGATGGAGCATAACCCCCTGGGTCGTCGTGGCAGCGAAGGGAGGTTGTGCCGCCCTGGTACTCACTGCTTCGCGCTCGAAAGTGACGGCGAAGCGAGACATGCCTTTAATTTGCGGCGATGTCGTCGAATAGGTCGCTCCAGCTCTCGAAATCTCCTCTGCCAATGCCGTAGCGATGGGTGATTATTCCATTCCCGCTGAGTGCCACCTTGGATGGATGAGTGTAGATTCGCAGTTTCTTCAACATGTCTTCATCCGCGTAAGCAGCGATCCAGGGTAATCCCTCGCGTACTCTATCAGCTTCCAGTATATCGATGCTCTCGGACGGGTCGGTTCCAACAATGTAAAAAGTTACCCGGTCGTTGTAACTGTCGCCGATCTCTTCTTTGATACGTCGTAACTCGACGTGACAGGATCCTCACCAGGTGGCGTGGAAATAGACGAACGCCGGCTTGCCTTCTTCAACGAGCTTGGCCGACGTAACCCTTGTGCCGTCAAGCAGGGTCATTCCGAATTCCGGAACGTGCATTCCTTTCTTGTAGCCAACTTCCACAACCTCTTCCTGCGATTCATCCATGGCCCGCGCACTCGCTAAGCGTTGTGCGGAGTCTGCCTTAGAAGATCTGTGGAGTGGAGCGGCAGACTGTGATGGTTCAGTTTTTACAACCTTTTCAACCTGAGCAACCGACGTGGACTCATCGCCCTGTGCGGCCGGGGCCGCTCCACATCCAATTTGCGCTGCCAATGCAGCAGCGAGGCCGAGTAGCAGAGAAAATATGATTGCTATTTTCATCGTTGCTTTCCGCGTACCGTTAGACCGCATCACCTACCAAGGATCGTGCCGTTGCTATGGAAGTTGCATAAAAGAAAAGGATCTGAAGCAGATTTAATTCAGAAGCTCCGGACGCGCATCCAGAGTGACCTTGATCTCCGCGACCTCACCTCCTTCTCGCACGACTCGGACTGCCACTGTGTTGCCCGGCCTCGTATTTTCCAGAAGGTAAACGATCAGATCAGTCATTCCAAGTACCGGCTGGTCGTCAATCGCCGTTATAACGTCGCCGCCGTACCTGATGTTGCCCTGCGAGGTGCGCCTGGTTTTGGTGCTTCCTATCAAGCCGCCAATATGGGCTGGGCCATCTTTTGCAAGCGCAATCACTTGTGCGCCGCGCGTGCCTTCCGGAGCACCCATCAAGTCCACAGCCTCGGGAGTAATAGTAGTGCCCTGAATACCTAGCCACGAGTATGTGAAAGAACCCTCGCTGATAAGGACGGGAACAACTTGCTTCGCCATGTTGACGGGAATGGCGAAACCGATACCGGTATTCGAGCCGGACCGCGTGATAATCTGAGCGTCAACGCCGATGACCTGGCCCTGCCGGTTGAGCAGTGGGCCGCCGGAGTTACCGGGATTCATGGGAGCATCCGTCTGAATCACCTTAGGCAATGAAAAATGTGAGTCTCCGGTACGGATTGTCCTGCCGATGGCGCTTACAATTCCCGTAGTTGTCGTGAACTCCTGCCCGAACGGATTGCCGATGGTGATTGCGAGCTGTCCCACTCGTACATCATTGCTGTCCCCCAAAGTTACCGGAATAAGCCGTTCGGTGTCCCGTTCGACTCTAATTACGGCCAAGTCTGAATCCTGGTCCAACCCCACGACTTCGGCAACATATGAGCTGCCGTCCGAGAATTGGACACTTATTCGCTCTGCATCGACTACTACGTGCCGGTTTGTGACTATGTGCCCTTGCGTGTCCCACACGAAACCCGAGCCTTGCCCATTTCTGTAAAAGAAATCCTGCTGAGTATCGCCGCTTTGTGGTGGTCTCTGCCCGAATGGAAATGGGTAAGTGAAACCTGGTATCGATCCTGAAACTTCGACACGGTTGAGCACAAAGATGCTTACAACTGAAGGAAGAACATTCTCGTGTACATCGCCTATGACCTTCTCGAATGCCGCCACTACTGCATCGGCGTCAATTTCGGTGGAAAACGAAGAAGCAGAGTTTGAGGAGGGCCCACTGCTGACAGGATTCTGGCTGGAGTGATCAACGCCGGGCGGTGGATACCAAGAAGCATTAGTAGTAGTAGTCGCACTCTCCGCGTCGGCGATATCGATAGTTGCGGACAGAGCATCATTCCGGATTGCTGGAGCGGCCGGCGCCCCGACGCAGGAAACGAGCGTTACCGCAATTCCTGCAATCAAAAGCAGAAGCGTTAGCGACCTGATTTGAATTGTCATACAGAGACCTGCGCCAATCCAGCTACTGTTTCCACGCTATTTGGCTTACAGAATAAGTCCGGCCATAGTGTGTGTTTTCATGCTATTGAATATAACGTACTGAAGCGTCATCGGATAGCGCGCAGCTCAACGAAAGCTGCTGCAAGCCTATCGATGGATAGCCATCGATGGCTCAGAACACAGTAGAATCACACTTGTGGAGACGCTACCCATACCATTTCAGAGCTGTCCTCACGGAATTCACCACGCTCAAAGTTCCCGTACAGAGCTTGCACGTCATATCCGCACAGCCCTAGCAAATGGTGCATTTCCCACCGAAAGATGTAGCGTAGCGCAAAGTCGCGGTACATTTTACTTGACACGCGCCCCGAATCGTCGAGCTGCTCGATAGTAGTGCGAATGCTCATGACTTGGCTGAAAGCATCGTAGTTGGCCTGGTTCCAAACGACTAAGTGCCTGCCCGTCTCCGTATCAGTTACGTCACGAAAATGGTAGGGAACGTCTCCCTCCTGCACCATCATGTTGAGGTCAGGAACGAATATATCGAATATGAGCTTTCCGCCCGGCGCAAGATGGCGTTTGATGTTCGTCAACGTGCGAATCTCATCATCGACGGACAGGAGAGACAGCAGCCCTCTGAAGGGAATTATTACCAAGTTAAACTCACTCGATAAGTTGAAGTCGCGCATGTCAGCCCATAGCAGCTTCAGGTTTGGAATGCCTGCCTCTCGAGATTTCTCTCGTGCTCGTGTGAGCATCGCGGAAGATGCATCAATCCCAACTATGTCTATACCGGCGCGAGCTATTGGAATAGAAACGCGACCAGTTCCGCAGCCCAGTTCCAGCACCGTGCCACCGGAAAGAGTCGCTTCTTCGACATAGTAAGAGATGTCGTCAACAACATAGGAGAACAGGGAGTCATAGATCTCTGCCCATGAGTCGTAGGGTGAGATGTCCATTGTGGCGGTTAACCTGCCAATTGCTGAAGGGCCAGGCGAACTTGCTCCTCGGTAGTGAGGTCGCTGCCATTCTCGGACAGGGCGGACAGCGATTCCCGCGCTTCGAGGGGCGTATAACCCAGAGCGGTTAGAGCTTCAATGGCGTCTGAGTCCAAGGCCGGAACACTCGAGTCACTCCAGTCTAACTCTAGTTTGCCCTTAAGTTCGAGCACAATCCGGCTGGCCGTCTTACGACCTACTCCGGGTACAGCTGTGAAACTCTTCACATCGCCGGATTCTACCGCCGCGGCAAGGGCATCCGGTCTGAAGATTGACAGAATGCTCAGAGCAACGCGGGGCCCGATTCCGCTTATGCCGATCAGGGTCTCGAACGTCTGGCGTGCCTCCGGGGTGTCAAAGCCGTAGAGGCTTAGGTTATCTTCCCTGACTTGCAGAGACGTGAATAGTCGTACGGGACTACCAATCTGTCCAATTGCTTCAATACAGGGTAATGGAGCGCTTATTCGCAAAGTTATTCCGCCGATGGCGACGTCCATCCAATCGGCCCCTGTGCCTTCCAACTGCCCATTCACGGACGAAATCAGTGATGACATAGTCTAATTCTGTTGCCTTGAAATGAGGGACTCTGCACGCCTGGAATTGATATGGCAGATAGCCACCGCCAGCGCATCAGAGGCGTCGAGTGGCATTGGGTTGGTTGCCGGGCTGAGTGAGAGCATTACCATCTCCTGCACTTGTTCCTTCGAACTGTCGCCGAATCCCGTCACAGCAAGCTTTACTTCGCGAGGTGCATAAGACGTAACGCTCATACCTGACGCAGCTGCTGCGATCATCGCCACAGCTTGCGCTTGCCCGACGGCCATAGCTGAACGCACATTACGCGCAACAAATGGTTCTTCTATGGCGACTTCATCGGGATTATGCTGACCGATGTAACTCAACAGTTCAGAATATAGCGCCTGAAGCCGCTCCGCGAGTGGCGTACGCCTTGCTACCTTAAGCACGTTCGCATCCACGAGTGTGAGATTGTCGTCGTACGATCCGATAACTCCCACGCCCATGTTGTAAGTTCCCGGATCGACCCCTAGCGTTCGCACGGAACTATTCGTCGCGGTACTGTTCGAGGACTTCGTCAGGAAAGTCGGCGTTGGAGTACACCTTTTGTACGTCGTCCAACTCTTCGAGCTGGTCAAGCAGGCGCAAGGTCTGCGTTGCTGCCTTCGTGTCCAAGGCTATGGTGCTGTTTGGGATCATTGACAGTTCCGAAGAGACGATCGACGCTTCCGTGTCGGTAAGAGTCTGTCTTATTGCTTCTAACCTCTCCACCGGGGAGAATATCTGCAACGTAGAGTCGAATGTCTCGAAATCATCAGCGCCCGCATCAATCGCGACCAGCGCGAACTCCTCCGCATCGTCAGGTTCCGCGTCCACTACGACTATACCTTTAGGCTCAAATTGCCACGCCACCGCTCCGGATTGCGCCAGATTCCCACCTGCCTTGGTGAGTGTAGAGCGAATGGCCGAGACAGTTCGGTTACGATTGTCGGTCAGAGTTTGCAGCATTATCGCCACACCGCCAGGACCGTAGCCTTCGTAGGTGGACTCCACCATCTGATCCTGCTCGCTGCCCTCGCCCGTTCCTCTCTTTACGGCACGGTCGATGTTGTCGTTCGGCATGTTGGCATCCTTAGCCTTCTGTATGGCCATCCGAAGCCGGATATTCATACTAGGGTCGCCGCCACCCTGACGTGCCGCAACAATGACCTCGCGAGTCAACTTTGTGAAGAGTTTGCCTCTGCGAGCGTCCGTAACCGCCTTTGCATGCTTAATCGTGGACCATTTAGAGTGACCAGACATAAGTCAACTCCTGCGAAAGAGAATCTGTGTAGTGTTGGTTCATTTTAGCACGGGCTATCTGATCGGTCAAAATGCAGATGTAACGAGAAATACGCGATTAAGCTCGCGTGCTAGAGACCAACATTTGAAAGATACTCCGGTTTGCCTCTTATTCCGAGATTTATCCTGTAGAGACAGCCTGCGCCAGGACCTTCGCCGGTCTTGTCTTCTCCTCCCGCGGTCGTAACGTATATATCAGTGTAGTCCTCGCCCCCGAAAATGACGCTAGACACCTTTCTAGCTGGGAACCAGATACGACTGACCTGTTCTCCCTCCGGAGAGTATCTCACAAGAGACGAGCCGTCCCATCGCGCCGACCATACATATCCTTCCGCATCAACGGTCATCCCGTCGGGAATGCCGTCGTTATTCTCGGTATTGGCGAACACACGTCGGTTCGAAAGTTCTCCAGTATCGACGTCGTAGTCGAATACAGAAATGCTGTGCGTTGGCGAATCCGTGAAGTACATCCGCCTGGCGTCAGGGGTGAAGCCCATGCCGTTCGATATCCCGACGCCATCCAAGACTTGCGTTATGGTGCCGTCAGTGTCAAGACGATACAGGCTACCCAGATGGCTGGGAGCGGGCATCGTGCCGCAGAATACTCGCCCTACTGGATCGGCGATGACATCGTTGAACCGTGTGTCGCGTTCTTCGGCAATCTCGTCAATAAGGTAGTCGAGGTTGCCGTCCCGTAGTGAGGCAACGGCACCTCGGTCCATAAACAGAAGCAAAGAACCGTCTGACTGCACAGTGAAGCCGCCGACCTCTCCTTGTTCGAAGACCAGACGGTGCTGGCCCGTCGCGGGATCGTAACAGAAGATTCTGCCGCGGGGGATGTCTGCCCAATACAATCTTCTTTCAATCGGATGCCATAGAGGGCCTTCTCCAACCACACAGTTATAGTCTGCTATGAGCTCAAATTCCACGGCACTAATCCTCACAAGTGTTTCAAATGGCCTAGTGGGAAATTTTAATTTAAGTCTTTACAAGCACTTGTCGTTTGGGATATATTTCCTTCATCTACTGAAAGGTGCTGCTGAGAGTTTCGTTAGATGCCGTAAGGTGGCTCTCACGTAAGGTGGCTCTCATTTGACCATACTAGGTCGGGTTCCAAGATAAAGTCTGCTGTTCGGGTAGAATGGTGTGGAGTCCGTGAAATTCTAAACAGTCCTTACGAATGATGTCATTATCAATTAAAGGTAATGTTATGACAAGGGAGGTAGGGCGTACATGGCAACCCTTAGAAAGAATGATATTTCGAGGGACGTGGCAAGAAAGCTTGGAGGCACTCACTCTCAAGGAGAAGCCGCGCTCAATGCTGTTCTCAAGAGCATTCAAGAGGCTCTTGCAGCGGGTGATAGGGTAGTCCTTACGGGCTTCGGCTCGTTTGAGCTTAGAAATGTAAAGGCGCGCAAGGTGCGGCCGATTCGTGGCAGCCAAGCAGGGGACCTGATTGAAGTGCCAGCACATAAGCGTGTGGGATTCTCAGCAGGGGCTGAACTTAGCAAGGCTGCTCAAAGCTGACAGGGGCACCGAGTTCTAGCTTACTAGGGTGGACTGGAGACACAGTTCACCCTTTTTGCATGTGCGACACATTCTTGCCGGAGGCGCAGCAGGAACTCACGTTTGGAATATATTATCCGAAGGGTCGTATTTCACCTTGACTGTGAAAGTACGGGTGTTCTATGATCCCAATATCATGTGATCTTGATATTGAGGAGGACTCCATGTACTTTCGACAGATGAACCTAAAGCGAAGAATATTCCTGAAGCAGTGCCCTCGCTGCAGTGGCGATCTCGGCACAAACAACGACCAATATGGCAGCTATGTGCATTGCCTCCAATGCGGATACATGGCCGATTTCAAGCAGTTGAGCGCGAACGGAGTTCCTATTATGCCGTTCGTCAGAGACAATGCAGCGTAGCGAACGCAGGAAGACTTTATATGGGCGGGCCACACGCACGCTCACACGGCGGGGGAATGGCGCGTCACCGCTCGGCATCCCGCAGAGATTAGTTATCTGGTCATTCTATCGAGACTTGAAGACATTACTTGCAGCTGCGACGCCTGCCCCATTTGCTACCTCGTATCCTGCTTTCGGTAAGACGCTCTCCAATGCCGATAGCAGGGCCAGTACATATTCTGCCTTGCTGGATTCACCCATAAGCCCAACACGCCACACCTTACCTGCAAGTTCCCCCAATCCACCACCGATTTCGATGCCAAAACTACGCAACAAGCTCTGGCGTACAGTCATATCATCGACGCCCTTTGGTATTTGGACAACGGTTATCTGTGCAAGGCGATGCTCTTCAGGGACTACGCACTCAAGTCCGA
The DNA here is from genome assembly GCA_965207465.1 of Dehalococcoidia bacterium. Taxonomy (GTDB): domain Bacteria; phylum Chloroflexota; class Dehalococcoidia; order Lucifugimonadales; family JADFKI01; genus Bin90. The sequence goes on along the minus strand of OZ242283.1, from coordinate 994,951 downwards.
ACGCCTCCAGACCGGCGCACAGGGCCTTGGCGTTAAGGGAGTGACGCTCAAACCGTTGCGCGAGGCCCTCCGAGAGCGCCAAGCGCAGACCCTCTCTCAAAGCGAGGATCATGCTTACCGGGGCTGTGTGATGATACACGCGGTTGCCTTCCCAACCCCAGTAATTCCCGAGCAAGGATAGATCAAGATACCAAGACATCGGTGGCTGTGCGCGGCTCCGCAACACATCGACCGCACGGTCACTCACCGCAACGGGCGACAGCCCTGGTGGGCATCCAAGACACTTCTGCGTCGCCGAATAAGCGTAATCGGCGTCCCATTGGTCGAATGAAACCTCATTGCCGCCAAGTGAAGTCACGCTGTCCACCATGAGGAGAGCATCGTTCTCTTTAGCCAATCGTGCTATATTTGCCATGGGCTGGCGTACGCCGGTGGAAGTCTCCGCATGTATCGCGGTTACCATCTTGACATTAGTGTGCTTCCTCAACTCTTCCTCGAGCATTTCCTCCGGAAATGGTCTTCCCCATTCGGCACGCAGCGGTACGACGTGCGCGCCGATGCGATTCGCCATGTCAACCATGCGTTCGCAGAAAAAGCCGTAGATGCACATTACGACAGTGTCGCCAGGCTCCAAAAGGCTGCTCAATCCAGCTTCCATACCGGCAGAGCCGGTGCCCGAAATCGCAAGAGTATTCGCTCCTTCAGCCTGATAGACTTGTTTAAGCAGCTCCCTAACCTCGTCCATAATAAGCATGAAGTCCGGATCCAAATAGCCAATCATTGGCTGCATCATAGCTTGCAGAACTCTGGGGCTCACATTGCTTGGTCCAGGACCAAGCAGAATACGTGGCGGTATGGATGGCACTACGGAATCCGGCAACACGGTCTGCGACATTTCTTTCACCTTATGCCCTGTCCAAGGGTTCAATCACTGAGATGTCTATCATATCTGTCCTCGAAGCGAACAATATCATCCTCCTCCAGATAGCTGCCCGTCTGCACTTCTACCACTTCCAGCGGCAGGGTTCCCGGGTTCTCAAGCCGATGATCAACCCCCACGGGAACATACGTTGACTGATTTTCCGTCAGCAGAAATTCCTCTTTGCCCCGCGTAACTTTGGCTGTGCCCTTTACCACTACCCAATGCTCCGCGCGGTGATGATGCATCTGTAAGGAGAGGGCTTCCCCCGGAGTGATTGTCAGGCGTTTTACCTGGAAACGATCACCAGCGTCAATGGTCTCATAGGATCCCCATGGCCGGTTAATCTTCAGGTGATTCTCCTGCTCAGGCCGTGCTTCGCTCTTTAACTGCTCGACCAATTCTTTGACTTCCTGAACGCGGTTCTTATGTGCGGCCAGCACGGCGTCCGGAGTTTCTATGATTATCACATCGTCCAAGCCAACGGCTGCAAGCAGGCGCCGCTGGCTTATGAGCAGAGAATTCGACATCGACCGCGCATACACATCGCCGAGGATGACATTATCTGCTTCGTCCCTGCTTTTTTCTTCCCACATAGACGACCATGACCCAAGATCCGTCCAACCAATTTCCATCGGGATTACTAGGCACTCTGGCTTATCGCCCTGTGAATGGTTACTATCCATAGACTCCATCACCGCATAGTCAATGGATTCGCTGGGGGATGCGGAGAAATGAGCTGCGTCAGGCCTGTAGAAGTCACCATCGCGCCTTAGACTAGAATGTGCCGACAAGCAGGCGTCCGCTATGTCAGGTCTTTGGCGGCGCAATTCGCGCATCCAAACCGACGCGCGTACTATGAATATGCCGCTGTTCCATAGATATGCTTCCGATTCAAGCATACTCTCGGCAACAGCCTGACTGGGCTTTTCAACAAACCTCTCCACCAGAAATGACGGAGATTTATTGGACGATACACGCGGCTCACCTTTTTTGATGTAGCCGTAGCCCGTCTTGGGTGAGTCGGGAAGAATGCCGAATGTAACGACCTTGTTCCTGGCTGCGAGTTCTGCGCCATGCTTGACCAGCCCGCGGAACCGCTCTACGTTGCGGACTACATGGTCGGCTGGCAGCACGAGCATCACGGGGTCGCCACTTGAAAAGCCGGCGTCTTCATCCAGGAGCATCAACGCCGCGAGGGTTAATGCGGGGGCCGTGTTGCGCCCCACCGGTTCAAGTGCAATCGCCAGAGCCTCCTTTCCCAGTTGTCGTAAATGTTCGGCAACGAGGAAGCGATGTTCCTCATTACACATAACCAGCGGCGCCGCCGCTTCGTCCATTCCGTCCAGCCTTCGGACTGTATCCTGAAAGAGTGAATACTCGCCCATGAGTCGCAGAAATTGCTTTGGGTGGGCTTCCCGCGATAGAGGCCACAGGCGAGTGCCGGAACCACCCGCTAGTACAACAGGATGCAGGGTCATAACCAGCCTCCTGAAATCTCCTGTCTATTTTCGTGGCTCGCGATAGTTGCTTGCTATTATATGAGTATACGAGCCAAAAAAACTACAGGTCAACGAGGAGGAAATTCCTTGCATGTAGGATCGGGGGTATATTGCGCCGCAAATGGCAGAATTGCACTTGACATATCGCTTGCGCTGCCTTACCTTACACGCAATATCATTTAGAATCATTCTAATTATTAAGTTTTCGGGTGACACCGTTGCAATTCCAAGCATCTGAAAAGGTCACAAGTCTGTTTCCGCAGGAGGGGAAGCTCGGTTTTCGCTTGGAGGAAATGAAGACGGCACTCCGGGAAAGAGGAGTTGCCGTTACCCGCAAGCGTGCGAAGTTGCTCGAGGTGCTGCTTGCCAGTGATCGCCACCCATCGGTCAGCGAGATTCACGAGGGTGTCCGAGCAGCCTACCCTGGCACGAGCCTCGCGACCATTTACAACACCATTGAAATCCTGAAGGAAACCGGTCAGGTGTTGGAGATAGAGTTTAGCGCCTCTGCCAATCGCTACGATGGCAGAATACCTGTGTCACATCCGCATCTCGTGTGTCTGCAATGTGAGAAAGTGGAGGACATGGAGAATACGGCGACACATGACCCACTGGAGATTGTGTCGCAGGCGACCGGATATGACATAGTCCGGTTACGTACCGACTATTATGGCACTTGCCCCGAATGCCTTGAAGCTTCGTCTTCAAGGGAAAGGGGGTGTCTATAGTTCTGCGGAAACTAGGCAGTCCACGAACGGCACCGATTTCAGGATTACATGTTGCGAAAGGAGTAAGCACATGTCCAACAGAGAGAACATTGCCCTGCTAGCCCACTTAATGAGACGGGCCGGTTTTGGCGCGACTCGCGACGAACTCGAGGCGATGGCAGAGCAGGGTTATGAGGCCACGGTCGAACAATTGCTCGACTACGAGAGTAAGCCCGCTGTTGACGAGTACACGCTTTACAGGTATCACCCCATAACTGAAGTTCCGGGTGGTGCGGCGGCGCCTGGCCAGGCTAACTGGCTATACTTCATGGTCAATACCGAGAGGCCTCTGAACGAAAAGATGGCGCTATTTTGGCACCACGTCTTCGCCACCGGCAACTCGAAGGTTGACAACTGTAATCACTTGCTTCAGCAGATTCAGATGTTCCGTGATGTCGGAATGAAGAACTATCGGGACCTGCTTGTCGAGCTAGCCAGTAACCCAGCCATGATTTACTGGCTGGACAACAACGAGAACCATAAGGTTGCCCCCAACGAGAATTGGGGACGAGAACTCTTGGAACTTTTCTCGCTAGGTGTCGGAAACTACACCGAAGAGGATGTTTACGAATGTTCGAGAGCGTTCACTGGCTGGACAATTTCCGCGAAGATGCCCAGATACCCTTATGGTAGGCACCCCTGGCACTTTGAGTATCGTGCAGAAGACCACGATGAAACCGACAAGTCCTTCCTGGGCTACACCGGCAACTTCAACGGTGAAGACATAATAGACATCATTCTGAAGCAGCCCGCATGCCCACGGTTCATCACTCGCCACCTGTACAACTTCTTCGTGGAAGACGAGCCACAGGTTCCCGCATGGAACATCGAGCCGCCAAACAACCCCGAGGCGATAAAACTTCTCTCCGACACCCTGGTAGAGAATGACTACGACATAAAGCCAGTGTTGAGAGTGCTCTTCAACTCGGACTTCTTCAAAGAGGCGAGGTACAAGAAGGTCAAGAATCCTGCGGAAGTCGTCGTTGGCACACTGCGGCTCACGGGCGACATGCTTGGCCCCGACCCACGCCTTGAGGCAGTCGCCAGAGAACCGGGCTATATGGGACAGGACATTCTTGACCCGCCCAGCGTCGAAGGCTGGCACACAGGACATGAGTGGATCAACAGCGGTTCGCTAGTCAAGCGTGTGAACTTCGTTGCCGACAGGATAAGCGACACCGATCTGCCCGGCGTGAAGCGAATAGTTGAGCGCATAGCATCTGCTAATGGCCCCACGATGACTCCGGAGGAGTTCGTAGATAATTGCCTAGACCAGATGGGTCCGCTGCCTGTATCTGATCAGACCCACAGTGAGCTTCTCAGCCAGGCACTAAGCGAAGGTGAGATCAACTGGCAAGACGAATACGACGACTCCGCGCGGCGCACAGGCGAGATGCTCGCTCTTATCGGCGCAACCCGAGAGTATCAGTTCGGCTAATCCTGAGGGTTGGCATAGAATAACATTCACAGGAGGAAGAAATGGCAAACACTAATAAACCGCCGGTCCTTGTTGTTCTGCAGCTCACGGGCGGCAACGACTACTTCAATACCGTGATTCCTTACACGGACGGCAACTATTACGACAGCAGGCGCTCGCTGGGTATTTCAGAGAACCGCGTGCTGAAGCTCGATGAGGAGCTCGGATTGCACCCGGCTATGGCGCCGATGAAGGACATTTACGACAAGGGCGACATGGCTGTAATTCACGGCATCGGCTATGAAAACTCGCCTCGTTCGCACTTCCGCTCGATGGACATCTGGCACACATGTGAGCCGGACAAGGTTGGAACTGAAGGCTGGCTTGGGCGCGCGCTGAAGCAGATCGATCCACAGTCTGAGAATCCTGTAACTGGAGTCAACGTTGGGCAGGCGCTGCCTCGCGCATTGGTTGCTCCGGGCGTTTCGGTCGCATCGGTCGCTGATGTCTCCACATACGGTCTGCTCACGAACATCGAGCAGGCAGACCAGAGACAGCAGGTTCTGGAACGCTTCGCAAACATGTACGGACCTGCGGTGGGTACAGGGCAAGTAATGGAGTATCTGGGACAGACGGGTCTGGACGCACTCAAGGGAGCGGACATTCTGAAGGTAGCGCCTCAGCAGTACGAATCCAGCGTCGAGTATGGTTCAAGTCCGATAGCCCAGAAGCTTCGGGACATCGCCATGATTCATACGGCAGACGTGGGAACGCGCGTGTTCTACACCGACCACGGCAGTTTCGACACACACGCTGCACAGGCCACGACACACGCTCAGCTCTGGACGGATGTTTCCGAGGCGGTCGCGGACTTCTGGGACGACTTGCGTGAACACGATGCCGATGACAATGTGATAATGTTCCTGTTCTCCGAATTTGGTCGCAGAGTTCGTGACAATGGCTCCGGCACCGACCATGGAGCAGCGGGCGTAGCCTTTGCAATAGGCCCCAATGTCAGCGGCGGATTCTACAGCGAATATCCTGAGACCCGCGCAGAGGCACTGCAGCAGGGCGATCTGGTTCCCAACCAGGACTTCCGCGGCGTGTACTCGACTATACTCGAAGACTGGATGAAACTGGATGCTCCGAGTGTCGTAAACGGGCAATTCGAGCAGCCTGCATTCATTCACACAAACGGCAACGGTCACTAGGTCGGGGCCCGAATACTGATAATCTGCCTGATTTTCCCGCTGCCCGGCCACTACTCGGGCCGCGGGAAGGGCGGTGTAAGTCGGAGTAAATCGGAAGGTGAAAAATGCTAACGACAACCGTATCGGGGCGCACCTGGAACTTTAGCCACGCAATCGGTCGCAATGCAGCGGCAGGAAACGGCTTCACGCAACCGACTGATGTGGCGGTGGCGCCGGGTGGCGTGCTGTATGTACTCAGCAGAGGCCAGGAAGGCGCAGGCGGAGTGCAAGCGCCAAACAAGCGCATAGGGAAAGTTACGATTACTGAGGAGTTTATAGGCGACTTCGCGCGTGAGGAGCTTGTCTGGCCAATGGGGATTGCCGTTGACAGCAGCGGTAACATCTACTGCTCGGATGAATTCGACAAGCAAGTCAAGGTTTACGATGCAGACGGTCAACGGGCAGGCGAATGGAACGGAGAAGGCAGGCTTGGCAGCCCTTCCGGAATCGCCTGTGATGCAGATGATAACGTCTATGTAACGGACGCAGAGACTAATGAGATCCAGAAGTACACCAGCGACGGCAAGTTTCTGGTGGCTTTTGGTGGAACGGGCAGTGGTCCCGGTCAGCTGAACCGACCCTGGGGCGTGACCGTAGGATCGGATGGAAGCGTATATGTTGCAGACTGGGGCAACAACCGCGCGCAGAAGTTCTCGGCCGACGGCGAACATCTGGCGACCTATGGCGAAGAGACGAGCGGAGCGGCCGGCGCGCTGAACCACCCGTCGGACATTGCCGTGGACAGCGAAGGCGATGTTTATGTGTCGGACTGGGGCAACAAGCTCGTCAAGATATACGAGAATGAGGGACCGGTGCTCACCCAGCTCGAGGGCGACGCCATCGAATTCTCGTCGTGGGCGAAGGAAGTTGTGGAGTCTAACCCGGACGTGGTGAAGGCTTACCGAAGGGTGAAGGACACGCGGCCGCTCGGCCTGTTCGAGAGGCCAGTGGGCTTAGCTGTGGATGAGGAAGACCGAATCATCGTCACCGACAGCACTCGCGGTCGGCTACAAGTTTATGCTAAGGAGAAGGACTACATGGACCCGCAATTCAACCTGTAGTTGTCTTCGTTCATCAGCCTCAATGGGGCGTGTCGCATTGCGATGCGCCCTTTTGCTTGCATGCCTGCGGCGCGATCATGTGAGCGCGACCGGGTCGATGTCCACGAACCACGCCTTTGGTAGATCAACCTTGTCCAAGAGGGTGCGGGGATTTTCTCCGCGCAGGATGACGTGCCAGCGGAATCGTCCACGCAGTCGGGTGGGGAAGGCGGGCATGGGGCCGAGAATCTCCGTGCCTACGATGTCCCACTCAGCCTGCGTTTGGCGGAGTTTCGATGCGAGCTTGCCCGCGCCTGCCTCGCATTTCGCCTGATTCGTGTGGGCGAATAGCAGGCGTATGAGGCGGCTGTACGGAGGGTTGCGACTCTGTCTGCGGTATGCCATCTCCCGCAGGTAGAAGTTCTGGTAGTCTTGTGTGGCCGCCGCTTGAATAGCGTAGTTTTCAGGCTGGAACGTCTGGATGATGACCTTACCATCGCTGCTGCCGCGCCCGGCTCGTCCTGCTACCTGAAGAAGGAGCTGGAATGCCCGTTCACCCGCTCGATAGTCGGGAATCGAGAGGCCCACGTCTGCCGAAACCACACCGACCAGCGATACGGATGGGAAGTGCAGACCCTTGGCTATCATCTGGGTGCCCACGAGGACCTGAGCTTCGCCAGTGCGAAAGCGCGTCAGTATGTCTTCGTGTGCCCTGGGGCTGGTTGCAACGTCGCGATCCCAGCGCAAAACGTCCACCTGAGGGTATGCTCTCCGCACGGCATCGGCAACGGCTTCGGTGCCGAAACCGTAGCGGCGTAGGCGGTGTCTGAGGCACTGAGGGCAGGATGTAGGTGGTCTGCGACGCCTGCCGCAGTAATGGCAGACGTAACTCCGAGTCTCCACATGGAATGTGACGCTGACGTCGCAGCTGTTGCAGCGAAGGCTATACCCGCAGCTGAAGCAGCGCAGGTGGGTGGATGTGCCGCGGCGGTTGAGGAAGAGCATGGCTTGCTGCCCGGATGCGACGCACTTCTCCAGCTCTACGGCCAACGTCCGGCTGAACATGTCCCCGCCGGTGGCGACCATCTCCTCCCGCATGTCAACGACTTCGACCGGCGAGAGTTCTCTTGGCCACTCATCGTCCCTATCGTCGGAGTATCTCTGAGTGAGCCTGTGGAGGCGATGGGCGCCGCGCATGCCTGCGTAGTATGTGCCGACATCCGGGGATGCGCTTCCAAGGATCACGAGAGCGTGCGTCAGCTCCGAGAGGCGCAAGCTGACCATTCGAGCGTGGTAATGTGGCGAGGTGTCATGCTGTTTGTATGTCCACTCGTGCTCCTCATCGATGACGATGAGTCCGAGGTCTGGCATGGGAGCGAATACGGCGCTGCGTGAGCCGATGACCACGCTGTATTGACCGCGCTTGATTTTCCACCATTGATCGAAGCGCTCGCCATCCGACAATCCGCTGTGCAGGACTGCGACCTTGCCTGGGAAGCGGGAGGCGAAGCGCTCAATCGTCTGGAAGGTCAGCGCGATTTCAGGCACGAGGACGATCGCCTGCCTGCCCATCCGGACGCAACAGTCCACGGCGTCGAGATAGACTTCGGTCTTTCCGCTGCCGGTGACTCCTTCGATAAGAAAGGTTCTTCCCTGCTCTGAGGGCTGCGCGAATGCGCCGTGAATCGCGGTAGCCGCTTCGGACTGCTCGAGGGTCAGGCGGAGCGGACCTGCTTCCTCGAACATCCTGCCTTCGAGAGGATCCCGGTCTATGAGCGCGGTTCTGGTAGTCAGCCAGCCTCTGTCCATAATAGTTTTGACTACACTCTGACCGAACTCCTGTCGGGCCTCGGTAATGTCGAGAGGTCTGTCAATCTGGCGCAAGTGCTCGACGAAAGCCGCCTGTTTCCGAGCCCTTGTATTTGCGAACCATTCGTCGATGTCAGAGGCGGTATGCGGGGCGAGAGTGATGAGCGTGCGATACCGGTGCTTGATGGCTGGGTCGGGGAGGGCGTAGTCCCTGATGAGGATGTTTCTGCCGACCAGGCCGGCTACCGCCGCCGCCGCGCTTTCGCCGACTGCTCGGACTAAAGCGTCCTGTGTCGCGGAGCTACGCTTTGCAATGTAATCGACGATGCGATTCTGGAGTGGAGTGAGTGAAGTACGGTCCGTTTGCGGGTTCGCAAGCGTGAGGTGGATGCGGGCGCGGACACGTCCTCCGGGCGGCAGCATGGGCGTCGCCGCCTCAAATAGGGAGCAGACGTAGTAGTCGCTGATCCAGCGGGCTAGTTGCAGCCGAACTCGATCCAGAAGAGGCTCATCAAATATAGTGGCAGAGATGTCCTTGGTCTCGTCTTCGGAGACCTGGGATTGGTCGGCAAGGGAGAAGACGATTCCTTGCAGAGTTCGGGCACCGAATGGAACCCGCACCAACTGCCCTATGGTTACCGGCAGCTCAGCGGGAATACGATAGCTGAATGTGCGTCCGGGCTGCGTAGGGACATCCACCGCGACTTCAGCGATTCTCCAGTCGTTAGAAATGACCATATTGCCCTCGGGACAACCAATATGTCGCCATATTAGCAGAAATTAACTCTTTGAATACAGCAAGCGGGACAGATCATTACCAATCTGCCCCGCAGGAGTGCATTATGGTTGCGCCGACCGGACGCCTATCGGCGTTCCTTAATTCTAGCGGCGCGTCCGGAGCGGCCTCGCAGGTAGTACAAGCGAGAGCGGCGGACCTTGCCGCGCCGTGTTACTGTGACCGATTCCACGTTGGGTGAGTGCATCAGGAAGGTGCGCTCGACACCGATTTCGTAGCTAACGCGGCGTACGGTGAAGGACGCTCCGGGTCCACCGCCACGCTTGCGAATGACAACCCCCTGAAACGCCTGCAGGCGAGTGCGCTCACCTTCAGTTACCCTGATCTCCACGCGGACGGTGTCGCCGGGCTGAAATTCCTCGATGTTGGGGTTAGGTTCCAACTGCACCAATTGATGTGCTTCCATGAGTCTCATCCTAATGAAATTAACCTACGGGAAATGTATATGTTGATATCGTACATGCCATTTTATCGTCAAGTTCGCACGGCACGCAAGGTTTTGCACGCGGGAGTATTTTCCATACGTGTCGGTAATCAGTTTCGTGAAAGCCCATGACAGCACTGGATTCCTGCCTCCGCAGGAATGAAAGCGAGGAAACATCATCCCCACCCTACTCCTCCCCTGTCAGAGGGTGAGAAGGGTAGGTAATTGGCATTTCTAACGTAAGATCGTTGTGCTTCAAGGGGTTCCGGATTTCTGGTGGCATTCCGAACGAAGCGAGAATTCCTTCGTCCTTAACTACGTGCAGGCCTGTCATAAGACAGATTCTTCAGATTCTTCACTCCGCTGCGCTGCGTTCAGAATGACAGAGTGAAGGAGGCTGCGTTCAAGTGGTAATGCGATTAGGCTCTGTGCTGAAGTCACCCTTTGCCTACCCCCTTGAACGCGTCAAGGGGTTAGGAACTTCTGCGCATCTCTTCCAAATGCGGCACAGAATGGAAGTAGGAGCGTCTTGGAATTTTCGATGTTAAATTGCTTGACTTGGGAGGAGCCATGGTTTAGACTGGCTAAACGGTTGAGTGCAGATATGACTTTCATTAAATGACATAAAGCACATGGTAAGCCTTTAGCAGACGGCTGGGGATTACCAGCCGTTTTTTGTGTACCTTAACAACTGAATCCTGTCTAACAATAGACCGAGTAAATGATCCTTAATGTGGGTCAAGTTATTAAGAGTCTACGGTGGATGCCTTGGGGCCAAGGACCGAAGAAGGGCGCGGCAAGACTGCGAAAAGCCTCGGTGAGCTGTCTGGCGAGCTTAGCCGGGGGTACCCGAATGGGGAAACCCATCCTGGTTCATACCAGGATACCCTGCGTAAGCGGGGAGGTAAGTGGGGGAACTGAAACATCTAATTACCCTGAGGAAAATAAATCAAAAGAGATTCCCCTAGTAGTGGCGAACGAACGGGGAAGAGTTCAAACCTATCGGACTGAGTGGACTGGGGTCCTATGTCCGATGGGGGTTGTAACACTGCCAGCTTAAGCCCCAGCGAGAGCAAGGAGTAAGAAACCCAAACCTTAGCTGAACGAACCTGGAAAGGACGACCGAAGAGGGTGATAGTCCCGTAAGCGAAAGGGTTTGGACTCCTGGCAAGTTGTTGAGTACCACGGGACACGTGAAATCCTGTGGGAAGCCGGGGGGACCACCCTCCAAAGCTAAATATCCTTGGCCACCGATAGTGAACCAGTACCGTGAGGGAAAGGTGAAAAGAACCCCGGGAGGGGAGTGAAATAGACCTGAAACCGTGGACTTACAAGCCGTGGAAGGCTGGGCTTCGGCCTGGCTGACTGCGTGCCTATTGAAGAATGAGCCGGCGAGTTAATTTAGGCAGCAAGGTTAAGGAATATCAGTTCCGGAGCCGAAGCGAAAGCGAGTCTGAATAGGGCGTGCAGTTGTCTGGATTAGACCCGAAACCGAGTGAGCTACCCATGGCCAGGCTGAAGCTCAGGTAGTACTGAGTGGAGGGCCGAACCCGTGTATGGTGCAAAATGCTGGGATGAGCTGTGGGTAGAGGTGAAATGCCAATCGAACTCGGAGATAGCTGGTTCTCCCCGAAATGTATTTAGGTACAGCCTCAAGTTAGTTTTATGGAGGTAGGGCACTGGATGGGCTAGGGGGCGTGAGCTTACCAACCCCAACCAAACCACGAATGCCATAAAATGATGCTTGGGAGTGAGACAGTGGGGGATAAGCTCCATTGTCGAGAGGGAAACAGCCCAGACCGCAGGCTAAGGTCCCTAAGTGTGAACTAAGTGTGAAAGGAAGTGGGAATCCCCAGACAGCTAGGAGGTTGGCTTAGAAGCAGCCACCCTTTAAAGAGTGCGTAACAGCTCACTAGTCGAGGGCTCCTGCGCCGAAAATGTAACGGGGCTAAAGTTCACCACCGAAGCCGCGGAATTCTGCTTTAAATAGAGAGCGGGGTTGGTAGGGGAGCGTTGTCAGGGCATTGAAGCTAGCGCCGTAAGGCCTGGTGGAGCGCTGAGAAGTGAGAATGCCGGCATGAGTAGCGACAATCCTGGTGCGAATCCAGGACACCGAAAGCCCAAGGTTTCCTACGCAACGTTGATCGGCGTAGGGTAAGTCGGTCCTAAGCCGTAGCGCACCGCGAAGGCGATGGACAGCAGGTCAAAATTCCTGCACCACTGTATTTCCGTTTTAACCAGAGGAGGGACGTGGGAAGGTAGGCAGGGCGCGCCCATCGGACATGGCGCGTTTGCCCTTGTAGGCGTCGAAGGGGATAGGCAAATCCGTTCCCTGAGCTGAGGGGGGTGAAAACTCCAGGGATAATACCCGGGGGAATCCTGTTGAACCTAAGCCACCAAGAAAAGCTTCGCTGCGAGGATATATGGTGACCGTACCGCAAACCGACACAGGTGGGCAGGGGTAAAAGTCCCAAGGTGAACGGGAGAACCCTCGTTAAGGAACTCGACAAGTTAGCCCTGTAACTTCGGGAGAAAGGGTGCCCGTGGAGTGATGGCGTTTGCCGCCTAAGCTCTTGCGGGCCGCAGTGAAGAGGCTCAGGCGACTGTTTACCAAAAACACAGGTCTCTGCTAAGCCGAAAGGCGATGTATAGGGGCTGACGCCTGCCCAGTGCCGGAAGGTTAAGAGGCGAGGTTCGACGTAAGTCAAAGCTTCAAATCGAAGCCCCGGTGAACGGCGGCCGTAACTATAACGGTCCTAAGGTAGCGAAACCCCTTGTCGGGTAAGTTCCGACCCGCACGAATGGCGTCACGACCTGAGCGTTGTCTCAACGAGGGACTCGGTGAAATTGCAAGGCCAGTGAAGATGCTGGCTACCCGCGACAGGACAAAAAGACCCCGTGGAGCTTTACTGTAGCTTGGCAGTGGACTGGGGTTATGAATGTGTAGGATAGGCGGGAGACTGTGAAGCCCGGACGCCAGTTCGGGTGGAGTCGACCTTGAAATACCGCTCTTTTATATCTTCGGCCCTAACTCCGTCAAAACCGGAGGACCCTGCCAGGTGGGCAGTTTGACTGGGGCGGTCGCCTCCCAAAAAGTAACGGAGGCGTCCAAAGGTTCCCTCAGGGTGGATGGAAATCACCTATAGAGTGCATTGGCATAAGGGAGCTTGACTGTGAGACCTACAAGTCGAGCAGAGACGAAAGTCGGGCAAAGTGATCCTACGGTTCCGAGTGGAAGGGCCGTGGCTTAACGGATAAAAGCTACCCCGGGGATAACAGGCTAATCACGCCCAAGAGTTCACATCGACGGCGTGGTTTGGCACCTCGATGTCGGCTCGCCGCATCCTGGGGCTGAAGAAGGTCCCAAGGGTCCGTCTGTTCGCCGGTGAAAGCGGCACGCGAGCTGGGTTCAGAACGTCGTGAGACAGTTCGGTCTCTATCCGTCGTGGGCGCAGGAGATTTGAGGAGAGCTTTCCCTAGTACGAGAGGACCGGGAAGGACAGACCTCTGGTGTACCGGTTGTTCCGCCAGGAGCACCGCCGGGTAGCCAAGTCTGGATGTGATAAGCGCTGAAAGCATCTAAGCGCGAAGCCAACTCCAAGATTAGATCTCCCATCCCTTTAAGTAGGGAGTAAGGTTCCCGGTAGACTACCGGGTTGATAGGCCGCAGGTGTAAGATGGGTAACCATTTCAGCTGAGCGGTACTAATAAACCGAGGACTTGACCCACATTAAGGGTCATTTACTCAGAAAGTTGTAAGTTGTCAGTTCAGAGTTTTCAGTTGCCAGTTCCTTTGGGGATGGGCGCTGACAGCCGAGTTGGCGATAAGCGGGACAGGATTCAGTAACAGGTACTGATTTGGGCAGGAGACTGCCTGCGACACAATTAACAACGCGGGGTGGAGCAGCGGCAGCTCGTTGGGCTCATAACCCAAAGGTCGCAGGTTCGAGTCCTGCCCCCGCAACCAGAAATAATCGTTAAGACGCCCGTCATTTTAGTGACGGGCGTTTTGCTTTGTGGAGTCCGGAAAGATGTACACTATGATCGGAATACTTAGCTAGGAGTGTGAACTTATGGTGCAATTTGTACGGCCCAACGATCCAAGACTAAGTTGGCAAGGCACCGTTTCTTTCGTGGACACTGATCAATGGCGCATGCCGTGGCGGATTCCGCACGACCAGATATCACTGTTTCCACCGGACGTGCTGCGTGAGCGGACTGCGATGCCGGCAGGAGTCAGGATTTCATTCCACTCAGACACAGAGTTCATTGCCGGCCGGATTGAGCCTACGAGCGGGGAACCGGAAGAGGAGAAAAGCAGTCTGGACCTGTACTGCGACGGTGAGTTTCACGGGACCGCAGGGTTGGAGGGGCGGACTGAGTTTAGGTTTGAAGGTCTGCCACGAGGGGAGAAGCTGATCGAGCTTTGGCTACCGCAGCACCGCGAGTTCCGGCTGCGCGGCCTGGAAGTGTCACATGGCGCGACTATCAGTCCATACGAAGATACACGTCCGAAGTGGGTTACTTACGGCAGTTCTATTACGCACTGCCGCGCGGCGGCAAGTCCGAGCCTTACATGGCCCTCTATAGTTGCCCGGGAACATGGCTTGAATCTGACGTGCATGGGGTATGGCGGCAACTGCCACTTGGAGCCGATGATGGCCCGGATGATGAGAGATATGCCGGCGGACTATCTTTCGATGAAGGTCGGCATTAACATCTATGGGTCGAACAGCCTGAGCGAGCGGACATTCCAGTCAGCAATTATCGGATTCGTGCAAGTCGTGAGGGAGAAGCATCCTAAGACGCCGTTCGTGGTCATATCGCCCATATTCTCGTCGTTCAGAGAGACAACACGCAACGCCGTCGGGTTCACGCTTGAGGATATGCGGCAGGAGGTCGAGGAGGCGGTGCTGGCGATGAGACAGCAAGGGGATGTCAATCTGCATTACGTCAACGGACTGGAGATATTTGGTACTGACCTGGGTCACCTTCTGTTTGACGACCTGCATCCGGACGCCGAGGGGTATGAAGTTATGGGGCGGAATTTTCTGGATAGGGTGGCGCGGAGGTTCTTTGTGTAGCGCTGACTGGTGGTGGCGTGAGGAGTCGTTGCGTCTTTCCCAGATTGACCGTCTCTAACGCCCTTACTATACTGTCCCTATCTCACTCTGAAATGTTGGATAATATCGTGCTAACGAACAACGGAGAAGGCAGGGATGGGCAAGGATAGCAAGGTCAAGTACGCTTTGGTTGGTGCGGGGTCGAGAGCGCGAATGTTCATAGACCCCCTCGCGACCAAGTTCCGCGAAGAGGGCGAGCTTGTCGGACTTGCCGATCCCAACCCGGGCAGGCTCTCGTACTACAATCGCCGTCTTGCAAATGAGCTGGACTACCACGAAGTGCCTACATACGGCTCTGGCGAATTCGACCGAATGGTGGAAGACACGGAACCGGACGTCATCATCGTCACCACTGTTGATGCCTTCCACCACAAGTATGTGGTCAGGGCGATGGAGCTAGGTTGCGACGCAATCACGGAAAAGCCGATGACGACCGACGTGGAGAAGTGTAACCTCATCATCGACACCGTAAAGCGGACCGGCAAGGATCTGCGAGTAGCCTTCAATTACAGGTGGGCGCCCGGCGCGACAAGGGTGAAGCAGCTTCTCTCCGAGGGCGTCATCGGAGATGTCCTCCACGTCGATCTCGAGTACTGGCTCGATACCAGCCACGGCGCTGACTACTTTCGCCGGTGGCACCGCGAGAAGAAGAACTCCGGCGGGCTGATTATTCACAAGTCCACTCACCACTTCGATCTGGTCAACTGGTGGATTGACGCTGTTCCTGAAACCGTGTACGGCATGGGTCGCCTCGCCTTCTACGGCAAGGAGAATGCGGAGGCACGGGGAGAGTCCGTAACCCATGAGAGATATATAGACCAGGAGACCTCCGATGACCCATTCGCCATCGATCTCTCGAAGGACGAAGTTCTGAGGGACCTCTACCTAGAGAACGAGAGGTACGACGGCTACTTCAGAGACCAGAATGTCTTCGGCGAGGGCATTACAATCGAGGACTCCATGAGCGTGCTGGTCAAGTATCGCATAGGGCCTGTGCTCAATTATTCGCTGAATGCCTATCTTCCGCGTGAGGGCTTCCACGTCGCCTTCAACGGCAGTCGCGGACGCTTGGAGTATGAGGAGCAGCATGAGGGGGGCAACGGAGGAAGGGGCCGTCGCTCCAAGCTCGTCCTGTACCCGATGTTCGGGTCTCCCAAAGAATTGACTGTTGCCGAGGGCGTAGGCGGGCACGGTGGCGGGGACGAGCTGCTTCAGCGCCAGATATTCGCGCAAGATGCCGCGCCCGACCGATGGCGAAGGGACGCCGGTCACTTGCAGGGCGCAGCATCCGTGCTTATCGGTATGGCCGCGAATCGATCCTTCGAGACGGGCGAAGTCGTCTCAATATCTGACCTGTGTCCCGGCTTGGGGTCCGCAACGAAGCTGAGCGATCTTATATAGACTCTCTGCTATCATACGGTCTAAAGGGAGATGATGAAATGACAATCCGAGTTGCCGCAATCGGCGTCTGCCACTGGCACTCAATTTATGACTCTGCCTATCTTCGCCATCTTGCAGTGATGGAGGATGTGGAGATTGTCGGTGTACACGATGACCAGCTCGAAATTGCAGCGCACCGGGTCTCTGAAATCGGCGGTGGCATCCCTACTTTCACCAGCTACTCGGATATGCTAGACAAGGTGGAGCCTGATTTCGTCCTCGCATTGGGACGACACGACGCTATGGCACAGACCGCCTACGACCTCCTCGATAGAGGTATCCCCTTCATCATGGAGAAGCCGATGAGCTTCAACGCGCGGGAACTCCGGGGAGTCGTCGAGAAGGCAGAAGCGACCGGCGGTTTCGCTGCTGTGCCGCTCAACATGCGGGACACACCCTTCTTCACCCACGCCAAGAGAATCCGAGATGAAGGCGGATTCGGCCCCGTATGTCACTTCTACCAGAGGATGAACCGCCCAACCTCCGAACGGTATCCTGCCTGGGGTTCGCCCTGGATGCTTGATCCTGCTGCGGCAAATGGTGGATGTCTTCGCAACCTCGGTGCTCATGGACTCGACGCCTTCGTCAATCTCACCGGAGAGGGCGAGGACATCGAAGTTTCCGGCGCCCAGCTTAGTTGGAGCGCCCTGGGAAAACCCGTCGAGGACTACGCCTCAGTATTGATCCGGTCCAAGAGCGGAGTCCTAGGCACGATTGAAGTGGGGAATGGCTTCCCCAGAGACGGGACCGACGCCAACCTGAAAGTAGCTTTCGAGAGCGCGCTACTGAGAATGGAAGGCGAGCGCATCGTGCTGGAGACGCCGAGCGACTCTACCGACCTTCCGAATGACGACGACGGGCCGAGTGTGCTGAGGCGAAGCCTGGATGCTGCCGTCCGGGGCGATCCACCACCCGTCAGCGTCGCAGACTGCTTCAGGGCGGTCCGTCTCATAGACCTTGCCTACATCGCTGCTGGCAACCCCTACGGCACCGCCGCCTTTTAGCTCGACCTATCTGCCAGCGTCAGTCTGCCACGGCTACAGCATCCTCCGCGAATTCGGGCATGACTTCAGACGCGAACATCTCGATGCAGCGCAGGGACTTGTCAAGGTCGAGACCGGCTGCGCCGAACTTGCCGAAGATGCGGTTGATGCCCTTGGAGCGCAGCGCCTCTATACGCTCGCAGACGACTTCCGGCGTGCCGATGAGTGGCAGGATGCCTTCTTCGCGTGCGCGCCTGCCGGCTTCGAGGCGGTCGCGGTCGCGGTGTACCCAGTGCTTGTAGTTGTCGGGGATGACGCCGTTTTTGTCGGCGGGGTTGCCGACGCGGTAGAACTCTTCGTTGATGTGGTCTTCCAAGCCCTTGATGTCGTTTTCTGCCTGCTCCATGGTGGGAGCAACGTAAATGTTGGTGCTGACGGGGAGGTCGATGTGCTCGTGCGGGTTGCCGTAATGCTCCATGCGCTCGTGCCAGAGACTGACGACCTGTGGGGTCTGTCCGAGCGTGGTCGTAGGGCCGCCAACGATGATGGGCAGGCCGCGCTTTGCGGCGTTGTCCACGCTCTCCGGGCTGGTGCTGACGGCGATGTAGATGGGTGGGCCAGGCTTCTGTATGGGCTTGGGAATCACCCATGTATCCTCGAAGTCCACGAACTTGCCCTTGAAAGTGGTCCTGCCTTCCTCCCAGCAGGCCTGTACGACCTCGAGGTACTCGTTGAACATCTCGCGTGAGTGGGCGATGTCCACGCCGAGGCCGTGGAACTCCTGCGCCTGGTAGCCTGCACCAACGCCGAGGTTGAATCGGCCGTTGGAGATGATGTCGATGATGGCGCTCTCTTCGGCGACGAGGACGGGGTTGTGGAAGGGCAGCACGACGATGGCGGTGCCGATGCGGGCGTTCTCGGTCTTGGCGGCGACCGCGCCGAGGAACGAGAAAATGCCGGAAAGCATGCCGTGCCGCGAGAAGTGATGCTCGCCGAGCCAGATGTCCTGCAAGCCGAGTTTGTCGGCGAATTCTATCTGCTCCAGCGAGGCGTCGAAGGCGCGCTCTGCGGTCCAGTCTTTGTGCCAGCGTAATATATCGAACATGCCGAATCTCATTGTAGGCTCCTTGTGAGGGCTAACATTGATGGACAGGGTGGGAAGAAAAGCACACCCATCCTAGCCTTCTCCCATCGAGGGGGAAAGGTTAATCATTGAGGGGAGATTACCTGTTGCGGAGGCGGGGGTCAAGGACGTCGCGTAGGGAGTCGCCGAACAGGTTGAATGCGAGCACGGTGACAGTTATCGCGAGTCCTGGGTAGAATGCCATCCACCACATAGGCTTGAACGATGAGAAGTTGGCGAATGCTAGCATGTTGCCCCACGTGGCTGTGGGCGGCGGAACGCCCGCGCCGAGGAATCCGAGACTGGATTCAATGAGGATCGCTACGCCGAGGTGGGCGGTCGCCAGAATCAGATAAGGGGCTACGCACTGCGGAGCGACATGACGGAACATTATGCGGAGGTCTTTCGCGCCAATGGCACGAGCGGAGGTTACGTACTCCATCTCCCTTATTTGCAGGGCCACGGAGCGGATCACCCTTCCTCCAAATGGGATGCGCGTTACGGAAATGGCTAAAATCACTGTCCACAGGCTCGGATCCAGCGCGGAAAGAAGTAGCAGCGCAAGGATAACGTCGGGAAATGCTTGGAGGATTTCCAAGAAGCGCTGAAGAATGAGGTCAACCTTGCCGCCGGCATACGCACTCACAATACCTATAAGAGAACCCATTGTGGTTCCGAACAGCACCGCTGCGAACGCGACAGTGAGCGTGGTTCGTGTTCCGAAAATAACCCTGCTCAGTACGTCTCGACCTTGCTGGTCAGTTCCAAAGTAGTGGTCGGCATTCGGTTCCCCGGACATATGGGTAAAATCACCCTTATGCTCGGGCCAAGGAGAGACAAGGGGAGCGGCGATTGCCATCAAAACCAGAATGAGCAGCACAAGAGCGCCCGCAGCTCCCAGTGGATTCTGCGAGATGAAGCGTCCTAATGTGCGCCACACCTGGCGACTTAAGGAGCGCTGTGTCTGTGGCGCAACTGCGGTTGATTCTGTCGTAGTCTGCATAGGATTCAGGTATTCTCTATTGGGTCATCAGGAGTATCGAACTATGAGTAGCGGATACGTGGGTCCAGCCAGCCATACATAACGTCCACGACTAGGTTGGTAAGAGTAAAGATAATGCCGTACATCAGAACCAGGTTCTGGATCATCACGACGTCGCGCTCGGCTATGGCGCGAATCAGGATTTCTCCGAGTCCCCTTACATTGAATACCTTCTCCATCGCAACTGAACCGCCCAACAAAAAGCCAAGAATGATGCCGGATATGGTGAGCACCGGCAGGATTGCGTTCTTGACGGCATGGCGCATCATCGTAACGCGCTCCATCAAGCCCTTTGCCCGGGCAGTCCTAATGTAGTCTTGCCCTATGACTTCCAGAAGCGAAGACCTCGTCATGCGGGCGATGTATGTAGCGCCTCCGATGCCCATCATCAGGATGGGAGCCCACACGATCTGCAGGTTGGCCTTTGGGTCTTCCCAAATCTGCGAGGTGGCAATTGGCGATGCGTACTGGAATTGCACCGCCAGGAATATCACGAGTAGGAGACCCAGCCAGAAGCCGGGTATCGCTAAGAACAGGATGGTTCCAACTCGGGTGACATAGTCTGCGATCGAGTTACGTTTCAACGCTCCTATAAGTCCGACGGGAAAGCCGATAATCCATGATAATAAGGTAGATCCAATGGCGAGTTCTAACGAGAGCGGCGCGCGTCGCTTAAGGATATCCGCGACGGTGTCGGTGCGGAAGAAGGACTTTCCAAGCTCAAGCGTGGCGAGATCCTTGAGCCAGCTCAGATACTGAATGTAGAGGGGCTTGTCCAATCCCAGCGCTTCCATCAGTTCAGCACGCTGCTGGGGCGTGATGCGCGACACTTCATTCGTGCCATAAAAGGCTATGAGAATGTCACCCGGAATTATACGCAACACAACGAAAATGACCACAGTAATCGCCAGCAGGGTAGGGATGGCGTACAAAAGCCTTCTCAGCAAGTAGGTTCCGATTGTCTAATCCTCCGGCTTGACATGAACATACGTTCTAGACTTTGTCGTCCCCGTCCCTTCAATCTCTTTGGAGGGACGGGATTGCTTCCAATCAATTGCTTGGAGTTCAGTTAACGCGGGAAGTGCGGGCTGGTCTGGTCGAGCCACCAAGTGCCACGGCGCTCCGCGTTATAGATGCCCACGCTAAATTCGCCGGTATGTCCTTTCACATACTCCCAGTAGGCGTCGGGGAATTCCTCCCACGCAGCGGTGGCAAATGGCACCTGCTCCTCAAGGAGTAGATCGAGTTCGTGGACGTATTCCTTGCGTTTTGTAGGGTCGAGTTCCGTGTCAATCTTGTCGATGAGCGCGTCCACTTCCTCGTTGCAGAAGCCACCGTAGTTCTCGGTCGAACCGCAGCCATACCACGCCCTCATGTAGGATGACGGGTCTCCAAACGGGAAGACAGCGTATGATGTGGCGAGGTCAAAGTTACCGTCCTGTATGCTTTGAATAGCGACAGGTCCGTCCAGCGGTTTCTGTTCAACATTTATTCCCTGCTCGCTGAGAAGCTGTGCAATCAGGGGACCCCAAACAGCGTAGTGGCCTTCGACAGAATACGTTATGCTCAGGTCGAGACCGTCTCCATATCCTGCCTCTTCAAGCAGTGCTTTGGCTTCCTCCAGGTAAGGGCCCTTTTCGGCGGTGGGCACGCAGGTCGGGCGCTTGCGCAGATCTTCATATGAAGATGCCCAGGGGCTCCACCTGAATACATAGCCACAGCCGAAACCGTTAAGGGACACCGTCTTGAACACGCTGTCTTCCATCGCGTCGCGGTCAATAATCAGGTTGATCGCCCTTCGCACACGGACATCGCTAAGAGGGCCACCGGTGTCCTGCTTCATCCAGATGCCTTGCACGGTTGTCTGCGCATAGCGGTGCAGTTTCATTCCTTCTGGCGTGTCTGCTAGCCATTCGTGGTAGGACTTGGGGTCGATGACACGAGAGTAGTCAGACTTTTTCGCCAGGAAGGCAGCTATTCTGGCCTGAGTGTCGGGAATGTGATAGACGTTAATTCCGTCCATGTATGGAAGGTTTGGGTTCCAGTAGTCAGGATTTGCCTCAATTTTCCAGAACTCGGCATCCCTATGCTCTTTATACCTGTACGGTCCCGTACCCGGATAGTTGGGTATGGTGCGCAGGTCGTAGTCGTTATCCTCAAGTGTCTGTTTGCGGACAATGACGTTGAAGCCTGTGGCGAACGCGTTTAGTATGAAATCAGCGGCGCGTGGCTCCTCCAGTACGAGCTGGAATGTATTTTCGTCAGGCGCCTGTACGCCATCCGCCGCTACTGCGGCGAAGAGTGCCTGACGCCGACTGGACACATGGTCTGGTGGGAATATGATGCGGTCAAACGTCGCCTTGACATCGGCAGACGTCATGGGCGCACCGTCGTGGAAGGTTACTCCCTCCCGCAGCGGGAACGTGAATGTCTTGCCGTCGGACGACACTTCCCAAGACTTGGCAAGCCCTTGAGCAATGATACCCCTACCAGGATCGGTGGGGTCGTTCATTACCAGGAGGTCGAAAAGCGGGCACTGCGGGGTACAGTTGTTGGTCGTTCCCGACTGGTGCATATCCAGATGCGGTGGGTTTGAAACGAAGCCGTATTCGAGCCAGCCGCCGCGTTGAGGGCCGTCCTCAGGGGCCATCAAATAGGAGACTTCTTCCTCCATTACTGGAGCCGGCGTCGCCGCTGCGGGGAGAGCCGGTTGCTGTCCAGTGGTGCCTGCGCCTGCTGCCTGTTTTGCTACGGGGGCTGCGGTCGGAGCGGCGGGGGCTGCCTGAGCGGGGGCTGCCGCGGGGGCTGCCGCTTCCGGCTCTTCCGCGCTGGAGCAGGCGAGTAATGTCATTAACAGAGCGACGATTACAATAAACGGCAGTAAGGTCTTGAAACAAATCTTCATTCGGCTCCTCCTGGCAGGGCGCGGCACTTCTGGTGTTACTGCATTATTGTTTCCTCGTCAACGCTCATGTTGCTCAAGATTAAGGGACGGAATACTTTAGATTGCCCCAGAATATAAATCCATGAGTGGGCGTTGTCAACCGCGAAAGAGAGCGCGCCATAATGGGAGCCCCCTGGTGTGTCGTGAGAATCCATATATTATTACGTTATATAATAAAGAATGTTCTTCAATATACCTATACGATATTTCATTGAGATGCTAACCTTTAAGTCTCACTGAGCGTTATAGTTGTGTAGATGCAGCGCGAAGATGGAAGAGGGTGGGAAAGGATGGTCAATAGTGTGACTGTTCGTACTATTAGTAAAGAGGGCATAAATTAACCTTGCATTGTTCTGAGCGATGTGGTATAAATAAGACATTATATTAGAGTTCACAAAGTAAGTGGTCTTAATATGTCTTCCACCTCTATGCGAAATTATATGTAAGGCTGTAGTGACCACTTTGGAGGCAATCATGGCAGGCCGTACCAGAAGGCAAGGTGCAGGCTTCGAAGATGCCAGAAATGATGTCGTGAAGACTGCACGGACGAGAGACAACGATAGGCGGGATTACGCGGGCGAGACAACAGATACCATTCGCGAGTACCTGACGGCGATCGGACAGCACCCACTTCTTGAAAAGTCCGATGAGATCCGGCTCGGACTGGCGGTGGAGCGCCGCATGGAATTGAAGCAGCGCCGAGAGGAATTCACCAAGGGAAATGGCTTTGCGCCGTCAACTACTGACCTCGTATTCGAGATATACATGGCGCTGGCTGACAGCCGGGATGCACTGCTTACTTTTGCGGGTGTGCTAGGTGAGGACGCGCCCGGATACGAATTGAGCGAGGACGCCACGATAAGCGCCGCTCTCGCAATTCGTGAAGTAAGAGATGCGCTCGACCTGCCGATGGACGCTGCGACCAAGTCGGCCCTGGCCCTGGCGCTGGAAGTTAAGGACACGGATGCAGTCGCAAAGGTGGCCGCCATATCGCGGCTGCGCTGGCTGCTGCCGCTTGAAGTTATCGAAGCGCTCGATGACGGCCTGGAGGGTGGCCTGTCGGACGATCTGATTCTACTGGTAGAGGACTGGTGGAAGACGATCGAAAATGTGGGCCGAGACGCGGGTGAGGACCTGACGAACTCCAACCTACGGCTGGTGGTGAGCATTGCCCGCAAGTACCAAAACCGGGGCCTGCCGATGCTGGACCTGGTTCAGGAGGGCAACCTCGGCCTGATGCGCGCGGTGGAGAAATTCGACTCGCACCGGGGCTTCAAGTTCAGTACGTATGCGACCTGGTGGGTGCGGCAGGCGGTTACTCGCGCACTGGCGGACCAGGGTCGGACAATCCGGCTGCCGGTGCATGTCGTGGAGCGGTTGCAGCAGCTTGGATCGGCAGAGCGTGAGCTTCACCGCAGACTGGACCGAGATGCTACACCGGCGGAGATTGCAGAAGAGATCGGCTGGACACTGGAGCAGGTCGAAGTGCTATTGCAGCAGCGACAGCATACCGTTTCGCTGGAGACGCCGGTCGGCGAAGAGGAGTCCACATTGGAGGACTTCATCCAGGATACCGGCGGCTGGGCGACGGACGAGATGGCGATCCGTATGGTTACGCGGCAGAATGTCGTGGACGCATTGCAGGACTTGCCGCCGCGCTTGCGCCTGGTGCTGACATTGCGATTCGGCTTCTTCGACGACCGCCCCAGGACACTGGAGGAGGTCGGCCGAGAGCTTGGAGTTACCCGAGAGCGCGTGAGGCAGTTGGAACGGCAAGCATTGGACAGGCTTCGCAGCTCGGGACGTCTCCCGACTCTGGCGGAGCACGGGGCGATCTAACGCGGTTGCGAGTGCGGAGGCAATAGAAACGGGGCGACCAATTGGTCGCCCTACCTTCTTTAGTTAATGCGCCATTTATCCAACAGACCAATTTCGGGGACCGAGTTACTGCCCCATATCAAGATCAAGAGCGTGTTGAATTTTGCATCTTGCGCTGTCACTTCGAAGGAAGCGAGAAACCTAAAACTGCAAACTGTGTTGAATGCAACTATTCAAGATTCTTCACTGTGTTCCTAATGACAGTATGGACCTGATTTTCGAGTCCAAATCACTTCATACAGTCAAATGTCAACAAACCTAGTCGTCTTTTTCGGAGTGCGGTACGACCAGGACGGGGGTGTTGCCTGAGCGTATGACGGCGTCCGTCACGCTGCCCAAAACCCACCGTCCCAACCCTGTTCGCCCTTGCGTACACATGGCGATGAGGCTTGCAGGCTGCGCCTGTGCGTATTCGACGATTCTGCTTGCGGGTCCGCCTTCGAGAGATTCCCACTGAGCGTTAAGGGCGCGTCCTTCGTTCACGGCAGTTGAAACCTCTTCTAGGTAGTCCTCTGTCGCATCCTGGGTCTGTTGCATGAGGTCGTCCGGGTATGGATACACTTCGGGCACGGAGCCGGTGTACATCTGCGACGGAGACGGGGTACATGTTATCAGCCTGGTGTTCAAGTTGAGCGTCTCCGCCAGCCGGGCCGCAAATGGCAAGACATCCTCAGAGCGAGAGGACATATCTAGAGGGACAACCAGAGTCTCGAATGAGACCGCCGGAATCTGTTCGTCTTCGTCTGGATGAACCACCAGTACCGGCGTCTCTGCTCGCGGGAGAATGGCGGTTGTTACGCTTCCGACGACCATCCGGCGCAGGCCTGAACGCCCGTGGGTGCTCATCGCTATGAGATCCGGGCTGTGCCGTTCAATATAATTCAGAATTACGGCGGCGGGCGCTCCATGGTCTAGATGTGTATCGCATTCGACGCCCTCCGCTGAGACGCGCCCAGCTACCTCCGTCAGGTAGCGATCGCCACTCGCCGTTGCCCTTCGGCGCATCGCTGTTGCCGCCTCGATTCCATCTGGTGCGTCGTCGAATAACTCTCCATAGGGCGCGCTAATCGCGTGAAGCAGCACAACTTTGGCGTTCATTCGACTTGCCAGTGGGGTGACGTATCCTAAGGCGGTCTCCGACAGATTCGATCCATCAAGCGGCACGACGATGTGGCTGAACAATATGAACCTCCTAAAAATTCCACAGGGGGTGTGCAATGGCGTATTAACGACGTTGCCGAGACTTGGGTGTTGGACTGCTCAAGTCTCGGCAAAATACTCTTCGGCGAAGGGATATTTTCCTGTATTGTCGTTAGTTGCCGTTGGCTCCTTGCATCGCCATCGTAACTGAGGCGGGGTTCATCGGCAGCTCGTCCATGCGGACGCCGACTGCGTCATGGATAGCATTGGCGATTGCCGCCATCGGCGGAACGATGGATACCTCGCCCACCCCGCGAACACCGTATGGGTGCGCCGGATTTGCGACCTCGACAATGACAGTGTCAATCATGGGCAGGTCAAGTGAAGTGGGCATTCTGTAGTCGAGCAGGCTGGAGTTGTCCATCTGTCCGTCAGCATTCATATAATACTCTTCATTGAGCGCCCAGCCGATGCCCTGCACTACGCCGCCCTGAATCTGCCCTTCGACGTAGCTGGGATGGACCGCCTTGCCGGCGTCCTGCACTGCTGTATAGCGGAGGATGGTTACCTTTCCAGTCTCAGGGTCAACTTCCACGTCCACGACGTGTGTGGCGAATGCGCTGCCCGGGCCCGCAGGGTCCAAGTTGGCGCGACCTACTACGGGACCGCCGGTTTCGGTGAGACGTTCCGCCATCTCCTTGAAGCCGATGCTCAACTCAGGGTCGGACTTGTGGCTAAATACGCCATCAACGAAGCCAATCTGATCGACGTCGGCTTCCCACATTAGCGCTGCCCGCTCGATCATCTGACTCTTGACGTCCTGGGCTGCCTCGAAGCTCGCCCAGCCGGTTTTGAATGCTGCGCCGCTGCCACCTGTCATCGATGTGTAGCCGATGGTCTCAGTGTCGCCGACCTGCGGGTTCACGTCTTCGACCGGGATACCCAGCACTTCGGCTAACTGCTGCGCTGCAGCGGGTCGCGTACCGCCGATGTCCACGGAGCCGATAGTGAGGTTTACGGTGCCATCATAATTCACGTTCGCGGTGGCGCATGCCGCTCCCGCGCCATTCATCCAGAAGCCGGTCGCCACGCCGCGCCCACGGTTGGGGCCTTCCAGCGGGGTCTGGTAATGCTCGTGATCTCGCGCCGCCTCGTTGGTCTCGACACAGCCGATAACGGGATTGACTACACCATAGCTGCGACGGGTGCCTTCCTTGGCGCCGTTCATAATTCGAAAGTCTAGCGGGTCGATATTGAGCTTGCGGCAAATCTCGTCGATGACCTGCTCGGAGGCGAATGCCGCGCCGGGCGCGCCAGGTGCGCGGTAGGCGGTCGTCTTGGGCTTGTTGTCAACGATGTCGTAGCCGTCAAGCCGAAGGTTGTCCACGTCATAAGGGGAGTAGATGCAATTCATGGCTGCTCCGACCGGAGACCCAGGATATGCACCTGCCTCGTATTTCAGGTCTGCCTGCACAGCGGTCAACTTGCCCTCTTTTGTGACGCCAATCTTAATCCACATGTAGCTGCCGGAGGTTGGGCCGGAGCCTTCAAGCACATCGGCGCGGCTCATCGTAACCTTCACCGGATGGCCGCTCTTCCGCGAAAGCGCGGCCGCGACGGGCTCAAGGTAGATGGTGGTCTTGCCACCGAATCCGCCGCCGATTTCCATGGGGATTACCTTGATGCGCGAGTGCGGGATGCCTAGAACAGCGGAAGTACGGTCGCGAATCTGGAAGTGGCCCTGCGAGCTACACCAGATGGTGATTCTGCCGTCGGCCTGCCACCACGCGGTTGCGGTATGCGGCTCAATGTAGCCTTGATGCACTGTCTTGGTGCGGAAAGTCTTCTCTACGACCAAATCGGCATCCGTGAAGCCCTTCTCGATGTCGCCGAGTACCATCTCGGAGTGGCTGGCGACATTACCCTTGTAGTTGGCGTGTAGCTGAGGAGCGCCGTCGGCTATGGCTTCCTCTACCGTCGTGACCGCGGGCAGGACCTCATACTCGACGTCTATCAGGCCAAGGGCTTCTTCCGCGGCGTGCGCGCTCTGCGCGGCGACGGCGGCGATTGCCTGTCCCTTGTAGAGCGCCTTCTCGCCGGCAAGGCAGTTATTGCTTAGATGCTTCAGGTTAGTGGGCGGACCGGCGACAATCACGCGCGCCTCGTCGGGAGCGTCGGCGAAGTCTGCCGAGGTTATGACCGCAAGGACTTCGGGGTGTGCCTGAGCCTTGCTGGTGTCTATGGACAGGATGTTGGCGTGGGCGTGCGGGCTGCGCAGGACCTTGCCATGCAGCATGCCCGGCAGGTTCATGTCCGCGCCGTAGAGCGCCTTGCCGGTTACCTTGTCGTAGCCGTCGTGCCGAATCGGGCGCTTTCCGACTACATTGTATTCCTTGGTGGATAGGACGATGTTGGATGCCATGTGCGAGGGACCTCCGTCGTAGGGTGTGATAGGGATTCGCTTTGCAGGCGCATTGTAACACATGGAATTAGAATAATGGTTAGTCAAGTGTTAACGGTCAGGGCAATCGCATTCTCGGTCATTGAGCGAGAACGGCGAGCAGGAAGTCGTTGTCCCAGCCTGCTCTCTTGCGTTTGCCCTTGATGGAGCCTTTGACCGTGCTGTCCCGTTTCAGAAGATTCAGCACCAAGTGCCTGAGCAGCGCCAAGTTCTCAGGCGCGTTGCCCTCCCTCACCCTACTCTCATCTTCTCGAAACGATATGTCCAGAACCCAGTGCAGCGAGTTCTCTATCCCCCAGTGCGCCCGCGTTGCCTCAAGCAGCGTCCGCGCGTCAGATGGCAGTGATGAGATGTAGTAGCGAGATTCTACTGATGTTTCGCCTCGTTCCGTCCGCTCAGATTCCACCATTGCGATGCTTGCAAGTTTCTTCCATTGTCCCTTATCGTCCAAGTAACCAAGCCAATCCGGGTCAGATGTTGCCCAACATCTGCGTTTCTCTATTCGCCCGTGAGATTTCTCCACCGTCTCGAAGAAGTCCAGGCCCGCAAAGTTCGCTTCCCTCGCCTGCGCGAAGGTGTCAGTTATGTCTTCATACAACTGAGGTTGGTTCTTCTTCACGGACAGCGCATAGTCGGCTCCGCACTTGACTATCGTCTTGGCAATCTCCTTCTGACAGCCCATCGCGTCTATGGTGACTATGCACCCCGACACTTCCAGCATATTCAGCAACTGCGGTATCGCAGTAATCTCGTTGGAACGGTCATCCACCTTCACTTGCCCCAGCACGAGCGAGTTCCGCTGCGCCCAGGCGCTCACCATGTGAATCGCAGCCTTGCCACTGCGCCTGTCGTATGAGCGCCTCAATGTCTTGCCGTCTATCGCTATCACTTCTCCCCGGGTCAACTCGCTCACCGCGCTTACCCAGTTCACAAAGCAGCGCTGAAACTGAGATGGCTCTATCAGCGAAAACACCCTGCCGAATGTGTCGTGTGATGGAATGCCGTTGGGCAGTTTGAGAAAGCGCGTCAGCCAGTCTTTCTTGGACTTGCCGAACAGTTCTACGTCTGCCCAGCCTTCCGCACCGCATATCACCGCGCATATCGCTATGGCTATTATGTCCATCAAGTCGTGACGCTTGCCACTTGCTGATCGAGGATCGTCGATGCCCGAAAACGCTGCAACTACATTGCCTGACCCCATTTCACCTCATTATCCCTTCATTTTCACTATCACCTACCACTTGCTCTATACCCTCATAATATCCTCGTGTCTCTATCACCGAGAATGCGATTGCCCTGTGTTAACGGTGGGTGAAATGGACATTTGCGACCGGAACGTGTGGAGCAGGCGGGGGAAGGAAGTCC
Organism: Dehalococcoidia bacterium; assembly: GCA_965207465.1. Classification (GTDB taxonomy): domain Bacteria; phylum Chloroflexota; class Dehalococcoidia; order Lucifugimonadales; family JADFKI01; genus Bin90. Next base: position 965,528 of record OZ242283.1, on the reverse strand, counting down.
CGGTTTTACCTACTGTGACTTGCGGCAGCATCGCAGTTTCAATACTATATCGGGGCTTGCTGCATTGAACGACAGACGGGCGGTTGTGCAAGGAGTTGCTCCCAATGTCAACATCGAGACAGGGGCGAGGAATGACTATTGCGTGGGCGCTGATTGCTATTGCTGCGGTCTGGGCAATTATCGCCATCTGGCTGTTTTGGGGACGCGGGATATTTGCATCGCCGCCCGGCGACTCCATTGTAACTGCGACGCCGCACGCCATGCCAACCCGCGAGATGCCCAGCCCGCAATTGCAGGTATCGGCGTTGCCCACCGAGACTCCCAAACCGACTCGTACAGCCACACGACATCCTACGGTGAAGCCTACCGATACGCCCAGCCCTACTGATACACCTCGTCCGATCGCGACGGCGACTGCTGCCCCTACGCCCCTGAGCGCCACCGCGATACCAGCAACACCAAGTCCAACCCCAACAACCATACCGACGCCGACTGCTACGCCGGCGCCCGAAGTTAGTCGAAGCAGAAACATCGCTCCCGGAGGTCGGCACTCTTGCGCCTTGCTTGAAAGTGGAGAAGCAGTCTGCTGGGGAAGACATACAAATGTACCAGAGGGTATCTTTACGGAAATCAGCGCCGGCTTCTATCATACCTGCGCTCTGATGGAAGATGGGAAGTTAAGCTGCTGGGGTAACAACAACTTTGGACAGGCGTCCGCTCCACGAGGTCGCTATCTGGCAGTAAGCGCCGGTGGGATGGCATACTTGCGCTCTGAACAAGGATGACGAAGCGATCTGCTGGGGACACAACGAAGAGAGGCAGACAGACGCACCTCGCGGTCGATTCGTAGATATAAGCGCGGGCTGGCAGAATACGTGCGCCTTGCGGGAAAATGGCGACGCACTGTGCTGGGGCGACAATTATGATGGTCCGGCACAGGACCTGCCGGGTAAAGGTTTCGTGGTAGTAAGCGCCGGTGGGAAACAGAACTGCGCTCTTCGAGAGGACGGCACAGGCGAGTGTTGGAAAGGTAGCGGACCTGCTAACAGGCGCAGCACACCAAGTCCCTTAGATGGAGCGTTCAACGCAATAGCTGCCGGATGGGAGCACATTTGCGGTTTGAGAACGAGTGGCGAGGCCGTGTGCTGGGCTGAGGAAGAGGATGGGCGGGTGCGCGCTCCTGACGGTGCCTTCACCGAGATAAGTGCTGGAGCCAAGCATACGTGCGCCCTTAAAGGGAGCGGGGAGGTCGTGTGCTGGGGATCGAACGAGGACGGACAGTCTTCAGCTCCGCTAGGTCAATTTGGCCGCTGAGAATATCGGGACATTATTAATTCTACGTTTTCTAATCGTACACTCAGCTCAGACGAACGTGCGGGATTTATTCTCAGGCCGCCATCAGAAAGGGTAATTCTCCTATAATCGTTCTTTGCGCCGTCATGATGGGCTATGCTATAATTCGTTGGCTATTTTGACGACCGCTCCTATAGGGATGAGTCGGGTGTCAAGGCTGATGAGGAGCGTATATATGGCAGCGATGATCGAGATCATAAATGATGGCAGCGTTACTTCTGCCAAAGGCTTTGTCGCAGGCGGTACTTACGCGGGTCTGAAGACACAGGAAGATGGTGTACTAGACTTGGGCATCCTGCTGTCTGAGACGCCAGCGAATCTCGCAGCGACTTTCTCTACGAACAAAATTCTTTCCCCGTCGGTGGTACTCAGCAGGGAGCGGGCGAAGCGAGGTGCTGCGCGAGGCGTGGTTGCGAACAGCGGCTGCGCGAACTGCTGTGTGGGGGATCAGGGACTGACTGACGCCGCCGAGCTTACGGAGCTTGCGGCAGCGCATACGGGCGTCGATGCCGAAGACATGCTGGTGTGCAGCACGGGCATGATTGGCGTGGAATTGCCGATGGCGCTTCTTCGTCAGCATGTCGGCAATGTGAGCCTTTCAGGCGGTGGCGGGCATGCGTTTGCGCGCTCGATTATGACTACGGACACTCGTCAGAAAGACCTTGCGGTGTCGGTGGATATCGGAGGGCGCAGGGTGGTCGTTGGCGGCGCGGCTAAGGGCGTGGGGATGATTCATCCCAACATGGCGACGATGCTCGCGTTCGTATCGACGGATGCGCCGGTGGAGCAGTCGTTCTTGCAGGCGGCGCTGAGCAGGGCGGTGGACACCTCCTTCAACATGTGCAGCGTCGATGGAGACCAGAGCACAAACGATACCGTATTGGTTTTTGCCAATGGTCAGGCAGGCGGCGCTGAAGTCGTCGCCGGAACTACCGAGGCGGATGCTTTCGAGGAGGCGCTTACTTTTGTGTGCACATCCCTGGCAAAGGAAATGGTGCGGGACGGCGAGGGCGCGAAGAAACTCATCGAGGTTACTGTTAACGAAGCGGTGTCTCTTGCGGACGCTCGCAAGGCGGCTCGTGAGATTTCGACTTCGTCGCTGGTGAAGGCGATGGTGCATGGCAACGATCCGAACTGGGGTCGCATAATGATGGCGCTGGGAAAGAGCGGGGCGGATATGGACGAGTCGAAGATTCAGATATACATCAATGACATACAGATCGTTGATGAGGGCAAGTCCATACCGTTCCATCTGGATTCGGTGGTGAGCGCGATGGCGAGTTCGCCCGATGTGCGCTTCGGTGTGAATCTGAGTATGGGTGATTCGACCGCGACCGCCTGGGGCTGCGACCTAACCGAAGAGTATGTAACGTTTAACTCTGCGTACAGCACGTAGGAGATACCCTCTCCCCCCTACCTTAGCAGGGGCAGGCTATAGCCCCCTCCCAGAGTAGAGGGGATATTGTGACCTTCTGAGTATGGCATTAGAGCACAGCCCGAAGGGAATGGACGCGCCGCAAACTGAAGCGCTTAAGGAGACCGACTCCGGTGGGACGATTGTAGTCAAGATAGGCGGCAGTACTCTCGGCAGCCACGACACTACACTCCATGACCTCGTTACACTTCAGAGGCAGGGGGTCAACTCGGTGGTGGTGCATGGCGGGGGTAAGATTATCAGCGACTGGATGGCGAAGCAGGGTGTGATGCCGCGCTTCGTGCGCGGGCTGCGTGTGACGGATGCGCCGAGCCTCGACATCGTTGTTGCCGTTCTCACGGGTCTCATCAACAAGAACCTTGTGGCTTCTATGGTCGAGCTTGGCGCGCGCTCGATAGGCATAAGCGGCGCGGACGACGGCATGCTGCGGGCAGACATTCGCGACCCGGAACTTGGCCTCGTCGGGAATGTCGTCGATGTGAACACGGACCCCATTAAAGCAGTGCTGGACTCGGGCTGCATTCCGATAATCGCGCCCGTTGGCGTAAAGATGGGTGAAGACGGCGCCTCTCCCACACTGCTCAATATCAACGCGGACACGGCGGCAGGGGAAATCGCGGCTGCGCTTGGCGCGAGCAGGCTCGTATTCCTGACGGATGTACAGGGGGTTCTCGATACGACCCGCAGACTGATTCCCCGCTTGACTGAGCGACAGGCGAGAGGGCTGATAAGTTCCAATGTTGCAGCGGGCGGGATGATACCTAAGCTGGAGGCTTGCCTCACCGCACTGCATTCCGGGGGCGTATCACATATCATCGACGGGCGCGAGCCTTCCGCGCTGATCGATGTTGTTTCAGGCGCGACTTTGGGCACACGAATTGGGTAAAGGCAGGCAGATTTTTTATGGCCGGTGACTATCAGAACGGAAGCAGTGGCATGGGCGGAAATGGCGATGGCGACTCTACGCAGGAGCTTTATCAGTTCTTTGGACAGATAGGGACGCTTGCAAAGTGGATAGCTTACGCCGTCGTGGCGGTAGTGCTTTTCTCGCTGTTTATATTTGGTCGAAGCGTTTTCACGGACCTGCTGTGGTTCGAAAACCTTGGCTATCGCGGCATCTTCCTCAAGGTACTGATGACGCGCATATCTCTATTCGCCATTGGCGCGGTCGCGATGGCGGTGGTTGCGGGCGCGAGTGTTTTCGCGGCGAGCCGCCTGTCCAGAGGCAGAGTGGCGCTGGCACTTCCGGATGACCTGTTGAGCTTTATGGGCAGGGCTTTATTGAGCATCAGCGCAGGTGTTGTCGCCGTTCTCGCCGTCATCTTTGGGACGATAATGGCAGCGCGCTGGGAGATATTCCTCCGGTTCTCAAATGCCGCGCCCTTCGGTCAGGCAGAGCCGGTGTTCGGTCAGGACGCGGGCTTCTACGTGTTCACGCTGCCTATGCTTAGTTTCTTGCAGGGCTGGATCTTGGGCATGCTGCTGCTGACGCTCATCGCAACTCTTGCCTTCTACTTCCTGCGCTTCAGTATGCAGGGCAGGCGACTGAACCTGGACGAGACAGGTGTGAAGATTCATCTGTCCATTTTGGCTGCGCTGGTAATGTTTACGATCGGCTTCGGGCACTGGATAGACAGGTGGGACCTGCTTCTGTCTGCCGAGGGAGCGGTGTTCGGCGCGGCATACGCAGATGTGAATGCCCGTATGCCCGCGCTGCTGATAATGACCATCATCGCCGTTGCCGCGGGTGTCTTAATGCTGGCGAATACTTACTTCAGTGGCAGGCGCTTGCTGGTTGGCGCGTTCGCTCTATGGTTCGTGGCGAACATCGTTCTTGGGACGCTTTGGCCCAATCTGATACAGCAGTTCACGGTGAATCCGAACGAATTCGTCCGTGAGGCGTCGTTTATCGAGCGCAATATCCAGTTTACCCGCACAGCTTACGGACTTGACCGAGTATCCGAAGAGTTTTATCCGGCTGAAACGGTGGTTGATACCGGAGTAATTCAGCGGAACCCGCAGACGATTAACAACATCAGGCTGTGGGACTATCGGCCGTTATCCGATGTCTATAAGCAGATTCAGCTTATCCGCCCGTACTATGACTTCCGAGACGCGGATGTTGACCGCTATGAAGTAGGCGGTGAGCTGAGGCAGGTTCTTCTGTCGGCAAGAGAGGTCGCGCCCGAAAAGCTTGACGAGGCGACGCAGAACTGGACAAATACGCGCCTTGTCTATACGCACGGCATGGGCATCGCCATGAGTCCGGTGACGGAGTTCACTCCGGAGGGGAGACCTGAGTTCTTCGCAAAGGACATTCCGGCGGACGGGGTCATTCCGATTCAAGCCGTTGACGCGGAAGGCACACCGGAATTGCTGGTAACGAACCCCCGTATATATTACGGCGAGAACACAATTGACTATGTTATCGCCAACACGCTGCAGGAAGAACTGGACTATCAGACTGAAGGCGGTGAACTATTCCGTACTAACTACGATGGGCATGGTGGGGTGCAACTGTCATCAATCTTCCGGCGCATGGCATACGCATGGCAGTTCGCGGACGTGAACATTCTCATCAGTGGGCAAATAACAGGAGACAGCCGGCTGCAATACCGGCGTGCCATTCAGGAGCGCATTCACACAGTTGCACCATTCCTGCTATTGGACAATGATCCCTATATAGTGGCTGCTGAGGGCGGCCTGTTCTGGATGCAGGATGCCTATACACACACGGACAGGTATCCGTATTCGGATCCACTCGGCGCAGATCTGAACTATATGCGAAACAGCGTCAAAATCACGATTGACGCATTCACAGGGGACTTGCGCTTCTATGTCTGGGACGAGACGGACAGCATTATACGCACCTACGAGCGTATATTCCCGGACTTGTTCCTGTCGCAGAGCGAGATGCCCGAATCTCTGAGGTCGCATGTGCGCTATCCGCAGGACTTCTTCAGGATTCAGGCGGAGAAATATATTCGTTACCACATGCAGGAGCCGCAGAACTTCTACAACAATGAAGACCTTTGGGCGGTCTCGGAAGAGAAGTTCGGGCAGGGAGATGCCCTCCAGCAGGTGGAACCGTACTACGTAATCATGAAGCTGCCGGGCGAGGAGAAGGAAGAGTTCGTTTTGCTTCTGCCTTATACTCCCAACGAGCGGCAGAACCTGATAGGCTGGCTTGCCGCCCGCAGCGACGGCGAGAACTACGGCAGCCTGATAGCGTTCAACTTCCCAAAGGACAGGCAGATTGACGGTCCCGCGCAGATTGAAGCGCGCATCGACAACGACCAGGATATTTCGGCATGGTTCACGCTGCGCTGCACCGCTGGCTCCGAGTGCTTGCGCGGCAATCTGCTCGTCATCCCCGTTGACCAAGGCATCTTATACGCCGAGCCAGTCTATATCCGGGCAGAGGGCGTGAACTTCCCCGAGCTGAAGCGGGTGATACTTGCTACCGGAGACAAGGTTGTAATGGAGGACTCGCTCAATGAGGCGCTCAGCGCGTTGACCGGCTCTGCGACTTTTGTCACGGACGCGCAGGACAAGCAACCCATCGGCACTCCGACACAGCCGACGACATCGGATGGCGCGGTTGAAGCAACCGTGGAGACGCTTCAGGATGCCATCGAGGATGTGAAGCGCAATCTCTCCGAGCTTGAAGATGCTCTGGATAGGCTAGCGGAGTCGCTTTCAAGTCAGTAGTATCGCAGAATGGCATTCAATGAACTTGCAGACCCTAGACCAAAGAAATTAAGCGCCGGGAGCTAATGGTTTCAGGCAATCAATGAGATCCGATACATCGAACCGCACGGAGGAACGCAATGACAACGGCAGCAGAATGGAAAGAGAAAGAAAGTCAGTACTACATTCATACCTTCAATCGCCAGCCGATGGTGATTGAGCGCGGAGAGGGCGTGCGGGTGTGGGACACAGAGGGCAAGGAGTACCTTGACTTCACTGCAGGGCTGGCTGTGAACAACCTTGGTCACTGCCATCCGGTGGTTACGGAAGCCATCCAGAAACAGGCTGCGACGCTAATGCAGACGTCCAACCTCTTCTATACGATCCCGCAGCTAGAGCTGGCGGAAGCGTTGGTCGAGAACAGCTGCATGGACAAGGTTTTCTTCGCCAACAGCGGCGTTGAAGCGAACGAGGGCGCCGTGAAGCTGGCGCGCAAGTATGGCCGGCTTCATCGGGACGGCGCGCAAGATGTGATAACGGTGCTGAACTCGTTCCACGGGCGTACGTTGGGAATGATCGCGGCGACGGGACAACCTGCGTATCAGCAGGCGTGGCTGCCTCTGGCTGAGGGGTACACGAATGTCCCTTACGAGGACCTGGACGCGGTGCGCGAGGCGACTACGGACAACACTGCGGCGATAATGGTAGAAGTCTTGCAGGGCGAAGGCGGCGTCAATGTGCCTACCGAGGGATACTTGAAGGGTCTTCGGGAGTGGTGTGATGAGAATAACATCCTGCTCATCTTTGATGAAGTTCAGACCGGTATGGGACGGCTTGGAAGCCTCTGGGGTTACGAGCGCTTTGATGTGGAACCAGATGTAATGACATCCGCTAAGGGTCTGGGCAATGGGGTGCCAATCGGCGCTTTCATGTGCAAGGACAGCTGCGACGTGCTGGAGCCGGGCGACCACGGCAGCACTTTCGGCGGCAACGTGCTTACAACGGCTGCGGGCAATGCAACCGTGCGCTACATGGTGGAGAATGATGTGCCAGGGCACGCTCGCAGAGTTGGAGCGTATCTTGAATCTAAGCTTGAAGAACTGAAGAACGCTCGCACGGATGTGGTGAAGGGCTACCGTGGAATGGGTCTGCTGATTGCGTTGCAACTTCAGTCCCCGATCGCGCCTGCGGTGGTGGCGGCGGGGAACAACGAGGGAGTGCTGCTTAATCCGGTGCTTCCTGACGCTATCCGTTTTATGCCGCCGCTCGTCATTACAGAGGCGGATGTGGACGAGTGCATGGAGAAGTTGAACAGGGCGATTGATGTGGCGGTGGCGGGCTAACGCAACTGCCTTAGTATAGAGTTGGACTTGTTGAGGGGTCGCATCGGTAATGCCGACAGTGTTGCGAAGCGGCCCCTACGCCTTTCACTTCTACGCGGGAAGTAAGAGGGATTGGCCTCCATACACGTCAGGGGTGGTGGCAGCGAGGCCATCGGCAAGGAAGGACTGCTTATCGGCAATCCTTCTGGTGAAACAGCACGCTCTTTCGAGCGATGGAAGGCGTGGAAGAGAGCGCAAAGCACGCGTAAGGAAAAGGTTGAGGTGAGCAGAGACTAGCATGAACTGGCGTGAACTGAAGGACAGCAACATAACTCAGGTAGCAGGTGCGGTGTCCGGAGGGCTGGATAGCTGCACTGTCGCGCACTGGCTGAAGAGCAAAGGCTTTTCGGTGCATTGCTACACGGTTGACCTGGGACAGCCCGACGAAGAGAACCTTGATGCGGTGAAGTATCGAATGCTTGGTAGCGGCGCGGAGAGCGCGCATATCGTTGCAGGGCAAGAAGCGCTTGCGGAAGCGGGACTAAAGGTCATTCAGTCGCAGGCGAGATATGAAGGCGGTTACTGGAACACGACCGGAATCGCCCGTCCGATTACGGTGGGCGCGATTCTTCCGGAGATGCAGGCATCGGACATTGACGTGCTATTCCACGGCGCGACCGGTCGCGGAAACGACCAGGTTCGCATGCAGCTTGCGGCGAATACGATAAACCCGTCCGTGAGTGTATATGCGCCGTGGCGCGATCCTGAGTTCGTGCAGCAGTTTCCCGGGCGTCAGCAGATGCTCGACTACTGCGAGGAGAACGGTGTTCCTATAAGGCCGTCCAGAGAGGCGCGCTACTCGACCGATGCGAACTTCTTAGGGCTTACACATGAGGCGGGCGACTTGGAGGATGTTACGATTTCGCCCGCATTCGTGGAGCCGGGCATGGGTGTGTGGCCTTGGGATGCCCCAGAACAAGCCGAAATCGTTACGATCCGTTGGGAAGAGGGTGTTCCGGTCTCGCTTAACGGCAATGCGCTCAGTCTGGTTGAGATGTTCCAGCATGCGAACCTCATTGCGGGAGCACACGGCGTGGGCATTGGCACGCATGTTGTCGAGAATCGCTTCGTGGGGGTGAAGTCGCGCGGAATATACGAGTCACCGGCGATGGACCTGCTTGGTCGAAGCTACGAGTATCTATTACAGTTCATCCTTGACAGGCGGGCGCGGGAACTCTTCGATCACCTGTCGGGCGTAATAAGCCTTCAGATTTACCAGGGTTACTGGCTGGACCTGGCGACTACTTCCGCACTGGCGGCACTTGAGCCGATGACGCGGCTCGCTACCGGAACAATCTCCGTCAGACTATATAAGGGCAGCGTCTTCTTCGATACGGCTGAAGATACGCCTGAGGCTATGCCGCACTCGCTCTACACTGACGACTCCTCTATGGAGGCGATGGGGACATACGACCATTCGGACGCGGAAGGCTTTCTGAAAGTGCTGGGCATATCGTCGAAGAATGTGGGGACGCGGCAGTATCCGCATCTGGACAGATAGCGCGCGTCAACGTTGATTCGCGACCGCAGACAACAGAGCAGGTAGAACTAATGACACTCACATCCAGCGAAACACGCAATCAGATGACTAATCTCGTGCGCGAGTTCGTCCGCCGGGACGTCGAACCAGTAGCGAGCCACTACGAGAACGAGGACATATACCCGCAGGACCTTGTGGACAAGATGGCGGAGATGGGCCTGTTCGGCATCATGATTCCGGAGGAGTACGGCGGTCTGGGGCTGGACTACACCACATTTGCCCTGATATTCGAGGAACTGAGCAAGGGCTGGATGAGCCTTACCGGACCAATTGGCACACATCATATACTTGCCTATGTCATTTCGACCTATGGGACGGAAGAGATGAAGCAGCGCTTCCTGCCAAAGATGGCAGAAGGCATCATTCGAGGCGGCTTGGCGTTGACGGAGCCGGGCGGTGGAAGCGACATGCAGAATCTCCAGACATCGGCTGTCAAGGACGGCGAAGAGTATGTCATCAATGGCAACAAGATGTTCATCTCGAACGGGGCAAGCGGCAACGCCTTTGCTGTACTTGCGCGAACGGACAAGACGGTGCGGCCTCTCCACAGAGGCATAAGCTGTTTTGTCGTGGAGAAGCCGGCGGCCGGATTCACGGTGGCGCAAAAACTGGATAAGCTCGGCTATCGCGGCATCGACACGACAGAACTGGTCTTCGATAATGTTCGCATTCCGACCGAAAATCTTGTTGGCGAAGTGGAAGGCAAGGGTTTCGGGCATGTGATGAGCGGGTTGGAAGGCGGACGCATCAATGTAGCGGCTCGCGCCGTTGGCGTCGCGACTGCGGCATTTGACGCCGCGATCAAGTACGCGCAGCAGCGAGAGTCATTCGGGCAGCCTATCGCGCAGCATCAGGCGATACAGCTGAAACTGGCGGAGATGGCGACTGAGATAGAGGCTGCGCGGCTGCTGACATACGAGGCGGCGAGAAAGAAGGATTCCGGAGAGCGGGTTGACCTAGAGGCGGGGATGGCGAAACTATTCGCCAGCGAGATGTGCGGGCGCGTAACAATGGAGGCGATGCGGATTCACGGCGGCTACGGCTATATCAAAGACTACCCGCTAGAGCGCTACTACCGGGACGCGCCTCTGATGATCATCGGAGAGGGCACGAACGAGATACAAAAGTTGGTGATTGCGCGGCGGCTGTTGCAGAAGTATCAGATTTAGAACTTGGCGGAATTACCATACTGAAGTAGGGAAGCAACATGATACACGATGGCCGCGACTCATTCGGCGGATATTTGGAAGACTTCAAGGCGGGCGATGTGTTCAAGCACTGGCCCGGTAAGACCATTACGGCCATGGACAACCACCTGTTCACGCTCCTGACGATGAATACAAACCCGCTCCACTTCGACGAGCATTATATGAAGGACCACCCGCACGGCAAGATTCTGGTGAACGGAATGCTGGTTTTCAGCCTCGTCGTTGGGATTAGCGTCCGCGATACGTCGGGCAAGGCGATTGCCAATCTCGAATATGAGAATGCGACCCACGACGGGCCCACGTTCGAGGGCGATACGATTTACGCGGAGAGCGAAATCCTGGAAGTTAGGGTATCGAAGAGTCGCCCAGACAGGGGCATAGTCTATATGGAGTCGCGGGGCGTCAATCAGCGGGGTGAGCAAGTGCTGACGCTAAGGCGGCGCTTCCTTGTGCAGAAGCGTCCGGTCGAAGCCGGGGCAGTTGCCGCAGGGTCCGATGACTAGCCTGGGCGGGATGCGAGAGGTTTCTTCAGCCTACACCGTCTCCATTCACTACGACCGCAGGCTCTACCGCCAGGACATCGCAGGCTCTATCGCCCACGCCCGCATGCTCGCGAAGCAGGGCATCATCTTGGACGCTGACGCGAATGCAATCGTTCAGGGATTGCATGAAATTTGCCGGGAGATTGAAGACGGCAAGTTCGAATGGCGTCCCGAACTTGAGGACATCCACATGAATGTGGAGAGTCGCCTGCACGAGAAGATCGGCGAGGTCGCGGGAAGACTGCACACCGCACGCTCACGCAATGATCAGATCGCTCTCGATGTCCGAATGTTTACAAGGGATGCTATTGGCGAGACTCTGAACGCGCTTCACGCTCTGAGAACTTCGCTTGTAGGTCAGGCTGACGCGAATGCGGACGTCATAATGCCGGGCTACACTCATGTACAGCGCGCGCAGCCTGTTCTGTTTGCACACCACATGATGGCGTACTTCGAGATGCTCGGGCGCGATGCGGAGCGTTTCCGGCAGGCGCACGAGCGCGCTGACGTGATGCCTCTTGGCAGCGGCGCGCTGGCTGGACTGCCCTATCCCATAGACCGCGAGTACGTAGCGCGGGAACTTGGATTCAGCCGCGTATCCCGGAACAGCATGGACGCGGTTGCGGACCGGGACTTCATTCTCGACTTTCAAGCGGCTGCGGCGATATGCATGATGCACTTGTCTCGACTGGCGGAAGAGCTTGTGCTGTGGTCTTCTGATGAGTTCGCCTTTGTCCGTCTTAGTGAAGAATATACAACCGGCAGCAGCATAATGCCGCAGAAGCGCAATCCCGATTTCGCGGAACTCGCGCGAGGGAAGACTGGTAGGGTGTATGGGAGCCTGGTGGCTTTGCTGACGCTGATGAAGGGCTTGCCGCTCACATACAACCGTGACATGCAGGAGGACAAGGAAGGCTTCTTCGACACCTATGACACGCTGCTTGCCACCCTGAAGATATTCGCCGACATGATTGCGAAGATGCAAGTCGTTCCCGGTCGAATGCTTGAGGCCGCTCAGGGAAGCTATGTACTTGCCACAGACATCGCGGACTACCTTGTAGATAAGGGTATGCCGTTCCGTGAGGCGCATGGCGTAGTGGCGCGACTGTCGCAGTACGCGGTTAAGCGGGATGTGCAATTCGAGCAACTTACACTGGAAGAGTATCAGGGTTTCTCTAAGCTGTTTGATAAGAAAGTGCTAACGATTAGCGTGGATTCCTCAGTTGCCGCCAGGGATGTGCAGGGAGGTACGGCATTAGGGCGCGTGCGACAGGCAATCACCGAGGCAAAGGCGCAACTTAGAACCGAGCGGGAGGCGGAGAATGACGACTGAGCGACGCATCAAGATAGCGCCTTCCATATTATCCGCGGATTTCAGCAGGCTGGGAGAGCAGGTCGCGGAAGCCGAGAAGGGTGGGGCGGATGCCATTCACATTGACATCATGGACGGCAACTTCGTCCCCAACATAACCATGGGGCCGATGATCGTGGACGCGATTCGCAACTGGACGAGCCTACCCTTTGACCTGCACATGATGGTGGAAGCGCCGGAGCGCTACATAGACGACTTCGCCGGCGCAGGCGCGGACATAATCACGGTGCATGCCGAGGCTTGCATACACCTGCACAGAACCATTCACCAGATACTGGAAGCCGGGAAAAAGCCCAGCGTGGCACTAAGTCCGGCAACGCCCGTAGCCGCAATCGAGGAAGTCATTGACGACCTTGACCAGGCTCTCGTGATGACCGTCAACCCCGGATTCGGGGGACAGACGTTCATCGAGTCGATGCTTGGCAAGGTCAGTCGCGTGCGCGCTCTGATCGATGAGCGCGGGCTGTCAACCGACTTGCAGGTGGATGGCGGGGTCAGCGCGAGCACAGCAGCAAGCGTCGTGAAGGCGGGCGCGAACGTGCTGGTCGCGGGGTCGGCTGTGTACAACGACAGGATGAGCGTCGCGGAAGGAATCGCGGCGATTCGGGCCTGCTGTGGCTAGCCGCTTCTGAACTACGCCAGCGCTCGTTGTGCTGCATCGAGTGTCGTCTGTATGTCCTCGTCGGAGTGTGCCGTTGAGACGAACATCGCCTCGAAGGGCGATGGCGGCAGATAGACGCCCTCTTCCAGCATGTTGTGGAAGAAGCGCCCAAAGCCTTCCCTGTCGGATGCCGATACCGATTCCCATCCGGTAACTTCGTGCGGATTGAAGAAGAGCGTCATCATTGAGCCGACACGATTGATTCGCAGGGGCACTTCGGCGTCGGCGAATACTTCTTGCAAGCCTGCCGCGAGTGATGCAGCCTTTGCGCCGAGCGCGTTGTACACCCCGGGCTCTTGCAATTGCTTGAGCGTCGCTATACCGGCTGCCATCGCGACCGGATTGCCGGAGAGCGTGCCTGCCTGATACATGGCGCCCAGCGGCGCGACAGTGGACATGATCGCCGTGCTGCCGCCATACGCGCCCACGGGCATGCCGCCACCGATAATCTTGCCCAAGCAGGTAATGTCGGCATTGACGCCGTAACGCTGCTGCGCTCCGCCGTACTCTATCCGGAAGCCGGTGATGACTTCGTCAAGTATCAGCAGCGCACCGTGTTTCGTTGTAAGGTCTCGGAGTCCTTGCAGGAAGCCGTCCTGCGGCGACACTACGCCCATGTTGCCTGCGACCGGCTCCACGATGACACATGCGATGTCGTCGGGGAAGGATGTGAAGTGTGCCTCCACCGATGAAAGCTCGTTAAACGTGCCGAGGAGCGTGTCCTGCGCGAAGGATTCTGTGACGCCCGCGCTGTCGGGGACGCCGTGCGCCAGCGCGCCCGAGCCTGCCGCTACCAGCAGGGCGTCTGAATGACCGTGGTAGCCGCCCTCAAACTTTACGATCTTCGACCTGCCGGTGTAGGCGCGCGCGAGGCGCAACGCGCTCATTGTCGCCTCGGTGCCGGAGTTCACGAAGCGCACCATGTCGATGGACTCGTATGCGTCAACCACGAGTTGAGCAATCTCGTTTTCGCGCTCGGTGGGAGCGCCGAAGCTTGTGCCGTCGGTCGCAGCCTGCGTAATCGCAGAGATGACCTTCTCGTTGGCGTGTCCAAGTATGAGCGGGCCCCAAGAGCATACATAGTCGATGTACTCATTGCCGTCCGCGTCCCAGACCCTGCTGCCAGCGCCGCGCGTCAGAAATAATGGATTGCCGCCGACGGCTGCCCATGAGCGCGCCGGACTGTTCACGCCGCCGGGGATCACGCCCCTGGCGGTATCGTACAACTGAATTGACCTTTCTCGTTTCAAGGTTCTACCTCGCTGTAATCTCCCAATTCTCGCAAATCTCCCAAATTTGACAGCGCATATCATACCATCATTGGGACTGATGGGGCTAACAGGATGTACAGGATGGATAGGATAGGGTGTATAGTAGTTGGGCTCACAGAACAGCAATAAGAGAAGGGGCTGGCATATGAAGATTACAGGCATTAAAACACACATATTTTCATCGCAGCATCGCAACGCCAAGCGCAACTGGCTCATGTTGCGGCTGATGACCGACGAGGGCATCGAGGGAATCGGCGAGGCTTCGATGTTGAGCTACGATCCTATGGTGGCGTCGCTTCTGCATGAGTGGACTGAGGCGTACCTGGTGGGCAAGAACCCGCTGCACCATGAAGTGCATTGGACGCGTATGTACCAGGACAATCTGGGGCGAGGCGGCAGGCTGTTCAGCACGGCGCTTTCCGGCATCGACATCGCGCTTTGGGACTTGCGCGGCAAGGCTCTGGGTGTGCCGGTGTATGAGCTGCTGGGTGGGCCGTACACTGACCGCATTCGCGTGTATGCCAACGGCTGGTACACGAATCCCGGCACGCCGGAGCAGAATGGCGAGGAGGCGAAGCGCGTGGTCGAGATGGGCTATACGGCGATGAAGTTCGATCCGTTTGGGCAGCATAACTATGTGACAATCTCGCCGGAAGAGGCGCAACTTGCGGAGGACAGGGTTGCCGCGGTTCGGGAAGCGGTTGGGCCAAATGTGGAGATTCTGGTCGAGGTGCATGCGAAGTTCAATGTCTATACGGCGGTACATCTTGGCAAGCGGCTTGAGCAGTACCGGCCGTTCTGGTTCGAGGAGCCGGTGTCGCAGGAGAATGTATCGGAGATGAAGCAGGTGCGGGACAATGTGAATATCCCGATTGCGACGGGGGAGAGGCTTTATACGAAGTTCCCGTTCTTCGAGCTTGTGAAGAATGAAGCGGTGGACATTCTCCAGCCTGATATGTGCAACGCGGGCGGCATCACCGAGCTGAAGAAGATTGGGGCGATTGCGGAACCTCAGCACATTATGATGGCGCCGCACAATACGAACGCGGCGGTGGGCACGGTCGCGAGTTTCCACCTGGACGCGGCGATGCCGAACTTCCTGATACAGGAATATCACGCGGAGTTCTACGAGCCGCACTACTTCGAGGTGTTCGACGGGCTGCCTCGACAGAAGGGCGGGTACGTGGAGCTGCCGAAGGGTCCTGGGTTGGGGCTGACCTTCAACGAGGAGATTGCGAACGCGCATCCGTACAGGCCGCTGGGACACGGGGAACGTGGGATATAGTTCGCAAGATGGGCTTGTCGCTCAATGCGATCTTTGCCTTCCATGCTGTGGAAATTGCTCGACATGCTTTTCGGCAAGATCTGGACGCGGCTCAGGGCGCACTATTTTGTACCTGGCATCGATGTACAGGATGGGGAGGATTTTTCTCTTGGGATTCCGCGGTGTCGGCGGTCTGGAGGTCTTCACCCCCATCCCCCTGTCTGCACAGGGGCAGGCTTTGCCTGTGCAGGAATGACGGGTTTGAGGGGGTTTGACATCGATGGGGAGGATGGGGAGGATGGCCCCACGCCCTGCCCCGCTGGATTCCCGCCTTCGCGGGAATGACGAGGGGCTTTGTCCAGCTTGGCGACGGTTAGGCGGGCTAGGAGGTCGGCGGATGCGGGGAGGGTGTAGAAGGTGGCGAGGTATTTTCTGTCGGCTATGAGGCGCTGGAAGACGCGGCGGGTGAGGTCGTGGGCGACGCTTGCGCCGGTGGAGTTGATGCGCTGGGCGGTTGTTCGCAGATGCTGCAGAATGCGCGCGGCGGCATAAGAAGGGAGCAGGTTCACGATGTCGCGGGCTACTGCGAAGATAGGCCAGTAGTTTATCTCCAGAATCCTGTCCCATGCGTCCGAGACCTTGCCCTGCGGGTTGTCGGCATCAGTGCGCCATAGCCGATTGAGGGGAAGGATTTCGGGATGCATGTGCGCGATGCGGTCGTGAAAGACCATGGCGTTCGCCACGATAGCGCAAGCCATGCGGCGTGTCTGGGGGACTTCGGACATGCCAAGCAGGTCGGCAATCTCGTGGGCGGCTACGGGTGACTGTTTCTCCAATTCATTCAGCACACCAACGGCGCTGTCTATGCCGTTTTCGAGGGCGCTGGCCGCGGCGTTGACGGCGCTCTGGGGTACGGAGACCAGGCGGGCTAGTTCGGATACATCGGCTGCGGAGCCTTCGAGCCAGCCGGATTCAGGGAAGCGGTCGTGCCCTTCGCCTTCGTCTTCGAGGGCGGTCAGGACGCAGTAGGAGAGGCGGGCGTTTCTGAGTTCCTTGTCCAAGTCGTAGGCGTCTTCCAGACCTGCTGGGTAGCGCAGGGCTATGGCGGCCTCTATCTCGCGCCTGCCGCCGGTTACCGTGAGCGCCAGCCTTGCGGCTGCTTCGTCCTCGACGCTGTAAGCGGGCATGAATTCCGCTTCGATGACTACGGGTGCGCGGTCGGCGGCGGTGATGAGGATGTCGGGCTGCAATGCCTTGTTGCCGGCGATGGTCTGCGTGCTTTCGGAGCGGATGTTGCAGCCGTGCATCATGCCGCGCAGAATGTTGGCGAGGGCCTTGTTTGCCGATGGTTCGGTGGTCGTGGCATTGTTGTGTCTTTCTGGATCGGGATATAACATGGATGAGTTGCTTGACAGATTAGCAAATCAGGATGGATGCTTCACCTAATGGAGTTAGAATATACGAAGCACGCGCTTGATGTCATGGATGAGCGGGAAATTCCCGTTGAATGGATTGAGCGTACTGTGTTTGAACCGTATTTGCGTGTGCCCGACCCGATTGATCCTGAGGTGGAGCGGTTCTTTCGTAGAATTCCAGAATATGGTGACCGTGCCTTGCGCGTGGCAGTGAACACCAAAGTCGCTACTTGGCGTGTGGTTAGTGTATTCTTTGACCGAGGCATGAGGGGAAAACTATGAAACTCAACATTGATAGGGAAGCCGACGCACTCTATCTGCGGCTTGATGACTCACCTATAGTGGAATCCGAGGAAGTGTCGCCGGGGATAGTGCTGGATTACAACGAAGCCGATGAAGTTGTGGGCGTGGAGATGCTGAATCTCTCGAAACGGTCTTCGAACTTGAATCTGTCCCTACTGGAGTTTGAGACGGTATAGCGGAGTATATGTAGCAGAAGAGGCACCCCTCAGATGAAAATTCTTGGCATAGAAACATCCTGCGATGAGACGGCGGCGGCGGTGATCGAGGATGGGGAGTACATTCACTCGAATGTGGTGGCTTCGCAGGCTACTCTGCACGCGCAGTATGGGGGCATTGTGCCGGAGATTGCTTCGCGGCAGCACATGGTTACGATTGTTCCGGTTATCCGGCAGGCGCTGGATGAGGCGTCGATCGAGGCGCATGAGCTGGATGGCGTTGCGGTAACCCACGGGCCCGGACTGGCGGGTGCGCTGCTGATTGGAGTTAACGCGGCGAAGGGGTTCTCGCTTGCCAACGAATTGCCTTTCATCGGTCTGAATCATCTGGAAGGGCATATCTACGCGGCATGGCTGGAGGAAGGGGTGAATCCTGAAAAATCGCCGGGGTTTCCGCTGATGTGCCTGATCGCTTCGGGGGGACATACGGACCTGATTCTGATGAAGGGGCACGGCGACTACACGCTTATCGCGCGGACGCGGGACGATGCGGCGGGCGAGGCGTTCGACAAGGCGGCGCGGGCGCTGGGGCTTGGGTTTCCGGGAGGGCCTGAGATACAGCGCGTTGCGGAGGATAGCATCGGGGGGGAGCCGCGCTTTCCGCGTCCTGTCGTCAGAAACTCGCTGGATTTCAGTTTCAGCGGCTTGAAGACGGCGGTTGCGCGCCGCGCCGAAGAGTATGGGATATACCCTCCGTCAGAAGAAGCGCCGCCCGATCCGCAGCAGGTGTCGAATGTGGCTGACGCGTTTCAGGAGGCGGTGGTCGATTGCATGGTGCAGCGCACGATTCAGGCGGCACAGCATTATTCGGTCAAGGGCGTGATACTTGGCGGAGGCGTTGCGGCGAACAGCCACTTGCGACAGGAGATGCACAAGCATGTACCCGTAGAGGTGGTCGTGCCTCGTCCCGGTCTATGCACGGATAACGGGGCGATGATGGGCGCGGCGGGGTTCTTTCACTTCCGGGACGGGCATTTCGAGGACGGCATGCGCTCGCAGTGGGATGTGGATGTGGTGCCGAGCCTGCGGCTGGGTTAGTTTACATCGATGGACAGGATGGGGAGGATTTTTGTCCTGCTCAGCCCCATCCGTTCGGCAAGCTCAGGACAGGCCTCTTTGGCAAGCTCAGGACAGGCTCTAACCTTCCCCCGTCAAGGGCTGAGAGGGGTAGGTATTGAAAATAATCTTGCTTTCGGTTGCGATTTCACCCCCATCCTAACCTTCCCCCATCAAGGGGGGAAGGGACATTGAGCAGCATTTGCAGCAGTTTTAAGCATTTACCTACCCTTGTCAGCCCGTCAGGGGGGAAGGAACTTTGGGTAGGTGAGGGACTTGTTATCGGGGGGAGAATGACTTTGCGCGGGCGTGGTGTGGGTTGCTTCGCTGTTCCTTCAACTCGAATAGCCGCGTAATCAGCGCTTCGGTGCCGGCCTGGTTGCCGTCCTCCGGCAACGGGCATTGAATGTCCGCGCCGTTCGCCTTGAATGAGAGGATGTGCCCCCCGCGGGAGGTCAGGCGGTCGAAGATGAGATAGACGCCCATCAGAGCTACAATCGCGGCGGCGGCGATCGCAATCGTCTGGTTGTCAATGATGAAGCGCCAGAGTACGAAAGACACGAAGAAGGCCAGCGCCGCCCAGATGAATGCGCTGTATCCCCCGGCCGACTGCCTTGTTATCTCCACGATGCCGATGTCTTCGATAGCGGCAGCGGCTAATCGCCGGTCCGCTTCCGTGCCGCTGATATGGATGATCCTCTTGTCCGTCAGAAGGATGACATCGCCATCGGCGGGTATGCCGTCTTCACTTGTTCCTATGGATGCCTGGACTTCTTCGTTCTTCAAGAGCGAGACGGCGCTCAAGCTGCCGTCTTCACCAGCCGCTTCCCGCTTCAACTTTGTTCGTAACATTCAATCTCCGTATTATCTACTCTATATGTGTGGATGGGGGTGAATCTTTTCACCCCCATTCCTTCGGCAAGCTCAGGACAGGCTCTAGCCTTCCCTCATCAAGGTTTCAGAGGTGTAGGTATTGAACATAGCCGTGCTTGCGGTTGCGATTTCACCCCCATCCTAACCTTCCCCCATCAAGGGGGAAGGGACATTGAGCAGCATTTGCAGCAGTTTTAAGCATTTACCTACCCTTGTCAGCCCGTCAGAGGGGGAGGGAACCTTTGTACCTGCCCCAATCGGCCCATCGAGAGGACGGGACAAGAGGCTCGGCGATGATGTCCGGCCCTATCTATATGGTGAAACGTTCACTCGCGCGGCCCATGCTATCCGGCGAGTCTATCCAGATGAGTAGCGCCGTCCTTCATTACGTATTTTACGGCGGTGCCCCGCTCGAGAATTGTGACGTCATCGAGGGGGTTGCCGTCAACGAGAATGAGGTCAGCGCGCTTGCTCTTTTCGATGCTGCCAATCTCGGCTTCCAGTCCCATGCACTTTGCCGCGTCTCCGGTGGCGGCGACGATGGCCTGCATTGGGGTCATTCCGGCCTCGACGAGGCAGGAGATTTCGTGGGCGTTGTTGCCGTGCTCCCAGCCGCCTTCGTCGGTGCCTGCCGTTACGGTTACGCCGTGGTGCAGCGCCATTCGCAGGCTTTTCACATGGTGCTCCCGGAGCGCCGCAGCGCGCGCCCTCCCGTGCGGCGTGCCGTGAGTCGCGTGGAATGTGTACACTCCATAGGTCGGAGTGAAGACGATTCCCTTCTCGGCCATCATTTCCAGCAGTCCAGGGTCTTCGTCGAGATATGAGCCATGCTCGATGGAGTCCACGCCGACTTCGATTGCCATTCGCAGGCCGGGACCGCCAAGCGCGTGACACATGACTCGCTTGCCACGCTTGTGCGCCTCATCTACCAGGGCTTCCAGTTCAGCTCGCTCGAAAAGAACATCCTTGGGGCCAAGTCCCGCGGTCGAGCTTGCGCCGCCGGTGGTCGCGGTCTTTATCACGTCAGCCCCCGCGCCGACCATCTCGCGCACCTTGGCGCGCATGGCTACGGGACCGTCCGCGACCCCCCATGGCAGGCCGGAATCTTCGCCCGCAGGCGGCCTGTAGCCCAGCGGACTAACGCGGTCTCCCATGCCTCCCGTGGGCGTGATGAAGCCGAGCGCGACATGTAGGCGAGGGCCTGGCACCAAGTCTTCGTCAACTGCCATCCGAAAGCCGGCGTCCAAGCCGCCGGCGTCTCGCACGGCGGTGTAACCCGTATCAAGTGTTTGCCTGAGAACGGATGCTATGCGGAGGTGTCGGGCGCTGCGCGGCTCGGTGATGCCCCAGCGGTTTGCGATTTCGTAGCTGAAGGAGGCGAGATGGTCGTGCGTGTCAATCAGGCCCGGCAGGAGCGTCATGCCTGTTGCATCTATAACCTCCGCGTCTTCAGGGACCGGTACGGACCGGGCGGAGCCGGCAGCGATGATGCCTATACCTTCCACCAGCGCCACGGCACCCGGGAGGGGAGCGCTGCCTGTTCCGTCAATCATCGTTGCGCCTGTAATGGCTTTCATGCCGTGCCTCCGTGAGACAGTTCGGTGCTTGGATTGGGATGTTCGTCTGTCATGGTGATGATACCACTTTCGACGGAGTACCTCATATCGGACTTTTCGGCATTACCGAAGGGTGCTGGTGTTAGATCTGTTTTTGCATTTCATACAGCATACCCCCGTCAAGAGGGAGGAGGCAAAAGGACTCATTTCAGCATGTGTATGCAATATCCGACTCTGCATCTGTTGGACGAAGGTAAGTTGCTGTGCTATTCTCCAATCTGATTTTCCGATGATAGGAAGGAACATAGGAGTTCTGAATGGAACGACCAATTATCAAGCCAATTGGCACGCCGGTAGAAGAGCTGGACACGCCTGCACTGGTGGTGGATATGGATGTGCTGGAAGAGAACATCAGGCGGGTCCACTCGTCTTTCGAGGGTTCCGGAGCTAAAATCAGGCCGTATGTGGAGACGCATCGCTGCCCTGCCATTGCACACAAGCAACTTGCGGTCGCGGGGACGAACGGAGGAGTAAGCGTTGCCAGCGTTGGGGAAGCTGAGGCGTTCGCGCAGAGCGGCATCTCGGACATCCTCATCGTCAACGAGGTGGTTGGCACGCAGAAGATTGCCCGCCTGTGCGCTCTTGCGCGGCAAGCCAGGGTAACGGTTGCCGTGGATAGCGCGGCGAATGTTGCCAGCCTGTCGGAAGTGGCCCAGGGCGCGGGAGTAACAGTGAATGCGCTGGTTGACATCAACACAGGTCAGGAGCGCGGGGGCGTCGCGCCGGGTCAGCCTGCGCTTGCGCTCGCTCAAATCGTATCCAGCAGCGAGTCGCTCAATTTCAGCGGCCTGCTGAGTCTCGAAGATGACGACCCTGGTGAGGACGTTGACGCATTGATCGAGAAGTCTTGCCAACGCATCCAGCAGACGCTAGACACTCGCGAGATGCTTGAGGGGAATGGCATTGCGGTGGAGACGGTGTGCGTGAGCGCGCGGCAGCCCCATCTGGCGAGCGAAGCCAGCGGTGTGCCAGAAGTGATCAACGGGGCTTATGCCTTGATGGATTTGCGGCACAGCGCGTTTCTGCCGGAACTTGAACCAGCGGCGAAGGTTCTGGCTGCCGTGAGCAGCCTGCCTGAGCCCGGTGTTGCGATTCTGGATACGGGGCGCAAGGCGATGGGCGATGACTACGGCTTTCCTATCGTCGCTGGCCGTGAGGAGTTTGAAGTCGCGTCAATGAGCGCGGAGCACGGCAAATTGAAGTGGAAGGATGGCGCTGATGTGTCGTTGAGCCTGGGCGACAGGATATGGTTCACGCCTATGGACATAGGAGCCTGCGTAAACGTGTATGACTACATTCAGGCTGTACGCGGCGGCAAACTGGAGGCCGTGCTGGACATTTCCGCACGGGGTCTGTATCGATAACTGCTGAGTTTTGTATTGAAGTGTTGGAGCATACTGATGGAAAATTATCGTCCTCTGCTGGGAACCGACGTAAACGAACTGGACACGCCCTGTCTGCTAATCGATATGGAGTTGCTGGAGCGCAACTTCGGGCTTATCGCCGACACGTACAAGGACACCGAGTGCAAGATGCGCGCTCATATCAAGAACCTCAAGACGCCGATTCTGGCGCATATGCAGATTCGAGCGGGCGGCACGGTGGGCGGCGTCTGCGCGGCAAAAGTCTCTGAAGCGGAGGCGATGGTCGAAGGCGGCATCGACGACATCCTGATTCCGAATCAGGTTGTTACGCCGGAGAAGATTACGCGCCTCTGCACGCTCGCAAAGCAGGCGACGATGATGGTCGCCGCCGACAATACGGAGAACCTGCAAGCGCTGTCTGAGACGGCGAGCGATATGGGTGTGTCCGTCGGGGTTGTAATCGAGGTGGACACGCAGATGGAGCGAGCGGGCATACGCGCTACGGAACAGGGCGTAGTCTTGGCAAAGGTCGCGGATTCGCTACCCGGCATTGACTTCAAGGGTGTGATGAGTCACCAGACACTGCCCGGACAGCCGGACCGTGAGACGCGATTCATTGA
Organism: Dehalococcoidia bacterium; assembly: GCA_965207465.1. Taxonomy (GTDB): domain Bacteria; phylum Chloroflexota; class Dehalococcoidia; order Lucifugimonadales; family JADFKI01; genus Bin90. The sequence goes on along the minus strand of OZ242283.1, from coordinate 942,348 downwards.
GGGTCCGCGATTCATTCAGAAGACGCTGGATGTGAAAGACGCCATTGAAGCGGAGGGCATTCCCGTGGAGGTTGTATCGGCAGGGGAGAGCTGGACATACGACATCTGCCCGACGATTCCCGGCGTTACCGAGGTTGAGGGCGGAACCTATGCCTTGATGTCGCATGCATACGCCTACATGGAAGATTTCGAGTTTGCAGGCAAGATTCTTGGCACAGTCACCAGCACGCCGCGCCCAGGAGTCGCAATTGGCGACACGGGTTCGCGGTGCCTGGCGTCGCCAAGCGGGGTGCTGCCGGAGCTGGACGGCGTTGAGGGTGTGCGGGTGGATTCACTGGGAGCGAACCATATCGTGCTGAAGTCGGACGGGGATATGCCGCTTCAGATAGGCGACAGATTCCAGCTCATATCGGGTCAGCAGGACATAATGGTAAATCGCTGGGACCAGTTCATTGGCGTGAGGGACGGAAAGGTTGAAGCGGTATGGGACATCACGGCGCGGGGGTGCCATAATTAACGGCTTCTGCCAGACTAATGCGATTGTTCCAGGATTATGAAGGTCGTCAAGTATTTCTGCATTAATTCGACGAACGACACATCGCTGCCAGACACCCCGACCTAGTCGCGCTCGGACTGTACGATGTTATAAGCGAAGTTTTGGGTTCTCCCGATATAGTGATTTACCATGGAAGGGCATTTCACCACTTTCGTTTGAGGCACAGCGCTCCCTATACCGGTAGGTATGTTAAAGTGGTTGTGGAAATTGAAAATGGCGACAGGCATGTACGGACTGCTCACTTTACTGGCAGATTGATGCATGGGGAAGTAATATGGGAACGAGAAAAGTAGGCGCCTGCTACCACGCCAGCATCGATATGATTGAGGTTTTCTTTGATGCGCCGGATGGATACTATGGTCATCCCGTCTTTGATGACGAATATATCCAGCCGCGCTATGATGAGGACGGTATTTTGACAGGCTTTATGATAGAGGGCGCCCGCAATCTAAAAGAGTGGCACGATGTCGATTTGCCTCTAGTGGACGAAAAACAAGCCGCACTCAAAAGGGCATCGGTTCAGGCCGACTAGGGGCCGCAGCCATGAGCCTCAGCAAGCGCCTGTTCGCGGCGGGATACGATCTGCTGAATTCCGGTGTCGAGGGTCGCGTGGTTCCATACCGCAAGCGGACTGCGGGCTTGGCTACGGGCGATGTGCTTGAGATCGGCGGTGGGACAGGCGCTAACCTGCCGTACTATTTTCAAGCCTCGAACATCACTTTCATCGAGCCTGACCGCCACATGGTCAGACGACTGAGACGCAACATTGCCAAGCAAGAGCGTGAAGCCACCGTAGTCCAGCAAGCCGGGGAAAGCCTTCCCTTTGCCGACGCGAGTTTCGATGCGGTTGTTACGACGCTGGTGCTGTGCATGGTGCATGACGCGGATGCCGTCATTCGTGAAGCGCGGCGCGTGCTCAGGCCCGGCGGCGCGTTCCTTTTCTATGAGCATGTGTTGTCCCCTCGTGCGAGCGGACGCTGGTGGCAGAATAGGCTCAATCCAATGTGGAAGTGTTTCACAACGGGGTGCAACCTGAACCGCGACCTAACTGCATCAATCCAAAGCGCCGGGTTCGCCAGTGTCGAACTGGAAATGTTCGACCTCTCGGTAGGCTTGCCTGTTACAATACCCAACATTGTGGGCGCGGCTTACAGATAGATACGGATTACGTTTTGCTTTCATTTTGTGTTGGCTGCTGATGGCGTCCGCCGGAGAGATTGTCCCAGAATGGTATGACTCCACGCGCAGGCGGGTTACCCGAACACCGGACGCGATTCATGTTGCAGCCGGTGGCATAGTGTTCAACCCGCGCGGAGAGATACTGCTTCAGAAGCGCGCGGACAATGGTTGGTGGGGGCTGCCGTCCGGATATGTTGATGTCGGAGAATCGGTGGAGCAAGCCGCAATCCGTGAGATTATGGAAGAGACCGGGATACAAACGCGGGTGAAGAGGCTGGTAGGTATCTACTCGGACCCTCAGCACAATGTTATCGGCGCATACCCTGATGGCAGCCTAATTCAATTCGTGATTTTGATCTTCGAGTGCGAATACCAGTCGGGCGAATTGCAAATCTCAGAGGAAAGTACGGACATTGGTTACTTTACACCCGGAAGTCTTCCGGGCAACACGGAGTTTTGCGATGCACAAGCCATCAGAGATGCCTTGCAGCATCGAATAGAGCCTTTTATCAGATAAAGGAGATAGGTGATGGATTTCGAGAGAGCCAGACCGTTTATGGAGAAGAATCACAGGGGCGTAATAGCTACTCAGAGGCCTGACGGGGCTGCTCATTCGAGCATAGTCGTATGCGGCGCGTATGAGGGCAATGCCGCGTTCGTCTCGGTGTATCCAAAGTCGCAGAAGATACGCAACCTGCGTCGCAATCCCAACTGCACGGTGCTATGCGTTACGGATGACTGGCGAGAGTGGGTGTCGGTGGAAGGTACGGCGTCGCTCTATGACTACGGCAATATGGATGCCGAGGAGTGCAGGGTAATGCTGCGCACAGTCTATATGGCTTGCAGCGACACCGAGCATCCGGACTGGGAGGAATACGATCAGGCGATGATCGACCAGGAGGCGGTGATAGTGCTGGTGGAGCCTAAGCGCGTTTATGGGCTGCTCAGGAGCTAGAGAACTGTCTGAAGATCCGCGGGAGATCATTGACTTGGACGTGAACTTTGTCGAGAGAGATGAACGCCAAGCAGCCGGACACAGTATGAGGACAATTAGCAATGAGGGCAATCGGTTATACAGAAAGAGGTCCGATTTCGTCAGGAGCCGCGGTTGTTGAGTTCGAGACGGACAGGCTGCGACCAGGTCCGAAGGACCTGCTTGTGGAAGTCCGCGGAATCTCTGTGAACCCAGTCGATGTTAAAGTGCGGGCTAACAGACAGCCGCCGGCTGGAAAGCCGCTCATCCTAGGTTTCGATGCCGCCGGGATCGTAACAGAAGTTGGTGGAGCAACTACCCGGTTCAAACCGGGTGACGAGGTGTTTTATGCCGGCGACATTACTCGGCCTGGCACCAACGCCGAGTTTCATGTGGTTGATGAGCGCATTGTGGGTCGCAAGCCATCGACTCTTGGTTTCGCCGAAGCCGCCGCGATGCCGCTGACCAGCATCACAGCATGGGAGATTCTGTTCGATAGCCTCAATCTCGTAGAGGGCGAAGGCGAAGGGGAATCTCTCCTCGTGGTCGGCGGCGCCGGCGGTGTTGGATCGATCCTTATTCAGTTGGCCAAGAAGCTTACCGGCCTGACTGTAATTGCCACGGCATCGCGTCCCAACACGCTAGAATGGGTCGAGAAAATGGGGGCGGATTACGTCATTAATCATCGCAATCCTCTCGACGAAGAGATGCGGGACCTTGGCATAGCGCCGCGTTATGTCGCTTCACTTAACCACACAGAAGCGCACTTCGGGGCGATTGTCGAATTGATAAAGCCGCGGGGTCACATCGCTTTGATCGATGATCCTCAGAGCCTCGACATTTCCGCCATCAAGTTCAAGGCACTCACCTTCAGCTGGGAGTTCATGTTCGCTCGCTCGATGTTCAAGACCGACGACATGGACGCGCAGCATGAACTGTTGAACAGGGTCGCCGACTTCCTGGATGAAGGCACCCTTATTCCAACCGTCAATAGACATCTTGGCGAGATGAGTGAGGCGAGCCTACGAAACGCGCTCGAACTGCAGGAGAGCGGGGCTGCGATAGGCAAAACGGTCTTGGACGGATTCAGCGCGGTGTGACCGAAATGCGGATATAGCGCAATCCAGGGAAGGGAATACATGCGGCCTGAGACGTATTCATAAATGCTCTTCGACCACGGGATTCGTCTTTCCGTGAAAACGGGAAGCCAGAAATCGTGGAATGACAGGTGTCCTGATGCTTTTCACCCCCGCCCTAACCCTCCCCCGTCAAGGGGGAGGGGATTTGTGAAATCGTCTCATGTGACCTAACCTCGATATAGGTGGGTGAAGCGACTATGCTATAATTGCGTGTGGCTCGAAGCGGAGAGATGGCCGAGCGGACGAAGGCGCCGGTCTCGAAAACCGGTATGGGCGCAAGTTCATCGTGGGTTCGAATCCCACTCTCTCCGCCAATCAATACTATCCCATACCTTCCCACTCCTTCCCACCATGTCCCATTTAGTCCTTGTTAGACTGCTTCACGCGACAAATGGCTCTGTTCTGACAGTCTTGCCATCTCCCGCCGACTCCTGTACAATCCCACATGAAGTGTGGTAAAAGGTGTGGTAAGGCGAGGGAAAAAATGGCCAGATTGACGGCTGTAAAGGTCAAGACTCTCAGTAAGCCGGGCAGATACGGAGACGGCAACGGTCTGTATCTCAACGTATCCAGGGGCGGCTCCAAGAGCTGGGTGCAGCGCATCACGATAGACGGCGTCCGGCGCGATATGGGGTTGGGTGGGTATCCGGTGGTGAGCCTGGCCAAGGCACGCGAGCAGGCCGCCAGCAACAGGTCGGCGGTCGCAGGCGGCATCAACCCGATCGTGGAGAAACGCCGAGCGACGACGCCCACCTTCAGAGAGGCGGCGCTCAAGGTTCATGCGCTCAACCTTCCCACCTGGCGCAACAGCAAGCACGCCGCCCAGTGGATCAGCACGCTCCGGACATACGCCTTCCCCGTGATCGGCGACATGAAGATTGACTCTATCAGGAAGACCGACGCGCTCGCCTGTCTCACGCCCATCTGGACAGCCAAGCCCGAGACTGCGCGACGAGTACGGCAGCGCATGCGCACTGTGTTCTCGTGGGCAATGGCGCACGACTACGTGGAGCACAACGTGGCGGGCGAGGCCATAGACGCCGCGCTGCCCACGATGCCCAAGGTCAGGGCGCACCACCGCGCCCTGCCGTACCAGGACGTTCCGGAGGCATTGGAACTGATTGAGGCATCCGGGGCGTCCGAGTCGGCGAAGCTCTGCTTCCGCTTCGTAGTGCTGACGGCGAGTCGCAGCGGAGAGGCACGGGCCGCGACGTGGGACGAAATCGACACGGACTCCACGCTGTGGACCGTTCCGGCGCACAGGATGAAAGCGGGCAGGGCGCAACGCGTGCCATTGTCGGACTCTGCCATCGAGGTGCTGGAAGAGGCGGATGCGATCAGCGACGAATCCGGACTGATATTCCCATCGCCCAGAAAGCGCAGCCAGCCCCTCTCGGACATGGCGCTCACCAAGCTGCTGAGGGACAACGGCCTTTCCGAGCGGACGACTGTTCACGGCTTTCGCTCCAGCTTCCGGAACTGGGCGCAGGAGCAGACCGGAGCTTCCCACGCGGCCATGGAGCTGGCGCTCGCACACTCGGTCGGGAGCGCAGTGGAGCAGGCATATATGCGCTCGGACCTTCTGGAGCAGCGCAGGCCGCTGATGCAGCAGTGGGCAGACTACCTACGGCAACGCGTAGTCCGGACGGAAATCCAGGATTGATCCGGGAAAGCTTGTAAATTATCATTTCGCTTATGGAACTGCTTGTGGATATGCGCACCGGCGACAGCACGGCACGAACTGACCTGATGACAGTGATGTGCCTGATGAGGACACTATTCCTGTTCTCATTCGTGATGAGCTTCGCAATGTTTGCGATCGGTCTGGGAACCGTCCCGGATACGCCTTACCTGGGCGACTTGCTGTATAGCCTAGGCTCCAAGTGCATTCTGCCCCTGACGTTCTTTATGAAGTTGATGTTTATATCGACTCTCTACATAGGCGCGATCGCGTTCGAGCCCGTGTTGCTGGCCGCCTGGGGGCGGCACTCCCGGATTGTGATCGTCGTCTCCACGTTCCTGTTTCGCAACCTCTGGACGCTCGTATGCCGTATCGCCAAGTTCTGCGGCGCATTCCTCATCGGAGCGATACATCCACTCCGTGAGCCTGACGAAGCCACCGGGTTGCGGAGCTTCGCAACCCCGGACACATCTCCTCGCTTCATTCACCGCTGGCTGGCCGGAACCAGCCCTCATCTCGTCTACCACTAAGCCTCCCTCATCTGAGCGACAGACCGGCGCTCAGGCCGCAGCGTCGACTTGCGCTGCGCGCCGTCAGTGCGTGAGGTCAGCAAGGATGCATCCGCAGGGGCGCTGCCCGCGCGGATAGCCCGCAACCTTGTCCCCCTTCACACGATGTCTCCTGGGTGCCGCTCGCAAGAGTGAGCGTCTGTCGTCTCAGATCCGGCGCCCGTGTGGCCTCGGCACTCGGCGGTGTATCCCTGGGTGTACGAGGCGATGGGATCGTGCAGGCCTCCGGGGCCGGCACTCTCAGAACCAGATTCCACGAAACACCCTGCAAAGGAGGCGAAAAGTGAACGACAGACTCATGAGGCTAGAAGAAGTGCTGGAGATGAGCAGCATCAGCCGTTCCGAGCTATACAGGCAAGTGGCCGACGGAAGGTTCCCTAGGCCCGTCAGAGTCGGGCTGCGCGCCGTGCGCTGGTGGCAGAGCGAGGTCGAGGCTTGGAGGGACGATCTGCCGCGCACGACCACCCTGTAGCGAAAGACCTCGCACCGCAGGCCGATGCAAGGTCTCGCGCGCAATCAGCTGAACGGGAGCTGACGCATGAGAGATTCCAACACAAACCGCAGTGTCTTGGCTGACGTGCCGGCGGGGCTGACAGGTGTCGTCCGCAGGGACGCTGTCCGCTACTCCTTCCACTGTCCGCCGGAGCACCGCAAACTGGACGCTTTTGTCGAGATATGGCCTGACGCCGAGGGAAGAATAGGCGCCTGCTGCCACGACTGCGTGCGCAGCCGGGAGCCGTGGCAGCGCATCACCAGGCCCTGCGACGACCCGCCGGACGGGAGGCTGGGGAGGTATTGACTTGGGCTACGACTTGAGGGACTGGGCGCTGCGCTTGGAACATCCCTGCCTGACGCCGAGAACCCGGCAGGTACTGGCGGAGGTCTGCTTGGTCGCTCACGACGAACACGGCGAGTTCTGGATGCGCGGGCGCAACTTCCTCAATGAGAATATACCGGACATGAGCTATGGGGCGTATCGGAATCACCTGTCCGTCCTTGTGCGAAACGGACTGCTCCTGAAGACCGGGCACGGCGGCGGACCCACAGACCGGGGCCGCGGCACGACGACTCGCTATCGCGTCAACTCTCCGGTTGTGCGGAACCCGCAGCCGGCACAACATGTCCTGCCGGAGATCGTGCGGGCTCCGGAAGCCCTGCAGCGGAGTTCGGAAGTCACGGACGAGCGACGTTCGGTGAGCGCCATCGAGGCACACCGGCATCTTGACGAACTGCTGGCAGATGGAATCACTCCGGAGCAGATAGTCGCGATGCTGAAGGCAGTCAGTGCCACCCTGACAGGTTCACCGGACATGTCAGGTGACGTGACGTGTTCAGGACAAATGTCAGGCTTACCGGAGGAACATGTCAGGCTAAACATGTCAGATGGCGTGACAGGTTCAGCAGACATGTCAGCAGGTCTGACGGGTTCTGCGGAGCAAACATGTCAGGAGACCGGACATGTTCGGACGGAACATGTCAGCTCACGTGACACCCCTTCATTATGTGAGGAAAAGATACATGAGGAAAAAGAGGAAGCAGCAGCTGCAGCAAACATGTCAGATTCAGCTACGGAGGGCCTGACAAGTTTCTTCGAACTTCTCGCCGGCTCGCTGGCAGATGTGGGACACGGAGACATCCGGGCGGCGCAGTTTGAAGACCTGACCGGCCTTCTAGCCCGCTACGAGAGGCTGACGGGTTCGCCGCCGGACGAGCGCACCGCCGGCTACATTGCGGGGCGAGTCAGAGATAGCCGTGGCGTGCGGAACGTCGTGGGCTTCGCGCGGCGGATCGCGGAGGATGTGCTGCGAACGGGCGAGGGCTTTTCGGCCGGTCTCGCCCGCGAGCCGCCTCCTGCGCCTCTCCCGGTCTCATCGAGAGAGCGCGACTTCGCGCGGGAGCCGCCTGAATGGGATCTGCTGCACCTGGCGCACGTCGAGCAGGCGTCCCCGGCACAGCAGGTGTGGGACTCGGTGCTCGAAGTCCTGCGATCACAGGTGCCCGGGCCGGCGTTCGAGACGTGGCTGGCGGGTTCCGTAGGCTGGGCATATGTCGAAGGACGGTTCGTCGTTGTTGCGCCGGACGGATTCGTGGTCGAGATGCTGCGGAACCGGATGCACTCCCCCATCGAGCGGGCACTGAGGGACGTGACCGGCAGGGAGTTCTCCATCGGTTTCACGGTCGCGCCCCGGGGCGACGAGCCCTGCCCGCTCTGCCAGGCGCAGGACACGCGGGTCGCGGCGTCCTGAGAGATTTGCACAGGAGCACCATCAAGCCGCGTCATTACGATTTTCGTACATTCTGAGAGATTTTCAAACGGTCATCTTCACGCACGGCAAGAAGGGAAGAAGATCAGAACTGAGGAGCAACATGTTCAACAAGAAAGGCAATCGTAAGAGCGAACCCGGAACAGGAGAGCGGCCGGTGCTGTTCCGTGTGATACCGCCTAAGTACGGCGAGTTCAGCGCGCAGGGCTTCATCAACGCGCTCGAGGCGCTGAACCTCGTCGACGAGGTGCTGAGCCTGGAGCTGTGCGCCGCAGACGGACAGGTGACGATGTACGTGCGCTCGACGCGGCCGGACCACGTGCTGTCCGCGCTGCGGTCCCACTACGCACAGACGCGCTTTGAGACCGTTGCCCCGGAGGAAGATCCGCTGCTGATGGCCGGGGACGAGGGAACCGTCTGTCGCCAGGCGCTCTGGCCTGCCGGAGAGCAGTGGCTGCCCTTCCAGGTGCAGGACGACGGTGTGGAGGACGGCGACCCGTTCGTGGACATGCTGGGCGGCCTGTCCGCCGAGATGCCCCCTGGAGGCAGGGTTGTCACGCGCGTGCTGCTGAGCGAGAGGGACCGGGACTGGAGCGAGCGCTGGCGCAACCAGGCTATAGCCGGAAGCGGGAGCGCCAACCAGCTCGCGGTGGACGCGATGCGCCGTGAGCAGAGCGGGTCCCGCACGAGCGGGCAGCAGGGTGACGGCGCAGACATCGGCGGGCAGGTGATGCAGCTCGTCCTGATCGTCGTCGGCATGGCGGCGCTGGCCGGCTTCGTCTTCCTGCACGGCTGGTTCATCAACCTATGGAACGAGCACCGCGTTGAGCTGTTCGGCTACGGCGCTCTCGGCCTGCTGGCGCTTGGGGGCCTGGGCTACATGCTGCACCGCACGGGTATCCTGGGCGCTCTCTTGGAGAGTCGTTTCTTCGGGGGCAGGCCCGAGCCGAAGTTCTACGACTCGGACCAGGTCAGGCTTCGCGTCTCGGGCGCTGCGTTCCGGCTGGAGGCGCAGCTGTACGCGCTGCTGGGTGATAGCCGTGCCGGCGCGGAGGTGTTGGAGCGGGTGCTGCGTCCCGTGGTCGCCTCCTACAGGCGCTTCGACAGTCCTATGGGCGCGCGCTTTGCGGCAGGCCCACTGGAGAGGCTGGGCGGGTTCGATCCCGCGGCGGACGACCTGGGCTTCCTGGGCGGGCGCAAGAGGTTCCTCCGAAGTAGCAGAGTCGGCCAGGGAGTCGTGGGCACGCGGGAGGCGGCAGCGATGTGGCACGTTCCGGGAGACGCCGTGGACGTGGCGGGCCTTTCGCGCGCGGGCAGCAGGCGGCTGCCTGTCCCGCAGGAGATGTTCGCGCCGGAGCACCAACGGGACGGAGCCGCGCTCATCGGCGTGGAGGCTTATGGCGACGGAGGGCTGCGCAAGCTGCGCATACCCCCGGAGGCGATGCGCAGGAGCGGACTGATCGTCGCGCGCACCGGCATGGGCAAGACGACTCTCACGCAGCACATCGCGCGCAGCCTGCTGCGCGACAGGGCCGCGGGCACCGGCGACGCCGCGCTCGTCGTGGTCGATCCTCACTCGGACCTGGTGCTGGACATCCTGAACGGCATGCCGGTGGGCGCCGCCGCGGACGTGCGCCTTGTGGACCTGGGAGACGAGACGCGCGCCTGTGGCCTGAACCTGCTCGACACCCGCACCTTCCCGGAGCGGGACCTGACAGTGGAGACGGTGCTCACGATCGCCAGGTCGTCGTCGCGCAACTGGGGAGACCGCATGGAGGAGATCCTGCGCTGGACCCTGTACGCGCTGTACGAGGCGAACCGCAACAGGGATGACCGCGAACAGTACACCATCTACGACGGGATCATGTTCCTGACCGACGAGAGCAGGCGACGGGAGATGATCCGGGAGGGCCGTGACCGGGAGGAGCGCGACGTGACCGTGCCGCAGTGGTGGCGCGAGATATACCCGCTGCTGGTGCCTGCGAACGACCGCCTGGCGCTCGCTCCCGTGCTGCGCAAGCTGGGGCAGTACGCGGGCAGCGGGAGCGCGCGCAGGGTGCTGGGACAGCGCCGCGCCACGCTGGACATAGCGGACACCATCCGCTCCGGCAGGGTGCTGCTGGTGAACTCTGCAAGAGCCCAGACCGGTCCCGAGGTGTCGTCCATAGTGGGCGGGGCGATACTCAACCTGCTGAACCACATCGCGAAGCAGCAGGCTCGTCTCCCACCGGCCGACCGCAGGCGGGTTGTCGTCATCGTGGACGAGATGCAGGTGTTCCCCGGTGTGCCCTTCGACGAGATGCTCTCAGAGCTTCGGAAGTTCGGCGGCAGCCTGCTGATGGCCACGCAGAGCCTGGGCAGGCTGAACGAGATGACAGAGAGCGGGAATATGGGAGAGACGATACTGGCGAACCCGGGGAGCCTCTTCTCGTTCCAGGTGAACGCCTCTGACGCCAAACTCCTGCACAGGGAGCTGGAGAGCGACGTGATCGAGGAGAACGACATAGTGGAGCTTCCGCCGCACCACTGCTACGGCAGGCTCACGCTGGAGAGCGGGAACGTTCACTTCTCGATGGAGGTGTTGCCTCCTATGCCGGGCAACAGGGGCATCGCGGAACTCATCCGTCAGGCGTCGGACGCCTACACCAGGCCCACGGTGGAGATTGACGCGGAGCATGCTGCCTACATGCAGGGCAAGTACCGGGAGTATTTTGGCGATACGGACGATGACGAACTTGACGACACAGACCGATAGGAGGGACTGCCTGATGCGCCGAGACGACGCTCTTCCCCAGAACTCCGTCCTCCTGCTGGGCGCGCTGGCGGCTGCCCCCTTCGCGGAGCGCGGCGAGCTCGCGGCCTTCGCGGGGATTTCCCCGAGCGGCGCGCTCGAGTCGCTGCTGGGTCTTGAGGCGCGGGGTCTTGCGGCCTTCGTGCGGCACACGCGCACGAACACCTCGCGTGTCAGGAGCTGGTATCTCTCACCGCGAGGCATCACGCGGCTGGCGAAACTCAGGAACACCACGACCGCAAGGCTCCTTCATGAACTGCCGCTGTCAGCGGAGTGGCGGCGCAATCTGCTCAGGCGGCTGTATGCGGTGGCTTCGCTCTACCGCATTGGACAGCAGGTCGCCGGATGCGCGGACGGCCCCGTCAGCTGGCGCTGGATGCGCGCGGGCGCGCTGGACGCGCTGCTTGAGCTGCCTGACGGCGGGACGCTCGCGCTGCTGCGCCTCGGCCCCACGCTCTCATGGCAGGCGATGCGAAGCCGAATCGGCACGCTCTACTGGTCGCAGCGGACGCGCGGTTGCCCGCCGGCGCTGATTCTGCTGCCCGGTAACCTTGAGGCGCAGCGGCTCGCGGCGGACCTGCGCGGGAGGGCGATAGATGTCCACGCGGCGTCTGAGGACGACGTGATGCGGACCGCGCCCGGCTCCGCCGTATGGCGCGGCCTGAATGACGCGCGGGGTCTGACGCTCGATCAGGTCGTCGGGAGGTCCCGTGATGCGCGTGAAATGCGCGGGGCGAGCGTCCAAGTGACGGGAAATCCAGGGCGAGAAACCATGCCCACAGCCACTATTAGCCCCGGCGCCGACGGGCTTGACCTCGTTGCGACAGAGCTCACGATGCCGGGCAGGCGCCTGCTGGACGCCATCTACGACTGGCCTCTCACGAGCGCGGCACACCTGAAAATGCTTCTCGACATAACGGAGGCGATGATGAAGAAGACACGGCCGCAGCTGGTGAGGCGCGGTCTCGTGTGCCAGGTGCGGATAGGCGGCACCCCGGAGCTGCGCCGTCGCAACGGCACCAGGCTGTGCCTGAGCGCAGACGGGCTGCGCTACATCGCGCGCCGCGACCGCAGGCGCGTCTCAGAGCTGCTGGGACGCTGGAGCATTACTCAGGACGAGGCGGGCGACGAGCCTCTCGACGTGCTGCATTACCGTCTGGAGGGATCGAAGCTCCGGGTGCTGGCGCGGGAACTGCGGCACACGGACGGTGTGAGCGGTTTCGTGGGGACACTTGTGGCAGCTTGCCGGGAGGACTCTGAGTGGCGGCTGCGCCAGGCGCTGCCTCCGCACCGCTGGGAGCGCTGGTTCAGGTACGACACCGGCTGGCGCAGCGTCAGGCCCGACGCCACTATCGAGCTCGCTCATCGCGGCAGGAGGCTGCCATTCCTGCTGGAGTACGAGCAGCGGGCGATCAAGCCCGGGACGATGGCGGCGAAGCTCCTGCGCTACCGGCGCTACTTCGGCGCGGCGGATGCGAGAGCGGACTTCGATGGCAGAAGGCCGACCGCGCTGTTCGTGTTCGCCGACGAGGCCGCGGTGAGCCGTTTCTGCGCGCTTGCGGCGCGAACGGTTCGGAACTCCCTGCCACTTCTGGTCTCCGACATGCAGACGATCGCCGAGACGGGGCCGCTGGGTCAAATGTGGAGGTCGCCGTGGCAGCTGCAGCGCGGGCGCGTGTCGCTTGCCGCAGCGTTCTGAGTAGAGAAGGCTCGGAGGCATGTGTCACCGCATGTGCCACCCGGGAGACACGTAGAACCTGTACGGAAAATATGTACATGACACATGATGAAATAGATTCTCCTGCACCGCGAGGCGGCGGGGTAAACGCATGTGCCACCCAGAAGTGGCACATGCGGAATCCTGGTTACCGATTAGGACAGAGTGGCACATGCGATGTGTCGGGTGCGTGAACGAGATCTGGACTCCAGTGGACCTGAAGAGAAATGGAGGAAGTATGGACAGCGACGCACAGGATCTCGAACTTAAGTGGCTGAGTGCACGGAGCGAACTGTCCCACCGCGCGGTAGGTCGCATCCTGGGTGTGCATCACGAGGTGGTCGGGCGGGCAAGACGGACGGGACACCTGGGCGACGCGCTCAGGCGAAATATCCGCGCATACATCGAGGAGCATACCGATACCGGAGACAAGGCAGAACCGAAGCCGAGGCAGGGAGCTGACGCTCAGTCCAGTGAGCATGATGGCGACGGGGATAAGGGCAGGGGACACGCAGGCCATCCAGCTAGGAAGCGTCGGCGGGGCGGACGCAGGGCAGGGCGACGCGCCACGCCGGATGAGGGTCGAGCCGGAGATGACGGGCCGCCCGATGATGGGTCGGCGGAAGAGGAGAAGCGCAAGAACGCCCTGCGGCTGATGCATGAGGTAGCCGGCTGCCGCGACGCCAGCGAGCTCGCTGGCATAACGGCCCGGATACGGAAGCTGCGCGACGTGGGTGAAGGCAGCCAAGTTGCCGCGCCGGGGCCGTGCAGTACGCGCCCCGCGGAGGCGACACTGGATGAGCTGAAGGCGCACGCCCTATCCCTCCTATCGGGAGTGCCGGTGGTCGGGGAGCTGAGCCTAGGCGCCGCGGTGAGCGCCGCGAGGGCCGCGCTGAACGATGAGGTGTCGCTGCTGGAACCGCCGCCCCTGCTGCACGGGGACGCGGTTCTGCTGCTTGCGATGCGGGCGGAGGCGGGTTACCTCGATTCCGGGGCACGCGAGGTGGCGTTCGCTCCCGCCGGAAGGCTCTATGCGTGCGGGCTGCTCGCCGAGGAACTGCGCGACGGCGTCAGCATCGAGGAGCGCATGCGCCGCCACTACCGCGACGACCACCGGGACAGGCCTACTCTGATCGGCATGAGGTTCAGCGACATCATACCCGAAAGGCCCTATCCGGACGAGGACTTCTTCTTCGGCAGCGACGGCTGGGTCGATGCGGAGGGTGAGTGGAGACCGGGCCGGGCGGAGCTGATCGCCCGCTGGCGGCACGTCGCGAGCTTGTGTGAGGACTGGGGCGCGGCGCGGCCGACCACCTTGTGGCAGCACGCGCTCGCCGCGAAAAAGACCGAGCTTGAGCTTACCCTGCTCGGTCCTGACTACGGCATGACCTTCGACAGGGACGTCCTGGGGGACGCGCGCTGGCCCACGTCCACGCGTCTGGGACACCAGACCCAGTCCCGCCTGCTGCTGCTCAAAGGGTATGATCAGGCCATCGGCAGGCTGAGAAGACGCAGGATGCTCTCCACGCTCCTTCCGTGGCTGCCGCGCATGGCGCTCCGGGTGATCGACAGGCTGCTGCGCGCCCCCGGTCCGGCGCTCGACGGCAGCGTCTGCGGCAAGCGCGCCTGGAGGGCTGCCGATCCGCCGATGACGCCCGACTACACTAAGCCCAATCATATCTCAGGCCACGTGCCGTCCAGGGCGTTCAGACTCCGTTTCCGGCACCACGAGCTATCAGACATCGGCAATAGAAACACCACAAGTGAAAGGAGAACACGAAATGACAACGCGAAATGACACGAAGAACGCTCGACAGACGCTCACACAGTTCATTTCCGGATTCGGGATCGAGTACAGGTGGCTCTACGCCGACGAGGGGGGCAGACCTCCCGTCGACCCGGACACAGATTGGGCTGTCTTCACGGCGCGGGACTTCTTTGTGGCGTGGGAGATGTATCGCTGCCTTGCGCACCATATCGCCGCGATCAAGGGCAGTGTGTGGCTGAACGATGACGGGGATATCATCATGCCACTGGGTATCGACGAGATAACTGCGGCGAGCGCGGCTCTCGGTGATTTCTGGAGGGACTTCGACCACAGGACCAACGGGCTGAGGATGCATGAGGACAAGCACGCCCCCGCGGGCCGCATCGCAAGGGCGATCTACCGGGAGACCATCCAGGCGTTTCTCTGGCGCTGGGAGGGGACCGACGCCGAATTCAGGGAGCCCCAGTGGCCCACGCAGTGGACGCACGAATTCCCGCTGGCGCTCGAAGAGCTGCTTGAGACGCTGGATAGGGAGGCCGCGATGCTGGCGGCAATCGCGGGCACGTCACGCACCGGCGATACCGTCAGCCTCAAGCTCGCAGATCTTCCGATTCACGAACACTTAGCCAGGCACGGCCTTGGACTGCCCTCGACCGTCCACAAGCATCATTTCACGAAGCGGCTGCATCCCCAGGACTTCTATACCGCCGCACATCTCGCATGGTCTCTCGACAAGGTGGAGGCGCGGTATGCTCAGGGCTCGTCGCGCACCGGCGCCGAGGGTCGGCTGGCACACATCCTGGGGGCGTCAGAGGCGATACATGTGACGCTCGATGCCGCCATCGACACCTGGAATCTGCGCTCGCGAATGGCCGTCATTACGGCCGCCTTCTTTAGCGATGGCGTTGTCCCCATGCTCAGGATATACGGGGCATGCGTGGCGGTGCATCTGGTGCTCGACGCGGCCAGAACCCGTTCACCAGTGGGCGATACGCGGGCGGCGTTCATAAGGGAGGTCGTGGCACCCACGCTCAGGTATCCCACGGAGGACATGCCGCAATACGCGCGCTTCGCCTCCCAGCTTCGCGGGCTGCACGCGCTTGCGCGAGAGCTCGCGGGCGAGGAGATGCGTCTGTTCGGCGGCGAAGCCGGCGAACGGGAAGAGGACTCCTCGCCTCCGGACGGTTCGGTGTCCTGGAGATTCGCTGAGTCCTAGTCTTATGGATAACATATACCGTGCGAAAGCGGCTCTGACGCACTGTCGTATGCACGCTGCCACCCATTCCGGGCGCGGAGCGTTCCTTGCGCTTACAGTGCAGTTCTCCTCGCCCCAGCATGTTATTGGGCCTGAGCATTAATATGCTCCTTTGCGGTTTCGGAGCAAAGTCGCGCAACGAGCATTCGCCCAGAGCGGAGGCCCATTATTGAGACTGAACCTGCTTCAGAAGCGTATTCGACACGACGCATGCGCTCCTAAGCAGGCTAACAGGAAATTTATCCGTGTCCAGCACAGGCTCGCGAAGAGATACCACTCGCCGGAGAACACACGCTGCTGCGGAATCCCATCAAGTTACACCAACCCATTCCCCTTAGGAACGATACGAATGTCAGGCGGCAGAACATACTACGTCGAGGCCGCCGCTGTGATCAAGATGTACAATAATACACCGGAGTGTGGGAAACTCTCGTACAGAGCCCAAGACCTTGCCGACGAGCCGGCAGCTACGACTCTCTATCCCGCTAGTGCAAGGAAAGCGAACCCTACCGAGTTCACGTGAATGTGTGTCAACGAGATCAGGCGACGACCATCTCCTGCGTCGTTTCTATAACGATTCCATCTTGGTATACGGCTCCGAGGTGGACGTCCTTCATCAGACCGGACGCAGCCTACTGAACACCCGCCTCCGCGGGTGCAGGCCCTGCTTTCGGCAACCATCCGCCTTGATCCGATGCCGTCGCCTCGGGCGTTCTCCCACGCGCTACTCATCACATTCTCCTGGAACTGTGCACGCCACTTCCGTTTAGGGTCGTAATATGAGGAGTCTCTCTCGCCCCAGAGCGCGTATCCCTGCCGTGAACAGCATAGCTACGGCATTCTGACCTTGCCACATTCTTAACAGGACTTTGCACGTACCGCCCCAGGTACCGATGGGGAAGCAATTGCCGTACAAGTGGCACTGATCGTGAAGGTCGCACTTAGCTCAGAGCCCTGCGAGTCAAGATTGTGGAGCGGTTCAAACCTGTCTGGCCTGCTATCTTCACGCCGATGGTCATCCTCTCCTCGTGGTGCGCAGCGTTGACATGCTCAGCGATGAAACGTGCCGGATGGTCCATTGGTGACAACGCGTCAAGGGTGTAAGGCAAGCACTTCCGTTTTCGACCATGTCTTGAAAAGCCTTGTTGACATGGTGCTTACGGCAATTGGAGTGCCTGAAGTCGTGAAAGCTGCCGTTGGAGCAGTCGCAACCGCCAGCCCTAACTTATCCTCCGGGCCTCTTACCTCATAAAGCTCCTTGGCACCGCTGGTATCGCCCGGGCCATCGTGCGCTCGGGGTCACTGAAAGTGTTCAACTTCGCCTTGTTGCACCAGGTTGCGTAAGAGGCAGGAAGTGGCGACTACGGGGATAATTTCCCCTTTAACAGGCTCCACTTACAAAAACTTATGGAAAAGCACTTCAATATCTTACAGATATCTTATCTGCGTCTGATATACTCTTGCGCCAGTCTGCCTGTTGAAGCTTGGCAATTCCGTCCACACTAACGATAACGCTGGAATAGGACGCCGACGCATACATTTTCCTGCTGGGGAGCAGCGGAGTGGACGACGGTACGCTTCATGAAAACGACGACTTCAACTGGCGC
The DNA here is from genome assembly GCA_965207465.1 of Dehalococcoidia bacterium. GTDB lineage: Bacteria > Chloroflexota > Dehalococcoidia > Lucifugimonadales > JADFKI01 > Bin90. The sequence continues at coordinate 924,849 of OZ242283.1, read as the reverse complement.
TACGTGGTTGCTGTGCGAGAAGGCACTGTTGTCGGCAGCGTGTGCTCAGGGACCTGAGGTATCGTAGGATGAACAGTGTTAAGTCTGTGGTTGGTGACAGACACGTGGGCATCTAGGGAGCGCTTGCCAACGTCTATCCAGACACGGCGGAGCAGAGGTGCTGGAAACACAAAATCCTCAACTTTCTGGGCAAGCTGCCGAAGAGGTAGCACGAGCAGGCGAAGCTGATGCTGAGGAGCATCCCGAATGCCGGGAGTCTCGATCGGGAATGGGTACGGATGGTTACGTTCTATGCCATTCCCGCCGAACACTGGAGGCTGAAGACTCCTGAGCTGATGAAGGACGTCCACCTCGGAGCCGTATACCGAGATGGAATCGTCATAGAACCGATGCCGGAGAAGGTCGCCGCCTGATCTCGATTACACACACATTGACGTGACCTCCTTTCTCATTCATAGAGGAAGTCATTTCGTATTATCGCAATAGAAGAATTGACTTATGATGGCGGCTCGTGGGATCCGCGGAGGGCAAATTGAAGCGAATCAGACTTTTGGTAGTCGATGACCACGAACTGGTTAGAATTGGCCTGAGGACTCTCGCTGAATCTGAGGAGGACCTGGCGGTGGTCGGCGACTACGGCAACGCCGAGTCAGCTCTGGAGAATGTGGAAAGGCTTCACCCGGATGTCGTTATGATGGGCATACGAATGGTCGGAATGGACGGCATCCACGCCTGCCGCCACATTCGCAACCGTCTTCCCGATGTGAAGGTGGTTATTCTGACTTCTCAGATTGACGAAGACACTATCGTGGCGTCGATCATGGCCGGGGCGTCAGGCTACTTGCTGAAAAACACTGATGTCCGCGCACTTCTTCTAGCGGTGCGGACAGTTGCAAAAGGAGAATCGCTTCTCCACCCTGCGGTGACGGAGAGAGTGCTTGATAGACTGAAGGACATGGTTAATGACCGGGATGCCTCTGCGCAAGATGAACAGCCTGGTGGAGTATCCGAGTTATTGTCTGAACGGGAGAACGAAGTGTTTGCCCTGATTGTGGAAGGGTGCACGAACAAGGACATCGCCAATCAGCTATTCATTAGTGAGAATACTGCGCGCAACCACGTGAGCAACATCCTGCGCAAACTGGGAGTGAGCCGGCGGAGTCAGGTGGCATCGTTCCGCCCGTAGGCGGGTCGGGCCGCGACAAGATACGCGAATAAAAGGACCCACCATGTCCGGTCGGCACTGAGTTTGTCAACGGGCCTCAGAATTCGCGTTCTCGCAGCTGCCCGTCATCTCTATGTCATCTTCCTTCATCGCTCTCTGGAAAGCGCTGGTAAAGCCGCGCAGCGCTCAATTCTGAGTCCTTCTCGACACCTCGAGGTTCTACGGCATTCTCTGCCTCGCCGCCACCACCACAACATGACCATCACTTTGCGGCGAAGGCTAGGAGGAGCTGATAAGGGACTTCCAAACCCACCATCAGACCAGCCCTCCAAATAGTCCGAATGGACTATGCCACATAGTGCATTCGGACTATCTAGGCATAGTACGTTGCCCGCCTAAAAATAGTACATGAATGGTTCGTTTGTCGGATATGCAAAACGTCAAACCTCGCCTACGCTTGCCCGCATCAGTTACGGATCGTAGTAATAGAAGGAGGTATGAGATGTTTAGAAGATTGGGAGTGATGATGGCATTGGCGATGGTGATTGCGATTGCAGGTGTCGCCTATAACGGGGGCATCGCGGCGGCGGACGAGCCTGTCCCGCCGCCGCCCATCCCAGAGGACGAGCTGGCAGATTTCCGCGAATCCGTCAATGAGAACGGCAGTGAAGGAGAGGTTTCCCTGGTCGTGGACCCAGACGGCAGCGCGGCAGGGGCAGCGAGCGCGATAGCCTCAAACATTACAGTCAACCCCTGGGGTTGCAAGATACGGGCTGAAAGACCTCACCAAGCGCGAGGAAGACCCAAGCGCGGACACATTCGAGGCAAAGCCACGATTATTTGCAGCACTCTCCCGCCTGCCGGTCATGTAGCCACTATCGCGCATGAACTCTCAAGGTTTGAAGGTTCGGACTACCGGATTATGGCGGTGAATTACAGCGTATGCCCATCCGGGCAGGGCGGCGCCACCTGCTATCCCAATAGGCTACGCGATAGAGCGCTCATGCGAGGATATGTGACATCACCTAGACACTGCGAAATTGGAAAGAGATATGTCTGGGTAAACATAGCCGTCGCTAATCTGACCGTAGAAGGCGTGACCTATTCAGGAATAGACGGTGATAATGCGACAATAAGATGCGAAGACCTGGACGATTAGGCTGATGAACGAAGCGCCCCCGCAGATGTGTCCTGCGGGGGCGCTTTTCTGCGTTTGGGCATTGACCGAGAAATCCGCTACAATACCTGAGAGCGAAAGGCGACAAGAGATGACGAACACTGACGCACGAGTAGAAGCCCTTCTGAAGTCCCTGGTTGGCTGTGATTTTCTGGTTACGGCAGTCGAGAGCGGACTATCGCCGGAAGACCTGGCAGACCCAAAGATTAGCCTATCGTTGGCGTCGTCGTCCGCAGAGACCGTCAACATCCATACCTCTGACCACAAACTGCTCGCTGCTGAACTACCGCCTCTCGCAAGAGAGAAGGCAGACCAAGCGCGCGAGATTATTGAGCATCCGGGCACCGCGTGGTGGTTCAATGACATAGACCTCGATGCTCAGACATGGGCTTCGATAGATTGGACTGACGACCCCTTCAAATTCATCTATGGCACTCCACCTAACACGATGGCATGGACGCGACCGAGAAACCCGTCTAGCGGATGGGAACGCTACGCACAAAAGCCTTATAGCAACCAAAACCAGACTACATCAACGCTGTATGGACCTAACTTGACATCCGAACTCGTAGCCTATGAAAACCGAACTGGGGACTACGAGTGCGACTTCCCCCTTGCGCGGTGGTCGATTCGTTTCTTAGAGGAAGTGCGCGTGTTCGAGATTCACGGGCCCGCCGACTGGTATGACCTGTGCGTCAAGTATCCAGCGAAGTACGAAGAGGGGCGGACTCGCCTAGTACCAAATTGGGGAGCGGTGGCAGAAGAGTGGGACGGCGTTCACCTGAGCTTCGGCGGTCTGTTGACCACAGAGCAGAATCGGCACGAATCAATCTCAGGGTGGAAGTATGGATGGGCTATGCTCGACGCATGGCATGCCGAGCAGACCTATTGGTTGCGCCCCCTGAAGACTGAAGCCGAGCGGCAATCTGACTTTGAGAGAGGTATGGGATACTATGAGATTGATGAGGGGTATCGCTCTCATAACATTGGCTGGGAAACAGGAACATTGCTCACCAGCAATGATTCTTGATTAACTGGATAGGGAGAGCGCCCCCGCAGATTTGCTCTGCGGGGGCGCTTTCTGTGTCTGGGAATTGACCGAGAAAATCACTACAATACCTGAAAGCGAAAGGCGACAAGAGATGACAAACACAGATGCGCGAATAGAAGCCCTTCTGAATTCTCTCGTTGGATGTGATTTTCTGGTTACGGTAGTCGATAGCGGACTATCGCCGGAAGACTTGGCAGACCCGAAAATTAGCCTGTCGTTAGCGGCATCGTCCGCAGATTCCGTCAACATCTTTCACGCTGACCACGAACTGCTCGCCTCTGAACTACCGCCTCTCGCAAGAGAGAAGGCAGACCAAGCGCGAGCGATTATTGAGCATCCTGGCACCGCGTGGTGGTTCAATGACATAGACCTCGACGCTCAGGCGTGGGCTTCGATAGACTGGACTGCCCCCTTCAAATTCATCTATGGCACTCCACCTAACACGATGGAGTGGAAGCGACCACAAAACCCGTCTGGCGGATGGGAGCGCAAAGCACAGAAGCCTTACTTCAACCAACACCAGACCACATCAACGCTGTATGGACCTAACCTGACATCCGAACTCGTAGCCTATGATAATTGCGTTGGAGATTACTATTGCGACTTCCCCCTTGCGTGGTGGAAGGTTCACTTCCTAGAGGAAGTGCGCGTGTTCGAGATTCACGGGCCCGCCGACTGGTATGACCTGTGCGTCAAGTATCCAGCGAAGTACGAGCAGGGGCAGACTCGCCTAGTACCGAGTTGGGGAGCAGTGGCAGAAGAGTGGGACGGCGTTCATCTGAGCTTCGGCGGTCTGTTGACCGCAGAGCAGAATCGGCACGAATCAATCTCAGGATGGAAGTATGGATGGGCTATGCTGAATTCGTGGCATGCCGAGCAGACCTATTGGTTGCGCCCACTGAAGACTGAAACCGAGGTTCAACCAGATTTCCTTGAAGGCATGGGATACCCTGAGATTGAAGGGTATCGCTCTCATCGCATTGATTGGGACACAGGGACATTGCTTACGAGAGATGACTCCTTCTGACGGTGTTTACCTTGCGAACAGTTCATGGATTTACGGAATCGTGTCAGGATTGTTGAATAGGATGAACGACACTGACACACGAGTAGAAGCCCTTCTGAACTCCCTGGTTGGCTGTGACTTTCTGGTTACGGCAGTCGAGAGCGGACTATCGCCGGAAGACTTGGCAGACCCAGAGATTAGCCTATGGTTGGCGTCGTCGTCCGTAGAGACCGTCAACATCGATACCTCTGACCACGACCTAATAGCCGCCGAACTGCCCGCTCTCGCAAGAGAGAAGGCAGACCAAGCACGCGAGATTATTGAGCATCCGGGCACCGCGTGGTGGTTCAATGACATAGACCTCGATGCTCAGACATGGGCTTCGATAGACTGGACTGACGACCACCCCCACAAGTTCATCTATGGCACTCCACCTAACACGATGGCGTGGACTCGACCGAGAAACCCGTCTAGCGAATGGGAGCGCTACGCACAGAAGCCTTACTTCAACCAACATCAGACCACATCAACGCTGTATGGATCGAACTTGACATCCGAACTCGTAGCCTATGATGAACGAACTGGGGATTACTATTGCGACTTCCCCCTTGCGCGGTGGTCGATTCGTTTCTTAGAGGAAGTGCGGGTGTTCGAGATTCACGGACCCGCCGACTGGCATGACCTCTGTGTCAGGTATTCGGCGAAGGGAACTGAGGACGACCGTCTAGTGCCGAACTGGGGAGCGGTGGCAGAAGAGTGGGACGGTGTTCACCTGAGTTTTGGCGGTCTGCTCACCGCGGAGCAGAATCGGTACGAGTCAGCCGCCGGGTGGACTATGCTGGACTTCTGGCACGCTGAACAAACCTATTGGTTGCGTGCGCTGAAGACTGAATCCGAGCGCCAACCGGACTTTGAGAAGGGCATGGGTTTCCCTGAGATTGAAGGGTATCGCTCTCACGACATTGGCTGGGAAACAGGAACATTGCTCACCAGCGATGATCCTTTCTGATAAGGAATCCTCAGCCGCTCGCGGAAGATGTCAACAGCTTCGCAGTTCGGCTGACGCGGGTTCGATGTGGATAATGTGAAGTACCTGATGGGCACCACGAGCAAGATCGGAGATAAGCCCTTAGACTTGTAGAAATATGTGCGAACGCCTGACTAGCTAGTGAGAAGCGCTTCCAAATCCTGGTAGGGCCTCCCTGTGAGGTGTTGTCGCTGCTGAGGGATTATGAATACATGAGGTTCCAGACTAACCCGTGCATGCGGACTGGGCTAGGCGACTCCATCGAAATATACGGAATCCATTCCGAAATATTTGACCTTCCCCACCTGCTGGTCTTTGCCAATCGGAACATCGACCCCGAGGAGGAAAACTCCGAGGGCGTGACGAACGCCAACAGGGCTTGGCATACCACTGTAAGTGCAGCGCGGAAACCTTGAGTTGCTTTTCCTGCGCAATAGTCATCGGAGTCGGCACGATCGGCACTGGGAGCGCTGGCTGTTCGTCATTAGGCGCTACTCGAGATGCTGCTGCATCACAGCCACGTCATCGACATACGTGGCGAGAGTTACAGACTCAAGGACAAGCGCCAAGCCGGCCTGCCGACGAACAAGGACACCTTGACTGGACCGCGAGCATATCAAGCGAACCCCCACCTATGGGAAACAGGATTCTGCGCCCGGTTGGCGCCGGCTGCTGTACGTTACGAGTCGGTCAGTCAACATAGCTTCTAACGACACCGCCCCGAAATGCGCCGTATCCTGCCTGATCTGAAAGCAATACGGCGATTTTAGGGCAATTTCCGCCGTTTTCAGGGCCGTTTTTCTTGACTCGACCATATCCCGTGAGATAATGGAAGTGTAAGTATCTATCCCATACCCCTCAGTTACGTCCGCAGCTTTCGAGCGGCCGTAGCCGCCACTATCGGATCCTTCCGGTTCCGGGTGTCCCGGTCTTCCAGTCGAAGCGCGACGCGCTCCTGAGACAGGGCAGTGACGGCAAGTGGCGCCAGTTAAGTCGCAGCGCAGCGCGCTCCTTCCGGTGCAATTCAGAAAGCCTCTGCACACCGCATTTCGCAAAGAGCCGAAAAGCAGCGGTGGTGCTAACTGCGTCCTCGACAACTCCCCCGCAAATCGCTTCTTTCCACCCGGACTTCACGCCCCTACTCGCCCCTCCCTGCCTGACGGCATCCCCACTTTTTCCCTGACGCCCCTGGGCGAACTGCGCCCTTTTCCACCGCTTGCATTTCCGACGGCTCAACCCCCGTCTTATCCCTTCACGTCTGACGCCGGCTGCGCCTGTGAGCCTGCCGAACGGCGCGACTCGTCACCTCGATCCGCGTTTCTTCGCGGACTTCAATGGCCCTCCGTGACACTTCCCACCCGACTCCCTCCTCCGTTTCTCTCACGCCCTAGGCGAGCTGCGCCCTGGGCGATTTGCGCCCTCTCCCACCATCCCCATTTCTGACGGTCTCTCACCCGTCACCTATTGACGCGTCTCCCGCCGGCGCGTGATACGGCAACTAACGTCAGCACAGGCAACAACCACATCGCACTCCCCCTTTGGCGCTTCGCCTTGGGGACTTCTCATCATTGGCGCGCATGCGCCGGAAAGGACGGTACACATGACCAGAAGAAGTTTCGGTAAGCACAGGCGCAGAGGACCGCCAAGGACAGGAAAGGAGGAAACGGAACGGATAGGGGGCGTGAACTGCCATTCCAACACCCCCCACCGGAAAAGAGCGCCTCGCTAAAGGCGCCGCTCACAAATTATACCAGATCACATGACTGACAAAGCCCCTGGCGACATCGCCGGGGGCTTTCTCGTTGTCGGCGCATAGCCGGCAGGAAGGACAACACGATGGTTGCGCAACAGGAAATCACATATGCATGGCAATTCGGCGGACCCCTCTGCCAGGGCTGCGGACACGAGATGAGCAGGGACGAGATCGGCACGGTATGCGACCTGTGCATAGCCGAGGAGATCGCGGGGAGGTACGCCGTCCGCAAGGAGAAGTCGGCTGTCGACATGGAAGGGCTGGATGTTATGAACACAGACGACCCGGCGGTGTACTGGTACTGGCTCGATATGGAGGACACGATGGTGGCAAGACCCGGAGAGCCCACGAACCTGGAGAGGAACGTCACGACCGGTCCTGCGATCAGGTGGGCGGAGCGCTATGAGGAGGACCGCAGGAAGCTGAATGAACTCTACGAGTGGTTCGGCATCGCGCAGGACACGCCGATTGCCCAGGTGATGGGCGGGACGAACGGCATCGCTATATCCAGCCGATAACCTGTATTCGCCGCCCGAGGGCGCTGACGTCCGTGAAGGTGCTGTAGCACGAGCCAGCCGGCGCTGAACGCCCTAGCACAAAATCAGGGGAGGTCGCAGATGACGCGATGGCCTCCCCTGGTCATCCGAAAAAGGGGCTTTCTTGCGTTTCAGACCACCGCATTCGTAGATCAAGCCGATCTCGCTCCATTCTGGTGTCGGTCTCAGAAGGGGCGAGGAAAAGAGTTTACAGCTCGCGGGCGGGCCGTCTGACAGGTTGCACCTGCCAGCGTAAGCAGCTGCGCTGGGGGAGTGTTACCCGCCGCAATCATAGGATAAACACCGTGCAGAACGCCCGTTCCGTGCAATTTATAATTGCCGTTGTAATGCATTTGGATTAGGCTGAAAAAGGATGGAATATGCAGGTGTGTCGCTCCGCTAAAGTCCCCATGCTTCCTTGAGGATGTTATACACATCTTCTGCGCCATTAGTCCTCAGAATTTCCAAGTAGAATTGTCTGGGCGGTATGTTGCTATAGTAAGGGTTACTATCGTGACCTGTGTACAGTCCACCTCCGGGCCCAGTGTACAGCCCGCCCCCTGGTCCCGTGTACAGTCCACCTCCGGGCCCAGTGTACAGCCCGCCCCCTGGTCCCGTGTACAGTCCACCTCCGGGACCTGTGTACAATCCGCCTCTAGGTCCCGTGTAAGCACCACCTCCGGGACCTGTGTACAGCCCGCCCCCTGGTCCCGTGTAAGCACCACCTCCGGGACCCGCGTACATTCCGCCTCCAGGCCCAGTGTACAGCCCGCCCCCTGGTCCCGTGTAGCTATTCCGTGACCATCCTCTGGCATCACGCCTAGGTGGAGGCGTTGGACGTGGTGGTGGTGGTGGTGGCGGCGTAGTCAAAGGAGGAGGAGGAGCACTCCTTCGCTCGCTTCTAAATGACTGGGTCTCGGCCATATTTCTCCTCCAGCGCTTCTGTCGCCGCTTGGGCACTACGAGTGGCCAAGCCTTCATCTGGGCTCATTTCGATTCTTCGTTCGATGCTGTCAAATTCTGAGATTAGCCGTCGGCGCCTGGACCTAGCCTCTGCCTCAGAAACAGCGTAAGACTCGACGTCCAACCAGAGTTCATCCCATTCATAGCTTAGAGTAAGGCAGTCCGCACTTATTGAGCTCAACAAAGCCGCGTTCTTGGCGTAGTCGGAAATCGCCTCCCAAACCACAAGTAAGACGATCACTGCTACTCCTGCAACTACAATTAGTGGATCGGTAAAACGCTGAATCAGGGCAGCCTCCACCAGCACGGATGTGAGTAACAATCCTCTAAGCAATCTGTGCCGCAGGCGATACTTACCTGCTAGGGCTTCGTAGTAGCGAGCATAACGCTCCGCATTCCACAGGTCCCGGTATATACGCTGCCTAGTTGATTCAGTCACTTGTCCGAACTCGATTTCTGACTCCATAATTTACCTCTAACTTCAACTACCTCGGAAGCTCAAATTGCGAAATGTTGGGGACCTTCAGCGTCAATTAAGCATAGACTAGATCACATCCTAGAAGGTACTTTTCGATGGAAGAAAACCTACTTTCTTTGCATCCACGCCCATGCTGTCAAGCAACCGTATTGAAATTCAAGAGTGGTGATCGACGAGCGCCGGGGTTCTGGCAAGCTCAGCACACCAAGGAGAGCGCCGCTTGACCATTGAATTGAGTATGACTAGCAACTTTCGCATGCAGGCGGTGAAGGCCACTTTCTTCGGCTTGCCGGCCGCCAGGAGTCGCTGGTAGAAGTCTCGGATGGCAGGGTTGAACCGGCTGGCGACCATTGCAGCCATGTATAGAACCGCGCGGAGGCGCGCCCTACCACCCCAGATCCGTCTCTTGCCTCGCAGCGTGCCGCTGTCGCGGTTGAAGGGAGCCACGCCCACCAGAGCGGCGACTTGACGGCGATTCAGCGTGCCCAACTCCGGCAACTGAGATAGCAGAGCGAGGGAGAGCTGCTCGCCCACACCGGGAACGCTGCGCAGGATGTCGTCCTTCTCCCTCCACACCGGGCTGCTGCGCAGTGTCTTCCGCAGACCCTCGTCGATGTCACTTAACTCCTGCTCGAGCCAGGCGATATGGGCCTCGATCCGGGGACGGACGACGGCGATCGCGCTGCGACGCCTGTTCTTCTCAGCGAGCTTGTGTCAAGTCTTGTGGAAATTCCTTCCAGGCGACTTAGCTCATCAGGCTGCTGCCTCCTCAGCAGTCACCGGCAACTCGGTTAGGATCCCATTCTCGAATCTCGCTCCATCCATCAGCAGCTTCATCAGGTTTCTACCTCCATACAACGGTCTCCAACGCTCCGAGAGCCTCAGTGCCACCTTGAACACCAGGTACAACGCACTGTCACGCCGCTTCATACGCTTCGCCACGTCCGTCCTCAGCCTCACCCCGCTGAACACCGACTCCAACGGGTTCGTTGTCCTCAAATGGACCCAATGCTCGGTCGGGAAGTCATAGAAGCTAACGAACGACTCCCAGTCCCGGACCACCGTCTCAGCGGCATCGGTGCGACCATCAGCGCTCAGATCAACCACGTACTCGTCCCGCAGCCGCTCGCACTCCGCCCGTGTGGGCGCGACTGACATCTCCCTTAACCGGCGCCTAGCCTCCGAATGCAGCGCCTTCGGTAACTTCGCCTGCACGTTCAGCGCACGGTGGTTCCAGCAGCGCTGGTGTGCCGTAGTCGGGAACACCCCATCCAGCGCTGACCACAGACCAAGTGCGCCATCTCCCATCGCCAGCAGAGGCGCGCTCATGCCTCGGTCCCGCAAGCTCCTGAGTACACCAGACCAACTCTCCGTACTCTCCCGATAGCCCAGTTCCATCCCGAGCAACTCCTTCTCACCGTCCTCCCTCGCTCCCACCACGCACAGCAACGCAGTCTTCTCCCTGTCCACTCCCGCTCCCAAATACACTCCGTCAGCCCAGATGTAGGCGTAGCGGTACTCGTTCAACATCCTTGAGCACCACACCCTGTACTCCGACTCCCAACGCTGCTTCAACCTCACGATCGCGTTCCGACTCAACGCCGCCGTTTCCCCAACCAGCTCACGGAACACCGGCTCGAAGTCCCCGGTCGACAACCCTTCCATATACAGCTTCCGGAACAGGTCCTGCGTCTTTCGACTCGTTCTCTCGTACCGCTTCACTATCTTCGACTCGAAACCGTTCGCAGACACCTCAGCCGGCACGTCCGATACCCTCGGAACCTTCACCTCCACCGCCGACAATCCCACTGTCAGCTCCCGACTGGGATGATATCCGTTTCTGTATCCGCGAAACTCCTCGCCTCTCTCGTAGCGCTCCCTTCCCAGAAATCTGCTCACCTCCTCCTCAAGTCCCGCTACAAGCATCCGCCTTGCTCCTTCACTCACGATCTGGTCCAGCATGTCCTCCACTACGTTCTCATTCCCTTCGTTCTGGTATACTTCCCTCACGGCGTGTTCCTCCAGTTTCTCGTCCTATAGACGGTTTGCTTGCCTGGAAGGATACGCCTTTTCCTTTACTTACGCTTTTGCAATTTCCACAACTTCTGACATTACCTCTTCTCAGCCACCAGGATGGATATGACCTGGTGTCTGCGGGCAACCAGAGAACTCAGGACCTGTGTATCGGCGTCCTTCAGAGGACGCACTTTTGGCCGGACAGCATCGGCGAAATGGGCCAGTGCGGCTGCGTCGAGCGCGTCGGTCTTCGCCAGTGTTCCGGTGGCCCTAGCGAAATCTCGGACCTGCCTGGGGTTGACGATGACCACTGGCAGCCCCGCAGCCGCCAGTGCCGCAACCGAGGGTAGTTCCAGCCCGCCAGTTGACTCCAGCACCACTATGGCGGGGTCCAGAGTCTTGAGGCGTGAGACCAGCTCCTGTATCCCGGGCTCGTCATTTGAGATTGTCCACGTCTGGTCAGTGGGGCGAACCGCGACATCTACACAGCTCTTTGACACATCGATGCCTACGTAAACCGCTTCCTGTTTCATACATACCTCCCGTGTTATAGCATTGGCCCTTCCTTGTAAGATGCGGGCTCAATCGGCCCGGGCAACCGTTCGGGCTCTGCTTGGAGATGGTGCGGCGACCCTTGCTTGACAACGGTCTCTGACGACCAGGGGCGGGTCGGTCTGCCGCACCCCACTCCACGTTTGTGAAGTCACTTTTTGGGGCTTAGTCCAAATATACAAGGGCGGCGCAAAAACATGCCACTGGGGTGTCGTTGTTCAGCGAATATGTCCGCTTAAGTGTGCAGCGATAATGTCCTCCCGTGATTCTCAATGCTACCAGACTAAAGTTTCGTTGCCGTCAGGCGCCCGGGGGACGTAGGTGGTCTGTCAGCGTTCATGTACTTCTTCGCGGTGTCTCTGTGTATGCCCAGTTCCCGCGCGATCCCGCGTATGGACAGTCCCTTTCGCTTCGCCTTCTGCACCGCCCTCCACCTGGCCGTCTGCAACGGCGTGGGCTTCCTGCGCCGTGGACTCACAGCTTTGCGAACTCGTCCCGCCTTGCTGCGTCCGGAGGTGTCGATCTGCTGCTCGGCATCGTGATTAGCGTCCAGGATCGCCAGTCTGGACGCCCATTTGCTACCCAGACCGTTTGTGGGCTGATGGATGATGGGTGAGTGTGCGGTTCTCTTGGCGAAGCCCCGGAGGACACTCGGACGCGGCGGCGCTTCCTGAGATGGGATGTCGCGCCCCTCGTGCTGCACCGCCAGGCTATCGTCCAGTCCTTCGAGCACATCCACAGCTGCTCCGGCGTAGGTCGGCCTGTCCGTGCCGGGCAGCAGTTGTAGGGTGCGCCAGCGGTATCTGACCGTGTTGTCCCTGGCGACTCTGCGCCTGTACTTGAAGCACAGGACCTTCTTCAGACTCATTCCTTCGTCCACCGCGCGATATGCGACCTCCGACTCCTGAGGAGGCACCTTGAAGCGGCTGTTGAAGCGTGGGAGGAAGTCTTCTAGCACGTGGTTGGCGTCATCGATGCTGGCCGCACCCGCAAGTCTGAGTTCGCTGACGAGCCTATCTTGGAACGTTCCTGCGGCTCGTTCCACTCTTCCCTTGGCCTGAGGCGATAGAGCGAAGATCAGCTGCATGCCAAGCTCGTCCATAGCTCGACTGAACTGGGTGGGGCCGGCGGCAGTCTCCGGCGAAGGCGTATGCTTGAAGACGGCGTGCCGATCCACGTAAAGTGCGAGCGGTATGCCACGACGCCGTATCAGCCCGTCGAGCAGCATGAAGTAGCTGCGGGTGTTCTCCAGTTCGCAGAACAAGGCGTTGACCACGGTCCCCGTGGCATCGTCCACCGCCAGCAGCAGCGTGAACTGCGGTCCGTCTTTGCCAAGCCACCTGTGGTAGCTGCCGTCCAGTTGTACCAGCATACCCTCGCGAGGCATCCTCTGCCGACGGACGCGATGCTTGGGTGGACGCCTGCCGCGGGGGCTCTTCTCACCGGCGCTCACCAGCAGGCGACGAAGCGTGCTGCGGGTTACGTCTATGCCTTCGTGTTCTCTTAACAGCTCGCTCATGTGAGTGTGGTTAACGCCGGCATACCGCGTGCGCGCCAGATGTACTATGCTTGCGGAAACCGTCTCCGGTGTAGCGTTGGCAGGTCTGCGGCCTCTGTTACCGTGAGCTATTGCGGCTGCTCCTTCCTTCCTGTATGCCGTCAGAATACGCCTGGTGTGGCGCGTGCTCACTCCCATCAGTGTCGCTGCCTGCTCCGTCGTCATATATCCCGCCAGTAAGTTGTTGAGTACCTGAAGTCTTGCCTGTTCTTGCTGCGTCAATGTCACATTCTCCATAATGCGGACATTTTCGCTGAACAGTTAGTGAGGACATAGTCGCTGAGCAGCAACACCATAATCAGGCTTTAGAGCCGCCTACCCGGTACACTTTAACTCCGCCTTTTACACATGCTCCACACCTGAGACACGCCCTTAAACTGGACGACCTCCATCCAATTTGCACGAATGTATCCGTAGGATCGTGAGTTTCTGAAGCCGCATATACGTAGAGGCCCCAGCTAGAACGCTGCGCGTCCAAAGCTAGGGACCTCACTTGCTCTGATTGGACTCAGATTCTGAAACCTATCGCGTTCACGCGTTGTCGAGGCTGGCAAACACAAAGATCTGAGTAGCGATCATCGCTGCTAGCATGGAAATGCCGACAATTACCTCAACAACGATGTTGATGTTTCCGCCAAAGTGTAAACGGCGGCGCGATAATGGGTAGAGTCCCCGGAAGTATCCGTGTTAATTGTCAAGCCTGTGGAGAGGTCTATGAGGGCGAAGGTCTACCCCGCTTGCAGTACCCAGGGAGTTCCCCTTCGGGCAACTGCGTTCAGATGAACAAGTAGCTTGCGCATGACCGCAACCACAGAGACGTTGCCAGGCTTGAGCCTCGGCGTCGGAGCGAGAAGGCCTTGTTGGCGGTGATACAGCAGGCATACGTGGAGGGAGTGTCCACCAGGAGGGTTGACGATCTTGTGAAGGCGCTGGGATGCGAGGGCATCTCAAAGAGCCAGGTGTCGCGCATCTGCCGTGGTCTGGACGAAGTAGTGGAGAAGTTCCTTAGCCGGCCCTTGGATAGTGGACCGTATGCGTATCTGTGGCTGGATGCGTTGACGCAGAAGGTCAGGGAGGAAGGCAGGATAGTCAACGTGAGCGTGGTGGTGGGCACTGCCGTGAACGCAGAGGGCACGAGGGAGATCGTGGGTCTGGACGTGTGCACGAGCGAGGACGGAGCCTTCTGGCTGAGCTTCCTGCGCTCGCTGGTGGCGCGGGGACTGACCGGTGTGGAGTTGGTCATATCGGACGCTCACCAGGGGCTGAGAGACGCCATAGCAACCGTCTTCGGCGGCGCAAGTTGGCAGCGATGTCGCACGCACTTTATGACCAATCTGCTGACGCGGGTGCCGAAGCGAACACAGCCGTGGGTGGCGACTATGGTGCGCAGCATCTATCAGCAGCCGTCTGCCCAAGAGGTACACATCCAGCATGAGAAGGTAGTCGAGCAACTGGCCGAGCGCTTCCCTGAGGCAGCCTCGATGCTGGACGAAGCCGGAGCGGACATCTTGGCGTTCACGCACTTCCCGATTGAGCACTGGAAGAAGATATGGTCGAACAATCCGCAGGAGAGGTTGAACAAAGAGATAAGGCGCAGAACCGATGTGGTGGGTATCTTCCCGAACCGATCGGCGGCACTTCGGCTGGTTGGCGCGGTGCTCGCCGAGCAGAACGATGAGTGGATAGTCGGCAGACGATACCTGACGCCGGTATCAACGACCTACACCGAAGCCCTGCCAGAGGTGCAACTCACACAACCGACTGCGGCCTAGTAGAACAAATAGGTTGACGATCTCCTACACCACTTGTATGACTGATATGCACATATTGACTGTGGCATCAGAATCAGCCAACTTGCTTGTGGATCGAGTGGGAGGGGCGCGTCGTTCACCACTGGGTGAGCCAGGCATCCCTGGCTGCGCCGACGTCAAGTCTGACACCCCTCCCACTACGCTTGTCGCTCCGAACGGATACATGGACTCCGGGTCCGCATCTACAAGTGTGGAGGACATCAGGCATTATCTCATTGGGAGGTCGAACATGATAGTCACAGCCGGTGTGGATGTAGGCAAAGCCAGTCTGGACGTCTCGCTTTCAGAGGGTCCGGTGGTGCGGTTTGACAACACAGTGAAGGGCATTGGGAAACTACTGAAGTACCTTAAGGAGCGGGGTGCCACCATGGTCGTGTGCGAGGCTACCGGTGGATATGAACGATTGCTGGTAACCCGTTTGAGGAAGACCGACTTAGCGGTACACGTGGCGCACCCGACCCGCGTGCGAGCGTTCGCGAAGGCGTGTGGGTTCGAAGCTAAGACCGATCCACGGGACGCCCAGGTGCTCTCACGATACGGTCAGGTGTTTCCGGATGCACAAACGCCGGAACTCGAGCTGGCGCCCGAGCGTGAAGTGCTGCGGGACTTACTCGCACGGCGTCGCCAGTTTATGCAGCAGCGAGTTCAGGAGTTAGGACGTCTGGACAAGGGGACAACCTCTATCGCAACCAGATCGACAAAGCGTCACATCTCTTGGCTGGAGAAGGAGATAGCCCGACTGGATGTTGAGTACAAAGAGGCGTTGGAAAAGTGCATCCCGCTTGCTGATCGCGCCGCGCTGTACCGGTCTGTGCCGGGTGTTGGGCCCCTTACATCTGCCATATTAGTTGCCTATCTGCCTGAGCTGGGCAGCTGGGACAGCAAGTCGCTGACTTCCCTGGTGGGGTTGGCCCCCTGGTCCCGGGACAGTGGGAAGAAGCGAGGTAACCGGGCTATCAGAGGAGGTCGAGGCTCGGTACGGAGCGCCCTGTACCTGTGCGCTTGGTCGGTAATACGCCACGACAGCGAACTGCGTCGCTTCTATCGGCATCTCCGTCAACGGGGCAAGCCTGGCAACGTTGCGGTTATGCGCAAGTTGCTCTTGCAGCTGAATGCTGTAGCCCGTCGAGGAACACCCTGGGTTCCGAGATCGGTGCCAATGACGTCTTCCTAACCTAGAATCAGGGCTTGACATTGAACACGGATACTTGACGGGACGCTACTGCCGAGGATTCGCAACTCTATGGTTCATCCGAATGAGAGCGTAGAGATGGACTCCATAGACGCCTATTACGAAGCCAAGTAATTGGGCCTGTGGTATATCGATCTTCTACTTCTGAGGATGTTTGAGTACGAAGGAGAGTACGTCTCCCGTCTTGGCGACGCTGGGCTTCCCGGAGATACTGAACCTGTTCCTTGGTCTAATGAAGTCAGCCCCGACGGAGACGACGCACGCTGAACCGGATAAAATAAGGCAGGTGCTTCAGTTGAGATTGAGGCGCTAGACCGGGCCGTATCTCTAACTCTCGACAGAAAGGGTGGCAACAACCCCAAGGTGGTCCGTTAGATTGGTCTGGCCGTCGATGTTGCTGATCACGTTCAAGGACTCTGCCGCAATGCCGTGGCTCAATGCCAGGTGATCAATGGTTCGTAGCCCTCTATGACCAAGGGCGAACGTTGCAATGGTCATGTCATCGGGCATTGCGTCCAGCAGTGCTGACTTCAGTCTGCGCGACGCATAACTGCTCCGGCCTATCCTCTGATTGAAGTCCCCGGCGATGATCAAGGGCCTGTCCTTCACATCTTTCAGCAGCTCGGCAAGAGAGCCCACGTAACTTTCGTGATCCTCCCAGCCTCTCTTCCGTTCATCCCCTCTGTACTTCTCTGACCGTGACCTGCTCCACGGGATGCAGATTCCCATCACCGTGACCTCGCCGGTCGGAGTCCTCGTGACTCCGGAGACGTACCGGCCGGGTGGCATTTCATCACAGCCTAGGTCGTCAACGTGTTCCCAGGGTTCTCTCGACCAGAGAATCACCTTCCGCCTGTTCCTGATGAGATCATAACCATAGTCGGCCTGCGAGCAGATCGCATGCCCGTTCGTTGGCAGCAGTTCCTTGTCGGTCTCTGTCAAACAGATGACGTCGGGGCTATGCGAATCGATACGCCTGAGTATCTCAGGCGTCTTTTTTGTTCTCGGTGTTGCCCACGCCACGTTCAAGTTAACCAGACTCATCGTCATGGCGCTGTCACCTCTATCCTACAGGCAGTAGTCCGCTCTCCAGACTTGTGTGATACTTGCTGTCGGGCTAAATGCCATCTGAACTTTCTTTTATTGGTAGCGTAGACTGGCATCACACCATCCTCTACTCACGTTTGTCACGTCCTTATGGACCTCGTTAAGACTTGCTCAGCGTGGCCAAACCTCAATTGCCACTTTCGCGAGCTGACGGGCGCGAGCTTCGATTCTCTCTTCGTTCCACTCTGTCTCCATAACAAGGACCTTGTTGAGAAAGAGAGTACTGTGGTCTTGCAGTTCCTCGCGCTTTTCCTCCCAGAGCTTGTTGGACAGGCTCGTGTTGAGGCGACCATTTGCGAGAGTGAGGTTGCCTAATGTGTGGATGAGACGATCTCGGTTCGATTTTGCCTCTTCTTCGTCCTCGACCTCTTCGGGCAGTTTCCAATTTCCGCTCTGCCATCCTATCGGCATGGAGTGCTCAATTGTCAAATCTCTCGGTACGGTGTGGTTGTCGGCCTTATCTGTTCGCAGGCCTGATTCTATCCCTTCCAAGACGATACGTGTCCGTCCCCGCGTCATCAGACGATATGCGGGACGAGTAAGAAAAGCGTCCGTGAACTGCTGGTCGTCTGGCCATTGTGTGGCATACGATTCCTGCCCCTTCAGGTATTCGGTGACGGCTTCACCAGAGTTTGCTGTGCTGGCATCTTCTAATGCACCCAGCATACCGATAAAGAGTCGGCCATAACCCCTTGTGGTCATGCCGCAGACCATCCGACGAACAAGATAGCTTTCAATGGCCTGGAGGGACTTCAAAATCTGCTCATGAGGAACGTCTGATGAGAGCAGCCACATCAGGATCGGTGTAATGACACCTGCCTGCATCACGCCCCGCCTGTAGAGGAAGGGTTCGATCTCGTCATCGACTTCCACCTTCTCAATCTTGGCGTAAACTTTACTTACCCTCTGAATGTCTTCAGCAACGGCTTTGGCGTTCTTATTACCTTCGCCTTCGGCGTCAAAATAGCGGCGGAACTCTGCGAACACGTTGTTGGGCGCAATCTCGTCCTGTCTTCGCATTGTGAGCCAGAAGTTAAGGAAAGCATCGACACGTGGGCGAAGGAGTCTGCCCTGAAAGACTTCCTCATCCCACCAGACACCACCGAAATCCCAAACTTCGTCGGGATCGGTAACCCCCACTTTACCCGCCTCGGACAGCATCATGTTCTTCATTTTGTCCGACTCAAGCAGTGGAGTGCCTCGGGCATTTAGAGTCTCGAAGATGATGTGCGCGTTTTCGTCCTGTTTCAGGTCGATGACTACCAGCTCCAGGAGATTGCGGATCGTAATTTCCAGAGCAGCTACCCTTTGCTCGCTCTCCTCCGGTCGCTCGTCGAGCCAGTCGCGCACCATCAGTTTGAAGAACTCGTGTGCCTGAACAATGAGCGTCTCCTCAAACTTGTCACCGGTTTCTTCATTACTCATTGCGTGCCTGAAGGCTTGGCGATCGTCTATAGTGGGAAGGACCTTGAAGGCACTATCAGGGTCATCGTCATCTTGAAACTCCGATCCATTCAGTACCAGACGAGAAAGTCGTTTCGCTGCGTTGCCGACTTCGCGTTTCTCGAATACCTCCTGCGTGGCGTCAAGGAGCAACTGGGTGGTAATCAGTCGTTGCTGGCCGTCCACCACATGTCGTGTGTCGAGCACATTGACGGCGTGAGATTGCTCTTGGATGACGATTGCGCCCAGAAAGTGATTTTCTACAAGCACCCCTTTTTCCATGTACTCCTCGGCCGTATTCCGAACATCGTTCCACAAGGGATCCCACTGCCGCTCCTGGTTCCAAACATATCGGCGCTGGAGAGGCGGTATCTCATATCGGATCGGATTATTGAACAGGTTTTGAAGATTCAGTATGCCCACACCCTGCATTTGAACTCCTCCCAAGGTTGGAATTTCAACATGGATACATGATTAGCGGTGACGTGGATTATATCACCGGTGTCAACGCCGAGTTGGACGGACTGTTGAAAAAGTCCGGGTTGAAGGGGGACATGTTGGCAGCGTAGAATGGCACGAACATCCGGTATCAGGAGTTGAACGATGCTCGATCCATTGGACCGCCATAGCAGAGACTCCACTCTGTTTCAGTTCACGACAAAGCGTCTCAGAGACTTCATCGATCCCAATCACCTTCTTATCCAGATTGACGAGCAGTTCGACTTCCAGAAGCTCGTCGAGCCCCTTGAAGACTATTACTGTCGCGACAACGGCAGGCCGGCGATCCACCCTGAGGTACTCGTGAGGGCGTTGCTGATCTCGTCACTGTACAACGTCAGCTCATTCCGTCGTCTATGCGCGGCAATCTCGGAGAATCTGGCTTTCCGCTGGTTCTGCTTCCTGACGATAGACGACGAGGTATTCAACCACTCCACCATCAGCTACTTCATAGAGCGTGTGGGGAACGAGGGTTTCGGGCAGATATTCCAGCGCTTCAACGAAGAACTGCTGAGGCTGGGGCTGCTGTCGCGGCAGATGTACGCAGACTCCAGTCTGGTCAGGGCGAACGTCAGTAGTCGCAAGTTGTCTCCGAGCGGTATGAGTGTGGAGGAGTTCAAAGAGAAGGCGGTAGAGGAGAATGGGCTGTTCGCGCTGCGGGAGCGGGAGGTAGACGAGGATGGCGGAGAGCGGGAGAACGTCAGTTACTATCAGGACCCAAAGGGAAGGCTGGAGTTGAGTCCCGTGGACACAGACGCCAGATGGCGCACATCTGGTAGACGGGAGGCGAAGGGGAGGTTGCATTACCAGGAGAACGTGATAGTGGAGCGTGGCGGCTTCAGAGTGGCGCGCAGGGCTACGCACGCCAGCGTGGGTGAATGGAAGGCGGTGGACGGGCTGCTGAAGCAGCTGCCGTTCAAGCCGGAGACGTTCGCCGCCGACACAGCATACACCGCAGGAACCTTGAGGAAGCAACTGGACGATATGGGAATAGTCGCCTACATTCCCTTCCATCCGAATCAAGCCAGGAACATGGTAGCCAAGGGAGGCTTCGACTATCGAGGAGATCACCTCGTATGTCCGGAGGGCAAGGTGCTTCGCAGGAGTGCTTTCCTTAAGAAGGATCGAACGTATCAATATGTCGCGCGCCAGTATGACTGCCAAAGGTGCCCCGTAAAGGCTGAGTGTCTGCCGCCGGGACAGATGCGGCGCTATGTGGCGCTGAGCATACATCACTCCCTGCACCTTGAGGCGAAGGAGCGTAACGAGGGTGAAGCGTTCAAGACGGAGATGCTCAGGAGACAGACGATAGCAGAGGGGGTGTTCGCGTCGCAGGACCGCTTGGGCTGGGCTAGGAGCAGGCTGAGAGGGTTGCGGAAAGTGGACTGCGAAGGCTACCTATCGTCTCTGGCACACAATCTGAAGAAGGCGGTTCGGCGGTTCGGCAACTTCGCGGGTCCCCCGAGGCCGGATAGCGCGCCGGTGCCTATTGCAGCGCAGTCCGGTTAGTACTGAGAGCAGGAATGGGTCGATCGGTGTCCTTGCCTGTCGGATACGGACAGACGGTAACCCCCAGGCGAAGCAACGTGTCCTCGTCTCAGAATGTCGTTCACCTCGCTCAAGAGTCGCCGGAACATAGCTTTTTCAACAGGTCGATCATCTCGGCGTTGACAATAACATCAGACTTTACAGCGGGAGTCTCTCTTAACTTAGCCCCTGCACTGTCCTAACTGTGGGGTCCACCTCACCCTGCGCTTACCAAGAAATGCTTACACAAGCGTCCCCCACCTTGCAATTGCCTTGACAGGTACTTGCAAGTGTAGATAATAAAGCGTACTGTGCGTGGCAGGACACCCCCGCGAAAATGCTTGTATAATATTATTAACTTAAGAAAGTGAAATCCGTGAGATACAAGAATTATGACCATTGATGCTTTTGATTTTGGCGATTGGGATGTGGAATCCTTAAGATTGTCCATATTTCATTCTGGTGAATATCAGGATTCGTATTCACAGGGTTTGTGGGAAAGCGTAACTGGTCAACAAGCAGATTCTATTGATTCGCGTCCAAAAGATAGGACAATTAGTGCAATAGGGTCGGTAGATGGGAATAGCCTCATCCTTGTCCACCAGGACGGGAGAATTGATTGGACATTGCAGTCAGCAGTGGGGGCAACCCCTCAACCCTCTAGCGAGGTAGTAATACCTAAGATAGATTCGGTCGGGCGCACTCTTCCTATATTTCAAAATGCAGTGGTCTATTCGTTAGAAGCGATTACTTCCGTGAGTCGGGTTGCCTTTGCACCAAATCTCATCCGAGAAGTTTCTGACATAAATGTAGGGTTTGAACAGTTGTCCACATTTCTCCCCCACTTGAATCTGCCCACCGCTCACGCTGGTGATTTCATATATCAGATTAACCGGATACGGCGGTCTGAGTCTATACGCCATGCTCACATCAACCGTATCGGAAGATGGTCTTTGGAGTTAGTCGGAGGTATCTCATTCAGAGTGGGACCAACTGGGCAACCCGATATGGTGAACACTAATACTAAGCAAGTAAGAAGATTGATGCTTGATATAAATACTACTCAAACAACAAGCACTATGGCGAAGGAACGGATTCCTGGCCTATTTGAGGAATTGATTTCTCTAGCCAGAGAAATTTCAACGGAAGGAGATGGGGCGTGATAAGTACCATCGAGCGTCCGAATTCGACCCCTCCGAGTGCGGGCACACATTTTGATGCAAAGCTACTTTCGGACGAAATGGCAAGTTACCCTGCTGGCCGACCATTTTGGATCCCGATATTTTACCCGCAAGGTAGCAAAACCTCTATTGAAAGCGGCATGTCGACCGTTACCCCGGGGAAAGTCGTCAGGTCTTACCCGCAAGGCGGCACGACTTCTATTGAAAGTGAGGCCAAAGTCAAACACTTCCGTTTCTACCTATACGATCACGAATCAAGTGCGGCCGTAATAGTATTGGTGGACGACCAATCCGAAGAGCCCAAAGTTTGGAGTCCGGATGACAACGAGTTTGATTTTGAGTTTGATTTTGAGTATCAGAGGGTCATTGATGACCTGCGGAATGGCGGTAGGGAACTTGTCGCAGAAGAGTTAATCGCAATTCTCCGCAACAGTCTGGAAGACCCCGAAGAACCTGAAGTCAAACTCTTCTCGCTACGGTCAATGGCTCGTTTCCTCGTATCGAATAGGCACGTTGCGAACCCTATGATAGGCCCTGATCCTGGTGGCATAATGCAGATTGAGTGGCATATCGATGGCAATGGCCTGCTAGTAATGGCGTTCCTGGAAGATGATGAGATTCATTTTATCGCCCAAGCAGATGAGACTTCTAGTTGTCAGGCGGTCAACGAGAGTGTTCTGGTATCAGTGAATCAAGTCGTGGAGGATTACGGCCATCTTGTACCATTCCGCTACGCTTGAAGATGGAGACTCACTACCTGACAGCGATACCGTGAGTAGATATTGCAAGCCTTCCACTTACGATTTGAATAATGGCGAACCGAAGGTAGGTGCTTTTCAGTTGACAGAAAGGGAAAGGCAGGAAGATTGCCCTGCTCTATCTGTTAATCGAATTCAATACTTCCCGCCGCAGAGTGTTGCCAGTGCAGTAGATTGTGTCAGACAGGAGTTCATAGACTACTGTTATGAGCTACGCCCCAATGGTCGGTTCATCGTATTTGATGTGGAAGATGCGAAGGAAGTTGCTTTGCGAGAGGGGTATCACGAGTTAATGTTCCGGTTTACTCCTGACCCGCCAATGTACTCACACTCCTCAATATGCGGCATGCCAATAGACCGCAATGAAGAACGAGTAGTGGCTACGGCGATGAAGCGACAAATAACGATATTGCACACCGCGAAGGCGGTCCTGTAGAGAAGCAGCAATCGTCGTCTCTGAAACCAATTTCTAGCATAAGGAAGCCCTTGCTGGACGTTCGGCAAGGGCGCTTTTACGCCTGATTTAATATCCTGGGGAGTGCGTAGCGTTCTCACACTACATGCAGAGACTTGACCTTCTTTCGGTCGGCGGCGTTCTAAGCAATCGCTTCTTCTTGGATTAGCGCCACTTATGCTATCATTGCCGCCAGTATCCCGCACATCCGGAGGCCGCTGCAATGACCACACGACAGGCCGCGCCCGCGCCCGAATCCACCGCCGACTTCGCCAACTACGACGCCAACTTGTGGCGCATGGCTGATGCGCTGCGGGGCAGTATGGACGCCTCAGAGTACAAGCATGTCGTGCTGGGGCTGATATTCCTCAAATACATTTCCGACGCATTCGAGGAAGCGCATGCTCGCCTTGAAGATCTGGTGGAGAGCGAATACGCAGACCCGGAAGACCCGGAGGAGTATCGGGCTACCGGTATATTCTGGGTGCCGCAGGAAGCGCGCTGGTCGGTGCTTCAAGCCAACGCCCGCCAACCCACGATAGGGCGACTTGTGGATGATGCGATGTCGGCGATAGAGCGTGACAATCCGGTTCTGAGGGACGTGCTGCCGAAGGAATACGGGCGGCAGTCGCTCGACCAGACACGACTGGGACAGGTCATCGACCTCATCAGTGATATAAGAATCGGTGACGCCGAAGCACGCGCTCAGGATGTTCTGGGCCGGGTCTATGAGTATTTCCTAGGACAGTTCGCGCTGGCGGAAGGGCGCAGGGGCGGTGAGTTCTACACACCGCGCGGCGTGGTCAGACTGCTGGTCGAGATGCTGCAGCCCTACAGCGGGCGCGTCTATGATCCCTGTTGCGGCTCGTCCGGTATGTTCGTGCAGTCTATGGAGTTTATTCGCTCGCACAGCAGCGGAAATGGTAACGGCGGCAGAACGCGAGCGGACATCTCCATCTACGGGCAGGAGTCGAACCACACCACTTGGCGGCTTGCCAAGATGAACCTCGCCATTCGCGGCATACACGGGCAGATCGAGCACGGCGACACGTTCCACAATGACCGCCACCCGGACCTGAAGGCCGACTTCATACTTGCCAATCCGCCGTTCAACGTCTCCGACTGGGGCGGAGACAGACTGCGCGACGACCTGCGCTGGCAGTACGGAACGCCACCCCCCGGCAACGCCAACTTCGCCTGGGTGCAGCACATGGTGCATCACCTGTCGCCGCGCGGCACGGCGGGCTTCGTCCTGGCCAATGGCTCTATGTCGTCGGCTCAGTCCAACGAAGGCGAGATACGCAAGAACCTTCTGGAAGCCGACCTCGTGGACTGCATGGTGGCGCTGCCAGGGCAGCTCTTCAGGTCAACGCAGATACCCGTATGCCTCTGGTTTCTGGCGCGAAACCGGCGCAACGGCAAGTTCCGGGACCGCCGTCACGAGACGCTCTTCATCGACGCCCGCGACATGGGAAGTCTCGTTGACCGCACTCACCGCGAGCTGTCGGAGGAAGAGATAGGCAGGATTGCCGGCACATACCATGCATGGCGCGAAGGACGGGACGAAAACGAAGACATACCCGGCTTCTGCAAGAGTGCCACGCTGGACGAAATACGCTCGCATGACTACGTGCTGACACCGGGCCGCTATGTGGGAGCGAAGGCGCAGGAGGACGACGGCGAGCCTTTCGAGGAAAAGGTGGCGAAACTTGCCGCCGAGTGGCGAGATCAGCAGACTGAAGCCGCAAAGCTGGACGCTGCCATCGCCAAGAACTTGCAGAAACTAGGATTCGGAGCCGGTACAATTCCTGGCAATGAGGAAGACCATGCCACTTGAACTGGAAAGCTTGCGGAGCTCTATCAAATCACTGACCGATCTGCTGGCAGTCAGCGAGAATGACACTCGCATGGGACAATTCAGCGATGTCGAGCGAAACGGAATCCGCTCAGGCGTAATTCAGAACTTTGAGGTCACTTACGAACTTTCTTGGAAGTTGATAGCGCGCTGGTTGAACACTTACATAGGCGCCGGCACAGCGGATGGCGTGACCAGGCGTCAACTATTTCGCCTTGCCGCCGAGAATCGTCTCATCACGGACGTGGACATGTGGATGCAGCATCACGGAGCGAGAAACGCCACCTCCCACATTTACGACGAAGAGAAAGCTGAGCAAGTCTATCAGGCTACCAGAGAGTTCGCGCACGACGCGCGACGGCTGCTGGAAGCATTGGAAGCGCGCAATGATTGACCTGAACTCGCATCACCTTGAAACGGTCAATGCGATCCTCGCGGAGCATGTGCCGGACTGCGAGGTTCGGGCCTTTGGTTCCCGTGCGACGTGGACCGCCAAGGACTACTCAGACCTCGACCTAGCGGTCGTCGGCGAAGGACCACTGGACTGGAAGGCGCTCGGTCGTCTAAAGGAAGACTTCGAGGAATCCAATCTACCCATGCGGGTGGACGTGCTTGACTGGCACTCCATATCCGAGAGCTTCCGAAAGGCGATAAAGCGGGACTGCGTAGTAATACAGAGGAGAGGGAAGAAAATCAAGACTGGCGATTGGCGCAAAGTAACTCTGGGCAATTCCGTTGTAATAAACGACGACACCTACTCGCCAAAGGAAGCGTGGGCCTTCGTAAATTACCTGGACACCGGAAGCGTCACAGAGAACCGCATCTCAGAGACGCAGCACTTGGTTCTTGGTAAGGACAAGATTCCCAGCAGAGCGCGCCGCAAAGTCCAGCCGGGAGACATTGTGTACTCAACGGTTCGTCCGAATCAAAGGCACTTCGGCTTGATAAGAGAGCCATCTGAGAATTTTCTCGTGTCAACGGGCTTTGCAACGATTAGAGGGAAAGAAGGACTGGCACTAACAGAGTATGTGTATTGGTTTCTGGTGCAAGACCATATTGTTGAACACTTGCATACAATCGCAGTACAAAGCACATCCGCCTACCCGTCGATAAAGCCCAGCGACATTGAGCGACTTGAGTTGGAACTGCCCCCGCTCCCCGAACAGCGCCGCATCGCGCACATCCTCGGTACGCTGGACGATAAGATAGAGCTGAACCGCCGAATGAACGCCACGCTGGAGGGGATGGCGCGGGCGCTGTTCAAGTCGTGGTTTGTCGATTTCGAGCCGGCGCGCGCCAAGATGGAAGGGCGCTGGCGTCGCGGCGAGTCGCTGCCGGGGATGCCGGCGGAGCTGTACGACCTGTTCCCGGAGCGGCTGGCGCCATCGGAGTTGGGGGAGGCGCCGGAGGGGTGGGGGGTGAAGACGCTGGGTGACATTGCCGATTCACCTAGACGAGGCGTATCGCCTGCGGATGTCGAATCTGAAACACCATATATCGGACTTCAGCACATGCCGCGCCGTTCAATCGCACTAACCGAATGGGCAACCGCAGGGCAGGTTAGCAGCGCAAAGTCGATATTCAGGCGAGGGGAGTTGCTATTTGGCAAGTTGCGCCCTTACTTCCATAAGGTCGGCATTGCTGCCGTTGATGGCGTTTGCTCCACTGACATCCTTGTTGTAGTGCCAAATATGAACGAATGGTCGTCGTTTCTGCTATGCTGTGTATCAAGCGATGAGTTCGTGGCATATACCGACCAAACATCCACTGGAACCAGAATGCCGAGAACCAGTTGGAAGGCGATGAAGCAGTATGGAGTATTCCTGCCACCCAACGCTTTAGTGTCCGCGTTTCAAGGAGTCACAGAGCCATTGCTGAAACGCATCATCATGAACTGCCATGAATCGCAAATCCTCGCCGTGCTGCGTGATGCGCTGCTGCCGGGGTTGGTGTCGGGGGAATTGCGAGTAAACAAATTAGTTCATGGATAAAGACTATGAATGCGAACATCCAAATACCAGCGTTGGAAAAACTCATAGACTATACCGCTAGTGGCATTGGTAGCGTCGCAGGTCCGATGTTAGCAACTTGGAGGGCGCGTCGAGAGGCGGAAGCCTTGCGAATATCCACTCAGGGAGAAGCGGATTCGATGAGAATTATAGCTGAAGCGCAAGCAGATGCTCGTTCCCTTCTGGTGTCATCTGACTCAACCATGAGTGGCGAATTAAATCTGGCACAGACGGTGAATCAGAGGATTCAGTTCCAAGAGGAAAAGAGGCAAAGGAATATCGCTTCAGTTGTAAGACAAGCGGCAGACGAACTCGGCGACAAGGAAGTTCCCGATAGCGACACTGACCACGATTGGTCGTCGCGCTTCTTTGGTGATGTCCAAGACGTATCGTCTGTGGAGCTACAGCAACTCTGGGCCAAAGTCCTCGCAGGTGCAATAGAGAGACCCGGAAGTACATCTCTTCGAACCCTTGGCATCCTTAGAAACCTTAACCGAACTACCGCGGAATTTTTTCTCAAGCTGGCACCTTTGTGCGTTACTGTGCAGGATGCCGTGTTCCCACATAGCGGAGTAGAGTGCTCCACGATAATTCTCTCATTTGATACTACCTTTGGTAGTGGCACATATAGGCAGCAGCCTGAATTTGGCATCGAATATCAATCACTCAACCTGCTAATCGAACATGGGCTTATTCAAGACGATTACAATCTAGCACTCTGGTTCAATACTCCTGCACTGATATCTGATGTAAGGAAGGCCATCATAAGACATCTTCCAATAACCGTTCGTTACCAGAACGAGCACTGGTTATTGTCAGAGGGCGAAGATGGACTCAAGGCGCTCTTTTTGCCTTGCATAGCACTCACAAGACCAGGTGTAGAGTTACTCCAAGTCTTGGAGGTCGAGCCTGATCTTGAACATTCCGCGAAGCTAAACGCCTTTCTTGAAGGAAGTGGATTGAGCATGACAAGGCTTGAATCTCCTCCTCTCGAATATGCTTTGTGATGATTATGGTCACCGAAATCGACGTCGATCAGGCCGTCCTTGTTAGACCCGTAGGTCCTGGCTGGACTACTGGTTATGGGCTGGACATTGCTAGGGAGAATACTATGCTGGTGGGTGAGTTGGCATGAGTGATCGGGGTAGCGCTCTCCGACAGAGGATACTAGGCGGCCAGTCGGACGCGAACATACGCTTCGACAACTTGCGAACGTTCTTGCTGCGCCTGGGATTCGTGGAGCGGGTTCGCGGCAGTCATCACAACTTCAGGAAAGAGGGCGTCCTTGAGCGTTTGAACATCCAGCGCGACGGAAGCCATGCCAAGCCTTACCAAGTGCGCCAGGTCAGGCAAGCGGTCCTGAGAAACAGACTCTAAGGGGAGGACGATGCACAAGTACGAGGTCATCATCTACTGGAGCAACGAGGACGGGGTATTCGTGGCCGAGGTTCCCGAACTTCTGGGGTGCACGGCGCACGGAGACACCCAGCAGGCGGCCTTGGAGCAGATCGGGCAGGCTATAGATCTGTGGCTCGAAACGGCGCGCGAGTTCGGCGACCCGATCCCTGAACCCAAGGGCGAACGACTGATGCTGGCGTAGTGACTGCGATGACCACCCTGAATGAAACTGACGTCGAGCAAGCCGCGCTTGAATGGCTGTCCGAAATTGGCTGGGACACGACGGGCGGCGCGAACATAGGCCCCGACGCGGCTGCCCCTTTGCGCGACCGCTTTAGCGATGTCGTACTGGACACACATTTGCGAAATGCCCTCTCGAGCCTAAACCCGGAACTGCCCGTTGACACGCTGGACGACGCATTCCGCAGACTGACGCGACTGCAAGGCTCCACGACCGAGACGCGCAACCGTGCCTTTCACCGCATGCTGGTGGACGGCGTGGGTGTGGAGTACAGAGACGATAGCGGCTGGCTGCGCGGCGTGCAGGCGCAGGTCATCAACTTCGACAATCCTCACTCGAACCGCTTCCTCGCCGTCAACCAGTTCACCGTCATCGAGAACCAGAACCGCCGCCGTCTCGACATCGCGCTGTTCGTCAACGGCCTGCCCCTCGGCATCATCGAATTAAAGAACCCTGCCGATGAAGACGCGACCGTGTGGACTGCGTTCAACCAGCTGCAAACCTACAAGTCCGAACTGCCCACGCTGCTTGCGTTCAACGAACTGCTGATAGCGTCCGACGGCTTGCAGGCGCGGATGGGAACGCTCACCGCCGGGCGCGAGTGGTTCAAGCCGTGGCGCACCATATCCGGCGAAGGCTTGGAGGATACCGGAAGACCCGAACTTGAGGTGATGCTGCGAGGCGTCTGCGCCCCCGACAACCTGCTCGCGCTCATCCGCGACTTCATCGTCTTCGAGGACGACGGCGCGCCGGTGAAGAAGATGGCAGGATACCATCAGTTCCATGCGGTGCGCGTCGCTGTCGAGGAGACATTGAGAGCAACCGAGCGCCAGAGGATCGTAGGCGAGGAACACGGGCGCTACATGTCGAGGCGCAGGGCGGGAGGAGCGTTGGGCGACAGGCGTATCGGCGTAATCTGGCACACGCAGGGCGCAGGCAAGAGCCTGACGATGGCGTTCTACGCGGGCGCGATAGTGCGCGAACCCGCGATGCAGAACCCGACTATCGTCGTCCTCACGGACCGCAATGACCTGGACGATCAACTCTTCGGCACATTCTCCCGCTGCCATGAGATGCTGCGCCAGCCGCCTACGCAGGCCGAGAGCCGCGCCGACTTGAGACGGAAGCTGTCCGTGGTGTCCGGTGGGATAGTCTTCACCACCATCCAGAAGTTCTTCCCTGAAGTGCGGGGCGATACGCATCCCGCGTTGTCGGAGCGGCGCAACATTGTGGTCATCGCCGACGAAGCGCACCGCAGCCAGTACGATTTCATCGACGGCTACGCCCACCATATGCGTGAGGCGCTGCCCAATGCGTCCTTCGTGGGCTTTACCGGAACGCCCATAGAGCTGAGGGACGCCAACACGCGCGGGGTCTTCGGCGATTGCATCAGCATTTACGACATACGGCAGTCGGTCAATGACGGCGCCACCGTGCCGATATACTACGAAAGCCGCCTGGCGAAACTCTCCCTTGATGATGACGAGCGCCCCACGATAGACGACGATTTCGAGGAAGCTACCGAGGGCGAGGAGATCGAGCGCAAGGAGCAGCTCAAGACGAAGTGGGCGCAGATGGAGGCTCTGGTAGGGTCCAAGAAGAGGCTTGAACTGATCGCACAGGATATAGTCGAACACTTTGAGCAACGACTTGAAGCGCTCGATGGCAAGGCGATGGTCGTTTGCATGAGCCGCCGCATCTGTGTGGAACTCTACCGCGAACTCACGCGGCTGCGCCCGGACTGGCATCACGATGACGACGATAAGGGCAGCGTCAAGGTCGTGATGACTGGCGCAGCGTTCGACCCACCCAACTGGCAGCTTCACATCCGCAACAAGCGACGACGAGAAGCGCTCGGCAAGCGTTTCCGTGATGAGGACGATCCACTGCGTATCGCGCTGGTGCGCGACATGTGGCTAACTGGCTTCGACGCGCCCAGTCTGCACACAATGTATCTGGACAAGCCCATGAGAGGGCATAACCTGATGCAAGCGATAGCGCGCGTCAATCGCGTGTTCAAAGACAAACCCGGCGGCCTGGTCGTCGATTACCTCGGCGTCGCTAACGAGCTGAAGTGTGCCATCGACGAATACACCGATAGCGAAGGACAGGGACGCCCGACCCTGAACCAAAGTGATGCGGTTGCGGTAATGCTGGAGAAGTACGAAATCTGTTGCAACATGTTCCATGGATTCGACCGCTCGAACTGGATGTCGGGAGCGCAGGAGCGCATGCTGCTCATTCCGTCCGCGCAAGAGCATATACTGGCCCAGAAGGACGGTAAGGCACGTTTCGTCACCGCAGTCAGAGACCTGTCGAGCGCTTTCGCCCTCGCCGTGCCTAACGAAGAGACACTTGCGATAAGAGACGATCTCGCCTTCTTTCAAAGTGTGCGTTCTGCCCTAGTGAAACGCGCCGCCGGAGAGAGTCGCTCTGACGAAGAGTTGGACAACGCCGTGCGTCAGATTGTCTCACGCGCCGTGTCGTCGGATGAGGTGGTTGACATATTCGCAGCCGCGGGCTTGAAGAACCCGGACATATCGGTTCTCTCGGATGAGTTCCTTGCAGAGGTGCGTGACATGCCGCATCGCAACCTCGCCATGGAGTTGCTGCAAAAGCTGATAAAGGGCGAACTGTCCATCCGACGGCGCAAGAACGTAGTGCAGGCGCGCTCGTTCGCTGAAATTCTGGAGGAGACTCTGCGCCGTTACGAGAACAGGGCGATTGAAGCGGCGCAGGTCATCGAAGAACTGATACAAATGGCGCGGGAAATCCGCACGGCGAGTGAGCGGGGCGAGAAGCTAGGCCTAACCGATGACGAGTTGGCGTTCTACGACGCCTTGGAGACTAACGATAGCGCCGTGCAAGTGTTGGGCGACGAGACTTTGCGAGAAATCGCCCGCGAACTGGTGGAGACTGTTCGTCGCAATGTAACCATCGACTGGACGTTACGCGAGGACGCACGTGCGCGGCTGCGCGTCTTGGTGCGCCGACTGCTGCGGAGATACGGTTACCCGCCCGACAAGCAGAAAAAGGCGACCGAGACGGTGTTGGAACAGGCCGAACTTGTGTCGGAGGTGTGGGTATCATCGCCCGAAAGTCGGCAATTGAAGTAATATGGCCGCTACGACTGACAGAAGGGTAGACTTCTACCTATCGATACCAGCTACGACTGTTATCTGCCAACCTTCTTCACTGGTTAATTGGCAAACCACGCTCTATCGTCCCAGCCAGAGATGTCGCCCCACACAAACAAAGCGAGAATCAATATGAAGACAATAACTGGTACGGCTATCCGAATTTTTACGTTGCGCGTCTCAGTGTGCCATTTCTGCCGCAACCGTTTTACATATTCATAGCCATACCACAAAAGAAGTGCATACATTGGCACTATCGCCAGAGTTAAGATAATTATCAAGGTTTCTGCGGGGATGCGCCCTGCTAACTGCTCTCTTGGTATCGTGAAAATCAGCACAAAAAAGGGCACAAAAATTGCGATAGTCCAGGTTGTAACTATGGCTGTGAAGGCATCAGTTTTGCCTGTCGGCCACCGGCGTACCTTCTCTCGCGCATTCTCCCACAAATTGCGCCGTTGCCCTCTGTCTGTCAGAAGTTTCCAAACTCCCCATAATGTCCTTGACAGGATGTACACGACGGCTGCTGCGAACGCGATAGTGACCAATGTCATGGCGATATTGTAGATAATAAACATAATGTGAGGCGTTGCAGGCCCAATCCACTCTATGGCTCTGTCGAATATTCTGTCCACTATATTTTCTACAAGAAGAAAGCCAAGGAAGCCAAGAATCAACAGACCTCTTTTTTTCATCGCCAACAGATCTCACCTTTTGAAGTTTAAGGCATTGTGAGTTTTTCCGACCCTCAACAGAAAGTGGTGTCCCTATATCCGAACGCGACTAACTCGCCTTCCTCAGGCACTGAATTTCTCGGTGGATACTGTCCCATAGCAATTTCGGCAACTCATCCAAGAGTGGTGTTACGCTCAGTTCCTTGAGATTGCAAACGCGAACCCTACGCTTCCATGTCTCTCTCCCTGAAGCCTTATCGCTCAAATCTAACCCGGGGATTGACGTAAAGATTTACCTGAAAGATATGCTGCGCCAACCACCTAGCACATTTGCCTACTCCACGGCCGTGCCCTCATCAAGCAAGGGTTCTTGAAGCAGCGCTTCTACACAAATGCCGAGGTGTCTGTATAGCGCTCTTGCAATCGGCATCGTGATGTCTTGCCGACGCGACAATACCGCCTTGACCTCTTTCGGACTGCCTATGCACGGAACCAAGTCTTCAGGAGTGAGTCCTTGCTGCTCCATGAGAATCTCAATTGACGGTTTGGGGTCCGGGAACTCGATAGGGTAGTGTTTGTCCTCATAGAACTCGATCAGGTCCAGCAGTACGCCAATCTCGTCATCCTTCGGATTTCCCGGTTCCGCGTCGAAAATCTCTTTTATGCGCGCCAACGCCGCGTCCAAGTCTGCGTCATTTCTGATTGGCTTTATGCTGCTCATCGTCCCACCTGTTCGGCACCTACGCAGTCATAGTCGGTGCGTGCTTCTTCGAAGGCGTCGGAGATGTCTTTCAGGAAGATGAGGCCGAGGACGGCGTGCTTGTACTCGGAGGCGTCCATGCCGCCGCCGCAGTGCGTCAGCAGTGCGCCAGAGCTGCGCATCGTAGTTCGCGATATCAGCAATGGATGCGGTCTGTGTTGCCGCTTGCTGTCGGGTCGTCATTGAATGGGTCTCCATATCTACGAGAATTGGGGCTAATGATAGCACAGCGAGAAGCTGAAACCGCGTCCAGTACGAAATGGATGGACGGAAGACTTGCCAAGATCGGTGGAGAGATGTAACAATCGGAAGGAGCCTTGTGAATGAAATGACTTCGTTGGGTAACTTGGACAAAACTGCAATCTCAAGCCAAGTGGCACGAACAAGGAATTGCCACTTGTACGTAACCCAAAACCTGCACTGCGAGATATGGTCGAAGCCGATTCAGACGTGGTATAAAATGTGGGAATAGGGAGTCAATATAGTCCGTACACACCATATTAGACTGCTTCACGGCTTCAAACAGAATCCCACTCTCTCCGCCATATATCTGGCCGCGTTGAACAGAAGTCAATCAAGAGCATCGGCGATGGAGAATAAACGTAAGCATCTAGAGTTTATTTAAAATGTGATAAACCGGATGGCCCGCAACTCGTTTATGCTCAAGAGCCTGATAGCTCTTCAAGTTGCGGCATTTGTCGCTTTCCTCGCAAGAGGTGGCAACACGGATTCAGGCATCGTTGACACGACTGGCGAGCCAGCTTTCATGTTAGTTCTGATGACAGTCCTGCCTTTCTGGTTTCTCGACGGTTACTTTCTGATGCAAGAGCGATTGTTCAGGCAGTTGTATGATAAAGTGCGACAGTTGGACGAAAGCGGAATTGATTTCTCGATGGACGCGGGCGAAAAATTCGGTAGTAAGTGGCTGACAAGGTGACTTGGATCGCTCTTTGGAGCAACCATACTTGCCTATTATGCGCTTATTGGGGCAGCCTTATTGTTTGCCCTATTTCTGATGAGACAATGAAAAAGAGAAGAATCTTTTACAGTTTTCATTACAAAACCGATAATTGGCGAGCTGCCCAAGTTCGTAACATAGGCGCTATTCATAGAAATCACCCTGTCTCCGGGAATGATTGGGAAACTGTTGAGAATTCCTGGGATGATGTGATTACAACTCGATGGATAGAAGCCCAAATGGAAAGCAAGGCCTGTACGATTGTGCTCGTTGGAAGTGAGACCGCAAACAGAAAATGGATAAATCACGAGATTGAGCGGTCTTGGAATAAGGGAATGGGTGTTGTCGGAATACGCATACATGGATTGAAGGACGCCAAAGGACGTACTTCGGAAGTGGGAGACAATCCTTTCCACTACGTTGTTTGTTCAACGGGTCACAGGCTATTGGATATAGTGAAATGCTATAATCCCGAAGGTACTAACAGCCAGGACAGATACAATTGGATTAGAGTGCATCTATCCGACTTAATTGAAGAGGCGATCGACATCAGAAGCAGGCATTCGCTGGCGATGGCACGAAGCAGCGCATCAATAGTCGAATGAAGAGGCTTGAGAATATGTACAAGGATGTAATCAGCTACAAGCTGGCGGAGAATGTTTCTGAAGAGCACTTGCTGTCTGTTGCGAATGATGTGCTTAAGAGCTGGATGAGCAAACAGGCCGGTTTCATCAAGTGGGAAATCCATCATGGTCAAGGCGACGAATACACCGATATTGTCTATTGGGGCTCTGAAGCCGATGCGAAGATGGCGGAAGCCGACATGATGAATATCCCCAATGCCGGCGAATGGATTTCCTGCTATGAAGAAGGTTCAATTTCCAGCAAGCGGCTGAATCCACTGGCCACGCTCGGCTAGGTACGGTCGGCCGAGATATGGACGTCGGTGAACCCACGCGGGAATTTCCCAGCCTGATTGTGATCGACAGAGAGTAGCGCAATGGTTAGAAGCAGTGCGGCGACAGTTGAAGAGTACCTTGACGAACTTGCTCCGGACAGGCGGGAGCACATTGAGACTGTTCGACGCATTGTGCTGGAAAACCTGCCAGAGGGATACGATGAGTCGATGAACTGGGGCATGATTACGTGGGAAATCCCTCTGGAGCGATATCCGAAGACATACAACAAGCAGCCCCTTATGTACGCGGCTCTAGCGTCGCAGAAGAACTACATGTCACTCTACCTTATGTGCGTTTATACACATGAGGGGACGCAGACAGAATTCGAGCGGCGCTTCAAGGAGAGCGGTAAGAAGTTAAACATGGGCAAGTCCTGCGTGCGATTCAAGAAGATTGATGACCTTCCGCTGGATCTTATAGCTGACACGATCGCATCAACGCCCGTCGATGAATATATCCGTAGCTACGAGGCAGCACGGGGCAAGTGATAAGCGGCACCCGGTGTCGTCCCACCACAAGGTTTTTCAACCTACTGATAGAGGCTTATTCAAGAGACTTATGCGCGGAGAGGTGCTGGAGTGGACGAACAGGCACGATTGGAAATCGTGTGTACCTGAAAGGGTACCAAGGGTTCGAATCCCTTCCTCTCCGCCAAATCCCCTTTCTATAACGTCCCAGAAGCTCCCAGTTTATCCCACGTTAGACTGCTTGCAACGTCTGATTTCGTCTGAAATAGTCCTTACGCGTCCTCTATTATCTCGCAAAGCTTGTGGGGAAACAGGTGCGTAAATCGCTCGATTGACTGCTGCAAGAATTAGAGGGCTAACAAGTCCTGGGCGATATGGTGACGGAAATGGACTCTATTTGAATGTTGCTTAGAGTGGATCAAAGTCCTGGATTCAGCGACTGACCATAGATGGACGCCGGCGCGATCTAGGCCTGGGCGGATGTCCCACAGTCTCCCTTACCAAGGCATGTGCTAAGGCTGCAGAAAATAAGGTATCTGTAGTTAACGGAGTTAATCCGATTGTCGAGAGGAGAAGAACGCGCGTTCCTACCTTATCTGAGGCGGATCACGAGGTCCAAAGGCTGAACATTCCGAGGTGGTCCAATGGCAAACACGTAGATCAGTGGATCAATACACTGTCACTGCCCATGTGCAGCAATAATGTCCGTCTAAGTGTCAGCGAATCTGTCCGTTCGTGTAGTTGGTCATAGTATCAGATCGTCGGATTCTCGGCGTCACGGCAGCTCCCACCATCTCCGGATTCCCACTTTCGCGAGGATGACGGGGTCTGATTGGCGTATAACCAACACACATTGAGAATACCGAGGACGAAGTTGCGTTCCCTACGGCAGGGCAGGGGGTTCCTTCTGAGGCTGGAATAATAGTCAGGCCAGGGAATGGGACCATCTATCTTGCAGTGCTACCGGAGGACGAACTTGCCTTGGCATTGAAGTGAGGGATGACGTACTTGCCGAAGAGACGCAGGGTATCCATCACTTCCTCCTGGGATATGCCGCCCACTTGAAACAGGGGCATGACCTCGTCCACGCCTGCCTCGGCATAGGCTTCCAGGTAGCGGATACAGTCGTCGGGGTCGCCGATGCAGTAGCGTCCACTCCTTATCTGGTCGAGGGATGATGTTTCCTCGCGCTTTGGAGAGTCGGTCGCGGTGGAGCGGGTGTAGTGCCACTGGTAGTCTTCGGGAACGCGGGACGGGTCCTGTTCGCTCCACACACGGACGTCCCTGAGGGCCTGCTGATGGCGGTACCAGTCGATCAATTCGGCGGAGCGTTCCTGCACCTTCTTGCGCGACTCCCCGCAGACGGCCACGGTGCTTACGGCGACGCGGTTGTGAACAACCCCGGTGGTCGGACTGGCGTTCCGGATGCCGCCCCGGTAGGCTTGCACGAGAGGAGCCAATCCCGTAGCTCCGCCGCCGGCCATTGCCAGGCAGCCCAAGCCCATGAGTCCCGCCTTCCTGAACGTGTCTTCCTGGCTGCAACCGAGCCAGATGGGCGGGTGGGGCTGCTGCACCGGCTTGGGGTGGACCTCGCGCAAGGGAATCTTATAGTGGTTGCCTTGGTAGGTGAACTCTCCCTCGGTCCATGCCCGCGGGATGATTTCCAGGGCCTCGTCCACCATTCCGGTGGCGTCTTCCAGGTCTGTACCGAAAGCGGCCATCTGGTAGGGGTAGCCGGAGCGGCCCACGCCCAAGTCAACCCTTCCTTTGCTGAGAATGTCCAGGGTGGAGGTGCGGGCCGCGATGTGGAGGGGGTGCTGCACCGGGGGCACGACCACGGCGATGCCCAGACGCATCCGGACGGTGCGCTGGCTCAATGCGCCAAGGGTTACGTCGGGGGCGCTGGAGTGGGACCACTCGGTACGGAACTGGTGGTCGGCCATCCAGACGCTGGTCAGGCCCATCTCCTCAGCATAGGCCACCTGGTCAAGCATTTCCAGGAAGCGCTCAGCCTCGTAGGAGCGGGATGACGGCCTGGGGACCTGCATCTGATAGAACATGCCGATATGCATGGACACGCTTCCTGCTCTTGACTACTTGCCGGGCATCCCGGCAAATTTGTTCTCACGCGAATGGGGAGAGCGAATCTCTCGTGCTACCCTGTGGATGTGAATGCCACGATGAATTCGGCCTGCCTTCATATTACTACAAAGTTGGGCTGCCGGGTGTTCCTGCGTGCGCAATCCGGCATTCCCAACGTGTGTTGGTAATGCCTTAAGATAGGATTGAGCCAGAAAAGGGAGGTGTAACCGGCGAGGTTATATTGGACCATGCTGGCGGATTGACCGGATGAAGTTAGGCGGTTGAAAAGTGACCGCCCGCCGCCATCCATGGGTTCGAAGTTGAGCCAATAGATGGTGGGATGGATGTTCCAGATGGACTCATGTGGGCCCGGAATGCCCCTCACCTGTACATCGGCGTCGCCGTGAGGGAACTCTGTGAGCGACTCTCTCCATATTGCTACAGGGTTGCACGATTCTCCCGCTTTCGCGTATATCCAGCACGGATCCACAACCACTGCGATTTCCACATGCTGCTGCGGCGGAGCATTCCGTATGCCGAGAGCCGCGGTGAGTCCGAGCGCCTGAAGTCGGTGTTCGCCGGCTGGTGTCGTGAGCGCTCCTACGACGGCGCTGCCGAGAGTCTTGGGCGGGACTGGGAACGGATGGTTACGTTCTATGACTTCCCGGCCGAGCACTGGAGGCATCTGAGGACGACGAATGTTGTGGAGTCGCCGTTTGCCGCGCTGAGGCTACGCACCGATGCGGCGAAGCGGTTCAAGAGGGTGGACAGGGCGATAGCGGTAATCTGGAAGATGTTGATGGTTGCCGAAAGTAGGTTCAGGAGGCGTGAGGTACAGATACTACATTGCTTGGCCTTGGCACTGATAACCCTAAACATGGGTGAGATAGGCAAACAATGCATTGGAACATTGCTATCCATGAGTCGAGTGCCTGACTCAGAAATGACTGAAGACTTAAAGGCTCTGAGGGACCGCTTAGCGTCTCCATAGGAAAGACCATCCGGTACGCTAGGGAATGCAATAGGTTGTCTCCGTACATGGCGCGTCAAGACGACCAAGGCGGCGCGTCCATGCCAAAGTCTTTGATGTCTGGACCCCTTCAGATGATATTATGGCGACAGCCGGCAACCACTCAACTCATTCACCAGTGAGAGGCCCGCGATGACCAGCAAGACGACTACGCTGACACAGGTTAGGGAAGAGCCGGAGCGCTTCCGCGATTATCCCCCGCGAGACGGCATGTAGAACTGGAGGCAGAGTTGAGGAGTCTGCGTGGCGAATAAGGTCAAATGCTCTCCGCCTGATTCCCCCGAAAAGGCTTGCAAGGAAATACCCTCAAAGCTTGCATTGCCTGCTGGCTTCGATATCTTAATTGATTCATTTCTCATGTTTGAAAGCAGGCTCGGAAAGTAGCTTCCCTCTCTGGGTTTCGGTATCCGCAGCTCCATCGTACCCACCCTGGTGTCCCACTGACGGCTGCGGTACCAGTTGCGGTACGTCAGCCGGTCGGGGCTGAGGTAACCGTGACGCTTGCCTTCTTCTCGAAGTTCACGGCTCTCCTGCTAATGATCACGGGGCCTGTGCTGGGAGCGTATCTGATGCTCGCAATGGGCATACTATTCGTGAGTGGCTGTCAGACGATTTTGCGAAATGGCCTCCATCCCCAGCGGATGCTGGTAGTGGCGCTCGCGTGCGCGCTGGGTCTGGGTCTTGACGGTCGCCCCGTCACCGCGGACATCTTCGGGGATGAACTGGGCGGACTGCTCGGTAATGGGGTTATGATCGGCGCCGTTGTCGCGATCGGGATGACGCTTCTGCTCGAAGTGATGAGCACGCGCCGTCTGCGCCTTGAAGCCACGCTGGACATGTCCTCGCTCCTTGATGTCCATGAATTCCTCGAACAACTGGCGTCGAGGCTGTGAGGCTTCCAAACTACGTCTGCGGTCAGCCGGAGAAGAAACACTCGCCAGCCTGATGCTTCAGGAGGACGAAATCGAGGGATCTACCAGTCCACGTCTGATCTACCAGTCCACGTCTGATAGTTATCGCGAGGCCGCAGGATACAATGGTGGAGCTGGAGTTCATTGCGACAACGCGCCATGAAAATATCGAGGACCAGCTGGCGTATCTGACCGACGAAGAGGCCATACCGACAATCGATGATCTCTCGCTCCGGCTGCTGCGACACCAGGCTTCCGACGCTTGCCACCAGAAGTACCAGGGCGTGGACATCGTCACGGTCCAGGTTGATGGCAGCGCGTGAGAACTATCGAAGTTGTGGCGGACGCCATTGAGGTGAGTTGCGCTAGGGTTCGACGAAGGCGAGGAAAGGCGTCGAATTTCGGGGCGTGAATGTTACATGTGTGCCGTTCGTCAGGTCAGAAAAGCCGACTTGCCGGCAGCGCAGCGTTCCACCTGACGGCATACGCACAGTCAGCATAGTTTCACCGCCACGGTACTCTGTCGCGACTACCACGCAGTCACCCGCTGCGCTCGGTTTCACTTCCATGTCTTGTGGCCTCACCATCAGCATAAGCTTTGTACCATCGGCTACGGAACCACTATCAAAGACGACGGGAAGGCTGCCTACCTCAGTTTGAGCGACGTGACCCTGCACCACTCCCGTAAGGAAATCACAGTCACCCACTATACGAGCCACTTCGGGTCTTATGGGCGTCCGATACAGTTCCCCGGGCGTGTCCACCTGCTCGAGACGTCCCGCGCTCATAACGCCCACCCGGTCCGCGAACGCGAAGGCTTCTTCTCTGTCATGCGTGACGAACATGGCCGCTATGCTCTTGCTGCGTAGAATCGCCTCTACTTCCTGGCGCACGTCCTGGCGCATCCCCGCGTCCAGGTTGCTGAAAGGCTCGTCGAGCAGCACCGCGATAGGGGACGGCGCGATCGTCCTCGCAAGCGCCACTCTCTGTTGCTGACCGCCGGAGAGTTCATATGGGTAGCGGGCATGCAGGGAGTCCAGCCTGACCAGTTCCAATGCGTCGTGAGTTCGGTTCCGTTGCTCGTCCTTCGACATCCCATTTAGCCCGAATGCGACATTCTGGGCGACA
Source organism: Dehalococcoidia bacterium (assembly GCA_965207465.1). Classification (GTDB taxonomy): domain Bacteria; phylum Chloroflexota; class Dehalococcoidia; order Lucifugimonadales; family JADFKI01; genus Bin90. The sequence continues at coordinate 883,990 of OZ242283.1, read as the reverse complement.
GTCAGGTGCGGAAACAGCGCATACTCCTGAAATACCATCCCGATGTTGCGGCGCTCCGGTGGCTGGTGACGCTCGGCATTGGAAACGAGACTAGACCGCAAGTACAACTCACCGCCGTCCACTGCCTCAAATCCTGCGATGATACGGAGCAGTGTTGTTTTGCCACAGCCACTTGCACCCAAGATAGACAGAACCTCGCCGGGCATAAGTCGAAGGCTCACGTCGTCAAGTGCGACCACATCCCCGAAGCGCTTCGAAATGCCTCGGCACTCGATCAAGGGATTGCTCACTGCAAAGTCCTCTTTTCACGCAACACGAGAAGCGTCATTGGTATGGAAGACGTCAGGATTATCATAAGGGCAGGCGCGGCAGCCCGCGCAAAGAATGCTTCAGTTGAAGCCGACCATACTGAGGTAGCCAGCGTCTGGAATCCGAGGGGACCCAATATCAGTGTTGCCGGAAGCTCCTTCATCGTAAGCAGGAACACCAGAGCCGCGCCCATCAGCACGCCGGAGCGCATCAGCGGCAGTGTTACGCGCATCATTACGCGAAGAGGGTTGTGACCGAGGCAACGCGCCGCATCTTCCAGTCTGGGGCTGATTTGTAGGAGCGCAGACCGCACGGAGCCGAGCGCGACCGGAAAGAAGAGGACGGCGTAGGCGAATATCAGCAGCCAGTGCGTCTGGTAAAGCGGACGCGCGTACTTCGCTCCGAAGAACACCAACGCAAGCGCGACCACGACACCGGGCAGGGCGTATCCCGTGAAACTGATTGGCTCAAGCACTCGATTGAGTTTACTCGGATAGCGCACCAGCAGAACAGCCATCGCTATCGCCATAGCCGACGTAACCACAGCGGCTGCTCCAGACGCAAGCAGCGAGTTTCGAGTTGCGCTCCACAGCAGGAGCAGCGGCTCGCCCGCGCCCAAGCCTCGAATTAACCAGAACATCAGGACACCAACGGGAAGCACCAGCGCGAGGATCAGCACGGTTCCCAGGGCACCTAGAGCGGCCCACTTCCAGCGTCCAAGCCGCACGATAGAGGGCCTGCGCGCGGAACCCGCGCCGAGCCGGTAGTATCGGCCACGCCCTCGTGTATAGTTCTCCGACAATAGTATGGCGACTGCCATGATGACAAGCACGAAAGACAGCAGCGCGGCAATGGAGCGGTCGATGGATCCTTCGTACTGCTGGTAGATGCTGAAGGTAAAGGTGTTGTATCTCAGCAGAGCAACCGCGCCGAACTCGCTCAGAGTGTAGAGCGCGACCAGCAGTGAACCTGCCGCAATCGAGGGTTTCAGCTGCGGCAATGTTACTCGGAAGAATGTGCTCCAAGCGCCGTGTCCCAGGCTGCGCGAAGCCTCCTCCGTCGCCGGGTCCAGATTGGCGATTGAGCCGCGCACGGTCAGGAACAGGTAGGGGTAGCTCAGAAGAGTGAGCACGGCGGTCGCGCCCAGCAGTCCGTACATGTCCGGCAATCTTTCGACGCCGAACATCACCTCCAGAGCTGATTGCAGCAACCCCTTTGGTCCCAGTGCGGATATGTACAGAAATGCCCCCACAAAGCTTGGAATGACCAGCGGCAGAGCAGCAAGAACCGTCCAAACCCGGCGGAACGGCAGGTCAGTCCTGAGTGTCAGCCATGCGAAAGGAACGGCGATCGCCGCTGAGAGTGTTGTCACGCAGACTATCAGCAGGAGTGTGCGCCAGAACGTCTCCAGTGTTCGCACACGGAACAGCAGGTCCCACGCCTGGTCGCTGGCGCTCGCGCCTCGGACGATTAGATAGACCACCGGGAGCGCCATCGCTGCGCCAACCAGTAGAGCGGGAAGCAAGGCGGGGAGGGGAGGTAAGCCCAACGACAAGCGCCGACGGCCGGCAATCACGTCCCAGCCGGCTGCACCTACGCTTTGGGATATTCGCCCTATGGTCACCATCAGTCTCAGATGCCGTCCGACGACGACCCAATCTCTAGTTCAGTATTCCAAGGTCTCTCAACATCGCCTGCGTACCTGCAAGATCGTCGAGCGACGCCATGTCGATGTTGGGGTTGTTTAACTCGTCGATTGGCGTGAGCAGGCTATTGGTCTCGATGCCCTCAATCAGTGGGTATTCGTAGGTCTGCCCGGCGAAGTACTGCTGGGCGACATCAGAGAGCATGAAATTGAAGAATCGCTCCGCGTTCTCCTCATTCGTACTGCTCTTCAGTATGCCGCCGCCAGCCACAAGGATAATGCCGCCGGGCCCTCCATCCGTTACATGGTAGTTGCGCGCACCGAACTCCTCACCCTCCTCGGCAAGGAAGCGATACAGGTAGTAGTGGTTCACGAAGCCGACATCAACTTCTCCAGCTTCGGCAGCGGAAACCGTGGGAGTGTTGTTCGGATAAACCTTAGGTTCATTCGCATGTATTCCCAGAAGCCATTCGCGCGTCTTCTCGTCGCCCCAGGCTACGCGCATCGCCGTGACCATAGCCTGGAATGACCCGTTCGTAGGCGCCCAGCCAATGCGTCCCTTCCACTCAGGCTTTGTGAAATCCTCCATGCTAGCGGGAATCTGGTTGGGAGTTAGGTTGTCAGTGTTATAGACCACCACGCGGGCTCTGCCTGATATGCCAACCCACTCGCCCTCGGAAGAACGTGCCCAGACAGGAACTTTCTCAGTAATGGTCGTTGGGAGCGACTTGAACATTGACGCATTAGCTACCTCCCCCAGACCGGCGGGATCCTGGGCGAAAAACACATCCGCGGGTGAGTGATCGCCCTCTTCCAGCAGTGTCGCGGCTATCTCGCCCGACTTGCCGTACTTCACGGAGACCTCGATTCCTGTTTCCTCTTCAAATTGCTCGATGATTGGGGCTACAAGCGATTCGCTCCTGCCCGAATAGACGACGAGAGTTCCCTGATCGCCGTCTCGCACCCCTTCGAGGGCCGTCTCGACGGGGGCATTCCTTTCCGACGCCTCGTTGACTTCTATGACTTGAGGCGCGACGGCGACGGTGGGAGTCGAATTGCAGGCCATCAGTGTAAACGCAGCGACAAGGGGCACGATGCCGACCAGAAGCAGTCTGTAACCGAACACTCTCTGCGATTCCTCCAAGCGACATTTAGCAGTATTGGACTTATGCGTTAATTCGAGCTCAATACCGTCACTAATGGTTCTCATTAGTCTGTTCTAATTGGCGAAAAATGTCAACAAATATGCACAGGAACTTGCTGATGAATACGGCAAATATCGCAGTCTGAAAACGAGGGGACTCGCAAGAGCGAATCGGTTGAAGTGAATAGCCGACCCCCTCTATTGGGAGGGTAAAGGGGGCCGGCCACGAGAAAGGGAAGATAATGGAAGATTCTGAGGAGTAACACGCTGCGTGTCAGCTAAAAGCCGTTTCGAAACTCCGTGCGCATGATCGCTGAGATAAAGTGGGTTCCGGCACGCTCCGTCTTGTTCTCTCTGTTTATGAAAGCAATGAAATTCGCGAATGCATAGTCCACAAGAGGCTCGTCGAGATCAGTCAGATAGGCTGGAAGCCCGCACTCGCAGTTAGTTATGTGACGATTTGGATTAAGTCCTCTTCGTGTAGTCCCATGTCCGATCGGAAGAATCTTTGATGTTTCCTGTTCAGGCCCTGACACGACGCCGCGCACAATGCCGCTTCTGTCGTGAGAGCATTCCGCGGAGAGACGCTCATAATCTGGGCTGTACTGCTTGTGCAACACCGTCATTGTTCCAGCCGTTCCGATTTGTGATGATTGTAGGACGAAAATCACTTAGTAACCATTAAGTTCTGTTAGCAATATACACACTAATATCTGAGGTGTCAACACATTAAGCAAAATTCACTTTATCTCGGTGTGGCTTCACAGAACGTGTATGATTCAGCAGTAATGGCGGCATATCTCCACAGAAAAGCACTCACAAGTGAGTGGCTGCCCGAGTTGAAGCCGGTCCACATAGCCACGATCGCATACGGCAAGGTCACTGCATAGACGACAATAGACTGATGCAAGGACTTCGTGGATTGCTGGAGAGAACTGAACTAAGACTAAATACTCTGATGATTGCCAGACTACCCCTATTGATGCTTCGGATGTATGAATGCCATAAGTCTATACTATCAAAAAAAATTACTATATAATTCTCTTGAATCCCAATGCGGGATGAATTGTGCGATTCAGTACATAAAAGGAGCACGAGATGCAACTAGCCTCCGTAACGCGAGTATATAAGGGACGGTCTTCGCATGAAGCGGTAGTGACGTTGGAAACCAAGGAGGGCGGGGAAGAATTCAATATACACATGCCCGCGGCAAACGCCAGCATCATAGCGCTGGAGGGACATGGCTTGAATGACAGATGCCCCACTTACAGCATCTTCTCAGATTGCGTGGCGGTACTGGGAGGCGCGTTTGGATCAGTGGTGATCACCTTCGTGGACTCCAGACCCGCCAATGCCGCGATGGCAATTGCGCAGGACGAAAAGATCATTTCCTGGATTGGAGGCGACATCATCGAGCTTGTCGCGTTTGCGTTGCACGTTAAGCTTCCCATTTTTGTCCATAGCCGGGGCGCGTCAGACAACACCTATCCTCCGCCTCAAAGCCGAAGCACGCCGGTTCCCAGCATCTTTGAAGATGCATTCCCGGACATTCTCACCACGAAGCATAAAGAGATGCACGATGAGGCCAACGACGATGTTAAATTTTAGAGAGGCGAGAAACGTTCCCGCTTAAACGAAGGAGTGTTCGAAGGCGCCTGAGTTCCCACTATTGAAATGTGAGCCGGAGGTTCAGCAATATGTCGAATCCGGAATCCTCCGTTTTTCAAGGTTTTTCCATCAAGACAGGCGAGACAGCCAAGCTGGCTGGGGTACTGCTGCTGGCAACAGCAGCGCTTACGGCGGTAATGGTCTATGCCCGCGTTGCCGCAGATGCCGACCAGGGGACAATGCTGCTGTCCTTGCAGGCGATCTCGGAGAACAGCCTGATGTATAGTCTGTCCGGAGCGATGCGCCTTCTTTCCGGCCTGACGTTCCTGGTGGCAGGAATTTTGCTTCTGAGGACATGGATTATCCAACAGGGTCTTGCTACACAAGCGGTTCCATATCTCTTCGTAATCTCCGGAGCTTTTACGTCCGCATCCGGAGTATGTGCCTTGCTGGTAGCGCTAAATCCGGCGCTCGAGGTCATTTCATCGGCAGGACCGAACCTTACGTCCGAATATACGACGATAGGCTCCCTGTACAACCTGCGATGGATAGCCGGAAAGGTCGGCTTTGCCGCTGCCGGTATTGCGCTCATCATCGCAGCGCGTTACCAGTGGCGTGTGGGTGGCACATTGCGAAAGGTAGCTCCCGGTTCGGCGGTACTGGGCATCGCCATGCAGTTTATCTGGCTGGACTCAGCCACAATCCTTCATTCGATCATTGGTACTCTGTTCTTCCTTTGGCTGCTGGTTGTCGGCACGATGCTTTCGACCGGCAGAGTCGAGCGTCACTTCATAGCAGCCTATGGCAGGGATGACTGAGTGCGCCTGCTGCGCCGTCTAATTTTCTGTAAGTCGGGCTGTGCAGATACCGTCATGCAGCACCACGAAAGGCGATGCCGTTCCTGGTCTTTCGCACCTATGAGTCTCTGCCTTCATTCGGTCAATTGAATTTCGTGGAATGGGCTAGATGTGCGTATTGCTTCTTGTTGAATGTATGATACTCGCGTTGAGAGAAGTCTGATCAAATGAGATGCCGTTCGTGCGCAGTTCGCTAATGTCTTTATTATATTGACAAGTCTAATGTGTGCGTACACAATATATAATTAGGGTGTATTAAGGTGTACATCTAGGTATAACGCCATTGCAACAGGAGTGTATTCATGCGAAAACTCATAGTATTGACTTTAGTCGGTATTTTGGGCTTATTTGGGGCAATTGCCTGTGCCTCGGAGCCTCAAGTAATCGAGAAGATCGTTGAAGTCGAGAAAGTAGTCGAGGTAGAAAAGATCGTTGAAGTCGAGAAGGCGATGGAGCCTGTTAACATCGACGCTTTGAAGACTGAGGTAGTCGCCAACTACGCCGACGGGGTACATGCCAGCTACTCACGCAGTCTGGCATCCGCGCGCGCAATGGACTTGGCTATCGACGCCTTCCTTGCCGATCCCACGCCCGCAACTCTGGAAGCGGCAAAGCGAGCATGGCTGGTCGCAAGGGATGATTACGGCCCCACCGAGGCATTCAGGTTCTACAGTGGTCCCATCGACAATGAGGAGAACGGTCCTGAGGGCTTGCTGAACGCCTGGCCGATGGACGAGTCCTACGTTGACTATGTTGAGGGCGATGCGAGCGCAGGTATCGTCAATATGCCTGATGAGTATCCTCAGATTACCGCCGAAGTGATAGAGTCCCTCAACGAAGAGGGCGGTGAGGAAAATGTCTCCACCGGATGGCATGCCATCGAGTTCCTACTTTGGGGGCAGGACCTCAACGCGATAGGCCCAGGCGCGAGGCCCGTCGAAGACTACACAACCAACGCTAACGCGGATCGCCGCGGTCAGTATCTCGCGGCGGCGTCCGACCTGCTGTTGGTTCACTTGCAGGACATGGTTGACGCATGGGCGCCGGGCGGCGGGAACTACCGCGCGGAGTTTGTAAAGGACAACGACACCGCCATTACGAACATCATCACGGGCATCGGCGAGCTTAGCCGAGGCGAGCTTGCCGGCGAGCGCATGACCGTAGCTTACGAAGCACGATCTCAGGAAGATGAGCATTCCTGCTTCTCGGACAACACAGTCGCCGACATCGTTGGCAACGCGCTCGGTATCCAGTGGGTGCTGGAGGGCGACTACGGCACAGTGACCGGACCCGGAATCCTTGACCTCGTTGCGGCGCAGGACAGCGCACTTGCCGATAAACTCGCCGCCGAAGTAGCGATGAGTATTGCCGAGGCGAAGCTGATACCCGCGCCATTCGACCAGCACCTCAAAGAGGATGTTGCCGACAGCGCCCCCGGTCGCGCGCAGGTGTTGCGCGTTATCGAGTTGCTGGAAAATCAGACGGATACGATCGTTTCCGCCGCTACCGCAGTCGGCGTGACCATCAGCGTTAGCTAACAACACCGGACAGGTCAAAAAATTGGCCTTTATTCATTCACTCATTGGCAGCATCGCAGGGGCAGTCGGGAGACATCCCCTGCGATTCTGCTTGGGTCTTGGCATAGTAGCCATGGTAGCCGTGGGCATTGCGGCAGTCATAGACATCCGGCAGAGGGCAGAAGCTGAAACCAGACTTAGGACCGAAATCGACGCCCTTCTTGTTGAGGCGCTGGGTGGTGGGACAACTGCATTCACCACAAACAGGAATGCCTTCAGCCTATCAGCCCGCAACCTGACAAATTTGGAAAGGCGCGCTTTCGAAGTGGGTGACAGCTTCTTCAATCAGAACTGGGTGACAGCGCCGGCTTCCACCGACGCCCGCGACGGCCTGGGGCCAACTTTCAATGCTCAGTCCTGCTCATCGTGCCATACGCTGGACGGGCGCGCCGAACCGCCCAAGGACAATGATGATCCCGAGCGCGGACTGCTCTTCAGGCTTAGCATTCCGGGTACGGATGCGACCGGAGCCCCTCTGGGCGATCCGAACTACGGCGGTCAATTGCAGGACAGAGCGATTCTGAAGGCCAAACCAGAGGGAAGATTCAAAACCAACTGGCGAGAGATTCGCGGTTCGTATGGAGACGGTGAGACATATACGCTAATTCAACCGGAGTATTCATTCGACGAGCTTGCGTATGGGGAACTGCATCCTGAGATAATGGCATCGCCGCGGATAGCGCCCGTCGCATTCGGGGTTGGACTGCTGGAGGCGATACCCGAGTCAGACATACTGGCTATGGCAGACCCTGACGATGAGGATGGAGACGGAATCTCTGGACGCGCTAACATGGTCTGGGATGCGAGCGAGCGGCGCACCAGATTAGGCAGATTCGGCTGGAAGGCGAACGTGCCCACCGTGGAACAGCAGGTCGCAGGGGCGTTCCTCGGCGATATAGGCATAACATCCACCTTGTTCCCCGACGAAAACTGCCCGGAAGCTCAAGACGACTGCGCCGCCGCACTAAGTGGCGGCGAACCGGAAATACCGGACTTCAGGCTGGACCGGGTTACTTTCTACAACAGGACACTGGCAGTACCCGCGATGCGAGATGTTGACGAATCTCAGGTTCGACAGGGCGCAGGGTTGTTCCTGAAAGCGGGCTGTAACGCCTGCCATACACCACGGCACACGACGGGACAGACCGACATAGAGGCGCTAAGCAATCAGGTGATTTTCCCTTATACGGATTTGCTGCTGCACGACATGGGAGATGGCCTCGCCGACGGGCGTCCCGACTTTCTGGCAAATGGCCGGGAGTGGAGGACACCGCCGCTTTGGGGCATCGGCCTGGTCGATAATGTGAACGGGCATACACGGTTCCTGCATGACGGCCGCGCGCGCAATCTCGCTGAAGCGATACTATGGCACGGTGGCGAGGGCACCGCGGCTAAAGAAGCGTTCCAAAATTACTCGCGTGAAGAGCGCGAAGCCCTGTTAAGGTTCTTAAATTCGCTATGATACGATCTTTAATCTTTTCCACAACTGCCACTCTGTCACTGTGCCTCGTGGCCCTCGGCTGTCAAGTAGACAGTACGCCGGCGGCAGCGCAGCCGCAAGCGCCGGTCGAAGCGCCAGCCGAACCAGCCGTCAAGCCGCCATCGCGGTCTGAGGTGCTGGTCAGTGCGACCGACACGCTCATAGTGCCGCGATTTCAAGAAGTAGCTCGTGAGATGGGCACTTTGCAGGCTTCCCTCAACGCACTTTGCGACAATCCCTCGCAGGAACGCCTTGATGAAGCCAGAGATGTGTGGCGACAGGCACGCGTCCCCTGGATGCGCTCGCAGGCTATGTGGTTCGGTCCGGTGATGGACCGGCGCTCACGTTCCTACGTCGATTGGGCGCCAATCGAACCGGAACGCATAGAGAGGATGCTTGAGAAGCGAGACTCCGTAGATGCCGAATACTTGAGTGAGTTTCTCGCGTCAACTCAGCGCGGGCTTGGCGCAGTGGAGTATGTGCTATTTGAAGACGAGGACATCGTTCTCAGTAAACTGAGTGGCTCGGATTCGATCAGATGCCAGTACCTTGTCGCGCTCGGCGATTTAATTGCTGAGGAAACTGCGGGCGCGCTTGCCGACTGGACGGGGGACAACGCGGATGGACTATCCTACGCCGAATACTTCAACGGGACCGCGGACGACTCGCTCATCGGAAAGTCCGCGCTCAATGAGCTGGTCCGCACTTCGGTTTTCATGAGTCGCACAATAACTGACATGCGACTTGGCAAAGCTCTCGGCGTTGACGGGGTTACTCCCGACCCCGATGCCCTGCTCGGCGGGGACGGAGATAGCATGGTAGCCGACATGCGGAATCAGGTGCTTGGCATGCAGGACGTATATCTGGGCGGGGACGCCGACTCCGAGCTTGGCGTCAGCGCCCTTGCGCGGGGACTTTCCGAGGAGACGGACCAACGGATGCGGGCTGCGTTCCAGAATGCCCTGCAGGCGATTGATGAATTGGAAGAGCCACTTCGTGAAACCATTCAGAGCGATCCGCAGACCGCGCTGAATGCCCACGCCGCACTCAAGCAGATGCAGCTTACACTGAGCACGGATATAGTCAGTTTGCTGGACGTCACGGTTGGGTTTGCGGACACTGACGGGGATGGCGGCTAGGCGGTGTCCGGTCATTGGCCCTGCCGCGCAACTTTCGGCGAAGCCTCATAAGACAGCACCCATGGCTTCGGCGCTACGCCCGGTTCCAATTCTGCCAGATTTACGTCAGGATCTATCAGCCTGCCGTTCGGCCTGCCGTTCCAGGCGACAAATGATTCGGCCATTACCCGCACATCGCCATATCCTCGACCTGCAAAGTCATCTGCAATGATATGGGCGGTCTGGAGAATCAAGTCAGGTTGAAACGACATGCGCTCGACCTGCAACGGAGTCAGGTAGTCATCCGGCGTGACGAGCCAGGTTCGTCCAGTATTCTGATCGCTGACTCGGTAATGGACCAATCCGGTCTTTTCGGTCAGCATGACCCGCCACGCGAACAGGTAGCCTTCCTCTGTCCAGCGGACATTGCCGGGATAGGCGAAATGTCGAAGTGGCATCAGCACCTGAAAAAGCACGAGTATCGCAATTGTGATGACGAAAGCGCGTGCAGCCCACGACGGAGGCGTTGGAGCGCCTTCATGCTCCGTGGCTGCATCTACTACTAGGCTGTCTTTCAATAGGGGAGCGGGCAACCGTCGCAACCGAAGTCTTCGCAGCGCATGCAAGGGCCAGTCAGGGCGGAGGAATACCGTGGCGCCCGCTATCATAAGCCAAGGAAATATGCCCAGCTTTGGGAACATCAGCCAGGTTATCAGGTGGAAGACCACGAGGATGATGTACGCCCACAAGCGGGTGCGATTCCAAAGCAGCCAGCCCACAATCGTCAAATCGAACAAAGCGCCAGTCCAGCTCATGGCATAAGCAACCCATATTTCTTGGAGTAGCGTCCCTAAGATCGGCATATCCCCGTGCTGATAGAGCCAGATTCGCATTGGTTGGGCATGCAGCAACCAGTCCGGGTTCAGCTTCGCGATACCCGCGAAAGCATAGACCACGCCGACTTGGGCGCGCAGCGCCCATACCACCCACCGTTGAACCGTGTCATCGCGTAAGGAAGGATTACGCCACGCATCCACCGCCCACATTCGATTAAGAGGCGGGAAGATCATTAGCAGAGCGGCGAGGCTCATCCAGTAGTGATGATTCAGGTATGTCGTTCGGTCGATCAGTTCGGCGTAGGTGAAGCTCAGGAAGAACAGAGCGGCGCATACTCGGTAGCGGTAACCGACGGCTATGCAGACGGCGAGTACTCCTATTGACGCAAAGAGCAAGTACATTCCCCAGCCCGGCAAAGGGCGCACCCACCCGAAGCCCGGATATGTGAAGCGGTGTACCGGCTCGATGTAGAGGTCATCAATCCAGCCGTGAGCGAAGATCCGGATTATGGCTACCAGTGCGATGATTCCGAATACCACGCGGAACGTAGCGCCAGAAGCTCCCGAAACAGGGGAGAGCGCTCTGCCAACAATAGTGCCGGGAATCATAATTCGAGCTTTCCGCATTTGTTGCAGGTTTGGCGACTCACTATCAAGGAGAAATGTCTGTCGAGTCGAACTGCATTTCTTGTACGACTCGCTCTATCATGGGAGGATAATCACCGGAAGTGGGGTTGATTCCCCTGGATACTGTTGTATGGTGGCAGGGCGCTTTCTACAGGTTGCGAGTCGGATGTTTTCCATCGTTAGTCACTTGGCTTCCGAATCTATCGAGCTTCGCAGTGTTTCAAGTGGTGTCCTGGGCATCTGCTCCATTATTCAAGTATCCTGAACCTATCTGTACAAGCTGCCGGGCTAGTATATTGCCCTAGATTCGTAGCGACAAGTTGATGCTCGGTCGCGGCATAATGGCGTTGCACTTCTGTCGTCTCACGCCATAGGTCGGCGACTCTGCTGCCAGCGATTTTTCCTACGATCTGTGTGCCCAATCTATTTCTTGCGGTGAGCAGGGCGAAATATCGAGTAGTGTCGCACAGCATGGCACTGTCATCTGTTGCATCGGTTGAAATGCCTCCATACACTGTTGGCATCTGAATGAATGGAACTCTTCACTTGGAGGAAGCACATGGGCGAATTGGACGAACGCTATGAACGAGGACAGGAAACGCGGAGGATGTTTGGCGGTGGGCAAATCACCGGCGGGTCGTCGCCCGGAGCATGGGAGCTTGCGCCGGACCTTGAAAGGATTCTTGGCGAGATGCTTTTCGGTACTATCTGGAAGCGGCCCGCGCTCACTCCGGTACAACGCGAGATGATAACCTTGTCCTGCCTAATAGTCATGAACCGGGAAGTTCAGCTGAAGCGGCACCTGGGCAACGCGCTGAATGTTGGACTCACGCCGAATCAGATCGTCGAGTTAATCATCCACGACACCTGGTACGGCGGAGCTCCGGCAGGCATCCAGGCGCTCACGCTTTGCAAGGAAGTATTTGAGGAGCGGGAAACAGACTTCACGCCGGCGCGCGTCCACGATACCAGCGAAGACTCCGACGGCCTGTTTCGGCGAGGAATGGAGTTCCGGCGCCATTATGTGGGCAACATCCCCAGAACGCCTGCACCCGAACACACCCAAGCGGAAAGGGATTTGAACAGAATCACCGGAGAATACTACTGGGGGGCGACCTGGACCCGTCCCGGGCTTGACCTCACCAGCCGCAGCATCTGCTCTATGACTTGTCTTGCGGTGATAGGTCGCGAGGAACGGCTTGAGCTCCATATACGTGGCGCTTTGAACATAGGGTTGACGCCGGACCAGATAATCGAGGTGTTTGGGCACATGACGCTGTACGCCGGAATACAGCTCGCACGGGATGCGATGGAAGTTGCCAACGACATATTCGCCAGTTTGTGACGATGACCTGTCTGATCGCCGGCAATCTCACTTCTATCGCTCAAGCGATTAATGGGTTATTTCATAGACAGTTTCTTGCGCTTCGAAGGAGGAGGACGATTTTAGCGCCGCAAATGCCTGATATCTCAGTTTACCGAGACCAATCATGAGGCATAGCCAGACGAGCATCGAGGCCAGTCAAACGGGAAGCCTAATTTTACAGACGGATGGATGGAGATGCTGGAGGCTGCAAAGTATTAGTTCGCCGGCACTGAAATTCCAGGTATCTTGACCCTGAATGTGCCGATGCTGTCACGGGTGGTGAAGAACACTGATTTCCAGTCGCTATCGCCAAAACAGAGATTGGTGCTGGCGGGCTGTCCGTGAACCACGATCCCAAGGCGCTCGCCGCCGGGATTGAGGATGTGGATGCCGCCTGAACCGCCGCAATAGACGTTGCCTTCGGTGTCCACCTTCATACCGTCCGGTATGCCTTCTCTGGCGTCAGGACGCATATCGGCAAACAGCCGGTCTGATCCCAAGGCAAGAGTGCCGTCGTCCTGCATATCGAAGGCGCGAATAATGCCCTTTCGAGAGTCGGTGATGTAAAGGATGCTTTCATCAGGTGAGAAGGCCAAGCCGTTAGGCACGACAAAATCGCTGACAAGCAGAGTCAGAGTGCCAAGGTCGGCGGATATGCGGAAGACGCCGGAAATGGTCTGCTCCCACTGCTCGCGCGGACGCCGGAAAGTCCACGGATCGGTGAAGTAGATGCTGCCGTCGGACTTTACTATCACGTCGTTCGGGCGGTTGAGCTGGCGGCCTTGGAATTGGTTTGCCAGCACAGTAGTGGACCCGTCGTGCTCCAGGCGGCTGATGCGGCGCCCATCGTGCTCGGCAGCGATGAGACGTCCTTGCAGGTCTCGGGTAAGCCCGTTGTGACGGTTGACGGGCTGCGCTTCCACTGTGAGGGAACCCAGGTACTTATGTCCGTCCTCGGCTAGTCTGCCATCTACCGTGAAGCGCATGCGCCGGTCGTTATGGATGTCACTGAAAAGCAGATGACCGCCGAATCTCTCGTCTGGGTCAACCCACCACAGTGGTCCTTCAGCAGGACCCTCAGCACCGCCGAAACTGAAATCCTGGGAGTCGATTATGGGAATTGAATCAGACTCGATAATGTCGTCTAGCGCGGGGGATAGCCTCTCGATAGGCATATATGTGCCTCCTGTTCGCTGATATTCTATTAGAAGTCTAACTGTATGAGCGTCATATTATCAGATTGCACAGTTCGCGACTAAGTTAGGGAGATCGTCACCGCTGGAAACCCTTGATGAGCGGCAATTGGATCTGCCAGCTATGTTTCCTTACTGATGGGTGTTACCGAGATTTCTCCGGGCATACTCCTAAGGCCGAGGAATGGCTGCATCTTGCGCAGAGTATTCAGTATGGGGAACTCACGACGCAGAGCGACCAGTCTGAAAGGAACTACATTGACCGCGGGTTCCGCAAACCAGAATTCTAGCCGCAGATGCGTTGGGCGAATCCAAGAGAATCGACGCTAGTGCTGTTCAACTTTTGAGTTTCGGACGCTATGTTCGACTACACTTGTTGTCTTTGAAGATATTGCACGGCAGTGGATTCCGCAGCCGCTTTCAGTGCTTCCAAGTCCTGCATTGGCTCTTCGGCTTTGGGGCGTAGGAACAGGAAGACGACATCCTTGACGCGCTTCTGCGTTACCCTTTCGGTAATGAGCGCATAGCTGCCGGCCTGCTCGCTGTATCGGCTGTTGGCGATGTATTCGGTTGAATCTTGGCCTATGGCGTCGGTCTTATAGTCAACGACTACAAGCTCGCCGTCTTCCTCGAAGAGCAGGTCTATAAAGCCTTCCAGCACGCCTACACCCTCGCCTTGGCCGATGGGCGCGGCGATGTGCGCCTCTCGCCAGTAGTGCCCGGACGCTACGGCGCGGCGCACGATGTCGCTGTCGATTGCAGCTTGCGCCAGGTCTTCAATTTCGGACTGCATCTGAGGTATGCCCTCTGCGGTGGCCTGGGCACGCGCAGTATCCGCGATGCCTGCGCCGGTCGCAAGGTCTATCGTCTGGAGGACCGCATGCACCGCCCTGCCGAGTGGCGCGCCGCCACGCCCGCGTCTGGATGGCTGCGGGTCGTCCAAATCGCTGTCGGCGTCCGACTCGTCTTTGATTACTCCCGCGAGAGATGTCGCGGCGACCGATGCGGGCTTGCCTTGCGCGTCCAATAATTCTTGCCGCCTGTCTTGCCATTCATCGCGTGCCTCGATGGAGTGCGCGGAGTCGTCGAATGGTTGGGGTTGCGACGCTACCTGAGATTCACTTGACCCAGCCAGCACTTGGTAGCGGGGCTGAAGCTCGATCTTGTCCCACAGGTCGTTATGGTCTTCAAGCAATTCGGCAATCTGGGTGGAGTCCAAGCCGGTGTTCCGACCGTCGGGCCTGTGCATGCTCAGGACGAGATGGTCGCGCGCCCGTGTCGTGGCGACATACAGCAGACGGACATGCTCTTCGTTCTCACGAACCTCTTCCTGCTGATGCTTCGCTTCGTAGCCTGCCGTCAGGAAGCGACTGTTGCGGCTGCCGATGCCGACCTCGATTTCGCCGCCATCGAAGATGACCTCGTCAATGCGCGACCTGCGGCTGTTGTTCAGTCCGGTGAGGATGACGACGGGAAACTCCAGCCCTTTGGCGGCATGGATGGTCATGATGCGGACGGCTTCTTCATCAGACTCCGGCACGGGCGTCTCTGTTACGCGCGCACCCTCGGCTGCCTGGCGCTGCACCCATTCGAGGAAGGCGCGTAAACCGTTACCGCCCGCCGCGGCGAATGCGCGCGCCTGCTCGACAAGGAAGCGGTAGCGCCGCCACTGCTCTCGTGTGCGCGGCTGGCTTATTGCCGATTCCATCAGAAGGCGGTCTCGGATGAAACGGTCGATAAGCGCGGGGGTGGCCGTCCACATTCGGGTGTCGTGAAAGTCCTTCAGTACAGAGAGGGACGCAGCGACGGGATTTTCTTCACTCCCATCCCTGCCTTCCCCCGTCAAGGGGGAAGGGGTTTTTGCCCCCCTCTCTGACACTTCGGGGGAGACTTTGGATGCTATTGCCATCCTCTGAGGAGGAACAGTTGGTATCTGGAGGTAGTTGAACGTGCGATGGGCCTGATGGAATTGCAGCAGTTCGATATCGGTGCAGGCGAAGGCGGGCGAGCGCAGGGCGGCTACGGTGGCGATTTCGTCTGAGGGGTCGTCGATGGCGCGGAGGCAGTTCAGCAGGTCGCGCACTTCCTGCGTGTCGAAGAACAGGGACGCGCCCTCCAGCCTGTACGGCACATCGGCGTCATCGAGGGCGAGTTCAAGCGTGCGGAGTGCTGTGCGCGTGGGCATCAGGATGCAGATGTCCGAGTATGTGACATCCTTGTATCGCTCGCTGCCGGATTCGTCAACGGGGTTTCCGGAGTCGAGAATCTGCCAATGCTCGCCGACAATCTGGTGCAGCAGCATCGCAATTTCGGCGGCTTCCCTGCGGCGCACGGCGGGCAGTCTTTCTGCCTGCTCTTCGCCCAGCGACCAGACGCGCGGTGCAGCCAGATGACCGGAGTCTGCCGTCCAGCGATGCTTGATGGGCGTGTACACGGCTTGCTCGCCGCCCTCCTGCGCCATCCACTTGGCGAAGAGCGTGTTCACCCAGTCCACGACGGGGCGCTGTGAGCGGAAGTTCTGCACGAGGTGAAGCGTCTCGCCGTCCATGTTCTCTTGGAGGCGGCGCATCTGGCGCACATCGGCGCGGCGGAAGCGGTATATGGACTGCTTGGGGTCGCCGACCACGAACAGTTTTCCTTCCTGTGGCGTGATGTCTGCCCAGTCATTGGGTCTGGCGTCGGCGGGTGTGTTCGGCGGTACATGCTCGGCGAGGAACATGGCGACCTCCGCCTGAATGAAGTCGGTGTCCTGCGCTTCGTCTATGAGCAGGTGGGAGAAGCGGCGGCGGAAGTGGTCGCGGGAGTCGAGATTGTCGCGCAGCATATTACGCGCCCAAACCAGCAGGTCGTGGAAGCCCGCGCGCCCCTGTCCTTTGCGCCGGTCCGCGTAGTCGAGCGCGAATGACCTGAGCGCCTCCAACAAGGGCATCAGCGCGGCGGTGCGCGCCTGCGTTATAGCGTCGGTGACTTCGGTGTCGAGTTCCAGCAACAGGCCTTTGAGGCTTTTACAGGCATTCTGTCCATCGGAAGAATCATCGTACCAGTCCGACTGGCGACCTCCCCTCTGACGGAGCGGGAGCAGGCGCGTTAACAGGCGGACGGCTGCGGGAGATGCAGCATCCAGCGATGCGAACTGCCGGATGGAGGTCAGCTTTGCCTGTGTGTGCGTGTACAGCGCGTCTCCGTCGCCGAGCTGAGAGAACTGGCACAGCCTTTCCATTTCGGGAGCGGAGTCCAGAAGATTTCGTATGATTTGGGAGGGGCCGTCGTCGTCTTCGGCTTCACCCCCATCCCAACCTTCCCCCATGGAAGGAGATTTTGCTCCATCGCTAGACAGCAGATCGTAGTTCTCGTGGAACTTCAGGGCGATCGAACGCAGTCCGTCTATCTTCAGCCCAAGCGAAAGCGTCATCAGGAAGTGCGGCTGCAAGGCAGGGTCATCTAGTGCCGCGTCAATCCACTGCGTCCATGCTTCGTCGAAGTCCAACTCGCTCTCTATGGCGTCCATCGTGTCGAATGACGGTGGCAGTCGCGCTTCGAGCGGACGCTCCTGCAAGAGCGCGGCGGCGAAGCTGTGCAGCGTCTGGATTGCGGCGTTATCAAGCTGCTCCACGCCCCGCCTGCTGCGTTCACGCCTATCGTCGCTGAGCGAGTCGTTATTGGCGGCTTGTTCGAGTTCGGAGCGGATGCGGTCGCGCAGTTCGGCAGCCGCCGCCTCGGTGAATGTAATCGCGGCAACCCTGTCGAGCGTGGTCGTGCCGTTGCCAACGAGTTCAAGGATGCGGTCAACAAGGCTCGTGGTCTTGCCTGTGCCCGCGCCCGCCTCGACGAACAGCGTTTCGTCGAGTGAGGTTGCGATGCGATGTCGTTCTGCGTTGTCTTGCGGTTGGAACATGGGGCTAATACCAATTCACTTTACTTATGACACAGGTGAGGCGCCAGCGGATGCGACAGGGCAAGACCGCAGGGATGCGTGCCATTTTTGTTGTTGCGAGGGCGCGGCGATTGGTTAACCGTCCACACTGGGCAACGGGATGTGACATCTTTATGGGTGTTGCGTAATGCGGATTGTCCCTCCACGGCTTACGGTTATTATTGCTCGCATTTCCAACTCCCGTTGATGGCGCGCAATTACCATAGACATCAAATAGATGCGTTGGAGTGTCGGGAAGTCGAACCAAACCGGCGTGGTGGAGGCCGTGGGAAAATACTAACTCACCGAAATCGGTGTCGATCGTTACAAGAATACGATTATCTCTGACTGACAGCCCCAGTATCGCTCTGTCTCCGGGGTCGGGTCCAAGTTGGCGAATTTCGATGACATCGTGTCCGTTACGACGTAGCCAGTCCGCGATTTGTTGCCCTGCGGAGCTGTCAATCAGAAATCTCATACGCTTTCAACCGTCACCGCATCAATCGAATCTCCGGATACCACAGCGTGCGCGTAGGCGATGCATGCGCGAATGTCTTCGGGTTCCAGGTCGGGATAATCGTCAAGGAGTTCTGCCTGGTCGGCACCCTGTGCCATCAGGCTGAGAATCAGTTCTACGGAAATCCGTATATTCCTGATGGTAGGCTTTCCGCCAAGCGTTTTCTGGTTCGCCGTTATCCGGCTAAGAAGTTCAGTGTCGCTCATTGTGGCAATTGCTCCTTCTGGTTTCTGGTATTCGTGCCAGTTGAGTTCTGCGGACTTAATTCTCGTCGCCTTCTGCCAATTGCAGGTATTCGGTGAGTTGCGGTGCTCGGCTCTTACGCTGCCACTGCACATCGCGCCTTGACGGGCAGAGCGTCTTGAAGTCGCAGAATCTGCAATTGCTTTCGTAGTTGTAGGAGTCGTTGGGGTCGCCCAATCCCGGGTTCGCCGGGAACAGTCCGCTCCGGATGCCGTCCACTATCGTCGAGATTCCCTCGCTGAATCGCCCCATTACACCTTCGTCCTCGATGTTAACGGGCGGCGAAGGCATCAGCTCGAATTTCCCGCCGCTTGTCACGAACCAGTATGCGGCGCTGACATCAGGATTCTTGTCATTTGCCTGGGCGCCAAGCGCCTGACGCGCCGCAAGCGAGTATATTGCAAGCTGGAGTCGCTGCCCGCGGTCTATGGGGTCGTCCTTCAACTTACGGTATGAGTACGAGCCGCCCGTCTTGTAGTCCAGAACCATCACCCGCTCGCCGCTATCGCTTGCGTCAACGCGGTCTATCTTGCCCCGAAATCTCACTTGCACTCCGTCAGGCAGCGTGAATTCGGCGGGCTGCCAGCCGTCCCTTTCGATACCGAATTCGGCCTCCACGCCGATGGGCGATACGCTGTATTGCCGGCGCATTCGCATATCTTCGTCAAGAAAGGCATCCAGGTCGATCAGAATCTCGTCTCGCACGATCTGCCACAGGACGGCCTTGCCGGTAATCCCGCGCGACTCGGCGTCTGCGAAGAGCCTGTTGGCGGCGCGGCGCAACTCAGCGCGTTGACTGGCGCTCCAAGCCTCGGACGATCCTGGCAGGCTACCCTCATTGCGCGCGACCTCGATGAATTCCTCTAGGATGGCATGAACGAGTGAGCCGCGTTCCAACGGCGTGATGTCGTAGATGTCCTCCGGGCTTTCTTCAGCGCTGAGGCGCAGGATGCTGCCGAGAAAGTAGCTGAATGGGCACTTTGCCCATCGTTCGAGGCTCGTCGGGGATTGCGGACGTCCGGTCAGTATATTGGCAAAGTCCGCTTCCGACGCGCTCAGATTGCCGTCCCACTCGGTGAAGTTTTCGCCCTGTCTCGCGGTGCTCAAACGAATTGACGCTGCCAACAAGCTGACCTGCGTGAGTGGATGACGACTGGTGTTCAAACCGGCGGTTTTCCACGTTTGCAGGCGCTCCA
The DNA here is from genome assembly GCA_965207465.1 of Dehalococcoidia bacterium. GTDB lineage: Bacteria > Chloroflexota > Dehalococcoidia > Lucifugimonadales > JADFKI01 > Bin90. Next base: position 864,361 of record OZ242283.1, on the reverse strand, counting down.
TGTTGTAGTCGTGCATATCGGCGTGGGAGCCGGTTTGCGCCGTATCGAGCGAGCGTTGCATAGATGTAATAGTAGTCATCCATGACCTGCCGCTGAATTGAGGCAGAGTGTTGGAGAATACGGGTGTGCCTTCGAGACCCGATGCCTCCTCCAAGAACCAGCGTGAAGGGAAGTTCTCGCGCTGTCCTGCGGGGTCGGCGACAGGGTAAGACAGCTTGTGCTCAGGCGCGGTGGCGAGTGCCGCAAGATAATCGTAGCGCTCGTCGTCCTTGCGCTGCTGCTGGACGGGCAGACCCGCCTCCGAACCGCCAGCGAGTTCACGATCGCGCTCCGGTATAAGTGGGTCGTCACGGACTGCGGGCGGCACCGCGCCCTCTATCATACCCACGATATGCACCACATCGAAGCTCATCGCCGCTGCCAGATTCAACGGAGCGACGAATACGCCATGCCCGACCGAACCCAGATGTCCGACGGACACTTGCAGCTCCTCGTTCAGCGCGCGGCGGAACACCTCAAATGACGGCTGTGGCGAAACGGTATCCAGCGATTGCAGTTCGTCCAGTATTCGCTCAATGCGGTCATGGGTGCGCTGTTCGCTGCGTGGCAGGTTGTCATAGTCGGCGAGGTAGCGGTCCAGCAATCCCTTTGCCCAGCGGGAGTAGTCCTCCCATGTGGTATTGTCGGACGAGTCTGCCGCCTCAATCAGGTTCGTGATGAATTGGAGCAGTTGGCGCGCCACGGCAGCGTCCGCGCGCATTCGGAAGGCGCGGGACTCGTAAATCTCGCCCTGCCGCTCCCAGTCGCGGGCATCCCTCTCCAGATTGTCGGCGAATTGGTTCAAGCGCTGTTCCCACGTCTCCGCGCCGCGTACGACCTTCGCACGCTTGGATATGGTGTCCCATAAAGTAGGATTGAATGACGCGGCATCTATACTGGGAGGCGGCTTGAGCGGGCTGCCCGTGAGCCATGCCATCACCGCGTCTCGCGCGAAGTCGGACTCGTGCAGGTCCAGCAGCCCGGTGAGTGTGCCGCCAACTGCGGTCTCTGCAAGCGACGCGATATTCGGGCCAGCGACTGGTATGCCTGCCAGCGCAAGCTCCTCGCGGGTGAGCGTGCCATAAGGCGCTTCCTTACGGTACAGCACCGCCATGCGATGGAAGGGCGTGCCTGACTCAGCGCGCCGCATAATGTGCCGTATGACCCAGCGCAGTTCCTGGTGCGCGTCCGGCGCAACCAACAGGTGGGCGCGGGGGCTAACGGGATGAACAGGATTGGGAGGATTCTCTTTGTCGTCCAACTCTTTGGCTAGCGCAAGTGCGGATCTGTCGGCGTCCGGGTCGCCGGTAAGCCCGAGAAGCATGGCGCACTTGCCTTCTTGGACAAGCGCCTGCGCGAGATTGCGCTGCCCCGGAGTTAGGCCACGCATGCGGAATAACACGATGAAGCCGAGGTCGTCCAGTCCACGGGCGCTGCCGCTTCGCACGACATCGGCTGCTGCTTCCGCAAGGTCTTCGGCGTCGTAGTATTCTTTGGTTCGCCTGCGATATTCGCGGTAGAGGGCTACGGTCTCTGCCCGCAGGCCACCTTGCGTTGCAAGGCTGTCGAGCGCGTCTTCGGTCGCGTAGCGCAGCTGCCGGAACGTGCGGCGAAGGCTCAGGTGAGTGGAAGGGTGATCGCGCAGCGGCTCAAGAATCCCCGTTGCCTGTGATGCGACTTCGCGCACTAGCGCGCTACCGACAACCGGCGTCAGGGGACGCATGCCCTGTGCGGAGAGTGAGGGCGCGCCGAGAAACTCAGCAAGGCGCGCGAAGACCATGAACTGCACGTTCGCTATGCCGGAGCGTCCCAGCCTGTGGCGCAGGGACAGGTGTGCGTAGTTGCTGGGGCCGACCACCGTAACCGGACGCAGCAGGTCATCCTGCTGAAACTGCCGTATGAACACCAGCAGTTCATCGGCATCGGATGACGTCAGCTGTGATATTTGTAGGACTTCGTTGGCAGTCAATCTTCTATCTTCGTCCTTGCATCTCCAATGATTTTCGTTACTAACATTGTAGCCGCCAATTCATTCCCTTGAATAATGCGACTACGCAATGAGTTGTTGAATTTTCGCTTCTTGTTCGCCTTTCTTGTTCACCATAGTACGTGGCGTCGATCAACTGAAAAGTCCTTCTTGCCGTATGCCCTCGACCAGAGCAGGGTAGTCATTGCCGGCAGGATTGACCTCCCTGGATACTGTGTGGTGCGCTACATCATGCCACACCGAGGGCTGAACCAGCGTGAGGAGATCCTGCACACCCGCCTTTGGGTTGAGCCATTCCCAGTACATCTCGCGCGGCATTATCACGGGCATCCTGTGGTGTATGGGCGCAACCAAGTCATTCGACGCGCAGGTGATTATGGCGCAGGAAGTGATTTCCCCATCTTTCGATCGTTCAGTTGACCAGATTCCGGCGAATGCCAGAGGCGCTTCGTCTGCACGGTGGAACCACTCCGGCGTTCTGTTGCCCGATTCGTCCCGCTTCCACTCGTAGAACCCATTCGCGGGAATCAGGCAGCGGCGTTCCCTGAATGCCTGCCGAAATGAAGGCAGCCTATGCACCGTCTCTCCGCGCGCATTGAACAGCGGGCGGCTGCTTCCCTTGGAGCGCGAATCGCGCACTCCGGTTATGCCCCAGCGCAGCAGCCTAGCTTCGTTCTTTCCGGATGCGCCTGCTTTTGGGTTGTGGTGAACGCTTAGTACAGGCGCCGTTGGAGGAATGTTCCAGCGCGGGGAGTAGATGTCCTGCATTATCGACGGGTCGAAGTTGAACTGCTCCGCGAGCGCGTCCAGTTCCGCGAACAGACCGAATCTACCGCACATTTCACTCCTCCAACGTGTGTTATCAGCATTCTATATGCATGGAAAGGTCGCCGACAGGAGTTTTCGTGCCGCATTTACTCTGCGCGTTCATCAGCGCCAGTTGTGCGCCTCCGGCATCCGTACGCCGGAGCGCAGCGCCCGCACCTCAGATACTATTGTGTTTGAAGTGCCGTCCCAGCGCGAGATTTCACCCGCAATCAGCACCACCTGGCTGCGCAACTCTCTTCTGAACCGCTTATGCACATCAGGCCACAGGACGACCTGCGCGTCGCCGGTTTCGTCCTCGATGGTCACGAATGTCGTGCCGTCCCTGCCCTTAGGGTGCTGCCGAGCCACCGGCCAGCCGGCGACCAGCACAGGCGCGCCGTCGTCCAGCCGCTCGACCTCCGCGCAGGTCAGCACTTCGGGCGCGAGCGTGGGACGCACGAACTCCATAAGGTGCCCGCGAGGGTATATCCCTATCACGGCATACTCGGCGGCCATCTTCTCGGCGTCGGTGAAGTCCGCAAGCGGCGGCACGCTGGCATCCATCGAGGCGGACAGTACAGCCTGTCCGTTCCGAATTGGACGTGGATGCAGCCCCGCCTCCCATAGCGCCTGCCTGCGGTTGGGAGTAACGCTGTCGAATGCTCCCGACATTACCAGCGATTCAACGGCGTGCGGTTTCAAGCCAGTGCGCCGCACGAGGTCGCCCGCGCTAATGTACGCTCCACCGCGCCGCAGCTCCCGCACGATAGCCTCCGCGCCGGACTCGCCTACATCCTTTACGAAGCGCAGCCCAAGCAGTACCGCCTCGCCCTGTGAAACGCACTTCTCCTCAGAGCGGTTGACACAAGGATTCAGGAAGGGCACGCCGAAGCGCCGCGCGTCCTGCTTCAGCGTCTCCATCGGATAGAAGCCCATCGGCTGGCTGTTCATCAGTGCCGTGAAGAACTCAGTCGGATGGTAACGCTTGAGCCAAGCCGCCTGATACGCGGTTATGCAGAATGCGTGCGAATGGGACTCCGGGAACATGTAGTGGCCGTTGACCTTGCCGAATATCTTTTTAGCCACTTCTTCTGAAACACCGTTGGCTTGTGCTCCGGCCAGAAACCGCTGCCAGTGCATCGCTATCAGATGCTCGTTGTTGGGCCTTGCAAAGGCGCGGCGCACCTCGTCCGCCTGCGCCGCGCTCATCCCGCCCACATCCATGACGAGTTGCACCACCTGCTCCTGCCACACTATGATGCCCCAGCCGCGTTCCAGCGCTCGTTTCTCTTGGGGATGGTCGTAGTCCCACTCGACGCCGTGGCGGTAGCGGTCGATGAACTGCGAGACCGCGCTGCCCTGCACGCCCACGCCCGGTCGTATGAGCGCCACCTGGTATGCAAGGTCGCGCAGGTTGCGAGAGCGCAGGCGCTGCGCTATCTTGAGCTGCGCCGGGGACTGGAGCAAGAACACGCCCTTGCTCCTGCCCGCGTTTATCATGTCGTACACGGCATCGTCCCTGGGACTTATCCTGCTCATGTCGGGACGCTCGCCCGTGCGCCGCTCAATCAAATCCAGAGCTTCCTCTATCTGGTCGAGCACCGGCAGGGACAGAATATCTATCTTGGCGAAGCCTGCGTCCTGCACACTGTCCTTGTTCCAGTCCATGATGTAGCGCCCGTCCATTGCTCCGGCTCTCACCGGCGCCAACTCCGGGATGGGCGAGCTGCTCAGTATCATTCCGCCCACGTGCTGCCCCAAAGAGCGAGGGGCGCCCATTAGTTGCGGCGCAAGCTCGATCAGCATCCGCCAGCCCGGCGCTTCGCTTATGTCCTTGAAGTCGGGCAACTGCCGCATATCCTCGCCGAGAAGTGCGGCATCGCCCGACAGCACTTGTCTGGACAGCATCTTCAACTGCTTGTGCGGCAGTCCGAGCGCCTTGCCGAGGTCTTGGATGACACCTTTCAGCCTGTATGTGCCGATTGCGCCTGCCAGCACCGCGTGCTCCGGTCCGAAACGCTGGTGAACGCGCTCAATCAGTGCATCCCGGATGCCCCGTGGAAAGTCCAGGTCTATGTCGGGAAGCGTTCCCACTTCCTCGGAGATGAAGCGCTCGAGGCTGAGGTCCCACGCGAGTGGGTCGATGTGACTGATGCCGATGAGGTATCCCACGAGGAGCGCGACGGACGAGCCGCGCCCCCTGCCGGGCGGCCTAGCTTCCAGCGGCACTTCGGGACTCACCAGCCCGCGCTCCTGCATTATCTCGCGCGCTATCAGCGCAATCTCCCTGTACAGCAGAAGGAAGCCCGCCATGCCGTGAAGCTCTATCAGGCTGAACTCTTCGCGCAGGCGCTTATCCACTTTTTCGCTTACCGAGCCGTAGCGTCGCACGGCGGCTTCGTAGCACAGCCTTTCGAGGTAGCTCTGGGGAGTAAAGCCCTCCGGCACATCAGCGTCCGGCAGACGGTATCCCAGGTCGGTGTCCAGATTGAAGTCGCAGCTCTCCGCAATTCGCAGCGCGTTGTCAAGCGCCTCTGGACAATTGCGAAACATCTGCCGCATCCACTCCACCGATTTCAGGCAGGACTGGTCGTTGGGTTTGATGTAACGCAGCGCGCGGTCTATGGTGGTGTTGTGCGCGGCTGCGACGAGCGCGTGCTGGAGCCTGTATCGCTCCGGCGCGTGGTAGAGCGCATCATTGGTGGCAACCACAGGGACGCCACATTCGTGGGCAAGGCCGAACATCTGCCTGTTGCGCTTGGTGTCTCCATTCAGAAGATTTTGCTGGAGTTCTATGTACACGCCGTCCGGCCCGTGCCAGTCCCTGTATCGCCACAACTGTCCTAGCGCCTCAGACTGCCGCCCCTGCCGCACAAGCTCCGAAAGGAGACTGTCGCGCCCGCCCGTGAGCAGCACCGTTCCCTCAGCATGCGCGGGCAGATACGCAGGATCAAGGCGTGGCTCGCGCCGATCATGACCGTTCGCCAGCGTGAGCAGCCGTGATATGTTGCCGTAGCCCTCGCGTGTCTTGGCGAGTAGTGTCAGCCGGCTTCCGTCGGTCAGCGTGAGTTCACATCCGCTGATGGGTTTTATCCCCAGGCTGTTGGCGAGGCGGGCGAACTCCAGCGCGCCGCACAGGTTGGTGTCGGTCAGGGCGAGCGCAGGATAGCCGTACTCTGACGCCTGCGCGAGCAGTTCATGGACGTGAGACGCGCCCTGACCGAAAGAGTAGAAGCTCTTGCAGTGAAGTTCCGCGTATGCTGAAGACATGATGCGACCGCATTCCTACGCTGCTGATAGAGGCTGCCTGTACCAGCAGCCCTCGCGCTCGTCCTTGAACAGAACAAGACGCTGTCCATCGGCACCGGTGACGCTGAAGTAGCTGCGCGTTACCGGCTTCGGCAGCCACCACAGGTCAAAGTGCCACAGGTCGTTTATGCTATCTACCTCGAACCAGGCTTTCTTCAGACGTACCGCCAGTGGACGATGCGCCCCACTTTCCCTCACCGTTACGAGAAGCGGCGAGTGGAGAGGTGTGAAGGTATCATCGCAGGCCGGATCTAAAGGAATCTTCAGCGCGCGCATCTCCGGCACGGGGTGCCAAGGCGCGACCTCCACGACGCGATGGAGCGCGGGAGTGCCCTTCATTCGCGCCCTGAGCTTGCTGTCAATGTCCGCTATCCTGTTTCGTCTCCTATCTCTCGCCTCTTCCAGCAGTCCGAGCTGTCTGCCGGACTCGGCTCTGGTGTCTTCTACGGTCAGCGTCAGGTCTTCCAAGGGAGCATTCGGCGGGTGCGCCTCGATGCGATCTCTGAGCAGCCGTGACGCGCTCTGCCACTCGCCCACAGGCTCCCTGAAGCGAACCGTCTGCGTCCAAGGAGCATCGCCCAGCACAGTTGAGGTGAGCGTGACCGAGCCCACCAGCCTGCGCCGAAGCTGCGGTCTGGAGTAAGCCCTTTGCAGCAGGATGCCAGCTGTGGCAAGCAGTAGCTCAATGGAGGTCGATGAGAACGGTAGTGAGGCATGCTCCGTGATCGATGTTGCCGCTTTGAGCGGAACCACCGGATGCCCGTCGATGCCGCGGCACAACTCCCACGCCAGAATGCCCTCGCGTCCGAAGCGGTCGGCCAGCATGTCGCGGGAAAGGGAGGCTACTCTGCCCATCGTGTGGACGTCGAAATTTTGCAGCGACCTCTTCAAGTCCTCGGATAGCGGCAGAAGCTCGATGGACAGGGGAGCTAGGAAGCTTGCTTCGTCTGCGGGGCAGGCGACGACACTTCGCACATCGGCGGTCCGTGCCGCTATGTACGACGCGAATTTCGAGCCACCCACGCCGACACGCGCGCTGAACCAGCCCGGAACGGCGTCAAGTAGCGCAGACGCGGCTTTCTCCTCGCCGCCGTATAGAGACTCCAGACCGTCTAGGCGCGCGTATGCTGTGCCGAGTTCGGCGTGTTCTACGCGGTCGCCGACCTGAAGCAGCGCATCCAGAACCCCGTCGAAGACGCGCCGGTAGTACGACTCGTCAGCATCAAGTGTAATGAGACCGTTGTGGCTGGACATGGCCTGTTCCAGAGTCATTCCCGCCCTTGCGGAGGCCCCTGCGGAGCTGTCAACTACCAGGGGCTTCCCGTCCGCCCTGTCCACTACGGCTATTGGGCTGTCTCTCAGGTGTGCGTGTCTTCGCAGTTCCGCCTTGGCTCTCAGATGTGTGATGAGCACGCAGGCAATCCTCATATCGCCTCCGCTAGATTTTCTGTGCATCAGAGAGATGCATAGTGAATACTAACGAACACTTGTACGCTTTGTCAACCGGCTAAGTCATACGAGGAAGATTGCACTAGCGAAGAGCGCCGGTGTCAGAAACGCGCTAGGCACCGACGCCGCAATGCCGTTGGTCTTTCACGGCGACAATGCTCACGAGTTCGAACTGATGGCGGAGGATGGATTGACACCGAGCCCCCGATGTATCCCGTGGCTATTGTCCAGGCCAGGCCTATCGTCGTACCCAGCGACACCGACGCGAGCGCCACAAACAGGGAAACACGCCCCCCATAGACCAGCCTGCTGAGAATATCCCTACCGATCAAGTCCGTTCCAAACAGGTTGTCACCGTCGGGTGGGGCGGTCATTTTCTGGGTGTCGACCTTCAAGGGGTTCTGGGGCGCAAGGATAGGCGCCGCAATGGCCATGAGGATGAGCAATGCGGCCACAACGCCCCAGAGTGAGGCAAGCGGGTTGCGTCGCGCAAACCGAAGCACGCCCCGGAACCTCGCCGACGCAATCCGCCGTTGCAGTCCGGTATACCAGGCCTGTAGCTCCATTTATCTGTCCTTGACGCCTACTTCGATGGAGGCCCCTGCTACGCGAGCCGTATCCGTGGGTCGAGCCACCCATAGAGGACGTCCACACCCAGGTTCACTATACCCAGGTTCACTATGATGAATATATCGGCATAGAAAAGCGTTAGGTTCTGCACAATGTTGATATCCCGTTCTACTGCCGCCCTCACCATGAACGTGCCCAACCCCGGCGTTCCGAAAGCCTGTTCCACGGCCACGGAGCCGCCGAGCAAGAAGGCCAGCATTAGGCCGCTCAGGGTAAGCACCGGCAGCAGGGAATTGCGGAGGGCGTGCCGCACCAGGACCAGGCGCTCATTGATCCCCTTGGCCCGAGCCGTCCGCACATAGTCCTCGTGGAGGACCTCGAAGAGGGACGAGCGGAGCAGTCGGGCAATGATGGCCGCCTGTCCGACCCCCAGCACTACCGCAGGTCCGATGAAAATCTGGAAGTTGAGCCATGGGTTCGCCCGCAGGTCCGTGACGGTACTGGGGGCCTTGTATCCGAACCACGAGATCAGTGCAACAACGATCAACATTCCCAGCCAGAAACCGGGAACGGCCAACAACAGAACGGTAGCCGAGCTACAGAACCCGTCGATCACCGATCGGGGGCGTAAAGCGCTTAGCATCGCCACGGGGAGGCCGATGAGCCACGCCAAGAGTACCGAAAGCACTCCTATCTCGGCAAGGGGCGGGCACGCGTTCGAGCTTGCCTGATTATCCGTTGTCCTTGCGGTGAACGCGGTGGCGACCGGGAGCGGTTGGGGTAACTAAGTGGAACCGTGCAGCTAGGAGCCGGATAGCCACTCCCTGAGTACCCGTATGTGGTCGGGTCTCGTGCCGCAGCACCCTCCAATTATCCGCGCGCCCTGTTCACTCCACCCTTTAGCGTATTCCAGATACTGCTGCGGATCTATTGTGCCGACGCTGCGGGGGAAATGGGCGTAGGCGCCGAAGGTTCCCTGCCAATTGTTTCTGACAATCTCCAGCCCGGGACCCGTATCATCGACAGGCGTGTGCATAATGAATACGGCTGCGACATTCTTGTCTTTGATGGCGTCCAGAGCATCTTCAAGAGTCTCGCCGCCATGCCTGTCCTGGATGCCAAGGTAAAGTTCCTCGCCGTCCGGGACCAGCGAAAGCCCGACCCAAACCGGGAGCCTCAACTCTGCCGCAGCATCTATCACTGCGAGCGTGTCTGATATCCGGACCAACATCTCGCCCACCACCACGTCCGGGCCACCCTTGGCTAACTCTCCCAACTGCTCGCGGTAGGTCTCCAGCGCATACTCGTAGGGCACCGGAACATCGGCGTGTGCCTTGGGACGCATCGTAGATACGGAAGCCGCAATGACAACCGAATCCTCTGCTCCGGCGTTTCTTCTTGCCTGCACTGCTGCTTCGATTCCCAGCTTGTTCGCCTCGGCTACCTTGTGCTCAAGGTCACCCTCTTCCAGCATGTCACGCCCTGTGCCGAAGGTGTTTGTGATGATAATCTCGGCACCTGATTCTATGTACTCCTGATGAATGTCCTTCACCAACTCAGGATGGGTGAGCATCGGACCTCCCGACCACGTAGTGGGACTAATCATCCCCCGCCTCTCGATCTCCGAGCCCATACCACCGTCCATCAGTATCGTCTCTCCAGCTTTCAGGCGGCTCTGCAATTGCTCAAAGTTGCCCATGTTTCCCTCCTGGTGAAATCCGAATTTGCCTTTCCGGCCGGTCGTTCTTTCATCTGACCAGTATCGAAACTCAGCGATAATGACCGCTTAAGTGCTCTTTAAGTGCTAAGGGAAAGTGTCACTCTTCTGCATTTCCATGCTATCAGATTGCAGCACGGGCGATATAGCGTGGGGGAACCATGTGCAGGAGCCGACCAACTCCAGGATGTCCGCGCTCGGTTAAGGCTTAGTCTGACAGTACAGGCATCTATTCTGCCGTTCAAGTCCAACCGAATCCGCAATCATTTTGAGTTTGACGGTATGTCAGGAAAGACGATTCCACGAATCCTCTCCCCCTTTGATGCAGGAGGGTAGGGAGGGGGTGAAAAGCATCAAGATGCCTGTAATTCCACGAATTCTAGATTCCTGCCTCCGCAGGAATGACGAATCCGGTGGTCGAATAGCATTTGTGAAATCGTCTCATCAGGAGAACTGTTGGAATCCAGATGGGCGATAACTTACAATTAGAGTCCACTGCTCAATTCAACTCCATTCCGATTGCTTTTATTCCGTGTTGAAGTAGGAGCATAGTTTTTTCGAAGGCAAGTCTCGACTAGAAGCTATATATAAATAACCTTGCTCGCGAAACTTGCCCTTCGACAGGCTCAGGGCGAACGCGCCTTAGATATAAATCAGTCTCGCACGCCAACAGTTTCAGGGCGAATTTGCACGGCGATGCCATTAATGAAATGAGTTCTAATACGGAAGACTCTGAGTTGTGTGTGTCGTAGCTCAGAAATGGCATACACTTGCGCGGCGTACCGGCAAGGAGGAGAGAACGCATGGCAATTGACCGCTCCACAGCTAAGTTCATTGCAGAGATTGCTGAGGACGGTGTAAAGCCTATACACGAGAGCACGCCTCATGAGACACGCGAATTAGCGTCAAAGATCGCAGGGCTTGCCGGGCCTGCGCCGAAGATGCATCGTGTCAAGGAGCATACTATAAGGGGCGTGGATGGCGAGGCAACACTCCGTATTCTGATCCCATTCGAGTATATCCGTGGAGTTCTGGTCTATTACCATGGGGGCGGATGGGTTACCGGCTCCGTGGACGAGTATGACACAGTAGCGCGAAAGCTCGCGGAACGGACATCTTGCGCGGTCGTCCTCGTAGAATACCGTCTTGCGCCGGAGTATCGCTATCCAACAGCCGTAGATGACTCGTATATAGCGCTGGAATGGGTGGGGAAACACCTAGGCGACATCGCGGGACAAGATGTGCCATTGATCGTAATTGGAGATGGCGCCGGTGGAAACCTCGCCGCTGTGACGGCCATTCGCGCCCGCGACCGCAATGGACCATCCATAGCGTTACAGGCGCTGATATATCCCATAACCGACTCAGATTTCGACCGTCCTTCCTACCTGGAGGCCGACAATCAGTTGATGCTGACACGCGACGCTATGATCTGGCACTGGGACCAATACCTGCCTGAGTCCTCCCGACGCGCTGAGCCGGACGCTTCACCATTACACACCGAGAATCTGCGGGAGCTTCCGCCGGCTGTTATCCTAACTGCGGAGCACGATGTCTTGCGGGACGAGGGCGAGGCTTACGCGGCACGTTTGCAGAAATCGGGCGTTCCGACCGATCTTCAGAGACACGCGGGCCAGATGCATGGATTTTTTACTCTGCTGATGCTTCCTGGCAGTGAACTGGGTTTCCAGCAGGTCGTAAAGGCTGTCAGAGCTTGCATTGTGAGAGCGCGCAAGGCTCAGGCGTTGTGACGATAATTGCCACAGGAGTATGCAAGAGTGTATTTTAGGCGCGATTGGCGAGCGTTTTCACCCCCATCCTTGAATCAAGACGAATCACAAATGCTCTTGGGCCACCAGATTCGTCGTTCCTGCGGAGGCAGGAATCCAGAAATCGTGGAATTACAGCTATCTTGAGGCTTTTCACCCCCACCCTAACCCTCCTCTGTCAAGAGGGAGGGGATCTGCGAAATTCAAGCTCAGGGCAGGCTCTAGCCTTCCCCCGTCAAGGGGGAAGGGACTTTGGGTCGGTGATTATAGCCGCTTTGGAAATTTACACACCCTTATCAGCCATCAAGGTGTAAGGGATCCGAGAAATCGTGCCGAACGGAGTAGTGCGAGGAGAAAAGAGATGGCGGCCAATTCAAGAATATCCCCCGACTTTGACGCAGTGGTGATTGGAGCGGGCTTTGCGGGTCTGGGAATGCTGCGGCGACTGCGAGACGAACTAGGTATGTCCGTGCAGGTCTATGAGGCGGGCAACGGAGTCGGCGGCACCTGGTATTGGAATCGATACCCCGGCGCGCGGTGTGACTCAGAGAGCTACGTCTATTGCTTCTCGTTCTCGAAGGAGCTGCTTCAGGACTGGAACTGGAGCGGGAAATACCCGGAGCAGCCGGAGATACTGACTTATCTCAACCACGTCGCGGACCGCTTCGACCTTCGCCGCGACATCCGACTCAACACCAGAGTGACCTCCGCGAATTTTCTCGAAGACGCCAACCACTGGCAAGTCGAAACGGACCGGGGCGATTGCGTCACGGCGCGGTTCCTTATTACCGGAATCGGGTGTATCTCAACAGGGAACGTTCCGGCCATTCCCGGGCTTGACGCCTTCGAGGGGGACTGGTACCACACGGGGAACTGGCCTCACGAAAAGGTTGATTTCGCCGGCAAGCGGGTGGGCGTAGTCGGCACGGGTTCGAGTGGAGTGCAGGCAATACCTGTGATTGCCGAGCAAGCCAAGCATCTTACCGTCTTCCAGCGAACGCCTCAGTACACTATCCCCGCACGACACGAAAATGTGGACCGCAGGTTCATCGAGGAAGAGGTGAAGCCCAACTACGATGAAATCTGGAAGAAGGCAAGATGGTCAAAAGCCGGCTTTCCCGCAGACTATAGTGAGCAGTCCGCTCTGGACGTTACCGCAGCAGAGCGCCTGGAAACGTACGAAGCGTTGTGGGAACAAGGCGGGACAACGTTCCTGTATGGGACATTCAACGACATCCGCACGGATAGGCGCGCGAACGACACCGCCGCCGAGTACATCCGCTCCAAGATACGCGAGATAGTGCAGGATCCTGAGACGACTGAGAAACTTCTGCCGACCGACCACCCATTCGGCTCCAAGCGTACCCTGATAGACACCAATTACTTCGAGACGTACAATCGCGAGAATGTCGAGCTGGTTGATATACGACACTCGCCAATAGAGGAGATAACGGCGAAGGGCATACGAACCGAAGATGCCAAGTACGAGCTGGATATTATCGTTTTCGCCACCGGTTTCGACGCGATGACGGGCAGTTTCTTCAAGATGGATATCCGCGGCAGAAACGATATGTCGCTCAAAGAGAAGTGGTCCGAGGGTCCCAAGACTTATCTCGGCCTGCAAGTCGCAGGATTCCCGAATATGTTCATGATAACGGGGCCCGGCAGCCCTTCGGTACTCAGCAACATGCCCGTGTCCATCGAGCAGCACATCGAATGGATTGCCGACTTCGTCGAATTTCTGCGCGAACACGGCATCGAGACAGCCGAGGCAGACCCCGACGCGGAGACAGCATGGGTGTCCCATGTGAACGAGGTTGCCGAGCCGACAATGTTCATGCTGGCGAACTCGTGGTACCTGGGCGCGAACATTCCTGGAAAGCCGCGCGTGTTCATGCCTTACGCCGGGGGCGTCGGAATCTACCGCGAAAAATGCGACGAGATCGCAGGCAATGGCTACGAGGGCTTTATCCTCGGTTCAGGGAGCCGAGAACTGTCCGGGCTGGCGGCGTCGCGCAGCTGAGTGTTCGACGAGCAGTTTCTTGTTGAAGTTCTTCAGGGGTGTGGTTCCTTTCACCCCCCATCCTAACCTTCCCGTATCAAAGACGATTTCACAAATCCCTTCCCCCTTTGACGGGGGAGGGTTAGGGTGGGGGTGAAAAGCATCAAGATGCCTGTAATTCCACGACTTCTGGATTCCCCTGTCTGCACAGGGGCAGGCTCTGCCTCCGCAGGAATGACGGACCTGGTGGTCGAATAGCATTTGTGAAATCGTCTCGTATCAAGGAGGAAGGAATTAATTGCCTCACCTCAACAGCTGTAAGCAATGCCTAAACAGACGGCGGCGAATTACCCGAGGAAGTGACGAAGGCGGGCAGCCTCCTCGACGAACTGGAACCTTTGCGTCGTCACATCCTCGTTGCTCACACTGGCCCATATTGCGCTTGTCAGCCCCTCATGGACCCGGTCTATCTCGTCAGTGAATTGACTGACCACGCGCATGTAGGAATCGCCCAGCAGCTCCCTTACGTGCCGCTCGTTAGTGAAGCGCAGAGCCGCGCGCAGATCTTCATCTATGTTCGGGTAAACTTCCCGAATGAACGCGAGATCGCTCTCCGTCAGACAGGCAAGCCCCAGCAGCTCAGGAGGAACGCCGATGGAGTACAGCGACGCCGCGAATCCGATGGCTCTGGGCAGGGTAACTCCACCCACACCGCCCAGAGAGCGCCCGTAACCGAACAGTCCGACGTGCATCTTGCGCTCGCGTCTTCTTGGCACGTGCGCCGATACCGTCGTGATGACATTGGTCAACTCCTGCACCCGCGTCTGGTATTCCTCGGTGGACTTGTCAATGATTTCTTTCGCCCGGTCCTGGTTGATGAACACAGGCTCAGTGCGCTCATGGGCAAGTATCTTCGCTATGCCGTCGCGTACTGTGTCTCTGTCGTAGTCGTACTTGAAAGCCGACTGCACAGTAAATGTCTGGGCACTCGGATACTCCTCCAGCGAACGCTCCGCGTTGGTAGGCCCCAGGTGGCCGCGGAACGGCGCGGAGCCTGCCCCGATGATAGGATACAGCGGCAGTCCCAGCTTCACTTCCAGGTCATGCAGCCGCAGAAGCCCCACCTTCAGGATCAACTCGGCGGCAACCATACCATAGTTCAGCGCGGGATCGCTCCTCGCGAGGAACACCCTCTGGTACGGTAGGTCTCTGTCCTGAAGGTACTCATCGACGATGCGATCGCAATAGAACAGGTTCTCCATGTCTTCGATGAGCGGAATTACGCGGATGCTCTTTGGGTAGAACTCTCCCACCCAGTCCTTGACCGACTGTCCCTCGAGAACCGACTGGTCTTCCTGCCCCACGATCACCTTTCGATAGTAAGCCTCCACCATTGAGAGTTCTTCGGCAGATGTCGTAAGCGGGAGTATCACCTCTTGAATCGGCGCGACATGCCCGTCGCCATAGAAGCCCTGCGCCATCTCCATGGAGGACGGCACGCTCTGAAGCGCCTCGACCATAGACTTCCGCATGTCCCGCTCGACCCGCGGGTTCGGCACACGCAGCGTAAGCGCCGCGTCGATGCCGAGCTTGACGTTCTCGTGAAAGAAGTCAGGGTGGCCGGTGAGCAGCTTGCGAACAACCTGATTGTCCGCTTCCTTTCCTTCGGAGTCCCACATCTGCTCATCGCATCCGAGCGCGAACACATCCACTGCCTCTTCGATCTCGCCGTCTCCTCGCAGCACACCTGCGCTGTCCGCAAAAGGCGCGGGCGAGGCATTGTCTGGGTGTTGGGTACTCATTACCTTGGGAATCATTGACATTACAGACCTCTCAATATGATTTCGTGCGTTGCAAACGTAGGCGGGCAGGTCAGGTCAGCATATGCGACTAGGGGCTACTGGTCACCGAGCGCGAAAGACATCCTTTCTTCTACAGAACCGGCGAACCGGGCCTCTCCAGAACCGGGAAATGAATGTGAGTCGCCTTGCCCCACGTAGTTGCAATATTTTAGAAAAGCCAACCGGAATCTAGGCGTTATAAACCCCTGCATATATTATAAGCCCTTGACGGGTTACAGTGTGCTTCAAATTAACATTCGATTTGCTTAACATTCGATTTACGATTTGGACTGTTTCTTCTTGGATACACTTAACCCGATGTCGCGCCACTCTTGACTTGACACTTATACAGACAGAGGATAAGTTACCTCCATCAAATTAGCAGGTGAAAATAATCTACCATTTGGACAGAAAAACCGCTCACTCTTAAAGTTTACCTTTAGCTTATCGGCTTGAATACGGATACCAGCTACGAAAGGAACCGTCATGAACGGATTGAGCGGAAAGTTGAACCTCAGATACTTCTTGACATTTCTCGCAGGCGCGATAATTCTGCTGGCGCTTGCGTGTGCCAGCCAATCCGAACCTGAAGCGCCCGCGCCACAAGCCCCAGCGCCCGCGCCACAAGCCCCTGCTGCCGCTCCAACCGCTGCGCCCGCGCCCGCTGCTGCCCCGACTGCGGCTCCGCCATCCAAGCAGCCCGAAGGCGAACTGGTCGTCGGCGTGCCGCTGCTTCACCCACTGGTGCAGTTGCAAGAGAAAGACGCGAACGGCACGGTTGGCGGGCCGGGGACTGACTTCCAGATTTTCGAAGGCATCTTCCGAGCGCAGTTCACTGAGCCGGGCACCATTCCGTCGCAGGAAGAGTATGAGCCTGAGCTGGCGGAGTCTTGGGAGATTGCCGCCGACTTCAACAGCGCAACGCTCAACATTCGCAGGGGCGTGATGTGGCATAACGACTGGGGTGAGCTGAAGGCGGAAGACATCGTATTCACATACAACAACTCTTTCAAGTCAGGCTCTGTCAGCAACGCCGGCGAGCAGCTTTCTCCGGGACACAGGGCAGGCTGGGAGGTCATAGACGAGTACACCGCCCAGATGAATGTTGTACCCGGCGAGTTCAGTCCGACTTGGGGAGTGCTGCATGGCGGCTTGGGCTGGGACTCCACATTTGGAATGACCTGTAAGCACTGCTTCGAGGAGATGGGCGAAAGCGCGTTCATTTCCACACCCATCGGTACGGGTCCGTTCCGCGCCCTTAAATGGGTTGGCAATGATGAGGTGGAGGGCGAGGCGCTGATCGACCACTGGCGCATAGTGCCGAACATCAAGACACTGCGTGTGTTTGAGATGCCGGAGGACGCCACGCGCGAAGCCGCCATCCGCACCGGCGAAGTGGCCATAACGAAGATTTCCGTCAAGAAGGTCGCGGGCATCGTGGACGACACCAATGGCGTCGCCATTCCGATGGGCTTGCCCAATCCCAACACCATCTACTTTTCCGGCAACTACTGGGCGAAGGTATGTCCTGAATGCGAAGAGATGGATCTGCTGACAAACCCGCGCCCCGGCTTTTTGCCGGACGAAGAGCACCCGTGGATAGGCGACCCATTCGCGGAAGGCTGCGACTATGACGCAATGTTCTCGTCCGTGCCGCCGCCCGCCGGCTCGGTCTGCATGGAAATGGAAGGACCGCGCAAGGTCCGCTGGGCGATGTCTATGGCGATAGACCGGCAGGCAATTGTTGACAATGTGATGGACGGCTTCAGCGACGTGGCGTACACCGCCATGCACACGCAGTTCCCGCCGGGCGACCCGAACTTCCAGGAAGAGTGGACTGTGCCGTTCGACCCCGCGATGGCGCGCGAATATCTCGCCGAAGCGGGCTTCGCGGATGGCTTCCCCGTAGTCTTTTGGGCGACTGAGAGCGTGCCGAACACATGGGATCCGGAACTTGCGGACGCGGTAGCCGAGATGTGGCGGGAGCATCTGAACCTGGATGTTACCGTTGACAAGTCGCCGTATGCTTCGCGCAGGCCTGAGACGGTTACGAAGGAGATGGATGTGCCGTGGCTGCATGGCTGGGGCATGCCGCCAGGCGGGACGAAGGCACCCTTCTTTTGCCCGACTCCGGGACACCTCGGCGGCGCGGAGCTACCCGCGGTCGTCTGTGATGTGAACTACGAGAACGACGTCGAGCCAAACTTGCAGAAGCGCGTTGATAACAGTATCTACTTCCAGAACTACATGGCATACTGGCACATCAACGCTGCCGTCGCCACAGTGAAGAGCTTCTGGGTGCAATTGCCGGAAGTTAAGGAGTGGCATCCTTACTGGGGTAGTAGCTTCAACAACCCGGCTACCGTGGTAATTGACAAGTGATGTTCTTTCCATGCGCCCGGCACAGTGATACGTTCAATGGACCGGGTGCATGGTAGCGAATAATTCTTCTTCATCCCACTCTCCTTCTCTGATGGGAGTGGGGTGATTGCATTAGCCTAAATCCTATTGACTGGCAGGTGTGATGCAAAGGCTTATCCTTCGAAAACTGGCTGCAATAGTGGTCGTGCTGTTCGGGCTGACCCTTCTTGTATTTTCTCTGTCGCATGCGACCGGCGATCCGCGCTACCTGTACATGACACAGTACACGCGGACTACCTCTGAAGCGTGGGAGGCTCAGGGCAAGGCGATGGGGCTGGACAAGCCTCTGATAGTGCAGTACATCATCTGGGTTGGCAACGCCGTGCGCGGCGACTTCGGCAATTCGGTGTATTACCAGCGCAATTCGCTGGAGATGATATTGGAGGCGCTGCCCGCCACATTACAGCTTTCCGGCATTTCGTTCTTGTTCGCTATCGCTCTTGGGATGCCGCTTGGTGTCTTGTCAGCGGTTAAGAGAAGCACAGTCTGGGACTATTTGGGGCGCAGTTTTGCGTTGCTGGGGCAGTCTGTGCCGCCGTTCTGGATAGCGATTGTGCTGGTGCTGATATTCAGCGTGCAACTGGAGTGGCTGCCGACCTCTCGCAGAGGGGACTGGCCGCACTATGTGCTGCCGGTAGCGACACTGGGATGGCTTCCGGCGGCTGGGCTGCTGCGCCTGACTCGCTCTTCCATGCTGGAGGTACTGGATAGCGAGTATGTGAAGCTCGCAAAGGCGAAAGGAGTTAGCTCGCTGAATATAGTATGGAAACATGCTTTCAGGAACGCACTGATCGCGCCGCTGACCTTCGCAATGATACTGCTGGCGGGATTTATGACCGGCACGGTAGTGGTGGAGACGGTCTTCGCGTGGCCCGGCATAGGCAGGCTGGCGGTAAATGCGGCGCTAAATACGGACTTCCCGTTAGTAACGGGGCTTGCGCTGGTGTTCGGCGTGGTTTTTTTGATCGCAAGCCTTTTTGCAGACATTCTGTACGGCATACTAGACCCAAGAATTCGCTATGAGTGAACAGCAAATCAGCGCAGACAGTCTTGAATTCGCGCTTGAAGGCGGGCGGATAGCCAAAGCCTACCAGACGTTCAGGCGTTGGCCGTTCATTCCCGTCGCCATCGCTGTATTACTGATTGTGGTGGCTATATTCGCGGAACTTGTCGCACCACATGACCCGCTTGAAGGGGACACTTACGACAGGAACGAACCTCCAGTATGGGCCGAAGAAGGCAGCGCCAAATTCCTGCTCGGCACAGACCATATAGGCCGGGACATACTAAGCCGCATGATTTTTGGCGCGCGCGTTTCGCTCATCGTAGCCGTAACCGTGCTGATAGCGGGCGCGGCTTTGGGAACTCTCGTGGGCCTGGTAGCCGGATACGTGGGCGGTTTAGTCGATGAGGCCCTGATGCGGCTAGTCGATTTCGTGTTCGCGCTGCCTTTCATCGTGGTGGCGCTCGTAGCGTCTGTCGTGTGGGGCGCGAGCCTGGAACTTGTAATTATCTTGCTGTCGCTATTCACATGGGCGCCGTTCGCGCGGCAGGTGAGGGCGGAATCCCTGCAACTCAAGACTATGGACTATGTAGCGCTTGCCAGGGTTGCGGGAGCGTCCGGCTTCCGCATAACTGTACGGCATATACTGCCGGGCGTGGTGAACACAGTGATGGTGCTATCCTCGCTTCAGGTTGGTTCGCTGATTCTCACGGAATCTGTGCTCAGCTTCCTTGGTGTGGGCATACCTCCTCCGCAACCGTCGTGGGGCAGCATGGTGTCGGAGGGCAGGCAGTATATTTCTACGGCGTGGTGGATTTCCTTTTTCCCCGGATTCGCCATCCTGCTGATAGTTTTCTCGATGAATTTCTTCGGCGACTGGCTGCGCGACAAGTTGGACCCGCGACTGAGGCAGATATAGCGCGCTAGCGTCCGGCTTGCCGTCTGTTTCAGCAGCTGGCTGAAAGGGGTGTGCTGTGGTTCGGCAGATGCTGAGGACAACACGGACTGCCTATATCTGGCTCGTCCCACTGGTGATGCTGGCTGTGGTTGCTTGTTCGGAAGAGCCTGCGCCGATTACTTCTCTACCATTGCCTACTGCCGCTCCTACCGTGACTACTACAGCAGAATCGGCGGTCTTAGTCGCGCCTACTCCACAGGCCAGGCTGCAAGAGGGAGCGAAGCGGGTGGAAGAGGAAGCGTCTCACATTACTCCGTTCATCAACGTTGCCTCTCAGTTTCTCAAGGACGGCTACGAGGTAAGCAACTACCGTCCCGCCGTTGTGGTGTTCGACTACGACCGCGACGGTGACAGCGACCTTTACATTACCTCGAACAGGGGGAATGGCAACTTGCTGTATCGCAATGAAGGGAACGGCAACTTCAAAGACATGGCTGAGGATGCGGGCGCGGCTCTTTCTGAGAGCAACAGCAGCGGCGCCGTCGCGTGCGATCTTAACAACGACGGCTACCAGGACCTGTACGTGGGAGCGCGGGGCGTTATTGGCGATGGCCTGGACTTCAGGTCTGCGCTTGGAGACGACGAGGATGCCGCCCAAATTCGTGAGGCGATTCAGGACCACCTGCTGCTGAATAACGGTGACGGCAGCTTCACCGATATCACGGAATCGGCACTTGGCGATGATGCAAACGTGCGCTCGGCTTCGAGTATTGCTTGCGCCGACGTGGACGGAGACGGGTGGCTGGACATATATGTGGGCAATGCCGTGGATGAGGACTGGTTCATGTTCGACCAGCCGTCGCATCCGGGGCACTTCAATCGTCTTTACCGCAACAATGGTGATATGACATTCGAGGAAATATCCGAATCGGCGGGTGTTGAGGGCGGCGAGATAACGCTACGGTACGAAGACGGTTCTCCCATTATGTTCGAGGACGAGGAGACGGGCACCGAGTACGAAGGATATGATCCGAGCATAATGGACGCCAACGGCAACCGGGTCGCGGATCCTTCGGGGCGCACACACGCGGTGCTGTTTTTCGATTATGACGATGACGGGGACCAAGACATCTGGGCGGCGAATGATGGACATCGCCCTTACGTCTTCCGCAACGACTCTACCGCCGGAGATGTGCGTTTCACGCCTGTTGCCGAGGCGATGGGGATAAACAAGTCCGGCAACTGGATGGGCTTTGCGGTCGGCGACTATGATGGAGACGTGGACCTGGACGTGTTCATTCCCAATGTGGGTTATCACCTTCGGCTGTTCGCTCCGCAGATGGAACCGGGCGGCGACTGCAAGTACACGGAGAGGTTCGAGTGGGGAACCTGCCTGCATTACCTGCTTCGGAATGACGGGACGCGGAAGGACGCGAGCGTTGGAGTAGTGGGTGTGTTCCCGGATGTAGTTTCCGAAACCGAGGTGGAACCGAGTCCTCTGATGCCTCCGCGCTCGCTGGACGGAAAGCGCATCCACCCGGACTGGGAAGTCCCCACAGGTCTCGGCGCCTACGACTTCGGTTACGGCACGACCTTCTTCGACTACGACAACGACGGGCATCAGGATTTGTACTGGCTCGGCTCGGAGGGGCCTCCGGGGAATTCTTCATTTCCGGCAGCGGGCCGAATGCTAACAGGAGACGGGAAGGGTGGGTTCGAGGACATCACGGTTAGGGCGCATCTGCTGGACATTCGTGATGTTGACTATTCCATTCTTGATGTTGACGATCCGAAGTTCAACGCCGATAGACAGCGAATCAGCAACAGGTTCCACCTGAACGGCAAAGGGCTTGCTCACGGAGACCTGAACGGAGACGGGTATCTTGACCTGATAGGCACGAACAGCAGCGGACCAAGATGGGATGAGCGGAGGCAGGAGTTCGTACCCGAAATGGGGCCGCTGTTCGTGTGGATCAACGGCGGTGGCGACAATCACTGGATCACGCTTTCGTTGAAGGGACGTATGGGCGTGGATGGGACTGGTAGTAACTCAGATGCAGTGGGAGCGCGTGTGTATCTCGTTGCGGGAGGGCGAACGCAGGTACAGGAAGTGCGCGCGGGATCGAGTTACCTGTCAATGGATAGTATTGCGCTAGAGTTTGGGCTGGGAGACGCTGAAATGGTGGACGAGATCAGGGTGCGTTGGCCGAGCGGCAGGACGCAGGTGATCGAGGATGTGCCGGCGAATGAGGTTGTTCAAATATTCGAACCCGAGTTATGACGATTCGGCGCCTGATAGCCCGCTGTGTGGTATAATCCCGCCAATCCTAGCATGGCATCCTCGCATCCGTTGTACGGCTTGTAAGCTGATAAGTCGCTGCTCTTACTGCTCCGAGCTTTCAACGGGCATCATGAGCACATAAACATACCTATACCAACAAGGGCAGAAGGAGGCGTTCATCATGGTTGTCGAGACGAAGAGAGACCTCCCATTGTTGGCACACCTTTTGCGCCGCGCGGGTTTCGGCGCAACGCGCGCGCAACTAGCGGCGTTTGAAGCCAAGGGTTATGATGCTGTGGTAGATGAATTGCTGAACCCATCTGAGAACGCCCCATGGCTGGGCGACTATATGGTGCGCCGCTTCCATTTTGAGCAGTCCGGCATGCTGGGGTTCCGCGGTTCCGGCGAGAATTGGCTGTATCGCATGGTAACCTCGGAAGCGCAACTTCAGGAGAAGATGTGCCTCTTCTGGCACGGTATCTTCGCCACAGGCTACCCGAAGGTCGTCCAAGGCAAAGTCCTTTGGAACCAGATTCGCATGTTCCGCAAGCATGGCATGGGGAACTTCAAGAATATGCTCCTGGAACTTTCCAAAGACCCAGCGATGATTGTCTGGCTCGACAACCACGACAATCACAGGGGCGCAATCAATGAGAACTACGGACGCGAGCTGCTCGAACTCTTCAGCATGGGCGTGGGCCATTACTCTGAGGAGGATATCAAAGAGGCTTCGCGCGCTTTCACCGGATGGACGATCGGCAACACCGAGTACATGGTGCTGCGCTCAGAGCGCGACTCAGACTGGCCCTACGGCAAAATCTCCTGGCACTTCGACTACAAGCCCGAAGACCACGACGAGGGTGGGAAGACCTTCCTGGGGCAGACCGGCAACTTCAATGGCGAGGACATCATTGAGATTATCTGCCAGCAGGAAGCGACGGCGCAGTTCATCGCGCGCCACATGTATCACTTCTTCGTCGCGGACGAGCCTCTAGTACCAGCCTGGCCCTACACACCGCCGCGCGATTCCGAGGCGATCGACACTCTGGTGCGAGCGTACTTCGACAGCGACTACGACATAAGGGAAATGCTGCACACTCTGTTCACCTCAGACTTCTTCAAGGACGAGGCTATTCGTTACGAGAAGATAAAGAGTCCAGCCGAACTTGTCGCGGGCGTGCTGCGGCTCACAGGCGAGTTCGACAGGCCCCGCCGCGAAATCATGGACAGATCCTTTCAGATGAACTTCATGGGACAGACACTCAACAACCCACCCAGCGTCGAGGGCTGGCACCAGGGCATGGAATGGGTGGACACCGGCACTCTTGTCGAGCGAATCAACTTCGCCTCGGAGCAGTTCGGAGATATGAGCAAGGCTGGTGTCAGGGCGATGATAGAGGGCGTGATGACGGACGAATACGCCACCTCGCCGGCTCGTCTTGTTGATGCGTGCCTCGACCAGCTTGGGGTTATCGAAGTTTCCGAAGAGACACACGAGGTACTTGAACGCTTTGCCGAGCAGACCGGCGAAGAGCGTACCCGTGAAAAGGTCTCTAACATTCTACGCTTAGCGACCGCCACCCACGAGTTCCAGCGAAACTAGCCTGACAGCCTGTCAGTAAGGCGACTGCTGGCCCCATTGTTGGAAGTTCAAAGTTCCTTTCTCCTCGACAGAGGAAGGCTAGGATGGGGGTGGAGTCGTCGCTTTCCTTCAATGCGGCCAGAGGCGTAACCATGACCACATCCACAACCCAACTGCTGCGTTACGAATGTACACTCGGCCTTTCCGTAATGGAGGGCCGGGGCTTCTATTACCCTACGGACACCGTGATCGGCGATAACGGCCGTCTGTACGTCGTTAACCGCTCTGTGGACGGCGTGGACAGGGGTGTGCGAGTCACGATGTGCGATATGGCCAGCGAATACTTCGGCACATTCGGCACATACGGCGACGGGGAGGGACAGTTCATCTGGCTGAGCGCAGGGGACAAGAACAGCGAGGGACACATCTACCTGAGCGACGATTACCTGCACAGGATAACTGCCTTCGATGCTGACGGTAACTTTCTGCGCGTCTGGGGAACGCACGGCAGTGGCAAGGGCGAACTTGACGGGCCATGCGGCATCGCCTTCGATATTGACGACAACATCTATGTCAGCGACACCTACAACAACCGTGTGCAGAAATTCACGGCTGGCGGCGTATTTCTCGCATCACTGGGCGAGGGCATACTCTCGATGCCGTGGCGTGTAACCGTCGCGCCGAGCGGCGACATCTATGTAGCCGACTGGGGCAACGACCGTATCGCGCGCTTCAACGTGGACGGTGAAATCGTGGCATTCTACGGAGAGCCGGGGCGCGGTGAGGGCCAGCTCGTCAAGCCCTCCAGCGTCGCCGTGGACGAAGCCGGCAACGTCTATGTCGCGGACTGGGGAAACGAGCGCGTGCAAGTGTTCGACGCAGACGGTAACTTCATACAGCTTCTGCGCGGCGAGGCGACACTGTCGGCGTGGGCGATAAACTTCCTGAGTATCAACCGAGAAGAGGGCCAGGCGCGCTCCCGTGCGAATCTTGAGCTTGACATAGACTTCTTCGACCCCGACGACCCTCACGAGGTATCCTCGCACATTGAGAAATACTTCTGGGCACCCGTATCCGTCAAGTTAGACGGCCAAGGTAGGCTCTTCGTAACTGAGGGCAACCGCCACCGCGTGCAGGTGTATCAACTCGTGTAACGGGACCCGGTGCAATCCGTGTCCACAGTCGCCATCTCCGAACAACGTCACGCAGTCAGGATGCTGTCCTTCTTTTTTGCTGAACTCCACACTTACGCCGGCACTTGACAGTTATGTAAAGAAAGGATAAGTTGCTTTCATTGAATTAGCGGATTATAAATATCCGTCTGCTTGATGAACCTTTCGCTCACTTTTGCCTACTTACCCCTGATATAACGGCTTGCATTCGGCGACGAATTAGGAAGGGAAATGCCATGATCGAATTGAGCGACAAGATGAGAGTCAAGCACTACCTGGCATTCGCCGTGAGCGTGATTGTTATCCTTGCGCTTGCCTGTGCCAGCGAACCCGCTCCCGCTCCGGCACCTGCACACGGGATCGACCCCAACCAGCTAAGCCAGCTCGTGCAGGACGCGGTCGCCAAGGCTGTCCCTGAACAGCCGGACGTCCCCGCTCCCGTGAGCGCCGACGAGATTCAGCGGATGGTGGAAGTCGGTATCGCGGCGGCAGTGCCGGAGGGCGCCAGCCCCGAGGACATTGCGGCTATGGTGGAGCAGGCAGTGGCTGCCTCAACTCAGCCCGGCGCGAGCAAAGAGGAGATTGAGGACCTGATTGCACAGGCTGTAGCCGAAGCGTCAGTATCAGACCAGCCCACGCTCTCCTCGGATGAGGTGCAGAAGATAGTGTCGGATGCGATAAGGACGATTCCGACGGCTGCCCCTCTTCCGGCACAGGAGATCATTGTAGAAGTCAGACCGGAGCCGAAGGGTGTGATCTATGCAGCGGAGACCCGGATTGTCCCCTTAGTGCAACTATATTCGCTCGATAACGACGGCAGCGTGGGTGGCTTGGGAGTGGACCTGCAAATCTACGAAGGATTGTTCAGGAGCCAGCACACTGAGGCAGGGGTTATCCCTTCACCAGAATTATACGTTCCTGAGATAGCCGAGTCGTGGCGCGTTGCGCAGGACCTTAGCAAGATAACCTTTGCTATCAAGAAGGGCATTCAGTGGCACGACGGCTGGGGCGAGCTGACTGCGGAAGATGTGGTATGGACCTTCAACAACTCATTTGAAGAGGGGTCTGTCAGCAACGCGGCCGAGGCTCTAGCCCTACCCCATAGAATTGGCTGGGATGTGAAGGACCAGTGGACGGCTGTTCAGAACGTGGAAGAAGGAGGATTTTCCCCGACATGGGGTGTCTGGCAGGGCGGTCTGGGCCACCTGGAAGGCACTTACGGGATTGTGTGCAAACACTGCTACGAGGAGATGGGAGAGGAAGACTTCATCGTCACGCCCATCGGTACCGGTGCATACAGGAATCTCAGATGGGTGGGGCATGACGAGATAGTCGTCGAAGCGCTTCCGGAGCACTGGCAAGAGGTCGGGAACGTCAAGACGATCCATGTAATCGAAATGCCGGAAGCGGCGGTAAAGGAAGCGGCGCTGATCGCCGGCGAGATTGACTTCGCGCAGACTGCCGCGAAGCGACTCGCCGAAATCATCCCTGCGACGGGAGGCACTCCGCTGCCAATGGGCATGCCCTGGCCACAGACAATTTACATGTCCGGCAACTACTGGTCCAAGTGGTGCCCGGACTGCCCAGAGGGTCAGCAGGACTTACTCGCCAACCCCAGGATGGGCTTCAAGCCCGATGCGGACCACCCGTGGATTGGAGATCCGCACGCAGAAGGCTGCGACTTCGAGAACATCTCGTCATTGCAGGTGCCGCCGCCGAATCCGGTATGCCCTTCTATGGAGAACGCCAGACTGGTGCGCTGGGCCATGTCGATGGCGGTCGATAGGCAGGCAATTCTGGATAATGTGCTGGGCGGCTACGGAGTGCGATCATACACCCACCTTGAATTGCAGTTTCCTCCGGGCCACCGCTTTCACAGGGATGAGTGGATTGTGCCATACGATCCCGAGATGGCGAGGGAGTATCTGGCAAGAGCGGGATATCCGGACGGATTCGCTCTGACTTTCTGGGCGAACGACGACTTGCCTAACTTCCATGATCCTGAGGTCTCTGCGGCAATTGCGGAAATGTGGCGTAAGAATCTAAATCTCGATGTAACGATTGACACGTCGGCTTATTCATCGAGACGGCCACAAGCGGTGACCAAGGAAATGGATGTTCCCTGGAGGCAGGGATGGGGATTGCCGCCAGGCACAGCAAAGGCGATTTCGATGTGCGCCAATGCCGGGATCGTATCCGGCATTGAGTTGCCCACGAATGTCTGCGATGTGGGCTTCATACCGGACACCGAACCTGAACTGGAAAAACGCCTCGAAGCCAATGCCGAGTTCAACAATTACCTCTCATACTGGCAGCTGATGCCTTCCTTCGTGACCATTCCGGGCTACTGGGTGCATAGCGAGAGAATCGCCGAGTGGCGGCCATACTGGGGCTACCACTTCAACTATCCAGTGAGCATAGTCCTGGCCGAATAGCGTAAGCAGGAAAAAGACCGCTCAGACTCCGAGGCTCGAAAATCCTTGATGAACGGTTACTCTGAGCATCACGTCCCGGCGCACCCAAACGTCGCAACTCCGGATGAATCTGCTGCCCCAGGCCCACAAGCCTGGGGCAGCACGAACATCAAGCGTGCGGTGCAGTACACAGGCTGCCTCGGCAGGTTTTCCTCCGGATTCGGACGCGGCCTAGGAATGACAATATATTTCATACCCACCTAACGAAACGTCCCAGGCCACACACGGACCAGTACAGGACTCGAGAGAGGTGACGCAATGCGATTGGAGGGTAAAGTAGCGATCATTACTGGAGGGGCGGGTAGCATGGGCGCGGAGGAGGCGCGACTGTTCGCGCGCGAGGGTGCGAAGGTAGTCATCGCGGATGTGTTCGACGACGACGGCAGGCAGGTCGAGGCGGAGATTTCTGATGCAGGTGGAGAATCCACCTACGTGCGTGCAGACGTTACAAGCGAAAGCGACTGGGGGCACCTGATCTCAGAGACAGTGTCGCAGTACGGCAAGCTGGATATTCTGGTCAACAACGCAGGTGTAAGCGGAGGCTCGCCTGAGATTGATAAGCTCGACTTCGATGAGTGGAACCGGATTATGGATGTGAACGCGACCGGCGTATTCCTCGGAACGAAGTACGCCGTGGAGCAGATGGTGCAGCGCGGCAGTGGCTCGATAGTCAACATCTCATCCATAATGGGCTTTGTCGGCGGTGAGCGGAGTCACCCTGCGTATCACGCATCCAAAGGGGCCGTGCGCATTTTCACCAAGGCGATGGCAGTGCAGTACGGACCCCAGGGCATCCGAGTGAACTCTGTGCATCCGGGCTTCCTGCCGCCAATGCGTTCATTCACACCGGACCCGGCTGCCGAAGAGGCACTGGCGCGCCAGACACCGCTACGGCGGACCGGAGAGACCATCGAAGTTGCTTACGGCGTGCTGTTCCTCGCATCGGACGAGGCGTCTTTCGTCACCGGAACGGAACTCGTGATAGACGGCGGCTTTATCGCACGCTAAAAGCAAGGCAGACGCGGGATGAAGACGTATGTGTCACTTGATACGGCCTTGTAGCGGCACGCGACGAACGCCGGCTCAAGCGGCGGAGGGTTAGAACTTGTGCGAGTCGTTCGGACGGGAGGTGTGTTGCTCATAGGCGGATTGAGTAGTTTCGGCACGATCCCCAATCAGATAAGGCAGGCGACGATAGCCGTACTCAGTGAGCCTGATGAATGACATGTCAGACTGGTCTGTGAAACGGAGGCCAATCCCGGAAGCCCCTTCAGCAAGCAATAGTGAACATGCAGCGCCCACCGAAATACATTGCAAGAGCATGGAAGTGAAGAGTCTTCTGTCCAAATGCATGCTGTCGGAATTCGCAGGCAGACAATGTGATGGCATCTGGGTGGGACTGGCCGCGAGCGTCTCTGAGGCCGCCGTAGCTTCGAAGACGTAACTACTTGCGACCGCAAGTATTTTCATAAGACCTTGGATGACATCCGCTGAGACGGTCGCTTGCAGTCCGCGAAAGCTGCAAACTACTCTCTTATATTCGATGGCGACGAGACGCAGGCGCATCCACAGATGGTAGTGTGCTTGACATAATCTAATAGTAGGTGTATTTTGGATACACGCGGCATTAAGGATTTTATCGTTTAAGATATCTTTTTAATCTTCAGAATGGAGCAACGGGTCGCGCACTGCGGCGATCAATCAAAATCACTTTTACAGTTTCAAATGGCGACTGGACACGGCGCAACCTTCTCTGAAAGGTAGGAAAGTCATGAAGCTAGCAGTTTTCCTTTCATTGATTATCGCGATTGTCGGCCTGATAACATTAGCCTGCGGTGGAGCTGAGGAAACACCTGCCGCACCCGCACCTGCGCCTGCCGCACCAACCGCGGCACCCGCCGCACCTGCACCAGCGCCGACTACCCCTCCGCCCGCCCCACCCGCCGCACCCGCTCCACCGCCAGCCGAGGCGACCGGCTTTCTACTTATGGCCCCTGAGGACACTCCCAAGCGTGGCGGCACTGTCAGAACTGCTTGGGGCGCAACTACCTCTAACTTCGACATGCACCAAGGCGGCAACAGTAATGTACTGACACAGATGTACAGTAATCTTGTGAGACGCAATCCTGCCGACGGCGTGAAGGAAATCGTGCCCGAACTCGCAATCGACTGGGAGATAACGGAGGGTGTTACCCAGTACGACTTCAACCTCCGGGAGGGTGTGAAATTCACCGACGGCAGCGATTTCACCGCAGATGACGTAGTTGCCAACTTCGAGCGAATAGTCAATCCTCCAGAGGGCAACGTCAGCCCGTTCAGGAGCAATTTCAACGCCATTTCGGGAGTTGAGGCTGTGGACGACCTGACGGTGCGATTTAATTTGAGCGAGCCTCGCGTGTGGATGTTCGACTGGTTCGCATTCCCTGCCTTGGGGCTCTACTCGAAAGCCACGCTTGACGCGAACAACCAGGACCTGCGAAAGCTTGCGTTCGCGCCCGGCACGGGGCCTTTCACCGTCAACGAGCACCTGCCCGGCGAGAAGTGGATTCTCGACGCGAACCCCGACCATTGGAATCCCAACGTACCTTATGTTGACCGACTCGAGATGATTCACGTTCCCAACTCCGTGGACAGGGGAACCGCGGTGCTGACTGATCAGGCGGACTGGTCGTGGAACGTCGCACCTGAGACGTGGGACGAAGGCACGACAAGGCCAGACATCGTTACGACTGCCCTGGCGCCGAGCTTCGGTGGGCAGATTCTGTACATCAACAATGAGCTTGCACCTTTTGATGATGCGCGTGTTCGCACCGCAATCAGGTTGGTCATCAACCGCCATGACGCTGTGCTGGTCGGTCGCGAGGGAGGCTTCTGGTACGACCTTGGACGCTGGATTCACCCCAAGGGCGAGGCGGCGCTTTCGGAGTCGGAGCTTGCGGACATTCCGGGCTATCGGAAGGATCACACTGCGGACATTGAGACCGCCAAGGCGCTACTGGCCGAAGCGGGATTCCCTGACGGCGAGGGATTCCCCGATGTGGAGATAGCCACGCCGACCGTGCCGGTGTTCTCGCAGGCGTTCTCGCCGTTCGTGCAGGACATGCTGGGGCGACACCTGAACATCGATGTGTCTATTCGTACCTATGAGAGGGCGCTGGAAGGTGAAGAACTGAAGAAAGACTACCAGCTGATCGTGGGGACGCTCGGCGGCCGGCCTCCGACGCCCGATCATACTGCCCTGTGGCTGGCGAACTGGGGAACTGGGGGCTCGCTCAATTTCTACCGCTACTCCAATCCTGAATTCGACGAAATTACAGCGAAACTGAACAGGACATTGGACGCAGATGAGCGCGCGGCTCTATTCCGCAGAGGCGAGGAAATTCTGGATGAAGACTCGCCCGCAGTGCCTTTGGGCTGGATCAGTCACCAGTTGATGTGGCGCAATTACGTCAAGGGTTTGACGCTAGACAGGCGCGCAGTTGTAGAGTGGGGCAGAATAGAGACGGTCTGGCTCGACAGGTAATCGGAGTATTACATCTTACGCCCTTGCGTGAACCATATAGATGCGTACTGCGAAGGAGTCCGGCTCTGAACCGTGGCGGCGTGCCGACCACGAGTGGCCAGGGGCTCCATTCGCCTGAACAGGAAATATGCAGACCTACGTGTACAGACGCCTCCTGCTGGCAATCCCAACGGTATTTGGCGTAACTGTTCTGATATTCGTCGCGATGCGCGTGCTGCCCGGCGACCCGCTTGAAATTATCGTCGGGGAGGCAGAAGGCGTCTATGTGCTGTCGGACGCGGAGCTTGAAGCCGCAAGGCGCAGCCTTGGACTTGACAAGCCGCTATATCTTCAGTATCTGAGCTGGATGAAGGATGTATTCAGCGGCGATCTGGGCAGGTCGTTCTGGACTGAGAAGCCAATCCGCGAGATTATCCAGCGGCGCGGCCCGATTACGGCAGAGATTGCGCTCCTTTCCATCATCCTTTCGTGGATCGTGGGGCTGCCGGTGGGTATGATCGCAGCGATGCGCCGCAACTCCATCCTGGACTACACGTCACGCTTCTTCGTAACGCTCTTTCTTGCCATACCCAGCTTCTGGCTGGGACTGACATTTATCCTGATTACGGTGGTGTTCTTCACATGGAAGCCGCCCATCACAATCATATATTTCTGGGACGATCCCGTTAAGAATCTGCAAATCACGCTGGGACCGGCGATTGCGGTTGGCGTTGGCATGGCGGCATTTATCGCCAGGATGGCGAGGGCGCAGCTCCTTGAGGTATTGCGCGAAGACTACGTTCGGACGGCGAGGGCAAAAGGGATGGCCGAACGGCTCGTGGTGTGGCGGCACGTTCTGAGAAATGCCCTGCTGCCAGTGATTACCGTATCGGGCCTTCAGTTCGCATCACTGCTTGGAGGTTCGGTGGCCGTAGAGCGAGCCTTCTCCGTGCCTGGTCTTGGCACCGCGCTGGTGCAGGGGATAACGGAACGGGACTGGATGCTGATTCAGAATCTCGTCCTGCTCTATGCCGTCATCTTCGTGATAATAAACCTGGTGATCGACCTGACATACAGCTGGATAGACCCCCGCATACGTTACCAGTAAATCATTTGCCAAGAGAGGAACCAGGACGAGAAATCAGATGAGTGAATCTGACGTTGGGCTGGAAGAGATCAGACCGCGACAGGGTGTAACAGCCCTGTTCAAGTACATGTATGGCGTGACGCAGCGATTTACGATTGCGTCACCGATGGGTTCGGCGTCAGCGCTCGTTCTGATACTTGTGGTGCTCCTGGCGGTATTCGCGGAGTACATCGCTCCGCAGGACCCGTTGCAGGGCAACTATGGCTCGCTGAAAGATCCTCCCTCTCTCAGCCACCTTGCCGGCACTGACAATCTGGGAAGGGATGTGCTCAGTCGCATAATATTCGGCACGCAGATAACGCTGCTCGTCGCCTTCGTTTCGGTTGGCATCGGAGACGCGATAGGATTCTCGTGGGGCATCCTGTCCGGATATGTTGGTGGCCGATTCGACCTCATAACACAGCGCTTCCTTGACGTCCTCATTTCCTTTCCAAGCGTGATACTCGCGCTTCTTCTGCTGGTGGCAATGGGAGCGGGACTTCAGACTATCATCATCGCCATTGCCGTTACGAGGATTCCCGGTTCGACCAGGGTTGTCCGCTCAGTGGTTCTCTCCGTGAAGGAGACTTCCTACGTGGATGCAGCGCGCGCGATGGGCGCGTCACCCCTGCGCATCATGGTGAGGCATGTTTCGCCGCAGGCGATCGCACCACTGCTAGTCGTAGCCAGCGCCAGCCTGGGAGGCGCAATATTTACCGAGGCCGCTCTCAGCTTCCTTGGCATGGGCGTTCCGCCGCCTCATCCCAGCTGGGGAAACATGCTTGGCGGGATTCTGACAGAGTCGTTCAGACCACCCTGGTGGCTGGTGATATTCCCTGGAGTAGCCATCACGGTTACCATATTGGCTTTCAACCTGTTTGGAGACGGCTTGAGGGACCATCTGGACCCGAAGCTCAGGGGAAGACTGGATTGACGGTAGCCTCGCTAGGTTTTTATGGCGTCACCGTCTGCCTATTCCGTATCGGAATTGTCATATCGGATTGCTTGGGTCTTCCGCGTGTCCTGTCTCCCATGCCGTCCGCGAGTTGTGTAGCGATGTCCAACAGATCCTGCGGGTTTACCATGCCTTCAACATAGAACATGCCTCAAATGTCCACAGAACCTAGTTCGAGTTCGTCACAGTGGGCAATTGACGGCTACGCGGTCCCTAGACCACCGGACGCGCCAGAGTCTCAGGCGATACCTTGCGCGGCAGCCATTCGCCTTCGGATGAATTTCCGACCAGTTTCCCGTCCTCCACGATCATCTTGCCCCTCAGCATCGTCTTCACAGGGTATCCCTCGCACTCGAATCCCTCCCAGATACTATAGTCGGAGTCCGCGTGGAGGTCGTCGAGCGTGAGAGTCTTGCGAATGTTAGGGTCGATGAACACAAGATCGGCGTCGCTGCCCGGCGCAATGACCCCCTTCCGCGGATACAGCCCTAGTATCTTCGCCGCGTTGGTCGAAGTTATGTCCGCGAATTGCGTCAGCGACATGCCGCCCTGCGAAACGAACTTCGTGAATGCAACCGGGATCCTTGTCTCGATGCCGTTATGACCTCCGCACACCGTCTCGATGGTCTGCCCCCAGAACTTGACGTCCTTGTACGTGGTGTACTCGTCCGTAGCCGTCGTGGATACTCGACCGTCCATCAGCCCAAGCTGAAGCGCGTCCCTATCCGACTCGTACTTGATGGCAGGGTAGGTGTGAATTTTCGTGCCGTTTGGCTTCTTGTAGTCGTCGCAGGTGAACTCAAGGTAGTTGTGCAGCGCCTCGCCGTACACCGGCTGACCCCGCTCCCTTGCCTCTCCGATAGCCGCCACACCCTCCTTGGCCGTGACATGGACGAAGTAGATCGCCACCTCCGCGTGCTCCGCCATCCTGATTACCTTGCGGAACGACACATCCTCGGAGATGTTGCTATGCACCAGGTGCAGGTTGTGGCCCTGATCCCTGCCCTCGCGCTTCAGCTTCTCCTCCATGTAGGTCACCATGTCGTCATCCTCCGCGTGGACCGCCATGATGCCTTGGTTCTTCGACACCTCGTCGAAGATGGCTTGCAGGTGACCGTACGGGACGCGGCCTCCGAAGGTCGTGAATATCTTGAAGCTGGCCTGACCGGCCTGGATCGCCTCTCCTATCTCGCCGATGGTATTCGGACTCACTGCGCCGGCGAGTATGTAGTGGTATGCGAAATCGATGTAGCTGTGGCCCTTGAACGCCTGTCGCCGCGACTCCAACTGCCGCATGATCGGGTCCGGAGAGACGGGGTCGTCAGGCGTGACCGGAAGCGTCCCCGCGAAGTCGAGCAGAGTGGTAACTCCGCCGAACGCCGCTGCCCGCGTTGCCGCTTCGGGAGGCTGCGTGAACACCTCCGGCCGACCGGCCCACTGTTCAGGCACCGGAATGCCGATGTGCGTGTGTGGCTCTATCCCGCCCGGAAGCACGACCAACCCGGACGCATCAACGACTTGCGCTCCCTCAATCGAAAGCACGCCAGGATTCGCCAGCGCCGCGATCCTGCCATCCGAGATGGCAATGTCCGCCTCCATCGCCCCCTGTGGAGTCACAACCTGTCCGCCGGTAACAATAGTATCCAACATGAAGACTCACCTCCGCCTAAGCTTACAGGACGGATGGTATGTTCGAGGCCGTGCACTGTCAAGGAGTGGCACGGGAGCAAGAAAATTTCAAAAGTCCCTTCCCCATCAAGGGCTGACAGGGGTAGGTAAAGAGCGATTTCAGTACAAGATCTACTCACTTTGTCATTCTGAACCCAGCCTCCCTCACTGTGTCATTCTGAATCCA
The DNA here is from genome assembly GCA_965207465.1 of Dehalococcoidia bacterium. GTDB lineage: Bacteria > Chloroflexota > Dehalococcoidia > Lucifugimonadales > JADFKI01 > Bin90. The sequence continues at coordinate 829,602 of OZ242283.1, read as the reverse complement.
GCATCCCTTATCTTGTCACTCTGAACGCAGCGCACCCTTCACCCTGTCATTCTGAACGCAGCGGAGTGAAGAATCTTGTGTGAGGGGAAAGTGTTAGAGTAACGATTGCGGGGGGTGTGGCAGGCTGTAAGGATCGTGGTCAGAGCAGACCGAATTTCAGCAGATGCCGCCACACCCTTTCTCATCGAAGCCCGAACAGTTGCCTGGGCCATCAAGCCCGTACCTGCAAGAGAGGGACACAATGAGTAAACAGAGGATAATCGGGATAGACGTTAGTGGCAGGTTTCTGGACATACACATCTTGCCTGAAGGAAATGGGAGGAGATTCACAAACGACGCATCGGGCATAAGTAAAGTCGTCGAGCTTGCCGGAGATCAGCAAGTGGGCTTCATAGTGATGGAGTCGACAGGTGGACTTGAGACGGCGCTGGTTGCAGAGTGTGGGGTTGCCCGGATACCCACGGTGGTAATGAACCCCAGGCAGATAAGGGACTTCGCCCGTTCGATGGGCAGACTTGCCAAGACGGATGCGATAGACGCGGAAGTCATAGCGCGCTTCGGGTCTGCGCTGAGCCCTGAGCCTCGCATACTTGCTGACGAGCAGTCGCGGGATCTCAAGGCGCTGGTGACACGCAGGCAGCAGCTTACGGAGATGAGAAGCGCGGAGACGAACCGTCTCAGGAGGGCGCAGCCTGCGGTGCAGGAGCGTCTTCGCAGGCACATAGAGTATCTGACACAGGAGTTGGAAGACATAGACCGCGAGATAGGGGAACTTATCAGGGAGAGTCCGATCTGGTCGGAAAAAGCAGAGTTGCTCAGGGACGTTCCGGGGATAGGGTCCGTAAGCTGCCTGACACTTGTGGGCGCACTTCCCGAGTTGGGCAGGCTCAATCGCCAGCAGATAGCCGCTCTGGTAGGAGTGGCTCCGCTGAACAGAGACAGTGGAGCCTACAGGGTTAGGAGAAGCAGTTGGGGTGGGCGCTCCCGCGTCAGGCAGGTACTGTACAGGGCGGCGCTGAGCGCCAGGGTCTATAACCCTGTGATAAGGGCGTTCTACGAGCGTCTGGTGGCGGCGGGAAAGCCTGCGAAGGTTGCTCTGGTGGCGTGCATGCGTAAGCTACTGACAATAGTCAACGCAATGCTGAGAGACGGCATATCCTGGGACAGCCAGTACTCGCGAACTCAGAAAGTAACTGCCTGACCCCCAGCTTCACTCAACACAGTTGCTAGAATCTCTGTCATAAGACAGGCCTGCACGTAGTTAAGGACGCAAGATTCCTCACTTCGTTCGGAATGACAACACTAGGATTCCTGAAATTGTCTTGTGAATTAGTAGAGAATTGCACCTAAGAGGGCTGTCCATTATTCTGTGTGTAGATTTATGCCTGTGAATTGGACCTGCTATCTAAATGGACAGTAAAGTATGAGAACAGGTGCAGAGTACAAAGAAAGCCTGCGCGATGGGCGCGATGTATGGGTGCTGGGCGAAGGCGCCGTGCGTGATGTCACGACACACCCTTCGACTTCGGCCATGGTGGATGAGTATGTTGCATGGTACGATCGCCACTTTGACCCTGACTGGCAGGACATCCTTCTGACTCCATCCGACGGAAACGGCCAGCGCCATCCACTCGCGCTCACTCCGCCCAAGACGTCCGCAGATTTGAGGCGACTGGGAAAAGCCATCAGCGCCGGGCATTTCGTGACTGGCGGGAACATGACCCACACCCCAGGCTATGGAGTCCTGATTGCCCTGGGGTTGCTGAACTCTCTAAAGCGGCTGAACCACTCGTCAGAGGAAATTGAAGCGGCTGAGGCTTATCTGGAGTCTCTGACTGAGAGTGGCAGGTTTCTCACCTACGCCGCGGGTGGGCCGCTAATCGGGACACGGCTCCGCGAGGCTGAGAGCGAGCGCGTGGCACTCCGTCTGGTCAGCGAGACCGCCGACGGTATTGTGGTGACCGGCAAGATTCAGATGCATACCAGCACGCCATTTGCGGAGGACATTCTGGTTGGCAGTATGAATGAGTTGCCGGCGGGCAGTGGAAGACACCTGTGGTTCATAGTTCCGGTGAACGCACAGGGCATCCGTGTGGTGGCGCGCCGACGCGCCGTCAAGCACGAGAACCCATTTCTGTCACCTTTAAGCAGCCGGTTCGATGAACTGGATTCGATGGTCTGGCTGGAGGATGTCTTCGTTCCCCGCTCCCGCGTCTTTACCGGGGAACCGGCGCGCCAGACGAGGCGCCATTCGCTAGTATGCTGGCTGCTTTGGCATCACAGCCACGGTTGGCTTGCCAAGGCTGAATTGACACTGAGCCTTGCTCTCGCATTGGCTGAAGTTATGGGCCTTAAGAACAACCCCCGGACAATCGAGCAGTTGGTCGAGTTGACCGTCAACGTCCAGACCACTCGCTCCTGCCTGACTGCGGCAGAACTGGAACCGGAAACGACGGCGAGCGGGTATGCCTTGCCAAACCAGCTCCATGTGATGGCATCTGGAATCAACATGCTCAGGGTCCGCCAGAGAATGGCTGAAATCCTGCGTGCTCTCCCCGGCTCGTCGCTGGTGAACGCTCCTACCGATACCGACTTCGCAGACACGAGAATGGCCGCCGAGTTGGAAGATGCATTTGGCGGGGGCGACTATACCGCTATGCAACGGGCGGCGCTGCTGCAGCTTGCCTGGGATCAGGTATCGTCGGGCTTGGACGGACGAGAGGCGGCTTTCGAGCTCTATGCCAGTGGTGGGCCGGAGGTATGGCGCCGCCGTCTGGCAGCCTGGTTCGACGGGTACAACGAACTGGCCAACAGCGTGCAGGAGTTTGTTCAGGTGGACCTGCCTCCCATGGACATGTCCAGCCTGCAGGATACACAGGAGCTTCCAGGGCTCGTACCTCAATCCCGAAAGCGTTGAATCTCCGGGCGTTGAGTCAACCTGAAAGGCAGCCTGCGTGACGCCGGTTCCGAGCCTTCGGCACTGCTGGTGAATCGCGGCACACTCTTCGACCGAACGGGTGGGGAAGCGGGCGATTTATTGCATCTGGCGATCATCAGCGATCATCTGGATGGTAGTCGGGCTATGGGCGGCTCTAATCCTGCCAAGTGTGCGTTATAGCCCGCATCCAGATTCATCGTTGCAGTCCGCCGTCGTCGTCTATTTGCCTTTTTTACTAGGGTTGTCTCACAAATGATGCTTCCTGCGAGGACTGTCCTTCGACAAGCTCAGGACGAACGATCTCTTACTGATACCGTTCGTGGTGAGCCTGTCGAACCATGAGCACTAGCAACCGCGGCATCTATGAGAAAACTTCTAGCCTGCTTACACAAGACTTTCTCGAATGAACGCCGTCATCTGTTCGAGCGCCTGCTGCGCCACATCGGTGGAGAGGTCTCCCAGCACGCCGCCTTCCCCTTCGAAGATTGTTACGTCTATCCGTCCGCCGGCCTTGCGGTACTGCATGATGAACTCGTCCAGGTCCGGGCGCGGGTGCGCTGCCTCGTAGTCGCGTGCCAGGCACAGTGTGAGAGGCAGTTCCGTGCGCTCTCCACTCGCCAGAATCCGCGCCGGAGCGCCTTCTGCCATTGCTTCTTCCGTCACCCAGTACATGTCGTGCATGGCAACGGTACGCTCGCCAACCGACTCAGGGGGTTTCACGTCGTCCCTGAGACCCTTGGCATAATGATAGCGCCCCAGGGGATCGATCACCGGAGACACCATTATCACGCAGCCTGCGGAGCCGTCCACATCTGTCGCGCCATTGGTGGGGGACAGCGCCGCGTAGCGGGAATCGTGCGGGCGCATGCCCAGCAGCATCGCTTGGTGTGCGCCGCTGGAGGTGCCCATTACGCCGACATTGTCTGAAATGCCGTGCCAGCCTTCGGCCTGGGCTTTGCACCAGCGGATTCCGTAGTGGATGTCCGCGAGGGAGGCGGGGTATGGCGCTTCCGGCGGAACACGAAAGTCCAACGCCGCCACTATGATGCCGTTTCTGGCAAGCGCTTCGTTGGCGACGTTGCCGTTCTCACGGTCGCCATTCACCCATGCGCCGCCATGCAGTTCAACCATTACCGGAAAGGGCCCGCTGCCTTGGGGCTTGAAGAGGCGCGCCAGGAAGGGCTTGCTACCGTGACGCAGGTATTCCACGTCTTCAATCCGGACTTCGTAGGTGGTCTGTGTGCCGATCGTCATACCAATCTCCTTTTGCCAGACTAACTTCAGATCTAAGTGAGCCTAGATTAGAGCCTTGTAACCTTGTCGTCAATCGGTACGCCGAAACGGCGCCGCATCGAAGTCACTTCGACAGCGAAGAGTGCAAACAGAACACCCCGTCACTAGATTCAGCAGCGTGGACTTGTCGCACAAGCCGGGACTGGGGAAGGCGAGGCGCGATGGCGTCGAATCCAGTCTCCTTACGCCAAGTGGAGAAAACTTCCACAACTCACCTCTTGAACTGAGTCTGGTGGTCCCAGCTTGGGAAACGCAGCAGTACATCCGTGGCGCCAGGGTCGATAAGGCCCTGAACCTGCTAATGCGGGCATAGGCAAAAGCCCTGCTGAACCTGCGACCGCGGACCATGCCGGAGACATTCAGCGTCTCGACTCCTATGCGAGCGCACCGCTTGGCTATCGCGATTGTCTCCTTGTGCTGGAATTCGTGCCTAGATGCTTCACTCGCGCATGAAGGCTCCTACGCTCGAGGTAGAGCCATTCCCTTCTGTCAGACTGTCTATTCCCTTGGGTGTTCTTCGACGTGCTATCGCCTTATCGGCCCTACGCAGGGACCCAAGCGCTAATGTGAGCGCCGTTGAGTTCTCCACAACGGCCCCGTCCGATGTTGCGCGTGCGGAAGTGCACGGCGTACACTGTCGGCGTCTGAAATCCTGTAGAACACACTATGGAGGCACACATGAGTGAACTGGACGAACGCTACGAGCGCGGGCAGGAAACACGGATGATGTTCGGCGGCGGGCAGATTACCGGTGGGTCGTCTCCGGGGGCATGGGAACTGGCTCCCGACCTGGAGAGGATAATCGGCGAGGCTCTGTTCGGCACAATCTGGAGGAGGCCGCTGCTGACGCCAGTGCATAGAGAGATGGTCACCCTGTCATGCCTTGTAGTCCTCAATCGGGAAGTCCAACTCAGGCGGCACTTGAGCAACGCACTGAACGTAGGACTGACTCCTGAACAGATTGTCGAGCTGATAATCCACGACACATGGTACGGCGGTGCGCCTGCCGGTATCCAGGCGCTGACACTCTGCAAGGAAATCTTCGAGGAGCGGGGAATAGACTTCACGCCCGCCAACGTACACGATGGCAGCGAGGGTGCAGACAGCCTCTTCCGGAGGGGTGAGGAATTGCGAAGAAGCTACATGGGAACGTCGTCCCCGGCGCGTCCGTCCCCGCCAACCGAAGCGGAGAGGGAACTAGGTGTCATCACCGGGGAATACTACTGGGGCGCGACTTGGACACGACCCGGACTTGATCTCACGAGCCGCTGCATCTGCACGATGACGTGCCTGGCCGCGCTGGGCCGCGAAGGGCCGCTTCGGAGCCACATCAGAGGCGCGCTGAACATAGGGCTGAGCCGGGACCAGATTATTGAAGTGTTTGGGCACATGACGCTGTATGCCGGCATACCTTTCGCCCGGGGCGCGATGGACATTGCCAACGAAATCTTCACAGGGGCGTGATGATAGCCTGCCTGAATGTTGGCCTTATGAACCGGCGATACCCGACACATGCGGGACATTGCTTTTGGGGTTTCTGTTATAGGGACCGACGATGCTTGACATCGCCGCAGTCGTTTCCATTGGGAGTTCGGACTAGGGTGCGGATGTGATTCTGCGAGGGCTCATCGTGCTCCAGGAATATGCCATTTTGGTGTTCAAACTCGATGAGAATCACAGGTCTATGCACCCGGTAATGTAAGAAGTTGTCCTAATTGGCGCTGCCCATTCCGGCAAAGTGAGTTTCGTTGAGATGCTGCCTGATCTCCTCCATCTTTAAGTTGGCGAAATAGGTACGCATTCGGTTTACATAAATGCTGATCAGGTCGAACGTGACGGCCTGCTGATGGCTGGACAAGTCATTAAACCTGATGCTCCCCTGGCGCATCTCAAAATTATCTCTGAAAGCGCGGTCAAGCCCCAGCATGTGGTGTAAAAGATCGTCATCCTGTTGATGTGTGTCAAGCCGCGGCAGAATGTGTCAGTGGAACCTCCGGCAGAGCCTCCTGCTTCGCGCCAACCGGGGGCGTCGGGTGGCGACGGGCGACTGCCCACTCATCGTGCCGCTCGTCAAGCACAGCACCGATGAGCCGACGCGCCGCCGAGCGATTCGGGAAGATACCCACGACGTCGGTCCTGTGCCTGATCTCTTTGTTCAGCCGCGTCTGCTTCGGCCAGCATCGAGGAAGCATCGGGGAAGCGATCACTGAGCTGGTCGGACACACGCTCAAGCTGCGCGTGTACTTCCTCGGCAGACGGCTGCTGGTAGATCGTACGCACCATGGTTGCGACCCAAGGCTGGGCGCTTTTCGGCACCTTCGTGAGCAAGTTCGTCGTGAAGTGGGTGCGACATCTCTGCGAGCTGGCACCGGCGAACACTGTGACTATCGCGTTCCTCAACCCCTGGTGTGCGTCCGATGTGACCAGTTCCACTCCGCTCAGGCACCGTGCTACCAGAGAGCGCAGGAAGCTCAACCAGAAGGCACCGTCCTCGCTGGCGCCAGCAACGCCTTCTCACTCCGACGCCTCGGTTCAAGCAGGCTCGGAAAGTAGCTTCCCTCTCTGAGTTTCGGTATCCGCGGCTCCATCGTACTCACCCTGGTGTCCCACTGACGGCTGCGGTAACCGTGATCCGCGCCGATCTTGACGGACACGTCGGCGTCGATGACCGCATCCACAACTACCCTGAGCGCCTCCAGCAGAATGTCCACGTCTCTGTCGACGCCCCTCTTGCGCAATAGCTCCAAAAGATCCACACTGTCCTTAACCATCGTGCTTTCCTTACTTCGATCTGTTCACTTACGATGATAAAGATGACGCGATGGTCTGTCTCTGTACAACCCTCTCTTTTACACCATCTTATGGGACGCTACCTCAGAATTTGTGAGATGAAGCAACTTCATAATCTCCCGCATGCATTGGAAGAGCCTTCAACCCGTGGCAGGTCTGAAACTCTTGGACCGAGCCGACGTCGCCTCTCCGTGTCCGATTCCTTTTGTCGAGACCACCCGCCGAAATGTTCGCGGTTCAGTATTGTGCGGCCCATCAACCTGCATGGTAGGCAGAATCGTCATTGAGCTTTGGCTCGGCGGGCTGTGAGCTTCGGGACTACCATACAGGCTGCGTGCCGGGAGCAGTCAATCTGAACGGCTTTGGAGGAATCCCGAGGGCTTCGAATAGGGAAATGGCCAGCCCGAAGGCGGCAACGCGCCCCTCTCACCAGCTCTGCAAATCGGCCTATCTGAGGAGCATTTACATTATACGAGAATGGACAGATAGAGAGCCGGTTGTCGTTGATTCAAGGTCCACATCGCAGAGGTGCCCCGGGTGGGGAACTGTCTCTGTTGAGCACAGACAAGAATGGAGATACAACTGAACCAGGTGAGGCATGACAGAGGATACGGACGCGAATGCCGTTCTAAACAGCCTGTATAAGGCGCTGGCGGGTACACGAGCGCCGGTTGCCCGTCTTCCAGCCGCAAGGTAAACTCGCAGACACTTCACGCGCAGCGACTGCTGACTAGAGTTGCCGATTAGTCGAATTAGCACTCCCGGCGATCTGTGATATCGTCTTGTAATTCATACCGGATCGTGTCGGCAACGACAGAAGGATAGACGCGCGAATACGCAGGAGGCAAGAGCCATGGCTACGATTCCAGGACTGGAGAGACCCGCACCGGTTCCCAATGAGTTGACAAAGCCCTTCTGGGACGCCTGCAACGAGAGACGGCTGGTTTTGCAAATCTGCATCTTGTGCGAGAGGCTGCAATATCCGCCCACGCCGCGGTGCGACGAATGTGGATTGGCTGACAGTCTTGAGTGGAAGGAGGTGCGGGGCAAGGGGCACATTGACGTGTACTTTGTGATACGAGACTCCCGCATCAGGGGGTTCCGGTCCGCGCAGCCCATCAACTTCGCGGTGATAACCCTGGACGAGGACCCGGGTATCAACTTCCTGTCGAATCTTCCGGGCACCCCACCGGGTAAGGTCCCGGTCGGAGCGCCGGTCGAGCTGATATTTGAAGAGACGAGTACCGGCCAACTGGTCCACGAGTGGCGGGTCATCGGCTAACCCTGCCGGGTCTATGGAGAAGTTCGAAGACGCAGTGGCGATAAGGGAGTCGAGATGGCTGGCGACACGAGTTGGATGAGAGACCGGGAAGGTATGGGAATCTGGGAGCACCGAGGCAAGGTCGCGGTTGTGGGCTGGGGACAGTCCCACATGGACCGGCGATGGGACGGGGTGACCCTTGACAGGAGCTGCGGCGGCTTGAGCAAGGAGGCGTGCCTGAAGGCAATCGCGGACGCGGGCCTGTCGCTGGACGACATTGACGGGCTTATCACAAGCGCGGAGACCCGCGCCGAGCGTACCTGGGCGCCTCGCCCTTACTTCGACCCTCCCTACGAGAGCGAGGACGGTCTGACCAAGGCTTCGGCGGAGTGGATGCAGAGGGAGTTGGGTTTCAGGAACATTAACTATCTTGAGTCCGACGCGCCCTATATCGGCCCGATGATGGGACTGGCCGCCCAGGCGGTCGGCGATGGTCTGTGCGAGACCGCCCTGGTGTGGTATCCGATGGTCAACCTCTCAGGACGGTACGGGCATAACAATCCTCAGAATGTCAGCGATGAGGCCCACGGGAACAGTGCATTCACGATTCCTTGGGGCTATCAGAGCGGGGCGATGTTTAATAACCTGGTGGTCTTCCAACAGTACTGCAAGAAGTACGGCAAGTCCCACGACGGGCTGGCTCCCCTCTGTCTGAACTTGCGAAGAAACGGCCTGATGACGCCCTGGGGATTCTACGCTCTGCACGAGCCCTACCAGCTCACGCTTGAGGATTATCTGAATGGGCGCGTGATCGAGGAACCGCTTGTTATTTACGACTGCGACAGGCCGGTGAATACCTGCGCGGCCTTCATCTTCACCACCGCAGAGCGCGCAAAGGACGTGAGGCAGAAGCCGGTGTATGTCCTTAACCACGCACAGCACAACAGCAGGGGCAGGAGCAGTATGGCGACCTTGGAGGAACACCAGGAGGATGTCGCCAGCCTCGCGCGCAAGATGTGGGAGGGTTCAGGGCTGGGTCCCGAGGACGTTGACATATTCAACCCATACGACGGATACCTCACGTTTACGCAGCAATTCCTGGAGGGCTTCCAATGGCATGGTGTCAAGTTGGGAGAAGCCCACGACTTCTATGCCGACGACATCAGGGTCGAAGGGCCGCATCCCTTCCTCTCCAGTGGCGGAAATAATGGAACAGGACGCAACCGTGCCGTACTCTACGCTGACAGTATTCAGCAGCTCCGGGGAACAGCAGGCGCGCGGCAGGTTACGGTGCGGGCGGAAACTGCCCTTGCGGGCTGCAATACACCCGACAGCAACGGGTTCATGATGTTCAGCAAGTATCCGAGCTAGACTCTTTTTCGGCGGTGCCGCTCACCGATGCGGCGACAGCGCCGTGGGCTCGGAATCGGCTCCCAAGCCGGAGTTTGAGTACAGTCGCGGGTACAGCTCCCGCCAGCTACCAGTTCGGCCTGCTGATCCACCCCTCCACTTGCTTTGCGTCACGTCACCTAACACAATCTCTCCCGTCTGTTACTTATGTCACTGGAACAGAGCGTCCCTCAAGGACGTTGTATATATTAAGGAGTCAGATATTCTTGAAGACAACCGGTGGGGAGAGCACACATGGTCACTATAAGACAGACATCATCCGCGCTGCTACTTGTGGCGCTTCTGACTGATGAATCCGAGCAGTTGTTATTTTAAGCTTGTAGCTCCCATTTCGGCGTCACGCCTGTCTAGACTTATGCAGTCACGGCAAGTAGCGCGCGTTCACTACACGTTCTTACACAGGGTGTTGTTGCTATAATGATCTGCGAGTCACTGTCAGTCGGTACGCACGAAAATAGGTAGGGGGAAATCGTGGCAGGAATCAACACCGCCAAGGACATTGGATCGTTTTATGAGGGATTGGGCGTGGTGCCCGTCATTAACGCCGCCGGCTCCATAACGCGACTGGGCGGCAGCCGGACTCGCCCCGAAGTTCTCGACCTGATGTCTCAGGCAGCCCGGGTGATGGTCAACATCGACGACCTGAATCGGGCCGCGGGCAAGGAACTCGCCCGGCTGACCGGCGCCGAGGCCGGACTTGTGTGCAGCGGCGCAGCCGGTGGGCTCGTCTTGCAGGCCGCGGCGGTCATAGCAGGCAACGACCCTGTGAAGATGCGCCAACTTCCCAACACAGACGGTTTGAAGAACGAAATCGTCATACACACCATGCACCGTTTTCCCTACGATCAGGCTTACCGCGCTGCGGGCGCACGAATGGTGGAGTTCGGCGACTACCTCTATGCTCACCCCTGGCAGCTAGAGGGAGCCATCAACGAGCGCACCGCTGCCGTCGCATACCTCTTCTCTCCATTTTCCAGTGACAGGGTGATGCCCCTAGAACAAGTCTGCGAAATCGCGCACGCCCACGACGTGCCCGTAATCGTGGACGCCGCTTCCATGCTGCCGCCCCGCGCCAACTTATACCGCTACATCCGCATGGGTGCGGACATGGTGGTGTACAGCGGCGGAAAAGGTGTTCGCGGTCCCCAGGGCAGCGGCATACTGGTTGGTCGTTCCAACCTTATCGAAGCAGCGGCAGCCCAAGCCAGCCCCGCCCAGTTCTTGGGTCGCGGAATGAAGGTTGCAAAGGAGGAAATCGTCGGGCTGGTGGCGGCCCTGACGGCCTTTGTCGAAGAGGACGAGGCCGCGGAGATGGAAGCGTACAGGATCTTAGTCCAGATGATTGTCGATGCACTTGTGGAGCTGCCCGGCTTGCGGGTGACGATTGAACATGACAGCGCCAGTTACCTCATACCCTATGCCGTGATTCGCTTCACTGAGGAGTGGCGCGGTCCGTCTCGGGATGCCGTCGCAGCTGCCCTCGAGCGAGGCAACCCGCAAATTTACTTGCAGCAGTTTGGGGGACCCCATGAACTCGCCGTGGACCCGCTCAACCTCACCGAGGAAGAAGCTGAAATCGTAATTCGCCGCCTGCGGGACGAACTCACGAAGTAAGAATAAGTAAGATGAGGAAGCTATTTTCAGTTGTTGTGGAAATTGAAAGGCGCCAGCAATAGAGAAGGCTAACGCGAGGGTTATTCTTCGACAGCCTTGGCAGCGGGGAAGAAGTCGGCGTCCCCGAAATCCGCGAAGCGGTCCGGGAGGAATTCGCTCATGTCAGAGACGACCCCGGTTGAATTACGGAAGACATAATCGGTGATGATTCGGCCAGTGATGGGCCCCAAGTGGATGCCCTTTGTGGTGTGGCCGGTTGCCAACAGGATTCCTTCTCTGCCGGGTAGCGGCCCGATAATCGGCTTGGCGTCCGGACTCAAGGGGCGGGAACCTGCAAGCTGCTGAACTAGTTCGGCACGCTCCAGATCTGGCAACACATCTATGGCGCGCTGGAGGAGTTCCGTCCGGGCAGTTGCGGTGGGCTGGCGGTCGAATTCTTCGCCCCAGAAGACTTCTTTCTGGTCGTAGTCCCGACCGCCGGTGCTGCCGACGCTGGTTAATCCGTCCATCCTGCTGATCATATGACCGCGCTTGGGAGAGCTGATCAACACTGGTAGGGGTTCGCCGGGATAGTTAAGCAAAAGGCGCTCTCCTTTCAAAGGGCGGACAGGAATCGGGAAATCCAGCCAAGGGGTGAAAGCACTGCTCCAAGTGCCGGCGGCGACCACCACCGTGCCGCAAGTTATGTCCCCGGAGGCGGTCCTGACGCCGGAAATCGCGGTTCCGCTAGTGACAAGGCCGATAACTTCCCTGTAAACGATGTTTGCTCCCAGGAGTTCGGCTCCCCGGCACAGAGCCAAGTTCAGGCGGTAGCTATCTAATTGAGCGGACTCGTCCTCATAGACAGCGCCTATGATGGAGGGTGAGAGGCGGGGCTCGATACTGTGGACTTCCTGGGCGTCAATCCAGTTCATCTTGACGTGCGATTGCTGCCAGACCATGAAGCTTTTAATCAGTTCTGCCTCGTCGGTGTCCAGAGCCAAGCGGAGAGAAGGACGGCGCTGGTAGAGTAGGTCTATGTCCGTCGCGGATTCCAGTTCGGGGACGATCTGCTGGAACTCGGAGTCAGAGGCACGGGCTAATTCGAAGGACGCTCCTGGCGAGAACTCAGTGCCCAGCAGACTAAGGGAACCGGTGGCGTGTGCAGAGGCACCACTCCCGATGGACTCCCGCTCCAGGATGGTTACGTTGACGCCTTCTCTGGCTAGGTAATAGGCGACCGAGCAGCCGACCACACCGGCGCCGATAACGACTACGTCAGCACTTCCAGGCAAACCTTCGCTCCCTCCAACGTGAATTCTTGGGATTATCGCCGTGGTCCGCACAGGTGTCAATCAAAGTGCGCTGCTTTACGGGGGTGTTCAATTAAGCCAGCGAACGAGGCATGTGTTGGCCCGTTCAGCTACACACGTATCCCCAGCTCGTCCATCGCGCGAGTGAACCAGGTGGCAGTCCTCATCCTCTGCTTGGTCTCGGGCGTTTGATTGAAGACAGAGCGCCGGTCGGCATAGAGCGTAAGGAGTATGCCCCAGCAGATGTCCGGTTCTTCGGGCATCTCCAAGTAGTAGAGGGTGGTCTCCTCTTGACACTTAACATAAGCTCTATCAAGAACTAAATTGGAGCGGCAACGTGACAATCATTTGGCGCCGCATGTCGCCTCAGACCTCCTAGACTTGGTGGATGCAGCATTTCCCCCCTTCTGTTGCAGCAGGCCAATCCCTACTTATCTCTGACAGCCTGCATCTGATATGCAATAATGGCTCGAAGTAAGTGTCGAACAGACCCTACGGGCGGCAGATCCGCTCCTAGCTTGCCGTAATGATCCGAGCATACCTCATAATTGACCGTCAGAACCCCTATCTGGTTAAGTTAGCCTTAGCATATTGAGAAGGGACCTTTAGCCATGCACTCCGCCATCACTCCCGAACTCGTGTATGAACTCGTGAGCCTTGCCTCTCCGTCGGCGTCTCCGGATGGCAAGAGACTGGCTTTCGTTCGATCCCAGGTTGATAGGGACAGCGCGGAGACTAGATCGCAGATTGTGATGATGGACATTCAATCGAATGAAGTCGCGACCTTTACCGGTGGCCAGAGCGACTCCAGTCCGAGATTTTCGCCCGATGGGCGCCATCTCGCGTTCGTCCGACCTGACGACGCCGGAAAGCCCCAGATCTGGACCATGCCAACGAACGGCGGTGAGGCACGTAAATTGACAGAGATTGATGGAGGCGTCACAGACATCGCTTGGTCTCCGGACTGCAGCGCGCTCGCATTCGTATCGGACGTTGACCCGGATCGCGCCCCGGATGACCACGATCCCAAAAGAGAACCTCGCGTTAGTGTCGCCAGGCGGATCAGGTACAGGTCGGACGGCCTCGGATGGAGGGGCGATGCGTTCAGGCATATTTTCGTGGTGAACCTCGATTCAGGCGAGACGCTGCAACTCACCGATGGTGAAGGTGATGACAGCGCCCCCATCTGGTCGCCCGACGGCTCGTCTATCGCATTCATCGCGGATAGGAGGCCTGATCGCGAGACGGTGACCCACTCCGACGTTTACGTGGTGCCGGCCTCTGGCGGCCGCATAGAGCCGATGTCTCAGGGGCTCTCCAGCATTGCCTCGCTTTGCTGGTCGCCCTCCGGTGATGAGATGGCGGTCGTAGGCTCGGACGACGACACGGCAGGCGCAGGCTGGCAGTCCTGGCTATTCGTAATCGAACGCGAACGCGCTCCACGAAAGCTAACCGACGATTCGATCACCCTCGCGGGAGGATACGCGCCACTGGTGCCTGCGCCAGAAATGCGCTGGGGAGATGACGGTCAGATATCGTTCATCGCCAATGCAAAGGGTGAGTCGGGCATATACCAGGCGGACGCCAATACGGGCGATGTGCGAAAGGTCACGGCCGGAGGCTTGATGTCACAGGTCTCATTCGATGGAGATGCGAAAACCGCAGTTGTGCTGACGACACCTCCGAATTCCGCGGGCGATCTGCACTATGTGGACATCGCTTCCGGTGATGTCAAGCAACTGACCGACTTCAACAGCGCGTACTTCAAGGAACACCCACCAGCGAAATTGGAGAAATTCACTCACAGCAGGGCCGGATTCGAGATACAATCCCGGATGCTGTTCCCACCCAATTTCGACCAGGGTTCGAGTTACCCACTTGTTCTGGACATTCACGGCGGGCCGCATGGGGTCTTTTCCGACAGCTTCAGCGCGCCGCAGCAAGTGTTGGCAACAGCCGGGTATATTGTGCTGGCGGTCAATCCGCGTGGCTCTTCCACATACGGGACGGACTTCATGAAGGCTGTGCTGTGCGACTGGGGAGGGGAAGATTACCTGGACATTGTGTCGGCAGTCGATATTGTCTGTGAGCGCGGCTACGTGGATGAGTCCAGACTAGGCATCACCGGATACAGCTACGGCGGCTTTATGAGTTCCTGGATTATAGGACATGACACTCGATTCAAGGCTGCCGTTGTCGGGGCCCCTTGCATCAATCTATCCAGCATGTACGGGACGTCGGACATAGGCGTAAGGTTCGGAGAGGTACAGTGGGGTGGCAACCGCTGGGACGCGTTGGACGCATTCCTCGAACACTCCCCCCTTACATACGCGCCCAATGTCGAAACTCCGGTGCTTCTCATGCACGGCGAGGCCGACCATCGCTGTCCGATAGAGCAGTCTGAGCAGTATTTCGTGACGCTCAAACGGCTGGGCAAGGAGGTTGAGTTCGTCCGGTTCCCGGACAGCTCCCACGGCTTCGTTAGGACCGGCCACCCCAGACTAAGGGAAGAGTATCTTTCGAGACTGCTCGGTTGGATGAACAGACACATCCTAGGCACAAAGTAGCTTGCTACCGTGATCGCCTTTGCCCCTCAGCATCCAAAGCATATGAGTACAGGATTCTTGACATAATCAGAAACTGCAATCAGCCCCACGGCTAAGTGACGACTCGCTTCATCCCTCGGTCTCTCGGCACAGACACGGTTCAGTCTATCTTTTTCCCGAATCTCTTAGGGAGGTGAGGCGCCCGGTATAAAGCCTCCACAAATATGAGGCGTTGATCTGATTTCGGTAACCTTCTTCATGAGGCAATAGCTTCAGTTCGGTACCAAAGGCCTTGAGACCAGAAAAATTGACGTTGACCAAAAGCTATTGTCGCGTTTCTCAGACTCGTGAAATAGTCTCATTTGTACTACATAGAAGTTCACATTTCCGCAGGCACTTGACAGTTATGTAAAGAAGGGATAAGTTATTTTCATTGAACTAACGGATTATAAATATCGGTTAGTTTGATATACACTTCGCTCACTTTTGCCTACTTACCCCTGATATAGCGGCTTGCATTCGAACACTAAGTGGTAGAGGAAGTGTCATGATTGAATTGAGCGACAAGCTGAGAGTCAAACACTTCCTGGCATTCGCCGTGAGCGTGATTGTTATCCTTGCGCTTGCCTGTGCCAGCGAACCCGCTCCCGCTCCGGCGCCTGCACCAGGAATAGACCCCAATCAGTTAAGCCAGCTCGTGCAGGACGCGGTCGCCAAGGCTGTCCCCGAGCAGCCGGATGTTCCCGCGCCCGTGAGCGCAGACGAGATTCAGCGCATGGTGGAAGTGGGGATCGCGGCGGCAGTACCGGAGGGAGCCAGCCCTGAAGACATCGCGGCGATGGTGGAACAGGCGGTGGCTGCCTCCACTCAGCCCGGCGCAAGCAAAGAGGAGATTGAAGGGCTGATAGCGAGGGCCGTTGCCGAAGCATCAGTATCTGACCAGCCCACACTCTCCTCGGATGAGGTGCAGAAGATAGTGTCGGATGCGATAAGGACCATTCCGACCGCTGCACCTCTGCCGGCACAGGAGATTATCGTAGAAGTCAAGCCTGAGCCGAAGGGTGAGTTTAACGTAGCCTGGACACGCCTTGACCCATTAGTCCAGCTATATTCACTGGACAACAACAGCAGCGTCGGCGGTATCGGCGTAGATTTCCAGGTTTATGAGGGACTTTACAGGTTGCAGCTGACGGAACCCGGAGTAATACCGTCTCAGGAAATATATGTACCCGAGGTTGCCGAGTCGTGGCGTGTTGCGCAGGACCTGAGCAAGATAACCTTCGCCATCAAGAAGGGTATCCAGTGGCACAACGGATGGGGTGAGCTTACGGCGGAGGATGTGGTCTGGACTTACAACAACTCGTTTGAAGAGGGATCGATAAACAACGCAGCCGAGTCGGTTCCCCCCGGACATAAGAAGGGATGGGACCTCAAAGACGAGTACACGGCTGTTCAGAATGTACACGAGGGCGAGTTCGCTCCGACATGGGGTGTCTGGCAGGTTGGCATGGGCCACCTGGACGGGACCTACGGGATGGTGTGCAAACACTGTTACGACGAGCTGGGAGAGGAAGACTTCCTGGTGACTCCCATCGGAACCGGCGCCTATAAGGCCGTCAGATGGATTGGACACGACGAACTGGAGCTTGAGGCAATCCCTAACCACTGGCAGGAGACGGGGAATGTCCAGACGGTTCGTGCATTCGAAATGCCCGAAGCTGCGACTAAGGAAGCGGCGCTACTGACCGGTGAGGTAGATGTTGCGCAAATAGCGGCCAAGCGGCTTCAGGACATCATACCGACGAGCGGCGGGACCGCAGTGCCCATGGGAATGCCCTGGCCCCAGACGATTTACATGTCCGGCAATTACTGGTCCAAGTGGTGTCCCGACTGTCCGGAAGGGGAGCAGGACCTTGTATCAATGCCCAGAGTGGGCTTCAAGCCCGATGCGGAACATCCCTGGATAGGCGATCCATTCGCCCCAGGCTGCGACTACGACAATATCTCGTCGTTGCAGGTTCCGCCGCCCAACCCGGTATGCCCTGAAATGGAAAATGCCCGCCTCGTGCGCTGGGCGATGTCGATGGCGGTGGACCGTCAGGCCATTCTGGAGAATGTGCTTGGCGGCTATGGCGTGATTTCATATACACACTTACAGTCTCAGTTTCCGCCGGGAGATCCGCTTCACAAGGACGAGTGGATAGTTCCTTTCGACCCTGAGAAGGCGCGGGAATACCTCGCAATGGCAGGCTACCCCGATGGATTTGCGCTGACTTTCTGGTCTAACGATGACCTTGCCAATCTCTGGGACCCCGAGGTCTCTGCGGCAATCGCCGAGATGTGGCGCAATAATCTTGGTCTGGACGTGACCTTGGACAGGTCAGCTTACGCCTCCCGACGACCTGAGGCCGTCCGCAAGGAGATGGATGTCCCCTGGATGCAGGGATGGGGGCTGCCGCCCGGATCGTCTAAGGCGATTTCGATGTGCGCGAATCCTGGCATAGTCTCCGGCATAGAGTTGCCGGGGTCGGTCTGCGATGTTGGTTTCCTGCCTGACATTGAGCCTGATCTGGACAAGCGTCTTGAAGCCAATGTGCAGTTCAACAACTATCTTTCGTACTGGCAGTTGATGCCTTCCTTTGTAACGATTCCCGGTTATTGGGTGTACAACCCAACAATCGCCGAATGGCGACCATACTGGGGCCCCCTTTTCAGCCATCCGGTAAGCGTAGTTCTGGCCGAATAGAATAGGCAGGGAAACGATTGCTCAGGCTAGTTTCGCGTCGTTTAGCCGCCATTGTGGTGGTGCTGCTGGCACTTACCATGATCGTGTTCGCCCTGTCGCATGCGACGGGGGATCCGCGATACGCCTACATGACCCAATACACCAGAGTCACATCGGAACAGTGGGAGGCGCAGGGCAGAAAGATGGGACTGGACAAACCGCTGGTCGTCCAGTACCTGATATGGCTTGGAAAAGCCGTGCGGGGTGATTTTGGGGACTCCATTCACTATCATAGAAACTCGCTGGACCTGATCCTGGAATCGCTGCCCGCCACGTTGCAGTTGTCCGGAATTGCCTTCTTATTCTCCATAGTGCTGGGGGTGCCTTTGGGTGTGTTGTCAGCGGTGAAGAGAGCCACCGTGTGGGATTACTTCGGACGCAGTTTTGCGCTATTGGGGCAGTCCGTTCCTCCCTTCTGGTTGGCAATCGTTCTGATTTACATATTCGCCGTAAACCTGGATTGGTTGCCCACGTCTCGCAGGGGAGACTGGACTCATTATGTGCTCCCGGTCGTGACGCTTGGCTGGCTACCCGCCGCCGGGATGCTGCGCCTCACTCGGTCATCTATGTTGGAGGTGCTGGACAGCGAATTTGTGAAACTTGCGAGGGCAAAGGGCGTGCAGTCTCAGAAGATAATTTGGAAGCACGCCTTCAGGAACGCGCTGATAACGCCTCTTACCTACGTAATGATAATACTGGCGGGATTTATGACCGGCGCGGTCGTGACCGAGACGGTGTTCGCATGGCCGGGCATAGGCAGGCTTGCAGTCCGAGCTGCCGTCAACGTTGATTTTCCACTGGTAACGGGACTGGCGTTGGTATTCGGAGTTATGTTCCTCCTGGCCAGCTTCATAGCGGACGTGCTATATGGCCTCTTAGACCCTCGGATACGGTATGAGTAACGTCGATACCGGGGCGCGCGACCCGGAGTTGGCTGCCAGACCGAGCCGCTATATGCAGGCTTGGCGTACTTTCAGGCAATGGCCCGTCATTCCTGTCGGTATCGTGTCGGTGCTGGTTCTGGTGGCAATTTTCGCACCTCTCGTAGCTCCCAATCATCCGCTAGAGGGAGATGTCGCCGACAGGAACGTCCCGCCGGCGTGGTCGGAAGGTGGAAGGACCAGATTCCTCCTGGGTACGGATTACATAGGGAGGGACATACTCAGCCGCACGATATACGGCGGTCGCATCTCACTTCAGGTCGCAGCCACTGTGCTGATTGCGGGCGCAGCGCTGGGCACACTGGTCGGACTGGTCGCGGGCTATGCTGGTGGCTTGGTTGACGAGGCGCTTATGCGCTTGGTTGACTTTGTCTTCGCCATGCCCTTCATCGTCGTGGCGCTGGTAGCTGCCGTAGTCTGGAGTCCGAGCTTGGCGCTTGTCATTATCCTGCTGGCGCTGTTTACATGGGCACCATTTGCGCGTCAGGTGCGCGCGGAGACGCTCCAGATTAAGACAACCGAGTACGTTGCACTGGCACGAGTGGCTGGCGCTTCGAGTTTCCGAATCGCGTTCAGGCACATACTTCCGGGGCTTTTCAACACCGTAATGGTGCTGTCGTCGCTTCAGGTAGGATCGCTTATTCTCACCGAGTCGGTATTGAGCTTCCTAGGTGTTGGAATCCCTCCACCCGATCCGTCGTGGGGAACGATGGTATCTGAAGGACGGCTGTACATAGCGACGGCATGGTGGATGTCATTCTTTCCCGGGATGGCGATTCTGCTGATAGTATTCTCGATGAACTTCTTCGGCGATTGGCTGCGGGACGAGCTGGACCCGCGACTGAGGCAGGTATAGGGGGCCGCTATTCGTCTGGAATAACGGCGGTGGCACAGTCACTGGGTCACGCTTGCGTTGAAGGGCCGTATGGGCGTGGATGGGACGAGGAGTAACTTAGATGCAGGGGTAGCGGGAGTGTATCTCGTCTCGGCAGGGCGCACGTAGATACAGGGAGTGCGCGCGAGATCGAATTACCTGTCAATGGGCTGCATCGATCTGGAATCCGGGCTGGGAAACGCTGAGATGGTGGGCCAAATCAGTGTGCGGAGGCCGAGCGGCAGGACGCAGGTGATCGGAGATGTTTCAGGAGACCAAGTTGTCCAGATTTCCGAATCCGAGTCATGAAGACCTGGCTTGTGCGCTCAATATGTGCGTGCCGGTCTCCTTGACAGATTTCTCCGGGCGGATGTCGGTACGCACCTGGAAGTCCAGCGGAATCCGGTAAGACGGCCTCGCAACTCCATCCATCTGAAGTCGCATTCGATACTCAAGACGTCAGTTGCCAAGGAGGCCTGTAAGCCGAGTTCTGTAACCTGACGCGTAGCGTCGGGCGGCGGCCATCTATCTAGCCTCGACGTTGCCACCGAGGTCGTGCGGCCAACCCGGGGAAGGGGCGGGCACCATAATCCCCCTATTAGGCCTTGCTCCGGATGGGGTTTGCCTTGACCTCCGATGTTACCACCGAAGCGGTGCGCTCTTACCGCACCTTTTCACCCTTACCGAGACGTCAAGTCGCGGCGGTACATTTCTGTGGCACTGTCCGTCGGGTTGCCCCGCCCCGCAGTTAGCGGGCATCCTGCCCGGTGGAGCTCGGACTTTCCTCTCCCTCGCCTTAAGACGAGAGAGCGGCCGCCCAGCCTCCTTGGTCGTACCATTGTATCACCGATAGCTAAACCGAATTGCTTTTAAGAACCGGCAGCAACGGGGGTTTGAAGATGCTCGATTGCTGCTTCAGGTTACGACTTCGACATCATCGTCGCGTACGACGATTCTAGATACGTGCATGAGAAGAAATGCTTGTCGCTCCTCGAAGGGAAGGTCGTCCCACCGCGAAATTATGTCGTCCAGGTCCCATAGATTATCGGTGGCAGTGGCGCGAGTGCGAGCCTTGTCGAGCTGCTTGAGGTAGTCGTGAACTGCGCCAAGCCCGAACTCGCCGCGCGCTGCGCGCTTCAAGTTAAGCAGGAAGCGGCGCTCCGCGTTTTTAATGCGCTTGTCCCACATGACCTGAACCTCGCGACTACGTCGCATCAGCGCGACATCGCTTTGGAATGTCTCGGATGTGTCTGAGCCCAGAAGGCTCTCCAGTTGCGAAAGCACTGTGGATTCCAAAACGTTTGCGCGCCAGGTATGGTATCCGCAAAGACTCTGGTTGTTGCGGCTCTGGCATTGATAATATCGGTAAACTCCCTGAACGCTGTTGCCGTCCTTGCGTCTCCAAGACTGTCTGCGGGTTACACCCATCATCTTGTTGTCGCAGTAGGCGCAGAATGCAAGGCCTGACAGTAAGAACGGCTCCGTATTTATAGAACGGGAAGACGGACGGCGCGCCTTTGTCTGATCCTGCGCTTGTCTGAACATCTGAGGGCTGATGATCGCTTCATGGACCTTGGGCAAGCGAAGGCCAAAACGGTAATAGGTGCCGGTATATGTGGGGTTCTTGAGTATGTCGCGGATCGTCACCATGTTCCAGCGTCCACCGCGACGCGTGACGATGTCTCGTTCGTTCAGGTACTGAGCAATTAGGCGAAGTCCAAGCCCTTCGCGAATGTACTTGTCGTAAATCAGCTTAACCGTGCCGGCCTCGTGCTCCACGACCTCAAGAGTTCCATCGCTGCCATTACGATAGCCAAACGGTGGCTTGCCAAGACCCTTGCCTTGCATGGCGCGCTTTCGCATGGAATCCTTGATGCGCTCGCTGCGGTCCTTGGACACCCCATTGGGACCCAGTGAGTCAAGAGCATTCTGCAGCGGGTCCGGCAGGTCGTCGTCCTCGCATACTACTTTGCAGCCTGTGGATTCGATCTCGATAATCGTCCTTACCGCTGCTTCGAGATCGTCTCCGAGGTGGGTTGAGTCGGGTACAACGACAAGGTAGTTGCTCTCCGAGGCGACTATATGCTGAAGCATGCGACTATATTCAGGGAACATAGTCGCATGACTCCCGTTCCCGTTCCCATTGGTTAGATGCGCCTCGCCGGGTCTGTCTCCGAAATAGGCAATGGGCTGGTGCAGATAGCGCTGGCAATATTCTGTGAATCGCTCTTGGAGACTCTCAGCCGGTTCGTCAGTGCTTTTATCGGTAAGTCTGTAATATCCAATGGCACGCATGATGTTCTCATTCCATATACAGTATTCGGCGGCAGTTGTTGCACTGAACTAGGGATTCTCCTGTTCTGAGTCGTTGAATGTCGGACCTGGGGAGCGCCACTCGGCAGGCTTCACATACGTCCCTTCCTCTGCTCGCTATGACTTTGCTGACGGCCTGGCCGTCCCGGCTTGCCCGTAGGGTTTCGTAAGTTGAAAGCATCTGAGGAGGGAACTGCGGCAGCATATCTTCTCGCCTCAGGTTTAAGGCTTGAAGTTCGTCGCTGAGTGCTCTTCCTTGGCTTCGCAGTTCGGGTACGCGCAAGCTGCGCCGCTCTTCAATCGCGTGGAGTGTCTCTTGCGTACTCGCAAGCGCTTCTTGCAACTCCTCTGTGGCCACCATACGTTCAAGCAGGATGTCTTCCGCCTCCGATTTCTGGCGACTCAACATCGTTTGTTCTTCCTGAAATGCCTCAAGTTCGCGCGGGTTGGTGACAGCGCCACCGTATAGGCGGTCCTGGACAAGTTCCTCGCGAGCTTCGATTTGCTCCACGGCAAGTTGCGCGTCCCGCCTGAGCGCGTTCTGGCTCGTGTACTGAGCTTGGATGGTCGCCAGACGAGCGCGAACTTGCCGCAGATTCGACTCATCCGCAAGTTCCGCACGTATCGCATCGAGAGTTCTCTGCTTCTCCGCCCTTACCGTGTCAAGTTCCTGAAGCTCGTAAAGTTCTCTGAGCATCGCCAATCACACTACCGTAAGCATTTCATTTCACTAGTCGCAAATGGCGACAGAGCGATATGACAAGTCTATAGGCAAGTCTCAATTGGTTGCATAGCGAATCGTAGTCCTCATTTGGTCTTTGTTTGCCCGGGGAGGCAATGTCGCAACTGTGCTGATGAGCTTCACTTGTCCACTCTCACGAGTAATCACCGGATGACTTTCGGTGCAAAGGGACAGTCGAAACTGGTATCATAGCCCCGTCTTCAAGAAAAGTCATAACGGGAATCAGGCCGTAACTCTTCATCTAGTTGCTGGTATTGACGTCGGAGGTTCTTCCTCGAATGCTCTCCACAAATATAGGCAAGAGATTCCAGAAAACGAAAATTGTCTGCACGCTCGGACCGGCGACCGAGTCGGAGGAGATGATTGAATCGCTGGTGAGAGAGGGTATGAGCATTGCGCGTCTCAATATGTCTCACGGGGACCTATCAACCCATATCACTACATTTGGTCGTGTAAGGAGAGTTTCGGAGAGGTTCGGAGTGCCAATCGGCATTATGGTGGATGTTCCAGGACCAAAATATCGAACAGGCCCAACCGTTCCCGGGGTGCTGGAAATCAAGAATGACGACGCTCTCACGCTCACAAGTCGAGACACAATTGGAAACCAGTCCACAATTTCGGTCTTCCCTCCCGGCATTCATCGAGACGCGATAGTAGGAGGAACAATCCTACTGGACGATGGCTTGTTGAGGCTGAGGGTAGAGAGCGTAAACGGCGATGACGTGCACTGCAAAGTTGAGGTGGGTGGAAGAGTTACCGAGCGAAGAGGAGTTGTTACACCTGGAAGGTCTCCCTCGCAACCCGCTCTCGATGATCATGCGAAGAGATGTCTTGCGTTTGCCGCTGAACAGGGCGCGGACTTCGTTGCGCTGTCGATGGTCAATGAAGACGGAGATGTACGCAGAGCGCGTGACATCGTAAAGAAGCACGGTGCAAATCCATTGATTATCTCAAAGATCGAATCGGTGGAGGCACTGGAGAACTTTGACAGTATTCTGGATGCCAGTGACGGAATCATGGTGGCAAGGGGAGATATGGGCGTGCATGTGTCTCTATATCGTATCCCTGTCATACAGAAGGACTTAATTGCGAAGTGCAACGCGGCCGGCAAGCCTGTGATCACCGCGACTCAGATGCTGGAGTCGATGGTACGATCTCAAATGCCGACGCGGGCTGAGGTCACGGATGTTGCGAACGCGATATACGACGGCACGGACGCTGTCATGCTTTCAGGGGAGACGTCGGTCGGATTGCACCCGATCGACGCTGTGCATGCGATGGTTCAGACGGCCCTCGAAACTGAGGAGGCGCTGCCTTACGACGACATTCTGCTTGCCAAGTCGCAGTTGACCGAGGATCAACGTACGGACGACGCGATCAGCTTTTCGGCGGTCCGCACGGCGCACCAACTGGAGGCGGCTCTTATAGTCGCATTTACCGAAAGCGGCAGCACGGCAGGAAGGGTCTCCAGATATCGCCCTAGGTCTCCTGTACTTGCTCTCACACCGTATTCAGACATACGGCGACGACTCACTCTATATTGGGGTACGATTCCCGTGATTGTGGCGCAATTGGAGTCGGGAGAGGACTTCTTTGAGATCGGCGAGGAGCAAGCGCGTAAAGTTCCTGGCGTGGTCAGCGGAGATTCGATAGTCCTTGTTGCAGGCCTGCCGATGGGAGTACAAGGAAGCACTAATCTGCTGCGCGTAATCTCGCTGGAAGCATAGGCACAGGCGCTGCGTGCCATCCGGAACTGCGTTAGACAAGCGCTTTGTGCCGATGTACAATCAAGGAAATTAGGCAAGGGCATACGGGACGGTGAAACAGGGGAGAGTAGGCAAGTGCTCAGGTTATACAATACTCTGTCCAAGCAAATTGAAGAGGTACGACCTATTGAGCCCGGCGTGGTCAAGATGTACACCTGCGGGCCGACTGTGTACCGGGACGCTCACATCGGCAATCTCAGATCATATCTGATGGCCGACTGGATACGAAGAGCGCTTGAGCTGAACGGCCTGAATGTGGTCCATATCAAGAACATCACCGATGTTGGGCACATGCGCCAGGAAGTTCTGGAGCAAGGTGGCGACAAGGTCATCGCTGCCGCCATAGCCGAGGGAAAGACTCCGGCAGAGATAGCGCAGTTCTACACGGACAGGTTCCTGAGCGATGAGTTAAGGCTGAACATCATCCCAGCACGGGAGTTTCCGAAAGCGACCGACCACGTCCCGGAGATGCTGGAAATAACTGAGCGCCTCGTTCAGCGCGGCTTGGCATACGAGGTCGGTGGGAATGTGTATTACGAGGTAGGCAAGTTCGGCGGCTATGGCAAGCTGTCCGGCAACATCGCAGAGGGCGACCTGCTTGAAGCGGTCAGAGTCGAAGCCGACCCGCTGAAGCGCGACCCGCGGGACTTTACTCTGTGGAAAGCTGCGGAGGCTGGCAGAGAACTGAAGTGGCCCAGCATCTGGGGTGAAGGATTCCCAGGCTGGCATATCGAGTGTTCAGCTATGTCGATCAAGTATCTTGGCTCCCGCTTTGATATTCATACCGGCGGCGTGGATAACATCTTCCCTCATCACGAAGGCGAAATCGCTCAGAGCGAAGGCTATGCAGGTGAGCAGGTAGTGAACATCTGGACGCACGGGCAGCACCTGCTCGCGGACGGGGTGAAGATGGCAAAGTCGATGGGCAACTCGTTCATCCTGACGGACATTGAAGCGCAGGGCATTGACCCGTTGGCATTTCGCTATCTCTGCCTGACGGCGCAGTACGACACCCGTCTAAATTTCACATTCACTTCTCTGAAGGCTGCACAGCGGGCACTGCTCCGGCTGCGAAACATGGTGTGGCAATGGTCATACCAGACAAATGGCACATCCGCGGACGCTAACGCTGTTTCTCAGTGGCAGGAGCGATTCAAGTCGCTCGTGGACGATAACCTCAACATGCCAGGCGCACTCGCATTGACGTGGGAACTCGCGCACTCGGATGTGTCTCCCAGCGCAAAGCTGGAACTCCTCTCGTACTTCGACAGGGTGCTTGGCTTGAACATCACAGACGTTCTTGATGACTATGCGGTTCCGAGCGAAGTTGCAAACGAGATTTCTCATCGTTCTCAGCATCGTGGGCGACAGGACTACGCTCGCGCAGACTCGATCCGCGCCAGCCTCGCGGACTCCGGCTACATTGTGCAGGACGGCTCTGTCGCAACATTGGTGCGCCCGAAGACCGACTGGGAGATGAGGCAGGAGCGGTGGCATACTTATTCGTCCGAGGTTGAGGTTCCTTCTCTCATGGATGAAGGTGACCGCGTTGACCTGACCGTGGGTATTGTCGCCTGCAACTACCTCGGTGATGTGGAGCGATGCGTGGAGAGTGCGTTCAAGTGGCTGGGAGACCGTGACGCGGAAGTCGTAGTCGTGGATAACGGTTCGAGTGATGGCACCGACGAATGGCTGGAAGGAGCCGCCGCCAAGGACAAGCGCCTCAGGGTTATTCATATCGATCATCCACTTGGGGAAGGATCGGCCAAGCGAATCTTGCTGAAGCAATGTCTTGGCAGGACGGTGGTTATGGTGGACACAAGCGTTGAGGTGGAAGGCGATATCTTCGGTCCGATAGAAGGCGCACTCCAAGACGAGACGGTTGGCGTAACCGGACCATTTGGCTTGCGAACCACTGACCTGCATCACTTTCACGATGGCGAGGGCGAGAGTGGGGATATGGACGCGATGCAAGCCTACTGCTTCGCATTCAGACGTGAGCTTCTGACTGAAGTGGGTCTTCCTCGTCAAACTTTTCGCTTCTACCGCAACCTGGACTTGGACTTCAGTTTCCAATTCAAGGCGCGAGGCTATAGAATAGTTGCAGACGCGGGGCTTCCTGTCGCGCAACATGAGCACCGCGTCTGGTCTGAATTGGCGGAGGCGGAGCGCGATGAACTGAGCCGCAAGAACTATGGGCGCTTTCTAGACAGGTGGGGCGACCGCGCCGACCTACTGGCCTGTAATCAGTAGTCAGGTGAGTGAGTACCGGGAACTGCTATAATGTGTTAACGGCCCCGTAGAATCGGGGTCGTTTTTTGCGTGACTATGTCCTCCTATTTCACACAGAGAAGAGCAATTGCCTGAATTTGCCCAGTCCACCCCGGCGCTATGGATACAGCTTCTAGCAGCAGCCGGTTTCATACTTTTTGCTTCCAATTTCCTAGCCAAGTCCGCAGACATCATAGCTTTGCGAACGGGGTTGGGACGCTCGTTTATAGGGGTGGTATTGCTGGCAACTGCAACATCGCTGCCTGAGCTGGGTACCGGCGTCAGTGCGATCACACTTGTGGATGCTCCTGATCTAGCCGTCGGGGACGCCTTCGGAAGCAACCTGTTCAACCTGTTCATAATCGGGATACTCGATCTGTTCTGGCGTAATACGGGGATACCGATCCTAAACAGTGTATCTCTCACTTCAGTTCTGGTTGGTATTCTGGGAGTCCTGATCATTTCAATAACTGTCGTAGCCGTATATTTCCATGAGCATCTTCCCGCCGGCTCTTTCGAGAATTGGTTTGTCAGCCCGGTCACTATTATACTGTTCATCTTCTTCCTGTTTTCAATGTACATGATATATCGCTTTGCAGGGACCGATGAGCCTGGTGCCGAGTCACCAACCGAGGACTATTCTTCTGAAAGCCTCACTCGTGCCGGAATGACGTATGCGATAGCGGCGCTGGTCATCATTGGTTCAGCCATCTGGCTCGCGAGAACGGGTGAGGGAATTGCACATGCCATGCAGTGGGAGGCGAGCTTTGTCGGTACGCAGTTCCTGGCTTTCAGCACATCATTACCTGAGCTGGCAGCGTCAATCGCTGCGCTGCGGATTAACGCACCTGAACTTGCAATTTCCAATGTGCTTGGCAGCAATCTCTTCAACATGGGCTTCATCCTGACTATTGACGATCTCGCACTTGTGGGCAAGCCGCTATGGTCCTCCGTATCACCCATACATGAAGCAACGGCGCTATTCGCTATATTTATGACCTGCGTGGTCTTGCTGGGTCTTGTGATACGCACCAGGCGGCGACCAACCCGTTGGTTCACTTACGAGTCGGCTGCCTTGATCGCGCTCTACGCCGCCGCAAGCCTGTATGTGTTCCGATTCGCAACTTGACACATTCCATCGGCGAGAATACATTACTCGCATCTAAGAATTCCCAGAAGGAGACCGCAATGTTCTTTGAATTGAGAGAGTACCGAACACAGCCGGGGCAGCGAGAGAACTGGGTCAGGTTTATGGAGGAAACCATCATCCCGTTTCAGACGGGTAAAGGGATGGTGATTGTTGGCAGCTTCACCGGCGAAGAAGAGGATGACCTGTATATATGGGTGCGCCGCTTCGAGAGTGAAGAGCAGCGTGAGCGGCTTTACGAAGCAGTGTACGATAGCGACACATGGAAGAATGACATCGCGCCCGCCATTCCCGAAATGATGCAGCGCGATAAGATTGTTGTCAGGCGTATCGAAGCAACGCCGCTGTCCGTCGTACACTAGCCTATAGGTCCTTTCGGTTTCCGCGCCGTCCCAGTGTCATGAGAGCCCACAGCGAGCAGCCGAATATCGCACTTGTGAACGGCAATGTTCTCACGCTTGATGGCGCGCAGCCTCATGCTGACACGGTGCTCATCAGGCGCGGGAGCATTGGTTGGGTGGGGGAAAGGCGAAACTTATCTGCCGCAGTGCTTTCAGCCGCCGATGTTATTGACTGCGGCGGGCGAACGGTGGTTCCGGGTTTCATTGATGCCCACTGCCACATTTACGCTTACGCGGCGAGTCTAGAGGCCGTTGACTGCTCTCCGAGCGCCGTGGCTGACATTGACGACATTCTGCATGAGATCAGGCAGGTCGCCAAGGTTACGCCTCGCGGAGACTGGATTCGAGCTACCGGATACAGCGAGTTTGATCTGCGAGAGAAGCGCCATCCGACTCGCCTTGACCTCGACCATGCTTCACCTCATCATCCGGTGCGCTTGAACCATCGTTCCGGCCATGCATGCGTGCTGAACAGCCTCGCACTTGAGCGCGTTGGGGTCGGTCTCGACACTGAAGAACCTCCCGGCGGCACTATAGCGCGCAACATCAGAGACGGAGAGCCTGACGGTTTGCTGCTGGAGATGGCGGACTGGCTAGATGGACGTATTCCTCGAATGAACGAGGGCCGGCTGCGCGAAGCCGTTTCCCGGGCAAGCAGCATATTCCTGTCGCAGGGAGTGACTTGCGTTGTGGATGCCACGCCGTCTAATTCCATTGACAGGTGGAAGTCTTTACGGCGCATGAGGAGGGAAGGAAACCTTATTCCGTCGCTGCATTTAATGCCGGCTGTCGATCGCATGAATGACTTTCTGTGTGCAGGATTGCGATTCGGCGAGGGCGACGGCATTGCTTCGATTGGGCAGGTGAAGATTGTAATTACGCAGTCGGGCGGCAGGCTCTATCCGCGGACGGACGAGCTGAACTCTCTCGTTGAGAGCGCACATTCCTACGGCTTCCCTGTGGCGATTCATGCTGTGGAGGCTGATGCCGTAACTGCCGCGGCGGAAGCGCTCGCTGCCAATCGCGTGCCCACGCTGCGGGACCGAATCGAGCACGCATCCGAATGCCCGCCGAGCACTCTGGACGCACTGCTGCGCGCCAGTCCCGTCGTTGTCTCGCAACCTCGCTTCATTCGGGACAGCGGACTTCGCTATCTCAAGGAACTTGGCACGGATTCGCGGTGGCTTTATCGTTTCAAGACTTTCATCGGTGGCGGCTTGACTCTTGCAGCCTCTTCGGATGCACCGGCGAGCGCGCCTAGCCCGCTGGCGGCAATGTGCGCTGCGATTACGCGACAAGCGGAATCGGGCGAAGTCGTCGGTGAGGAAGAGCGGCTGACGGCGGTGCAGGCTCTTGAAATGCACACCAAGAATGCCGCCTATTCGGTCTGCGCTGAAGACGTAACAGGTACGATTGCGGTAGGCAAAAGGGCGGACATAGCCATATTGAGCGAGGATCCAACTACCATCGCGCCGGAGCGCCTGCCTGATGTGGGGGTTACGACGACGATAGTTAGCGGGGAGATAGTGTGGGAGGCATAGCCTCCAGTGTGGACAATTAAGTGCGGGAATAGGAACGTTAACTGCGCCGCACCTTTACGTGGCTCACCAGCTCTTCAAGCGAGTCGCGAGAGTTGCTCTCCGGAAGTCCAGTCAGATTGTCCAGCGCCTTCTCGCAGTAACGACTGGCGAAGTCGTACGCCTCTTCCAGAACACGGTCGTCCTGGATGAGGTTTATTGCTTCGCACATCAAGTCACTGTTGTCCGGACATTGGAGTGCGCGCTTTACGACTTCGGAGCACGCCTTTTGCTTCATGGCGATAAGGGTGGGCAACGTAACTACTCCGTTAGCGAGATCGCTGCCTATTGGCTTGCCGATCTCCTCCTCCGTGCCGTCGAAGTCGAGTATGTCATCGACGACCTGGAATGCCATGCCAAGATTATGGCCGTAGCTTCGCAATGCCTGAGAGCAGGCTTCCGGTGCTCCGCTCAAGACGGCGCCTGACTCCGCCGCGGTGGTGAATAGGGAAGCCGTCTTCTTGTAGATTCGCTCCAGATAGCCTTCCATGGACTGTTCGGGGTTGTAAGTTTCTGCCATCTCCTGAAGCTCGCCGCTGGAAAGCTCCATTATCGTCTCGGCAAATCGCCTGATAACGCGGATGTTTCCGGTATCGCAGACCAGCGTTGCCGATGCCGCAAAGATGTAGTCGCCCGCCAATACGGCGGCTTTAGGACCCCACAAACTGCTGATGGTCAGCTTACCTCTTCGGAGCGCCGCGCCGTCCACAGTGTCGTCGTGAATGAGCGAGGCGATGTGGAGCAGTTCCACGCCAATCGCCATCTTCTCCGTGAGGCGCTCGTCGTGTCGGTAGAAATTGGAGGCAAGCAGAGTTATGGCTGGCCGTATGTTCTTGCCGGGAGTTGAAAAGGTGTGATCCAGCAATTTCGCTAGAAACGGGTGCTTTTCTTCTGCCATTTCCGTCAGGGAAGAATTGACCTTTTCCAGACGTTCCCGGACGGGCTCGTAAAACGATACGGATTGCACTCGATGTCGTTCCTTCAATG
Organism: Dehalococcoidia bacterium; assembly: GCA_965207465.1. Lineage (GTDB taxonomy): Bacteria > Chloroflexota > Dehalococcoidia > Lucifugimonadales > JADFKI01 > Bin90. The sequence continues at coordinate 798,654 of OZ242283.1, read as the reverse complement.
CGGCCTTCAGTCGTTCAGCCGTTGTTCTTCAGCGGCGATGACATCCTCGTCTAGCTTCTGGAACAGCGGCGTAGGTCGCTGTAACTGCTGGCCAGCCTTCATTGCGCCGGAGTCCCATGTCCAGCCTGAGTCTTCCACATCGCCTTCAAAGCCGAGCATCCCGTGGAGTTTCTGCGAGCTGAAGGGCAGGAAGGGATACAAGGCTGTCTTCAGGCAGTTGATCACTGACAGGGTGGTCCAAAGTGTCTGCGCGGCGTCCTGCTTGTCGCGCCGCACAGCGCGCCAAGGCTCTTTCTGATCCAAGTAGCGATTCGCGGCTTGAGCGAGCGACATAGACGACTGCAATGCTTGCCGCAACCGTACCGCTTCCAGATATGTCGCCGCCTCGTCAAAACGCTGCTGGGCCTCACCCAACAACCCCTTACTTACATCGTCCAAGTCGCCCGGATCCGGTAGAGCGCCGTCAAAGTTGCGGTTCAGCATCGAAAGAACGCGGTGTACAAGGTTGCCGTAGGTCGCCACAAGTTCATCGTTGTTGCGCCGCACATACTCGCGCCACGAGAAATCGGAGTCGGAGGTTTCCGGCAGATTTGCGGCTATGACGTAACGCAACGGGTCGGGCTCGTAGCGGTCCAAGTAGTCTGGCAACCACACTGCCCAGTTGCGGCTCGTGGAGAGCTTAAAGCCTTCCAGATTAAGGTATTCGTTGGCGGGCACGTCGTATGGCAGTTTCAAGCCGCCGTAACCGAGCAGCATGGCAGGCCAAATGACCGTATGGAAGGGAATGTTGTCCTTGCCCATAAAATAGTAGGCGCGGCTGCCGTCCTCCCAGAATGGCTTCCATGCTTCTGAAGAGTCATTGCTGTGCGCCCACTCGATTGATGCGGAGAGGTAGCCGATGACAGCCTCGAACCACACGTAGAGGCGCTTGTCTTCGTAACCTTCGAGGGGCAAGGGAACACCCCACTCGATGTCGCGGGTTATTGCGCGGTCATGAAGTCCGCCTTCGAGATAGCCGATAGTGAAGTTGCGAACGTTGGGACGCCAATGGTCCTGCTCACGCACCCATTCCAGGAGTTGATCCTGAAATGCACTGAGCTTCAGGAAAAAGTGCTCGGTATCTCTGAATTCGGGAGCGCTGCCACATATCCGACAGACCATGCCAATCAGGTCCTTGGGGTCGAGTGTGCGTCCGCAGTTGTCACACTGGTCTCCACGCGCGCCGTCGAAATTGCAGAGCGGGCATGTGCCTTCTACATAGCGGTCCGCGAGAAAGCGACTCTCGATCTCGCAATACGGCTGCACCATCGTGTCCTTGTAGATGTAGCCTCGTTCGAGCAGCCTGCTGAAGATGTCCTGCGATACCTGGGCATGGTTGTCCGTGTGCGTGGTCGTGAACAGGTCGAAATTGATACCGAGCCGTTCCCAGCTGTCAAGAAACTCTGCTTGATACTTGTTGAATATATCCTCGGGCCCGACTCCCTGCTGCTCGGCGGTGAGGGTAACCGGCGTTCCATGAGCATCGCTACCCGACACCATCAAGACTTCGTTGCCTTTCATGCGGTGGTAGCGCGCAAATATGTCGGCTGGCAGGTAAGTGCCGGCCACATGGCCTATATGGATGGAGCCGTTTGCGTAGGGCCAGGCTACGGCCGCAAGAATTCGATCCGGCATCGCTCGTCACGCTCTAAGGACTTTGTAATCGCCAGTTGCCATGATAACACAAGGCAATGAGACAAGGCACTTAGAGGGCCGGGCGTGATTCGCTTCGGCCTCACCGCCTGTCGGAACAGGGGTAGGCTCTGAATCGAGTTCAGGGCAGGGTGCGGGGAACGATTTCACCCCCATCCCTTCGGCAAGCTCAGGACAGGCTCTAACCCCTGCCTTCGCAGGGGCAGGCTCTGCCTGCGCGGAAATGACGGATTGTGAAGAGGGGGAAGGCTCTTTTGCACACGTATGGCATTTGAGAAGGCTTTTCACCCCCATCCCTGAATCAAGTTCAGGACAGGCTCTGGCCTTCCCCCGTCAAGGGGGAAGGGACTGGTTTTTTTGGGTGGGTGGCGTCAGGGGTAGAGGTCGTCGGGGATGGTGCGCCAGCGGAACTGGTTTATGTCTATTTCCACGCCCGGGTTGATTCGCTCAAGGTATGCCTTGTATCTTCTCTTGTAGTCTGCCTGCCTCTCCCGGTCGTGTATGAAGGTGTCCCAGCCGGGGGCGAGCGCTAGGCGTTTCTCCAGCGCCTCCCCGCTCAGTTCGTTGCCATCGCAGTCGTATCTCCTGTTTTCGCAGATGCACCAGGCATCGGGATAGGTCTCATAGTACACGGGACCGTGCAGGCTGAACTCTACGGCTTCGGCGCGGCGGCGGTCGTAGTCCTCACGGCGCAGGCGCTCTTCTCTCTCTTCAGGAGTCTCCACAGGCTCCGCTTCAGCTTCTTCCTCTACCGGAACGTACTGGGAGCCTTGGCGCAGTAGCTCCCTGGATGCCGACATCCTGTGGTGAGGCTTGAAGTCAGCAAGCTCTCCTTCCATTGCGGAGACCAGAAACTTAACGATTGCCCTGCCGTTGCCTGTCTCTTCCTTTACTATTTGGGCGAGTTCCGTTTGGATGCGCCTGTCTGCTCTGCGCGTGTCTCTGCGCTCGCGCCTTGTGGGTGGCGGAACGGGCGTCTCGCCGGACGCTTCTACCGTGACGCCTCCGAACTCCTGGAGCAGTCTTGCCGCGTCCATGCGGTGGCATTCTTTGAAGCCCGGCAGTTCGCCTTGCATAACGGAGAGGAGGAACCTGACGATGGTCCTGCCGTTGTCTGTCTCATCCATGATGATGTTATGGACCGATTCGGTGAAGTCGGATCGTTGTTTATGTTGTGCTATGAGATGTGCGAGCATAGTTCTGTGTTTTCTGGGGAGTCTCACCCCCATTCCCCTGTTTGCACAGGGACAGGCTCTGAATCAAGTTCAGGACAGGCTCTAACCTTCCCCCGTCAAGGGGGAAGGGACTTTTGGCTTCAGTCCTTCATTGTGATCAACAGGATGGATCGGATAGATAGTATGTTCTTTATTGCAGTTGGCTTCCATAATACGTACAAACGTACGTGATGTCAAGGGGTAATTTTTACACTGACGGCCTGCCCCTGTGCCGACAGGGGCAGGCTCTGTTTGTTAGGGGAGATGTTCTGGCGCGGCACTGTCCAGCCACAGTTGGTACACTTGTCTTCTCGACAGTCCCGTAACGGCGGTTACATGGGAGACAGCGTGCTTTGCTCCCGCGCCCTGTCGTCTAAATTGGCGAAGCAGAGTCGAGGCCAGAACGTCCAGCTCGGCGTCATCATTCGAAGATTCGGTCGAACCATCGATGACGAGCGTGAATTCGCCTCTCGGCTGCTCAAAATGAGACAGTGCTTCGGATGCGGTGCCGCGGAATATCTCTTCGTGCAGCTTCGTCATCTCACGGCATACCACGATATGCCTGCCATCGAGTGTTTCCCGCATATCCTGGAGCGACCGACGAATGCGCCGGGGCGATTCGAATGCCACTACCGGACGACGCTCATGGGAAAGCGATTCAAACAGTCTTCGGCGGTCGCCTCTGCTGCGTGGCAGGAAGCCGAGATAAATGAAGGCTTCATCCACTATGCCTGAGACGGCAACCGCTGAAGTTACCGCAGACGCTCCCGGTACAACCACGATCTGAACGCCGGCATCGGACGCGGCCTGCACCAGCGCTTTCCCCGGATCGTTCACACCGGGGGTCCCCGCGTCCGAAACCAAGGCGACCTCCGTATCTTGAAGCGTGGAAAGCAGGTCCGGAATGCGGGAAGACTGGTTATGCTCGTTGAAGCTGGCGAGTCGCGTATGTATGTCGTAGTGGGAGAGCAGCTTTCGGGTTACGCGGGTGTCTTCGGCTGCGATCAGTCCTACCTCGCGCAGCACGCGGAGGGCGCGTAGCGTGATGTCTTCGAGGTTGCCGATGGGTGTTGAGACGATATAGAGGGTAGGCATTCTATGCTGTCCACTTTAGAGTAGTCGTATGCCACAGAAAATGGATGGGCAGCCCGAAGGCTGCCCACCGATACTAATGATTTGGAATTGCTAATAGGTGTTGATGTCAGGTTAGACTTTGACTCTGATGCAGGCTTCACCCCCATCCTAGCCTTCCCCCATCAAGGGGGAAGGGACAAATACCTCACTTCAACACATGTAGGCAATACTAACGATTGTAACGACAGGTTGTGCCTATTCCAGGGCGCTTGCAGTGCCGACGATACATACTGTGCCGTCGGGTTTTTCCATCCAGACGGCTACGTTGGCGCGAGTGTTGCCGTTTTCCTCCACACGATCGGTTATGACGCCTCGCGCGATAACATGGTCGTCGGGCCATACGATGTTCGTGAACTTGATGTCCAGCGTGCCGCCTTCGAACCAGCCCTTGCCGAAGCGCCTGTCCATCATGTCGCCGATATAGGACATTGTCATCCTGCCGCCGACAACGACTTCCTCAAAGCCAAGCTCTTCGGCGGCCTGCTTGTCAGTGTGATAGTTCTTGTTGCCGTGGAAGAACGAGCCGCACATCTCCAAGGTGATGTCGCTTTCCACGGGGCCTATCGCTTCTCCATCCGGCACCTGGAACTTGCGGATGCCTTCCTTTTTTTTGGGGTCCCGCAGCTTGACTCTACCGAGGTGGCTCTTGCCAAGCAGATAGCTCTGGTGGTGCGTTCCCCGCGCCATCAGCTCGCCGTCGTCCGCCCAGAGGTCCACGACCTGCTTGACGACGGTGCGGTCTCGCCAGTCATAAATGTCCACGACTTTTGAGGTGCGCCTGTATGTCTGTGCGGGATACATCGGCTTGTGCAACTCCCATTCTTGGCGAATCCACAGGTTGCCGAAGTTGTCGGCGAATCCGGCACCGCTGAACCCGCCGTCAACGTTGGTGAGAACCATTGACGGCACAACGGGCTTGCCATAGGGAGAACTTTCATTGTAAATGGCGGAATCCACCTCAAGCCCCTCGAAGTAGAATTTTAATATATCATCGGTTGCAGTAAATTCGTTGCTGCCAAGGTCCTTGCCAACGTAGGCTTCTTCCGGGCTGCGGGTCTGTTGCTGAGTCATTGCCTGCTCCTCTTTTGTTCCATTGTAATGCTCTCTTATTGCGGTATTTTACGCACTCTGCGACAAATCGCAAGGTCTGGTTGGCAAGTAGGGCTGGGCACAGTTCATTTCACTCCCAATCCCTGATCGAGTTCAGGACAGACTCTAACCCCTGCCTTCTCAGAGGCAGGCTCTTCCCCCATCACGGTCTGGAAGAGGTAGGTAAAATTTTCCCTCCCCCTCCGATGGGGGCACGCTAGGGTGGATGTGAAACGCGCTGAACTCCGTCACAGATACCCCCATCCCAACCTTCCCCCATCAAGGGGGAAGGAGCTTATGCTCTGCGTTCCTGCTATATCAGCCGAAACTATACCTGAAATGCTCAAATACCCACCCTTGTCAGCCCGTCAAGAGGGAAGGATATGAACGGTAATTATGTTCATCTATAGTTAGAGGATGACGCCCTTACTCTTGAGTTCTTCGATGTCGTCCCATGTGTAATCGAGCAGATCGATTAGTACGGACTCGGTATGTTCGCCGTGGGCGGGTGCGAGCCGCTGCGTAGATACCGGCGTTTCATCAAAGGCGACCGGAGTCTGATGCCACTTGGTAGGTCCCAATGTCGAATGATCGAAGTCGATGAGATAGTCGTTTTCGATGACTTGCGGGTCATCTGGCAAGTCCATTATCGACTGGACCCTTTCCCAGATGATGTCACCGGCGTTTGCAAGGCGCTTCTCCCATTCATGCCGAGTGTACTTGATGAATATGTCGTCAAGGATGGCAATGAGTTCTTCACGGTGTTCACGTCTCAATTCCATAGTCTTGAAACGCTCATGCGAGACTAAGTCCGGCCTTTCCAGCGCCTTGCAGAATGTGGGCCAGTAGCGTTCTCCCTGGCTCATAGAGAAGGCAATCCACTTGTCGTCCTTGCAGCGGTAGTAGTTCCAGAGGATATTTCCGGCGCGAGTTCTTGGCTGCCTCTCGAACTCCCTTCCAATGAGCAGAGCGATTCCGTCTCGCATGCCGCCAAGCCACATCAGGCTGCCGAGGTGAGAGACGTCCACACGCTGTGAGATTCCGAAACGCTCGCGAGCGACTACTGCGCCGAGAACGCCGTAAGAAAGCATGATGCCCGCAATCTGGTCTGCCATGCCGTTGATGTTGTAGGGAATGCCGTCGCCGGGGCCTGCCCACCAAAGGGAGCCTGCGCGCGCCTCCCCCGTGAGCGCGAATGCGGGCTTGCCGGAGTCGTCACCGTTGGGGCCGTAGCCTGTTGCCGAGGCGTAAATGATGTCCGGCTTGCGTTGTTTAAGGTCTTCGTAGCCGAGACCGAGGCGCTCGGCGACTCCCTGCCGAAAGTTCTCGACGAAGATGTCGGAATTGTCCACAAGCTTCAGCATCACCTCCAGCCCCAGAGGATGCTTCAGATTGAGAGCAATGCCGCGCTTGTTGCGATTCAGGCTCTCGAAGTAGGCGCTGCTGCCTTCAAGACCGCTCAAAACTCCGGCGACGCTGGCGAACTGCCTGCCGTGATCGCCGTCAAGCGACTCGACCTTGATGACATCAGCACCCAGGTCGGCGAGCATCATCGTGGAGACGGGGCCGAACTGCCACATCGTCCAGTCGATGACGCGCATGCCTGAAAGGGGTCCGCGTTTGCTTTCTATCTCACTGGTCATGTCTGTTTCCTGAAGCGTATCGATTTAGGTTCGGTTGTAATTTCCTAGCGACAGGCATGCTCTTGCACACCCTCATCCTAGCATTCCTCCATCGAAGGTTCAGAGGGGCAGGCACTGAAAATATTCGTGCTTGCGGTTGCGATTTCACCCCCATCCTAACCTTCCCCCGTCAAGGGGGAAGGAACTTTGGATCGGTGATTATCGCCGATTCGAGCATTTACATGCCCTTGTCAGCCCATCAAGGGGGAGGAACAATATGTGAAAATAACAGAGGTCAGTGTGAAAGTGTCCACTCCCACACTGACCTATTGGCTAACTGAAATGCTGACAGATTATCCTAGTACTGGCGCTGCTGGCGTGAGCGTCCACCCATTGCGGCGTAAGCGACGTCAGGATCGGTTACGACGTCGAGAAGCGCGGGCTTGCCGGAATTGAACGCGCGCTCAAGTGCGGGGCGAATCTCCTCCGGATCGGTTACGCGCTCGCCGTAGCCGCCCATGCCGTCCATTATCTTCGCGTAGTCGGTTTCCTGCGACAAGTAGGTGCCGATGCCGCGCATTCCGCGCCGCACGACGCCCTGAGTCGTCTGATTCCACGCGCCGTTGTTGCCGACGATGGAGACGATAGGCAGGTTGAAGCGCACGTAGCTCTCCACGTCGAAGCCGGTGAGGCCGAAGCCGCCGTCACCGTACACGATGCAGACCTGCTTGCCCGGGCGCGCAAGCTGCGCCGCTGCCGCAAAGCCGCTGCCCGCACCAAGGCAGCCGAACTGCCCCGGATCGAGCCAGTGGCCGGGCCTGTTTATGTTCAGTACGCGCGCGGCGAAGGTAACGATGTCGCCGCCGTCGCCGATGACAGTGGCATCCTCGTCCAGAACATCGCGCAGTTCCTTCATAACGCGCATAGGGTGGATTGGCGACTGGGTGCTGTTCAGCATCCCTTCGTCGGCTGCCTTGAGGGTCTGGTCTTCGGTAATGACCTCTTCGACCCAACCCTTGCCGGGGGACTTGTAGCCGGTAGCGCGCAGTTCGTCCATTATCTGGCGGAGCACGGCCTTGGAGTCGCCGACTACGCCGACGTCGATGTCCCGATTCTGGCCAATCTTGCTGCCGTCCATCATTATTTCGATGAGGCGCGGGCTTTGCGGGAACATGCTGTCCGCGCCGTAGCCGAGCCGGAAGTCGATTGGCGTTCCGATGAGGATGACCGTATCGGACTTGACCAGGCCATAGCGCCTGCCGAGACTACCGAGGTTCGGATGGTCGGATGGGATGCTGCCACGCCCCATTGCGTTCAGGAACACAGGGGAGTCAATCATTTCGACGAACTCGCGCAACTCTTCGGATGCGTCGTTCCACCAAATGTCGGAACCGGCGAGGATCATAGGTCGCTCGGTGTTGTGCAGAATGTCAACGACCTGCTTGATGTACTCGGGGTCGCCATAAGCCTTTGCGTCAGTTCTGTAGCTGCCGGGGTACTTGACATTCTCTTCGTCTGTCACGCCGCCGACCACATCAATAGGTATCTCAAGGTACGCGGGGCCCGGAACGCCGGAAGTGGCGTGCCGGAATGCGATCGAAACATACTCCGGTATGCGCTCTACGCGCTTGACCTGCTCGGAGAACTTGGTAACAGGCTTCAGGAATGTCGCGCTGTCGAAGTCTTGCAGACCTCCTCGCAGGTGGTCGGAGATGCCCGCATTGCCGCCAATGAGAATCATTGGGCTAGGAGCCTGGAATGCGTTTGCGATGCCGGTTACGGCGTCGGTGACGCCGGGCCCGGCGGTGACAATTGCCACACCCGGCTTGCCGGTGACCTTCGCCCAACCCTCAGCGGCGTGGGCGGCAACCTGCTCGTGCCGGAAGTCTATGACCTTGATGCCCTCGTCAACGCATCCTTCGTAGAGGTTGTAGATGTGCCCGCCGTTAAGCGTGAAGACATATTCTACGCCCTCTCTTTTCAGTGCTTTGGCGAATAATCGCCCGCCGTCTATCTCTGCCATTTTTCCTCCTGTTTCTGTTGAGAGTTCCTTTCCTCACAGTAAGGAAAAGACTGGATGGAGTAATCCTTGTCGCAATCTCCATCCTGGATATCTTTGCTTGAATTGACTACAAAATCGCGCCCGCGTCCTGCAACTCAGAAATGTCGTCCCAGTCGTAGCCGAGTTCGTCTATGAGAATCTGCTCCGTGTGCTGTCCGAGTTCGGGCGCTTCTCGCCAGAGGCCCGCGGGTGTCTCGCTGTAGATATTCGGGTGGTTGCACATCTTGACATCGCCGAGGACCGGATGGTCAAAGTCGGTGATGTAGTTGTTCGCCACGACCTGAACGTCGTCTTTAAGGTCGGTGATCGACTGTACTTTCGCGTATATGAAATCCACGTCAAATTCACGGAAAATGGTGTCCCATTCGTCTAGCGTTTTGCTTGCAAATTTCTCGTCCATTATTCTGACGAGTTCGACCGTATTCTCGGCGCGCGCTCGCATATCGGTAAAGCGTGGATCGTCGATTATGTCGTCCAAGCCCATAGCGTGACAGATAGGACGCCAGTAGGGGTCGGGCTGCAAGTGCATCATCTGGATGCAGCGCCCGTCCTTGCACTTGTACACGTTTGACAGCGGGTTCGTGGGGGATTCACGCTCATAAGAGCCGAAAGTCTGCCCCTTGTTGAGCAGGCTCATGCTGATGCCAAGCCCCTGAAGCCACATGTTCGCGCTCAGGTGCGACGCATCGACCTTCTGGCCGATGCCCTGCTGGTTGCGGCAAACGAGCGCGGAAAGAACGCCCATGCACATCATGATCGCGCCTATCTGGTCAGAAACGCCCTGTGAAATGCGAGTAGGAAATTCAGCGTCCGGCTCAGTCGCGGACATCATCAGCCCGGCGCGCGCCTGTCCGCAGCCGTCAAATGAGGGAAGGTGTGAATCGGGACCTGCGGGCCCGTAGCCGTTGGCAGAGCCGTAAACAAGCATTGGGTTTATCTCGCGCAGGGTGTCGTATCCTACGCCGAGCCGCTCGGCTACCCCCTGGCGGTAGTTCTGCACGAAGACATCGGCGTTCTCGACCAGCTTGTAGATAATACGACGGCCCGCCTCGGTCTTCAGATTGACGGCAATGCCTCTTTTGTTCCGGTTGCAAGCCTCGAAGTAGGCATTGCGCCCCTCGCCCAAGTCCATGTTGAGCGTTGAGGCTCGCCATAAGCCTCTGCCAGCGTCGCCGTTAAGCGCCTCGATCTTGATGACGTCTGCGCCCATGTCACCCATCATCGCGGTGCTGACCGGGCCGAACTGCCAAACCGTCATGTCCAGCACGCGGATGCCCTTGAGGGGACCGTTGCCGGAGTTATGACCATTGGAAACCATGGGCTGTACCTCCAGCTATCTGTGAAATCATACGTCGAAGTCGCGAACATACGCCTAAGTCAAAAAACATTGCGGGGATTGTAACACAAAACACATTTTCAACATATCAGTGTCTCGGATAAGAGTTGTGGTAAGATTCTCTGCGTCATGAGCACACGTATTGTCGTATTTTCAGATACGCACTGTCACACTTGGGACGAGGTGCATCCCGACATACGGGCGGAGGTCGCGCAGGCGGATATAGCCGTACACTGCGGCGACCTTGTCCGCATGGATGTCGCGGAAGGATTGCGCCGCGCCGCGAAACAGTCGGTGGTGGTGCATGGAAACTCGGACCCGCCGGACGTTCGCAGCGCACTGCCGTATATCGAGATTCTTGAGATTGAAGGAGTGCGAATTGGGGTCACTCATCCCGCTTGGGGCGGTCCGGAGTTTCCGCCTGAAGACCTGCTTGGTGACTTCGAGGAAGCGCCGGATGTCATTCTTTACGGACACATCCACGAAACGGTGAACGAGACGATCGGTGGTGTCTTCTATCTAAACCCAGGGCAAGGTTATCCCTCGTTCATGGTGGCTGCGACGATTGCCGTGCTTACCGTTGATGATGGGGAGTTCACGGCGGAAATCATCACGATAGTGCCTGCGCGCTGACTCCACCTGTGGATGGCCCGTTTGCCGAATCTGTGAGAAGTGGCGGAGGGGCATCATTTTCGACAAACTCCCCTTTGACTTGGCGGAATCGTATTGTAATCGAGGTGAAAAATGGCAAGACGAATCAACAGGGTGATTGAGCTTCTGGAGCAGGGGCAACCCATATACAACGCGGGTACGCATGACCTGTCATACGAGAATGGCAAGGCTATGGCGTCCACGTGGGCTGACTACATCGGCGTCGAGATGGAGCACGGCCCGTTTGATATGTCTGCCCTCGACGAGTTCATGCGGGGGCTGGTTGACGGGGGGCCCACGCCAAGCGGACATCGCACGCCGCCAGTCATTATGACCATTCCAACGGACGGTACGAATGAGGAGGTCGTGCGCGCGAATGCGTGGATGATGAAGCAGGCGCTCGCTCGCGGCATCCACGGCATCCTACTGTGCCATGCGGAGACGTCCGGCGCGGTGCAGGCGTTCGTGGAGGCGTGCCGCTACCCGTTCCAGACCAACGGCGTGGGCGAGGGCGGTCTGGGCGTGGGAAGGCGCGGTGGAGGAGGACAGCGGGGCGCGGCAGACATCTGGGGTGTTTCGCCAGAGGAGTACATGAAGATTGCCGATCCGTGGCCTCTCAATCCGGACGGCGAGCTGTTTCTAGGGCTTAAGCTGGAGAACAAGCGCGCACTTGCCAATTGCGAGGCGAGCGCGGCGGTTCCGGGCATTGGCTTTGCTGAGTGGGGACCGGGTGATATGGGGTTGTCGTTCGGATACTCGGACGCGCACGATCCGCCGTATCCGGAGGACATGGAGGAAGCCAGGCAGAGAGTGAAGGCAGCGTGTGATGCAGCGGGACTGGCGTTCCTATGCAGTTGGAGCGATTTCACCATCAGCGTTGAGGACAGGGTGAACAAGCTGATGGGAGACGGAGTGAAGATACTGTCGGGAGTCGGTGAGGATGGCGCGGCAGTCGGACGGAAACTTACGAATAGAACCATGCCCTCTTAATCTTACATCGATGGACAGGATGAATAGGATAGGGAAGGAAAGAGCGAAAGATGCCTAAGAGAATCAACCGCGCAATAGAACTGCTTGAGCAGGGACAGCCAATCTACTACACGGGCGCGCATACGGGGGCTGATCTGTCGTACGAGGCGGGCAAGTCAATGGCGAAGACGTTTGCCGACTACATCAATATCGGCATGGAGCACGGGGCTTTCGACATGGCGGGGCTGGACCAGTTCATGCGAGGCTTGGTCGATGGCGGACCTACTAACAGCGGGCACCGCACTCCTACGGTCATCGTCGAAGTGCCTGTTGACGGCGGGAGTGAGGACATAGTGCGCTACAATGCGTGGCAGTTCCGCCAGATTCTTGCGCGTGGAGTTCATGGGATCATCCTTTGCAATGCGGAAACGCCCGGCGCCGTTCGAGCCTTCGTGGAGTCGTGCCGCTACACATTCCAGAACCTCGGCGTAGGAGATCTCATAGGCAGGGGAACCCGCGGCGCGGGGGGTCAGGCTTCCGCCTGCGAAGTATGGGGCGTGTCGCCGGACGTGTATCTCGACAAGGCTGACCCGTGGCCGCTCAACCCCGAAGGGGAACTGCTGCTGGGTCTCAAAATCGAGAACAAGCGAGCATTGCATAACGTTGAATTGAGCACAAGGGTCAGCGGTATAGGGTATGCCGAGTGGGGACCCGGCGATATGAGCATGTCGCATGGGTATAAGAGCCTGCCGAATCCTATACCGCCGGAGCTTCTGGCTGCGCGAGAGCGCGTATTTCAGGCGTGCCGAGATGCAGGGCTGGCGTTCCTAAACGGTGTAACCTCGGAAAACGTAACAGAGATGCTCGATGAGGGCGTGATGGTGTGTTCGTCGGGCGGGCCGACCGGGGAAGAGGCTGCGCGCATCGGCAGGGCGCACACTAAGCGCACGATGCCGGTGTAGGGTAGGGCTACCGCAAGCCAAGCCCGCGCAATGGCTTGCCGCCCAGGAGGTGCATGTGCAAGTGCGTCACCTCCTGGCCGCCGTCGCTGCCCTGGTTGATAATCAGGCGGTATCCCGATTCAGCTACGCCTTCCCGATTCGCCATCGCTCGCGCCGCACTAAACATGCTGGCGAATATGGGATTAGGTTCCGGCCCAAGCTCCGAAAGCTCGGAGAAGTGCAGGTTGGGAATGATCAGCAGGTGAGTGGGCGCGAGCGGATTGATGTCGCGAATTACGAAGCAATCGTCGTCCCTGTACAGAATTTCGCTTGGGATTTCGCCGTCCCTGATCTTGCAGAAGATGCAGTCGCTTGCCATCTGAATCGCGTTACCTATTCGAGAACCGCGTAGGCTTCGACTTCGACCAGCATCTCCGGCCGCACCAGCCCCTTCACGAAGACCGTGCTGCTGGCGGGGCCGTTCTCAGGAAATATGCCGTTACGCACTTCGGCATACGCGGCGTAGTCATCAGCGTTTACCATGAAGCAGGTGATCTTGGTTACGTCGTCCCAGCCTGCCCCTGCCGCTTGCAATGCGGCTTCGATATTCCTGAAGCACTGAGCTGACTGTGCGCCTGCGTCGCCGATGCCTACCAGTTCGCCGGTTGAGTCGGTCGCGACCTGCCCGGCAACGAACACCTGATTGCCGACTCGCGCCACGGGCGAGAATCCGACGGGCTTGTTATCCGGATTGGGAAAGAATACTTCTCTTGCCAATTTAATTCACTCCATAGTTACTTGGGAAGCTGAAGGAGCTCGATCCGCACTTCGTCGGGCACCTTGATGAAGGCGATTGTGGGGCCGTTAGGATTGCGAATCGGGCCTTCTGCGAGTTCTGCGCCCAGCCCAATAAGCCTATCAAGCTCTGCGTCCATGTCGTCAACCGTGATACCGAAATGCTCCAGACCGTAGTGGACATCGGCATCGCCTTGTCCCATGTCCTCGTTCGTCCTCGCGCCCGAAATGCGAAATATGGTGCCGTCCTCGCTCTTGCACTCGATGAACCTGTCGCCTGTGGGACGCACGCCGCGGTCGTTGAATATCTCGAAATTGAATGCCTTCACGTACCAGTTCGCCGTCTTCTCGGGATCAGGCGCTTTCAGATGGATGTGCTCAAATTCATACGCCAAGGTAGCCCTCCTAACTTAGAAATATGCAAAAGGGATTATTAGGTCGAGGCATAGAAGTTCTCACTCCCATCTCTTCGGCAATCTCAGGACAGCCTTCTCCCATCAGGGGGAAGAGATTTCTGCATACTTCTCCCTAAATCAGTATCAATAACTTGACGCGGTAAAGCCTATGTTAGCTAAACCCTCGTGTCAAGGCTTGCCGCGCGAGCCGCCATATCATCGGTGAACTGATATACTTGCAAGCCGAATCACACGATTGACCAATGTCGCAATTCGACTGGACTAGGAGGCGCGCATGAGCATGGAGACTTCCGGAGTAGGAATCGAATGGGATGATCCAATCGAGGCAATGGAGCAGATGTACCGACTGGGCTGGACGGACGGGCTGCCGGTCGTGCCGCCCACGGAGCGAAGGGTAGCTGAATTCATAGAGCGCGGCGGCAGGCCGGCTCCTGAGATTGTAGGCGAACTCCCTGAGCGCCGCCGCGAGATAAGCGTCGAGAAGATAGCGGCAAACGCGGTGATGGCGGGATGCCTGCCAGAGTATATGCCCGTTGTACTCGCCGCCTCAGAGGCAATGCTCGATCCCAAGTTCAATCTTGTGGGGCCGTCGTCGAGCCTGGGCGGGTCCGGCATTATGGTCATCGCGAACGGTCCGATCACGCGCGAGCTCGACATCAATGCGCGAAATAACCTGTTTGGTCCCGGCAACCGCGCAAACGCGACGATTGGGCGCGCCGTGCGCCTAATCCTGATAAATGCCTGCGCCGCGATTCCGGGCCTGTTCGACCGGAGTATCTTAGGGCATCCCGGCAAGTACAGCTATTGTATCGCCGAGGCCGAAAACGAGACCCATTGGAGTCCGCTGCATGTGGAGCGAGGCTTCGAGAGAGCGCAGAGCGCGGTGACCGTCTTCGCATGTGAGTCTCCGAGGCAGGTGCGCGCGAGTGGAGGGCCTGAGACGATTTTGAGTACGGTGGGAGATGTGGCATCCGCGCTTGGCACGTCACTCTCTACGGTCGGTTCGACCGATGACAGGTCCGCTGTCGTTAGGCAGGGGGAACTAGCGGTTGTGATTTCGGGCGAGAGTTATGTCTGGGACGGCTGGAGCAAGCAGGATATTCGCAATGCCTTGCAGCCAATAGTAAGGCGAACACTCGCAGACATCAAGCGGGCGGGCGAGGTGAGCGGCGATGTGACGCAGGAGGACGAGACCCGGTGGCTGCCGCTTATTGCCACTCCTGACGACATACTGGTCATGTTCGCGGGCGGTGAGGAGAGAACGATGTGTGCCGTCATTCCCAGCTGGGGGCCAAAGGTCTCTTCTACTTCAGTAACAAAGATGGTCAGGGGAGGATAGCCCACCGGCTGCATCAGTCTCGGGGAAAGACACGACTACGGGCGGCGCGCGCTTCTGCCGCTTGCTTCACTTGGTCCAGATGCTTGACGATTGTTCGCTCAAAGACGGGACGGGTGTATATGATACCGCCGAACCACCCGAAGACCGGGAATCTGCTCCAGACGAACTCTCCGCTGTGTGTCAAATCCGTTTGTCTTTCGCCCACGTCTTCAAATCTGAACTCTTCCTTCGCGTAGTGAAGCGGGCCGTACAGATGCTCGAAGGTGATGCGCTCAGGCGGGTATAGATTTACGACTTCGACCGTTGTGTATGTGGCGAAGAGCGCCTTGGTCTGGAATTCGACGGTGAGGCGATTGCCGTCTCGCTCAAGAACTTTCGACGACTCGTTGTTGTCGCCGGGAAGCCTGCCCCTGCCAAAGTGGGACATCATCTGGAATACCAGCTCGCGCGGCGCCTGTATGCGAACTGTGTGGGGTTTCAGCATGATGGGATTAGCCATACGCACCGACCAGAGAGCGATCTGAGGTGGCAGCGCTCACTATGCTGGCAAAGGCGGCGATCTTGGCAGTGTCTTTGATACCGTCCGTTTCCACGCCGGTCGAGACGTCCACGCCCCACGGACGCACGGTTTCGATAGCCTGCCGCACGTTGTCCGGCGCAAGCCCGCCAGCCAGGAAGACGGGATGCCGCCGCGCTATCTCGGAGGCGATGCCCCAGTCGAAGGTGTGTCCGGTGCCACCTAATGCGCCCTTCAGTCTCTTGTCCAGTAGTGTCAGATGCAAGCGATTGACGACCTCTTCAATTTCGTTCAGAGCTGTGGAAACCGCAGCCTTGCGCGGCAGACTGTCATCGACTTTGACCTGACGCATAACCCAGGCGTCCACATTGTCCCAGTAGTCGGGTGGTTCGTCGCCGCAAAGCTGCACAAAGTTAAGATCACACTGCTTTACAATCTTGTTTACCTCTTGTAACGGTTGGTTGGCGAACAAGCCCACCATTCGAGGGCAGTTTGTGCCGCGCAATTCTCTTGCCCTAGTTATCACCTCTCGCGCTTGCTCTACCGACACTTGCCGCCGTACCCCCGGAACGAACACGAAACCAAGCAAAGATGCTCCTGCGTCCGCCGCCGCAAGCGCGTGCTCCAGTGATCTCATGCCGCATATTTTGAACTCCATCACACCAGCTCTCCTAGCTTCGCTCCAACATCAGGGGAGGTTACAAGCGCTTCACCAATTAGAGCCGCATGCGCGCCCGCCGACTTGATCCGCCTGATGTGCTCGGGATTGTTTATGCCACTTTCGCTCACGACGACTTTGCCGAATGGTATCCGGGACGCGAGACGTTCAGTAACTTCAAGGTCAGTTGTAAATGTGCGAAGGTCGCGATTGTTGATTCCGATAATCTCAGCGCCCGCGCGGAGGGCGACCTTGAGTTCCTCTTCGTCATGCACCTCTACGAGGCACTGCATCCAGAATTTCTGGCTAAGCGCCATCAAGGATTTCAGCTCGTCGGTCGTGAGCATTGCCACTATGAGTAGGATGGCGTCTGCTCCGAAGGCGCGCGCTTCATAGATTTGATAGGGGTCGAATATGAACTCTTTTCGCAGGACAGGAATCTTGAGCGGATTGGCGATGAAATGTACGGCACTGAGGTGATCTATGCTGCCCTGAAAGTGGTCAGCATTCGTGAGCACTGAGATAGCCGCCGCGCCATTGTCCGCGTAGGTCTTGGCTAGAGATGCGGGATCAAAGTCCTCCCGCAAAAGTCCCTTGGACGGCGATGCCTTTTTCACCTCGGCGATGATGCGCACGGATTCACCGAATAAGGCGCCGGCAAGATTCAAGGGCGGCGCCTGTGTTTCGATGCGGCTTTCGAGGTCGGCGATCGGCAACTCGACCTTAAGTCGCTCGACTTCGCCGCGCTTCACCTCGACTATTTTTTGAAGTATGTCTGCCATGTGGACCTTCTTAAAGATATTCGGCTAATTCTCGTCTTGTCACTTTGGAGCTACGGAGTATGGAGTGAATTATTCTGGGGTGCAGGTTCCGATTGCCATGCACTGGAACGGTTGCGTGTCTAGTGGGATCCGCAATATGCACCATCTGATGATGACTGCCACGAATGCGTTCAACTTCAAACCAAACGCCTTAATGCTCTGATCATCTGTCTGCCGGTGATCCTTGGCAGGCGCATTAGACTGCCATGTCCAAGTGATATATCGTGTCTTGGTCGCCCTGCGGCACAGGCAAGTTGTGGGCTTTCAGTCCCTCTATGGTTACTTCGGCCGCTTCCCTGATTTTCTCCAGAGCCTCGCTTTTAGAGACGCCGTAGCTTCCCACCGAAAGGGCAGGGAGAGTAGCGATATAGAGTTCTTCCTCTTCGTCCCACTCTATCACTACTGTGTAGCGTGTAATGCCCATGGTTATTCCTTTCGTGTTACTCGAGACTCTGACTCAGCGTGACGAATGCTTGCATTCGTCGCATCGCGCTACCGGTGTCTATGGCGTCTGCCGCTATCTCCACACCGGTAGGTATAGACAGAACTATATTCGCGGCGAGCAGAGCGGCAGCGGCGTTCAGTAATACTACATCCCTCGCCGCGCCAGCCTCGCCTGCCAGCACATCGCGCAGAATACTTGCGCTTTGTTCTGCGTCAGACGCCTGTATCTCGCTTAGGGGCGCTCTGGTTACACCTGAGCCTTCCGGAAGGATGTTGTATTCGCTTACATCTCCTTCCCTGAGTTCCCAGACGCGCGACGAGTCGGCGATTGTGATTTCGTCCAAGCCGTCGTCTCCATGAACGATCAAAGCGCGCCTGCTGCCCAGCCTGTTGAGCGCCTGCGCCATATTGGAAGCCATTGAAGCATCCGCAACGCCGATTACTTGCGCCGCTGCGCCTGCCGGATTGGTGAGCGGACCTAGGATGTTAAAGACGGTGCGGATGCCTATTTCCCGTCTTGGTCCGGCGGCGAAGCGCATGGAGGGATGGAATCCCTGCGCGAACATGAAGCCGAAGCCAGTTTCATTGATGCAGCGAGCTACGGACTTCGGGCTGAGATCAATTTTCGCGCCCAGCGCCTCCAGCACATCCGCGCTGCCGGATGCGCCCGACATCGCGCGGTTACCGTGCTTCGCTACTTTCGCGCCTGCTCCTGCCGCTACAAATGCCGCAGTAGTCGAAATGTTGAAGGTGCCGGAGCCGTCGCCTCCCGTGCCGCAAGTGTCCACAAGACTTCCGTCAACATCGACGTGCAGGGAATGTTCGCGCATAACCTGCGCCATTCCCGCAATCTCGTCAACCGTCTCGCCCTTGAGCCTCAGGGCCGTGACGAACGCGCCGAACTGGGCGGGTGTCGCCTCGCCGCTCATTATCTCATTCATCACCTGAGCGGCCTCTTCGAGCGGGAGGGATTCGCCGCTAACCACCTTTGAGATTGCTTCGATTATCATCTTGATTCTCCGTCTTGCGCCTCAAGGAAATTGCGTAACAGGTCGTGTCCGACTTTCGTCATGATCGACTCGGGATGGAACTGAATACCCTCGACGGGATGGCTCTTGTGGCGAACGCCCATCACGATGCCGTTGTCGGTCCAGGCGGTAACTTCAAGGTCCTCCGGCATGTCCTCTCTGTAAATTGCCAGCGAGTGGTAGCGTATCGCCTCAAAGGGATTCGGCAAGCCCGCGAAAACGCCAGAGCCGTTATGGTGGATGAGAGACATCTTGCCGTGCATTATCTCGCCTGCGCCGCCGACGGTGCCGCCGTAAGCGTCGCCGATGCACTGGTGTCCGAGGCAAACGCCCAAAGTAGGCGTTTCCGCGCCGAAATGCGTAATCACATCGTTGGAGATACCTGCCTCCTTTGGAGTACAAGGACCAGGCGAAATGACAATTTTCTCCGGCGACATCGCCTCGATTTCCTCGATTGTCGTCTTGTCGTTTCGCCTCACTTCAACCTCTGCCCCCAGTTCACAGAGGTACTGGTAGAGGTTGTAAGTGAAGCTGTCATAGTTGTCTATCAGTAATATCAATTTGCTGCCTCCAAAGAGTGCTTGGGGGAATCGTCTTACCCCCATCCCCTGCGTTCGCAAGGATAAGCTCTAACCCTCACGCTTGATGGGGGAAGGGACAAGTCGAATGCTATTCATGGGCGAGTCCGACTTCTTCTGCGGCGTCTATTGCCCGCATCAGGGCGGACGCCTTGTGCAGCGTTTCTCGGTACTCAAAGTCGGGAGTGCTGTCATATACGATGCCGCCGCCTGCCTGAGCGTGTGCGACGCCGTCCTTGATGACCAGCGTGCGAATGTCGATTGCTGTGTCCATATTTCCGGTGAAGTCGAAATAGCCGACTGCGCCCGCGTAGGGACCGCGCTTATCCGGCTCAAGCTCCGCGATAATCTCCATCGCGCGAATCTTGGGCGCACCCGACACGGTTCCGGCAGGGAAGCATGCGCGAAGGGCATCGAAGTTGGTGTAGCCCTTACGCAATTTGCCGCTGACACGCGACACCAGGTGCATCACATGGGAGTATCGCTCCACATCCATTAGCTGGTCCACGGAGACCGTGCCCGGCTCGCTTACTCTGCCGATGTCGTTGCGGCCCAGATCAACGAGCATAATGTGCTCGGCGCGCTCCTTCTCATCGGAGCGCAGTTCTTCTTCATTGGCGTCATCTTCCTGCTCGCCGGCGCCGCGAGGTCGCGTTCCCGCGATGGGATTGGTCGATACGACCCCATTTTCTACCTGCACGAGCATCTCCGGCGATGCACCGACAATCTGGAATCCGTCCAGTTCAAGGTAGTACATGTACGGCGACGGGTTTATAGCACGCAAAGAGCGGTATATCTGGAACGGATCGGCGGTAGTCGGGCGCGAAAGGCGCTGCGACACAACGGTCTGTATAACGTCGCCCGCAACGATGTACTCCTTGACCTGATTTACCATTTCGTAGAATTCTTCGGGAGTCATGTTGGACTCAGTCGCGAGCCTCTGATCTGGCGCGCTGTGTGACGCGACCGGCATGGAGAGCGGGGACTGTATGCGCCTGATTATCTCATCGATGCGGGCAGTGGCGTCGTTGTAAGCCTGTTCCACGTCGCCATTTAGATGGGCGTGGCTGACCACGCTTATTTTGTGCCCCACATGATCAAAGACCATGTAGGTCATGGTTAGCATGAACAGAGACTCCGGTACATCGAGCATGTCGGTGTCAGGCGTGGGAAGGTCCTCGAAGTAGTTCACCGACTCGTAAGACAGATAGCCGACCGCGCCGCCGTTGAAGCGCTGCATGTTCGGCACTTCGATCAGCTTGTAGCGGCTCAACTCGCGTTCAATTGGCTCAAGGGGGTCGATCTTGCCGAGAGCCTGGCCACTGCCTGTCTTGATAACTGTATCCGGTTCGGTCCCTATGAAACTGTAACGGGCGATGCGCTCTCCGCCTTCTACGCTCTCCAGCAGGAAAGAGTAGGGCGGACGCGCCACTTTCAAGTATGCGCTGACCGGCGTATCGAGGTCGGCGTTGATTTCACGGCAGATGGGTATCAGGTTGCCTTGGTGGGCAAGCTGCTTCACCTGCTCTAAGTCTGGATAGTACATAGTTTATTCTTCCACCGAAGTGGCCTCCGAAAATCGGGCTGCCGTGAATTCGTTCTGCGGCAGCCCGGAAAAGACTTGGTTATGAATGCTGGGGCAGGGTAAAGCCCACTCGACGCTTTATCTCGTCCATTTTGGGCGTGGCTACCGCCGCCGCATCTTCTGAGCCTCTGGCAAGCATGCGGTCAAGCTCCGCGGGATCGTCCATGTATTCGTAGTAGCGTTGCTGGATGGGTGCGAGCGCGTCAATGACGACCTCTGCCACGCGTGACTTCAGATCGCCGTAGCCGCGCGCGTCCGCGAAGTCTTCAATGACTTCACCCTGCGACTTGTCGGTGATGACTTTGTAAATGCCGAGCAGGTTGTTCACGCCTGCTTTCTCCGGGTCGTCCGAGAATACAATGTCGCCGCCGGAGTCGGTAACGGCGCGCTTGATAGTGCGCTCGACCTCCTTCGGCTCGTCAAGCATCCTCACTGCATGTCCACGGATGTGCGCGTGGCTCTTGGACATCTTCACCGTCGGGTCGTTCATGCCCATCACGCGCGCACCAATTTCGGGTATCATCGGCTCCGGCACGACAAATGTGTCGCCGTAGATTCGATTGAATCGAATGGCGATGTCGCGGGCAAGTTCCACATGCTGACGCTGGTCGTCGCCGACCGGCACTTCATGCGTGTCGTACAGCAGGATGTCGCCCGCCATCAGAACAGGATAGTCGAAAAGCCCTGCGGAAACGCTTTCCTGACGCGAGGACTTGTCCTTGAATTGAGTCATGCGCTCCAGCCAGCCCATTGGGGTTACGCAGTTCAGGACCCAGCAAGACTCTGCGTGCGCCGCGACGTGGCTCTGCACGAACACCGTGCTCTTGTCGGGGTGCAAGCCTGCGGCGAACAGCACTGCCGCCAGGGAGCGAGTCTGCTTTCGCAGCTCCTCCGGGTCCTGGTAAACGGTGATGGCGTGTAAGTCAACGAGGCAGAAGAAGTTGACCTTCTCTTCCTGTCGCTCCACCCAGCCCTTAATCGCGCCGAGATAGTTGCCCAGCTGCACCTCGCCGGAGGGCTGGATGCCGCTGAATACTCTTCGCTTTGCTGCGATGGGCAGTTCGGCAATTTTCTTGTTTATCTGTGTTGTCATCGTGCGAATAACCTCACTGAATCACTTGCGGTTCAGAAACGACTACTGCCTTCGCCAGAATAGTGCGCCGACGATACCCATCGTGCAATGCCTCCCAAACTCGAAAAAATGACAACAAAAAACCCGCCCTCAAAGGGACGGGTTAGAATCCGTGGTGCCACCCTAGTTCACTGCATTCGCCCGCAATTACGGGAACTTTACAGCCTTACTTGAAGTACGGAGAATACTCGTTGGCATTCTCGATACTCTGGGCCATGATAACGGTGCCCTGTCCGGCCACGCCTACTTGCCTGCGATGGGGCTTTCGGGTGGCGGCTCCCAGGTCCATTCAGTCATCTGCGCTAGTACCGGCTCTCACCTTGCCCGGTTCTCTGGAACTCCGCTAGAAGACCTACTACTCCTGCTCAACGCCTGATGTAGGTTGTTTCTGCAAACGATGTTAGCGCGGTTGAGTGGCGGCTGTCAACAATTTTGGCGACTTCTTGCTACGCGTCGGACGCGAGCTTGCCGCTTTCGGCCCAGTTATCCTTGGACACGTCCTCGAATACGATGATGGTTGCCTCGGGCGGCGCGCCGGCGATGTCATGGACTGCGTCCGTTATCGCCTTTGCCAGCTTGGCCTTCTGCTCGTGGGTTCTACCGGGCCACATTTCAACTCTTACTATCGGCATTTCAAGCTCCTTGCATTGCTCTATGTCCAGTCAAAGTCTTAACCGGACGCGCTCACTGATTTCCTCTTTTTCGCAGGAGCATCCTACCAAGAATGAACATCGCAATCAAACCTAGCGCGAATCCTGCCTTTATCATTCTGCTCCTATCTTCAAACGAAAAGTAGTCTGTTCCCTCCGGAGTAATCTCAATGATTCCGATTGGAGTTACCTCGACTCCACCTCCGCCACCTCCGCCGTGTCCGGGGTCTTCACTTCCTTCGCCTTCGCCAAAGCCTGCCCCGAATCCGTAGCGCACCTTCGCCACCGGAATGATGGTCTTGCCCTCCACGACAACCGGCTCTCCATATACGGTACGGACACTCGCGGAGCCGTGGAGCCGATCCGTTATACTCTTCAGGATGTCAGGAAATGCCATTCTGTTCACTTCGCAGGCAAGGATTCTGTATTGATGCCGGTCTTTGTAACTAGCCCAAGTAAGCGATAACTCTGTCCAGTATTTCGGAGCCGACATCGTACTTGCTCATAAGGGGCAGTTCTTCTTGGCTACCTTCACGGTCGAGCAGTACGACTCTGTTGGTATCTACGCCGAAGCCGCTGTCCTCGGCTGTGATGTCATTGGCGGCGATGAGGTGCAGGCTTTTGCTCAACAGCTTGCTTTCGGCGTTGGCCAGAAGGTCTTCGCTTTCGGCCGCGAAGCCTACTTTCACCAGGCGCTCACCCACGATACCAGCTATGATGTCCGGATTCTTGACCAGCTCTACTTCCCATGTGTCGGAAGCACCCTTCTTTACCTTCTGTTCTGACAAGCTTGAGGGACGCCAATCCGCGACCGCAGCTGCCATTATGAGCGCGTCGGCGTCTGAACATTCGCTGTGCAGCGCGTTTTTCATTTGGAGCGCCGACTGCACCTTAATAACCCTTATGCCGAACGGATCGGACAGGGCGGTCGGAGCGGATACTATAGAAACGAGTGCGCCCCTGTCTCTCGCTGCCTCCGCTACCGCAAATCCCATCTTGCCCGATGAATGATTGGCGATGACTCGCACGGGGTCGATCGGCTCTTGCGTGCCGCCCGCGCTCACCACAATCTTGCGTCCCGCCAGGTCGCCGTTGCGTCCCAGAGTCTGCCGCAGGCATCCGAGCAAGTCCGGCGTTTCGAGCATGCGTCCCTTGCCGACCAGACCGGAAGCGAGCCTTCCACTCGCGGGACCAGCGATGACGACTTCGCGTGATCGCAGCATGGACACGTTCTGCTGAGTGGCGGCGTTATCGTACATGTGAGCGTCCATGGCGGGGGCGACAATCAGCGGCGCTCGTGTCGCCAGTATAGTGGTGGTGAGGGCGTCATCTGCGAATCCGTGCGCTATCTTTGCAATCGTATTCGCCGTAGCAGGGGCTATGATTACCGCATCGGCACGTTCGGCGATCGCCACATGGTCAATGCTCAACTCAGACTGCGGATCGAAAACGTCCGTAACTACGGGACGGTGCGTGATGCTCTGAAAGGTTAGAGGGGCAAGGAAGTTGCCTGCCTCGCGAGTCATGATAACATCTACGAGCGCTCCCGCCTGTGTTAGCTTGCTAGCGAGGTCAACAGCCTTGTAACAGGCGATGCTGCCCGTCACACCAAGGGCGATTCTGCTATCTGCCAGTGGGTCGGGCATTTAGTCACCCCCATCCAACCTTCGCCATCGAGGGGCAAGGGACTCATAGTTCGCATTGCACCAATGATGCCTAGTGTGCCAATTCGTGGATAAGGCGCAATCCGGTCAATGTGAGGTCCGGGTTCACGTCGTCGAACACGCCCGCTTCCTTCTCGATGATGTGCGCCATGCCGCCTGTGGCGACAACCTTCGCACCGCCGCCGAGTTCTCGGTCGAAACGCGCCACCATCCCGCGAACGAGGTCAGCATAGCCCAGCACGATTCCGGACTGGATGGCGTGAATGGTGTTTCTGCCTATGGCAGTCTCGGGACTGACCAGTTCGACGCGCCGAAGCTGCGAGGTATTGCTGAATAGCGCGTCATGCGCGATGGTCATTCCTGTCACGATTGCACCGCCGAGGTAATCTCCGTCAGCCGTTACAGCGTCGAATACTGTTGCGGTTCCCATGTCAACCACAATGACAGGCCCGCCGTAGAGTTTCATTGCGGCGGCGGCGTCAACTATACGGTCTGCGCCGACGTCGCGCGGATTGTCGTATAGGATGCGGATTCCCGTGCGTGTGCCTGCTCCGACTACGAGAGGTTCTACACCCAAAAACCGTCTGCAAAGTTCCACGAAAGCAGGCGTGAGCGGAGGCACGACGCTGCATAGCACAACGGCATCGACATCGCCTACAGTCATTCCCCGCAGTTGCAGCAGTTGAGTCAGCGTTACGCTGTACTCGTCCGGCATCTTTGCGTGATCGGTAGAGAGTCTCCAAGTCGCGGCAAGCCGCTCGCCATCGAACACGCCCAGTGTGATGTTGGTGTTGCCAATGTCGAGGGCTAACAGCATTGAAGCGGTGTCCCAATCAACGATAGAGAAGCGCTAAGGCGCGACCGCGTGTCCATTCTCTCGGTTACTTCCGGCCGTTACTTCCGGAAAATGGCGTTGCCTTCTCGCCGCCAGTTCAATTGCAGCAAAGTGCTTGCGTTCAGCAGCTTTGCGAGTGTGGGGTACTCAGAATCGCTCAGCCTGGAAGTGCCGAGTATCTTGGCAGCGTCAGAGGCGGCGGACCGCCCGGCAATCTTGTCGGCGTCTCTCTTCGCCCACGCTGCGTCAACCGCAACTTCCCAGCTGATGTTTGGAGCGGCTCCGTTGGCTTCTCCGGAAGTGCCTGAGTCTTTTTCAGACTTGCGCTTGGAAGACTTCGCGACATCTCTTTCAGGCTTCTGGGACTCCTTTGATGTCGCGGCCACTTCAAGAGATGCTGCTTCTTCGACATTGCCTTGGTCAAGATCATCGCTTGGGTATTTCACTTCGGGTTCGTTGGGCTGAGGTCTCGTGGACCCAAGCAGGCGTCGCCTTGTTTGCGCTCGCGCGCCGGTCTGCCTACGATTGGACTGAGCCCGGCTACTCCTTGGCTTGGGCTGCTCGTCGTCGCTCGGCTGCTCGTTTGCGTCTTGCGGTACGTTCCGGGGGTCTATAAGTCTGGCTGCGCGCTTTTCGTTGTCCGCACGCACAGGCGGGGGCGTAATCTGGTCCCGACCGACAAGCTGAACGACCACATCGCCACTGCCGTCCTTGGGGCGCGTAACCTCGATTACATCCTTGTGGGCTTCAAGGAACTGGGTGAACAGCCGGAATTTCAGGTCCTTAAAGTTGAAGCTTGGCTCGATTCTCCGCATCGTTTGATAGAGTTTTGATCCGACGACATCACCAACTTCGTCCATCGACACATCCATTGCGCGGAGCAGGAGCGACTTGGCGTCCGCCTCCGCAGCGGCCGTCTGAGATGCCTGGCTGCCGTTGCGGCGACTTGTCCTGCGACGAGATTGCGACGCGGGAGTGTTGGCCCTCTTCTCAGTGTCAAGGAAGATGTACCGATCACAGCTCTTGATCAGAGTGGGAGATGTCGCCTCCCGCCGACCAGCGACAATTACGCTCTTGCCGGAGGATCTCAACTTGCCAACCAGCGGCACGAAATCGCTGTCGGATGAAACGATGACAAATGTGTCAATGGGGGAGTTGTACAACAAGTCCACCGCTTCAATCGCAAGGCGGATGTCGCTGGAATTCTTGCCGGACTTGTTCGAGTGGTACTGGTGAATGGGCTCGATGCCAAGTTCAAGAAGCTGGTCCTGCTTGCCTCGTTGCACGGACCAATCGCCGTAGGCTCGGCGAATGATAACGCGACCCACGTCGGAAAGTTGGTCGAGAAGGTGTTGAATGGCGTCCAGTCCGACATTCTCGTAGTCAATTAGAACTGCAACATTTGCGTCAACCAAAGTCTCTCTTCCAATCGTCTTAATATAAGTTATAGGTTTACTTGACGCATTATAGCACTATTGCGCTTGTAAGAGTAATTTGCACGCGCCACCAGCAAGGAGGTCACTTGAACGCAGGCATGACCTCTTCGCAAAACAGGCGCAAAGAACTCGCTATCTTCTCTTCCGGTATTAGCTCGCCCGCGTTAAACTCTGCGACTACTCCTGTCAGGCTGAGAGTGTCTTTCATGACGCGTAACTGCTCTATCACCATTTCGGGTGTGCCGACAGCGGCCTTCTGTCCGATTACATCTCGCTCCCATTCCAGGACGGCGAGTTGCGCTCCGCGCTCGGCACGTTCCTGCACCGCATGCGCCCCTGCACGCGTTACGGATGCCGTCAATTGCCCGCCAAGACGTCTGAATTGCCGCATGAAGCTCTCTTGCGGCGTGGTCAGCGCGTCTTCTTCAGTATCCCCCACATACAGCGGCACGCGCAGTGACACGTCGATGTCACCCTCATGGCCTTCCGCGTTCCATGCAGCGCGGTAGCTCTCCACCTGCCCGCCGACCGCGTCCAAGCTCTGCTGGCGAACGCCCACAAACACGGGGTAACCCATTTCACCCAGAACCGGGAAAGTTTCGGAAGTTGTCGCGGCAATGCGGATGGGGGGATGAGGATTCTGGTAAGGCTTTGGCACAAGGCAGACATCGTTGTATGTGTAGAAATTCCCTTCGTAGCTGAACCGCTCTTCGCGCCACGCCTTGAGGATAATCTCCAAGTACTCGTAAAAGCGGTCCCTGCTCTCCGAATATGGAATGTTGTAACCCTCATAGGAACCGGGCAAACCGCTACGCCCTACACCGAAGTCGAAGCGACCTTCGCTGATATGGTCGATGGTTGCGGCTTCTTCCGCAATACGAAGCGGGTTGCCTAGTGGCAGCACGCTGACCGCAGTACCGACTCTGATGCGCCTCGTCCTAGCAGCGATTGCCGACGCTATGGCGTGTGGCGACGAGAGAACGGAGCGCGCAGGGTTGAAGTGCGATTCCGCAAGCCAGACCCCATCCAGTCCAAGGCTCTCTGCGAGTTCTATATGCTCAAACGCCTCGCGGAACGCATCCGCCTGGGTGCTACCTTCGCGGCGATGGAACTCCATGAACGAACCGAACTGCATTGCATCCTCTCTGTATAGTACATAAGCGCCGTGATATGAGTGTCATTGATCAACGCCAAGCCTACGCTCTCATAAAGATACGGTCAAGCCTTGTACTGCGAAAGTGCAGCTTACAACTTCCGAATCTGGCTATGACTTCGCGAAATTTTACGTTATGCTTATTATCGAAGAGCAACATTCCCTTGCACACGACCATTGAGAAGGAAGGCGCTGAGGTAGCGATGATATACGAGGAGCGCCGCACGGTTGTCGGAGCGGGCAAATTGGACGACTACATTTCAGTGTGCAATGCGGAATTATGGCCATCGATTCGCGCTTCCGGCGGAAGAGTAATTTGCCAGCTCAGCGGACTTATAGGTAATCCGCAAAATGAACTCGTGCAAATATCCTCTTGGCGTTCTCTGTATGCTTGGGAAAAGGCGCAGACAGCTGAGAGTGCGGATATGTCTTCCGTATGTGAGTCGGAAGAAGTTCGCCTGTTGCGGGCAATTTCGACGCGCCCAAAGTCCGTCATTCCCGCGAGGGACCGACGCCCTGTTTACGGCTTCCGGCGGTTCTTCATCGATCCGAGTGACCTGGACGAATTCGTACATTGTTCTGAAGAGGGGATATGGCCACGCATCGAGTCAATGGGCGCGTGCATCCTGGGCCTATGGACGACGATCGCGACGACAAGCCCGGCCGAAATAGTGCTCGCTACCGGCTATCACAGCCCGTCGCACTGGGAAGAGACGCGCTACGACGGGACCAGGCCCCTGGGGGTTGACAGGGTGCTATGGGAGAACGAGAATGCGCTGCGCCGTCGCCGGGTGGAGATGACACAAAAGAGCTGGGTCTGCCTGATGCGCGCATACGATGTTTCCTGACAATACGTTTCGGCGACCGGACCTGCGCCTAGTCGTAGAACATGCAGCCAATGCCGTGGTAACCAATCGTAACTTCGCCGTCCTCCACGGTTACGGGAGTTATCCTGTCGCCGTCCGCGAGCGCCTCGACTTCGGACCACCTTTCGGGTTGCTCGGCAAGGTCTATCTCTTCGTATTGCTTGCCCTGCTCGTCAAGTTCCATCTTGACCGTTACGCAGATTTCGCACGTAGGGTGCGTGTAAATCACGATGTTGGAGTCTGCCAAGTCCCGACCTCCATCCAATAGCCTTCGCTTCGTGTGGTTGGCGGCTCTAGGAGACGCAACCGATGCCGTTGACGCCGACAGTAACCTCATCGCCGTCGATCACCACGGGCGTCAGGCGCACGCCGTCCGTGTGGGGTAGTATCTCCGGCCAGCGGTCAGGATGCAGTGAGAGGTTGACCTCTTCGTAGGCTCTGCCTTCCCTGTCCAATTCTGCCTTAACGATGTCAGTATATCCGCATCCGATTGTTGAATAAACGAGAACCGTGTCTGCCAATTCGTTCACCTCAAAAATGTGATTATCTGCCAATCACCGTATGATAGACCCAAGCGTCGCCCAATTGCAAAAGCGCCTTAAATCTTCAGCTGCCGGTCTCTTGCTCTGTGAGCAGACGCCGTAGAATCTTTCCCGACGGATTCTTCGGTATCGCATCAATAAACTCAACCTCGCGGACACGCTTGAATGTCGCGAC
Source organism: Dehalococcoidia bacterium (assembly GCA_965207465.1). GTDB lineage: Bacteria > Chloroflexota > Dehalococcoidia > Lucifugimonadales > JADFKI01 > Bin90. Next base: position 769,310 of record OZ242283.1, on the reverse strand, counting down.
ACGAGATGCGACGAAATTCATTACCTCTTCGCCTGACACTTCCACACCCTGCCTCGCCACCACGAATGCCTTGGGGATCTCTCCCGCTTCGACATCCGACTTGCCGACCACTGCCGCGTCCGTAATTGCGGGATGCTCTAGCAGCAATCCTTCGAGTTCGGCGGGCGGCACCTGGAATGCCTTGTACTTGATGAGTTCCTTCTTGCGGTCGAGAATCCATACGCAGCCATCCTCATTCATGCGGACTATGTCCCCGGTGTACAGCCAGCCATCGTCGCTTATGGTCTCACTGGTAGCGTCTTCGTTGTTGTAATAGCCCTTCATCACCTGCGGGCCGCGCACAAGAAGTTCGCCTACTTCACCTAGCGGTACATCCTTCGTTCCCGTTTCGAGGTCAACGACTCGCTCTTCCGTATCGGCAATCACGGGGCCGACTGAACCGGGCGTCATCCTGTCAGGCTCAATGTAGTCCACATTGGAAACGGGGGATAATTCGGTCATTCCGTATGCCTGGAAGACGGGGAACCCTACAACTTCCTGAATTCGCGTTTGGAGTTCCTCCGAGGCAGGCGCGGCAGCGAGACACGCCGCCTTCATGGATGACATATCGTAGCCTTCCAGTGAGGGCAGCATTGAAAGCCCTATGCCGACAGGAGGCACCGTATATAGGTGAGTGATTCCATGTGACGATACAAGGCCCAACATTTCATCCATATTGAATCGCCCCATCATGACCTGCGTGCCGCCGGATGCGATTACCGCGTTCATCAACACCTGCATGCCGTAAATGTGGAACAGCGGGAGGTGCACCAGCAGCACATCGTCCTCTGTCTGCTGGAGCGCCTCGCCCGGTCGTCGCATGAACTGGAGAAGGTTCGCCGTCATGTTGAAGTGCGTTAACATTACGCCCTTGGACAGACCGGTCGTGCCGCTAGAGTAGGGCAGCGCGGCCAGGTCCTCTTTGGCGTCGATTGCGACGGGAGGCGGCATCGCCGGAGAACGTTCTATCAGTCCCCAGAAGGAGTCAGACTCGCGCGATGTGGGTTCTATGACGACCATGCGCTTGAGTGTGGGAGTGCCGTCGCGGGCGGCTTCAGCCATTTGAAGCAGTGATTCGTGCACCACGAGAACTCCGGCTCCGCTGTTGGCGACTTGATGAGCGATTTCGCGCTCCCGATAACCGGAGTTGATCGTCGTTACTACGGCGCCTGCCCTGATGATCCCGAAGAACGCTATCTCGAATTCGACGCAGTTCGGTGCGAGTAGCCCTACCCGGTCGCCCTTTTGAACTCCGAGTTTCGCTAAAGCTGCCGCGAATCGATTGCTGTACATGTCTAACTGCTGATATGAGTACACATGCTCGCCGTCGATGATTGCGGCTTTCTGAGGTAATCGCTGCGCTGTGGCACTTAGAATGTGCTGAAGTGGGTATGTCGGGTAGGGCGCCAGTGATGGGCGGCCGCTTGCAATGGTCATGTCAAACCTCCTGCGCGTGTTCGGTGGCAACTGCCTCGTTCAGCGTCTCCTTCTTCGTCAGGCTACTCAGTTCATGTAAATCTTCACGCCGGCATGTGGGAAGTGCAGCTCAAGGCTTGCCCTGCGCTCTCTCTGGAGTGTACTGACATAATCCACTCTATCCGGATCTTCAACAGGCAATTTGTGCGGACAACGCTCGCGCCGTTCTTCCTGCGGGCAAAGGTGCAGGTCTGCGGCGTAATCCCAGAAACCTACCATCTTCATCGGAAAGTACAGTGTCTCCGCCACGGTACGAAGGTCAGCAAGAATCTCGCTCGCTCGTGAGTCGCTATCCGTCTCAATCGCGACTGTTATTGTGTCGATTGCCATTGCCGTACCACAGAATCCGTCATAACGTGTCCGCGGTTCCCGCTATAAGCGTGCTGGCTGCCGCGAACATCCCGCCTGGTCCGTGCGCGATACCCACTGCGGCGCCATGCACTTGACGATCTCCTGCCTCACCACGCAACTGGCGAGTCAACTCTATGAGCGTGAACATTCCGTACATCCCTGAGTGGGTATAAGACAGGCCGCCTCCGTTGGTGTTCATCGGAAAGTCGCCGCCCGGTCCGGTCCGGCGCTCTGCCATGAAAGGACCGCTTTCGCCCGGCTTCACGAATCCCAAGTCTTCAAGCGCCAGCATCGGTGTGAACGCGAATGCGTCGTACAGTTCAGCTACATCTATTTCAGAATGTGATACGCCAGCCATCTCGAACGCCGCACTGCCGGAGACCTTTGCTGCCCTCGAGGTCGTCATGTCCTCCATCATGCTAACCATATTGTGTTCGGTTGCCTCTCCAGTTCCGAGAATGTACACGGGCGGTCGTCGAAGATTCTTGGCTCTATCGGCGCTCGTCAGCACAATTGCCCCGCCCGCGTCGGTAACCAGGCAGCACATGAAAAGCGAGTAGGGCCAACATATCGGGCGCGAATTCATTACGTCATCGATCGTTATCGGTTCTTTCATCATAGCCATTGGATGCATCGCTGCCCACTTTCGATTGGACACCGCAACTTCTGCCATCTGCTCCCGCGTAGTACCGTACTCATGCATGTGCCTAGTCGCAGGTAAGGAGAAGAGGGTGGTCGGGCCCATTGTGCCGTAAGGCCGCTCAAATTGGCCCTGCGGCGAGTCCGGCGCGACGACTCCGCTACCCATGCCCACGCGCGACCTTCCGCTTTCGCCGTGCGTTATCAGAGCAACATCGATTATGCTTGCGGCAATGGCGAGCATGGCGTGCTCAATGTGCATTATGAATGAGCACCCCCCGACATTCGTCCCGTCGCTATAACGCGGCACGATGCCCAAATATTCGCCGAGCTGAACACTGGTAACCCCCGCAGTGAACAGTCCATCCACGTCCGCGATAGTCAGTCCGGCGTCGCTCAATGCGTTGCGCGCCGCCTCCGCGTGGAGCGTGAGCGCGGACTTGTTGGGCAGCACACCAATCTCGTCTGACTCGCTCGCCCCAACTATCGCCACCTTGCCCTTGAGTTCTGTCGCGTCACTCGCCATATCTTATACGTCCTGTCCGATGATGTGAGAACTCACCGGACGAAAGCGCGGCAGCGTGAAGTCGTCATCCACATCGTCGAATACGATTTCAACCTGCATTTCGCAGCGCACCATCTCAGGGTCCGGCTCGACTTCAATCAGGTTTGTCATCATTCGAGGTCCCTCTTCCAATTCGACAACCGCGATGATGTATGGAGCAACGAACCCGGGCGCCGCACGGTGGTTGATTACAAAAGAGTACAGTTTGCCCCTGCCACTGGCTTCCTCCCATTCGACGCTTGGAGACAGACAGGTCGGACAGAAGGGGCGCGGATAGTAGTAGGCATAGCTGCACTCCAGACAGCGCTGAATCAGCAGGCGATGTTGCTTGAGAGCGTCGAAGAACGGCTTGCTTTCGGGCGTGGGTTGGGGCAGCGGAGCACGAATGGCGGTCAAAGTGTTCTCCAAGAGATCAGACTTCTTTATAAGCACAGAGTTTATGTGTCATACAGCCATGCGTCAACTTCCCGGGCGTTCCACTTACAAGGCACGGCAAGGCATGCGATAATGCCATTTGACAATAACCGACGGCGAGTACGAATGGCGATGACGGACGGAAGGGCCTGAAGATGAGACTGAACGAATTCGTGGAGCAGTGCCTTGAAGACTACCGCAGGCGCGTTTACGCCGCTGTCGCGCCGCTGACTGAAGAGGAGATGCACTGGCGACCGGACGCCGAATCCAACTCGATAGCATTCCTGATATGGCACACGGCACGAGTGGAAGACAGGCTGGTCAATGTCTTTGCACGCGGCGCGGAAGAGGTCTGGAGGCGGGATGGGTGGAGTGGCAGGACAGGAATACCAGAGGGGGACCACGGCGTGAACTACACCCTGGAGCAGGTTTCTGCGCTGCCGCCGATCACAAAGGAAGACTTGCAGGAATACTTCGACTCCGTGCGCGAGGAGACACTGCCGTATCTTCGCAGTCTCAGTGACGACGACTTCGATGAAGTACCCGAAGACAGAACGCCATTCCCGGAGTTTCCGGGATCGGTTCGATACTTCAGCGGACGCAGCGTTGGCGGCATTTTCAGGCAGCTTATCGGCGAAGAGGACCAGCATCTGGGCCAAGTGTCGTTCATTCGTGGGCTGAAGCGCGGCTTCGGCAAGTAGGAGACACTCTTGACGAGGCGTGGCCGGCAGGCGAACTATGGCTGGGCTCGCGAGGCTTGGAGTTCAGCCGACGAGCTACAAGACACTCGCCGACATCTTCTCACAACACTACTGAAGCGTGTGTCCCGCGCTTTCTACTTGTCCATTCGCGTGCTTCCGTTCGGTATGCGAGAACCCGTCGCAATCGCGTACTTGATCGCGCGCGCCGCCGACACCATCGCGGACACTCCTTCCATAGCTGCCGAGAATCGCCTGGCGCACCTGAACGAGTTCAGGGAGATTATCGAAGGCGAATCAGAAATTCATTCCGCAACGCGGCTATCGTCAGCTTTAGCAGATCTTCAACCGACTGCCGGCGAGCGACATCTGCTCGGCAGCCTGCATGAATTATTCAAACTACGTGACAGGCTAAGTGAATCCGACGCCAAAGCAGTGCGCTCGGTTGTGAGTACCCTGACAAGCGGCATGGTCTTTGACCTGACGACATTCGGTGAGCCGAATTCCGGCAACTTGACCTCTTTAGAGACTGAAGAGCAACTGGACGAGTATTGCTACCTTGTAGCGGGTTGTGTAGGGGAATTCTGGACAGACATTTCAATGGCATATACATCGTCTCTGCTGAACTGGAACGCGGACGATTTGCGTTCCCTTGGTGTGCGCTTCGGACTCGCGCTTCAGATGACCAACATCCTTCGCGATGTGCCCAAGGACCTGCGAATGGGACGCTGCTACATCCCTGAAAGTGAATTGGAGAAAGCCGGACTGCGCGCCATTGACCTGCGTGATGCGATTGACGATTGCCGCGCACGTCCAGTCCTGGCTTGGGGCATTCACAGGACTCTTGAGCATTTCGGCGCGGCAGAGCGGTATATACTCGCTATTCCACGCCGCAACTTACGCCTACGGCTGGCAACTCTATGGCCTGTCCTCATAGGTCTGGGGACTCTCGCAGAACTTGCGGCAAGTGACGACTGGCTCAATGCGGATACGCGCATCAAGATACCGCGCCGCGCCGTTTATGGCATAATTGCACTGTCCGTGCTTTGCGGTCGCTCCAACACTCTAACAAGGCTATGGATACGACGAGTCAGGCGTCGAGTCGAGCAGTCGCTTCGAGCTTGAATGCGAACAGCGGATAGGAAGTGCTATATCAAACGGCACCCAGGCATAGCCTTCATAATCAGACTGAATTGAGGTGAAAGAAGATGGCCAACGAATCCAACCGCAAGATAACACTCAGATCCAGACCAGACGGCTACCCCAAGCTGTCAGACTTCGAGCTGATGGAAGAGCCAATACCGCAGCCACGCGAAGGCGAGGTCCTGATTCAGTCAATCTGGATGTCGCTGGACCCTTACATGCGCGGCCGCATGCGCGATGCGGCGTCCTACGCTCCGTCCGTGCAGTTGGGTGAGGTCATGGTTGGTGGGGCAGTAGGACGCATTGTCGAATCACGGACTCCCGCGTTCAGCATAGGCGAAATCGTTGAGGGCAGGCTGGGTTGGCAAGAGTATGCCGTATCTGACGGGCGCGACTTGCGCCGGGTCGATCCCGCGCTCGGACCGCTTTCGACGTCTCTCGGCATCCTGGGCATGCCCGGAATGACCGCGTACTTCGGCTTTCTCGATGTGTGCCAGCCGAAGCCCGGTGAGACGGTTGTCGTTTCAGCGGCGTCAGGGGCGGTGGGCCAGGTCGTCGGGCAGATTGCGAAGATTATGGGCTGCTATGTTGTGGGAACGGCCGGCTCTCAGGGTAAGATTGACTATATCGTCAACGAACTGGGCTTCGATGTGGGCATTAATTACAAGACCGAAGATGTCGCGGAGGCGCTTGCTGCCGCCTGCCCGCTTGGCATCGACATCTACTTCGACAACGTTGGGGGGCCGGTAACGGACGCCGTAATGGAGAATCTGGCCGACTTCGCGCGAATTTCGATATGCGGTCAAATTTCACAGTACAACCTCACGGAGCCAGAGATGGGACCACGCAACACGCGCAACCTGACCACGCACCAGGCGCGCATGGAGGGCTTTTTGGTCTTCCAGTTCGCGAATCGCCACGAAGAGGGAAGGCAGCGCATCGCCGGCTGGATCAAGGAAGGCAAAATGAAGTACAAAGAGGATGTCATCGAGGGCATCGAGAACGCACCTGCCGCATTCATCGGCATGATGCGCGGCGAGAACTTCGGCAAGCTGCTTGTGAAGGTAGCGGATGAGTAGTCTGAAACTTGACCGTCCGCACGCAACTATGTACGCTCTGGCTATGCTGTGTGAGGTGCTTGATCACTATGAAAGCCAAACTGATACGGATGGGCGATTCCAGAGGCGTGTGTATCCCCAAGTCGTTAATTGATGAAGCGGAATTGCAGGATGAGGTACACCTGAGAGTGGTTGGCGCCGCTATTCTCATACAGAGTGATTCCTCTGTAAGGGCTGGTTGGGAAGATGCCGCTAAGGAGATTGCAAGCAGAGTGGAGGATGGCTTGATAGATGAACCATTCCCAACCGACTTCGACGAATCCGAATGGGTTTGGGAATGAGGGCTCCGCGAAGAGGAGATGTTTATGTAGTCTCCCTTGATCCCACAAGAGGACAAGAAATTCGTAAGACCCGCCCATGTGTCATCGTCTCCCCCAATGAACTGAATGCTCATCTAGGAACATTCTTGGCCGCGCCTATGACGACTGGAGGACATCCGTATCCGTTTCGCATTCCTTGCCAGTTTCAGGGGACATCAGGGCATGTAGTTCTTGACCAAGTTCGTGCAGTGGATAGACGGCGACTTATCAGGCGGCTAGGAAGTTTAGACCCGGAAACTCTGTCTGTCGCACTTGGAGTTTTGCAGGATATGTTTCACGAATAAAGTTGTGCTCGGTAAATACCTGTACGCGCAGGCGCGGCAAAAGTGAGCACCTCTAAATAGGAAGGACAGACCAATGCGAACCATCGACGCCATAGCCCAGATTCTGAAGAAGGAAAACATAGAGTACCTCAGCGCGTTCCCCACGACGCCGGTCATTGAGGCGGCGGCGGACGCGGGCATCCGTCCGATAATCTGCCGTCAGGAGCGTGTGGGCGTGGGCATCGGCGACGGTTACGCCCGCGTAACGAATGGCAGGCCCCCCGGCGTCTTCGCGATGCAGTACGGCCCCGGCGCGGAAAACGCATACGCAGGTGTCGCTACGGCATATTCGGACGCTGTGCCGATGCTGCTTCTGCCTCTGGGACATCCCAGGGAGCGAGACGGCATATTTCCGCATTACAGCTCGCTCCAGAGCTATGCCTCCGTCACTAAGCAGATTGAGCAAATCAGCGTGCCGGAACGAGTTGTTGATACGATGCGACGAGCCTTTGCCGCGCTCAAGCGGGGCAGGCCGGGTCCCGTAATGGTCGAGATACCGGCAGACGTGGCTACAGCTGAAGTCCCGGACAACATCGTGAATGGATACAGCCCAATAAAGCCTGCCGCCGCTGCTGGGAATCCAACAGATATACAAGCCGCGGCTGAGGCGCTACTGAATGCCGAAAATCCGGTCATTCACGCCGGGCAGGGTGTGATGTACGGGGACGCCACGGAGGAACTCGTCGAGTTCGCCGAACTGGCGCAAATTCCTGTGATGACAACAATGGCAGGCAAGAGCGCGTTCCCGGAGAAGCACGCGCTGGCGCTCGGCAGCGGCTCCGGCGTCATGAGTCGGCCTGTGTATCACTTTGTGAGCAGGGCGGATGTCGTCTTTGGAATCGGCACCAGCTTTACCCAGCACGGAATGACGATGAACGTGCCAAGTGGCAAGACTCTGATTCACGCCACCAATGACCCCATCGATATAGACAAGAACTATTCCATCGACCATCCAATCGTAGGCGACGCCAAGCTCGTGCTTCGGCAGTTCATCGATGCGTGTAAAGACATACTTGGAGACAGGCAGCGAACGGACGGCTCGGTCGCCGAGGAAATCGCTTCCGTGCGACAGGAGTGGCTGGACGAGTGGATGCCTACGCTGACCTCGAACCAGAAACCTATAACGCCGTATCGCGTCATCTGGGAGTTCATGCAGCATATCGACTCGGACGAAGCCATCGTAACCCACGATTCGGGAAGTCCTCGCGACCAGATAATGCCTTTCTACCGCGCAGGCGGGCCGCGGACTTATCTCGGCTGGGGTAAGTCGCATGGGCTGGGCACCGGGCTGGGACTGAACATGGGGGCAAAGCTGGCAGACCCGGATAAGTTCGTGGTGAACTTCATGGGAGATGCGGCATTCGGCATGACCGGGCTGGACTTCGAGACCGCTGCTCGCAGCAACATCCCCATCCTGACGGTGGTATTCAATAACTCGACGATGGCGATCGAAACGGATGCGATGGAACTCTCGCACAATCTCTACGGCACGCGCGACCTGGGCGGACGTTACGCGGACCTTGGGCGCGACATGGGAGGTTGGGCAGAGCGAGTCGAAGACCCGGAGGATGTTGCCGCCGCGATTCTGCGCGCAAAGGAAGCTACTGAGAACGGACAAGCAGCACTTCTGGAGTTCGTAACGAACGAAGAGCGCGCATTCTCGCACCGGCGTCCCTTCTAGCCGCAGCCGTGGAATACTATGTCATCGTAGCTCGTCCCGAAGACGGCAGTGTGCTTACGTTGCCGTCTTCCAATGGTTGGACTATCCCCGCATTCACATCCGGCATCACGGACGCCCGCATTGTTGAGCATATCAATTCGGAGATGCGGCGGCAGTTGGGCTTCGACACATGGACACTCAGGTGCGCTGTGTCGGGCGAGGAAGGGAATCGCTGGCGCATCTTTCTAGCCGCATCGCAAGAGTCGGGCAAGCCAGGCCCGTCAGACGCGCGATGGACGGACAGGCTAGAAGCGTCTTCGATGGAATTCGCCTCGCCTGCAATAACCGAAGCGGTAGCGGCATGGTTCGCCGAGATCGACAATCCCGCCCAGCTACGCGCGCCCTGGAATTCGATAGGCTGGCACGATGTAGCCTGCGATTGGATTTCCGCTCAACTCGCGCTGCATGGCTATACCCCTCTCGCGCCCACAACGCAGCAGCGAGCGTGGGGGCTGTCCTGCACCATGAAAATCGGCACAGATAAGGGCGACGTCTATTTCAAGGCAACGCCGCCATTCATGGCGCACGAGGGACGTATAATGCGTGCCGTTGCCGAGCGCTGCCCGCAGCTGCTACCCGCGCCGCTTGCAGTGGACGCCGAACGCGGATGGCTGCTGATGTCCGACTATGGCGGTGATATGCTCCATGAATGCCCGAATATTGCGCGCTGGGAAGAAGCACTGCGTACATTCTCCAGGGAGCAGGTAGAGCAGGTCGAAAACCTATCTCATTGGCTCTCGCTCAATATACCCGACAGGCGGCTGGGCCGCATGGTCGAGATGATTGATCCCCTCATTGCCTCGTGCGAGGGCATGCTTGCCGTTGGCGTGAACGGCCTTACTGAGGCGGAGGTCGATGCGCTGCATTCCCTATCCATGCCGCTGAAGCTGATGTGCGCTCGCCTCGCGCAGTATGCCGTGCCGCACACTCTGGTACATGGAGACCTGGGCGGCAACATTCTAATCAGGGACGAGGGCTACACATTCTTTGACTGGACCGACGTGTGCGTGTCTCATCCCTTCTTTGAGATGGCGACAATTTCGGGCGCATACTTCGATGAAAGCGTGCTCAAAGACAATCCGGATGCAGAAATCCGCCTGCGAGACGCATACCTTGAGCCGTGGACGAAGTTGATGCCGGTGGAGAAGCTGGTCGAGGCATTTGAAGCATCAAGACCGCTTGGCGCTCTGCACCAGACGATGACTTACATGTGGATTCTGACCAACATCTCGCCTGATGCGCGTCCTGAGCTGGGAGGCGGTCTGCTGCACTGGGTACGCAACTTGTTGCGGCTGTGTGGCAAGGGTTCTTGACCGGAATTGCCGGACATTTCCGGCGGACTCAGCTGCCGGAAACCTCCGGTGTGCGCTTGTCGGAAACGACTTGCCCCTCCTTCACCACGAGCATCAGCTTGCGGATGTTGGTGATGTCATCCAGCGGATTGTCCGCGACCACTATCAGATCCGCCAGCTTGCCCGCCTCCACAGTGCCCAGTTCATCGCCCACCTCGCATAGTTCCGCGGCATTTTTCGTCGCTGCCTGTATAGCCTGCCACGGAGTCGCGCCGTCCCGTACCCACAGTCCCATCTCCAAGTGGGCGGCCTCACTCAAAGGGCGGATGTCCGAACCGAGCGCCATCTTGATACCGGAACCGAGCGCGCGCCTGAACCACTTTGCGTGCTCGTCGCTGGCGGCATCGGCACGCTGCTGCAAGTCATCCGGAATCTGCCGTCGCTTCACCCATTCCCGCTCCAAGTCGTTCGCCGCCTGCTCGCGAGTGAGGTGCGATATTGCGAGAGTCGGTACATACCATGTCCCACTGTCCCTAAACATCGTCAGGCACTCTTCGTCCTGAATGTACCCGTGCTCGACGGTATGCGCCCCAAGACGAATTGCAGCCTTGACCGCGTCGGGATTTGTGGCGTGAGCCATCACTTTGAATTCGCGCTGATGACAGAGCGCGAACGCCGCCTCCAGTTCATCTTCAAGCAGAAATGAATGTTTGTGCAGGTCCCATGGCGGACCCATTATGCCGCCCGACAGGTTGAGCTTTATGTGGTCAACGCCGCTCTTTATGCCCTCGCGGATCGCATGCACGAAGCCATAAGGCCCGTCGCACTCCCGCGCCTGACCCGATGTGAGGAAATGACCGCCGGTGGTGGTAAGGAAGTATCCGCTGGCAAATACACGCGGTCCCACAATCTTGCCACTGTCGAAGACGCGCTTCCAAGCGACATCCATGTAGTTTGCCGCGCCACCACAACGCACGCTTGTTACGCCGCCTTCCGTGAGTGCGCGAGACAGCTGTGCGCCGAAGTCCGCCGTCTGTTGAGCTATCGTGATGCCGGGTGGCAGGGGATACTCAGGATGTATATGCACATCCCACAAGCCCGGAAGCATGTAGGCACCATCGAGTTCGATAACCTGGGAATCTCGCGTGTCGGGCGACTTGCGGTCGTCCAGAACTTCGACGATTCGTCCGTTCTCCACCGTTACGCTCGCGTTCTCGATCGGGTTCGGCGACAGGCCGTCGATGACATTCGCCCCCGAAAGAACAAGCCGCGCCGCGCTAGTCAACGTACCAGCTACCGTCGAAAATGCGGTCGAAGGCGAATCCCCATGGTGGACGCAGGAAGCCCAGTGCCCTCACATCCTGAAGCCAGAATCCATACGGTGAACTCCGGGAATACGCGCCACCGCCAACCACCTTGCTTATGCGCTGCAATACCGAGTCGGCCAACTCCGCCACCGCTTCTTTGCACAGCAGTCCGCTCCGGGTCGCGTTGCCGTTGCCGCTTTCCACATCCCGTAGGACACCCTCGTACGCTTGTTGAATCAGCCAGGCTTCCATCTCCACCCGTGACCATTCGACCTGTTCGAATGGGCGCATCGAGTCCTTCTTTGACTGCACTTGCTGTCGTGCTGTCTCCACTGCCGATTCAACCACGCCAACGATAACAGACGTGAAAAGATGCCCAGCAGGTCGTCCGGCGATTTCGCGCGCGCGTTGCCGCGCCCTGTTGTCCGGCCAGGCGGCGCGAGTGGCGGGCATGTCCGCAAAGTCCATCGCGTGGCTCTGCGTTGCGGTCATACCGTGGCCGTCCCACGCCCTTGTGAGAGTCGCCCCGGAAGAGCCGTCCCACGGTACGCCGCGCATGTCCATGTAGAATACATCCGGCGCAGATTCACCCACAGGCACAGCCTGAGTAATCATAAATGAGGTGATGCCGGACCCGCTGCCGAAGTGCTTCTGACCGCTCACGAGGTAACCGTTGCCGTTCGACAGCGGCTTGGCGGTCGCCCTGCTCTTGGACGGATCTCCACCGCTGCCCGGCTCGGATATGATGGTGCCCCACCAGCAGCCTTCACGCGCCGTCTCGAATACTGCTTTGCGCTGTTCATGCCAGGCTTTCGTGTAGGGGCGCGGAGCCTCCTCGACTTCAAGCCATCCACCGATGACCGCGGGATGCATGGATGAAACTAGGGAGACGCTTGGGTCACCCTTCGCCAGAATTCTAAGCATCTCGCACAGGGGCCGCGTAAACTCGGTTACGCCGCCGTTGATGCCTCCCATATTCGGTGGCACTCCGGTCAGGTGAAATCCCGCATCCGTCAATGCGTCGAAGTCCGTTTTCTCCAATTGCCGACGCTGCTGTCGCTCATTTCGCTCAGACGCGAATCTCGACGACAACTCCTTGATATTTTCGACAACTTCGTCAACGCGCCTGGCAGTTGCCTGCATTGTGGCTCCTCATTACAAATCGGGGGCGGGGGCGGTTTGATGGTCTTGACTGAAATGGTCAATCCACCAATGTGCGCTCCATATTAGCGGTCGGGAAGATTGCAAGCACCCTCGCAGGGGCACCGGAGCGGTTCACGAAACCATGCCGAATGCCGGGCGGAGCAAGTACCGTCTGTCCGACACCAACCGTTATGACTTCATCGCCAAGTATGGCGTCCATTTCGCCTTCCAAGATTACCATCGCCTCTTCGGTGGGATGAATGTGAGTGGGAACTACGCCATCAACACCGACGACAACATCGCCAACGCTAGTGGATTCCGAACCCTTCTCACCATCCACCAGCGCCCAGCGATCGACGCCCGGCGAAAGTTCCTGCTTCTCATAGTCGTCCTTGTTGATGATAGGCATAGCTGCTCCCTACTGTGCAATTCTGCTGCATGTGTCATGCGTATTGCGGAAATATATCAGGATGAGGGAAGTGAATGCAAAAGATGGAGCGGGAGACGGGATTTGAACCCGCGACATTCTGCTTGGGAAGCAGATGCTCTACCCCTGAGCTACTCCCGCCTAATAGCGATTTTAACAGGCTGCGGCTGTCCCTGTCTATCCTGCCTCAATGCTTGACAGGAGCGTCGAATGGACGCACACTTTCACGGAATCGCGGACTGACATGAACTAACGAAGGAGACAGAAAATGCCGCTGACGCCAGCAATACTTGAAATGGGTTTGGGCATAGACCTTCACGGCCAGGACTACACTGAAGCCGCCAAGCGCGCTACGTGGAACGCCGTACACCAGAGCAGCCTGATGTTCCTGGGTTTGATCGGTCCAAACACCTCGCGGGAGATGATCGTGGAGGTTACCATCGGCATACCTAAGCCTGAAGCCGTCGACCACGACGAGGTTCTGAGCGTGCTTCCGCATGGTAAAGGCGTTCTTAACGTAGTGCAGGGCGGTCTGGAGATCGAGGGCAGGGAAGGATCCGGCGACCTGACCATAATGGCGAATGCCGCGGTCATAGTGAAGGTGAACGTGGATTAGCTCCCCTAATCCATATCACCCTCAAAGTCCTTGATTGTCTCTCGTATGTCATCGGGAATCCGCCTTGGCACGCCCGTGACGGCGTCGAAGTTGGCGTAGATTACCTCCCCCTTGTTGCAGGGCAGCTCCTGTTCCGGCAGGTACATCTCCGTTACGAAAGTGATGCTGCTGTTGCCGAGCCGCGACACGCGCGTGTATATGTCCAGCAGGTCGTCAACACGAGTGGGCGCTGTGTATTCCAGCGTCGCCTTTACCGTCGCGAGGTCGAAGCGCCGCCTAATTTCCTCGCTATAATGGCGCATGCCCAAATTGCGGAAATACTCTGCCTGCGCTATTTCGATGTAGTTCATGTACTGCGCGTTGAAAACAATGCCTTGTGCGTCACATTCTCCCCAGCGCACGCGCAGCCTGTGCTTAAACCTGAAATCTCTCTTCGGCAAGTTCGTGTCCTCTTTGCGCCTTCCCAAGGTTCAATGCTGACAATTTTCTATTCACATGCAAGTCGCCGAATGATATACTTTCGTATTATGGACAAGCAACTTGACGCGGTATGCAGAGTGATCCATCCGGATGGCCTTGAAGTTGAGGTGGCATCGGGCAGCATGACTCGGCTCGCCGGCGTGTCAAAAGCCCTCGCCGGCACGGAAGGCATTCACCTAGCCATAGCGACGATCCCTCCGGGGTGTGCATCCAGTCCGCATTACCATGTCAACTGCGAGTCCGCGATATATGTTGTGAGCGGCAAAGGGCGCTTTCTTACGGGGCAGCATCTTGAGAATACGCTGGAGATAGCGAAGGGCGACTTCATTTACGTTCCGCCGGACTCTGTACATCAGCCTGTCAACGACAGCCAGTCGGAGTCGATGGAACTCATCGTCGCCAGAAACGCTCCCGTTGAAATAGTCGTCGAATTTGACCCATCGACTGGCAAGCCTGTCGAATAGCTGTGTACAGCATACACCCGCCGTTCCCTGTGGGCCATTAGCTCAGACGGTTAGAGCGCAGTCCTGATAAGACTGAGGTCCGTGGTTCGAGTCCACGATGGCCCACCAGACTTGATAAAATCAAGAACTTTCACCTTGAGGTTCCAGTTGGCGGTGTAACTGCCGCTGCCCCGACCTCGCAGCAAGACCGGTCAGCGACCGGTACTTGCAAGTTCCCCGCGCCGGCATGGGGGCTTTTGGTTTGCTTGGCGCAGGCCTCTCAATTGGCCGGGAGCGGCTTTTCCGGCTGGTTGGAGACTGGCTGGTTGATGGTCAGAACCGGCCCATCTCGGCGTATAAAACGTCCGTTGGGTCTGCTGGACGGGTAAACCCGAATCCACCGAAGATATAAGGACGGAGGTGGGGCGAGATAGGAAGAAGGCCCTCCTTTGCTTCCCGGACAATTGCCCGTGTGTTACTCTGGGTGAAGCCGAAGAGCAGGTTCTTTGCCCCGCCGGCGCAGCAACAGTATCATTGCGGCAAGCGCTGATGGGAAGTCAACGACTCAGAGAAACTGGACAACGGCGCTTGTGTACCGACTGCCACACCGGAGAGCGAACCATGAAACGACCTCGATGGAATCAAACCGATGACTATGCAGGACCTCGAATCACCCGAGCAACAGTGTCGCCAGCCGACAATCCCGCCAAGGTGGTCGAGTTGGAAATTGGGAGTGTCAGAGGTGGGAGCATCATGTTCGACGGTTTACCCATTGGCCCTTGGCTGCTGATGACACCGGGGACTCGTCAGGTATCTGACGAATGGTCCACTTTGGGACTGCGCAGGCACGGAGGGATTGAAGAAGAGGAATATGACGCTATCCGCAATTGCGGAGGTAGCAAAGAAGACAAACGGCTGCTGGTCTTGGCCTTGGTAAGTCAAGTGGCAGCAGAGTCTATGGTGAATGATTGGAAGGCAGCTGACGCTTTGCGCAAGTGGGCACGCGCAAAATTCGCCAGTCAAGGAGCAGCGAAGAAATTCGATTCATACTGGGGAGTAATCGAACAGGTAGCAGACCGGTATCAGAAAGGATTGCACACCCGGCCATTCTATTATAGGGAAGGATGCGCGTTCACTCTCTTTTCTCAATAGGATGTGAGGTGCGTTGCCAAAAACGTAGTGAGCGTGAAGACGGAAGCCGGCACGAATTCGACCGCTTTCTGTCGTCGCCCAACTAAATCCTGAGTAGCGAAATCCCCTCACGCCAGTAATTCGAAAGATTGCGATGATCAGCGTGCGGCTGACGAGGTAGGCTTCAATCAGTATCGAGCAGGATGGTGCTATAGTGGATGCACTGAGCTGGAGTAGGATAAAAGCAGCAATAAGCAAGACTTCGGCGGCCTCTAGCTCACCGGGCGTAGCCGTTAAGAAGCAGGCGGCCCTTTCGGGTGGGGGAGATTCAAGAAAGCTAACGGGGTCTGATGCGATGCGGAAGGGAATTTCCCAGGAAATTCGGCAACAGGCTGAATTGCAATTCGCTGAAGAAGAGGCGGTCGCCGCCTGATGAGCTAAACTGCCTGGAAGGAATTTCCACAAGATCTGACACAAGCTCCTAAAATGGTATAAGACCGCTGTAGCAAGTAGTCCCTATCCGAGCCGTGGAGAGGTTCATTGATATGCAGGGATCAATCATCCGCTACGATTTCCGTTCTGGACGCGGTGCTATCACCGGAGACGACGGCAACCGATATTCGTTCAGCAACGATGAGTGGAGAGAGGACTATCCTCCGGCTCAAGATATGCGCGTTGACTTTGATGACCCTATTGACCACGATGGACAAGGGCGGCAAGCTACTGAAATCTATGCCGTAGCTGAGTCTCATACAACCGCAATAGAGAATCCGAGAGAGAACAGGGAGCGGTGGGAAAGCCTGACTCCCAAACAGCAAAAGGAAGAATGGACTACTTACTGGAACTCGACTCAGGAAAACGCAAAGCGCGGATACCAAGCCAGCAATGGCATGAAGTGGTGGCATTGGACGTTGATAGGAGTGGGTGCTCTCTTTGCTCTGATAGTTCTTGTGGCTGTAGTTGGGAGAGGGTCTGATAGTAGCGGTGAGCAGACTGCGTCTGTATCTCAGTCCGAATCCAAATTCATCGGCCCATCGGAGCCCGATGCCCCTGCTGAGCGCGCCACCGCCCGCCCCGGGGCGCAGGCTACGGACGAGGAGGTCTGGGAATATATCCTCAAGCTTGCACCCATCCTGGCGTTCGACGACCAGCTAAGCGAAGACGAAAAGGACTTCCTCATCAAGTCGTACCGCATCCGCAGCGCCCGACCTTGGGACACGGCTACGGACGAGGAGATCTGGGAGTATATCCTTGAGCTCCATCCCCTGAAAATGGTTCTTCGCGCCCCGGACCAAGACGAGGTCGCCAGCCTCATCGAGTCATACCGAGCGCACGGGGCACCCAGGGAGGCTACGGACGGACGCCCCGGGGAAGACGCTACGGCTGAGGAGATATGGGACTATTTCCTCGATCTTGATCCCAGCCTGGTTCTCTTAGTTACAGATAACAGCACGGCCCGAAGCGAAGACATGAGCCAACAGATAATCGCCTACCACATCCAGAAGTACCAGGAGCAACACCACTGGGCCAGTTATATATTATTAGGCCCGGCCCAAGATAACGCGATCCTTCGCCCGGTCGCCACTGCCCAGGCCGTGAACACAGCGGTCGCCGCGATGAACAGACCGACAGGCCCCATCACCACGCCTGCTGATCTGGTGGCTAGAGTTGAAGACGGCGTGGTACGGGTCGCAGGCGGTTCAGGGTTCATCTTCGACGTCATTGAAGAAACGGCATTCGTCGCCACGAATCATCACGTCATAGACGGAATGAGGAACGTGGAGGTGGTGGTCAAGAACTATGAGACCTACGATGCATTGACGCTGGGATGGGATGTCGAGAGAGATGTGGCCGTGCTCTCGATTTGTTGTTCGCATGACTTTTTTGCTCTGCCCTGGGAGGTTGCCGCCGAGCCGGAGATTGGAGATTCGGTCGTCGCGATCGGATACCCGCAGGGAGGCGGGCAAGGAGTGACCGCCACCGTCGGAGAGATATCGGAATCTGACGTGCAGAGCTTGACGTATGGGCTGATCCCTCATACGGCGCCCTTGAACCCGGGCAACAGCGGAGGGCCTCTGTTCTCAATGCCGTCCGGCAAAGTTCTTGGAATCAACACAGCCCGCGGTACAGAATCTCTCGGATTCTACGCCGTACCGTTTCAGGCTATCGAAGAACAGGTGGCCCAATGGCGTTCTCAATTGGTGGTTCCTCGCTAGAACACATGACGGCAAGGAAGGTTACAGACAGATTCCCGAAGTTGAGCCCCCTGAATATGCGGTTGCCATCATTCGGCGGTTTCGGATGGACGATGCAGCGACTGAGGACGTCACAGTTTCCCGGGACCTCCCTATGCTGCTGTACCGCAGCATTCAGCAGGCTCCTCAATTTAAGTGGCGCCTGACGACCAGCTCACGCAACCCTTGGTTCAATTCTGCTCGCAGACCCTTCGCCAGCAACTTGTCAACGACTTCCCGGGTCCCTTCCCAAAACCATGGGGTAGTATCGCACCGCCCCAGATGCGCCAGGAACTTGGCCAGATCGTCAGGATACCGTTCTATCAGTTCGCTCTCTCCGAGGTCGTGCAAGATGTATGATCGAGTCACTGTCCTCGAAGGCATTTCGATTGCCACTCCGACAGCCTCAGGGAATACTCCGGGCAGGTGGATCACCCATTCAAGCATTTGGGCAATTTCCCCATCGTCCAACTTGTCAGGTACACCCTGTAAGCGATTTCGCCAGTAATCCTTGAGCCATACGTTCCACCATTCCTGCTGCCTACTCTCGTCAAGGTCGCGCAAACGACGGCCGATTGCAATTGCAAACTGGTTCTTCGTTTCTTCGTCGGCGTGTTTGAAGAACTCGGTAATCCAATCATCGTTGGCTTCACTGATGAACCAACCCATTGCGGCGACATAGAATTCTACGAAGCGCGTCAGCATCTGTCCTTGGAATTCTCGGAAAACCCGAGGAACGGCGTTAACGAGTTTTTCCGATAAGGAATCGGCAACTTGCGGGGATAAACGCCCCCATGACAGAAAACCATCCCACGCGCACTGGAAATCTTCGTGTTCGGTGTCAAAGAGTGGCAGAAGGTTGTCGATTGTCCAATCCTCATCCACTACGAGAAAGAAATGAAAGTTGCTGGCCAGGACGGCGCGGCCCAGTTTTCCAGGCACACCGTCTTCTTCGATAATGGCATCCAATGCCTCCCTGTATTCAGCGCTGAGCGATTGCGGCGTGGGTTCCTGCCGCCGACGCCACAGTGCGATGCTGTGGATCCAAAACAGAGCCAAGTGGCCGGATGCGTGATTGATAGCCCTGTTTAACCAGCTAACATACTGCGGAGCTCCTCCTACGGACGCGGTTAATTCTGGAAGTTTGTCCGATGAGACGTACTGGCGCAATGTCACAGCTATCGAATTAGCCGCGTCTTGTAATTCCGTCGCTGCTGATTCTTCGGTTTTGCGAACCAATCCACTGAGGATAGTGGCAATTTCACGCGGGTGTTGTCGGTACAACTCTACGGCTGACAAGTGGGACAGTACACGTTCCACACCGTTGTGGTCGAGTTCCGCTGTCGTCCAAGCAGTAATCATCTGTTGCCACAGATCTGAGTTCCATGCCCCGATTTCGGCCATAGCGTCAGCTAGGTCAAGCCCCCAAGACGGGTTGGCTTCGGCGGCTTGTCTGACCGCGCTCAGCATCGCCCAGCGATCATGTCCGTCGAACCACTGCTGATCGGTCGGTCGGTATGACAACAAGTCTGGCAATGCCTCAGCCGCCTGCCGCGCCAAGAGTACGCCAGCATCCCAAATGCTTTGAGGGCGCGACCAGACTCCGGACCAGTGGTAGTGAGTGAAGTCGGGATGCTCCGGCGCCACGAAATCTGGATTCCGGGCCCAGACGGTGTCCAGCGCCTCCTTGACCATGCTGCAATCCGGGTCAGAATGGCGCAACCAATGGAACCAGGTAAAACTGTGATGCGCTGAAATCTCTTCGCTATCGTAGCACTCGCTTTCCGGCGCCCTGTACTCAGAGATTGCTCGAATAAGCGCCGTCCTTTGCCGGGGACCAGCTTGTGGGTACTCATGGGCAACTGCGCGGAAAATCTCGTGATGGACGGCAACTTCGTTCACGTCGCATCTTTCTAGCAGCCAGGCAATTTTGTCGTCGGCGGACAGATCGTTACGGGCGGCCAAGGCGTGGATGGCCAGCCGTCGCAACAATGGCACGTCGGAGCAGGCAGAGCGGTCGCACCAAACTCCCGCAACAACCGGGGCGTTGGCGGCCAGCCACTCCAGGCACTCCCGCGCAGCGTCAATCAGTGAATCTATCTCCCGGCTCAGATCATCCTGCTCGTGTGGTTCGATGGCTGACCTGCTGAAGCTGTCCCAATGCAAAGTCGCCTCTTCGCCCTCCCAGGCATTCAAAATCGCATGGCGCTCTTTCAACCGCATGGTGGCCAACGCCAACAGCGGTTCGGACATTTCGGGCAAGTTAGGCTTGATACAGTCTGAAAGGATCTTCTGCGCATAGTAGTGAGACATATCAGAGTTGCGCCATTCGGGGCGCGGCGGCACTCGATTGGGTCGATTCATCATCGCTTCGTACACTCGCAACAGGCTGTCGGTTGCGCTGACGCTCGCGCAGGCTTCGGCTAGCCAGGACAAAGCGGCATCGTCGGCGTCCATGGGGATAGCGCTGGCCAGAAAAAGGACCCAGCGCGTCATGACCATCGCATCCGGCGATTGTGGGATGCTGTCTTGCATATGCCAACTCAGTAGCCGCCACAGTGTTGGGTTCAGACGGCGATCATAGCGTTCGATCAGCGCAAAAAGCGCGCTGTCGTGCGCTATGGCGAAACGGGAAACTAACCAGCAGACAAGCGTCTGATCTCGTTCACTGAGTTCCCCGTCGGTGAACAGTTCCGCCAAATGATCGCGGCGGGCAAGCCACTCGACCCATTCTGGTAATCTGGCGGACTCGACGAAGAACCTTGTCTTTACTGCGTCGCTGAGGGCGTGTTCAATGATTCCGGCGCTTTCGTCATCGATAGGTGGGTACCCGACGGCGATGGTGGTAATTTCGCGCTGCCAGTCAAGGACACCGCGTTGCATGAAACTGGCCAACCCAGCCACGGCCGCGTCCAAGCCGCTGAAGTCTTTGGCGTGCGCCTGCCGGAAGGTAATGGGATCTATGCCCATCCTACGCCAATGGTTGGGGTCATCACTTTGGTCGCCTATCAGCGCGAAACGCTGGCGGCCGTCATCCGGCGGCAAAGAAGGTGTCAGGTAGGTCATCATTGTGTCGTTATGGCTGTAACCCACGAACAACACCGTGTAGTTGGTGAAGAGGTCAATCAAAAAGCGACGCGCCCAACCGTCCGATTCAGTCAGATAGGCGCGCCCAAAGTCCCGGTGCGTGAGCACCATCTCCTCCGGTTCGTTCACGGAACCGTGCAGGTGGACAATGCCTTGAAAACGGTTGCCTAGCGGCAATGCCGGGGCTTGGAATACCCCGGGCTGTGAGTCAAATTGGCGGAGAGCCGCATGTTCGAACAGATCATCAAAGTTAGTGGTAACTACCCGCACGGTACCGGGTTCGCTGAAGAGACGTAGTAGATTCAGGTGGAGCGTGGTATGTTCCGGGGTGTCCCGTTGCAAAATTTCAGAAGCCCTCTGATGGACATTGGCGCCGAGGTCTTTCAACCGCCCCAAGATGCGGTCCTCTGTTCCCGCTTCGCCTACGGATTGCCCGGTGCCTTCCACTACCTGTTCGGTCAATCGGCGAAAGCCGGGCAGACTGGCCGGTGGCCCCATGGACACGCCGGCGCCTGCGAACACCACCAAACGCCCATCTCTGAGGGCGTTCAGGATCGGGGCGGGGAAGTCAACGTCAGAGATTTTCAATTGCCGATCCTCCGTTGTACCGCTACTTGATAGCAGATTATTGGAAATCTTGCTACAGATCGTGTTAGCCACAGCGGCCGACGTAGCGACGGTGTTTGCCGTTGGATAAGCCGTCGCGATTGCCCGACTTCAACGTGGTTTTGGTAGTACGGCGGTGGCTTTTGGGGCTCTTGGGCCGGTAGCACGGTTGTCGTGACGATATGGGTTGACCAGTCCGGCCAACCGTCGCGGCCTAGACCGACAAGGTAGTGGTGAGTGGTCCTACGCATATAGTCGGTCCTATGCCGCCTGATAGCAATAGCATTTATCCACTTGGGTGGAGCCACAGATCTGACCGAGACCAGTTACGCTCCCTTCGGGAGTCAGCCTGCCGCAGCGCCCGTGCGTCTCATCACCTACCCCGCCGTCTCGTCACAGCACCATCACGACACGATTCGGTGGATTTGGGCTGAACGAACCGAGAGAACGTCGATGCTTGGTATCTCTACCTCTCGTTTATGGCGTTCAGCGACTTTCCTGCGTGGTGTCAGACTGACGCTCTGCCACGATACTCCGCCAAACGGCGAGAAATACAGCCGTGACACCGCCAACTAGGAGACCCACGCTGCAGATAGTCGTGCTGACAGATTCACTATCGCTGCCTCACTCGTCCCAAAAGCGCCACGATAGAAGGTCTCCTGTTACTATATGGTGACTATCCCTGCGACCCACAAGAAACCATCCCGACGCGCTATGGCACGAGGGAATCGAAGTGGAAGTTGAGCAGTGGATCGTAGATCAGGAAATCCGTCTCGCATCCACCTTAGCATTCCTATCCCGCGCCCACAAGCAGTAGGAGCGCCGCAATTCGTCGGGCGGTATCCGTGAAGCGCTGTATCTCCTCTAGTTGCATCGCCCTGCCCAGAACGCCGCGCTCACGATATGATAGCCACTTCTTCAGCGCTTGGTAACCACCCAGCTTGTAGTTCCAGACAGCGGTGGGAACGTTGCTCCAGAGGGCGTTGTCGTTCAGGTGCACGTCGACCGTAGCATCGCCTAGCGCAGCAACGGCCTCACACAACGCCTCCCGTTCGGCGGCAGTATAGTCGCGCTCCACGGCGCGGCCCTGGCCGGGCATGACCGCATAGCCCGCTCCGAAGTGTCCCCAGCCCGCGTCGAGGTAGAAGTCGTCGCCGATCATGTTGCGATTGTCCGTTGTGGAGGGTACGGCTATCGCGGCGATCTCCGGTCGCAGTGTGCCGGACGTTACGCTAGGTACGGAAGATTTCGGGTCGAGTAGGCGGGCTATCTCGCGTCCGCGCGCAGCGGATTCGGCGAGTATCTCAGCCGCTCCGTCCTCGCTTCCGTCCGGCCAGCCGGGGAGTGGGATTCTCGGCCATTCCATGCGCAGCGCGCCCGCGTTGGACTCGCGATATGCGGGGTCGTGCAGGATTGCCAGTATGTGGTGGAACAGGTCTTCGACTTCCGCGCCGATTCGTCCGAGGTAGGTCTGTGCGGCGGGAGAGAGATTGGGGCGGGATTCGGATTCGTTACTCGGTCCGAAGAGCGCGTCATCACGCAGATACGCGGGGAACCAGAGAGCGCCTCGCTCAATCAAGTGATACGACGCCATATCGTGCGTTAGAAAGGTCTGAGGTTCGGTCTCGCCCTTCCTGAGGTGTTGGGCTGAAGACAGCCAGAGGTTGCCCTCGAACACGTGAGGCTTGTACTCAGCGCGTTTCTCGTCAAGCAGCTTGGTATCGGCTTCCCAGTAGAGCCAGCGAGTATCGAACGGACGATACGTGTATCGAATGAACCCATCTTTGGCCGGCCCTCCACGCGCCAGCAGCGTCTCGCGCACCTGTTGGGCGTTGAATCGCGCGGTTCGTCTCATGGCGGCAGGATAGCGTCTCGCAATCTCGGCGTGGCTCAAGTCAGGATTGAAGTAGTCCGCTATGCGCTCTTTGAGTGCGGCCAGGTTGGTGTCAACGAGGAACGAGTCTCGGCTGGTCGTGACTCCCGGAAATGACGCGGGGACCAGATCTGGCAGAGAGGGCCAGTCGAACCAGCCGTCGCTGACCGGCATTTGCATGAACGGCAGACCGAACGGCAGGATTGGGTCAAAGTCTCCGTAGAGCGAGTCCGGTTCAGCCTCTGCGGTCGCGGTCAGTTCGTCGGGCTTGTACTGGCCCCATAGGTGCCGGAAGCCTATCTGGTCTGCAGGGGCGTGGTCTGGCTTGCGTACCAGCGTGGCGATCGCGGTGCCTACCTGTATTCCCACCGGATTGTCAGGAGTCGAGAATATGCTGGGGTCCGGGGAGCCATCCGGCGCGACCTTGCCGGTCCTGTACCTGTCTCCGTTGAGGCAGTCAATCCTCACGGCGTCGAACGCTTCCAGGAATCGCTCCCTCATTCCGCTGAAGGATAGGCCGTCCAGCCAAGAGTAGTTGGAGATGAAGCAGACCACGCCTTGGCCGGTCTTCTCTGCTATGCGTCGCTCTGCCATCCGGAAGAAACGCACATACAGATCGTTCAACCCCTGGCCCTGAGGCTTCCGTACGCGTTTGGTAGTCCGATAGGCAACCGAAAGCTCCCGCTCTTCGTCCATGGCCATGCCCGCGAAGCCGTTGTATGGCGGATTGCCAAGTATCACTAGGATGGGTCGGTCCTGCTTCACCCGCTCGGCGCGGTCCCGTTCCTCTTCCAATTCAGGGAATGGCAGCGGCTTCTGCACACTTGGCTCCCAGCCGGTAAGGGCGTTGGTGAGGAAGATCCCCGCTCGCTCGGTACCATCGTCGGACAACGGCGCATCCAACGCCTGCATCGTCGACCCTACCTGTAGGTGAGCGACGACGAAGGGGGCGGGCATGATCTCGAACCCGAAAACTCGTTCAGTCGCTGCCTTCTTCACGCGCGCCCCGACCAAGGCGCCTAAGCCCTTGTCCTTCAGGTTGGCGGCGATGCGACGCAGCGCCTCGGCCAGGTACGCGCCGGTCCCGCAACACGGGTCAAGGACATAGACGTTCTCGGCGGCCAGGCCGTCAGCGATGCCAAGGTCATCTTTCAGTGCGCGGTCAACGCGGGCGACCATATAGCGCACCACCTCGATGGGCGTGTACCAGACACCCAGTTGCTTACGTAGCGCGGGGTCGAACGCTTCCAGGAAAGGCTCGTAGAAGTACAGGACAGCCTCGCCCTCGTTGAAGCGAGCGAAGAAGGCGTCCCTATCCACCCGGTCCAAGGCTGACGCTGTCCAGTCCAACACCTCAATTAGCCCCAAGGACCGCAAACGTCCGGGGTCAGACAACTGTTGGAAGAGTGCCCTCAGCACCGGCGCTCGAAGGTGCCAGACTGCTGTGCGCCAGTCAAATGGTCCTGTAGGCGAAGGCATCTGCCGTGCCCAGAGCACCCACGCGGAGAAGACGCCGTAGAACAGGGTCTGCACCAGAGAGGAGCAGAAGAAAGCAGCGCCTCGCTCGCCCTCAAAGCGGACTCCCAGCGCCTCCTCCAAGGCCGACCTCACCGCTCCGAGCGAGGAGGCGTCGCCCGCTGCCTGAGCGCGGGCAAGGCCGTCCCTCGCGTAGGACGCCAAGAGCCATGCCAAGTCCCTCGGCTCCACGAGCCTGGCACGGTGAGTTAGCGCGCGGCACAGGTATTCCCCGAGACCGGCTCCGACCACACTCGCAAAGGCTCGGGGTTTCTCAAGCTGTGACTCGAATTCCTCGTGCGTGTCCGCCAACCGGAATGTCTCCAACATCACGGGATTGCCCGCAGCGTCCTCGCCGATGAGCACGAAGTCGCAGGTGTTGGTCACCAGCACCTGCCTGTATCGATCCCAGTAACGGCTCACCTGGTCACTGGAAACGGTTAGCCATGCATCATCGCCGGCAGGCTTCACTTCGACCACGCCGTGCTCGGGCAGCTGGCGGTCCCGAGGCCTCCCTCGCCGCACCTGCCTGGCTGCGTAGAGGCCGAAATCGGGATGCCCTGCCCCCTGCTGGGCGAGTTCCCCGACACAGAACACCTTGGGCTTGAGCGTGCCGCCGATAGCGTTCAGCAGGTTGGCGAGCGGAGGGTAGTAGGAGCGCTCGCCCGTCGCGCCACCGGATGACCGGATGCGGCGAAGGTCGGCAAGATAGGCTTCGACCGCCGACTTCAGTTTGGAATTGGACTCCGCCATAGTTCAGCAACCCTCGTTGCATCTCGTTACTGGAGAAGCCACTCCGGTTCCACCAGCAGTTCAGAGATGCTTCTCCCCAGGGCTCTTGCGATGGCGTCGAGGGTCCTGAACCGGGGCGACTGCTCACCCTTCTCCAGACGCACCAGCGTCACCCGCCCGATGTCCGCCGCGCGAGCGAGGGCCTCCTGCGTCATACCGGAGGACTCCCTGAGGTCCCGGATGCGTACGCCAAGAGTCTGCCTTCCCTGCATGGCTATCGCCTCGATTGCCGGTCGATAGGATGCATCGCAGTAGTGGCGGGCGAAGTCCCAGGGGATCTCCACCCGCTCTCCGCTGTCAGTCCACACCACCATCTCGTAGGGGCTCGGCAACTCGAGGCTGGAAACCGTCCCGCGTTCCTTGAGTTCAGGAACGTCGGCGTAGGGTACGAGGCCCTTGGAGCCATCGGCGAAGCTGAGCTCGATGCCGTCCTCCAGCAGGCTGGCGACCGTCATCATCCGATTGGCGTTTCTGACCAAAACCGCTTCCATCATCGCCTATCCTCCATGAATGGCATCCCACGTTCTTCTGATCTCCCCGGCGTATCTGGCATAGGCCCTCATGATGTTCCTGAAGTTCCCCGGGGGCGGAGTGTCCATGAAGGTCCCTCCGTTGAGCTCTATGCGGCACGCATCTTCGTTGCCGACCCAGACATGGACATGGGGCGGTTCGTAACTGTTCTCCCTGGTGTTCACGACGAAGCGGAATTGGCCATCTATCGCCACGGTCGGCATTGGCAATCCTTCCGCTCATCGATGCTTTGTCGGGAGTCGCTGCTTCGCCTGAATAGTATCATACAACGACACATACGGGCAATCCGTTTGGGTCGGATTGTTCACCGACTACCTCCACTACAGGCCCAGCGTCAGCGCTCGCCTCAGCCATCTGGCCTTGGCCAGATCCCTGCGAGCCGCCGCCAGCGCCTCCTTCCGCCATCTCAGGTGGTCATCCCTGCGCGAAGGGTCCAGCGGTTCTGACTCCGGAGGCAGGGTCAGGCGGAAGCCTTCTAGCAAGGCGATCTCCAACTCCCACCATCGCACCGCAGCATTGGCCCAGTCCACCCGCCCGCTCGAATCACCGGCCCCGGTCCGAATCCCCCGCCACTCGGACACCAGCGGAGCAGCCGGGCCGAAGGCGCGCTCCTCGTCGGGCTGCTCCTCCAGCGTGACCACGCCGGCATCGGGAAGCCCGTGGTCACGTCTCGGGGGCCGCCACTCCGTTCTCTCTTCTCCTTCAGCTTCTGAAGCATTAGGCTTGCCCCGGCCCCGTTCATCATCCTCCATCCGCTCGACCCTGCGCTCCAGCTCCGTGAGTCGTGCCAGACCGCCGGCGTGCGGTAGTTCACCTCCAGGGCTGCTGCCGCGGCGACCCTGTCCCGGTCATCGACCAGAGCGTCAAGCAGGTCCAATAGGGAGGTGTCCGACAGGGGATTGTCCGCGCCGTCACCGGAGCTGTCCGGTTCCTCTTGCCCGTGGTTATTGGCGTCAGCCATTAGGTCCTCACTACCTCTCAAGACTACAATAAGTGCAATGCAATAAGTACAATATATCCGACACGGACCCGCAGTAAAATCGCTTGCAGGATTTTCCTTCAGATCTCCCTGATTCCCCTTCAAACAGGTACGATTCTCGCCCAGATTGTACTCTACAATGTATTCCTATTCTCCTTACAGCCCTCATTGGGCGAAAACCGCCCGTCAGCGATTGCAGTCTGACGCGTCAGCCCCCGGACGGCCCGGCGGCAGCCAGGTCTCCCAACCGACCTTGAGGGAGATACCCTCAGGGTGTTTCGGTCTGCCGGATGGCCCTTGAGGTTTCTCGGCGATTCTGGCATGATGGAACATATGTATTATTGTCGTCGCGGCGAAAGTCATCTCAATTCAGGGACCGGGCCGCTCATTCGCTATGCGTGAAACATGTCCATTACAGACCGACAGCTGCTCGACGCCCTGAGCGGGATGCCGTTCATCGAATCTACTGAGCTGGCGCTCATCCTGGGCGAGCCGCACGCGACCGTCCACCGCAGGATGTCCGAACTACTGGCCGACGGCATCGTCGCGCGCGCCAATCACGGCACCGCCCACCTGCCGTCGAGCGGGAGATACTGCCTGACGACGCAGGGCATTCGTGAAGCCGCCGACTTCCTGGGATTCGCCACTCCTTCGGACTTCGCGCGGGCCTACCCCATGTCCAGGGAGTGGCTGACGCTGCTTCTTCGCCGGATGGACGCGGTTGCCTCAGTCTACCGCCTGGCCTCGTCGCTCTCCCCCGGCGTTGACGGCCTGCGCTCGCGCGTGGAGTTCCATCGCAGGGGCCGGTTCGACGCCACAGTCACCCTTCACGACGGCCGGGACTTCGGCGTGGCGCGCCAGGGACTGGCCCTGCGGCGCCGCTCGCTCTACGACCGGCTGAGAGCCATAGCGGAGTACGACTACACCCACCGCCCGGACGTCGTTCTGATCCTGGTTCCCAGCGTCTGGGAGCGCAGGCTGACGGCCGCGTTCTGCGAGAGTGTCCATCTCGGCGACTGCTTCGTGGCCGTGGAGTCGAGGGAAGCGCTGGAAAGGCGCGATGGTCGCGTCTGGCAGAGCGGCTCGTTCCTGGTCGGAGGACGCCACTGTACGCTGGAGAGCGTCATCTCCCATGCCGGCCCAGGCGGAAGGAGTCGAGCGGCGTCGCCGGGTCGGAAGCGCGCGTCGCTGCCCAGTCCCGAGCGGATGATGCGGGAAGCGCCGGCATTCGGCGTCACCCCTTCGGAGAAGCGGACGCTGGACCTCATCGCCGACCACCCGATGATTCCCCGCGAGCATCTGTCCGCCCGGCTGGGCGTCTCGGATGGGCGGGTCAGCCAGATGACGCGCAGCCTCGTCGATGCGTGGGGCCTCATCGAGCGCCGCGGCAAACGCGGGGACACCCGCTACACGCTGTCCGCGGAGGGCATACGCTACGTCACCCATAGGGATAGAGCCGAACTGACCACCACGCGGGGCATCTGGAGCGCGGAGCTGACGACAGATCCCGATGGACGGCGAAGGTACGTGGGCCACCGGATCGAGACGTGGGCGCGTCAGACGAAGCACACCGACGGTATTACGTGGTTCCTGTCGAAGCTTGCGGACGAAGCCGGGGACGACCCCGGCAGCGAGCTTGTGTGGTCCGTTCCCACCGCCAGGTCGGACCGCGCCTACAACTGGGGCCGGGCCGCCATCGCCCCCGATGCCGTGGGGCAGATGATAGCCGGGGGCCACAGGATACCGTTCTACCTGGAGTACGAGCTTCGCGCCCGCCACCCGGAGGGAGTCATCGCGCGACTGAGTCCTTACATGAGATACTACCGGTCGAACGAGCACGAAGAGGACCAGCCGCCGTTCCCATTCACGCTGTTCGTGGTGGACGATGAGGATGTTGAGGGCACCTACGTCAGCACCGCCGCCCGGATGAACCGGATGTCGCTGCCCATCCTGGTGTCGTGCATCCCCGCGCTGTCCGCCAAGGGTATACTGGGGGAGTCTTGGCGTCCTCTCTGGGATGCGGAATCGCCCCGACTGGCGCTGTCCGGCATGGGCGCATACACCTACGACTCGCTGTACTGCCGGATGCGGCGCAGTCCTGTAGAGGCGTCCTATAGGCGGTGATGACATGACACGTCGATAGCGCCGATGCATCGTCATCTGCCCGCCCTGCCGTCTGGGGCTGACAACTTGCACACATTCGAGGTCCGGCGCTGCCGCCAGAATGCCGATTTATCCCGATTTCAGCTACGAAACGGGTTGACGCATCAGCTTGACGCATCGCGATGTGTCAGTCCGAAAAATGCGAACCTGCGCTAAAATAGCGGACCAAGCCGATGACAACTTGTCTGCGCTATTGCAACCCTGACGCATCAGCCAATAGTGGAGGAGAGAAGCGATGAACGAATCCGTCCGATGGGTGACGAAGGCGGAGGCGGCCGAGGAGTTGGAGGTGTCCCTGTCCACCCTCGACCGGAAGATCAGGACTGGGGAGTTGGAGGTTCTTCGCGAGGGACGCAGGGTCTACGTGCGTATGGAGGGGGAGTACATCACCGACGAGGAGCTGCTGCGCCGCGCCATGATCAGGGAGGACGAGCTTGTGCGGACGGTGCGTGAGCTTGAGCGGAGCGTGTCGGAGTCGGAGGAGCGAGCGTCGGAGCTGGAGCGTGAGAGGGACGAGGCCAGGGAGTCCGAAACCGCCGCCATGCAGTCGCACAGGGAGATTGAAAGGGCGTACGGGAAGGAGCGGGCAGCCCACGGGAGGACGAGACGCTGGATAGTCAGGCTTGGCGTGGCCGTCGTCGCGCTATTGGTGGTCGTGGGACTGCTCGCGTGGCGGCTGTTCGGGTAGGAATTGTTGACCGATGATCCTTGACCAAGCATACGAAGAACCACTAGAATGACTCACACAGACTCTGTTTATGACTCACAAGGAGCGTGACGTGAACCAACTAACAGTCAGGGGATTCGACGACGAACTGAGCGCCGCTATGCGCGGCCTTGCCAAACGGGAGGGAATCTCCCTGAACCAAGCTGCGCTGAGGCTCCTGAGGAAGGGAGCGGGGATAACGGATAGCAAGAGAAACCCCAACGCCATAGGGTCTGCATTGGACGACCTGTTCGGTGTATGGAGCCAGGATGAGGCGGACAGCTTCGACAGCGCCCTTGCGGTCTTCGGGACCGTGGACGAGGCGGCGTGGACATGAGGATTCTGCTGGACTCCAATGCCTACTCCGCGTTCATGCGGGGGAACGAAGAAGTGCGAGCCCTCATACAGGACGCTGAGGAGATACTCTTCTCCGCTATTGTGATAGGTGAGCAGCTGTACGGCTTCCGGCAGGGGGCGCGCTACGAGCGGAATCTTGCGGAACTCCGATCCTTCCTCGAACGTCCCTATGTGTCCTTCGTTCCCGTGGGTCCGGTGACTGCCGACCGCTACTCAAGGGTAATGGCTGCGCTAAGGGCGAAGGGGCGGCCCATTCCGACGAACGACGTCTGGATTGCGGCCCATGCGATGGAAACGGGCGCCGACCTGGTATCGGCCGACCGCCACTTCGAGCACGTTGACGGGATTGTGTGGACGCCGATAAAGACCAACTGAACCAAGGAGACATCGACATGAAGAAGAAGCGCCAACGACTACAGCCGCTGACGCCGGCGGCGCTCTACGCTAGGGTATCCAGCGACCGCCAGGACGTGGACCTGTCCGTGTCCGCCCAGCTACGGGCGCTCAAGGAGTACGCCAGGGCCAACGGCTACTCAGTGGCCCGCGAGTACGTGGACGAGGCCGAGAGCGGACGCGTCGCAGACAGACCACAGTTCAGGGAGATGATCGAGGAGGGCAGCAAGCCACAGGCCCCCTTCGAGGTCATCCTGGTTTGGAAGTTCAGCCGCTTCACCAGAAAGCGCGAGCACGCCGTTGCCTTCAAGGCCCAACTGCGGCGCAAGGGCATCCGCGTGGTGTCCATCACCGAGCAGGCCGAGGACAACGCCACCGGCAGGCTGCTTGAGGGCATCATAGAGAGCGTGGACGAATACTACTCGGAGAATCTTGCCCAAGAGGTCGTCAGGGGGATGCGGGAGGCCGCGTCGCGTGGCTTCTTCCTCGGATCCAAAGCTCCCTTCGGCTACCGCAAGATCAAGGTGCTGGACGGACCGAAGGAGCGACCTACGCTGGAGGTAGACCCTGCCACGGCTCCGGTGGTGAAGGAGATATTCGAGAAGTCCCTGCGTGGCAGCGGCCTCAAGGAGCTGTGCAAGGAGCTGAACGACCGGGGCATCACCAACCGGGGCAAGCGCTGGTACAAGGGAACGCTCCACTACGTGCTGAGAAACGAGGCGTACACGGGAACCGCCGTGTGGGGGAAGACCAGCAAGGGAGACAAGGCCCCGGATCCCGTGCGCGTGGAGGGAGCGTGGCCCGCGCTGGTGTCGAGGGAGCTGTTCGACGACGTTCAGCACGCGATGAGCGAGCGCGCCCCGAAGGTGCAGAGGCCCGGTAGGGTGGGGAGCAGGTATCTCCTGAGCGGACTGCTCAGGTGCGGCGTCTGCGGCAAGCCCTATCGCGCGCAGGGAGCCAAGAGCGGCCGGTTCGCCTACTACATCTGCGGCACCCTGTTCACCGAAGGAGCTGGGACGTGCAGCGCCCGCTACCTGAGCGCTCCGAAGGTCGAGGACTTCATCGTCGACAAGATCAGGGAGCGCATCCTCAACGAGGAGACCATCACCGAGCTTGTGACGCTGGTGGCCGAGGAGATCGACGCGATTGCCGGTGAGATGTCCGGCAGGCTGGAGGTCGTCGAGGCGGAACTGGAGGACGTGAGGAGGCGGCTTGAGAAACTCTACGAGGCCATCGAGACCAGTGAGTTGACGCTGGAGGTCCTATCGCCCCGCATCTTCTCTCTAAGGCACCGTGAGGAGCAGCTGGAGTCTGCGAGAGACGACGCGGAGCGCCAGCTTGAGCATCGCAGGGTGGAGCTTCCCACGACAGACGCGATCAGGGAGTACGTTGCAGACTTCCGGGAGTTCCTGAAGGAAGGGACGATCCCCGAGCGCAAGGCGCTCATCCGCAACTTCGTGGAGGGTATCGAGGTGATGGGAGACGAGGCGACGCTGACGTACACCGTCCCCATGCCGAGCGACGGCGTGACCAAGGAGTCGGCCTCGGTTCTTGATTTCGTCAAGTCCGGCCCACCATAGTCAATTGAAGTGCTGCATTGTGAAATTTGCGCGCACCAAGTGTGCAAGTCGCGCATGGGCCTAGTTGTTGCTCGTCGGCGGCGCAAAATTTGGCCTTCTCAGACTTACGGAGACTTTCCTCACCGATTTGCGCGCATTCGCAGCGCGCATTCGGCCACATTAGCGCATCGCCATAGTTGCGCGGCGGCCATTGCGGCACCTGTTACAGCGCTTCCAGACCCAACGCTCAATGATAGAGGACTGTTTTGAGAGAGCGTATGAATCTGGACTACAACCTCCAAACTCTGCGCGGAGACATCTTTGGGGGCATCACGACGGCAGTCGTAGGGCTGCCCGTGGCGCTTGCCTTTGGGGTGGCTACGGGCTTGGGCGCGGTCGCCGGAATATACGGCGCAATCGCCGTGGGTTTCTTCGCGGCGGTTTTCGGCGGCACTCGCGGGCAAATCTCCGGCCCTACCGGCCCCATGTCGGTGGCTATGGCCGTGATTGTAACCATACACGCCGAGACGCTCTCGGAGGCGTTTACTATAGCGATAATGGCGGGCGCTATTCAGGTCCTGCTGGGCGTGCTGCGGATTGGTCGGTTCGTCGCCTACACGCCGTATTCGGTCATTTCGGGGTTTATGTCCGGCATTGGCATAATAATAATAATAATGCAAGTCCTGCCGTTCATCGGCGAATCTACCGTGGCGGGCGGGCCGCGTGGCGCAATCGCCGCTTGGCCGGATGTTATGCAACAACTGGGCTATGTCAACCTCAGCGCACTGGCCGTCTCTGTCGCCACTCTTGCTGTAATTGTATTCTGGCCTGACCGGCTTAGCCGCTTTTTCCCCTCCACTCTTGCCGCTCTATTGGTCGGCTCGCTGATTGGCGTTCTCTGGCTCACTGGCATTCCGATCATTGGAGAAGTTCCTACCGGGTTGCCCACGCTGCAGATGCCGAGCGTCTCCCCCGATTTTTTGCTCAGATCCTTTGAACCCGCCTTGACTATTGCGCTTCTTGGCTCGATTGACAGCCTGCTCACCTCGCTGATTGCCGATTCGATGACACGCTCGCGCCACAACGCCAATCGTGAACTGATAGGGCAGGGCATTGGCAACATGGTGGCGGGGTTCGTTGGCGGCATACCCGGCGCAGGCACTACTCCGAGCACGGTCGTGAACATACGCGCAGGCGGACAAACAAGGATCGCTGGAGCGTTATGGGCTCTCGTACTCTTGGCGATGGTGCTTGGATTGGGCAAGTATGTGGAAGCGATACCCCACGCCGTGCTTGCGGGCATCCTGATGAAGGTGGGGTGGGACATTATAGACTGGCGCTTCCTGACTCGTGCTCGCCGCGTCCAGCCGGAGCACCTTCTCGTAATGCTCATGACTCTCGGGCTTACGGTGTTCGTCGATCTCATCACTGCCGTGGTGATAGGCCTGATCGCGGCTGGCATGGCGAGCGCGCGCCAGTTTGAGCGCATGGAATTGGACAATGTGATATCCGTGCCTCTTCTCGACAGAACATTCCTGTTCGCCAATGACGACCCACAGGATGACGACTCCGATGCGGTGGATCCATATTCCGCGCGCGTCGGCATTGTCTCGCTGAGGGGCAGTTTCTCCGTAGCATCCTCGAATAAGCTCATTACCGCAATCAGCACGGACATAAGTGAGCATGAAGTCGTAATTCTGGATTTCTCTGACACTATCTACATAGACGATAGCGCGGCTCTGGTAGTGGAGCAGATGATTGACACTGCGTTTGAGCAGGATACCGATTGCATCATTATGGGGATGAGCGGACCTACCGTTTCCAGTCTTCACGCGCTCAATGTATTGCAGCGGATTCCACAGAACCAGTTCGTGGATACCCTCGATGAAGCAAGAGACACCGCCAAGCGAATACTGGCAACCTAATAACCGTTCCTGCTGTCATTTCCTGTGCTATCATGTCACAGGGTTTTTGCCCGCCGCACTCAGATTGATTTGGCGCGACTGAAATCGGCTTCGTAGAGAGGTTAAAACTGGATGAATTGCCCTTTTGTGAATTTCGCAAAGCGTAACTACGGCCTTCAACTTGTACTTCTACTGCTCCTTCCGGCGGCGACTTTCGCCATTGTTGCCTGTGGTGATCGAGGCAATTCGCCAGCTGAAGCGCCTGTGGAGACTGCCGCATCCGTATCGATGCAGGCTCAAACCGGCTCTCGTGACATTCCGGTTTCAGGCAGTCTGGTGTTTCCAAACACTGCGTCCCTCACATTCGAATCGCCCGGCGTCGTTGGCGAAGTCAGCGTCCAAGAGGGGGACGCTGTTCGTAGCGGACAGCCCCTCGCGTCTCTCGATGAGCAGAGCATATCACGGCTCCAGGCGGCAGTTGCGGGCGCTCAGCTAGCGGCAACCGCCGCGCAGGCCAACCTGAATTCTCTTCTGCTTGATCCGAATGTACAGACAGCAAATGCTGAACTTGAGGTTGCTAGTGCCGAGGTTGCACTGGATGAAGCGCAGGCGGCACTCGACAATCTGATTCAGCGTCCCGGCATAAATTTGGCGGGCGCTCGCCTCGCAGTCGCTCAGTCGGAGCTTGCGCTCGACAGGGCACGCGAGCAGTTAGATGACCTCTTGGAACCTCAGCAGATTGCCATATCCGGCGCGGAGGCAAGAGTCGCAGCCGCAAAAGTGGAACTGGACGCGGCTCAGGAAGCGTATGACGACATCAAGGACGGCAGCTACCCTGACGAGGTGTTGCGCGATGCCCGCAACGGGGTGTCATTTGCCACCAGCGCATTCGAGGCCGCAAGCAGAGGCAGAACAGACGCACAGGCGGCCGCGCAGAACGCTCTGATACAGGCGGAAGATGCCGAATACCTGATTAGAGAGCAATATATTGCGCTGTTCAAGTTCTGGTTCGGCACTGAACCTACCGAAACCGAATTGCAGATGACGTCTCAAGAGGTTATAGACGAATGGGGCATTGACCTGGAAGCCACATTCTATCGCTTCAACCCTGAATATGGTGATCTGGAGCCGACTCGCGACGACCCCAACACACGTTGGTTCGAGCCTACAATCTGGGCTTGGATTAACCTTCATCCCCAATTTGGCGGCGTAGTTCCCACCTGCACGAGCGACAGGGTACTTGCCAAGACCGAGCGCTGCATTACCCGTGAACTTGAACACGGGTATGATGCCCTCGACAGGGCGCGCGACGCACTGGCTGCCGCCCGCAATAACACTGACACGACAACCGAACAGACCGAAGACGCCGTCGCAGCCGCTGAAGCCGCGTTGTCGGACGCGCTGGACGCTCTCGAAGAGTTGGAAGACGGCCCAGACGCCAGCATAATTGAGAGTGCGGAAAAGCGACTCGCACTTGCCAGCGCGTCCTTGAAAGAGGCAGAGGATGACCTCGCAGAACTGACAGTTGACATAGACCCGCTCAATGTTGCGCTTGCTCGCGCCGCTCTCGGACAATCTGAGTTCTCGTTTGAAGAGGCGAACGATGCTCTCGAACGCGCCGAGGATGACGCACTTCATGTTGAGAGAGCGGGCAAGCATCTTGACCTTGCGTCTGCTGCACTAAGAGCGGCCGAAACGAGACTGAGCGAAGTCCAGGACCTTGTGCGCGCCCAGATTTCTGCCGCACAGGCTGAACTCGCACTCGCGCAGGCAACGCTGGATGAAGCCCAGGAGTCCCTTGACGGAGCGGTGATTACTTCGCCCATGGACGGCATAGTCGCGCTGGTCAATATCGAAGTCGATGACCCAGTGGGTGACGAGCTGCCGGTCATGAAAATCGTTTCAACTGACGTGGTAGCGATCGAGGGCGTCATTGATGCGGCGGGCAGGCCTTACGTGAACGAAGGAGCGAGCGCAGTTGTAAATATCGACAGCATCGATGGCACAACTCTGGGCGGTAGCGTCAGCTATATCGGCAGCGAAGCGCGCACCGAGCGCGGAGTGGTCTCGTATGCCGTTCGCATTCACGTCAATGTACCCGACGGAATCACCGTGCCAGTTTCCCTGAGCGCGGCCTCGGCTGTGATTAGGGGCAGCGAATCGGCGGCGAACCACGGCGAACCGCGCCGCGACAAAGGTGAGCGAGCTACGGCGCTTGTGGCCCACCTGAATCCTATCCATAATTCTCCCACAACGACTCAATAAGTAGGACTCACCGCCGCCGCGCTAATGCAAAGACTGTTCTCCAACATCCTACAGCAGGAAGAGCCGCCGATCGACCAGGTTACCAGGCCGGTGCAGCGGTTCATGCATCAAGAAGCCGCAGGTGGAATCGTCTTACTTATAGCCGCCGTCTGCGCTTTCGCGCTCGCTAACTCGCCACTAAGCCAGGTCTTTCGCGATATCTGGGAGACTCATTTCGTCATCGGAATCCATGAATTTCGATACGACAAGACCTTTCACCATTGGATCAACGACGCATTGATGGCGGTGTTTTTCTTTGTGGTTGGTCTAGAGATTAAGCGCTCCCTGGTTCTAGGAGAACTTGCCTCCATGCGCCGCGCCGCATTGCCTATATTTGCCGCGATTGGCGGCATGGTCGTGCCTGCTGCCCTCTACATTATTCTTAACGGGAGTGGCGAGGCATCCAGAGGCTGGGGAATACCAATGGCAACCGACATTGCGTTCTCTCTTGGCGTGCTTGCGCTTCTCGGTTCCCGCGCGCCACTCTCTCTGAAGGTTTTTCTCACCGCCTTCGCGATCGTGGACGACATAGGGGCAATAGCCGTAATAGCGGCGTTCTACACGGAATCGATCAGCTGGTCAAATTTGGGTGTTGGTATGGGGCTACTCCTATTCCTGGCTGTGCTAAACCTCTCCGGCGTTACGAACACGCTGGTGTACTTCATCGTCAGCATCCTCGTCTGGGTCGCTTTCTTCGAATCCGGAATTCACGCCACTATCTCAGGCGTGCTCATAGCGATGGTGATTCCGATGAGAGTACAGATTGATACTCAGCAATTCGTGCGGCGAGGCAGGATGTTGATGGACATTTTTGAAGACGAGGGCCCCAATACCACCCGCCGGGGCCACTTCGCACTCACGACGACGAGGCAGCGGGGTGTTCTCGAAGAACTTGAGGAGGCATCCAAGGACGTAGAGTCGCCCCTTCAGCGACTGGAACACATCCTGCATCCCTGGGTCGCATTCGTCATCATACCCGTCTTCGCGCTGGTAAACGCTGGCGTTTCGCTCGGCGATGTCGGCTTAGATGGGCTTACTTCGACGGTAACACTGGGCATTTTGCTCGGTCTTGTAATTGGAAAGCCGGCTGGGATAGTGTTTTTCTCATGGTTGGCGGTCAGGCTTGGTATCGCCTCGATTCCAACTGACATGGGATGGTTGCAGATTACAGGAGCTGCGCTATTGGGCGGAATCGGCTTCACGATGTCGATCTTTATTACCGGACTTGCCTTTTCAGATGAGTTATTGATCGCGCAGTCAAAGCTGGCGATTCTCATAGCTTCGCTAGCTGCGGGCGGCATTGGCTTCCTCATAATTAGATTCAGTCGGGAGATAGCAAGCAGATTTTGGTGAGAGTGAGTATGGATAAGCGTCAACTCGGCAAAGACGGTCCTCCGGTATCCGCAATCGCCTTCGGCGCCTGGCCTATAGGCGGCGGGCTAGGCACCGTGCCCGTGGAGCAAGGCATTGCGGCAGTCAAGGCGGCGCTGGAAGTTGGAATGACCTTCATCGACACGGCAGAGGGTTACCAGACCAGCGAAACGGTCGTGGGCAAAGCGCTCAAAGGCAAGAGGAATGAAGTCTTTCTGGCGACAAAACTGTCAGGAAGCGATCACTCAGCCGAACACATGGAAAGCGCCGTAGAGAATAGCTTCCGAGCGCTCGGCACGGACTACATAGACCTGTATCAGCTTCACAGCCCGTCCTCCGACTGGCCTATCGCCGAGACTATGCAGAACTTGGTGAAGTTGCGAGACTCCGGGAAGATACGGTACATAGGCGTGTCGAACTTTTCACCTGAGCAGACTCAGGAAGCGATGAAGTACGCTGTCATCCACAGCTCGCAGCCGCGCTACAATCTTATGTGGCGCAACTTGGAGAAAGACGTTCTTCCGTTCTGTCTTGAAAATGGCATCGGTGTCATACCGCATTCGGTCTTGTCGAAGGGTATCCTAGCCGGCAAGCACAGGCCCGGCCATCAATTCGCTCAAGACGATGAGCGCAGGCTTTTCAGCTTCTTCCGGGGCGAGGACTTTGAGCAAGCCCACGCTGTCTCGCAACGACTGGATGCCTGGGCGCGGGACAACGGCAGAGATATCGTGCAGCTCGCTATTGCCTGGGTGCTTGCTAACCCGGCTGTCTCGTCCGCCCTTGTGGGCGCGAAGTCGCCCAAGCAGGTCTATCATAACGCGAGCGCGGCGGACTGGGTGTTAACGCCCAGCGACCTGGAGGAGATCGAATCCCTGATGGGCGGATACAGGATGACCTGGTTAAAGGACGAGGCGTAGGGTAGGGCGACCTTACAGCAGGATACTGTCTTCGTAAAACTCAAACCGCTGTCGTATCATGTCGCATGCGTCTCTAACGCCGAGCAGCACCTGTTCAGCTGTCGCGGATTCATCGAATGTGCCGGTCACCTTGATCGAGTCATGCGTCGCCCTGACACCAGCCCGGACGAGCCACCTCGTATAGCCCCTTACCCAATCCGCCAGGCACGGCGAGACATCCACGGTGAAAGGCAGAGCATCCTGACCGCGTTCATCCGTCGTATAGCCGATCGCAAAACTAGTAGGCACGTCCTCGTCCGCTACCCACTTATGCACGCTCAGAACGAATTCCGACGGATCGTTGGCTTCATCTGACGATACTCTGATCCTAAACGCCACTTCAGCCTTTGGGAACGGCAAATACACGCTAAGATTCGTACTTGAATAGCTGCTCATCATCTCCGCTCTCTGCAATGCAGTCAGTTCTTATCCGTATCGACGAGAGGCATATTCTTCGATGTGTCTATCGGACGCCGCTCGATGAAAGACAGCCGTCTTTCTTCGGCTTCGTCGGACAGATGGTACTCGGAGGCATACCTATCGGTAGGACTCGGTATCGACTCCGCGTACTCCGTCATCTCGTTGAAAGTAATCTTTTCGAGTTGAAGAATGACGGGGCTGTTATTTTTGATCAGGTTGCAGTATCGCTCTACCTCTGCGCCCAATTGATCGTGCGGAACAACAGAATTGACCAGTCCATATTCGTAAGCCCTTTGCGCCGGGTACTGCTGCGTCAACATCCAAATCTCTCTTGCCCGTTTCTGTCCGACGACACTTGCGAGGTAACCCACTCCGAAGCCTGCCGCCGGACTGCCCACACGAGGTCCCGTCTGTCCGAATGTGGAACGTTCCGACGCGACCGTGAAGTCGCACATGTACGCCAGAATGTTGCCGGATCCTATGGCAAACCCGTCAACCTCTGCGATAACAGGCTTTGGGAGACGCCGAATTATCTTCATGAAGTCCTCTTCGCTCGCGCCACTGTACTCCGGAGTAGAGCGGTCCTCTGACTGGTCCCGTCCGGAGCAGAAGGCATTGGGTCCGGCTCCTGCAATCACTAGCACTCGAATGCTGTCGTCCTCGCGTACGTCTTGCAGCGCGACCACAATTTCGTCGGTCGTCTTGCCTCGCAGCGCGTTGTAAACTTCAGGGCGATTTATCGTAACCCGCGCTACTCCGTCACTCTTCTTGTATATGATGTCCGTGAATCTCACAGGAACACCTCCTAGCCAAGACTCTGCTAATGCTCCCGTTATCCTAGCCGTACGAATTTGTGCTGTCCACCATTAGTTGCGGTGATGTTGAGCGAGTCATTCCGACATGGATATAATGCTATCACGATGAATGTAAGAGACTTAGGCGAATTCGAGCTAATTGATACCCTTGCAAAAGCAATCTCCGCATCCAATGGACGAAGCGTCAAGGCTCTTGAAGAGAGCGGCCTCAGAATGCTGCGCTCGATTGGAGATGACGCCGCGGCATGGCGCTCATTGGCAGGAGTGCGCGTCTTCACGTCCGATACGATGGTGGAAGGCGTTCACTTCGATCTGAGCTATACCGGATGGCATGATCTGGGGTGGAAGGCACTGGCGACCAATGTCAGCGACGTGGCTGCAATGGGCTGCGCGCCATCCTTCGCCACTGTAACCCTCGGGCTGCGCGGAGATATTCCTGTCGAGGGTCTGCTGGAGATGTACGAAGGAATGATGCGACTCACCGACGAATCCGGCGGTGCTGTTGTAGGCGGCGACATCGTGAAATCCCCCGTGTTCTTCATCTCTGTTGCGCTTGAAGGCTTCTCACGCGGCGGAGGCCAAGAACTGCTGCTGCGTGACAGGGCGCAGCCTGGCGACTGCATCGCCGTAACCGGTAGTCTGGGCGCGTCCGCCGCCGGCCTTAGTTTGATGATGGAAGGAGCGGACTATTCCGGCCTTGCAAGCTACGGATTCCTGACAGACGCGCACAATCGCCCCACTCCGCGAGTATCCGAAGGCGAAGCTCTGTCGAATGTTGGCGTTCGCTGCGCCATGGACATCAGTGACGGCCTCGTTGACGACCTCGGAAAATTGTGTCGCGCAAGCGCGGTGGGGGCCTGTATCCATACACCTATGATACCGGCTGACGACAGACTGAAAGCCACATTTCCCTCCAGCTGGCTGGATTTAGCGCTCAGTGGTGGCGAGGACTACGAACTGCTAGTTGCAGCGCCTGAGAGCGTCATAGTTTCCGCCCAACAGGTGATTTCTACGCCGATAACAATCATAGGAGAGATTGTCGAGGCAGAGGAGGGTGTTGCGGTGCTTGATCAGGGAGGAATTTCACTAGACATAAACGCAGGCGGCTGGGACCACTTTCGCAGTTCCTAGACGCCCGCGCAATGTATTCGAGAAATTATGCGGTAACGGGTTCTTCTTCCAGCGTACGCGGGTAGTCTGCACGGAATAGATCGCCGTCTTCGCCGACTTCCCATTCAGCCTTCGGCAATTCGTGATATACCTCAATCTCGTTGCCGTCCGGGTCGAACAGGTACACGCCAATCGACACGCCATGGTCTCCAATTCCGCCGATATTGACGTCCCTGGCCTTCATGTGTTCATAAAGTGCCTTCAGGTCATCGAACGAATCCATTTCCCACGCAAAGTGATAGAGACCTACGCGCGTCTCTTCCGGTCCGGGAGCATTTTCGCCAACGCTTACCAATGCCAGTTCGTGCGACGAATCATCCCGCGCGCTCATGAAAATCATCTGTCCGGGCCGCTTGTTTGTCGTGTGCAGACCGAGTACCTCGGAGTACCACTTCTCGGATGCCTCCAAGTCTCGCACTCTTAGCACCAGATGGCCCAATTGCCTTGGCTTTACCATGCTTACCTCCTTGGTAAATTGCTCCTGCCCTTTGATGCGAGTATAGCCGAACAGAGCCGGCACATCAACGAACTTAGACCTTCTCACTTTGAAACCTCGCAGTCGATGGTCAACACACCTTCCTGAAGAGAACAACGTTCTGGCTGGGAAACAGACTTTCCCAGCCATAGTGTTCGCCCACCCAATTCATCGTGGCGCGGCTGAAGAAGTTCACATGCGTCGGGTCTCGGTGATAATACCAGTCCGCGAAATCGTCCCACGTTTCGAGCATGCCGGTCATTAAGCCAAGCCATCCATCGGAACGCAGCAGACCGTCGATTCTGTCAAACTCCTCTCGCGGGCCGGCAAAATGCTCCGCAGTTTCCGTGCAGGTAACGAAGTCGTAAGTAGCCATCAGCACTGCCTCATCAGGGTGGAAGTAGAGGTCGTAAACCTCCACCTCGAAGCCGTCCTCAATCATCATGTACTGCAGAGCTGGACCGGGTCCAGCGCCATAGTCCAGCCCTCGCCATCCGGAACCCAAGCGAGGGCGCAGGGCAAAGTACATTCTGCCAAGAAACTCCCGGTAAGCTGGATCGTCAACATCATTGTTGTGCTGGAGATACCGCGCCTTTTGCTCCGCATCATCCAGCAGTTGCGCCCTCGGCACAAACACCATATCGCACACACCGCAATGCAGAAAATCCCTGTACGCCGATCCTTTGCCACCCTTATGAAGCAGACTATTGTCCTGTGACAGGCACAGGGGGCAAGGCTCAATGGTCGGCATGGACTAACCCCACTATGAGAGTTCAGCGTACTCCCCGGAAGGTGTAGCATACATAGAAGTTCCGTCTTCAATCTGATAGAAGTTCCCACCCATTCCGGCGATATGCTGAATCCATTCGGGAACCGAGATATTATCCCTACGCATGCGTTCGACAGTCCTAGTTACTCCCAGGGCATCCCAAGTCTCGAATGGCCCCATCTCCCAATTAAAACCCCACCGCATCGCCCTGTCGATACTCACGATGTCATCCGCGACTTCGCCCACTTTCGCAGCGGAAAATGCCAAGAGCTCAGATAGGGTGCGCCATGAGAACCGGCCTGCGCGGTCGTCCAATCCAATAAGCCTTCGCATTCGCTCCCCAGTATCATAAATGCTCTTCAGCGACGTCAAAGAGGATATGCCCGCATTGCGTTCAAGATACCTCATCTGTCTTGTATTCAGCGTAGCAACGCGGGACTTGCCTTCTCTTCGCTTGCGCTTGTAAAAGCCTTGCCCGCTCTTGTTGCCCAGCCAGTTTCTGCGTCTCATTTCCCTTAGATATTCAGGTGGATCAAAGGCGCGCCTTTCTGCTTGAGATGACACCGCAGCGCGAGTGTTGTCGCAGATGTCCAGTAGAATATCCACACCCACGAGGTCTATCGTCCGATAGGTCGCGCTACTAGACCGTCCCGTAAGCGGTCCTGATACTGCATCCGCCTCGTCAGGTGACAGCCCAAGTTCATCCGCCGCACGCAGGGCTGCCAGAAAATAGAAGCAGCCAATGCGGTTAGTGATAAACCCGGGAACATCGTGCGCCATTACGACGCCCTTGCCTAGAACACCTTCCCCGAACGCCCTGATTGCTTCGACTGCCTTGGGCAT
Source organism: Dehalococcoidia bacterium (assembly GCA_965207465.1). Lineage (GTDB taxonomy): Bacteria > Chloroflexota > Dehalococcoidia > Lucifugimonadales > JADFKI01 > Bin90. The sequence continues at coordinate 725,843 of OZ242283.1, read as the reverse complement.
CGTTTCCCTGGAGGGGATAATCTCCAGAAGCTTGAGGTAGCGTGGCGGATTGAAGAAGTGCGTACCCATAAATTGGCCTCGCATTTCTTCCGGAAGAGCCTCCGCAATTCGCGCTATAGGAATGCCTGACGTATTTGTACTCAGCAGAGAATCGCTTCGTACGTGCTTCGCAGCCCTGCGCCACAATTCCAATTTTGGATCCGGCCTTTCCACGATTGCTTCCACAACCCAATCCGCATACGCAAGATGTTCCAGGTTGTCTATGAGCGAGGCTGAGCGAATGCGCTCTAGGACGGTCTCGTCGTCCACAGCCCTAGGACGCATGGACCGAAGCCGCTTCTTTGCGTCCTCAACCATATCCGCTGTCAGATCGAACAAGTCGCAGTCCACGCCGCGCTCCGCGACGAGAGCTGCTATCTGCGCCCCCATCGTTCCTGAACCCAAAACGGCGACCCGCCTGATTGTTCGTGTTCCAGTCTCGGTTTCTGTCAATTCGCTCTCCCAGCAAGACCCGGAATTTGCGCCGCCTAAGTTAACAGCGCCGGGAATCTGCGTCAACCCGGGGAAATCTGGAGTTGTTCATTTCAATTGATTGCATTTGCCTCGTATGCTACAATCGGCGTGGTTGCTCTGAATTGATACTTGGTGATTCCTGAAGAGACCTTGGACGCTCCGGTGATATTCAGTTGGCAACGATTTTTCTTTTAAGGAGATCACATTGGTCTTTCAGGATAGGACGTTAGTTTGTTCGGATTGCGGCGACGATTTCATATTTTCAATCGACGACCAGCAGTATCATTTGGAAAAGGGCTATACCAATGAGCCGAAGCGCTGCCTGAGCTGTCGGCGCGCCCGACGCGCCTCTTATAATCGCGGTGGCGGTGGCTTTGGTGGCGGCGGTGGCGGTGGTGGATTCGGCGGCGGCCGACAGACCTATTCCATCGTTTGCGCTCATTGCGGGAAAGAAGATGAGGTTCCATTCAGGCCGACCGGTGCCCGACCGGTGTACTGCTACGATTGTTTCAGGTCAGGCACTCCGCAGAATTAACCGGGTAGTAGTAAGAAGAGACTAATACCTTTCCAGTTTTCAAGATGTCACAGCAGCCGCTCACCATATACGTGAGCGGCTGTTTGCGTAGAGATTTCGGGGAGATATTGACTATCCCCTAATCAGTTTTCTAAAATCTAGCGTTGAATGGGCCGTGCGATAGTATTGACGGATCATTCAACAGACGGTCTTGTATTTCAAATCGCGGTTAAGGGAAAAGCGTATATGGGAGGTAACAGATGGCCACTCCGGTAATGGTAAGTTTCGGATGGACGGGCGAGAATCGGGAAATCAAGGTAGTTCAAAAGGATGAGAGCTGGTTTACTGAGCATCTGATTGACGGTGAGCCTGACGGGCAGTTGATCAAACTATTCGGCACCAATGTCATCCCGACTCCTTGGTCGTCCGACACCGACAGAGGCAGTGTCGTCGAGGACCTGACAGTCCGAAACCCGAACTCCAAAGTCAGCTAGTAAACTTCTTCGACTCCTTCCCTCTGCCAAAGGGGGAAGGACAAAATTGGCTGTGAGTGCAGGGAAGCAGAGCATGGCTCGCCTTAATCGGTCGAATAAGGCGGCAGGTCCAGCAGGGCGGTCAGAACCGTGATGACCCTAAGCGCATCATCGCCACTTAGCGAGAAGAACTTTCGCCGCGACTCACGGAACGTGAGATAGTTATAGAAGGCATTCCAGGCGCGCCACACTTGCTCGGAGTTTCGCGCCTTTCTGAGTGCGGGCAGGTATTGCCCGTCAAATCGGTAGAGTATGAGGCCTTGTGCGTCCGGATCGTCGAGAAATCCTAGCGCCTCGTCTGCCTTTTCAATCCAATCGTCTTCGCCTAAGTCCCACTTGCTCGCCATTGTCCCTGTTTCCCTTACTCTCTTAAGAACATCCCTGAGGTAGATAGCCGTTGGCTGCCGACGATGCTCAGAGCCATTACCCATCGGAGCTATTTCGGCGTCAGGACGAATCTGACGACCGTCTCTTCTATACCGAACCGCGTCTGGTAGTCCACATCGACTACGAGGCAATCGGCGCCATCAGCGCATACTTCAGAGAAAATCTGCCGCCCGGAGGCGTCATACTGGACCTGATGTCAAGCTGGCGTTCCCACATGCCACCGGACCTGCCGATAGAAAAACTCATCGGGCTTGGCCTGAATGCCGTCGAACTCGACGAAAATCCGCAACTAGATGAGCGCATTGTACACGACCTCAATGCGGACCCAACATTGCCGCTGGATGCTTGCAGCCTAGATGCGGCGGTAGTAACTGTGTCTATTCAGTACATGACCAGGCCTGTCGAAGTCTTCCGGGAAGTCAACCGAATCCTTAAGACTGGCGCGACATTCCATGTAGTCTATTCTAACCGCATGTTCCCCACGAAAGCTGTCGCAATCTGGCAGTCCCTCGACGACCGCCGGCGCGCCCAACTGATAGCGTCGTACTTTCAGAACTCCGGGGGCTGGAAGGACATCCGCGCCATAAACATTACTCCGCAACTGCCACACTATTCGGACCCAGCCTACGTGGTAATGGCCGAAAAGGCGTCACAATCGCAGACTCCGACGTCCTGCTAAAAAGAGCTAGTCGGCCGCCAGGATGCCAAGCCCCGGCTCCGGCAGGGGAGGATTCTGCCTACCAACCACATCTGCCTGCTCATCCGCACTAAGAGGCTGGAAGCGCTCTGCTGCATCCAGGGCGCGAGGCAGGAGGTGTACGTCGCCGACGCTCGGCGCGGTATGCATAGGCTGTGACAGCAGCCACCAAAGCGCGCCGTCGATCTCCGCCTGTTGGCGGTGCGGGTCGTACCAGGTGGTGTGCTCGCGTTCTCTTCCTCCCCAGCCTCCGCGCGCCAGCATCTTAATCGTGTGGATACCCACATCCCTGTCATTCGCAACCGACAGTAACTCGGCGGCGTGCTCACGGTAGTCTGTGTTGCGCCACAGCATCGCGTTGAGGGGAAACATCACGGTATCGAAGTCAAATCGGCGCAGAGCCTCGAGGTGGACGCGAGGAGCATCGGGCCCATGGCCGGTGATGCCGACCCAGCGAGTCAGGCCGCGTTCCCGCAGTTCCACTATCGCCTCCAGCGCGCCTCCGCTGGCGGTTACGGCGTCAAGGTCGTCCATCGTGCCGACAGAATGCAGCTGGAACAGGTCGAATGAATCCACACACAGCCTTCTCATGCAACTCTCGATGTTCTGCCACGCTGCCTTGCGAGTACGCTCCCGTGTCTTCGCTCCGAGAAATACGCTGTCTCGTATCTTCAGCATCCAGGGAGCCATCCGTTCCATCGCCTCGCCATAAGTCGGCGCGATGTCGATGTGATTTACGCCATGCTCAAGGATCCTCTCTACTGCCTTGTCCGCAACCGCCTGGCTGACGCGCCCAATGCCTGCCGTCCCGAATGTAACTACCGTGCTTTCGTGGCAGGTCCTGCCGAGCCGTCGTTTCTCCATGTTCTGCTCCTTAACCGACTTATCTTTTTGGCAGCGCTCGAAGGCACTGTTTCCAATTGCCAAATTAGCGTCACAATTCTAACACAGGCATCCTTGCGCGAGTCCCTTAACCTGGTGTTACACTCAGTTCTACCTAGCGACGTCATTCAGGAAGGACGAGCAATGCCGGAAGCGCCTGAACTGGAAGTGGTCAAGGATTTCCTTTCCGATAATATCGTCCGCGTGAAGATTGATGCGGCTTCGGTGCTGAAGCCAAGCGTACTGCGCTCGCTGTGCGGGGACTTGACGGTGGATATTGTCGGGCGTGAGATTCAGAATGTGGAGCGGCGCGGGAAATTTATCCTGCTGGGCCTCGCGGGTGAGCGGCTTATGTCCATCAATCCTATGCTTACGGGCGCGCTGCAATTCTGTGGGCCAAGTCAGCGAGTGTATAAGCGCACCTGCCTGAGATTCCGGCTGTCCAATGGCAAGGAATTGCGCTACATCGACGACAAGCAGATGGGCATGGTTTACTATGTTGACGAAGACCAGGCAGCGGGAATCCCGCGTCTGCATGAGCAGGGGCCTGATGTTCTCGATGATTTCACATTTGAGGATTTCAAGGACAGATTGAAGCGCTTCCACGGCGAGATAAAGGGTGTGCTCACTCGTGGGCGGGTCATATCCGGCATCGGCAATGCGTGGTCCGACGAGATTCTTTTCGCGGCGCAAATTTATCCCTTCAAGAAGCGCAAGGCGCTCTCGGAGGGCGAGTTGCGCCAGCTATACGAACAGTCGCGGCGGGTGGTGGTCGATGCGATTCCGGTTGTGCGCGCGAGCATCGGAAATGACATCCATCTCAAGGCGCGCGACTTCCTGCAAGTTCACAACAGAGGCGGCGAGCCTTGTCCTCGATGCGGCAACGCAATCAGCCAGATTACGGCTAACAAGCGAATCACGAGCTATTGCCGCCGGTGCCAGCCCGGAATGCTGTTCAGGAACTGAGTCCCGTTGATACGAATTCTGTGGAACCATCTTGCCGACGGCCGACGGAAGATCAGGCGATCACCAAAGGAATCCGCATTTCGTTCGGCGTGATCCCTCCGTGGTGTGAAACCATTGGATGCAGATCATCACCCAATACAGGGCGGTAATCGAGTACGGCGCTTCCGGTGGACAGCACCAGCATATTTCCCATGCGATAGCGAGTGTCCTCGGACAGGGCGCCCACGCCCAGAAGTTTTGTAGCTTCAACTTCCTCTGCCGTCAGGACTAGGAAATCATTGCCATACTTTCGATAAACGGCTTCCTTGAAAGCATCCATCTTACCTCCGATTACATGTGCATAAACTGCGCGCTGATCGCCCGTAAGCGCTCCGTCGCACAGTCTGACAATTTCGTCGGAAGCAGTTAACGTGTGGGTATGCTGAGGTGGAGCATCCAGATGTCCGTGATCGGCGGTCATCACCATCCTTGCATTGGACGGCAGCTCTGCCGCGAGCGTTTCCAGCAATCTATCCACTTGGACCGCCGCGTTCAATGTGACCTTGTCAGAAGCTCCCAACTTATGCGCCATACCATCCACCTGCGGCAAATAGAGATATATGAACATTGGGCTTTGCGCGGTATGTACTGCTTCTAGCGCCATTCTGACACCTTGCTCCGGTGATTTCACATCGTATCCTGACTGAGAGACTCCACCCGTCCAGTAGTTGGAATATACGCTGCCGACAATCTGCTCCGGCAATATGTGTAACGAATCCCGTGTGACATTGCCGATTCTAGATGGTAACGGGTAGGCGTCTTCGACGCCAACTATGAGCTCAGACAGCGGCTTTTTGTCAGAGGTACGAACGTAGCTGATGATGGTGGCAATGGCGTCAATTTGAGCAAGATTCACAAACCAGCCGATGACCCCGTGAGCGCAGGGCCAGTCTCCCGTCGCAAGCGATGTCAGCGCGATAGGAGTAGTGGAGGGGAATACTGTACGCATTTCGGCTGCGGTGTGGCTGGGAATGAATGCGTCGCCGTCCAGGCCTTCAACGAAGTTCATGCCGAATCCATCGGCCATCACTAGGACCAGATGCTCATGTTCCCCAATCAGACTCTTAATCGTCTCGGCTTTCTCGTTCAGAGGAACGCCGGGAACACCCATCACACTATGGAGAGCATTGGCGAAGTCAACGATGCTGAGAGCGTCGGATACGGGATGCAGCAGTTTTCCCGATTCCACGAGGGCCATCAGCCGTTCCATGTCGCTCATTGCATTATCTCCGCCCGTAAGTTAGTGTAATCTCAACCGCATGACCACCGATTATAGACGACAGGCGTCTGCGTTGATACCATCTCAATAGTGAAGCAATAGGGACACTCCCTCGCTCTAGGTAGGTTCACGCTACTAAGACACACTTCACTCACTAAATCACTGACGGAGCATTCCGCAGGAGCGCAGAATGAGTTGTGAACAGGCGACCGCGCAGGCGCTCAGGGAGTCGGGGCACCGGCTAACCCCGCAGCGCCTCATGATACTTTCCGTCATACGCCATTCGGACGTGCATGTCACGGCGTCGGAGATTTACGACCAGGTTAAGGTCTCATATCCATTCATGGACGTGTCAACGGTCTATCGCACTCTGGGCGTGCTGAAGCAGATGCGACTGGTTTCGGAAACCGACATGGGTGGCGGTGAATATCGCTACGAGTGGATAACTCATCTGCGTCATCATCACCTCATTTGCCGGGGCTGCGACAAGGTTGTGCTGCTCGACCACAAATACTGGGAGAACATTGGCGCGGACATAATGGCAGACTATGGATTTCAGCCGGACATAGACCACATCGCGCTATTCGGCATTTGCCACGAGTGCCTCGACCGTGAGGACGGCGAGTAACCGGCTGATGCTCGCAACTGCTGAACGGCCCGCCGCTTATTCCGAAAGCGCTCTTGCCGCGCTCTGGATCCGTGCACATGCCCTTGCGGATGCGCTGGTTACGGAAGGCGGCAATCGAATGCGCGTCATCTATCCCGGACGCCCCAGCGCGAGAGCCGGCCCTGACTTTCGCGATGCCATTCTGCTCGATGAAACGGGCGAAACCGTCACCGGCGACGTCGAACTGCACACTTCAGCGCCCGGCTGGTACGCTCACGGCCACGACACCGACCCGAACTACAATGGGGTCGTGCTGCATGTGGTGTTCTCCCCAAAGGGACATGAAGATACACGTCAACAGTCGAAAATTCATGCGCCGATAGTCTCGCTCGAAGCCGTAGCCGACGACCTTGAAAGCGCAGACCCTAACACGGTGGACGGGCCGAGTGACATCGGTATTCTGCGAAGTAGCACGGACATAGCCGCTGTCCTTGACTACGCCGGAGACGCGCGCTTTCGCGCCAAGAGCCACGGCTTCGGCCTCGACATATCACATGCAGGACCAGACGAGGCCCTATACCTCGGAATCATGGACGCTTTGGGTTACGCGTCTAATCGCAGGCCTTTTCGCATGCTGGCGCAGCGAGTGCCTTTCAGTACGCTTACATTTGGCAGGGACGAGCCACATTCAACGCGGCTGCTTGCTATCAAAGCGATGCTCCTCGGCGCATCCGGCCTAATGAACATTGTCAACGAGTCGGAAAGGCCGTATGAGTTGCGCCGCCTCCGCAAGCGGCTGCCGAAAGCAAATGCGCTTAGCAAGCGCGACTGGCACCTATTCAGGGTGCGGCCGTCCAATCATCCGTGTCGCCGCATCATCGGGATGGCGCATATCCTGGTCGATTGCTTGGACGACGGTGTCGCGGATACATTCGCCGCTGCGCTCTCCCAGGACGGGGTGAAGGCTTTGACCGCCCGCCTGGAGCGGCGTCCGTACATTGGCAGGGGCAGGGCGCTCGACATGCTCGTCAACATCGCGCTGCCATTCTTGCACGCATACGCCTCCGAAATCGACAATGGGGAGTTGGCGGAATCAGCGCACGCGGCATACAACATCGCCCCCAAGCTCCAGGAAAACGAAATCACCCGAGAAATGCGCCGCCTGCTGAACATTGATAGGGGTGTGAAGATGACGGCGCGTCGTCAGCAGGGGATGATATGGCTGTACAGGAGGGCGCTTTCTGGCAGACCAGCTTCCCAAGAGTAACGCTGGAAGGACACTCCCGCAAGAGCAAACGCAGAAAAGAAAACGATGGTTGAATATATTTGAAGAATAACAGGAGCAATCCAAGTGATACGAAGCCTCGGAGACGCAACCCCAAAGATACACCCAACCGCATTTATCAGTGAGTTCGCCTATGTCATCGGTGATGTGGAGATCGGCGAAGGCTCAAGCGTCTGGCCCGGTGCGGTAGTGCGCGCCGACATGGGGAAGATTGTTATCGGCAAGCACACCAACATTCAGGACAATTCCGCCGTCCACGGCGACGCCGACGTGGAAATCGGAGACTACGTGACCATCGGGCACAAGGTTCTATGCCACGCCAAGACAGTCGGCAAGCGAGCGGTCATCGGCAACGGCGCGACACTCAACGACGGCGTGGAAATCGGAGAATACAGCCTGATAGCGTCCGGCACTATGCTGGTCGATAACGTGCAGATACCGTCACGCTCTCTAGTTGTCGGCTCTCCCGGCAAGGCGATTCGAGAGGTGAGCGAGCGGCACCTCGCCAAGATGAAATGGTACTGCGACGTCTATATGGAGAAGACCGCGAAGTACAAGGCGCAAGGCGATTTAGAGTAGTTCAGCTCATCGGTTAGTCAGTATTTCAGTATGCTTATCAAGCGAATAACTGAATTACCGATAAGACGACATATTGACCAACTCAATCACATCTTTTCCGGCGCGTCCATGACCATCAAGTTCAGGGCGCGCGCGAGAGCAACGCGAGCCGCATCCACCAGCTTCAGCCGCGCCTTGCTTAAGGCCTCCTCACCCTCGACTCCTGAAACCACTCGGCAGTTCTGATAAAACCAGTGGAATGCCGTAGCGAGGTCCGACGCGTAATGGGGTAGGTGGTGCGCTTCAAGGCTGCGCGACATCATTCCGATTAGCTCGGGCAGCTCCAGGATCTTGCGTATCAGCGCCAGTTCCGCCTCATGGGTTAGGAGGGACACGTCTCCGTCCATGTAATCGATGCCACGCTCTTCTGCCAGACGCAAAATTCCCGCTATGCGCGCGTGGGCATACTGGACATAATAGACCGGGTTCTCCTGAGACTGCTCCTTTGCGAGTTCAAGGTCGAACTCCATCTGTGTCTCCGCCGCTTTTGAAAGGAAAAAGTATCGACATGCGTCCGCGCCAACCTCGTCTATGACCTCACGCAGCGTGATGATGTCTCCCGCGCGCTTGGACAGGCGCACGGTCTCGCCGCCCCGCTTGAGTGTAACCATCTGGTTGATTATCAGTGTCAGCCTATCCTCCGGCATACCCAGCGCTGCGACAAGCGCCTTCATGAACAGCGCATGCCCCTGGTGGTCTGCTCCCCAGATGTTGATTACGCGGTCAAACTCTCGCTCGAAGAACTTGTTGTAATGATAGGCCACATCGGAGGCGAAATAGGTTGGGATGCCGTTACCGCGCACTAAAACTTTGTCCTTGTCATCGCCCAGTGTCGTCGAAGTGAACCATACTGCGTCCTCGCGCTCGGCGACATATCCTTTCTCTTGCAGCAATGCCATAGAACGCTCGAACTGCCCGTTGGTGAACAGGGTCTTCTCGTTGAACCATTCCTCGAACTCGACCCTTAGCCTGACGAGGTCCTCACGGATGCTCGACATGAACTTGGCGACACCCAGCACCGCCAGCTTGTCAAGGGCGTCGGCCTCTTCCATATCGAGAAATCGCTCACCCTCTTCGCCAAAAATCTCGATGGCTAGGTCAATCATGTATTCACCATGATAACCGTCGTCCGGCACTTCAGCCTGTTTGCCGCATTGCTGCAAGTATCGCGCCCGAAGCGTGCGAGCGAAATGCCCAATCTGCGCCCCTGCATCATTGAAGTAGTATTCCCGGGTAACATCATGGCCCGCTGCCTGCATTATATTGGCAAGCGCGCTGCCGATGACACCGCCGCGAGCATGCGATATAAGCAGCGGTCCCACGGGATTCGCGCTCACGAACTCGATCTGCACGGACTGATTGCTGCCCACTTCGATATTGCCGAATTTACTACCCGCCCTCCTGATGACTTCGACCTGCCCTTGCAGCCAAGAACGCTTGACTGTCAAGTTTATGAAGCCCGGTCGAGCGACGACGGCCGATTCCAGCAGTCCTTCACTTTCGCTGCCGACTGGCAGACGCACCGCGAGCCGTTCAGCGATCTGCAATGGATTCATTCGCATTGGGCGCGCGAGTTTCAGCGGGAGGCTGGTAGCGAAGTCGCCATGCTCCGCGTTTTGCGGACGCTCGACAGCAATGTCTTCCACCGGTATTGATGGCAGCTCGTCCGCGCTCTGCGCCGCAATCAGCGCCTGCCTGACAATTTCGGCTATTCTATTTTTGACTATCACTTCATTCTCCTCGGCTTGCGGTTCCAATCAACGATACCAAAGCAGTCGCTCAATCGCCAATAATTCGAACTTGGAAGTACCGCAACGCTCGATTAGCGCAAGACCACGCATGGCGAAATCTTTTCCAATGTTCTTACCCCGATGCCTGTAACGTCATCCAGGTCTTCTATGCTGCTGAAATAGCCGTTCGCGTTCCGATAATCCACAATGGCCTGCGCCTTCACCGGTCCGATGCCCGGCAGTGTCTCCAGCTCATCGGAGTCCGCTGTGTTGATGTTTACCTTCGCCACGCAGGATGCCGAAGATCCACTCTGGACCGCCGTGGATGTCGGTCTAGCCTGTGCAGTTTGCGGCGCGCGCCAACCTGCCTCTTGTGCTTCTCGCTCCGTGCAGAACCAACGCTCACCCGCGCTGGTGTCAATCTCCGTTCGCGCATACCAGGGGCTGTCGGGCGTATGATAGACGCGCTCACCGCTTTCCATGTTGATGTTGCCTTTGATTCGGCAGTGCTCAGGCACAGGTGTTTGTGATGGTGTAGGAAACGCGGTGGGGGTGGGCGTTTTCGTGGGGGTGGGCGTGTGTGTCGGCGACGGGGTAGGCGTCCGTGTTAGCGTTGCAGTGGGAGTAGGCGTGAGGACACTCGGGGCGGCTTGAGTTGAAGTTGGGATTGGCGGGGCAGTCTCACTTTGCGACGGGGGAAGTGTGGCATTCGCCGTGGGTGTCTTCGTGGCGGTGGGCGCGAGTATCGGAGACGGGGTAAGGGTCTGTGCTAGAGTGGCAATGGGGGTGGGTAGTAGCACACTCGTAGCATTTTGAGCTGTAGTGGATGTGGGGTAAGGAGTGGGCGTATGTAGGTCTGTCGTGTATTGCGCTGCCTGAGGTGTTCCAGTCGCTGTGGGCGTTTTCGTGGCGGTGGGAGTGAGCGTCGGCGACGGGGTAAGGGTCTGTGCTAGCGTGGCAATGGGAGTGGGCGCGAAGACGCTCGTTGTGGCTTGAGCTGCAATTGAAGTGGGGTGTGGAGTAGATCTTGGTAGGTCTCCCGCGTATCGCGCCTGCTGAGGTGTGGCAGTCGTTGTGGGAGTGTAGGTAGAATTGAGTGGAGCGGCCGTACTCGTCGCAAGAGGTCTTGGCGTGAATGAGGGTAGGGCGGTCTGGTACACACTCAACACCATCGAAGACAAGGACGGCGCTACTTCTGTCGAGGGTGGAGGAGTTACTTCGGCAGATGACGGTGACTCGCCTTTCGGATCACTAATGGTTGTTTTTTTCACGCCTGGGCTACGTGATGCGCCGCGCTGTGAGTTGTCCGCAATGGCGGGCGCTATTTCGGTCGTTGCGGATGCGACTGCGGTCGGCACCTGCAACTGACTGACCAGTATATGAGCAGGTGTAGCGGTTGGACCTAGATTCGGGACTGAGGCGGTCGCGCTGCCTGACTGAGAAGCGCCGGGCACGGCCGCAGCAGTCGGACTGCTATTCTCATCTACGATTGCTGGAGTCCCGCATGCCAACAACACCGCTGCGACATGCACGAGCAGAGTCACCCATCCAAAAGATACTAAGCCCGCGCACTGACCAATCAGAATTGACACCAGATTTACGGCATAACAGAAATTGCAGTCCCCGCCTTGTCGCGCCGAACTATCTTGCCGATGATTGCTCTCGTCTTCACACCCGAATTACCGAGCGCGACGAGCAGACTATCCAGCTTCTCAGCGCTGACAGACATCAGTAGTCCGCCCGATGTCTGCGCGTCAGCCAACAGAATCTGAGTCTCAGCCGAGATGTCGGAGTGCCAGTCCACAACGCCGTCCAACGATTCAAGGTTACGATGAGTTCCACCGGGGGCAATGCCCATATCGAGCAGTTCCTGAACTCCTTCAATTACCGGGACATCACTTACTTTCACCTGGGCACTCACGCCACTGCCTGCCGTTATGAGCCGCAAGTGTCCTAGCAGTCCGAACCCGGTTATGTCCACACACGAGTTCACGCCCACATGCATCATTGCCTCTGACGCATTCCGATTCAGTTCGCTCATCACGTTGACAGCGCTGTTAAGCACCTCCTCGCTGACACGTTCCTGCTTTCCAGCCGTCGTAATGATGCCCGTGCCAATCGGCTTCGTCAGAACCAGAATATCGCCAGGCTGTGCGCCAGCGTTCGTAACCTGCTCCCCCGGATTCACTACGCCCGTAACGGACATGCCGTACTTAGGCTCGGCGTCGTCAACGGTATGCCCACCCACAATGAGAACGCCCGCCTCTTGCGCCTTAGACGCGCCGCCGCTCAGAATCTCACCCAGAATGTCGTGCGGCAGGTCCACCGGAAAGCCCACGATATTCAGTGCTATGACGGGCTTTCCACCCATCGCATAAACATCGCTCAATGCGTTGGTGGCGGCGATTTCACCGAACTTAAACGGGTCGTCAACGATGGGCGGGAAGAAGTCCACTGTCGAGATGATTGCCATCTCGTCGCTCATCTTATAGACGGCGGCATCATCGCCCGTCGATATGCCCACAAGTAGGTTAGGATCGTCAATTGCCGGTAGCTGACGCAGCACCTGCGCCAGGTCCTTAGGACTGAACTTGGACGCTCAACCGGCGCAGCTTGCCAACTCGGTCAGTCTTACTTCCTCGTGTGTTTGTGTCATTCTACTCTCCCGGTTCAGAACACTGTCGTTTCGTTACAATCTCAATAAGATTGAATCAGTATCATTTTCAGAGTAACATTAGGCAACTATCATATCAGAATTTATGGAGCGTCTTATGGCAAACAACACTGCCTTGGTCGGAAACGTTGAAATGGTCGCTCTGACGGACGGGCAAGGGGATATGGCGCCCCTAGTAGTGTTTGAGGATAGCACGCTGGAGATTTGGCAGTCCGAATACCCGGACTTACTGGATGGGGAATCCATTCATCCGCGATTTGGCACGACTGCGGTGCGTTCCGGCGGCAAGCTCATCATCGTGGATACGGGGCTTCAGGCGCCCGACGGAACGCTCATCAGCGATATGCGCGACAGGGGAATCGACCCAGCCGCCGTTGACCTTGTCGTGCTGACACATCTTCATCCGGACCACGTGGGCTGGAACCTTACGGACGGCAGTCCCACATTCCCTAACGCACGCTACATCGCTACGCAGGCGGACTGGGACTTCTGGACATCTCCCGAAATCGTTGAGTCAGAGGACCATCCGCATGTCAGGGATCAGGTGCTGCCCCTTAAGGACTTGGACATCATAGACCTCATCGGCAACGATGACTACAACATAACAGACGAACTTACGGCGGTCAGTACGCCCGGGCATACTCCGGGGCACATATCCATCGTCATATCGTCCGCGGGAGAACGCGGTTACATTCTCGGCGATGTGGCACACAGCCCGGCGCAGGCACAGTACACCGACTGGAATCCTGTGTTCGACATTGATCCCGCGCTTTCTCGACAGACGCGCCACGCCGTACTCGATAATCTGGAAGCGAGCGGCGCTCTCGTATCCGCCGGACACTTCCCGGGCGACGGCTTCGGCCACTTCGTCCGCCAAGAAGGTCGTAGAATCTGGCAGGGCATTTAGATTGGACTTATGGTGTCTTCTACTGTGCTTTCAGCCGCAGCAACACAGTTTATTGCATCCCACCGTGTCGCTCGTCTTGCCACAGCCGACGCGGGTGGCGCTCCCTATGCCGTCCCGATATGCTACGCATTCGACGGTGAGCGCGTTTACACCGCCATCGACCTCAAGCCAAAGCAAGCCGGCGGAAGGGAACTCAAGCGTGTTCGCAACATTCTCGAAAATCCCAATGTCGCCATTGTCATCGACGACTACTCTGAGGACTGGAGCGAACTCGCGTACGTGATGATACGAGGCACCGCAGAAATAATTAAAGACGGTGAGGAAAGAGACGGCGCAGAAGCACTTCTGAGAGAGAAGTACGCGCAGTACGCAGAATTGCTTGAGCCTGGCTGTGTTGTCATCTCCATCACCCCGAAGCGCGTTGCGAGTTGGGGCGCGGTGAACGTGACATAGACATAGTAGAGGAAGACTCCGCACAAAAAGACGTGGACTCGTCTGGAGGCAAGATCAGATTAGAACTGGAAATCCTCTATCCATGCGCGCTTGAACACACCGTATCTTCTGGCGCTGCTTCGACTGGGTACCTCTATGCTCACGAGTTCCCAACCCTTTTCGCCCATGCTGTTAAGCAACTGCGCCGTGTACTGACGCCTGTCGTCCTCAGCTACCGGCTCTAGGTTTATGACTTCGTACTCCCACGAAGGCAATCCAGGCGGCAGTTCAAATTCATCCGCGTAGTCCAGGTCCGCCAGTTCTTCTTCGGTCAGGTCTGCCCAGCTGTCCGTGGGAATCGGCTCGTCGCAGTCAACGCACACGCTACCGTCGCCGAAGTCATACGCCCCGCATTCCGGGCAAAAGTAAATTCTCATGGTATGGAAATACCCCCTGTAGAAAGTAGGTCGGGGATAGTTTGTGTCTGCAAAAAGCTCCGATAACCTCCCGGCACTTCCAGCAGGCGTCTCTCTAGATTATAGTTGAGCGTGAAACTATTCACAAGTTTCTGCATTGGCGGACGAGACCTTCTTATCTATCATGGCCTACGGCGTAGTCATATGACACTCGCCACATCCCGCGCATGGCAAGAAGCGCCGCAATCGCGAGTAATCCTGTCACAGAGAACGTCAGTCCCCACTTCAGTGATTCGGGAGACACATCGAGTATCGCTCCCGCAACAATCGGTCCTATAACGCCGCCCATGAATCCCACAAACGAATGCACCGCCATTGTCGAACCCAGGCGTCCCTGCTCGGAAACTTCAGTCACCGCAGTGGAGTAAATCGCCGAGTCCGCCGCGATTGCCCAGCCGTAGGTGATAGCCACACCGACGAGCAGCGGCCATGGGAATCCGGTCATCCAGCCAATCGCGAACGAACATGCGCCGCTTAGGGCAAATATGACTGACGCCGACGCCGCGCGTCCCCACCTGTCGGAGATCGCTCCACCCATCACCGGCCCTATCGCCCCGCTCGCCATAGCAAGGCCTCCGATCGCGGCTGCTCCCACCACCGCGCTCAACTCGTCCTCGCCGCGCGCTATAAGCGCGGCTGCAAGGAGGGCAGGCAGCCAGACACGCACGATATACAGCTCGGCAGCGTGGAGTGAGTATCCGGTGATGTAAATCCGCGCTGCCTTATTCCGGAGAACTGACAGGTCCAGTCGCCCCGTTGATCCAATCACAGATTGAGATTTGTGACTTCGCAGGAGGAGGTACGCTAACAGAACGCTTGCCCCTGAAGCTACGCCCATTATCAGGTAGGCATCCCGCCACTCGAACCGCGCCATAAGCAGGCCTGTCAGGGTAAGCGACACGCTGTTCGATGCATAAAAGAATGTTACGAAGGTGCCTACCGCAAAGCCGCGACCGCGTGCGGCGAAGCGCTCCGCAACGATTCGCATGCCGGGATTATAGACACCCACTAGTCCGAGTCCGGCGATCGCTCTCAGGATCGATGCAGAGATGGCATCGTTAGCGACGAGCGGAAACATCACATTCGCGGCCGTCGATATGGCGGTGCATAGTACGAAGATGCGCTTGGAACCGAACCTATCGGTCATGGGCACAACGACCAAGGCTGATACCGCGAACCCCGCGAGATATGCTGAAAAGATCGCGCCGGCCTGCGTGTTGTTGAGTCCCCAATCGTCCTGAATGATAGGCAGTGCGGCGACATAACTTGAGAAGGGAAACAGCATCACGAACAGGGTGGTGGACATCATAAGAAGCCACAGGACGCTCCGCAAGTCCAGCCCGCCGATTCCACGGTCAAGCAATGGAGTCCGAGCCTCTTCGCCCTTCACGACCCCTCCTCGGGTGATGACCGTATCCGCCTGATTCCGCGAATTTGGCTACCTCAGCAGCGCGAGCAATTCCTTGGCGTTTGCGACGAGTTCTTCGTTATCCGTCAACTCAAGAGTGCGCTCGATGTCCGCGATGCCCTCCTCAGTCTGCTCCGCCATCAGGTACACTTGCCCGCGCAGGAAGTAAAGTTGCGCGGCGTCTCCCTCAATTTCGACGGCAGAAGTGAGATCTTCCAGAGCCGCATCCAAGTCTTGCAACGCAAAATACACCCGTGCGCGATTGTAGTACGCATCCGTGAATTCAGGCTCTAACTGCAAGGCTTTCGAAAGGTTCGTCACTGCATCGTCGCTGTTGCCGGTGTCTATGTATATTAGTCCCCGGTAATAGTACGCTTCGGCAATTTCAGGATTCAGTCGAAGCGCCGCATTTAGGTCAAGAATGGTCTTGGGTCTGTTTCCGAAAGCATAGTACACAGACGCCCGCGCGGAATACGCCTCGGCGTATCGGGGGTTCAGCCGTATCGCTTCGTTGAACTGATCGAACGCATTACGCATCTGTCCTTGCTCACGCAAGTTCAGTCCGCGAGAGTACGCTGCCTCTGCCTCCAGAGCTTCCAGTTCCGGCGAACTGTCAGTACATGCCAGGATACTGGTTGCCAGTGCCAATGTCGCGGCTGCAACCACCCACTTCAGGAGCCGTCGATGATCCACTGCGCTACCCGCTCCGCAATCATGATGGTCGTTGCGTTCGTGTTCGCGCGTACCACGTCCGGCATAATCGAAGCATCCACCACGCGCAGCCCTTCGATGCCATGCACCCGGCAAAACTGATCCACCACAGCCATCTCATCGGACCCGTCGCCCATCTTGCATGTGCCAGACGAGTGGTGCTGGGTGCCCACATTCTCCAGCAGCCACCTGTCAAGCGCGTCGTCGTCCTGCAATTCCTCATCGCTTGGCGTGAGGCGTTCGGTCAGGATCCCGTCGTACTCGGGATGCTTGGAAATCTCGATGCAGAGCCGCACCGCACCGCGCATTCGCTCTCTGTCCCAAGGGTCGGACAAGTAGTCGTAGTTTAGGATAGGCTGTTGATTGGGGTCCGACGAAGCAAGGCGCAGCGTGCCGGCAGACACCGCCTTCTGAAGAGCAACGCTGAATCCCGTGTACGTTCCCTCTTCGCTAAGCTGGATGTTGGATGGCCTATGCTCACTCGTCATGAGAATGGGACTCATCTGCATGTCGTTGCGGTGAACCGAATCAGGAGTGGTGTACCGCATGCCCACCTGGATGGAAGGCGTGTTGATGTCAGCCAGTTCCAGACTGGTACTGAACGGAATGAACGTTGAAGGATGGTCGCGCAGATTCTGCCCCACGCCGGGAAGGTCGTGAAGCACATCTATGCCAACCTCTCGGAGATGTTCGGCAGGCCCTATCCCCGACAACATCAGAGTCTGGGGCGAGTTTATCGCGCCTCCACTTAGAATAATCTCGTCCGCGTACACGCTGAATACCTCGCCTCCGCTCTCGGCCTCCACTCCTGCCGCTCGCTTGCCGTCGAACAGGATTCTATGCACCATTACGCCGCCGCGAATTGTCAGATTCAGCTTGTGACGAACCTGCGACAGGTAAGTGAGCGCGGTGCTCATTCGTACACCGTCGATGTTGTTCAGGGGGCGCGGTCCCACTCCGGTCGATTCAGGGTGGTTCTGATCCATCGTTTCGGGGAATCCGGCATCAGTGCATGCAGTCCAGAAAGCCTTCGCGCTCGGATTCACCTCCGCCCTCTCGTATCGCCTGACCGGTATAGGTCCCTCCGAGCCGTGAAAGTCGTCACCGCCAAAGGTCAGGTCGTTCTCGCTCTTGTTGAAGAAAGGCAGGCAGTTCACGAACGACCACTCATTGTTGCCAAGCTCTGCCCACTCGTCATAGTCCTCCGGTATCCCGCGGAAGAACACCTGCCCGTTAATGGCGCTTGAGCCGCCGGTAACCTTCCCGCGAGGCACGATGAACGGTTCGCGCCCCGGCGTCGCGTTCGCCTCGTAGTTCCAGCTGTGCGCGTCCGGACCATAAGCGGAATGCCAGGGGTTGTTGCCCAGCCTAACGCTGTCCGGCAGGTTGTCTATGTCCTGATAGTCGGGCCCTGCCTCCAAGAGCAGCACGGTGCGGTCCGATCCCTCGGTCAGTCGAGTAGCCAGCACCGAACCTGCCGAACCTGCGCCAATGATGATGTAGTCGTACTTCACTGCCAGCCTCCTGCATTACTGATTGCTTCGTTGATTGGGCGGATTATACACGATGGCAGTTTCGTTTCCAGCCTGCGTATTCCGTTAGCTCTGACCTGCGACGGCATGCCAGTCTTTCAAAATCTGCTCGTCGTGCGGGAACGGCAGGGGCGGAAGGTCATCAAGCGCGAAAGTACTTACTGCAAGGGCATCGTGTCCGATTGACACCTCACCACCGATGATAATCGCTGAAAAAACGACCAGCACTACCGGGTTACCCTCTAGCGAATAGACCCCGATCAGCCCTTCCAGCGCTACGTCAAGCCCTGTCTCCTCTTTGACTTCACGTACGGCCGCTGCCTCTACAACCTCGCCCCTGTCAACGTAGCCTGACGGAAACGCCCATTTCCCGTACTGCGGCTCAACTCCGCGCTTCACCATTACCAGGCCATCGCCGTCAACCACGAGTGCCACCGCCGCCACCTTTGGGTCAAGAAACACCACGTACCCACAGACGGGGCAGTAAGGGCGCAACATACCCTCGATATGCTTCTCTCCAAGACGCTCGCCGCATCGCTGGCAGTAGTTGAACTCACCCGGCATGCATCATCTCCCTCGCTACTCACCAATTTGATTTCGGCATCATCTTACCATTCTCTTAACCGTTTCCTGGACGTCCTTGCTGACAATCTAGGACGCGCAGCGATATAATAGGCGCGCCTAACACCTGAAGGGAGTGAGATATATGCGATCAAATACGGCAAAGCACAAGTTGGAGCGCGGAGAGAATGTAATCTGTATCTCAGGGCTAAACTCCACGCACATCATTGATTTCTTGGGGCAGTTTGGCTTCGATGCCATCTGGATTGAGGCGGAGCACGGGCCCAATGACTTCGCGGACATCCCGGACCTCACGCGAGCGTGCGACCTATGGGACATGACGTCGGTCGTGCGCGTCAACCGGAACAACGCAGGCATAATATACCGCACGTTTGACGTCGGCGCGCAGGGGATAGTTGTTCCTCACGTTGACACTGCCGAGGATGCCCGCGCAGTAGTGGACGCTGCCAAGTTTGCGCCAGCGGGACATCGGGGCATGTTCGGAAGCAGGCAGGGCTACGGCGACCCAGACTATGTTCACAAGGCTAATGATGAGACACTGGTGGTTGTGCTCATTGAAGACATCAAGGCGGTTAACAACCTCGACGAGATACTGACGGTTGACAACATTGACGTATTTTTCGTTGCCCCCAGCGATCTCGCGCAGTCCATGGGATACCTAGGTGGCATCGACCGTCCAGAAGTAACTTCTACGATCGACGGGGCGCTGGAGAAGATAGTTGCCTCCGGGCGCACGGCAGGATCACTTGTAACGGATGACAACGTGGAGCACTATCTCGGACTGGGTGTCAAGTTCATGATGACGGGCTGGCAGGCGTGGGTAGGCTCCGGGGCCGCGGCGTTCAAAGAGAAGGTAGCCAACGCTACTAGCTAAACGCAGGCATTATGTGACGAACATCGCTGAAAAACTGATGACGCAGCTTGACGACCTCTCGCTGCGCCATTTGCGTCGCATCAGCAGCGTCGCTGATTCGCAAGGCATTCAGGCGTATCTGGTCGGCGG
Source organism: Dehalococcoidia bacterium (assembly GCA_965207465.1). GTDB lineage: Bacteria > Chloroflexota > Dehalococcoidia > Lucifugimonadales > JADFKI01 > Bin90. Next base: position 706,128 of record OZ242283.1, on the reverse strand, counting down.
GGTCATCCGGGATGCAATGCTGGGTCTGCCTGTCAGCGACATAGATGTTGCCTTCGTCGGACTCACACCTGACTTGGCGCGACAGGTAGCCGAGTCGCTCGACGGAGAAGTTGCCGCACGCTCCCAGTTCAACACCTTCGCCGTTACCGCACACGGCAGGAGAATCGACCTGGCAATGGCGCGTCGCGAGAATTACGCGCGTCCAGGCGCGTTGCCAACTGTATCACCCGGCACTATCAATGAAGACCTCGCCCGGCGCGATTTCACCGTCAACGCGATGGCGGTCTCTCTCAACGAGCACTCATTTGGTGAACTGTCCGACCCTTGCAACGGCGGGTCCGACCTCCGCGAAGGTCTGGTGCGCGTTCTGCACTCGGACAGCTTCAGGGACGACGCAACGCGCATCCTGAGAGCAGCCAGATACGCCGTCAGACTGGGGTTCACGCTGGACGTGCGGACGGAGCGTTTTCTGAAACGCGATGTCGATTATCTGGACACGATCTCGCCCGCAAGACTCCGTGATGAGTTCGAGCGTGTACTAGAAGAGGACAGGGCAGTGCCAACCCTCGAACTGCTGCACAGCCTTGGCGCAATTCGAGCGGTTCATCCAGCCCTTACTCTAAACAGTCGAACCCTTGACGCTCTTTATCGTGCCGAGAATATGCAGTACAAAGACAAGCCCGCACTATTTCTTTCGATTCTTGCCCACCAGATGCCCGTCTCAGGCAGAGTCTCTTTTCCGGATCGCCTACGCCTGACATCACACTGGAGAAGCGTAGTGGAAGACACATGGTCAGCGCGAAGCCGTGTCCAGAACGACCCTTCGATAAGTGACTTTAGCCGCAGCGAAATATACATGCGACTGTGGCCATTCAGCGAGGCAGCGATTCTAGGATGCGCCCTTTCAGAGGGCGACAGCACAGCTGCAAGGCGGCTGATGCTCTACTTGAACGAACTGCGTCATATCAAGCCAATTTTGAGCGGCAACGACTTAATTGCGCTTGGCGCTCCGCAAGGGCCGCGAATTGGTGAACTCCTTAACGGCCTGCTGGAAGCGCGCCTCAACGAGAGAGTAGAAACGCGCCAGAATGAAATAGACTTCATCCGAGCGCGCCTCTGATAATTTCCTGACATGTCAAACTTGTCGAGCAACCTAACCCACTGAAACGCCGCCTGCGGACAGCCCAGGCTCCGTCATGCCGCTTGGGTCAAGTATTTCGTCCAACTCATCGGAAGACAGGCTAGTTTTTTCGATTGCCACTTCTTTGACGGTCTTGCCTGTTGCCTGCGCTTCCTTGGCGATTGCCGCCGACTCGTCGTAGCCGATATGCGGCACAAGTGTCGTAACTATCGCGAGTCCACGCTCCACCATGTCAGGCCCTGCGCTCGTTGCCTTCAGGCCACGCACGCACTGCTCGTCGAGGTTTCGCGCCGCCGCCGCTAGTAGGTCGATTGACTGAAGCAGATTATAGGCGCACACGGGCATCATTACGTTGATCTCGAAGTTGCCTGACTGTCCGCCCACTACAATCGCCGTGTCGTTGCCGATGACCTGCGCGGCGACCTGGCATACCGATTCAGGTATCACAGGATTCACCTTGCCCGGCATTATGGAGCTTCCCGGCTGCACCTCCGGCAGTTCAATTTCCCCGATGCCGCCGCGAGGACCCGACCCCAGCCAACGAATATCATTGCTTATCTTCATCAGGCTGACCGCGACTGTCTTGAGCGAACCGCTCGCCTCCACCACGTTGTCGAGAGTGCTCTGCGCCTGGAAGTGGTTCGTAGTCTCGCGCACCTGTACGCCAAGCATCTCCGACAGGCGCCCGCAGACACGCGCAGCGAATTCAGGGTGTGTGTTCACCCCTGTACCTACCGCCGTGCCGCCTAGCGCGACCTCTGAAAGCTCGCCCTCGGCATGCCTTAGCCTTTCGATGCCCCGCTCGACCTGCCCGGCGTGTCCCAGAAATTCCTGTCCGAGTCGAACCGGAGTCGCATCCTGGAGATGAGTCCGTCCCGTCTTGATAACCGGCATGAATTCACACGCCTTCTCTTCCAGCCCTTTCTGGAGTTGTCGCAATGCAGGAATAAGGTCGTCATGTATTGACAGCAGGGCGGATACGTGGATGGCCGTCGGTATGACATCGTTCGACGACTGCCCGATGTTCACATGGTCGTTGGGATGCACCGGAGACCGCGACCCAATGACACCGCCCATGAGTTCGATAGCGCGGTTCGAGATGACTTCGTTCACGTTCATATTCGTGGACGTGCCGCTGCCTGTCTGGAAGATGTCCACGACGAACTGGTCGTCCAACTTGCCGTCTATCACTTCCTGAGCGGCCCGCGCTATGCCGTCTGCCAGGCTGCCGTCCAGCAGGTCAAGTTCTGCGTTCACCTGCGCCGCTGCCTGCTTAATCTGCCCCAGGGCGCGAATGAACGAGCGCGGAAAGCGGAGGTCGCTTATTGGGAAGTTCAGTACCGCCCGCATGGTATTGGCGCCGTAGTAGGCGTCCGTGGGCACCTGAAACTCGCCCATAGAGTCCCGTTCACTTCGATATGTCTGCTCTGACACTGTCAACTCCTGTTCAATATAGTTTCCAAAAACGTCCAGCCAGCATAATGACTTTAGCGCCGGTTGAGTGAATCGCCAACAAACGCTGTGACCTCGTCCGCCACCTCCCACTCGCATCCGTTCAGGCTATGATCTCCGCCTGAAATCTCACGAAATTGAAGAGGCTTCCTGACACCGTCCAGCGCCCGTTGCAACTCAGAGGACGACACAAGACGATCTTGCTGCCCAACAATAAACAGTTTCGGCCGCTTATCTCTTGCTATACGAGAGTCCGAAATCGCGGACATCGGCGGCGCAATCATCACCAGGCTGTGTGCCCTCTTGAAGTGCCGCAAGCCCCTCAGGATAATTCCCGCACCGAATGAATAGCCTGCCACTGCGATACGCCTGCCGTCTATGCCCGGCCATCGCCGCATCGTATCCAATGCCGCCTTAACGTCCTGATGCTCGGCGTCTCCACCTTTGAATTCACCTTCGCTGCCTTCCACTCCGCGAAAGTTAAAGCGAAAGCTGGCGAATCCGGCTTCACTCGCCCCCCTGCAAATGCTGGTGACAATTGGATTGTCCATATTGCCGCCCAGCATCGGGTGCGGATGACACATTACCAGTGCTGGGAAGGGTTGCGGCAACTCCTCGGGTAACGACAACACGCCTTCAAGCGTCAGCCGCTTGCTCCTGAAGGCAATTGCAGTCTGTCGGATCACACTCGTTCCCCTTCGTCGCCGAGCCACAAGCCGAAGAATTCTGTAGCCAGCGTCACGACCTCAGATACATGCCCACCAAAGAAGTGGTCCGCGCCACCAATCACCTCAACCGTCTTTGGGTCACTGAAGCGCCTCCCCATGAACTTGAACTGCTGCGCCGGGAAGTCATGGTCGTGCTCGCCGAGAATCAGCAGCTTGGGCAGCAGGAATTCCCGGGCACTCATCTCGTTGAACACGCGCGAAGGGCAAGCGATACTCACAATCGCCTGTGGCAAGTTGCTGCGGGATGCCGCCGCCAGCGCAACGGCTGCTCCGAACGAATAGCCTGCTATTCCGACTCTACTTGCGTCCACATTCTCACACAGAGACAGGAATTCCATCGCCGCTGCTGCATCCTCGATCTCGCCTATGCCTCCGTCGAAAGAACCCTCACTTAGATCAACGCCGCGGAAATGAAAGCGCAGTGCGGCGATGCCAGCGTCGCAAAGGCTCCGCGCCAGTGACGCCACTATGACGTTGTACATGTCACCGCCGTACTGGGGATGTGGATGGCAAATGACGACGCCCGGGAATCTACCCTCTTCGGAGGGAAGATGTAGCGTTCCTTCCAGAGCCAGGTCCCCGCTCGGAAGCATTAGGTCAACTTGTGTCGCGCCCATCAATCTGCGTTGTCTCCTATTTGTTGCCCTGCAAACGGGCAAGTTAGAGTTTAGGGGACTGCTATGGCTTTTGACAAGCACGATTGCTAGAATGGTAGCGGTCTTGATGGCGGGATGGACCGATGAACTGAGTGATACACTGACCGAGTAAGCGAGGAGGCCCCAAAGTGAGAGAAGTTGACCTTCGCAGCGACACCGTAACGCATCCTTCGCCTGAAATGCGCCGCGCAATGGCCGAAGCCGAACTTGGCGACGACGTATTTGGTGACGATCCGACGCTGAACCGCCTGGAGGCGATGGCAGCCGAGCGTCTGGGCAAGGAAGCGGCAGTCTTCGTTGCGAGCGGCACGATGGGCAACCTTGTCTCCATTTTGACCCATGCGGGGCGCGGCGACGAAATCATAATCGGCGACAAGGCACACATATTCCGCAGTGAGGCGGGAGGCGCATCTGCTTTGGGCGGCGTGGCTTACAATACGCTCCCCAATGACCATCGCGGAATGCTCGACCTTGACCAGCTGGAGGCCGCCATCAAACCCCCCAACGTGCATTTCACCCGCACTGCGATGATAGGCTTGGAGAACACGCACAACGCCTGTGGAGGCGCACCACTCACCGCCGACGATACTGCGGCCGTCGCAGAGATCGCGCACCGGAACGGCGTACCACTGCACGTCGACGGCGCACGCATTTTTAACGCTTCCGTAGCACTTGAAACTCCGGTAACCGAGTTGGTAAAGGATGCCGACAGTGTAAGCTTCTGCCTTTCCAAAGGTCTTAGCTGCCCTATAGGTTCAGTCGTATGCGGCAGCGCCGAGTTTATCGAGGGCGCGCGCAAGTGGCGCAAGATGGTCGGCGGAGGAATGAGGCAGGTCGGTGTCGTCGCCGCAGCCGGTATCGTTGCCCTCGACAACATGATCGAGCGTCTCAACGACGACCACGCCACCGCACGCAGGCTCGCGCAGGGCTTGGCTCAGATTCCCGGCATCGACATTAATCCCAATGCCTTGCCCACGAACCTCGTGTTCTTCAAAATTACGGGCGGCGATCCCGCGCTGATCATGGAGGAGATTAATAGGCATGGCGTTAAGGGCGGAGCTGCCTACGGCGACTGGCGCTTCGTCACGCACTATGGCATCGACTCTGACGACATAGACTACACCCTTGAGGTCATGGAGGCCGCCTGTCGAAAGTTTGAAACGGCCTAGTTAGGTCGCCAAAATACACACAAACCAAGAGGCAGGCAGATACTCAATCGCCTGCCTCTCTTTTCACTTATGTTGCTAATTATTCGGAATCCTCGCTTTCGCCTTCTATGGTCAAGTTCGGTCGTCAACTTCGTGGGATTGATCTCCTATTTCACCGTTCACGGCTGGCTTGCGCTCGCCGTTACCGACTCTGAGTTCTGGGTGGGCGCTACCTTCGGCATGAACGGGTTGAGCCTGGTTCTCTTCAGTACTGGCGCGGGCGTTCTGGTAGATAGGCTCAATCGCAAGAAACTCATTCTCGTAGCCCTGGTCTGTCAGGCGAGCACCGCCGCGGCGATAGCGGCGCTCATTTTCGCCGAACAGATACATATATGGCACATCCTCGTCGTCTCGTTCATAGACGGCAGTGTGATGTCATTCAAGGTGCCCTCACGCTCGGCTCTCGTACTCGATGTGGTGGGTCGCCGGAACATGCTGAAGGCGACTGCTGCAACCGCCGCAGCCGCGACCGGCGTGGGCATCGCCGTTCCTCCGCTCGCCGGGATGATAATCGATTCTTACGGGATCGGCTGGGCGTATGTAGCCATGAGCGGCGCATTCGCCGCCTCCGGGGTGATACTCGCCTTCTTGCGCGGCGTTAGGAGGGCCGAGCGAAAAACCAAAACCTCGCCCAGGCAGGACCTGGGAGACGGAATCAAGTATGTTTTCATGACACCCGCGGTCAGGCTGCTCTTTCTACTGCTTCTAAGCGCCGAGATATTTGGCTGGGCGCACGAAGTCATGATGCCGGTGATGGCAGGAAAGGTTCTGAATGCCGGCCCCACCGGATTGGGCTATCTGCTGTCGGCAGGAAACGCAGGTGCGCTGCTGGCGTCCTTGGTCCTTTCAGGCACCGGCGATATCCGCAGGAAGGGGCTAGCCCTAATCGGCGGATACATCGTCTTCGGTGTGTTCCTGGTTTTATTCGCTCTGTCAGAATGGCTGCTGCTGTCACTCACCTTGATTGCCATAGCCTACGCCAGTGCCACTCTATACGAGACCGTACTTGAAACGCTCTTGCAGACCAGCGTCCCGGACGAGATGCGCGGGCGCGTTCTCAGTTTCCAGATGTTCACCTGGGGAGTCACCGGCGTGACCGGCTTCTACACGGGAGCGGTCGCTGCACTGATAGGCGCGCCGCTCGCGATAGCCATTGGCGGTGGCGTGGTCGTGCTGAACGGTTTGCGCCTCGTCCGCTCATTCGCCGGACGGTACAATGAAGCACAGGACGCCGAAACTTCAGTCGAAGTCGTCGCATAGCCCGCCGACCGGATATTGCCCATGTCTGACTTATGCTCCTGATCCTCCGCAATTCCAGATTCCGCCTGCTCTGGGTGAGTTCAGTCGTCAGCGAAATGGGCATAATGTTCCACATCACCGCACACGGCTGGTTGACCCTGACGGTTACCGACTCACCCTTCTGGGTGGGCGCCGTGTCCGGTGCGACTGGAGCCAGCATTCTCGCGTTCAGCACAGTTTCCGGAGTTCTGGCAGACAGGCTGAATCGCAAGTATCTGATCTTGACGACCCTCATCTGCCAGGCGGGCGTAGCATCGGCGTTGGCTGGTCTCATATTCACCGAACGGATAGAACTGTGGCATATTCTAGTCTCCTCGATGATAGACGGGGCCATGGTGTCGGTCCGAGTCCCGTCGCGACTGGCGCTAATCATGGACATTGCCGGGCGCCGCAGCTTACAGAATGCAACCGCCGCCAACTTTGCCACCATGACAGGCACCGGCATCATAATACCCCCGATTGCCGGGCGGCTCATTGAATCACACGGCTTGATGTGGCCCTATGCTGCCTTGTCGTTTGCATTCCTTCTTTCCATTACGATGCTGACCTTCCTGAGTGGCGTGAGTAGCCCGGTACGCAGTGGCGTCGCATCCCCAGTTCAGGATTTTGTCGAAGGCGTGAAATATGTCCTCGCCACCCCTGCCGTCAGGATGCTGGTAATTCTGATGCTGACCTCGGAAATCTTCGGCTGGGCGCACGAGGCCATGATCCCCGTGATCGCAAGGGAGGTTCTTGGGACAGGACCTTCGGGCGTTGGCGATCTAATCTCCGCAGGCAGCGCGGGTGCTTTGCTCTCAGCTGTGATACTCTCCGCGCTCCCAGACATCTCTAGGAAGGGCTTCGCCCTCATCTGCGGATATATCGGCTTCGGAGCATTCCTGTTGCTGTTCGCCACATCCAAATCCCTCGTCCTGTCACTTGCGCTCATTGGCGCGGCGTGGGCAAGCGTCGGTCTCTACGAAACCATGCTCGGTACATTACTTCAGACCAGCGTCCCAAATGAGATGCGAGGCCGCGTACTCAGCTTTCAGACCTTCACCTGGGGACTCAGTGGATTATCGGGTTTCCAGACCGGCGCAATTGCAACGCTTCTCGGCGCCCCATTAGCTATCGGCATCGGCGGCGGCATTCTCGTCATAAACGGCTTGCGCCAAATCCGCGCATTCGCGGCGAGATACCGGGAGGAGTGACTGGAGGTTGTGATGGATGTGCAAGGTGGATAGGGTAGAGCGCAATACCTTGCTTCACATCCTATCTAATCCTGACTTTCGCCCTTATTTTTCCGGGCCAAACCCCACCATCGCTCCATACGCTCGCGCACGGTGCGCTCATAGCCCTGTGCGCCAGGCTGGTAGTAGCGCCTGTCTCTCAGGCTGTCGGGCAGATTCTGCATAGGAGCGAAGCTGCCTTCGTAGTCGTGCGCGTACTTGTAGCCATCGCCGTAGCCCATATCCCGCATCAATCCCGTGACCGCGTTTCGCAGATGCAGAGGCACAGGCTCGTTTCGCGTATTCTGCACGTCCTCGGTCGCCCTGTTTAGCGCCATGTATGAAGCGTTGCTCTTAGGGCAGGTTGCGAGATAGACTGTCGCCTCCGCTAGCGGGATGCGTCCTTCAGGAAGCCCAATGAAATGTACTGCCTGCTGAGCGGCGACTGCAACGGTCAGCGCTTGCGGAGCAGCCATCCCAATATCCTCGGAAGCTAAAATGACCAGCCGACGCGCGATAAACAGCGGGTCTTCGCCGGCTTCCAGCATCCGCGCGAGCCAGTATATCGCTGCGTCAGGATCCGACGCGCGCACCGACTTGATGAACGCTGAAATGGTATCGTAGTGCAGATCTCCCTGCTTGTCGTGCCGAAGCGACCGCCGCTGCATGGCGTCCTCCACCATTGCAACCGATGTGCGTCGCCTTCCGTCCGAATCCGGAGAAGTGGCAGCTACGGCAAGTTCCAGCGCATTCAGCGCCGTGCGCGCATCTCCATTTGAGAGATTCACAAGCGCATCCAGAGCCTCCTTGCCCAGCTCAGGATTCATTGAACCAAGTCCTCGCTCCACATCTCCTGCTGCCGACTCCACGATTAACCTCACCTGCACGTCACTCAGCGACTCCAGCGCGAATACCCGAGTACGAGAAAGTAGGGGAGACACGACCTCGAAGGATGGATTTTCAGTAGTCGCTCCTATAAGAACAAGCGTACCGTCTTCTACATAGGGGAGAATAACATCCTGTTGCGCCTTGTTGAAGCGATGTATCTCGTCAACGAACAGTATCGTTGACTGCCCGCTCATTCCGAGCCGTTCCCGCGCTTCCCCTGCGATGCGCCGCAGGTCAGCCACGCCGGACGCCACGCCGCTAACCTGCTCGAAGTGGCTGCTCGTTACGTTGGCTATCAGGCTCGCAAGCGTCGTTTTGCCAGTGCCTGGGGGCCCCCAGAGAATGATCGACGGCAGCGAATCCGCTTCTATGCTGTTGCGAAGCGCCGTACCCGGCCCAATGATATGCTCTTGGCCGACGTACTCCTCAAAAGTGCGCGGGCGCATTCTTGCAGCGAGCGGTGCTCTGCTCAGTAGTTCGCGCTGGGAACGATGCTCGAAAAGCGTCATAACGTCTCAATCTTGAAGTCGGAGCGCATGCTTGACAGCCGGTAGCACTAAATCGTCCTCACCGGGCAGCACAGTGCGCGCATCGAGCAGCACACGCCCATCCTCGATGCGCCCCATTACGGGACTGTCCCATTCGCGCAGCCGCCTTGCAACTCCCTCCGCGCCGCCAGGCACGCGGTCGCAATTTATCGCCACCGCCCAAGTCGGAAGCGTCTCTCCCGGCAGACTCCCGCCACCAATCGTTGCTCTAGACTTGACAAGAGACGCACCGGTGCCTATCTCCCTTGTCCATCTGGCAGCCCGCGCTTTCACATCATCCACATTCATAGCGATTATGCGCCATACCGGAACCTTTTCAAGTGCCTCGTCCTTGACGTAGTGTTCCAGAGTGGCCGCAAGTGCTGCCATGCTCAGCTTGTCGATTCGCATCGCCCTTGCAAGCGGATGCCGTGCCACAACATCTACGAGCGTCTTCTTGCCCGCAATTATCCCTGACTGCGGCCCTCCCAGCAGCTTGTCGCCTGAGAAGAAGGATAAGCCCACGCCCGAACGAACGCTCTCCTGCGGCATCGGCTCATGCATAATTCCGAAGCGCGCAGAATCCAACAGACAGCCGCTCCCAAGGTCGTGCAATACCGGTACGCCGCTTCGCCCTCCAATCTCAACCAGTTCTTGTATTTCAGGCGTATGCGTAAATCCCATAACGCGAAAGTTGCTCGCATGCACTGCCAGGAGCGCGCCCGTACTCTCACCAATCACCGCCTCATAATCGCGCGCGTAGGTGCGATTCGTCGTTCCGACCTCTACAAGTTCCGCGCCGCTCTGCGCCAGCACATCGGGAATACGGAAACCTCCTCCAATCTCCACCGCCTCGCCGCGCGATACTATTACTTCTTTTCCACCCGCTATGGCTGCCAGTCCGAGCATCACTGCTGAAGCGTTGTTGTTTACAACCAGTGCCGCTTCTGCGCCTGTAACCCGCGCCACCAGATTCGAGATGTGTGCCTGGCGCGATCCGCGCCTGCCCGAGAGCAAATCCAGCTCAAGATCACTGTATCCCTGGGCCGCCCGCTGCATTGCCTGTATCGCGTCTCTACTCAGCGGTGAACGCCCCAGATTGGTGTGCAGCACCACGCCCGTGGCGTTAATCACATGCCGGGGCCAATCTTCTGCTAGCGACTCCGCTCGTTCGCTTATGGCTGCGATAATCTCTTCCTGTTGCGGGGCAGACTTGCCTGATTTGATGCTAGACCGTGCTTGGTCCAATTCTTGCCGGACCAGTTCTAATACGACGGGACGCGAGTGCTCTTCTATCAGGAGCGCAATACTCTCGTCAGAAATCAACCGCTCCACGCTGGGCAATAATCTGTACCCTGTTGTCATTTCTTGTATCTCCGCCCACCGTTAAGTTTCGTAGTTCAGACATCCAGACTGCATTATATTCTATCGCGTGCCTGCAATTCCTTATTGTTCCGAATAATGGTAAACTAGCCACCTATTATTGACCCTACATTGGACGCTTGTTAAAATGCTTTGGATGTGAAGGATTCCTCTATTTCTTGGCAGGCTATGTTCGTAATCGGATTGACAGGCGGTATTGGCACGGGCAAGACTCATGTCTCGCGTCTGCTAGAGAGTCTGGGCGCCGCCGTTGTAAATGCCGACCTGCTCGGCCACGAAGTGTACACACCTCATTCCGAGGGCTGGCGTGCGGTCGTAGATGCTTTTGGTGTCCGAGTTGTAGCAGACAACGGTGAAATCGATCGTCGAGCGCTGGGCGGCATAGTCTTCACTGACGAAGAAGCTCTTAAGCGGCTAAACGCGATTATGCACCCCCGAATTTACGCCCTCGCCGAGCAGCGTCTCAACGCGCTGACCCAGGAGGATGAGACGACGGCAGTGCTTGAAGCTGCCCTCCTGATTGAAGCAAAATGGACGCCCCTAGTCAATGAAGTCTGGGTTACGGTATCGCCCGAGGCGGATGTTATATCGCGCTTACAACAGCGCAACGGTCTTGACGAAAATGCGGCGCGCTCTCGAATCAAATCTCAGATGCCACAGGAGGAGCGGGTCGAGCACGCCGATGTGATTATCGAAAACAACGGCACACTCGAAGACTTATCTTCAGAAGTTCAAAACTTGTGGAACAAAAGGGTTCTTACCCGTTAAGGAGTGCAGGCTTAAAAGATGACGCAATCAACGACCACGCTTTATCGAAGCTACATCATCGAGGAGTACCACCTCACCGAAGAACCCTACTACGTCGCAGTCGGCGACGAGGTAGAGCTTTTCGAGGCTGCGTACGAGCAACGCATTCCTCTCATCTTCAAGGGACCGACCGGATGTGGCAAGACTCGCTTCGTCGAGTACATGTCTTACAGGCTCGGCCAGCCGCTTACCAGCATCAAGCAGGCGGACAGCAGAGGCATCGAGCGGCCGGAGGGCGACAACATACCACTGGTAACTATCGCCTGCCATGAAGACCTCACCGCAAGCGACCTGGTGGGCCGCTATCTCCTCGAGGGCGATTCCACCGTATGGATTGACGGGCCACTCTCTCGCGCCGTGAAGGCCGGCGGCATCTGCTACCTGGACGAAATTGTGGAGGCGCGCAAGGACACTACCGTCCTTATTCACCCTCTCACCGACCACAGGCGCATTCTGCCGGTTGAAAAGCGCGGCGAACTGCTTGAGGCGGCGGACGGCTTCCTACTGATTCTGTCATACAACCCCGGCTACCAGAGCGCCCTCAAGGACCTCAAGCACAGTACCCGACAGCGCTTCGTGTCTATCGAGTTCGATTATCCTCCGCGCGACATCGAGGCCGAAATCGTTCAGCACGAGTCGGGTTGCAGCGCCGATGACGCCATGCAGCTCGCAATGCTTGGAGAGAAAGTCCGTAACCTCCGCGAACACGGGCTTGGTGAAGGTGCCAGCACTCGGCTGCTGATTTATGCGGGCAAGCTCATATCTCAAGGCATACCGCCCCGCCGCGCATGCCAGGTCGCCGTGAATTGGGCGGTTACCGATGACCATGCCGTGCAGAGGAGCATCGAAGAAATAATCTCCTCCATCTTTGAATAAGGTGGACCCGCATGGCTGATATCCAGAAAATCACGCCCTTCCTCTGGTTTGACGGAAGAGCGAAGCAGGCGGCTGAATTCTACACCGCCGCCTTCCGGAATTCCAGGATATTGAATGATTCTCGGCTTTCGAGTGGCCCGACCGAAGGCGTGCGCATTGTAACGTTTGAACTGGACGGGCAGGCGTTCACAGCCCTGGACGGCGGTCCAATGTTCCAGTTCTCACCAGCAATATCCTTTGTAGTCAACTGCGAATCTCAGGATGAAGTCGACCACTTCTGGGAACGCCTTTCCGAGGGAGGAGAGAAGGAGATGTGCGGCTGGCTCAAGGACAAATTCGGAGTTTCCTGGCAAGTTGTTCCCGTCCAGTTGGGAGACCTCATGAGTGACCCTGCAAGTTCAACCGAAGTAATGGAATCATTGCTGACAATGCAAAAAATCGACATCAGCCAACTTCAAGAAGCGCACGATGGCGCGTAGGCAGAGCCGTTACGCCCGGCCTCTGCCCCACCACCTGAAACGACGAAAGCGATCCCTCCTAAATGGGCGACCCATTTATAGACCACATCAAGCGAGTAGTCGCTCAGAACCCCCACCGCCGAATAGATGATCCCTCGCTCACTCCGGCAGGCATCATGGTACTGGTCTTCTGTAAAGACGACGAGCACTGTGTCCTGCTTCAGAAACGGTCCAGCAAGGTGGACAGCCACAAGGGTGAAATTTCCTTCCCCGGTGGCAAGATGGACCCGGGCGACCGGACTCTGCTCGACACCGCCTTGCGTGAAACTCACGAAGAAATGGGCATAGACCCGCACGATGTCGAAGTTCTGGGCGCCCTTGACGAGACCGCGACGACAACTGGATTCTGCACCAGCCCATTTGCCGGGATCATTCCACATCCCTATGAGTTCCAACCCCAGGAAGAGGAGGTTGCAGAAGTGCTTGAAGTGCCTGTATCCTCACTGTTGGACAGTTCAAGCCGCCGTGATGACATCCGTATCTCTGGCGGCGACCTTGAATTCGCTCCGGCGTTCGCTTATGGAGGGCACATAATATTCGGAGCTACGGCGCGCGTACTTGACCGATTCTTGCAACTCATCCAAATCCCTCGCCAGGAGGAACTGCCTTGAACAATCAGGCGACAACATTAGATGAAATCAGGGCCGAGCTGGGAAAATATCCGGGTTCCGTAGTCGATGAATTCGACAGGGCGCGCGAGCAGATGCCGCCAAACCTCACCGACGCTCAAATGCGAGAGTGGGCAAGCGCCGGGCTTGAAATCGCCCAGGAGACCGTACGCTCTTGGGAGGCGGCCGCAGAGTTCTATAAAGTCAGCTCCAAAGTCCTTGGATTCATGCCGCTTAACTACTTCTTTAAGTGGACAGAATGTGGCAAAGCCCTTTGCGTGGAATCTCCTACCCTCGCAGCAGCGTACTTCGAGGCGAGCCCCGGAACAATGAGCAAGCTCCGGTCCCGCCACATCGAAAGTTGGTCTAATCTGGGTCGCAGCCTCTACAAAGGTACTTGGAAGTCTAGTACGCTGGCTTGCAAATTTTTCCAGTCCAGCCCCGCGCTACTCGAAGACCTCAGCTTCCCGGAGTTGGAACGCTTTGCCAATTTCCTAGATGCCCTCTCCCATCGTTCTTACGACTTGGCGTCCGACTGTCTCACACTTGGACAGCAGCTCTTCCCGATGATCGGTGAGGACAGGGCGGCCTTTATCAACATGGCGTCCGCCCTAGTCGATTCCGGCTGGCGCGAAATCAAGGCATTCTTCGAGTCCGGAGCGCGCGCGCTTCCACGCGTCGAAGGCACTCAGCGCCTGCGTTTCCTGAAACTCTCCGAACAGCTCGTGCATAGCGGCGGTATGAATATACCAAGCGTCATGCTGGAGACCTCGAACGCTCTCGCTCAGATTGACACTCACGACCACGAGCAGATTCTCGGCATGGCTGAAACGCTATTGCCGCGCTCTGGGCCTGCCGTTCCAGAGTTCATCAAGGCTTGCCCACAGGCTTTAGACAAGCTCACAATGAACCAACTCGAAAAATGGTACGCCGAGGGTGTGAGTATCCTCCAGCAGAACAGCGATGGCGGCTTGGCTTACTTCAAGATAGAGTCTGCTCGCTCGGAGGAAATGCTTGAAACCTTGTCTTCAGGTGTGGAATTTGTCCGCATCAAGGACGTAATGGAGATGTACTGCCGGGGACTCGCCGGTGCGGAAATAAAGCTGTCGGAGAGCGGCGAACTCGCCGACAAGAACATCGGCTGGGTTTCCAGCGAGGCGCCTACCACCGAAGGTACAACTGTCTTTCTACCAAATCTCGTTGACCGCTACCTGACTAAACTTCAGAACTTTAACTGGTTCAAGGTAGTTTCAACCCATCAGGTCGCGCGCCTTGAATTCGGCAGCTTTCGGTTCGGGTTCGATAGGCCCTCTGCTATGTTCGACGACCTGCGTAGTGACCTCGCCGGCAAGCGGGCCCTGGCGACGTCTGGCGGCGGAAACGGCCACTCCCCCGACATGGACACCGAGACCCTCGAAAGAGCGTATGTGACAGACGTCCAGCGCTTCTTTGATCTTTTCGACGACCGTAAGCTCGCCCTCGATATCTATACGGTCGTGGAGGAAGCCCGCCTTGACGCCCGCGTAAAGCATGAATATCGCGGTATTCGTAGCCCTTACACCCAAGTCCAGACGGATTCGCTATCCAGCCGCCCGAACATCACTGAGCTTCCAATGCGCCAGGCTATGGTGGAGTTTCTTGTAAGGCTCAGCTTGCAGCAGTACGAGGGCCTGCCGGCGCCGGAACAGTACAAAGAGGAAGCGCGACAGATCGGCCGGATTATGAGGCAGGTTCTCAACCCCGAAGCATCGGTCGAAGACACCGCCGAAGCTACTCTCCGAATATATGCCATCATATCCCAGATTCCCAATGAAGAGGCAGACCCGGAAGACTGGGAAGACCTCGATATGACCGAAGACATGGAGGAGGACTACATCGACCCCGATGAGATGGAATCCCTTCTCCAGCAGATAGCCCAGGGCATGGAGATGCAGATGCGGCCCGAAGGCGAGCAGGACTACGAGTCGAGCGAGGAAGTGGACTTCCGCGGTGATTTCAAACCCGAACTCGTTCAGCTTCTTGAGCAGCTTCGCATGCAACAGGACGAATCAGGCGGCGAGGCGAGCGGTGAACCCATAACTCAGGAAATGCTTGAAGAACTACTTCAAAACAGCGCCGAGCTTGAACTTGAAGCAGTGCAGGGCGAAATACAGCAGTCCAGCAACACAATGGCTAACAACCTGATGAAGGAAGCCGGCGTGGATGCGCCGCAGTCTCCTGAATTCGGTCAGGGTCCTCTCGTGCATGTCGATGAGGACGGCGGTGAACTGGAAGCAAACGAGCCTCAGACATTCGTCTATGACGAATGGGATTTCCGCGCCGACGACTACAAGCCCCGCTGGTGCATCGTTCGCCAGAAGACGATGCAGGAAGGCGACCCTTCATACTACGGGAACACACTCGGCAACTATGGCACGCTGGTTACGCAGATTCGCCGCCAGTTCGAGATGATGGTGCCGGAGATGTTCCGCAAGGTACGCAAGCTTGAAGATGGGGAAGAGATTGATATTGACGACATCATCGAAGCCTTTGTGGACATGAAGACCGGCGCAAGCCCCAGCGACAAGTTCTACTGGCGGCGCAACAAGGTGCAGCGGGATGTAGCAGTGGCGTTCCTTTTGGACACCAGTGCATCCACCGCGGAGGCGATTGACGACACACGAAAGAACACGGACGACTGGGACGCGCCCGACGACCCCGTGGAGTACATGGTTTGGCTGCGTACCAGGCGCGGAGAAGCAATGCGTCGCTCCTATAAGCGCATCATCGACGTTGAGAAAGAGGCGATAGTCTTGCTTATCAACGCGCTCGAAGCGATTGGCGACCTCTACGGCATATATGGCTTCTCCGGCTATGGCAGGGAGAACGTCGAATTCTACACCATTAAAGACCTCGACGAGAATTTCTCGGATCGCGTGAAGAGGCGCATAGACCGCATCGCGCCGTTGCACGCCACCCGTATGGGCCCGGCGATACGGCACACCACGTACAAGCTCGATAAGCAGGACGCCCGCACGAAGCTGATGTTCCTCATCAGTGACGGCAGGCCGCAGGATAGGGGATATAGCCGCGAGGGTGTAGAGAAGGAGTACGCCGTCCACGATACCAAGATGGCGCTCGATGAGGCCAAAAACCTAGGCATCAACGCCTTTGCCCTCACTGTGGACAAGAACGGCCACGACTATCTCAAGACGATGTGCTCAGACATGGGCTACGAAGTGCTGGACGACATTTACGAGCTACCTTCTCGCCTCCTTTACCTCTATAAGAAGCTCACAATGTAGAGCGCAGGCACACATCAGGAGAACCGGAATAAAGTGGCGGGACTGTCAAATACTGTCCCGCCATTTTTATGGCCGCCTTTCAGAACCCGCTAACTGGCTAATCGGAACGCTTCTTTCCGTAAATGTAGCTCTCGAGAAGTATCAGCGTCTGCGATATAGCCCGCCCCAGCAGTCGCTCTCGATGCGTCGATTGAATTCGTTGCATCGACATGCCTGAACTGCGCCACGATATTGGCGTCCGAATCGGTCCACCCTGCAAGCTTTCGCCACTTCGCAGTGAAAAGCCTCCATACCATCCTCCCCAGTCATACCCTGCCATTCCCAGTCCTACATCTGCCTGGAAGAGCTCGCGCGCATGTATTGCCATTCGCTCTGCTACTATCAGGTTCTCGTCCCCTATCCTTCCACCCATCGCCTCGGATGCCGTCAGGCTGATGTCCGCTCCTTGCTCTCTGAGCGCACTGACGGAGGCTATAATGCTGCCTCGTAGCACTTCCTGGCTTCCCTCAACTTCCGACAGTCTTGAAGTCAGGACACCTCCAGTAAAACCATCCGCGATTGCAAGCGTCAACCCGTGCTCCTTCAGGCGATGGATTACTCGCGACTCTGGCGTTTCGTCGTCCAAACCCCAGATGAAATTGCCGTCCTCGTCGCCGATGGTGGAGCGTATCTCGGCTTCCATAGGCGCAATCAGGGCTGCTGCTTCCGCTTCTGTAGGCGCGGTGGCAATCATTCTCAAATGAATTCCGTCCTGCTTCGAGTATATGCCCAGCACTGGGTTCTCGCTTTCAAACAAGGAAGTGAGCATTTCATCAAGGCCGCCCTCGCTGATGCCGAATGTCTTCAGATTGCGTGTAGCAATGGCAACACCCGCATTTCGCTCCCTCAGCCTTGGCGCAACCTCGTACTCCCACATCCGCTGTATCTCGCGCGGAGGTCCCGGCATCGCCACAATCACCCGACCGTTACGTTCCACCCACCATCCGGGAGCCGTCCCCATCGGATTCGAGATTGCCTCCGCGGACGGTATCAGAGTCGCCTGCTTTACATTCGTCTCAGGCATAGGAAAGCCGCGCCCGGCAAAGAGGCTCTTCAGGTGTTCCAGCAGGTCGTCCTGGACCGTCATCTCCTCGCCGCACACCCGCGCAATAGTCTCGCGCGTCAGGTCGTCCGACGTCGGCCCCAGTCCGCCCGATGTCAGAGTAACATCCGAACGGCTGAATGCCCGCTCAATCGCCTCGTGCAGCCTGTCCGGGTCATCCCCCACCTTCGTTACCCACCGTACCTCGATTCCGAGCTTCGCCAGCTCCGATGCAAGATAGGACGAATTGGTGTCAACCAGCTCGCCCATGAGAAGCTCCGTACCTATCGACAGAATTTCGGCATGCATTGAGCGCCTCCATGATCAAGCGTTATGCAAAGGGACAGGCACAATGCCTGCCCCAAAAATCCTAGATGAATCAATTGCTCGTTCTAATCGAGTGTTATAGCGTTATCCTTCGCCATATGGTGGATCCTTCGCGAGCTCCACGAACCTTTCCACCCACTCCGCCGGCATACCGATGACGGGTTGGCGAACAAAGTTGGACTCATTCTTCGCGTAATATACGCTGCCGTCCTCGCTCTTGTCGCCGAGGATCAACAGGACTCCATCCGTGAAGCGCGTGCCTCGTTCCGTTTCGCCGGAAAACCGTATCTCTATCGCGTCGGAATCGTCGCCAATTCCCCACGGTGTATAGTCTTGGTCATCCACGGAGGACGCTACGATGGTCATGTTCTCCGGGCCGGGCACCAGCGGAATCAAAGGTTCCCATACTTCCATGTCGATGGGGCGCTCTTCCTCATCGACTTTGTAGTCAATGACGCTCCACTCGTTTGTCCTATAGTCCTGAATGAATGATACGAGGTGCGTATCCTCCGTCGTTGGATTGCCGAAATACACATTCAGCTCGACTATTGACTGAGGGTCCCGCCGCACATACCACTTCGGAACAGGTGGCTCATTGGCGAGCCTGCTGATGACATCTCCCCAGCTCGAAGCGATCAGGAATAGGTCGGGAAACCCGGCTACCTGCCCGTAGTGATGTCTGCCGTCCGTAGTCAGGTCACCCAGCCTGAATTGTACGCTCCTGTTCGCGGTCAATCCCACATCAACGATAGTGTCGGGATCGTCCAATCCGTACTGTGCCGGGTCATCGATCAATGGCTGCACCGCGGTAAGGTCCCGCCTGGTTCCGGGCCCGCTGAGCAGCAGGGTAACGCCACCCCAACGGTTGTAGTTCGGCGGAATGCCCTCCGGGTCAGCAAATGCCCATGTCCTGTCTTCCGTCTTGTAAAAGCTTACCTGTCTGTCGTCGAGGTATGTGACGCTGATCGTCTCGATATCGTCTTCCGCAACCTGATAAAACCAAGGGGACTTCTTGGCTTTCTTCTCCACTAGCACAAACCGCCCCAGGCTACTTTGTACCACATGGTAGTTATCGAGGCCGCCCTCCTGAACGCGTGTAACCGCAATCTCGAATACGTTGCTCCACGCGATGATGCCGACGAGCAGCGCTGCCACTACAATTGCGCCAGTTGCCTTCAGATTCATCCGATCATTCTCTCCAAAATCAGGTCGCCCTAGCTTTAAGCGACCCGATACATGAACGCTTCTAACGTCTTCGCCACCACACTACCGCCCCGATAATCAGCATAATGACAGGAGGCACGAACCAGCTCGACCACTTGATGAAGTCGCGCTCCCGTGTGGTAACCACCAACTCTCGGTAAGGGAACACCTTCGGCCGTATGGAAATCAATTCGTAGTCGTCTGCAAGCCAGTTCACCGAATTCAGGAATAAGTCGGCGTTGTCGCTGGAAGCGAAGAACTTGTTCTTGGCAAAGTCCGAGTCCCCGAACACCACGAACTTAGTACCAGGGTGGCGGAGCGACTCGTCGATAGTTCCTGTGGCCTCAACAACCACAGCGACTGGGAAGGGTCCAAGGCGTTCCTCACCTGCGTCGAAGTTCACTTCCTCAGTGTTAGACTCCAACCAACTCGCCGGCGTTGTCATAGCAATAGGTAGAATCCGCACGAATGGCGGCGTCTCTTCAACCGGTATCAGCCTGTCAATCGCCGTAGCCTCTGGGAAGAATGTAACGTCGATCTGGTCGGCAATCGGAATGCCCGGTGTGGTCGGAGAAGTGCTTGTTGAATACTGCACGTTCGCCTTCTGAAGGAGCGGAGTCAGCTCCTCCCCTGCAACATTGCTAACAGCGTCTGCAATGCTGAGTGGCTTGTTGGTTCGTGGGTCCCGAGTCGCAAGAAGTAGGCCCCATTGCGCCACGAGGAAATTGAAAGTGTCAGGTGTCGCGGGGTCGAAGAGCGCGATCATCCTGCCGCCGCCCTTCAGATAAGCATCCAGAGCCTCAAACTCCTCCTGGTCTAGGTCCTGCTTCGGACCTGCTATCACGACTAGGGCGGCGTCTTCCGGCACGATTGCTTCCTGCTTTAGATTCAGCGGCAGCACGCGATAGTTGTCCCTCTGCATCCCGCCAATTGCGTAGTCCAGCCCGTTGTCTTCGTCTATCGCGCCAGACAGAACATCCCGTGTCGATCCTGCCTCATCGTGCCCCGTCAAGTAATAGACAATTTTCTGCTCGGCGCCGGTAACGATGAGAATGCTCGTAACGAAGTCCTGCTCCGTGAACGACTGGACGTTCTGTATTGTCCCGTCTTCCAGATCTTCGAACACTATGGCGGGAAACGAATCTACGCCGTACTGCTGTGCCACACTGCGTTGCAACTCAGGATCTACGAAGCGGTAGCTGAACATATTGCTTCGCCGAGTAAACTCGTTGAGCATGTCCTCAGCCTGCTGCTGCGCCGCCGCACTCCGCGTGTCAGAGGGTACGAAAAAGGCGTTTGCGCGAACAAGCCCGTCCAGTCCCTCGAGTATCTGCACAGTCTGCTCAGACAGTGTGAAGATACGCGTTGCCGTAACATCCACACGAGTCGGATTTCTGTAAAGAAGGAAGTTAACCAAGAGTACAATAATAAAAAACGCGATTGTCAAAACAACGATGTTGCTGCCGTAGCGCCCTTGCCGTCCAACGAGGAATATGGCAATTGCCCTTGGTGAAAGTACCAGCGCCAGAAAGACAAGAACGATCCCGATAACAATTACCGATACTGAAAACTCCCGGAGCTCCTCGACGGTGAAGTACATCGCTCCGCCCGCCACCAGCGCTACAACGCCAACTACTGCAGCGACAAAGCTCCAGAAACCCGTCGATTGAAGCGAAGACAGCACCAAGTCTTTAAGGCTATCTCCGCCCCCCTGCTCCCCATCGGGTACTCTCTCTACCATTTACCGCCACCTACGCGTTTCTAATGATCTAACTGCGATGAATAGGAATACAGCCGCCATGCTTACGTAATAGACGACGTGGCTCGTGTCGATGACGCCGCGCGCGAAGTCCGTAAAGTGCGCGTTCATTGAAATGCCGTTTAGCACATCCGCCGCAATGCCTTCGACGATCGACGCGATCCTGTCTATGAACGACAGCGTGAGAAGTATTCCGATGCCGACTACCGCCGCCACAATCTGATTGCCTGATAGTGATGAAGCCATGAGGCCGATCGCCAGCGCCGCCGCGCCGTAGAGCACAAGTCCGAAGTATGCACTCAGAATCGGGCCCGTATCGGGCGTCGCAAATACATACAGCAGAATTACGTAATACAGCGTGAATAGAATTGTGACCATCAGCGCTATGAAGCTCGCGATATACTTGCCGAGGACTACCTCCCAGTCCCGGACGGGAGCGGTTAGCAGCAATTCAAGCGTGCCGAGCTTCTGCTCTTCGGCAAGCAGACGCATCGTGAGCAGAGGAGCAAGGAACATAATAAAGAGGCTGGCCCAGGAGACGAAATTGCGCACGCTTGCTTCAGCGAATGGTCTCGTCATGTCGAAGACGAAAAATATGCCCGTAAGCACAAGAAACATCGCGCCTACGATGTACGCTGTAGGCGTCGTAAAGTACGCCTTGGTCTCCTTCCACGCTATTGTAATAGTGTTATTCAACCTTCAATCCTTGCTCTTTCATCACATCCCGGTGCGCCTACACTAATCCAGTGCGGGAATCTCGCTTTCTCATGGTTGCATTGGTCCGGACGATGTGTTCTATTCTTCAGCATCTTCAACTGGTACTGGGTCCGGTACCGCCTCTTCGGTCGTAACCTGTAGGAATATTTCCTCTAAGGACATGCCTACCGATTGCAGTCTTAGCAATTCCCACCCGCCGCTCACGATTGTTGACGCTAGCATTGAGCGTGGCTCCGACTCCGGATTCGTCCCTATGATGAATGTCGAGTAGCCGCCGTCCTGTGAGTACCTGTGGTCCACCGCCTCCACGCCCTCGACTTCCTCGATAGCTTCCGCGATTTCACGCGATGGCCCTCTGGCGTCAACCTCGATACGCTCTACGCCGCGCAGCCGCGTTGCCAGGTTCTCTGGCCTGTCCACGGCAACAATCTGCCCCTCATGTATGATTATCACCCGCTCGCAAATCATGCTCACTTCGGGCAAAATGTGTGTACTCAGAATCAGAGTGTGCTCTCCGCCAAGGTCCTTAATTAGCTGCCGTGTCTCAACAACCTGAATCGGGTCGATACCGATTGTAGGCTCATCCAGCACAAGCACATCCGGCTCATGCAATATCGCCTGTGCGATGCCCACTCGCTGCCTGAATCCCTTTGACAGCTTGCCTATGTGCGTCGTACTGTACTCCTCGAGTCGGCAAATCTCTATGACCTCGTTCGTCCGCCTGCGTATGTAATCGGAGGACATCCCCCGAATTTTGCCCATAAATGCAAGATATTCACCCACCTCCATATCCGTGTAAAGGGGGACAGTCTCAGGCAGATAGCCAATATGCCGGCGGGCGTCGAGCGACTCGTTCACTATATCGTATCCGGCGACAGTAGCGGTTCCTTCGGTTGGAGGATGGAATCCGGTGATTACCTTCATTGTCGTGGACTTGCCCGCGCCATTCGGCCCCAGAAAGCCCAGGATTTCACCCTGCTCAACACGGAAAGAAATATCCGTAACAGCCGGGAAGTCCCCATAGTATTTGCTAATGTGTTCCAGTTCTATCATCTTCCACCGCCATTCCTTGACGCGATTCTGCCCGACATTCCACGCCAGTCTATTCGTTTCCCTCTCATAGTATAACTTCACAGATGGGAAGCAGGGATGTGAGACTACATAGCGCCACACATCTTACAACGAATCGATCTGGCGGTGGTTAGCGAGTAGCCTCCTGCGATCCAGAAAATAGAGCCTACCGCCGCCTTGAACTAATGCAATTGTGCATTCTATCTAAACCCAGCATGCAATTTCAATAATTATTGTACACACCCTATATCGGTGATAATCTAAATCAAGGACTTGATACTGTCCATCCCAGGCTTGTTAAGGGACGCAGTATATCGTTTCGGCACAAGGTGCTGAAGGATTCGCCGTCCTCAATTCATCGGAGGCAACCCTTAAATTGCATCTCGCTATTGACGGATACGGGGCATCTCCTGAGAATCTCAAGGACACCGATGTGGTGTATCGCTTCTTGGACGAATATCCGGACACCATCGGCATGGACAAGATTATTCCTCCCCAGGTCTATACCTATCACGGCAAGACCCCGGAGGACTGGGGCGTGTCCGGCTTTGTAATCATAGCCGAAAGCCATATCAGCGTTCACACCTTCCCCGACAGACGGTATGTAAATATCGACATCTTCTCCTGCAAAGACTTTGATGCGAATTCGTCCCTTGAAGGTGTAAAGGACGCATTTGGATTAAGCGAGGTTAGAGTCTGGACGCTGGATAGAGGTATTGACTATGCCACTCCGCGCGAAGGCTACAATGGAATGGTCCGCGAGCGGATCAACATCGGTAGTACACAATCTCCACTCTTGGCAGGGGAAGGAGTGGATGAAACCATCTGACCGCGCTTGCAGACGGTTTCTCCATCACGCTGAGATTTTTGTACTGAATCCACATAGCGTACTTTGCGAACTGAGTGCGTCCCATGCCCAATTTCAATTACCCTTGGCTCGGTGAAACTCCTCTCCAGTGGCGTACTTTCCTTGATACTCCACCTCACGAGGATGAACCCGCGAACGCGGCGGCGTTCGTCATTCCCGTACCTTACGACAGCACCACTTCCTTCAGATCTGGTGCGCGTGATGGTCCTGCCGCGATCATTGAAGCGTCCCGCCACCTCGAAGACTACGACATCGAGCTGGACTGCGACATATCTCAGGCCGGCATACACACCACGCCGGAATTGCAGCCCCGAATGAACGGCCCACAGTCAATGCTTGCCGCCGTGCGCGCGGTGGTCGAGATGACCGCATCGCGAGGAAAGCTCCCCGTTCTACTCGGCGGCGAGCATTCAGTCACAGTCGGCGCCGTGCAAGCGCTCTCCAAATTTCACCCAGACCTGTCCGTACTCTACATTGACGCGCACGCGGACATGAGGGATAGCTTCATGGGTACGAAATGGGGCCACGCCTCGGTCGCTCGACGAATCAGCGAAATCTGTTCCCTGACGCTGATAGGTGTCCGCAGCATCAGCGCCGAAGAGAGGGACTTCGTTGAAGGGCAGGGGATACCGGTGCAGTTCTGGGACGCCGGTTCGTCTGCCTGTCTCGACAGTGCAGTTGCACTCGCTAACGACAACCTGACGGAAACGATCTACATTAGCATAGACCTTGACGCGCTCGACCCTTCCATTATGGCGGGTGTGGGGACGCCGGAGCCTGGCGGCATGCTCTGGCACGAGATTCTCGCCCTCCTCCACGCCGCATCCCATCACTCAAACATTGTAGGCTTTGACGTGGTGGAACTTAACCCGTCTCAAGGCACGGTCTCCTGCGCCTTCACCGCCGCCAAGCTCGCATACAAGCTAATCGGTTACGCCACGCGACATTGACGCCACTTTTGGGCATGCACTTAAATGCATGCTAAAATGTGTCAACTCTAAGAGCATATCCATCAGATGCATCAATGTTAGCTCCGCCGGGGCGGAAAGGGGAGGAAGCAATGACAATGTCCGAAAGAACCATCTATATGGACCATTCGGCCACCACTCCCGTTCGACCAGAGGTGCTAAGTGCGATGTTGCCTCACTTCACTTCCGACTTTGGCAACCCCTCCAGCATCTATACCATTGGACAGGAAGCGCGAAAGGCTGTGGACGATGCCCGCGAGCGCATAGCCCGCGTCCTCGGTGCGCGAATGAGCGAGATAGTCTTCACCAGCGGAGGCACGGAGTCTGACAACGCTGCTCTGAAGGGCGTGGCTTTCGCCCTCCGCGCGCTTGGAAAGCACATAATCACGACTACCATCGAACACCACGCTATTCTGCACACCTGCTACCAGCTTGAGCAGTTCGGCTTCGATATAACCTATCTTCCGGTCGATGAACACGGACTTGTCAACCCACAGGATGTAATTGACGCCATTACGGACGAAACAATTCTAGTCAGTGTGATGATGGCGAATAATGAAATCGGCACAATTCAGCCAGTCAAGGAGATAACTCGACTGGTAAAGGCAGAAGCCAGCCGCCGAAATCGCACATTGATTATGCACACGGATGCTGTGCAAGCCGCCGGATTCCTCGACATCAACGTCCGCTCTCTTGGCGTTGATCTGCTCAGCCTGTCCGCTCATAAGATTTATGGTCCAAAGGGCGTCGGCCTGCTCTATATCAAACGCGGCACACCCTTTGAGGAGCAGAATGCCGGTGGTGGCCAGGAACGACAGAGGAGGTCCGGCACTGAAAACGTACCCGGCATCGTCGGATTCGGCGAGGCGTTGCAACTCGCAGTCAGCGAGCGCGAAGAAGCTTCCGAACACTGCCTGCGACTCCGCGAAAAACTTACACAGGGTATCTTCAGTACAGTTGAGGGCGTTCAACTCAACGGTCATCCGGTTCACCGGCTCCCCAACAACGTAAACATATCCATACAGGGAGTGGAAGGTGAACCTGTCCTGCTTGGATTGGACTTTGCCGGAATCTGCGCCTCAAGCGGCAGCGCCTGCTCGTCCGCCTCCCTAGAACCTTCACACGTCCTTCTGGCAATTGGACTCACTGCGGAAATGGCGCAAGGCAGCCTTCGCATCACGCTAGGGCGGGACAACACCGAAGAAGATGTGGATTACCTCCTCTCCGTCCTTCCCGATATGATAGGCAAGCTTAGGTCGATGCCTTCGCTTTCAGCAGTGTAATCGACCATGCACTTACCTCTGACTCGTAATCACACAATCACTAGGAACCACACAGCAGTGAATATAAAAAGACTAAATCGACACGCCAACAAACTTACTGGAATATCGGGTTGCCTGACGCCGCTATCGCTGCTTCTGCTACTGATGTCTTCTCTGGCCTTGATATCTTGCGGTTCCGACGAGCCGGAAAAGGTCTCATCGAGAGGCAGAAGCCTCGAGGTCCACACAACATACCCACTCATAGTGGAGAAAGTAGCCTTCAAGGACGTATCCGGGCAGCACCGCGTTATAAGACCGAGGGCGTCGAATCGACAATTGGTGCTTCTCGACGTAACACTCGTCAACCGCACAAGCCTGATAACACCCCTGCTCATTGACGAAGAAGCCGCGCAAATCGGCGACAGACGGGGCGAGCGCATTGATGCAATCGATCCCTTCGAGGCATCCAGGCTGACAGAAAGAGCAGACCCCGAGGAAGATTTGTACACACCGTTTCTGTGGGGGCAGATTGAACTGGACAAAGAATTCCAGGTTCAAGGCTGGATGGTATTCGATGTGCCCAAAGGCCTGATTCTAGGCAGCCTTTGGTGGGAGGAAGTGGACACCATAATCACCGATTTCGTGGACTATCAGCGTCGCAGATAATGCCCTACACATTTATAGCCACGCCAGCCGTAGCCAGGCATGCTGAGTTGATGTGCTCAGGGCAGTCAGAATTCTGCTGCTCACACCAACCGGTTTCTGTTAAACTAAGGCTCTGATTCACTCTACAACCTGCCATCGCGGGAGCGGATGTGCTCCGGTGGGTTCCACGGACTTCAAATCCGATGGTCCCGGCCCTTCGGTCGGGACGGTGGGTTCGACTCCCTCTCGCTCCCGCCACACCTCCCTTGAATTCCGATTTGTGCCATCGCTTTAACTCGTTGAGCCCGAGATAAAGTCATCCGTCTCCTGTCTGCGCGCTTCCATCAATTCGACCTTTCAACATCTCGCTCTGGCCACCCGTAATGCCAAGCTAATGTCAAGTCGAGCCACGCCCCGATTCCAATCACAGATGAACTTTGTCAAGTCCATCAAAATGACTTGACAGTTCCGTCCCAATCAGTATTATTGCTTGCATACCTTTAAGTCTCATATAAGTTGGGAACTGCCACAGTGCAGTAGATCTCTCGAAGAGGCTTGAAATTAAACGAGGCAACTAGCCTGAAGGAGGGATAATGGGTAATTTACCTGTTATAGGAAACAAATGGAGGCCCTTAAGCTTCTTAGCAATCGCGGCACTGGCACTTTTCGCTGTGTTCGCATGTGGCGGCGCTGAAGAACCTGCGCCTGCGGCACCCGCGCAGCAGGCGGCACCCGCGGCAACAACAGCACCGGCGGCGCCCGCGCCCGCGCCGGCAGCAACTACGGCTCCCGCTCCTGCGGCGGCGCCTACCGCTGCGCCCGCGCCCGCGCCGACCATAGCGCCTGCGCCTGCAATGGCCGGTGAGGTCACGATTACTATGGCAATCCCTGAAGTCTCCGAACAGTTCGGTGACTTTGAGGTTCAGACATACGGCGGAAGCCCCGGCGAGATCCAGATGGGTTTCTTCGATCAGCTTCTGGTGCATGACGGCACAGACCCGCTGTCTCCGTTTGTAGCGGAAAAGTGGACCATCAACGATGCCGGTAATGAGCTGACACTCGACATCCGAAAGGGCATCAAGTTCCAGACTCCCGACGCATTCGCGGGAGAGGACTTCGGTGACCTCACCGCCCATGACGTGGCGTGGAATATGAACCGCCAGAATGCCGTCGTCAATCCCAGCCTTGGCGCTGCTATCGGCGCGCAGCTCGGCGCGACATTCGGCAAGGCGGTTGCTATCGACGACTACACTGTCAAGGCTCCGATGGTAACCGACATTTTCTGGGGAATCCCGATCAGCGAGTTTGACATCAACGACACCACCGTCCGACTGGACAGCAGGGACGCTTACGAGCGCATGGGCGCGGCTGCGGTGCAGTTCGTTCCCGTCGGCTCCGGCCCCTTCACTATAGGCGAGTGGAAGCCCAATGACCGCGGCGAAGTTCACGCAGTCGCGGAACACTGGATAGAGACGGCACACATCGGAAAGTTCGTAGTCAGACAGATGCCTGAAATCACCTCTCGCATGGCAGCGATGGAAACTGGTGAAATTGACCTCGCCGCCATCGACTTCGCCAGGCTGACCGAGTTGGAAGAAAAGGGACTGAAGTTCATTCCCACGATGTCTGACAAGGACACGATGACTCTTAGCGTCATCTGGCCCGGTAACCTCTGGACCGACAAGAACGCCAAGACAGAAGAGGCTATCGAGCCTTGGATGTCCCCGGTATATGAAACCGACCTGCCTCATCTCGGAAACCCGTGGTGCGATCTCGGCAAGCCGTGTCAGTATGATGACACCAACAATCCAGCAGGCATGAGCGACATGGAACAGGCCCGCCTCGTTCGCTGGGCGCTTTCCATGGCAATCGACCGTCAGGGCATCGTGGATGTACTTCAGGCCGGACTCGGCACTCCCATTTACCTTGAGCTGATGGGACCGAAGTTCCCCGGCTGGCAGCCTGAGCGCACGGTCACGCAGTCTATGATCAATACAGCCCACGAGAAGTACGGCAGCGACCTGCTTGGCAGCGGCACTGACTGGCCCGAGTACAATGTTCCCGCAGCGGAGCCTGATTACGAATGGCCCTGGACCATACCCACCGACTACGACGAGGCTGAGCGACTCCTTGACATCGCTGGCTTCGAGAGAGGTGGCGACGGCACGCGCTTCGAGATTAGCCTTAACAAGTACCGCTGCGAGACCGGCGACGTCTGCCTTGAGCAGGCCGACGCCGTAGCAGCCGGCTGGGAAGACATCGGCGTAAGCACTGTCCTTCTCACGGAAGAGTATGGCGCAGTTGTGGTGCCGCGCATGCGCGACCGCACGCAGCCCTGGCCCGTAGTCAAGAACTGCAGCGTCGAGACCGCCAACTACCCGTTCGACTGGCCTCCGCCTCCTTCGGACAGCTCCTTCAGCCGCCCGGCTTGGGGCTGCTCATTCGAGAGCCGGTTCCTCGATTACATGTATGTTGGCATCAATGGTGAGAGGGACAAGCAGGCACGCGAAGACCTCCACCAGGACATGGTTGACTACTACTACTACTGGCAGCTCTACAGCGGCATGGTTCAGCCACCGCGCGGAGTCGCCGGCAACCCTGAAACCGTAGAGTCATGGGGTTCGCGCTCCACCGCTGCCGGCTTCTGGGGTAGGCCGCAGCACATCGTACCCACAAATTAGGCTAGATCCTTGAATAGCAGGGGAGAGGGAGAATTCCCTCTCCCCTTTCACATACCTCATCACACTATATTCTTCTAATTCTCAGAGACACCTGCGTCTCTCCAAGGGCAATGCCCGCACCATTGACGCAGGCTGCTCAATAATGTAAAAGAGTACCCAAATCTACGGTTTAGCTGCTGCACAGGATTTAATCCCCTATGGTAAAGTTCTTAGCAAGAAGGCTGCTCTCGATCTTTATTTCCTTGATTGGGGCTACCATCTTCATCTTTATCCTCACCAGGCTTGGGCCCGATCCTCTCACGCTGTACATCGGCGACGCTCAGGTCGAACTTTCCGAGGAGCAGATTCAGCTCATTAAGGAACAGTTGGGCTTGGATAAAAACCTACCCATGCAGTACCTAACCTGGGTATGGAACCTCATCCAGTTCGATTTGGGACAGTCCATTGGCACTCTAAGGCCGGTAAGTGAGATAATTCGCATCCACATTGCCGTTACTCTTATTCTCGCCGCCGGTGCTTGGATATTTGCCACCGTAGTCGGCATAAGCATCGGCATTCTTGCGGCAGTTAAGCGCGCCACCTTCTGGGACTATATCGGGCGAACCTTCGCGCTCATGGGGCAGGCTACTCCGCAATTCTGGTCAGGTGTTCTTGCGATCTTTTTCTTCGCCGTTCTCTTGAGAGAGTGGTTTGGCTTAGATTTCTTTCCCACCGGCGGCATTGGCGAGTACGACGGCTTCCCCTTGCATTGGGGCAACGCCAAGTATTACATCCTGCCGTGCATCGTATTGGGTTGGCCTGCGTCGGCAAGCATAATGCGCCTGACACGCTCTTCTATGCTTGAAATACTCGACTCTGAGTTCATCAAGCTCGCCCGCGCCAAAGGCGTCAACCCAGTAACCGTTATCTGGAAGCACGGATTGCGTAACGCAGTCATTCCGCCTCTAACCTCTGCCTTGGTACTGCTTGCCGACTATCTCAACGGCGCGCTTGTCGTGGAGATTATCTTCTCCCTTCCCGGCATAGGAACTGTCGCGCTCAACCAGGCAGTGTACGACAATGACTGGCCCCTTCTGGCTGGCACTGTCTTTGTCTTCCTTGGCATCTATGTTACTTTCGCATTTCTCGCGGACATACTCTACGCGCTGATAGACCCTCGAATACGGTACGAGTAGCTATGCAGTCTAATCCCACGATTACCGATCTGGAACGCGACCTGCTGGGGATGCGGGAATATCCTCCCGTCTTGCAGCAACTCAATATAGCTTGGCGCTTTATTCGGCGCTGGCCCGTCATCCCGATGTTCATCCTGTCTGTACTTGTTTTCTGCGGAATCTTCGCCCCAGCGCTTGCCACGCACGGCGAAGCGGCGGGCGGCATTCGGGATCGACACTATCCGCCTGTCTGGATGCACGACGACAGGTACGACAAACTTAGAGAAGATGGCGAAACGCCCTTCAGTTGCTTGTGGGAAGCCGTATTGGGGGACCCTGAAAACACAAGGCGGGCTGATGTGTGCAATTTCCATCTCTTTGGCACTGACCACTCCGGCAGAGATGTGTATTCAAGGATGCTGCATGGCGCGCGTATTTCGCTGTGGGTGGCGGCAATCGCTCTCGTATTCGGCTTCGTAGTCGGAACCACAATGGGCGTTGTAGGCGGCTATGCAGGTGGCTGGATAGACGAAATCATCACTCGCGCGGTTGACATCTGGCAGGCACTTCCATTTCTTATGGTCGCGCTCGTCTGCGTGCTAATCTTCGGTCAGAGCACCGTGTTGCTGCTCGCTCTTATGGCGGCATTGTCTTGGGTTCCATTTGTGAGGGTTATTCGAGGCCAGACTCTCACGATCAAGAACGAGGCATACGTGGAACTCGCGCGCGTCGCAGGATGCTCCACCGCCCGTATTCTCATCCGTCATATCGTTCCGGGCGTCATCAACACGGCAGTTGTCATAGCCACCTTGATTGTCGGTTCGCTGATTCTGGCAGAAGCCGCGCTCAGCTTCCTGGGCGCAGGCGTGCCCGCTCCTGACGCCACTTGGGGAAGCATGGTGTCCGAAGGTAGAAGCTACATCAGCACTGCCTGGTGGCCCACTATATTGCCCGGCCTTGCGATCTTCATGGTCGTGCTGTCGCTGAACTTCACCGGCGACTGGCTCCGTGATCGCCTCGATCCCAGGCTGCAGCAGATAGGCTAGTCCTATCCCTCCATCAGAAAAAGTCCTTCCCTCTTGATGGGGGAAGTTCAGGATGGGGGTGAGAATTGAAATGACGGCCCTTGAATCAGCCATCTGGATAGTGGCGCGCGCCTTTCTCGGCATCTTCCTGCCGGTTGTCCTGCTGGGCGTGACATGGGTGCTGTCTAGGCTATTCCTGCAATATCTTGCCCTCGAAACGACCACCATCTACATAACGCAGTCGCTTATCATTGGCGTTCCTGCCGGCATTGGGGCGGTTGTAGCATGGTGGAGTCTGGACGCTCCTACTCGTTTGCATGTACTGTCCGCTCTATTGATTCCACCCGCAACCTCACTCGTCGCTTGGCTAACCGTTGAGATACGAGGGGTCTATACTTACTATGGCCTC
Organism: Dehalococcoidia bacterium; assembly: GCA_965207465.1. Lineage (GTDB taxonomy): Bacteria > Chloroflexota > Dehalococcoidia > Lucifugimonadales > JADFKI01 > Bin90. The sequence continues at coordinate 674,375 of OZ242283.1, read as the reverse complement.
TTGGGTGGCTCACACCGCGTCCCGGTCATTGACATCGGCGACCTGCTTAGCACGATAATCGTCGCTTCCCTTATATCCGCCAACTTTTTTGCGGCAACTCCATACCTCTACCGCCTTGTCCGGCACCGAGAAAATTGAGCTTCTACTATCAGTAACACCCACTTAGTGACACCCACTGATGTCATCTATCATTTAGATCCCCATCGGCTAGATCCCCATCGGCCCCGTCGTGCCCGGCCTCTCCTCCCAACTTTCTCCCGCGCCATCCAGTGGCTCATACCCCAGCACCCGTCGCGTCGTCTCGATGTCCCAGATGCTAAGCGCATTATCCGACTCCCCATTCACGACCGTGAATCCGACCGACGGCGGAGCGTCAATACTCTTTTGTATTAACTGTGCCGCATCACGATGACTCAGCCACAGCGAAAGGGCGGCAGGGGAGAATGCAGGGTCGTCGGGCGTCATCACCCATCCAATCCGCAGGCATATTACTGAAAGTCCATACTCGTCGTGAAAGTAGCTGCCCAGCGACTCGCCGAAGGCCTTGCTAACGCCATAGTAGCTGTCAGGACGCAGCAGGTCCGTCGTAAGAGGTGGAAACGGCCGTCGGATCTCACCAAGCCTTCCGTCATACACTGCCTTATACGGATCCTGCCTAAGCGGGTAGTTTCCCACGGTATGATTGCTGCTTGCGAACACAGCGCGCTTCACACCGGACAATCGCGCCGCCTCATACACATTCCGCGTACCGATCAGATTGTTACTCAGCACCGACTCCCACGATGCTTGAGGGCTGGGATCGGCTCCCAAATGCACCACCGCATCGACGCCATCAAACGCTGGCATGATTTCGTCCAGATTGGCGATGCTCGCCACCGTCGTCGGCACGCCTTCCACTTCAACCCGGTCGATGCCGCTCAATTCATACCGCTCGCCCAGTTCCCGACGGATAATTCCACCGATTTGACCCGCCATCCCTGTAACAAGCACTTTCTTCTTATCAGCCATTTGTGTCTCCCACTCTGCCAGTCCTGTTTGTGGATTTCCCTTTACGTCGGAGAATATGTCTAGTCGCAAACCTCAGCTGGATGATAGACTATGCGCTGCTCAAGTCAAGGGCAACGATGCCAAGCGATTCCAATGAACACGAAAGGAAAGGGAAATGATAGGTGTACTCACGCACCACTGGGCAAAGGACGAAGTGGTTGAGCAGGCAAGGGAACTGCTTGATCGCAATGGTGACGCCCAAAGCAGAGCGCCCGGCTTCGTCAGCCGGGACACGTTTTACTCGCTCTCAGACCCCACCAAGATTACTACAATGGTTAAGTGGACGAGCGATGAGATATATGAGGAATGGCGCTCCAGCCCTGAGCGCGCCGCCGTCATGACGGGCGCGGACGCTCTTTGGTCAAAGCACCCCGAATCCGAGAGATTCCAGGTCGCTGAATAGCGCACATGGAATCCCTTCCCCCTCGATGGGGGAAGGCTAGGATGGGGGCGAAAATCCTCCCCATCCTGTGCATCCTGTTAGGTTTCCGTCAGCCCCGCGCAAGCAGAATACGCAGCACTTCTGGCGCTGCCTGCATCGCCCGCTCTCGTAGGCGCTCTTCGTCGAGGCTGCCCAGAGGATGTGGCAGCACCACAAACGGGTAGTCGGGAATCCCGCCGATATTCGACATGGCCTTGCCACTCGAAATGAACGGCTCTGTGCAGATCACAGCCGTGGGAACGCCGCGCTTTTCAAGGGTAATTCCGTCGTGCACACTGCACGATGAGCAGGACCCTCAATCACCCGACGAGGTAATCACCACGTCGCACTGCTCCACAAGCTCATCAAGGATATGCTCAGGGCACGGGCGGGAAGCGTTCATCTTGTTCCGAGCCACGACCGACTTGAACTCAAACCGGTCTGCAAGCACTTCCTGTGTCAGCGCCAGAATCTCTTCTGAGTTGATCTTGCCGTTTGCCAGCAGCCCAATCACCTTGCCGTCAAGCGTATCGGGCCGCGCCGCCACCACCGCGTCCTCCGGTATTGCTTGCACCGTAGGATCAAGAACCTGAAACCTCTCTGCTACTACCATGGGTGCCCCCTCTCATAAAAATGATCTTTCAGAAAGATGCAATGATCCATTCGTTGTCGCTAAGAGCTTTGTAGAATCAAAGTTGCAATCGCGACGAAGCCGCCGACATTTATTGCCAGCATGGTTACCATTACTCCTATCAGTGCGAGGAAAAGAGTTCGGGTCTCTCTGCGAGTCGCCTCAACCCTTTCTTCAAGACGGTCAATCCGACTATTCACGTCATCAAAGCGGCTATTCACGTCATCAAAGCGATTGTTTACATCGTCAAAGCGGCTATTCACGTCGTCGATGCGCCTGTGCGTACCGTCAAATCCTCTGTTCATCTCCGAGCGCAGATCGTCGATTCTCTGATCGGAGCCTTCATGGATTTCAGTTGTCATATTTGCAACCTCGTATGTAATCTCTACATACGTATTCTACACTACTCAGGAACAATTATCTCTCTGCACACTGAGCGCGAATTCGACCCGCCGCCCCACAGGGGTATGACTTGTGAAAACGCACCCGCGAACCCGCCCGCGACGAGCAATGTTATGCTGTCTTCCGATTCTGACGTTGCGAGCATCGCATCTCCGTCCATGCCCTCCGGCAATTCGCGCCCGGCGCTCTGCCACTCGGATACCTTCCGCTGCGCGCTTTCATGCAGGAAGCGCTTCACATCCGCCTTGCTCCAGCCCGCGCTGCCCAAGTAGCCTACGTGCTCAGGGCAAAGCACAATGACAACTTCGCCCTGTCCATACCCGGCTGAGAACATCGCGTCCCTGAAGCTTACCAGAATCGTCTCAGGCGTATTGCCCTTATGGTTGGGCACTTGCGTCGCCGACAGGCCCGCGAACAGCGTGATCGCGCTGGATGTCGTGTCCATGCCGCGTTCGACATGCAATGGCTCCCACGGGCTGACCTCTTCGCCTTCTGCGATGCACCATGTGTACTTGCCCGGATGCCCCAGCGTCGCCTTGTCCAGCACACCGGGCAATGCGCCGGTGACATTGATGATGACCAGACGTATTGCCCGCCCGATAGTCGCGTTCGCCCTGTGTCCCGGCCCGAAGACGCTCACCGAGGAGTTCATCGCAAGATCGTTCGCAATCGGTCCGTTGACCACAGCCAACACTGCGGCGCCCATCGTGCTTACGGTAATCGCATGCAGGTTGAACTGCGGCTCGACCAGTGCCTCAATCGCTGCCAGAACTACCGGAAAATACTCCGGCAGGCAGCCTGCCATAACCGCATTGATAGCAACTTTCTCGACGGTGATGACTCGCCCTTTCGTAGGCTCGGTCCCCAGAATCTCGGAAGGCGAACGCCCTACATAGTCCAGAAACTCGCCTACGCGCTCAGGAGTCGGTGGCACGACCGGCAGACCGTCGGTCCATCCGGACCGAAAGTAGTGCTCGATCACATCGGCGGAACTGTCAAACTCAAATAAATCAGATGTCAACGGTTGTGAACTCAAAACCTCTCTCCAGCACTGTTGATTCTGCCCAGATTATAGGCGCAGCCGGTCATACGGTCAAACCAGTAAGGTCGTACCCATTCTATGAATCCTGTTACCTTGACCTCCCTTGTGTTAAAGTTACCGTCAGAATTCGCATAAGTTGTAGGAGGACGCCAACCCATGACCTCACAGCCCACAATAACCCGCGTAGTCAAGGAAGAGGCGCGCGCGCCAAGCGCAATGGTCGCGACAAAGGACCGTGAAGCAACCCGAGCAGGATTGCGAATGCTCGCGCAGGGCGGCAACGCCATTGACGCCGCCGTCGCTTCCTGCTTCGCCATCGGTGTCATCGAGCCGGCGTCCAGCGGTATCGGCGGCGGCGGATACCTCGTGTATCAGGTCGGCGACCAGGGCGGCGTCATCGGCTTCCCGATGAAGGGACCGCTTGCCGCGAAGCCTGACATGTACGAACTCACCGGCGAAGCCGCGACCGGCTCCTTTGGCTGGCCTGGTGTCGCGAATGACGAGAACATCGAGGGCTTCCGCTCGATCGCGACTCCCGGCGCGGTCGCCGGACTCTGCGAGGCGCACCGACGCTTCGGCAAGCTGCCTCTGAGTGAGGTCATCGCGCCTGCCGTCAGCCTCGCCCGAGACGGCTTCATTCCGAATCTGTTCGGCCTCAACCAGATTGGCGGGACATCGGGCATGGTCGCTCGCTATGGCGAACTTCGCCGAGTTCTGTGGCCGGGGGGCAACTTGCCCATGGGGGACGTTGTTGACCGTGCGGTATTCAAGCAGCCAGAACTCGCCAGCGTCCTGGAGGCTATCGGCAAGGGAGGACCTGATGCCTTCTACAAGGGGGACATTGCAAAAGCCATCACATCCGACATCCAGGACAACGGCGGAATACTGTCCGAGGAGGACATGGCAAGCTACGAGCCAAAAATCTGGGACGGGGGCTTGGAGTTCAAGTACCGGGGACATACGGTGCGAGTTCCACCGTTCGCCTGCGCGGGCATTACCAGCACGATGACGCTGAAGCTGCTGGACGGCTTCGATCTGTCGTCAATGGAACATAATTCGGCTGATATGCTGCACGCCTACATCTCCTGCGCGCGTCTCGCATACGCTGACCGCTTCCAGTACCTCGCCGACCCTGCATTTGCGGATGTGCCGTGGAACGGCCTTGTATCAGACGAGTACACCGAGCTGCGCCGCGCATCCATCGGAGACAGGATGAACGGCTCAGTCGAAGCGGGCAATCCGTGGGTGCAGGAGGGCAGGGAGCCGACCAGCGTTCTGCCCGCAAGCCGGCCCGCCGAGGACAAGGGCACGACGCACCTGGTGGTAACGGACTCGGAAGGAAACGGGGTGTCCATTACCAACACGATAATGTCCGGCTTCGGCTCAGGCATCATCCCCAAGGGCACCGGCGTCATCATGAACAACGGCATGATGTGGTTCGACCCGGTGCCGGGGCGCATCAACTCGATTGCTCCGGGCAGACTGCCCCTGAACAACATGACGCCTGCGCTAGTGATGGACCGCGACGGCGTCCGTATGGCGGTGGGCGCGTCAGGCGGCAGGCGCATAACCAACTGCGTGACTCAGCAGATCGTCAAGGTCATCGACTACGACATGGGGCCGCAGGAAGCAATAGATTCGCCGCGAGTCGATTGCAGCACGCCATACACCAGCATAGACCCGCGTCTTGACTCCGAGGTGGTAGCGGACCTCGAAGCCAGAGGGCATGACATTCGCTCTATCCCTGAGAGTTTCATAAGCTCGGGTTTTAGTACGTTCGCAAGCCCCGTCGCTATTGTGCGCGGCGCGGACGGCGTCCGAGGTGGCGTCGACACCTTCCAGGCTGCGTATGCGGAGGGACTTTAAGGTTTCAGCCGTCAACCGTCAGTGATGAGGCTGACATCGATAGACACGATGAAGGAATAGCCTTACAAGGCACAGAGGACGAAGAGAGTTTAGCTCTATCGGCTTCATCCCCATCCTAGCCTTCCCCCACCGAGAGGGAAGGGATATCTGCCCTCGTCCCTTTTTCGGGGACTATCCGCACGTACAGAATAGATAATATGTTTCCCATCTACTGACGCACATGATGCGTGCGAATGTTTGACTTGCCAAGAGGATATCTTCGGAATACTATGTACGGTCACGAAAAAGGAGTCGTTTATGGTTTAGGTTTACATTGAAAGGTGGTCAAATGGGAGCTATTGAGGCGTGGAAGCATCGTGTAGAGGCGCACCATGAACAGTCTGAGGCTGTGATGGATGCCGCTGCGTGGTCTGATGATGATTTCTGGCAGCCATACGCGCGATTCTTCCGGCTGGACCCTCGGAGACAGGACGATCCGGTGTTGAACTTGCTGCTGTCGATGGTGGAGCCGAGCAGCACAGCGCTGGATGTAGGCGGCGGCGCGGGGCGCATGGCCCTTCCGATGGCTCTGTATTGCAAGGGGGTTCATGTCGTCGAGCCGTCGAACAGTATGATCGAGCAACTTCGTCAATCTTCTGCAGAGGCGAGCATTGAGAATGTGTCGGTAACTCAGGCGGTGTGGGAAGACGCAGCAGTGGATGTCGAGGACCTGGTTTTGTGCGCGCACGTTGTCTATGGCGTAGCGGACATCGAGCCGTTCTTGCGGAAACTTGAGGCGCATGCGAGGTCGCTTGTGGTATTGCTGGCATTCGTGGAGTCGCCGATGAACCGAATTTCGCGTTTCTGGAAGCCTGTCCACGGCGAAAAGCGCATCGATATGCCGGCGCTGCCCGAACTCGTAAATGTGCTGTGGGAAATGGGGATTTTCCCGGATGTGCAGATGATGGGGCCAGTTCAGCCGGACAGATTCGAGGACAGGGATGTTGCCTTGACGCAACTACGAAACAGGCTGTATGTGAGGGCGGGGAGCGCCGAGGACGAGCGGCTGCGGTCCGCTATGGACGATCTGCTAGTCGATGTGGATGGCGGGGTAATGGTGAAAGGCGTGCCTCTCGTGCGACAGGGCTTCGTGTCGTGGATGCCGGAGAGGTGATGCATTGGCGGGCATTCTCGACAGTCTTTAGCGTCGCAAAGAAAGAGTGGCGCGCTCGGCACGGCGTCGCGTCAGGCGCAATATTCTGATGTGCTAATCGTCACCGGCGACGGGCTGCTCGGTGACACTCTCGCTTAACTCTCGCCGTACAGATTCAAACTGCGCGTCTGACCTGTCCTCTAGCCGGTCCATTCGATGGGTCATGCGATTTTCAGAGTCGCGCATAGCCTCCGTCAATCGCTGTTCAGAGTCGCGCATAGCTTCCAACAACTCTGCTTTATCTTTCGCCGCGGCTTGAGTAACCCGCGCCTCAGCCTGGTCTATGCGCCCACCCATATCTGTACTCACTTGGTCTATGCGCCCGCCTAAGTGATTCAGCAGTATAACCAAAGTGGCAATGACTGACGCCACCATAACCAGCGATGATACGCCGATTGTGATTATGATGGGAATCAAATCGCTCCCCTTAGATGATCACCTTTGCTCAACCGTAGAGTCTCGACCTTGCCGATGTCTATTATGCCAGCATTTCGCCGAACTTGCCGACGCGCAATAGACGAATTCAATGTGTCTTGACGTCGTTTGTAAAGATAGGTGGCGCATCGATTGAGTTGGTTCCCGAATGCGCGGCGACGATGAATATGAACATCAACACGCGCCGAAAGCGCCCTGGACAGTTGCTTATTGCGCCAGCAATGTGCAAGTAGTATCCTTTGCCGTACAACTTTGATGCCAAAGAGCGGCGAAGGCCGTTATAGAAAGTTCGGCTGAAAGGTAAACATGGCAATAATTCCCTACATTGACTCTCCCATTTCGTGGGCGATAGTCGGCTTCATCATCGGGGTGGCACTTGGTGTCAACTTCGCGTCGGTCGCTCTGGTGGCGATCGGCCTGTTCGCATTCGTGCTTTATCTCTTCCTGCACGGACCGGCTCGGCGATCCACTGAGGGCAAGCTATTCGCGGCGTGTCCAGTCTTCATCGTGGCCTGGATGGTGGGCTTCGTCGTGCATAATCTGGCGCTATGATGGCTGTCAAGAATCCGCCGATCAGGGCATCGCTTTTCGTAACCTGCATTATCGACCGACTCTACCCTGAGGTCGGTGAGAGCACGGTCAAGGTCCTGGGTCGCCTGGGCGTTGACCTTGATTTTCCGACCGCTCAGACTTGCTGCGGCCAGCCCGCATTCAACTCCGGATTTTGGAGCGACGCAAAGCCGCTCGCGCGCCACACCATAGAAACCCTACAAAGCGACCGATATGTGGTAGTCCCGTCCGGCTCGTGCGCGAGCATGATTCGCGTCTTCTATGATGAACTGTTCCACGATGAACCACAGATGCGAAACCGAATCGCATCTCTCGCGAGCCGAACCTTCGAGCTTTCCGAGTTTATAGTCGATGTCCTCGGCATCGACGACCTCAGTTCTTACGCTGATACCGAGTTCACCGAAAATACACGTAAAATTACCTATCACGAGGGATGTCACCTCCGACGTGAACTGGGCGCAACGACTCAACCGCGCAGCCTGCTAAACTCTCTGCCCAGTGTGGAACTGGTGGAGATGGAGCAGTCCGAAGTCTGCTGCGGTTTCGGCGGCACATTTTCCGTTAAGTACCCTGAAATATCAGGCGCTATGCTGGACGACAAGCTCAACTTCGCCGCCGCAACGGGCGCTGAAGCGCTTACGGCCTGCGACAGCAGCTGCCTGATGCACGTCGGCGGGGGAATCGAGAAGCGAGGTGTTCCAGTCGAGCCGCTGCATATCGCGCAAGTGCTAGACCAGGCGATGCAGAGCTGACACCAACGAAATATATACAACGGGGTAATTTCGGAGCGATAGGGAGGCATCCTCACCTTCCCCTATCAAGGTGGAAGGGACTAAATGAGCTAACACCTAGCGAACTGATTGAGTGACAGGCTTTCCGAATGCAGGTCAAGACGAAAGAATTCAACGAGGCAGCCAGCACTGCAATACAGGATGAGAAGATTCAGGCGAATCTGCTCGGGCTGTACGGCGGTTTCCACCAGGCGCGCCTTGACGCATCCGCGGCGACTACTAACTGGGACGAACTGCAAGACCGGGGTCGCGCGATAAAGGCGCACACGATTGCCAACCTGGATATCTATCTGAGGATGGCGGAGGAGAATGTTCGCAAGGCGGGCGGGAAGGTGTTCTTCGCCAGAGATTCGGATGAAGCCACGCGCTATGTAACCGAACTCGCCAAGGCGAAATCCGTCAAGACGGTTGTCAAGAGCAAGTCAATGGTCTCCGAGGAAATGGGTCTCAACGAGCGCCTGGAAGAGGCGGGTATCGAGTCTGTCGAGACGGACCTGGGCGAGTACATCATACAGCTTGCCGGCGAAGCGCCGTTCCACATCATCGCTCCCGCAATCCATAAGTCGCGCGAAGATGTATCCGAGTTGTTCGAGGAAAAGCTGAATGCGCCGCACTACACCGGCATTAACGACTTGGCGCAGGAGGCGCGCCGGCAGCTACGCGAGAAGTTCATCGCCGCCGATATGGGCATTACGGGCGCTAATTTCATCGTCGCTGAGACCGGTACGCTCGTCCTCGTCACGAATGAGGGCAACGGTCGAATGTGTACATCGATGCCGCGCATTCACGTCGCAATCACCGGAATGGAGAAGGTTGTGCCCTCTATCGAGGATATGGGTATCATGCTGCGTCTCCTCATCCGGTCCGCTACGGGGCAGCGGATTTCCAGCTACGTCACCGCTGTAACGGGCCCTCGAAGGGCGGATGACGAGGACGGCCCGGAGGAATTCCACCTCGTGATAGTCGATAACGGGCGCTCTCGTCTTCTTGCCGACCCTGACCTGCGAGAGGCGCTGTATTGCCTGCGCTGCGGCGCGTGTCTTAACGCCTGCCCGGTGTATCGTAAGGTCGGGGGACACTCATACGGATGGGTGTATCCTGGGCCTATCGGCGCGATCGTCTCGCCGATGCTGACCAAGCTGTCCGATGCCAAAGACTTGCCTTACGCGAGCAGTTTGTGCGGCGCGTGCAAAGAAGCCTGTCCGGTGAAGATAAACCTGCCGCGCATGTTGCTGTACCTGCGTCACCAGCTCGCAGAGGGCGACAAGTATCCGCAGCACAGGACATCGACGACCAAAGAGCGCCTAGCTATGAAGGCATGGCGGCTTGCCTGGTCAAGTCCGCTGGCAATGGGCATCGCGGGCAGGGTAGGCAGGGTCTTTCAGCCACTTGCAGTGAAGGCGTCCGGCGTTTTCGGGCACGAGGGGGCACCAATTGCGGCATGGACGCGACACAGGACGCTTCCTCGCATTGCCGCGCGTCCGTTCCGCAAGCGGTGGAAGTCCTGACGACCAGCGAATACGATTGCCGGGGGTTCACTTGACTCCACGTTCTCACAGCCAAGAAAGGCACAGCCAGGGCGGGCACAGGCACGGCAGGCGCTACTATCTTAGCGACATTCCATTGGAGGATGCGCTGGAACGGCACTTCGACGCGCTGAGTGATGCTGGAGCGCTTGTCCATACGGCCGCTGAGGTGGTGCCTTTGTCGCATGCCAGGGGCCGGGTCACGGCAGAACCCGTGTGGGCAAGAGTATCCTCGCCGCACTACGACTCGGCAGCGATGGACGGTATCGCTGTGCGCGCGGCAGATACGGTGGGCGCGACTGAGACATCGCCGCTGCAACTCGCGGTAGGGGAGCAGGCGGTGTGGGTGGACACGGGCGACCCAGTACCGGAGGGTTTCGATGCGGTCATTATGGTGGAAGTGGTGCATGAGGTTGACGGCGGCACATTAGAGATTCAGTCGCCCGCCGCGCCGTACCAGCACGTAAGACCGCTAGGCGAAGACATAGTCGCAACCGAGCTCGTGCTGCCGGAGAGCCATACGATCCGGCCTGTGGATATGGGCGCCTGTGCCGCCGCGGGACTGGCGGAGCTGGTGGTGCGCCGCAAGCCGAGCATTGCAGTAATCCCTACGGGCAATGAGCTTGTGCAGCCAGGCAGCGACCTGAAGCCGGGCGACATCATTGAATTCAATTCGCTGGTTCTGACGGGCATGGTGGAGGAGTGGGGCGGTGTTGCGGAGACATGGCAGACGATACCGGATGAATTCGGCAGGCTATTGGGTGCCGTGAGTGACGCTGTCGCGAAGCACGACATTGTGCTGGTGAACGCCGGTTCTTCGGCTGGGAGCGAGGACTACACAGCGCGGGTGGTTGAGTCGCTGGGGGAGCTAGTAGTGCATGGGACAGCCATTCGACCGGGACATCCGGTCGTGCTTGGCGTCGTAGAGGGCAAGGCCGTACTTGGCATACCGGGCTACCCGGTATCCGCCGCTCTGACCTGCGAATTGTTCGTCAAGCCTCTCATCGAGGGGAAGCTCGGCCTCGCCGCTTCGGAGCGCAACAAGGTGAGCGCCACGATTACTCGCAAGACGCTCTCGCCCATGGGGGAGGACGAATTTCTGCGGGTGCGGCTTGGGAGAGTCGGCGACAAACTGGTGGCGTCGCCGGTCGAGCGTGGGGCGGGCGTCATAATGTCGCTGGTGCGGGCCGACGGCATAGTGAAGATTCCGCGGTTCTCCGAGGGGCTGGACGCGGGCGCGGAAGTCAGCGTGGACCTGCTGCGCGCGGTGGAGGCGGTCGAAGACACTGTGGTCGTTATAGGCAGCCACGACATGACGCTCGATCTGCTGGCGAGCCATGTGCGGCGCACTCGACCGGAAATGACGCTGGCGTCGTCGAATGTGGGCAGCATGGGCGGATTGCTTGCCCTGGCGCGCGGTGAGGCGCACATGGCGGGGTCGCACCTGCTGGACGAGACGACCGGGGAATACAACCTGTCGTACATCCGGCGCTTCCTCAAGGGGCGAGAAGTGGTTGTGGTGAACCTTGTGCAACGGATTCAGGGGCTGATTCTGCCGAGGGGCAATCCGAAGGAAATCGGCGCGCTGGAGGACCTGATTGGGGAAGACGTTGTGTTTCTCAACCGGCAGCGCGGGTCGGGGACGCGGCTGCTGCTTGACTACAAGCTGAGGGAACTGGGCATAGAAGCGGAGGACATTCGAGGGTATGACCGTGAGGAGTACACGCACCTCGCGGTTGCGGCGGCGGTGGCAGGCGGACGCGCGGATGTCGGGCTTGGCATTTTGTCGGCAGCGAACGCGATGGGGCTGGATTTCGCCCCACTTCTTTCTGAGCAGTACGACCTTGTGATACCCTCGGAGCATTACGAAAGCGAGCCGGTGCAGTTCGTACTTGAACTTATTCGGGACGACGCCTTCAGGAATGGAGTGGATGCGCTTGGTGGATATGACACTTCGTCAATGGGGCAGGTTGTGGCTGAACTTTCGTGACGGAAACCGGTGGTGGTAGATACATCTCTTGGCATTGGAAGCACTGACTACGGGCGTGAGTTCCAGGTTTCACATTGCTCCTTATGCAGTCTTAACTCCCATCCTGACCATCCCCCTTGACGGGGAAAGGGACAAATGCCTCACCTCAGTACGTGTAAGAAATCGCCAGAGTTGGAAAGGCCGAAGTTATGAGTGTAACCGGCATAGTGCTTGCAGGAGGACTGAGCAGGCGCTTGGGCCGCGATAAGGCGCTTGAGCCTTTTCAGGGGCAGCCGCTCATTTCTCGCGTCATGGAGCGACTAGGCACGTTGACTGACGAGACTGTCGTCGTAGTGAATACTGAAGCGCGTGGTGAGGAGCTTCCGCTCCCGAAGGACACGAAGGCCGCCGTGGACATGTACCCGGACTCCGGCTCGCTTGGCGGGATATTCACCGGGCTTTCTGCTGCCACCAATGATTGGGGCTACGTTGTCGCGTGCGACATGCCGTTCTTGAGTGCCGGGCTGATTGGATACATGCTCACGCTGCAAGATGGTTGCGACGCGGTAGTACCGATTCTCGACGGCTATCCGGAACCAACCCATGCGCTGTATTCCAAAGCATGCTTGCCGCACATCGAGCGCCGGCTCAAGGCGAGGCAACTGAAGATCGCGGGCTTCTTCGACGATGTGCGCGTTCGCTATGTCGGCGCCGATGAAATTGACCGCTTTGATTCCGAACGCCTCAGCTTCTTCAATGTGAACACGCCCGAAGACCTGTCGCGCGCGCTCACGCTCGCGGACGAGGGCAGGTAGGCCCATCGTGGCGCCGAATGTCCGCGTCAAGGTCGAGTTGTTCGGCACGGCGCGTCTTGCCTGCGGGCGGAGGCTGGTCGAAGTAGAGATGCCGGCGAGTTCAAGCAACTTCATGCTTGCCGCCGCACTCGCGAATGCCTGTCCTCAACTTGTCGGTGTTGCGCTACGCGAGGACCTGGGCGGCCTGCTGGAGAGCTACACGCTCAATCTTAACGGCACAGAGTTCGTCGATAGCGGTAAACTGTCGCTGAGTGAAGGCGATACCCTGCTTTTATTTTCCAGCCAGGCAGGGGGTTGAAGCGACACTTCCCTTGCATGTTACAATGCGGACAAGCCGCACGATTGCATAACTTTTCTGAAGCGGCAAGTTTCTTGGCAAGGAAAATGAAGTGCTTTACGGATATAACGGCAGGGCACTGCTAGTCGATCTGACTCGCCGGACGAGCCGATGGCAGATGTTGGATGCGGATGTGCTGCGCCGCTTCATAGGAGGCACCGGGCTTGGCGCGTACCTGCTTTATGAACACTGTCCTCCCGGCATCGAGCCTCTATCCCCTGACAACCCGCTCATATTCGTTACCAGTCCACTTGTGGGAAGCAGGCTTACGACATCCAGCAAGTTCGCGGTGCTCACGAAGTCGCCGCTGACCGGATTTATCGGGGATTCCCCGTCGTCCAGCTTCATGGCGACCGAGCTGAAGAAGACGGGTTGCGATGCGCTTATTGTCACGGGCAGGAGTGAAAACCCGTGCCTGCTATCCATAGACGACGGCGATGTGGAATTTCTTGACGCCGGTGAGCTGATGGGCCTTAGCACGTCTGAGACGGAGCGCGCAGTCAAGGAGCAACTGGGACATCGCAGGCGAGTGGCGTGCATAGGGCCTGCAGGCGAGAATCTAGTGCGATTCGCCAGCATCACTAACGACGGCGGTCGACAGGCGGCGCGGACAGGTCCCGGCGCTGTGATGGGATCGAAGAATCTCAAGGCGATAGCCGTGAAGGGCACACAGTCCGTCCCTGTCTATAATCACGACTCGCTGAATGAGATCGGCTCGGACCTGACGCGGCGCAGTCTTGGTCCCGCAACCGAGAAGTACAGGACTCTGGGCACGATGGCAAACGTGTCAGTATTCAACAGCTTGGGCACGCTTCCAACGCGCAACTTCCAGCAATCGACGTTCGACGGAGCAGAAGGCGTAAGCGCGGAGCAGTTCCACGGGTCGAACTTCGTGAAGAACGCGCACTGCGCCAACTGCACCATCGGATGCGAGAAGATTCTAGTAACGAGTGACAAGGGCAAGAAAGCAACAGGGCGCATGGAGTACGAAAGCGCGTTCGCGCTGGGGCCGCTGGTGGGCGTGGCGGACGGCAATACCGTGATTCGCGCCTCAACTCTGTGCGACGAGCTTGGCATGGACACAATCAGTGTTGGGGCTACGGTTGCGTGGGCGATGGAGTGCTTCGAGCGCGGCGTACTGACTATGGAAGATACGGGAGGTATCGACCTGCGCTTCGGTAGCGGGAAAGAACTGTTAGAGTGCATCAGTTTCATTGCTGAGCGCAAGGGTATAGGCGACCTGCTTGCCGAGGGCAGCCTGCGGGCATCGCGTTTAGTCGGGCAGGGCAGCGACGCTTGGGCGATGCAGGTGAAGGGGCTGGAGATGCCAGGCTACGAACCGCGCAGCCTGAAGACGATGGCCCTGGGCTTGGCGGTCAGCACGCGTGGGGCTTGCCACAACAGGTCGTCCGCATACGAAGCGGACTTCTCGGCGCGCGTGAACAGGCTTGAAGTGGACGATGAGCGAGGGCGCATAACCGCTGAGGGCGAGGACTTCTCCGCGGTGCTGGACTCGCTGATATGGTGCAAGTTTCTGCGTAAGGCATTCGACAACCTATATGAGGAATCGGCGGAGATTTACGGACATATCACCGGCTGGGATACGACGGCGGATGAATTGCGGCTGGCAGGTGAGCGCATTAACAATCTGAAAAAGGCGTTCAATATCCGTGAGGGCTGGACGCGCAAAGATGATACACTGCCGCAGCGCGTGTTCGACGAGGCGCTGCCGACAGGAGTGGTGGCCGGTGTGGGGTTGAGCAAGGATGACCTGGATATGATGGTGGACGGGTATTATAGGGCGAGGGGGTGGAATGAGGACGGCACGATTCCGGATGGGAAGTTGCAGGAGTTAGGGTTGCGAAGTGTGGCGCATCGTCAGAGAATCGAACTTGCACCTGTATCGGGCGACTAGAGAGAGGGCGGATTGAACAGAGAGAGAAACGAGCTTCGCGCTACCTTGCGGCAGAAGTTTCCACGCAGTCGAGGGCAACTGCTGCCCGCGCTGCATTACCTGCACCACGAATTCGGCTACCTGCCGGACTGGGCGATGGAGGTTGTGGGCTGGCATCTTGGGATACCGTCAAGCGAGGTGTATGGCGCGGCGACGAGCTACACAGAGCTTCGGATTCAGAAGCCGGCAGAGCATGTGATTCGCGTTTGCACCGGGCTTAGCTGCTGGCTGAACGGGGGGAAACGCCTAATGGCTGCGGCACACTCTACGTTAGCCAACAGCGGCGCGCGGGACGAATACACGCTGGAAGAGACGCCCTGCGCCTACATGTGCGGCGTTGGGCCTGTCGCGGAGATTAACGGCGAGTGGCGGGGAAGGATCGACGAGGGCAAATTGAGCGCTATGATCGGGGAGGTGTCGTCTTGACGGACGCCGTATCAGACGCCCTGTGGTCCATTCGCAAAACTGCTGAAGAGGAGCAGGGCGCTAAGAACAGCATGACTCGCGTTACGGTGCAGGTAGGTCACTGCTCGCTCGCGGTCGGCGCAGGCGAAGTCCTGGAGGCGGTGCGGGAGACGCTTCCCGGCGATGCCTATCTTGTGACGGCAGGCTGCGACGGAGCGTGCTTCGCTTGCCCTAAGCTGTTGATTACGGGGCAGGACGGGCGGCAGAGCGAGTACTGGAATGTTACTGCGGAAATGGTGAGAAAGGGGTTCGTCTTTCAGCGACCGGTCGAATCGCCTGAGCCGGACCCTGCAAATGCAGCCAAATTCATCCATAAGCAGCGTCGCATCACTCTCAACGGTTGCGGGATACTGGACGCCCTCAATTTAAGCGAATACGTTGCGACCGGCGGATACCGAGGGCTTGCGCGGGCACTGTCCTTGTCGCCCGAAGAGGTTATAGAGCTGGTGGTGGCGTCGGGGCTTCGCGGGCGCGGGGGCGCGTATTTCCCTGCCGGGCTGAAGTGGCGCGGAGCGCGGAGCGTAAAGAACACGCCGCGATACCTGGTGGTAAATTGCGAGGAGGGGGAGCCGGGCATATTCAAGGACCGACATCTGATGGAGGGCGTGCCGCACCGCCTGATCGAGGGCGCAATCATAGCCGCATACGCATCTGATGCGAACGAGGCGTACATCTATGTAAACGCGGAGGCGAATCTGTCGGCTGAGCGGATGCAGATTGCGGTGGAGCAGGCGTACGAGGCGGGGATTCTTGGGGACGATATCCTGAATTCAGGATACTCGCTGGAAATGCAGATTATGCGCGGAGCGGGAGGCTACGTGTGCGGTGACGAGACGACGCTGCTGAATACGATGGAGGGTCAGCGCCGCGAGCCGCGCCAACGCCCTCCGTTCCCCACCGACGCGGGACTGTGGGGCAAACCCACTGTCATCAACAATGCGGAGACGCTGTCCAGCGTGCCGTATATCCTTGCAAAGGGAAGCGACGCCTTTGCGGAAGTAGGCACTGAGGATGCGAAAGGGACTAAGATAATCAGCCTGAGCGGAGCAGTGAGAAACGCGGGGCTTGCGGAAGTACCGATGGGAACGACGCTGCGCGAAATTATCTACGATATTGGCGGCGGACTGCGAGATGGCAGCAAGTTGACTTCTATTGCGGTGGGCGGACCTTCGAGCGGCATATTCCCGGTCTCGATGCTGGACACGCCCATCATGCCGGGCTTCATTCACGAATCGGGCGTAATGCTGGGCGCGGGCGGCGTCATTGCGATGGACGACAGTGTGAGCGTCGTAGATATGATGCGGAAACTTGCCGCATATAATGCGGACGAATCGTGCGGGAAATGTACGCCATGCCGTGAGGGAACGCCGAGAATGGTGGAACTGGTGGACGGGCTGATTGCGGGGAAGGCGTCGGCATCCGACCTGAACGACCTGCGACAGCTCGCCGAACTCGTGAACGCCGCTTCGCTGTGCGGGCTGGGGCAAGCAGCAGGGAATCCGGTGCTGAGCGCGCTGCACTTCTTTGGGGACGAGTTGGCGATGATGGTCAATGAGGATTAACATGCATGGTCAAGATGACGCAGAAAGCCGACGAGCAATCCACTGATGCGAGAGGCAAAGCCATGACAAGCCGATCAAGCCTATACAAAACTGATTCCGAGGGCAACGTCTTCCAGTCCGGCTACCCGCACATCGTGTTCAAGAGCACCGGCGCCCCGATGATTGAGGGCACACGCATAAAGGTGCAGGTCATCGCAATAGATAGCCTATATTGGGGATTGAGTCCGGAACAGATTCAGGGCGAATACGCAGGGTTGACCTTAGGGCAGGTGCATTCTGCGCTCGCGTACTACTGGGACAATAAAGAGGACATGGACCAGCAGATTGAGGATGAGAAAAGGTTTGTGGATAGAATGCGCCGGCAAAATGAGCCTTTTCAGAGTGAGTTAGCGCGAAGAGTGAAGGCAAGAGCCAAAAAGATGGATCTGCGCTAGTGCCGATTTCTCTCTACATGGACCACAATGTTCGTGGGCAGGTTACCTCTGGGTTGCGTTCTCGTGGAATCGATGTGCTGACTGCCGATGAGGATGGCAACAGAGGAATGGAAGACTCTGATTTGTTGGACAGGGCAACTATTCTGCAGAGGGTATTCTTTACAAATGACAAGGATTTCTTATCAGAAGGCGCAAGACGCCAGAGAGCGAACATTTCGTTCTTCGGCCTGATTTTTGCACATCAAGATCTAACGAGGGTTTCCATAGGCACGTCCATACGAGATTTGGAGAGAATAGTGAAGACGGAAACTCTTCAATCCATGATGAACCGAGTAGTATATCTGCCACTTTAGCAAATGGCTACGGACCGCAGGAAGGCGCGCAATGACCATCACACTGACTATCAACGGTATCCCGCTGGGGGTTCATGACGGTGCGACTGTGCTGGACGCGATCAACCAGTCCGGCACCTACATCTCGCAGCTTTGCAAGGACCCCGACATGAAGCCGATAGGTGCCTGCCGAACCTGCCTGGTGCAGATTGAGGGCACGCGCGGCTACCCGGCGTCGTGCGCCGTACCCGTTACTGAGGGCATGAGCGTGTGGACGGATACGCCTGAAGTGCAGGCTATACGTAAGGGGGTGCTTGAGCTAACGCTGGCAATGTTTCCATCCAACGGCGCAACCGGTCACAAGAACTACAAGGAGCTGTCTATTGCCGCTGACAGGCATGGCATCGCCGAACCGCGATGGGAGGGAAGGGAGCGCGAGACGGTTGACAGCAGCAACCCGGTATTCAACATCGCTATGGAAAGCTGCATCCTTTGCCAGCGATGCGTGCAGGCTTGCCAGGACGGCCACCAGTTCATCGGCGCGATAGACCTATTGGGTACAGGAACGCAAGGGAGAATTGGAACCTTCGCGGAGAGGCCGCTGATTGAGTCGGTATGCACTACATGCGGGCAGTGTCTGTCCGTGTGTCCGACAGGGGCTATTGAGGTCAAGACGCCGCCTCTCAAGGTCGCTAAGGAGGTTACGACAACCTGCCCTTATTGCGGCGTCGGTTGCGGTATCAAGGCGCAGGTGGACGACACGGACCGCATCGTGGCAATGCTCGACGACCCGGAGAACCAGTCTAGCCTGGGTATGCTTTGCGTTAAGGGCAGATTCGGCTACTCGTTTGTGAACCATGAGGACCGTATAGCAACGCCGCTGATCCGCAAGGATGGCATCTTGACGGAGGCGAGTTGGGACGAGGCGCTTCAGTATGTCTCTGAGAACCTAGCAAAATATCGCGGGGAAGAATTCGCGACTCTGTGCTCGGCGAAGGCGACAAACGAGGACGGATATATTCAGCAGAAGTTCGCGCGGCTGGTAATGCAGAGCAACCATATAGATCACTGCACGCGGCTGTGCCATTCCCCTTCCGTTGAGGCGATGCTGGAATCACTGGGCAGTGGCGCTACAAGCAATTCCTACCAAGACTATGAAGAGGCCGGCTGCCTTGTAATCATCGGCTCGGACGCAAACTCAAACCACCCTGTGGCGGCATCGCGGATGCGACGGGCAGTCATCGAGCGGGGAGCGAAACTCATCGTAATCAATCCGCGCCGCATAGAGATGTGCGACTTCGCGGAACTGTGGCTGAGGCCGCGCCCCGGAACCGATGTGGCGCTGCTGAACGCGATGGCGAAGGTAATATTGGACGAGGACCTGGTTGACTGGGACTTTGTCAGCGGTCGCACCGAAGACTTTGAAGAGTGGCGGGAGATTATCGATACGTACACCCTAGAACACGCGGAAGGTATCACAGGAGTCGCCGCGGCGGACATCGCGGAGGCGGCGCGGATTTATGCAAGACCGCCGTTCAGCGGGTCGTGCCTTATCTGGGGCATGGGCATTACCCAACACATGATGGGAACGGCAAACGCTCACAGTCTGCTGAATTTGTCATTCGTCGCCGGTCAGCTGGGAAGGCCGGGATCGGGCATATCGCCCTTGCGGGGACAGAACAACGTGCAGGGCTGCGGGGATGCCGGATGCCTGCCGAACGCCTTCCCGGGCTACCAGATAATCTCGGAGGACACCGTATCAAAGTTCCAGCAGGCGTGGGGCAACCATCCGATTCCGGACAGGGAGGGCCTGGTCATCACGGAGATGATGATGGACATGGAGATCGGTCGAATAAAGGCGATGTATGTCACCGGCGAAAACCCGCTTCTAAGCGAGCCAAACCTGCATCACGCAGAAGAGACGTTCCGGAACCTTGAGTTCCTTGTGGTGCAGGACATCTTCCTGCATGAGACGGCGCAAATCGCGGATGTAGTTCTACCGGCGACGTCTTTCGCAGAGAAGGACGGCACGTTCACGAACAGCGAGAGGCGCGTGCAGCGGGTACGCAAGGCAGTTGAACCAATCGGCGAAAGCCGACCGGACTGGGATATCCTCTGCGATCTGGCGCGGCGAATGAGTCGCGACCATGGGCTGGGATTGGAAGACCAGTTCACCTTTACGCACCCGTCCGAGATCTGGCAAGAGATGGCAGACATTACGCCTATCATCGCCGGAATCTCATACGACCGTCTCGAGGAAGAGGGTGGCATCCAGTGGCCCTGCCCGACGCCTGACCACCCCGGCACACGCTTCCTGTATGAGAACGACTTCCCACGTGGGCCGAGAGCTAAATTCGTGGGTTTCCGACAGGGGCCCCAGGCTGAAGAGATGCCGACAAAGCGATTCCCGCTGATTCTGAATACCGGGCGCATTCTGTATCACTGGCATGGTGGCACGATTACCCGCCGGGCGGACAGCCTGCTCGCGCGCGCTCCGGAGCTGGAAATCAACATGAGCGCGAAGGATGGCGCAAAGTACGAAGTAGCAGATGGCGAATGGATCAGCCTGAAGTCGCGGCGCGGCGTCTTGGAGGGTAGGGTGCTTTACACTGACAAGATGCGCTCCGGTGAAGTGTTCGTGCCCTTCGTCAAGCTTCAGGAACATGCCGCAAACTTCCTTACCACGGATGCGCTCGATCCGTTCTCCGGCATTCCTGAGTACAAGGTGTGCGCCGTGCGGATCGAGAAGGTGGAAGAAGTCGCTCACACATCTGATCGAAGCGCGTAAATCCAACCTTCCAACCGGGCCATAGCCATTTCGTCGGCGCTGGCATGGCGGAAATAATTTAGGTTCTGCGCCCACCTCGCAGCGGCTACGGCAGCGACTACGGCGTCAAGACAGTCGTCGCTGGCCACGCAATCATCACGCAGCTCGGACAGATTTGGCAGCACGAGCCCTGAATTGCGCTGAACAGTGTCCAAGATGGCATTGCGCCGTTCGTCGCGCTGTTGTGTGGACCTGGGCTTCTTGTATCCCTTGTGGATAGCGCCGATAGATTTGAGAAAAGCGCCGGGCATCGTTTCCAGCAAGGTTACGCTCTTGGCTTGACTGCGTGCCGCTGGTATAGGCGGCACAGCCCACCGCTCAGGTGAATCTGTGTATAGCCTGTGCAACATGCGAATACCCCAGTATGTCATCGGAAGCATGTTGGGATTCACCTTATGAAGAGGTGAGAAACTCTCGGTGTAATGGGCCGCGTCCCCGGCGCGCTTTGGCTCTCCGAACCGCCCGACGAAAGCATCGCGAGCCGCATAAAAGTTTTCGAGGCTCATGTCGTCAATGATGCGCCACACATCCGGCATAGTTTTTAAGTCGCTGCCTGCGTTGAGAAAATCGGCGAATTCTCGCGGGAGACCAAACGGAAAATCAATGGCAGCTATGGTTGGTGTGGACACGGCAATCAGGAGGTTAACAACGTCCTTGCGGCGTATCATGTTCGCGCCCTCAAATTCCAGTGTGCCCTCAGATGTCATTTGCCCATGGGCAACCCACGTATTGCGGTCGCTCTTCGCGCCGCTGAAATCAATGCCGATGATGGTCGTCATATCTGTTCCTACCGCTCCTCAGTGCTCAAATGAAGTCGCTAAATTGTAGCACCTGTGCATGTTGGCTGCATCGCGCACCCTCCCAATTCTGGTATCATTCCCACAGACAGAACAAGTGCGGAAGGACGCCCCATTACGACGCCTTTAACACAGATGCCCAAACCTGATGCAGCGCAGTTCTCAGCCAAGCGCAAGCTCTTTCTTGTGCCCATATTTCTTTTCCCGCCAGATTTGCCGGAGGAAGCGTCGCGGCTGCTTGAACGCTATTGGTCGGAGGTTCGAGATCACATTCAGAATCTGGAACGAACTCTGGGCGGAGTAAAGTATGTCTTCCACGAGACAATATATGCCGATGGAGAAGAAGGCATGAGGATGGTCGATGCGATTAACCCATTCGGCGGCACATTCATTCAGGCGATGTGCAGCGCGGGTGCTTCGCTGGAATCTACGGAGGACAGGGCCGTTGTGGAGGAGCACAGCGACTGGCAGCGCTGCCTGTCCATAGGATTGATGAGCGAGAAGGTGATGAATCTGGCAATGACCGGCATCCAAGAGACCACTCAGCAGCGCTTCGAGCACATCGGGAAACGCATATCCGATACGTTGAGCGATAACGATGCGGGCGTGTTGTTCATAAGCGAAGGTCATACCGTGCAATTCCCCAGCAACATTCAGGTGTTCTTCGTAGCCCCGCCTGCGCTGGATGCAGTGAAACGCTGGATAAGTGATCAGATGCGCGCCTTCTCTCAGCCACAATCTGACGGAGCGAAACAATGAGCAAGAAATGGCTGATGCGAAGATTCAATCTGTCTGACAAGCATCGATGGAAGGCAAAGCCCGGCAACAAGATTTTCGTTATCAACAGGGGCGCTGTGCATTTCGAGCATCCGGGTGATTGGGTGGTCAAGCCGGAGAAAGACGGCTCTATCTCCCTGTACGACGGCGTGGAGCCGGATGACAACATCCGCCTTCAAGTCTCCGTGACTCAGATTGGCCCCAACGGACTGACCGTTGACTGGCAGCGCCTGCCCTCGCCCGCTACTCAGCTGGAGACCGCAGTGCTACCGGGAGACCTGAGGCATCGCACGCGAAAAGGGCCAATGCTAAAGATGCAGCGGCGCGATCTGGAGTACGCCTGGCTGGAGATTGACTTTATCGACCCGACCGAGAAGCGTAAGGCGCATTCCAGACAGTGCCTCGCGCGGGGCGGAAACGTGCAGGCGTTCATCACGATGGAATACTGGCCCGAAGACCACGCCGTAGCAAACAAGGTTTGGAACAACGCGCTGGAATCCCTGAAGCTAGCCGTTTACGTGGAAAATCCATTCAGGGGACCGCTGAATGCGTGATGAGGAGCTACTCAATGACGACACAGATACAAACTCAGCGACATACCTTTGAGGAATACCTGGACCTGCCCAGGATAGAGGGCCGCTTCGACGTAGTGGACGGAGAGATTATATTGGCTTCCTCACCCTTGCCGGAGCACCAGGTTGTATTGCGTCAGTTCTTTCGTATTTTGGATTCGTTTATCGCTGATGGTGATTCTGGAGAATTACTTTTCGCGCCAATGGACATTGTGATACAGCGCGAACCACTCCGTGTCAGGCAGCCTGACTTGATGTTCTTCAGTAAGGGACGATTCGACAGGACTGCGAGGATAACCGAGTACGCGCCGGACCTAGTTATAGAAATAATCTCACCATCGAACGCGCGCAGCCATGTGGAGAGCAAGATGCAGGACTACGCGGACATAGGCGTGGCTGAATGCTGGTGGGCGTCTTTGGTGGATCACACAATTGAATTGTTCATACTGGCTAACGGTGAATGGGAACTCTCAGGCATTTACCGCGAGGAAGATGTAGTGAAGTCGGGAGTGCTTCAGGGACTTGAAGTCGAGGTGTCCCGGTTTTTTGCGTAACTCCCGGCTCAATGTCGCAGGATAATTCTGAATATGGGAGGCAACATCCGATGACAACAAACGGCAGTCCGCTTCGCAGTCGCGCGTGGTTTGATACCCCGGAGCTTTACGGCTGGCTGAGACAGGCGGCGTTTAAGGCGGAGGGCTTTGGCGAGCCTGCATACCAGAACAAGCCCATTATCGGCATCTGCAACACATGGAGCGAATTGACGCACTGCAACGCGCACCTGCGTCAATTGGCGGAAGCGGTTAAGCGCGGCGTCTGGCAAGCGGGCGGCTTTCCGATGGAGTTCCCGGTGATGTCGCTGGGCGAGTACAACATGCGTCCCACGACCATGCTGTTCCGCAATCTGATGAGCATGGACGTGGAGGAATCGATCAGGGCCAATCCGCTCGACGGCGTTGTGCTGCTTGCGGGATGCGACAAGACGACGCCCGCCGTGCTCATGGGCGCCGCGAGTGCGGACATACCCGCCATTCTCGTTACCGGAGGACCGCAACTCAAGGGGAACTGGCGCGGTGAGGAACTAGGCTCCTGCACCGACTGCCGCCGGTATCACACGGAACTTCGAGCAGGAAGCATAACCGAAGAGCAGTGGGCTGAACTTCAGAACTCGATAGTGCGAAGTCCGGGGCACTGTATGGTGATGGGCACGGCATCAACGATGGCTTCAATCGGGGAGTCGCTAGGCATGGCACTGCCAGGCAACGCGGCGATCCCTGCCGTTGATTCTCGCCGCATCCAGCTTGCGGAGGCGTCCGGACGGCAAGCAATGGAACTTGTGAAGCAGGACCTGCGGCCATCGAAAATCATGACACCAGAAGCCTTTGAGAACGCCATTCGCACTCTGCACGCCCTGGGCGGATCCACGAACGCTATCATTCACCTCACGGCAATCGCTGGACGGCTGGGCATTGAACTGCCGCTGACACTCTTTGATGAGCTTTCGCGGACAACGCCATTCATTTTGAATCTGAAACCGTCCGGCGAGTTTCTCATGGAAGATTTCTTCTACGCGGGCGGTCTTCCCGCCCTGCTGAACGAGCTGCGCCCACTGCTGCATAGCGAGCAGATGACCGTTACAGGAAGAACGCTCGGCAAGAATGTGGCAAGCGCCATCAATCACAATCCGGACTTGATTCGCAGTCTGGATGAACCGCTCAATGCGGAGGGCGGGCTGGCGGTCGTTTACGGCTCGCTTGCGCCAAACGGCGGCGTCATCAAGCCGACCGCGGCTTCGCCTGAACTTCTGACACATCGGGGGCGCGCAGTAGTGTTCGAGGACCACGACGATATGGAACACCGCATAGACGATCCTGACCTGGACGTTACTCCGGATGACGTGCTGGTGATGCGGAACGCGGGACCATTGGGCGGGCCGGGTATGCCGGAGTGGGGGTTCCTGCCGCTGCCCAGGAAGCTGCTGCAGCGCGGGATACGCGATATGGTGCGACTGAGCGATGCGCGCATGAGCGGTACGGCGTTCGGGACCGTGGTGGTGCATGTCACGCCGGAATCCGCGTCAGGCAGCCCGCTTGCCGCCGTGCAGAACGGCGATATTATAGAGTTGGACGTGCCGAATCGCAGGTTGGACTTGCTGGTGGAGGAGAGAGAAGTGCAGAGAAGGTTGTCGGAGATACCGGCGCAGAAGCCGCACTTCGGCAGGGGCTACGGCGTGATGTATTCACAGCACGTGATGCAGGCTGACAAGGGATGCGACTTCGATTTTCTGCGGGCGGAAAACCTGTAATCCCGCTCAAGCGATGGTTTTATATAGCATTAACCGGTAACCACTGTGCGAATTGCCTCTCGCTCTTGTTCGCTCATTTGCCAGTCGGCGGCTTTAGCGTTTTCCTCCATCTCGGCGGCACGGCGCGTACCTACGAGCGCCACGCTGACCGCAGAGTTGGAGATGACCCAGGCAAGCGCGAGCTGCGCTACCGTCATTCCTTTTTCCGAGGCGATGCTTTTCAGCGCTTCTACTTTATCTAGATTCCGCAGGAAGGTGTCGCCCTTGAATATAGGCTGTCCGAATGCCATAAGGCTGCGCCGCCAGTCGTCCTCCTCGAACTGCGTGTCAGGCGTCATTGCGCCTGACAGGAGGCCGTGGGCGAGAGAGCCGTATGCCATCGCGCCCATACCGTTTCCGGCACAAAAGGGAAACACTTTATCCTCGGGACGGAAGTCGAAGAGATGATAGCCGACCTGGTTTGTAACTATCGGGAACGTGTTCAGGCAGTCCGCCATTTGCTGTACGCTGAAATTGCTGACTCCGCCGTACCGAATTTTGCCCTGCCGCCGGAACTCGGCGAACGCCTCCATCGGTTCGGACATCGGGCGCGATTCGTCGGGCCAGTGGATGAGGTAAAGGTCGAGGTAATCGGTCTGAAGCCGCTGAAGGCTCTCCTCAAGCCCCTTTGTCAGCGCCTCTTTGGAACTGTCTCGCATCTGTGGGTTGTCCGGGTCATGCCACTGGCGACCGCCCTTACTGACGAGCACCACATTGTCGCGCCTGCCCTTGAGCGCGCTGCCCAGGAGCTTCTCGCCCTCGCCCCAACCATATACGGCAGCCGTATCGAACAAGGTTACGCCCAAATCGATAGAGGCGTCTATTGCGCGCACGACTTCCGTATCGTCGAACGAGCCGTAATGCCCTCTGCCCATGGGCCAGCCACCAAAGCCGACAACCGACGTCTCCAGTTCAGAGTCGCCGAATTTTCGATACTGCATCGCCTAACCTCCCTGGTGTATCTGCACTTTCACGGAGCCGGTGGTCTTGTCGTAGGCGGTTGCGAAGCCTCTCTGAATGTCGTCGAGCGCATATATGTGCGTTACCATCGGCTTCAGGTCAACGCGGCCGGACGCCATAAGGTCGATCGCTACCTCGTAGTCGTGCCTGCCGTTGATGATGCCATAGCAAGACGAAAAGACAATGGTCTGCTCCTTCATCATAGGTGGCAGCCAGTCAACGGTGATGGGCGTGCGATAACCGCCGATGACGACGAATCGCCCCTGCTCTCGCGTAACCTCTATCGCTTGGGTGATTGGGTCGGGTCGCCAGCCGCCGACCGTCTCGACTGTCAGGTCAGCGCCGAGACCCTGCGTGGCGTCGAGTATTGCCTCGTTGAGCGCGGGATCGTCGGGTGCGAATGCGTGGTCCGCGCCGAGTCGCTTGGCGAGGCTTGCTTGCTGCTCGTGGCGGGCGGTGACGAAGATCGTGCCTGCGCCCAGCGCCCGCGCCGCAGCGACTGCCGTGAGACCGATGTTGCCCGCACCCAGCACCACAACCGTCTCGCCGCCAATGAGGTTGCCGCGCCGCACGCCATGAACAGAGACGGCAAAGGGTTCGACCAGAGCGGCCTCTTCCCATGTGAGGTTATCGGGAAGGGTGTAACAGCCCCATGCCTTGCGCTTGATGTACTCGGCAAAGCCTCCACCCTCCGGCGGCGCCATGTTCATGCACTGCTTGTACTGTCCCATTCGGCAATACCAGCAGTTCAGGCAGGCGCGCCCATGCCCGATGGTTTCGATGGCGACACGCTGACCGAGCAGCTCGGCATCGATTCCGTCGCCAATGGCAATGATTTCACCCGCCACCTCGTGTCCGACTGGGGACTCGTCGGCTTCCTTCTGGTCGGCCTTCATTTGCAGGTCCGAGCCGCAGATGCCGGTGGAGCGAATTCGCACTATGGCATCGCCCGGCCCCGCTTCGGGACGCGGATATTCCCCCAGCGTCATCGTGCCGTTGCCATCATAGAACGCCGCCTTCATCATTGCCATGTCGCGCCCCCTTGTCTGTGCTTCGGGTATATGCCTAAGGGGTGGCGGTAATTCATCGCTACCTTTCACCCCTGCAATGTAAATGGATGTCAGTGTTTGGTGATCTGTTTCCTTTTCTGCTGGCTTCAACCCCATCCTAGCCTTACCCAGTAAGGGAGGAAAGGGCCGATGTGAATTGCGTGACACTTACCTGCGATACCGTGACGGGCTGTTACATCGAATTTCCGGCCAATGCTCGCTTCGCTACTGGTTTGCCGCCAAGAAGTCGCGCGACCCGTTCAGAATCAGGTCAATTAACCCAATCGCCACATGAAGGTCGGACGACAAGTGCCTGCCCGCCGCGTGGATGCGCTCGCCTATGGCATTCTGCGCTTCCTGGACGACCGGGTGCTCCGGCTTGCCGGGGTAGCCCATAGACTGCGCCAAGTCGTTCGTACCCCACGCGAAGCAGTCTATGCCTTCCACTTCGAGGATGGCGTCGAGGTTCTCGAATGCGGTTGCCGACTCGAGTTGCGCCATCACGAGCATCTCTTTATTCGTTAGCTCCATGTACTCGCTGCGGTCAAGGCCGGGCTGATCAATCAATCCACTGTCGTTGTAGAAGGTGCCTCTGCCGCCTCCCCAGCTTCGTTCACCTTCGGGTGTGAAGCGGCAGGCGTCAACGAGCGCCTTAGCCTCCTCCGCCGTCTCCACATGGGGACCAAGGACGCCCATCACGCCCCGGTCGAGGTACAGGTTGATGAAGTTAGCTTGCCTCTCCGGGACGCGCATTATGGTCGTCAGACCATAGCCGTCAGCGACGCGCACCATCGCGTCAACCGACTCCTGTGTAAATAAGCCATGCTCGGCATCGAGATTGACGAAATCGAATCCGCCCAACATTCCGACTATTTCGATGGCTTCTGCGGACGGATAGACGAGGCTCAAGCCCAAACCCTTTTTGCCATCACGGTTCTTCTTTAGGATATTGTTCTCTCTGATTCTTACCAATTCATTGCCTCCTTCGGCAGATATTTTGTGTTTAGATGTGGTAATTCTAAGGTCTTTGCATTGTTCTCGTAAGAGGCTGGAGCAGCCCTATTTCTTTACAGTGCAGTTTCGGTGTATTCATGGATTTGAGATTCTCCACTTCGCTGCGCTGCGCTCAGAATGACATCACCTAGTTTCACGGACTTGCGGGCGGGAGCGTGCTCTTTATCCAAGCGGCAAGGTCTGTGAGGGTTTGCTGGCTGATTTCGTGAGCCATCGGGTACTCGCGATAGACGGGCGCGTAACCTTCGCCTTGCAGAAATTCGCGGGTATCTCGCGCCATTTGCACTTCAATCACCATGTCGGAGGTCCCATGAGCTAGGAAGATGGGCTGAGATCGGTCTGCTGGCAGCCTTTCCCGCATCGTGTCCTCTTCCGGGGCAACGGCGCTAAGCGCTACAAGTCCCTTGAACTTGTCAGGATTGGGCAGCCCATAGCGGTAGGTCATCATGCCGCCTTGGGAGAATCCGCCAAGGATGATCTGCCCCGGCTCTGTGGCGTAATGCTCGGTTACTTCATCCACCAGTGTCGCGAGCATGTCCACAACCGAGTCCACATCGTCGGCGCGGCGCAGTTCTTGCGGAATGCGCCTGGGATATGTCCAGCCGTATCCGGTTGCGCCCGGTCCGATCTCGAATGGAATAGGCGCGTTCGGGAAGATGTAAACATATCCTACGGGATCAATGGCGGGCGCAAGACTCGCCAAATCGCCCATGTGCGCGCCGAAGCCGTGCAGAAGGATAACCATCGGGTATTTTCGAGCGGGGTCGTAGCCGTCCGGCTCGACGGCGATGTAGTGAAGAGTTTTGCCTTGAAGCTGCTTCGCCTGCATTTCAGCCCTCCCCACCATCGTAGCGTGGGCGCACCATCTCATACACATCGTCAGTCTTGCAGTACATGTTGCCCGCCAGCCTGCCGACCGGCTTTAGTCGCTGGTGGTTGATGCGGTGGCCATTGATAATGTCGTCGCGGACGTGCATCAGCAGGATTTGGCCGATAACAATACCGTGGTTTGTGCCGTCGCCAATTTCGACTATCTGGTTGAGCTTGCATTCCATATTGACGGGTGATTCCGAGACAAGCGGAGCAGAAACCAGATCGGCAGGTTCTTGTGTAAGGTCCGCAATCTCGAACTCATCAACATCGGCGGGGAATTCGGCGGCAGTGCTGTTCATTGCCTCAGCGATGTCGTCCACCACCACGCTCACCACGAACTCACCTGTCGCTTCGATATTTGCGAGCGTATCCTTTGCTTTCCATCCTGCGCTGCGAGAGATTCCGAGCACGATAGTCGCCGGATCGTAAGCCATAGCATTGAAGAACGAGAACGGCGCAAGATTAACTATGCCGTCCGCGGACACGCTGGAAACGAAGGCAATGGGACGCGGCACTACAACGCCCGTCAACACCCGATTGAATCCTTCAAAGTTCTTTGGGTCGATTCGCAATTGGAGTCCCCCTCCCTCATAATTCGGTCAAAGGGTAATACTGGCAGGCGTCAATAGCAAGTGCGTTGATTAGAAGTGGGGGGCTAACAGGATGTACGGGATGGATAGGATGTGGATTTAGTGCGTTGACTTGAACGGGCGTGCAAACTTAAACTATAAGCCGAAATTTCTCTTCATTAACGCAACACCGAACAGTGCGCCGATAATGCGCCCGTCCTACATACTGAGGTAACTTGATGAGCAAGCTAACGGACCTACTCGACAAGACACAGACCGCATCACCCGGCATCGGATTCGCGGCGTCCCGGCAATCCTCCTCTACTCCCTCCATCGCGCTCATCGGGCGCGTTACAGCCACCGAGCTTGCGGAGGACTCGCGCCTTGCGGAATCTCCTGCAGATGCGCTGCTCGTAACTCTTGACGCTTCGGACAGCGGGGTGGCCGGTCGCGTGAGCGATGCGCTGGGAGACAGGCTATGGGGCGCCAGAGTAGGCAGCGCAAGCTCCGACGACATAGGCAGACTGAAGGAATCAGGTTGCGACTTCATAGTCTTTGACGCCGAGGGAACGTCCGCGGCCGTACTCAACGACGACGACCTGGGGAAGGTGATCGCCGTGGGGTTTGATGAGCCTGAGTTCGACGAGGAAGAGGCGAAGGCGATCCGCACACTTGACATCGACTGCGCCCTTCTTACGCCTCCCGACGGTCTTCTGCCGCTCACAGTTCAGAAATTGCTGGGCATACAGAGGATGCGCTTTACGGTCCGTAAACGGGCTGTGCTGAACGTGCCCGCAGATACCGGCAAGTCCGAGTTGGAGACGCTGAGGAATACTGGCGTTGCCGCCGTTGCCGTTTCGCTTGCGGACGCGGGAGACGATATCCAGCGAATTAAGGACGACATCGCAAACCTGCCGCGCCGCAGAGGGCAAAGTGGCAGGGGATCGTCCTCGCCGAGTGTCGGCTTCGGCAGCTCTGCCATCGGGGATGACGAATACGACGACGAATAGTTGACAGTCGTCTCGACTACCTCCCGACTGAAAGCCTGTCTATTAGATAGTCCGGCAGACCGTGCCGCCGCATTTTGTCCTGCGTCGCCGCAATGTCGTACTCGACACGGCGATGCTCCAAAGTCTGCGCCGCATCATCATAGACGACGTAGCTTGCCCTGGAGTCGCCATCGCGCGGCTGCCCCACCGAGCCGGGATTGACAATCAGCGCCTCTTCGTCGAGTTGAATCGCCCTGCCTTCCGGGAATGCCATAAACGCCGCCCCGTCCAGTCGCGGGATGCAGAGAAACGGCATGTGCGAGTGTCCCACCAGGCACCAGTATGTATCGATGTGGGTGAAGCACGCGATTGCGGACTCCACTGTGACCAGGTATTCCCAGACGGGATCGCGCGGGCTGCCGTGCGCCAGCGTGAATTCATCGATTTCGAGCGTGAGAGGCAGGCCGCCCAGGTATTCTGCCTGCTCTTGCGTGAGCTGCTCCGCTGTCCACTGATTTGCCGCCGCCGCATACGGGTTGAAGCGTTCTACCGATATCTTGCCGATCGCGGCGAGGTCATGATTGCCTGCCACCGCACTATGCCCGTAGGACCAGAGCAGATCCAAGCAAGCGGACGGATCAGGCCCATACCCTACGAGGTCTCCCAGCGACCAAATCTCATCGAATCCGCCGCGTTGCTGCGCGTGTTCAATCGCGGCCTTGAACGCTTCCATATTGCTGTGGACGTCGGAAACTATCAGCGCCCTCATTTCGCGCGCCCCGCGCATCCACACCCTAGCCAATCTCTTACCAGCTCGCTACGCATTCTGGTATCCTTTCTGTGGCGACTTTGCCTGATACGGTAACATTCTGTATCGGCAGTCGGAAGTACATCATACACCGCGATTGACCACTTCACAGCATATGCGGAAACATCGTGGAATCCGATCACAACACCATCATCATCAGCACTTCAGGCCCGGAGCAGACGCAGTCCGCCGGTAGAATTCTTGGCGCGCACGCCAATGCAGGCGATGTGTTCCTGCTGACCGGCGACTTGGGTGCGGGCAAGACCTGTCTGACGCAGGGCATCTTGTGGGGGCTAGGCGGTGACGAGTACGCCCGAAGCCCGACATTCGTGCTTATATGCGAGTATTATGCGCGGCTGACGATGTATCACATGGACCTGTATCGTCTCGACAGCATAGATGAGGTCGCTGAGCTGGGACTTGACGACTACTTCCTCGGCGAAGGTGTTTGCGTTGTCGAATGGGCGGACAAGGGAGCCGGCGCATACATCGGTGAGCATGTCAATGTTGTGATAGAAGACACTGGCGGCAACTGCCGCAGGCTTACATTCGGCGCTGATTCCGCGCGATATTCCGAGATGCTCGGCGCGTTGCAGCAAGAATTCTTAAGCCCGGAGAGTGCAGCCCAACCGCAACCTGCAAATAGCGAGGCGCAGTAATGGAACTGGCGATTGACACTTCCACGCGCTTCGCATCTATCGGCCTGTCCTGTCAGGGCGAATCGGTTGTCGAGCTGACATGGCGTTCCGAGCGCAATCACTCCGTTGAGCTAGTTCCGAATATCATGCGACTGTTCAAGCGCGGGCGCATTGGCGTCAAAGACCTCGAAGCCATCTACATCGCCACGGGTCCGGGCGGCTTCAGCGCTCTTCGTGTAGGCATGAGTGCGGCGAAGGCGATGGCGGTGTCCCTTGATGTTCCACTCATCGCAGTCGGAACGCTCGACATTGAGGCACAGCCGTACCTTGGCCTTGGCAGCCCCGTGTGCGCGCTCGTCGGAGCGGGCAGACGGCGGCTCTATCTTGGTGATTTTCGTGAAGACGCGCAGCCTGTCTATCGAGTGATAGAGCACGGCGAACTGGCGGCGGCGCAAGCGGACGCGCTATTCTGCGGCGAGGGCGTGCCGCAAGTCGCTGAACTCATACGCTGCGAATTAGGCGATGACGCGAAAATTGCGAATGCGCCGCTGCCGACAAGACACGCGGGAGCGCTGGCGAAACTCGGATACGTAAGGCTGCAAGAAGGCAGCGTATCGGACGCGTTTTCACTCGAGCCATTGTACCTGAGAAGTTCGCAGGTGAGCACAGCCAACAGGACCTGGCGGGGCAGGGGCTAACTCGATAAACAGGATGAACAGGATAGATACAGGGAGAACCTTTTTAGATGCAGAAAACCTTGGTACTGATAAAGCCGGACGCGGTACAGCGCGGCCTGAGCGGCGAGATTATCGCGAGGCTTGAGCGGCGTGGACTGAAGCTCGCAGGCATGAAGATGATCCATGTGACGCAGGAGCTGGCGCACACGCACTACGGGGCGCATGTGGACAAGCCATTCTTCCAAGGGCTGGTGAGCTTCATCACGTCGTCGCCGCTCATTGCGATAGCGGTGGAAGGGGAAAACGCGGTAGAAGTGGTGCGAACGACGATGGGTGCGACAAATCCGGTCGATGCTACGCCCGGCACGATACGCGGTGACCTCGGGCTGACAATCGGCATGAACCTGATACACGGCTCTGACTCGCAGGAGTCGGCGGAGACGGAATTGGCGCTCTTCTTCGATGATTCCGAAATAATCGGCTACGAGCGCGGCATAGACGACTGGATTATAGAATCCTGACCAGTTCGGCAGCCTCGGACCATGCGGATTCGAGATTGTAGAACTGCCGCTCCTCTGTGCCAAAGACGTGGACGACGACATCGCCGAAGTCCAGCAGCATCCAGCCGGATTCGGGCGTTCCCTCGCGGTGGTGACGGATGCCGCCCTTTTCTTCGAGCGCGTGCTCCAGGTCTTCCACAATGGCGCGCATCTGGCGGGTTGATTCGACTGAGAGGATTACAAAGTAGTCTGCGAAGTCGCTTATCTCGCTGATGTCCAGCATAACAATGTCGGATGCCAGCTTATCGGAGGCGACATCTGCAGCGTATCGGGCATAGTCAAGAGGTGCTAGGGCGGTCTGTTGTGTCTGTGTCATGCGCATATTATAGATTTCTGTGAGACGCGGGGTCAATAACGACTCCTGTCATTTTTGGGCTGCACATAATTTAGTAATGTCCCCTCACATAAACCCCCTCCCAAAGGTAAAGGGGACGAGTTGTAGCAGTTATGCTCGCCCCCTATCCAGCTATACTGATCCATTCTTCTCAGACCTGTTAAGACGATTTCACAAATGCGAATCAACCACCAGATTCGTCATTCCTGCGGAGGCAGGAATCCAGAAATCGTGGAATCACAGGCATCTTGATGCTTTTCACCCCACCCCCTGCCTTCGCAGGGGCAGGCTCTGACCTTCCCCCGTCAAAGGGGCAGGGGATTTGTGAAATCGTCTTGACCTGTGAAATTCGTTGAACGCCTCAACCCTGTATGTTACGCTCATTCTATGAATAACAAGCGCGTCGTGGTCGCCATGAGCGGGGGAGTGGACTCCTCTGTCGCTGCTCTGCTGCTAAAGCAGCAGGGTTATGACGTCGTGGGCGTTACGATGCGGCTATGGTCTGTGGAAGATGAAGCCGCCGCGCCGCTCAACAAGCGATGCTGCTCTGTCGAGGATGTGCAAGACGCTCGCCGCGTGTGCGATGCGATCGGAGCGCGCCACTACTTCATGAACTTCGAGCGCGAGTTTCAGCAGCACGTCATCGACTATTTCGTGCGTGAGTACGACAGAGGGCGCACGCCGCACCCATGCCTCGCATGCAACGACAAGATTAAGTTCGACTTTCTGCTGCGCCGCGCACTGTTCATGGACGCCGCCTACATCGCTACCGGACATTACGCTCGAATACGACACGATGACGATAGAACGCGCCTCCTGAAGGGAATTGATTCAGGCAAGGATCAGTCATACGTGCTCTTCACGTTGCGGCAGACCGAACTTCAGAGGCTGCTGCTTCCTGTCGGCGAGTACCCGAAGAGCGAGATAAGGCGAATCGCCGCTGACGCGGGCCTTCCAGTCGCCGACAAGCCGGACAGCCAGGAGATATGCTTCATTCCTGACGGAGACTATCGTAAGTTTGTTGGGGAGCGCGTTGCGCCTAAGCCTGGCGACATGGTTGACGCTGAAGGCAATGTGTTGGGCAGCCATCCGGGAATCCAGTTCTTCACCATCGGACAGCGCAGAGGACTTGGACTGCAGGGGAACACGGGCGAACCGATGTATGTTACCGCGATAGACGCTGACGCCAATCGTGTGGTGCTCGGAAGGAATGAGGACCTGATGCGGCGCGAACTGTGGGCGTCCCGCATCAACTACATCGTAGGGGAGCCGCCTTACGGGCCTATTGATGTAACCGCCAAGATACGCTACAAGGCGAGCGAAGCGCCCGCTACGCTTACGCCGCTCGGCGACTGGGCGGAGCTGGTCTTCCACGA
Organism: Dehalococcoidia bacterium; assembly: GCA_965207465.1. Taxonomy (GTDB): domain Bacteria; phylum Chloroflexota; class Dehalococcoidia; order Lucifugimonadales; family JADFKI01; genus Bin90. Next base: position 639,420 of record OZ242283.1, on the reverse strand, counting down.
GCCGCAGCGCGCGGTTACGCCGGGGCAGGCGGTAACATTCTACCAGGGCGATGAAATCATCGGCGGTGGCATCATCGAAACCGAGGCTCCGGCTCCGGTCGAAGTGCTCGCCGGAAGGTAGCGCATGGACTTCAGAGACATCGTGAAATTTGCCCTGACAGAGTACATGGAAGACTTGAATGATGCGCTAGAGGGACTTACGCCGGCAGAACGCCGCTTTCAGCCAACGCCCGTATCTCACCACATTGACTTTGTAGTCTGGCATATCGCGCGTGTCGAGGACGGCCTCATCAATCGCCGAATTCGGCGCTCCCAACAGGTCTGGGAGCGCGACGGCTGGGGCCCGAGGCTCGGTCTGCCCGAACATGACAGCGGCTTCGGGTTTTCCATTGAACAGGTCGCAGAATTGCCTTACTTTTCGATCGACGACTTGATGTCGTATTATCGAACGGTGCGCGAGGAGGCATTTCAGTGCATTGACCTACTGACAGTTGAAGAACTCAACACAAAGATAGTCATGAATGCAGATTGGGAGGTTACGGTTGGCGGGCTGCTGAGCCACTTGATCGTCGAAGAGGCGCAGCATGTGGGGCAGATAGCCTATATTCGCGGCATGCAGCGCGGCATTGACGCCTAAAGATGCGCTAGAAAAGCAATGCACGGGTACAGGACAGATGAATTTCAAAGACATCGTGAAATCCGCCCTGACAGAGTACATGGAAGACTTGCAGGACGCTCTTGAAGGTCTGACAAATGAAGAACGCCGCTTCCAGCCTGCGCCTGAATGCAATCACATCGACTTTACTCTCTGGCACATGGCTCGTGTGGAAGACAGCATCATCAACCGCCGCCTTCGGCACGGTACTCACATCTGGGAGCGCGACGGCTGGCACGAAAAGCTTAAACTTCCGCGAGACGGCATCGGTGAAGGGCTTAGCCCGCAGCAAGCCGCGGCATTGCCTTCGTTCTATTTTGACGGCCTGATGGAATACTACAACTCCGTGCGCCGCGAGACTCTAACATTCATCGACTCGCTGACCGACAAGGACCTAGACGGGATTCCGGACCCGGAGCGTCCTGAATGGACCGTCGCCGCAATACTGGGCCATCTCATCGTCGAGGAAGCGCAGCACGTCGGGCAGATTGCCTGTATTCGCGGCATTCAGCGGGGATTCGAGGGTTGAACACGCAAGCGGGAAGCGTTTGCAGGAGGGTGGTGTATGGATTTCAGAGACATCCTGAAGTCACAGATGGCCGAGTACATGGAATATCTGGAACTCGCACTTGAAGGCTTGACGCCGGTTGAGAGGCGCTTTCAGCCGACGCCTGAGTCCAACCACATCGACTTCATTGTATGGCACATGGCACGAGTGGAGGACACTCTCTTCAACCGGGCGATTCTGCGGCGGGCAGACTTGTGGGAGAGAGAAGGCTGGGCCGAGAAATTAGGCATCGCTGCGGAGGGCAACGGCTACCGCTTCAATGCGGAGCAGGCGACAGACTTGCCTGATTTCACGCTTGACGACCTGATGGAATACTATCGGTCCGTTCGCGGCGAGATTGTAGAATACATTGACTCTCTGACTGAAGACGACCTCGATAAACTTCCCAATCCACGGCGTCCCGAATACCCGGTCGGTGATACGCTCAAGCACATCGTAGTCGAAGAAGCCCAGCATGTGGGGCAAATTGCCTACATCCGGGGCATGCAGCGCGGCTTTGAGAGCTGAACGCAATGCGCCGCGACCAATCCCCCACCTATGACGAGGAAACTGCCCTTCTCGAAGAGGGCTACGCGGTCATCGCGGGTGTGGACGAGGCAGGGCGCGGAAGTCTCGCCGGGCCCGTTGTTGCCGGTGCGGTAGTTTTTCCTCTGTACTCTGACCAGGACTGGATTGCGGGAATCAGGGACAGTAAGCTACTTACGCCTCGACGACGCAAAGCTGCGCTCCAGAGCATGTGTGACGCCTCAGTAACCATGGCAGCGGGTGTCGCAAGCTCCAGGGAAATCGACGGGACAGGCATAGTCGAAGCGACCCGAACGGCGATGGCGAGAGCGATAGATGCACTCCCGGTCCTGCCGGACTTCCTGCTGCTGGACGCCATTCTGCTGCCAGACGTAGACATTCCGCAGCGTTCCATCATCAAGGGCGACGCAAAGTGCCTCTCGATTGCGGCTGCCTCCATTGTGGCGAAGGTAACACGCGATTCTATGATGCAGGATCTGGACGGCGAATATCCCGGCTACGGATTCGCGCAGCACAAAGGCTACGGCACGCGCCAGCATATCAACGCACTGGATAACCTGGGTGCCTGTCCGTTACATCGCCGCACATTCGCGCCCGTCCGACGAATAACGGAATCCTTGCTGTGAATTCGCGACAAGAAACCGGCAGGCTAGGGGAGTTGGCGGCGAGGCGTCACCTCGAATCCGGAGGCTGCAGGATACTGGCAAGAAATGTGCGCTGCGGCAGGCACGAGATTGACATCATAGCTGACGACGATGGTACGCTTGTATTCGTGGAGGTACGCGCGCGCCGCGGCAGGCAACTGGGAACGCCGGAAGAATCCATCACACAGAGCAAGCGGCGGCAGATGCTCAGGGCGGCGCAGTGCTACCTGACGGCAAACGATTGCTGGAACCGCGTCTGGCGCATTGATGTGGTGGCGGTCGAACTTGACAGACATGACGGAGTTGCGCGGCTGGACGTGATACGGAACGCCGTTGAAGGTTAGACGGGAATCGGCATTGATGGACAGGGCCTGCCCCTGCGAAGGCAGGGGATGGATACGAAATGAATGAAATGAGAAGTGAGCGCAGAGCCAGGATGTGCGGCTTGTATGTCATCGTTGATCCCGAAGCCACGAAGGGCAGGGACGTCGTTGAGGTTGCGGAGGCGGCACTGCGCGGCGGCGCAAGCGTGATTCAGCTGCGCGACAAGACTCGCGACAAGGGCGAGGTGCTTGAAATCGCCCGCTCAATCAAAGGTCTCTGCGAGACGTACGACGGGCTGTTCATCGTCAACGACGATGCGGACATCGCCTACCTGTCGGAGGCGCATGGGCTGCATGTTGGGCAGACGGACCTGCCGGTAGAAGAAGCAAGGCGCGTTCTCGCCCCGGAGCAGATCGTGGGACGGTCGAACAACGGCACGGTGGAGGCGCTGGAATCCGTGGCGCAATCTGCGGACTACGTTGCGGTTGGCGCGGTTTACTCCACAACTACAATGGGCAAGAGCGGACGTACCGCCCTCGGACCGGAGATGATTCGGAGCGTGAAGGAAGCCGTCTCGGTGCCTGTGATCGCGATTGGCGGCATCAACGCGGGTAATATCGCTGACGTCTCACGGGCAGGCGCGGACTGCATCTGCGTGGTGAGCGCGGTTACCTATGCCGATGACGTGGAGGGAGCGACGGCGGAGTTGGTGGGACTGATCGCCAGTGCAGACTAATTTACGGAGATAGTGAACTTGCCAGATTCAACGAAAGATCATTCTCTACAAATCCATAGACTCCGCGAATCCGCGGACACCGCGCGCCAGTCGCTCGCAGACACCGATACGGCGCGGGAGCGTGCGTTGCGGCTCTCCCGCGAGATGATACGGCATTGTGCGGACTCGATTCGCGCGATTCATCGAGGGGAGTTCGACGCGGCGCGTGAACTAATTTGCAGCGCGGCGGCTCTTGTGGAAGAGTCGGGGGCGCTCCTGAATGAGCATCCGGAAGTTTATTTCACCGGCTACATGCAGGACGCGCTGAAGGAGTATGTCGAGGCAAATGCCGTGCTTGCCTTCATCGAGGACAAGCCACTGCCAAGTCCTGAAGAGTTACAGGTGGGCGCCGCTCCTTATCTGGGCGGGCTGGCAGACACCGTGGGCGAACTGCGCCGCTACATCCTCGACAGGCTGCGCCGCGACGACTTCAGCCGCTGCGAAGAAACGCTGGCTGTGATGGACGAGATTTACACCATCCTCGTTACGATGGACTTCCCGGACGCCGTAACGCGAGGCTTGCGGCGCAGCACCGATATGGTGCGCGGAATCCTCGAACGCACGCGGGGCGACCTGACAGTTGCGCTCCGGCAGAGACGGCTGGAGGCGCTGCTTTCGGAGGCTGATAGGAGTGGAGGAGATGAATAGTCTCTTGTGCTATAATCGCGCACATAAGACTATCAGACTCCGAAGACGGGCATCGAAACAGGGAAACCGACATGACCGATTGGGCGGTAATTGGCATAATCACTACCATCATAGTGATGGGTCTGACGATAATCGGCGTTCAGTTCACTATGTTTATTTACCTGCTCCGTCGTGCGGACGCTATATCGGAGCGCATGGACGCTATGCAAATAGAAATCAGCAATGAATTCACGGCAGTGCGTCAGGAGATAAGCGGGGTGCGCCAAGAGGTAAGTGCATTGGCAGAGCGCGTGGCGCGTCTTGAAGGCATCATCATCGGCAGGCTGGAGGTGGGCAACGGCCTGACACAGACGGGCGACGACTAGCCCGACATCACTGCGCGTAGAGCGCGCCAAACTTGACCTTGACATGCGCGCTGTGATACTTTTTTTGACAACTCTCAAGCATATAACGATACGATGAAATTTAAGGTCTTCCCGTGTTTTCCATAATCATGGGGAAGACCATTTTTGTGGAGGCTGATTGTGGAGATAATACTACTGGCTGTGGTGGCTGGCATCGTCGCCCTGGCATTCGCGCTGTACCTGGCGATGAATGTAACCAAGCAGGACCCCGGCAGCGAGGAAATCCAGTTCATCGGGCGCGCCATCCAGGAGGGCGCTCAGGCATTTCTTAAACGCGAATACACGCTTCTCGCCGTGTTCGTAGTCGTTATCGCGATAATCCTCGCGGTATTCATCGACTTCGATGTAACTGGCAGGGTTGGCAAGATAAGCCCGTTCCCGGCAGCGACAGCGATCTCATATCTCGTTGGCGCAATCGGCTCGGCGCTTGCGGGTTATATCGGCATGAGCATCGCGGTGCGCGCAAACACTCGCACGGCGGTGAAGGCTATGCAGGGGTTGAATCCTGCGCTGCAAGTGGCGTTCAACAGCGGCGCGGTTATGGGCATTTCGGTCGTGGGGATCGGTCTGCTTGGCGTGTCAATCCTGTATTTCATCTTCCGCGACATAAGCGTGGTTGCCGGCTTTGGCTTCGGCGCGTCATCCATCGCGCTGTTTGCGAGGGTTGGCGGCGGCATCTACACGAAGGCTGCCGATGTGGGCGCGGACCTCGTAGGCAAGGTGGAGCAAGGCATACCGGAAGATGACCCACGCAACCCCGCGACAGTCGCGGACAATGTAGGCGATAATGTGGGCGATGTCGCAGGCATGGGCGCGGACCTGTTCGAGAGCTATGTCGGATCGATTATTGCGACCATCGCGCTTGCCGCTGTTGGCGCTGCGGCGCTTGGCATGGCGAGTCCCGGAGGATTTGACGGCTCGCTGATGATGCTGCCCATTCTAGTCGCCGCCATCGGCATATTCTCCGCAATTCTGGGCAAGTTCATAGTTCGCACCGGCGAAGACGCGGACATGGGCAAGTTGCTATGGTCGCTGCGCTACGGCATATTCGGGGCCGGCTTGCTGGTGCTCATCGGGACCGGTGTAGCGATCTACGCTCTAAATCTGAACTTCAACCTGTTCTGGGTCGTGCTCATCGGTCTGGTAGCCGGTCAGACAATCGGCACCGCGTCCGAGTACTACACGTCGTTTGAATTCAACCCCACCAAGCAGTTGGCAGCTCAGTCGGAGACCGGACCGGCGACAGTCATCATTGGCGGCTTGGGCCTCGGCATGCTCAGCACGGTCATTCCCGGCTTAGTAGTTGTGGTGGCTATGGGCCTGACGTACTGGATGGCGGGTACATACGGAGTCGCGCTTGCGGCGGTCGGCATGCTTTCCACGCTCGGTATCACGCTTGCCACCGACGCATACGGACCCGTTGCCGACAACGCAGGCGGAATCGCGGAGCAGGCGCACCTCGATCCTTCGGTCAGGGAGCGCACGGACGCCCTCGACTCACTTGGAAACACCACTGCCGCGACGGGTAAGGGCTTCGCTATCGGATCCGCAGTGCTAACCGCCCTGGCGCTGATGGCGGCGTACTCTCAGGCTGCGAACATACAGTCGTTCGACCTGCTCAATGTGCGCGTGCTGATGGGCCTAATTTTGGGCGCGATGATGCCGTTCCTGTTTGCCGCGCTCACTATGCAAGCTGTCGGCAGAGCGGCGGGCGCGATGGTCGAAGAGGTACGTCGCCAGTTCCGTGAGATAACCGGACTGCTCGAAGGGACGGCAGAGGCCGACTATGCCCAAGCGGTGGCGATCAGCACGAATGGCGCGATGAGAGAGATGGTCGTACCGGGTCTGCTCGCTGTTATAGTGCCTGTGCTGGTCGGCATAATTCTGGGAGCGGCGGCGCTGGGCGGCTTGCTCATCGGGGCGATTGCAACCGGTTTCCTGCTCGCCATCATGATGGCGAACGCCGGCGGTTCGTGGGATAACGCCAAGAAGTATATCGAGGCCGGAAACCTCGGCGGCAAAGGCTCAGAGCAGCATGACGCGGCTGTCGTCGGAGATACTGTCGGTGACCCGTTCAAGGATACTTCCGGCCCTGCGCTGAACATCCTAATCAAGCTGATGTCCATTGTGGCATTGGTATTTGCGCCATTGTTCCTCTAATACCGACCGCCATATATGACGTAAGGGCGTCAGTTTATGACACTGACGCCCTTTTCTTGTCTGCGGACTGACCATTTCCGTACCACCCGTGACGCTACTCTATGCTACAATTTAATTGTAATCCCAGCGCGGATGTACCGGACGGGAGGATGCCGAGGTGGCGAAATGGCAGACGCGGCGGACTTAAAATCCGCTTCTCGCAAGAGAGTGGGGGTTCGAGTCCCTTCCTCGGCACCACAGAAACTCCAAAATGAAAGGGCTTGGCGCATAGCCAAGCCCTTTTTCTTTTCCTGCAACTAGGAATTGGAATAGGATAGAGGGGCTGCCATAGGCAGTTTCACCCCCCATCCCGAGATCATTTTAAGGACAAGCTCCAACTTCCCCAATCGAAGGGGAAGGGACAATAGAATACTTATGCCATGCTCATAACCTGGTCAACGATGTTCACGCCAACCGTCTCGCTCCAAGCTGCCAGCAGTTGCTGTGTGATATCGCCGGGCTTGCCGTCCGCGACAGTGCGATTGTCAACCTTTGTTACAGGCAGTATGCAAGGGCCCGTACGTGAGAAGAACACCTCGTTGGATGTGTACAGGTCATAGGGCTGCAATTCCTCCTGTGCCACTGGGATGCCGAGCTGGTTGGCGAGGTCGAGCACCATGTTCCGCGAGCCGCCCTGGAGAATTGTCGTATCGCCGGGTGTCCTGATTACACCGTCGGTCACGACGAAGACATTATTGGAGGTGCCTTCGGTGATGTTGCCGTCGAGGTCGAGAAGCAGCGGCCATGCCTCGGGGTCCACATCGCCGGCTTCAATCTCGGCAAGCTCAAAGTTCATGCGGCTCTGGTGCTTGATCTTGGAGTCTAGCGACTCCGGCGAGTAGCTGCGCGTACGGGCGATGACGGCATGTAGCCCGTCACTGTAAGCAGGTGCGAACCGCCCCAAGTCAATCGGGCTGACGCGGACGCAGACGGCAGGCGGGCCGGCACTGTGAGCCCAGACACCCTTGCCGCGCGTGACGAACTGCCGTACGTAGTAGTCACCAACCTCAGCGCGCGCCGTCTCGTTGCGCGCTACGACTTCCTCGCTGATGGCATGCATCTCATCAGGCGACAGGCCCGGGTCCATTCGCGCATATTGCAATGAACGGTACAGCCTGGCGATATGGTAGTTCATGCGGAAGGTCTTGCCGTTGAAGGTGCGTTCCACATCGAACACGACATCGCCGGTGGTGAATCCGCGGTCGTCCGGGTCGATTCTCACCTGGCTCAGGGGAACCCACTCGCCGTTGAAATAAGATATGTAGTCCGTCATAATTGCCTCCTCTATGGCGTTTCCAGAACGTTCAATTCAGTATAGACGTGGTGAATCATTGAACAGAATGTACGACGACTTTGCCCACCTGTGGCCGCTCATCAGCCACCACTCCGACTACGAAGCCGAGGCGCGCCACTGGCGGGATGCGCTCACCGCCGAACTTGGGCAGGGCAGGCTGCGAATCCTCGAGCTTGGAGTGGGTGGCGGGAACAACCTTCACCACATACTATACCCGAATTGCGATGGTAGTCCATCCGCTGACGCCGCCTGCAACGGAGAGCACATGAGGCGCGATAGTCCTGCCCATGACGCGGCGGTGGTCGATCCGTCCGACAAGATGCTCGCTAACTGCAAATTGCTGAATCCCACCGTCGCACAGCACACAGGCGACATGCGCTCCGTCAGGCTCTCTGAGACATTTGATGCAATGCTCATTCATGATGCCGTCTGCTACCTGACAAGCGAGAATGACATAAGAGCGACACTTGCCACCGCCCGCGCCCATCTCAGGAGTGGCGGCGTCCTCATAATGGCTCCCGACTGGTTCTCGGAGACCTATCCTAGGACGCAACTGAATGCAGGCATGAGGCGAGACATTATGCCGGAATTCGCCTCCGTAGAATACGAGTACGACCCTGACCCTTGCGACGACACAGTTGAGTCTGTTTTCATCTACATCATCAAGCAGCAGGACGGCAGCGTCAGAGTCGAGGAAGACCGCCACATCACCGGCATGTTCTCCGTCCGGACGTGGCTCGGCCTCATGGAACAAGCAGGGTTTAGGGCGAAGCGCATTCCATATCCCGTGCATGAGGATGGGCGAGACGCTTGGCTTCTGGTTGGCGTCCTCTCCTGAACCGTCCCAATCCCGTCTAACCTGTGCATCGATCCCAGTTTCTAGCGCGCTATGAAGCCACCGTCAATTACGAGTTCCGTGCCGGTGATGAAGGACGCATCGTCGGACGCGAGGAATAGCACGCCATTGGCAACTTCGATGGTCTCGCCAGTCCTTCGCAGGGGTGTCACGCGTATCAGTTCTTCTCGACCTTCCGGATCAGGATTTGCCGTCCGCATTGGCGGCATAAACCCCGGATGCACGGAGTTTACGCGAATGCCCACCGGTCCGTATTGCACCGCCATGGCCTTCGTGAATATCCGGACCGCGCCCTTGGACGCGTGATACGCCGGATGTCCTCCGTCGCCTCCGACAAAGCCCATGATAGAAGAGATGTTGACGATGGAGCCACCGCCGGTCTCTCGCATCTGCTCGACGGCGTACTTCGTGCCGAGGAATACGCCTGTCGCGTTAACATCCATGATCCGCTGCCAGCCACCAAAGTCCAGCTTGTCCTGTTCGGAGCCGCTGCTCACTCCCGCGTTGTTCACGAGAATGTCCAGCTTGCCGTAGAGCGATATAGTCTCGGCAATGAGGCGCTCCCAGCTATTCTCGCTTGTAACATTGGCGCGGACATAAGTCGCCTCGCCGCCGGCCTCCGCAATTTCAGCCTCGACCTGCTTGCCCTCGTCGTCCAGCACGTCGGCGATGACCACCTTCGCGCCTTCGCGCGCGAACAGACGCGCTTCTTCCGCGCCCATGCCGCCAGCGGCGCCCGTAATGATTGCTACCTTGCCTTCCAGTCGCATGTTTCGTCCTCCATCCTGCAAAGTCTCACTTGATCACCATCCCACCATGACGCATTGTGCGGTAATCTGCGTGCGTTGTCCAGCGCTCAATTCCATGGGAGTGACTTACGAAATTGCCTTGCTATGTTGACAAAGAATGGACTCTCGGATATGTTCGCCGTGAGCGGGAAGCGCGGCGACACGGATGATGATATACAGGACGCCCAATTAGATATATGCGGAGGCGACACAGGCGGACATTGGATCGGATGCGGGCAACACCCACTCCGGTTGACATCAGGTGGGGGGAGATAGAGGCTCTGTTGGCTGCTATGGGTGTCGCTCTGATAGAACGCGCAGGTTCAAGGGTGCAGCTGGTTAGAGGATCCGATTCAATCGTAGTGCATAGACCCCACCCTCGGCCCGAGACGAGGCGCGATACCGTCCGCGACATCGCCAAGTTCATCGAGCGCATAGAATCAGAAGGTGAGTAATGCTAGAGTACAAAGGCTATATAGGTGAAGTCGTTTACGACTACGAGGCAGAGGTACTGCATGCAAGAGTCATCAACAGCGGGCCGTATCCCATCGCCAACGCCGAAGCGACCAGCGTGGAGGGCATAAGACGGGAGTTCCGCGCCTCTATCGACATCTATCTGGACGGTTGCGCCGAACTGGGCATCGAACCCGTAGCCCCTTCAGCAATCCCCTTGGAAACTCCATCCTGACGGACAGCGACCCCGACGGACATCTTTTCATGAACTTCGCGCTGAAAACGCATTGGCTGCGTTTCTTGCAGTCTTCGTTTTGGGCCTCCTGCTCCTGACGTCATGCAGACCGCGCCTCTTCCGCGAACATTGTCCAATGTCCACGCCAATCGGCGCGCACTCTCCTGTTCACCAATTCATAGTCCTATCCTCCCCATCCTGTCCACCGATGTTCGCCCGCCAGGTTTGCCCCTTCGCCTTGCCGCCTGCTAACATCCCTTCGCTAACCACCGTCCTTAACTGAAATAGACTCGCCATACAATGCGCTGACGATCGCCGTGCGCGGTGCGCTCCGCGCCCTTGCGTGGCTTCCTGTTAGGGGCAGATGTGTGGTTAGCAACGCGCAACCTGTACCACAAAGGGGCATCTTTCATGAACACAGCGTCGAAACTCGTAATCGCCGCGTCCGTTGCGGTCGTAATCCTTGCTTCGCTGCTTGTTGTGGCGAGAGCGCAGCAGCCCGATTACACCGCGCAATGCTCCAACGGCATCGCCGTCCCGAACCCGCAAAACAACCCCGGATTGGTGCAGGACTGCGCCGCGCTGCTTGCCTCGAAAGAAGTCATGGACTCCGGACAGAAACTTGACTGGTCAGCCGACACATCGATACACGACTGGGAAGGTATAGGTATAGAATCTACATTGGAGGGCACTTACTTTCGCCACAGAGTGGTTGAACTACTCCTCTACTACCGACCCGATTTGAGAGGCAGCATCCCACGCGAATTAGGTAACCTCACTAATTTACGAAAACTCAGTCTCCAAGGCTACCAATTGACGGGGAACATCCCGTCTGAACTGGGCAACCTCGCCAATCTGCAACAGTTGTTCATTCCCAACAACCAATTGACAGGGAGCATCCCGCCTGAGCTGGGCAACCTCGCTAATCTAGAGAGATTGTATGTCGGCGGCAACCAGTTGACTGGCGGTATTCCTTCTGAGTTGGGCGATCTCGCCAATCTAGAAAGATTGTCTGTCGGCGGCAACCAGTTGACTGGCGGTATTCCTTCTGAGTTGGGCGATCTCACCAATCTGAAGTGGCTGCACCTATACAACAATCAGTTGACGGGCCGCATTCCGCCTGAACTAGGCAGTCTCGCCAATCTGGAATCGTTGGGTCTTTTCAACAACCAATTGACCGGCAGAATTCCGCCAGAATTGGGCAGTCTCGCCAATTTAGAGGAGCTGAGCCTCTACCGCAATCAGTTGACTGGTAGCATACCGGTAGAGTTGGGTAATCTCAGTAATCTGAGAACGTTGGACCTTTTTGACATCGAGTTGACAGGGAGCATCCCACCCGAATTGGGCAACCTCACTAATCTGCAACAGCTTCGTTTTCTCAACAACCAATTGACAGGCAGCATCCCGCCTGAGTTGGGTAATCTCGCTAATCTGCGGGAATTGAGCCTCAGCGACAACCAATTGACCGGGAGTATCCCTCCAGAGATAGGAAATCTCGCCAATCTGAGAAGATTTAGCCTCAAAGGCAACCAGTTGTCCGGGAGTATCCCACCTGAGCTGGGCAATCTCTCAGATTTGTGGGATCTGGGTCTCGACGGCAACCAGTTAACTGGGGAAATCCCACCTGAGCTGGGCAATCTCACCAAGTTGGGTCATTATCTGGACCTCGGCCACAATCAACTAACAGGCGGCATCCCACGCGAACTCGGCAACCTGTCCAACTTGCCCGTGTTGAACCTCAGAGACAATCAACTAACAGGCAGCATCCCACGCGAACTTGGCAATATCACCAATCTGAGGAGACTGTATCTGAGTGACAATCAGTTGACAGGCAGCATCCCGCCCGAACTTGGCAATCTGACCAATTGGGAATACTTGTACCTCGCCGGCAACCAACTGACAGGCTGCATACCCGCGGCGCTGAGTGATGTGCCACGCCACGATTTAGGCTCGCTCGGCCTGCCGCTGTGCGGCGCGTCGATTGCTACGCCCATGCCAACTCCATCGCCCACGCCGTCGCATCCTAGCGTGACACCCACGCCTATCGCCACTCCAACACCGACCACCACACCGACAGCACCCACCGTCCCCGTCGAGGTTCTGAACAGATTGAGCGCGATAGAATCGCTCCTGGCAACGCTTCAAAGTCTTATCGCAGCACTGGAAGGCAGGATAGCCGCGCTCGAATCGGATGCCGCGAGACCTGAGCCTACTCCGACACTCACGCCCACGCCCATACCGACGCCCGTCCCCACTCAATCACCGGTCCAAACGCCAACTCCTAGTCCTTCACCTGAAGCCGCCGAGGCTTGCATACAGACAATCCAGATCGACAATACCGTCTCGCTCATTGACGGAAGTTGGAGCCCGGATTGCGAAGCCTCAACCCCCGCTCCTGAAGGAGGCATCAGATACGCGCGCTACTACATCTTCACGCTGACCGCCGCCTCTTCCGTAACCATAGACCTCATTTCAGATGAGGACACATACCTGTATCTGAGGGAAGGCGCAGGGCAGCATGGTGATGTGGTCGGCGAGAATGATGATGCGGATGCCGCCGCCGAAATTTTAGACTCGCGCATAGAAGCCGATTTGGAGGCCGGCGTGTACACGATAGAGGCGACGACCTACGAGCCGCAGATTACCGCAGACTTCCAAATCATCCTGACAATCCACTAAGAAGGCTGCCAGCGATGAAAGCAAACAGTCTCTTGCTCCTCGAAAAGTAAGAAACATTATCGTCATCATCAAAAAGGCACTCTACTATCCGTTTGCGCCGCAACGCGCTTGGCGGTATAATCCGCGCAAACATACTGATCCTCGAAAGGGAGGTGCCGCTATGGCCAGAGAGCGAGGCGATGTAATTATCGGAGACGGCAATATCAAGTTCGGACTGGAATACCGAGACCTGCTCAACGATCAGGGCGTGTGCCTCCACGCATTGGGAGATGTGGACGGCGAGGAGGTCGAGCTTCTGCGCTTTGACTGCTTCGACCATGAGCCGCACTATCACTATGGCCCTGAGAAGCGCAACACGCGCCTGATGCTCGACAAGACGACAGAGGGCGATTCCCTGGACTGGACGCTCAAGCAACTCAACGAGCGACTACCCGAGATGGTTCGCCGCGCCGGATATGACGAGCTTGCGGACAGCATCGACATGGACGGTCTTCAGGACGCCCTAGCGGAGACAGAAGCAACCGCGAAGCAGATGGCGGTTGACGGTCGCCGCACGGTGATGCACGACCGTGGCGATGTCATCATAGAGGCTGGGCCCGTGCGCTTCGGCATCGAGTTCCGCGAGCTGATGAACGACAGGGGAGTGGCGATACACGTTCTAGGCGATCTGGGCAGCGACGAGTACGAACTGCTCACATTCGACTGCTTCGAGCGCGCGCCGCACTACCACTACGGCCCCCGCGCCAAGAACCAGCGCCTTTACCTGGACATGACCACTACGCCGGATCCTCTGGACTGGGCGTTGAACCTGTTCAAGGGTGGAAAGCTGGCGGCGATGCTCGACCGCGCCGGATACAGCGATCACGCTGCCCGGCTTAATCCGGCCGTGCTTGCCGATAGCGTAGCTGAGGTGGAGAAGGTCGCAAACGAGATGCAGGCAGCCAACGCTAAGTAGCGCGTCCACCTGTCGCAATTCCTATGTTAGTCCCCTCTCCCTTTGGGAGAGGGTTAGAGCCTGCCCCTGCGAAGGCAGGGGGTAAGGGGAAGATAGTCATTCCTGCAAGGGCAGGAATCCAGTAGTCTGGTTTCGCAGCCCCGCGATTATTTCAAGTCGCGGGGCTGCATTCGTAAGTGACATAAAATTCAATTGTTTATTGATTTGAAACCTGCTACGGTATTCAAGTGTTATTCTTCGCTACTAGCCTGATTATTCACTGACAGGCTACTAGCAGGCTAAGCAGCCCTACTTCCAGAACGTGAGAGTGAATGAATGAAGCGAACTCTACTGATTGCGGTCGTAGCGATAATCGGACTAATGGCTTGCCTGCCCAATGTTTCCACTGAACTTTCTGAACCGGAGGCGCGCGCCCTGATCGAGCGTGAGGTGCTGAATATATGCAGGGGCAAGAGCAATACGATAATCGCAAATTTGCTGACGTCGGTCGAGGCCGCAGAACCCCTTGCTACAAGGGATAACTGGATATTCACCATGAGTGTCGCCGGCGTTCAGGGAGAACTAGAAACTCTCGTCTTTCCGTCCAAGATTGTTTCGGGGCCGTTCGTGGTACAGTTGCAAACGGACACGTGTAAGTAGTCTTCAGTTGTGAGTTGTCAGTTATCAGTGGTGTACGACTGCTGGATCGAACTATGTGATTTCACGGGTCGCTGAAAACTTCACGCCATTTCTCTCAGCCGCTTTTGCGTAACCAGAATCAGCGCCGTTACGCCTATCAGCATCACCGCTAGTATCCCCACTACCGCCTGACCGCCGATGTACTCCGCCGCCGTACCTGCGGGCAGTACTCCAAGCGGCATCAGGCCAAAGTTCAGCATGAAGACGCTCATCACGCGCCCCCTGTATCTGTCCTCTACCTCCTCCATTATCAGCGACTGATTCAGCGTGCGCCGTCCCGCGTCTCCCAGTCCCAGAGGAAGCATCAAGACGGCGGCAATCAGATAGTTTGGAATGATCGCCACAAGCAGCAGCGTCACGCCCGATATGAAGCTGCCGATGAGAAGAAGCATCCCTCTTCCACTCTTGCCAAGCGATGCTATGAACAACGAGCCGACAAGCGATCCGCCACCCATTATCGTGACAAGCAGCCCCATCGCCTCCGGTCCCATCCTGTAAACGTCCACTATGAATACCGGCATCAGGAAGCGGAAGGGCATAGCGAGCAGCGCTGTCGCCAGCCCCATCAGCAGTAATATCAGCACCAGCGGACTGCGTCTGATATATACCAGTCCCTCGATGATGTCGCCAATCATCGGAGCGGGACGCCTGCCTGCCCCGGTGCCCGTCCTGGGAATCAGCCCGGTCAGCACAAAGGCGACTACGGCCATGCCCGCGATGATGTAATAGACGTTGTAGGCGCCGAGATAGGCGTAAGCCCAACCGGCGACTGCGGGCGCTGCCAGCGTGGTCGCGCTCATCGCGGCGGCGTTCAGCGCCATCGCGTTTGACAGCCGTTCCTGCCCCACGAGCTGCGGGATGATTGCCTGGCGCGCCGGCATCAGGAAAGAGAATAGCCCGCCCTGAATGATCGACGCCGCCCAGAGGTGATACCAAGCAATTACATCAAAATGGATAGCCACTCCGATGAGGATGGCGAGAGCGGCAGACATAGCCTGTCCGAATTGGATGATGTACTTGCGCTCCAGTCTGTCAGCGAACGCCCCGCCGAAGAGTGAAAGCGCCAGAAGAGGCACTGCAAAGCCTGAGTTTACCACTCCGAGCAGAAACGGCGAGGACGTCAGCTCATACGCAAGATAGCCTCGCGCAATCATCTGCATCTGCATGCCGCCCATCATGACAAGCATGCCGAGCCACAGATACAGGAAGTCGCGGTTTTCGAGGGAAGTGAAGGTGCTGCGCCAGTTCGACCTTGGGGGCGCTCTACGGTCCCTCGGGCGAACGGTCACGGCATTCCGAGCAGTTGCTGAGGGCGGTGGGGAAACCGTCGCCGTGCGAGCCTGTGTTGCTAAAGCAGGAGGTTGTCGCCTTGAGGCGGCGTCGGAGGCGTCTGACATGCGTGCAAGTCTATACTCATTGGCATAGGCTCGCAAGTTGGGAAGGGGAAGAGTCTCCTACCGAATCAGCGCGAGCCTTGCACCTCTACCGCCACGATGTCCACGTTGTGATATTTGCGATGCTGCACCGAGGATGCGTAGAATCGCAACAGGCGGAATGAAATTTCGCGCTCGTCAACTGTCTCCGGCTGCTCGCTCAGGTACGATAGCCTGTCCTCCAGATTCTCCTCATCCGACGCGGACAGAAATTCCAGTTCAGCCGTGTCTTCCGCCATACGAGCCGTAATAATCAGTCGTTTTTTGCCTTCGTTGGCGTCCTCAACTTCATCGGTAAGCATGATGGACAGAGTCTCTTCGCCCACTGAGCGGAGACGGTCGGTTGATGCCCCATTCCAGTTTGCCTTTGCCGCGAATTCGCTTAGAAACTCGTCAATCTTTGCCAGAGAGGAGATATGCAAATCGGTGCTAAGACGACTGCGCCTCGGGGATGTCAGATCTATGAACACTGTTATCAGGATCGCGCAGATTCCCCCGGAGGTCAGTCCGTTGCCGAGCAGAGCGCCCCACAGACCTTCAAGCAACTCCGGGAAGATGTAGCCGTTCTCGAAGCCTATTCCAATCCAGAACGACACCCCGACTACGATGATTTTCTTCTGGTCTATTCCTCCCTGAAAGACTGTCCTAACGCCTTCCATAAAAAGGATAGCCATCAGTATGAGCATGTATGGCACCATGACGAAGCCCGGAATCGCGAGCACGAGCGCTGCCAATTTTGGCAGGAACGCTATCACAACGTAGATGGCCCCGGCGTAAATTGCGACACGCGCCGAGGCGACGCCGGTGAGCGAGGCAATAGAAGCGCCGATTGCCGCGCTTGAATTGGGGATTGTTCCTGCGAGCCCTGAGAGCATTCCTCCCGTACCGTTCGCGTAGAGCACGCCCTGAATAATCCGAAAATCGGTTGCCCGGGCCCTTCGCCGTGAGACCTGCTGGACAGCAACTCCGTCGCCGATGCATTTGATGAATAAAGTCAGGCTCACGACCACAAATGCAGGAAGAAGCGCCCAGAACTCTACGCTGGGGCTTAGCTGAATGCCAGGCCAGGCGACAGCCGGAATCCCGACCCAATGTGCTTCACTCAGAAGTTGGAAGTCGTAAAGACCGAACGGAATCGCAACAACGCAACCGGCCACAATGCCTATGAGCGATGTCCAGAGTTGCCAGGAACGCGGTGTCACCAGCATCAGCACAATAATCACGACAAGAGTAACAAACGCGATCACAGGTCCGAAGGTGGCAGAAGATCCCGTCGGCGCCTCCTCGATCAGCCCGAATATAGGGCGTATCGAAATGAGCGCCACCAACATGAGCAGCGTGCCGGAGACTGCGGGCGTAACCAAGCGGCGAAGCAGCGAGATTCGCGGCGTCATCACGAGCTGGCACAGCGACGCTACCAGTATGAGGCTTGCCATTAACGCAGGTCCGCCTTCTTTCAAGGCAATAATACAGACAGGGATGTACGCGGGGTGAGGGTTCATCAATACGAGATGGCCCGATCCAAACCTCCTGATCCTCACAGCTTGCAAAATCGTGGCGACTCCGCTGGTCACCAGCACCATGAAAATCGCCCAAGAAAGGTAGGTATCCGACTGACCGCCCGCTCTGACGATAATCGCGGTTATCATGATTGCGCCGGCAAGCATGACGATCACTATCTGAAGCGCGACGCCAATTGCTAACAGGGGAGGGCAAGCCTCATCGGGCTCGAAGCGTATCTGTTCGTTTGTTTGCGCTGCCGCCAAGGTCAGTCCTCACGAAGATGCCTATTCGGACAGATTCGTACAAATGCCGTGTCTCTGCATCCTTCTGCGGGTTGTTTCGCTCTCCGCTGTGCAAGGACGCAGACTTTATTGACACATACATCTCTGATATGGCGCATACTATCGGCGTTAGCCAAATTTGTCCATAATGCGACTTTCGCGGCGAAGTAGTGCTGCTACGGCATGAACATCGTTCGCAGCGGGCGTATTGAAGTTTCGTGGCACTTAGATCGCGCTGGGGACGCGGCACCGATCACATTCGATATGAGAAGCAGGTGAGGAAAAGAAAGGGGCCTGGGCTGTAAGCAGCGCTCATCCGACAAGCGGTAGGCGCTCACAGGTGTTCAACCCAGACCCGTTCTCACAATTCGTAGGCGGCTATTCTACCACAACCTTGTGCGCTGGTGTTAGGATGTAGCGAGACACTGGAGCCCAGCAATCCAGAACGGCAAGCATTACTAGGGCAAAAGGAAACGCATAATGGCAAACACCTTCGGGCACATGTTCAGAATCACGACTTGGGGCGAATCTCACGGGGATGCAATCGGCGTCGCGGTTGACGGCTGCCCGCCGCGACTACCGCTCGATGTCGAGGAAATCCAGAAGGAATTGGATCGCCGCCGTCCGGGGCAGAGCGAAATCTCCACACAGCGTAGGGAAGGCGACCGCGCGGAAATACTTTCAGGCGTGTTCGAGGGCGAGACGCTCGGCACTCCAATCCTCATCGGTGTCTGGAATAGCGACGCGCGCAGCAAGGACTACGACCACATGCGCCGCGTCTATCGCCCTTCCCACGCGGATTACAGCTATGATGCCAAGTACGGCATACGGAACTGGAAGGGCGGAGGGCGCGCCAGCGCGAGAGAGACGATTGGGCGCGTCGCCGCCGGTGCGATTGCCAAGAAGATTCTGGCACGCGAGTTTGGCGTTGATATTGTTGGATATGTGAAGCAGGTCTGGAAACTGCACGCCGATGTTGATCCGTCAACCGTGACGCAGGAAGATGTAGAGTCAAACATCGCCCGTTGCCCGGACCAGGATATGGCGGTGCAGATGATTGAGCGCATCAAGGAAGCGCGCAAGGATGGCGATTCACTGGGTGGAGTCGTCGAGTGCGTTGCGCGCGGCGTTCCAGTCGGCTTGGGCGAGCCAGTGTTCGACAAGCTCGAAGCGGACCTTGCCAAGTCAGTGCTGTCTATGCCAGCCTGCAAGGGCTTCGAGGTAGGTTCAGGCTTCGGCGGCACGACGCTTACGGGCTCGCAGCACAACGACCCCTTTTACAGCGAAGGCGGGCGCGTCCGCACTCGCACCAACAACTCCGGCGGCATACAGGGCGGCATCAGCAATGGCGAGGACATCGTCATTCGCGCGGCTTTCAAGCCCACGGCGACCATTATGCGCGAACAGGACACGGTTGATGTTGACGGGAATGAGGTGAAATTGCAGGGCAGGGGTAGGCACGACCCATGCGTTCTGCCCCGCGCCGTTCCAATCGTAGAATCCATGATGGCGCTTGTTCTCGCCGACCATGCGCTGCGCCAGCGCGGGCAGCGAGGTGTCGTATAGAATGGGAAAGCAAGGAAGGGGATTGCTATGCCTTCACCATTTCCGGGGATGGACCCGTATCTGGAGCATCCGTTTATCTGGCCTGGGCTGCATAACAGGTTGATTGTTGCGATTGCCGACGAAATTTCCGCCCAAGTCAGCCAGCGATACTATGTTGAAATAGAGCAGCGTGTGTATGTTGGCGAGTTAGACGATCCCAGGTCGTCTAAGAGACCGGACGTGTCTGTGGTCAGTTCGTCAACAAATGGAGGTTTGCGGGGAATTGAAGCGGTGCCACAGACTGAAGGATTGGGTACGCAAGTAATAACAGTTGAACTTCCTGTTCCGGACGAGATACGCGAGGCATATCTTGAAGTGAGAGACGCGCACAGCGGCAAATTGGTGACGGCGCTGGAAATACTGTCGCCCTCTAACAAGCGGGCAGGAAGGGGGCGCGAACTCTACGAGAGTAAGAGGCGACGCATACTCGAAACTAGCACGAATCTGATTGAGATTGATCTGCTCCGCGCGGGCGAGCCAATGCGCTTCTTCTATGCCAATGGAAATGTGAGCAGTGATTACCGCATTCTAGTGAGGCGCGGAGGCAGAAGCACCGCAACTCTTTATGCTTTCGGCGTGAGGCATCCTATACCATCCTTTGAATTACCTCTGCAATTGGAGGACTTCGAACCTGTTATAGACATTGGCAAGTTGCTTGAATCGATGTACGAGCGAGCGAGATACCACATGCGCGTCACCTACTCCGATGATCCCGTGCCGCCGCTGTCGGAGGCGGATGTGGTGTGGGCGGATAAATTGCTAAGGGAAAGCAATTTGAGATAAGTAGAAAGGGGCGCATTGAATGCGCCCCTTTCTTATGAATTTGCAATAGTTGACTATACGACCGGCGACGTTCCACCGTCGATATTGACCGCCACGCCAGTGATATACGAAGCGCGCTCGGAGACTAGGAAGGTGATCAGGTCTCCTGCCTCTCGCGCTTCGCCCACACGACCGATGGGGACGCGCTTCCCCATGTCCTCATAGTACGCTTCAAGCGACAGGTCCGGGTTGCCCTCGCGGGCCGACTCCCAGCGCCTTTCGTGCTGCCCGGCCTTTATCAGCCCGATGCAGACTGTATTAACCAGTATGTTGTCGCCTGCGTAGTCCTTGGACATCTCTTTTGTCAGCGCTATGCCCGCCGCGCGGCTAACGGACGTCGGCACCGAACCGGCAGTCGGAGCCTTGCCGCCCGGAGTCGTGATATTTACGATGCGCCCGCCGCCCTGTGCTTTCATCAGTGGAATCGCCTTGTTGGAGCAGCGGATCGCGCCGAAGAGCTTCAGCTCCAGGTCGTACCGCCAGACCTCATCCGACACATTCTCGAACAGGTTGGCGGCAGACGTGCCCGCATTGTTCACAAGGATGTCCAGTCTGCCATATCGCTCCACGATGGCGTCGAAGAGCGCGCCTACAGCTTCGTCGCTGGTAACGTCGGCCCGTATTGGAGTAACTTCGCCTCCCGTCTCCGCCCGTATCTCTTCGGCGGCCGAGTCCAGCACTTCTTGTCGGCGCGCGCAGATGACGACCTTCGCGCCCTCAGCGCAGAGCGACGTTGCCGCGCCCTTGCCGATGCCGTCGCTGCCGCCCGTTACGAGGGCGACTTTGCCATTCAATCCCATATCCATAGAGTCAATTCTCCTTGTATCTCTGTTGTTCGGCGCGACTACGCGCCGTCTCTTTCCTTGCTATATGATTCGTCCAGCAGATCGGTAATGTACTTGACCGCGACCGGTATCCCATCTCGCTGCGCCCCATACTGCAGCTGCATCATGCATCCTGGATTCGCCGTCGCAATGACGTTGGCTTCTGTCATTTGGACCGCGCGCATCTTGGTGTCAAGTACGCGCATCGAGAAATCGCGCTCTGTGATGGTATATGTGCCGCCTGCTCCGCAGCACTTGTCCGCGTTCGATAGCTCGACATACTCCATGCCGGGGATGGAGCGAAGAAGCTGGCGCGGCGCGGCAGTGATGCGCTGCGCGTTCGACAGGTGGCAAGAGTCCTGGTAGGTTACGCGATAGGGCAGATGTCCCTTCGGCGGCTCTATCGGCAGGGCGGCGAGCAACTCATGAATGTCCTGCACTTTGGCGCTGAACGCCTCGGCTTTATCGGCATAGGCGCGGTCATTCCTAAGCAGGTGGCCGTACTCTTTCATGCGCGACCCACAGCCCGCGGATGCCACTGCCACATGGTCCACACCGTCCGCTAGAAATGCGTCGATGTTTCGCCTCGCCAGCTCTCTCGTAGTCTCTAGATCGCCAACGTGGGAGTTAATCGCGCCACAGCATACCTGCGACTTAGTAACGACGACCTCGCAGCCGTTGCGCGTCAGCACGCGAACCACCGAATTCATCTGCGGGCCATGTATCAGCGGCATTACGCAGCCGGACAGCAGGGCGACCCGCGCCTTCCGGTCGCCCTGCGCGGGATAGACTTGACCCTGCGCCTTGAAGACCTCTGAGGGCAGTTCCGGCATCGAGTCTTCAAGTTCGCCCATGTTGCCCGGCAGTAGTCTTAGCAGACCGCTCCTTCGCATTGCAGTCTGCAATCCAAGACGCTGGTACAGCCGCATACTCCCGACAACCATCGCCAGCAAGCCCTGATTAGGAAGCAGACGCTTCAGCGCTAAGGTCGCAATTTTTCCGTTAACGTAGCCCGGATCCCGGCGGTCCGCGACCTGCTGCATCGTCGCTTCGATGAGGTTGCCGTAAGGAACGCCCGACGGGCATGCCACCTCGCAGGCGCGGCACTGAATACACAGGTCCCAGTGTCGCATCACGGAGTCAGTGATTCCGATGCGTCCCTCGTTGACAGCCTTCATGAGGGCGATGCGACCACGCGGCGATTCGGCCTCCAAGCCCGTCTCGACGTATGTAGGGCACGCTTGCAGGCAGAAGCCGCAATGAACGCACTTGTACAACTCTGATTCTTGCGGGGCGTCTGGACCTTCAAATAGTGACAAGCCGACTTCGGTCAGCGGCTTCTCAGGGGCTGTTGCCATTCAGATTCCTCCGGCGAACCTGTTCGGATTGAGTATGCTGTTCGGGTCGTACTGTTCCTTAAGGCGTCGCATAATGTCAATGGATTCACCCGTGTAGTCCCAGACGTCAAGGCTTTCCTTCAATGCGTGTGGTGCTCGCTCCACAATCAGCGATCCACCGATTGCCCGCAGGTCCAGTCGTATGCTGTGAATTGCCTCATCCGACGGCAAATTCTCACCCAACCAGTGAGCGTTCATCATACCATAGCCCGGCTGCGCCACAATCGTGGTGTCCCCGCGAAACGCGAGCGCATCTATCGCCTCTTTCAAGCGATTTGGAAGCGCGGCGACTCTCGCCGAAACCACAGCCTTTTCACCCTCGGTGTGTCCGAAGTCGGCAAGTTGGGACCACAGCTCTGCCGCCTCATCCTCCAGCCTGTCAACCCGATCTGTCCGTTCACGGACGATGAAGAACGCCTCGTTCTCCATACGTCTCAGGGTGCGCGGTCTGCCGCCCAGCCTCACGGCAAGCGCGAATTCGCCGCTAACCTCGTTAATATACCCCACGCGGTCGGCTACGTTCCTGTCGAAGGCCGTCAGCGCAATCGGCATGATACCGCTGTTGAATATCCCCATCGCCGCACTCAGACAGTCCGGCACAGAGTCAAATTGAGCGAGCAGCGTCGTCTCATGCCGCGGAATTGGTGTGAGCTTAAAGGAAACCTCTGTTATGATGCCGAGCGTTCCAAGACCGCCTACGTGCAGGCGCGCCATATCGTAGCCGCTCACATTCTTGACTACATTCCCGCCGCTCTGCGTAATCCTACCGTCCGCCTGCGCGACTTTCATGCCGATAACAAGGTCGCGCGCGCTGCCGTACTGCCACTTCAGAGGTCCGCTGACGCCGGCTGCGAGCGTACCGCCAATCGTGGCGCGTTCGGTCAGGGGAGCATCCAGTGGAAGGAATTGCCCCTCCTCGGCAAGCGCTGTCCTCAAAGAAGACAGCGTGATTCCCGCCTCCACGACAAGCGTCAAGTCGGCGGCATTGTGCTCCACTACCCGGTTCAGACCGGACATGTCCACAACCACATCCAGCCGCCTCATGCGGTTGCCTATCGAGAGTTGTGTGCCACCGCCGCGAGGCGCAACCGCAAGCCTCTCCTTGTTGGTGAGAGACAGGACCCGGCTGAGTTCGTCGGTGCTGCGCGGGGAGACAACGACCTTAGGCACAATGCCGTCTATGGCGTCGGAATCGCTTCCGGGGCGAACGATGCCAGCGCCTACCGAGTCTTCAATGGCTTGTCGAGTGGAGTCGGAGTGGTTTGCCGTCATAGAAATCGCGTTATGCACCGCCGATACTTGACGGTTAAAACCTGAAACCTAAATCCATGCGTCTGCGCCTGCGCGCGCTATGGCGCCGTCGAACGCAACTTCATTACAAGACGCTCCGGTGGGAAATATCTTTGCCGGATTGAGCAAGTCGCGGGTGTCGAACGCGGGCTTGAGTCGCGCCATCGCCTCCATGTCGTCGTCGTTGAACATGAGCGGCATGTGCTCTTGCTTTTCCAGACCTATTCCGTGCTCTCCGGATAGTACGCCACCTGCATCCACGCACATCTTCAGTATCTCTCCGCCCAGGGCAAGTGCTTTTTCCGTATCGCCCGGCTTGCGCTCGTCAAACAGCACGGACGGATGCAGATTTCCATCCCCTGCGTGCAGCAGATTGGCGATGGGGTAGCCGCTCTCCTGCGAAAGCTGGCGTATCTGGGACAGAACCTGAACCAGCTGAGTGCGGGGAACCGTTCCGTCCACAAGCAGGTAGTTGGGCGCGAGCCTTCCGAGCGCGCCGAGCACGCCCTTGCGTCCTGCCCACAGCCGGTCCCTTGCTTCCTGGTCGGTTGCCGTGCGTATCTCTATCGGGTTGAATTCGTTGCAGACATTCTCGATCTCCTCCACCTCTTCCTCCACCGATTCGGCAAGCCCCTCAACCTCGACTAGGAGTACCGCGCCCGCGTCGGCAGGATAGCCCGCATTAACCGCAGGCTCCACCGCCTGGATGCAAAGGTCGTCCATCATCTCTATTGCTGCGGGAACAATGCCAGCCGCGATTATGCCGGACACGGCTGCGCTCGCCTGGTCCAGTTCGCGGAACACCGCAAGCAGCGTCTTGACTGCTTCGGGCTGGCGCAGCAGCCGCACAATTACCTTGGTAACGATGGCAAGCGTGCCCTCGGAGCCGATGATTATGCCGCGCAAGTCGTAGCCTGGAGTCTCCCGCGTCCTGCCGCCGACCCATTGCAGCGAGCCGTCAGCCATCACCACTTCCATGCCGAGTACGTGGTTCGTGGTGACGCCATATGCAAGGCAGTGAGGACCGCCTGAGTTCTCCGCCACGTTTCCGCCGATAGTGCAAGCTTTCTGGCTGGACGGGTCGGGGGCGTAACACAGTCCGTGCTGTGTTACATGCTCAGTCAGATGCAGGTTGATGACGCCCGGTTCGACTACCGCGATGCGGTTCTCCACATCCACTTCGAGAATCCGAGTCATGCGAGTGAGCGATACTACGATTCCGCCCACTTGCGCGACTGCCCCGCCGCTCAAGCCGGTGCCGGCCCCGCGCGCCACAATCGGCACTTCGTTTGCCCGCGCCACCTTGACTATCTCGGCAACCTGCTCGGCGGTGTCGGGAACAACGACTATCGCTGGCATTGCCTTGTCAGCCGAGCCGTCGTACTCGTACACAATAAGATCTTCGGGCTTATAGACGACATAATCGTCGCCCACAATGCCCTGTAACTCCGTAATGATGCCTAGTTTCAGGCTGTCAATGGTCGCCAATTTTATCCCTCGGATTGCTGTGCCGAAAGTGCGCTGTTCAACGGCATTATGATAGTGGATTGAGAAAGGGGTTGCAAACGAAACCGAACAGACGAGACGACTTCACTACTCAAGTGTTGTCATTCCGAACCAGCCACCCTTGTTATTCCGAACGCAGTGAGGAATCTGAAATCGTTGCCCGCAAGCTTGTTTCCGACTTTAGATTTCCCGCTCTGCCCAAAATGACAGGGATAACTTGCACTTGTTAACATGTGCCCGACTACAATCGGGTATCGTCTTGAATAAACATGAGGCTGGAAAAGGCTCATAGCTATTCCTCATTCAAGTCTTCTTCTAAGAAGGGGGCAATCAGCGAAAGCGGAAGGTTCGTATCGCCGCAACTGCGGACAGGACTATCCAGCCACAGACGATTGCCAATTGAAGCGGAAACTCCCAGAATGCGTTGGAGTGCAGGATAATGCCCCTGACAATCTCAAGAATTGGTGCGAGCGGCAGGTATTCGACGATGAGACGCAGGACTGTGGGCAGGTTTTCAATTGGAAAGAACACGCCGGACATAAACATGAGCGGCAGCCCGACGGCGTTCCCAAGCCCACTCGCCGCAGCCACCGTCTTCGAGAATGCGCCCACGACGAATCCGATGTTCAGAAAGACGATGTTGCCCAGGACGACCAGAAGCGCGATGTGCAGCAGGTTCCCCTCAACTGCAACACCGAAGAGTATCCAGCCTGCCGCCAGAATGATCGCGGCCTGCAAGACCGACAGTACGAGCGCGGACAGCACACGCGCCGCAAAGAATACACGGACCCTAAGGGGTGTAGCCAGCAGCCGGACTAAGATGCGCTTCTCGCGATACGCCGCCATTGACGTGGCGATCCCGATCACGGAGAAATTCATCACGCCCCAGATGGCAAGCCCCGGTATAAGGAAGTCGAGGTATCCAACATTGCGGCTTGAAACACCCTCCGGAGCGAGTTCAAGGCGGGTAGGGGCTTGCGCCATTCGCAGGTTCGCCCTATCCACGAAGCTCCGGACCATCCCCAGCACAATGCCGCTGAGGGGATTCGCGTCATCGTAGAGCAGTGTAACCTGCGCCGGCGGATTCTCCATAACGGCAGTCGCGAGTCCCTCCGGTATGATGAGCAGATGTCCGAGGTCGCCGTGGCTCATCTCATGCCGCGCCTGTGCCTCATCATTCCTCAAGACTACATTCAAGGAATCCACCTGATCCAGACTTTCGACGAGCTGCGCCGACATCCCATCCTGCGCGTAGTCGATCACGGCGAGAGTCTGCGTTGATTGCGTGTCCCTGAAGAACAAGCCGAATACTATGACGAATATGAGCGGGAAAACTAGCGCCCAGAACAGCGCCTGCCTATCCCGAGCGAGCATCTTCAGGTTGGCTATGGTGAGATGGATCAACAGCATATCGCTAGAAGCCTACTCCCTTAGGGCGCGTCCCGTGATGGACAGGAACACATCCTCAAGGTTTGAAGGAACCACTTCAAGATGCGTCAGCTTCACGCCGGAACCTGCGGCCCATTCCATCACTGCGGGCACCGTTATAGACGCGTCGGTGGACAGAAGCCGCGCCGTAGAATCTTCTCCAACCGCATCCTGAACGGCCGCGAGGCGTCGCATTTCGTCAAGGTAGGGAAGACATTCAGGGCCCAGCCTTATCTGATACGGAACGGGCAGGGAACGCACCAATCTGGCGGGCGTATCGAGCGCGACGATCTTGCCGCGGTCCATAATGGCGATCCGGTCGCATAGGAACTCCGCCTCTTCCATGTAGTGAGTCGTGAGCACGACGGTCCGCCCAGCATCGTTGATTTCCTGCACGAACTCCCACAGACTTCGGCGCGCTTGCGGATCAAGACCGGTCGTCGGCTCGTCAAGGAACACCACTTCGGGGTCGTTCACCAGCGTCGCGGCAATTGTAAAGCGCTGCTGCTGCCCACCCGACAGCTTATCGACGGTGGTGTTCGCCCTTTCGGCGAGATTCACCTGCTCAAGCAACTCCAATGGCTTCACTCTACGGTCGTAGAACATGCCGAACAGGTCGAGTATTTCTTTCAGCGTGAGGTAGTCGAAGTAAGCGGATGCCTGAAGTTGGACACCTATGCGCTCTTTGACCCGCTGCGGCTCTTGTTGCGTGTCTATGCCTAGCACGCCGGTCGTCCCGGACGTCGGCTTTATCAGCCCTTCTATGCACTCCAGAGTGGTCGTCTTGCCGGCGCCGTTCGGTCCCAGAATTCCGAACACCTCGCCGCGCTGGACACTGAATGATACGCTGTCCACTGCCTTCAAATCGCCGTAGTGCTTGGTAAGGTCTTTTACCTGAATGACCGCATTTGAAGCGTCCGGTAAGTCCGTCATGGCTGTCCCCGTGAATCATCGAATTTTCGCCAATTCAATTCGGCATGATAACAGGGTGTGAAATGAAAATGCCAAACAATTCACAGATCAGAGGCGATTTGGGCTTGCGCCTCTCATGCGGATGAGGCTGATTCTAGAGACCAATACAACATTTGAATGGAATGCCGCGAGGAAGATAGGTGAGGTTCAGTCCACAAGCTGACGCGCGAGTGCCCCTGGTTCGGTCACTGGGAGCTGGCAGACGTAGTTCTCGCATACGTAGGCAGTCGCCATACCTTCGATCCTATGTCTTTCCATAAGCAAAGGCAGCCCACCATCGGTGTCATCCCCGTGGGATGTTCCCAGCAGTACGCGATTGGGCATGTAGTTCTTATGCACTTCCGTTAGCAGAGCATCAGTGCCTGCGTCTCCACGCTCGCCAACGATGACGATCTCCTTAGTCCGGGAAAGGTAGAAGTCCAGCGCGCCTAGCCAGTTGCCCGCAGCTGTGGGGAAGGTCATCATCAGCTGCCGCACTCCGCGCAGGGCAGCGGACGCCCGCAGTTCCATGTCGCCGTCGTCCGTTATCACCGCAAGGCGCAGCAGAACGTCCACTGCCATGGAGCTGCCGCATGGGATCGCGTTGTCGGTCAGGTCCTTGGGGCGGACTACGAGCTGCTCGTGGTCGTGTCCGGTGTCGAAGAACTGACCCGTCGCTGCGTCCCAGAACAGCTCGACCATCGAATTGCCCAGCCCAATCGCAGCGTCCAGAGTGCTGCGGCTGAAGTTGACTTCGTGGAGAGTCAGCAGTCCGTCGATCAGGAAGGCGTAGTCTTCAAGGTAGCCGTTTAGCTTCGCCCTGCCGTCCTTGTAAGTGCGAAGCAGTCGTCCTTCTCGGAGCAGGTTTGCCAGCAGAAACTCGGCATTGCGCTCGGCGACTTCGGCGTAGTCTTCGCGTCGCAGCACGGACGCCGCTTCCGCGAACGCCGCGAGCATCAGCCCGTTCCATGAAGTAAGTATCTTGTCGTCAAGGCCCGGCGCGATTCGCTCGTTCCTGACTGCCAGCAATCGAGCCTTGGCGCGCGCCAGCAAGTCACCGAATTCTGCGGCGTCCAGCCCTTCGTCACGGGCAAGATTCGCCGCGTCCATCGCCACTCGCAGGATGTTCCGTCCCTCGAAGTTGCCGTGCGGCGTAACGCCGTAGTACCTGCATATTATCTCGGCGTCCTCTGAACCTAGCGCCTCCTCAATCTCATGTGGCAGCCAGATGAAGAACTTGCCCTCAACTCCCTCGCTGTCTGCGTCCTGCGCGGAGTAGAAGCCGCCCTCCGGTGATGTCATCTCGCGCATGACGTATTCAAGCGTCTCCTCTACGATGCGCCTGTACATCGGATTGCCGGTAATCTGGTAGGCGTGCAGGTATAGCCGCACGAGCAGGGCGTTGTCGTACAGCATCTTCTCGAAGTGCGGCACGAGCCAGAAGGCGTCGGTTGAATATCGGTGGAATCCGCCGCCAATCTGGTCGTAGATGCCTCCGGTCGCCATTCGTTGGAGGGTCAGCTCGACTATGTGTAGTGCCTCGGAATCCTCGCTCCGCAGGTAGTGTCGCAGCAGGAACTCGTAGGTCATCGGCTGCGGGAACTTGGGCTGCAAGCCGAACCCGCCGTGTCTGGGGTCGAAGTCACTCGCCGCCTTCCGCATCGCGAGCCGCATAACCTCATCGGTCAATGGCTCGAAGCCCTGCTGCCCGACGGCGGACATCTGCCGCATGCGATCCAGCAGATGCTCGGTGTTCTGCAGCACCTCGTCTCGGTTGCTGCTGTATGCGTCCGAAATCGCCTCCAGCACGCGCGGGAAGCTGGGCATGCCGCCTCTGTCTTCAGGCGGGAAGTACGTGCCGCCATAGAAGGGCTTGCCGTCCGGTGTCAGGAACACCGTCATCGGCCAGCCGCCGTGCCCCGTCATCGCCTGCACAGCCGTCATGTAGATGGAGTCGATGTCTGGGCGCTCTTCCCTGTCCACTTTGACGCTGACGAATAGCTGGTTCATCTGCGCGGCGATTGCGGGATTCTCGAACGATTCGCGTTCCATTACATGACACCAGTGGCACGCGGAGTATCCCACGCTCAGGAGAATGGGTTTGTCCTCCACACGCGCCCGTTGCAGCGCCTCATCGCCCCAGGGATACCAGTCCACC
Source organism: Dehalococcoidia bacterium (assembly GCA_965207465.1). Lineage (GTDB taxonomy): Bacteria > Chloroflexota > Dehalococcoidia > Lucifugimonadales > JADFKI01 > Bin90. The sequence continues at coordinate 609,542 of OZ242283.1, read as the reverse complement.
GGGTTATTCGCATGCTGGAGCAGGTAAGGGCTGGTCTCGTTAGCCAGGCGGTTGGGCATGTTCGCTCATCTTCCTATTGAATTTAAAGCTCGAGTTTCATGATAAGTTCGCCTTCGTGTTCCTCGCCGGTGTATGCGAAGTTCAATTTCCGGTAGAACTTCCCGGCGTTGCCCTCTTTTTTGACATGGCTGGTGAATAGCTCTGTTGCGCCGGGTCTCATTCGCACATGCTCAACCAGAATCTCGACGGCGCGGCGTCCGTATCCTTTCCCTTGGTGGGCGGCGTCCACCATCATGCGCCACAGAAAATACTCCGCTTTTTCAGGCACGTCAGACAGCATCACGAATCCGACAGGAGTTTCGTCAGCGTAAATAGCTCGAAACCATGCGTCCTCCGCGTAGTGCGCTTCCGCGATTGACTTGGCGTTGGAGGCAACAAGTTCTTGCTGATTTTCCGAAACGGACAGGTTCAGGATTGCAGCGAGGTTTGCACTTGTAACTTCGCGCAGACTTACCTCGGCACCCATACTCTAAAGCCCCACAATCTCCAATGTGCTGACTTCTAGTGTCTCCAGGTCCGCAACCCGTATCGCGTGATTGTTCGTGTCGGCGATGTAGAGCTTGCCGCGCGCTACGCTCAGGCCGGCAGGCTCGTGGAACTGCGCGAACACTCCCGCGCCGTCTTCGTGCCCCGGTGTGCCGATGCCGAGGAATGACGATGCGCCTCGCGTGGTCGGGTAGATGCGCTTGATCTTGTTGTTGTAGGTGTCGGCGATGTACAGTACGCCGTCGTGCAGCTCAATGCCGATGGGATGCTGCAAACGAACCTCGTCGCCGATGCCGTCAACGTCCCCGAATTCGAACAAATGCAGCCCGACGATGGTTTCCACCTCTCCTTTTCCGTTTATGTCAGCTGATCGAACGGCGCTCGTCTCGCTGTCTGTGAAGTACAACTTGCTGCCGTCGCTCACGATGCCGCTCGGCTGTGCCAGTTCCGCCCTGAACAGCACGCCATCCGTAATGCGCTCGCGTCCGTTCCCCGCGTATGGGTTGGCTTCCTTGGTTCGCAGGTCATAGCGCCAGAGCTGGTGGAACCCTGCCATCGCTATGTACAGGTTCTCGCCCTCTACGACCAGGTCCCAGGGTGAATTGAGCTGCACGAAGCGCGCGTTGCCGCCGCGATGGAACATTCGCGCCTGCTCGCCGGTCCCGGCTATTGTTCTTACGTTTTGGTTTGCTAAGTCTATTTCCCGTATGGCGTGATTCTTGGTGTCTGCAACATACAGAATGTCGCCGTTGAGTGCCATACCCTGTGGATCATAGAATTCCGCCTCTCCAAACCCGCCGTCATGTAGTCCCTGCTGACCGCTTCCAATGACGCTAACCGCCATTCCGCGCAGGTCGGTAACCACGATTCGGTTGTGGTTCGAGTCTGCAATGAAGAGCCTGTCGGACGCTTCGTCAGCGAGCACCTTACCCGGGAACGATAGCGGGCGCTCCCACTCTTTGTCCTTTTCGAGGCTCAATGTAATCGGTGCGCGGTTGACGAGCTGGTTGTTGTCGTACTCCTCGATCATCTTGGAAAGAAGGCTGTCCATGTCGGATACGGCGAACTCGCCTTCGTGCTTGCCCAGCACCTTGCCTTCCGGATCGATGAACATCAGGGTGGGCCAGGCGCGGGCGCCGTATTGCTGCCAGACTTGGAAGTCCTTGTCGTTGACTACGGGGTGCTCGATCTCGTAGCGGAGCACTGCCTTCCGCACATTCTCGTAGTCCTTTTCGGCTGCGAATTTGGCGGAATGCACACCTACGACCACGAGCTCGTCCGCGTATTTTTCTTCCAGTTTCCGCAACTGCGGAAATACATTCATGCAGTTGATTCAGCAGTATGTCCAGAAGTCGAGCACCACCACTTTGCCGCGGAGGTCCGTCATTGTGAGCGCCTTCTCCGTGTTCATCCACTCCAGCCCGGGTGGAAATTCGGGGGCGTTGATCTGCCCCTGGTACATTCTCGGACTCATGCCTGCCTCCTTCTTACTTTAATTCCTTCCTCCTTGACGGGGGAAGGTTAGAGCCTGCCCCTGCGAAGGCAGGGGATGGGGGTGAAAATCCTGTCTATCCTGTCTGTTGATGTCAGTTATACCGGCCACTCTTCCATTTTGTACGCCATAGTCCAGAACATGTACTCATATCGCGAGCTTGTTATGAATGCTCTTCGCATGGCCTCTCGCACGGCAGAACCGCCGTTGGCGGCGAACTCGTCCACCAGCTCGCGCCATGCGGCTGTGCTTTCTTCCAGCAGTCCTTCGCGGTATGGCTCTGCCCAGTAGCTGTAAACGGGATGCTCGGGAATTGCTATCTTCATTCCGATTTCATGGTATGTCCAGGGGCAGGGCAGCAATGCAGCGGCAGCCTCGCCCACGCCTCCGGTCGATGCGGCGACCTGCATGTGATTGATGTACGCCGAATTGGTGGGCGAAAGCGAGACCGAATCCACTTCGTCCTCGCTCATTTCCAGAAGCTCGAACATCTTTCCATGAAGCGGACGCTCGACCGGCGTAGTGATTCTGCGTGTGAGCCTGCGGAGCGTATGAGTGTCCGGCGCTTTGGAAAGCGCGGTCGCTACGACCTGCCCGAATCCTGCGAGGTAGTGGTAGTCCTGCTCGACGTAGTAGCGGAATTTCTCCAGCGGCAGCGTCGCGGCTTCGATTTCCTTCAGGAAGGGGTGCGCGAATATGCTCTCCCAGATTGGGAGTGCCTCTTGCCGCAGTTCTTCGGAAAAGCTCTTTGTCATCGTCTGTTACCTCGACCGTCCGGCATCCGGCGGATTTCTACCGTTCTGTTCCGACAATATAACACAGCGGGCACTCCTTACGCCGCCACTATTTATAACTTCCGGATGAATGGATAGTTACGTGTCGTTCACGTTATCCGTTCTGATTGAGGCAATGAGCGGGAAGAATTTCGCCTCAGTCCTGCCACAGTTTGGTCGAATTCTGAAAAATGGATAAGACTTTAATCAAAGCAGGGTAGGGGAGTGGTTTGATTGCGATTTAGGGCGTGCGGAAGATTCACCGGTTACATGTACCGAAGGGATGCCGCAGAATGGCGCGCCAAGCTCCGAGGGCGCTTACCTATCCCAATCGGCTATCGGTTTTCCGGCAGCACTTGGTTGACTGTATTCGCGATTCGGCTCGGAGCTTAATTCCTTGGAAATCACCAATAGTGCCAGAAAATGCATTCATGCCAACCGATACGCGAAAAAGAAGAGCGAGATTCTACTTGACAGTTGGATGAGGTTGCGTGGTCGCCAGCCTGGTCGATCATCGACATAATGTACAACACTTCCGTTTTGGCCCATTCTTGTCGGCAAAGTGACCGCCCCAAAGAGTGTTTTCTTGGATCGGGCTTAGTCTGATTGCTTATTACCTGGTCAAAACGGCGCTCTACGGGCAATCTGGCGCGTCGCAGGATTTCGAAGGCGGAAATTTGGACAATTCCAGCTTCATCCGGACAGTAGGGAGCCAAGAGAGGCGATAGGCAAGCAGCGAGGAGCAGGCAAGTGAGGTGACCATATATCGGCATGGCAGTTCTGGGAGAGCTTGCATGCATCTTTCATTCACATATATCTATATTAACGGTGTAAACTCAACAGGATGCAATCCCACAGGGAAAATCCCGATAAATATAGTTATATGTTTATAGTGTGGTAGAGGTGAGGGCGGGAAGGGGTGCTGTGGCGTCCCTGGCAGGATTCGAACCCGCGGCCCGCTGCTTAGAAGGCAGCCGCTCTATCCAACTGAGCTACAGGGACGCACTTGAGAGCGTGCATTTGCATGCATGATCAAGTGTAGCAACGGGCTATATCACGGTCAAGCAATCTCACACGAAACTAGGGCATGTGCGTGGTTACGCGGTGCAGCCGAGGCCGCTGACCCGGCCACGCCTTCTGTATGTCCACCACTTCCAAGCCATCCATGTCGGATAGGGTGGTGAACCGTCTCTGGATGGCGTTTCCGACTGGCTTGCTGAGCAGCGCGCCGACTACGACGACTCCTAGCACCAGCGGGAGCCGCTTCCAGCGCCCTTTCTTGCTCCTGCCCAGTACCAGCCGGGTTAGTGCGCCGGAGAACAGCGCCGCGACAGCCAGGTTGGTGCCGCAGTGCGGGGAAATCGCCATCTCCCCGCGCCCCATGCTGAGGCTGTTCAGGGCGTGGTCCACGATTCGTCCGAGCTGTTGAGTGGAAAGGTCTCCTACAACGAAGAAGCCCCATGGTGTGGAGTAGCCCCCAAGCGGTCCGCGCACGCCCTCTTCCAGCATCAATGTAACGGTCGCGTGCTCGAGCGCATGGTTGCGCCGCACGCGCCTGATAGTCTCCCAAATCACACCGGATCTCCTTTATCTGTCCGAGTATCGTTCCGCAGTAGGTGCATTTTACACTACCTGCCGTCAGGCGGTTAAATTAGATAGAAACAATCTGAAAACATTTGAATAGGTTTGAGAGTGTTGGAAACCGCCAGAAAATTAAGGAAAAGTGTTGAAAAAGGCATTGACCCTTTGTATGGCGCAACGCTAGTATGTGTTCAATAGGTTAAACCAATGAATAAGTTAACTCCAAGGAGGGAGACAAATGAGGCGCAAGACCAAGAAGATGCTGGCAGTCGAAGAGAAGTTCAATCAGCCACTTGAGAAGCTCCTGCCCGAGATGGTAACGGAGAACGGCTTGTCCGCCACCGCCGACTATCTCGGTGTCAGCAAGGCTACGCTCGGCTACTGGCTGCTGAAGCTGGACATCATTGTCAGGCGTGTCGCCCTCGCTCCCGGTGAGACTCTGGAAGTGAAACGCATCGGGTAGCAGGCTGTTCCGGTACGCGGGGAATGATAGAGAGAGCGCCGATAATATCGGCGCTCTCTCTTGTTCTGGAAGGTTTCCACCTACGGAGACTGTGGCAAAAGCGTGCGCGGTCTGAAGCTCTCTCCTCGGCCGAGCATTCCCAAGAAGGCCGCACGTCTATTTCTATCGCCTGACAGCGTGCATCGCCTCGCGCTCCCGCTCTCTTTCGATCATCGAGCGCCTCTTGTCGTACAGCTTGCGCCCCTTTGCGACGGCAAGCTCCACTTTCGCCCTGTGCTTCCTGAGGTAAAGGCGCATCGGCACTAGAGTCAGTCCACGTTCCGAGACCTGCCTTGACAATCGGACGATCTCGTCTTTGTGAAGCAGTAGCTTGCGTGGTCGGGTAGGGTCGTGGTTGTTGCGAGAACCGGCCGAGTATTGCGCTATGTGCATGTTGACGAGCCACAATTCCCCATCCTCCGGCTTGCCGTATGCGTCGCTGAGGTTGACGCGCCCTTCGCGAATTGCCTTGATCTCGGTTCCCGTGAGGACCAGCCCGGCCTCCACCGTGTCCAGGACGTCGTAGTTTCTACGCGCCCGGCGATTGTTGACGATGGTGCCGCCTTTCTTCTGCTGCTGTTTCTGCTTTGCCTTGCTTCTCATGACGCCAGCCTCTATTTGGACGCGCTTGCGTCTAATTCCTCTTCCAGTATCTCAATCGCCTTTTCGAGTTGCCTGATGTCCTCCTGCTGCGCATCTCCATGCCTGACCTCAAAGTCGGGCTCAAGCCCGTTGCGGTCGATGACTCTGCCGTCGGGAGTGTACCAGCGCGCGAATGTCAGGAACAGCCCGCCTCCGTTGTCGAGCTGGCGCAGGATGTTAACACTGCCTTTGCCGAAGGTTGTCCTTCCTATGACCGTGGCGCGACCATGGTCCTGGAGGGCGCCCACGAGTATCTCGCTCGCGCTTGCGCTGAATTGATTTGCGAGTATGACCATTGGTACTGTTTCAAGGAGGTCATCGTTCTCTCGATCCAGCCAATCCTTGCGATTGCCGTCGCCATCGACCTCGTAAAGGATTAGGCCGTCGTCGAGGAATAGGCTGGTAACATCTATCACAGAACTCAATAGTCCTCCGGGATTGTCTCGCACGTCAAGCACGATTCCTTCTGATCCGGTATCAATCGACTCTCGAATGGCTTGCGACAGATCGTCCATCGTGGCTTCGTAGAAGTTGGTGAGCCTTATGTGCGCCACGCGCTGGCCCGGCTCGCTGCGAACTACGACGCTTTGCAGCGGGATGACGCCGCGCTCTACCTCGATGACGACCTTCTCTACGCTGCCGACATGCTGCACGAGCAGGCTCACTACGCTGCCGCGAGGCCCACGGATCTTGGAGACGGCTTCGATGAGGCTGATGCCTTCAATGCTCTCTCCGTCCACTTCGAGGATGAGGTCGCCCGGGCGGATGCCTGCTTTTTCTGCGGGACTGCCGGCGATCGGCGCGACTACCAGCAGACGCCCGTCGGCATTCATGGATACGTGCGCGCCAATGCCCTCGAAGCGGCCGCGTATGTCCTGGTTCTCTATGCCGAACACGTCGGGTCCGACGTAGTTGGTATGAGGGTCGCCAAGCGCTACGAGCATGCCCCTGATGGACGCCTCTGTGAATATCTCGGGATCGAATGTGCCGCGGTCAACGTGCTCGGCTGCGAGCATCGACCATACCTGCCATACCACCGCGAGTTCTTCAGGTACGCCTTCCGGCACTTCGAGCGGCTTCTCCTGGGGGATTAGCCCGGGGAGTAGGGGAGCGTCCGGAGCTGAAGTCTCGCGGGGAGGGCGCGTGGGCAGCGTTTCGACTGCCGATGTTCCCTTGTCGCTTGAGGCGTAGGATGTCGGAGTCTCAGCGGGTACGCTTGCGGGCTCAGTCGGAGCGGGGGCTGCTGCCGTACTTTCACTCGAAGCGGTGGGCTGATGCTCTGAAGTGGCCGTAGCCGGTTCGCCGGCATCCATCTGACATGCGACCGTCGCTAACAGGGCAACGCCTGCTGCAAGCATGCCCCATCGCCTGATTTTTGACAAATATGACAATTGCGCTCACCTTACCGAATGGATATTTCTGTCAGGAAGGATTCTGTTGACATCTATTTTTGCCGGCCCGTTTTCTCCAAGAATGCGGAACTCCCAGACGGAACAGGGGGAGTGCAGATTCGCCACTAAAAAGCCGAAATTCAACGCTGAATGTGGCAAATCCCTTTGGAGTCAGAATGCCAGCACATTCTACCAGCACGCTCTTATTGTCCACTTCTCCCATTCTAGCACGCGTACTGGTGGAGCACATGATAACGCGCCGCCCGCCGGCGGTTTTTTGTGTCTTGGGAGAGCGCTCGGCGGCGAAGGTGAAAATACCTGCCGGACGCCGGTATTTGTCAGCGAATGTGGAGGTGAAAAGCGATCTGAAATAATTTTTCACGTTTTCAGAGTGGCTGTTCAGAATGTCATAGAACCCTGTCTTGACTGCTGAATGAGTTGAATATACTTGAAAAGCACTCTTGACACTTGATGCTTTTCTTGTCTATATTCAATGTGTCGATTATTACTGTACTTTCGGTTCCGACGGACCTTCAGAGAAAGAATTCAGGCAGGTGAATCTATGACTCAGCCTACTGATGTCGCCAGGCGCACGCGGGTTACAAGACCGTATCCGACCTATACGCTGGAGGATGCGCTGAGTGTTGCGCGAGCGATATACGAAGCAAATGCGGGCTTGCCGTTCGACAGAGAGCTGCTTGCCGGCGCTCTGGGCACTACACCCAAGAGCAGCGCGTTCACGATGCGCCTCAATGCCTCTGCTGCTTACGGCCTGACCGAGGGCGGCTATAACGATCCCGATATCAGGCTCACGGGACTAGGTGAGGCTGTTGTATCGTCATCTCCGGACGAGGCAGGACGCGGCGATGCGGTTGCGGCTGCCGCGACGAATCCTGATACGTTCGGCAGGTTCTACCGGCTCTTCGATGGCAGGCGACTTCCACAAAGCAACTACTTGCACAACATCCTTGAGCGCGAGCTGGGTATTCGCTCGGATCTCGCCGATGAGTGCCTCGGTATCCTATGGGACAATGGCGAGTTCGCTGGTCTCATAGCGGAGGGAGCCGACGGCGCGTATCATGTGCGCCTGCCTGAGCCTCATATTGTTGCCGACGCAGCGCCGCTCCCGAATAGAGTGGCGACGGAGATGCCGACGCCTTACATCGCGCGGCCGGAGGGCGGCGCGCCTGAGCGCGTCGATCCGCCTGGTAGCGATAGGAGGAGCGTATTCATCGGGCATATCGGCGACTCCGATGCGGCGGACTATGTTGTCTCTATGCTTGGCGACTTCGGCATCTTCACGGCGAGTCCACGGATTCCGGAGGACGATACGGGCTTGCTGGTGCCGCAGGAGGTCTCTCAGGCGATGCGGGATTCCCGCGCGGCAGTTCTGGTGTTTCGCAGCGGGGATGATGCCTGGTCGTCGAGGGACAAGATGATAGGTATGCTCGGCGCGTCTTCGGTTCTTTTCGATGATCGGGTAGTCTTGCTTCACGAGGACGGCGAGCAAATGAGCATCAGCCTTGAAGGCTTAAATCATATAGACTTCGACCACGAGCGTCCGGGAGAGTCGGGAATGGACTTGCTTGTCGCACTCCATAAAGCCGGCGTCATCAATGTCACCACATGATTAGTCACCACATGATTAAAGGAAGGCCAAGCGTCTGAGCTTACATGCTGCCCATATACGTTCCATCCATTTTCGATGGTCCGAATACTCGGACACCCGACGCGCAAAAATAGAGGCTCTATGGCGATTCTGAAGCGCCGCGATCCTTCGCCCGCAGAAGACAGGAATCGTGACAGATTGAACTCTGCCTATGCGACCACCGCGCAGAGCAGCGCATACTTCATGTGAGACACAGTGATTATGTAAAGTGCAGCGCGTTATGTAAATTTTGCGGGTCGGATACCACTCCAAACTTTACATAAGATTTATAGTGCGAACATGCGCTTATGGGCATTGAGTATGCTACTTCAAGCGCGATTAGTGTGAGGTCCTCTCCCCTGTTGACGTCTGCCTTCCTCAGTCTCTCCCACTCGTCAGGTCACTCCTGCTTCCGGAACTGGTTCGATTTAGGTCCTTCTGCGCCAGACTACGCATTCCAAAGAAAAGGCCTAGCGCCGCAGCAAGGACTGACGCTGAGATAATCCATGCGAGCACGAAGCGTAATGCATTCAGTTCTGAATCTGTTTCTAATGCGATGAGTTGCAGCCCGGTTACTAAGAGCAATGCGACCAATGCACCTACAATAAAGTCCAGCCATATGGACGATCTGAATTTCGGAATGTAGTGCAATCCTGCGCGAGCCAGCGCCCTGATCCCGAAGAACAGCACAATCTCAAATGCGATAAGCAGTGAGCCGGTGAGCGTCTGCTCGACAAAGCCAAGTTCGTAGCCCACTTCAAACGCTCTCAGGAACAGTACGATTCCCGTCGACAAGAGAATAGTTACGGTCAGACCTACTACTACATTCAGCCACACGAACCTTCTGCCTTTCTGCATAGGCGCCAAAAGGGACGGCGCCTTTGTCTGGAAAAGTGCCGTCCCTCACAGAAATGTGCATTCATAATATGAGATTGCGTCAGCCCACCACTATCCTGTCCATCCTATCCATCGAAGCGATTCCCGGCTCCAGCGCAGCGTCGATCTCGCGCAGAAGCTCGTCCAGTCCCGCGCCCGTCTCCGCGGATGTGAACACGCTACGCAGGTCCCCGTCGGCTAGGCGCAGCGCCCTGCCGAGGATATCCGAGTCGGCGGCTTCGTCCAGCAGGTCGGCCTTGTTCAGAGCCATTAGCCGCGGTTTGTCCGCTATGCCCAGCTCGTCGATGATGCCTTCGACAACGCTCACCATCTGCGTCGCGTTCGGATGTGTCACGTCCACGACGTGGAGCACAAGCGTCGATTCCTGGACCTCTTCCAGTGTCGCCCTGAACGCGGCGACTACCGCGGTCGGCAGCTTCTGAATGAAGCCCACCGTATCCGTTAGCAGCACACCCCGTCCCGCGGGCGTGTGGATGCGCCTGGTGACGGGGTCGAGCGTGGAGAACAGCAGGTTCTCGGCCATCACGCCTGCCTTGGTGAGCCGGTTCAGCAGCGAGCTTTTGCCGGCGTTGGTATAGCCCACGAGCGAGACGACGGGCACTTCCATCTCGATGCGCCGCGCCCTGTAACGCGCGCGATGCCGCCGCACATCCTCAAGGTCGCGCTTGAGCTTCTGTATGCGCGTTCTTACTAGCCTGCGGTCGGTCTCGATCTGCGTTTCACCGGGACCGCGCGTTCCGATGCCGCCGCCCAGCCGCTCAAGGTGCGTCCACTGTCCGGCGAGCCTCGGCAGCAGGTATTCGTGCTGTGCGAGCTCAACCTGCAAGCGTCCCTCTTTCGTGCGCGCTCGCTGCGCGAATACATCAAGAATCAGCGCCGTGCGGTCTATGACTTTGACGGACTCGCCCAGTGCCTTTTCGAGGTTGCGCTGCTGCGTGGGGGTCAGTTCGTCGTCGCAGATGACTGTGCTGGCGTGCTTGGCGTAGATGAGCGCTTTCAGCTCTTCCAGTTTACCCTTGCCCAGATATATCTGCGTGGGTCTGTCAAGGCGCTGCGACACCGTGCCAACGACCAGCGCACGCGCGCTTCTGGCGAGCTCGGCAAGCTCGGCAAGCGAGTCCTTCAGCCTCCACGGGCTGCGCCGCCGCCTCAGTTCCACGCCTACTGTGATCGCGCGCTCAAGCCTCGGCCTTGTAGATTTCATTCGTCGTCTAGCGATGCTTCACCCCCTTATCCTTCCCATCCTGTCCATCCTGTCCATCCTGTTAATTTCTCTCCGGTATCTGCCACTCGGATAGCTTCGCCAGCCCCTTTTCCATCTCCGCGTCGTCGATTGTCAGCGACAGCCGGATGTATCCTTCGCCGTACTCGCCGTAACCGTTGCCGGGCGTAACTACGATGTCCGCCTCTTCCAGCAGCAGTTCCGTGAACTCCGCCGATGTGAAGCCTTCCGGTATGCGCGTCCACACATACAGGCTCGCCTTGGGCGGTATGGCGTCCAGACCGATGTCCCGCAGCGTTTCGATTACGCGATCCCGCCGCCGCTCGTAGATGGCGTTGCGCTCATCTATCGCCTCCTGCGACAGCTCCATCGCCTCCATGCCCATGTACTGGATGGCGTTCGGGACGCCTGAATCGAGGTTCGATTTGATGACCATCAGCGCGCTGATTATGTCCTCGTTGCCCACCGCCATGCCCAGCCGCCAGCCGGTCATGTTGTAGCTCTTGGACAGCGAGTGAAACTCCACGCCCACGTCTATCGCGCCCGGCGTCTCCAGGAAGCTGACCGGCCGGTAGCCGTCGAATGCGACCTCAGAGTACGATGCGTCGTGCAGCACGGCGACATCGTGCGCCTTGGCGAACTCTACTACTTTCTCAAAGTAGCTGCCGTCCGCGATTGCGCCCGTTGGGTTATTCGGATAGTTGAGCCATATCACTTTCGCCTTGTCCGCGACGTCGTCGGGTATGGCGTCGAGGTCAGGCATCCAGCCGTTCTCCTCTAGCAGCGGCATCCAGTGGCACTCGCCGCCTGCGAACCATGTGCCCACTGAATAGACCGGGTAGCCGGGGTCCGGCACCAGCGCGATGTCGCCCGGCTCGATGAAGCACAGAGCGGCATGCCCTATGCCTTCTTTCGCCCCGATGAGCGGCAGCGTCTCCTTGTCCGGATGCACCGATATGCCGAACCTGCGCTGGTACCAGTCCGCCACCGCCTGCCGGAACTCTGGCAACCCGTCGGTTTCCGGATATCGGTGATTCGGCCCGTCAAGCGCGGTCTCGCGCAGCTTCTCGATTACATTGTCGGGCGTCGGTATGTCCGGGTCTCCGATGCCGAAGCTGATGACATCTATCCCCTGCTCTCTCTTCTCCGCTATCTTCCGGCTGATGCCCACGAACAGATACGGCGGAACCTTGTCTATGCGGCTGGCGAAATTCATCTCATCTCCATCAACGATTGCAAAATAATTTGTACGGCACTATGTTAAGGGATGCATGGGCAAAGGTAAAGAATTGTGTAACGAGCGCAACGATTGCGGAGGAGCGTGAATGGCTAATCGGGAAGATGGAGCGGAAGTACAAGAGACGCCGAAAATCGCGGAGAAAGTGCGCTTCTGGGAAGAACAGGACAGGATAAATCAGGAGCTAATTCCACGCGTCATAAAGCAGCACGAACTATTAACGGCGCATGTTGAGGGACATGAGGATGTGCGCGTTCAGATAGCGGCGATGGACACGCGCATATCAGAGGCGGTTGGTGAAGCGGTAAAGCAAGCCGTTGCAGCGTCCGATAAGAAGATAACGGCGTTGGAAGAGCAAGTTGCGGAGACGGTCGAGGAGTCCAACAAGAACATATCGGAACTCGAAGAACGCACCACGCTCGAAATTGCATCCGCGAAACGCCAATCGCAGATAATCTCCGGTATCAGCCTAGCCATCGCGGTCATCTCAATTATAGTCGCGCTGGTGTCCTGATGAGCATGCGATCGCTTGCGCTGCTGCCGGAACTCCAAATGCTGCCCGTATCCGAGAACGCCCAAGACCTGGGCTTCGTGGATACGATTACGCGCCTGCGCGCCATGGACAGAGACCATTTCGCGGTGGAATTGGCGGAAGGCGTCGACGAAACGATGGAAGCGGTGTTCAATGCCGTTCCGAATGTGCCTGATGACCTCAGCGAAGCGTATGAACTGCTGTATCCTGATAATCCACTTCCCCTAGACGAAAAGTTTCAGGAAGAAGCGGCAGAGGGAGCACGTAACTTGGGGGGCTTAGTGTCCAATCTAAAGGGCAAAGTTGCCGAATTAAGAGCCGAAGGCTTGCTGGAAGACCGCTTCCCCGGCTACGACTTTCGCATTGCTGAAGACTTGAAACAGCCCGGCTGGGACTTGAGCGGCATCAACTCTGACGGACACGAGATTCTGGTTCAGGTCAAGATGGGCGCCGAAGGGTACGCTTATGATGTTTCGGATGCCATGCGGGATAGCCCTGATACTTACTTTGCGGTAAGCCAAGAGATTTACCAGAAGATATCCGAATCGTCACCCGAACTCTCCGCCCAGTTAATCAGCCTAGGCGAGTCAAACTTGGAGTTCACCCATGAGGTGAGGGAAGGTCTGGAGACTTTAGCGTCAAATGAAGGCTTCGATATACCGGACGGCATCGGCGAGATGCTGCCCTATGCGGGTGAAATCATACTCGGAATCAGGCTTGTCATGGACGTTGTATCTACAGAGCGCGACTTCAAGGATGTGCAACTTCAAGACCGCTCAAGAGTTCACGCGCTAAAGGCGCTCGTGTTGATGTCGAAATTCGGCGTAACGACCGTGCTCACTACCGCAGGAGGAGCGGGCGGTACGGCGGCGGGAACTGCTCTGCTTCCGGGCGTAGGTTCAGCGGCAGGCGGCATTGTCGGCAGCATCGCGGGCGCGGGCACTGCGGCATTCTTGAACCGACGCTTGCAGCCCCACATGATGGAAGTAGGCATGGCAATCGCAGGTGTCGATGAGGACGACATGTTCTATTTCAGGAACAAGAAGGTCATAGACGGAATCGGCGCGTCATTAGCCACAACCAGGGCAGCGTAGAATTACGAGAAAACCCCATCCTATCCATCCTGTCCATCGATGTTAGCCCTCGTTCCACTCCCCATCGAACACCGTCGCCACCGGCCCTTCCATCACCACCTCGCCCTCGCCCGGCCACTCCACCGTCAGGTCGCCGCCCGGCAGCGCGATTGTCGCCCTGTCGCCCGCAAGCCCACTCAGCCGCGCCGCCACCTGCACCGCGCAAGCTCCCGTGCCGCACGCCATCGTGATGCCCGAGCCGCGCTCCCACACGCGCGTCTTGAGCACCTTGCCGCCGTCCAGCACATTCACTATCTCGAAGTTCACGCGCGCGGGAAACAGCAAGTGATGTTCCACCATTGGGCCGATTTCCGTCAGCGGGAAGTCGTCCACAGGCTCGTCCATGAACACCACCGCGTGAGGATTCCCCATCGACACACAGGTCATGCGGAATTTTCGTCCGGCGACTTCAAGCGGCTGGTCTATGACCGAATCCATGCCTTCCAGCGCCACCGGAATCTCTGCCGGAATCAGCCTCGGCGCTCCCATCAGCACCCGCGCAGCTGTCATGCCGTCGCCGTTGTCGCCCAGCGGCGTAACATCCAGCACGCCCGCCATGGTTTCCACGCGCACTGGCGACTTCTCCGCATCCACGATCCCATTGTCGAACGCGAACCTCACGAGGCAGCGGATCCCGTTGCCGCACATCTCGCCCTCGGACCCGTCCGCGTTGAACATCCGCATCCGCAGGTCCGCCTTCTCCGACGGCAGCGCCAGAATCAGCCCGTCCGACCCCACGCCCAGGTGCCGATCGCTCATCGCCACCGACAGCGCCGCCCAGTCCCGTTCCTCCCCCCGCGCGTCCACATAAACATAATCATTCCCCGCCCCGTGCATCTTAGTAAATCTCAATTTCCATTCTCCTAATGTATCATCCCGAATTCATGAAAGATGAACCCAAATGTCATCAGACTGCAACTTCTCTCATTTGATAGTGCTTGTCAAACACACTTAGAATGGCAGGATTGAAGAATACCCTCTTTGTCCCCGTCTTTTTCTCTGGGTCCAGGTACCTAACCAATGCGAACCGGGTATTCGATTCAAGCTTCTTACGAACATCATGGTAATCCGAATTTTCCTTAAAGTCTGAGTAGCGTTCTCTACACTCCCCGGTGAGCATCCTGTAGGTCCAAGGATAGCGGTCGCGAATCTGCTCTTCTGTTAGCTGAATTTCTGTTGCTTTCGGATTCGTTGTTATTCTAGCAAGCAGAGCTTCCGTGGAGTTGGATCTTGTAAACCTAATGTCGATGTCAATTGCCACGGAATATGGTGAATCCGTCTCAATGTCGCCAGTGCTATATCGGTCCAGATACGAGAGAAAATTCCGTTCATCAGCGTTTAGTACAATCCCCTTCGCATTCGAGGGCATTTCCATGAATGACAGAGGCATTAAGTGTAGATCAAGTTCTGTCATTTCATGCCCGAACCAGATGTGGATAACAGTCGCAAAATTTCTCACGCACGCGGCACTAAATTGATACAATCGAGTTTGTAGCACTTTAGACGGATTATAGAAGTGCGTGACACTGTCTCTAACATCTACCATAGCTTCGAGATTAGCTAATACCTTCGAGTTAAGGTCATTGAGATTCACCAGTTTCCTTGCGAGGGAGTCCAGCCCGTAGGTGTGAGGTGTGTTAGTGCGATTCGTCCTAATGTATTTCCTCTTGCTATTTTTGCCATCCCTGTTCGTCCGCCTCTCGTATATGTACAGACTGTTCACTCGGTTTTGGTGTAGCGAAAGCCACCTTGCCTTCAGCAGCAATTCCCAACCATTGGTCGCAAGTATTGCAAAAGACTCCGCACGGTACGGAAAATCGGGCTTGTTGTAGATTTCGACCGCCGCAATCATTGCAGATTTAGCGCGGTCTAGTAGCTCGTCAGAACGCGATTTCATTGGATCTACCTCCCAGAGGAAATAGATAGTCAGCCTACTCACCTGTGAACCTATACTATGCCCATCCCCTTCCATTGCTGTCAGTCCTCTGTCCCCACCGCATTCCGCCCCGCATAAGCCTGCCCGTACATTTGCATTGCCCTGTACTTCGTTTCGCGAGGTTGATGAGTTCGTCCGTCGTGTTCACACCAGCATCTCGCCGGCGTCCGCTATCTCGGTCCGGTAGTCCGCGGGGTGGGCGCGCCGGTTGTTCTTGCGGATGTTGTTGTGCGGACACAGCGGCGGGCGCAGGCTGCCCGTGAATGTCTGGTTCTTGGCGAACGGCGGGTCTATGCAAATCAGGTCGATGGACTCGTTGTCCAGCGCCCGCAGCAGGTTCAGGTTGTCCGCGATGCACAGGTGCCGGTTCAGCGGATGCTCTTGTTGCTCTGCCATTGGATAGTCTCCAATTGTCCCAAGTTCAACTCACTGAGAACAATTGTATCACATCCGCTACCAATCCCATCCTATCCATCCTGTAAATCTTGTCAGCCCCCGTCCTGCTCCGCGTCCGTCCGTGAGCCAAACAGGAAGCCCCTGACCGCGCCGCCGTAACGCTGATACACAAGCCCCATACCCAGTAGCATGCAGCCCAGAGTGATGAACGCCGCAACCCTGTAAGCAAGGTCCAGCAGAAACACGTCGTACATGAACAGCTTCGCTACGGGGATTGCCAGCAGCGCCATCCCTGCGAGCCTTATACGGCTGGATTGGGTGCCTATTCCCGCACTTATCGCGCCCATCGCGTACACCGCCCACAACACAGTCAACGATAGATGCATTGCGCTGAAGTAGTCGCCGCCGCGTCGCTCCTCAAGGCTGTCGAAATAGTAAAACACTTCCTGGCTCAGCATCCACAGCGCGACCGCGTTGGAGACGACCAGCAGCACTGGAAATACGAACGCCTCCCTCTCCATGACAACCGAATCGTCGCGCCAGAAGCGGAATGCGAGGACCGACAGCAGCCCAAGCACGAGCGCGAATGTCAGAAACCGCATGTTAAGCAGTGGCGTGAATGCTAGAGGGTCTGTATCCAGGAAGGTGTCGAATGTCAGCAGCTTCCACACCGCCACGACCAATACGGCAAGCCCGCCCCATCTGGCAGGCTCATACTGCCTGAGCATCCCGGCTGCCACGACTGCCGTTCCATACGCCGCCCAGAGCAGCGTTAGCATCAAGTGTGTGACGCTTTCAATTTCAACTCTGCTCCCCAGACCGAAGACCCCTGACCAAGATAGTCTGTCGCTCTCGAGGAAGTTGACGATTTCCAAGCTGAGCAGCGCCAGTGTGAGCAGACTGGCTATCCCCAACATCGTTGGCATCGCCCATCGCTCTGCCTTGAACTGCCCTTCTGCTTCCCGGTTGTGCCGATAAATTATCCCCGCGGCGTAGAATGCGGCGATGACAACAGCCATCGTAAGGAATCGTCCGTTGAGAATCGGAATATAACCTTCCGCGTCCATCCAGAAGTCGAACAGAACCAAGTGGCATACGGCAAGCGCGAGAACCGCGATGCCGAACGCCCTGGTATGCCAGCGTTCCAGATAGAAACTCATCCAGATCATCACCGCCCCCTGCGCCGCCCATGCTACCGCCACCGAGTAACCGCTGAATTGCAGCGGAAATGCCATTGTCAAGAACACCGCCGCGATGCCCAGCGCGAACACGGCTGTTCTCGCCGGCGCTCCGCTTCTCTTGAGCGCCGCCAGAGCGATGAGTCCGTACAGCGCGGTAAGACCGAATGCTATGAGTCCGAACCAGCCCTTGTAGTCGTCCCACAGGATTGCGGTCGTCAGCGCAAAATACACGATTGCGTTGAGGCTCATGAGGCTCAGATCCGCGGCTCCGGGCATGCGCCGCCAGAGAATGTGGAATAGAGGTGTTGCGGCGGCGAAGGTAAGGAAGATTCCTGTAAGGGCAACCTGCGCGAACACCGGATTGAAGCCGGAAACTTCAAGCATCCAGTACCCGAATATGCCGTAAGAGCCTGCCAGCCCGACCAGCGTGAGCCAGCGCCAGTTTCGGAATGTGGATATGGCAAGAATTCCCACATCGACTATCAGGATGTACACAAGCGCCATCCGCTCGTCCGGCAAGTCCGGGCCTAGCAACACGGGCGATATGAATGCGCCGACCAGTCCCAGCAACGCGATGACCAGCGATTCGTAGCGGAGCGCGAGCAGTACGGCGACGGTCACGACGACCGCCAGCAGCAGGAATGCCGCAGTTGGGCTTATCATCTGATATAGCCCGAACGCCGCGTAGATGGTCAGGTACAGGATTGCCGTTCCGCTCGCCGTTACAGCCTGCGCCCAGCGCGGCACTCTGCGCTGAGTGTACTCACCTACCCCCAAGAAGCCGATCCCGACGACAACGCCCAGCGCGATGCGCCCGATGTCGTTTATCCAGTTGTTGTCGAACGCCAGCTTTAGAAAGAAGCCTATTCCGAGCACGACGGCTATTCCGCCGATGATTGCGAACCAGTTCCGTCCGAGAACTTGCTCCCAGTCAATACGAAATGCAATTTCGGGAGCTTCGGGCGCCTTGTGTCGAAGAGGTTCGAGTTCATCCGCCGTCTCTTGAGGGACAGCGGCAGTCTCGGACCTAACGTCAACAGGAGCCGATCCTGCGATGGCAGCCGGCTGCTGCTCAACGGCCGCACCTTCGTCTCCACGCTCAGGCTGACGCATCTCAGCGCCTCTGGTTATTCGCGCTTCAAGCTGCGTAACGCGGTTATGCAGACTGCCGAGCAGGTCGGTCGCTTCCGTGAGCTGTTTGCGTACCGATGCCAACTCTTCGTCAATATCCTGTTCGTCTTGACTCACCGGATCAGGTTGCGCATTCGCATCATCATTGGCACGCTGGCATTGCGGACAGACTTCTTCTTCAGACACAGTCTCTTATTCTCCACTTCCTATCTATCCATGCAACTGCCTGTCGCCAGCCACCGTCGCACATCGCTCGCTAGGGTATCATACGCTTCATCCTCCACCGGCGCGTCCAGCCACCGTATCCGCTCGTCGGTAAGCCTGAACCAGTTGTATTGCTGGCGGGCGTAGCGGTGCGTGCGATACTTGATGCGCTGCACGGCTTCGTCGAAGGGCAGGTCCCCGTCGAGGTGGCGGATCAGTTCGGCGTATCCCAGGCCGGATAACGCCGCATGTTCCAGTCCATATCCGCGCTCACGCAGCCCTCGCACTTCATCGAGCCATCCCGCCGCCATCTGCGCGTCGATGCGAGTGTCGATGCGGGCGTAGAGGGCCGCCCGCTCCATCGTCAGCCCAACCACCATTGCATCGTAGTCAGGCGGAGTCTTGCGAGGCCTCTGCGCGTTTTCTCCTTCTGTTGCGTCCGAATCCCGCGACAGCGCAATCTCAAGCGCCCGAACGACCCGCCGCGCATTGCGCCCGTCAATCCGCTCCGCCGCATCTGCATCCAGCCGTCGAAGCTCATCGTACAGCGCCTCGACGCTTTCTGATTCCACTCGCGCTTCCAGTGTCTCACGCAGTTTTGCGTTTGGGTTAACTTCTGGGACCTGCCACCCTTCCAGCAGTCCCCACACATATTGCCCAGTCCCCCCTACTACCAACAGCAGGCGTCCGCGCATTTTTTTTGCGTTATGTATGATGGGCTCTGCGTGTCGCAGGAAGAGCGCGAGCGAGTAGCGATCGTCCGGCTCGATGATGTCAACGAGGTGATGCCGAATCTCCGCGCGGTCGGCCTCAGAGGGCTTCGCGGTGCCAATGCTCATATAGCGATATACCTGCCGGCTGTCCGCCCCGATTATCTCGCCGTCAAAGTCGCGCGCCAGACGCATCGCCAGGGCGCTCTTCCCCACTCCCGTGGGCCCCACAATCACCAGCAGCTTCGTCGCCATCCTCTACTACCCTGTCTTCAGGAGTTCCTTCTCCCCTGACGGTGGAAGGTTAGAGCCTGCCTCCGAAGTTAGGGGATAGGCGTGATAACTCCCACATCCTATCCATCCTCCACACCCTGTCCATCCTGTGAATCCTGTTAGCCCCCGATTCCCGCCGCCACTTTCACGATCTCCACAAACGACTCGGCGTCCAGGCTCGCGCCCCCGACCAGCGCACCGTTGATGTCGAGCTGACTAATGTATCCATCGATGTTCCCCGCGTTCACGCTGCCTCCATATAGCAGAGGAACGCCGTCTGCCGCACCCTCGCCACCAATCGCTGCAAGTGTCTTCCTGATATGCGCCATCATCGTCTGGGCAATCTCCGGAGACGCTGACTGCCCGGTCCCGATTGCCCAGACCGGCTCGTATGCCACCACAACACCCGCATCAATGTCCACGCCCTCAAGCCCGGAGCGCACCTGCGATTCCACCACCAATTCCGCCCTGCCCGCCTCGCGCTCTTGAAGATTTTCGCCAACGCACATTACCGGCGTTATACCCGCGCTGACTGCTGCCTTGACTTTCAGATTCACCGCCTCATCCGTTTCCCCAAATATCCCGCGCCGCTCTGAATGTCCCACAATTACATATCGACATATATCTATAAGCATATTCGCCGACACTTCGCCTGTATAAGCGCCACTGCTTTCATGATATAGATTTTGTGTTCCTATTGATATATTACTATCTCTCAAGACATCCTGCACTGCCACCAAGGACACGAAGGGCGGGCACACAACCACCTCTGTGCCAGTCTGCTGTGGTAAACCGGAAGTGATCTCAGACGCCAATTTGACTGCTTCAGCAACGGTTGTGTTCATCTTCCAGTTGCCGACTATGATAGATATTTCCATATTAAAATGACTATCCTATTCATTCTGTCCATCGATGTTAATTTTTCACTATGGGCCATATTTTAATAGTTTTCCCGCATGCGCCATCGCCAGCAGCATCAGTTCTGTTGCAGGCAGGCTTCCCAGAGACCCCGTGGTGCATGCCCGCTCGGTGAATTCTTCGATTCCCTCCCCCTCCGTCCACGCCGAATGTATTAGCAGAGGAACCGGGTGCCAGCTGTGCGCCGCTAGAATAGCGGGTGTAGAGTGATCGCCCGCGACCACCAGCACATCCGGCTGCATTTCGGCCAAGCGCTCTATACATGCGTCCAGGGCCTCCAATGTCCTCACTTTCGCGAAGAAGTCTCCATCCTCCCCCGCCGCGTCAGCAGGCTTGTAGTGCAGAAAGAAGAAGTCATGCTCATCGAAGTGCTCTTCCAGAGTGTCCAGTTCCTCATCAAATGTCATGCCTGTCGGAATAACTCGCATGCCTACGACTTTCGCCAGTCCTCGGTACATCGGATATGCTGCGACAGCCGCGGGATTGAGACTGTACCGCTCGCCAAAGTCTGGCAGTTCCGGCAGAAGTGAGAAACCCCGGAGCATTGCCATGTTCGCATACTCCCGCTCACGCAGCACTTCACCCGCAGCGGTGATGAATGCCCTCACATGAGCTGCCGCCTGCTCGGATGCATCGTCGAGGGCTCTGGCTTGCAGCGGCATGACGCCTACCATCTGGGGGTCGGTCTCGCTGATCTTGTCGTCTAGGTTATCACCGCGCATAACCAGCACAAAACGATAATCTTGCACCGGATAAACCTTGATGTCCACACCGGAGATTTCGATGTCGTTCAGCATCTCAACGAGCGGCGCGCTCTCCTCCGTCGGTATTCGCCCTGCCCTCCTGTCAGTGATGCGGTTGTTGTCATCTACCGTGCATAGGTTTCCTCTAGCCGCTAAATCGCCCGGCCCGAGTTCCACGTCTATGCCCAGGGCTTCGAGTACTCCCCTGCCCATCAGGTATTTTACCGGGTCGTAGCCAAACAGGGCCATGTGGCCGGGACCGCTGCCGGGCGTGATTCCGTGCATGACAGGAGTCGTGACGCCCGCCGCGCTGCGGTTTGCGAGCTTGTCGAGGTTCGGCAGTTCTGCCGTTTCCAGTTCCGATTTTTTCGTTTCAGGATTTGGCGCGCCCCCAAGACCGTCCACGACAAGCATGACGATCTTGGAATCGGTCGGACGGCAAATATCGGCAAGGAATGGAAGATCAATCATAAAGCCAATCCAAACACAAGGTACATTTGGTTAATTTCCGGCTAATTTCTTTGCTATTAGGGCCGTTAACATCGGAATTAGTCTTGAATATATAACGCAGGGGAAAACTCTACTCCATTACGGGACGTGCGTAAAGAGCGGGAACTGTAATGATCGGTAAGGAAAGACAACCGATTGCCGTTCACACGGATACAGGACACTGCCGTAATTGAGACTTATCTGTCCGGCAGCGCGGCGACGCCCGGCAGTGCCTTGCCCTCCATGAATTCGAGAGATGCGCCGCCGCCTGATGATACGTGGCTCATCTTGTCTGACAGTCCCAGCTTGGAGACTGCCTCTGCCGTCGAACCTCCCCCTATCACGGTCGTCGCATCGTCCAGCGAAGCGAGGGCTTCCGCGACCGCGCGCGTTCCATGCGAGAATGCCTCCCACTCGAACACGCCCTGCGGTCCATTCCACATTACTGTCCCATAATCTTGGACTTCCTCTGCGTATCTCATGGCTGTGCTTGGTCCGATGTCCATTACGATACAGCCATTCGGAATTGAGTCAGCAGACACCGTAAGAGAATTCGCGTCCTCGGAGAACCTGTCAGCGACCACAACGTCGTTGGGCAACAGCAACTTCGCGCTTCCGCTCTCTGACCGCCCTATAAGCTGCTTGGCAAACTCAATCCAGTGGTCTTCGACCGGCGATTCGCCCGCATCGTGCCCCTGCGCCTTGAGGAATGTCGCCGCCATGCCCCCGCCGATGAGCAGCAGGTCAACTTTGCCGGACAGGTTGCCCAGCACGCCTATCTTGTCGGACACCTTGGCTCCGCCCAGAATTGCGGCGAAAGGCTTGGGTGGGCTATTCAGCAAACGCCCCAGAACGCGCAGCTCTTTCTCCATCAGCAGTCCCGCCACCGAGGGCAGGTAGCGCGATACGCCCACTGTCGATGCATGCGCGCGATGCGCTACACCGAATGCGTCGTTGACATACAGCGACGCCAGAGATGCCAGCTCGCGTGCGAACGCAGCGCCATTCCCCTCCTCTTCCGGGTGAAAGCGCGCGTTCTCCAGCATCAGCACTTCACCCGGCGCAAGACCGGAAGCCATGTTGCGGGCACTGCCGCCTATCGTATCCGCGCACTGGAAGACCGTAGCGCCGAGCAGGTTCCCCAGCCGCCGGGACACAGGAGCCATTCGCAGCGACTCGACCACACGCCCTTTCGGACGCCCAAGGTGGGAGCAGACGACGACCCTACATTCGCGTTCCAGAAGGTAGCGTAGCGTGGGCAATGACGCTCGAATCCTGCTGTCGTCCGAAATCTCGGCGGTTCCGGGCTTGAAGGGCACGTTGAAGTCAACCCTGACGAGGGCGGTGTGACCTCGCACATCCACGTCCCGAACGCTCTTCTTCTCAGCCATTTCCCTGCCCCGTCAGCGGTCGCCGGTGAGCACCCCAATGTACTCTCGAATCCGAGATTTTCCTTCCTCGACAACGCCTTCGATTTCTATATTTGCCAGTGCTTCCGCTTTCAGCGTGTCTGCCATCTTCTCGCAGGCAGCGCGTGCTCCCAGCCCATCTATGACCTCGCGCAACCTGATTGCGTCATCCGGATCCAGCACGCGCTTGAAGTAGATTTCGCCCATCGCGCGCTTCTCGCTGATCGTGGCGTTTTCAAGCGCATACACCACCGGAATGAGCTTCTTCTTGTTCAGTACCTCGACATTCGGTTGCGAGTCCCCATCTTCTCCCCAAAGCGCCGCGAGGTCCGAGCGTACTTGCAGCGCAATACCCAGCTTCTCGCCGCAAGCTGCAAGCGCTTGCCCGGTGGCAGAGTTCGCGCCGCCTACCAGTGCGCCAATCTGCATCGCGCACCCGAGCAGCGCCCCCGCCTTGTCCGCTGCCATTCGCATATAAGCTTCAACGCTCAGGTCGATCCGCTCCTGCGCCTCCAGGTCCCGGAATCGACCTTCGCAGGCGCGCAGGCTCGCCTTGTCCACCAGTCTTATGACGTCAAACACGCGCTCATCGGACACACAGCGTTCGGCAAGACGCAGCAGCGCGAGCCTTCCCAGCGCGTGCATACCGTCTCCCGCATTGATCGCCTGTGCCGGTCCCCATACCCACCAGACGGCATCCCGTTCATTGCGCTGTGGGTTCCCTTCCTGCACATCGTCGTGAATTTCCGCGAACTTGTCCACCAGTTCCATTGCAGCGGCGGCAGATAGGCAGTCCTCGACATTGCCGCCTACGGCTACGCATGCCAGCAAGGTCAACACCCCGTGCATCCGTTCCTGTCGTTGAGGCGAACCATCGTACTGGCTGTGAGCGCCCCTCCAGCCCAGGTGATACGCCATCATGTCGTACAGCGGAAAGCCCCGCTCATTGACAATCGCCTTTAGCTCGGCGTCCACCCGCGCCGTCAATTCATCAAGGTAACGCGATGTAGCCAAATTAGCACCAATTATCTCTTTTCATGTCCTCAGTCACAGCGGTTCAAGACTGACCACCCCACCATTCACAACCTCTATATCCAGCCTGTATCCTTCCATTAACGCCATGCCGACCAATGGCTCTGAGTTGATTGCGTTCACTGGTATTACAATAGGCCTGTTATCCCAAACGATAGCAGCGGCGTAGTAGTCAAACAGATGCTCACTCCCATCCGCTAAACTACCCAACTGCTGACCTTGCCAAGAGAGTCCAAGACTGGAGACAACAGAGTAGGGCAGCGTCAGATAATTGGTAAAACCCGTGTCGATAACAGCTTCAATCTCCTGTTGTTGTCCGTTGGCATCCCTTAAGACGACACCAACAACCGCTTCAGCGCCATTTCTCACGAATCCAGAAATCATCTTATTGCACTCTTTTTCGGATACCACCTATGCGGAATACTGCCCGATGTCCAATCCGTACACACCATATTTGTGCGTCAGGGTTCTTGTCGATGAGGTATTGAGAGGCCTTAATCGTGTCCATGTCCACCTTGTAATCCCCGCTCTCAATGTCAATCGCAACAATCTTTCCTTTATTCCCCTCTTCTACTATCGGACGCACCTTGTTCTCATAGATTTCGTCGCCCATCCGAGCGAACTCTTCCTTGGGGTAACGCCGCTTCCGCACGAAGTTCCTATTGTCTGTCATTTCGGCTCCTTTCCAAGAGCAGCCTCGATTTCCTCCCTAGAAACCGCACCTTCCCGAAGCACCTTCAATCCCCCTCCCTTGACATCCACAATCGTTGAAGCCACGCCGCCCGGCGCTTCGCCGCCGTCCAGCACGAAGTCGATCGTATCGCCGAACTCACGCCTTACGCCCGACGCATTCGTAAGGCCGGGCCTGCCGCTCAGGTTCGCGCTCGTCCCTGTAATGGGCGCGCCCAGTGACTTTGCGATTGCCCTCGGCACTGGATGGCCCGGCACTCGCAGCGCCACCGTGTCAAGTCCCGCCGTGACGATTTCGGGTACGCTCGCGCTCTTGCTGACAACCAGCGTAAGCGCACCGGGCCAGAACCTCTCCATCAAGGTCCACGCCGCCTGCGGCACGTCTTCGGCGCACATCCGCACATCCTCTGCATCCGATAGCAACAGCGGCAGCGCCATTCCCTCGGGACGCCCCTTCAGCTCGTATATCTTCAGGACTGCCGACTCATCGAGTGCACTGGCAGCAAGTCCATACAGCGTATCCGTTGGAATAGCCGCGACACCTCCGTTCGCAAGCACTTCCACGGCAGCTTTGATTTGCTCATGCATCGCATCGTCTAGCGGTAAATCGACCATCTGAATCTCCACTTATGGTTGAATTAGTATATCATAGATGGTAGATTTTAATGACCTTGCGCGAGTTCCGACATCCCTAAGGTAACGGGTAGATGTTGAAGGAAGACAGCCCCAAAGACGAAACTGCACCAGCCGAATCCCCGGCGACAGGCCGCGTTCAACGCGAGACTGTTGTTGTTATCGATTTTGGCTCACAGTACAGCATGCTTATCGCTCGCCGCGTGCGCGAAAGCAGCGTCTATTGCGAGATCATCCCTCACACTGCGGACTGGGATTCAGTCTCCCGCTTGAAGCCAAGGGGCATTATACTTTCCGGCGGCCCTGCAAGCGTCTATGAACCGGACGCTCCGCTTGCTCCGGACTGGGTGTACGAATCGGGCCTGCCCGTGCTGGGTATCTGCTATGGCATGCAGGCCATGGCGCACCAGCTTGGAGGCAAGGTGGCGCCGTCCTCTCACCGGGAGTACGGTCACGCCGTGATGGATCGTGCCTCGGACAGCGAGCCGCTA
This sequence comes from Dehalococcoidia bacterium, assembly GCA_965207465.1. Taxonomy (GTDB): domain Bacteria; phylum Chloroflexota; class Dehalococcoidia; order Lucifugimonadales; family JADFKI01; genus Bin90. Next base: position 583,710 of record OZ242283.1, on the reverse strand, counting down.
TTCAGGGGCTTGCCCCAGTCCATGCAGGTGTGGATGAGTCACGGCGACCAGATAACCGAGACACCTTCGGGCTTTAAGTCCCTTGCGCGCTCCGAGAATTCCCCTGTGGTGGTCATGGGCAATGGCGCCGGGATGCTCGGCTTGCAGTTCCACCCGGAAGTCGTTCACACGCCGCAGGGCAAGACCATCATCGAGAATTTTCTGTACGAAATCTGCGGCTGTGATGCCCTCTGGACCCCCGGCAATTTCGTGAGCGATAGCATCGGCCGCGTGCGCGAGCAGGTCGGCGACGGCAAGGTCATCTGCGCTCTGTCCGGCGGCGTGGACTCCGCGGTTGCGGCGGCGCTCATTCAGCGCGCCGTCGGAGACCGCCTGACTTGCATCTTCGTGAACAACGGCATGATGCGCAAGGGCGAACCGCAGGCTGTCAGCGACGCATTCCAGCGCCACTTCAGCACTAACTTCATCCACGCCGACGCCACTGAGAATTTCCTCGGCGCGCTCCGGGGCGTCATCGACCCCGAGCAGAAGCGCAAGATTATCGGCGAAGAGTTCATCCGTGTCTTCGACGAGGAAGCCGCGCGAATCGGCGAGATTGACTTTCTCGCGCAAGGCACTCTCTATCCCGATGTAATCGAAAGCGAGACGACCGACAACACGGTCTCCGCCAAGATTAAGTCACATCACAATGTCGGCGGCCTGCCTGAGCACATGAAACTCAGCCTCGTCGAACCTCTGCGTTACCTGTTCAAGGACGAGGTGCGCGGCGTCGGCTTAGAGCTTGGGCTTCCCGAGGAGATTGTCTATCGCCAGCCCTTCCCTGGTCCGGGACTCGCCATCCGCATCATCGGGGAAGTAACGCACGATAAGTTGAGCGTCTTGCGGGAGGCCGATGCCATTGTGATGGATGAGGTCCGAAGAAACGACCTCTACCGCGAGATATGGCAGAGTTTTGCCGTCCTGACAGACACCCGCAGCGTAGGCGTAACCGGCGACTTCCGGACATACGGCCACGTTATTGCAATCCGCGCCGTCAGCAGTGAAGACGCCATGACCGCGGACTGGTCGCGCATCCCATACGACGTGCTGGGGCGCATCTCTACGCGCATCGCCAACGAAGTCCACGGCGTCAACCGGGTGGTGTACGACATCACCAGCAAGCCACCAGGCACAATCGAGTGGGAGTGATTCAGCCTGTGCCTTCGCAAGATAACTCAGTTTCCAGAGAAGAGTTCGTATCCGCAGTCTCACGCCTGGCCGAAAGCGTGTACGATTTCCATACCCGCTTCGATATACCGACCATAAACGCAAAGTTTTCTGAGAATGACGTATTTCCGCGCCTCTGCACTCGGCTCGCCTTCCTGATGGAAGAGACCGGCGAACACGCTAGAGAGCTTAATCAAGGCGCTCTCGACCGCGCGGCGGATGAAATGGCTGATGTGGCGTTCGTCGCCATGGGCACACTGCTGGAAATGGCCGCGCTGGGCGCAGACGCCTGTCATGATATCGCTAACAAGAACGACAAAAAGACGCTGGACACGCATATGGTCGAGCCTTCCTCCGGTAAACTGGTCAGGAGGACGCGGACGAAATGAATGTCCTCATTGTCGGCAACGGCGCTCGCGAGCACGCTATCGCTTGGAAGCTGTCCCAAAGTCCATCGGTCGGCCGTCTCTATGTAGCGCCGGGCAACGCGGGCACTCACTCGATAGCGAACAATGTGCCCATCGGCGCCGAGGACATCACAGCTCTGATCGACTTCGCCTCAGACAACGCCATCGACCTGACGGTTGTGGGACCTGAAGCCCCCCTCGCCGCGGGCATCGTCGATTCTCTCACAGCCTCTGGTCTTTTGGCGTTCGGTCCATCTCGGGCAGCCGCGCGCATCGAGGGCAGCAAGTCATTCGCCAAGACGCTGATGGCGGATTACTCGATCCCAACTGCCGCCTCCGAGACCTTCACAGACTTCGAGGGAGCCAGCGCATATCTCGACTCATGCCCGCTGCCAATCGTCGTCAAGGCGGACGGTCTTGCCGCCGGAAAGGGCGTAACTGTCGCGCTGACACTGGAAGACGCGCGCGCGGCCTTGCGTGAATCGATGCTGGATCGCCAGTTTGGTGACGCCGGCGACTGCGTGGTCATCGAAGAGTTCATGGAGGGCCAGGAGGTCAGCGTGTTCGCTTTCGTTGACGGCGAGTACGTTTCCCCGATGGTCGCCGCCTGCGACTACAAGCGCGTGGGTGACGGAGACACGGGCCCCAACACCGGCGGCATGGGCAGCTTCAGCCCGCCGCTGCCGCAGCACTGGAACGCGGACATGGAGGCCCTGGTACGTACCGGCATTATGGAACCGGTAACAAAGGGGCTCGCTGACATTGGTTCTCCCTATCGAGGCGTCCTATACCTTGGCATGATGCTAACCGAAGAAGGACCTAAAGTCGTGGAATTCAATTGTAGGTTTGGCGACCCTGAGACGCAGGTCATACTGCCGCGTCTTAAGTCCGACCTTGTTGAAATTCTTCACGCCACCGCGCGCGGTGAACTCGAGGACATCCTGATCGAATGGGACGACCGCGCCTGCGTCGGTGTCGTGGCGGCATCTGGCGGCTACCCCGCTTCTTACGAAACCGGCTATCCCATCAGTGGAATCGCGAACGTGGACTACGATGCAACCGTTTTCCACGCGGGCACTAAGAGCGTTGACGATTCCACCCTCACTGACGGCGGTCGCGTCCTTACCGTGTCCGCGCTCGCCGACACGCTCGAACATGCCCGCGTTCGCGCATATGAAAGTATCAAGCGCATATCCTTCAGGGACGGCTTCTACCGCACCGACATCGCCAAACAATAATCTATCCTATTCATCCTGTACATCCTGTTTGAAATAACCCCGAAAGGAGAAAATCGAAATGCCACTAGTAGGCGTAATTATGGGCAGCAGTTCTGACGAGGCGATCGTCGCCGAAACGGTCAGCGTTCTGGACCAGATGGGTATCGAGAACGAAATGACGGTCGCGTCCGCGCATCGCACCCCTGGAAAGGTCATGGAATATGTAACCTCTGCCAGGGAACGAGGCATCGAAGTTCTCATCGCAGCGGCAGGCGGCTCGGCGGGCTTGCCCGGCGTCGTCGCGTCATGGACTACCCTGCCCGTCATCGGCGTTCCGTTGCCGAGCAGCGACCTCAATGGCGTTGACGCGCTCTACGCCATCGCACAGATGCCTCCCGGTATTCCTGTAGCCTGCGTTGCCGTCGGCTCCTGGGGCGCGCGCAACGCCGCGTTCCTGGCCGCGCAGATTCTCGGCATCAAGCACGACAACATCCGCGCCGCCTACGACGACTACCGCCAGTCCCTGAAAAACCGCTAACCTGATAATCCCTTCCCCCTTGCTGGGCTGATAGGGGTAGGTAAAGTCCCCCTCCCCCTGGGAGAGGGTTAGAGCCTGCCCTGAACTCGATTCAGGGATGGGGGTGAATTTCCAACCGCAATCCCTTTTATTCTCAATACCTACCCCTCTGAACCCTTGATGGGGGAAGGCTAGAGCCTGTCCTGAGCTTGCCAAAGGGATGGGGGTGAAGCCTGCATCAAAAGTAATGTCGAACCTGATGCCAGCATCTATTGGCAATGCCCCCTAATTTACGCGACTTGACTTTTAGGAATATATCTTCCTATAATGTATTCATGCGAAGAAAAGCCAACACCCTTCTACCTATCGAAGTCTCCATTCTTGACGCTGGCATCCGCCTGAGAACCGACGGACTGCCAAGTTTTCACGGCTTCCTCATAGCCAAGCAAATCAAGGAACGGGAGGGCGCGCGCCTGCTGACGGCGCACGGCACTCTGTACAAGGCGCTTGGAAGACTCGAAAGAGCCAAGCTGCTCCAAAGCAGTTGGGAAGACCCTCTCATAGCAGCCGAAGAAGGACGCCCCAGACGCCGCCTTTACACCGTAACGCCCGCCGGCGAAGCAGCTCTGTCAAGAGCAGTCCGCACGAGTGTCGGCGCCGCCGGCGAGGCAAGAGGGGGACTCACTCTCGCATGATTATTGAAGAATCTGGCGGAATAGTTCCAAGCCTGGTGAGAAACTGGGTGCGCGCGTACACATTCGGGCTTCCTCCTGGAATCCGAGAAGAAAGGCGCGCCGAGATAGAATCCGACATCTGGGAGCACGCCCACGACTCGGAGTTGGGCTTCAACGCTCCCGATCCGCTTCGCGCTCTGCACGCGCTTATCCGCCTGCTGGCGGGAGTGCCCGACGACCTGCTCTGGCGCATCGAGCAGACAAAAAGCCAATCAATGGAAAGGGACAGTCACATCCTGTCCGTAAATGTAAGCTCGGAGGTAAAAGAAATGACCACGATACGAGAAACCACGCTGCCCAACCGCCTTTACCAAGGCAAGGTTCGCGACACCTACGATCTGGGCGACGGCCTGTTGCTCATGGTAGCCACCGACCGCATTTCAGCGTTCGATGTAGTGCTTCCAACAGGCATCCCTGAGAAGGGTGCCGTTCTTACCCAGATTTCCGAGTTCTGGTTCGACATGACCAAGGACATCATCCCGAACCACTTCGTATGTCTCGCCACCGACCGCGACGACCTCGGTATCTCAGACGAACTCGCCCGTCGCTCCATGGTCGTCAAGCGTGCCGATCGCATCGACGTTGAGTGCATCGTGCGCGGCTTCATCACCGGTTCCGCATTGTCCGAGTACCGCAGGACTGGCACGGTCGCCGGGCAGCCCATGCCCGAAGGCCTCCAGGACGGCGACATGTTCCCCGAACCGCTGTTCACGCCCAGCACCAAGGCTGAGGAAGGTCACGACGAGAACATCACCGTCGCCCAAATGGAAGACATGGTCGGCAAGGAACTCACCGAGCAACTGTCCAAGGCATCCATAGAAGTGTATTCCACCGCCCGCGACTACGCCCGGGAAAAGGGCATTATCATCGCTGATACCAAGTTCGAGTTTGGAATCATCGACGGTGAAATCTCGCTCATAGATGAAGTGCTGACTCCTGACTCGAGCCGCTTCTGGGACGTTGACGGCTACGCCCCCGGCAAGTCGCAGCCCAGCTACGACAAGCAATACGTCCGCGACTGGCTGGACGACGCTGGCTGGGATCACGAGCCTCCCGCGCCGGAGCTGCCCAGCGAAGTTGTCGCGAGCACCCATGCGCGCTACCTCGAAGCCTACGAAAAGTTGACTGGCAGCACCCTATCCTAGACAATCATACATAAGAGTCCCTTCCCCCTTGACGGGGGAATGCTAGGATGGGGGTGAAAATCCTCCCCATCCTGTACATCCTGTTAATTGGAAAAAGCATGACAACAAGAGCTAAACGACCAACCCCAACCCAGGTCCGCGCGGCACGCAGGAGGCGGCAGGCACGCCGCAAGAAACTCCTGGCAATTTTCGGCTTCAGCGCTGCCGGCCTTGTCGCGTTCCTGCTCATCCTCAGCCTTGTGCTGCCGGGCTTGCCCCTGGACACGCTCTTCCGTGGTGGCGGCACCGGCGACATCTTCGGCAGGAGCGCGTCTGAGGCGCAAGCGGCTAACATTGAGGCGACGGGCGCGCAGCCGGCCGCGGCCGAACAGGCAGCAGCCCCTCCGTTGCCGCCCAACCCAATTCTCGGCGGCGTGGACATCTTCTACAACTGCCCCGACGGATGTGACGACCTCGTGGCGCAGCTCAATACCATAGCCGACGAGTTCGACGCCGCCGACTCGCCCATCGGCGTTACGCCAAAGACTGATATGGAAGCCAAGATTCTTCTGATAGGCGCAAACGCCAATCAGACCCTCGAAGCCTTCGACGAAGCCGCCATCAGAACCTTCATCGAAACCAACACCACCCAATAGCCATAAGAGTCCCTTCCCCCTTGACGGGGGAAGGCTGGGATGGGGGTGAAAATCCCCTTTATCCTCTCCACACTGTGCATCGATGTCAGAAACATTCCTAGCCAAAGTCTATATCCAGTACCGCCCCACCGTCAGCGATCCCCAGGGCCAGACCATACAAGGCGGCTTGCACCAGCTCGGCTTTGACAGCGTGACAAGCGTGCGCGCCGGCAAGTACATGGAAATCACCCTCAACGCCGACAGCCAAGACGCCGCCTCCGCCCAGGTCCGCGACATGTGCGACAAGCTCCTCGCCAACCCCGTCATCGAAGACTACCGCTTCGACCTCGAACCCCTCACCTAAAAATCCCTTCCCCCTCGATGGGGGAAGGCTAGGATGGGGGTGAAAATCCCGTCCGTTAACAAGTCAACTCCGCTCACCTCACTTCTATACTCCCCTTCTTCACCAGCGCCACGCAAGTTTTCGTTGCCGCGCCGTCCCAATTCGTGCTAACATCCTCTCGCCAAAGACAAATCTCATAGAGGAGCTTGCCCGCGCACGCGGATAAGCTTCACAGGGCGCACTGCGCCCCTGCGTGGCCCTCTATGGGATGATGCGTCTTTGGCGATTCGCACCTGTACCACAAGGGGGCATCTTTCATGCGTCCACGCATTCCCCTCCCTCTGCGGCTGTGCCGAATCTACATTGCCAATGCCCAATCGAGAGGATATGAATTGAACTTCGCACCTGTCAGAACCGCAATCATTATCGTCGCCTTGGTCGCATTAGGCGCATTCGCCCTATTCAGCATCGGCGGCGCAACCGCTCAACAGGCGTGCATCCAACCGCTCGCCGGAAACGGCACTGTCAGCGGAAGCTGGGACAACACCTGCCTGTCGGAAAACACTCCACTAGGAGATTACAACTATCCAATTGGGACACGATACGCCCGCTTCTACACATTCACGCTGAGCGCGCCTTCTACAGTAACGATGGAGTTGAGATCAAGTACGGACACATACATGTACTTGATGCAAGGCACTGGCAAGACAGGCACCATACAGGATTACAACGACGACGTAACGCGCAACGAAAACCCGAACTCGCGCATATCGCAAAGCCTGACCGCGGACGACTTCACCATCGAAGCGACGACCTACGATGTGGAAACTACGGGTAGCTTCACGCTCACCGTATCGGGCTTGCCGGACACATCTACCCCCACCGCTACGGCGACAACTGCCGTGGGTGATGCTCCGACCGCTACATCCACGCCCATATCTCGGCAAGCAACACCGACATTTATGCCTACGCGAACCGCAACTTCAACCATTACCCCGACACCAACACAGCCACCCGCGCCCGACAATATCCTGAACCGGCTGACAGCCCTCGAAACTCGCGCGGCTACGCAGCAAGAGCTTATCTCGACGATGGAGAGCAAGATAACCGCATTAGACAGCAGAGTCGCAGCCCTGGAGTCGGGTGTCTCGACGCCTATGCCGACGGCAACGCCTGAACCAACACAAACGCCGACGGCAACGCCAATCGCCACGAACTCGCCCACGCCGCAGCCCGGCAATCTTGGCACGCGGTCAAACCCTGTCCCGCTGAGACAGTTCTATCGTCCTACCAGTACAGACCCTTCGCGGATTTCTCCCTGGCAGATGCGAGTTGTATCGGTGAATAAGGACGCTTGGAGCATCATCCAATCTGAGAATCGATTTAACGATGAACCCCCTGATCCAGGTAATCGATATGTCTTAATCGAAATCGAAGTCGAAAATCTAGGTTCCGCCGCCGAGAGTTTTTTCGCGGCAGGATTAGATACAGTGGGAAGTTCAAATGTAGAGTTTGATGCACGATGTAAATTCAACACCATTCCCGAAAGGTTCGATAGCTTTAGGAGAATTTTCCCAGGCGGTAAGTTAGAAGGCAACGTCTGCTTTGAGGTTCTCGCATCGGACACAGCAACGTTGCTGTTATTCGGAGATGAATATGACTTTGACGCAATTGCCAGCGGCAGAAGTCCACTCTGGTTCTGGAATCTGCGTTAACTTCCGTTCAAGTTGGCGCGTTGGCTATACCATGAAATAGATTCAGAACCCGATTCGACATGTATATATCATACGCCGAATACACCCATTAAGGAGGCTGCTCTCGATCAGGAACAGCCTCCGTCTATGCTATAATCCCACCAAGCCAACGCAATCATCGAAACGGAGGTAACCAGTGACTCTCGAACAAGACGGCAGAAAGCCGCGAACCAAAGAAGAAATAGAAGAAATGCTCCAGTCGCCTCAGTTCCGCTCCGAAATGATGGATGGCTTCGCCCAAATCGAGCGCGGCGAATACATCAGCTACCCTATTGATGAAATCAGGCGAAGACTGCGGAGACTGCGTCTTGACGAGTGAGCACATCCCCCGTCTGATTCTATCTCAAGAACTGACCGGAGCCACAGACCGTCACGGTATATTGGCTTGGTGCATACTCTTTGAGATACTTTTCGATCCCGAACCGGACAACGAGTTTAAGCACTATATACCGAGCATCGATGTCATTATCTTCTCCGACGGTGATTGGATTGTCAGCTACAGACTGCTCGACAATGGTGATGTCCTAGTGTCGAACCTAGTACAAGACACATACCCATAGCGGAGCCAACGCTAGCAGCTGACCTCCACATCCCCTCCATCCTGTCCATCGATGTAAATTCTCTCCCCTACCCAATACTCCCCTTCGTGCTCGCGACCTCACCGCCCAGCCGCTCATCGACTTCCAGCGCCGCGCGCATTGACCGTGCCAGGCTCTTGAACAACGCTTCCGCCTTGTGATGATTGCTGCTCCCCGCCAGTATCCGCACATGCAGGTTGAACGCCCCCTCGCGTGCCATCGTCTCCAGGAAGTGCGGTATAAGCTCGGCTGGCAGCGCGCCCAGGTCGCTGTCTGACATGCCCGCGTCAATCACAGCGTATCCGCGTCCGCTGAAGTCCACAGCCGTAAGCGCCAGCGCCTCGTCCAGCGGCACATAAGAGTGCGCCATCCGCCTTATGCCGCTGGCGTCCCCCACTGCGTCCTTCAGCGCCCTGCCCAGCACGATACCCGTATCCTCGACCAGGTGGTGCCAGCCGACATGCGTATCGCCGCGAGCGTGGACCTTCAGATCGATCAGCCCATGCCGGGACAGCTGTGCCAGCAGGTGATCGAACATGCCGTTCTCCGTATCGATGTCGTACTCGCCCTTGCCGTCCAGATTCACTTCGACGCTAATCTGCGTCTCTCGCGTCTCCCTGCTGAGCTTCCCTATTCGCAACTGCTTACCTCACGTAATGTCCCTTCCCCCTTGATGGGGGAAGGCTAGGATGGGGGTGAAGATTCCCTCCACCCAATCCATCGATGTTAGATAACCTCTTTCAGCGCCGCGATAAACTTGTCAGTTTCTTCAGGCGTCCCCACCGCCACGCGGAAGAAGTCTCGGAGGCGGTCCGAGCTGAACATCCGCACCACGATCCCTCGCTGCGCCAGCGACTCGAAGACCTCTTTGGCCTTATTCGCCGACTCCAGCCTGCACAGCACGAAGTTCCCCGACGACGGCCAGGGCGTCACGCCCGCAATCTCGTCCAGCAGGGCAATCATTCGTTGTCGCTCGTCAACGATCTTGCCCACGTTGTCCAGCAGAGCGGGCGCATCTTCCAGAGATGCCAGCAGCGCCGCCTCCGCAGCCACGCTTATGTTGTAAGGCTGCTTGATGTCGATTACATGCTGCACCAGCTCCTCGTTCATTATGCCATAGCCGATCCGCAGCCCTGCGAGGCCCGCCCACTTGCTCATCGTGCGAAGCACCACAAGGTTTTCGTGGTCGGACACCATATCCGCCACCGTGGAGTCGCAGAACTCATAGTATGCCTCGTCCACTACCACAATACGCCCCGTGTCGAGCAACTCGCGCACATGATTGCGCGGCGTGAGGTTGCCTGTCGGATTGTTCGGCGACGCTAGGAAGATAATCTTCGTCCTGTCGTCCAGCGCATCCCTCGCCGCCGACACATCAATGTCGAACACCTCGTCCCGCTGCACCATAGCGGTTTCGCCGCCCGCGATGCGCGCCAGGAACCCGTACATCGCGAATGTCGGATCGAAGTCCAGCACCTTGTCTCCCGGCTCCATGAACAGCCGGAACATCAGGTCAATAAGCTCGTCGCTGCCCGCGCCCGCGATTATCTCTTCCGGGGCTGCGCCCGTGTAATCGCTCAACGCCTGCCGCACCTTGCGCTGCAGTGGGTCCGGGTAAATATGCACGGGAGCGTTCGCAACGGCCTCAGCGACCTTCGGAGAGCCGCCATAAGGGTTCTCGTTCCCGTTGAGCTTCACAATCTCGCTCGCCGGTATTCCGGCCCGCCTTGCGATCAGTTCTGGCGGGTCAACTGCCTCGTATGTCTGCACTTCAGCCAGATGCGGTCGCAGCAGACGCCTAATCTCCCCAGCCATTGCACACCTCTCTTTTCGAGCATTCTTGCTCTGCAATTTAAGCGATTACATTCTTTTTCACAAATCCCTTCCCCCTTGATGGGGGAAGGTTAGGATGGGGGTGAAATCCCAACCGCAAGCACGATTATTTTCAATACCCACCCCTCTGAACCCTTGAGGGGGGTTAGGGTGGGAGTGACAAGCCTCAAGATGTCTGTATTTCCATGATTTCTAGATTCCTGCCTCCGCAGGAATGACGAATCTGGTGGTCAAGGAGCATTTGTGAAATCATCTCTTCCCTATCTTGTTCATGATACAGCGGCGTAACAAGCCCGTGAGCGCAGCCGAGGCATCCTTCAGCCCCGGTCGCCGTTCAAGACGGCGTTCGCTATACTTTCAGCCATGCCCTCGGTACAAGCCGCGATAAAAAATGGAACCCTGCCGGTCAGATGCTTCGAGATGTCAACCTCGTATGGAGTCATGCGGCCGATTTCGTCAACGGCGTACAGTGGATAGTTCGCGCTTGCCGCAAACGCCAACCCCGGGTCTATCTCAGACCTGGGTTCTTCAAACATGACATAGGCATGCACGTCGCCGGATGCGATCAGCGGGTAGATACACGCTCCGCCATTGCCCCATATCAGCCCGGGGAAGCCTTCGTTCAGGTTCCTCGCCTTGGCGTTCCAGTCAATCCTGTACTCCAGATTCATCGTGTACGCCGCGATGATTGTGTCCGCGTCAATTGAACTCTTCCGGCTAGGTTGGACCCCTTTGCGGGAGTCGTCCCAGAGAGAAATTAGCGTTACGTTTCCCTCGCTCGCCAGATATATCTCTCTGCTTCTTATGTCGAGCGCGCCGCCGGCTATCGGCTTGCCGTTCAGGTCTAGTATGGACAGCACGCTATACCACTCTTTTCGCAGACCTCTCCTGAAAAGGCCTGACCCGTCAAACGGATCAATCATGCATCTGTAAAGAGGATCGTCGCTGCCATAGATTCCGTGCTCGGAGTTGACGCTTATTCGCAGCCCTGACCTCAGGATGGATGACTCGAACAGCTCGTCGCATATCCGGTCCAACTCAATCTCGACATCTTCATCTGCCGGGCGTCCCGGCACCGACCCCAGCACATCCGCACCACCGCCGGTATCGACGGCCTCGTCAACCACGCTCACCACGTCTCTCAGGTACTCTTCGACAAAGGGCAGTAGCCCATCGCTCCTCATTGAGACGCGCTCCATAGCCATTTTACAAGCGTATTATTCTGTCCCTTCCCCCTTGACGGGGGAAGGCTAGGATGGGGGTGAAATCCCAACCTCGATTCCCCTTACCTTCTCAATACATACCCATCTCAGCCCTCTATGGAGGAAGGCCAAAACTTGTCCTGAACTTGATTCAGGGATGAGGGTCAGTTCACTATCCAACCAGCTGAGTGGAAACTCTACCTAATTCCCGTCAGAAAAGTTCTTCCCGAATCTCAGCCGCCTCCGCATGCGCGGTCAACCCCTCCGCTCTCCCCAGCACCGACGCAGCCTTCGAGATCACCGCCGACGTCTCCTGGCTCAGCGCGACTACCGGGCTGATCTTGACGAAGGAATGCACGCCCAGCCCCGAGTTGAACCGCGCCGTGCCTGCTGTCGGCATCACGTGGCTCGGCCCCGCCACATAGTCGCCCAGCACCTCGTGTGAGAAGTCGCCGATGAACACCGCGCCCGCATTCCGCACTCTGCCCAGGTGCTCCCAGGCATCATGCACCATAAGGCACAGGTGCTCCGGCGCGAATTCGTTGGCCAGCGTCAGCGCTTCATCCATGCAGTCCACGACTGCAATGCACCCTTGTTCCTGGGTCGAAGCCCGCGCGATCGCACCCCGGTCCAGACGTTCGAGCCGTGACGTGACTTCTGCGTCCACCGCCTCGGCAAGACGCATAGAAGTCGTTATCAGCACTGGTCGCGCCAGCGCATCGTGCTCCGCCTGCGCCAGCATATCCACCGCGCACAGTGTCGGGTTGGACGTGTCGTCCCCGATCACCACCGTCTCCGTAGGTCCGTACAACCCATCAATGCCCACGTCACCGTACACCAGTTTCTTGGCGAGCGTCACGAAAATGTTTCCCGGTCCGCAAATGATGTCCACGCGCGGCACACTCTCCGTGCCGTATGCCATTGCCGCGACTGCCTGCGCCCCGCCGATGCGAAATACCCTATCGACCCCTGCGATGTCTGCGGCCGCCAGCACCGCCGGATGCGGCAATTCGCCACTCTTCGTCGGCGTACACATCACAACCTGCCCCACGCCCGCGACCTTAGCGGGTATCGCCGTCATCAGCACGGTCGAGGGATACAGCGCCGTTCCGCCGGGAATGTACGCACCCGCGCTCCCAACGGCATTCACGATCTGGCCGTAACCGGCGAGGTAGTCGGTCCACCCCCTGCTCAGGCAAGCCTCATGAAAAGTGCGGACCCGCTCTGCGGCAGCCTCCAGCGCTTCCACGACATCCGCGGGGGCTTGCCGCCGGGCGTCCTCTATCGCCGAGCGAGGCACTTCGAGGGCGTCGGGCGCATCGCCGTCGAGCAATGCGGTGTACTCACGCACAGCCGCGTCTCCCTCGCTCCGTACGCGCCGCACAATGCGCTCGACCACCTGCAACGGAGTAAGCGGCTCGCCGAACATAGACGCTATGCCGTCCAGCATTGACTGTGGCACATCGTCCAGCCCAAGCCCCCTGCCTTCGCAGAGTTCCCGTCGGGCATCCTCAAGCCCGCGCACGATCCTCACGGCAGGTAGTCCTCGATCGCCTGGGTCAGAGACGCAACCACCGTCTCCTGGTACTCTTCCTCGCTTCCGCGCGGTATGTACTCATACATACGCTCAAGCCCGTCGGATGAGTCATTCACGAAGGCCTCCGCGAGTACGTGCGCCGGATGTTCCTCGTTTCCCGACGCGATTCGCCGCGCCATGAACCGCAGCCGCTCCCATGAAAAGCCTCGGTCAAGGTTCGATGTAACCCAATGCACCCAGTCCGCAAGCGTGTCGTCCGGAATGAACTCGACATGTACACGCTCTACCGATATATCCAGCATGCTCCGCATTGAGATTATGTCCTGCCAGCATCGCCTGTCCAGCTCCAGCTGCATCGCCCTGTCCATTACCAGGCCCAGCACCCCGTCCTCGAACACGCTGCTATTGCCGAAGTACGGGCGGAACATATTCGCAATCCAAGTCTCGTCCGCAAGCAGATGTGTCAGGTAACCTGCCATGAACGCCTGGGTCGCCCCGCTATGCGCCTCCGCTTCGCTCAATTCTGGGTGGCTGTGGAACAGCCCGTTAATGCCGGTTCCTATCTCCTCGAAGTCAAGCTGCGCGAAGTGATAGACCGATCGGTCCTTGCGAGTTATCACACGAATATCAGGCGAAGTGGACCCAAGCAGGTAATATCCCATGTTCGCGTCAATCGTGTCATGGCGAAGGAGGTCCGCAGCCCTGCGCGCAAGGTTTATATGCACCGGCGGATTCGGCAACTCTTTTCCCTTTCCTTGTCCGAAGTTCCTTCCCCCTTGATGGGGGAAGGTTAGGATGGGGGTGAAATCCCTTCCATCCTGTCCATCCATGTTAATTCCCGGTAAGCTTGTCCTGCGCCTCACACGTAGAGTTGAACACATAGTTGAGATCGGTAACGGTAACGCTCGTGCCCCCCGCCTGGCGCAGCCGGTCAACGGCCTCGGTCAGCCTGCTCTTGCGAACTATCACTGTCGCGGCGTACCAGCCGACCCCGTCTTGAGAATACACTTTGGCGATCGTAGGCCCCCGAAGTCCGCTGATCTCCGTGTGCTCAAGCACCTGCCGCGCGACATCCTCCGGCGTCTCTCCTCGCATATTCGCGGTAATGCTGTAATACGCACGTGAGCGCAGGTGGCCCTCCACCACATCCACTAGCGTCTTCGCTCTGCCAAGCTTCCCAGAGTCTTCTTTCAGAAGGCCCGGGTTGCTGATCAGGCACGCCTGCGACGAGATTATCTCGCCGCCGGTGATAGTCTTCAGACGGTTCTCGCGCATGGTAGTGCCGCTCTCCGACACATCTGCGATCATATCCGCGAACCCCATTGCCACAGCCGCCTCCAAAGTCCCGCTCGAATGCACAAGCGAGAACAAGTTGATTCCACTTCTCAGCAGAAACCGCTCCACGAGGCGAGGGTACTTCGTTACGATTCGCAGGTCCCGTCCCTGCTGGCGGAACTCCATTGACAGGTCCGCAAGGTCCGCAAGCGACACCACGTCCACCCACGAGTCCGGCACTCCCAGCACCAGCCGGCATCTGCCGAAGTCCAGGTCGTCTATCACGACCCTGGAATCGCCGCCCTCGCTTCGCATCTCCAGGTATCGGTCCAGCCCCACTATGCCCAGGTCCGCGCTGCCATCTTCGACCTTCGGCGTTATGTCCGCGCCTCGCTGAAAGAGCACCGTAACGCCCGGCAGCGCGGGAATGTCCGCGATATAGCGGCGACTGTTGCTGCGCGACACGCCAATTCCGCACGAGCGCAGAAATGCCTGCGTAGGCTCGAACAGCGCGCCATCGCTAGATATGGCAAGCCTCAGACTGCCGTTAAGCGCCATTTGCTCCGACTCCGATGGCTGCATCTGTGCCGCTTTGAAGCACATCCAGCAGCGTGTTCACATTGTACGCGAAGCCCATAGCCGGAACGCGATCGCTCCCGCCCAGAGCTTGCACGAGGTCGTCATATCTGCCGCCGCCACCAAGCGCCGCGCCATCGTCTGCCACCAGCTCGAAGATAAGGCCCGTGTAGTACGAAATGCCTCGCGCCATTCCCATGTCCAAGTCAACCCGAGCCTCCGCGATTCCCATGTCCGGGACTCGTTCGAGCAGCGACTCGAGGCAATCTAGCGGCATCGCATCCACGCCGCACTCCGCGGCAGCCTGGCGCGCCGACTGCAATGTTGCTTTCGGCTCACCGCTCATGCCGGAGAGCTTTGACGCGAGACTTAGCGCCCGCTCGAACTCTTCCGGGCAATTCGCTTGGCGCACCTTGCTGAGAAGGCGCGCGATGATCTGGTCCGTCGTCCGCCTGCCCATTGGCTCAGGCATCGACTCCCTGAGCACTCCGTGTATGAATTCTTCGGCGGACTCAGCGCTCATGCTCTCCAGCGCGGACTCCAGTCCCAGCCCGAGGTCCACGCTGCCGCTGAGCAGCCCTACGTCGCCCGCATGCTTCATCAGGCCATCGACATCAACGCTGCCCTCTCCAAGCGCGCTCATATTCCCGATAATGAACAGCTTGGCAGGCTCGGAAAGTCCGAATGAGTCCAGAAGGCTGTGCAGCACGCCGAGATGTCCGATTCGAAGTCGGAAATCACCAAGCCCCAGCCCTTGCAAACCTGACACTGCGAGCGAAACTATCTCCACATCCGCGTCATCACCGCCCACCCCAACCAGTTCAGCGCCGGACTGCGTAAACTGACGGAAGCTTCCCTGCTCTGCCGCTGTGTATCTGAAGACCGGCCCGCTGTACTGCCAGCGCACCGGAAGCGATAGAGCCGCCTCGTTATCAACGAAGTGGCGGATGACCGACGAGGTGAATTCCGGACGAAGACTGACGGGCGTGCCGCCGGGATCGGTGAAGTTATACAGCCGACCCGCAAGATCACCGCCCGCCTTTCGCACGAAAAGCTCGGTCTCTTCCAGCAGCGGCGTGTCAATAGGCTCATAGCCGCGCGTGCCCAAATGCGAACGCAGGCTGGCAAGCACATCGTCGCTGCGCTTCCACGCCTTTGAGTCAAGGTCGCCCATTCCGACCAAGCCTCGAATCTGCCTGCTTCCGCTACGATCTCGCACCTGATTCACGCGACATCCCGCCTGTCCTGTAACTAGCCCAAATACGCCGCCATGTTCGCACTTTCACAAATTAGTGTCAACAAAAACCATGTATTCCAGATATGCATGTTAGACTTGCCCACAATCCCATTCCACCCGAGTATTACACCCATGCCAGTAGTGCCGCAACTAATGCCCAAAGTCGCAATCGTCGTTGACAGCGCCGCCTCTCTGCCGCCCGGTTTCTCGAACGGTCCGGGCGTGTTCGTCGTGCCCATGACGGTTACCATCGGCGGCGCTTCCTACCGCGACGGCATAGACATCACCCCAACTGAATTCTACCGCCGTCTCAGGAACGCATCCTCTTCGCCAACAACGGCGGCGCCCTCTTCGGCCACATATCTCGAAACCTTTCGCCGCGCCGTGGAACAGCACGATTCTGTTCTCTGCATCACCGCGAGCGAGCGATTCAGCTCTTCGTTCGACTCTGCCACGGCCGCTGCCGAAGAAGCTCGTGGTCAGCTGCCGGACGTTGAAATACGCATCCTCGACTCTCAGGCGGCAGCAGGCTCCCAGGCTCTCGCCGCGCTTCAGGCTTGGCGTGAGGCACAGCAAGGCGGGACCCTCGCAAGGGTGGAAATGAACGCAATTCGCGTGGTAGAGCGCGTCTCACTTCTGGCATTCGTGGACACTTTGCGCTACCTGCACCGCAGCGGTCGCGTTCCCCTTGCCGCGCACATCGGCGCCTCCCTGATGATGATTAAGCCTCTGTTCAGGCTGCGCCGCTCCGAAATCGCAACGGTGGCGCGCCCGCGCACCCGCCGCACTGCCACCCGCCGCATGCTCGAACTCATGAAGGAGGAAGTAAGTTCCGGCGCGCTCCACGCAGCCGTAATGCACGCCGACGCCCCCGATGACGCCGAATCCATCAGACGAAGCATTGCCGATGACTTCGACTGCGCCGAGCTTTACATCAGCGAGTTCACGCCCGCAATGGGCGCGCACATCGGCCCCGGACTCCTCGGAATCGCATTCTGGTCCGAATCCACCTAACTCAATCCTGTACATCCTGTTAGCCTCCCGTCGGTATTGCCTGCACATGTTGAGGTGAGTCATTTGTCCCTTCCCCTTTGACGGGCTGAGAGGGGTAGGTAAAGTCCCCTCTCCCTCTGGGAGAGGGTTAGGGTGAGGGTTAAAGTCCCTTCCCCCATCAAGGGGGAAGGTTAGGATGGGGGTGAATGAAGCCGCTACCAAGAGTAGTCTCGAATCTCACACCAACACCTATTAGCGATACCGCCCCCGTTTCCCCGTTTGACACTTCAAGCCCTCTGCTATACATTCGCACAAACCACTTGGAGGTAACACAATGGCAGGCTCCTACTCCATCAAAGCAGACTTCGATGTTCCCATTCAAATGCGAGACGGCACGACAACCTATGCCGACATCTTCAGGCCAGACGCTCCGGGTGAGCGGTTCCCCGTTCTGCTAACCCGAACGCCCTACGACAAGAGCAGCCCGCAAAACCGCACCGGCACCCTTGACGTCGTACGCGCCGCAATGAGCGGATACGCGGCTGTCGTTCAGGACGTGAGAGGCAGGTTCACTTCAGAGGGCGAGTTCTACACCTTCGTCAACGAAATCAACGACGGCTATGACTCCGTCGAATGGCTCGCCTCTCAGCCATGGAGCACCGGCAAGGTCGGCACATTCGGCATCTCATATGTCGGCGCGACCCAATGGCTGGCAGCCAAGTCCCTGCCGCCATCGCTCACCGCCATCGCCCCCGGCTTCACTGCCCACGACTACCACGAAGGCTGGACTTGGCAAGGCGGAGCATTTGAGCTCGGCTTCAACCTCTCATGGGCAATCGGCTCGCTCTCTAGCGCGAACTGGGCAACCCTGTCCCAACAGATAAACAAGGGGGCGGCTGAACTGAATGCTCTTATCACTGCCAAGGATGCGCTCGGCGGCGACTTCGGCCACCTTCCTATGCAGGAAATGCCTACCCTCAAGGAGGGAGTCGCACCCTATTACTACGACTGGCTTTCCCATTCCGACTACGACGACTACTGGAAGCAGGTCTGCATCGCCGAGTCCCACTCGGAAATCGCCATCCCCGCTTTCAACGTTGGCGGCTGGTACGACATATTCCTCGGCGGCACGATCGGCAACTACCTCGGCATGCGCGCCAACGGCGCATCCGAACTCGCGCGCTCCGGCCAGCGCCTTCTCATCGGGCCTTGGATTCACTCCGGATCCGCGCCCGCCGTGTCCGGCGAATACAACTTCGGCACCCGCGCGGCGGCAGCAGCCATAGACCTAGCCGGCGAATTCCTCCGCTACTACGATCACCACCTCAAAGGCGAGGACAACGGCGTGCCAGGCGATCAGCCCGTCCGCATCTTCGTCATGGGCGTAAACGAGTGGCGCTACGAAAACGAATGGCCCCTCGAACGCGCACAGGACGTGAAATACTACCTGCACAGTGGCGGACGCGCCAACTCGCTCAACGGCGACGGCAGTCTCAGCCCCGAATCCCCCGGCGACGAGCCGCCCGATGTCTTCGTGTACAACCCCATAGACCCGGTGCCCACCAGCGGCGGCGGACTCTGCTGCGACCCCGCGTTCATGGCGCCCGGCGCATTCGACCAGCGCCCCATCGAGGCGCGCGCCGACGTTCTCGTGTACACGACGCCGCCAATGGAGCAGGATACCGAGGTCACCGGCCCCATCACCGTCACCCTCTACGCATCCACATCCGCGGTGGACACCGACTTTACCGGGAAGCTCGTCGATGTAGAGCCAAACGGCTATGCCCGCAATCTCACCGACGGCATCGTCCGCGCCCGCTATCGCACACCTCGCACCCCGGCGTCCTTCGTCACACCAGGCGACATCGTGGAGTACGAAATAGACCTCTGGGCGACCGCCAATGTCTTCAAGAAGGGGCATCGAATCCGCGTGGAAATCTCGTCGAGCAACTTCCCGCGCTTCGACCGCAATATGAACACCGGCGGCACAATCGGCGAAGAAGGATCATTCGTCTCTGCGCTTCAGACAGTCCACCACTCCGCCGCCCACCCATCGCACATCACCCTTCCCATAGTCCCCCGCGATTAGCCACCTTCCAATAATCCCTTCCCCCTTGACGGGCTGACAGGGGTAGGTATTTGGGCATTTCAGGTATAATTTCGGTTCAAATGAGGCAAAAACCTGAACGCCCGGACTGCGAGCCCCTTCCCCCTTGACGGGGGAAGGTTGGGATGGGGGTGATTATTATGCGGTTCAGCCGGTTTCACCCCCGCCCTAACCCTCGCCCATCGGAGGGGGAGGGAAAATTTTACCTACCCCTGCAAGCTCGTGACGGGGAAGGTTACAGCCGTCCCTGAACTTGATTCAGGGATGGGGGTGATAAGCGCTGAACCGCATGACAAACACCCTCATTCCAGCCTCTTCCCCATTGATGGGGGGGCAGGCTACAAAGCCTGCCCTTCCACACCATGCGCCTTAAATCGCCGGAGCCACCAATGCCGCCCAACCTCTTCGACCTCCCGGAGCCGCTCCCCGACAACGAAGAGTTCACAGAGTTGCTTCGCTCCAAAAACCTGAGAATCGAACGCATCGTTTCCTCAGGCCAAACCACACCGGATGGCCAATGGTACGACCAGGACGAGGACGAATGGGTGGCCCTGATACAAGGTGAAGCCGTCCTCGAATACGAGAACGGCGAACAGCAGCGATTATCTGCCGGCGACCACATTCTCCTGCCTGCCCACTGCCGCCACCGCGTCGCATTCACCAGCACCAACCCGCCCTGCATCTGGCTCGCCGTCTTCGCCAACCCGCGTTAAACAAAAAAAGACAGGCCGCAAAGCCTGCCCCAAACCTGATACCTGACCGCTGAATGCTAAAACTTGGCGCGCCTGAAGGGATTCGAACCCCCAACCCTCGGTTCCGAAGACCGATGCTCTGTCCATTGAGCTACAGGCGCGCGTGACATTCCTCACTTATCATTATAGCAGGTGTTTCCAGACTGTCATTCCGAGCGCAGCGAGGAATCTGAAATCCTCCCCATCCTGTACATCGATGTCAGTCCCCCGTTACAACCCCGCAATCACATCCCGAAAGTTCTCGCTCCCCCTACCCCGAAGCCGCATATCCTCCCACACTTCCAGGTCCCCCGCGTCCTCCAGCAGCTCGATATGCGCCACAATCTCCGACAGCGCCATATACAGGTTCCCCCCGATCAGCTTGCGCCGCGCGAACACCCCTCGCGTGATGTGCTCCAGCGATGTCGGCTCCGTTCCCATCCTATGCAGAATCCGTCCCAGCCGAACCGCGTGATGCTGCAATATGTCCTCCGCCCGCTCCGTCGTCTCAAAGTTGAACTTGCCCTTGCTGAAAAGCCTGTGTGCCGGCAGCACGGCAAGGCCGCCCCCCAAGTTCGCAATCAGCCGTAGCGACCGCAGATAGGTCTCCAGCCCGTATATCCTGTCCTCGCAGTGGTAATGCTCCGGCACGCTCTTGCGTACTTCCGCACTGAACCGCGCCTTAGTCGTCGGATGCGGCGTTATTTCCGGCAGCACATGGTCGCCTGTGAACACCAGCCCGTCCATCGTCACGCATATCTCGTCCGGCGAATGACCCGGCGCATGCAAGAACCCAAGGTCGCCCGAACTCTCCCCTTCTCGCACGCTGCGACTCACCTGAAACCGCCGCCGCGTCTCCACATAACGCCTCTGCCGCTCCGCATAGCCAGCAGACTGCCGCGCCGCCTCTTCCGCGTTGCTGATCCGATCCGCCATCACAACCCGCTGCATCTCGCGCTGCAACGGAGAAGATGGGTTGCGCTGTATGTCCCACGGGTTGTACTGAAGCAGACTCGCATAGATGTCGTGCGCCCAGATTTCCGCGTCCGCTTCCTGGGCAAGCTGCCCCGCCGCGCCGTCGTGGTCCTGGTGCCCATGTGTGATGACCACACGCTCGATGTCTCGAACTTGGTAGCCCGTTGCCTCCACGCCGTCCGCCAGGTGCTGGTACGATCCGGTTGCCCCGGCGTCAATCAGCGTCATCCCGTTATTCTCGAACAGGTACGCCCAAGTCGGGCCGGTGCGTGAGTTATTGTCCTGTGGCACGCCTATAGCATGGATACGTCTCCCCTGCTCAGTCTCCATCTGGACGACCATCCTGTTGCCGTCCACATCTCCCGCGCGCACAGTAACCACATCTCTGAACTTGGAAGTCAAGGGCAAGTCTCCGTTCTGGGTCAAAATCGCGCAATTCGGCACGGAAGAGGTAATGCGTGGGACGAAAGAATGGGGTGGGTGAGGAGATTTGAACTCCCGATCTCCAGGGCCACAACCTGGCGCCTTAACCGCTGGGCCACACCCACCGCGCACAAACCGATTTTAGCAGTCAGCGAACTCGGCGGTCAACCATTCGTGCGTTTCGGCATCCTAAACATGGAGTGACTATCAAATCGTCTTTCCTGCGAAGGCAGGAAACCACGCTATTGACAATTCTCAAAACCGCAATATCCACACAGGATTGGAAAACCCGAGTTTCCATTTTCAGGAAAATAACAGAAATGAAAACGGGCAGCCATGTTGGCTGCCCATCCTATCCATCCTGTCTTTCGATGTTAATTCCCGGTTAGCGCCTCCAGCAACTCGTCAACCATCACGTCCTGCTTCGTGTGGTGGCGCAGCGGCAGCGATGGATTTACGCGATAGACATTGCGCCGCCCTTCCTTGCGCCGCTCAATGTATCCCGCAAACTCCAGGTCCGAGATTA
The DNA here is from genome assembly GCA_965207465.1 of Dehalococcoidia bacterium. Lineage (GTDB taxonomy): Bacteria > Chloroflexota > Dehalococcoidia > Lucifugimonadales > JADFKI01 > Bin90. The sequence goes on along the minus strand of OZ242283.1, from coordinate 561,780 downwards.
TCTTATGAGTCGTCCGCTCCGTGACGCCGATATGATTCGCAATCTCGCGAGCCGTGCTGCGTGAGTTATGAGATATGAAAGACAGCACCAACCCGTGATTGGTTATAAATGTCCATCGCGCAGATGTAGCCAATATGCGGCTCCGTCGTTTCCTTTAAGTAAGCACAAATCTTATCACAGCCCCCATACCCATACAACAACCTGAAGTCACCTCTTGACAACCCAAACAAACGCCCCTATCATAGACACACTAAACGAACATATAAGCCATTATGTCCCTTCCCCTTTGATGAGTTGAGAGGGGCAGGTAAAGTCCCTTCTCCCTCTGGGAGAGGGTTAGAGCCTGCCCCTGCGAAGGCAGGGGGTGAGGGTAAAAATCCCTTCCCCCTTGATGGGGGAAGGCTAGGATGGGGGTGAAATATCCTGTCCGTCCTGTACATCGATGTTAACCCCCCGGGAAGGGCGGGGAAACTGAAAACTGAAGACTACCATCCATGTGCATCCAAAACACCCTACAACAACACATACTAGACATCACCAACGACGGCAAAGAAGTCGCCAACTTCCTCTATGCAACTATGCATGGACAAAACCCCAACGCCAAGTTCCACCACCAGATGGAAGCCGCCAAACACCTAACCAAACTCGCCCTACACACCACTCCTTCCCCCTCGACGGGGGAAGGATGGGATGGGGGTGAAAACCACCAAACCGCCGACAATGCGGAACCCCAAGACGAAAATCCTGTACATCCTGTTAAGTCAGCCCCCGTAACAGACCTCGACATCATCAACTACAAGGTAGCCCGCCTCATCCGCGAGGAAACCAACGACGGATACTTCATCGCAGAATTCCTATCCCGCGTCATGCACGGCACCGCAGGACAGGGCAGACCCATCAGCGAGGCAGACCGCATCAGGGCAGCCACCGAACTGATGAACCGAGGCCTAGGCAGGTTCGGCGACACACGCGACCGTCGCATCTCAAACACTCAGGACGACCAGGAACTCATCAACTCCGGACTAGCGCGCTACATCAGGGAGAGCACAGACCACGGACTGGGACCAGCCCGCTTCCTGCTCAATGTGGCATCAGGACAGGACGAAGGCTTCACGATGCACCAGCGAGTTACAGCCACCCGCGAACTCATACGGCGCGGCTGGGACACCAACTGCGACAGGATTACGCCCGACGACATCACCGCCTACTACGAAAGGCAGGAAGCCCGAGAACCCACAGGCTACGACAACAGGCTGCAAGAGTGGCGCGAGAAAGAGCGCGAGCAGCAGAAGCCCGTAGGGGCGACCGGCCGGTCGCCCGAAGACGAGCCGCAGCTTGAAGCCGGCCTCTTCTCGCACCTCAGCTTTGCCGAGATAGACCGCTACGAAGCCATGAGCGCAGAAGAGCAGGCAGAGTTCGTAGAGAAGCAGAGACAATACCGCGCAACCCGCCGCTCAGCAGAAGCCCGGCATACCGCCCCCTCCCCCTCTCAGCCCGTCCATCCTGAGCTTGTCGAAGGACATGCCCAAGAAGACACCTCTTCCCCCTCGACGGGAGAAGAGCCTGCCCCTGGCGAAAGCTGGGGCAGGGATAGAGGCAAAGACCCCGAAAACATCAACTGGAACACCCAAGACCAGGACGCCAGCACACCTTCGCGAACTACCCATCCTGTGCATCCTGTCAGGTCCCAGCCCCACATCCGCAGTCCCTAATCCTCTCTATCGATGTTAGTTAACGCCCAAATCGCACACCAGCCGCACCAGCGTCCGCACGGGCACGCCCGTCGCGCCCTTGATTGTCGCGCCCTTGCTGCCGCGCGCCCGCGCAGTACCGGCTATGTCCAGGTGTACCCACGGCGCGCCGTCGTTGAACTCCCCGATTATCAGCGCGCCCGTGATCGAACCCGCGCCGCGGCCGCCCGTATTCCTGATGTCCGCAATGTCGCTGCTGTACTGCGACTTGTACTCGTCGAACATTGGCAGAGGCCAGGCCCTCTCACCAACCGCGTTCGCTGCCGAGACCACCTGTCCTGTGAAATCGTCGTCGTTCCCGAACGCACCCATGCACTGGTCTCCCAGCGCAATCGACATCGCTCCTGTCAGCGTTGCCACGTCAACCAGGCGGTTCAGCCCTATCGACCGCGCGTACGACATAGCATCCGCCAGCACCAACCTGCCTTCCGCATCCGTGTTGTCAATCTCGATAGTCTTGCCGTTCATCGCCCGCACCACATCCCCGGGACGCTGCGCCGTTCCGCTAGGCATGTTCTCCGTCGCCGGAACAATCACCGTTACGTTGATCTTCGGCTTCAGTTGCGCGATAGCCTGCATCGCTGCAATCACCGAAGCGCCGCCGGCCATGTCCCCCTTCATGGTTAACATGCCCGCCGCGTTCTTGATGTCCAGTCCACCGCTGTCAAAGGTGATGCCCTTGCCCAGCAGTCCTATGTTGTTGGCAGGATCGTCCGGGTCCCCCGCGTACCGCATGATGATGAACTTCGGAGGCTCTTCGCTCCCCTGCGCCACACCCAGCAGCGCGCCCATCCCCATCTCAGTCATCCATGCGCGCTCCTTCACCTCAAGGTCCACGTCATGCGCCTGCGATACTTCAAGCGCCTTTTCCGCCATCGCGGAGGGCGTCATGGTGTTGGCAGGCTCGTTCGCCATGTCCCTGCCGCTGTTCACCGCTTCCCCGATGACAGAGCCATCGGCAGCCCCTTTTCGCAACGCATCCAGTTTCGACTCGTCATACTCCACGATAGTCATCACGGACAGGCTACTATCCGAGGAATTTGACTTGTACTTGTCGAAGCGATACATCCCCATCACTATGCCCTCGGCAAGTGCCTGCGCGCTCGCGCGGTCGTCCAGCCCTGCGATTCCCGCGCCGTGTACGATGGTCGCGGCCGATTCCACACCTATGCCGTTCAGATGTCGCGCCGCCTCAGCCGCTACGCCCCGAACGCTGTCGAGCGTGAACGACTCCGCCGCGCCCAGCCCCGCAACCAGCACACGCTTCGGCGCAATGGTTCCCAGCGTATGTATCAGCGTCAGCTCTCCACGTCTTCCCTTGATCTCTCCGTCCGCGATCAGCGCGGAAATCGCGCCGTTCATAGCCTTGTCCACAGCGCCTGTCGCGCCTCCCGGTGTCCTAACACCCTCGAACAGGTTCACTACGACTGCGCCAACGTCCTGCTGTGCTATGTCGCCTGCTACCACATTGATTTCCATCGTCAATCCTCCATAGTTGTCTGCGAAATACGCGCCCATTATATGCCAGCGCCCGCCCGTTCTGCTATCCTTGCAATGAACTACTGACAGACCGACTAACCAACATACTGACAGACCTAAAAGGAGCAATCCAGTGTCAGAGCGCACCATATCACCGGCAGAGACCGAACTCATTCGGCGGGCACACCGCGTAATGCCAGGCGGCAGCCTCGGCAATATCGGCAGAGACATCGTAATCACCGAAGGCAGCGCAGGCAGGGTACGCGATGCCAGCGGCAACGAGTATGTGGACTACCTGCTCGGCTCGGGCCCGATGTTGATTGGGCACGCGCATCCTGAAGTCAACGAGGTCGTCCGGGAGCAGATTGCGAAAGGTACGACATTCTTCGCCAATAACGATCAGGCAATCGCGCTCGCAGAGGAGCTTGTGAAAGCGGTCGCCTGCGCCGACAAGGTGCGCTTCACCAGCAGCGGCACCGAAGCCACCTTCTACGCGCTCCGCACCGCTCGCGCATACCGCAAGCGCGACAAGATTCTGAAGTTCGAGGGTGGCTACCACGGCATGCACGACTATGCCCTGATGAGCATGTCCCCGGCCGCGCCGCACGACTTCCCCCGCCCCACTCCCGATTCCCCGGGAATCCCGCGCGCAATCGAGGACGAAGTGCTGATCGCCCCGTTCAACGACCTTGACACGGCCACCACCATCATCGAGCAGCATCACGACGAACTGGGCGCGGTCATCGTCGAGCCGTTCCAGCGTCTGTTGCCGCCTAAGCCCGGATTCCTTCAGGGCATCCGAGAGGTAACGGCACAGTACGGCATTCCATTGATATTCGATGAAGTAGTAACCGGCTTCCGCTTCGCCTATGGGGGCGCGCAGGAGTATTACGGCGTGGAGCCTGACATGTGCTCGCTCGGCAAGGTCATCGCGGGCGGATTCCCCCTCGCGGCTGTCACGGGCAGCGAAGAGCTTATGAGCCACTTCGACGCCTCCTCCGCTGAGACGGGCGGATTCTTGCCGCAGATCGGCACCCTAAGCGGCAACCCTGTCGCCGCCGCCGCCGGTCTAAAGACTCTGGAGATTCTCAGGCGGGAAGGCACCTACGAGCGCATATTCGCCACTGGCAACCGGCTCAAGGACGAACTTCAGCGCATGCTTGACGAAGCCGAGATTCCGGCGAGCGTCGTCGGAGAAGCCCCCCTGTTCGATGTGTTCTTTACCGACCGGGAGATAGCCGACTATCGCTCCACTCTACTCGCGGACAAGCAGATGCTTGCTCGCTTCAACGAACTGCTTCTTGCTCGTGGCGTCCTCAAAGGCGACACAAAACTCTATATATCGCTCGCCCACACTGCTGCCGACGTGCAGCAGACCCTCGACGCCTTCTCGTCTGCTGTCGATGAGCTGAAGAGCTGACCTGTTCACACACAAAAACGCCGATTATGGGTTCTAGTGACCCGATCGGCGTTTTCCTCTTTTCTGCCTGCAGCCTTCCCATCCCAGGTCAATAGTCGCCCAATGCAAGGTGAAAGCTGTTACGATTTTCGTAATTTCATCGTCGAATTGTGTGAATAACTATTCACGAAACGCATTTCGATGAATCATTTGCTTTGTAATTCTCCCAAAAAGTGGTTGATATTTCGATTGACTTGCGTTCGGGAGAAAGCATAGCTTTGATACACGGGGATGGAGAGGCTCATAGTGAAAAAGACCTGATGTCAGGTGCGATCGCTGAGTCCCTTGCTTCCACATATCCGCATTTGAAGTCTGCAATACAATGCCATTATTTTGCAGCGCCTCAATCGAATCGGTCTGGACATATAGCCGGACTTTCGTCTCAGATGCGGACACTCATTATCACTCGGACATCGGCGAACCAATAGCCTCAGCGATGGTCGCCGCAACCTCCAAAGGAGATAACCGTGAATCTAGGAACAACTACCATCGATGTAGTAAGTGACGGCACGTTTCTGATGGATGGCGGATGTCTGTTCGGTCAGGTCCCCAAAACCGAATGGGAATCGCAGATTAAACCGGACAGACGCAATCGCATCCGTCTGGCGTTGAACTGTTTATTGGTTCAGACTCCCGAATTCAACATCCTTGTGGATACCGGAGTCGGCTCTAAGCGCCAGGACAAGATGAAAGAGCTAATCCGGCTGAATGGCAATAAGCTGCTCAGAGGCATCAAGGCGAGGGGCATCACGGCACGTGATATTGACGCTGTGATACTGAGCAACCTGCACTTCGACCACTCCGGCGGCTGCACCAAGCTGGACCGCTCGGGCACCCCTGTGCCCACGTTTCCAAAGGCCAAGTATCTTGTTCAGGAGAGCAGTTGGAACGAAGCCAACTCTCCTAATGAGCGTTACAGAGACACATTCTACGAGGACGACTTCGTGCCGCTTGCGGAACGCGAGATGATCGAGTTCATCGGGGATAACCATGAAGTTATCCCAGGGTTGACGGTCAGGGTAACCGACGGACCGTCGGAAGGCCATCAGATTGTGCTGGTCGAGCGCGGAAGCGAGAAGATTGCTTACGTCAGCGACTTGATTCCAACGCCATATCACATTCCACTGCCCTACATCCCCGCGATGCACGAGTACCCGAACACTACACTTGAGCAGAAGCGCCAGTTCATCGAAATGGCCATCGAAGGCGGATGGCTGGTCGTGTTCGGGCACGCCTTCGAACAGAACGCAGGATATATCACACAGAAGAACGGCGCGATTCAGTTCTTGCCGGTTGAGGTGTAGCCGTCGCATAACGAGCGGGTAGCGTACTATGACTTGATGAGGGAGCGCTCTTATGCGCTCCCTTCGCTCGTCCCGGTTAGTTCAAGTCAGCTTCCATCAGGCCGTCATTGGCCAGAGCGGTCAGTGTCACCGGCGTTACGACATTGAGAAGAGGATGCGCGCTTTTCGTCGCCACGCGAATGTAGTCATCGGTTAAGCCGAACCAGCACATAGTGTCGTCGCGACTGCCCTGGCTTTCCCAGAGCACCCGACGGGCAGAGCCTATCCTACTTAACCTCACTTGGCGCGCCTGCCGCTTCGCAAGCTCAAGCAACGTCTGCATCCGCTCGCCCTTGACATCAGGCGGTATATGACCCTCGTAGTGCGCTGCGCTGGTGCCGGGCCGGACGGAGTACGGGAACACATGCATGTCCGTGAAGCCGATACGCTCGCACAACTCGTAAGTTTTCCGGAAGTCTCCGTCCGTTTCCCCTGGGAATCCCACAATAACGTCAGCCGTGATACTGGCGTCTGGTATCCGGCTGCGAATCCGTTCGACGGTCTCCTCGTACTCCTGAGAACTATACCGCCGCCGCATCTTCTGCAATATGGAGTCGCTGCCGCTCTGAAGAGGCATGTGGAAGTGTGAGCAGAGACGCTGGTCATCCCACAGCGCCAGCAACTCGTCCGTCATCTCCTTCGGCTGTAATGATGAAACCCGCAGACGCTCTATATCCGTCTGTTCAATGATTGCCGCAATAAGCGATACGAGCGAAGACCCAGCCAGATCAAATCCGTACGAGCCCAGTTGCGTGCCCGTCAGCACCACTTCCTTATAGCCACTTACAACGTGCGCGCCAATCTCGCTCACGAGTTCATCGCTCGGTATGCTGCGCTCCCTGCCGCGCACCTTGGGTACGATGCAATAGGCGCAGACCTGATTGCACCCTTCCTGAATCTTGACCATCGCCCGGCTACGATCAACGTGTGGGCTGACGTATTCGGCCTCATCTCCGGTCGCGCATGGGACAGCCTGCTCGCCTCTCCAATCCAGTACCTGCCGTACCAGGCGAGGCTTCTGCACATTGCCGAATACAAGGTCAATCTCCGCTATCGCCTCCAGCGCGTCCGGAGTGCGTTGGGCGTAGCAGCCTGTTGCGACTATCGTAGCGTTCGGATTCCGGCGCCGCGCCGCTCTCAACGCCTGCCGCGCCTTCCTGTCGGCGACATGCGTTACAGTGCAGCTGTTGACCACATACACGTCCGCGCGCTCATCTTCCGCCACCTGCATAAGACCGGCTTCCTTAAATTCGCGCGCGATGACGAGCGTATCCGCTTGGTTCAGCTTGCAGCCATGTGTCTCGATCGCGAATGTCCTTGTGTGGACGTTTTCTTGCGTTGACATAGTGCCTTCCATGTTTAACATGCGTGCCTATGCTATTATAGGAACTCGCCGAACAGGCGGTCAATTCACCCATATTCGCTCCCCTGCTTCGAGGTCGGAACGAGCCGAATGCAAACCCACAGCGACACCGGAAAATCAGGGCGTGCAAGCGGCCAAGAAGATACCCCTTGGACCGAGCGCGCTCGTCGAATGGTTGCGTATCATCAAGATGCGCTCAACTTCATCCGTCGGGCCTCCGAGCATTTCGCGGTAAGTTTCGAGCATGTCGAGTTGGTAATGCGATTATGGGTCGATGCGGATGACCTGGACGCCCTCGTACTGCCGCTGCTTGACTCGCTGAATGTCGAACTTCTGGACGGTACTGCTGAGTTGGACACGACCCGCGGAGTTTCCGTCCAGCCGTCCGCGCTAGGAGCGATCGAAGGTACACATGCAGAGGAAGTAGTTTACGAGTGCATCTGGTCCCTGAATTGGGACTCCGGCCGGGGCGTTTCCGTAGCGCTGTCCGTTAGCTCAAGTGGCGTGTTCCAGGTGCAGGCGCGTGGCAGTGTTTCCAATCGCGAACACCGGATCGGCTATCCACCTGCCGAACGCGCCCTCCAGGAAGCTTTGACGGCGGCGTACGTTGCGGAGGCGACCTCAGTCTAAAGGCGCATCTGTTCCATAAGGTATCCATAAGCCCTCAAGACTGCTATAGTTCTCGTTGGGAGTAGCTTGTTTGCAGCCCACAACTGAGAACATTCAAGGTCGCTGTAATCCTAAATGAAACGGACTCCCTTGCGCACCGGACCTACAGATATTGGAGCGTACTTCTGATGAAAAACCGAGTCGTTGTCACCGGCATAGGAATGGTGAGCCCGCTGGGACTTGACCGTCACTCCACCTGGCGGAGTCTGGTCGCGGGTGAGTCCGGCGTTGCGCCAATCGCATCGTTCGACGCCGAAGGTTACAAGACCACCATCGCGGCGGAAGTTAAAGACTTCGACGCGGCGTCCGTCGTTGGAAGAAAGGAAGCCCGACGAATGGACCGGTTCGTGCAGCTCGGCGCGGTAGCAGCGCTCGAAGCTGTCGAGCATGCCGCCCTCAGCATCACCGACGAGAACAGCACTCGCGTCTCGGTGATGATTGCGAGCGGTATCGGAGGCATCATAACCCTCTCCGAGCAGGTTGGAGTCCTGGGTTCTCGTGGACCTTCTCGCATCAGCCCGTTTCTGGTTCCCATGATGCTGCCGGATATGGCCTCGGGACAGGTGTCAATTATGCTCGGCGCGAAGGGACCCAATTATTCTACCGTCTCAGCCTGTTCCAGCGGCGCGGATTCCATTGGGCAGGCGCTGGAAGTCTTGCAGGAAGGCGACGCCGACGTAGTCCTTGCGGGTGGCTCAGAAGCCGCGATATGTCCGATTGGTGTGGCCGGCTTCAACGCCTGCCACGCGCTGTCCACGCGCAATGACGACCCTGTGGGCGCCTCGCGCCCGTTCGATGCTGAAAGAGACGGCTTTGTAATGGGAGAAGGCGCCGCTGTGCTCATTATGGAGACATTGCAGTCCGCCACAGACCGTGGCGCGAAACCGATTGCAGAAATTGTCGGCTACGGTTCCACGGCAGATGCGAACCACATAACACAGCCCGCTCCGGAGGGAGAGGGCGCGGCGCGCGCCATGAAAATCGCCATTCGCAAAGCAGGCTTGCAGCCGGAGGAAATCGGCTACGTCAACGCTCACGGCACATCGACTCCCCTCAATGACAAGTACGAGACCATGGCGATGAAAGGCGTGTTCGATGAAGAGGCTTACAAGGTCCCGATTAGCTCCACTAAGTCCATGACCGGGCACCTGCTTGGCGCAAGCGGAGCGCTTGAGGCGGCGATCACGTCTCTCGCCGTTGCCGAGGAGACGATCCCTCCAACCATCAACCTGCACAACGCCGACCCGGAATGCGATCTGAACTACACGCCAAATACGGCGCGGCAAGGTCGCATATACGCTGCGCTCAGCAATTCATTTGGCTTCGGCGGTCACAATGCTTCTCTAGCCTTCCAGCGATATGAAGACTAGAGCTACCTTCTCCCTCCGCTGCGAGGTATCTAAGTAAGACGCAGACAATGAGTGTGAGCAACAAGCGTTGGAAACTACGGGATTTCCCGCCATTCGGCTTTTCAGGGCAGTTGGGACTCACGCCCTTTCACGCGCACCTGCTCTACAACCGCGGCATACGAACCAGAGAAGACGCCAGCCTTTTCATTCAGTCTGACGAGCGTATGTTGAATGATCCTGCATTGCTACCCGAAATGGAACAGGCAGTGGCGAGACTCCGCCGCGCCCTCGCAGACAAGGAGCACATCGGCGTCTATGGAGACTTTGACGCCGACGGCATCACAGGCACCGCCCTTCTCATAAAGGCGCTCAGGGACATGGGCGCATGCGTAGCCGCATACATTCCGGATCGCGTTGACGAAGGTCATGGCTTGAATCCCGACGCGATCAAACATCTGCACAATCGAGGAGTCTCCCTGCTGATTACGGTGGACTGCGGCGCCACATCCATATCTGAGGTGGAGTTGGCGTCCGAATTGGGCATTGACACAATCATCACCGACCATCACAGCGTGCTTCCTACGCTTCCAAAGTCCTATGCCCTCATTAACCCCAGACACCCTGACTCAAGCTACCCGTTTGGCGAACTGACGGGTGTAGGCATGTCGTTTAAGCTTATCGAGGCACTGCACCAGGACATGCGACTGCCGCGCCCTGAACACCTCCTGGAATTTGTTGCGCTTGGCACAATCGCGGATGTCGGTGCGCTCACGGGCGAAAATCGCTTCCTTGTCAAGCGCGGCTTAGAGCACATCAACCGCACCAAAAACCCCGGAATTCGCGCGCTGGCGGCAAACGCCCGAACGAAGATGGGATCGATCGACACCGAAGCGCTTTCTTTTGGCATTATCCCCCGACTCAACGTTGCCGGAAGACTCGGCAGCGCCGGCACTAGTCTGGAGCTGTTGACGACCGAGAGCGCAGACAGAGCGCAATCCCTGGCGGGTGAGATCGAAGGCCAGAATCGTGAGCGTCAGGCGCTTACCAGGCAAGCAGTAGCCGAGGCGGAGCAGCAGCTAGAGGCTAAAGGGGAATTGCCGAACGTTCTCATCGTTAAGAGTCCGGGCTGGATTCCGGGCGTACTGGGACTCATTGCGGGACGACTCTCGGACAATCACTATCGACCCGCCATTGCTGTGTCCCTGGGAGAACAGACGAGCCGCGCCAGCGCGCGTAGCATTCCGGAGTTCAATATCGTTGACGCTCTAACACAGAGCGCACACTTGTTCGATCGCCACGGCGGCCATCCGCAGGCGGCAGGATTTACCATCCCTACCGCCTCACTTCCTACGCTGGAGCAGAACCTTGAGCGCATCGCTGGGGAGCACCTTGATGGATACGATCTAGCGCCATCCCTTGACATAGACTGCGAGGTGCAACTGTCAGCCTTTACGCCTAAGAATTTCGACTTCATTCAGTCACTGGCGCCCTTTGGCGAGGGCAACCCGGCTCCTGTCTTTCTGACAAGATCTGTCCGAGTGCTTGAAGCGCGCCTCGTCGGAGCTAATCGGCAGCACCTAAAGATGCGCCTCGGACAGCGCGGAACTACAATAAGCGCCATCGCGTTCAACCAGGGGCACAAAGTACACGAGACGCGCCGGGCCATCGACGTGGTATATACGGTGGGACTAGACACCTGGGGTCAGTATCCCAGGCTTCAGTTGACGGTTCAGGACTTACGAGAGGCGGTCTAGTGATCAGCCTTGTCGTTCACGCCGTCTGCGCTCGGCGCGGGACAGCCTCCGGGCGCGCCGCTCCTCAATCTCCTCATCCTCGGCAGCCGACTGCTCAGGCGTGGTCGGGCGAGCCTTAATGACAAGAAGCGGAATGGTGACTGCCAGCACCAGAATCGCTATGAAGTGCGCCTCTTGAAGGCCTAGCGCCCACACCTTGTCCTCACGCAGGAACGTAACCATGAAACGCCCAACCGCATAGAACGCAAGGTAGAGGGCGAAGAGCATCCCGTCCGGGCGCAGTCTGTCTCTCAGTTTCCAGATTATGAACAGCGCAGCAAGGTTCCATAGCATTTCGTAGGCTATGACCGGCTGAACGGGCACTCCTACTCCGTTAGCGCAAATCCGTGAATCGCTTTCCGGCCGAATCCAGTTGAAAGCGAGAATGAAGTCCGTTGCGGCTCTCGCGCAATGCTCCCCGTTTACGATGTCCCCTAGCCTGCCTATCGACTGCACTAGCAGCAATGCGGGCGCGGTCAAATCCGCGATAATGCCGATAGGGTGTTTATTGAGATAGGCATACGCCGCTCCTCCTATGAAACCGCCCAGTATGCCGCCCCAGACACCGATGCCGCCGCCCCATATGAACAGTATCTGCAACAGGTTATGCTGGTAGAATCCCCAGTTGTCGATGACATGGACGAACCGAGCGCCGATTATTCCGCTGATAATCGCCCAGATTGCAATGGAGTAAATGTCATCCGGGTCGATACCCTTCATCGGTGCCCATCGCCCCACCAGATATACTGCGGTAGCAACGGCTATGAAGCTGAAAAGGCCGTGCCAACTCAGCAGGAACGATCCCGACGAGATAAGAAAGGGTCCTATGTCAATTTCAATCATGGGATTCTCGAACTCAACAGCCTGCCTCTGCTAACGCACAGGGTATGACATCAAACCGACCATTTTGACTCTCTCATAAATGCAACGGCGCCTAATCCATACGCCAGAACGAAAAATAGCGGTGTGGAGTTGATATGTCAATAGAATGGCAACAAGCAGCCAGTCCATTCGGTATGCTAAAATGAAGGACAAATAATACAAATATGGAGCGTTCAAGACAGTTGCAAAGCGATGTTGACGGATTTCTTAACTATATGACGGTCGAGAGAGGCATTTCGCCAAATACGCTCGCGGCGTACAGAAGCGACCTCTCTCAGTTAGTAGAGTATCTCGAGACCAATCATTTCAACGGCAACGGTGGCGGATGGGAATTTGTTGACGAAGACATGATGTCCCAGTACCTGCTTCACTTACATGCACTCGAATACTCGGATACCACGCGCGCGCGCAAGGTTGCATCCAGCAAGTCTCTCTTCGGCTTTCTTTTGGACGAAGGCGTAGTCTCGCGCGACCCCACTGAGAATATCAGCTCGCCGCGCATAGGGCGTTCATTGCCGGACACGCTCAGCGCGGAAGAGGTAGAGGACCTTTTGTCTTCCACTGCCGCGAGCGATACTACGGATTGCGTAAGGGACCATGCAATGTTCGAGTTGCTATACGCAAGCGGACTTCGCGTAACCGAGCTCGTATCCCTCGACCTCGGCGACGTTGACTTAGAGCAGGGCAGCGTGCGCTGTCTCGGCAAGGGCGGCAAGGAACGCATCATTCCCGTTCATCAGAGCGCGATTTCTGTGTTGCGTCGTTATATCGCCGAGGCCCGCCCTTCCCTCGTCAAGACGACTTCAGAGCAGTCCCTTTTTCTAAATCGCAGGGGCCAAAGGCTTAGCCGGCAGGGATTCTGGCTCATTCTAAAGGCAAGCGCCAAGCGCGCGGGCATCACGAAGAAGATTACTCCGCACACCTTGCGCCACAGTTTCGCGACGCACCTGCTGCAAGGCGGTGCTCCTCTTCGGCACGTACAGGAACTGCTGGGGCACTCGAGCATCACTACGACCCAGGTTTACACACACCTTACCAGCGAGCATGTACGGACAGAGTATGACAAGTCCCACCCTCGGGCGTAGCGAACTGAGCAGCATCCCAGAACGCGCCGAATGGGTATCAGGACTTATCCGTAGATTCAGAACTAAATAGAAGTATCTATAGGAGCCAGCCAAATGCCAAGCAAAGCTCAACGCGCAGCATCTCGACAGGCGCGACTCAGCCGCAGAAGGCGACGTGGCAAGGCCGCGCCGCAAAATTTCCAGGCTGGGCCCACGCAGACCAATGCCGCTGTCGAGCCTTCCGTGGATGTGCCCAGTCCTTCCGCAAGGCGGACGGCGTCCTTAAGCTCCCCGGCTACGGCCTCCGCGCCAGTGGAAACTCGTTCTGCTTCGCGTGCAAGACGCCGCGCTGCGGATACGGGAACATCGAATGTCAGCCGTTACCTGGGCCGTGAGTTGCGACAAATCGGAGCAATCAGCTCTCTGATCGCCGTAATACTTGTCGGGTTGACCTTCGTTCTTGGCTAAGGTGGACACCTCTTCCTTACATCCCTATGAACTTGCGGAAAAGAAAATGCCGCAAATCGACTACTCTGAGCGCCTCAAAGCCACACCTGCGAAGCCGGGAGTGTACCTTATGCGCGACAAGTCGGGCGAAGTTCTCTATGTCGGCAAGGCGGCGGGTCTTCGCAATCGCATTAGTTCGTACTTCGCTCCCAGCGCCAACCTCCCGCGTAAGATTTCCAATATGGTCGCCAGGGTCGCCGACTACGAATACATCGTAACCGAATCCGAGTCGGAAGCTCTCATACTTGAGTGCAACCTCATCAAAGAGCACCAGCCACCCTACAATGCGCGTCTCAAGGACGACAAGAGCTATCCATTCATCAAGATTGATGTCTCGGAAGACTTCCCCCAGGTCTATATTACGCGCCGCGTGAACAAAGACGGCTCACGCTACTTCGGGCCATTCGCCAGCGCAGGAAGCGTCCGCCGCACTCTAAGCCTGCTCAAGAAGCTTTTCCCATACCGCTCTTGCACCAAGACCATTACCGGCACCGATGCTCGTCCTTGCCTCGATTTCCACATTCACCGCTGCGTGGGCCCTTGCATTGGCGCAGTTGACAAGCGCGAGTACGCTGAGGTCATAGACCAAGTTGTTCTCTTTCTCGAAGGTAAAACGAATAAGGTCGTTGGCTCAATCAAGAGGCGCATGCTCGACGCCGCGGACAGCCTTGAGTTCGAGAAAGCTGCCGTCCTGCGCGACCAGCTCACAGCAATCGAAAAGGTCAATGAAGGCCAGAAGGTCCTGCATCTGACCTCGGAGAACGCCGATGTGATCGCGGTCGCGCCCGGGTCCCGCGAAGCTTGGGTGGAGGTCTTCTTCATAAGGCAAGGCAAACTCATTGGCAGGGACAACTTTCTGATGGCGGGCACGCAGGACGACGAGCCGGACAAGATTCTCACGGCATTCGTCAAGCAGTTTTACGATGCCACACCCTACGTGCCTCCGCGCATCCTCGTGCAGCACCTACTCGAAGAGCCGGAGAGCATCGTAAGGTGGCTGCGCGAGAAGAGGCAGGGCAGCGTTCGCGTCCACAGGCCGCAGCGCGGCGAGAAGCGGCGTCTGATCGAGATGGTCGCCGAAAATGCCGCGCAGGGCCTCGAACAACTTCGTGTCAAGCAGTTGTCCGACACCGCCGCGATGGATGCCGCCATGTCCGAGTTGCAGGAGGCGTTGAGCCTACCCTACCCGCCCAAGAGAATCGAATGCTACGATATATCCAACATCCAGGGGACCAACGCCGTTGGCAGCATGGTTGTCTTTGAGGACGCGAAGCCCAAGAAAGCCCACTACCGGCGGTTCAAGATAAAGGCAGTAGAAGGTGTGGATGACTACTCCATGATGCGCGAGATGCTGACTCGACGCTTCAAGCGCCTTGCACAGTCAAGACGGCCTAAGGACGCGGAATCGCCTGTGACGTCGAATCAGAAGAAGAGCGGAAACAACTCATGGGGCATCGTGCCTGACCTTGTCCTAATCGACGGCGGCAAGGGGCATCTGGGGGCGTCGCTCCAGGTCTTCCTGGAGCTTGGCATTAATGACATCCCACTCGCCAGCCTTGCGAAGGAAAATGAAGAACTCTTTGTCCCCATGATGAGAGAAGGTATTATGCTTCCTCGCAACTCGCAAGGGCTTTATCTGGTGCAGCGAGCTCGCGACGAGGCGCATCGGTTTGCCATCACGTTCCATCGCGAGCGCCGCTCCAAAAGGAGCGTACAGTCTGCCCTCGATCTAGTGCCCGGCATTGGTCCCAAGCGCAAGAGAATGCTCATTCGCAGATTTGGATCGCTGCGCGGCGTCAGCAATGCCTCTGTCGAAGAGATTGCGGCGGTTCCTGGAATGACGCTATCTCTGGCTCGCAGCGTCAAGAACTACGTCTAGCCGCCTACACGAAAAGAGTGTCGCGCACCCAAAAGCCGCGACACTCTTGAGATTTCACTCAGCCCGGGATCGACCCGAGCCTAGTCTGCAGCAGCGGTGCCGCTACCAGAACCGCTTCCCTGCTGCATACCACCGGTGAAGGGACGCAGCAGGTTGGTAAACTCCATTGGGAAGATGAACTTCGTGGACGAACTTTCCCCCAGCTTCTGAAGCGTATCGAAGTATTGCAGGCTCAACGTGTTGGAGTCGATGTTCTGCGCTACGCCATACACTCTATCCAGTGCGGTACTGAAGCCCTCAGCTCGAAGGACGGCTGCCTGCTGATCCCCCTCCGCGGAAAGTATCTCCGCTTGGCGCTCGCCCTCTGCCTTTAATATCGCCGCCTGTTTTTCGCCCTCCGCAACGGTAATAGCTGCCTGGCGCGTGCCCTCAGCCTCGGTCACGGCAGCGCGGCGCACGCGCTCTGCCGACATCTGGCGATTCATAGCTTCTTGAATGTCGCGCGGCGGCTCGATCTCGCGTATCTCCACCTGCGTTACCTTGATTCCCCACCTCTCCGTTATCTCATCCAGCTTCATGCGAAGCTCTTCGTTGATCCTTTCACGCTGCGAGAGCACGTCGTCCAGTGGCATTTCCCCGATTACGGCTCTTAGAGTCGTCGTCGCTATACCAATAACTGCGCTGGTGTAGTCCACCACTTCAAGTACGGACTTCTGAGCCTCATTCGGAATGACGCGCAAGTACACCAGAAAGTCTATGTCGATCGGCGCGTTGTCGCTCGTGATATTGGTTTGGCGAGGAATATCTATGACATCTTCGCGTAGGTCGATCGTCTCGGTCTTATGGAAGGGCCACAATAGAACCTGCAAGCCTGGCGCTTTCAGCCCTGCAAACTTTCCCAGCCAGAATACGCCTAACAGCTCATACTGCTGAACTATCTTTATGTATGGAATCATAGTTATCCTCTCCTACCGCTTTCTTCAATCCTCATCAGCTTTGAAAACTTTGAGTACGAGCCCGTCAACTTCCAGAATAATTACTCGCTCGCCGCTTGCTACATGCGCTCCTGAGTCGGAGACTGCGGTCCACTGCTCGCCGGCTATGAGCACGCTACCGCGGGGGGTCAGGGCAGTCGTCGCAGTTCCAACCTGCCCTACCAGCCTCTTTGGGTCGGTAGGACTGGCATACTTGCCAGCCCTGCGCGCGTCGTACATTGCCTTGATTGTTAACCCGGCAGTTCCCAGCGAGATTATTGCCGCGCCCCCCACAACTGCCACGTTCCCACTGCTAATCATGAACGCGCCAAGCACGAGACAGATCGCGCCGCTCAAGCCGAAGATGCCCATTCCGGGCATTTGGGTTTCCAGAAAGAATAGGACCAGGGCTGCGACAATCAGACCCACCCACCATGCTTCAATGCCCATCACTGCTCCGCCTGTCCACCGAAAGTGGCTTCTTTCGTTACCTTCAGAATGAGGCCATCAACTTCGACTATCATAACACGCTCACCACTTGAAACGGGTTCACCGGCATCGGATACCGCACTCCACTGCTCGCCGGCAACTCGGACGCTGCCTGACGGATTAAGATCAGTAGTCGCCGTACCGATCGAACCGACTAGGTTGTCGGGATTGCTGCTTGAATAGTCATAGTAGGGCGTAGTCCTACGAGCCTGCCTCACGGCACGAAGTGTGAGAAGCATCGAGGCGAATAGCAGAGCACTGATAGCGCCGATTACCCAAATGCTAATCGTGAAGCTGGGGGCGGCAGGTAAATCAGGAACCTGTGGGCTGAAGCTGACGTTTCCAAACAACAGGAACGCTCCCACGAGGAATCCGATCGCGCCGGTAATGCCGAATACGCCTATTCCTGGTGCTTGTGCCTCAACGAAGAACAGCGCCATTGCCAGCACAATCAATCCAACGCCCACCCAGTTGACAGGCAGGTTGCCGAATGCGAGGAACGCCAGAACCAGGGCAATCACCCCAACTGCGCCTGGCCCTATCAGACCCGGGCTGAAAAGCTCTATCACAATGCCGATTCCACCGATTGTCAGCAATAGGAACGCGATGTTGGGATTAGCAAGAAAGCGCAGGAAGTGATCAACAGGCGTGCGTTCAAGTTCAGTAACTGTGATTCCCTCTGTGTCGAGCTGAATCTGTTCGCCGTTGTGCAGCACATTCCGGCCGTGAAGCTGCGACATGAGGTCGGCAAGATTCTCCGCCTTAAGATCGACGACGCGTAAGTCCAGCGCTTCGTCGCTGCTGTACGACTCGGCATTCACCACAGTGTCCTGAAGGGCGTCGGCGTTGCGGTCACGCTGCGAGGCGATGCTCCGAATAAATGCTGACGCGTCCTGAGTAGCCTTCGCCTTAATTGTGTCGGGCAGGTCCTCCCCGTCCGCCGCGACGGGGGCAGCGGCTCCTATATTCGTTGCGGGCGCCATTGCGGCGACATGCGCGGCAGCTGTGATGAATGTGCCGGCTGACGCGGCGCGCGCACCCGACGGCGCCACGTACACAACCACCGGCACCGGAGATGCGAATATCGATTCCACTATCTCCCGCGTCGAATCGAACAGTCCACCGGGGGTGCTCAGTTGAACAATGAGCAGTTGCGAGCCGGCTGCGTTCGATTCTTCTATGGCCTTCGAGAACCTCTTCGATTCAAGTGGTGTAATCGCGTCGTCGATCACTAACAGGTGGGCCGCGCCGCCCGATGCCTGAGCGCTGCTTACCACCTGCAAGGCAAGAAATCCCCCAAAGCCAATGAGTACGAGAGCAAGGGCAATGGTATGTCTCATTGATGGCTTCTCCAACCGGGCTAACTCTCCGCAATCGGTGGCTCACAAGGGTGACAAGATGCGTAAGGATGTCGCGACTCCTATCCCCTTGGGTCAATGGTAACGCCGGGTAAAAGGGCGCTCGGCCGGCATCTGCCGATCTGAATTGTTTCTCAACGGTCCCTTGAAATACTCAGCCTGCGGCTGATTGAAACCGTATCCCAGTAAGATTCAATGGAGTACAAAGCGACATTGTGCTCGGCTTTGGTGAACTAGGAGACGCATCAGTATGATGTGACTTCAACATCAAAACTCGCGAATGCTTCGGCGTCGCGAGTGCATATCGGGATGCCGAGCCTCTTCGCTGTCGCTGCCGCGATGGCTACACAGGAGGGATCGCGTCGCCCATACTCCACCTCTGAACCGGCAAGCCATAAACCGGCGGTTCTCGCGTCCTCAAGGACCGGCGTTACCTCTTCAACAAATCGCAGCACACTAAGAAACCCAATTTCTGTGCGCCTGTCAATTTCGCTGCTACGCCAAAGTTCGCACACAGTCATGGGTGATGCGGCAGCTCTGATCTCGCCGTCCAGGATCCCTTCGACGACCTTGCGAGCATCCGAATCTCCTGCCTTCAAGTCTTTGAATACAGTGATATCCAGCAGCACATCAGCCATCTCTAGCCTCACTGCCGTCTCGCGATCCAAACATAAGGACGTCGCGGGCAATTTGTGCCGCGTCCTCATCTGAAAGTTCAACAGGATCGCCCACGTATCCCGTCGCATGACTCTGTAGGCGGTCAGGAGCTGACGGGGCCGGAATCTCTTCGAACTCGCCCGCATACTCGAAAGCTCCCAGCGCCACACGACGCGCTTCAGGCTCAGACAAGTTTAGCGGTGCTCCTAGTGGCTGGCGCGCCTGGGCTTCCAAATACTGATCATCCCATATCGAAGGCGGTCGTTTCTTCGACGAAACTTGAGACGTTGTCAGCTCATTCGGAGTTGCGCTGTCCGCGCTTATTGCACTCGCCAGAGCTTCCTCGATGAAGCGCCGCATAGGTAGGCGCAGCTCAGTGGCGCGCGCCTTTGCGGCCAGATAGACATCCTCGCGGATGGAGGCATATATCTGTCGAGTAGGCTGTGAGTGTTCCCTAGTTCTAGGCATAGATGAACATTATTGGAATATAATCATATAGTCAAGTAGTAAGATTATCCGAATTTTGCCGATTTCCACCGTCTTACAGCAAGTTTACATATTATTATATGTGCTTCTCAGAAGACCGTGCTGCAGTCGTCTTCAACTGATTCGTGGTGAATCACGAATGTAATTCACGCTCGCTCACTTCCAATTACAAAGCGCATCTTGCAAGAATGAACGCGTTCAAAGTAATTCAAGTGTCCTCCGACTGTTCGCAATTTCGCGGAAGTTCCGATTCGTCCGATATCTATCTCGGGCTGCTCTCCCCTACCCTACCTGTAACGGTCATTATCTGCTGTGTGGTAGCCGCAAGGAAAATGCACCAGCGTTGAGTGGATGATATAATCTGCCATTATGAAAGTTCTGATCGCGCCACAGGCGTTCAAGGGAAGCATCTCCGCGGCCGATGCGGCAGCCGCTATGCGGGAGGGGGTGCTGCGCGTACTGCCCGACGCTGAAGTCTCAGCGGTGGCAGTGGCAGATGGCGGAGACGGCACACTTGAGACGCTCGTTGAAGGCTCCGGTGGCGAAATCCACCGCATCGAAGTTATGGGACCTCTCGGGGAACGCCGACCCGCGGAATGGGGAGCGATGGGCGACGGCGCTACTGCGGTCATTGAGATGGCTCGTACATCTGGACTTGCGCTAGTGCCGGATGACGAGCGCAATCCCTTAGTCACCACTACCTTCGGACTCGGCGAGGCGATACTTCACGCCACTCAGGCCGGTTTCCGCCGCTTCATCATCGGCATAGGCGGCAGCGCGACAAATGACGCAGGCGCAGGCATGGCGCAGGCACTTGGTGTCAGACTGCTTGACAGCACCGGCAATGACTTAGAATTCGGCGGTGCGGCGCTCTCCGGGCTGAACCGCATCGATATGTCCGGATTAGACGAGACAATTCGTAGCTGCAATTTTCTCGTCGCCTGCGATGTGAACAATCCACTCACTGGACCCACTGGAGCATCGGCGATTTACGGCCCGCAGAAGGGCGCAACCCCGGAGATGATTGAAAGGTTGGACGCGGCGCTTCTGCACTTCGCCGAAATCGTGAAGCGCGACTTAGGCGTGGAAATCAACGAAGTCCCGGGAGCGGGGGCAGCCGGCGGGCTTGGCGGCGGAATGATTGCCTTCACCAACGGCGAACTTCGAGCCGGCGTTGACATCGTCCTCGATACGGTGCGATTGGACGACTATCTCACAGGCTGCGACCTAGTCATTACTGGCGAGGGCAGCATGGACCACTCGACCATTTATAACAAGGCGCCGGTCGGTGTCGCTGAACGC
Source organism: Dehalococcoidia bacterium (assembly GCA_965207465.1). Classification (GTDB taxonomy): domain Bacteria; phylum Chloroflexota; class Dehalococcoidia; order Lucifugimonadales; family JADFKI01; genus Bin90. The sequence continues at coordinate 540,976 of OZ242283.1, read as the reverse complement.
GCCAAAAGGCTCGATATCCCCGTAGTCGGCATAAGCGGCTCTCTCGGAGCGGGCTTTCAGGATGTCCACAGACACGGCATTGACGCGCTCGCCGCGATTACTCCCGGCCCAATGACGCTAGACGAGGCTTCTGAGCGTGCGGGCGAACTCATCTCAAATGCCACGGAACAGGCTCTTCGGTTCATGAGGGCCGGAAGCCACGTTTTCGGGAGCGGCTAGGCACTCCCCCCTACCCCATTTATCCGAGCAGTATCATGTGGACTTCTCCCGGTCCATGCACTCCCGTTACGAGTTGATACTCGATGTCCGCTGAACGGCTGGGCCCGCTGATGAGATTCAAGTAACTGCCGATGTCACCGTCAAGGAAGTCTTGGCGCCGCAGCGTGAATAGTTCGTCAAGGCTTGGCAGCACCTGGCCGGACTCGACGACTGCAATGTGGACGGGCGGCACGAGCGACACCACGCGGCTGACGCCCCGACGCGGCAGAAGCACTGCCGAGCCAGTCTCCGCGATGGCATAGTCCACTCCGGTGATGCCAATGTCGGCGGCAATCACCTTCTGCCGAAAGTCGGCGCGGCTTGTTTCATGTGCGTCGCCCTGCTCATCATCGCCCAGCGCCATGACTTCCAGTGAAATGCCCGTACCATGCATGGCGGATTCGATGTCGAGTGCTTCCAGCGCGGCATGCGTTGAGCGCAGCATCGTGCGAGCCTCAATGTCCCGAGCTACCTGGCGAATGTAGCTCGCGGCATCACTGGGGGACTTCGTGCGGTACACATTCCATGCTGCTTCAGCCGCGCTCTCTTCCATTAAACCCATAAGCTCATCGGCGCGGGCAGCAGCATCGTCCGCAATTCTCTGAGCGCGCGCCTGCACCTGCTCTGCGTTAAGCGACAGGTGTGTGGCGACATCAGGCACGAGCTCACTCGTAGCCTCACGCCCGAGGCTACGAGACAGATTAGTGAGAAAGTCTTCAGATTTCATGCTTGTCCGTTCTGGATCAGAATGTTATCGGGGGAACCCACCAAACTCTGAATAAAGCTGAGGTAGTAACGCCTGCAGTAGTACTGGAAGCGGATTATTGGGCTGATTCTTCTTCGCTCTCTTCAAGGAAGTCATTGACTATCGGCGTAATCGTCCGAATGAACTTCCTCACCGTATTGGCTATCTTTTCAGCAAATTCGTCATTCAAGGTATCAGTTCCAATTTCAACCTTGAGTTCACTCCCTTCAAATTCCTGTTCAGGGTGAAGGTCAATGCCATTAAGACGCTCTTCCAACGCAACCTGGTCGTGTTTGAATATCACAAACACTCGCCATTGTGCGGACGCTTCTTGCGGGTACAGGAGAATCAGATACGACATCCGCCAGTTACGCCACGGTAATGACGAGTACCAGAATTGATAGTGACGTAGGCTCGGTCCGCCCGTCCCCCACCTGCTTGTTTTATCCGGCTTAATTTCATCAGGTAGCCCATTGATAATCAGTTCTCTTACCTTTCTAACGAAGGGCGTTACTTCATCGTTTATATTTCGCTGGAATGTCCTACGCAGAGCCGCTCCTAGGCCTCTAGTATTTCGAATACCGTTGTCGTCTTGTAGCCTGCCAATCCCGATAATGTAATCTTCCATGCCCGGGGCTGGAATTATCGTAATCGCTTGAACATAGAGCGCCTCCGTCTTCGAGTCCATGTAGGGAACCAACTGAACGCACGTTATCAAGTTGTCCCCTGGCGCTTTTTCATTGAGCCAAAGTACGGCAGAGGTTACTTCCGGCGCGAATCTATGGCTTGCAAGGATTATGCGCTGGTCGTGGTTCAGACTGCTGAAATCATCATCACCTAGATGTCTAAGAAGCAGGTCTTCGGCATCTTCTTCTGATATATCTTTGTAAGTGGCGAGCATGCGTATGATGCCATCATCCTGAGCATGACGAAAATAACTGGCGTATTTGACAGCCTGCCAATGTGCATCTGAACCTGTGTCGTCTCGTTTCAACTCAATAATGACAAGTGTGCCATCAGGTTCGATCGCTAGTAAGTCCAGCCGCTCATTCGTTCTGTCAAATCCACTGAACTCCTTACCGATAATCAACAAATCCTCTCCCAAAATCCTGGGATTGGCGGCTACCCATTCCTGTATGTCGCGCCGCTCTTGAAATCCGAGTTGGGAGAACTCCACTTCAGTTATCGATTCCGATTCGCGGGTTTCAGGATTGACCCTGAACAATTGTGGTTCGGCGCTCACACTTACCTCACAATTCCACTGTTTCGCTTAGAACAACCGCACATCCGCCGTCTCACCCGCGTACAATCCCGACTTGTCGAGCGGCACTTTCACTATTCCATCTGACCGCACCAGTGTGTATATCAGGTTCGATTTGCCGAAGACGGGCATTGCCTCTGTGATGCCATGCGGCGAATGTACCAGACGCACCGGCACATAGTCTTCGCGGCCGGCAACCGACGGTATGTCACGGGCCAGTGTCGCCCGCGCAATCGCTTGTGGCGGCGCGGTCTTGCAGCCGCTCAAGTGGCATATCGTAGGGCGAACGAGCAGATCGAACACAACCATCGCGGATACCGGATTGCCGGGCAACCCGAATACCGGCTTGCCGTTCACCGCGCCGACAACTGTCGGTTTTCCCGGCTTGATTGAAATGCCGTGTACTACGACGCCCGGCTCCCCCAAGCTGTTGAGCACATCGGCGGTAAGGTCGCGGCTGCTTACGGAACTCCCGGCAGAGAATACTAAAGCATCGCATGTATCCAAGCCTTCCACGGCCGACCGTCTCTGCGCCTCGAAGTCGTCGGATACGAGGGCAATGCGTTTCGGCTTCCCTCCGGACTGCTCTACAAGGGCTGAAATTGTATAGGAATTGATGTCACGTATCTGCCCTGGGCCGACATTCTCTTCCGGAGGCACGAGCTCGTCGCCAGTCGAAATTACTCCCACGACAGGTTTACGATTCACGGAGACGCTAGTGATTCCCAGCGCAAGCATTCCACCGATGTCTTGTGCGCGGATTGCACTGCCCTTAGACAGAATTGGCTCACCTTTACGCACATCCTCGCCAACCTGCACCACATTTTCGCCGGGTGCAACCGCTCTCAGCACCTCGATCGCCGTGTCGTCGAGCGTTTGTGTTCGCTCGACCATCACCACTGCATCCGCGCCCCGCGCCAGCATTCCGCCTGTATAGGCAGTAGCCGCCTGTCCTATTCCAAGCTCAACCTCCGCAGCTCTGCCCATCGGCACTTCGCCGACAAGGTCCAAGTACGCCGGGAGACCTTCGCTCGCACCGAACGTGTCGCGCGATCGCACCGAATAACCGTCCATCGTTGAGCGCGCGAACGCAGGCAAGTCCTCGGGAGACACAACGTCCTCGGCGGTAACGCGCCCAAGTGCATCGCTCGTAGGGACGACATCTACCTCAACATCGACACGCAGCATCGGCTCTATCGCCTCGAATGCTGCCTGCGGAGCAAGTACGTTAAAAAACTCTGGCATTTGCTCTGTGTCCAATCACTCGGTTGCGGCAAGACCGATTCCAATTCACTCCTTCCAAGAATTGCAGGCAGGGTACGAAGGCGAACTGTGTAGAAGCAGGCACCCGCAACACGGTATGTTACAGACCGAGTATATTCCCTTCGGCGTCCACATCCAGAGCCCGCGGCGAACCCGGAAGGCCGGGCATCGTAAAGATGTTCCCGGCAATTGGGTATATGAAGCCAGCGCCGACTGAAGCGCGAACATCATTGACCTCGAAAGTATAGCCGGACGGCCTACCCTTCAGGCGAGGATTGTGCGATATGGACAGGTGAGTCTTCGCCATGCAGACAGGCAGATTATCCCAGCCCATTTCGGCATAGCGGCGCAGGGGCCTCCGCGTCGAAGTATCCCAGGCGACGTCGTCCGCACCGTACATTTTCTGCGCCAATGCCAGAACCTTGTCTCTAATGGATGCATCTTCAGGATACATATAGGTGATTTCGGGATCATCTCCTGCCGTCGCCTCTATAACGGCCTCAGCAAGTTCAACCCCGCCTGCGCCGCCTTCTGTAAACACGCGCGTATCAACTGCTGCGAAGGCTCCCGCTTCCTCGCAGCCCTGCTTCACAATTGCAAGCTCGGACTCCGTGTCTGATGGGAACCTGTTAAGCGCGACCACTACGGGCAAGCCGAAAGACCGAATCGCCCCAATGAGATGCTCCAGATTCGCCATGCCTCTGCGAACCCTGTCCTCATTTGGCTCATCCAATTGACGTCTCAGCGCTCCGCCATGCGACCTCAACGCACGCACTGTCGCCACGATGACCGCGCCGCTTGGCTCAAGACCATTGAAGCGCGCCTTAATATGCATGAACTTCTCGAATCCCAGATCGGCGCCGAAGCCCGCCTCGGTCAGCACATAGTCGGCGTATCCAAGGGCAATTCTGTCGCCCATCACAGAACTGCAACCATGCGCGATGTTCCCGAACGGCCCCGCATGCACGATGACCGCCTGTCCTTCCGTCGTCTGCACGATGTTGGGTTGAATCGCATACCGCAGCAAGGACATCATTGAGCCGACGGCGTTTACGTCATTGGCGGTTACAGGCTCTCCGGAGTCGGTCAACCCCACCACGATGCGGCTCAACCGTTCCCGCAGATTTTCGAGGCTCGACGAAAGGGCGAGCACCGCCATAATTTCGGACGCTGTAACTATGTCAAAGCCCGACTCGCGCATTGGAGCATTTGGCGAGCCGCCGATACCCGACACGATGGTTCGCAGCGCCCTATCTTCTACATCCGTAACACGCCGCCAGGTGATACCTGTAGGCCCAAAGCCGGGAATCTGCCCTCGCTGCGCCACATTGTCCGTCAGAGCGGCAAGCAGATTATGCGCCGACCCGACCGCGTGCGCGTCCCCCGTAAAATGGATGTTAACCTCGTCCTGTGGCTCTACCAAAGACAGGCCGCCGCCCGTTCCGCCGCCCTTGATGCCGAATATCGGCCCGAGCGAAGGCTCGCGCAGCGTGGCGACTACTTTCTTGCCCAGCCTGCCGAACCCTTGCGCCATTCCGACTGTCGTAGTCGTCTTGCCTTCACCGGCAGGGGTGGGTGTGATGCCGGTAACGACTATGAGTTTGCCACGCTTGCCGTCAGAGCGCTCGGCTGACAGGGGTATTTTGGCTTTGTAATGTCCCTGGGGGATGAGCGTTTGTGTATCCAACCCCAGTTCCGCTGCGACATCCATTATCGGACGCATAATTCTCGGCTCCTCATTGTGAAAAATCAAGTTTTGGGTGATTGACCGACGCCTTACACAGTATCCGCAAGGCACCCGCATTTTAGCACATGCCATTCACCGCCCATAGCCTGCCTAATCCTGTCATTCTTGCTCTTAGTCCCAATTGAAGACGACCTTGCCCGTGGTCGCGCCATTAAAGAGTGTGAACGCCTCTTCAGCCTTGTCCAGCGTAAAGCGGTGGGTAATGATGTCGCTCAGCGGTATTCTGCGTTCTACCACCCAAGTCGCCAGCTCTTCAAGCACAGTCTTGCTGAATGTCCATGAGCCATACAGGTTGAGCTGACGGTGAATAATGTCCGGTGACGGCTCCACGGTCATTGTGCCACCCTCACCCACTAAGCAGGCTCTGCCCCAGATTCGCGTGCTGCGAATCGCGTTCGCTCGCACATCTCCAATGCCTGTCGCGTCCAGAGTGCAATCCGCTCCCCTCCCGCCGGTTAGTTCGTATATCGCGCTTACGGGGTCTTCCGAGATGGGGTCGATGCTCTTCCATGCGCCGGACGCCTCTGCCAGTTCTCGTCTCTCCGCCACCGGATCAACCGCAATGACACGAGCGCCCATATGCGCTCCCAGGAACGTGCCGCTCAGCCCAACAGGCCCTTGCCCAAATACCGCGAGCACATCTCGCCCGGACACATCAAGCCTTCTCAGCGCCTGGTACGCCGTGCCCGTGCCGCACGCTATCGCCGCACCTTCTTCGTAACTCAGGTCGGCCGGCATGGGCACACACATATAGTCCTCGATGAGTTCATAGTCGGCATTGCCGCCGTGAGCGCCGGAGCCATAGACTTTCTGATACTCGGTCTGGCACAACTGCGTCCAGCCGGTCTGGCAGAACTCGCATCGCTGGCAGCCGCTGTAGTGATGCACCATCACTCGGTCGCCCACTCGAACACTCCGAACGCCCGCGCCCACTTCAGCGACGATCCCACAAGGCTCGTGCCCGCTTATAACGTCCGCGCGCGGTCCAAGCTCTGCCGCCGAGGAACGATACGGCCGCAGGTCGCTGCCACACAGCCCCGACGACTTCATCTCCACTACAACCTGTCCCGCGCCCGGCGAGGGGTCGGCAAATTCCCGTATTTCCAGCCTGCTCTCGCCCGTAAAGACTACGCCTAGCATGTTTCCCCCTCCTGACTAATACTAATCCTAGCCCTGTACGCTCCATTACAGTTCCTCATACAGCAGCGCACCTGCTATCGACACCACCGAACCGCCCTGCGCATCCGCCGGGCACTGGTCGTATCCCATCGACTCGCCCAGGATCTTCTTGCCGCTCAAACATTCCAACATGAGATAAATCGGCGAGATGCCGCATATCCGTCGTGAGTCCGACTCAGCGCGGGATCGCTCGAAGAATCGTACTGCGTCGCCGTTGCGGATGTCCTCGATGGATGCGCTGTCTTCGGCCGATAGTTTGGCTCGCGCTATCGTGTCCAGTGGCGCGGAATCGCCGAACGCCGGTCCGAGATGCGCCAGGTCTCCCGCGGCGATGACGAGCGTGCTTCGGTCCCTAGTTTCGTCTCGCAGGATTTGAACCACACTCATGATATTTTCATCGTCCAAGGGGTTGCTTCCACCAGCTATGAAGTGGTGGAACGAGCCGCACAATATAGGGACTACCGGACAAGCGCGCCCGCCTAGAAAGTGATGCAGCCACACGGACGCAAGTTCAATCGAGTGCTCATTGATGTGATGAATCTCCTCCGCGTATGCTCGTCGCTGCCCCAGCACCTCCGCAAGTCCGTCCACGATCTCGGTATCGGTCGGCAGCACACCGTGCGGCGTGAAATAGCTCTGTCGAGTGGGCGTTATCATACCCAGCCCGCCTGAGTGGTCTGTCCCTAATATGATCACGAGCTCGATCTCATCCAGAGAGGGCTTGGCGCGCTGCCAGAGTTCAGCGTATGTCCTGTGTCCGCGCGCATAGTCAATGTGCGGACACAGCATGCCCACGAGCGCCCCCGCAGGCAAATTGGCTGTCTCCTCTACCGGCGTCTCTTCGCAGTAGCCCGCAAAAGCTCGGCTGAGTCCCGCCGAGTCGCCGGGATATACCGGCCCCGCATGCGACGGTGGGCGATGTCTTGCATCCCTGTATCGCCGCAAGACATCTGCAGCGGCAACCTGGTATGCGCCGTTCTCCAGTAAGAACGCATCATCCAACTGCTTTATTACCTGCTCGATGACGTGCTCAGGTAGGGTGTTCCCCGTTCTCATCAGCAATCCCGAACGTAGCCCTGAGATGTCGCGCGTGCCGTCGCACAGCGACAAAAGCGGCGCAAGCGGCTGCGGAATCAATGCGCCGTCTCTGGCAATGCCCAGGCTGTCGTGCAGGTAGATCATGCGCTGCCCCTGATAGTCCACAAGCTGCGGCTCAAGCAGCCTTAACTTGGGATGAGTGGGAACGCTGCGGCCCGATTCTTCGGTCAATCCGATTCACCTCCATTCTCAAGCGAACGGCGACCGTCAACTTGCGAGCGCCGCGCTGATTATAGACCAGAACAAACGGCTTGGCTATTGGAGCGCGCCATTTCAATGCGCCGAAAATTTACCTAAAACTTGCGCCTCCTTGCATAGAAACTGGCAAATTCGACCATGCTATAATTGTTCCCCAGACCGCGATCGCGCCGTTGCGCCAACGACAGTTGCGGAACATGCGCGCAATAGCAGTATGCAAGTAAGCTCTCAGAGAGGGTTGCGATGGCTCTGTACGAAGACATGAAGGTGTTCAGCGGCAACGCTCACCGCAAGCTGGCGAAGGACATCTGCGCCTACATGGATATTCCGCTGGGCAAGTGTGAGGTATTCAAGTTCAGCAACGACAACACCTTCGTGAAGATACTTGAAAACATTCGCCAGCAGGACGTCTTCCTCGTACAGCCCATCGCCTATCCCGTCAACGATCACATTATGGAACTCCTGATAATGATCGACGCCGCCAAGCGCGCGTCAGCGGGCAGGATAACGGCGGTCGTCCCTTATTTCGCCTATGCCCGCAGCGACAAGAAGGACCAGCCAAGAGTTCCGATTACGGCGCGTCTCGTCGCCAACCTGATTGAGACCGCGGGTGCCGACCGCGTCCTTACCCTGGAACTTCACGCAGGCCAGATACAGGGCTTCTTCAACATTCCTCTTGACGAACTCAGTGCCATTCCTGAACTGGCGCAGCACTTCAAGGAGCGACAAGTCGAGAACAATATCGTTGTCGTTGCAACTGACGCCGGCGATGCAAAGCGCGCCCGAAACATGGCTTCCAGGCTCGACGCTCCCCTTGCTATTGTGGAGAAGGTGCGCATGGGCAACCGGGAGCGTGTAGAATCCGCCACTCTCATCGGGGATGTCCACGACAGGACGGCGATTATCGTCGATGACGAGATAGGAACGGGCGGCACGGTCATCGCCACTGCCAATACCCTTCGCAATCACGGTGCGAGAGACATCTATTGCTATGCCGCTCATCCCGTCCTTGCCGGAAACGCCACCGAAGTTCTCGAACAGAGCGACATTAGACAGCTGGTAGTGACAGACTCCCTCCCCATTCCACCTTTCAAGATTGGAACCAAGACCAGCATCATTTCGGTCGCGCCAATGCTCGGTGAGGCAATTCAGCGCATCCACAGCGGCAGCTCGGTCGGCGCAATGTTCAATGGCGGTGGAGCGGCCTAACCCTGCATCACACACCCAGACTCCGGCTGAATTCTATTGTCCTCCATAGTCCGACACATGCCCTTTCCGGCGTCCTCAAGACGAGAATTGCCAATTAGGTTATAATATGCATTAGAGGCACGCCTTGCGCCGTTCGGCACTGCGCCGAGAGCGTCGCGCCTGCCTACTGCGAGAGCAGTTCTCTCGGTTTCGAGTAGGAATCTCTTGACTACGGGGGCAAACCTCTCATGTTAAAATCACTCACTAAGTTGCTCGGCGGCTCCAATGAGGGTGCCCTCAAAAAGCTCCGACGCATTGTTGACACGATCAACGGCCTTGAAAGCGACTTCGAGCGCAAGTCGAACGCCGACCTCGCCACTATGCGCTACAAGTTCCGCCAGCGTCTCGATAGCGGCGAGGACATCGATGACATCCTTCCTGAAGCCTTCGCCGTCGTGCGTGAGGCTTCCAAGCGCGTTCTTGGAATGCGGCACTTCGATGTCCAGCTTATCGGCGGTATGGTACTCCATCAAGGCAAAATCGCCGAGATGCGAACCGGAGAAGGCAAGACGCTGGTTGCTACCCTGCCCGCCTATCTGAATTCGCTCGTTGGCGGTGTACACGTAGTAACAGTTAACGATTATCTCGCCCGCAGAGACGCCCAGTGGATGGGGCAGATCTATCACTTCCTGGGCGCGTCCGTTGGAGTCCTCCAGCACGACGCCGCTTACCTTTTCGACCCCGACGCAGAGACCTCCGAGCGCGGCATGGATAACCTGCGACGTGTTGAGCGCAGGGACGCCTACGCGGCCGATATCACCTACGGTACCAACAACGAGTTCGGGTTCGACTACCTCCGTGACAACATGGTCATCGACCTTGGTCAGCGTGTCCAGAGCAAGCTGGAATTCGCCATTGTTGACGAGGTGGACAATATTCTTATCGACGAAGCCCGGACTCCTCTCATCATAAGCGGTCCCTCTCAACAATCGAACGACAGCGAGTACCGACGATTCGCGCGTGTAGCCCGAAGACTGAACATTGATGACGACTACACGATAGACGAAAAACACCGGACCAGCGCGCTGACCATAGAGGGTATCGCCCATCTGGAAAGTATTCTTGGAATCGGAGATCTCTATGACCGTGACAACAATCACTTCGTGGGTTTTGTCGAAAATGCTCTTAAAGCGGAGGCAATCTTTGAGCGCGACCGGGACTATGTCGTGCAGGACGGGCAGGTAATAATTGTAGATGAGTTTACGGGGCGGCTGATGCACGGGCGCCGGTACTCGGAGGGCTTGCACCAAGCGATCGAGGCAAAGGAAAACGTCAGAGTACAGCGAGAATCGGTCACCTACGCGACGATAACTCTTCAGAATTACTTCAAGCTATACAACAAGCTTTCCGGAATGACGGGAACGGCAGCGACTGAGGGCGAAGAGTTCTGGAAAATCTATAAGTTGGAAGTCGTCGAGATTCCTACAAATATGCCGATGGTTCGAGAGGACGACCAGGACCTCATTTACCCGAACCAAGACGCGAAATACCGCGCTGTCGTGCGTGAAATCAAGGAGCGCAGCCAGGCTGGCCAGCCAGTGCTAGTAGGCACGACCGACATCGACAAGTCTGAAATGCTCAGCGGCCTGCTCCGTAAGGCGGGCATCAAGCACGAAGTCCTGAATGCAAAGCAGCACGAGCGCGAGGCAAATATCGTGGCGCAGGCGGGACACCCCGGCTCAGTTACGGTCGCCACAAACATGGCAGGGCGCGGAACCGACATCATCCTCGGTGGTAACCGCGATATGCTCGGCATGCCCGAAGATGAATGGCAGGCGAATCACGATAAAGTCATCGCCCTTGGCGGCCTGTTCATTCTGGGTACGGAGCGCCACGAAGCTCGACGTATAGATAACCAGCTGCGCGGTCGCTCAGGCCGGCAGGGAGATCCAGGACAAACTCGCTTTTATGTCGCTCTCGATGACGACCTGATGCGGCGATTTGGCGGCGATACCATCAAGCGCTTTATGAACTGGGCTATGGAAGAGGAAGGACATATCGAGAGCAAGGCGGTCAGCAAGTCCATCGAATCCGCGCAGGTCAAAACGGAAGCCTTCCACTTCGACATCCGCAAGCATCTCGTAGAGTACGATGATGTCGCCAACGCGCACCGAGACGTAATCTACACGGAGCGCGAAAAGGTGCTCGCCGGGGCGAACCTCAAAGCTAACGTTGTAGGCATGATCGAAGCGAACATTTCCGAAGTCTTGAGCCAGTATTTGAGAGACAGCCACCCCGATACATGGGATTCCGAAACCCTCAGACTGGCAACCCTTGAACTACGCGCCATCACGGACCTGCCTGCCGAATTCGATAACCCCGAAGACCTTCGTGATTATGATTGCGAGGAAATCGAAAACATCCTTAGTTCTCACACTCGGCAGCTTTACGACTCTGTCGAAGCGGTTTATGGCGCTGATAATCTACGCACACTCGAACGCTTCATTATGCAGAAAGTTATCGACGACAATTGGGTGGAGCATTTAACCGCTATGGAGAGACTGCGGCAGAGCATCGGTCTGGAAGCATTCGGGCAGCGAGACCCGCTGGTAATGTACAGGCACGAAGCACACAAGATGTTCCAGGAATTGCAGGGGCAGATTAGTCGTGGGGACTTCTATGATGGAAACCTGGGAGCGAAGAGTAATTTCACGCTGCACACGATCAGGGAATTCGCCCAGATAGGCGCGCAGGTACACTCTCAGGCTGCGAGAAGCGCAAACCAAAATCGTGGCAATGGGCGTAGAAGACTTGCTCCCAGTGTGATGACTAAGGTAGTGCCCGAGAACCGCGAAGCCGTCCCCGCGGGGAGTGCCAAAGTCGGACGCAACTCTCGCTGCCCCTGTGGAAGCGGCAAGAAATACAAGCGCTGTCACGGCGCCTGAGATCCCTTCATCCTGTGTATATCCCGCACACCGACTTTAATTTTTCGCCATGAACAATGCACAGATAGCCGAAACATTTGAAAGCATCGCAGGCCTCCTCGAAATGAAGGGCGAAAAGGTATTCACCATCCGCGCATACCAGCGAGCAGCCCGCACTATCGAACGCCTGCCGATGGAGCTTGACGCTATGCTGCGCGAGGAACACGACCTGCGCGAGATTCCGGGCATCGGCAAGGCAATCTCCGACAAGATCACCGAGATGGTCGAGACCGACTCTCTCGCGTACTACGACCGCCTCAAAGCAGAATTCCCCGACGGTATCCTCGATGTAATGCAGATCCCCGGTCTCGGTCCCAAAACTGTACGCCGTCTCTGGGAGGAGCTCGGCGTAACCGACATTTCAGGCTTGCAAGCCGCCATCGACGACGGCAGCCTTGCCGGATTGCCCCGACTGGGGAAAAAGACCGCAGAGAATATCGCTCGCCAGATTCAGTTCCAGCGGAGCCAGAGCAAGCGCATGCCAATAGCGCGCGCACAGCCCATCTGCGACAGACTAATCGAATCTCTGCGCGAACAGTGCCCTGGTATCCATAGCATCGTGCCCGGCGGTAGCCTGCGCCGCTTCGAGGAGACTATCGGGGACATTGACCTCGTATGCACCGCGGACGACCCAGAACAGGTTCTCAACGCCCTTGTCGCGATGCCAAACGTCGCCGACGTGATTGGACACGGCGATACAAAAGCATCCGTCTATCTCAGTGACGGCATCCAGGTTGACCTACGAGTCGTACATGAGCGGCACTTCGGCGCGCTTCTGCAATACTTCTCCGGCAACTTGCAGCACAACATCCTGCTCAGAGACCGCGCTAACACGCTTAATTTGTCGCTCAACGAGTACGGCATCACCGACAGAGAAACGGGAGCCTTAGAAGAGTTCGCAGACGAAGAGACCCTCTACGACAGACTGGGATTACAGTACATTCCGCCCGAACTCCGTCAAGGGATCGGAGAGGTGAAAGCAGCTCTTGAGAATGGCATCCCGCGCCTCGTTGAAGTCTCGGATATTCGGGGCGATCTCCACGACCACAGCGACTGGAGCGATGGGCGCGACCCAATGGAAGTGATGGTTATCGCCGCCAAAGAGCGCGGCTTGCAGTATATGGCAATGACCGACCACTCCGTCGGAAGGGGAATCGCAAATGGTCTAAGCGTGGAAAGGCTGAGGAGACACATGAAAGCTGTACGCCGGCTTGAGGGCGACATAGGCGGCATCCGCCTGCTCCGTGGCACTGAGATGGACATCCGCGCAGACGGCACCCTTGACTATGACGACGATGTGATTGAACAACTCGACTGGGTGATTGGTTCCATCCACTCCGGCATGGGGCAAGACGCCGCCACAATGACCGAGCGCATCATCAAAGCGATGCAAAACCCCCACATAGATGTCATCGGGCACCTCAGCACTCGCATCGTTGGTGGGCGCCAGCCGGTCGAAGCCGATTACGAAGCCATATTCAGGGCAGCGGCAGATACAGGCACTGCCCTCGAAATCAACGCCTCTCCTGAACGCCTGGACCTCAAGGACAGCCATGCCTTTCGCGCCCGCGAACTCGGCGTCCCTCTGGTCATCAGCACCGACGCCCACACTACTGAAGGGCTGAACAACACTCGCTTCGGTGTCGGCGTGGCGCGCAGAGCCTGGTGTGAACCCCACCACATCCTAAATACCTTACCTTTCGACAAGTTCCTCGATTACCTCCACAATCCGAAGAGCGAGAGGACAGAAGCGCTTGCAAGACTTGCACGAACCTGATGTCGTAGACGTCGTTTCGACCGCGACCGTGGACGGAGAAGACGCCGAGGCAATAGCGCACCTGCTTGGTGCGCTGGAGCGCGGTGTTGACTGGCCGACCGCCCTCCTGCAAACGATGTCCATGTGGCGCACCGCAACAGAGACTGTAGGCGACAGGCGCTACATCTATTTCATCGGAAGCGAGGCGTTCGACTGGCTGCTCATGGCTGAACGACTGTGCGACGCTGCCGGAAATCTGATCCCGCAGGACGAACGCGAGGCTTTGTTATTCTTCGGACGATTCCCCGAAAGTTTCGACTCCGAGCAGTTTAAGGAGATTCTGGGAGTCCACAAGCACAGCGGATTCCTAAACTACTACTACGGCGTTGTCGTGGAGGAAGCATTGCAGCTTGCCGTCGAACGTGAAGTCCACAAGCGCGCCGTTAGCAACGGCAACCAGTACCAGGACGACTTTTCGGAAGAGGCGTTTTTCAGAATCTACCGCCGCACTCAAACCGAACTACTTCACGAATTCTGCGAGGAAATGGGATACGTAAACGAGGGCGTGATTTCCCTAAGCCAATGCAAGGAATTTCTCTACTGGCTGTTCAAGTACCGCATGTACATCTCCGACAAGGCGAAGGTCGCAAGCGACACACGTAAAGGCATCGCCCAATTGCGGGCAATTGCGGACACGCAATCCGATTCGGAGCCACTTGGATTCGCCCCTCAGCAACCCTAGTATCCTCATCCTTTCGACCGGTGTCGATTCCGCCGTTATGGTTTCTGTGGCGCGGTTCGATTCGCTCCAATCCTAGAGTTGCTCTCAGCTCATCAACGCAATCTAAGTTTCCTCCGGCGGCTTAATCCCCCTGAACATCTGCAACAGCAGAGCGTTGTACACCAGCTTCGTGACCGCACCCACCAGAAACGGTGCGCTCAAGTACGCCAGCTGCGCGATGATTCCCGCCAGCGTCGGACTGATCGTCTGCGCCACATTGCGTCCTAGGTTGTTTAGGCTCGCCATCGCCGTCATGGATTCGGCGGGGACGATTGCCATTTGGTACGACTGACGCGCGGGTACATCCATATCGTTGCAGACCTCATGCAATAGAAAGAACAGCACAGCAAGCCACAGTTCACCGGACAGCGCCAAGCCAATAAACATCAGGTTAGCAGCAACCTGAGTGAACGCCATCGTGTTCAGCAGACCGATACGGGATGCGACCGGAGCGGCAAGGGCAACAGACACGACATTGAGCATCTGGGCGGCGAAAAATATGCCGGACACTCCGAGTAAGTCAACGCCGAACTTGGTTACGAACCAGTAGGACACGAAAGCGCGCACGGCGAATCCGCCGCCGAGAGCGTCGAGCGCGGACAGCCCGGTCATCTTCCATATCAATCTGCGGGCAGAACCCTGGCTGGCGATAGATGTCTGCGGCGTCTGCGCCTCGTCATTTCGGTGGACTTCGGCTTGGGGCGAAAGGCGCGAGTACAAGACGATGCCGGACGCGGCGATGATTGCGTAGATGACGAACATTAGCTTGTAGGAGTCAACCTCGCCGATGTCGGACCAGCGCTGAATAACAACGGGCAACGCAATCAAGAGGGGCCCGAATGCCCGGGTGAATATCGTAACGAGGTTGTACCAGGTGAAGGCGAGGGTGCGCTGGGACGGCGATGCGCTTGTTCCGATAACCGAGGTATCGAGGGAAATGAAGGCGGTGCGGTCGCCGCCACCCGATGTGGTTACGGCAAACACGCCGGCGATCAAGAGAACGACGAAGTCAGATGAAATGGAGAAGACTACACCGCCGGCGACCATCAGCAGCGACATTGCGACAAACATTCGCTTGCGCCCTATCGTGTCGCCCTTCCAACTCGCCAGAGCATTCGACAGGCCGCTGCCGGCCATTATCGCGCTGAACACCAACCCGGCTTGCACCACGCTGAAGTCCAGCAACGTCAGATAAACGCCCAGAAATACGCTGATGAAGCCGTAGTCGAGAGTTCGCAGCGCGGCGGCGGCAATGATGATGTTGCCGTCACGGCCCACCTGAGGCAAAATTCTAGACAGCATGGACAGCCGATCAACCCATCCTATCCATACCGTACACCGATGTTAGATCCCACTCAGACGGGTCAAGACATCCTTCGCCCTGCCCTTGCGCTCTTCAATGCTCGCCAGTCGCTCGCGCTCGCGCTCAACCACTTCGGCAGGCGCTCTCGAAAGGAACCGCTCGTCGCTCAACCTCGCCGCAAGCCGCTCCCTATTTCGGTCAATATCCGCAATCTCGTTCCGCAGTCGCTCCCGCTCCTTGGCTAGGTCCACCAGACCGCCCAGCGGAATCGTGACCACGCCCTTAGACAGCACCAGGGACACGCTGTCATCAGACACTGCGCCGTTAGTCTCTCCACCAAACTTCAGCGGTTCCACCCTTGCCAGCATCTTGATAGCTTCTGACTCCGCCTCAGCAACCGTGCCATCTTCCGGCAAATCCAGCACTGCTTCGATGCGCCGGTGCTGCTGTATGCGGAACTCCGCGCGCAGATTGCGTATAGAGCGTACTGTCTCCATCACCAGCGAAATATCGCCCTCAGCTTCATCGTCGTAAAACGCTGCGTCGGCTGCAGGATACTCTGCGACGATGAGTGCTTCAGGCGCGTCGGGATCAGCCGGTACACGCTCCTTCAGTGTCTGCCATATCTCTTCAGTAACGAAGGGCATGAACGGGTGTAGCATGCGTAGCACGCGCTCCAGCACATGCGCCAGGTACGGTAGCGGGGAATCGCCGTCGTCATCGTCTGACCTCAGCCGGATCTTCGCCATCTCGATGTACCAGTCCGCGTACTCATTCCAGAAGAAGTCATGGATGGTGCGCTGCGCCTCTCCAAATTGGTAATTCTGCATAAAGCGCTCGACTTGCGAGGCGACACGATTCAGTCGGCTCAGGATCCAGCGGTCCTGCCTGCTGGTCGGCGGGTGTGGGTTATGCCAGCCGTTTAGCGTGTTCCCGGCACCCTCAAGATTACCCATCACGAAGCGCGCAGCGTTCCACAGCTTGTTGGCGAAGTTGCGGCTTGACTCCAACTTCTGCTCGTTCAGGCGCTGGTCGTTGCCCGGCGAGTTTCCTATCGTGAGCGCGAACCTCAGCGCGTCCGCGCCATACATGTCAATGATTTGCAGGGGATCTAGCACATTGCCCCTTGTCTTGCTCATCTTGACGCCTTCAGGGGCAAGCACCAGCCCGTGCAGATAAATCGTATGGAATGGTGGCTTTCCCATGTTCTCGATTCCCATCATCATCATTCGCGCCACCCAGAAGAAGAGAATATCGTAGCCCGTCTCCATCACGTTGCCGGGATAGAAGTATTCCAGGTCATCGGTGTTCTCGGGCCAGCCTAGGGTAGAGTGCGTCCACAGCCCCGAACTGAACCACGTATCCAGCACGTCCTCGTCCTGCGTGAGCGCGTCTGAGCCGCATACGCCGCAACTCGTCGGGTCTCCGAGTTCAACTATCACCTCCGGGCAGTCGTCGCAGTACCAGACAGGTATCCTGTGCCCCCACCACAACTGCCTGCTGATGCACCAGTCTCGTATGTTGTCCATCCAGTTGAAATAGACCTTTGCGAACCGCTCTGGAATTATCCGAGTTTCACCTTCCGCCACCGCATCTCGCGCGGGCTTTGCCAGCGGCTCCATCTTCACATACCATTGACTTGTTACAATCGGCTCAACGATATCGTCGCACCTGTCGCAATGCCCCACTGAGTGCTGGTACGGCACAACGCGGTCGAGCAGCCCTTCATCATCCAATTGCTTGGTAATGTTATTTCGCGCCTCCGCCATGCTCTGCCCAGCATAGGGACCGGCGTTATCATTGAGCGTGCCGTCCAGATTCATCACGCTCACGGTAGGTAAGTCGTTGCGCTGACCTATCTCGAAGTCAGTCGGGTCATGGCCTGGCGTAACCTTCAACGCGCCCGTGCCGAAGCCCAGCTCAACCGCCTCGTCCCCAATAACCGACAACTTGCGCCCAAGCACCGGCAGCACTGCACTCTTGCCAATGTAACCAGTGTAGCGCTCATCTTCAGGGTTCACGGCAACCGCGGTGTCCCCTAGCAACGTTTCAGGACGCGTGGTGGCGACGACTAGCGCACCGCTTCCATCCTCAAGCTCGTATCGGATATGATACAGGTTGCCATTCTCTTCCTTATACTTAACCTCAAGGTCGGAAAGCGCGGTGTGGCAGCGCGGGCACCAGTTTGTTATCCGCTCGCCCCTGTAAATCAAACCTTTATTGTAAAGATTTACGAAGGTAGATCGGACGGCAGTGCTAGGTCCCTCATCCAGTGTGAACGCAACCCGCTCCCAATCGCACGACGCACCGAGTCGCTTAAACTGCTCGTATATTCTGCCGCCGTACTCATCAACCCAATCCCAAATTCTGTCGTTAAAGGCTTCTCGCCCGAGTTCATGTCGGGTTACGCCTTCCTCGGCTAGTGCCCGTTCGACCATTACTTGAGTGGCAATACCTGCGTGGTCAGAGCCCGGAAGATATAGCGTCGGCTCGCCCTTCATTCGATGCCAGCGCACCATCAGATCTTCGAGCGCAAGGAACAGCGCATGCCCTATGTGCAACTCGCCAGTAACATTCGGCGGCGGCATTATGACCGTGAAAGGCTCACGGTCATGGTCGATCTCAGGGGTGAAGTACCCGCCGTCAGCCCAGAAGTCGTAAATGCGCTTCTCAACGCTCTGTGGCTCGTATGCTCGTGGTATTTCGCTCAGGGTCTTGCTCTGTGTCATGAATCTCTATCCTGTCCATCCTGTGTATCAACGTAAGCCCCCGTCCTACCCGCTGTAAATGTACTGCCCTCCGACCCTGTCACAGTTCAGACGTCGGTTCAGGTGCAGTCCCTCTAAAACGAACTCTACCGCGGAAGCGATAGCTGCTGCATCTTCAGATTCTTCGATGTCCTTGAGTAACTCGGCAGCCTCGCCCATGCTTGCGTAGCCGGTCAAATACTCTACCGAAGGCTTGTCGCTTCCTGTCTCTATCAGCAATCCATCCTCGAATCGCTCCGTCAAGTCCGCGAACTGTCGCGCTTGGTAGTACCGCCCGAATGTATTCAGCACCGCCTTCTTCACCAGGTCATCAATGACTTTGAATTCGCGTCCTTCCTCCACACTCTCCATCTCGATTTTGCCGGTGGTGGAGGCTATAATGGCGGGCAGGTCGCTCACTCGTGGCGAAGCAGGCTCGTCATGTCGAAGGCTGCGCTTGAAAGCCGCGCTCAAAATTGTTTCGTAGTTGGCGATGGATACGCGCAGGCTCACTCCTGAACGCTGGTTGATATCCGGACTGCGTCGCGCTAGAGCTGTGATTTCCGCGATAACTTCCTTCATGTACTCCGGCACGCGCACTCGGTTCCGAGTATCCTCGAAGTTCGCATACTCCTGCTCAACAATACCAATCTCTTCGTCCAGCGAGCGCGGGTAATGTGTCCGGATCTGCGCTCCGTAGCGGTCCTTCAGAGGCGTTATGATGCGTCCACGATTGGTATAGTCTTCCGGATTCGCCGTGGAGACGAGAAATACATCCAGCGGCAGCATGATGCGATAGCCCTTAATCTGGATGTCGCGCTCCTGCATTAGATTGAACAGGCTAACCTGTATGCGCTCCGAAAGGTCAGGCAATTCGTTGATGCAGAATATGCCCCGATTCGTGCGCGGAATTAGCCCGTAGTGTATGGTAAGTTCGTCCGAAAGGTAGCGTCCCTCCGCAACCTTGATCGGGTCCACCTCGCCGATCAAGTCCGCGATCGTGATGTCCGGTGTCGCCAACTTCTCACTATACCGCTCGTCCCGGTGCAACCACGATATTGCAGCATCGTCACCGGACTCGGCAAGACTCCCTCTTCGCCCCGCGCAAATCGGGTTCATAGGGTCGCAATTCAGATCGCACCCGTTCATCACCGGCACTTCCTCGTCCAGCAGTGACACCATGTGCCGAATGAGACGGGACTTCGCCTGCCCACGCTCACCTAGCAATATGATGTCCTGTCCTGCGAGAATCGCGTTCTCAAGCTGCGGAATTACCGAATTGTCGAAGCCTATGATGCCGGGAAAGAGTTCTTCCCCCTTCCGTATCTTGCCGATAAGGTTGTTGCGTATCTCTTCGCGTATCGTCAGAGGCCTGTAACCGCTCGCTCGTAGTTCTCCGAGTGTCTTAGCCTTGCCGGGCATAATCGCTCTCCCATCCCCAATTATTCGTGACGCGTGCCACAAGCTTCTTTGTGGCCGCAACATTGTAGCCATCAGGCTCGCACCGAACAACATAATGATACCAGACACGCGCCGCCGCTGACACACCGACTGGCCAAATAACTGATATACTCAACGGCATGATGGAAAATTATATCTGCAAAACGTGCGGCGTCGAATTCACCGAGAGCGAAGCGCCACCGCCGACTTGCCCCATCTGCGATGACCAACGCCAATACGTCGGCTGGGACGGCCAACAATGGACCACGATGGAAGATTTGATACTTCAAGGCTATGCCAATGAAGTGCGCGACCTAGAAAGCAGCCTGACCGGCATCGGCATCACGCCGTCGTTCTCCATCGGTCAGCGCGCCCTGCTGCTCCAGACCCCGAACGGCAATGTCCTCTACGACTGCATCAGCCTGCTCGACCATAGCGCAATCGCGGCAATAAAGGCACGCGGCGGAATCCAGGCAATCTGCTTCTCGCATCCGCACTTCTACGACAGTATGGTCAGTTGGAGCCTCGCCTTTGACGACGCTGCCATCATCATACCTGAAGCGGACAGAGAGCATGTCATGCGCCCTCACCCAAACATCCGGTACTGGGACGGCGAGCCGCTCGAAATCATGCCCGGCGCAACCCTGATCCAGTGCGGAGGCCACTTCGACGGCAGCGCTGTCCTTCACTGGACAGGCGGTGCAGAAGGAAAAGGGGCGCTCTTCGTGGGAGATACGATTACTGTTGTGCCCGACCGTCGATTCGTAAGTTTCATGACCAGCTACCCCAACCTGATACCGCTGTCAGTGCCCGAAATCGACCGCATCGTCGAAGCTATCGAGCCGTACGAATTCGACCGCATCTACGGCGGCTGGTGGGGGCGCAATGTCATGGAGGGCGGCAAGGAAGCCGTTCGCCGCTCAGCCGCCCGCTACATAGAGCATATTACCCACTAGAGAAGTCCATCGCGTCCATAGACGTCAGCTGCTTCCTCGTCGCCTGTAAATCTCCAACCCTGCGTATGAAAGAATGCTCCCTTCAATCGCCACCTCAGGTTTCTTGATAGTAACGCTGACAGCATTCACATTGAGTTCAACGAGTATCCGGGCTGCTATCTCCTCCGCGACGCTCTCTATCAGATCTTTGTTCTCGCCCTCCACGACTTCCTTGACAATCGCATATGCCGGCACATAGTCCAGCGCATCCGCCATGTCGTCAGACTTACCTGCGGCTCTCGCATCGCACTCCATCGTAATGTCCACAAGGAATCGTTGGCCCAGCGCTTTCTCATGCGGACTAACCCCATGATGGCCATAGAACGCCATACCCTTGAGAAATATCTTGTCTGTATGCTCCCGTGACACTGCCATGTTCCCATCCTGTTTATCTTATTGTCCCGCGTCTCTCATCGATTCAGCCAGTTCCAGCACCGCTTCCGCCCTCTTCACCACCGGCACATCCACGACCTTGCCATCGAGCGAGGTGGAGCCTCGCCCCCTGCTCGCAGCCTCCTCGAACGCCTCTACCACGCGCCGCGCATGCTCAATTTCGGCACCCGACGGGGAGAAAGTTTCGTTGATGATGTCAATCTGAGACGGGTGGATGGCGAACTTGCCCTTGAAACCGTACTGCTTCGCAGTTTTCGCGTTATCCCTCAGCCCGTCCGGGTCGCGGAAGCTGAAATACGGGGTATCAAGCCCTAGCACATCTGCCGCCCTAGCCGCCACTGCGATGCTGTTGCGCGCGAAGTATGTCTCCGCCTCGGACTTGGTGCGCTCAACGCCCATGTCGTTCGTGAAGTCCTCTGCGCCGAACGCCACCCCGACTATTCGATGAGACGCTGTGCATATCTCATACAAGTTGACTATCGCCATCGCCGTCTCTATCCACGGGATCAGGCTCATACTGCCAACCTCGATCCCTGCCTTGCGCTCCAAGGCATCCAATTTGACTGAAATAGCCGCAATGTCTTCCGGCGTCTCAATCTTCCCCACGGACACACCGAAGATACTCTTGCCGACTACCCCTGCTAGGTCATCATCCAGCAGCCCGGTATCCAGCGAATTCACGCGTGGAATAACCGGTGTGCCCCCAGCCGCCAGTTTAACAAGATAAGAAGCAGTAACCTCGCGCGCATTCGCCTTCTCATCCAATGGCACCGAGTCTTCCATGTCCGGTATGAAGGCATCCGGCTTCAGTCCCGCCGCCCGCTCCAGCATACGCGGCTGGTTGCCCGGCACGAACAGCAGGCTTCTCAACACAGTCATAAGATTTCCCCCAATCCAGCATGCTCACCTATTTCCTTGCTGATATACTTACGGACGAATTAATCGGCGAATTTTGCACAACCATGTTAGCCCTCATCACGGAGAACGCAAGCATGAGCCAGATTCCTCATCTTGAAGTCATTGGAATCACCGGAATTCCTGAGATAGTCGGCGGTGAATCGCTCGGCAGTCTTATCGCCGACGCGGCACAGGAACAAGGGACGCCATTGCAGGACAACGACGTACTGGTGGTCACTCAGAAGATAGTCTCCAAGGCGGAACACAGACTCTTTGACCTCAACCACGTCGAGCCGTCGCCACTCGCAGTGAACTTTGCGCGCGAGACTCAGAAGGACCCGCGTCTGGTTGAACTTGTGCTGCGCGAAAGTCGCTCAGTCGTGCGAATGGACTCCGAACGCGGTATCATAATCAGTGAGACTAGACACGGCTTCGTCTGCGCCAACGCAGGCATAGACAACTCGAACGTTCCCGGCGACGACATCGTGTGCCTGCTCCCAGAAGACTCCGACAGTTCCGCTCGCGCCATCCGAGACGAAATCAAGCACCTTACACACGAAGATGTGGCGATAGTAATCTCCGATACCTTCGGACGCGCATGGCGCGATGGCCATGCCAACATCGCCATCGGCGTAGCGGGCATGAATCCTGTCAAGGACTATCGCGGCACTCTGGACGTCAACGGCGTGGAGCTGAAGGTAACGACCATCGCGGCGGCGGATGAACTGGCAGCTGCCGCAGAACTCGTAACCGCAAAGGCGATCCAAGTTCCTGTCGCCTTGATTCGAGGCTACGAATACGAGCGCATGGAGGACGCCACCATCGCACCCCTCATCCGTGAGCGCTCAAAGGACATGTTCAGATAGACCACTATCCTATCCTCCCTTCCCAATCCTGTCAGCCCTCTTTCAAACAGGCCACTTTTCCATGCGCCAAGCAGCATCCCAGAACATGTACTCATAGCGGCTGCCTGCTACGAAAGCGTCTCGCATTCGCGCCAATTCGTCATCCCCACAGCCTTCTGCGATTCGGTCGAGGAATCCCCGCAGCCGGGCAGCCAGGTCTGCGAACTCCTCCGAGTTATACATCTCGATCCAGCGAGCGTATAGGGGGGCACCTTCCGGTAGGCCTCGGTCATAGAGCATCTGCCCTATTTCGCTGTATCCCCACATACACGGCAGAATCGCACTAGAAATCTCGCCAACGCTGCCCCGGTACGCGACTTGAATCAGGAAGCGCGTATATGCCTGAGTGGTTGGCGAAGGCTGCGTGGCGAGCAGCTCCGCCTCGCTGATTCCGAAGTCCTCGCAGAAACTCACATGCAGCGACATTTCCGTGTTCAGAGTCTCGTCAAGCAGCTTGGCGAACCAACCCATGTCTTCCACATCAGGCGTCTTCGCAGCGGCGAGCGCAATCACGCGGCAAAAATCGATTAGATAGATGTAGTCCTGCCGCATGTAGTAGCGGAACTTATCCAACTCCAGAGTTCCGTCTCCGATGCCGTTTACAAGGGGATGATTGTGCTCCGTATCCCATATCTCAGCACATTCCTGTCGCATGTCTTCCGAAAAGCCCATTTCGCTTCTCCATCCGTCCTGGTTCGCTCAGGTTCAACCGTCGATTCTCTCCACCGCCACTCGAGTCCCGGACGTCACCTGCCTCAGCACAGTCGCATCACCGTCTATTGCGCCTATTACGTTTACAGCGCTCGCTGCCCGGATCTCATCGCCCCTGCTTGCAGGCGTGCGGCCGAAAAACAGGCACAGCGCCTGACCCGGAGGCCAGTACGCCACCGCGCCCATCTCCACAACATCGCTCGCCCCGTCTTCTTCGCCCGCCTCCACCGCAATCCTGAAGTAAATCTCGTCTCCCCAGGTATTCGCGGACGCCTCCAGTGGCAACGCATCCCAGAGAAGGTCCGCTGTCCTGCTGTTATTCAGCGCCGCAGTAACCGACAAATCGCCAGCAGAAATACCAATCTTTCTGTCTCCCATGTCCGTCAGCCTCTTCACATTTCATTGCTCATCGTCATATACTCAGCACCGAATTATACATCAACGGGTGCTGGACCCTCATATATTTTAACCGTGAGGTACGCCGATGCCATCATCAGGCTATATACTCGCAATAGACCAGGGCACCACAGGCACGACTGCCCTACTGGTTGACGGCTCAGGGCGCGTCGTCTGGCAGGCATACCAGGAAATCACCCAGATTTACCCTCAACCGGGCTGGGTAGAGCATGACCCTAACGAGATTTTCGACTCCATCATCGACACTGTGGACGAGCTGCTTGAAGCCACTGAAATTCACCCTCGCCAGATAAACTCCGTAGGCATAACGAACCAGCGCGAGACCACAATAATCTGGGACCGCTCCACCGGAAAGCCTGTCTGCAACGCCATAGTATGGCAGTGCCGACGCACAGCTCAACTCTGTGACGCGCTGAAGGCTCGCGGGTTGGAAGCCGAATTCACCGAAAAGACCGGCCTCCCAATCGACGCCTACTTCCCGGCAACCAAAATTCGCTGGATTCTCGACCATATTCCTGACGGGCAGCAGCGCGCCGCAAGCGGCGAACTCGCATTCGGCACAGTGGATACATGGCTGCTCTGGCAGCTTACAAACGGCACAGTTCACGCCACGGACGTAACCAACGCCTCGCGCTCGATGCTCTACAACATCGATGCCTTGGAGTGGGACGCTGAATTACTGGAAGCGCTGGATATACCATCCGCTGTACTGCCGTCAGTCAAAGCATCCAGCGGCATCTTCGCGCACACTGGCGGCAACTTCTTCGCGGGGCAGGCGATCCCCATCGCGGGGATCGCCGGAGACCAGCACGCGGCACTCTTCGGCCAAGCCTGCTTTAAGCCCGGTATGGCAAAGAACACTTACGGCACCGGCTCTTTCATCCTCATCAACACCGGACCAGTGCGCGTGCGCTCACAGAACGGCCTGCTTTCCATAATCGCCTGGGACCTCGGCGATGGCGTGACCTACGGACTGGAAGGCAGTATCTTCTCAACCGGCTCGACCGTTCAATGGCTGCGTGATGGCTTGCAGTTCATCGAAAAATCCGCTGATATAGAAGCCCTTGCGGCGTCTGTGGAGGACAACGGCGGCGTCTATTTCATACCCGCCTTCACAGGGCTTGGAGCACCCCACTGGGATATGTACGCTCGCGGCACGATACTTGGCATTACACGAGGCACGACCCGTGCCCACCTCGCGCGAGCTGCCCTGGAAGCCACCGCCTACCAGACGCGGGACGCACTAGACGCCATGAAGAGTGACACCGGCTTGGACATTCCGCTGCTCCGAGTGGATGGTGGTGCTACCGCCAACAATCTCATGATGCAGTTCCAGTCCGATATCCTGGGCATGTCCATCGAGCGCCACGCCATCGCCGAGACCACCGCGCTTGGAGCGGCGTATCTCGCCGGGCTTGCTACAGGATTCTGGCAAAACACCGACGAAATCGCGACAAACTGGGCAAGCGATAAGAGCTTTAAACCGGCCCTGGACGCCGGAGTTCGCAACCGCCTGTACGATGACTGGCTTCGCGCCGTTGAACGCTCTAAAGACTGGCAAAGCGCATAACAATCCTATCCCGTAAGTTTTATCCATCTAAATGAATTAAGGAGAAAACTATGCCCACCATCCAAGCGGACAGACTTCAGCACATCGCCGAACAACTTCTCATCGGAGCCGGCGCAAGCGAAGAAGAAGCAGCAATTGTGTCTAAGCACTCCGTCGGGGCGAATCTCGCGGGGCATGACTCGCACGGCATCATCCAGATTCCTACGTACATCGATCGAGTAAAACGCGGCCACATCGTACCTGGTGCACCATTCGACGTCATCCGCGAGTCATCCACAACCACGGTCATTGACGGAAACTGGGGATTTGGCTATGTCGTCTCAGAACGCGCAATGGAATTGACCATCGAGAAGGCGAAGCAGCATGGAGTCGCCGCTGCGACCGTATTCCGTCAAAGCCATGTCGGGCGCGTCGCCGACTACCCTCTTATGGCATCCGCCAACGACATGATTGGCGTCATGACCGCCGACTCCGGCAGGTCGTCCAAGGGCGTCGTTCCCTTCGGCGGACGCGAGCCGCGCCTCGGAACGAATCCCATCTGCATCGCAATGCCTAGCAACCTCGAAGGTCCCATGTTCATTGACATGGCGACAAGCGCGGTCGCAGCCGGCAAGCTCGGTGTCGCGGTCGCACGAGGCACGTCCGTCCCTGAAGGCTGGATTATAGACAAGGACGGCAATTCATCGACTGACCCATCCGACCTCCGCAACGGCGGCGCGGTTCTGCCTCTCGGAGGTCCTGAGGGACACAAAGGCTACGGCTTGTCGGTCATGGTCGAGATTCTCTCCGGCATACTCACCGGCCTGGGTTTCGGACACGACCCCTCCGGTCGCCATAACGATGGCTGTTTCCTTGCCGCATTCAATGTGGACGCCTTCCGGCCCGTCGAAGACTTCAAGCAGGAAGTAACCGAGTTCGCCCAGTACCTCAAGAGCACTCCGACAGCCACCGGCTTCTCCGAAGTCTTCTACCCCGGGGAACTCGAACATCTAAGGGAACAACAGCTGCTCCAAGAAGGCATCGCCGTCGAAGACGCCACCTGGGACGCACTAAAGGCGTTGGCTGATGAATACGGACTGACAGCATCGCTAGGAATGGCATGAATCCGCAGGGCGTAGGGACAACCCTTGTGGTTGTCCCTTATTCTTCCTTTCGAGCCTGTTCGCCGATGTCAGCCCTCGTAAGCGCTCCCATAAAGTGCATTGAAGAGAAACTTGTACGTCCCTCGCGCCTGCGCCCTGAAGTTTGGCCTGAAACCAAACAGCACCACCTCGCCCTCGCCAAGCGGCACCGTCGCCAGCGCCGTCCTGTTGTACAACTTCTCCGGTCCCACCAGCATCCCGCTGAAAAGCGGATTCCGCAGCGGGTACTTTGCCACAACCCTGCCGCTCCGAATGTCGAACGCCGGGCTGTCGTAGAACATCACTGCCGCAAGACCTGGCATCCCGTATGACAGTGGGTGCCCAGTATCCACCAGCACTGCAAGCAAGCTACCCGGACAGTAAAAATCCGCCCGTTTCATGTCTGCCAGCACGTTCCGCACCGGCAGTCCTAGATGTCGTATCGCGTACCTGGCCGACCCGTCCCAGGTGATAAGCGTTCCACCCTGTTCTACGAATTCGCGCAGATTCTCCCCGCCCTTCTCGCCCAATCCACCCGAATATCTGGGAGCATAGTACGACTCCCGATGTCCCCTGTGAATGTGCCAGACCTGCTGATGCGGCAGCACAATCGCGTCAAACCGCTCCGCTAGTCCACCTTCACGCGCTTCGCCATCGACCAGCGACTCATACCTGAAGCCGTATTCGTCCAGCACATAGCGCGTCCAACCCTCTTCAGTCGAAGCAATGTAACTCTTGTACAAACCGATGCGCGGCTTCCGCATCTTATGATGCCTCAACTCTGGCGTGCGCTCCACCGCTCGCCTCAGCCACATGTCGGACTCCGACATCGCACCGTCAAGCTCGTCCACATCCTCAACTACAAATGCGCCTCTCCCAAAAGATTTGCCACCTGTTGAAATCGACTCGTGAGCCCGCGATACTTTAGCCCCTGCCGCGAGTAACCCATTCACCACTCTAGCGCTCGCATTCGATTCTGCCGGTATCAGCCATCCCGCCTTTTGATTTCCCTGTACCAATCTTTGCCCTCTTTGCTGACAGCTGGCGGCTGATTGTTGATTGCTGATATCAGATAGCATTTTCGGCATCGAGGGGTCGTCATCGTCCAGCAGTCTTAGTGGTGCCTCGAATCGGCCTCTAATGGCATAAACATTAACGCCCATTTGAATCGGCAGACAGTGCGCCGTTACATCGTAGGGCGCTTTGACCGCTCCTCCCGGATGCGTCACGATATCCGGATACTTCTGCTGCTCTAGCAGCGTCTTCGCATACGCCCAATATGGCTGCCCGCTCAAAATCACCCGCGATCCTGCGGCGAACGGCTGCCCATCCGCCCTGAACGCCTCAGTCGCTTCATGCACCTCTACCAGCCCCAGCCGCAGCGCGTCCAGCATCTCAGCAGCAGCCGAATGATCGTGCTGCTGCGTCGGAATGGCGAAGGCGAATGGTACTCCGTTCCACTCGATTGCGTTCCTGCCCACCTTGTAAAAGTTCCGCACCAGCGTCTCGCGCAGTCGCGCAGAATGTCTCAGGCACGACGTCGAAGCGGATAAGTCGTACTCTACAATGTCCCGCAGGCTCCAAGTACCTCCCTTCCACGGCAGTGGGTGATTCCATGTGATTTCCCTTGGTGTTTCTCCCCTGTCCGATTGCAGGTCCCGCTCCGGCACTTTCACGGGGGTGGCGATCCGCGCTCCTGCCGCCTCCGTCAACATACGCACCCCACCGTGATATTGCTGGTATGAGCGATTTGGGCTATATGCGTCATACACCACATTCATCGCCACTCCCGCTTTGCCCTCCGAGGTCAAGTCAGCCGCCATAGCCGCGCCCAGCATTGCGCTCTCCGCGTTAAGAATCGCATCCACATTCGGTCCCATAGGATCGACAAACGGCGGCACCATCATCCTCACACCGTTGGATCTCGTTTGGTGCATGTCGAGCACTACATGTGGCCTCCATGCATTGAAGCAATGCTCCACCACCAGGCGCGTTTCCTGCTGCGTGAACATAAACCAGTCGCGATTGTTGTCATGACCTGTATAGTGCTGATAAAGGAAGGGAGGCATTACGCCCTCATACGACTCTCCCAGCGTGCTTTCGTACCATTCCTTCACATCGACTAGCCCATCCGGGTTGGCGCAGGGAATCAGCAGTAGTATCACACTGTCCAATATCTCAAGAACTTGCGCATTCCCCCTTGTCGCAAGCTCATGCGCAAGCAGCATCGACATCTGGGTAGCCCCCGCCTCGGTCGCATGAATACTGCATGTGATAGCCACCACCGCCTTGCCTCGGCCGATCAGCAACTCTGCCTCTTCATCATTCGCGATGGTTCTTACGTCTGCCAATCGCCTCTGTATGCTTCTGTATTCGTCCAAGGACGAAAAATTCTCGGGCGACGTGATGACTGTCATTAGGAACGGGTTGCGCTTTGTGCTTCTTCCGATCTCTACGGTTTGCACTCTGTCCGACAGCTCACCGAGCCTCTCAAAGTAATCTACGACTTCCGACCAGCCTGCAAGCTTCCTGTCCGCTCCGACCTCGAATCCAAGGTGCTCGGCAGGCGTCAGTATTGATTTATCCATATTATCCTGTCTATCCTGTTAATCGATGTGATGTACAGTTCTCTGCTTCAACCCCCGATAGCATACATCAATGGAGGAAAGAACATGTCCGAAAAGCGCTACTGGCTTATGAAATCCGAGCCAAACGCCTACTCATTCACGGACCTCATAAGTGAAGACGGAAGTACAGCCGAATGGGACGGCGTCCGTAATTACCAGGCGCGGAACACGATGCGTGACGATATGAAAGTAGGCGACGGCGTCATCTTCTATCATTCCAACGCCAAGCCGCCCGGCGCTGTGGGCGTCGCCGAGATCGTACGAGAGGGCTACCCTGACTACACTGCCTGGGATCCGGATTCCGAGCACCCGGACCCCAAGAGTACGCCGGACAATCCGATCTGGTTCATGGTGGACATCAAAGCAGTCGAAGAATTCAAGCGCTTCGTTCCTCTACGCGAAATCAAAGCAACCCCCGGACTCGAAGATATGCCGCTGGTCAAGAACTCCCGCCTCTCCGTCCAGCCCGTGAGCAAGGAAGAGTGGGACATCGTTATAGCCCTCGGCATGCAGGATTAGCCTCCTGTGACAAAACGCGCTTGCAGACTTGTGGAGAGATTATCACATTATATTTGCTAAATGCGTTATTCCTTTCCTTTAATGCACAACTTATGTATCATATCAACTCGGGCAGTTGAGTTAGGAGAGTGTCCGCGCTACGCAGCATCGGGTTGCACTGATCCGCCAGAATTCTCGCCGAATCACGCCGTCTGTCTGCACCGGCCGTATGTCAGCTACTTGAGCAAACCCGAAGTGTGCTCGTAATGTATCAGCCACTCAGTTACAAGATTGCGTGGCTGCCTCTACTGGTAAGTCCGCACCATAGATTTCTGACGAGGAAGATTGCAAATTGAAAAAAGTCGCTAGAATGCTAAGCTTCCCTCTATCGGTCTTGATCGCCTTGACCGCTATCTCACTTGCTTGCTCCAATGAACCTGTTGAGGTTGTAAAGACGGTCGAGGTCGTCAAGGAAGTCGAGGTGCCCGTAGAGGTCGAAAAAATCGTCGAGAAGGAAGTGCCGACAGAAGTAGAAAAGATTGTAGAGGTTGAAAAGATAGTTGAGGTTGCGGCCCAGCCAGAAAAGGGCGCCGAATCGGACTCTCCAGCAGGTCCACCTATTTACCAGATGGGCTTGTTCGAGGAGCCTGTTACCAGAAACTACTGGAACTACTACGGCGGTCCGGGCGGTTCAGTCTGGACACTGTATGTCCTCAGCAACAATACGACGGCCCTCTATGGCTACTCCGACCAGCGCTTTGATTGGATTCCAGTCGCAGCTGAGGATTTCCCCACTGAGCTGGTAAAGGAGACCGTGGACGGAACGGAATTCTGGACGGCAGAAGTTCAGATGAAGAAGGGCATCGAGTGGAGCGACGGCGAACCACTGACTATTGACGACTTCGTATTTACGGTGAACACGGTTTTCGACCTCCAACTCGGGTCCAACTGGGCAAGCGCGGCGGACAGGGCGTTCCTCGAGCGCGTAGAGGCACTTGATGAATACCGTGTTAAGGTATTCTTCAAGACCACCGACGACGAAGGCAACCCGCAGACACCCGGCCTGAGCGTCTGGCAGTTCGGGCTTGGCTTCATGCCCATTATGGCAGAGCACTACTGGTCTCCCGTTGTGGATGAAATCAAGGGCTCGGGCGATACCGAGCAGCAGATTGAAGCGCTGTTCGCGCATGTGCCTGACAACGAGCCGACGGTCGGTGGGTTCACCTTCAGCAAATGGGAACCCGGTGCTTTCTTTGAGAATGACGCTGCGCCCAACTACGCATGGAAGGGGATGGTGGTAACGGAGTACGAGAACGGCGCTTATGCCGAATCCAACGACCGACTCGATTATGAAGCGACTTTCTACGGCGATGCTGAGGGTGCGAAGACTCTCGAATATGAAGTGGGGCCCCACGTTGATACGGCGCTGTTCAGCATTTACGGCAACCAGGACGCCGCAATTCTTGCGCTCACGAACGGCGACATCGACTACCTGTTCAACCCGCTCGGCGTGGAGAAAGGCTTTCAGGACCGCATCAGGTCAGCGAATGACCTCACAATCGTGTCCAACGCCGACAACGGCATGTTTTACCTCGGCTTCAACACCCGAAAGACTCCCATGAGCTTCAAGGGATTCAGGCAGGCGGTCGCCACCATAATCGACAAAGAGTTTGTGTCACAGACTATCCTTCAGGACTCCGCGATTCCCATGTATTCGGTTGTACCGGAGGGAAACACATTCTGGCACAACTCTGACGTCCCGCAATTTGGGAAGGGACTAACCAGAACCGAGCGAATGGAGCAGGCTGTCGAACTTCTGAAGAGCGTCGGTTTCACCTATGAGCAAGAACCCCAGATGAGTGAGGACGGCAATTTCGTGGAAGTCCAGGCACAAGGTCTCAGGATGCCTGACGGCTCCGAAGTTCCTCCACTTGAATTGATAGCGCCCAGTCCCGGTTACGACCCACTTAGAGCAACATTCGCCATCTGGATTGAGAGGTGGCTGAACGACCTGGGTGTTCCGACACGCGCCAATCTGGTGGGATTCAACGTCCTGGTGGCACAACTCTTCAGCGACACTGTCCAAGAAGACCTTGATATGTGGATGCTTGGCTGGAGTCTGTCCCTCTATCCCGACTATGTGGAAAACTTCTTCCACTCCCGCCACGCGCCGGAGAACGAGGAAGGCGGATACAATTGGGGCGGCTACTCCGAGCCTGAATTCGATGACTTCGCGTTCTCTCTCCTGTCCGAGACTAACGTGGACGACGCGCGGGAAAAGATGTTCCGCATACAGGAGATGCTCGCGGAAGACCTGCCTTATGTGCCACTATTCACTATCCCGAAGTTGGACGCATACAGGTCATCCAGAATCCAATACCCATACACTGATGTTTTCGGCGGCATTACCAATCTGAACGGAATGCAGACTGCCGCCGTCATAAAGTAGCCTTGAAATGGCAATATACTTGCTGAAGAGAACGGCTCAGATTCTCCTGACGTTGTTCGTTTTCCTGTCGCTCGTGTTCTTCGTCGTGAACGCGCAGCCGGGAGATGTAAGCAATCTATACGCCCTGAATCCGGACCTTCCTCCGGAGACCCGCGAGAAGCTCCGCGATCTGTTCGGCGTGAACGAGCCGCTCTGGAAGCAGTACGTCATCCATGTCAAAAACACGCTGACCGGCAACTTTGGAGTGTCGTTCAGCCATTATCCGAGAAGCGTGGCTGATGTCATAGCCGAGCGCTTGCCGAGGACGCTTGTCCTGTTCTTGACCGCTACGGTCATCTCCTTCTACCTCGGGTTCGCGCTTGGCAAAATCATTGCCTGGCGCAGGGGACAGTTCACCGAGTACGCCTACACGATTGGTGGTGTGACCTTATACACGGTCTTTACTCCTTGGTTCGGCCTGATGATGATATGGCTGTTTGCGTTCAAGGCTGGCTGGTTTCCGATAGGAAAGTTTCTCGATCCGGTTCTGTGGCGTGATGCGCCTGCGGACGCCAACACCATATTCAGCAGGATAATTCTCACTGTCATTGCCGTGTCCCTGGCGGTATTCTTGACTTTCCTCCTGACTGCAAAGTTGCGAATGCCGGGCGCCCGCCTCTTGCAGGGAGCAGTTGTCGTTGCTGCCGCTGCGACCGTGGCGGTTACATGGCTGCTCAGCGGCGTGGGCCACCTGGCACTGGACATATTGCAGCACATGGCCCTGCCGGTAATCACACTGACGCTCATCAGCTTTGCGGGCACGATGCTACTGACGCGCAACAGCATGCTGGAGACGATGCGCGAGGACTATGTAATGGCCGCCCGCGCCAAAGGGCTTCCTGAGAAACAGGTACGTGACAAGCATGTGGCGCGTAATGCACTGCTTCCCGTCGTAACGAGTTTCGTATTCAGCCTAGCGTTCGCGGTTGACGGTGGCATCATCATAGAATCCATATTCTCATGGCCGGGCATGGGCCAGACCCTTGTATCAGCAGCCGTGACGGAGGACTTGCCCCTCGCAGTTGGCGCTTTCGTCTTCGTCGGCATATTCGTATTGTTTGCTCATCTTGCTGCCGACATCCTGTACGTCTATCTCGACCCAAGAATCAGATACTGAATGCCGTGTTGAACGTTCCTGATTCGTCCGACAACACACTTCAGGCGGACTCGCTCTGGAGGGCGCGTCTGCACCTTGCGGCTCGCAGTCTCAAGCAGAACTGGTCGCTATTCCTTAGGACGCGAGTGGGTGTTTTCGGTCTCGGAATCATAGTCTTCTACGCGCTGCTTGCTCTCGCGCATCCGATGCTTATGAGCAGCATATGGGAGCCAAGCATCTATGACCCCGTTGTCGGTTATTCCTACGACGAAGTCCGCCAACCCGCTCCACCAAGTCCAAGGCACCTTCTGGGAACAGACCCCCTCGGACGTGATGTCCTGAGCCAGCTTATGTTCAGTGCCCGCTCCGAATTTCTACTTGGCTTACTTGCCGCAATCGTAACCGTCACCATTGGAACAAGCGTCGGCGCCGTTGCGGCATACTTCGGAGGGGTCGTCGATATGTTGCTGATGAGACTTGCCGACATCATGATTATGATGCCGGGCATAAGCGTGCTCATCGTATTGAGCGCGCTTATAGGTGTGGAGCACCTGGAATTAGCGCTGATAATAGGAATCCTATCCGGGTTCGGAGGCACGGGGGTCGTCCTGAAGTCACAGGCCCTTTCAGTCGTCGTCAAACCATACATCGAGGCCGCACGGATTGCCGGGGGCGGGCCGATTCATATCATCTTTGTTCATATAGTCCCTAATCTGCTGCCCTTGTCTTTTCTGTACATGATGTTTACGGTAACGGGCGCAATCTTTTCCGAAGCCGTTCTGAGCTTCCTGGGATTGCTCGATGTTCGTATGAGCTGGGGTCTCATGATTCACACGACGGAATCGGCGGGGTATCTGCTTCAGGTTACCGAGTACTGGTGGCTGATATTCCCTGCGAGTCTTTCGATTACCCTGCTCTGCTCGTCATTCTATCTGGTGGGCCGCTCGCTTGACGAAGTTGTGAATCCCAGGCTGAGGCGCGCATGAACCCATCAGATGAAAGACAGGCTAACGGCGGGCAAGAAGAGGTCATGCTGCTTGACGTCCAGAACCTCGCCATGAGTTATTCCACGATGCAGGGGAAAGTGCGCGCCGTCGATGGAGTATCCTTCTCACTAAGGAAGGGTGAGGCGCTCGGTCTGGTAGGTGAATCGGGATGCGGCAAGTCATCGATTGCTATGGCGCTGCTGCGATTGCTTTCGGAGAGCGCACAAATTGAAGGCGGCAGTATCCTGCTCAATGGCGTTGACATCTTGACGCTCGCCGAGGAGGAAATGCAGGCATACCGGTGGGCGCGAATATCCATGGTCTTTCAAGCTGCGATGAACTCTCTTGACCCCGTGTACAAAGTCGGGGACCAGATTATTGAGGCACTGGAGCAGCATGTCCGCTCGGCGCGCGCCGAATCCTTGGAGCGAGTTCGTGAACTGTATGACCTTGTGAGCATCGACAGGTCATTTATCTCCCGCTACCCGCACGAGTACAGCGGTGGTATGAGGCAGCGCGCGATCATAGCCATGGCGCTCGCTTGCGAACCAGACCTAATTATCGCGGACGAACCGACAACTGCGCTCGATGTCATAGTCCAGAACAGGATCCTGAGAGAGATGAAGAAAGTTCAGGACGAACTCAATATGGGAATGATATACATCTCCCACGATATGGCTGTCATAGCCGAAGTCAGCGACGTGGTTGCCGTCATGTACGCCGGAAAGATTATGGAATTCGGAGACACGCGCGGCATATTCCACAGTCCCATTCACCCCTACACGCGCGCGCTGATGTCCGCCTTTCCAAGCGTGACCGGAGAAAAGAAGGAGTTGGCCGGGCTCTCGGGAGAGCTGCCTGATCTACTCAACCCGCCTTCCGGATGCCGCTTTCATCCACGATGTCCCTATGCCACTCAGGAATGCACCACTCAGGACCCTCCGGTTGTCCGGAACGGTGAACGCTGGGCAGCCTGCTGGAATCCACAAGTTTGACACTTCTCTGCCCCGACTCACCCACAAACGGACTCGATTACACATGACAGTTGGCGAACAATTCAGTTACGGTCAGCCGACTCAGCCCCTTCTCAAAGTTGAGGGACTCGCGAAGCTGTTCCCCGTATCAACAACGAACTGGCTGCGGCGGAACCGCAATTTCATCCACGCGGTTGACGGAGTCGAGTTCCAACTGAGCAGGGGCGAGAGTTTCGGACTTGTAGGTGAGTCGGGGTGCGGCAAGACGACGACCGGGAAGCTGCTAGTGCGACTTGCTGACCCGACCGACGGCCGCATCATATTCGACGACGGCGAAGGAGAGCCGAATGACATTGCTACGTTGAAGGGGCAATCGCTGAAGGCATTCAGAAAGAAGGCGCAGATGATATTCCAGGACCCGTACGAGTCCATGAATCCGCGCCGAACCATCTTCGATACTGTCGCGGAGCCTCTCAAGACCCAGAGAATGGGAGGAACACTTGAATGTCTTGAGAGGGTGACGAATATTCTGGAACTCGTCGGCCTTACGCCTCCAACGACCTTCCTCTTCAGGCACCCGCACGAACTGTCCGGAGGACAGCGCCAGAGAGTTGCCATCGCGAGGGCGCTTATCTTGGAACCCGCCTTCGTGGTCGCCGATGAGCCGACTTCGATGCTTGACGTGTCCGTCCGAACGGGTGTGATGCGGCTGATGCAGGATCTCGGAGAACGGCTGGGTATAAGCTACCTCTACATTACCCACGATCTCGCGTTCGCTCGATATATGTGCGACCGCATTGCAGTTATGTATCTGGGGAAGATAGTCGAGATTGGAAAAACTGAGAACGTCCTACAGAATCCGCAGCACCCCTATACTCGCGCTTTGCTGGCTGCGGTACCTATTCCCACACCCGGCGCGGCGCGCCCAACCGTCGATATCAGAGGCGGCGTATCACAGCCCGTGGATCCGCCCGCGCGGTGCCGCTTCTACGATCGCTGCACCATCGCCGATGAATACTGCCGCGACAACGACCACCCGCCCCTGCAACTGAAGGCCTCTGACCACATGGCAGCATGCTACAAAGTATAGCGCGCCACAACTAGCAGAGCCTGCTTGTTTGCCGTCAGATGTTGAACTGCGGGTCATCGTAGTTGTCGAGCTTATTGTAAATTTGTATGCGCCAGCGCTGCGGGTCAACGACGAGCAGCCGCGACTTCGCGGGGTCGAACTCCACTGCCATCGGCAAGGCGAATCGCCATTCAGGCTCAAGGCTGTACACCCGCCGCCGCGCCTTATAGACATCCGGGTTGCTCAGAACATACTCGTGCTGCCACTTCGACAGCTCCTGCGCGTCGCCGGTGAACGTCGTGATGTAATTGCGGTCCGCATCGTAAGCCTGCACCCTGTTGTTCACCCAGTCGCACACGTATATGTCGCCGTCCGGGTCCACCGCCACATCCGTGGGATGGTCGAACTGCGCCTCACCGTCGCCGTGTTCTCCAAGAGTGAAGACAAACTCGCCGTCTGCGTTGAACTTCTGGATGCGGTGGTTCTTGTGATCTGCCACATAGACGCTGCCGTCAGTATCCGTCGTCAGTCCCCAGGGGGCGTTGAATTCGCCGTCACCGTCACCAGGCTGCCCGAAGGAATGAAGTGGATTGCCGAACTTATCGAGCTTCTGAATGCGGTGGTTCAGTGCGTCGGAGACATATACATTATCGTTGCCGTCAACCGTGATCCCCGACGGCCTGTTGAAATGCCCAAGACCGTCACCCTGCTCGCCGAACGACCGCTGGAACTCGCCGTCGCTGGTGAATACCAGAACCTTGTGCAGCCACTCGTCGGTGACGTACACGTTCTCGTCGCTGTCGAGCGCGAGGTGCGCGGGCCATCTGAACTCACCGCCACCCTCACCGGTGCTGCCAAACTGCGTCTGAATCTCTTCGTCGCCCGGCGTCGTGCCAATGGAGAGCTTGGTGACATTGCTGCTATTAGGACGTCTCAGCAGAACAAATACGTTGTCATCTCGCCCGACGGTCAAGTTCAGCATGCCGGTCACCTGCCGGCCTCCCACCACATGGCTGTAGTCGTACACTCTGTCGGCAACTATTCTGGTCAGCATATCCTTCCCATTCTGTGCATCTTGTTAGACTAGCCTACGCGAACATGTACTCCCGCGTTGACACGATGAGTTGAAGTATCTCAGCAATCTCCTGAGTGGACTCGGCATCGCTCTTGCCGTTGCCGCCGCACACACCGTTCTGCTCCGCGTGCGCGACAAGCTCCGCTCTTGTGCCCTCATTGAACTGCAACGGGCCGAGCAGGTCTAGGCATGCGTCCACAAGCGCCTCGGGAGACGTCGCCTGCTCGTAAGCTTTCTCGATTATCTTGCGAATGCCGGGGCGGCTAGTCTCATTGACCATATCGGCAACGAAGTTCGTCCGCTTCATCAGCGCGCCGCTGTTTATCCACTCCACACCGGAGTGCCAACCCTCGACGCTCGGCGGGTTGAGCAGCTCCTGCCCCATATAGGTGATATGGTTCGCCCATTCGTAAATGTCGGGAGTTGGAAGCTCGGCATCGCCTGCCAGTCGCAGTGTGCTGACAACCACCTCGGTTGGGTTTTTCACCTTGCGGAACTGCGCCGCCTTGAAGAAGTCCGAGTTGAACAGCAGGCGCAGCACCGCGCGAATGTCGTAGTCCGTTTCCATCAACGCCTTCGAGAGGTAGTCTATGGCTGCGGGATCATTCGGCGGGGTTACGGGCCAGGCAGGAACCTGTACCTCGTCCTCCACGAAGAAGTTGTAGAGGTGGCGCGCCACGAAGCGCGCCGTTGCCGGCTGCTTCAGAATAATGTCGATAATATCCTCGCCGTTAAAGTTGCCCGTCTCGCCGAGGAAAGTCTTGTCACCGTTGTCGTGGTCGTCTTCCTTGTACTCAAAGTACCAGTCCCACCTGCCCATGTGGAAGCGGGGCAACTTGGGAGACATAGTCCAGCCTGTGAATGCTCGCGAGCACTCCCGCACATCGTCTTCAGTGTAGTTGCTCACGCCCATGCTGAACAGCTCGAGAAGCTCTCTGCCCCAGTTCTCGTTGACTGCGGTCGCGTGGTTCTCGTTGTTGTCCAGCCAGTAGATCATCGCCGGATTTTTCGCTACTTCAATCAGGAGGTCGCGGTACTTACCCATGCCTTTCTCGCGGAACATGTCGATCATGTCCGTGATTTCGTCATAGTGGTCAACCTTCGAGACACCCGTGGCGAAAATCTGGTGCCATAACAGGCACATTTTCTCCTGCAGTGGCGCGTTTGTGTTGATCATCCGCCAAACCCAGCTGACCTGCCCTACACCTCCGAGCGTGCCCGGCTTCCACTGCATGTGGTGATAGCGCAGGAATTCGTAGATATCGACCGCCTCCTGTCGTTCAGGGTGCAGCAGGTCTTCTACCGTCTCTTCATATCCCACTGCGAGCCGCTCTTCCAGCTCTTCACGCGATGCGCCAAAACCCGCGCGTCGCATTAGGTGGGCTATCATTGCAAGGTCGCTGCTGCTCATTATTGATCTCCCTGTGTTGACTCAATGTCGTGGCTGAGGCTGCCGGGCACCGGCCCGGTTGCAGGCAGAATCGTAGGTACGTCAATAATTCCATCCACATGGGCCCATCCACATGGGCGCAATTATATGTTAAAGGCGCGAAATACTGCAATGAGTCGGGGCGGAGGACAGTGGTTGGCCACGCCCGTATCTCAGGTCTGCACAGGGGCAGGCTTTAGTCCTCCCTTCAGCGGGGAAAGAGGCTAATTCCATCACCTCCTGCCTCCATAACCGAAGGAGGATAGGCCTAGGAGTAACTGCGCTTTCATTTGCGAGTTCACCCCCATCCCCCTGTCTGCACAGGGGCAGGCTCTGCCTCCGCAGGAATGACGAATCGTGTAGAGGGGGTTGGCGGTCAAGGGTAGGGGGCGTCGGGGATGGTGCGCCAGCGGAACTGGTTGATGTCTATTTCCACGCCCGGGTTGATTCGCTCAAGGTATGCCTTGTATCTTCTCTTGTAGTCTGCCTGCCTCTCCCGGTCGTGTATGAAGGTGTCCCAGCCGGGGGCGAGCGCTAGGCGTTTCTCCAGCGCCTCCCCGCTCAGTTCGTTGCCATCGCAGTCGTACCGTCTGTTTTCGCAGATGCACCAGGCATCGGGATAGGTCTCATAGTACACGGGGCCGTGCAGGCTGAACTCTACGGCTTCTGCGCGGCGGCGATCGTAGTCCTCACGGCGCAGGCGCTCTTCTCTCTCTTCAGGAGTCTCCACAGGCTCCGCCTCTTCCTCTTCTTCTTCT
Source organism: Dehalococcoidia bacterium (assembly GCA_965207465.1). Classification (GTDB taxonomy): domain Bacteria; phylum Chloroflexota; class Dehalococcoidia; order Lucifugimonadales; family JADFKI01; genus Bin90. Next base: position 501,019 of record OZ242283.1, on the reverse strand, counting down.
GTGAAGTCGAAGACGCAGCGCAGCAGTTCCTTCGATGCCGACATCCTGTGGTTAGGCTTGAAGTCAGCAAGCTCTCCCTGCATAGCCTGTATGAGGAAGTCGATGATGAGGTCGCCGCCGTCTGTCTTCTCCTGCGCTAACTGAGAGATCTCCGTGCTTATGCGCCTGTCTGCTCTGCGCGTGTCTCTGCGCTCGCGCCTTGTGGGTGGCGGAACGGGCGTCCAGCCAGACGCCCCTACGTCGATGCCCGCGAATCTTTCGAGGATGCGCGCGGCTTCGAGCCTGTGGTTGGGCTTGAAGCCGTCGAACTCTCCTTTCATCGCGGAGATGAGGAAGCCGATTATAAGATCACCGTCGCCGGTCTTTTCGAGTATCTTCTGTCTGAAGGACTCTACGAGTTGCCGGTGGGTGGTCTGTTGTGTTGGCTGCCGTTTATATTGTGCTATGAGTTGTGCGAGCATAGTTCTGAGTTTTCAGTTCTAAGTTGTCAGTGAGATAGTCACCAAGGGTGTCCGGGTGACATCAGTATTATGTTTTTCATGGATTTTCAGATTCTTCACTCCGCTGTGCTTCGTTCAGAATGACAGATAATGGCACTGGCTGAGCGAGTATGTATTGGTTGCGTATCTGCACTCATACGTTCCGATTATACGTGCGGACACATGTGCTGTCAAGGGTTTAATTGCCCTGAAGAATCTTGCGTAAGTGTAGTGGAGAAGAATTTTCACCCCCATCCCAACCTTCTCCCATCAAGGTTTCACAGGGGTAGGTATTTGATTTCGGGCTGCTGGCGATGGTTTTGCCATAATGCTGAAATGCAGTCGAAAACGTCCGGCGAAATCATCTGATGAGCCTGAACAGGCGGCTTCTGGATTCCCGCCTGCGCGGGAATGTCGAAGAGTATGCAAAGCGAATTTCCACGATTCTTCTGCAAATAGTAACGTTCCAGCACCGATTTTGCCCCTTTACCTACCCCTGTTAGCTCATCAAGGGGGAAGGGATTGTCGAGGGGCCAGTTCAACTATCGGAATGAGAGCGGTCCGCACTTCCTGGCGCAGAGCCGCAATTCGTTGACTTGCAGGGCTGTGTAGGCTATTCTGGGCGCATAACAAAATTTAATATGCAAGTTGTTGGGGGAGCTTGGGCAAGCCAGGCTGAGAGGCATCGACATTTCGGAGCGACCCCTCGTACCTGACCTGGATAATGCCAGCGTAGGGAGTGCGTGACTACGCAATTCAATGAGGCTGCTGGCATACGTCGGCAGCCTTTTTTTGTGAAAACCCGTTAGTGCTATAATTGTCCGTAGATTGCGGCAGCGGTTTGAGTCCCATAGGAGAATTTCAGATGCACGACCCCCTTATTATCGGAGGCAAAGAGTTCAAGTCGCGCTTGATGGTCGGCACGGGGCGCCATCGCAGCATGGAAGAAATGGTCGCATCCGTTAAATCCTCCGGCGCTGAAATCATCACGGTCGCAATACGTCGTCTCGACCTCGACAACCCTGCCGAAAAGAATATCCTGGACTACTTCGATTGGGACGAGTACACCATTCTGCCAAATACCGCCGGCTGCAAGACGGCGGAGGAAGCAGTATTCACGGCTCACCTTGCGCGCGAGGTAACGGGTTCTTCCTGGATCAAGCTGGAAGTCATTCCTGAACCGAAGCACCTGCTTCCGGACCCGGTGGGCACTTACGAGGCTGCCTGCCGGCTTGTGGACGAAGGCTTCACGGTGCTGCCGTACATTCACGCAGACCCGGTGCTCGCAAAGCGCCTTGAAGACATCGGTTGCGCCACCGTAATGCCACTCGGCTCTCCCATCGGCTCGGGACAGGGCATCCTGACCCTTGACGAGATACGCCTGATTATTGCCGATGCGAACGTGCCGGTAGTAGTCGATGCGGGCCTGGCAGTACCTTCCGAAGCGTCTCAGGCGCTTGAGGTCGGCGCTGACTGCGTACTCGTCAACACTGCCATCGCTCAGGCAGCGGACGCTGAACTGATGGGCGAGGCGTTCAGGCTTGGAGTAGAGGCGGGACGCAAGGCATATCTCGCCGGTCGCATCGAACGCAGACAGGCCGCGATTGCGTCAAGCCCGACTGAAGGAATGGCTGCCCCGGTCGGCAGCGCGACATAGGAAGTATTATGCGGCTCCCCTACCCTTCGCTCTGCCTGGTAACCGACCGGCTGCGTTGCAACGGTCGATCAATCGAGTGCGTGGTTGACGCGGCGATTGACGGCGGAGTAAATATAGTTCAGCTGCGCGAGAAAGACCTGCCGGCAGCTGAGTTGTATTCGCTTGCGCTGAAAGTTAAAGACATCGTGGGAAACCGGGCGCTCCTCTTTGTCAATGACCGCATGGATGTCGCCTTGGCAGCTGACGTGAATGGCGTGCAGCTAGGCGAAACTGCCCTCCCTGTCGAAGCCGCAAGGCGCGTAGCAGGCAAGAATCTCCTGATCGGACGCTCTGTCCACAGTGTTAGCGGGTCAATGGAAGCAGAATCGCATGGGGCAGACTTACTTACGCTCGGCACCATCTTCCCGACCGCATCGCATCCGGGAGTACGCACAGGAGGCACTGAGCTAGTCGGCGAAGTTGCATCGGCGATTAGCATACCGCTTCTAGGCATAGGTGGCATCGACGCTTCAAACGCCAAGCAGGTGATCAAAGAAGGCGCAGTGGGAGTAGCGGTGATTTCTGCAATTTCGACCGCTAAAGACCCTGCGCTCGCCGCAGCAGGCCTGTGCAACGCCATGCGCGCAGTAGCCGTCCCCCAAGCAGTCAGGGAGATCTGAGGTTAGTCATGATTACGCTAATTATAAACGGCAAGGAACGAGCATTAGACGCGCCCACGCCCCTTGTTGACTACCTTGAATCGCTTGAAGTGAATACCCGCTTCATCGCGGTAGCGCACAACGGCACGGTAATCCGTCGGGAGGAATTCGACGACGTTACACTCGGAGAAGGCGACGAGGTGGAGATTGTGCGCGCGGTCGGAGGCGGCTAAAGAGCGCTCTCACCTAAGGTGAGCGTGCTTGCGTGCCCTATATACGATTGCAAAGGGCACGCGGCTCAGGCGTTGGCGCTGGCTCTCCCAATACGCTCCTCCGTATGGCGCTTGCTCACGCAATGAGTCGGCGCAATCGTAAGGCATTGGTTCGATCACCTGCTCAACTCGGAAGCCTGCGCCCGTCAGCAGTACGAACATTTCCGAGACGGTGCGGAAAAAGGTTAAACCGTTTTGGGAGGCATCGTGTGTCGGCTCATCCCATACTTCAACGGGCGGGTTGAAGTAGTCGGTTACGCGCAGCATCTCTTCGTCGGCATCCCACTCGAAAGCCGTCAGAGGATGCACGGTGCCGATGACCAGCATCCCATCGCCCCGAAGCAGCCTGTTAGTCTCGGCCAGACAGGCGGCGGGGTCGGGCAGAAACTCCATACCGAAGCACGAAATCACCAGATCGAAGCTCTGGTCCCTTAGCATGGAGAGGCGCTCAATATCGCACTGGATCATATTGAGAGCGACGCCTTCCTTCGCTGCGAGTTCGTGCGCTTTCGCCAACTGCTGCCCCGACATGTCGATTGCGGTCGCATCCGCGCCCCACTTCGCCAGCGCGATAGAATTCTGCGCCGCGCCGCAGGCCAGCTCCAGCGTTTTCTTTCCACGCACATCGCCGATGATACCGAGTTCGCGCTCACCCGGACACAATGGAGAATAATGCACGTCTTCCAGCGAAATGCGGGTCTCCATCTGATAGGACTCGGACATTTCATCCCAGCCCAGGCGAATAGCCCTCTTGATGGAGTCAGTGGTCAAAGTTCAAGAGACCTGAGCACGAAGGTAGAGGCGAGAGGTGGTGGCCCCAACGGAATTCGAATCCGTGTTTGCGGCTTGAAAGGCCGCTGTCCTAGTCCCCTAGACGATGGGGCCACGATTTCGCAGGCTATATTTCCTGCATCTCTATTGTAGAGATTCGGTACACGGCGCGCAACGAAATACGGAAATGCGAATAGGTGTTGGTGGCAGACCCAGCATTGCTTCTTATGCAGGCTTCACTCCCATCCTAACCTTCCGCCGTAAAGGGAGGAAGGAACTTTGGGTCGGTGATTATAGCCGCTTTTGGCATTTGCATACCCTTGTCAGCCCATCGAGGGGGAAGGGACTTACGCAAGTTTCTCGCACCAGCAACTAGCCCATACTCTTAGCGAGCCACTACGGGTACAAAGCTAGTTGCGTGATACCTTCGTCTTCGGGCAACCCGAACATGAGGTTCATGTTTTGCACCGCCTGGCCTGCCGCGCCCTTCACCAGATTGTCTATGCAGCTGATGACCACAAGGCGATCTGTGCGCGGGTCAACCGTCGGGTACACAACGCAGTCGTTGTTGCCGAGAGTGTGCTTCGTCATTGGCGGCTCAGGTACGACCTTCGCGAAAGTCTCTCCTTCGTAGAAGCTGTCGTAAATCTCACGAATCTCAGCTTTCGCGTCCTCGCCGGATGCGATCGCGCCTTCTTTCAGCGGCGCGTAGCAGCTCGCGAGAATGCCCCTCGTCATCGGGACCAGATGTGTCATGAAGGTGATACGCAGCCCGTCTCCATCATCGAGCAGGTCCAGTTCCTGCTGAATCTCCGGCAGATGACGGTGCCCGTCAACCGAGTATGCCATGAAGTTCTCGTTGACTTCTGAAAAGTGCGTCTTCAGCGACAAGCCGCGCCCTGCCCCTGATACGCCTGATTTCGCGTCAACGATGACGTCGCGTTCGATGACGCCGGCGTCCACGGCCGGAGCGAGCGCCATTATCGAAGCGGTGGGATAGCATCCAGGGTTGGCGACGAGACTCGCATCAGACACCTCGTCGCGGTGCAACTCGGTCAGCCCGTAAACGGAGCCTTCCATATTCTCCGGGCACGGGTGCTGCACGCTGTACCAGTCTTCATAGACGTCGAGGTCCTTCAGGCGGAAGTCGGCGCTGATGTCCACAGCCTTGACGCCCTCGGCAAGCGCCCGCCCGATTCGCTCGGCACTCGCGGCATGCGGTAGAGCCGAAAAGACGACATCTACGCTCTCGGTGATTTCCCCGGTTATCGTCAGGTCGAGTTCGGACATGTGCGGGAAGACATCGGCGAGCTTCTGTCCTGCCGCGCTTCGGCCGGTGACGGAGGTGATTTCTGCGTTGGGATGTCGGGCGAGGATACGCGCCAACTCAACGCCCGCATATCCCGTTACATTGATGATGCCAACTTTCACTTTCAACGCAATCGCCTCCTGATACTGACTATCTCAAGTATAGACCTCGCAAAACGGTGGGACAAGGATTAGCGCCCCTTGCTGCCGCTCTTGCGCTTACGCGCTACCCTTTTTGCCTCACGCTCTATCTTCGGCCGCTCGCGGCAGCCCCACTCCAGCGCGCACTCACCACATTGCGGGCGCTGCGCCTTGCATACCTGCCGTCCGTGCTGAATCAGGTACATGTGGAAGGCGAATACGTCCTGTGGATCGACCATCGGCTCCAGAATGTCGTGCGCCTTGTCAGCGTTCACCTTCTGGCCAATCAGTCCTAGACGCTTGGAGACACGGAAGATGTGGGTGTCCACTGGCATCGCCGGCATTCCCAACGAGAAGCACAGTATAATAGCCGCCGTCTTGGGACCGATGCCGTTCAGCCGCTTGAGCCATGCTTTTGCCTCATCAAGAGGCATTTCGGCAAGGAACGACAGGTCGAACGATCCAAGCTCATCGCGAATCTGGCAAAGCACGTTCTTTATGCGCGGCGCTTTCTGTTTCGCGAGGCCGCCGCGCCGGATTGCCTCCTCTATTGCCTCAACGGGAGCGTCGGCGATCTCGTCGATGGAGTCGAATGTGGCCATCAGGTTGTTGAAAGCGCGCTCCGAGTTCAAGTCGGACGTGTGCTGGGACAGAATGGTATAGACAAGCTCCTCGACCGGCGAATAGCGCACATGCCATTGCGCGGGACCATATTCCGCGCCAAGGAAGTCCATCACATCCTGCGCGCGGACCTTGCGCCTTCTGGCCGGCCTTGCGGGTCGCGTGAGTGAGCCGTGTACCTGCACGGGGTCTAGCCCTTCCCCAGAGAGGCGACTATGGCATCGCCCACCTGCGATGTGGATGACGAACCGCCAAGGTCGGGGGTAAGTATCTCGCCCTGCTCGACGATGAAGATTACAGCCTTGTCCACAACATCTGCCGCCTCGTCATGCCCAAGGTGGCGAAGCATCATCGAGCCGGATAGGACGGCTGCCATAGGATTCGCTATGCCCTTGCCCATAATGTCCGGCGCACTGCCATGCACAGGCTCGAACATAGACGGGAAGCGCCGCTCAGGGTCGATATTGCCGCTCGGAGCCAGCCCCATGCTGCCGGTGATGATTGCCCCAATGTCGGTTAGTATGTCGCCGAACAGGTTGCTGCCTACAACGACATCGAAGCTTTCAGGGCGGCGCACGAAGTCCATGCAAGCGGCGTCAATCAGCAATGAGTTGGTTTCGATATCCGGATAGCGCTCCGCCACTCTGTCGAATGCCCGGTCCCATACGAGCATGCCGAAGCCCAAGGCGTTGGACTTGGTTATCGAGGTGACGTGCTTTGCCTTGTTTCGCCTGCGCGCCTGCTCGAACGCGTAGGTGATAATGCGTTCGCAGCCGCGCCTAGTAAAGACGCCCGACTGTATGCCTATCTCTTCCTCGAAACCCGGATACTGGAATCCGCCGACTTCCGCATACTCTCCTTCGGTGTTCTCTCTGATTACAAGCATATCAATGTCGTAGGCCTGCTGGTCTCGCAGGGGCGATGTAATGCCCGGATACAGCACGCTAGGTCGCTCGCAGACGTACTGGTCGAATGTGCGGCGTATGGGGAGAAGCAGTCCGTTCAGGGTAACGTGGTCTTGCAGATCGGGATGCCCGACAGCGCCAAGATAGATGACGTCAGACTGCGCCATCTGATCGAGCGCGTCGGTTGGCATCATTCTGCCGTGCTCGAAGTAGTAGTCTGAGTTCCAGGGATGCTCGATGAAGTCCCAGCCTATGCCGTACTGCTCTCCGACGGCAGCAAGGACCTTGATGCCCTCTTCGATGACCTCGATGCCAATGCCGTCCCCACGAATCACGGATACCTTATAGTCGGCCATATCAGATCAGACCCTCTCGTTGCAGGAGATATATTCGGAAGCCCTATTTGCTGCCCGTTATCATACACTACAATTGGCTTCTTATCCGCTCAAGCCAATCTCGAGTCTCTCTGGCAGATTTGAACCGAAGCACTTCAATTGCCTTATATTCCGGCGAATCCAACGCCGCTGAGAGAGATTCTCGCCGACTCCAGTGCGTCTTGAATGCCCATAGAAACAGAGAGTCCTTCGTCAGAAAATGCCGCCAGAGGTCTTCTCTGTTGCCGTTCCATAACTTCGTTCGCATAATGCCTCGCGTCATCGTGCGCCAGAACAGTCGCCAGAAGACGAGCGGAAAAGAATAGTCGAGCCAGATGAGTATCGTTGCGCGTGGCCATATAATGTCGCGCGCCACGCTGTAATTGCCGTCAACGATCCAACCTTCGGCAGACAGAGAGGTCGCGATACGCTCCCTGAATATATCGTCGGGGGTTTCGACCCAGTTCGGTCCGTGACGGATGGCGTCCAATTCGATCGTTGGTACGCTCAATAGCTGAGACAGCCGCCGCGACAGCGTAGTCTTGCCGGAACCTGTTGTGCCGAGGATAACGATGCGGTGAGAGTCTTGAAAGCTCATGATGAATGGATGCGCTTCTCAGGCTAGTTTGGCGTTAAATGATACTATCAATCCGGGTAAGACGACTACTTACAGTATCTACGCCAAGAGCGAATATCTCAAGTGTCATGGCTCCAAGCAGGGGCATGGAATTATCAGCGTCGAGTACGAAAGGCGATACTTGGCTCTCGCGGTTGAATCGGATTCCGGTCTCACCAGGGCCGCTTCCAAATGTGGCGACCGTCCGCAAGTATGAACGAGCGACTCAATTCTGAGACGACACCCAATACATGCAGCAGTGAACTCGGCAGCGTGGTGTATGTTGCCCTCGAAACCACAGGGGAGTCTATCTCTTCGCAGTGTTCTCCCCGCGGGTTCCCGACTTCGAGTTAGACATGGAATACTCCCTTAAACGAATCCCTTCTTTCGTGTAGTAGCGTAAATCTTGACGCGAATATCGCCCGATGTTAGGTTATTTTAATACAGACATAGAACGCGTTGAAGGGGAGTAGTAGCGTTGCAGTGGGGCAGAAAGAGAGCCGGGGAGGCTGGAATCCCGGCACGCTGACCTGCCGTGAACTCGCCCCGGAGCGTCCGATTCGAAAGCTCCCCCGGTGAAATAGGATCGGACGGGTATGCCCGTTACAGCTACCGAGCGTCCCGGCGGAATGCACCGCCGGGGAACAAGGGTGGTACCGCGGTATCTTCCGAGTGAAGTCCCGTCCCTTGCCGAGGGACGGGTTTTTTGTGCTAGTTTGGTGATGCGAAATTGAGCGGAGGGTAAACGATGGCAGTTGTCAGGACGATAGAGCAGCGATTCGATCACAGAGCGATTGACCTGAAGTGGCAGCAGCGTTGGCTCGATGATGGCACAAATAGGGTGAGTGACGACGACCCGCGTCCGAAGTGGTACGAGTTGACGATGTATCCCTACCCGTCCGGAGACCTCCACATCGGGCACTGGTACGCCATGAGCCCGTCAGACGCGCACGCGCGATTCCGCCGCATGCAGGGCTACAACGTGCTGCATCCGATGGGCTTTGACGCCTTCGGCCTGAATGCTGAGAACGCGGCGATCCAGCGCGGAATCCACCCCCATACGTGGACAACGGACAACATGGAAAACATGCGGAGGCAACTTCGCAGCATGGGCACCATCTACGACTGGGACAGGGAAGTCGTTACCTGCTTCCCGGATTACTACAAGTGGAACCAGTGGTTCTTCCTCCAGTTTTACAAGAGCGGACTGGCATACCGGGCGTTTGCGCCGGTGAACTGGTGCCCCTCATGCCAGACGGTGCTTGCCAACGAACAGGTAATAGACAGCTTGTGCGAGCGCTGCGATACCACCGTTACGCACAGAGACCTAAACCAGTGGTTCTTCAAGATAACCGACTATGCCGAAGAGCTGCTCGATCACTCAAAGATTGACTGGCCCGAAAAGATAAACAGGATGCAAGATAACTGGATCGGCCGAAGCGAAGGGGTGGACATAGAGTTCGACATCTCCGAGTACGGCCTCGAAGAGAAGACCATTACTACTTTCACAACCCGGATTGACACCGTTTACGGCGTAACTTTCGTAGTTCTCGCGCCGGAACATCCGCTTGTCGAGAAACTCACCACGCCTGAGCAAAAGGATGAGGTCGAGGCATACGTTACGCAAGCGCGGGTTCAGACGGAAATCGAACGTCTTTCCACTGACAAGGAAAAGACAGGAGTGTTCACGGGGTCGTACTGCATTAACAGGCTGAACGGCGAGCGGGTGCCCATACTTGTCGGGGACTACGTACTGCTGACATACGGCACAGGCATCGTGATGGGCGTACCCGCCCATGACGAGCGAGATTTCGTCTTCGCCAAGAAGTATGGCCTGCCGATTCGTGTCGTTGTCGCGCCCCCTGACTGGGACGGCGGGTCGCTGGAAGAGGCATACATCGATGTCGGTACGCAGGTCAACTCGGCTCAGTTTGACGGCATGGACAGCAAAGAAGGTCTGCAACGAATCGCGGACCACATCGAGGCGAATCGCTGGGGAGAGCGCAAGGTGCAGTATCGCGTGCGCGACTGGCTCATCTCGCGTCAGCGATACTGGGGGACGCCCATCCCGGTTATCTATTGCGACGACTGCGGCATCGTTCCTGTCCCTGAGGATGACCTGCCGGTGCTGCTGCCCGAGGACGCCGATTTTCTTCCGACAGGCGAGTCTCCCCTGGCACTGAATGAAGCATTTGTGAACACCTGCTGCCCGAAATGCGGAGGTCCGGGCAAGCGCGAAACGGACACGATGGACACATTCGTGGACTCGTCCTGGTACTTCCTGCGATTCACCGACGCAAAGTATGAGGACGGCGCATTCAATCCTCAAAGCCTGTCCCAATGGGGTGCAGTCGATCAGTACACGGGCGGCGTCGAGCATGCGGTCATGCACCTGCTATACGCTCGCTTTTTCGTCAAGGCACTGCGTGACCTCGGAATGCTCGACTTCGACGAGCCGTTCGACCGCCTCTACAACCAGGGCGTGATACTGGGTTCGGACCACGAGAAGATGAGCAAGTCTCGGGGGAACGTCATCGCTCCGGATGAGTATGTGGACGCCTTCGGCGCGGACGTTGTGCGCTGCTTCCTGATGTTCCTCGGTCCGTGGGACCAGGGCGGGAGTTGGAGCGACACCGGCATCAACGGCATGGCGCGCTGGATGAACCGCGTCTGGGATGTCGCCACACGGGACGCGAGACAGCTGGACGACTTCCCGCGCAACGATGACGCCGTGCGGGATATGCAACGCCTGATGCACAAGACGATTCGGCGCGTTGGCGAGGACCTGCACCGCTTCAAGTTCAACACTGCGCTTGCGGGCTTGATGGAGTACACAAACGGGCTGAACCAGTTCTGGGAAGGCAAGGGCGTTCACTCCGAGCACTGGGCACAGGCAATAAGCAGTCTGTTGACTCTTATGTCGCCGATGGCGCCCCACATCTCTGAAGAGCTATGGGAGCGCAACGGACATCGGGGCAGCGTCCACTCGACAGACTGGCCGGACTGGGACGAGGAACTCGCTGCCGACGAGGTCATCACGCTTGTGGTGCAGGTAAACGGACGAGTGAGGGACAAGATCGAAATCTCGGCTTCCATCGGCGAGGAAGCGGCAAAGGCTACCGCGATGGACAGCAGGAGAGTAGCGCCACATATCGAGGGCAAAGACGTCGCGCGGGTAATCTATGTGCCCGGCAAGCTGGTGAATATCGTCGCGCGGTAAAGGTTTGTAAAAGTCAAACCTGAAGAGGCGCAGCATCAAGTAAGAGCGAGTGCCGTCCAATTCACACTTGGACGGCACTCTTAGTGTAAGCTTCAACCTCTTCCGAGATTCTTATGCCTTTCCTATACAAGCGCCAGAGTGCCCGACGGGAACAGTGTCGCAGGATCAACGGATTCCGGTATGACGCCCTGCTCGACATTGAAGCCTATGAACGCTTCCAGTGTCGCCCGCGCGCTCTCGAAGCCGAACGGTATTGGGTCGTCACCCACGATAGCCGCCCTCTTCAGAAACGCCTCGTCGCCCGCGTCGGTGGCCTTTCCTGATCGCAGTCGCTCCACATACGGCGCTCTCGCCCTGCTGAATACGTCCCAAATTTCTTCCGCGATTCCGGGCTGCGACTCCAACAAGTCGTCCTTTACGACCAGCATGTGGCTAATGGGATACAGATCTGTTTTCTCGTGCCATGCCTTGTCAGCATCGTGCGCGTTCGGAAACAGCGGCCTGACGTCCGGAGAATCTATTGGACCTGCGCCTATTGTGGCGTCAATCTCCCCTGAGAGCAGCATATCCGCAAGGTCGTTGTTGGGAGATGAGACCACGTTGTCCGGTTCAACAAACTCCGCAACGTGTTCATCCCCGGACAACACCCAGGTGACGGCATCCAAGTCAACATCGTACTCGGTCTGAAGAAGTGCGCGAGTCCAGACACCCGGCGTGAGCGTGTAACTGCGGACACCGACCCGTTTCCCTTCGAGGTCCTTGGGCGAATCGATTCCACCGCTCTCTCGGACTAGAATCCCGCCGTGATAGAAGTCATGCGTGAGAAATATGGGTAGGCCCGTAAAACGCTTGCCGTGCGCTCGTGAGCACAGGTAGGTTGCCAGCGCCATTTCCGCAACGTCAAATTCCAAGCCCCGCACCATTCGGCGGAAAATCATGGGAACGGGGGAAATTTCAAAGTGCTCCATCTGAAACATCTCTGAGGTAACGCTTCCGTCCTTCAGTGGAGCCGTGTGGCCGTAGTTAGCAATGGCGGTCTTCAACACTAAGTCACTCAATCTGTTTTCTCCTGTCTGGAATGGCCCTGGGATGATGTATAAGCAAGTGGAAATTTAGCAATCTGCTGTGAACTTGGCCTAGGACACAAGCATACAGCATTTGGAAGGGCGTTCCAATTCTACCTAATTCGCGCCGGCAGACTTTCAGGCGAACAGCGGAGGTGTGCTGGTACAAAATTTAATCAAGTACTAGGAGAAAAATCACTCCTCAGCATTGAAATCGGTGTTCATAGGAAATTCTACGCGAAGTAAGCGATTATGCTTGAAGGACCGCATCTTGAAAATTGCTCTAAAGTACACCTGAATTTCTCTTGCGAAGTATGCAAAATCATGCTGGACTTATTGAGTAATGTCTTATTCTTGTTTAAGACAAATTTTGAAATATAGATAACACTGGAGGCTCTGACGTGGATAATCGAAGCCCGAGTGGCATCGGGTTGACCCTCCTACTCGTTCAGGCACTGATTGCTCTGATCATCGGCATAGTCGTGAGCATTTGCACACTGCTTATCCAGGTTTTTCTTGTGCTCTTAGGTCGGGGAGCCTCGACATACGAGGAACATACGGAAGATGAAACGGGATCGCATGTTACGGGCTGCTCGCTCTGCATGCGCCGCAATCGCATGAATTCCGGCGTTCGCACTCCTGACGCGAGCATGGATCGAAATCAATCTGATCCTTCTGTATCTCAGGCTGCGTAATACACCGCTCATCATTCCAAAGTTTAGCCTCAAATATCTAATGGGACACTGCAGAGAATGATGACCTCTAATTCAAGCCCTCCTTCACATGTCGTTGTCGCCGGCGCGGGCATTGTGGGAGCCAGCATCGCCTGGCGCATTGCCTCTCGCGGCTTCAGGGTCACTCTCATCGACAAGGCTGAACCGGGCAGTGGCGCGTCCAGCCACAGTTTCGCGTGGATAAACGCAGGCGCAAAAGAGCCGCTCGGTTATCATAACCTCAATCGGCGCTCGCTGGACATGTGGCAGCGGTTCGGTGAGGCGCTGGCAGACGATGGCGACATCGCCGGTATTGGGTTGCGGTGGGGCGGCAAGGTTTCGTGGGAAGTCGAAGATGACGCCGCACAGAGGCTCATATCTCAGGTCCGGCAAATGCAATCCTGGGGCTACCCGTCACGCCTTATCAGCGCTTCCGAACTTTCAGAGCTGGAGCCTTCCCTTGACGTTGGCGATGTGGCGGCAGCCGAATACAGCGAGAATGAAGGCCAGGTCGAGCCGCAACTGGTCGTTGATGCCTGTGCGCGCCGCCTTGCAGAGTTGGATGCTACGGTTCATATCCAGACTGAACTCGTCGGATTCTCCTTTGATAATGGCGGGCGAATAGTGGCCGTAAGTACGACATCCGGAGACATCGAGTGCGACTACATCGTGGTCGCCGCGGGAACCGCGACTACCCACCTGGCTTCACTGGCGGGAGCGCATGTTCCGCAGGCCGAGAGTCCGGGTGTGGTCATACGCACTACTCCCGTTCGTGAATTGCTGCGGAATGTTCCGGTCGTTTATGCACCAGGTCTGGCCAATGGGCGGCAGGAAATTCACATTCGCCAGTGCGCTGACGGCAGAGTGATGATTGGGGAAGGAACTCAGGAGAGTCTGGCGGAAGACGATAGCCAGGCGCACGCCGACGATCTGTTAGAGCGCGCTTGCCATTATCTGCCCGGCATTGCCGAAGCGGAGGCAATCCCCGTACCTGTTGGATGGCGTCCAATGCCGCTCGACGGCTACCCTGTAATGGGCTTTGCCCCGGAAACTCCCAATATGTATATCGCGCTTACACACAGCGGAGTTACGCTCGCGCCGGTCGTAAGCCAGCTGGCGGCAATGGAAATCTGCGATGGCGCAGACGCAGACGATGTGCTTTCGCCGTACCGCCCTACCCGTTTCGCTAAGACAAATGCGAATTAGAAGCGGTCAGTCACGCTAATACCCGCCGAGCGAGCCATGTCCCAATCTAGTCGAAGCGGGACAACTTAAACATTCCGATGTCGTGCTGTGTCGCTCCATCAGCGGCAAGGTCCGCCAGTATCTCCCCGACTACGCTTGAGAATTTGAAGCCGTGCCCGGAGAAACCTGCTGCCACCACGACCTGCGGAGCCTCGGGCATGCAGTCGATTATAAAGTGCTCATCGGGGCTGTTGGTGAACATGCAGACCTTCATCGAGGATGTATCGCCCGCCGCATCCGGAAAGTATTTTTCTGTGAAATCTCGGAGCAGCGCCTCGTCCCGCTCGTTAGGGTTTCTGTCAATTTCGTCGGGGTCCACTATCTCTTCCAAGTGGTGATATCGCCCAAGCTTGAATCCGGGTATGCCGAATTCCGGGAATCCATAGAAGTTACCTTCATCCACCATCAGGTTGAAGACCGGAAACGTCTCCGGCGTAAAGATTTCGGGCTTAAGCGTCTCAAACCATGCCAGTGCTTGCCTTTCTGGAACGGCTGATGCGCCAAGACCGGGTAGCAGCTTGGATGCCCACGCGCCCGCCGATATTACAAGGGTTTCCGCTTCGTATTCACCTTTCTCCGTTCGCACCCGCACGCCGCCTACGGTTGATTGCCATTCGAGCGTGCGCTCGTCAGTGTGGACTGACGCCCCCAGTTCTTTCGCTTGCTCAACGAACAGCGAGATGCATCTTTCCGGAAGCAGGAATCCGCCCTCGTTTTGAAAGACAGCCATCGTTTTGGAAGGCAGGCGATAGCCTGGGAAACGCCCGGTAAGTTCCGCGCTCGTTAGCACTTCGTGAGGCAGGTCGTGTTCCTCACACGATTGAAGGGAACCTGCGAAGTAGGCGCTCCCCGGTGGGCCCGCGTCTATCGAGCCTGTAATGTGAAGTACCCGCTCTCCGGCGGAGGCTTCCAGGTCTCGCCAGAGTTCATAGGCGCGGCGCATAAGCGGCACATACGACGGGTGCTCGTGATAGGCAAGCCTTATGATTCGCGTTACGCCGTGCGAAGAGCCTTTGTCATGGGCAATGCCGAACTGCTCGATACCGAGAACCCGCTTGCCGCGCTGGGCGAACTGGTATAACGCCGCACTCCCCATGCCGCCAAGGCCAATTACGATTGCGTCATAGTGCTGTGACGTGGTCATTACACAGCCTCCGAAGCGTCAACTCTACCTACACTCTTCCGGCAATCACGTCCCCCATATCCGTCGTCCGGCGAACTTCGCCGCCGTCGCCCGCAATGTCCGGCGTGCGGTAGCCTTCAGCCAAAACGCCCTCTACCGACTGCTCCACAGCTTGCGCTTCCGCGTCAAGTCCCAGCGAATAGCGCAGCATAGATGCCATGCTCAGGATCGTGCCAATGGGGTTAGCGATTCCCTGCCCCGCGATATCCGGCGCGCTTCCATGAATCGGCTCATACAGACTCACAGGACGTTTTCCGCGACCGCCGGCCTTGGGCAGACCGGACAGACTGGCGGACGGAAGCATGCCCATCGAGCCGGCGAGCACTGAAGCCTCATCGGTCAGGATGTCGCCGAATGTGTTTTCCGCAACGATGACATCGAAGTGCGACGGATTACTGATGAGCTGCATAGATGCCGCGTCAACTAGGACATGCTCCAGTTCTACATCGGGATAATCTTCCGCGACCTCGGTGGCAATCTCGCGCCAGAGCCTGCCGGTCTCCAGCACGTTCGCCTTATCAACGGACGTTAGGCGCTTGCGGCGACCCTGCGCCAGCTCGAAGCCGACGCGCACGATTCGTTCAATTTCCTGCTCTGTGTATTTCAGCGTATCCACACCGCGCCGTCCTCTGGAAGTATCCCACCGCTTTTTGGGCTTTGCGAAGTACAGGCCGCCCGTGAGCTCGCGCACGATAATCATGTCCACGCCTTCCAGCAGGTGCGGCTTGATGGGGCTGGAATTGATGAGCTGTGGATACACTTTCACCGGGCGCAGGTTGGCGAAAAGTCCGAGGCTCTTGCGAATGGCGAGAATCCCGTCCTCCGGGTGCGTGGGAGCGCGCGGGTCGTCCCACTTTGGACCTCCAACCGCTCCGAACAGTATGCCGTCCGTCTCGCTGCACATCTCTATAGTCTCATCGGGCAGCGGCGTGCCAAAGTCGTCGATGGCGTTGCCGCCGACTCTGCCGTAGCTGGTGTCGAAAGTGTGGCCAAAGCGATTGCCGACGGCGTTCATGACTTTGACGGCCTCTGTGATGACCTCCGGGCCTATGCCATCGCCGGGAAGCACGGTTATAGAAAAATTCATGGATAACTCCCATTGTCGTGATCTAAGCGCGTGTGATCGCACGGGATATTATATGCCTTTTGTATCCCGTTGGGTAATGGACAAAGCTCACGCCCTGATAATCAGTGATGGTCTGCAGGGCGACTAGGACGCGGCAGCGGCGTAACCAGCAGTATCACCGCGCCAATCAGGAACAGCGCGGCGACATAGGTGAATGTCGCTTCCGGTCCCGTCAGCGTAATGCCGCCGAATGCAAAACCCTTGTCGTACAGCACGCCGGCGATTAACGGCGATGCCGCGCTGAGCACGAAACGCTCCAGCGATAGAATGCCCAGCACCGTGGTGGGCACTTCGTCGCCCACGACATCGAGAGCCAGCGCCGTCAGAATGGGCTGGTCGCCGTAGAGGAAAGTGCCCATCAGCAATACTATGACGATGAGCAGTATGCCGGGCTCCGAGCGTCCAAGAAAAAACGCCATTACCGCAAGCAATATCAGCCCGGGAACGAGAACAATCTTCCTGCCAAGCCTATCTGAAAGGTATCCAACAATCGGCGTCGCCACAATTCCAACCGCGAGCAGCGCGCCAAAATGAAATCCCCTGGATACGGTAGATAACCCTATGTCATCCAAGAACAATGGGAAGAATGTGATTAGCCCGATGAACGCCATTCCCCGTATGCCGCCAACGAATGCGACAATCCACAAAATCGGATTGAGTAGAATGCGTTTTGATGTTTCCCACTGACTGCCACGCCTTGCCGTTTCTTCTTCGCCTGTCCTACCGATGTTCTTGAACGCCCAATAGACGAGGAAAGCCAGGAATATGGGAATGGCTGCGTAGATGCTGATGATCTGCTGCCATGTCAGGACGGCGAGCAGCAGCACGGTGACCGGCGGCGCAATGACATCACCGACCTGCCCGCCAACGCCATGGAACGACAGCGCTGTGCCTCTGCGGTGGGAAAAATGATGCGATAACGACGCCATAGCCGGCAGGTGCCAGATTGATGCTGCCAGCGCCACCACGCCCATGCCTACGAGCAAGATGACGTAGCTGGGCGCGAGACCGATTATCAGCCAGCCGATGCCGAAGAACGCCATGCACAGCGCGAGAACCATCCCCCAATATCTGCGCAGCGCGTCCGCAATGATGCCGCCGGGCAGCGTTACCAACCCCGACACAAGCTCTCGCACCGTCGAGATGCCGCCTACCGCGCCGCCGCTCAGTGTAAACGCTTCACGTATCTCGGGCAAGAGGACAATCAGGCTCTGCGTGAACCAGTGGAAGACACCATGCCCGCCTGTCAATCCGGATATTATGAATCCGCCCCTGCCTCGAATGCCGTGTGAGTGATGATCGTCGTGATGTTCGCCTTCGTGGTCGTGGTCGTGTTGCTCGTCGGCAGGGCTGTGAGGGTGATGCATACGGGGGCTTGCCTTTCAAGTCGTGAGTAATGTGCGGTGTACACGGAAGCGCGCCATGCACAGGGCGATGTTGACATCCACACACACGATTGTCAAGGCGATGTTTCGTTGCCGGCTGTTGGAGGGTTGCATGTGCCGATTTCCGCGTCGGAAGAAGCGTCTGTTAGGTGTTCCCATCTAAGAATAGATTGCCGTGTAAGAGATGGAACAAATTCGTTTGGCCAATCGTTATGAGTGTAGAGGGATCGCCCTGAATGCGCTTCCTCCGAATGTCAAGTGTGTTAATGTTAGTTTGAAGTTGGTGGAGGATTGAATGATGACAAGAGGGACAATTTACGTACTGTCAGTGGCAGTTACTTTAATGCTCGGTGCACTGCTCGGATGCGGCGAGGCTTCCGAGAGTTTAGACAGCGGATTTGCTGCTGCCGCTCCAGCCATGCAGCAGGCACAAGCACCTGCGGCACCTGCCGCCAGAGCCACGGTCGCACCTCGACTAATGGCTGCCCCCGCACAGCCCGCTGCCGCTGCAGGGGATGATTTCAGGGTGACGGGCCACTCTGCTAGTGAAAAGACGGTCCTCAAAGAGGCTGAGGCTGAACCAATGTCGGAAGAGGGATGGCAGACAGTTGAGTTCAGCGAGGAGCGGGCGGCATTGGTGGCGCAGAACCGCATCATCGTGCGTACCGTACAGCTTGACCTCGAAGTGAACGATGTTGCGTCTTCCATTGAAGAGATTTCGCAGGGTGTTCAGAGGGATGGAGGCTGGGTTGTCAGCACGGATAGAGGCTCGAAGCATTTCGGGTTTATTTCGGTGCGCGTGCCGGCGTCTAAGCTGGACGATGCGCTAAAGTGGATGCGGCAAGTGGGCGTGGATGTTCTGTCGGAGAGTTCCACGAGTACCGACGTTACAGACCAATACTACGACCTGCGTTCGCGTGTAGCCAGTCTGCAAGCTACGGAAGAGGCGCTGATCAAGCTGCTGGACCGCGCGCAAGATGTTGAGGACGCACTGGAAGTACAACGCGAGCTTGCGCGCCTTCAGGTGGAAATAGAGTCGCATCTGGGCCGCATCAAGCTGCTGGAAGAGACCGCGGCATTCTCGCTGGTGAACATCTCGCTCAATCTCGCGCCGCAGGAGATGCGCGTTGACGCGGGCGAGGACAGGACGTTCAGCGTGGGTGAGATCGCAAGGTTCAGGGCGACATTCTACCCGCCGGAAGGCATAGATGAATTCGACTTTACATGGGATTTTGGGGACGGATCGAACGCCACAGCGGGGCACAGCAGCGCGCCAAGGGCCGATGGAGGCCGAATTACCGCCACCGTTCATCACCAGTACAGCAGCGACCTTGAATCGCCTTTCATTGTGGAAGTTACGATGAACGGACGTGGCGAAGCGGGCGTAGTCAAGGGTTCGGATACCTTTATCGCGACCGTAACCGAACTGCCCGCAATATCGGTGTTCGCAGGCGAATATCTCATTGTGGAAGAGGGCGAAGAGGTTGAGTTCTCGGGCTCGTTCACGAGACCTGAGGGACTAACGAACTACCAGTACAGTTGGGAGTTCAGCGATGGAAGCGAGGCTGTGACCGGCGCGCCTGAAGAGGGTGCTACTACGATTACCACGACGCATGTGTACCAGAATCATCGGCCAGAACCATTTTATGCCACGCTCACAGTCTCTGCAGAAAGCGAGGCAGGAAACGTCGAGGGCGCCGCAACTATCGATGTCTTCGTGCAAGAAGCTCAGGGGTTCGTGATTTCGGGTTGGAGTGCGAGCGACAACTTGAAGGACGCCATACGAGCGCTATCGGGGTTCGCGCAGGTGGCGGGCACCGTGGCGATCTGGCTGGTTATATTCATTCCAGTGTGGATCGTTCTTGGGGTTGTCGTTTATCTCTTAGTCCGGTTCAGGAGGCGGCTGGGAATAAGTTCTCGGCGGCGGGCGCCAGCGGAATCAGGTGTTGACGAGGGCTACCTCTCCACAGCGCAGGACGGCGATGCGGAGGAACGGAACTAGGATGACGACGATACGGCACTTCACGGCGACTGGTTTCGTGGTCCACGATGGTGCTACGCTACTACATTGGCATCCCAAGGTGAAGATGTGGCTTCCGCCGGGCGGTCACATCGAGCCGAACGAGGACCCGGTGCAGGCGGTACTGCGCGAGGTCGAAGAGGAAACCGGAGTGACAGCGGAAGTTGTGCCGACGGGAGCGCCTATCGATCTTGAATACCCGGAGCAAGTGCATGCTCCGTTCACGATTGAGATAGAGAACATAGACGACCCTGCGCAGGGGTGGCACCAGCACATTGACATGATTTATTTCTGCAAGCCTGCGGGAGGGCCGCATACCCTCAACGAGGGATGGTTGTGGGTGAGCAGAGAAGAGCTTGCGGCTGGACGCGCGCTCGAAACGGGGAATGGCGTTGCGGTTGCGCCGCCGGAAGATGTGCGAGTGCTGGCGGCGCATGCGTTCAAGGTTGTGGAGAAAACTAACATCTATATACAGGATGGATAGGATGACTTAGAGGGGCGACCTGCCGGTCGCCCCTACCCTATTTCCTGTTATGCGCTCTCGGCAAGTCCGGCCGATTCGATGCCGGCTCGAACGCAGTCCTCGTCCTCCTGCGGGGTGCCGCCGCTACCGCCCGCCGCGCCGACCAGCTCGCCGCCCTTGTATATGGGCAGCGCCCCCTGGCTGGGAATGAAGCGACCGCCTTGAAGCGCCATGAATCCGGGAAATATCGGCTCCGTCCAGCGTGCAGCCATGTCCGCGCTGGATAGCCCCCAGGTTGCGGAGGCGACCGCCTTGCCCTGCGATATGTACGGTGTGCGCCAGGACGCGCCGTCAACGCGGGCAAGAGCAATTAGGTCCCCCCTGCCGTCAACGACCGAGATGGTCAGCTTGACACCCATCTCGTCCATCTTCGCCTGAGCGCCCGCGATCACACTCTGGGCTTCTTCCAATGTCAATGTTGCCAATTTTTCTCCTCCTGTTGTCTAGAATGCTCGCTTTCTTGAATGCATTGCCCGCGAAGTATAACGCATCGGTATATTAGCAAACAGGCCTGGCGAGAACTTCAGAATCTATCTTGCGACGGACGAACCGGCCCGTGGACGGAGTGCCTACCAACCGCCTGTCCTCTACCATTACATTGCCTCGCAGCAGGGTGGTCACGGGCCAGCCCTCGATGTGCCAGCCCTCCCAGATGCTGTAATCCTCAAGATGCAGATCATCGAGCGAGAGCGGCCCCTTGATGGTGGGGTCTAGGATGGTGATGTCGGCGTCGCTGCCCGCCGCGATTACGCCCTTGCGAGGGTACAGGCCCATAATCTTTGCCGCGTTTGTGGAGGTGATGTCCACGAAGCGCTGCAATGACATTCCTCGTCTGACCACACCCTCCGTGAAAGCGATGCCCACGCGCGTCTCGATGCCGTTATGTCCGCCCGTGACATCGGCGACCGTCTTGAAGCGGGTCTTCTCCTCCCATGTCGTGGATACGAGGTCGGTGGCGATTGTGGAAAGCCTGCCGTCAAGTAAGCCCTGCCACAGCGTATCCGCATCTCCCGGTGATTTGAGCGACGGGTAGGTGTGGTATTTCATACCGAAGTTTTCACGATAGTTTTCTGCGTTAAAGCAGGCATAATTATGGAGGGTTTCGCCATATATTGGGAAGCCACTCGCACGCGTTTCGGCAACTGCTCGAACGCCCTCACCCGCACTCACATGAACAAAGTAAACAGGGCAGAATTTCTGTTCCGCCAGACGGATTGCGCGCCTGAAGGAGACGTCCTCGGACAGGTTGGAATGGATGTGGTGCATGTTCCACCAGTCCCACAGGTCGCGCTCCGGGGCGTGTTCGTAGTTGTACATAACCATGTCGTCGTCTTCGGAGTGGATCATCAGGATACCGCCACTCGCCGCAATCTCGTCCATGATGACTGCGAGCCTGCCGAAGTCCGTCTTATTGTCCTGCATCTGCGGGCTTGGCGGGCGAATGCTGGTAGTGAAGATCTTGAAACTCGCGTAGCCGTCCTGCACGAGTTCGCCAATCTGCGCGATTACATGGTCTTCGGCGCCCCGCGTGAAGATGGGGTGATAAGAGTAGTCGGTATAGGCATTGCCGCGCCAGCGATCGGCGGCTTCACCGAGTGCGTGATGCAAGTCGTGTCCGGGCACCTGATTCGCGAAATCGAGCACCGTAGTGGTGCCGCCATAAATGGCAGCAAGAGAGACAGGCTCCGCTCCGGACCGCTCCGGCTGGCGGGGCCCCCCGATATGCGCATGGGGCTCGATTCCGCCGGGTATGACTATCTTGCCGGACGCATCTATACGCTTGTCTGCTTCGAGATCGATGCCGCCAGCATCAGTGACGGCTACTATCTTCTCGCCGTGTATGGCAACGTCGAAGTTGCTGACTACTGAAGGAGTTACAACCTGACCGCCGTGAATGATAATGTCAACCATGCCTGTCCTCCTTTAGCTGCGGATTGCGGATAAAACGGCAACCGACAAGGAAAGCCGTATCGGGTGGAATGGTAAGAGCGAGCTTGAATGGTGTCAAGGAGGGTGTCGTAAGTCCACGCGGTGAAGCGCTTCCGGCAAAGCGAGGGAAATGGCAAGCCGGTCTATTTGGAATTCGCAAATAGTATAGAAAAATAGATGAAATATCTCTTTTTATATATTTATAAATGTTAAACGAACGTCTGTTGAGTTTTATTGATGTTTATGGTGGCTGGTGTGTATAATCCGCAACTGTAAAGAGCAAGTAGTGGAATAGTAAGCAGAAAAGGATAAGGAGCTACTTCATGAAGGGAAAAGCACTGATTTTCGCTCTCGCACTATTGGGAGTGTTGGTGTTCGGGTTCTTCGCAGGGGCGCAGCCGGGCGACATATCCCTGCTGAAGAATGTCGCGAGTGTAAATGCGGCGAGTGACGGCTTTCAGCTCGCCAATGAGGATGAAAGGGAAACGCCTCAGACGGATGTTGACCCGCTGGATGCCGCAAAAGCATACGTGGAAGAAGCCATCGAAAGATACCGCGCAGACCCCCAAGCGGCGATAGAACACTATAGCTCGCAGGAAAGCATCGACGATGAGTTCGGTCTGCAACTGCTATTGCTGAGAAACGGCCGGATTGTCGTCAATCCCGCATTCCCCTCATCTCAGGGGAGCAGCATCACTCGGGTCACCGACCCCTTGGGGCAGGAGTATGGCAAGGCGCTCGCAGAGGCAGGCGAATCCGGCCTGATAGTTGAGCATCTCGCAACCGACCCTAGCGACAACTTCACATTCCGCATTAAGACGAATTGGGCAAAGCGCGCTGATGGGCATGTGTTCTCTGCCGGCTGGATAGACGGAAAAACGGATGTGGAGTCCACTCTGACCAAAAGGCAGAAAGCCATCGGAACCGTCATCAGAGCCAGAGATCGCCTGCTGGCAACTGGATATGAATCCACAGTCGCCCACTACAATACACCCGCGAGCATAGACGACGGCGAGTACTACATCATAATTGCAGCGCCTCCTGACGGCAACATCATCGCCGATGCTACCAGGCACTTGCGTCTGGGCACGAAACTAACGGATGTACAAGCGAGCGACGACGCTGAACTTGGACAGAAGATATTGGCGCTGGAAGAAGGTGAGCGGTTATGGACAACCCACCAGTGGCCTCACCCCGAGACGGGTCTGGAAAAGAGGAGGCACACATATGCGACAAGGTTTGCCAGATTCTACTTCATCTCCGGGTACTATGAAGATACACCGCTGGATGCGGCGAGAGCATACGTGAATGAAGCCATCGAGCAGTACCGCAAAGACCCCGTAGCGGCGAAAGAATACTACGAGTCGAGGGAAAGCATCGATGAAAATGGTCTGTATCTGCTATTGCTGAGGGACGGCACGATTGAAGTCAATCCCACATTCCCCCACGCTGTGGGCACCGACATCACCTGGCGCACCGACCCTCTGGAGCGGGAGTATGGCAGGGCGCTCGCCGAGGCGGACGACGACGGTGAGGTAATTGAGCATCTCATACCCGTCCCGAGCGACGGGTTCACATTCCGTACAAAGACAGTTTGGGCAATACGCGCTGACGGACTAGTATTCTCAGCCGGCTGGGTAGATATGGAAACCGATGTGGAATCCACTCTGACCAAGAGGCAGAAAGCCATCGGAACCGTCATCGAAGTCAGAGCGCGCATGCAGTCCAGGGGACTGCGTGCGGCAATTGATTATTACAATACGCCTGAAAGCATAGACGAAGAGTATTACGCGATACTGGCACAGAGGGAAGGCTTCATTGTCGCAGATGCCACCAGAACCGACTCGCATTTAGACGCGAACATAAAGGACATCGAAGCGAGTGACGACCCCGATCTTGGACAGAAGATAGCGGCGGTGGGCAGTGGTGAAAGCGCGTGGATTACCCATTTGTGGCCTAACCCCGTGACGGGTCAGGAGGAACGGAGGCACACCTATGTAACCAGGTTCCTCTCCTTCTATATCATTTCCGGTTACTACGAGCCTGAGCCTTGCGTCCAGCCGGTTGACGGCAGCGGAACGCATGCCGGAAGCTGGGACAGCTCCTGCGTATCTGAAACCAGGGCGCAGGACGCGGACGGCGGCGGCAAGGCCGGCGAACAGTATTACTCCCGTTTCTACACCTTCACGCTGGGCGAAGAATCGGACGTAGCCATCACACTCCAGTCCGACGAAGACACTTACCTGTACTTGCTGGACGGACACGGAAAGGACGGAAGCGTAGTAGCTGAGAACGACGACGTTGACGGCGATAATCGCAACTCTCGCATAGAGGCAAGGCTGGACCCCGGCGAGTACACTATCGAAGCCACGACCTACGAAGCGAGGACGGCAGGAAGTTTCGATATGCAGGTCGATGTTGATGCGCCGCCACCGCCGCCGGTCGAAAAATACAAGGCAATAAGCAGTGGCGCAAAGCACGCCTGCGCGATAACGGTCAGTGGCTCCATTGATTGCAGGGGCGACAACTCCTTCGGTCAAGTGTCCGAGCGTCCCACAAGCGGCAGTTTCACCGCAATAAGCAGCGGCGATGACCACACTTGCGCTCTGCGCGACGACGGCGAGTGGATTTGCTGGGGCGGCATTACTGTGCCGTAGCGGTAAGTGAAACGGGCAAGTACGCGCTGCCTATAGGCAATTGAAATGAGGGCGGGCGTCGGTAACGTGAACCGGCGCCCGTGCCTTTCATCCCCGAATGCCTGAACATTTACTTGACAGATTTTCAAGCGCTCACTTAATCTCAACCTGAGAAATGAAACAGGGATGAAAGAGGGATAGTGTGGGAGACGGTGAATGACACTCGACACATACATCGCCGAGCTTGGGGACGAGTCTAGCCCCGTTAAGCGATCGGGGCTGCTGCAACTATCGAGCCTGACAAGAGAAGACGCGCACGACTTCCGCAGGTTGTGGCGGGGCGTTGGAAAGGAACGCAGGCGTGAAGTTCTGGCGGCCCTGCTCGAACTCAGCGAGGACAATCTTGAACTGGACTTCAGCGCGATATTCCGAACATGCTTGTCGGATGAGTCTGAACTCGTGCGTGAGCAGGCGACGCGCGGACTTCTGGAAACGGACGACCGCGCGATGATCCGGCCGCTCATAGGACTGCTGAAGGACGATCCGGCGGCAAATGTCCGCGAGGCGGCGGCGATTACCCTGTCTCAGTTCGCGGACCTCGCGCAGCAGGGCAAACTCATGCCCAGAGATGAGCAGAGAATAAGAGAGGCCCTGCTTACGGTGATTGCCCGCCTAAGCGAGGACCAGGGTGTCTTGCGGCGTGCCATTGAGGCAGTGGGAAGTTTCGATACCAGCGAAACTTCAGACATAATTCGCGCGGCGTACGAAAGCGCCAACTCCGCGATGCGACAGTCGGCAATATACGCTATGGGGCGCAGCTCGAATAGCGACTGGCTGCCAATCGTGTTGCGCGAGCTGAATGCGGTCGATCCGGCGATACGCTATGAAGCGGCGAATGCCTGCGGGCTCCTGGGCGGGGAGTCCATAATTCCGCAGATTGCCGCGCTGATCGGAGACGAGGACATCGAGGTTCAGTGCGCGGCGGCGATTGCCTTGGGCAATATAGGCGGGCCGACCGCGAAACTCGCGCTGCGGCGCGCCATCGAGATTGGCGATGACGCACTCACAGAAGCGGCCGCAGAAGCGCTTGAAAGCATCGAATTTGACGATGACCCGCTTGGCTTCGGGTTCTAGCCCGTGAGGGTTCGGATGTCCTTCCAGGCGTATGCCAGTTCGACCAAGTCTGCCGCGCCAATTCTGATATTCTTCCTTCCTATTAATTCGCCGCCGAGAGCCTCATAGAATCTCCTCGCGCCGTGATTCTTCTCGAATACCCACAATAGCATCGACACGATGCCGTCAACCTTCATCCGCCCTGCCGTTGACAGCAGCAGTTGACGCCCGATTCCTCCGCGCTGGTAATCCTCAAGCAGGTAGATCGAGTAAATTTCACCTTCGTAATGCTCGAGGTTTTCACTCACTGGGCCGCCGCAAGCAAAGCCGACGATCCGATCATCGCTTGTCTCCGCAACATAACAGTGCTTGTCCTCAATCTGCGAATTGAGAATGCCGTCCCACATCTTCTGCCTGTCGCCGTATGAAAGGCCGGCCAAGACATCAGAAGGAACTACATCCGCATAGCTGCTTCGCCACGAATCGACGTGGACTCTGGCTATTCCACAGGAATCTGCCGCTGTTGCCTTTCTAATCCGTATTGCCACAGTGCCTCCGAAGTAATTAGCCGCGCCGGACCAGGCTTCCCAAGCCGCTCCCGTAACGATGCTACGGTGATTCTCCCCCACTGGAGAACACAAGCGCCGCCGCGCCAAGAAGACTGACGTCATCGCCTAACTGGGACATGGCTACCGGGAATGCGCCCTGAAAGTGAGCCATTGCGCGGTGCTTAACCTCAGATTCGATTATGGGGATGAATTCTTCAAGGTTCTGTCCGAGGCTGCCCCCTATTACTACAAGCTCCGGATCGAATATGTGCATTAGGCTGATTATGCCGCAGGCCAGGCTGTGTGCGGCATCTTGCATTATCGATTGTGCCAGTGAATCGCGCTGCTTCGCCGCCTGCACGACGATGCGCGCATCGGTCTCGCCTAACTCGCCACTGGTCAGGTGGAGCATGAGACTGCTTTCCCCTGCCCTCAGCCTGTCCTGCGCTATTCGCGCGAGTGCGGCGCCGGACGCGAGCGCCTCAAGGCAACCGACATTTCCACAATTGCAGATTGGTCCGTGTCGATCGATGGTCATGTGCCCTATTTCGCCGCCGAAGCCGTTGGAGCCGGTATAGAGCCTGCCGTTTATGATGACGCCGCCGCCAATACCTGTGCTGACGGTCATATACACCATATTGCGGCATCCCCTGCCCGCGCCGTATGCATGCTCGCCGACGGCCCCAAGTGTGGCGTCATTTTCGGCCACCACCGGCAGTTTCAACCTCTCCTGAAGGAGCGGAATGGGAGTGTACATGTGCCATTCAGGTCCAAGATTTGGCGGGTTGTACATGACGCCCGTTCCCGGCTCCACTGGACTTGCGAGGGATAGACCGACGCCTCTGATGGATTCGGAGAAAGCGGTCGAGGCGACGTGCTCAAACGCCTCCACAAGACGATTCATTACGGCATCTCTGCCTTCTTTCGCCAGTGTTTGAGTAGAGTGCCTCGCGGCGACGTTTCCGGCGGCATCGACGAGCGCGATTCGGGTCTGAGTGCCCCCCAGATCGGCCACGAGCGCGAATTCGGTCATGGGTGCTCCCCTTCTTGCTGTGCGAAGTGATAGTATAACACTCGTTGTCCGGGGCGTAGTGCGCGCTCAGGGCAAGGTTCACCGGCGCACATGGAGTCAAGGTAATGGATGTTGGGGAAATCAGGAAGATAGGCGTAGTCGGCGCTGGGCTTATGGGGCACGGCATAGCGCAGGAGTTTGCTATGGCAGACTACGACGTTGCGCTGCACGACATCAGCGAGGAAATGCTCATTCAAGCTCAGGCGAACATGCGGCGAAACCTGGGCATTATGGCCGAGGCCGGGATGGTCAGCAGGCAGTCGGCTGACTCCGTGCCGGACGCTGTGCGCTTCAGCGTGAATCTGTCAGAGGTCGTTGGAGATGCCGACTATATCGTAGAGGCAATTACCGAGGACCTGCCGCTGAAGCAGCGAGTATTCGCTGAAATGGACAAGCTATGCCCGGACCACACAGTAATGGCGAGCAATTCGTCCACCTTCATGCCCAGCAGCGTAGCGTCCGCCACTATGCGACCCGATAAGGTGTTGGTTACGCATTACTTCAATCCGCCGCACTTCGTGCCTCTCGTCGAGGTGGTGCGCCATGCCGGAACGTCCGATTCGACATTCAACACTGCCATGAGACTGCTGGAGCGGATCGGAAAGCGTCCTGTCTGTGTCCGAAAGGAAGTGCCGGGATTCATCGGCAACCGGCTTCAATTCGCGCTTCTTCGAGAGTGCCTGTCTTTGGTGGAACAACGGGTAGCAACGCCGCAGGACATAGACGCCGTAGTCAAGAACAGCTTCGGCAGGCGGCTGGCAGTCGCGGGACCCTTTGAGGTGTTCGACGCAGCGGGATGGGACACGATCTTCGCCATCCTGACAGAACTCGCTCCAGACCTGGACGCATCTGACACCGCATCTGAAGTGGCGGCACAGAACGTGCGCCAAGGCAGGCTGGGACTGAAGAGCGGCGCAGGGTTCTATGACTGGTCAACGGAGGACGGGCAGAGGCTGCGCGACCGTATCGCACACGCGCTGATAGAGATCGAAAAGTGGTCTCAATGAAACCACCGATACAAGAGCGGACTGTGAGGCTGAAGTGACAAGCGTAGGCATAATCGCAAACCCGGCGGCGGGCAAGGATATTCGACGGTTGGTGGCGCAGGGCAGGTTCGTGCCGAATCAGGAGAAGGTCAATATCCTGAAGCGCATCCTGGCAGGGCTGGACGCGGTAGGCGTCGAGCGTGTGCTTATGATGCCCGACATGGCACGACTGGGCAATGGAGCGTTGGACGGCGGTAAGTACCGACTCAATGTCGAGTTCGTGGACATGATTGTGTTCAACGCGGAGCGAGACTCGGTGCGGGCGGCCGGCGCAATGTCCGAGATCGGTGTGGGCAGCATTATCACTCTCGGCGGTGACGGCACAAATCAGGCGGTGGCGAAGGGATGCGGCGATGTTCCGCTCGTACCCGTATCGACTGGCACGAACAACGTATTTCCAGTGATGGCAGAGGGAACTCTTGCTGGACTCGCGGCAGGTCTGACGGCACTGGGGCATGTGGATTCGGAAGAGACGATCGCTCGCAGCAAGCGGATGGAAGTGTATGTGGACGGAGAACTCCGAGACATCGCGCTCGTGGATGTCGCCATATCCAGAGAGCGATTTGTTGGAGCGCGCGCCATCTGGGATATGGGCACCGTGGACGAGTTGTACCTCGCGCGCGCAGAGCCTTCAAGCATAGGGCTGTCTGCAATCGGGGCGCAGCTGATGCCGGTGTCGCTGAAAGACCCGCGCGGGCTGTACATTCGATTGGGAGAGGGGCGACTGGGTGAAGGCGGTGAGTCGGTATCGGCTCCGGTCGCGCCGGGAGTGATTATCCCGGTCGGCATCAGGAGATGGGAGGTCATGGAGTTCGGGCAGCGCATCGATGTGGAACTGCGCCCATGCACGGTGGCGCTTGATGGCGAGAGGGCTTTCACGCTGATGCCGGGACAGGAAGCGCATGTGGAACTCAGCAGCCATGGCCCGAGGGTGGTGCTCATCGAGGAAACTCTCCGCGCTGCTGCGATTGGGGGAGTCTTCAGAACATCAGCGGTGTTGGAGTAATCAGGATGAAGTTTGACTCTCGGCGCTCGAATGTCCGGGCGCGTAACGGAATGGTCGCTACCAGCCAGCCACTTGCGGCAATGGCGGGACTGCGAATGCTGATGAACGGCGGCACTGCGGTCGATGCGGCAGTCGCGGCGGCAGCGGCGCTTAACGTGGTGGAGCCGTTCTCTACCGGCGTTGGCGGCGACGTGTTCGCGCTCGTATGGAGCGCCCGAGCCGGCAAAGTCTATGCGCTGAACGCCAGCGGGCGGTCGGCGGCGGCGGCAGACGCCGAGCTGCTGAGAATGCAGGGCTACGACAACATCCCGGACAACAGCGGATACGCCGTTACGGTGCCGGGCACAGTGAGCGGATGGCAGGCTCTGCTGGATAGATTCGGCAATATGGGCATGGCGGATGTGCTTCGGCCCGCGATCGAATACGCGGAAGCCGGCTACCCGGTTTCGGAGATGGTTGCCTTCCAATGGGCAGGCGCGGAGGTGCGGCTGAAGCAGCATTATGGTGGCGAAGAACTGCTGCTGCGCGGCAGCGCCCCTCGCTCAGGAGAGGTAATGACCATTCGCACCCTGGCGGATACGTTGCGGACCATCGCTTACGGCGGAGCGGACGCCTTTTACAGGGGACATATCGCGGAACGAATTGGAGCGTTCGTGCAGGAGCGCGGGGGATGGCTCACAACCGAAGACTTGGCAGAACACGCGCCTTCCTGGGAGGAGCCGATCAGCACCAGCTACAGAGATGTGGACATCTGGCAGTGCCCTCCTAATAACCAGGGCGTCAATGTCCTGCTGGGGCTGAACATCGCGGAGGGTTTCGACATCGGCGCGATGGAGGCGCATTCCGCCGACCGTCATCATCACTTGATCGAGTGCGCGCGCCTGGCGCTGACAGACGGAATGTACCACGTCACCGACCCCGCGCAGATGCGCATGGACACCGGCAGGCTCATCTCCAAGAGTTACGCGGCGGCTCGAAGGCGATTCATAAGGGAAGAGCACGCGATGGACAACGTGCCGCGCGGTGTCAGACCGGAGGATGGGGACACGGTGTACATTACCAGTGTTGACGGCGAGGGCAACGCCTGCTCGCTCATCAACAGCGTGTTTTCGGACTTTGGGACCGGATTGGTCGTGCCCGGCACGGGAATCGCGCTCCACAGCCGTGGCGCTTCGTTTTCGCTCGACCCCAGCCATCCAAATGCGCTTGCGCCAAGGAAGCTGCCCTTCCATACACTCATTCCCGGCATTGCGACAAGAAACGATGAACTATGGCTGAGTTATGGCGTGATGGGAACTGTGCAGCAGGCGCAAGGGCAGATACAAGTGTTGAGCAATATGGTCGATTTCGGGATGTCGCCTCAGGCGGCTCTTGACGCCCCACGCTTCAGTTACAGACCGCTGGAAGGCGAGGTCGGACTGGAGCCGCGCATACCCGATAAGGTCGCCGACGAGCTGAGGGCGCGAGGACATAAAATCGTAATCACGGAGTCGCACCCGCTCTACTTCGGAGGCGGGCAGGTTATTGCGCGCGATGCGGCGACCGGAGTGCTGACCGGCGGCAGCGAGCCGCGAAATGATGGGTGCGCCGTGGGATGGTGATGGTTCACCGTCCTACTCCGCTTTCATCTGCTGCGTGATGCTGCGCGCCCAAGGCGTTTCGGCAATTTCACAGAACGAACCGCCCGGTGTCAGGAACCGGCTCGTGACCTGCTCCCATGGCTCGGTCTTTGTAGGTTGAACCACGTCGATTCCCGCGGCTGCGATTCGTTTCTCAGCAGCGGTGACGTCGTCCACCTCAAATCCTATGGTGAAACCAAGGGGAATGCGGTCCGCTTCGCCGGGGTTGCCATAGGTGGCTTTAGAGGCTTCGGCGCGCGACCAGATACCGAAATGCAGCGTACCGGGAACGGTAGCAGTCGCGTAACCCTGGTGGTAGATTTCGACTTCCAATCCGAGCGTTTCGCTATAGAAGTTGACGGCAGCATCGAAGTCTTCAACTACTTCGGCGATGCTGGCGAGGTGCCTGAGCATAAGGAGTCCTCTCTATCGTACTGTTCAGTTTCACAGGTAATCGCTGCTATGCCACCAAGGCTAAGGGACACAATGGAGGCATAGCAGCGTTCGGTAAAGGCTAGATACTGCGGATTCGAGAGGTCTTATGATGACTTGAACAGCGAAATCCGGTTGCCCGCAATGTCATAAAAGATCGCCAGCGAGCCGAAGCCGCCGGGTATCTCACTCGGCTGCATCAGCGCGGTTCCGCCAAGACTCACAGCCTTGTCGAGGTACGCTTGCAGGTCGTCAACCGCTACCGCGATTCCGGGTGCGTTGGGCGGCATGCCCTCCATGTGCTGGAAGATGCCGCCGCCTATGCCATCCTGCTCCTGCTGCACGAGGCGGTAAATCCCGCCATCCGGCATTTGCATGCCGTTCACCTGCCAGCCAAACATCTCGGCATAGAAATCTTCGAGGGCTTGCCCGTCGCTGCCGCCAAGCTCAAAATGCACCACCGGCGGCGCACTGCTGCGTGGGGGCATTTCGCCATTCATTTGGGCTGGCACTGAATAAAGTCCGATGGCATTGTGAGCAGGGTCGGTGAACATCGCCATAGACCCCACTTCAGGGGCAATCTCCATTGGCGGCATGACGGTTGCGCCGCCCAAGCCGGACAGCTTGCTCAGAGCCGCCTGAAGATCATCCACCTGGATGTAGAAAGTCACATAGTTGCTGACAGGCATGTCATCTGTCGATTCCATGATGCCGCCACCTATGCCTCCTTCCATCCACATTACCACGCCGTAGTTGCCCATTTCAGGACTCTGCACCTGAATGTCCCATCCGAACAGGTCGCGGTAATACTGCTGCAGGGCTGGCCCATCTGGACCCGCGATTTCAAAGTGAACTACTGGATTTCCCATTTTTCCTCCTGAAAGTAAGAAAAGATCTGTGCTTCTGCACTTTTGATAGAACAAGTTTAGAACGAATAGTTGTTCGTGTCAAGCGCAGTTTAGGCATGATTTGTGGATTTTTTCACTACCACAATTGCCCTCACAGAAGGCGGGAACCCCTAAGTTGTCATAGGGCATAGGAAACGTGGACATGTCTCAGGGGGATATGCCTGGTGGGAATCGGAGAGTCATCCCTATCCCTTCGGTGTAGCTGGTTGACCCGCCCTTCGACACGCTCAGGACGAACGGGGCTATAACCGACATCGATGGGCAGGATGGGGAAAGAGACTTTTAGCCATGCCTTCAACATCGCATACGCTTCAGACGTACGCAGAGACTATGCCTACTGTGGAGAGGACGTGGCAAGCTGCTTGGCGCGCTCATAGTCGCGTATGCCGTCATCGCGGCGTCCGACTGCCCAGAGCGCCATGCCGCGATTGTTGTAGGCATACCAGTAGTCGGGATCAAGCTCGATGGCGCGGGTGAAGTGGGAAATGGCGTCCTCGTAGTCACCGGTATCGGAGAGCGCCATGCCCAGGTTGTTGTAGGCGTCTCTGTAATCCGGGTCAAGTTCAATCGCCCGGTTATAGTCGGCTATCGCGGGTTCCGTATTGCCGCTATTGCGATATGCTATGCCGCGATTATTATATGCAACGGCGTCATCAGGCGTTAGATCGATGACTTTAGTGTAGTCGCTTGCCGCGAACTCATACGCGCCACGGTCAAGGTAAGCGTTGCCGCGCAGAAACCAGGCTCGCGCGTCATCAGGATTGGCGTGAACGGCATCGGTCAGGCTGTGCGCGACCTGCCTGAGATGGTCCATATCGCTCATCGCGCTGAGATTGGGATCGTTCTTCCAGTTCATTGATTTCCCTGTCAAATCGGCCGTCAGTACGGTATTGTGACCGCTCGCAGTTAGCTGCCCGAGGCTTAGTCTATTGTTGGTAGAAGGCGAGCCGGCGAATCACTCACAACGCGACCGGCACGGCGTCAGCGACCTTCCTTGATGAAGTCCGCGACCTTCTCCCCTATCATAATCGTGGTGGCATTGGTGTTGGCGCGGATGCAGTCCGGCATGATTGAAGCATCCGCAACACGAAGACCCTCAATACCCCTAACCTTGAGATGCTGGTCAACAACCGCCATCGGGTCGGAGTCGGGACCCATCTTGCAGGTGCCCGATACATGGTGGGACGTGCCGGAGTTGCGCCTGAGCCAGTCGTCGAGCGCATCGTCTGACCGGAGTTCTTCGTCGCTGGGCATGATGCGGTCAAGCAGCAACTCAGAGAAGCTGGAGTTTTCGGCTATGCGTACTCCGAGCCGTATCGCTTCCCGCATGCGGCGCAAATCTTCCCCTTCCTCGTCCTGGTAGTAGTTGTAGTTCAAGTTGGGCTGTACGTGAGGATCAGTCGATTGCAGTGTCAGTTCCCCCTCACCCAGCGCCAACTGCAAGCTGGCGCTAATCCCGATGTAGTTGAGATCCTCGTCGATTTCAATATGCGCCGGACGGTGTTCGCTGGTCATGAGCATGGGGCTGAGCTGCATGTCGTTACGAAGGTCCGAACCCTCTACGGTGTAGCGCAGTCCCACCTGAATCGTCGGCGCCTGCACATCCGGCGGGTCTCCGACGGCATGGTAAAGGGCCGCCGCAGCCGGATGGTCGCGCAGGTTTTGGCCAACGCCGGGCAGGTCAAGCACGACTTCGATTCCGAAGCTGCGTAGATGTTCAGCAGGCCCTATGCCTGACAGCATAAGGAGCTGTGGTGACGCTATCGCGCCACTGCTTACGATTATTTCGTCGCCCTCAACAGTAAAGACTTCGCCGCCGCTTTCCGCCTCGATACCGACCGCGCGCTTGCCCTCAAACAAGATGCGCCGGGCGGTAACGCTGCCGCGAACGGTCAGGTTCAGCCGGTGTCGCGCCATATTGAGGTAGTTGATGGCGTTGCTCATGCGAACGCCGTCTATATTGTTGCGCGCCCGCGGAGATACGCCCGTCGATTCGGGGTGATTCTGATCTTCGTCTATTGGATAGCCCTCATCGACACAAGCCTTCTCAAAGGCGACGGCATGAGGCATCCATTCTCCGCGTGGAATGCGGCGCACCGGCACAGGACCTTCGGAACCGTGGAAGTCGTCTCCACCGAAGTCGAGGTCCGTCTCCATCTTGTTGAAGTACGGCAGCACATGGGTGAATCCCCACTCGTCGTTGCCCCACTCAGCCCAGCGGTCGTAGTCTTCAGGAATGCCGCGGAACAGCACCTGTCCGTTCACCGCGCTTGAGCCGCCCGTCGCCTTGCCCCTGGGAATGATGAGTTCGTCTTGTTCATTTGTCAGGCGCGCCGTGTATCCCCAGTTATGGGGTCCGTACGCCGACAGCCAGACGTTGTTGCCAAGCTTCAGATCGTCGGGCAGATTATCGAAATCCGGGTAGTCGGGTCCCGCTTCCAGCAACAGCACAGAACGCTCCGGGTCCTCGCACAAACGGGTTGCAATGGCGCATCCGGCAGAGCCGCCACCCACTACGATATAGTCGTACTTCATATTGCACCTCCGTGCGCTGTCTGTCGTCTGGGTTGGACTATGCGGCAAGTGTCGTGGATTTCTGAGAATATATCTCTAAACAACTGTCAGCGCAACAGCGGGATCCAGGATGCTAAAGGGCGTCAAGGCGCGCAACTATCTCACCGGGCAATTGCACGGAAACGGCGCGCGCGTTGCTTTCAGCCTGCTCCGGGCGCGATGCGCCGACAATGACAGACGTTATCTGCGGTCTGGAAAGAGTCCACGCGATGAGTATTTGAGGCACGCTGACTTCCAGGCTGGACGCGGCCTCCTTAAGCACATTCACCATCTCGAATGTCCGGTCGGTCCAGTATGTGTCCTTCGCGCGCTGCGCGTGGCGGGATGCCATGTGGCTGTCTGACGGCGGAGGCGTTTCAGGGCTGTATCGGCCGGTGAGCACACCGCCCATGAATATCTGGTAAGGAATTATGCCGACCGACTGGTCCGAGCAAGCGGCGAAAAGTTCGTCTTCGATGTCTCGCTTGCCGAGATTGTACTCCGGCTGCACGGACTCGAACCGCTCGAACCCATGCTTGTCACTGACCCATAGTGCCCTCATAAGCTGCCAGGCCGCAAAGTTGGAGCAGCCAATATAGCGAATCTTGCCCTGCCTAACGAGGTCATCAAGAGTCTGGAGCGATTCTTCAAGCGGCGTGTCCGGGTCAAAGTAATGGACCTGGTAAAGGTCAATGTAGTCGGTAGTGAGGCGGTTCAGGCTCGCTTCCACCGCGTCAATCAAGTGCTTGCGCGAAAGGCCCACGTCGTTTGGGCCGGGCCCCGTTGCGATGAAGCCCTTGGTGGCAACAACGAAGTCGTGGCGGTGACCGCTGACCGCTCTACCCACCACGACTTCTGAGTGACCCGAGTTGTACGCGTCTGCCGTGTCTATGAAGTTGATTCCCGCATCGAAGGCAGCGTCGATTACCGAGATCGCGCGGTCGTCGTCCACATAGCCCGCGCCGAACATATTCGTGCCGACACATACACGGGAGACCTTGATACCGCTACGACCAAGCCTAACATAATCCATAAATTACTCCTGACAAGTTGCTCATCCGGCACAAGGCTAGCCGAATGAGTAGAGACTGTCAAAGAAAGAGGCATAGTTCATTCCTATTTTCCAGTCCTAACCTTAACGCAAAATCCCCAACTCCGCGCCAGTTTCGTGGAACGTACGTCAATAGTGGTATCATAGATACGCCACCTGGTTCCGAACCAATACCAACCGTGCAATTCTTTGGCGCGCTTCTGCACGGAAAAATCGCGCCACCATATATGCTCAATTTCCGCCGCCCACGCAACATCTTCTTCGGTTGGTATCTGGTAGGCATATCCAGCTTCATGCTGATGCTGATGTCAACCACCGTATTTCAGGGGGTCGGCACATTCTTCGTCGCTCTGGAGCGCACCTTCGGCTGGAATCGAACTACGCTGTCGGGCGCGTTTGCGCTGTCGCGCGCCGAGGGCGCGCTACTGGGTCCGGTGGAAGGCTTGCTGGTAGATCGGCTCGGCACCCGTAGGATGGTCATAATCGGCTATCTCGTGATGGGGCTGGGCTTCATATATTATTCGCAGATTCAGAGCGTCTGGCAGTTCTATGTGGCGTATCTGGCAATCTCGCTCGGTTCGGGCATCGGCGGATGGATAGCCTTTGTAACACTGATAAACAACTGGTTCGTCAGACGGCGCGCACTCGCCATGTCCGTCGCCGTATCAGGCATTCAACTGGGCGGATTCCTCGTGCCGCTTCTCGCCTGGGGAATAGAGAACCATGATTTCCGCTTGACCTCACTTGCCATTGGCGTAGTGCTGATAGTCGTAGCCCTTCCCGCCTCGCACTTTGTCCGCAACCGCCCCGAAGACGTGGGTTCACGTCCAGACGGCGAGCCTCTCAGGCGCATGGGCGCGTCTGCCTCAGTATCCACACAGGCCGATTCAGACGACGATATAGAATTGAGCCCACGCCAGGCGCTAAGAAGCTTTTCGTTCTGGGTAATCGCGGTGGCGCGCCTTACTTCAGTGGTGTCTATCGTAACGCTGTCGGTACACCTTGTGCCCAAGCTAACGGATTCGGGCATCTCCCTGATTACGGCGAACTTCGTCGTAACGCTGTACACTTTCGTCGCGTTCATCAGCGGCTTCGTTGCCGGCTACTTAGCCGACCGCACATCAAAGACGTTAGTGCTTTTCGTGTGCATGTTTTTGCAGGCGCTGGCAATGACTATTCTGACCGTTACCGATAGCCTTCCAATGGCAATGGTGTTCGCGGTGCTGTGGGGAGCAGGCTTCGGCGGGCGCGTGCCACTGCTGACTGCGATAGTCGGCGACTTCTTCGGCAGGAAGAATTTCGGGTCGATACTTGGGATGAACATGGTGCCGTCAAATATAGCGATGATATTCGCGCCGCTGTTCGCCGGGTACATGTACGACCGCACGCAAAGCTACTTCATTCCGTTCGCCACTTTCACCGCCATGGGATTCATTGGCGCGTTCGCCATTCTTATGGCGCGCCAACCACGTCCGCCTCAGGAACGCGCATAGACCGACCTCCAATCTGCTACAATTGGCGCGTATTTCGGCGGAAATATAGACCTCCAGCGAGGCAGAACTGATGAAGATCACCGATGTGAAGATAGAAGTAGTCCGGCGTACGCTGCCAGACACGGGCCTGGACTCGGACCTGGGCAGGTTTTTCGGCGACGTGGAACAGGGCGTGCTGCGAATTCTGACGGATGAAGGAATCGAGGGCAACTGCTTTGTCGGAGACTTCAGGGGCGGAGGACACGGACAGTTCGGGCCAATCCTCAACGTATTGAAGCCTGAGATAGTCGGACGGGATGCCTTCGAGCGCGAGCGTCTGTGGAGCCGGCTTCCGATTCTGAGCGGACGTCGCGGGCTGAACATGAACGCATGGGCGCCTGTGGATGTCGCGCTGTGGGACATCGCAGGCAAAGCAGCGGGCGTTCCGGTGTACAAACTTCTGGGAGCGAATCGAGACGAGACGGAGGTATATGCCACCTACCCGCCTGGCCATGAATCTCCCGAAGGCTACTTTGAAGAGGCCCAGCAGATATTCGACGCCGGCTTCCGCGCTTACAAGATACACCCCGGCGTGCTTGCCACATCCGACGTCTTCGAGATGATGGCGGGAGTGAGGGACATCGCCGGTGATGACAGAGAGCTGATGCTGGACCCAAACAACGGCTACGACTTCCGCAAGGCTCTGGACGTGGGAAGCGCCGCGGATGAACTGGGCTTCTACTGGTTCGAGGACCCCATACCGGCGCACGAATACGACAACATCGCTGAACTCAGCAGGCGGCTGATAACGCCTATCTGCATGAGTGACAAGCCTGAAAACCAGTTCCAGACCGGTTACCACTACATACGCCTGAACGCTTTGCGGCTCGTTCGCGGCACCGCGCGGAAACTCGGCATAACCGGACTGAAGAAGCTGTGTTCGATGGCCGAGGGATTCGGCATAAATTGCGAAATTGGAACGGCGGGCAACTCGCTGCTGAACATTGCGAATCTGCATGTCATCTACTCAGTGCAGAACTGCGCTTACTACGAATACTGGATGCCAACGGAGGCGCACCAGTTCGGCCTTGCGGAAGACATTAAGCTGAACGAGAGGAGCGTTCTTGAGGCTCCGACCGCTCCGGGGTTAGGACATGAACTTGACTGGGAGTGGATCACTGCTCACCGGGTAGCGACGCTGGAGTGACGGAAGTTGTGAAATCGGAGGAATGCGCGCTCTCCCGCGCCGGTTGAATGTTTGACCGGATGCCGCACAGCCGCTAAAATTGTAGATGTTCGGCGCAGGAGCGTAGCTCAGCTTGGTAGAGCATCGGTCTCCAAAACCGAGTGTCGCGGGTTCGAATCCTGCCGCTCCTGCCACCTCTCCCAAACCCCCCAGCACTTCCTGAAAATCCCCGGCGTCGGAAACGACAGCAAGACGGGAAGT
Organism: Dehalococcoidia bacterium; assembly: GCA_965207465.1. Classification (GTDB taxonomy): domain Bacteria; phylum Chloroflexota; class Dehalococcoidia; order Lucifugimonadales; family JADFKI01; genus Bin90. The sequence continues at coordinate 461,926 of OZ242283.1, read as the reverse complement.
GGGAACGCCGCAAAGCGCACTCCGAACTATCGGAATAGAGTGGGAAGCTGCCCGGCGAGGATTCGAACCTCGGTCAAAGGATCCAAAGTCCTTTGTGCTACCACTACACCACCGGGCACTGAAGAACGCGGCTCGTCCATGCCAACCGGTCGTCCGCGCGCGCAGAAAAGGCAAGTATCGAAAAAGCGACGTTCTTATAAATATAGCGCATCGCAAGGGCTTAAACCAGTAATTGCATCGGGCGTCTAGTCTATCGGCGGTTCGTACATTATACTTAGCCAAGCCCGCGCCCGATGATTCTTCCAATACCGTCAAATTGCGAAGACAGTCCGGCAGCGCAACAGCATGTGAGGAAGCCGCTTGACGAACGCAATTGCAGTCGAAAACATTCAGCAGATGGCGGAGCGCATACGCAAGAACGTGCAGCGCGTCATCGTAGGCAAGGACGAAGCGATCAATCTTGCCATAATTGCCCTGCTCTGCCGTGGGCATATATTGGTCGAGGACGCGCCGGGCATTGGCAAGACTACACTCGCCAAGGCACTAGCGCAATCGTTGAAATGCACTTTCAGACGCATCCAATTCACGCCCGATCTGATGCCGACCGATGTCCTTGGCGTAAACTTTTACAACCAGCGTTCAGGTGACTTCCAGTTCCGCGAGGGGCCTATATTCAGCCAGATGCTCTTGGCGGACGAGATAAACCGCGCCACTCCCCGCACGCAGTCCTCGCTGCTCGAAGCGATGCAGGAACGGCAAGCGACCGTTGACGGCGAGACGCGACCGCTACCTGCGCCGTTCCTTGTGATGGCTACGCAGAATCCAATCGAAATGGAAGGGACATTCCCCTTGCCGGAAGCCCAACTCGACCGGTTCATGCTTCGCCTGAGGCTAGGCTATCCTACCCCCGAAGAGGAGTCGGACATCCTATTGAGGTTCGAGCGCGACTCGGAGCCGCCGGAAATTGACGCTGTTACGGACGCTGCGGAACTTTCCGATATGCAGGAACTGGCGAATCAGGTGCTGGTGGACAATACAGTGCGAATGTACATCGTCGCTATTACTCAGGCATCGCGCAAGCACCAGTCCCTCACTCTCGGGGCGAGTCCGCGCGCGGGGCTGGCGCTGTACAAGGCGTCCCAGGCACATGCCGCGCTGGACGGCCGCGATTTCGTTACGCCGGACGACGTCAAGACGCTTGCCATACCGGTGCTCGCCCACAGGCTTATTGTCGCTTCTAACGCGCGTCTTCGAGGCCGCACAGCGGGCCAGATTGTGCGGGACATTCTCGCCGAAGTCCCCGTGCCCATCGAGAGGTAGCGCGATGCTGAGCCAGATGTGGCATGAGCTTTGGGTCCTCATCTTCGTCGCGCTTATCGCCATCGGCATCTTCACGGGCGAGGGGCTGCTCATCGGCTTCAGCGTAATGGGTCTTCTTGTCGTTGGCACGGCACGGCTCTGGAACAGGGTTTCGCTGGAGAACGTAACTTACGAGCGCGAATTCTCCCAGCGGCGCGTGTTCATCGGCGAGAAGACAACACTCTCCATTACTCTCACAAATCGTAAGCCGCTTCCGCTGGGGCGTGTACGGGTTGAGGACGAAATACCGGCATCGATGGAGCTGAGTGGCGCGGATGTCGTGAACAGCCCGAATCCGGAGGGGAAGACCCTGCTCCACTCTGCCTCGATGTCATGGTATGAGCGCATACGTTGGACTTACGAGTTCCGATGCAGTCGTCGCGGCTTCTTTCGCATCGGTCCTTCTACCCTTCGAAGCGGCGACCTGTTTGGCTTCTTCGGCAGCGAGGTAATCACCAGGGGCAGAGACTATGTGCTGGTCTATCCGCGCATCGTCTCCCTTCCTGAAATCGGCATACCGTCTGCGCGACCTCTTGGCGAGACGCGCGGCGGCTTACGCATTTTCGAGGATATTTCCAGGCCGATGGGCCTGCGAGACTACCAGATGGGAGACCCCCTGAAAACGGTTGACTGGAAGGCGACCGCGCGGATGCAAGAGCTTCAGGTCCGCACCTACGAGCCCAGCTCATCCATGGCGGTTATTCTCGCCGTTGCGGTGGACACGATGGAGCACACATGGGAGGGGTACTCCGCTATCCACCTGGAACGCATAATTACCGCCGCGGCGTCGCTCGCGGTGTATGCCTCCGAACGCCAATACAGCCTTGGGCTATTCTCGAACGGCACGCCCGTTCTGGCCGACAGGCCTATGAAAATCGCGCCAAGCCAGTCTCCGGACCAGCTGACGATCATCCTCGAAGCGCTTGCTTCCATTCGCCCGCTCCCTATGGGATCAATCGCGGGTCAGCTGGGCAATCAGTGGCGCAGCTTTCCGCTGGGCGCAACCATCGTAATCGTACTTTCCCTCGTTGCCGATGAGTTGCCGCAGATACTGGACAATATGCGCGCTCACGGTTACAAACTGGTCGTCGTATATGTTGGCGACAAGCCGTGCCCGCCAATGCCTGAAGCGGTTCTGCTGCACGAAATCGGTGATGCGTTCGAGGGTCTTGAGTTCGCCGATCAGAGACATGCAAGGCGCTTTGCCGCCGTGAACTCGGAGGTAGATTTGCCTTGAGCGTAATGCGGGAAAGGCTGGTTACTGGCGCGCTCCTCTTATCTGAAAGCGCGTGGCTGGTCGCGCTCCTGGGCATTCTGAGCTTCCCTTTTGGCGCTACGAGCAGCCCCATTTCGTGGATCGCAGTACTTGCCGTGATGTCCGTGTCGCTAATCTGGGCGCGCACATTATCAATGATAGTCATGCCCACTCTGATGGCTTACGGCTTGCAGATGCTGGCCGGAGTGATAGTCGTCTATCTGATGGTAGCCTCGCAGGTATCGCTGGAGATAGGCTCTCTCGATCTAGGCTGGATTGGCACGATGACTTCGGGCGAGGCTCCTGAAAGATTCATCCTCACAGCATTGTACGGCAGTCTCGGCGGCACCGCGCTCTGGTGGCGCGGAGGACACATCGGGGCTTCGGACATTCCCGCGGAGAGCCTTAGCACGAGCTTCAGAATCGGCATTCTGATACTCGCCATCGCCGCGGTTATCGACATCGCGCATCCGGCTGACCTCAATGTATTCCCCATGATGTTCGTCTTCTTCGCGTCCGGTGTCGCGGGCCTAATAGTCGCGCACATGGCGCCTACATCGCAGGAGTCCAATGGAACGAGAGCATGGACGCGAGTGGTCGGAGGTCTGGTGGGCGGAATCGTCGCGTTGGGCTTGCTTTTCAGCCTGCTTCAGCGGGATGTGCTCGCCGTCATCGCGGCGCCGCTTTTGTGGGTGCTCCAACTCCTCGCCACCGTTGTCTTCTATGTCATCATATTCCCGCTTGCGTACATCATCGACTTCATTACACGCGGCATATTCGCGTTGCTGCTGTGGCTCGGAGGCGAACCTCGACCGGATAGGGAATTTGCGCCACCGCAAGCAGTGGGTGCATTGGAAGGCTTCGCCAGAGACGGCGAGGCAGAGCCTGCCGCGATGCTGCTTCTCCAGATCCTTCAGTGGTCTATTGTTGCCGCGATTATCGCAGGGGCATTGCTGCTGATGGCCCTGGCATTCAAGCGAAGAGCAAGAAGCAGGGGTGAAGCGGTGGACGGACACCGTGAATCTCTGACCGAAGAAGCCGACGTTGCCTATGACTTCGCCAATCTTCTGTTCAATATGTTGCCGTCCCGCTTTCGCAGGCGCAAGGAGAACCGCACCCTTCATGTCCCATCCGACGATCCGAATATCACGGATGTCTTCCGCATCTACTTCGGCATGCTGATGATTGCCGAAGAGCGCGGCAATCCGAGGAAATACAGCGAAACCCCAGCGGAGTTTCAGAGTACGCTGGAGCGAATGCTGCCACAGGGACTCGTTCGCGCCGCGACCAGGGCTTTCATTCGCGCCTGCTATGGCCATTATCCCGCACCGCGAGACCAAATAGAAGACATGCGCGAGGAACTGGAGCAGGCGGCAAAGTCGAAATCGAAGTGACACAAATGTCAATCGCGACTATTGGATAACATCGTCTGGTGGAGGTAGAAACTTTGGGTGAGTTTGAGTTTGCTTCCGGCATTCAGCTTTGGGAGGCTTTGCTGCTGACAGTCGTTTCCTTCCTTGTGGGCATACTCGGCGGCTTCGTCGGGCTCGCGCTCGGAACGATAAGGCTGCCGGCGATGCTGCTGCTCGGCATTCCCGCGCCAATCGCAGGTGGCACGAACATCCTTGTGAGTGGTCTGGCGTGCCTGTCAGGATCGATTCGTCACCTTCGCGGCGGCCGCGTCAATATGCGTATTGTGCTGGTGATGGGCGTTCCGGCTTTCGTGGGCGCATTCATCGGCGGCTTCCTCGCCGATGATGCCCCCAGAGGACTACTCATACTACTCGCCGGACTTCTCGTGTTCTGGCAGGGCGTAGAGTTCCTGATAATGGCGCGCGAGCGCAAAAGAGAAGGCGTAACCGACACAAACCTATTTGGCGGCGAACTCTCCGGCTCGGAAGGCACATTCACTCCGGGGCGCGTGTCCGCCGAGGCAGGCATCGGTCTTGGTGTCGGGCTGCTCGGCGGCGCGGTCGGTCTCATACTCGGCAGCATACGCCTCCCCGCCCTGATTCGCATTCTGCGCGTGGACCCGCGCATCGCCGCGGGCACGAACCTCTTTATCGGAATGCTGATAGGCGCATTCGGCTGGGTCGGACATGTGCTGCAAGGGGAGGTTGATTACGCGCTGCTTGCGCTGATGGGCAGCGCCGCGATGATTGGCAGCTACTACGGCGCAAAGCTCACCGGCAGAGTCCAGCTCACTAACCTCATACTGGCAATGGGACTTGTACTTCTTGTAGTGGGCCTGTTTCTCACGGTGCGTGGCGCTACGGATGTGTTCTAGGCTACTTTGCGCTTCTTGTAACGCTCACGCTCTTCGTCCGTCCTGACGTATCCCAGCTGCTCAAGGTCGTACCAGGTAGCCATGTGCTTTATCCCGTACAACAGCGCCTCGCGCCGGTTCATCGGGCGGCGCTCCTCGAGTACAAACCTGCCGAGTAGTATCATTCCGTCGAACACGAACATTCTGCCATCCGGATTTCTGCAAAGGAACTCGGAAGTATAGATGAAGTCGTTTTGGAATAGCTTCTTCTTCGCGCAGAGCGTTTCGCAGATTCGCAGTTCCTCGTAGGGCTTGTCCGGGGCCACATCCGGCTCCGGCATAAGCTCAACTCCCAAGCGTCGCAGCACTTCGTCGGGCGCCTTTCTCTCCAATGCCCAGCACACAGCCATTAATCTGCTGTAAGGGAACACGACCCAGCCCATAATCATCCCGCCAAAAGAAGCCAGGAAGTAATGACCTTCCGGTGTGATGGCAAGAATTGTCCGATGGCCCAGAAGACCGTCATGGTGATGGATTACATCGGCAGTCTCGGAGTCATATACGATTCCGTCTTTTACTTTGTACGCTCTATCATGCATGCCATTTTCCAGATTCCGCTTATCGGCCTGTACTCTCTTATGGCTGTCAGAATACAATCCTGCCAACCAGAACGCCCACGAATGCAGCGACTATGCCCACGACAATGCTGCCCAAGATATTCAGCGCCGCCCCCACCCAGTCCCCATCGCCCGCAAGCAGCACACTTGCCACGGTGAGAGTGGAGAAGGTCGTGTAAGAGCCGAGGAAGCCGACCGCAATGAAGATTCTGGCTTCCTCCGACAATCCTAGTCGCCCTGATGCAGCAGCCAGGATAAACCCCAGCAGGAATGAACCGCTGATGTTCGCCGCAAATGTACCCAGAACCGTCGGCCCAACTAGTGCGCTCACCGAGCGGTCAACAGCATAGCGAGACATGGCGCCGAGCGCGCCCCCCAATGCTACCAGCGCCCAGAGGAGCAATGGCTTATCCTCTCGGCAGTCCAAGCCCGCGAGTGGCGATGATGTTACGTTGTATCTCGGATGTACCGGCTCGTATCGTCAGAGACACCGAGTCCATCCACTGCTGTGAAATCCTGCCGTCTATGTATGCCCACTTCGAACCTTCGTCGAGCAAGCTATACATTCCAAGCATCTGCATCCCAAGCTGACTGATTCGCTGGCTTATCTCGCTGCCCACCAGCTTGGCGGCGGATGCCTCCTTGTTCGGCACAAGTCCTTCGCTCTGCATCCACGCCACATTGTAGGCAACCATCCTCCCCGCCTCGTTAGCGGTCCATAGTTCCGCAAGCCTGCGCCTGAACTTGTCGTCTTGATTGAGCGTGCCGCCATTCAGCTTAATCTGCTTCGACAGGTCTGCAAGCTCTTCCAGGTCGCGCCGGTTCGAGCCGTATCGCCCCACTCCCGACCGCTCGAAATCCAGAGTCGTAGCGGCCACATACCAACCCCGGTTCTGTTCGCCTATCATATTCCGCTTCGGAACGCGCACATTCTCGAAGAAAACCTGGTTGAAGTAGTGTACGCCGAACATGTTAATTATGGGCGCAACCTCGATTCCGGGCGTGTCCATATCCACGATGAGCACGCTTATGCCACGATGCTTAGGGGCATCCGGGTCGGTCCGCACCATGATGTAGCAGCGATTGGCGCGCTGGGCTCCGCTCGTCCATATCTTGGAGCCGTTCAGCACAAAGTCGTCGCCGTCCTCTACGGCGCGAAGCTGGAGCGAAGCCAGGTCCGAACCCGACTCAGGCTCGCTGAATCCCTGGCAATATACCGCGTCGCCGCTTGCGATTTCGGGCAGGTATCGTGCCTTCTGCTCGTCCGTGCCGTAGAGCATGATGGACGGGCCGACCATGTGCGTACCCATGCTGGTATCGCGAGTGGGCGCGCGGAAGTACGCCGTCTCCTCGTTGTAAATCATCTGCTCGATGTGCGGTCTGCCCTGCCCGCCGTACTCTTCCGGCCAGGCAAGCGTAAGCCAGCCCCTATCAACGAGCTTGCGCGTCAGCCTGCGTATAGTCCGCCAGTTCTCATCCGTGAAGTAATCGTCCGGCACGATGCCGTTCCAGTCCTCGCCGAGGTTTTCTGCGAGGAAGTCACGGATCTCCTGCCGGAAGTCTTCTTGTTCTTGGGTGAATTGAAAGTCCATATCTTATCTTTCTGCTCTCTTAGGCACTCTCCTACTGAAGAATTTAGCAGCGGTTCAATTGAGTGCTAGACATCAAGCATTGATTCTACATACCGCCGCGCCGCAATCGCCGCGGTCGCCCCATCTCCCGCCGCGCTCACAAGCTGCGCCGCCGAGTTCTGACGTATATCCCCAGCCGCGAATACACCGCGCGCAGGCGTGCCCATCCAGGTGTCGGTTGGTATATGCCCGCCATTGTCGAGTGGTAGGACGTCTTGAAGGTAGTCTGTATTCGGATCGAGGCCGACGTATATGAAGACGCCCGACAAGTCGATGCGCGATGTTTCGCCGGACTGCTCGTTCATTACGGCCAAGCCCTCGACCTGACCATCGCCCAATATCTCATTGACGGACGTGTTCCAGCGAACTTCGATTTTCGGGTTGGACAGTACACGCTCTTGCAGTATTTTCTCGCCCGTGAACGCGTCTCTCCTATGAAATAGAATGACCTTGCTTGCATATTCGGTCAGCACCAGCGCTTCGTCCAGCGCGGAGTCGCCGCCGCCAACGACGCCGACCGTCTGATTCAGGAAGAAACCTCCGTCGCAGGTCGCGCAATAGGACACACCCGCGCCGTAGAGTTCTTCTTCGCCGGGAATGCCAAGCTTTCTCAGCGTCGAGCCGCCGGCAATGATCACAGCCTTTCCTGTATAGTCCTTGCCCCACGCCGACACACGCCAGTTGTCGCCGTTTTGTGCCAGTTCATCGACCTCGCCAAGCTGAATTTCCAGCCCGTAACCCATTGCTTGCTGCTGCATCAGGGGGCCGATTTCCGCCCCGGAAATGCCGTCGGGAAAGCCGGGAAAGTTCTCAATGCTCTCCGCGTTGATGACCTGGCCGCCCGGCATCAGTTTCTCGAGCATCAGCGTTTTCAATCCGGCGCGACAAGTGTATATGCCAGCAGTGAGACCCGCTGCGCCTCCGCCGATGATAATTACATCGTAAATCTCTTCCTGCATCTCCATATCCCTGCTCAAATCAGTGTTGTCAGCAAGTGTTGATATGAACCATATAGTCCCTTCCCCCTTGACGGGGGAAGGTTAGGATAGGGGTGAAGCTTGAAACGAACATCAATACCTGTCTATATCAGACCTTGCTCTCGCACTTCAGACAGCGCCCCTCCGATAGCCTCCACGGAATCGTCGATGTCCTGCTCCGTGTGCGCCGCGCTCAATATAAAGCGCGCGCCACCGTGCGCGTTGCCTGCGTGTACGCCATGGTTAAGCATTGCAAGGTTCAGCTGCGTCTGCATTTCGGCATCATCCGCGTTCCGCATGTCCCTGGCCGCGTTGGCGTTCTTATCAGGGTCGGCCGCATCCTCATCCACATTGAGCCGCAGGAATATGAGAGAGTTGATGCCAGTGGCGCATCCCGGTATCTCCAGCTTCGTCAGCATCTCGTTCACGCCTGCCTTCAGGCGCTCGCCCATCGCCGCAGCCCTTTCGTTGACGTCAGTATTCGCGACCAGTTCAAGTGCCCTGATTCCTGCCACCGCCGATAGCGGATTCGCGTTGAAGGTGCCATTGTGCGCGATGCGCCTGTCGGGATCGTTGCCGCCCTCTATCATATTGATGACGTCCGCCTTGCCGGCAACCGCGCCACCCGGTAGCCCACCACCTAGAATCTTCGCCATTGTGGTCATATCGGGCGTAACGCCGTACAGGTCCTGCGCGCCGCCCTTCGCCACGCGAAAGCCCGTCACAACCTCATCAAATATAAGCACAACGCCGTTCTTCTCCGTAATGTCCCGCAGTTCGTGTAGGAATCCGGGACGTATCGGCTCAAGACCCATGTGTGCGCCCGTCGGCTCCAGAATGATCGCGGCGATGTCGTCGCTTTGCTGAAGCGCCTGCTCCACCGCGCCAATGTCATTCGGCGGCAGCACTATCATAGTGCTCAGCGTCTCTTGCGGAATGCCGCCCAAGCCTGCGCCGCCCGCCGCCAGGTAGTCGCTCCACCCGTGGAAGTGTTCCTCAAACTTGATAACTTTCGTCTTCCCCGTATAGGCGCGCGCCATGCGAATCGCCATCATCGTCGCTTCCGTGCCGGAACTGTGAAATCGCACCTTCTCCGCGCTGGGTATTAGCTGCTGAACCAATTGCGCCCAGCGAATCTCCAGGTCCGAAGACATGCTCAGATGCGTGCCGATTGCCACCTGTTCCTGCACCACCCTTACTATCTCAGGGTGCGCGTGGCCGAGCAGCATAGAGCCGTGTCCGGTCCAGAAATCTATGATGCGATTGCCGTCAACATCCCACTTCAGGCCACCTTCGCCGTGAGTGCCGTACAGCGGGAACGGAGACATACGCCTTCCATCGTGGGTGACGCCGTCCGGGAATATATCGCGAGCCGTAGCCCAGCGCTCCGCCGATCCGGTGTGAAGGTCAAAGTAGCGTTGCTCGATAGTGGAAACCATGTTCATCCTTCCAGCTAGTGTTATTACCGTCTGCTAAGGGCTGACTGTATTATATCCCCGCGCGTATAAGATTCAATAGTCTCTCAAGTAGGGAATTATAGGCGTGGGCGCTCATTATCACTTGACTAAGTGATAACTGATATGATAGTCTTATGATAACTCAAATGATAAGTTACTCAATGAAGGGAGTGGAAATGAGTAAATCCACCCGTCCTAAACGACTTACCGACGCCTTTGTAGAGCGCGTTGAAGCGGCTGGCAGATACGGAGACGGACGCGGAAGCTACGGGCTGTCCCTGCTGGTGAAACCCTACAGAGACGGGGATGGATTCTCCAAGACTTGGGCGCAACGTCTGTACATCGAGGGGAAGGGCAAGAACATGGGGCTTGGCAGTTATCCGGCTGTCACGCTGGACATGGCGCGCGAGCATGCGATATGGAATGCTCGCGCACTGAAGCAGCAACAGAACCAGCAAGCGGTAATCCCGCATATTCCTACCTTCCCCGTCCAACATCCGACTGTCGCGCCAATGCCGACGCCAACCTTTGAAATCGTGATGAACTCTACCATAGACCATCTTACACCGACATGGAAATCACCTGAGAGGGCAATTAGGAACTGGAAAAGCAGGTTAGGCAAGCATGCCCTTCCCCACATTGGGAACAGGCCGATAGGCGAGATTACGCCTCCTGACATTTCGGCGTTCCTCTTGCCCCTGTGGAACACAAAGCGCCCTACAGCCGTACAGCTCACGGGTAACCTTAATGAGATTTTCAAGCAAGCTGTTGCCAGGGGCTACATTGTGAGCAACCCAATGGACACTGTGAAAATCGGACTGTCCGGCAGTGCGCCAAAGGTTAAGCACCAGACCAGTATTCCATATCAAGAACTCGCTGAGGCGATTCAGGCCTTCAACGACTATCCGACTAACCAGACGAACCGAGACCTATTCCTACTCTTGGCGCTCACCGGGGTTCGCTTCTCGCAAGCACGCCTTGCCAAGTGGCAAGAGATCGACTTTGAACGTGCGCTATGGACATCGCCACAGGAACACGTGAAGGCAAAGAAGGCGCACATGCGCCCGCACGTGATACCGCTGTCAACGCAGGCGCTGCGTCTTCTCAGGGAGCGAGCCGCGGCGAATGGAGCGCGTAAGGAAGATCACATTTTTGCCCAGCCTGACAAGGGCGGCAAGTTAATCTCCGAACGCTTGACGCTTTACGTGTTGCAGCGGGCATGGACCGGCAAACCTACGCTTCACGGCTTGCGTACATCATTTGCGACGTGGGCGCAAGAAGAAACGACATACGAAGAAGGCTTAATCAAAGCTGCGATTGACCATGTAAATGGCAGCGCGGCGGATCGCGCATATCTGCGTTCGAGGATGGTTGAAAGACGGCGGGGGTTGATGGAAGCGTGGGCTGACTATATCGACCTGTCCAAATTGGGCAGAAAAACTAGCTGCTAAATTGTCAAGGGGAATTACGGCCAGTCGAATAGTTGACCATATAATAAGAATATGGTAGGCTAGTGAGTGAACGGTTGCCGCGTTATTAAAGTTTGGAAAAGTCCTCAGAGGAGCGGCAACCTTCTCTGAGGATTTTTTGTTACCACCTGCGACTAGGAAACTCGCGGTGAGGAAGGAAACGGACGGAATGCAGATAGAGGAAGCAACCGCAAAGCAACTACTGGAAGCCGCACGGCGCAAATGTTTGGAGCGGGCGCTAACCACCACAAACCGGCATCGTCAATTCATTGGCGCGGCGAGCAAAATTACTGAGGCGCTGGATGTTCTGGGAGTGCGCAAACGCGAGTAACTGACGACAAAAAATTGCTCCCGCGATGTGTCCAGCATCCGGGAGCGCGTTCAGCGAAAGAAGCAGTTTCGATGACTATTCAATTATCGCATAACAGACAGGCGCAAGTCAAACGGAATGCCCTACGGATTGGCAAGCCAAGGTCATCGCGTATGGCGCGATGGTTGCAGCGCCAATCCGTACAGGCACGGCGTGAGAAAACCATCGAGCGGAATGTAGAGATTATCCAAATGCACGACCGGGGCATGTCGTCATATCAGATTGCTGAACGTATCAAGACACGCTTCAAAAAGGAACTGCACATCAAGGCGCGGCAAGTACAGAACATCGTCAAGAACCGCGATGCTGTTCTCCGATACTGGCATGCCATGCTCAGGGGTATCCGAGAACGCAGCTATCAGTTCTTCCTTCGTGCTAAGAGGGGTGGGCAGGGGAAGGCAAATTGCGCGGCTGAAACTGAATACACGGTGAAAGATTGCGATTGCGCCAAGTGGACGGACTATCAACCGTACAATTTATGCCCAGTGTGCGGCTCACCATCGCTGCCAGAGCAGGAACGACTGGATAGAGAACGCGCGTGGGAGCATGAGTATAGACGCATGGCGTTCTATGGTTAGGATTGAGCCATGATAAGCGATCTTTGGACAATCACGCCGGACCCCGAGCGGGGCGCTGGCTATTATCGCGCACATGATGATGATGTAGATGACGATTATCTCAGTCTGTATGTCGCGCCGGACTTTGCCAAGCGCGCCAATGATGACAGGCTATCCGGCCTACTCGCGGGCGCACTCGCAAGTTACCTCGATGGTAGCGTTCTGCCTATTCGATTCGAATGTATCAGCGTGGACTTTGACTTTCAGCGCGTGGGCGCAACCGATGTTATCTCATTCGATGTTGTGAAGGACTGAACATGCCCAGAAACATATTGAGCGTGAAAGCCAAGACGAAACGCACGGGCAACTTGAAGCGTCTGGTGAAGCGCGCTAAGAGTTTATCCGGCGTCCACTCAGTACAGGCCGGTTTCTTTGCCGACTCAGTGAATGCCAAGGGGCAACCCCTGACTAACATCGCGGCGATCAATGAGTTTGGCGCTCAGCTTCGGAGGGGCGGCGCTATCCCTGAACGTCCATTCATGCGCCGCGCAAACCAGCGCATACCGCAAGCAGCACGGGAGATACTACGCAGCCGCGTCGATCCTGAAACCCTGAAGGTTGACACGGCAACGGCTCATGACGTGGGGCAAGCGATGGTGAACCAGATACGCCAAGCCATAGACGAAACGAAAGAACCAGCGAATGCGCCCATTACTCGCGGGCGCAAGGGACGCAACCAGCCGCTTCATGACACGGGCGCGATGCGCGATGCCGTGAGACATGAGATTGTCGAATAGGCGGCGGGGTATGGCGGCGTATGGCGGCTAGACCTGCCCAATTTGGGCAGGGTAGGCGTGGGGAACCCCTGTCTGCGCCGACCGTGAGGGGAAACCATCGCAGGGGGTGAGTGTTGACTTCACACATATCAGGCATACAGTTGTTGTACCATGGGTGGGTGTGCCAGGTGGCACATTGATTACACATTGCACCTGAAAGGACGGTAACGGTATGGATTTAGAAGGCCGGATAGCATTCTATCGAGGAACGATCGCAACACTCGCCTGCGCGATTTACAATGGTGAAGATTGGGACAAACAGGCCCTTGCAGCTCAACTTCATATGGGTGATCCAAGATTTGACTACACGTTCGAAGGGGAACCACCTGAAACAATAACGGACAGCGACGTTTTTGAGGCGCTTGACCGTATATTGGAACGGGCCAATATGTAGGAAAGCCATGAGCATCGCAAGCTCACTAGCAAAGTACATTGAAACGCTTACCATAGGGCAAGGACGCCATTTTGGTGAGCGTTTTCATTTGCTTGGGTGGCAACGGCGTTTCATTCGCGGGGCATTCGCACCGGATGTGCAAGACGCCGCCCTGAGCCTTGCGCGGGGCAACGGCAAGTCCGTTCTGGTTGCCGCTTTCGGGGCGGCGTCTGTGGACCTAGACGCGCCCTTAGTTGAGCCTATGGCTGAAACCATCATCGTTGCATCATCGTTCGCTCAGGGGCAATCTATCTTCAGGCATTTGAAGCATTTCCTATCCCCTAACCTTGCGGCTCACAAGAGCCGTTTTCGTGTGTCTGACAGCCTGAATGCGGCGAGTATCCATGACCGCGAAACGGGCGCAACTTGCCGCGTACTTGGCAACAATCCTAAGACGCTTCACGGACTCCAGCCTAAGCTGCTACTGCTAGACGAACTCGCGCAATGGGAAGTTCACCAGATAGACGGTTCCCTTGCAGCGCTCAGTACATCAATGGGCAAGATACCGGATGCAAGGCTAATCGCCATTGGGACAAGAGCCGCAAGCGCTGAGCATCCATTTGAGCGGATGCTTGCGGACGGCGTTGACTACCCGCAAGTACACGCGGCGAGTGAAGCGGACAACCCATTTCGCATATCCACAATCCGCAAGGCTAATCCGAGCTTAGATTACATGCCGGACTTGCGGGCTGCGATTATGAAGGAACGGGATAGGGCGCGCAAGGATGCTTCCCTGCTTCCAGCCTTTGAAGCGTTGCGGCTCAACAAAGGCGTTGCCGATGTGAGCCAAGCAGTCTTGATTGAAACGTCCACATGGCGGGGCATAGAAGCGCCTGAAACGCCGGACATGGACGCCGGATACATTCTTGGCGTGGACTTAGGCACAAGCGCCGCCATGAGCGCGGCGGCGGCGTATCATCCCCTGACAGGCGCGCTAGACGTGTTCGCTGTGTTTCCTAAAATGCCAAGCCTTGCCGAACGCGGATTGAGGGACGGTGTGGGCGGGCTGTACGCGGACATGGCGCGGCGCGGGGAGCTGCTTATCGCTGGTGAACGTGTATCGGATGTTGGCGGCATGCTGAGGGAAGCAACGCGGCGCTGGGGCAAGCCTAGCGCCATAGTGTGCGATAGATGGCGTGAAGCTGAATTGCGCCAAGAACTGGATAGGGCGGGCTTTCCATCCGGCGCGGCGCTGGTTATTCGAGGGCAAGGCTACAAAGACGGCGGCGAGGATGTGAGGGATTTTCGGCGGGCGGCGATTGACGGACATGTTCAAGCGCCTGTCAGTCTGCTCATGCGCCATTCGCTCAGTGAAGCGCGTGTAGTCTCAGACGCGGCGGGCAACTCCAAACTCGCCAAGAAGAGCGAGGGCGGGCGGCGAAGCGCGGCGAGGGATGACGCGGCGGCGGCAACCATCATCGCCGTTGCCGAGGGGCATAGACGGCGGGCGGCTGGAATTGTGAGGAAGCGCCGTAAGCGCCGCGTGAGGGTTGCCGGATGATGCGCGAACTTAGACAAGCAATTGGCGTTGGATAGCCCTACAAAGGTGCCGAAAGTGTTTGTTATTCGTAGCCTCCATAGGGAGCGGCTACAGGCTACAACTCACCGCTCCCATTTGGATTTCAGCCTGTCTCTCTGCTTCTTCAGCTTGTTCCTCGGCCATGGTCCTATCACCTCCCTTCTGCACTTCAATTGCTCGCCTAAGTCCGCACATCATCGGCGCATTCTAACCGTGCATTCCAAGAATAGGAAGTTAGATGGATAAGTCACTGTACGGAACGCGCCGCTGGAAGCGTCTAAGGCGGCTCATACTCGACCGCGATGGTTGGCGTTGTCAGTCTTGCGGCAAGGCGGGGCGGCTGGAAGTTGACCATATCCTAGCCTTGCACTTTGGCGGCGATTTTTGGGACATGGGCAACCTTCAGGCGCTATGCCGTAATTGCCACTTTGCCAAGACAGCACGCGAGAACTCGCGGCGCGTTCGGGCTGAAATGCCCACACATCGCCGCGAGTGGCTCAGAATGGTTGACGAACTGGCAACTTGACCTGTCCAAATTGGGCAGAAAATCGCGCCATAGCAAATATATGTCAAGGTTTAATAAAGTGGTAACACGCATATATTCTATGGTATAGTAGTGTCATTATGATGCTTCAGAACAGACAAGCGCCATTGCTAGACCGCAAGGCTGTCCTTGGCATATCAGGTCCCGGACAAAGAATCAAAGGCGTATGGCACAACGGCGATGTCATTCGGCATTCGATATGGCTTTGCTTGCGCGCCCTGGACCTTGCACAAGAGCCGTCCGGCGTTGACGGCTGGTTTCAAGCTGGTGCGCTGGAAGTCATAACGCGATACAGGCGCGATGTGATTGTGGAAGCTGTTAGCGGCGATGTGGGCATGCAGACGGGGCATGCGTTTCTTGGCTGGTATCTCGCATTGGACGGCGCACAGTTCACGATTCTGAACGCTGCGGAAATGCCGGAATACGGGCGGCGGCGCTTCATGGCGCTGGAATGTGAAAGGCGATAGATGACTGAGCGCGAACGATACCTAGACCATCGCATACCCATTCTTCAGAAGATGTTGCGCGAACTGGTAGCTGAGCGCGAACAACTGAGGGGTGAACGAATGGCGGCGTACTTAGACAGGCTAGAGGGATGTAATCCTAGTAGGGAGTTGACAAGATGACGAACTTGCAAAGGCTTGAACTGAGAGCATCCGAGATACGGCAACGCCTGAATGAACTGAGCGGCATTGAAACCGGCGAGTTGACAGACGAAACGCGCTCAGAAATGGATACCCTAAGCGTTGAGTACGCCGATGTTGAACGCCAAAAGCGGGCGGCGATCCTCGCAGGGGATACGCCTGAAGAGACGCCTGAGCCGAAAGGTGGCGATGCTGAGACACGCGAGATTGACGGGCTGATACAACGGGCTGAATTGCGCTCATATCTCACCAGCGCGGCGTCTGGCGTGCCGGTTGACGGCGCAGAGCGTGAGTTGCGCCAAGCCATTCTCGGCGAGAACGCGCCCGAAACGGACATGCCGATTGACGTTCTCTTGGCGCTTGACGACGGCGAACTGGAAACAAGAGCAGACGCCGCAACGAATGTCGCAAACGCTGTCCAGCGCAACCAGCAGAACATCGTAGGGCGCATATTCGCTGAAACATCCGGCGCGTACATGGGAGTACAGCGCCCTAGTGTTCCGGTAGGCGAGACGCACTATTACGCGCTCACGGGCGGCACAAGCGCCGATGTGCGCTCAGCGGGCGTTGCAAAAGACGCTGAGCGGGCAACCTTCACCACTGAAAGCGTTGCGCCTGTCAGAGCAACGGCACGGTATCTGTTCGGCGTGGAAACGACCGCAAAGATACGCGGTTTTGAGGAGGCACTACGCGCCGACATTCGCGCCGTGCTTGGCGATAAGCTGGACAGCCTAGCCTTGAACGGACAAGAGGCCGTTGCCAACACATCCCCAGCTATCGAGGGAATAATCAACGAACTTGACGACCCCACAGACCCGACCGATGTTGCCGCGTGGGATGACTACTACGGACTGTACGCTTCTCGCGTGGACGGCATGCGTTCTATGGACGGCTCAAATGTCAGATTGCTGGTGAACGCCGATACCTTCAAGCACGCCGTAGGATTGCAAGTTGCCACATCGGGCGAGTTGCTACGCCGTGAGCTTCCAGCCGGTCGCTTCCGAGCATCTGCGAACATGCCCGATACGGCGTCGGACATCGCAACCCTGCTTTCGTACACGGCAAGCGCCCGTACAGGCTATGTGCAACCAGTATGGCGGGGCATAACCCTTATCCGAGACATGTACAGCGAAGCATCGAAGGGGCAAGTTGCGCTCACGGCTGTGATGCTCACGGGCGCCGTCATGGTTGACGCCGGACAATACGGACGCCATGAAGTGAAGATTGCCTAAATCGAGGACGGGGGCGCACGCCCGTCCATACGCCTAGCAGGATTGACGCATGGCAGAACTGGAAACCAGACACGCTATAGACGGCGAGTTAGAGATACGCCAGGACGGACGGCGTCTGTTCGGGCGCTTCCCCTATGGCAGCACGGCAACCATTTCTGACAGGCTCAGAACGCGCAAGGAAACCTTTAGCGCGGGCGCGTTTCGCTTCTCAGTAGAGGAAGCGAAATCAAAGCGGGCGCGAATAGACTTGCTGGAGGGGCATAGCTTCAATCGTCCACTCGCCAATACCCTAGATGACTCAGTAGAGTTTTCCGAGATACGGAACGAACGGGGCGGTCTGGATTTAGTCTTTGAAGCTACCTTGCCTGTGGAAGCTGAGCAACCGGCCTACATGCGCGATGCTGTCTTGAAAATCCGCAATGGCTTGGCGCGTGGCCTATCCCCTGGGTTTCGCGTTCCGCCGAGTAGCGCGGTTGCCAATGCTGAGGAACTGATACCGGAACGGGGCAACCCTTCAGTGAACATCCGGCGTATCAATCAGGCTGTCTTGTTTGAAATGAGCATCGTTACTCGCGGCGCGTACGGTGAAGCATCCGTTGAAAATCGCATGGCTGTCAGTTATCCAGCTACTCCCACAAGGCGGCGATTATGGCTGTAACCACTGACAATCTCATAACGGCGCTTAGGCTTGGCGATACGACCGAGGAACGAGCGATTGCCCAACGCCTACGCTTGGCGGCGCAAGAGCTTGTCAGCACTGAAGCGCCAAGCGCGCCGGATGTGCTGAGGGATGAAGCGGTTATCAGGCTTTGCGGTTACTGGTACGACCAGCCAAACGCACATCGCGGGGCGGCGTTCGCCAATGCTTTCAGGAACTCCGGCGCTCAGTCTATCGTTGCGCGATATAGAGCCGTCAAGGTGCGAGTAACGCCATGAGACTAACTGACTGGATACGGGGCGCTCACGGGCGCACAGCGCCGTCTGAGCCACTGGAAACACGCGATGATAGCTCAGGCTATACCGATGCGCTTTTGAGCCTGCTTACGGCTCAGGCGTCCGGCTCAGCATCGAAAGCGGATGTGAACATAGGCGGGGCGCTTGAACTCGCGGCGGGCGTTATCGGGCGCGCATTCGCAAGCGCACAAGTGGACGCTGACAGCCAATCCGTTAGGGATAGTCTCACGCCGTCCGTGCTTGCTCACATCGGGCGCGCGCTAATTCGGGCGGGTGAATGCGTCTTTGCCATTCAGGTTGCCGATGGTGTGTTGGTGCTACTTCCAGCTTCAAGCTGGGACATTTCGGGCGGAGTATTGCCTGCTTCATGGGAGTATCGCCTAAGCATCGGCGCGCCGAACGGAACGGCTGAAACGACCTTGCCTTATGACGGCGTTGTTCATGTCCGTTACGCCTACTCGCCGGAACGCGCATGGGTAGGATTATCCCCACTGGAAATTGCGCGCCAAGCGGGGCGGCTGGATGCTGAGATCAATGAAGCACTGGCAGACGAAAGCGGCATGCCGAGGGGCGGGATTCTGCCAATGGCTTCAATGCCTGAAGATACCGATGATGACGACTCCGATGATGACCTGACAGATTTTGAGCGCGAGCTAGGCAAGCTGAGGGGCAAGATACTAACCACTGAGAGCCAAAGAACACTTGCCGCGGGCGGCTATCAGGAAGCGCCCAAAGACGATTACGACCTAAAGCGCGTAGGCGCGATGTTTGGGCAACCACTGGTAACGCTCAGGCGTGATGCTGACGAACTTGTTCTAGGCTTGTGCGGCGTCCCGATAGAGTTTCTGAAGAGCGCGGACGGGACCGCGCTAAGGGAAGCGTACAGGCGCATGCTGTTTGGCACTATCCAGCCATTGGGCGCTATCGTTGCCGAGGAACTGAGCGCCAAGCTGGAAACTCAGATCACGCTAGATTGGACTGAGCTAAGGGCGGCTGATATTGCGGGGCGCGCAAGAGCTTTCCAATCTCTAATCGGGGGCGGCATGGAAGTTGACAAGGCAGCCGCACTTTCAGGGTTGCTCATACCGGACGATTAGAGTTGCCGGTATCGGAATGTCCGCGTTGCACATCTAAGGCGATGCGCCTATCGCGTGAGCAAGCCATACTCGCAATATGCGCCGCTTGCGGGCATGAGATACCGGACTTCGATGAAGCGGTGAAGCGCCGGAACTTGCACGAATACAGCGCCAAGCATGAGCGCAATCACATGAGACAAGGCGGCTCACGCCTGTTCCGTTCCTAGACCTGCCCAAATTGGGCAGGTCTAGGATTCCTCCCCTTCACTCATACCCAAAACTTCCGTCATTATCATATAGTCAACCGCAGCTTCCTCTTCGTACACCGCCATGCCCCGATAGACTTCAATGGCAAGGTTCGTTGCCGTCACTACTTCCTCTCTTTGGGCCTGGGCCATGCGCACCCTGTTCATGATTCGCCTATTCTGAATTGAGTGATAGGCAGCCTGTTTCGAGTGGAACACCATGTCGCGGGCAAGCTCAGCATCCAGCGTAATGTCTTCGATCATTTCTTGGCTGTACGCGGCGTTGTTCTCTTCGATCATTTCAATCCCTTCAGTTGTGCGCCAGATTCTCGGCGCGACCGTACTAGAGGGATGATATGATTAGCGCGCTGGATGATGTCAAGGGAAAAAGTGATAACCGACTTCATTTTCTGCCCAATTTGGGCAGATGTTTAGCAGTCTAACAAGGATGTCAAGGGAAAAAATTATCATTGAGCGCGTATAATATGCAACGAAGACTAAAGTCACGCCTGTTGGCAGAATGGACGGCACGATGAAGAGCTTTTTGACGAACCTTGAATGCACATACTGCGACCTCGAACTTTCGGCAGACGAACCGAACCGAACCTGTCCGATAGAGGACTGCGCCAAGGTCCTGTACCCGCGTTACGACTTGAAAGGCGCAAGCGTCGCACTGAAGCGTGAAACGCTGAAGGACCGCCCCGCGAACATGTGGCGCTACTTCGAAGTGATGCCGGTCCGTGACGAGGCGAATGTCGTCACGCTCGGCGAGGGATTCACGCCCATATTCAAGGCGGAGCGGCTAGGAGCGGACACAGGCTGCTCCGCGCTGTACATCAAGGATGAAGGACTCAACCCCACAGGCTCGTTTAAGGCGCGTGGGCTTGGCGCCGCAGTCTCCAAGGCAAAGGAACTTGGGATAACGCGCCTGACCATGCCCTCAGCCGGAAACGCCGCTGGCGCGATGACGGCTTATGCGGCTAAAGCGGGCATGGAAGCCTATGTCTTCATGCCGAAGGACGCTCCCGAAGCAAACCGCGTCGAAGTTGACCTCACCGGCGCAATACTGGAACTCGTGGACGGCTACATAACTGATGCCGGTCGAATATCGGCGCAGCGAGCCGAGGAACTGGGCCTGTTCGATGTATCGACCCTGCGAGAGCCGTACCGCGTCGAGGGCAAGAAGACGATGGGCTATGAGATTGCCGAGCAGATGGACTGGACACTGCCCGATGTCATCCTCTACCCGACCGGCGGCGGTACAGGCATCGTCGGTATGTGGAAGGCTTTTGACGAAATGGAGGAGATGGGCTGGATTGACGCCAAGCGCCCAAAGATGTTCGCGGTTCAGTCGGAAGGCTGCGCCCCCATCGTGCGAGCCTTCAATGAAGGGACAGAGTTCGCGGAGCCTTGGGAGAACCCGGACACACTTGCGGCAGGTATCCGGGTTCCCGCCGCAATCGGCGATTACCTGATATTGCAGGCGCTCAGAGAGAGTGGAGGCGGCGCAGTTGCCGTTAGCGAGGAAGAGATACTGTCCGACCTGCGCGCCGTTGCCTCTCTGGAAGGCATGTTCGTCTGTCCGGAGGGAGCGGCGCTCTCCGCTGCACTGCGCAAGCTACTCGCGGACGAAACGCTGTCGCCCAACGAGTCTATCCTGCTGCTCAACACTGGCTCAGGACTTAAGTATCTCGATATGATTCGCCAGTAATTAACTAGAGAAGTTGGAGGTCCCTGACGTAAGGCGCGAAGGTCGCCATAGAGGTGCGGAACATTGTCTCAACGAGTTCATGGTCGGGTACACACTCCGGGCATTCCTCGTTGACGCCCTTGTGGTATTTCACGGTCAGCATGCCGCCCTTCATGTCGATGTACTCAAGCGACCCGCCTTCCGACCCAACGATCACCTGCATATTGTCCAATATAGCCTGAACTCCGGGATCCGCATTGACTGCCACTTGAGCGCCTCCTTACTCCTGAATCAATCCTAAATGTGAAACTGTCTGAGAAATTATCATTCCCTGCGTAATTCCCTGTCAAGAAAATCTTTCTCAGAGAAGTCTAAGCATCTATGCAAGGCGTAACTGGGCGTTCTATATCCTATAAAGCGCTTCCGTATTTCGCGCAAACATGTCCCGCTTCTCATCCTCTGAAAAATCGGCAACTATCTCAGTGTATGCGTCGATGAGAGTATCGTAGTCGCTGAATAGGCTGTCAACAGGCCAGTTGGTCGCGAAGATGCTTCGTGCTACACCGAAGGCATCTATGCACCCGAGTACCCACGGACGAATACTCTCTACATTCCAATTGTGGTCGCCCATCCCAAGCCCCGAAATCTTGATGATGATGTTTTCCGCGGTCGCAGCCGTCGCCATACCGCGCTTCCAGAGTTCAAAGTATTCGGGCGTGCGTTCGGCTGGATTTCCCGCATGATCTATCACAATCACGGTGTTTGGAAACTTGGATGCAAGGGCCGCCAGCTTTTCCATGTCCTGGCACTGAGCCGCAATGCTTGCGTGTAAATTATACTTTTCGAGCAGCGCATATCCTCTGTGAAAGTCGTCAGCAACCAGGAAGTCCCCGTATGAGAAATCTCTTATACCGCGCATTAGCGGAAATTCGCAGTGCCGCTCCAGAACCGATTCCACATTGGGATCACGCAAGTCCGCGTGTGCGACAATCGCGTGAGGAAAACCCGTGCGCTCCGCTGCCTCTTCAAGCCATTCAGTTTCCTTAACCGGGTCTTTGGAGCCAATTGCCGCTTGCACATGCACGGCTTTCGTAACATTCGATGCGCGCGTCGTCTCTATGAAGTCCTCGGCGAGAAAGTTCCGCTCACCGAGCTTTCTCATCTGCTTCCCTATCAGAGGCGGGTCCACATCAGGTTGCCAGTGACCGTAGAAAAGTTCGGGATGCTGCATGTCGTAGAAGTGTACATGCGAGTCAACAAATTTCATCTTCTCCATTTGCCCTCTCCTCGGCCAATGTTAATCCAAACGAAAAATAAACGCGGACATGAGCTATTCCTGCTCTTCGCTTAGCGTCTCGACAAATTCTCGCTCATCCTCTGACAAGTCGGTACTCTCCAGCAGGTCGGGCCTCCGCAGCGCGGTGCGGCGAAGCGCTTCCCGCCTGCGCCAGCGCTCGATCTCGCCGTGGTTACCCGACAGCAGCACTTCCGGCACATCGTTGCCTTCATGCAAGGCAGGGCGCGTGTACTGCGGAAACTGAAGCAGCCCTGTGGAGAATGTGTCGTCCTGGGTTGACTCTATGGAACCTACTGCTCCGGGAATCAGGCGCGTAACCGCGTCTATCACAATCATTGCCGCCAGTTCACCGCCGCTCAGCACATAATCGCCGACGCTAATCTCGCACGTCGCCAGGTTCTCGGCTACTCGGGCGTCCACTCCCTCGTACCGCCCGCAAATGAGAATAATATCCTCATTGGCAGCCATTCTTTCTACTATGCGCTGCGTCAGCGGTGTCCCCTGTGGTGTAAGCAGGATTATTGGGGTGTTATCTTCCAGGTCAGCGCCGGTCTTTACGCTTCTCACGGCATCGAAGATAGGCTCAGGCTTCATCACCATGCCATGTCCGCCGCCGTATGGGTAGTCGTCAACGCTGCGGTGCCTGTCAGTCGTGTAGTCGCGGATGTCGTGTAGGTTAACTTCCACCAGCCCAGCGTCAATGGCGCGCGCGATGATGCTCTCCGACAGAGGCCCGTCGAACATCGCGGGAAAGATGGTCAGCACATGGAAGCGCATAGCATCAAGGCATCGCGTGGGTGCGCCAGCCCTTGACCATTTCCAGCCCATGAACAAGCGCGGGCATAGCAACCCCTAGAGTTTCTCGCACAGCCTTCTCGCTGCCCGGAAGGTTAACGATGAGACAGCCGGAGCGCAATCCCGCCGTGGCGCGACTGAGCATCGCAAAGGGCGTGTACTGCAAGGTCTGCATTCGCATCGCCTCACCGATGCCGGGCGCTTCAATGTCGAGAACTGCGCGCGTTGCCTCCGGCGTCACATCGCGCGGGCCCAGCCCGGTGCCGCCGGTCGTCAGTATAAGGTCAACACTGCCGCCATCGCACCATTCCCGCAGTTTCTCCGAAATCCGAGCCGCTTCGTCCGCCACCACATCGCGCAGCACCAGCGCATATCCCTCGGCAGCCATTAACTCGCAGATGGCGTTTCCGCTCCCATCCACGGCGCGCTCGCCGCTAGCGCCCGTATCGCTAATCGTGAGTACTCCCAGGTTGAATCTGCTGTCTGAATCGCTTGCCATCTTATGTAATTCTCCAATTCACTGTATTAGAACTGTATTGGAAATGGTGCAAACATATACACAAAATGTCCTTGCGTCTTTGGAGTTTACTTTGCGAAACTCGTCTCACGGTGAAAGAAACCAGAGCCACATGCACCGGAATCATTCTAGCATGAACGCTCGGTTTCACACCACAGACCGGAAGGTATTGGAAGGCTATCAAGGAGCAGATTAGTTTGCACCGGCACCTCGCAACGCAGCGGTATTTCGCGCAACATCAGGGGTGATCGCATATCACGCGCCTGTGTTGGTGCAGGAAGTGCTCTCTGCACTGCAAGTGAAGGCGGGTGGCAGGTACATAGATGGCACTGCCGGTGAAGGAGGTCACTCGCTGGCAATCCTGAACGCTGTTACTCCTACACCGCTGGTCCTCTCTCTAGACATCGATGGCGAGGCGCTTGAGACGGCAGTAGAACGAATCGGCGGATTTGCTGGCAACTCGGTTGTTGTAAAGGCGAGCTACTCAGACTTAGAGACAGTGGCCGCCGAGACTGGATTTACGAATGCGGACGGGACACTGCTCGATCTGGGGTTGTCTTCCCTGCAACTGGACAAGGGTGAGCGTGGTTTCAGCTTCAGACGGGAAGCTCCGCTGGACATGCGGTTCGACACATTGCAGGCATTGACCGCAGACACAATTGTGAACGGATACTCGGAAGCGGATGTGGCAGACATAATCTACCGTCACGGCGAGGAAAGAAGGTCGAGACGCATAGCGAGAGCGATAGTCAATAACCGTCCCATCCGAACGACCACGCACCTTGCGGAAATAGTTTCAGATTCGGTTGGAAGGCGACGAGGCAGAATTCACCCTGCCACAAGGACATTTCAGGCGATACGAATTGCAGTCAACGATGAGTTCGGCAACATACAAAAGGGACTGGAGGGCGCAGTCAATGTACTTGGCGCCGGAGGGCGTCTCGCTGTCATCAGCTATCACTCCCTTGAAGACCGCATCGTCAAGAATACGCTGCGCTTCATGGCTTCGGATTGCATCTGTCCGCCTTCTGTGCCGCAATGCGTATGCGAGCACGAACCAACCGTTAGGATCGTCAACCGACGAGTCATCAGGCCAACTAGCGAAGAAGTGAGCGCGAACCCGAGAAGCAGAAGCGCCCGCCTCAGAATCGTCGAGCGAATCTACTCCAGCAACTATGAAATCTAAATCTGCCATCGTGATTGAACCGGCATAGGAAGGCGATACACATGCGTGGAGCAGCAGTGGAAAACTCCAAGGTATTTGCGGCAATTGACATTGGCACCACAAAGGTGTTCACCGTCATTGGGAAGAAAGCGGAAGATGGCCGCGTAGAGATACTCGGACACGGGATAGCCTCCAGTACGGGTGTGCATAAGGGCGTGATAGAAAATGTGGTAGCCACCCAGGACGCTGTGCGTAACTCAGTCAGCATGGCCGAGCGGACCAGCGGCGCGCATGTGGACACCGCATTCGTTGGCATCAGCGGGAGAAGCATCTCCTACCAGAAGAGATACGACACGATCGACTGGGTTGGCGAGCATGGGGTCATTACTCACAACGAAGTCGAAATGGTTCCCGTCTCTGTTGCGGGAAATGGCAGCAACCGCAGCCATTTCGGGCGGCAGGTAATACACGCCGTGCCTCGAAGCTATTCTATTGACGGCAAAATGGGGGTCTCTGACCCTGTGGGCATGCACACCAGCGAAGTGAATGTTGAAACTCACCTCGTCGAGGGATCGGAGGCCGAGATTGCGAAACTGAAGAGGGCGGTCGAGGGGGCCGGCATCAAAATCGAATCTCTTGTATTGGATGCGCTCGCCAGCGTCGAGTCCACCCTGCTGCAAGAGGAGAAGATTCGTGGCGCGGCAATGATCGACATTGGCGGCGGAACGACAGACGTGATGGTCTTCAAGGATGGCACGATGCAGTATTCCTCCGTCATACCGGTCGGAGGTTATCAGTTCACCAACGACATCTGCGTCGTCTATAACACTACTCACGACGCGGCTGAGGAAGTGAAACTCAACCACGCGAATGTCCTTCCGAACTCGGCGAGCATCCATGAGGAAGTTTCACTGCCTATATCCGGCGGGAACACATCGCTTGACGTTTCCCTTCACGACATCTGCCAGCTTATGCGCGAGCGAGCGCAGGAGTTGACCCGCATGATTACGCTCAAGTTGCGTGAGGGCGGCGTACACGATCCGCACGAGTACCCGATTGTGCTCTCTGGCGGAGCGGCAAAGCTTGGGGGCTTCCATGAACTCTTCCAGACGCTGACATCTGCCAGGGTGCGAATGGGTTCGCCTCTTGGATACCTCGGTGTGCCGCGGGAACTTCAGAAATCTATGTACAGCACCGGGATAGGCATCCTGATTTGGGCAGCCTACCAGGACGATGACGAGCCTAAGCCTCACGCAATCGGAGATACTAACGGGCATCGTTCTACACACTCGGCGCACGAGCCACAAGCGCGAAAGGGTGGGATTCTCAGTGTGTTCAAGAGATAAATCTCTCACCCCGTAGATTGAATCTAGCAGGATCGAAAGCATACCTATTCTTACGACCAGGACCTTAGGGGAGGACAGAGAATAATGGCGACAGCAATAAGCGGAGAGCTCGAATACGTGAGAGAGATGGACGGGATGGCGCGAATCAAAGTCATCGGCGTCGGCGGTGGCGGATCCAATGCCGTATCGCGGATGTTCCGCGAGCGCGTGCCCGCGGTCGAGTACATGATCATCAATACTGACGCTCAGGCGCTTGTAACCTGCGACGTGCCGCTCAAGATGCGTATCGGTGACGGGCTGACCATGGGCAAGGGCGTTGGCGGGAATCCCGAACTGGGCATGAAGTCGGCTGAAGAGAGCCGCGAAGAGCTGTATGATGTGATTCGCGACGCCGACATGGTGTTCGTAGCGGCCGGAATGGGCGGCGGAACCGGCACGGGCGCGGCTCCGGTCATCGCCGAAATCGCGCGAGAAACCGGTGCCTTGACCGTCGGAGTCGTAACCCGGCCTTTCGCATTCGAGGGCAAGCGCAGGGCCGATGCGGCAGAAGAAGGCATCCTTCGCCTCAAGGAGCACGTTGACACACTGCTCGTGATCCCGAACGAGCGGCTGCACATCATCTGCGAAGAGGAAATCACCGCCCAGAATGCATTCCTGATGGCAGACGACGTACTGCGAATGGGCGTTCAGTCGATCGCCGAGCTTATAACCGTACCCGGCGAAATCAACCTTGACTTCGCGGACGTCCAGTCGATCATGCAGAACTCAGGGCCCGCCTGGATGTCTATCGGCTGGGGTGTGGGTGAGCACCGCGCGAGGAGCGCAGCTCAGACCGCTATCACCAACCCGCTGCTGGACGTGTCCATCGAGGGCGCGCGCGGCGTACTGTTCAACATTACGGGCGGCAGCGACCTCCGACTCTCCGAGCTGCACGAGGCCGCCGAGGTCATCCAGCGTGTGGTCGATCCCGACTGCAACATCATCTTCGGTATGGCGACCGACCTCAAGATGGAAAACGAGATCAAACTCACCATCATCGCCACCGGCTTCGAGCATCCGAGCGACATGAAGGAAAACGACGAAGGCTATGCGGACATGCTGCTCGAAGCCATGTCGAACGATAACGGTAAGCTGGACCTTCCGCCCTTCCTGCGGAGATACTCCAAGCCTCAGAAGGAACAGGCGAGCAGAAACGGCACGCATTAACCTGCGGCAACACTCATCGTCAGATGAGCAGCCCTCCCCGCTTGAGCGGGCTGCCAAATCCGGCAGTCCGCTCATTCCTGTTGCAAGGGCCATTCACGGTCCGCTGACGCCGGATAATCTCGGCTTCTGTACGATATGGTCTGCTTACGAGAAACCAGTCGTGCCGTTCACGCCCACTTATCTCAGAAATTCGCCTCCATATCGAAGACCTTCTGCATGCGACGCACATGCCGCTCCTCGCCGGAAAACTCCGCCGAAGCGAAAGCGCTCACAACTTCCTTCACAAGTTCCTCTCCGATTATGCGCACACCCATGCAAAGGATGTTCATGTCGTCGTGCTCAACACCCTGATGGGCCGAGTATGTGTCGTGGCACACGCTCGCGCGTATTCCCCGGACCTTGTTCGATGCGACGGATGCTCCCACGCCGCTCCCGCATAAGACTACTCCCCTGTCCGCGTTCTCCGCAGCCACGTACTCCGCGACCGCCTTCGCGAAATCAGGATAGTCGTCCAGCGCATCGTATGTATGCGCTCCCAAGTCAACCACCTCGTGTCCCTGTGCTTCCAGCACCTCCTTGACAGGCGCTTTCGCCGGAAAGCCCGCATGGTCTGCGCCAATCGCAATTCGCATTTTTCGTTCCCCTTGCTCTATGTCGTGTATCGCAGTAAAAGTGTAAGTATCTACTTCATCCGCGTCAATCATACTCACTCGACCTATTTATCCTCCCGGTTCACTTCAATTGAGATAACCGCAGCCTGATGCTAAACTGCGCGCGATACCGGGTAAGCAAAGAGCATAGGAGAGTTTGAAGCAAATGAAGATTACTGAAGTCAAGGCATTCGCCACCAGGCCGCCGGAAGCCACGCGCAACTACGTATTCGTCAAAGTCTCGACCGATGACGGCATTGTGGGCTGGGGAGAGGCGACAGTCGGCGCGGTCTCAGTCGGCGCGGTTGTGGAGGAGCTTGGCGAGACCCTAATTGGAAAGAACCCTTTCCGCATCGAAGAGCACTGGCAGAACCTCTACAACTTTGGGCATAACGTGCGCGGCGGCGTCCTCCACATGGCTGCGATCAGCGGCATAGACATTGCACTCTGGGACATCAAGGGCAAGGCTCTCAATGTACCGGTGTACGAGCTTCTGGGCGGCGCGATGCGCGACAAGTTCTGGGCTTACGGACGATTCGACGGACGGACTTCTGATGATGCCGTGCGGAACGCCTTGTCATGGGTCGAGCAGGGCCTCACCGCGCTCAAGGGCGACCCGTTCGCGCATCAGGGCTTGTTCACAACAGTCGAGTCCGAACGGGATGCTCTTGCCAAAGTTAAGGCGGTGCGCGAAGCAGTTGGTGACGATGTTGAGCTGCTCATAGAGGTCCACGGCAGGCTCGCCCCTCACGAGGCAATTCGCATGGGCAACGCGCTCGAAGAGTACCGCCCCTTCTGGTTCGAGGAGCCGGTTCCGCCCGAAAACATAGACGCAATGTTGAAGGTAACCGCTGGGGTTAACATCCCCATCGCCACAGGTGAGCGCATCTACACAAAATGGGGCTTCCGTGAGCTTTTCGAGAAGCAGGTTATAGACATGGCGCAGCCTGACATCTGTCACGCGGGCGGCATTCTCGAACTCAAGAAGATTGCTGCAATGGCGGAGACATACTACGTCGGCTTCTGCCCTCATAACCCATACGGACCCATAAACACAATGGCTGCGCTGCATGTCGATGCCACATGCCCTAATTTCCTCATCCAGGAGGGCGGTCACGGCGCGTGGTATCAGCATGTGGTCAAGGGAGAATTCCCATTCCAGAAGAACGGCTACTTCAGCCTGCCCGAAGGCATAGGACTTGGCATTGAGTTGGACGAGACCGCGATGCTTCAGCATCCGCCGGGAGACGATAGCCACCCCGAAGGGTACTTGCAGGCGGCGCACTTCCCTTCCCGCCAGCAAAACATCTGGATTTGAAGCGCAACCGCATTCCTGATACCATACTCGCGCAGCCAATCCTGACAGGAACGGTGAGCGCTTACAATGATTTCACTCAGTATCAAAATAGCCGTCCCATCGGACGGTACCAAGGGCATTTGTCTTGAAAAGCCTTCCCGCAAAGGCGCGGGGAGGCTTTTTGTCGTTACAGGTCATATTGTCAGGGACGACATCGTTTGAGATGTACATGAGACGCGCGAGCATAACCGACGTGCCCGGCATTCAAGTCGGCCACTATACCAGCCCTTCAGCCGCGACTGGCTGCACCGTGGTCGTCTGTGAGGATGGCGCGGTCGGCGGCGTAGATGTGCGCGGCTCTGCGCCCGGCACACGCGAGACCGACCTGCTCCGCCCGACTGCCCTGGTCAACGAAGTGCATGCCATCCTGCTCAGCGGCGGCAGCGCGTTCGGCTTGGCGGCGGCAACAGGTGTCGTCCGATACCTGGAAGAAAGAGGCATTGGGCTGCGATTCGGCGGCGCGACAATCCCGATCGTGCCCGCCGCTATACTGTTCGACCTAGGACTTGTCCAGGGCGATATTCGCCCGACCGCCGATGATGGCGAAGCCGCTTGCCGCAGCGCCTCCGTTTCGCCGCCGGCACAGGGCAGTGTTGGCGCGGGCACGGGCGCGACCGTGGGCAAGATGCTCGGTATGAATCGCTCGATGAAGGGTGGCATCGGCTCTGCGAGCGTATCTCTGGGTGATGGCCTGACCGTTGGCGCGATTGTCGCCGTCAATGCAATCGGCGGCGTGTACGAAGCCGCAACCGGGCGCATCGTCGCAGGCCCTCGCACCGAAGACGGCGATGCAATACTCGACGCCCTGGAAGTCGCAGTCTCGCCTCCCGTAAAAGCTATGCAGCCTGTCTCAGCCTCCAATACTACTATCGGAGTCGTAGCTACCAACGCCGCCCTCAACAAAGAGCAGGCAAACAAGCTGGCGTCAGCCGCCCAGGACGGCGTCGCTCTCGCTGTCAGACCCGCACACCTGATGGGCGACGGCGACACGATGTTCGCTCTGGCAGCCGGAAAGAGCGGCTCCGAGGTCAACATGAACCAATTGCTTGCGGCGGCTACGATGTGCGTCAGCAATGCGATTGTCAGCGCCGTAACCGAAGCCGAATCGCTCGGTGGCGTGCCTGCGGTCAAGGATCTGCTCGAAAATGACTAGCCTCGGTAAGACATCAAGAATCGGATTCATTGGCGCTGGTAGAGTCGGCGGCTCGCTTGCCGTCGCTATGTCAAACGCCGGCTATCCTGTCGTGGCCGTATCAAGCCGCACCCCCGCTTCGGCAGCTTCGTTCGCGGAACGCATTCGCGGCTGCGTGCAGTACGCCGACCTTCAGAGTGCGGTTGACGCCAGCGACATGGTTTTCATATCAACTTCCGATGACGCGATACCGCAGGTCGCTCAATCCGTGAAGTGGCGCGAAGGTCAGGGAGTGGCGCACTGCTCAGGAGCGGCTTCCGTCGATGTGCTGGAGGCGGCACAGACTCAGGGCGCGATTCCGGGCGCGTTCCACCCCCTTCAAGCATTCTCATCCGTGGAGAACGGCGTCAGAAGCATTCCTGGAATAACCTTCGGCATCGAAGGCAGCGATGAAATGCGCGCTTACCTTAGCGAATTGGCGCTCGCCATCGGCGGCAACCCTGTATTCCTCAACGCCGAAGACAAGCCGCTCTACCACCTTAGCGGAGTGATGATGGGTAACCTACTGACCTGCATGGTGGGCATCTCAGCCGAAGTCTGGGAACACATCGGCTACACGCGAGACGACGGAGTGAAGGCCCTCATACCGATGATGCGAGCCGTCGCCTACAATGTCGAAACATCGGGAATTCCGGCGGCGGTCGCGGGCCCCTATCCTCGTGGCGACTTGGGGACGGCTGTCAAGCACTTGCAAGCCCTCACGTCGCAGCATCCCGACCTGCTGCCGCTGTACCGCGAACTCGCCCTGGCCGGGCTGCATCTGGCAGTGGAACAGGGCTTGTCCGAAGATGGAGAGACCGCTTTCAGGCAATTGCTAAACGAAAGCCGAGAGGTCGAATGAGGTAAGAGTGATGAGAACCACAATTCGTGACATAGCGGCAATGAAGCGGCGCGGCAAGCGCATTGCAATGATTACTGCTTATGACTACACCTCAGCGCGCATCGTCGAGAATGCGGGCGTTGACATCATCCTTGTCGGCGACAGCCTCGGACAGGTCGTGCTCGGTTACGACTCCACCGTGCCCGTCACAATGGAAGACATGCTCCACCATATCAAGTCAGTCGTGCGCGGCACCGAGAAGGTTCACATCGTCGGCGACCTCCCCTTCATGAGCTATCAGGCAAGCAGGCCCGACGCCATACGCAATGCCGGTCGTCTGCTCAAGGAGGGCGGCGCGCAGTCTGTGAAGCTCGAAGGAGGCAGGCATGTCGCCAGAACAATGCGACGCATCGTGCAGGCAGGCATTCCGGTGATGGGACACATCGGTCTTACGCCGCAGGCAGTCAACCAGCTCGGCGGCTATCGCATTCAGGGCAGGACAACAAAGGCTGCGGTCGAGCTTATCGAAGACGCTAAGGCAGTTGAGGACGCTGGGGCGTATTCCATCGTTCTTGAGGGAGTGCCATCACAACTCGCCCAGATTGTAACCGAGCGCCTGAGCATTCCCACCATCGGAATCGGCGCGGGCGTCCACTGCGACGGTCAGGTGCAGGTCTTCCACGACATGATGGGACTATATACCGACTTCACTCCCAAGCATGCGCGAAAATACGCTCACATGGCGGAGCTTGTGAACGGCGCTGTCTCGGAATACATCGAGGACGTCCGCTCTCAGACTTTCCCCTCCGAGGACGAGAGCTTCACACTCTCAGCCGAAGTTCTTGCAGAACTCACCGGCGACCCGAACATCGCCGCTCAGAGCGAACGCTGATGCAGATTGTCGAATCCGTAGCCGCCTTCCGTCAGGCTCACGCTCACGCTGAAAAGCCCCTCGGCTTAGTGCCTACCATGGGCTTTCTGCACGAAGGACACATGACGCTCGTCCGTCGCGCCAGAGAAGAGAACGCCACCGCCGCGGTCAGCATTTTCGTCAACCCTACTCAGTTTGGTCCCAGCGAGGACTTCGCCACATACCCGCGTGACATGGATTCCGACCTTGCCAAGTTGCGTGAGGCAGGGGTTGATCTCGTGTTCGCGCCTCCGGTGGAAGAGGTCTATCCTCCCGGCTTCGACACATATATCGACGTTGGAAGCATCGGCGAGCGACTTGAGGGCGAGCACCGCACCGGACACTTTCGAGGCGTAGCCACTGTCGTCTGCAAGCTGCTGACCGTCGTACGACCTGACCGCGCATACTTCGGACAGAAGGACGCGCAGCAATGCCTTGTGGTCAAGCGCCTTAACGATGACCTGAATCTCGGCTCTGAAATCGTCGTCTGCCCTACAGTGCGCGATACCGACGGACTCGCCCTAAGCAGCCGCAACGTATATCTGAGCCCGACCGAGCGTGATGCCGCACTTTCCCTGTACGGCTCGCTGCGGCTCGCCCAGGAACTGCGTACTCAAGGCGAAACGGACGCTGCGAGTATCCAACAGCGCATGCGCCTGCTTATCACCGAATCTCCGCTTGCAAGCATCGACTACATCAGCATCGCGGATGCCGGCAACCTCGCCGAACTCGACACAATCGACCGCACTGCCCTCGTATCCCTTGCCGTCCGCATCGGCAAGACGCGCCTGATAGACAATGTGATACTATGACACGGCAGATTGAGAAACCCTTCGTCCTTTACCTGAACGAAGGACTAAACCGAGAAAGCAAGCACATCCTGTCAGACCTAATTCCCTCGAACCTCTGGACACAAGAAAAGGACGAAAAATTGAAAATCCTGGTAACGAATGACGACGGCGTTGAAGCGCCGGGACTTTGGAAGATGGTGGGCGCGCTCAAGAGTCTCGGTGAGGTGGTAGTTGCAGCGCCCGATCGAGATCAGAGCGGCATTGGAAGCGCAAGAACACTCCTCGATGTAGTCAAGGTGCGCGAGGTTACGAACCCGCCGGTCGAAGGAATCAAGACATTCGCAATCGAAGGCACCCCCGCTGACAGCGCGATACTTGGACTTGAAATGCTCTCGCCCGGCAAGTTCGACTTCATGCTCTCCGGCATCAATGATGGCTCCAACTTGGGTATGGACATTCTGGTTTCCGGTACGGTTGGCGCGGCGATTCAGGGCTACTACCGCCAGATGCACTCAATTGCGATGTCGGTAGCGTCTATCACGAATCTCCAATACGACGCCGCAGCTACCACCGCAGCCTCCCTGGTCAAGACCATCGCAGCTGACGAAAGCCTTCCACCGCTCTTCCTCAATGTGAACGTCCCAAACGCGACCACCGAAGGCATCAAGGGCGCCGAAGTCACTAAGCTGGGCCCGCGACTTTACTTGGAAAACGTCGAACGCGGGAGCAACGGTCGCAGGACATACTACTGGATCAAGCACAACAGAATGACCAATCGGTCCGTCGCTGACGACACCGACATCTCCGCCGTCCGCAACAATCGGATCGCCATCTCCGCGGTCAACGCCGTATTGGAGCCCGATTTCGACTGCCCTGACTTGCAGCCGCTCGCGCACGGCGTCATGGCGGCGCTGGGTCTTACCAACGGAGTAGGCGCAATCTAGATTTAACACGTTTGGAAGAAAATTCAGCATATTAGGAGGCAACAATGATTTACGAATATCGAGTATATGAAACTCTCCCCGGCAGATTGCCCAACATCAACGCCCGATTCCGTGATCACACCATGAAGATATTCGAGAAGCACGGTATCAAGAACATCGGTTACTTCACTGCCGACATCGGCGACTACAGCGACCGCCTCATCTACATCATCGCCTTTGAGGACGCTGCCCACCGCGAGCGTGCGTGGGAAGCCTTCCGCAACGACCCCGAATGGCAGAAGGTGCGCGCCGAATCCGAAGCAGACGGCCTTATCGTCAGCCGAGTCTTCAATACCACACTGACCCCCACAGACTACTCCCCACTCCAGTAAAACGCTGCGATTTGCCGCCACGGGACGGACGGGGGAATAAGCTAGAGCGGATTGACGACTATGAATCCTGTCCCAGACTCCCCCGACCGTCTCGAATATCTCGAACGCCTCACCGAGTTGCCGCTGATGCTGGGCGCATTTGCGATGATTCCCGTCTTCGCCGGCCTCTACCTCTGGGACCTCAGCCCGGCCGAACGGCGAATCTACGCCGCAATCGAAATCGCGATTTGGGCGCTCTTCGCAGTCACATTCTTGTCAAAGTTAGCCATAGCCCCTAGCAAGCGCGCCTACCTAAGACGGAACTGGCTTGAAGCACTCATCGTGCTCATCCCAGTAATTCGCCCCCTCCGCATCATCCGCGCCATATTCTGGATAGTCCGCGACGTCACCCGCGTGAATCGCCTCGTAACGTTTGAAAGCCTGCTGGGTTACGGCATAGGAATGGTTCTCCTCGTTGCTACAATCGTAACCACCGCCGAGCAGAACGCCGACGGCGCAAACATTCAAAGCTTCCCCGACGCGCTTTACTGGTCCCTCGTAACCGTCTCCACAGTCGGCTACGGCGACCACTACCCTGTAACCGTTGTAGGCAAGTTCACCGCCATCTTTCTTATGTTCTTCGGCATTGGCATCTTCGGCGGCATCATCGCGAAGATAGTAGCCGCCTTCGGCAGGTCGGGGTAAGCCCTTTCCCTTAGGCGGGGCGAGACTGGAATGGGAGCGAATAGTCCTGCCTCTCCCGTAAGTCCTCGTCTCCATTAACTTGCCTTAAATCCCTGCACGGTATATCCTGTTTGGCGGCGTTTGGCGCATTGCGCCCGCCTCAATTCTAAGGACTGCAACACCGCAGAAACCGCACGGGAGGTGCCATATAAGATGGCCGATTTGAGCAAGTCGGTTGCCATTGTTGGAGTGGCTGAATCCGACGAAATTGGAAGAGTCGAAAAGTCCAACCTTCAGCTTCATGCCGAAGCTGCTTACAACGCCCTGGAAGACGCCGGGCTATCCATGAGCGATGTGAACGGTCTGATGACCGCGGGCACATCGACAATCAATCTTGGCGAATACCTGGGCATAAACCCTACATATACTGATACGACCGCAGTTGGTGGTTCGTCGTTTATCATCCACATCGCACACGCCGTAGCCGCCATAAACGCCGGCTACTGTGATACGGTGCTCGTAACACACGGCGAAGCAGGCCGAAGCGCCCGCTCCCGCGCAGGCGGCAACGCCTCGGACGCGGGGCCGCAGTACGAGTCTCCTTACGGATTCATCGGCGCCCCCATCAACTACGCGATGGCCGCCCGCCGCTACATGCACATGTACGGCGAGCGCAGGGTGCGACAGGGAATGGCCGAAGTAGCCGTAGCCACCCGCAAGTGGGCAAACCTCAACCCCAAGGCATACTTCAAGGACACGCCGATGTCCTTTGACGACTATCACGACTCACGCTGGATTGCCTGGCCATTCCACCTGCCCGACTGCTGTCTCGTAACGGATGCCGGCGGCGCGTATGTCGTCACCACTCCGGAGCGAGCGCGCGACTTGCCGAAAGCGCCCGTTTATGTTCTCGGCGCGGCAGAAGGCCACGACCACGGCATCGTCAGCCAAATGAAGAATCTCACTCGCACCTGGGCGAAGTATTCCGGCCCGGCAGCCCTCCAGATGGCAGGCGTAACCCATGACGACATTGACCTCGCCATGATTTACGACTCCTTCACCTACACGGTGCTGGCAACGCTGGAAAGCCTCGGCTACTGCGAGCCCGGCGAGGGTCCCGACTTCGTGGCGAACCAGCGCACCGCACCCGGCGGCGACTTCGCCATGAACACGAGCGGCGGCGGTTTGTCCTACACCCACTCCGGCATGTACGGCATGTTCCTCGTACTGGAAGCTGTAAGGCAACTCCGCGGTGAGACCGGCGAGCGCCAGCTCGACGATCCCAAGCTCTGCCTAATTAACGGCACCGGCGGCTCCCTATCATCCACAGGCACTGTCGTGCTGGGAGTTGACTAGATAGTTGACCGGACAGAGGATAGCGTAATTCCCTTCTCCCTTGACGGGGGAAGGTCCGGATGGGGGTAAATGTACCCGCCCCCACACAGAAAATTCAGGAGAATATGAATGACGCAAGCATACAATAAGCCGCTGCCGACACCGCAGGTTGAGTCCGACGTGTACTGGCAGAAGGCAAAGGAACACGAGCTGTGGCTGCGCTACGACAACGACGCGCAGCAGTATTACTTCTATCCGCGTGACATCTCCCCGATCACGTTCTCGCGCAATACCGAGTGGCGGCAGGTCAGCGGTCGCGCGACCCTCTACACTTACGCCATTGTGCATCGCGCGCCGCACCCGGGCTTCGTGGGTGATGTACCCTTCGTAACCGCCTTGGTCGAACTCGACGAGGGCCCTATCATGCCCACCAACATCGTCATGGACGACCCAACGCCGGAGAAGCTGGTCATTGGCATGCCCCTCGAAGTCGTCTTCGAGGACGTAACCGACGACATTAGCCTTCCTAAGTTCAAGCCTGCTTAACGGCAACCGTTCGTCCTGAGCCTGTCGAAGGACACGACGGCAAAGCGACTCGAAATATCGAGCAATGAAGAAGGCTGACAGTATATCGCTGTCAGCCTTCTTCTCGTCTCATCTAACCCTTTAGCGCTTGTCAGCCTACCTGAAACCTGAACGCTAGTCCTCACACTCGCACATCTTCCGCAAAATCTCAAACGGGTATATCCCCGTATAATGCGCGTCGCTCCAGAGAAATTGCAGCGCATACCTCCCTATCGTCAGATAGTCCTCAGCTCGGATATTGGCATCAACCATCGCCGGGTCCAGAATCCTACGCTGCGTCCATTCTTCCACGCACTCGGCGCAGGCGCAGTTAACGCGAAGGTACTTGCCGGTATAGAAACAGGTGCGACCATCCGTCCAACGGATGGTTACGCCTTCGTCCGACAGTTCTACGCTCTCGACACCCAACTCCGAAGCCATCCCGCTCCTACCTTCCCATCCTGTACATCGATGTCAGTTTTCTTTAGCTCTGCTTGATGAGCTTCTGCATCGACCGCAATTCCTGCGGCGGATCCATCTTGCTCCCGTAGTCCGCGTACGAAACCTCCGCAACATATATGTCGCCCTTCGAGTCAACAGCAATCCCGTGCGGCGAGTAGAACCGCCCCGGCTCGTCACCATAAGTCTGCGTGCCCAGCCTGGCGATCCGGTTGCCTTTTGTGTCGAAAATACTCACACGCGGACCGAGCTGCGTGCCCATCCTGTTCGGATTGATTCCGGAGAAATACTCGCCCACATAGATAAGTTCTTGGTCGCCCTTGGTATCGAGATAGAGGCATGCCGCGCGCGACATATTGATCCACTGCGCCTCGAATTTCCCTTCCGGGCTGAATACCTGGATTCGGTGGTTCTCTCGGTCGGCAACATACACCCAGCCATCCCTGTCAACGCCCACATAGTGAACGATGTTGAACTGCCCCGGATCGTTCCCGGACTCGCCCCACGAGAACAGGTGCTTGCCGTCCGGTGAATACTTATGCACCGCGGCGTTCGTATATCCGTCCCCCACATAGAAGTCGCCGTTGCGCGGGTCGAACGCCACATGCGACGGCGCATTGAAAGGCTTGCCGCTCATCGGCGGTGACGGCTGTCCCGGCGTGCCTATGGTCATCAGTACCTTGCCGTCAGGCGACATCTGCCTGACAGTATGATCACCGTTGTCAACGCACCACAAGTTGCCGTCAGGTCCCACAGTAACGCCATGTGGGTTGTTGAATATGCCGTGACCCCAAGTGCGTTGTATATTGCCCTCGGTGTCGAACACGATCATCGGGTGCGTGCCGCGATTGAACACGTACACGTTGTCATTTTCGTCCACATCCACGGCGGTCGCCTCTTTGTATGTCGCGCCCTTCGGAAGATTGCCCCAATCCTCGCCAGACACCTCATAGACCCAGTCTCCAGAACCAAGCAGTACCATATTAAATTCCTCCGTTTGTCAGGTGTTTATAGCATTGGTCAGCGCCGACTAAGCTCGGCTCACCAGATGGTAACAGCCGCTTGCCTCATACACAAGAACGGTGAGTTCGGCAACTTGACCGTTCGCGTGCCAAGAATATAATACTGGTATCAATAACGCACCGCGCCTTGTCCACCAAGTGTAGGCGCTCAACCGCACACGAAGGGAGTGTAGCCATGGCAACCATCGAAGAACGCTACAACGACATGTTCGGAAAGTCGGTCGCATGGTATGAGAGAGGCAAGTCCCTGTTCGCGGGCGGCATCACGCACCAGACCCGCTTCACATCTCCCTTTCCCGCCTATATAGACTACGCCGAAGGTCCGTTCAAGTACGACGTTGACGGCAATCAGATTATCGACTACGTGATGGGCAACGGTAGCCTCCTCATGGGACACAGTAAGCCTGAGATAGTCGAAGCCATTCGCGAGCAGGTTGGCAGAGGCACGCACGCCGGCGGCGCATCGACACACGAGGTTCGCTACGCGGAAGCCGTCAAGCGCCTCGTCCCCTCGCTGGAGCGCGTGCGATTCACAGCGTCCGGCACGGAATCAACATATCTCGCGCTCAGGCTGGCCCGCGCGTACACCGGCAAGACCAAAATCGTCAAGTTCCACGAGCACTTCCACGGTTGGCACGACTATACGACGCCTGAGTCGGGACAGGCGCTTGGCGGCGTTCCACAGGAAGTCTTGGACACCGTAATCGTGGCGCCCGTTGACATAGCCGCAGTTGACGACATCCTCACGAAGGACGACGACATTGCTGCCGTCATCGTCGAGTGCAACGGCGCGCATTACGGCACATTCCCCTTGCAAAATCCGCAGTTTCTTCAAGACCTGCAAGACATCACCAGAAAGCACGGCGTTCTGTTCATTATGGACGAAGTCGTTACTGGCTTTCGTCTCTCCCCGGGTGGCGCACAGGTGCTCTGGGGCTTGGAACCTGACATCACAACTATGGCGAAAATAATAGCGGGCGGCCAGCCCGGAGCAGCCGTCGGCGGCAGAGAGGACATCATGGAGCTTATGGCGTTCCGTGACGATCCCGAATGGGACAGCTTCGGACGGGTCGCGCAGGGCGGCACCTACAACGCCCAGCCAGTTACTGCGGCAGCAGGTATCGCCGCGCTCGAAGCCATCGCCAACGAGGGCATCAACGCGAGAGCGGACGCGATGGCGCAGCGGCTCAAGGACGGCCTGAACGAAGCATTCATCCAAAACGAGGTCACAGGACATGCGCACGGCATCGCATCCATCATCCATGTGAACCTCGGCGCCGACTGCAACTGCGACCGCGGCATTTGCACGATGTCATACCGTCAGATATACGACACAATGCCGGTCGAGATGACCCGCTGCCTCCGCCGCGCCATGCTTGTCAACGGTGTGGACATGATGGGAGGACGCGCGTTTCTCGTGTCCTCGGCCCACGATGAAGAAGTTATCGACCGTACCACAGCCGCCTTCTCGCAGTCCTTAAAGGACCTCCGCGCCGAGGGCGAACTTTAGCTGAGTCCCATCCCTCTTTTAGGAAGGACTGGGGTGGGACAAAATCCTCCCCATCCTGTCCATCGATGTCAATTACATTAGGAGAAATAATGACCCGATTCGACAGCCAAGTTGCAATAGTGACAGGCGCCGCCACCGGCATAGGCTACGGCATAGCGCGCCGCCTCGCCTCCGAGGGCGCGCGCCTCGTCATGGTTGACATCGACGGTGACCTCGGCGAGCAGTCCGCAAGCGAGCTTTCCGCTCGCGGCAGCGACACCCGCCTCGTTGTCGGCGACGTGTCCGAGCAGTCCACAGCAGAAGTAGCCGTCCAAGCCGCTCTTGACGCCTGGGGCCGCATCGACATCCTCGTGAACAATGCCGGAATCACCGGAATCGACGGCAACATCTGGGAAACCTCACTTGAAGAGTTGGACCGCGTGTATCGTATCAACCTGCGCGGCGTTTTCGCGTTTTGCCAATCCGCTATTCCGCACATGGTGGAGCGAGACTACGGACGCATCGTCAACATTGCCTCCATCGCAGGCAAGGAAGGCAACCCGCGCATGGTGCCCTACTCTGCAACCAAGGCCGCCGTAATTGGTCTCACCAAGTCGGTAGGCAAAGAACTCGCGAAGACAGGCATCCGCGTCAACTGCGTAACTCCGGCAGTCGTCCACACTCGCATTCTCGATGAATTGACACCTGAACAGGTGAACTACATGGTCGAGCGCATCCCCATCGGGCGCACCGGCGAAATAGATGAGATTGCTGCCCTCGTCGCCTGGCTCGCCTCCGAGGAATGCTCATTCAGCACCGGAGGCGTCTTCGACATCTCCGGCGGCAGAGCCACATACTAATCGCTATCCTATACATCCTGTCCATCCATGTTGGTTCTCCCCTCGAAAGGAACGAAAATGCCTTGGATTCGTGAAGCCGAAGAGCGCCTGCACTGGGCGAATGTCATCAACATCATGTCCATCAACCCGAAGGCGATGCAAGCGGTCAGCGACTTCAATAACGCCATCACTTTCGGCGCGTCCGCCCTGACACGCACCCAGGAGGAAGCGATAGCCACTGCCGTATCCGTGCAGAACGAATGCCGATTCTGAACGATGGCGCACGGGGAGTTTCTCCGTCACGCCTCCGACGATCCGGAGCTGGCAAGTCACGTCATGCACGACTACCGCAAATCCGACCTAGACCCGCAGACGCGCGCCATGCTCGACTACGCCACCAAGCTCACGCGCGAACCTACGAACATGCAGGAAGCGGATGTCATCAAGCTCCGTGAGCACGGCCTCACCGACGAGCAGATACTATCGGTCTGTCTGATAGCCTGCACCTTCAACTTCATGACGCGCCTCGCCGACGGCTTGGGTGTCGAAGTCCCCGAAGAACGCCAGAAGTATGTGGAAACCTGGTTAAGCAGCCCCGCCCGCGACCAGCAGTGGCTGATGAAGCAGAAATAGCCCATTCCCCCTAAACAATACAAGAACGCCCGGACATGTCAATGTCCGGGCGCCCCCTGCTGATAGCGAAGTCAGTCTATGGTATTGGCAAGCGCTACCATAAGCCCCGCAAGCCCAAAACCAACCCCAATACCGACCCCAATCACAAGCCCCACAAGCCAGCGAAACCTTGACTTGTTATCGGCACGCTCTTGTTCCATGTCTTGGACAAGCCCTTCAACACTTTGGTTCATTGCGCCAAGGCGGGCATCCAAAACGCGCGACAACTGATTGCTCGTGGTCTCGTTCATCATCGCCATGTGGTTCAGCAAATCCACATGCGTTATCGTGTCATGCGCCGACGAAGCATCCGTCTGCTGCTGTTGCTGGCGTTCTTGCTCTTGCCTTTGCATATTTATCGCAATATCCCCTCGAACTGACAGCCGCTCACTGACAACCTTACACTTATCCTACCCATCCTGTGAATCCTGTCAACCGCTAGTCCCCCGCCGCGCCTTCCGCAGCCTCTTCCGCCTCCCAGTCCGGTATCAGCAGCTTGTCAGTCGGTTCCAGCACCAGTATGTTCAATGCGCCTGCCAGGCTCGTCGCAATCGAAATCCAGAGCGCCACGTCGTAGCTGCCGAAGATGTCGAATATCGGCCCGCCTATCCAACCGCCCAGTGCCATGCCAAGCCCCGCACCCAGCATCTGCACGCCATACGGCGACCCCGTAGGCGCATGCCCGTAATATCGCCTGTTCAGTATCGGGAAGCCGCCCGTCTCGCCGCCGTATCCTATGCCGAATATGACTGCGAACACGTAGAACATCCACAGGTCGTGCGTCCAGAACAGCATCACCACAAGGATGCCCTGTGCCGCGAAGAAAACGAACATCACCGTCCTGGTGCCTACGTAGTCGCACATTATTGGAACCATGATGCGGGTCAGGATACTTACTGCCGACAGCACCGTGAGCACGCTCGCTGCCTGAACCAGCGTTAGTCCTTCTTTCACCGCAAGCGGCACGATATATACCAGAATTATCGCGTGACCCACGCATCCCAGAAAATGTATCGAGCTCATATTCCAGAACGCGGCAGTCTTCCGCATGTACCCGTTGAATAGCTTCGTGCGCTCCGGGTCCGGCTTCCGCTTTTGCACCTCTACATCGCCCGGCCTGTACCCATACGGCTGAATGCCCTTGTCGGCGGGCGTGTCCCTGAACAGACCTATCAGCACGAACATAATTGCCGCAGACCCTACGCCGAGCGCGATGAAGCCGTTCTGCCATCCCATTCCTTCCAGCAGCAGGCTCACTACCACGGCGGCAAGCGCAGGCCCAAGTCCCCACGACGCCATGATGAGTCCCATGCCAATGCCCAGATGACGCCGGAACCAGAACATCGCAGCGGGAATAAGAGGCACTAGGAATATCGCCTGAGCAACGCCGAGCAGCACCCCGAAGTACAGGTACAACTCCCAGATGGTGCTGATGAATCCGGTTAGCAGCATGCCCAGCAGAAACATCGCCGTGCCGACGACCATCGCCTTTCGCGCCCCGAAGCGATCGCCAAACCATCCCGCAAAAGGAGAAGCCAGCGCGGTAACCACGCTCGAAATCGCGTATGCGAGCGTGATGCTGCCCTGGCTCCACTGAAAAGTCTGCTCTAGTGGCTCGATGAACACGCCGAACGCCATGCGGATGGACGTGCCCACCATCTGCATGACGGCAATGACCGTAACTATGACCCAAACATAGTGAGGGTAGATGACGCGTCCGTAGTTTGATCGCGCGCTGCTTGCGGATGGCTCAGACTGTCGTGCCATGAATTATCTCGTGCGAGAGTCCCTTCCCTCTTGATGGAGAAAGGTTAGAGCCTGTCCTGAGCTCGATTCTCAGAGCCTGCCCCTGTGCAGACAGGGGGATGGGGATGAATTCTTCACTTTCGCCGCCGGAATGCACTTCTCATTTACCCTTCAATGCAGTGGACAGGCAAAAAGAAAAAAGTTCTCCCATGCCTGCCCCTCGGCTGCGTTGCCGTATGCCGCGCCCGTGCCTGTATCGTCTTGGCCAAGCGCCCCCGTAAGCCTTGATCCAGCAGAGGAATTTGCACTGTTTCCAAAGTCGAACTGCTGCGCGCTCAGTCCTGCGGACTGGGCAGCCCTCGCGTCTATTCGCGCATCGGCAGCCCAAGCGCCGAAGTATATCGTCAGAGCAAGACTGATAGCGACGACCGTGACAAACTGCACGGGCATCCCCAATATACGCATGTCATTAAGGCGCGATTCCATTGCGCCACCTTCAACCCAGCGTCCTGTCTATTCTGTAAGTCGATGTCAGTTCCCTGGTACCGCCGCCTCAGCAATCTCCATAAGCTCCTCGTCAGACATGTCCAGCTCGATGTGGTCGCCATGAGGCTGCGGCACATCCAGTCCGGTCTTGTAATAGACTTCTAGCGTGTTGCCTTCGGGATCGTCGGCGTACATTCCGAATGCGTTGCCATGGCTCACTATGCGCTGAATGCTCACGCCCTCGTTGCGGAAAGTCTGATAGAAGTCCTTCAGTTCCCCAATTGTCTCAACCGTGAAAGAGATCTGCTGAACCAGTTTGCCTTCAGCAGGCACGTCCCTGCCTTCCATGAGAACGAATTCGTGGTGCTCGATCTCCGGATTGGCGCTCATGAAGACCATGCGGCGCTGCTCCAGGTCCTCGTCCGTTATCTCCAAGCCCATCACCCGCGAGTAAAAGTCCCGCTGCCCCATCAGGTCATTCACATATATTCCCACATGTCCAAGGCCGCTTACTCTAGGCATGACTACCTCCTGCTTTTTCTGACTCCGTAGTATTGTAACAACATTGTGAGTAGATAGTAACTCAGACATCCAAGTCAGATAAAACTACAAT
Source organism: Dehalococcoidia bacterium (assembly GCA_965207465.1). GTDB lineage: Bacteria > Chloroflexota > Dehalococcoidia > Lucifugimonadales > JADFKI01 > Bin90. Next base: position 417,546 of record OZ242283.1, on the reverse strand, counting down.
CCAATCCTGCCAATTGTGCCTATCCTGTTAGTCCTCCGTTAAGCCTCTCCAGCAAGTCCACCAGGGTCAACTCCGCCAGCGACTCAAGTCGAATGTCCGCCCAAGAGAAATCCATCCCTTTCGTCATCGGATTAGGCACCACCGCGCACCAAAGCCCCGCCGCCTTTGCAGCCGTCAGCCCAACCACCGAATCTTCTATCGCCAGTGCGCGCTCAGGATTTACGCCAAGCCGCTCGACCGCCATCACATAAAGCTCAGGGTCCGGCTTCGCGTTCACCACATCACCCGCGCTCAGCACGAACTCGAAATAATGCAGTAGTCCCCTGCTCTCCAAATGCCCCTTCGCCCAGTCGGGCGTCGAACTGGACGCCACCGCCAGCTTCAGCCCCTTCTTCTTAGCAGAGCGAAGATAATCCTCAACGCCCGGCAGTATCGGATTGCACTCTATCAACTCCAGATACCGCCGCCGCATCTTCGGCCTGACAACCTCCCGCTCGATTCGTTTCCCCGACAATTCCCCAAGGTGAGCATATATGTCGAAATCCCGACTGTATCGTCCGATAGCCCGTTCCCACACCTGACGCTCCAACCTTACGCCGTAGGACTCGAACACTTCCTGCCATGTGTCAAATTCCGGCGTCTCCGTATCTATTATCAGCCCGTCAAAGTCGAAAACAATCGCCTCAATCAATTCTCTTCCTCTCAGCGAAAAATCCGCAGCCAGTATATCATCAGCCCCCATCCTTCACATACTGTAGTTGTTGCTGGTATCTCCGCTCGTGGTAGTCAGTCGAACCACCCTGTCAAGACACTGAATATTGATAACAAGACGATTTCACAAATCCCCTCCCCCTTGACGGGGGAGGGCTAGGGTGGGGGTGAAAATTATCAGGGCTCCTGTATTTCCACGCTTTCTGGATTCCCGCTTTCGCGGGGAAGACGAATCTGGTGGTCGAAGAGCATTTGTGAATTCGCCTCTGATAACTGACAACTATACCCCGTTGACAGCTTGGTTATAATGGCAGCAGAAAAATCCAAAGTTTGGTGGTGTAACGATGTGCGCCCTTGAAGTTAACCTGCGTCGGGACGAAGAGATACTCAGCGAAGCGGAGTGGGCGGTGCTGACCAATCAGCGCCTTGTCGCCGCGCTCAACAGAAAAGACCGCAACGAAATTACCGACGAAGCCGAGCTGTCCGATGTTGTCAGCTTCAAGAAGTCAAACGGCGGTCAGGAAAGCCGCATGCAGGCCGGCTTGCAGTTCCTCGGTGTAGGCGCCGCGATCACCGTCCTCCAGATAGTCTTCAACGAACTGCTGCCCTCGGAGCTAGTCGAAGTCATACTATTCCTGCTAGGAGCGGCAGGCGTCCTGATCGGATTCTACCTCATAATCGGAAGCCTCATGCGCATAAAGCCATTCACCGTCGTCGTCTTTACGGTTGTTGGCGCGCGCGACATTCCAGTGCATTTTCCGGGTCAGGACAACCCTGAAGCCGACCGGATGACGAACCTGTTCACCAGAACTAAGCGCGGCGTCTAGCGGCTATCCATCCTGTCAGTCTTGTGCATCAATGTTTGTCACGGGGTTCTCCGGTCGCAGCGCCGAAATCACCATCGCCGCGAACATCACCAGCGCCGCCGCGAAGAAGGCTCTGCTCATCCCAGTGATGAACACCAGCCTGATCTCATCGCCGCCGACCTGCGACACCACTGACAGGTCCGGCGCAAACCCTTGAGACGCCATCGTGAACACCACAATCGCGGTGAATATCGCTATTCCGCTCAGCCCTGCGGATGTCCGCACGAGGTTCAGGAACGCGGATGCAACGCTGAACTTCCGGCTGTCGATAGCGGTCATTATCGCGCTCGTATTGGGCGACGAGAACAGACCTATCCCCGTTCCTTCGATGAAGATGCTTATCATCACTCTCAGCATGCTCGAGTTTTCGTCAAGCTGTGCGAACATCAGCATCCCAACTGTGGCAAGCGCCATCCCCGCCACGGTTAGCCAGCGAGTGCCGATTCTGTCAGACAGTCTGCCACTAAGCGGTCCCCAGATCGCGATTGCTACTGAGCCGGGCACCATGAGAAAACCTGCGGTTCGAGGCTCCAGTCCCAAACCCTGCACAAGATAGAACGGCATTATGAAATATACTGCCGACCCTGCGAGAAAGGACAGAAAACGCGCCGAAACGCCAAGGGTGAAGACCTTGCTCCTGAAGAAGTCCAGGTCTAGCATGGGCGCCTCAGCCCTGCCTTCCCACCAGACGAACACCGCAAGTGCGGTCGCTGCAGCAACAAAACCGCCGATTATCGCGGGCGAATTCCATCCGAGCTTGTGGACGTTCGTGATCGACAAGAGGAAACAGACAAGCACAATCGCAGAAAGGCCGGCGCCCGTCCAGTCGAAGCTGGTCCTCCTGGATTTTTCGGCTTGCTCGCCAAGCCCTCTGCGAAGTACTAGCGCCGCAAGCAGGAGCGCCACGATGCCCACGCAGGCGCTCACAGCATATATGGACCTCCACCCCAGCAGGCTCACCAGATTGCCGCCAATGACCGGTCCTCCCACCGCGCCGGCGCCAATGATAGACATATACAGGCCAATGGCTTTTCCGCGCTCCTTCTCCGGAAAGATGTCTGCGACCATCGCCATGCCGTTTGCCTCGATGCCCGCCACTCCAACGCCTTGCAGAAGTTTCGCCGCAATCAGCATTGGGAACGCCACCGCCGTTCCTCCTATGACGGCGGCAGTAACGAACACGGCGAACCCAAGCATGAACACATGCGCTCGCCCGAAGATGTCTGACAGCCTGCCGACCGGCATGAACATCACGCTCGTGCTCAGCGTGAAGCCGAGCGCGATCCACTGTGCCGATGGCAGGTCTGCCCCAAAGTGCTCCGCAATCCGTGGAAGCGCGATGTTAATCCCCGACTGGTCCGTGACCGTCAGGAACAGCCCCAATGCAACGGACGCGAATACCCACCACTTGTAATTCGCGCTGCGAGTTATGCGAGCAACCGGACCGAGCGCGACATTCATTCAGTCCTATCCATCCTGTCTATCCCGCCCCTCCGTGTTAGCCTTCTTCCCCTGGAAGGATGATCTTCCTCAGCGTGTGCCTGCGGTTATGGGTGTACGGGCGAACTTCTCCCGGCCACCGCCCCGACTCGGACGCCTCCATCCATGCGTCGCTCGTTATCACATCTGCGCTCTCCACCTCGTAGATCGCGCTGTACTGCGGTTCGTCCTCGACGACAATAGTCTGCAACTCGCCGCCGATAGCAAGCGTCAGCTCCTGCCTTTTGAACCGCGCCACCGAAACCACCCCCGGAACCTTGCTCAGTAGCGGCACATGCTCCTTGTCATAAACCTCGTTGAACAGCGCCTCCTGCTCCTTTGGAATATCCATACTCGCCGTAAACAGATACCGTCCCGTAACTGGCATAATCACTCTCCCCTTTCAACTGTATCCCGCGTATAGTGCGCGATTATAGCAGACAATGCTATCCCCTCGAACCTATCAATACCGTAAGTTCACGCTGGACTTGACACCCCGCACCACATCTCTACAATAAGGCGGAAATCACGCCCAGCAACGCTTTTGGAGGCACACCAATGATAAACAGATTCGGCAGCCTGTTCGCGGGCCACATAGACTTGGACGACATGGGTTTCGACGCTACCCCGGCGAATGACCGCTTCTACTCCAACGAGCGGCTCGCCACCGTATTCGACAAGACGGATGCGATCGCGACCACAATGGACAAGAAGGGCTACGACACATTCTGGATGGCAGAGCACCACTTCCAGCGCGAGGGCTACGAGTGCATCGGCAACCTTCTGATGGAAGCCGTCCACCTCTGCCACATCACCGACAACATCAAGATTGGCTGCGGTTTCAACATCGCCCCGATGTGGCATCCATTGCGTCTCGCCGAAGACTACGCCACCGCCGACATTCTCACGCAGGGACGCACCATCTTCGGCGTGGGCAGGGGCTATCATACCCGCGAGGTCGAAGTTTACGGCAATCCTATGATTGACGGCGACGCCAACCGCGACCTCTTCGAGGAGCAGGTTGACATCATCATGAAGGCATTCCATAGTGACTCCTTCTCCCACCACGGGCCGAACTACACAATACCGCCTCGCGTTCCGTACAGAGGGTACGAGTTGGAGGAGATCACTCTAGTCCCGCGCCCCATAAACCAGCCCGTCGAGTGCTGGCAGCCGGTCGTCAGCGCGAGCGAGCGCGGCTTGCGCTTCATGGCGAAGCACGGCATCAAGGGCATCATCGGCGGCGGCGCGGCACCTGGCGGCGCGCAGCAGAGCGTAGTGGAGGCGTGGCAGAAGATTGAAGCCGAGCACGGCAGGGAAACCGAGCTGGGAGGCAATCTCATCATCAGCTTCTCCGTATATCTCGCCGAATCCACCGATCAGGGCATACGAGAGGCCCGCTCCCTCTTCGAGGAGAACATGAAGATGTTCGCGCCTCTCGGTTTCGTGCGCGGCCTGAGTGACGACCAGATTGAGGCGCTTGGCGACCCTGACCGCGTTTACACCGCCAATCTGCCCACCCTCGAGCAGGGGGTAGAAGGCGGCTCGTGGCTGATAGGTACGCCTGAGCAGGTAACTGAGCAGCTTATGGGAATCCAGAAGCAGTACCCCGGCCTGCAGGAGATCAATATCGGCACGCCGGTAGGCACGCCACAGTCCGTCATCATCGAGCAGCTTGAGCAGTTCGCTGAAGAGGTAATGCCCGCCTTCAAGAACTAGGAACGCATAAAGAGGAGAGCAGGATGATAGCGAGGATACCCTTGCTCCTCGAGCCTCAGCCCGAAGGAGGGTACACTGTTACCTCCCCGATTTTGCCAGAGTTGATAACCGAGGGGGATACCTTGTCCGAGGCGGTGGCAAACGCGGAGGATGCCTTTGCGGTAGTATTGGAGATTTACGAGGACGAGGGGCGTCCCTTGCCGCCGGGCATCCAAGTGGACGACGCAAGCGAACCAGTATCAATTGAGACTGTTTTCACCGTTCCCGTTCCATGAGATACCGTGAGGTTGCCCGCAAACTGTCGAACCTTGGCTGTTGCGAGATTCCGACACGAAGCCGTGGCTCTCATAGAAGATGGTTCAATCCTCAGACACGAAGAAACGCCTCGCTGCCGGACTGGGGTGGGCGGGATCTGAAAATTGGGACCCTGCGCGCGGCTATCAGGCAGTTGGGCCTGGACTGGAGAGAGTTTCGGGCACAGTAATACCCCCAGAATAACGTCGTCAGACCAGCCTGTGTAGGCAACTTAGTAATTCTGTCTGTTTTTCTCGCTTTTTGTGGAAACCCAAAGCAGTTGTTTGGGGCGGGTGTCCTAGCCTGTCCTAGGGACAGGCTAGGATGGGGATGAACGCAGAACTATCCGTTCCGCCGCTCCCACCAGTCGTAATACTTGGACACCGGAAGCCGTCCGCCTCTCGCAAGTCGGGCGGCTTCTGCGTATACGCTCTCTATCTCTGCCTCGAACTCGGCAATCCCTCCGTCGTTGTGAAACACTCGGTCCGACGCCGGTTCGCGCTCTCGCCAAGCTCTCTGGCTTGCGAGCCGCTGGTTCGCCTCTTCCACAGAGAATCCGTTGCGCTGCATAAGCCGCTGCCTTGCCGTATGCTCTTCACATGCGAACAGCCACACGGCATCGCACCACTGCCCGTACCCCGCCTCGATGAGATTCACCGCCTCCAGCACCGCCACATCGCCATCGCCCAGAGTATCGTTCCATCCATCTACGACACCCTTCACCGCCTCCGCGATATTCCCGATGGCGGTCGTCAACTTGGTCATCTCCTCCGGATTGCCGAACACCTTTGAGCCGAGGATTTTGCGGTCGATGTAACCGTCCTCACCCACGATCTCATCGCCGAAGATCGCCACGATACGGTCGAAGGCCGGCTTTCCGGGGTCGTACAGCCGGTGAACCAGGCGGTCCGCGTCCAGATGCGTCGCGCCCTGCTCCGCCATCAGCCTGCACGCGCTGCTCTTGCCAGTGGCAATCGATCCGGTAACTCCAATGACTAGCGGCATATTCCCGTCCCTGTTATCTCAACTAAGGTGAATGTTATGATACGCAGGCAACAAAGTATCCCATCCTGAGTATCCTGCCAACCCTAAGTGACCTGCCAATGCAGATTTCTCCCGAAGAACTGAATCGATTTCAACTCGAAGGCAGGCTCGGCGAGGGCGCTGACTCCGAGGTATTCGCCGCGACCGACACCGAGACGGAGCAGCCCGTCGTCGTAAAGCGACCGCATTCCACACTCATCGCTCGTAGGCAGCACCGCGCAGTCGAACGCCGTATCGCAAAGGTCATCGCCCTGCGCGAGCGGCTAGGGGACAGGCTGCCCCACGTCGCCAAAATGCTCGCCTATACGGAGCCGCACTCACACGACCACTACTTCGGCGATACCCTCGGAGAACCTTATACCGTCACGGTCGAGGAGCGCGCGGCTGGCATCCCGTTAGTGGGCAGCGCAATGGACGGCATCAAGCGTCATCCAATCGGCGCGCCCCAAAATCTGTTCGCCATACACCCGGTGGTTCCCCACTACCAGCGCGGCAGATTCAGCATCGTCCGAGACATAATGGATGTCGCGGTGGCGTTTGACAATGCGGGTTCGCTCATTCTCGACATGCGTCCTCAAAACATCTACTTCGACCCTGCTTCCGCAGCCATCACCGTCATCGACATCGGCGGTATTACTAATGCGACGGCCTCCGATGGTAGCAGAACGCCGCTAGACCTGCACGACTTCTACCTCGAGCTTTTCAAGTGGTATATCCCGCATTCCGAGCCGCCGACGGACCTCGATGGATACCGCCAGCCCATCGGCATGGAAACGGTCCCGATGTTCAACCAGAACCTCGATTCCATGATTGGGCAGCACTTGGAAACTCAAGAAGAGCCGTGGCATTCCGCGGCAATCGATCTCCTGCGAAGAATCAGAGCTCGCGGCTATCCTTGCATCAAGGCATTCAAGGACGACTTCGAGCCGTACCTGCTGCTGCTCTCGGAGAGTTACGAGTGCATATCCACATCGGACCCTCACAGGCAGGCCTGGCGCGACAATTTAAGCATGCTTGCCACGGACTATTGGCGAAAGTTCATATTTGACCCTGTCGGCCTGGAAGCATACGGATGACAGCGATAGCCGCGCGGACAATGAAATATATCAGCCCACTCCCGCATTCACGCCGTATTCGTTTGTAGGATCCCGGTATATTGAGTGATAGTGCCCTGAATCAGCGCCGACTCCGCTCTGAGTGGAGTATTCGATAATCACCGCCGGTCCCTGAATTCGATAATAGACCGGGCCACTACCGTCAGTCTTGCCGTGCCATCCGAAGTATGTGCGGTCAAGGTCTGCCTCGATTTCATCCAGCCTGGCCCTGGCGCTCTCCCCGTCCAGCATCCCGACCCACATGGGTATCATGTCGCGTAGCATATTCCTCTGCGCTTCACTCCAGTCGCTCACACTGGAACCCTCGATTTCCGGCACAAAGCCATCGTTGCCCGCGCTAGTCCACACCTCTTCCGGCCGGTCGCTTACCACAGCCTTCGCCCGCTGTTCAGCATCCAGTCCGTTTACCAGTACGATCCCCGCCTCTAACTTCTCCTGCAGCGGTGCAACCACAAGATCACCGGCTTTGTAAGAAGCGGGCTCCACGCCAATAAAGGTCGGCGACATGTAGATTCGTCCGTCAGCCAGCGTGAGATTCACGCCGAGATGGTGCCCGCCAAACTGCCAGCCCCACTTCGCGGTTTCCGATGGCGCGCCAAAGAATGCCAGCCAGTAGTTCTCGTCAGTCCATGCGAAATGCGCTGCGCGCGCGGAATGCGACAGCACTTCGTCAGCGCCCACAATATCGACCACGGTCCTGTATCCCTCGGCGCTCAGCGCGGAAGCCAGAAATTGAAATGCCGCCCGCAATTGCGTGTCATTAAGCTCGCTCAGGCGAATGCCGTTGCGCTCGAAATCGAGAATCCCGGCAGGCAGATTCGACCAGTTTGGTCGCCTGGCGTCGTCGAGAGCATACATAGCCTTCGCTCGCTGCCCATCACTCAACATTCCGATGAATTCATCTGCCGTAGCCACGGCCACCGCGACCGCCTCTCTTCCCGTCTGGGTGCTCCCCGACCTCGCGGCATCCCGCGCAATATCGGTCACACGAGAGGGAGTTAGTTCTGCCAGACTCATAGGTCCTCCTCAGAATTACAGTCAACCATGCCCACTGTTAGCCCAATTATTGACACGGTTGGAACTGTCAGCAGACTTACGCCGCGAACAGATTTCACACCAGCCAGCGTCATTCCAGGGGCAGGTCGTCGGCCGAGTCCTTCGGCTCATACCCCAGCACCTCTCGCGGATGTTCCAGGTCACGGTAGGTCCACTTGTTGTTAGAGGTCGCTAGGAACACATCGTATCTCAGGCTCTCCGGCGCATCCACGCACAGGTGCAGTATCTGCGCCACGTCGTCGTGGCTCAGATAGATAGAGCGATCACGCTCCGCGCCTAGTCCGTTATCCTTCGTGACGCGCCCGATCCGCACGCACAGCACCGACAGGTCGAAATAGTCGGAGTAGTAGCGTCCCAGCGCCTCGCCAAACACCTTCGCCGCGCCGTATATGCCTTGGGGCCGTATCATTTCGTGCGTAATCATTGGAATGTCTTCCGACACTTTGTCGTATTCGCCGGCGGCAATCGACCTGTACGGCTCTACCAGCTCGAAGCCTCGAATCGCATTGCCGCTGCTCGCGAACACCACCCGCTTCACACCCGCAAGCCGCGCCGCTTCGAGCACGTTGTACGTGCCTATGATGTTCCCGCGAAGCTGCCCCTCGAAGTCATCGCTGCCCAGATAAGCTGCCAGATGCACTACCACATCCTTCTCCTCGCACGCGGCCTTCACCGCATCGAAATCCGCGATGTCAGCGCGGTAACACTTGACGCCCGTCACCTCGCTTCGATTCAGCGCGCTCAGTTCATAGCCGCCTGCCTTCTCCATCCGCTCTCTCAGCAGCCCGCCGATAAGCCCGCTCATCCCCGTAATCAAAACCTTCGTCATTTCGATCTAATCCTTTCCATCCTGTATATCCTGCCTGTACATCCTGTCATTCCCGTCCATTATAATACGCTCACGTCGCACATCGCAGGAGGCTAACGAATGTCAGGCGCACTAGACGGAATCAAGATTCTGGAGTTCACTGAAATCATCGCCGGACCGTTCGGCGGCATGCTGCTCGCCGACATGGGCGCCGATGTCATCAAGATTGAACCGCCCTGGGGCGACCCGTGGCGGCACCCCTTCCCCATCGAACCCGGTGAGAGCAAGACGTTCATGAGCCTCAATCGAGGCAAGCGCAGCCTACCCCTGGACCTCACCACGCAGGAAGCGCGAGACGTCGTCTATCGTCTGATTCCGCACACCGATGTCGTCATCATCAACTACCGACCCGACGTCCCTTACAATCTTGGCATCGACTACGAAACACTGTCTGCGATAAACCCGCGCCTCGTCTATTGTGAAAATACTGCCTATGGGCGCGAGGGCCCGCACAGCATGCGCCCCGGATACGACATCATCGCGCAGGCAATGACCGGCTTGATGGCGTCCGAAGACAAGATAGCCGATGGCGTGCCACAGCAAGTGTCCTCAACCCCTGTGGCGGATGTGTCCACCGGCTTGGCGACTGCCTGGTCCGTCTGTGCCGCGCTTTTCCATCGTGAGCGCAGCAGCAAGGGCCAGAAGATTGAGACAAATCTACTGGCGTCCGCCCTCGCCGCGCAGTCAACGCGCTTCATGGAGGTCGAGCGGGTGGATGCCGAACCCCGCGCCGAGTTCTACGAGAGCATGCAAGCCATGAAGGAGGCTGGCGTTCCCTACGCCGACTTGCATGCATACTACCGCGAGCATTTCGACTCGAGGCGCGGACGCGGCTTCAGCATCTACTATCGCACTTACCAGGCAGCCGACGGGGTTCTAGCAGTCGGTTGCCTCAGCGACCCACTGCGTAAGCGTCTCATTGACCTTGTAGGTCTCCACGACATCCGTTTCGAGCCGGATCATGACCCTTTCAGCGAAGAGACACGCTCATTCTATGAAAAGCTGAATACGCAGATGGAGGACATCTTCAGGCAAAAGAGCGTCTCCGAATGGCTGCGCCTGCTCGACGACGCCGGTGTTCCCGCAGGTCCCGTTCGATTCGTCGAAGAGCTTGTGGATGATGAGCAGGTCGCCTCCAACGGCCTGGTCATTGAGCTGGATCACTCCGTTGTCGGCAAGGTGAAGATGGTCGGCCCCGTGCTGAAGATGAGCGAAACGCCTCTTGAACCGACGCGCGCCTCGCCGGCCCTGGGTGGGCATACCGACGAAATCTTATCTGAATACGGCTACACGAACGCCCAGATACAAAGTCTGCGCGAGCAAGGCATCACACTTTAGCCGCCCTCACCGGCGAACTAATAGCCTGACCGACCGATGAACTCTACATTAGTTGAAAGCCAAGCCAATACCGATTTATAATTCAGGAATAATTGCAGCCAGTGGAGAGCCCGCCGGCTGGCACAGCGAGAAAGCAGGAGGAATTCGTAAAGATGACCTATATCATAGCCGAGCCTTGTATTGACCTTAAGGACAGCGCATGTGTGGACGTCTGCCCGGTGGACTGCATTTACACCGAGGACGAAGACAACCAGTATTTCATTCACCCGGACGAGTGCATCGACTGCGCCGCCTGCGAGCCTGTGTGCCCGGTAGTCGCCATCTTCGCCGAGGACGACGTCCCTGAAGAGTGGCGCAACTTCATCGACCTCAACTACGAATACTTCGGCCTCACGCGCTAGGTCCGTACGGGAACGCAAAACCCGTTCGCCCTGAGCTTGTCGAAGGGCGCTGAGTGGTCAACGGCTTAATGTCGTATCCCCGCGCCCATTTCGAAAAGGACGGCAGTCCGCGAGCAAAGCGCGGAATTACGGACGCCAGTAGCAATGGCATTGTCATTTTGTTAGACAATGCCATTGCATTATTCGCAATTACGTCTAGGCGCCTCCCTCTGATGGGGAAGGTTAGGTTGGGGAAAAGCGCAACTGAAGGTATGGGAGTATCCATCAGAGCGTATCGCTCCGAACACTCTATTCGTTGACACTGGGAGGGCAGCATCAACATGGTAACCATCGAATCTACGCCCGAAATGGCGGCGCAAATGTATGAAACTATCGAGCGCAACCTCGAAGTCGTCCGGCGACGTCTTGGCAGACCGCTCACGCTTGCCGACAAAGTGCTGCTCGGACACCTCGACGACCCTGAGAATCAGGAAATGATTCCCGGCGAGAGCTACCTGAACGTCCGCCCCGACCGTGTAATCCTCCAGGACGTGCTGGGACAGACAGGCATGCTTCAGTTCATGCAGACGCAACGCGAGTCTGTTGCCGTGCCTACAACCATCCACTGCGACCATCTCATTCAGGCGCGCGTTGAAGGCGCATCAGACCTGAGCGAGTCCCTTGCCGAGAACAGCGAGGTCTATAACTTCCTGCGCTCCGCAGCAGCCAAGTACGGCGCGGGCTTCTGGGGACCGGGCGGCGGCATCATCCACCAGGTCGCCCTCGAAAACTACGCCTTCCCCGGCTCGCTGATGATTGGGACCGACTCGCACACGCCAAATGGCGGCGGACTCGGCTCCTGCTCTGTCGGCGTCGGCGGCGCTGACGCCGTCGAAGTAATGGCAGGCCTTCCCTGGGAAGTCCTCTATCCCCGCCACATCGCCGTATATCTGACCGGCGAGATGAGCGGCTGGACCGCCCCCAAGGACATCATCCTCTATGTCGCGGGTGAGCTGACCGTCTCAGGTGGCACTAACGCCATCGTTGAGTACATCGGCCCCGGCGCGCGCACCATCAGCGCCACCGGCAAGGCGACCATCACAAACATGGGCGCCGAAATCGGCGCGACCACCTCGATGTTCCCCTACGACGACCACATGGGCGCGTACCTCAGGGCCACCGACCGCGGAGGCATCGTACCGCACGCCGAGGCTAACAGGCATCTGCTTGAGCCTGACCCAGAAGTCGAGGCTAACCCCGAAGACTACTATGATCGCGTTGTTCGCCTCGATCTTTCATCCCTTGAGCCACACATCGTCGGCCCCCACTCGCCCGACCGCGCCCGCCCAATATCCCAGCTCGCGTCCGAAGTCGCGGACGGCAGCAACGAATTTGTAGATGACATCTCGGCAGCCCTCATCGGCAGTTGCACTAACTCCTCCTACGAAGACATGAGCCGCGCCGCCGATGTCGCGGAGCAGGCGAAGGCGCGTGGTGTCGCAACCGCCGTGCCCTTTATGGTCACCCCCGGCTCTGAGCAAGTGCGCGCCACCATCGAGCGCGACGGCCAGATGTCTTCCCTGCTTGACATCCAGGCTACTGTTCTGGCAAACGCCTGCGGTCCGTGCATCGGCCAGTGGCGGCGCTCGCAGGGCGCCAACGCCCAGCCGAACACCATAGTCACCTCATACAACCGCAACTTCCCGCGCCGCAACGATGGCGCGCCAACCACGATGAACTTCATCGGAAGCCCTGAAATTGTTACGGCTATGGCAATCGCGGGCAGCTTGTCCTTCAATCCGCTAACGGACACCCTGAAGGATGGCGATGGCAATGAGTTCATGTTCCAGCCGCCCGCAACCGCGCCGGAGGTGCCAGAGCAGAACTTCGCCAGCGGTGCGACCGTGTATGAACCTCCGCCCTCCGACGGCAGCGAAATCGAACTCGCCGTGGCCCCCGACAGCGAGCGCATCCAACTGATGCAGCCGTGGCCCGCTTGGGACGGCAGCGACTTCACAGACATGCCCGTCCTGATGAAGACTCAGGGAAAGACCACCACCGACCATATCTCCCCTGCAGGTCCTTGGCTGCGCTATCGAGGACACCTCGACAAGTTTAGCGACAACATGTTTATGGGCGCGACCAACGCCTACACCGGCGACGCCGGCACCGGCAGGAACATCGTCACCGGCGAAGAAGGCAAGGCAATCTCAGCGATTGCGCGCAACTACCAGTCGCAGGGTGTAAAATGGGTAGTAGTCGGCGACGACAACTACGGCGAGGGCAGCAGCCGCGAGCACGCCGCATTGTCGCCCCGGCTGCTGGGCGGCGCGGCGGTAATCGCCCGCAGTTTTGCGCGCATCCATGAGTCAAACCTGAAGAAGCAGGGCTTGCTCGCCCTCACCTTCCAGGACGCAGCAGACTACGATAAGATTCGCGAAGACGACCGCATCGATCTCGTCGGGCTGTCCGACCTTGCGCCCGGCAAGACTGTTGAGTGCGTCATTTCCCACTCAGACGGCACATCCGAGACATTGCACCTCAACCATACATTCGGCGAGTCCCAGCTCGAATGGTTCCGCCTCGGATCCGCCCTCAACCTCTTCCACAAGTAAAACTTCCCCCAAACAGTCCCCTCTCCCTCTGGGAGAGGGTTAGAGCCTGCCCCTGCGAAGGCAGGGGGTGAGGGCATTAGGGGCAACCCTCGTGGTTGCCCCCTATCCTATTCATCCTGTCCATCGATATTCGTTCTCTACTCCGGCCCGGTCCCAACCCAGCCGCCCTGTGAAATATCGATCATCACCCCGTCCGGCCCACCGTACTTGGTCTCCACATTCCGCCCATGCGAAGGCGCGCCCATTCCACCATGCAGCGCCTCGTTGACATCATCCATCGGATAGGCGTCTGCCGCCTTCATCCGCGCGTCCGCGTCGGCAGCGTCCTCAACTTGAAATCCTATGTGATGAATGCCGCTGTATTCACTGTCCACGTCCCCGGTCACCACATCGTTCTTGAACTTCAGGATAGCCATATTCACATTGCCGTCGCTCAGATAGTATCCGTCCGCATTCGCGCTGGTCACCTTGCCCACCTCCTCAAGCCCAAGCACATCCTTATAAAACGCCGCTGTCTTATCAGGGTCCTGTGACGAAATTGCGATATGTTTGATTCTAGCCATGCCTTCCTCCCATAGCGGTCTCTGCCGCGTTACCTTTTGTGTTTAGGTGTTATATGAACATTGCCGTCAATATAAGCACGACCGTAAAGATTGTCAATCGCCCCAACTCCGACCGCCACACACAATGTGGAGAACGCCCATAACGCCAACCCTGAAGTCTCCCCATCCTGTATATCCTATTAGCCCCCCGCTCAACTAATCTCCACCGGATGACCGGCCCTGTAACTCTCGAACCGCGCCGCAATCGCGGAATGCTCCGGCCGCTCCAGTTCCGGGTCGGCGTCCAGCAGCCTCTGCGCCTCCTGCCGTGCCATCCTCATAATGTCCAGGTCGGTCAATCGCGCGACCTTCAGGTCGTTCAACCCGCTTTGCCGCGTGCCCATGTACTCCCCCGCACCCCGAATGCGTAGGTCCTCCTCCGCAATCTCGAACCCGTCCATTGTGCGCTCCAATATGCGGATGCGCTCATGCGCCGCCATCCCGGGGCTGTCCGACAGCAGCAGGCACTGGCTTGCATGCTCCCCTCTGCCCACGCGCCCCCTGAACTGGTGCAGTTGCGCCAGACCGAACCGGTCCGCCCCGTCGATCAGCATTACAGTCGCGTTCGGAATATCTATCCCCACTTCTATGACGGATGTAGCCACAAGGATGTCGATCTCGCCAAGTTGAAATCCCCGCATAGCGTCCTCACGCTCGTCCTGGCTCAATCTGCCGTGCAGCAGCCCCACACGCATTTCAGGGAACACCAGCCTCGACAATCGTTCGTACTCCTCAGTCGCCGCGCGCGCCTGTATCGCCTCAGACTCCTCTATGAGCGGGCAGATGATGAACGCCTGCCGCCCCGCCTTCACTTCATGACGCACAATCGCATAAGCGTTATCCCGCTGGTTCGGTGGAACCCAGCGGGTGCGGATCTCCTGTCGCCCCGGCGGCATCTCGTCTATCGTGGACAGTTCGAGGTCCCCCAGCATCGTGAGCCGCACCGAGCGTGGAATCGGCGTCGCGGACATCGCGAGCATGTGAGGTGTGCCGCCCCTGTGACGCAAGTTCATCCTCTGCATGACGCCAAACCTGTGCTGCTCGTCAACCACCACCAGCGCAAGCCTGGGAATGTCAACCGACTCCTGTATCAGCGCCTGCGTCCCAATGACGATATCTACCTCTCCATCCGCGATGCGCTCATGCATTTCGTCCTTAGCGCGCTTAGAAAGGCTGCCGGTCAGTAGGCACGCATTCACAGGTCTCGCGTGCTCCAAAGGCATCGCCGTGAAGTACGCCGAGGACAACGCAGCGCTTTCATCTGCGGATAGCATCTTTGCCACGGACGAAAAATGCTGTTCGGACAGTATTTCAGTAGGCGCCATCAGCGCGCCCTGGTATCCGTTCGTCACGGCTGTCAGCAGCGCGGCTGTCGCCACGACAGTCTTGCCGCTTCCCACATCTCCTTGCAGCAGGCGGCTCATAGGTATCTCGCGCTGCATATCCGCAAGTATCTCGTCCAGAGAGCGCGTCTGCGCGTTCGTCAGGGAATACGGAAGCGAGTCGAGAAAGGCGTCGAGCCGCCCGTCCTCCGAATTCAGCTGCACCGCGCCGCCGGAGGACTGCCATTCGATTCTTCGTCGCGCCACCAGCAGCTGAAGCATCAGCAATTCATCGAATGCAATGCGCCGACGAGCCGATTCCACCTGCTCCGGAGAATCTGGATAATGCAGTTGCCAAATTGCATCTCGCAGACCCGGAAGATTGTACAGCCGAAGCGTATCCTGCGGCATGTATTCCCTGATCTGTCTCGCCGCCGAGTCCAGCGCCTGCTTGACGGCTCGCCGCACCGTGCGCTGGTAAAGCCCCTCTGTAAGCGGGTATATCGGCACGAGACGGCCCGCATGCATCTGTTCGTCCCGACTATCCACGAAGTCATACTCCGGCGACTGGAACACGACGCGCCCACGGTACACCTTCGCTTCGCCGCTGATGACGATGTTTGTGCCCGGCTTCAGCGTCCTGACAAGATAGCCTTGATTGAACCAGACTACCCTGATATTGCCCGTCTCGTCCCCGAGAATCGCCTGGGCATTCTTCATTCGCCCCCGTCCGGTCTCCGACACTTCCCAGATAGTCGCCTTCACCGTCTGTGTCTCTCCCGGCACGACTTGGGAAATCGTTCTGACATCCGTAAAGTCGTCGTGCCTATGTGGAAAGTGGTGAATTAGGTCCTCGACCGTATTGATCCCAAGACCGTTAAGCCTCGACTTGGTGCGGGAGTTCACGCCTCCAAGCCGCGACACATCGTCGCTCAACTTAACGGGCGCGCCGTCTGTCTTGCGTGACGACCTCCGCGCCCGCCCCTTGCAGTCGGAAATCTCTGGTTTGGCTGGTTCAACCGGGGGAGTAGTGGATCCGCTGCTGGGCGCACCATCAGACGGCCGAACCCTGACGCCTGACGCCTGTTCCCTGACACCCATCTGAGCGAGCGTCGCCTCGGCCCACTGGCGGCGATGCTCCGTGCTCATTTCAGCGTAGCTGCGTGACATACTTGCCATTGGCTGCAATGCGTCCCGCCAGCGGCGCATATAGGCGTCAAGTCCGCCTATAACGGCACGGTCGCGGAAACCCTGCTGCCGTTCGAGGCGCAGGATATTGGCGAATGTCCGAATCTTGTCATTGACGTTCGAGCTGGTCATTCCCAAATTGTAGCGCACATTCCGCGTGTGCGGAAACAGCCCTGCAATCGTCAATAAAAGGGAAATACTAGGGGCGACCGGCCAGTCGCCCCTGCATAAATGGAATTCAAATGTCTGTTACTGCCCCTGGATAGGTAAGGCTGGCGCGGGTGCGATGTCCCTCACGCCTTCAGCAGCGAAATCCCGATTGCCGAAGGCCCTGTGTAAGTTCCGACGGCCGGGCCTATCTGGGCGATCAGCGGCTCTTTGCCTTCAGGCAGCAGCGGCTTGAGTTGATTTGCGAATGCGCGCGCCTCGTCCGGAGTCGTCGTGTAATTGACGCAGAGTTCATCCAGCGGAGCGAACTCTTCGGTAACGCGTTGAAGTCTCGCCATGCCCTTCCTGTGGCTTCGCTCCTTGCCAAGCTCATCAACAATACCTTCGCGCAAAATAATCATCGGCTTGATTTTCAGCAAAGTAGCGACCATAGCCCTGGCCTTGCCTACTCTGCCGCCCTTGACCAGATATTCGAGCGTGTCCAGCAGCACATAGGTCTCGCAGCGACTCGCCGCGTCCTCTGCCGCGCTAACCACCTCCTGCACATCACCGCCATCACTGGCTGCTCTCGCCGCCGCGATTGCGACAAGGCCCGTTCCCATTCCCGCCTGCAGCGAGTCCACCACCTCAACACTGCAATCTATGTCGGCTTCATCCCCACCCGACCGCGCGGAGTTGACCGTGCCGCTGAGCGCGCCTGAGACATGCACGGACACAATGCCGTCAGCGCCCTCGGCGATAGATTCGTACAGTTCCTTGAACTCACCAGCAGACGCCTGCGAAGTCGTAGGCAGCGTCGGGCTGCTTGCCACCCGCCGGTAGAACTCATCACCGGTTATGTCAACGCCGCCCCGAAGTTCCTCGGTGCCAAAGATTATCTTCTGTGGTATGACGCTGATGCCATACTGCTTCGCGACATCACGAGGCATATCCGCGCTGCTGTCGGTCACTACTTTAACGCTCATCTGACTCACCTTCACTCAATCGAGACTATGAAATGGTAAAACGGCTGCCCGCCGTAATAGTGCTGCAAGTCAATAGATGGGAATGCCGCCTCAACTTCGGCGGCTACCTCATTCGCCTCGGCTTCCGTAATGGGGTCGCCCCGATAAAGCGTAACCAAGTCGCCAAACCCGACGCCGGCGCTCCGCAGTATCGACAGCGTAGTCTCGGTCAGACCTTCCCCTGCGGCCACCATCTCGCGCTCGAATAGCCCGATTAGCTGACCTTCCTCTGCCGTAACCCCGTCCAGTGTAACCGACCGCGCGGCGCGCGTGATCTCCCCGGTACGAACGTCCTCGATAACTTCTCTCATCGCAGCCGTATTGTCGCCTATACTCCTGTAAGGCTGGAACTCAAGCACCGCGGCTACGCCTTGCGGAACCGTCGTCGTGGGTACAACCATTACAGTTTTGTCCGCGGCATCGGCCGCCTGTTGCGCGGCGGGCACGATATTACCGTTGTTCGGCAATATAATGACGCTCTCGGAAGGAACGGCATCCACAGCGTCCAGTATTTCCCGCACGCTGGGGTTCATCGTATCGCCTGCAACCATCACGGACGCGCCCTCATGGCGGAACACAGCCTCCAGGCCCTCGCCCCACGCCACCGCAAGTATTGGAATTGGAATGACCAGCGCGAGTGCGTCCTCCGCCTGTTGGCGCTGCTTTTCGGCCAGCCTTTCACGCTGCTCGTCCATATTCTCCACGCTCACACGGCTCACGCTGCCCAGCGAGCGCGCATACTCCAGAATCTCGTCCGGTACTTCCGTATGCACATGCACCTTGATGAGCGAGGCATCCCCGATAACAACCGCGGACCGACCTCGCGTGGCCATCTCTTCCCGAAGTCCGTCAACATCCATCCCCTCCCCGCGCACGACAAACTGAGTGCAGTTGCCGTATTCCTCGTCCTCCGTCAGGTCCAGGAATTCCAGAGATACGCCCGTCTCCGATACATCCATACCCTCAGGCAGCGGCATGTCCAGTTCGTCCGGCGATGTATCCTCTTCTGCGACCCAGCGCCTCACCCCCTCCAGTATCATCCACAGTCCCAGGCCTCCCGAATCGACGACACCGGCCTCTTGCAGTCTGGGAAGAAGTGACGGCGTCAGGATCACCGCTTCTCGCGCCGCGTTGCTTACATCGTTCAGCATCGCGTCGGCATCGGTGTCGCCGTCAACGTCGGTGCTCCCGGCAGCCGCTTCCGATGCGTACGTGAACACCGTCAGCATCGTGCCTTCCACCGGATTTCCGATTGCGTTGTACGCATACCCCTTGGCCAGTCCCAGCCCGGCCGCAAATTCGTTCGCGCCAACCGTATTCTTTCCATCGAACGCCTCAGCCATCCCCTTGAAGAGCTGGGAAACGATAGACCCGCCGTTACCCTTCGCCCCCATGCACGCCCCGTCCCACATTGCCCTCGCCACTACGGAAGCGCTATCGTCGGCGGCGGCGCGCGCCTCTGCAAGCGTATCCCGCAGTGTCAGTAGCATGTTGATGCCCGTGTCCCCGTCCTGCACCGGAAACACGTTCAGGCGATTCACCAGGTTCACATGGCTCTCCAGTATTTGAGCGCCCGCCGTGAACATAGCAAGCAGAGAATCCCCTGACCAGGAATAGGGGGCGTGATTGCCTTGGAGAGTATCAGTCATTATCGTTGCCGTTTCATGTCAAATATGCTATCTTTGTGTACAAATTCACAGGCGTCTGCCCGTTGGCGATTTCGTGCGCTTGCGTAGTTTGGGTATGCGCCCGATTGGGGTTGATTTTAATCAACCAAATGGAAATAGTAAAGGTGAAGTATGGCAGAAAGTAAAGTCTGCGAAAATGTGTGCCGTAAGTTGGCTGGACAATCGGGCAACAATGTCAGCCACTCGAAACGGCGCACGCGGAGGCGCTGGCGGGCGAATCTGCAGAAAGCCACGATACAAGTTAACGGCAAGACCAAGAGAATGAAACTCTGCACGCGCTGCCTCCGAACTCACTACAAGCAGCTTATGAAGGGCTAATTCAGTCTTGCAACAGATTCTGCTAGTTGGTCTAAGCCACAAAACCGCACCTCTGGAAGTCCGCGAATCGGTCTCCTTCAGGAGTAGCCAGATTCTGGAAGCTCTTCCCGTTCTCAGGGACGAGCTTGGAGAAGCTGTTATCCTCTCCACATGCAACCGCTCGGAGATTTATACCGTTACCGACAGTCCCGCGCAGGCTGCACAGAGCATCCAACGGTTCATCGCGCAATACCACGACCTGCCCTCAGACAGCATCGTGCCCCACCTCTACACTCAAACCGCGCAGAATGCTGTCAAGCATCTTTTCAGCGTTTCCGGCGGCTTGGATTCCCTCATCGTCGGCGAGTCGCAGATTCTTGGGCAGGTGCGCGACGCCCTGAGCGCCTCCAACGAAGTTAAGGCAGTTAATTCAGCCACCGTCAGGCTGTTCCACGCCGCCCTTCGCGTCGGCAGGCGCGTCAGGCAGGAGACGAACATCGGCCGCAATCCGCTCTCTATCAGCTACGCTGGCGTCCGGCTCGCGCAGCGTGTACTCGGCGACCTCTCAGACAAGCGCGCTCTGCTCATCGGCGCTGGTGAAGCCGGCAGCCTCGTCGCCAGGGCGCTGCGGACCGTCGGCATTGGCGACCTGATGATTGCCAACCGCACCGAGAGCAAGGCCGCGGAACTAGCCGCTTATCTCTCCAGCAGGGTCGTCCCCTTTGAGAATCTGGAAGACGCGCTCCAATCTACGGACATCGTGATAGCCGCTACCGACTCACCCGGATTTGTCGTCAAATCCTCGATGGGTAGCTCCCTGCACCGCATGCCCGGAGATCCGCCTCTTTTCGCATTCGATCTGGCAATCCCGCGCGACATCGATCCGCGAATCGCGACCGAATACGATGTGCGCCTCTTCAACATCGAAGACCTCTCGGCAATCGCGGAAGAAAATTTGGCTGAACGGCGTCGCTCGGCAGAGGATGCGGAAGTCATTATCGACGAGGAAGTGAGCAGGTTCATGAAGTGGTGGGACTCCCTCGACGTGCTCCCCACCATCAGGGCAATCCGCCGGAATGCCGAGAACATTCGAGAGAGAGAACTGGCAAAGGCGCTTGGTATGCTGGACGACATGACCCCTGAAGATCGGCAGGTGGTCGAGACCCTCACTCGTTCAATTGTGAACAAGATACTGCACGACCCCACCGATTCACTTAAAAGCGGGGCAACTAAGTCGCAACTGCGGGCAGCGAAAGACCTGTTCCGGCTGTAATTTGGAACAGCGTTCCGGTTATACTTGATGAGCAGGATTCCCTTGCCCATTGGCTATCGACCGCCACAGGCGACACTCCGGCAGAGAAAGAAGCATTTCAAGTCTCTCAGGACAACATCACCGTATAGACCAACAGACCGTGTGTAGTGCGCCGAGCGTCATTTCAGCGAACGCGAGGGCGACTTTAGGAGGCAAGCATGGCCGAGTACACAAAGAGCGAAGCAATGGACTGGGCGCGCGAAAATCTGCGCGGTCAGTGGACAACCCTGATGACCCCCTTCACCGGCGACGACGAGTTTGACGAAGAAGGCATGCGAACCAACATCCGGCATATCCGGTCACTGGGAACGCAGGGCGCGGGCTGCACTTGGGGCATGGGCGAGTTTTGGAGCCTCACCCTCGAAGAGCGAATGCGCGTCTTCGATGTCGTCGCAGATGAGGCCGGCGGCGAATGGCCCATCGCCGCGCACGTAACCCACACCTCCTACAAAGACATGATTGCGCTGGCAAAGCACGCCGAGGAGATTGGCTTCGACCTTCTCATCTGCGCCGCTCCCTATTTCGTAACCAAGACCGAAGATCAGGTCGTTGACTGGATGCGTATGCTCGCAGACAACACTAATCTCGCCATCATGTACTACAACTCTCCGCAGTTCGGAATAGTCATGAGCGCGCAGGGACTCGGACAGATCTGCTCGATCCCCAACGTCGTGGGCGTCAAGGAAGCCAGCTTCAACCAGGAACTCTCCATCGAGTCCCATCAGCTGCTCGGCAGGGACGCCATAATCAGCACGCCCGATGAGTGGATTATGTTCAAGGGCAGAGAGCTTGGCTTTGAGCAGCAGGTGATGTTCGCCAATACTTCCGACTGGCGCTTCGACACGCCCGAGAAGAACTACTACAACCAGTTCATCGACAAGGCTATGCGCGGCGACCTCGACGACGACTTCTACGCAAAGCACGTCCGTCCCATCAAGGCAGTCTCCGACAAGTGGTGGGCAAGCACCGTGCAAAAGGCGAACGGCGCGCTGCCGGCGCCTATGTGCAAGTACTGGGGCGAAGTCATGGGCATGGCTGGCGGCCACGTCAGGCAGCCGCACATCAATCTCACGGACGGCGAGAAAGCGGAGCTGAAGTCCGAAATCGAAGCGGCGCTCGATCAGATTTAAGCCGCCTCCACCTTGTCTTTCTGAACGCAGCGTAGCGGAGTGAAGAATCTAAAATCTCTGCATACTCAGCTAATAGGGAAGATTTGATTCTTCGCGTTCTCCGGAATGAAACACCTGAAGGCGTTCGTAATGACAAGGCAAAGATGAAGACAATAAGAGAAAGGTACTCGCTATGATACTTATGGTGAGCGTTCAGAATATGGAAGAAGCGCTGCAAGCCCTAAAAGGCGGCGCGGACATCATAGACGTGAAGAACTTGCAGGAAGCCCTTGTCGGCTCCGCGCACCCGCATATCGTCCGTGACGTGCGCAACGCGATTCCTATGGAGCGCCACGCGAGTGTTACGCTTGGCGTAGTGCCGCATCAGGTAGGCACGGTTGCGATGGCGGTATATGCTGCGGGGGTTATCAACGCCACATCAGTCAAGGTCGGCTTTATGGACCATGAGTACGAGCTTGCTCTGGAAACCCTTCACGCTTCTCGCGAAGCGCTTGACGGCTTCGAGACTAAGCTCATCGGCTCCCTGTTCGCCGACAACGCCCTGTTCGGCGGGCTTGAGCCTCACCACATGAACAAGCTCGCAATAGAGACCAAGTGCGACGGCTGGCTTATCGACACGCTGACAAAGGACGGACGCAATCTATTCGATTTCGTCCGTGAAGAAGAGTTGCGGGACATGGTCTTCGAGGGCAAGGAGGCCGGCATGAGCACCGCCCTATCCGGCCATCTCCGCATCAGCGACCTTGACGAACTCGCCCGCATCAACCCCGACATCGTTGGCGTGCGCGGCGCGGCATGCCAGAAGTCTGACGACCGGACTTCCAGTGTGCATTGGGAGCCTGTCTCCGAGTTCAAGCGCCAGCTTGAAATGCGACTCAGCGGCGAAGTGGACGTTTTCGATGGCGCGGCTGCGATCCCTTCGGGCAATGGTTCCACCAATGGCAGCGCGGGCAGCGAATGGGTAGTTATAGACGGCACGGGCAAGACCTGCGCCGGAATCATCGCAGCCCTGACCGAGCACATCGACGGCGATAGCGAATCTTTCGTCGAGGTAATGATTCCCGATGTGTTGAACACCTATGATGTCATCGTCTGGGCGGAAATGCGAAACCACAGCATTCTCACTCAGCGCAACGACGATGCAGGGTTCATCAGGATGCTCATCAAGCCATAGAGCTAGAACGGCTCCTATATGCCGATATTGACGGCGCTCTATCCTTCTTTTGGATAGAGCGCTTTCTTTTGGCATTGCGTAATGCCTTAACTTTGACCTATTCCCTGCTGTACACTTTACCTTCGTGAAGTGTGATCGCTTACACGCTCCGAAATGCGGTGTGGCATCGAAGCGCACGGCCATGGAGCCGTCCAATTTGCCGCGCCTAGCGTAACCGTGCTACGATTGAAATGCGTATAGGGAGTAACATTTAATGGTGCCAGATTTCGTTCAGGACATCGCATTTTATGTAGGTTTCGTTCGTGACCTGCTCTTGTTGGCGATACTTCTAGTTATCTTAATTCTCGTTTTTTCTATCTATAGAAAGGTATCACAAGCCTTGAACTCTGCGGGACGCATCTTGGACAATACTGAAGAGATCGTAAATACGGTGTCTGAAAACATTGTACGACCTGCATCGTCAGGGTCTGGCGTTGCATTCGGCCTGGGCAAGATGTTCGCTTTCTTGCGAGGCACGAAGCGCAAAGATTAAAAGGAGGAAGCTCATGGCAAAAAATGACGGCGGCGGCTCTTTCGCATTCGGCTTAATTGTAGGTGGACTCGTCGGCGCGGCTGCGGCGCTGTTGCTCGCGCCCAAGAAAGGCTCGGAGACCCGCAGCGATCTCATCGAGCGCAGCGCGGCAATGCGTTCGCGAGCTGAGGAAATCGCGGCGCAGGCTAGGACGCAGGCGCAAGATCGCGCTGCGGTAGGAGTGGCAACGGCGCGCGAGCGCATCGGCCCGGCATACGAAGGTATGCGCGAGCGCGTTTCACCTGTCGTAGAGCAGGTAAACGCCCGCATCAATCGCAACAACGGCGCTTCGGAAACATCAACCGAGGAAGAGCCTTCACAGGCTGAGAAGGCATAGCCGCCTGTAAGATCGAACCTCAACAATATGAAGAAGACCCCCGCTTTCCGTCAGCATTCAGAAAAGCGGGGGTCGCTCTCTATCGATGAATTGCGCCGAGAGCAAATATCATACTTACTGCGGCGTGTACTTCGGATAAGAGCCTAGCACCTTGAGCATAGACACCTTCCTGGCTATCACGTCGAGGGCATCGCGCACTGAATCATCAACCTTATGTCCGTCAACGTCGGCAAGGAAGAAGTACCTGCCCAGGCTCCTTCTGGTTGGACGGGATTCGATCTTGTTTAGATTGATTCCCCGGTTGGAAAACTCTTGCAGCACACTCACAAGGCTGCCCGGCCTGTCCGCGTCGAAGTTAAAGCAGATCGAGGTCTTGTCCTTGCCCGTGGGCGCGCCATCCTCTGCCGCCATTACGATGAAACGCGTGGCATTGCTGTGGTTGTCCTCGATCTCCTCTTCCAGTATCCGCGCACCGAAGAACCGCGCCGCCCGCTTGCCCGCAATCGCCAGCGCCCTTCTCTCACTCTCCAGCATGTCGCTTACCGCCGACGAATTGCTCAATGACGGCATCAGCGACGCATTCGGGAACCGCCGCTGCAAGTACTCCCTGCACTGGCCGAGCGACTGGGGATGCGAATATATTACCTCTACGTTCTCCTCGCTGCCGCCCGGCTTCGCCAGAAGGCAGTGATGTATTGGCAGCACCAGTTCGCTCTTTATCTTCAGAGTTGTCTCCTGAATCAGCAAGTCCGCGGTGAACGTGACTGTGCCTTCCAGACTGTTTTCCACAGGCACGATCCCCTCATCCGCCTCCCCGCCATGCACGCACTGGACCACGCCAGGCAGCGTCGTAGCCGCCACCAGTTCGGCGTCCTCGTCATACAGCATCGCCGCCTCTTCGGAATATGTGCCCGGCGGCCCAAGATATGCCAGCCTTCGCGCCATCGTCTTCATTCTCCGTATTCGATCTCTACGTCGTGATAAAAGTCAGCCCGTCGGAGTTAGGTTCTTCCAATGGAACTCATCTCATATATAGCATCGCCGTGCAAATTCGCCCAGAGTCTGTTGAAGTACGAAACGAATTTATAACTAAAACCCGTTCGCCTTGAACTTGTCGAAGAGCCTGCCCCTGTGCAGACAGGGGGCAAGTTTCGCGAGCAAGGTTACTTATGAGATAGCTTCTAGTAGTTTTCTCAGTCACCTCAATCAGAACGATTCACCCTGTCATTCCGAACGACTTACCCCGCAATTCTGAACGATTTACTCCATAATTCTGAACAACTTACCCCGTCACTCCGAGCCATTAACCCTGTCATTCGGAGCGGAGCGAGGAATCTAAAATCGCTGACTGCGCTCAACCCTGTCTCCCCTCACGAATTCGAGATCATTCAATCCGTCCAAGGATATAAGCGAAAGCCCCGCCGTTGAATCAGCCTAGCTCGCCAGGCCGTCAAGCAGCTCATTATCCGCCGCCAGCACAAGCCAGTCATTGGCTCTCAGCCTGTCCTTGCCCTCCGGCTTTAGCGTTATATTCCTGCCCCGCGAGATCGCCAGCACCGCCTGGCTGGCATCCCTCGGATTATCGAACCCCGGCAGCTCGTCAATGCTGAACTCGGCGAACCGGCTCGGCACTCTTATCTTGCTTATCCCGAAATTCGGCAGAATCTCCATGTATTCCTGCACATCCGGGTGGAACAGCGAGTGCGCGAGTCGCGCACCCATCTCTGTCTCCACCTGCACCACCTTGTCAACCCCCAGCCTCTCCAGCGTGTTCGCATGCAGCTGGTCCTTCGCACGCGCCACGATGTACTTGATGCCCATATCCTTGAGCATCACCGAGACCATCACGCTCGCGACAAGGTCCGTGCCAATCGCGACGATAGCGACATCGAACTCGTGAATACCCAGTTCTCGCAGCACCAGGTCATTCGTCGCGTCACCCGTAATTGTGTGCGTCGCCTTTCCCATCATCATCTGCACTTGCAGCTCATC
The DNA here is from genome assembly GCA_965207465.1 of Dehalococcoidia bacterium. Lineage (GTDB taxonomy): Bacteria > Chloroflexota > Dehalococcoidia > Lucifugimonadales > JADFKI01 > Bin90. The sequence continues at coordinate 391,276 of OZ242283.1, read as the reverse complement.
GTCGTCTATCGCGAGCACATCGTGACCCTGGTTGTACAGAGACTGCGCTATGCTCGATCCGAAGCGCCCTAGGCCAATTACGACAATCTGTTTTTTCATAACCATCCACCTGAATCTAGCGTTCTCGTTAGCCTATTGTAACCCTTTCCTGTGCGTAGCGATACAGGTCGTTTTCCGAGCCTTGCGCCATCGTTACGCCTATCATCAGCGGTCCCAGTTTGCCGATAAACATCGTCGCGGCGATTATCAGTTGCCCCAGCGGGGACAGTAGCGGTGTCATCCCTAGGCTCAGTCCGCAGGTCCCAAACGCTGAGATAGCCTCGAAGAGTACCGCAAGCGTGTCTGCCCCGTCCTCCGTTATGCTCAACAGCATCACCACGAGAAACAGGAATAAGAGCGAAATGCTCACGATCAGATATGCTCGCTGCACTTGGCGATCCGGCACTTCTCTCCCGAACGCCGATACATTGTTTCTGTGCCGTATCTGCGCGATTAGCGCGATCACTACCACCGCCATCGTGTTGACCTTGATCCCGCCCGCGACCGATGCGGACGCTCCTCCGATGAACATAAGCGCCATCTGCAATACATTGGTGCCGTCGTGCGCCTTGCTGATGTCAACGATGCCGAATCCCGCCGTCCGGTCACTTATCGACTGGAACAGCGACACTATTATCTTGTCCAGCAGCGGTAGCTCCCCAAGCGTCTCCGGGTTGTTGAACTCCAGCACGAATATCGCCGCAAAGCCAATGAACAGCAGTATTGTAGTCCCCGCAAGCACCAGCTTGGTGTTGAGCGCGAATCTGGAGAAGCGTTTTGCCCGTATTAAGTCTATGACGACCAGATAGCTGATGCCCCCGGTAAAAATAAGCGCTCCCATCACTCCCAGAACGAACCTGTCCTCCTGGAAGACGATTAGCCCGCTCGGATGGTTGAACACTATGAAACCGGCGTTGTTGAACGCCGAAACCGCATGGAATACTGCCTGCCATATCGCCTCGCCCATCGGGTAGGCAAACAGGTAGAAGTAAGTGAACAGGACCACGAAACCGAAGAGCTGAACACCCGTTGCGATCAGCACGATAGCCACCGTCAGCCTCACCAGGTTGCCGAACTGGTCTAGCATCAGGTTCTCGCGCATAAGCAGCCGCTGAGTCAGCGTGACCCGCTGGCCGAGGATGATGAGCAGGAAGGTGGCGATCGTCATGAAGCCCAGCCCACCTATGTATATCATCCCCATAATTATGGCCTGTCCCGCCCGTGTCCAGTAGAACGCCGTCTCCTCGACGACAAGCCCGGTTACCGTTATGGCGGATGTCGCGGTGAACAGCGCCACCGTAAACGGCGCAGATCCCGCATCCTTGCTGGCGAACGGCAATAGCAGCAGAACCGTGCCGATGAAGATAATGGCGAGGAAGAAATAGATTATCAGCAGAGGGCTTGTAGCAAACCGCGACTGTATCCGTCTGTTCGCAACTGTAACCAGCACCGAGTCGGTCTGTGGCTGCTCAGGCAGAGCCTCTGTCCCGTCGGACGGGTTCGGTCTCTGGATGTTCTGCAATCTACACCCTTAGCAAGTCAGATGGGATAATCGGAAATGTGAATTCGAAGCGCGAACACCCCCGAAAGTGCTGCAACGCACCCATACAATGTATAATAAAACGCCAAAAAATGGCAGTGTCTGAGATGCAATTCTCCCGACATCTGTCCCACAACATCATCGCTATGTCGAATTTCTGAGAGGGCTGAAAATATGCGCGTACTGGTTACCGGAGGCGCCGGATTCATCGGGTCCCACATCGTTGACGAGCTGGTCAACCAAGGCCACACCGTATCGGTCGTGGATGACTTCTCCGAAGGCAGTCTGCAAAACCTCAACCCGGATGCAAGGCTGTTCGATGTCAGCATCAACGACGCCCCCGCGCTGGAAAATGCGTTCGCCGAAGCCAGACCGGACGTCGTAAGCCATCACGCCGCGCAAATAAGCGTGCGAAACTCCATGTACGACCCTACGCGCGACGCACAGGTCAACATCATCGGCTCCCTGAACGTGCTGCAAGCCGCAGTCAAGCACGACGTAGAGCGCTTCATATTCGCATCTACCAGCGCCGTGTACTCCAAGCCACAGCGCCTTCCCATGAGCGAAGGCCACCCGATGATGCCTGAATCGGTTTATGGCGTCTCCAAGCTCAGCGTGGAGAACTTTGTCCGCCTGTACAGCGATACCTACGGCATTAAGCACAAGATTTTTCGTTACGGAAATGTTTTCGGCCCCCGCCAGAACCCACACGGCGAGGCAGGCGTTGTAGCCATCTTCGCAGGCCAGTTCCTTCGCGGCGAGCAGCCCACCATTTTCGGCGACGGCACGAAGACTCGCGACTATGTTTTCGTCAGCGATGTTGTATCCGCAAGTATTGCCGGGATGGGTGAGGCAGGCGACAACGACACCTACAACATCGCCAGGGGCATTGGCGTGTCCGACTACGAGATGTTCGACACCGTAGCCGCTGCCGCCGATTCATCATTGCAGCCCAGATACGCACCCGTCCGTCCCGGCGAACCCCAGCATCTCAGCCTCGACCCGACCAAAGCCCATGAAATCCTGGCATGGCGCCCAAGCGTTTCCCTGTCTGAGGGCATCGCCCAGGTCGTCGAACACTACCGCCGGACCCACTAGCTCCTTCTTCACCGCTCCCTTCTTGCGAAGGCAGGGAATGGGACTAAAAGCGTCAGGACGCCTGTAATTCCACGATTTCTAACTTTCCCTCTTCGCGGAATAGGACGAATTAGTAGGCGAAGGGCATTTGTGAAATCGTCTCAATAAAGCGATTGGTTGCAATTCTTTGAAAAGCGATATAGGGTGGTAAATGCATGCATTCGCCTAAATATGCATAAATGATATAGCAACGTCACGATTGGGAACTGATGCACCAGAATATCTTAAGAGTCATGGGTGAAGTGTAATATGAGCAAGACCATTATCGCACTGGCTTTTGCATTTAGCCTAATAGCGTTAGCGACAGGAACTAAACAAGCTTCAGCACACGATGAAAATGAGGGTTATTTGTCTCCTCAGTGTGAGGTAATCCAAGAAATTGATGTCATTGTGCAAATGGAAAGAAAAGTAACATATACGGTAGTAGAAACTGGAGGTCAATATACCAATACGATTTCCTATCCAAAGAAGCAGACGCAACTGGTTAAGCAGTCCGTGCCCTGCGTTGCACACAATGCCAGCGCACCGCCATTATTTATAACATGGCAAGGCATACGCGAGAACGAAGACAATAGTCAGATCTACATTAGCGGGAATTTCGCTGTTGACCCCTTCAACGTTATCAGATTCATGAAGCCTGCTAGTGAGCCGCAAAGCGTAGCTATGTTTGCCCGTAAAGATGGAAGCATAGGATTTAATGGTATATTGGTAGTGGACAAAGACAAACAGACAGTCAAATTCGCTGGTCATAATGTCGGACATTTCATAGATGGCAACATAATATGGAATCATCAAGGTGTTCTATTGTGGCCTAATCGCCTCATTGTTAATGCTGTTGTACTTCCTAGTACATTGCTGCCAATAGATGGAAATGACGACTAGAACCGGATACCCCGAACGGAAAGTAAAACAGGCACAAGTAGAGAAAGGCGAAGATGTATAATGCGTCGCCACGCCTCACAAGAACCCCGAGTCTGCCCCTGCTAAAGCCCCATCTGCTATAATTCGCTCAACCGCAATCTTCAGAAAGTCAGGCACGCCACACTACCGAACGCGCACCCGACTATGCACCAGAAGACCCAATCCCCACTAGACCTCGTACAGCGCATCCACGACAGCGACACACTGGCGGTCGTGGCGGTCGCGGGTGCCGGAACGGAAGCAGTCTCTTGGCTTCTGGGCGTGGCCGGCGCATCCCGCACCGTTCTCGAAATTCTTGTCCCGTACGCCTCGACCTCACTGACCGAATTCGTCGGTTCAGAGCCTGACCAGTTCGTCTCCGATGAGACTGCTGCGGCTATGGCGAAGTCCGCTTACCGGCGCGCCCTGCAACTCCGCGAAGGTTCAGCGCCCGTCGTCGGCATCGCCTGCACCGCAACCATCGCCACAGACCGCACAAAGCGCGGCGACCACCGCTGTCACATCGCGGCTTGGAGCGGCAACGGCATCAAGACGTACAACCTCACTTACGTCAAGGGACTGCGCGACCGCGCCGGTGAAGACGAAATCGCCAGCAAGCTCGTGTTGCGCGCCCTAGCAGAGAGTGCGGGATTGCCATTCGACATTGACCTGCGACTGCACGACTCTGAGGAAGTCACGGAAACACGCGCCTCCTATCCTGACGCCATAGACGCCCTGATGTCGGAGCATATCGAAAAAGCTATGGTGCACTCCGATGGCAGCATTTCCGCCGACATACCCTTCGTTGGCGGCGTCCTTTCCGGCTCGTTCAACCCCTTGCACGAAGGGCACGAATCCATGGCAGATGCGGCATCTCGCATACTCGGCACGCCCGTTGCCTATGAGCTCTCCGTAGCCAATGCCGACAAGCCCCCTCTGCAATCCGAGGAGGTCCGTCGCAGGGTCGCGCAGTTCGCTGGCAAGGGAGACATAGTGCTCACACGAGTTCCCGTTTTCTACGAAAAGGCAGCTCTGCTCCCAGGATGCACATTCATCATCGGTGTCGATACCGCCGTCAGGCTGTTCGACCGACGCTACTACGGCAGCAGCGAGACACGGATGCTTCTCGCAATCGAAAGCATGCGGCAGCACGAATGTAACTTCCTCGTAGCCGGTCGCGTCAACGGTGACGCTTTTCAGACACTTGCTGACGTGCCTGTACCCCATAGCATCGCCTCCATGTTCACCGCCATGCCCGAATCCGCATTCCGAAGCGACATATCCTCCACTCAAATCCGTAGCACCCAGTCGGTCGTGAGCGCATGAGCAACTACAAGGACCTGCGAGAGTTCATCAGATTCCTTGACCGCAAGGGTGAGTTGCGCCGCATCAAGACCCCTGTCAGCAGCGAGCTTGAAATCACCGAAGTCGCCAGCCGCGTCATCGCCGAAGGAGGCCCCGCCCTGCTGTTCGAGAACGTGGATGGCAGTGACATCCCTGTGCTCATTAATCTGTTCGGCACGCATCAGCGCGTCGCGTGGGCGCTTGGCGTGGACGACATCGAAGAGCTGACGGACCGCGTTCGCAAGCTGCTAGGGCTGACCCAAGGCCCTCACGCAGGCATTGTCAACAAACTCAAGGCCGTGGGCGATCTCGCTGGACTTGCCCGCAGCCAGCCTAAGATAGTCAAGAGCGCACCCTGTCAGGAGGTCGTCCTCACTGGAGATGACGCCGATGTCAACGCCTTCCCGATCATCAAGTGCTGGCCCCTCGACGCAGGACCATATATCACGCTCCCTTTGGTAATCTCACGCGACCCCACATCCGGACGTCGCAACGTCGGCACATACCGGATGCAGGTCTTTGACGGCAAGACAATGGGCATGCATTGGCAGACCCACAAGGTCGGCGCGCGCCACTATCGCGACGGCGAAGAGCGGCAGCTTGAGCGCCTCGACGTCGCTGTCGCCCTCGGCGGAGACCCCACCACGATCTGGACCGGCTCTATGCCGCTGCCGCCCGACATGGACGAGATTGCCGTCTCCGGAGTCATTCGCGGCAAGGCGGTCGAAATGGTCAAGTGCAAGACCATCAACCTCGAAGTCCCCGCACACGCCGAGATTGTGCTGGAAGGCTACGTCGTCCCTGGCGAACTCCGACCTGAAGGTCCCTTCGGCGACCACACCGGCTACTATTCTCTGGCAGAAGACTACCCCGTCTTCCATCTGACAGCCATAACCCATCGTCGCAATCCCATTTACCCGACAACATTCGTCGGTGTGCCGCCCAAGGAAGACTTCTTCATGGGCAAGGCAACCGAGCGCATCATGCTGCCCGCGCTTCAGGCTGCGCTGCCCGAAGTCAGGGACATCAACATGCCGGCCGAGGGCATATTCCACAACCTCGTCATCGTGTCCATCCACAAGGAATACCCCGGCCACGCCCGCAAGGTCATGAACGCGCTCTGGGGCCTGGGCCTTATGATGCTCACAAAGGTCATCGTCATAGTTGACCACTATGTCGATGTTCAGAACCTGTCGGAAGTAGCATGGCGAGTCACCGCCAACCTCGACCCCGGCTCAGACATCGTACTCTCTGAGGGCCCCTTGGACGACCTCGAACACGCCAGCGCAAAGCCGCGCTACGGCACCAAGATGGGCATTGACGCCACCGCCAAGGGACGGCTTGATGGCCGCACCCGCGAATGGCCCCCCGACATAGTTATGAGCGATGAAATCAAGGCACTCGTCGATGCGAAGTGGCGGCAATACAATATATGAGAAACACATTATCCCCTCTTCCTCAAGGAGAGGGTGAGGGTGAAGGCAAAGTCCCTTCCCCTTTGATGGGGGAATGTTAGAGCCTGCCCCTGCGAAGGCAGGGGATGGGGGTGATATATTCACCTTGTCATGCCTGCGAAAGCAGGAATCCGGAGAATATCTATCATCCATAGCCGAGAGCAAATTCAAGAAGCCTTTGTGAGACATGAACGCAACCACAATCCCAGCATCCGCTTGGCGCAAGACATCGCTCTTCCTCGACGCCATCAAGTTCCACGAGAGCATCTTTGCACTCCCCTTCGCCTACACCGGTATGATTCTCGCCGCATGGGTCGAGACCGATGGCGTGCGCTGGTATCCTACGCTCCACCAGTTCATCTGGATTACCGTTGCAATGGTCGGCGCGCGCACCGTCGGCATGTCCGCCAATCGCATCATCGACCGCTACATCGACGCCCAAAACCCGCGCAACGCCGAGCGACACCTGCCCTCAGGCAAGCTGTCAGTTCGCGACATGACGCTCCTCACTCTAGCCGCACTCGCCGTGTTCATCTTCGCAGCCTACCGGCTGAACACTCTAGCGCTGGCGCTCGCCCCCGTCGCCATCGCATACCTCATCTTCTACCCATACACCAAGCGATTCACCTGGACATCCAATCTTTTGTTGGGGTGGGCGCTCGCGATCGCCCCCTCCGCCGCATGGATAGGCGTGACCGGCAGCCTCACATGGCAGCCCGTATTGCTCTCGCTCGCGGTTGCGCTTTGGGCAGGCAGCTTCGACATCCTCTACCACACCCAGGACTACGACTTCCAGAAACAGGCAGGCTTGCACTCCGTGGCAAGCAAGTTCGGTGTAGTCGGCGCTTTCTGGTCGGCGCGAATCCTCGACCCGCTCGCGCTGCTTGTGCTGGTCGCGCTCGGTATATGGCTCGGCCTAAGCTGGCCCTACTACATCGGAATAGCGCTCGCGGCGGCCTTCTTGGTCTATAAGCACCGCCTCGTCTCACCCGACGACCTATCCAGCCTTGGAATGGCGTTCTTCCGCATCAACGCCTACGTCTCCACCACGATGTTCGTTGCAACACTCGCCGCCGTGATGATATGAACGCAAGTCCCTTCCCCCTCGACGGGGGAAGGTTAGGATGGGGGTGAAATTGCAAAGCAAGCACGATTATTTCCCAATGCCTACCCCTTTTGAGCCCTTGATGTTGAGTCCTCGATGGCGGAAGGTTAGAGCCTGCCCTGATCTCGATTCAGGAATGGGGGTGTAACGAATTATGCCCAGCGCTGAAATGAACCAATCCATAGCCCCAAATTACCCCGTCATAGTCGGCATCAGCGGCGCGAGCGGCTCCGCGATAGCCAACGGCGTCATAAACGCCCTGCTGCAAACGGACGCCCCCGTCATCGCCACCGCTTCATCGGCGGCGCGCCTCGTCTGGCGGCAGGAGATGGATTTCTCATTCGGCGAAGCTCTCGAAAACTGGCAGAATTCCGGCGACTTTACCTACTACCCGCCCGCCGACATCCAGGCTCCCATAGCCAGCGGAACATTCCCCACGCGCGGCATGGCTATCGTCCCATGCAGCATGTCAACAGTCGCGGCCATCGCTCATGGCTTCTCCGACAACCTCATCCGTCGCGCCGCCGATGTCTGCATCAAGGAACGCCGCCCCTTGACCATTGTGCCGCGCGAGACCCCCTTGAGCGCCATCCACCTCGAAAACCTGGCGGCATTGGCACGGCTCGGCATTACCGTCCTTCCACCGGAGCCACCCTTCTATCTGAAGCCTCAATCACTCGATGATGTAGTCGAATACATCGTCCAGAAGACCCTCGCAAGTCTTGGCGTAATAGACGCCCTGTCAGACAGAATGCAATACCAGGGCCCGCCATCATAAATCCCTTATGACAATAAGAGGAACTATATCCTTTCTATCCTGTTCATCGATGTTGGCTCCTCGTAGGAAAGAAAAGCATGTACGACTTCCACACCCACACGTTCCTCAGCGACGGCGTTCTGTCCCCTTTGGAGCTGATCCGCCGGGCTATCCACAACGGATACCGCGTTATGGCCGTCACCGACCATGTTGGGCCCGGCAATCTGGAATTCGTGCTGAAGACGCTGGTAAAAGACTGCGCTGCTGCGTCAAGGCGCTGGGACATCCTTGCCTTGCCGGGAGTTGAGATTACCTACGCGCCGATCGACGACATAGATGCTGTGGCAAAGGATGCCCGCGCGCTAGGCGCAAAGATGGTAAATGTCCACGGCGAAACGGTTGTAGAACCTGTCGAGCCTGGCACAAATCTCGCCGCTGTCAGCTCGGACAATGTGGATGTTCTGGCGCACCCCGGCCTCATCACCCTCGACGAGGCGCGCATGGCAGCCGAAAGGGGCATCTTCCTCGAAGTCTCCGCTCGCCGGGGACACGGCTTCGCCAACGGGCATGTCGTCCGCACCGCAGGCGCGGCAGGCGCGCGCATCGTGCTCGACTCCGATGCCCATGCGCCCGGAGACCTCCTCACACCCGAATTTGCCAGGAAGGTCGCTCTCGGCGCGGGCTTAAATGAAATGGGGGCGAATCACCTGCTGGAATCCGCCCCGCTGGACCTTCTGAAGAAAGTAGGTGTTGAACACCCTTAAAGCAGAACACTTATCAAACTCCGAAATATGCTGTACACTCCAATCAAGGGATGTAAAATTCCTACATTGACGGGAACGGGAAAGAGAGCGGCATGGCTACGGTACGGCAGGATGACGACCACGACAGGATAACCCATGTCGATATATTGACTTTGGTGCGCGAAGATATACGCGAAGGTTTTGCTCAGCAGCGCGAAGTCTTAAACGCCAGATTCGACGCCGTTGATGGCAAAGTTGACGCTGTCAATGGCAAAGTTGACGCTGTTGATGGCAAGGTTGAAAGGCACTTTGCGGAGCACGCCGAGCAATCGAATGAAAGCAAGACAGGGCGCCGCTGGCTGATTGGAATTGCCATTGGAGTTGGCATAGCAGTCGCGGGGCTTATCGGTCAATACCTACCTGCAATCATCCAAGCTCTGCAATCAAGCCAATAGAGGCGAAGGGAAGAGAACCTTCTTGCCTGATATTTTCCCAATACCGTAAAGCCCCCATCGATTATGATGAGGGCTTTTCTATATTTATGTATTCTAGTCTCTAATCAGGCAGCACTATCGACTCCGGGTCGTCGCCCCCCGCGACCTTCGCCGTGTTGTACATTGCGAATACGCGGCTGCGCTCCCCAGACTCCTGAGTGAACGACGCCAGGTGCGGCGTAATCAGCACATTGTCGTACTGGAAGAGCGGGTTGTCCGGCGATGTCGGCTCCTCCTCCAGCACATCCAGCCCTGCGGCCATAATTTTCTTCTCTTCTATTGCGCGAATCAGCGCCGCCTCGTCCACAACCGGCCCTCGGCAGGCGTTGATCAGCACCGCGTTCGGCTTCATCAGGTCGAACTCACGGTCGCTGATGAGCTTGGTGGTGCTGCGGCCCAGCGGCACATGCAGCGATATGATGTCCGCAGTCTGCAACAGTTCATCCATCGGCATTCGTGTCGCGCCAAGCTCCGCCTCGACCTCCGGATCAATCGGCACGACATCGGAATAGATGATGTCGCACTCCCAGCCTTGGAGCCTCCGCGCAACTCGTGATCCGATACGTCCCAGCCCGATAATGCCAACAGTCTTGCCCGCAATCTCATGCGCCTGCGAGAACCAGTCGCTGCGGATGCTGCCGGCCCACTCACCGGCCTGTACGGTGTTGTATTGCAGCTGCATCTTGCGGAACACGCTCACCAGCAGGGTAATCGTATGCTCCGCTACGGAGACTGCATTGCCACCGCCGTTGTTCGCCACTCGAATGCCCAGCTCACCCAGTGTCTGCTTGTCTATCATGTCCGTGCCCGCGCTCGTCGTCTGCACAAGACGCACGCTCGGCGTCAGCCGCGCAAGCTCCACCGGGTAAACGCTCGGCGCCACGATGACCGCAGCGACGCCTTCAAGCTCAGCCGCCTGCTGCTCTATTGACTGCGACGAGTCAACCCACTTTATTTCCGCGCCCTCCGGTGCCACGCCCTGAAACGATTCGAGAAGCGCCCCGTCCGACGATAGATACGCGATACTTGCTGCCATTTGAAACTCCTGTCAACTTGAATGTCTTCCTCTAAGAGGCTTTATGCCCCTATGCAGCAAAGATTATATGCACGCACGCCTGCACGCGCAAGCCAAGCAGACTGGCGTGTTATAATTGCCGCGCCAATTTCAAGCGAGTCATATCTGTTTACGGAAATCGGAAACATTGCAAGACAAAGCATTACAAGGCATCCGCGTCCTTGACCTCACGCACCACGTCGCGGGCCCCTACTGCACCAAGCTCCTCGCCGATTTCGGCGCGGATGTCATCAAAGTCGAGCGTCCAGGCGGCGACGCCGCCCGCAGCCTACCGCCCTTCGCCGGCGACGAGCCGCACCCTGAGCGCAGCCTGCTCTTCTCCTATCTGAATACCGGCAAGAAGAGCGTAACCCTCAATTTGAAGACGCCAACCGGAATATCGCTGTTCCACAGGTTATTGGCCGACACCGACATCCTCGTCGAAAACTTCTCCCCCCGCGTAATGCCCTCGCTTGGCCTGGACTACGACGCCCTGTCCGCCATAAATCCCTCGCTGGTCATGGTCTCTATCTCCAATTTCGGCCAGACCGGCCCCTACCGCGACTACAAGGCGGCTGACATCATCCACTACGCGCTCGGCGGCCTGATGTACATCTTCGGCTCCGCTGACCGCGAACCCCTGAAGCACGCCCTCCGCCAGACGCAGTTCAAGGCAGGAACGAACGCCGCCACCGCCGCGCTCATCGGCTGGTATCACCGGCAGTTCACCGGAGAAGGACAACACATCGACATATCCATTCAGGAGTGCGTAACCTCCGCCCTGCGCGACACCACATCGCTCTACACCTACGCAGGCAGCACCCGCCAGCGCCAGCCCGCCTACACCGGCGACATGCCTCGCAGCCCCGTTCCCACGCAGGACGGTTACATCGTACCCATCCACTTCGGCGGCGCGGTCGATTGGAGCGGCGTTGCAGATTTCATCGGCGCGCCCGCGCTTAAAGACGAGACATTTACCACGCCCGAAAGCCGCTTTGATAACGCGCAGGCTCTCCAGGAAGCGCTTGAAGAAGGAATGACCGGTTGGCGCAAGTTCGACCTAATGCGCGAGGCGCACAAGCGCCGCGGCCACATTTACGGCGTAGTCCACACCCCCGCCGAGGTGCTTGCAAGCGAGCAGTACGCCGCCCGGGGCTACTTCGCCGACATCGACCATCCCGTCATCGGCGAGGCAACGTACCCCGGCGCGCCCTTCATAATGAGCGAAACCCCTTGGCATACCAGCTCTCCCGCGCCCTTGCTCGGCGAGCATAATCGCCAGATCCTCTGCGACCGTCTCGGCCTGTCGCTCGACGACCTCAACCTCTTGACTGCATCGGGAGTTGTGTAGAATGCCACTTCCGCTCTCAGGCATCCGCATCGTCGAAATGGGGCAGCTCATCGCCATCCCGCACGCCATCAAGCTGCTCGGCGACATGGGCGCGCAGATAATCCGCATCGAGTCCTGCGCTCGCCTGGACAACTACCGCACTAGCTCTTTCTATGAAAACAACGGTGAAGGACGCCACTGGGACCGCGCCGCCAACTTCTACGAGCAGAACCGCAACAAGTACAGCCTCACCCTCGAACTGAACGACGAGGACTGCATAGACACCCTTCGTGAAATTGTCAGCATCAGCGACGTCTTCGCCGAAAATTTCACGCCCCGCGTCATGCGCAACTTCAAGCTGGAGTACGAAGACCTGCGCCGCATCCGCCCCGACATCATCATGGTCTCATCCACGGGCTACGGCTACACCGGCCCCTGGGCAGACTACGGCGCAATCGGCTACACCACGGAAGCCACATCCGGCCTCTCCCACATCAGCGGCTATAAGGACGGTCCGCCCGTACTGCCCGAAATCCCCTACGCCGACTACACTGCCGCCGAGCACACCGCGTTTGCGATAATGGCAGCCCTCGCCTACCGCGCCCGTACCGGCAAGGGGCAGTTCATAGACGTATCCCAGTCCGAAACCCTGACTTCCACCATACCCGAGGCGATTCTCGACTACTCCGTCAACGGCCGCACCGCAGATCGCATCGGCAATCAGGACACCCTCATGTCGCCGCACGGCTGCTACCCCTGCAAGGGCAATGACAAGTGGATAACCATTGCCATCTCGACCGACGACCAGTGGCGGGCGCTCTGTGAAGTGCTGGATCAACCCGAACGGCTCGCCGACGACCGTTTCACCGGCTCCCTGTCTCGATGGACTCACCGGGATGTGCTGGATACCCTGCTCCCTGAAGTGACCGCGCGCCACGACCAGCACGCCTTGATGACCACCTTGCAGGCAAGAGGCGTTCCCGCTGGCGCAGTCCTTGACGGCAAGGGCTTGCTCTTCGACCCGCATCTGCAAGAACGCGGCTTCTACGAGGTCGCGGCACACGAGCCTAGCACCGGCATGCCGCCCCTGCCCTACACCGGCAGACCATGGAAATTCTCCAGGACGACCGCCAAGTCGCCGACCGCCGCGCCCACGCTCGGACAGCACAACCGCTTCGTGCTATCCGAAATCATGGGAACGCCCACCGAGCAAGTCGAAGCGATGGAAGCGCGAGGCGCAATCGGCACGGCTCCGCCCAGTCCCAGACCGCCGCGCATAGTCCCTGTCGAAGAGCAATTGCGCCGCCGCCAGATAATCGCCCACGACCCGGACCACCGAGAGAATCTGGCCCGCCGCTTCTCAGGTTAGGCAGTCCTGCCACCGCCGCCTATGAAATTTGTGCCCGCTCTGGCCGTTCCTCTTGACAACTCAAACATCTGCACCTATCATAGATGCACTAAACGAACATATCATCTATCACATCTATCCTTCCCATCCTGTACATCGATGTAAGTAAAATGTGCATCCAAAACACCCTCCAACAACACATACTCGACATCACCAACGACGGCAAAGACGTCGCCAACTTCCTCTATGCAACCATGCATGGACAAAACCCCAACGCCAAGTTCCACCACCAGATGGAAGCCGCCAAACACCTAACCAAACTCGCCCTACCTGCCACTCCTTCCTCCTCTCAACCCGTCATTCCTGCGGAGGCAGGAATCCAGAGGGGAGACGGGCGTGAAACCCCCGTTCGTCCTGAGCCTGTCGAAGGACACACCGCGGAATCCCAAGACGAAAATCCTCCCCATCCTGTACATCCTGTTAAGTCAGCCCCCGTAACAGACCTCGACATCATCAACTACAAAGTAGCCCGCCTAATCCGAGAGGAAACCAACGACGGATACGTCATAGCAGAATTCCTATCCCGCGTCATGCACGGCACCGCAGGACAGGGCAGACCCATCAGCGAAGCAGACCGCATCAGAGCAGCCACCGAACTGATGAACCGCGGACTGGGCAGGTTCGGCGACACTCGCGACCGCCGCATCTCAAACACTCAGGACGACCAGGAACTCATAAACTCCGGACTCGCGCGCTACATCAGAGAGCACACCGACCACGGACTGGAACCCGCCCGCTTCCTGCTGGACGTGGCGTCAGGCAGCGACGAAGGCTTCACGATGCACCAGCGCGTCACAGCCACCCGCGAACTCATACGGCGCGGCTGGGACACCAACTGCGACAGGATTACGCCCGACGACATCGCAGCCTACTACGAAAGGCAGGAAGCCCGGGAACCCACCGGCTACGACAACAGGCTGCAAGAGTGGCGCGAGAAAGAGCGCGAGCAGCAGAAGCCCGTAGGGGCGACCGGCCGGTCGCCCGAAGACGAGCCTCAGCTTGAAGCCGGTCTCTTCTCGCACCTGAGCTTTGCCGAGATAGACCGCTACGAAGCCATGAGCGCAGAAGAGCAGGCGGAGTTCGTAGAGAAGCAGAGACAATACCGCGCAACCCGCCGCTCATCCCCTTCCGTCATTCCCGCGCAGAGCCTGCCCCTAGCGAAGGCAAGGGCGGGAATCCAGAAGGGGAACGGCCCTGAAGCCCCTTCCCCCTTGACGGGGGAAGGTCGGGATGGGGGTGAAAACCCCGTTCGTCCTGAGCCGCGTCCTGAGCTTGTCGAAGGACCTGCCCAGCACACTGCCCCTTCCCCCTCGACGGACGAAGACCCTGCCCCTAACGAAAGCGGGGCCTGCGATGAGGGTGAAAACCCTGAAAACATCAACTGGAACACCCCGCTCAAAGACGATGCTCTAACCGTAAGCACACCCCATCCTGCCCATCCTGTTAGCTCCCAAACCCACATCCGAAGCCCCTAGCCTTACCCCTCGACGGGCGGCTAGAGCCTGCCCCTGCGAAGGCAGGGGATGGGGCGAAAACTGACAACTGAATACTGATAGCTGAGAACTAACACCCATCCTGTCCATCGATGTCGGCCCCCTCCCCTGACACATGACCGCTGGCGCGCCAAGTCCTTGACCGCCCACCGTGCTGATGTTACGATTGGCGAACAGGCAGCAGCGTCTGCATGCTGAGGTATTACCGTCCGGAGGTGCAACGGTGACAACAACTCCTCTTATCGAGGTTTCCGACTTGGCTTCTCAGAAGCTTGAAGAGATACTGACCGAACAGGGCGAAATCGGCGCTTTGCTGCGGATGATGGTCGTACCCGGACCCCACGGCAGCTTCCAGTACATGCTCGGCATGGAGCGTGAAGCAAAGGTGGACGACCTCGTTATCGACGCGCCCGGCGTACAGGTCCTAGTTGACCCGGAAAGCGCCCCCCTTGTCGAGGGCGCGCAGATTGACTACGTCGATGGCCTGATGCGAAGCGGCTTCGTCATCAGCAACCCTAATTTCCAGGTTGGCGCCGGTGGCGGCGGCTGTGCCTGTGGCGGTGGTGGTTGCGGCTGCGGTGGCGGTGGTGGTGGAGGCTGCGGCGGCGGATGCGGCGGTCACTAAGCCTCACTTTACTTTGAAACCTCGCGCGGCGGGATGATGCGTTCGTCCCGCCGCGCTGTCGTGTCTCTAACAACTAATCGAAGAGTCATTCACTTTCGCATATCATTCGTCATTCCCGCGCAGAGCCTGCCCCTAGCGAAGGCAGGGGCGGGATTCCAGTCGGGTTGCATGAAGCGGATGTACACATGCCACGTCCGCTTCAACTACTGAAACCCTTTGAAAGACCGCTCAGTCAACACGCCCTGAAAACATTACTCCTCCTCATTAGGTCAAAAATTGCTATTCCGTCTTCTTGACCAATTTCAGATTGACCCTATCGGCGCTCTCATCACCCTGGCCGCCTTCGCGATCGCGCTCATTGTCGGCATCACCGTGCATGAATTCAGCCACGCATGGTCGGCCACCCAGCTCGGCGACTATACCGCTCGCGGCCAGGGCAGGCTCACCCTGAACCCCCTCGCGCACCTCGACCCCCTCGGCACCCTTCTCATATTCGTCGCCGGTTTCGGATGGGGCAGACCCACACCCGTTACGCCCTCGAACATCCGCATCGGCGAGCGCCCGGGCATGGCGGTGGTCGCCCTCGCCGGCCCCATCTCGAACATGATTGTGGCAACGCTCGCCGCCCTGCCGTTCAGAATGGGTACCGTCTCGTTTAGCAGCGGCATCGACTCCGTGTTCCTCCAGTCCCTCGTGCTGTGGAACATCGTCCTTGCGGTCTTCAACCTATTGCCGATAGCGCCCCTCGACGGCTTCAAGGTCGTGCTGGGTATTCTGCCTCGCTCGCTCGCCGCCGTCTTCGCCCGCACCGAGCGCATTGGCATGCTGATCCTGATGGTCATTGTGCTTGTGGATGTCTTCACGCCGATCGGCATACTGAGCCGCGTACTGATACCCGCAATTAGCGTTATCCGACAGCTGCTGCTAGGAGCATGACGGTAGGCTTGCATTTTGTGATAGACTTTTCTGTGTGAGCAGTACGAAATCGAAAAGCGGCAGCCCGCGCCAGGAGGTGTCACTTTGGAGCGCATTACGATCATAGGCACAAGCCCGGTGGGTGTATCCATCGGCCTCGCCCTCAAGCGAGCCAACCTACGGAATACCGAGATTGTCGGCAGTTCCGGCGACAGGGATGCCCTGAAAATCGCGTTCAAGGCTGGCGCATACGACGAAGAGACCGGCAACCTGCGGACCGCCGTTCGCGGCGCGCAAATGATTATCCTTGACTCGCCGTTCACCCAGACCCGCGAGCTTATGGACGCCATCGCGCCCATCGTTGAGGACGGCTGCGTCGTTACCGACACCGGCACCGCAAAGGTCAGGGCGATGGAATGGGCGGCTCAGCTTCTCCCTCGAAATGTCAGTTTCGTCGCGGGCCGCCCCCTGGTTCGCAGGCCCTTCACCAATCTCGAAGATGCCTCCGCAGACCTGTTCCAAGGCGCTCATTACTGTATTTCTCCCGCGAACGGCGCCGACGAAACATCAGTGAAAACCGTAGTCGGTATGGTCGAACTCATAGGCGCGAAGCCCTTGTTCCTCGACCCGCACGAGCACGACAGCTACGCCGTCGCCATGGAAGTGCTGCCCACCGTCTTGTCCTCTGCTTTCGTAACCACCACTGCGGGAAGCGAGTCCTGGCGCGAAATGCACCAGGTCGCGGCGGCCACTTTCGCGGAGTACTCGCGCCTCGCCTCCGAAGATCCCATAGACAATGAAGCCGCCTGCTACACCAACATTGAGGCTCTTGTCCACTGGATCGACGAGTACATCTCAGAACTCTACTCATATCGCAACATGATTAAGGACTCGAACGACGAACTGGTGGACACATTCATCAAGGCGTGGGAAGGCCGCGCACGGTGGGACGCCGGTGCAGTCGTTGACACGGGCGAAAACGCCCTCCCCACCGCCGGCATGTCGATGGCAACCGCTTTCTTCGGCGAGAAGCTGACGCAGCGATACCAGCAGATGACCGGCGGCGATGAAAAAAATAAGAAGTCCTGGACCTACCTCCGTAACCGCTGATGGCAACAGAAATCACGCCCAACCCTCTGCTCCTTGTACTCTCCGGGCCCTCTGGTGTTGGCAAGGACTTGCTGCTCGCCCGCCTGAGGGAAGCCGGCAGACCCTACCACTTCACAGTAACAGCTACCACACGCCCCAAGCGCAGCGGCGAACACGACGGAATTGACTACCACTTCGTCAGCGCCCCGCAGTTCGAGTCGATGATTGCGAACGAAGAACTGCTGGAGTGGGCGAATGTCTTCGGGAACTACTACGGCGTCCCAAAGTCACAAGTCATTGACGCGATGGCGCGAGGCCAGGACGTTATTCTGAAAATTGACGTTCAGGGTGCGGAAACAGTCCGCAACTTGGTGCCGGACGCCCTCTTCATTTTCCTTGCTCCGCCGAGCGACGCGGAACTGGAGCGCCGTCTGCGCGGGCGCAACACCGAAGCGGACGATGCGCTGAATACACGAATCGAGCAGGCACGAAACGAACTTCAGGAAGCCGAGAAATTCGACTACACCGTCGTCCACCGCACCGATGCCACCGACGAAGCCGCGCTGGAGATCGAGGACATTATACGCCTCGAACGCGAACGCGAACCACCGCGCAGAGTCGTTCTGTGACGGGACGAGACCGATGAATGGACTCCGTTCGTTCTGATCCGCGTCCTGAGCTTGCCGAAGGGCCTGTCGAAAGACACTTCCTTCGCTTCGACTTCCCTGCTACGCCGCCTGCAACCGCGCGATCATGTCCTTGAGAACCTCTTCGTCCTCACCGGATTCAACCGGAATCGAGAAGCTGAGAGAACTGGCAAACGGCCCGAAGGTCTCCTTCATCCTGTCAATCACGTCGTCGTACCCTGCGACGATTGCGAACTCGTCCAGCATCTCGTCCGTGATCAGGGCGCCCATCTCGCTCCACCTGTTATCCACCGACATGCGATATAGCTGCTGCGCCGTATCGTTCCAGCCGTGGTGGTTCATCACGGGAGCGTAGCTCCGAGTCGAAGCGTAGAACGATATGGCGTTCTTGACCTCCTGGCGGCTGCGCTCGATATGCTCTTCATTCGGCCCCGTAATGACATACCCACCACCGTTGATGTCGATGTCGGCAAGCGTCCTGCCCGCCTTATCCGCGCCCTTCTGAAGATTAGGCACGACCACTTCGTTGATGTACTTAAATGTCCCGAATGAGTGCAGCAGCACGCCGTCGCATACCTCGCCCGCCACCTGAAGCATCCGCTCGTTGACCGCCGCGATGTAGATCTTGATATCCGGGTGCTCGATCGGGTCCGGCGTAAAGAACGGAGGCATAAGGTTGAAGTTGTAGAAGTCGCCCTGAAAGTTCAGACGCGTTCCATGCTGCCAGCTTCCCCAGATATGGCGCAGCGCCTGAATGTACTCGCGCATCCGCGCAGCCGGCCTGCCCCACGGCATGTTGAATCGCCTGACGATATGGCCGCGCACCTGGCTGCCCATCCCAAGCTGGAACTTCCCGCCGGACAGCGATTGCAGGTCCCAGGCGTTATAAGCCGTATCCATTGGACTGCGCGCGAAGGCCAGCGCAATGGATGTACGCACCTGCGCGCTCCTAACATGCTCCGCGGCAAGCGCCGCCGTAACGAATGGGTTATGCTTGGTCTCGCTTGTGGAAAAGAAGTCGTAGCCGAGTTCCTCCGCTTTCCGCACTTTCTGCGGAATGTCCGCCACCATACCGCCCTGCATTCCTGTGCCTACTTTCATCTGTGTCGCCTCCATCAATCTCGTTTCTTGCCGCGCCTATCTTATCAGAGCGCAGTTCGAGCCGCACACAAAGCAGCAGCCCGATACGATATAATCTCCCCTGAATTACCGACGAATTCAGGAGTATGAGATGACTGATGAAATTGGCCTGTTCGAGGCTATGCACACCCAACGCGCAATCCGCTACTTCAAGACCGACCCTGTGCCGCAGGAGGCGCTGGACAAGATACTCGAAGCCGCATCGAAGGCTCCCAGCGGCACTAACCGACAGATGTGGCACTTCATAGTTGTCCAGGACGCCGATCTGCGCGCGAAACTGGCGGACATCTACCGCCGCGCCGGTCATAATGCGCTTCCAAATCTACAGTGGCTTCAGGATGCCAACCCGCGCATCCTACGCTCCGCGACGCACCTAATCGACCACATGGACGACGCGCCTGTTCTGCTGCTCGCGTGCATCGAGCATGGCGGCTCCACGAACCTGACCACCGGCTCTTCCATCTATCCGGCCGTGCAGAACATCCTGCTCGCGGCGCGCGGCCTCGGTCTGGGCAGCGTGCTGACTACCTTCCACAAGCAATACGAAGATGAAGTGCGTGAAATCTTTGGCATCCCCGACAATGTGGAAACCGCCGCGCTCCTGCCGATCGGCTATCCCGCCGACGGAGTGCGCTACGGTCCCACGCGCCGCAAGCCAATGGAAGAAGTTACTCACTGGGACGGCTGGGGCAAGTCTAACTAACCACTGTGAAATTGGTATAATTGCGCCTGCAAATCCAGGCGCCACGAATTAGGAGAATCCAATGAGTTACGAGTTCATCACCTACGAAAAGAAAGGGCGAATCGCCTACGTGACGATCACACGCCCGGAACGCCTGAATGCGCTTCATCCGCCAGCGAACGCCGAGCTATATCATGCCTTCTGCGACTTCCGAGACGACCCGGACGTATGGGTGGCGATACTCACAGGCACGGGCGAACGGGCATTCAGCGCCGGAAACGACCTCCGATATACCGCCGAGCGTGGCAGACGCGACCGGTCCGGAGAAATTGCCCGCTTTGGCGGCATCACATCAAACTTCGAGTGCTGGAAGCCCATCATAGCGGCGGTCAACGGGTACGCGCTCGGCGGCGGTCTTGAGCTTGCAATGGCATGCGACATTATCATTGCCGCCGAACACGCCGAAGTCGGCCTGCCAGAGCCTCGCGTCGGTCTTATCGCGGGCGCGGGCGGCGTTCACAGGCTGCCCCGTCACGTACCCTACAAGATTGCGATGGGCATGCTTCTCACCGCCCGCCGTATTCCCGTGCAGGAAGCGTACCGTCTTGGCCTCGTGAACGAGATAGTTCCCCTGAAGGATCTGATGGCAACCGCCGAGCGCTGGGCAAATGAGATACTTGAGGTCGCTCCTCTCTCGGCGCGCGCCAGCAAGCAGATGGCGACATCCGGCTACGACTGGCCCCTCGACATCGCCCTGAACCGCACCTACTCCGAGCAACTGAAAGCAGCGGCATCCGACGACTTCGTCGAAGGCCCCCTCGCATTCTCCGAAAAGCGCAAGCCCAACTGGACCGCGAGCTGAGGGGATTGACAGGGATGGACAGGTTTGGATGATACAGGGGGGCAACGGCATGAAAATCGAAATTAGTCTGGAACTGGCAGAGCGCATCCAACGCTTGGCTGACTCAGACAGATATACATCTGTGGGAGCGGTCGTCGAAAAGGCTATTTGCCTCCTTGAAGAAGACGAGGCAGAGTATGAAAAGGAACTCACCAAGGTACGCGCAAAGCTGAAAGAGGCGGAGGAAGATGTGAAGCGTGGGGATTATGTAGAATACACGGATGAAAACCTACATGAGTTTTTTGAGGATGTAAAACGCCGTGGGCTCGAGCGTGCGAGGCGCAAGGCTATTGAGACTCTCAATGCTGTTAGCAAGGTAACCAACGACTAATGGCAATCTACCGCATTGATGGCCAAGCACAGCGAGAAATTGATCAGATATGGGATTATTACTATGGTATAGCGAACCATCGAGTCGCGAATCGGCGAATCGAGCGGCTGTACGAGAGTTTTGAGCTGCTTAGTGAAAATCCCTACATGGGAGTTGCACGCCATAGATTCAGGCCGGATGCGCGAAGCCATGCGGTGCCTGGGACGCCTTACATCATCCTATATTATCCGCGGCCTTACGGGGTGGAAATTGCGCGAGTGGTTGATGGCAGGCAACAGTTCCCGCGCGCATTCCGACGAGATTGACCAACGACTGAGAGGAATCCATGACAACATCTAACGCAGTCCTGCTCCCAACTAATGTCAAGCCGATAGGCTACGACATCACTTTGGAGCCGGATTTCAGCACATTCACATTCAAGGGCAGCGAAACGATTCGGGTTGATTTACTGTCGCCGACAACCTCGATCACCCTGAACTCCATCGAGATTGAAATCCACTCTTGCGCCGTAACGCCTTCCGGCGGGTCGGAGCGGGCAGCACAGAGCATATCCTTCGACGAAGATGAGGAAAGCGCCACATTCGAGTTTGGCGCGGAACTGCCGGCCGGAGAAGCAACGCTCGCCATAGAATTCACCGGCGAGCTGAACGACAAGTTGCGCGGCTTCTATCGCAGCACGTACACCGATATAGACGGCAACGAACGCAACATGGCGACGACCCAGCTTGAAGCGACGGACGCGCGCCGAGCCTTCCCCTGCTGGGACGAACCCGCGCTCAAGGCGACCTTCACTCTTACGCTCGTCGTTCCTTCCGAGATGACCGCAGTCTCAAACATGCCGGTCGTTAGCGAGGAAGAGATCCGGCCCGGCGTCAAGTCTGTCAGATATGACGAATCGCCCATCATGTCCACCTACCTGCTCGCCTTCATTGTCGGCGACCTCTCGTACATCGAGGAAGTTGGAGACAACGGCACGCTCATGCGCGTCTTCACCACCCGGGGACGCGAAGAACAGGGAAGGTTCGCCCTGGAAACTTCGATTCGCCTCCTGAAGTATTTCAACGACTACTTCGGCATCCCCTACCCTCTGCCCAAGCTCGACCACTTCGCAATCCCTGACTTCGCAGCGGGCGCGATGGAGAACTGGGGCGCGATAACGTACCGTGAGACCGCGCTGCTCGTTGACCCTGAAAACACCTCCGTAGGCACTCGCCAGATTGTCGCAGCCATCATCGCGCACGAGATGGCGCACATGTGGTTCGGCGACCTCGTTACTATGGCATGGTGGAATGACCTCTGGCTCAACGAGAGCTTCGCGTCCTGGATGGGCGACAAGGCGACCGACAACCTGTTCCCGGACTGGGAAGTATGGACACAGTTCGTTTCCAGTGACACCAACCGCGCCCTCAGCCTCGACGGGCTGCGAAACTCACACCCTATCGAGCAGGAAGTCAGCAATCCCGCCCAGATTGGCGAGCTTTTCGACGCTATCAGCTACAGCAAGGGCGGCTCTATCCTGCGAATGCTAGAAAGCTTCCTCGGTGAAGAGACCTTCCGGCAAGGGCTGAACAAGTACCTGACCACCCACCAGTACGCCAATGCCGAACGAACGGACCTGTGGAATGCGCTTGCCGACGTGTCCGGCGAGCCGGTCGCGGAAATAATGGATAGCTGGGTATTGCAGACCGGCTACCCAATGCTGGATGTAGGAATCGAACGCAGCAGCGGCAACATCAACCTGCACATGATGCAGCGCCGCTTCACATATGACGCGATTCTCGAGGACAGCGCGGCGGACGAGACGCTGTGGAAGATGCCGATAGGCGTTTACACCGCTGACGGCGACGGTAGTTCGACGCGGCTCATGGACACGAAGCTGCTGGCTTGGGATGTCACCGACTCCGGGGCGGAAGAGGATGCATGGACCAAGCTAAACCCGGAGCAGACTGGCTTCTACCGTGTAAGGTACTCCAGCTCCGACTTGCAGAAGCTCGTAGAACCAATCAGGTCGAAGTCTCTGACTCCAATCGACCGGCTCGGCATTCAAAACGACGCATTCGCTCTAAGTCGCGCTGGCATCATACCCGCCACCGACTTTCTGACTGTCGCTGAAGCATACCGAGAGGAAGACAACGCACCCGTGTGCGCTGACTTGTCGTCTAATCTCGGCGGTCTGGACAACCTGCTTTCGCAGGAACCTTTCTACGGAAATTATCAGGCATTCTCCCGCAGCATCTTCCAGCAGGTGGCGGAGAAAGTCGGCTGGGACGCCAAGCCCGATGAGACCAACATGGATGCCCTGCTTCGCAGCACAGTGCTGAACCATGTGGGAGGCAACGACGATGAGAACGCGCTGCGCGAAGCCGCCGCGCGATTCGCTGCCTATGCCAATGACCCTTCCGGGGTCAGCCCGGACATTCGCGGCATCGTCTTCAGGCTTGCCGCCAAGCGAGGCGGCCGCCAAGAGTACGACGCGATGTGGCAACTCCGCGCGGACACGCCGCTCCAGGAGGAAAAAGTCCGCTTCCTGCTCGGGCTAACCTCATTCGAGGACAGGGCGCTGCTTGAAGAGACGCTCAACCGCTCGCTGGGCGACGAGGTTCGCGTTCACGATACCGTCAGCGTCATCACTCTCGTCGCAGGCAATACGCAAGGACGCGATCTGGCTTGGCAGTTCCTGAAGGACAACTGGCCCGAACTCGACAGACGCTACGGCGAAGGCGGGTTCGCAATCATGCGTCTTGTGGGCATCGCATCGGCGTTCACCACGCTGGAGATGCACGACGACGTGGAGCGATTCTTCGCCAACAATCCCGCGCCCGGCGCGGCGCGCACGATAAGCCAGTCGCTGGAGCGCATACGCCTCAGCGCCGCCTGGCTCGACCGCAATCGCGACGAGTTAGCGGGCTGGTTCGTGGGCTAAGGCTAAGGCTCATCAATCTGGATGAACAGAACGCCGCCTCGGAAATTTGAGGCGGCGTTCGTCTCTACTAATCGCAATCGCAGCCGTCAGGATCGCAGGAATCCTCGTACTAGCTGGGCAAACTCTGACGGCTGTTCTAGCATCATCATGTGTCCTGCGCCCGCAATCGTATGCACGGCTGCGCCCTCGATGCGGCTTGCGAACTCATTGCCATAAGACGCAGGCACAACCTTGTCCCGCTCGCCTACGACGACCAGCGTCGGAGCTTTGATACGGGGCATGCGCTTCTTCAGCCCCTTGTCAGGAATGGG
The DNA here is from genome assembly GCA_965207465.1 of Dehalococcoidia bacterium. Classification (GTDB taxonomy): domain Bacteria; phylum Chloroflexota; class Dehalococcoidia; order Lucifugimonadales; family JADFKI01; genus Bin90. The sequence continues at coordinate 366,914 of OZ242283.1, read as the reverse complement.
CCAGAGGAACTTGCCAACTGTGGCGAGGGAGCGCACCCGCTCGATAATCTGTGTGCCGCGCTCGAGGTCGTCCTTCGGTTCAGGCAGAACTGACTTCGCCGCGTCAGAGTTTGGATCGGCGAAGAGTACACCGCGCAGTTCGTCGATTGGCGTGGCGAAGTAGTCCACGCCCGGGTCTTCTTCCAGCCAGATGCCGGAGGGCGCGGCGAGAACAAGCTTACCCACGCTTGTAGGACGTAGAGCAGCCATCTCCGCAGCTATCATCCCGCCGAGGAAGTGGCCGACGACGTTCGGCGCTTCAAGTCCCAGCGCCTCCAGCAGATCGAAGTGGTAGAGTGTCAGGTCGAGCAGGTCGTCTATGTCGTCGGGGCCGGGCGCGCTGTCGATGAAGCCCGGCTGTATAGGCGCATAGACCGTGAAGTCCTCGGCGAGAGCGTCCATGAATGGATGCCAGCCGCGATACCCGAAAGCGCCATGCAGATAGACCAGCGGCTCCCCGCTGCCCTTGCTGGCGACTTCAATATCCGCGCCGCTAACCGTTATCGCTTGACCGTTCTTCTGCGTGACCATCTATCTAAACCTCTCAATTCGATATTCGTAACAAGGCGGCGTCAGCACAAGACTAACGCCGCCTCCTGACGGCTGATTTCTGAACGCTGATGGCTAGTCCCCTGCCGACGCCATTCCCGCGACCTCGCGCTCTTCGATGGGCTGCGGCCACCAGTGGTCTTCGTACTCGTCCCACATGCCCTGAAGCTCCGGATATACCTCGGTCGCAAACATTTCCGTGTTCTTCATCGTCAGGTCTTTGGGCATACTGCCAATCTGAAGTAGTACCATCAGATGACCTACGCGCAAGCCCTCGACCGCGCCTCGCAGATTCTCGATGACCGTCTTCGGGCTACCCGCGATAACGTACCCCTGCTCCACAAAGTCGTCCCATGTCATCGCCTGACGAGTCTGGTTCGCCGCCGCGCCCAACTGCGCCACAGCGCCGGCCTTCAGGGTGCGAATCGTGCGATAGCCCGGCGCGTCGGCAAAGCCCTCGTACACATGCAGGCACTTCTTGTAGAAGTATTCTACGTGCTCGGCGTAGAGTTCCTTCGCCTTCTCCTCCGTCTCGGCGACGCAGACAAGCTGCAGGAATCCCGCGCGATAGGGGTTGTCATCAGTGCCGAGCCGCTCCATCTCCTTCCAGTAACCGTTCATCACCTGTATTCCGCGCTTGTAGCCGGAATAGCTCAGGTAGCAGTAAACATAGTTCATGCGGCTCGTCCACTCCCACGTCTCGACGCTGCCGCCGCCCGGTATCCACACGGGAGGATGAGGCTTCTGCAAGGGGCGCGGCCAGATGTTAGCGTAGCGCACCTGATTGTACTTTCCGTTAAACGCGAACATATCCGGCTCGGTCCATGCCTTCATCACTAGGTCGTGCGCCTCGTAGTATTTCTCGCGCAGAATCGCCGGATTCACGCCGTAGGCGAAGTTGGTGTCCATCGATGTGCCGACAGGGAAGCCGGCTACAAGCCGTCCTCCGCTTATGCAGTCCAGCATCGCGAATTCTTCGGCGACGCGCAGAGGCGGGTTGTAGAGCGCAAGGCTGTTGCCTAACACGATGATAGCGGCATCCTTCGTGCGCCGGGTGAGCGTAGCTGCCGTGATATTCGGGCTTGGCATGATGCCGTAGGCGTTGTTGTGGTGTTCATTGACGCAGATTCCGTCAAAGCCTACTTCATCCGCGAACTCCAACTCGTCAAGGTATTCGTTATAGAGCTGATGCGCCTTGTTCGCCTCAAACAGGTGGCTGGGCACATCCACCCAGACGCTCCGGTACTTGTCCTCGAAGTCCTTCGGCAGGAACCGATAGGGCATCAGGTGGAACCAGCTAATTTTCATGTAAGACCTCCAAAGCGTTCAATCTACGTGGGTTTCGGCGTTACAATTCTAGTCGTCTTCGAGCGTGCTGGTGTCGCCCTCAGGGAGCCCGAGTTCTCGCGCCTTCAGGAGCCGTCGCATAATCTTACCGCTGCGCGTCTTGGGGAGGGTGGGGACGAAGTCCAGCTCGCGCGGCGCTACCGCAGCGGCCAGCTTCTGCCTACTGAAGCGCATGATGTCGCGGCGCAATTCGGTAGATTCCTCGAAACCGTCCTTGAGTGAGACGAACGCCTTCACGACCTCCATTGCGATGGGGTCGGGCTTTCCGATGACGCCCGCCTCAGCAACGGCGGGATGCTCTATCAGCGCGCTCTCCACCTCGAACGGTCCCACCAAATGGCCTGCGGTGTTGATGACATCGTCCGCGCGTCCGACGAACCAGAAGTAGCCGTCCTCATCGACTCGCGCCGTGTCACCGGTGATGTACCAGCCCTTTCGGAAGCGCGAGTTATACATCTCGGTGTTATTCCAGTATGCATGGAACATCGAAGGCCAGTTCGGGCGCACGACCAAGTTCCCATCCTGTCCCACCGGAACCGGCTCGTACTCATCATCCACGATTCCAAGCTCCACACCCGGGATAGGCCTACCCATGGAACCGGGATTTATATCCTGGCTGGCGTAATTCGCGCACATTATTGCGCCCGTCTCCGTTTGCCACCAGTTGTCATGGAAGGGCATGCCGAACACATCGTTGCCCCAGACGACCGCTTCGGGGTTGAGCGGCTCGCCCACGCTTGCCATGAAGCGCAGCGTGGACATGTCGTATCGCCTGGGGACATCATCGCCCGCCTTCATCAGCATCCGTATCGCGGTCGGCGCTGTGTAGAAGACGGTTACGTTGTAGTCCTGAATGAGCTGATACCATTTGCTGGCACGGAAGCCGCCTTCATAGATGAGCTGCGTAACTCCGTTCGTCCACGGCGCGAGCATGCCGTATGACGTGCCGGTAACCCAGCCCGGGTCTGCAGTGCAGAAGTAGATGTCGTCCTCCTGCAGGTCGAGCGCCCACTTGCCTGTTGCGTACTGCTGCACGACCGCCTGATGTCGATGCACCGCGCCCTTGGGCTTGCCGGTCGTGCCGGAGGTGTAGTGCATAATAGAGTAGTCGTACTGGCTTGTGATGACCGTATCGAAGTTCGCCGTTGCCTTTGCCATCTCCTCTTCGTAGCTCAGGTCGCCCGACATTAGCGGCTGTGGGTCGCGGTTGTTCTTGTTCACGATGACCATATGCTGAAGCTCGAACAGCTCAGGGATGATGGGCGTAATCTTGCGCCGCAGGTCCGGCTGCGTCACCAGCACCTTCGCCTCGCTGTCCTGCATCCTGTCCTTCACCGGGTCAGGCCCAAACGCGGAGAACAGCGGGCCAGCTATCGCGCCAACTTTCAGTATGCCGAAGAAAGCAAAGTAGAGTTCAGGAAGGCGCTCCATGTAGATGAAAACGCGGTCACCCTTCTCGATGCCCAAGCTCTTTAGCACATTGGCGAACTTGTTCGACTGCTCCTTCATTTGGCCGAAGGTGTAGGTCTCCTTCTCGCCGTTCTTCCCCTCCCAGATCATCGCAATCTTGTCGCGGTTGCGCCCGTTCGCGTGGCGATCTATTGCCTCGTGTGCCTTGTTCAGACCGCCGCCGGGCTGCCAGTCCAGCTCGTCGTACATCCGCTGCCAGTCGAAGCTGCCGCGCGCCTTGTCGTAATCAAGGTTCGGCATCGTCTCCATGTCCTCAATGGCAGGCTTGCTTATGATCGGAAATGAAGAGGTAGTCATCGTGGTGCCTCCCTGGAGTGATGGTTTAGAGTTTACAGTTAACAGTATTCATTCATCGGTTCATCGCCCATATTTGACGGGGCTGTAAACGCGGATACGCCGCAACGGATACTGAATTCGTTGCGGCGTATTATACACGAAAGACTTGGGATATAAAGCGTCAGACACTTGGCTCCCAGAGTGCGGCTAGACCCTTTTCTGGCACCGATACATAGACTTCAATACTTGGCCACGGTTCTGAGGTGTTGAATTCGTTCATGTGCTTCATCAATGAGTCTGTTAGTTCCTCTGCGCGTTTTTGCTCACGCCTACCTCTGCCAATTCTATATGACGCGTATCCTACCGTAGCGACTGTCCCGCCTACTAGCGCGACGGGTGCGAGGAGAGGCAAACCTATGGCTGCCCCAGCAGACGCTACGCCAATTCGAGCAAGCGTGCCTCCGAGAAGGCTTTTACCGATTATTGCGCCGATTACTGCACCACCTGCTATCCCAGCGCTAGCAGCGCCAATAACCTTGGCAGCCTCTCGAGCAATGTCCGACGGGTCGGCGGGGCCTTTTGACGGATGTTGATACTTAACGTTCAAGCCCTTCTTTGGAATGCCCGTTATAGCTACGGGAAGTTTAGGAGGCTCATTCGGAATTTCGAACTGCTCCAAGTGAGCTTTTAGATTATTGTAGAACTCGCTGGTAGCGTCTGTCATCACTTGCATTCCTTTGGTTTCCCTAATACCGCAATTCCACTTAACCTACTCTCCGTCCTCGTCCACCATCCTCCGCAATTCCTCCTTCGCCCGACGTATCTCCTGAATCTTCTCGCCGATTCGGTCGAACAGTGGCTGCCTAGCCTTGATGCCCTCTGCTATCAGAAATGCCGCAGCCTCGGAACGACTGCCCATTATGCCCGCCTCAACAAGCTCGTCCAGTCGATCCAGACTCGCCTTGTCAACCCGTACCATAACCACATTGTCGCGGCTGCCGCGCATGCCCTGTATCGTGTCCCGTATGTTTTCGCCAATGCTTTCAGCCGCATCTACACCCTTGACTATAGCCACGCGCACCGTCTTGTTCACCTCGTCAACGATCTCGTCCACATTCTCGGACATTCTTCGCCTTTCGTCCCTCTCATTCTGCTTGTTTTGGTCCTCACTCATTAGAAATCTCCTTATGGCATTACTTGTAACTTACTTACAAGTAATTATACGGTGCATGTCTCAGAATTGCAACCGGCAAATCACACTGCCAAGTCCCTAGCTGGATTTGACTGTTTAACGCGGTTTCGCATATCGTTGAACGCTGTAAGGCAAGACCGAAAGGACTCAATGAACGAAGACGATTCGCGGTCCCAAGCCTCCAAGCGTCCATCTCCTCGCATACTGCCGCGCTCCCAGCCTTCACCTCCCCGCACTCGCAGGCGCTCTGCTCTTGCGCGCCGCGACCTTACCAAGGGCAGCATCCGCAACCACGTCTGGTATCTTGGCTGGCCTCAAGTTGCGGAGGGTTTCCTCGGCGTCGTCGATCAGGTGGCGGACCTGGTATGGGCAGGGCGGATCGGATTCCACGCCATAGCGGGACTTGGCGCGGCACAAGCGTACCTCAGCACAATCATGATGGCACGGATGGGCCTCGACTCTAGCATGCGAGCCATGATCGCGCGCGCTGTTGGTGCGCGGCGCATCCAATACGCCAATCATGTCCTGGCACAGTCCTTCACAATGACTTCCGTTCTCGCCCTTGTGATGATTGCCTCGGGCCTACTCCTTGCCGAGCCACTGCTTCGCATAATCGGAATGAGTGATGCAGCGGTAGAACAGGGAACCGGCTATATGCGCGTTCAACTCGTGGCAATGGCGTGCCTAAGCTACCACAGGCTGTTCGGGGGCGCGCTACAGGCGTCCGGCGACAGCATCACGCCGCTGAAAGCTGCGATGGTGTCCCGCGTAATGCACATCGTCCTCAGTCCCATCCTCATTTTCGGGTGGCTCGGACTTCCATCTATGGGCCTGACAGGGGCAGCGTTCGCCCGCCTAATCGCCGAGGTGTTTGGAACCGGCATGACATACTGGGCGCTGCGCTCAGGCAGGGGCCGAATCAGATTACAATTCCGAGAGTTTCGCGTTGACCTTCCACTGATATGGAGTTTGGTCAGGCAAGGCGCGCCCGCCTCGGTAACGAATATGCAGCGCGGGGTCTCACAACTCGTGGTAGTGGGAGTTGCGGCACAATTCGGCGATTTGGCGCTAGCCGCATTCGCGCTTGCGCGGCGTGCTGAAAATGTAGTGAACCAGAGTTCGCGCGGGATGGGTAGAGCCGCAGGCGCACTCGCAGGGCAGAATCTAGGCGCAGGCATTGCACCGAGGGCGCGCAGCGCCGTTCGATGGGGTATGCTCATCGGTTTATGCATGGCGGCGCCATTTCTTGCGCTGCTCATCACCTTCCCTGAACCAGTCGCGGGCTTTTTCAACTCGGACGTCGAGTTCATTGCCATCGCTTCGACATGGCTGGTAATCGCGACCATCGGGTACATTTTCATGTGCCCGGTGCAGATATTCACGCAGGCATTCAACACATCCGGCTCAACCTTCGCGCCGATGGTCATTACGGTCGTAACGATGTGGGCCTTTGAGATTCCGCTTACATTTGTTCTTGCGAACTTCAGCCCACTTGAGCACCTTGGCATCCCGGCGGCAATCGTTGGCGGCATGGCGCTCAGGCTCGCAGCGTTCACTTGGTACTACTTTAGGGGCACATGGCTTAGGACGGGGTTGATGTAAGCAAATTGCGCGGTCTAACATGGATGAACAGGATAGACAGGAAGATTTGAGATGGAAGCTCAGACGATAGAGAAAGTTGCAGAGCGGCAGGTCTGGTATAGGGACTGGATACTGTTGCTTACGATTTCGAGCGTGTTTGTTGCAGATCAGCTTACGAAGTTCGCCATCAAGGGAACGCTGCGGCTCGGCGAGTCGTGGCCTGCGGAGGGGTTTATTCGGCTTACCCACGGGGCGAACACGGGCACCGCGTTTGGCTTGCTGCCGAATCAGACTCTGTTCCTGATATTCGCCTCGATTATCGCAATCGGTTTTCTTGTCTATTTCTACCGGGTCTATGCGCTTCCGCGACCGATTCTTCGTCTCGCCATCGGATTGCAGCTCGGCGGCGCGTTCGGCAATCTCTTCGACCGGGTGGCATTCGGCGCAGTTACCGACTTCATAGATGTGGGCTGGTGGCCGATATTCAACATAGCCGATTCTTCGATATGCGTGGGCATGACTACGCTCATTGTAGTGCTGCTGCTGTTCGACCGAAGAACTAACGTGGAAGCGCAGGATGAACAGGATTAATGTTGATAGGAGCGGCGAGCGTTTCGACAGGTTTTTGTCGGAATGCTGCCCCGACTTGTCGCGGTCAAGAATTCAGGCGCTGATTGGCGAAGGCAGCGCGACTATAGACGGCAAGGCGGTCAAGCCGTCCACGAAGGTTCGGCGCGGGCAGATTGTGGCGTTGCGGATCCCGGAACTGAAGCCAAGTGCGTTAGAGCCGCAGCACATCCCGCTTTCAATTGTCTTTGAAGATGGCGACCTGCTCGTGGTTGACAAGCCGGCCGGGATGACTGTCCATCCCGCGCCCGGGCATCCGGACGGCACGCTGGTGAATGCGGTGCTGGCGCACTGCCCCGACCTGCAGGGCATCGGCGGCACGGTGCGCCCTGGCATCGTGCATCGGCTGGACAAGGACACATCCGGGCTGATGGTAGTTGCAAAGAACGACCGTGCCCATCGCGCCCTGAGCGGACAGTTGAAGGCGCGCGCATTCACAAAGGAATACATCGCGCTGACTCACGGCAGCGTGACGCCTCATGAGGCGATAATAGATGCGCCCATCGGCCGCTCCAGCGCCAATCGCCAGCAGATGGCGGTTACGGAGAGAGGACGCGAGGCAATAACGCGCTATCGCGTAATACGGTACTGCGATGCACATACACTCGTTATGATCCATCCCGCTACCGGACGTACCCACCAGATCCGCGTACACTTCGCTTCGCTCCGTCATCCGCTCGTGGGCGATGCAACCTATGGAAAATTCGACACCTGTCTCAACCGACACTTCCTGCATGCTTCAAAATTAGGGTTCACACATCCCTCTGAGGGCAAGTATGTGGAGTTCACTTCTTCACTACCACCAGAGTTGACGGCATTTCTGAAGTCCGCCTGCCCGGACGGGACGAATTCATCAACATCCTGAGCGCCAACTCCTGATTCCGATCAATTTGACGCAATCATTAGAGTGTTAATGCGCCGCATGTTAGAATTAATGGCAGCAGGAGGCGTCGCACAACATGAGCAACAACTTCCGGGTGCGCTTCGCACCTAGCCCGACCGGCGAGCCGCACGTCGGCAACATACGCACCGCAATCTTCGACTGGCTGCTGGCACAGCGCCATGGCGGCGAGTTTATAGTGCGCGTCGAGGATACCGACCAGGCGCGAGCGGTTGACGGTGCGGTCGAGGTCATCATGGAAGCCTTGAATTGGCTTGGGCTGGAATGGGACGAGGGTCCCGATGTCGGAGGGAAGTTCGCTCCTTACAAACAGTCAGAGCGGCTTGAGCTGTATTCCAGGCATGCTGAATTGCTCGTGCAGGCCGACTGCGCCTACAGGTGCTACTGCTCTCCGGAGCGGCTGGACGCCGTGCGAAAGTCGCGCTCCAAGCAGCAAATCGCCACAGGCTACGACCGCCATTGCCGCAATCTGAGCTACGAGGAGCGCAATCGCCTCGAATCTGAAACGGAAGCGAACGGCGAGTCTTCCGTCATAAGATTCAAGATGCCGCTTGAGGGCACGACTACGGTGGACGATCTTGTGCGCGGCGAGGTTACGTTCGAGAACCGCCTTGTGGACGACTTCGTAATGCTGAAGTCGGACGGCTATCCCACGTATCACCTGGCGCACCTGGTTGACGACCACGAGATGCAGATCACGCATGTCCTCCGGGGCGAAGAGTGGCTGCCGAGCGTGCCACGACACCTTCAGCTCTACGATGCACTGGGCTGGCAGCCGCCCCTGTTCGCGCACCTGCCGATTATTCTCGCGCCCGACAGGTCCAAGCTCAGCAAGCGGCACGGCGCGACATCACTACTCGACTACCGTGAGATGGGCTATTTGCCCCATACAATGGTCAACTTCCTGACTTTGCTCGGTTGGTCCCTGGACGACAAGACCGAACTGTTCTCGACTCAAGCTCTCATCGAGAACTTCTCCATTGAGCGCGTCTCAAAGTCGGGCGCGATATTCAATAACGACAAGTTGGACTGGATGAACGGTCATTACATGCGGGAGATGAGCACTGACGAGCTTGCGGACGCCATGCTGGACTTCTGGTCGGCTTTTCCGCCGCCCGAAATCCCGGACTTGCCCTCGCGTGAATTTGTGCTGAAGGTCGTGCCGCTGGTACAGGAGCGCCTGAAAACTCTACGGGATGCCGCGCCTCTGATCGCCTTCCTATTCAAGGAGCGCATAGAGTACGAGACTGACGACCTGATACAGCGTAGGATGGACGCCGAATCCACCCGTCTCTGCCTTGAAGCCGCACACGACGAACTCGCCGCGCTTGACGACCCGTTCGATGCCGGGCCAATCGAGGCTCTGCTGCGCGGTATGGTGAAGGACCTCGACGTCAAGGCAGGTCAGCTCTTCGGCACGCTTCGCGTTGCGACCACGGGACAGCGCATCGCGCCCCCATTATTTGAGTCTCTTGAAGTGTTGGGACGCGAGCGCAGCCTCGATCTGATCGCGAATGCGCGCGACCGGCTATAAGCGCGAACCAAAAGCATTGAATTGATAGACAGGACAGCAAAATGGCGCTAAAAGAAACTCTGACCAACGACCTGAAAGACGCGATGCGCCAGCGGGACACAGTTAAGCGCGATACGATCCGCCTGCTGCTCTCTGCCATTGGATACGAAGAAAAGGCAAAGCGCACGGACGCGCTTGACGACGACGACGTGACACAGGTACTCAGCAAGCAGGCGCAGCAACGACGCGACAGCATCGAGGCGTACCAGAAGGGAGACCGCCCCGACCTCGTCGCCAAGGAAGAAGCCGAGCTTGACATCGTAGTACAGTACCTACCGCAGCCTCTCAATGCCGATGAGATAGAGGCGATCGTGCAGTCGGCGATCGCTGAACTCAATGCCACCGGCCCGCAGGACATGGGAAAGGTGATGGGTAGGGTCATGCCGCAGGTTCGCGCCCGCGCAGACGGCAAACAGGTCAGCGCGCTCGTCAACCAGACTTTGCGGAGTCTCTAGGCATGAAATTCGGCGTGGTCGTGTTTCCCGGTACATGGAGCGATGTCGATTGTTTCGACGTCCTGAACGATGTCTTTCAACAGCCTGTCGAATACGTCTGGCACAAGGATACCGACTTATCGACTTACGACTGCGTTATCCTTCCGGGCGGTTTCTCCTACGGCGACTACCTTCGGCCCGGCGCGATAGCCCGTTTCTCCCCCGCGATGCAAGCGGTAACCGACTTCGCGGCCGAAGGCAAATTGGTTATAGGCATCTGCAACGGCTTCCAGATACTTTGCGAAGCGGGTCTGCTGCCCGGCGTGTTGCTGCCCAACGACCACCTGCAATTTCGCTGCCAGTGGACGACTCTGCGTGTGGAGAATGCGAACACCGCCTTCACGAGCGCGGCAACAGTTGGCCAAACCTTGCGGGTCCCGATATCGCACGGCGAGGGCAACTACTTCGCCGATCCTGCGGTAATCGACCTTCTCGAAGAACAGAACCGTGTCGTCTTCCGGTACTGCGACTCAGACGGCAACATCACGCTCGAAGCCAACCCGAACGGTGCGTTGCACAACATCGCGGGCATTGTCAATGAGCAGGGCAATGTCCTCGGCATGATGCCTCACCCTGAGCGCTGCTGCGATGCGCTTCTCGGCGGCGAGGACGGCAGGTTCGTCTTCCAGTCAATGATTGACGCGCTGAACGCCGCCAGCATAAGCGCGGTATCTCACTAATGCTGGGCGCAGCAATGGCGCTGACTGCTGCAATGGGATTCGGCGCAGCCGCCGTGTTCGCGCGCATCGGTCTGCAGTACATGCGCCCCACCACGGGCGCATTCGTATCGCTGCTGATAGGCATTGCCATCACGCTCACGCTCGCCCTGGTCTTCCACTTTGATGACATTCTCGCCTTGAGCGGCATCGCCTTCATCTGGTTCCTCATAACGGGAACGCTTAACTTCCCGCTTGGGCGGCTTCTCAACTTCACAAGTGTGAACAAAATAGGCGTGTCGCGCTCAGCACCCATAATCGGCGCGGCGCCGCTATTTTCGGGCATCCTTGGAGTAACGGTTGGGGGCGAGAGTATGAACCTGTTCATATTCACCGGAACACTGGTCATCATCGGTGGGATCGCAATGATAGTTAGCCAAAAATGACGCAAGGAGAATTCGGCAAACGAGACGCGCTCATCGGCTACGGCGCGGCGATAGGCGCGGCGGCATGCTACGGAACACTGGCGGTGCTTGGGCGCAAAATCGCACTGGACATCGCGCCCCCTCTTGTGGCCAACGCTTTTTCCATGATGTTGGGAACGCTGGTGCTTTTCACTATATTCCAAGCCCAGATACGTGCCGACTACAGGGTGCGCCCATCAAGAAAGGGCTGGCTGTTCGTCGCGCTCGCCGGCTGCGCGTCCACTTGGGGCGTAACATTCTGGTTTCTTGCTCTCGGCAAAGCGCCCGCAATCCTGGTCGCGCCGCTGGCAGGGACAAGCCCTCTGTTCGCGTTGATGATGACACTTATTTTCCTGCGCGGCATGGAACGGGTAACAATGCGAACAATCATCGGCACTCTAATGGTCGTTGGTGGAGTTGTCTTGATAACCTTTGGGATACAATGACCAAGGGCTAACAGGATCTACAGGATGGATGGAACGAGTATGGCAGTTTCAAAACAAGCGTTGGATGAACTCGCGATTACTGAGGCCGAATACGAGGCGATAGTCGAGCGGCTCGGAAGAGAACCGAACCATCTTGAACTCGGACTGTTCGGTTCCCTGTGGAGCGAGCATTGCGGTTACAAGCACTCCAAGCCTCTGCTGCGCCTGCTTCCCAGTGACAGCCCTCGATTGCTGGTAACACCCGGCAGCGAAAACGCGGGTGTTGTGGACATCGGCGACGGACTCGCCATTGTCATGAAGATTGAGTCACACAATCATCCATCTGCCATCGAACCGTACCAGGGCGCCGCTACCGGAGTGGGTGGCATAGTCCGAGACATATTCGCAATGGGCGCACGGCCTATAGCCCTTATGAATTCACTACGGTTCGGCTCCCTCGACGATCCGCGAAACCGCTACTTGCTGGGCGGAGTGGTCGCAGGCATATCAGGGTACGGCAACTGCATCGGCATACCGAATGTCGGAGGTGAAGTCTGCTTCTCAGATTCTTATGCCGGGAACCCACTTGTCAACGCTATGTGCGTCGGCATCCTGTCCGCCAATGAACTCGTCCGCGCAACCACCGATGGGCCGGGTAACGTCCTGATGCTTGTCGGCTCGGACACAGGGCGCGACGGCATACATGGCGCTTCCGGCCTTGCCTCCCGCACATTCGAGGAAGAGCGCGATCTTCGCCCAACCGTGCAGGTCGGCAATCCATTTATGGAGAAGTCGCTGATTGAGGCATGTCTCGAAATCGCAAAGACGGACCACATAATTGGCATTCAAGACCTGGGCGCGGCGGGTCTGACCAGCGCGTCGGTGGAAGCCGCATCCAACGGCAACAGCGGGCTTGAAATCGATGTTTCTTTGGTACCGCGCCGTGAGACAGGGATGACCCCTTACGAAGTAATGCTCTCAGAATCCCAGGAGCGTATGCTGATCATCGTGAAGCCCGGACGCGAAGCCGCAGTCAAGGCGGTTTTTGACAAGTGGGACTTGCAGTCAACCGTCATTGGCAAGTCAACGGACGACGGATTGGCGCGGATTATCGACGGCGAAGGCGATAGTGGCAAGGTGGAGGGCGCTCCTCCTGTCAGAACGCTTACGGACGCTCCCCAGTACCGCTTGCAGGGAACCAAAGCCCAATGGCTCACGGACATCCAGTCACGAGACATGTCCGAATTGCCCATTCCGAATAATTCTCCGGCTGAAGTGTTGCTCAGACTGCTTGTGTCGCCCAACATCGCCAGCAAGGAATGGGTCTATCGCCAGTACGACCATCAGGTGCAGACGAACACCGTTGCTGCGCCGGGCACCGACGCCGCTGTTCTGCGAGTAAAAGGGACCGGGAAGGGCATCGCATTATCCACTGACGGAAATGGACGGCTCTGCTACCTCGATCCGTTTATAGGAGGCATGATTGCCGTCGCAGAGGCTTGCCGCAACGTGTCCTGTACGGGAGCGGAACCAATAGCCTTGACCGACTGTCTGAATTTCGGCAACCCTGAAAAGCCGGAAACTTACTACCAGCTTGAGCAGTGCATTCTCGGCATGGCAGAGGCCTGCCGCGTGCTGGATATTCCGGTCATCAGCGGCAATGTAAGCCTGTACAACGAGACGCAGGGTGTGGGCATCTACCCGACGCCGATAATCGGCTGTCTTGGGCTGCTTGAGGATGTGCGTAAGAATGTCGGAATGAGCTTCCGTAATCCCGACGACATCATTTTGCTACTTGGCGCATCAGAGCCAATAACAGACGCCGCTTCGCTCGCGGGCAGCGAATATCTGGAAGTCATGCATGGGCTAGTAGCGGGCAGTCCCGCTCTTGACATTCACGCGGAGGCAGCTTTGCAGCGCGCTTGCCGGCGTCTCGCGAGTGAAGGCGTCATCGAATCCGCGCACGACTGCTCCGAAGGTGGCTTGGCGGTGGCGCTTGCCGAGTCCTGTATCGCAGGCAGGTTGGGCGCGAACTGCGTCGCAGACACGGTACTGGGCGCGAAACTCGCCGCGTCAGGCGCGCGCTGGGACGCCATTCTGTTCGGAGAGGCGCAGTCTCGCATAGTGGTCTCACTCCCACCGGAGCGGCTGGGCACACTTGAAAGCATCTGTGCCGAGGAGGGTGTGGATTGGTGTGACCTCGGCAGCGTATCAGACTCCGTATTCACCATCGGCAGCGTGATTGATCTACCACTTTCGGAACTCGAGAACGCATGGCGAAACGCCTTGGAGGCAAGGCTCTGACCGGCTGCCTATTGCGTGCATCTTATCCCCCCTAGTTCCCTGAAATCCATGTCACTAATTTGACACTATTTCGGCGTAGTGCTACATTTATTAGTGCTGGCAGTCTCAGATTGCCTCTGCTAACTTTGCAACAGATGGGAGTGTCTAACTTGCCTGCATACGACTACAAGTGCAACAGTTGCGGTCATCGCTTCGAGGAGCGCCAGAGCTTCTACGACGACCCGGTGGCAAATTGCCCGATATGCCCGAGCGAAGCCAGCCGCCAGTTCGTAGCCGTTCCCATCGTTTTCAAGGGCAGCGGCTTTTATGTGAACGACTATGGCAAGGGCAGCAGCTACACCAGCACGAAGTCCGAGACTAACGGCGCTTCCGCCGACTCGGGCAAGAGCGATGAGTCCTCATCCAAAGCCAAGACTAAGAGCGGCTCATCCGAGTCTGACGAGTAAAGTTGCGTGCCCTCATACAGCGCGTGTCTCAAGCGGCAGTTTCAGTTGAAGGCGAGACCGTTGGCAGCATTACCAAGGGTTTGGTCGTCTTCGTTGGGATCCATCAAGACGACGATAGCGAAGACGTTGCGTATGTCGTGAACAAGACCGTAAATCTTCGCGTTTTCAACAGCAGGGATGGCAGTGACAACGCGGGCAGATTCGACCTCTCCGCTCTCGACCTTTCCGCCGACCTTCTCGTAATCAGCCAGTTCACACTCTACGGTGACACGCGCCGCGGTCGCCGTCCCAGCTTCAGCCACGCCATGCATCCTGAAAATGCCGCCACCCTCTTCGACCGCACACTGCACTCATTTCGGAAGACTGGGCTGAGAGTGCAGACTGGGCAGTTTCAGGCTAACATGCAGGTTTCCATCCACAACGACGGTCCCGTGACCATCATGATAGACTCAGCCGACAGACAGAGACCGAGAAGGGGCTGATCAGCGCGGGGACCAAAACCCCATAATCCCTTCAGCGATTACATGAGCCTCAGCCACGGGCTCCAAATCTACCATCACGATATGAAAAGAGCCATGCCCCGGATGTCCTTTTGCTGAAGCCGTAACCGAGTCTGTCAACAGGTCACCCGCGAACACAATACTCGCACTGTCAGGCGACCAGATGGAATGCGAGTACGCATACTGGTCGAAGAACTGGAACATCGTCAACTGCTCTGCGGAGGGCACAAAGTCCACTAACCTCATACGTTCATTCGTTTCCACATTATACAATGCCCAGCTGAGTGCATTCCGTCTCTCGGATAGGGTAACGAGCGCAATCTTCGTGCCATCGGGCGACCAGAAGAATGCCAACACCGGGAGTTCAAGTTCGACAACATCCTGAGTCGAGTCCGCCGGTACGACCGCTATTCCGTCATAAGCGGGCAGTGCGGTATCCCGATACATAAAGTACTGGGACGCCTCAGCCACAGCCAGATTCGCACCATCGCTTGACCACAGAAACGCCGCCTGTCCTTCTACCTTTCGCAGCGGCGTGATGGACTTCACTTTCACGCCATCGAGACGGAAGCTTGAAACGCTGGCGCTCAGAGCGGACGGCTGATTCCTGAGCGTGAGCGTGCCATTTGAAGGATTGAACGCCGGAACACGGTAGCCTATTGCCCGGATGTCAATGGGTTGTTCCTTTGGCTCATCACCGACTGCAATCAGGAAATGATCTGAGCCACGATGAATGGCAAGAAGAGTTGCATCGCCGGACCAGGACATCCATAAGGGACCATCGTCAAGCAGGCGTTGAGCCTCCGGATCGTCACTCAAATCGTCTATGAACAAGCTCAAGCCGTCGCCCTTTATCGCTATGAACGCAAGTCGTTCCCCCAGAGGCGACCAGAGTGGGTAGTGAACGACCCCTTGCGCCAGAAGTCCAACCTCACCCGGGTCGCTGGCATACAGCACACGGCTCGCGGTTCCGGATACGTCCGAGGCATAGAGGTTCAGTTGCAAATCTTCGCCCTCCTGCACGACACCGGAATACACTAGCGTGTTACCATCGGGCGACCAGGTAGGCCAAGTGAAGAAGCCCTCGACGTCGGGAGTAATTCGATTGACCTGCAAGCCGTCCGGTCTCATTGTCAGGACTTGACCGTCCGTGCTGACGAACGCGATAAGATTGAGACCTGGGTCGGTAGCCGGCCGCAGCAGAGAGATAACGGCGGCACTCACGAGCATGAATGCAAGAACGATTACGCCCAGAAGCAGTCTAGCCAAATTCAGTCGCTCACGAAGTGAAATTGAGGCTGATGTCGAGGTCTTTCGCAGAATGTGTCAACGCGCCAACCGATATCAGGTCAACCCCTGACGCAGCGGCTGCGCGGACGGTCGTCAGCGTGATATTGCCGGAAGCCTCCGTCACCGCCCTGCCCTCGGCCATTCGCACCGCGACTGCCATGTCCTCCGGATTCATGTTGTCTAGAAGCAGGATTTTCGCTCCCGCACCTAGCGCTTCCTCTACTTGCGAGAGGTCTTCAACCTCGACTTCAACATTGATGGTATGCGACTTCTCTCTGTTCGCCTTGCGGACAACATCACCGAGCGTCATTCCTGCATCTTTCAGAGCATTGATGTGGTTGTCCTTGATTAAGATGCCGTCGCCGAGATTCTGGCGATGATTGTAACCGCCCCCTACCCTGACCGCATATTTCTCAAGGGCACGCAAACCCGGTGTGGTTTTGCGAGTATCGACAATCCGCACTTCATAACCTTCGACCGCTCGCACATAAGCAGCGGTCTCGCTGGCTATGCCCGACATTCTGCGAATAAAGTTCAGCGCAGTGCGTTCGGCTTTCAGCAGCGGGTTCATCCGCCCGCTCACTCTTGCTATTACGTCTCCGCTTCCCATACCTTGCCCGTCTTCGATGTAAGTGTCGGCTACCAGCGAGCTATCGAGGCGTTGGAACACGGCAAGCGCCATATCCAACCCCGCAAGGACGCCGGTTTCCTTGGCTAAGAATGATGCGCTCCCAGCCATATCAGCGGGTATCAGGATGTCCGTGGTTGGGTCGCCTATCGAGAGATCTTCCGCAAGTGCCCTGTCTATTAGCGCCTCTGTTTCCAAGGTCATTTGGAATAATTTCAATTCATTCACCTATGAATAGGCCCATCTTGGTGTACCAAAACATATCCAAGATGGGCCCTATAAGCATCAATCCCAATGGACCTGTTAGACGACCGCGAGCATCCTGTCGAGCGAAATGCGCGCCTGCTCCGCGGTGTCTTCATCAACCGTGATTCGATTTACGACAACACCTTCATTGAGCCCGTCCAGTACCCAACTCAGGTATGCCGGATGAATACGATACATCGTGGAACAGGGGCATACAACGGAATCAAGGCAGAATATCTTCTTGTCCGGGTTTTCGGCGGCGAGGCGATTGACCATGCTGATCTCTGTGCCGACAGCGATGATGCTGCCCGGCGCCGCGTCCGTGACCACGCGCTTGATGTACTCAGTAGAGCCGTTGGAGTCTGCCGCCTGTACAACTTCCATGATGCACTCAGGATGCACGACGACATTCACATCAGGATATGTCGCGCGAGCCTGCTCAATCTGCTGCACAGTGAAGCGGGTATGCACCGAGCAGTGCCCCTGCCAGAGGATAAGCCTGGAGTTTCGCAGTTCCTCTTCAGTGTTTCCGCCGAGCGGCTTGAACGGGTTCCAGACGACCATCTCGTCCAAGCCGATGCCCATCTTGAGGCCAGTGTTTCTGCCGAGATGCTGGTCCGGCAGGAAAAGTATGCGACTTCCGCGCTCCAGTGCCCACTCGAATGTAGCGGGGGCATTTGAAGATGTGCATACGATGCCGCCGTTGCGCCCGCAGTGCGCCTTGATAGCGGCGGTCGAGTTCATGTAAGTGATGGGTATGATGTCGCCATCGTCGCCTATGGTGTCTTGAAGGTCGTCCCAGCAGTCCAGCACGTCATCGATGCGGGCCATGTCTGCCATAGAGCAGCCTGCCGTCAGGTTCGGCAGTATAACGCTCTGATAAGGAGCGCTGAGAATATCGGCAGTCTCAGCCATGAAGTGAACACCGCAGAATACAATGCTCTGCGCGTTCTTTTGCGATGCGGCGAACTGCGACAAATTGAACGAGTCGCCCCGGTAGTCGGCGTACTTGATAATCTCGTCGCGCTGGTAGTGATGTCCGAGAATCACTGCGCTATCGCCCAGCCTTGCCCTAGCTTCGCCGATGCGCTCGTCAAGCTCCTCCGGAGACATACGCATGTAGCTGACTGGCAATTTCTGCCAGCGAACACCGGCACTGAATTCATCCTGAAGCGTCTTCGCCTTGAGTTCGTCATCAGTCTGGCAGAATGCTGACTGCTCTATCTCGGTTATGGGTATAGTCGGAATACGCTGCTCGACAACCATAACGATATTCCCTCCGGACGCGCTTGATGTAACGGTAAGTGCATCAACGCGCCATCGTCCCTTGGAGCGACCAGGGAGCTGTCTTCTCTATCCTTACGTTGATCATTTTTCCGGCGAGATCGAGTTGCGGCTCGCCATCATTGATGAACACCAGCTTATCGTTGCGATTGCGTCCGAACCACTTGCCACGCTTGCGTCCCTCCACAAGCACGTCAAAGTCACGGCCCATTAGCTCGGAGTTGATTTCAGTCGCAATCCGCTCCTGCAATATCTCAATCGCCTTCAAACGCAATTTCTTCTCGTCTTGCGGCACGTCGTCAACAAGCCTGCGTTCCGCAATCGTGCCGGGTCTGTTCGAGTACGCCGCCGCGTGGACCTTGTCGAACTTGACGTCTTCGATCAGTGCCAGAGTCTCCTCAAACTGAGCGTCAGTCTCACCGCAGAAGCCGACAATCACATCGGTGCTGAGCGAAACATTCGGTATGCGCTCGCGAATCCTGTCTATCAGACGGCGATAGTCATCGTTTGTGTACCCGCGCCGCATGTCTTCCAGAACCTTGTCATCGCCCGCCTGAAACGGCAGATTGATATGCTCGCACACCTTATCAAGTTCTGCTACGGAATCGATTATGTGATCACTCATGTCATTGGGGTGCGACGTGAGGAAACGCACACGCTCCAGGCCCGACACGTCGTTGACGGCCGCGAGCAGGTCGCCGAGGTCGTCGTCATCAGGCAGGTCGTGCCCGTAGGAGTCAACATTTTGTCCCAGCAACGTAACTTCCTTGACGCCGCGCTTCACCAGCATTTCTGCCTCGCGCGCAATCTCCGCTACCGGGCGGCTGACCTCTCTGCCCCTCCTGTACGGGATTATGCAGAATGTGCAGAACTTGTCGCAGCCGTGAATTATGGGAATGTATGTCGCCACATCAGGACGCGCGACCAACGGTCCTACACAGCCTTCTGTGTCGATGTCCATACGCTCACCAAGCAGGTCTATCAAGGGCTGGTACTGCTGAGGCTGCATGAACACATCGACGTAAGGGAAGCGTTTCTCCAATTCGTCGGTTTTGGGGCCAACCATGCATCCCATCAGAGCGAGCACTTTGTCTTGCCTGCGCTGCTTGAGCGGCTTCAGGCTTGTCATCATGCCAACAACCCGGTCTTCGGCGCTCTGTCTCACCACGCAACTGTTGAGAACGATGACATCTGCATCTTTTGGCGATGTGCGAGGCTCAAGGCCCATCTGCCCCAGCGCGCTTTCTAGGCGCTCGGAGTCTGCCTTGTTCATTTGGCAGCCAACTGTCCAGATATAGTATCCATCCATTTGTGAAAGTTTTCTCAATAATATGGTAAAAAAATAAATAAATGGCGGAGGGAATGGGATTCGAACCCATGAGGGCCTTTTCAACCCTAACCGCTTAGCAGGCGGCCGCACTAGACCTCTATGCGATCCCTCCTTGCCAGATTGATGAACTAATATAACAGACGCCGCATACTATTGGCAACCATGATGATTGTGATTTTCATAACAATCACTGAGAAATTCGCGCAATCCAGCGATACAGGCTCGCCACTTGACAGTTGTCGTGCATAATCTTCGTAGCGATGGCAGGAGTTCGTAATTTTGCGCGGCGACCATGCATGCTCGACCGTCCGGTGAACCTATCCGGCTACGAGCCGCCAACAGCAATTGCGCTGTCCTGCCTGGCGCATTCGTCTTCCTGGCTGCCTACCCATACCTCCCCACCCTCAAAGAATTCTTTCTTCCAGATAGGCACAATCTGCTTGATGCGGTCGATTGCGTAAGCGCTCGCCTCGAACGCCTCCTTGCGATGCGGCGAGGCTATGGCAACCACCAAGCTGAGGTCTCCAATCTCCAGTCTTCCGAGACGGTGCGCGATGGCTACATCCGAGATGCCCCATCGCTCCCCAATCTCGTCGGCAACCCGCGCTAATTGGTTGTCAGCCATGGGCCTGTACGCCTCGTACTCGAGATAGAGCACTCTGCGCTCCGCAGTGGAGTCGCGAGTCGATCCCAGGAAGGTAACAACGGCGCCGTTACTGTCTTGCTTCACGCTGCCGGTTATCTCTTCAGGACTGAGTTGTTCGTTAGTAATCGTAATCGTAGCCATCACGCGCGCATCCTATCTATCTTGCCCATCATGTCAGCCTCCACTCACCGGAGGAATGAACGCCACTTCGTCGTTCTCGGCGAGAGGATAGTCATGCTCCTGATATTCTTCGTTCACCGCGATCACCAATCGTGAAGTGTCCCCTGAAATAGAGGGATACAGGCGTAGCAACTCCGATGCCGCATCCGATACGGTTGCCTCATCCGACAGGCTCATCTCGATGTCTGATGTGCCGGCCTTTTCCTTGTAGCTGGCAAACAGCTTAACCCTGACTTTCAACCCGCGACCTTCCACACTGAAGATTGCCTCCGATTATACCACGCCGCTTTTCTGTCAATCTCAGTACGCGAGGGCGCCGCCATTCACATGGATCGTCTGCCCGGTAATGAACGAAGAGTCGTCGGATGATAGAAAGGCGCAGGCGGTCGCTATCTCTTCAGGAAACCCCAGTCTGCCCACAGGAATGCCCACAGCCCGCGTGGCGGCAGGTCCGGCGAAAGCATCGGCATGGCCCGGTGGCGGTGTCGTATCGAATGCGCCGGGCACGATGTGGTTCACAAGTATGTTATGTTCCGCAAGCTCGGCTGCTAGCGCGCGTGTCAAGCCTAATGCTCCCATCTTGGACGCGCAAACATGCGACCAGTCCGCCCTACCCTTGAACGCGTTCAGTCCGGACACATTGATGATTCGTCCCCAGCCGCGCTCGATCATGCCCGGTATGACCGCCTGAGAGCAGAAGAAAGGCCCATCCAGGTTGACCGCCATCACGCTGCGCCACTGTTCCAGCGTCATGTCGGTAATTGGGTCGGCGGCGCGCAGTCCGGCGTTGTTTATAAGGATGTCCACTCGACCGAATGCAAACATCGCTTCCGCCATCATAGCGTCCACCTGCTCTTGTACGCCCACATCGGCAATGGCAGCAATCGCTTTCCTGCCCAGAGATTGTATTTCCGCAACGACAGAATCTGCCTCTACCTGATTGCTGCGCGCATTCACCACCACATTCGCGCCGCGCCGCGCCAACTCGATTGCAGTCGCGCGCCCTATGTTTCTGCCTGAGCCGGTCACCATCGCTACTTTGCCTTCAAGGGTCATCGAATTCGCTCCTAGATTCACACTTTGTTCTTAATTATCAGTGAGGGTCTGTTGATGTTGGCAAGTGTTCGCCGATGTAGCCAATAAGGTACTTGGAGTTCAGTTTGTCCCATTTCACATGAATTCGAATGTCGTTGTGCAGTACTTTAATGTGTTGCGTCATCAGTATGTGCTCGCCAGTTTCGTCATCTTCAAACCTACGGTTATCCGCGAATTCTCTCCTCGTCGATTTAGATTCTTCCGAGAGGTCCACTTTTCTGTTTTTGAACCACTTGACTAGGTTCATACCAAGCCCGCCTTTGCTGCGCCTTTGAGCACATTCGTTGAGCACGGAAAGTGCTTCGTATATCTTATCTGCTTGTCCATCATGGGTTCTGGTGTAACTGGATTTGGCTGTCTCGAACGCGTTGGGGAGAAAGCGCAAGCCGTCGAAATTTTCGGCAGCATGCTCTGATGCCTCCCGAACTGACTGAAAGGTTGGAGACAATTCCTTGTTTTCATCGCTCGTCTGTTCTTCTGACGCTGGTGAGTTGAGTTGAATAACGCTGGGTTGCAATTTCTCAAGTTCCTGCCGCAACTGCTCATTTTCGAGCTTTAATTTATCGCCTCTATTCCTCAATGCTCTAGCATTCTTCAACAGTAAATTGTACTTTCCCTTACTTACCCCATCCGCCTCGTCAAGTGGTTCCGAAAGCAGATCAAGCAGTTCGTCCCAAGTATCATTTTCACTTTCAGGAGCGCCTTGCTCTAGTTGCTCTGATTTGGCTTCCAATCTGCTCGTCTCTTCCCGTTGGATTTGTGAGCGCACCTGAGCGAACAATCTGCGCCGTCCGTGACTGGACACTCTGTTGACACATTCGTTTCTGAGTATCTTCCAGAACTGTCCACCTAGCTTCTCGGCATCTTCACGCATCCAGTAAGGATGTTGCTGCGAAATGTCATCCTTCGAACAGCCTGGCGAGTACAATCGCACCGCGCCGTCATAGCATCTGAGTGAACGCGGCAAGTTCTTCGCTATGTTCCAAGCAGTATCGTGATCGTAGTTGAATACTCTTGCTAAGCCTATCAATTGTTCTTGCAACTTGTTCGCTTCTTCAGAGTAAGTGTTGGCGTCCCTCCCCGACACCACAACTAAAGGCATTCGTCTATCAGTGCGAAGCAGTTCATTGTCGATAAAGGCATCTGCCTCCGATAGGGGGACACGCGCTGCAGTCGTCTTCAGACGTCTGTCGGCGACTCTGCATTCGAAACGTTCAAACACTGTCTTCAAGAATGACGGAGGACGCGCCTGATACTCAGAACGAACTGGTTCTCCTCTACTTTCTACGCCCTGAATTTCAATATCAGCCTCGACATCATCTCCATCGGTGGCAAGACGTAAACTCAACCGCCAGGGTGAATCTGTAACAGCGACGTCTTGACGCTCCCAGACAAGGCCAGAAAGTCCCGCGTCATTCAACTTGCGGTTGTAAAGGCGCAAGTTCCCATTCTTGACTGGCCATTCACCCTTTTCCTTGTCAATAGGATTGGGATCTCCCGACTCTTGGGCGGCCCATTGGCGGACGCACAGAAACACATCGGCAAGTAAATCCAGTCCGCTACACCCTTTCCCCTTTATCGTGAATATCGTGCGGTAATACTCAGCCATTTCTCCTACCTTCTTGTCTGATTCTGCGGGTAAGAAACAACTTCACTGTTAATATGATACAGGCGTCAACATCGCCGTATCGCGCGCTTATCTACTCCTTGGTCTATCCATCCTGCTAACTCCCGTCCTCGCCCCGTGATACAATGCCCACCATGAAAAAAGCCATCTTGCCTTTCCTGCTGCTGCCCCTGCTGCTCGCAGCCTGCCTTGAACTTACTCCAAACGTGTCCACTGACTTCTCCGAGTTAGAGGCGCGCGCGGTATTCGACTCCAAAGTGCGCGACATGTGCGACCATAAGAAATCCCGTATTCCGGCAATACTGCACAGCATAGAAGCGGCAGAAGCGACGCCATCAATTGACCACTGGACTTTCGCCGTCGAGGACATGGAAGCTCAGGTCTTTCCGTCGGGGCTGGTCACGGGCGACTTTCATCGCCACATTCAGGAAGGGCTTTGCCGCTAAGTCCTATACATCCTGTCTATCAATGTTACAATCGTTTGCCTTGAGCCTGTCGAAGGACATCTACGCAAGTTCGCGTGGTTCGAAAAGCTCACCACGAACGGGTTGGGATTAGAGTCAGAATATCTCGCCGGACAACGGGTCCATCACCAGCACGATCTGGTTCACCTGCAAGCCAAGCGAGTCTCGCACGGCCACAAACGATTGCAGTGCCTGTTCGCGCGTGCCCCAGCCAATACCGTTCATTATCGCCGTCATTTCTTCGCCCAGTCGCGCCACTAGGGGACTGCGCGCCGTAAACACGGCCTGCAACTTGGTCCATTCTTCCCTATCGAGGACTATTTGCAGTTCACAGTACCTGATTGCCCACGTCGTGAACCACGGCGTGCCGTATTCCGGCACGGGACTGCTGGCAACCCCGCGAAGCGCCCCTCGAAGCATGCGCTCTCGGATGAAGTCATTCGTGAAGCCCATTTCATCGCGCAGTAATTCCTCCAGCGGTGGATGCAGTATCATTTCTTCTAGGTCGGCTCCAATTCGCGCCTCCACCGAGTTCGGCGGATACTGCCGTCCTCTGACGGTCTTCGGATAGCCGCGCTGCCTCTGCACGATGTGAAAAAGCTCATGCGCCACATGATACGCGAGGTCGTCACCGGGCAATTCAGCCCAGGCCGGCAGGTTCGGCGCGCTCAGATCAGTTCCTTGATCGCCGAAAACGACGCTGTGTCCCGCCTCTATATGCTTGACCGGAACCGAAATTTCCGCCTCAAATCGCTCCCAGAACTCGTCGAACGGTGGCGGTAGATCGCGTCCAAGAACTTTCATTACGCTCCATACGGGGACTAACAGGATGTACAGGATGAATAGGATTGGGATGGTTCGACAGGCTCACCACGAACGGAATTACAAGCTAGGCGCAACATAATGAATAAAGTGGTCAATCGGCGGCCTGCGGCGCAGACGTAGGGCTGCCTTCCTGCATCTGCGGGCGCTTGACCGTGAGCATCAGGAACGCGCCCAGCACATTCAGCAAGCCGAAGAAGGCAAAGGGTATGAAGTATGTTCCAGTGGTGTCGAACATGAAGCCCGCGAACAGCGGCGCGAATATCATGCAGATATTATTCGGGACTTGCGACAACCCCATTATCGTTGCGAACGCCTTGCGTCCGAAGTACTCTCCGCGAATAGATGTCAGCAGGGGTATGCGACCGCCGAATCCGATACCGTACAGCAGCGCGAATACCAGCGCCAGATATATATGGTCCATCACCGCCACTATCGAGATCGCTATACCCTGGAGCAATATGAACAGGAATATCAGTGGCGGCTTGGGCACGCGATCCGCCAGCCAGCCTGCAACGAATTGGGCAGGGAGAGCAATTATCGTGTACATGAGCACGATAGTCCCGGCGCCGCTGAGTGACATTCCCATGTCAGTCAGCTTCGGCGCGAGGTGCAGCGCCAAGGTCACAATCGATACGCTGGACGACATGTGAACAATCGTTAGGATCCAGAATGCGCGCGTCCTGAGCGCCTGCATCGCGGTGAACTCCGGCTCGTCGTCATCGTCAGATACGCTTTGTTCCGCACCTCGTTCGGTCCTCTGCCTCGCGCCAGGTCTCTCGCCGTCCGGGTGCAGTCCCATGTCTTCCGGTCTGTCGCGCAGCAGGGTGAACACCGGCAGAATCAGCAACGTGAGAAAGATGGCAATGCCGAATGTGGTCAAGCGGAAGCCGTACAGCTCGATAGCGAATGCCAGTACGGGCACCAGTAAGCCCCCGAAGTGAATCCCAGACATGGAAGTAGCTATCGCCAGCGACCGATGGCGCACGAACCAGTTGTTCAGCATCGCCATTATCGCCAGCCAGCCGCCGACACCCGATCCCAGGCTTATGGTGATGAACGCGATGTAGAACTGCAAGACGCCGCTCTTGATTCCGAATGGGCCGACGCTCCAGAAAGCATTGTTGCCGACTTGAGAAAACATCAGGAAGCCAAACGCCATCAGCAGGTAGCCGAACAGAATCATACGGCGGTTGCCCACCTTGTCGATGAGCCAGCCCTCAATAGGACCGATGACGGCGCCCTGCGCTCGCGACAGGGAGAAGGCGCCGGATAGCACGGTGCGGCTCCAACCAAACTCCCGCTGCAATGCCACCAAGAATGTGCCGAGTCCCTGGAACACCGACAGCGCCATCAGCGTCAGCAGAACGACGGATATGCCGACCAGCCACCAGCCGTAGAACACGCCGCGCACCATGCCCACAACATCGGCGGGCGAGCGTATAGTGTCAACGGAGATTCGCATGGCGCAAGTGTACAGACCTTGCGGCGGTCAACACAAGCGATTGGTGTTAATGCAGCAGCATGCCGCGCTCGGTCCCACGGCGGATACGCCCGTATTCCGAGCTTAGTTCCGCGCCCAGAATGAGAATCAGCCCGCTCAGGTATGCCCAGAGCAGGAATATCACAACGGAAGCTAGAGTTCCGTAAACGTTGTCAAAGTTCGTGAATGTGTTCAGATACCAGATGAACAGATTCTTGGTAATCTCAAACAGCATTGCGGCGATTAGTGCGCCAACCCAGATGTAGCGCCAGTATGTCTTCGTGTTCGGCACGAATTTGTAGAGCATCAGAAAGACCGCGAGCACCAGCACGAACGAGCTCGCATAAAGAATGACTAAACTGCTGGTTTCCACCAGAGTCACCGCAAATGGAATATCCAGTGACGCGAACCGCTGATACACACTGAGAAAAGCAGAGATGCTTGTGGAAAATGCAAACAGCAGACCCGTCAGAAGTGCCATAAGGAGCTGACGCGCCTTGCTGATGTGGAGAGGCCTGTCCTGATGCACGTCCCAAGCGCGGTTGATGGAGCGCGTAATGCCACCGAATACCGCGCTGCCCGTCCAGAACAGCCCGATTATGGCGAAAGCCCCAATTGTGTTGCGTGACTGAAGCACTATATCTATGTTAGCCGTAACAAGGCTTTCCGAGCCCGGCAGAAAGCTCGCCACCCAGTCAACTATGGTCTTCTGTGTCTGCGCGTCCTCTAGGAAGAACGATGTTATAGATATAAGGCCCAGAGTCAGAGGAAAGAGCGACACCAGAGCATAGTACGACATCGCTGCCGCCATGTGCGTTGCGTCGTCGTCGGACATCTCTTGCAGCGTGCGCGCGATGAGCCTGAGAACTGTAATGCGCCGTAGTCGCTGCACAACGGTACGTGTGCGGTAACGGGCAATTGTCGTAAGCCGCCTGAGCAGTTGAGGGTGTCGTGTAGTGTCGGTCATGGCTTCAATGTACAATTATAGCAAACGCCATCACTGCAAGCCGACATCATCTCACCTGCAAGCGCAATACATTGAAGGTGCCGCGCCACGCGACTGGCATCACTTCATTTCAATCGGGAACGCTCAGGACAAGAAAGCGGGGAATTCTATATTGTCTCAAATCAGTCTCCAGTGCTCGGAATGCGGCGCTCACTATGAGGCAAACATGTCCACGCTCTATTGCGTTGAATGCGGCGCCGTACTCGATGTGGCGTACGGCGCCAGCGAAAGTGCCTCTACCATGCCGTCGCCTTTGCGAAGAGCCCAGGAAGCCATTACTCTGGGCGAAGGCAACACGCCGTCAGTGTCGCTCTTCAATGTAGCTGAGGGTCTGCGCGTGGAAACCATCTACGCCAAGCTGGAGGCGATGAACCCGACCGGCTCATTCAAGGACAGAGGGACAGCCGTGATGATGAGTGTCGCCGCTGAGTTGGGAATCCCGGAAGTCGTCGAGGATTCTTCCGGCAACGCTGGGGCTTCTGTCGCAGCCTATGCCGCACGAGCCGGCATCCGAGCGCACATATTCGCGCCCGCGAGCGCTCCGGCAGCCAAGCTCGAACAGATCGCCGTCTATGGCGCCCAGGCACACCTCATCGAGGGGGACCGCCAGACGGTTACCGATGCAGCGACTGAGTTCGCCCGGCGCAATTCCCTTGTCTATGCTTCGCACAATCTCAGCCCGTACTTCACGGAAGGCACCAAGACCTTCGCCTATGAAATAGCGGAGCAGTCTAATGGACACCTGCCCCTGCACATAGTTATTCCGGTCGGCAACGGATCGCTGCTGATTGGCGCGTTTCGAGGATTCCAAGAATTGCTGCTAATGGGCCGTATCACTGCTATCCCGAAGCTGCATGCGGTTCAGGCGCGCGCTGTAATGCCATTGGTGGCATCCTTCATCGATTGCAGCCGGCCCGCGCTGGCCGTTCAGAGCACGATAGCCGGAGGCATCGCCGTCGCCAATCCGCCCAGACTGCGCCAGTGTCTCCAGGTGCTGCGCGACACCGGCGGTTCGGCGGTCGCTGTCGAGGAGCAGGACATCCTGCGCTGGCAGCGCCTTCTCGCGCAACAGGAAGGCGTCTTCGTCGAACCGACCTCTGCCGCGGCGTTTGCGGGCGTAGAGGCGCTCGTTGCAAATGGCAAAATAGGGCGTGACGAGACGATATTGGTCGCGGCTACGGGCTTTGGTCTGAAAGATGCCATTCCGGTCCCGCAAAATTAGCGGTAGGCATCGATCGCCGCCTCGAATCCCGGCAGCGCACCCTCCAAGGTGTCGTCATCCAGACAGTAGGAAATGCGGAAGTAGCCCGGCAGCCCGAAGCCCCTTCCCGGCACTACGAGAACTTTGTGCTCTTGAAGTTCTGCAACGAACTCCACGTCGTCCGGCGTGGGAGATGCAGGGAACATGTAGAAGGCTCCCTGCGGCTTTACTAAGCTGTATCCCATCTGAGTAAGGCTGTCGTACAAAAAATCTCGCTTTCTCTGGTACTCCGCCACATCCACGCTCGCCGATTGCAGCGCCTTTACGATGTGCTGCATCAGTGCCGGGGCATTCACGAATCCAAGCGTCCTGTTACAGAATACAAGCCCGTCCATCAATTCAACCTTGTCGTTATACTCGGGATGGGCGGCGATGTAGCCGATGCGTTCGCCGGGGAGAGCCAGGTCCTTTGAGTGCGATGTGGCGACAATGCTGCGCTCGTGATGGTGGAAGATGTGCGGGTACTCCAAGCCGTCGAACAGCAGCCTCCGGTACGGCTCGTCACTCACGAGAAAAATCTCTCGCCCATACTGCTGTTCTGCCTCCCTGATAACGGCGCACATCTCGTCAAGCAGTTCGGCGCTGTACAACACCCCTGTCGGGTTGTTGGGCGAGTTGATCAGCACAACCTTCGTTCGATCGTTGAAGGCATCACGCAGAGCGTTCATGTCGGGCAGAAAGTTTTCGTCGGGAGGCACGGCACGACACGAGCCGCCGTGATTATCAGCGTAAAAGTGATATTCCACGAAAAACGGCGCAAAGATGATAACCTCGTCGCCGGGATCGAGCAGCGTCTTCAGCACGACATTGAGCGCGCCGCCCGCTCCGCAAGTCATCACAACATCGTCTGCTCCGAATTCCAGCCCCGTCTCGCTTGAGAGTTGCGACGCTACCGCGCCGCGCGTCTCCGCATAACCGGCGTTAGGCATATAGCGATGTATGCCGGGCGCAGGGTCATTCGCAATGCGCCTCAGTTCCTCAAAGAATTCCGAAGGCGGCTGCATCACGGGATTGCCAAGCGAAAGATCGAAGACATTCTCCTCGCCGTATTGCCGCTTCAGCTCAATACCCTCCTCGAACATCCTGCGAATCCAAGACCCCTGCTCCATAAAGCTGCGAATTTTCTGCGATACTGCCATGACTCAACTTTCATAATGCAATAATAGGAACGGCTAGGGTGAGCGGTCAGCCGAAAGACGCTTGGATTTTGCCGCATCAGCGCGGTCGTGTCAATTTCGATTTCCTAACGGGGTTACTCCGCTCGTGCTAATGCCAAACTTCATAGCAAATGGTATCCTACGGAATGATATCATCCGTACTCAAGGTGCAGGAATTATTCTTGCAGGAGGCGCCAGTTGGACAAGGTAAGAATGGCAATCGTGGGATGCGGCACCATATCCCAACTCAACGCGCCCGGCTATCTGGCGCACGAGAATTGCGAAGTTACCGCGCTCTTTGACCCGCAGACTGACCGAGCCGAGCAGCGCGCGCGTCAGTGGGGCATAACTCCTCGAATCCACGAGAACTACGAAGACCTGCTGAACGACGCTAATGTGGATGCAGTCGAGCTGCTCACACCGACACATCTGCATCCGCAGCAGATTATTGACGGCTTGAACGCAGGCAAGCACGTCTCCTGCCAGAAGCCCATATCATCGACAGTAGGCGAAATCGACACCATAGAAGCCGCCCTTCAAAGAGCGTCCACAAAGTACCGCACTACCGAGAACTTTCTGTACTATCCACCCATTGTGAAGGCGAAGGAACTCTTGGACGCCGGCGTCATCGGCGAGCCTTCGATGGTTCGCATCAGGACGGTGCGCGGCAAGCTCGCAAACCAGTCACAGATTGAAACAATGCCTGGCGCCTATGTCTGGAGGCGCGATCCAACCCTGCACGCCGGCGGCATGCTGTACGACGACGGATGGCACAAGTATGCCACCGCCATAAGCTGGATAGGTGAAGTCGGAAGCGTCCAGAGCATAGTTTCACGCTCCGACGACTATCTCGATGAGACTCCCAGCGCAGCGATATGGAAGTTCAAGGACAGAAATTGCCTCGGCGTGCTGGAATACTCCTCAGCGCCTGAGATGGAGATACGTGGCAGGTACTATCCGGCGGATGAGTTCTTTGAAATACAGGGAAGCAAAGGCGCAGTATGGGTAACGCGCTGCACAGGTGAGATGCTCGACCTGCCACCCGTGATGGTCGTCAAGGGTACGGAGACGACCGGCATCCAGGTGCCAATGGACTGGATAGAGGGATTCAGCGGCGCGGCGCGGCAGTTCATTGACTGCATACTAAGAGACGAACAGCCTGACATGGATATTGATTTCTCTCGCCACACCATGCAGATGGCAATGGCAGTCTATAAAGCCGCCGACGAGGAACGCCCCGTCAACCCCTCATCCCTGACCTAGAAATAATCCTGCCTATTCTGTTCATCGATGTAATTCTAAGGACCAGAAATGCCAAACTTCGCAGCAAACCTAACGATGATGTTCAACGAGGTCGATTTTCTCGACCGCTTCTCAGCAGCCGCAGGCGCTGGGTTTAAGGGCGTTGAATACTTGTTCCCCTACGACTACGAGCCAGCTCATCTCGCGGGAAGACTGGAGCAGCACGGACTGAAGCAGGTTCTCCATAACCTCCCGGCAGGAGACTGGGCTGCGGGAGAGCGCGGCATCGCTTGCCACCCTGATCGTATTGACGAATTTCAAGAAGGCGTCGGTAAAGCAATCGAGTATGCTACGGCGCTCAACTGTCCGCAGGTGAATTGCCTCGCGGGTATCGCTCCTGAAGGAGTCTCTCCGGAAGATGCCGAGGCCGCTCTTGTCTGCAACCTTGCTTTCGCAGCCGAGCAACTGAAGGGTGCGGGCATCGCGCTGCTCATAGAGCCTATCAATACCATCGACATCCCCGGATTCGTGCTCAACTACCCTGAGCAGGCGCGTGACCTCATAAGGCGTGTCGGTTCCGACAACCTTTATTTGCAGCACGACCTCTATCACATGCAGATAATGCAGGGCGACCTTGCCCGCAACATAGAGCGCAACTCGGACATCATCCGACACATCCAGATTGCCGACAATCCGGGCCGCCACGAACCCGGGTCAGGCGAGATAAACTACGGCTACTTGTTCGACTGCCTCGACGAAAACGGCTACAACGGCTGGGTCGGTTGCGAATACGTCCCCGCCACAACCACGGACGAAGGACTAAGCTGGATCAAGCCTTACTTGTAATCTATCGAGAACCGCTAACTGAATCCTGACCGCTGACACCTGAAACCTATCCGTGAGGTTAACGATGGCAACGGCAATTCGAGAACAGACCAACCCATATCAGGACCGCGATACAACGCTGCGGCAGATTCAAGACCGTGTGCTTTGGCTGTCCATGCAGATGGTCCACCACGCCAATAACGTGCGCCACTCACCGGACGGAAAGGTCGGCGGCCATCAGGCATCGAGTGCGTCTGTCGTTACCATAATGACCTCGCTGTACTTCGACTACATGAGAGCGGGCGACAGAATCTCAGTCAAGCCTCATGCATCTCCCGTCTTTCACGCAATTCAGTACCTGCTGGGCAATCTCGACGGCAAATACCTCAAGACCCTGCGAGGTTTCCATGGATTGCAGGCTTACCCCAGCCAGACCAAAGACCCGGATTCCGTGGACTTCTCAACCGGGTCCGTTGGCTTGGGTCCGGTGGCGCCCAACTTCGCGGCAATCACGGAAGAGTACCTGCGCTCGCACCTGCATTACTACAACCGCACCCGGCGGTACATCAGCCTAGTTGGGGACGCGGAACTGGACGAGGGCTCCATCTGGGAAGCCATAGCAGAGCCTGAAATGTCCGCCTTGGACAATGTGCTCTGGGTCGTTGACCTCAACCGCCAGAGTCTTGACCGCATAATACCCGGCATCCGCGTCCAGAGCTGGCGCGAGATGTTCGCGGCAAATGGCTGGAACTTCATCGATGTCAAGTATGGCAGGCGATTGCAAAGCGCCTTTGCCGAGCCGAACGGCGAATTGCTTCAGATGTGCATTGACGAGATGTCCAATGAAGCGTACCAGCGTCTCCTCCGCGTCGATCCTGCAACTCTGCGCGAGTGGCTACCGCGCTCCAGCCGCTATCCCAGGGACTTGTCACGATTCATAAGCAGATGGGACGATGACGAATTCCACGGGCTGTTCAGCAACCTGGGCGGGCATGACTTTTCCATGCTCAGGGATGCTTTCGCCCGTACCGACGAGCTTCAGGGACCCACAGTGGTTTTCGCATACACATTCAAGGGCTGGAGATTGCCTTCGATTGGCGACCCTCGTAATCATTCCAATCTCCTCTCCGCGCCACAAATGGAGGAGCTGCGCCGCTTTGTAGCCGTTCCGGAAGGTAAGGTCTGGGATACATTTTCTCCAGATACCGCCGCGGGGAGAGCGTGCAGGAATACTGCTGCGAGCCTGCGCCAGACAAGGCCACGTTCAACTGCTGCGC
Source organism: Dehalococcoidia bacterium (assembly GCA_965207465.1). GTDB lineage: Bacteria > Chloroflexota > Dehalococcoidia > Lucifugimonadales > JADFKI01 > Bin90. Next base: position 334,207 of record OZ242283.1, on the reverse strand, counting down.
TTGTACCTTCGCTCCCTGCCGACCTTGACCATGAGTATCGAGGCAGCATTTCCACGCTACAAATTTACGGACTGGTGCTAACCGACCTGTCGCGCAATCTTCCTGAAGTCGCCGATCGCATAGTTACGGTCAGCCCTGACGTTGCAAGCTCAACAGGACTTGGTGGGTGGATAAACAGGGCAGGGGTATGGAAACGCACGGAACCGGAAATCCTGCCGGAAGAAGAGATTGAGAGCGCGCTTCGATGGACTGAATCATCGCAAGGCCAGCACATTGAACTCGGCATTTCCGAAAACAACCTGTTCATGATGCTTGGGCAGCTCGGTCAGTCATTCGAGGCGAACGGTGAACTTCTCTTCCCGATAGGCTCACTCTACGATCCGTTTGTCAGGCGTGGACTCGACGCATTCGTGTACAGCATCTATGCGGGAGCTAAGTTCATTGTCGTCGGCACACCGTCGGGCATTACGCTCGCCCCTGAGGGCGGCGCGCACCAGTCGCTCACCACTCCGTCCATTGGCACGGAAATGCCGGACTTGGATTTCTATGAGCCATGCTTTGGCAAGGAAGTTGAATGGATTATGCTCAGTGCGCTCGAACGAGTGCGGCAGCGACAGCGGTCAAGCTATCTCCGCCTTACCAGCAAGCGCATCGACCAGTCTCTCCTGGAGCTTCCGGAAGACCCGGACGAGAGAGAGAATTTACGACAGAACGTACTCGGAGGAGCATACCGTCTTGTGTGGCGCGCAGAGGAAGCACACTACGCACCCGATGAAAATGTCGTGAACATCATGGCATGCGGCGCGATGATCCCGGAAGCAATGGCAGCGAGCGACGAACTTCTGCGTGAGGGAGTCTTTGCCAACGTCATTAACATCACCGGCCCCGGTCCTCTTTACAGGCGCTATCAGGATAGCGTGCGCTCCGCAATCGGTGGCAATTCAGCGCCCCCGTTCATATCGGAAATAATCCCGGTCAGCGAGCGGAGCGCGCCAATCGTTACAGTTGCCGATGGCCATCCTCATTCACTGGCATGGCTCGGTGGAGCGCTTGGAACGAAGACAATACCGCTTGGGGTAACCGAGTTCGGACAGTCCGGCAACCGTTCCGAACTGTATCAAGAATACGGCATCGATGTTGACAGCATAGTTGCCGCCAGCTTCACCGCGCTGGACATCTAGCATCCACCATCCTGTATATCCTGATCATCCTGTCAGCCGCATTTGTAGCTTGCAATTTAGGAGAAAAGAAACAATGAAGAAAGTATTGGTCCTGCACGGGCAAGGCATGGAACTGAGAGGCAAAGTCGATATCGAAATCTTCGGCACTATGACGCTGCCCGAATACGATGAGCACATCAGACGATACGCCGCCGAAGTGGGCGTGGATGTGGAAATCTTCCACTCCAACGAGGAATCAGAAGTCATCGCTAAGTTCAAGGCTTCTGACGCGGATGCCGCACTCATCAATCCGGGAGGCTACACCACAGGTCATCCCACTCTAGCCGAAACCATAAGGCAAGCCTCCATCCCAACGCTCGAAGTGCATATGTCCAACCCTGCCAGCAGAGGTCGCATCTCCGAGATTGGCCCGGCGTGCAAGGGCGTCATCACTGGCATTGGCATCGTCGGCTACAACCTGGGCTTGCAGGCTGCCAAGAGCTTGGCAGGATAATAGTGTGCTTGCCATAGATTCGGCAGGAATTGTTATTCTGGGATTCCTGCTCGGCAGCTTCCCTACCGCGTATATCGTGGGAAGATGGAGGCAGGGCATCGACATACGCGGGGTGGGCAGCCGCAACCCTGGGGCAACCAATATCGGACGCGAGGTTGGGATAGGGGCAGGTACATTCGTGCTCGCCGTTGATGCAGCCAAAGGCGCGATTGCGATTATGCTGGGACAGCAGCTCGGCGTACCGACCACAGCACTCTATTTCACCTCACTTGCAGCCGTCATCGGACACAATTTCTCACCATTCCTCGGCTTTAAGGGAGGCAAAGGCGCTGCCACTGTTCTGGGCATCTCCATGCTCATGCTATGGCAGATTACGGCAATCTCAGGAGCTATCGGATTGCTGGTACTCGCCGCCACACGCCACGCTGTCTGGGCGATGACTGCCGTATTCCTCGCGCTTAACGCTCTCACAATCGCGACGGGACAGCCAATCGGCCAGATAGTCTTGTGCATCGTTCTATCGCTGCTTGTCGCGGGCACGCATTTCGGTCGCCAGCGCGCCGATATACTGCCTGCCATAGCAAATCGCGACTGGCGGCGCTTCATGAGCATAGACTGAATATAATGCTAGGCTTGGAATCGCTGGGAATCGTTCTGCTTGGTTACCTGTTAGGCGGCTTCCCCACCGCTTATCTGGTGAGCAAATGGCGTCTCGGCAAGGACATTCGCAGCGTGGGCAATCGCAATCCCGGCGCGGGCAACGTCAGCAGGGAAGTCGGACGGACTTTCGGCGTCCTGGTTTTCATCGTGGACGCTGCAAAAGGTATGGTTGCCGTTTTCGTCGGACAACGTCTTGGCGCGCCCGACGTTGCCGTGTACGTCGCGGCTTTCGTAGCGGTGCTGGGACATAATTTCTCGCCATTTCTCAGGTTACGCGGAGGCAAGGGCGCGGCGACCGCCATAGGCGTATCCGCGCTCCTGATGTGGCAAGTAACGGCGGTTGCCGCGTCGGTTGGGCTGGTAATGCTCGCGCTGACGCGGCACATCTTCTGGTCGGCGGGATTCACGCTTTTCGCGTTCAACGCTCTGGCAATCATCACAGGACAGCCGCTCGGACTGATTGTGCTATCAATCGGGATGATCCTGCTGATCGGCCTAACCAATGTCATTCAGCATCGCTCATACCTGCTTACCGCCCTCGCCGAACGCGACTGGCGGCGATTCCTTAATGCGGATTGATGATTGCTGTGCCCACAATCCAAGCCTCTTCGCTCGTGCAATCCTTGACAGTGCAAACCCCATTCGTTAGGCTAAATTGACATCAACACGGGCTTGTAGCTCAGCGGCAGAGCGGTCGGCTCATAACCGATTGGTCCCAGGTTCGATCCCTGGCAAGCCCACCACTCACACCCGTGTACTCTCCAATAAGCTCCCTCAATTGCGCTTTTCTGCAATCATTTCATACTTCTCTCACGCGAACACCGCACGAATGAATCTACGGATGTTCTATGGGTTAGCCGCGCTTGTTCTGCTAAGCGTATTCACCATGGGACAGACACCCGGCGGTCGCACCAATGTATTTGATTCGCCGTTGCAGATTTATCGAGGTCCGGCAGGTCCCTACGAAGTCATCATCACAATTCTGCCGCACAAGCCCAAAGTCGGCACCGTGCATTTTGGGGTCATCATCCTTGATCCGCAAACACAGACCACGGTGGAGGACGCTCGTGTCCGCATTGTTGCCTACCCGCCAAACCCTGATGACAGGGCGCTTCAGACGCCAGCTCTCAACGATCCGGCGACTCCGATCCACTACAAGGGAAACATCATTTTCCGCAGCGAAGGGCAGTGGAACTTGGTAGCGGAGATACAGACTGCCGAGCATGGCCTTGTAACCGCATCCACCCCTCTCAACATCGCGCAGGCGGCATCAGTCGCAAGCATCGAAGGTCTGTTCATGCTGATTCTGGTTACACTGGCTCTCAGCGGCGGCACGGTGTATGTCATTTTCAGCATCAGGCGAGCGCAGCGCTCAAGAGAGTCTAGTCAGTGATGCCCTCCAGCACAAGCGCATCGTCTTCGCGATAAAACGCTACTTCCACAGACTGCCCCAGTAGCTTGTGCTCATTTAGGTGTGAGGGCGTAAAGCCTTCGACAACCTTTCCCCTGCCCTCAAATCTCCAGACTTTGCCCTCGCTGTCTTGAATTTCCAGCGCCGCGAGGGAAATGAGGGACTCCTGCTCTACTTCCAGAACCATACCTCTGACTGACTCGAAAGTCCGTAAACTGTCTTCGCCTGAGTTGGAGGCCCTGTCCCCGCAACCAATCAGAAATAATCCGAGTAGAGCGACCGCTAGCGCCGACCTTATCAGCTGCATTCCAGTCGAATCGAGCATTGAATTTTTTCGATGCAGTCTCATGCATTAGCCTTTTTTAAGTCTTTATCTAGCAATTCGACAATGCGATGTCTCAAAAAAGGGACTAATTTTGCGTTGACGCAAATCCTCACGCTTTTATAACTTGGCTATGTGGAGGTGTGAGATGCCTAAACTCAGAATCGCATTCGTTCTAGCAGCAATACTATTACTTACTTGGTCAGTCAGCCAATCCGGACTGTTACGAGCGGAGGGAAACGAACCGCTCTACGTCGTCCTCGTCGATAGGCATGCTACCAGCATGTCCGAGGAGAATCGAAATCTGGCGGTCTCGTTCGTAGGCTTACTGTCCGCTCTTCGCGAGGATCAGAGCATTGGATTCCTCACGGCTGACAGCGAAGGCGCGATCGGCCCTGCTGTTTCTGGCAGCGCGGAGCACAAGAGCGCATACAAGGAAATCGTATCGAGAATAGAGGACTCTGCATCGGTCCGAACAGCCGATCTTTCGGCGTCGCTATCCTACGCCCACGAACTGATGAAGTTCGAGGGTGCCGGGGAAGGCTCGACTGTATACGTAATGTCCGGCGGGGATCTCGAAGGTGAGTCTCCCGCGGAGGAATACCCGCTGGGCGAAACCATTAATGCCTTCAACCGCGAGGGCTGGCAGGTTGTCAGTATTGCCCTGCCGGGCTCTTCAACCTATGCGAAGGACTTCACTCGGACGGTGTCCGGCGGCACGGGCGGCGATGTATTCCCGCTTTCTACGCCCGAGGAACTGAAAGTCATCGCCGACAGCATCCTCAGTGTGGACGCAAAAGGATCCCTATTCGAGATCGGTCAGGACGAACTCGCTCCCAACGACGTGTTCACGGCATCACTTGAAATCGCGCCCAGCACGACCGAGTCTTCGCTGGTGTTTTTCAAGCAGGGTGCCGCAGGCTCACTTAGCCTACAGAACCCGTCTGGCGTTGAGGCGTCCGAAGGCGATCGCGCTTTGGTCGGCGTCGTCGAGACTGCGCATGTCGTTATCTGGACGCTTATCGACCCCGTTCCAGGGGAATGGACGGTCGATGTTCGCGGTGGCGACGGGTTCATTTCAGCATGGCATTACCCGAAGAACAAGCTTGATCTCAACCTCGTTTCCTACGATACGATTCCGTTTGACCAGAGCACAGAGTTCGTAGCCTACGTCTCAGACGGACACGAGCGCGTTCATGTTCCTGATGGAGAAATGCGCGCCACCATCATTGACTCTGAGGGCAAGACGTTCACCTATGAACTGAACGACAATGGCGAACTTGGAGACGCCGTCCCCAGCGATGCGTACTACTCAACCACCGTTCCGCCACTTGGCAGTGAAGGTGAGTACACGATCAACCTGGAACTGCACTGGCCGCAGCACGAGCACAACATCTCAACTCAGAAGTCGGTGATGGCACAGGCATTCCCGGTGCTAGACGTTAATCTGGAGCATACTGAGGCGCTAGTTCCCGGCGACCGCGTAGTCATCGGCAGCGCCGAGGTCAAGGTGAACGGGCAGCCATACCCGATACCCACCAGCGTGCTTTCGGCAGACATTTCATCTGACAGCGGAGAAAGTGTAATCGAACTTATTCCGCAGGAACTGCTCAATACCGGCCACGCATCGGCATTCGACATCGTATTCACGCCCGGCGACAAGGAGTTCCACACCGTACTGTTCCAACTCAACATGCAGTACGCGGCGCGCGACTACAATTTCGCCACCGATTCAGCAGTGCTGTCCTCTTTCGCGGCGCGCGCCATCCCGCAGCCTCACCAGCATGTGGTGGTAGTGGAAAAGGTAGTAGAAGTTGAAAAGGTAGTGGAGGTTGAAAAACTCGTGCCCGCGCCTCCGCCTGCGCCTCCAATTGTCGAGTCGCCCGCGCCCGAAGAGGCAACCGACTTCCCGGTGATGATCGCTATCATCGCGACAGCCAGCGTCATATCAATCATATTAGTGATCGCAGTCATATACGCAGCCTACGGACTGAGTCGTCCAAAGCCTTATGGCTATCTGTACAATGACGAAGGCGACCTGTTAGTTGATTTCTCCTCTATTGAACGTTCCTTTATGACCCTGGTAACACGCAAGAACCTGCTCCTGGGCGAAGAGCTGGACATCCCGGAACTAAAGGGGCTGTCATTCTACTACAGCGACGGTGAGGTGGATATACGGAGCACACAGACAGAGCCGAGCATTCGCATCAATAATCGGCCGCTAATCGACGGTCAGGAGACGCGCTCGCTCAACCAGTCCTGGATAGGGACGCAGGGCAAGCTATTCAGCCTGCATCTGACAAAGCCCGAACAAGGTCCCGAACCATTCATCGCGCCGGTTGTCGGCGACGACTAGACCCTATTAACCAAAGTACAGGCAAATCAGCAAACGAGGCGCTGGCGGTAATATCGCCAGCGCCTCTGCTTTGTCGGAAATTATTGACGACTGCGTTCGCCGTAGCTAATCGGATTCGTCGATTCGGATGGTCTTCATGGCATCCCCGGGCGTCCTTTGGCGCATAGGGTCTCGCACGGAAATGCCGTTGACCACATCCATTCCGGATACTACTTTGCCGAAGACTGAATGGTGGTCGTCAAGGTGAGGCGTGGGAACGAAAGTGATGAAGAACTGGCTGCCGTTCGTGCCGCGCCCTCCTCTTACGCCCGCGTTTGCCATAGACAGGACTCCCGGCGAGTCGTGCCGCCGGCTGGGATGGAATTCGTCGTCGAACTGGTAACCGGGTCCGCCGCTACCCGAGCCAGTGGGGTCGCCGCCCTGTGCCATGAAACCGGGGATTACGCGATGAAACGTCACACCGTCGTAGTAGCCTTCCCTTGCCAGAAAAACGAAATTGTTCACGGTGATGGGAGCTTCCGCGGCGAATAGCTCTATCTCTATCTCTCCACCCTTCTCCAGTTCAATGGTCGCCGTGTATTTCTTGCTCTCATCTATCGCCATCGCTGGCGGTGCGCTGTACTGCTTGCTTGCCACAATTCCTCCATTCGATATCGGTTGCTTTAATTTTCTTCGATTCTGATTGTCTTAATTGCGTCGCCCGGAGTTGTCGCACTTCCGGGGTCTCGCAGGCTGATGCTCATCACCACATCCATGCTGCCCTCATCCACCTGCCCGAAGACGGAGTGGCAGGATTCTGCGCCGCAATCCTTCATCGAGCCATCGGGGTTGTACCCGTCCAGGAAGTTAGTATCCCGGAATGTGATGAAGAACTGGCTTCCGTTCGTGCCCTGCCCATTTCGCAGTCCGGCATTCGCCATCGAGAGCACCCCGGGGCCGTTGTGCCGCAGGTCAGGGCTAAGCTCGTTGTCGAAGCGGTATCCGGGTCCGCCGCCGCCGGTGCCTGTCGGATCGCCGGTCTGTGCCATGAATCCTTCCAGCACGCGATGGAACGTAACGCCGTCGTAGAATCCTTCACGGGCCAGGAATACGAAGTTGTTGACCGTTATGGGCGCGCCATCTTCGAAAAGGTCAATTGCAATCTCGCCGCCCTTTTCCAGCTCGATGACAGCGGTGTAGTCCTTGCCCGTATCAATCGTCATCGCGGGGGGCGAGTCCCACTGCTTCTGTGCAGGCTCGGCCGCCGGTGGCGCAGCCGTGGGCGCAGCAGGCGCGGCCTGAGCGGGAGCGGCAGCGGGCGTTTTCGGCGCGCCAAGCTCCGGTTCACTCGAACACGCCACCATTGCAATCAAAACAAACAGAGCAACAGTCGTAAATGCAATTATCCGTGAGTACCTGACTAGCATTTTCTTCTCAGACCCTTCCATTAGAATGACGATTCAACTCGCGCGTCAACGGCACTATTTTACAATCACAGCAGATTTATCGCTACCCTGCAGTAATTGGGTGAGGACTGCATGAGGTAGCGCACAATTGGCTGGTTACTCCAGCATCTCGTGTCCGAACAGGGCTGGCTCTTCTGTACTGCCTGCGGACTCGTCCTTCGACAGGCTCAGGACGAGCGGTTCTATGCATGACATCGATGGACAGGATGGGGAGGATACTTTGTCCCGCTTACCACTAGTCCTGAATCGAGTTCAGGACTGGTTCAAGACGAGCGGTTTCACCCGCATCCTAGCCTTCTCCCGTCAAGTGGGGAAGGGATTTTTGGCTTCGTCCCTTGCCTCTCCGGATTCCCTTGTCTGCACAGGGGCATCAGACGGCGATGCCTGCGAAGTGCATCGCCTGGTCAACGATGTCCACCCCTACCATCTCGCTGTGCGCGCTGATTAGCTGCCGGGTAACCGGCCCGGGGCATTCATCGCCCACGCTGCGATTGTCCACACGGCTCACCGGGACTATTCGAGGACTGGTGCGCGAGAAGAACACCTCGTCAGCGGTGTACAAGTCGTATGGCTGCAAATCCTCTTCGCTGAACGGTATGTCCAGCCGCTCCGCAAGCTCTATCAGCACACCGCGCGAAATGCCTTGCAATATGCTGCGATCGGTAGGAGTCTTCAGCACACCGTCCTTCACCAGAAACACGTTGTAGCCAATGCCTTCGGTCAGGTTGCCCGCGTCGTCGAGCAGAATCGGCTGGGCACTCGGGTCAACGTCGGCGACCTCAAGCTCTGCCTGCACGAAGTTCAGCCTGCTGTGGTGCTTCACTTTGGGATCAACGAACTGGCTGTTGTAGCTTCTGGTGCGCGCTATAACGCCGTGCGCCCCTTCCGTGTAGAAGTGAGCGAAGGACGCAAACGCTACCGGCTTGATGCCGATGCACACCGTCGCAGGTCCTGCTTCGCCGATGCGCCTCCCCTGCAAACCGCGAGTTACAAATGGATGTATGGAGAAGTCGCCCGCGCTTTCCAGATGCTCTTCATTTCGTCGCACGCCTTCCTCACAAAGAGATGTCATTTCCGCCGGGGTTAGGCCGCAGTCGATACGCAGATACTTCAGGGAACGGTACAGTCGGTCGATATGCCTGTCCAGCACGAACGGCACTCCATTGAATGTGCGCCCTATGTCGAATACTACATCGGCAACCATGAAGCCTCTGTCGTCCGGTGAAATCCGTACTTCGTTGTACGGCATCCATTCGCCATTGAAGTACGCCGTGTAGTCGCCATATTCAGCCATCAGAAGCCTCCTTCGTGGGGGTAAGGAATCGAGTTTGCCAGCCGCTTCGCCATAATATACCACCTGAAGCGATACCATCTGAAGTGCGCTGGGCGCAATCTTGACGGATTGGCATTCATCAACTCGGAAATGTTACGCCCGTTGCCTGCCCTGTGCTATAAAGGTATTAGGAACTGCTTTGACACCGGGACGCCGTAAAGACAGCTACATCAAGAGACTCCAATGGAAAAGTACAATCGCTAAGCCCAATGCATTCGATATGGTTTCCTTTCGGCATGGCGCTGACGACTCCGAGGAGCCGACGCCAATGGTCGAGATGCGCGCGCTCACTAAACGTTACGATGAAGGCAATGAGTCGCGCATTGTTATACGACAAGCGGAAGCCACCGTATTTCAAGGTGAGTTCGTTGCGCTGGCAGGTCCGAGCGGTTCGGGCAAGACCACCCTGATAAACCTCATAAGCGGTATCGACACCCCCACGGATGGAGAAGTCCTGATAAATCGCATTCGCGTCACCAAGCTTTCCGAGAACGAGCGCACGCTTTTCAGACGCAGGAATATCGGCTTCGTTTTCCAGTTCTTCAATCTGATCCCAACTCTGAGTGTGCGGGAAAACCTGCTGCTGCCGCTTCAATTGAATTCCTTTCCGGCTGACGAGTCGCATAAGCGTATCTCAAATCTGCTGGAACGAGTCGAAATGGCGGACCGTCTCGACAGTTACCCAGACAGGCTTTCGGGTGGAGAAATGCAGCGAATCGCAATCGCACGGGCGCTGGTTCACGACCCGGCACTGATTCTTGCCGACGAGCCGACTGGAAACCTCGACTCCGACACCGGCTCCTCGGTAATGTCAATCCTCAGAGACCTGGTTGAAGACAGCGGAAAGACGATGATCGTCGTCTCACACAGCGACGCCATAGTCGGAGAGGCAGACAGGGTATTCGAGATGGAAGATGGAAGGCTGTTAGAACGCTGGAGTAACCATGTCCACTCAGTTTCCTCTCGATAGCCTCCGAAACCGGAACACCCAGACGGAGAAACGCGAAATATGAACGCGGTGCTCTGGCTGTCGAGCGCACGCTACATGCTGAAACGCCCGTGGCAAATGGCGCTATCCGTCCTGGGCATAACGCTGGGCGTGGCTGTGGTGGTGGCAATCGACCTTGGCAATCAAAGCGCGAAGCACGCATTCAACTTATCGAGCAGCGCGCTTACCGGAAACGGTACGCACCAAATCGTAGGGGGACCAGGTGGACTGCCGGAGGAAGTCTATCGCAATGTCCGAGTTGATTTGGGTATCAGGGCTTCCGCTCCGGTCGTAGAAGGCTACGCACAACTGGAAAATGGAAAAACGCTGCAATTGCTCGGCATAGACCCTTTTACGGACTCTCAATTTCGGCCATATACCGGCAGCATTACATCCCCCGACCGCTCAAACTCCCGCACGACGTTCGCCGCCGCACTGCTCGCCTCTCCCGCGACCGCGCTCATATCACAGGAGACCGCCGAGTCGCTGGGGTTGAATGCAGGCGACACCCTTTCCCTCAGCGTCGCCGACAACCTGCGGTCAGTCGAGGTTGTCGGACTTATTGCTCCCCAGAACAGCCTCAGCGCGGAGTCACTGCGAAACCTCGTCATAACGGACATATCAACGGCGCAAGAGTTGCTAGGATTTGAAGGCAAACTCAGTCGTATCGACCTCATCGCGCCCCAAACGGAACAGGGCGCACTCCTTCTGAGCCGCATATCGGACTCACTACCAGCTGAATCCATACTACAGAGATCAGACACTCGCTCCGAGACTATCGCACAACTCACGCGGTCATTCGACCAGAACCTGTTCATCATCAGCCTAATGGGTCTGATAATCGGCGCTTTCCTCATCTACAACACTATGACTTTCTCGGTAGTGCAGCGACGTCCGATAATAGGGGCGCTACGCGCTCTGGGAGTGACAAGACGACAGGTATTCGCACTCGTCCTGGGCGAGGCACTAACGATTGGCGCAGTCAGCTCCGTGCTGGGCGTCCTGCTCGGCATAATCATCGGACGCGGCTTGGTCCAGATCATCACTCAGAACATCAATGACCTGTTTTTCGTCGTATCAGTTCAGGAACTCGCCGTTCCCGCGGGATCGCTGGCGAAGGGCGCTCTTCTCGGCGTGGTAGCGACCCTGGTGGCAGCCCTGGTCCCCGCGTGGGAAGCAACCGGCGTGTCAGCGAGCGAAGCGCTATCCCGGTCGCACCTGGAAACGCGGGCGAAAAGCGCGGTTCCATATATCTCCGCTGCCGGTGTCGCTCTCATCCTCCTTGGAATTGCGCTTATCAACATCCCTCTGGATGCTCTTTCGCTCACCTTCGCCGGTCTGGCAGCACTCATCATTGGCTGCGCGATCCTGACGCCTGCGTGTATCGTCGCAGTCAGCAGAACTCTTTCTCCCGTACTGGCAAGGATGTTTGGCGCACTTGGCTCGACCGTGGCAAGGGGCGTTGCGGCGTCTCTGAGCCGGACAGCCGTCGCAATCGCGGCCCTCGCGGTCGCGATATCGATCACCATTTCAATCGACACTATGGTTAAGAGCTTTCGCGGCACGGTCGAGCAATGGCTGAATACATCGCTCAGTTCCGACATTTACATTTCTCCCGCCTCCCTCCGACTTGAGCGGTCCGGGGTTGGTCTCTCTCCTCGCACATTGGAAACCATCGCCGCGGTTGACGGCGTGGAGAGCATAACCACAGTACGAAACGTGCGCGTCCACACGCCGGATGGCGAAGTGGAATTGCTTGCCGTGGGCACGACTTCCGACAGGTTCGCCAGGTACAACACATTCAAGCAGGGTAATCCGGCGCTTATATGGGGAGAGCTGCAAAGCGGGGATGCCGTCGTCGTCTCCGAGCCGTTTGCCAATCTCAACGAGAAGGGTGTCGGTTCCTATGTAACGCTGCAAACAGAGCAGGGCGAGCGTCGCATTCGGATAGCGGGCATATACTACGACTACAACTTTTCCGGTAGCGGCAGGGTATTGATGAGCCGAAACGCCTACGCGCAACTCTACGGCGACGACAATTTCTCCGGTATCGGAGTAACGGCGGCAGAAGGGGTAAGCACGAACGAACTGAGACTTGCGCTCGAACGCGCCATTGGTGATGGACAACAGGTTGTAATACGCTCGAATGCAGACTTGAAGTCCGCCGCCATGGAAGTGTTCGACCGCAGTTTTGCCATCACATCGGTCGTGTATCTACTTTCTATCGCTGTAGCGTTCATCGGAGTATTCAGCGCACTGATGGCTATGCAAATGGAGCGCACTCTCGAATTTGGCACGCTGCGCGTCATTGGCTTTACGCCTAAACAGGTTTGGCTGATGTTTACTTCTCAGACCGCGCTGATGGGAGCAATCGCCGGGGTCTTGTCGTTGCCGCTGGGCTTGATAGAGGCGGCAGTGCTCATATTCGTCGTCAACAAGAGAGCGTTTGGCTGGACGATGGACATGGAGATATTCCCACTTGTGCTAATCCAAGCGGTTGCCATTGCGGTTGCGGCATCAGTGCTCGCAGGCATCTATCCAGCCATCAAGATGTCGCGTTCGTCACCCGCGTCCGTCATGCGCCATGAGTAAGTCCATCCAATCCTGAGTAGATTCGTCAGAGTCGGTTATGCGACCCACTTTTATCGTTATTGTTCTTCTAGGATTGGCCGCCATACTGGCTGGCGGAATCTATGCGCTCGACCGCAGCCGGCGACCGGCCGAAATCCGCGCAAGCCTTTCCGTCCCCGAAGCAGTTAATCCCGGAGGAGCCGGATTCAAGAGCATTACCGAGCCGCGCAAGTTCGTCTTCCCAGACGATCACGGTCCGCACCCGGATTATGCACTCGAATGGTGGTACTTCACCGGCAACCTGGACTCGCCAGAGGGCAGGCACTTCGGGTACGAGCTGACTTTCTTCAGGATAGGCCTGACGTCAGACGATTCGGAGCGAAGGTCGAGTTGGGCGGCAAGGCAGATGTACACCGCGCATTTCGCACTGACCGATGTCGAGGATGACAGGTTCTATTTTTTCGAGCGATACAGCCGCGACGCCCTTGACCTGGCGGGCGCAGTCGGATCGCCTTTCCGTGTCTGGCTCGAGGACTGGTCAGTCCGCTCAACGACGGGGAGCACACTGCCAATTCGCCTGAGCGCGGCCGAAGATGACATCAGAATCGAGCTGCTCCTGAATAGCGAAAAGGGCATTGTGCTTAACGGCGATGGCGGTTTCAGCCGCAAGGGAAAGAATCCAGGCGAGGCATCGTACTACTATTCGATGACTCGTCTGCCGACGGAGGGAACGGTTACATTGAACGGTAAGTCCCACACGGTCAGCGGTTTGAGCTGGCTAGATAGGGAGTGGAGTTCGTCACAACTATCAGACGATCATGTGGGCTGGGACTGGTTCTCGATGCAGCTTTCGGACGGGCGCGACATCATGTACGGCGTACTGCGGCCGCGTGACGAAGAGGGAAGCGCGTTCACCCTGGGGACGGTGGTGGAACCCGACGGCACGTATCGAAGTCTCGCAGAAGGAGAAGTCAGCGTCGAAGCTCTGGATCACTGGGAAAGCCCCAGGGGTGGGACATATCCGTCACGTTGGCGATTCCAGATTCCATCCGAAGGTCTGGTCCTTGAAGTCACTCCGTATATCGAGGACCAAGAACTAGACGCAGTAGTGCGCTACTGGGAAGGAGCGGTGCGGATCGATGGCACTGCTGCGGGACAGCCGGTATCCGGCAAAGGATACGTGGAGTTGACCGGATACGCCGACTAGCCTTCGTTCAGGAACTGTACAGCCGCGTCCGAATCCAGCAGCGGGTATAGGTCGAATTCCGCCGGAATCATCTCCGACCACTCCGTCAGCAGGCGATGAAGCTCCTCATTGGATTCGACATCGAAGAGCGCGACCGCTCCCCTGCCCGTGCGCGCGTAGAATGCCCGCGCGAGTCCTCTGTCGAGCTTGTCCTGGGCCCAGGGCCAGTACTTCTTGCGAGTTTCCCTAACTTCTGATGGTCGTGTTGGATGTGGGCTGCTAATTGCCAGAAACAACATTCGTTTGTTCCCTCCCAATGATTCTCTTGAGGCTTCGCTCTCTGGCAGCCCATTCTACAACAAGAACCGGCTGATTCACTCCCTTGTAGTAATCCGCCAATATCCATCGCTGCGTATTTGCGGGAATCGGCGACCGTGTGATAACCTCTAACGCGGCGTCCAATCTGCATCTGTAAGGAGCAGGACAACCCATGAACATCAACTACACATGCATAGTACAGGAAGGTATCGTACCCGACGACCTACGCGCAAAGCTCGCAGGCGAGATCAAGCGCATCAGCGCCTCGGTGCTGGATATCGACGAGGGTGGGATTGGCGTTGAATACTACGAAGTACGCCACGGGTTTGGGTTCCGCGGTGGAGAAGTGTCAACGACTTCAACCGTCCGAGGGCAACTCACCGAGGCGTTAGATCAGGATACCCGCGTTGATCTGATGACCCAGATAATGAACATGTGGAGGGGCGAGACCGGTTGCGAAGTTGATGAGTTTCTGGTCTCTGTGAGAGACCCGCAGTAATTCAGCAGAATCGGCAGGAAGAAGGCAACTAAGGATTCAAGGAGAAAGGGAATAAACATGCCGTATTACAAGTGCATCGTACCCGAAGGTTCAGTAGAGTTCGAGAAGAGAAAGGCAGTCGCCAAGGCGTTCACGGACATACACTGCGGCAGCACAGGCGCGCCCCGTACATTCGTGCATTGCGAATTCATCGAGTATCCCGAGGGCGGCAGCACAGGCTACGATAGTGACGCCACGTACTACATGGATGGCGGCAATCGCGCGGGCAGGCCGCAGGAGGTGAAGCAAAAGCTGCTGAGCGACCTCACCGCCGCGTTCGTGGAGATTACAGGCATCTCGCCTGACGACATCGACGGCAGGATTACCGAGGGCAAGGCGTCGCAGACAATGGAGGGCGGCCACGTTCTGCCCGAGCCGGGCGAAGAGGGTCCGGAGTGGTACGAGCACGCTGCGGCCGACTAGCTCTCGCGCCAGACTTTTGAATCTGACTTTCAATGTGCGCTCAGTTTTCACTGGGCGCACCTTTTTTTCCTTCCCCCATGATGAGGGAAGGTTGGGTTGAGGGCGTTAATTGTGGCCAGTCCCCAATTGAATTAACCCTCCACGCTGTATAACATAATTCCCGACAGCAACTCGATAAGGCGGAGGACCATGGAATGAAAGTCACAGACGTCAAGGTAACGATGTTCAACTGGGAGCAGGAGGCGTGGACCACCGGGATTGGCGGCGGCAAAGGCACCAGTTTCGGCGGCGACGTCCTGCTGGGCATCCTGACCATCGAGACGGATGAGGGCGTCAGTGGAAACGCTTTCCTTGGCTCGTCTCACCAGGGGGCTGACGATCTCGTTGCGCCGCTGATGAAGTACCTCAAGCCGATCGTGATGGGCAGGAATCCGATGGAGAGGGGCGCAATATGGTGGGAGATGTGGAGGGAGAACCGCCGGGTTACGACCAACGCGATAGGCGCGATTGATGTTGCGCTGTGGGACATCGCAGGCAAGGCCGCGGGTCTTCCCATTCACCAGCTCATCGGCACATGCCGTTACAGCGTGCCCGCATATTCCAGCACCGCATGGCACGCCACCGCTGAGGAATACGCCGAGGAAGCGAAGCACTTCCAGTCAATCGGCTGGACGGCGCACAAGATTCACCCGCACTCCGACGCCGCCGCGGACATTGAGATTTGCAAGGCAGTGCGCGATGCGGTCGGCGACGACATGGTGCTGATGCTGGACTCCATGTGGGCCTATGGCTACGAGGACGCTGTGCGCGTAGGGCGCGCCATCGAGGAGCTGGACTTTTTCTGGTATGAGGACCCGCTGGTCGAAGAAGACATTTACAGCTACGTCAAGCTGCGCCAGAAGCTGGACATTCCCATAATGTCCACAGAATACGCTCCCGGCAGACTCTACGGCATGGCGCACTGGATTCAGAGCTACGCCACGGACATACTGCGCGGCGATGTCGCTGTAACGGGCGGCATCACTCCATTGATTAAGATAGCCCATATCGCCGAGGGCTTCGGCATGAAATTCGAGATTCACCACGGCGGAAACTCACTCAACAATGTCGCCAACCTGCATGTGACTTTGGCGATCCGCAACTGCGACTACTACGAGGTATTTCCCTGCACCGGCGCGAACAAGTACGCTCTAGTCGAAGACATAGAAGTTGACGACAAGGGTATGGTATATGCGCCGACCGAGCCGGGACTCGGCTACGAAATCGACTGGGACCTCGTGAAGCGCAACTTCGTGCAGGAAGTATCTTAACCGGAGCCGACATGGATAGACAGGATGGGGAGGATGGAATGAACCTGCAAAAGAGAATGCATGACTCCCCCTATCACCGCTGGCTGGGCGTGGAGTTGGTTCGCGCCGACAGCGGCGATGTCGAGGTGCGAATGCCATTCCGCGAGGAGTTTCTTGCTTCCGACGACCGTCTAAACGTGCATGGCGGCATCATATCTACGCTCGCCGACCTCACGACCTGCTTCGCAATGATGAGCAGCACTGGCAAAGACGCGCCCAACATGAACCTTCAGGTCGATTACCTGCGAATGGTCGGTCCCGATACCGATCTGATAGCGCACGGCAAAGCGGTCAAGACCGGGCGCACGGTCGGAGTGGCGGATGTGGAGATACGCACGACTGAAGGCAGGCTCGTAGCCGTCGGCCGTTCGACACTCGTCAACTCCGCGCCGCCGCGCGAAACGCTCACTGGCGAGGGCTAGAAATGCGTTAACATGTATGACCATTATTATCATGACACTTTCAGATTTGGGGGCATGACGATGGCTACTCAAAGCGCGCGAATAAAGTTCACCTATGAGGACTACAAACACACGCCAGAGGACAAGCGGTATGAACTCATAGATGGGGAGTTGATTTTGACGGCAGCACCGCGCAGAGTACACCAGAGAATGGAAATCAGATTGGCGATTCGGCTTGGCGCATTTGTGGAAGACCACGACTTGGGTGAGGTCTATACCGCCCCATTCGATGTTGTGCTGACAGACACGGACGTAGTGCAGCCTGATCTGCTTTTCGTCTCCCAAGAGCGCCTGTACATCATAAACGACGACAATGTACGTGGCGCGCCGGACCTTGTAATCGAAATCCTGTCGCCTTCTACTTCCGGGCGCGACAGAACGATAAAGCGCACACTGTACGCCCTGCATGGCGTAAAGGAATACTGGCTGGTGGACACCGATGCTAAGAACATAACGGTTATGTTCCTCGGTGAGCAGGGTTACGAAATCACGGGCATATACGGCGAAGGGCAGACTTTGACCTCTCCCACACTTGAAGGCTTCTCTCTCAATCTCGCTGAGATTTTCTAGTCCATAGATCGGGTGTATTCTATATGCGCGCAGTAGTCATCCACGAACACGGCGGGCGCGATAAGCTCATCCTCGAAGAAGTGCCGGACCCGGTTCCCAAGCCCGGCGAGATTCTGTTGCGGGTCAGAGCAGTCGGCTTGAATTACCTTGACATATTCGTGCGCCGCGGCATGCCCGGCCTGCCAATAGACTTGCCTCGCATATCCGGCGGCGACATTGCGGGCGAGGTCGTCACGCTCGGCGAGGGTGTCCAGTCGGTCAGTGTCGGCCAGCGCCTGCTGATTGACCCTGCCATAACTATGCCCGACGGCACCGGCGGCGCACTCGGCGAGAGCGCCACCGGCGGCCTGTCGGGGTATTTTGCAGTTTCTGCTGAGAACGCCATTCCCCTGCCCGACGATGTGACCTATGAGCAAGCCGCCGCTCTACCCATCGCCTATGGCACGGCCTGGCGCATGCTTATCACTCGCGGCAAGCTCCGGGCTGGCGAGAGCATCCTCATTCTCGGCGCAAGCGGTGGCGTTGGAACCGGCGCGGTGCAGATTGCTAAGATGCTCGGATGCGAGGTCTTTGCCGCGGCCAGTAGCCCCGATAAACTCAGGCAACTGAAAGACTTGGGCGCTGACCACGCCGTGAACTACATCGAGCACCCTGAGTTTCACCGCTACATTCGCAGTATTAGGGGCGGCGAGGGCGTGGATGTGGTCGTGAACTACACGGGCGGCGACAGCTGGGTTCGCAGCCTGAAGGCGGTCAAGCACGGCGGGCGCGTCCTCACCTGTGGCGCAACGGCCGGATTCGACCCGCCCACCGACATCCGCTACATCTGGCGCAGGGAGATGGATATACTAGGCTCCGACGGCTGGCGAAGGCAGGACCTCATCGAACTGCTTGACGCCGTGCGGCAGGGCAGTATCATTCCCGTCATAGGCGCGGTGTTGCCGTTGGAAGGAACCGCAGAGGGACACCGCCTGCTGGAAGACAGAGAGATATTCGGCAAGGTGATAATCACACCCTGAGCGATACCGACTGAGCATACAACCTTCTCTGCCGAAAACACAGAAGACATTGGAAAGGTGATAGTCACGCCATGACAGTTGAGAAGCATCCATCCAAGAACTTCGGCGAGCTCTTCTGGCGTCCGGTCCTGCTCTACCCCGACAAGATAGTCATTGAGCAAGGCGAAGTCTCGCTGACTTACGCCGAGTTGGAGGCGCGCACTCAGCAAGTAGCGGCAGCCCTGTCTCGCCTCGGCATCGGACAAGACGACAAGGTCATGCTCCTGATGACCAATGACTTTCGCTTCGTTGAGAGCCTGTTCGGCATCATTCGCATCGGCGCGGTTGCCGTTCCCGCGAATATCAAGCTCGGCAACGATAACTTGATTTTCATTGCCGAACACAGTGACTCGCGCATCCTCATAGCCCATGAGGAACTCGCGGACAAGGCGCAGGCGATACGCGAAGGCGCAGCCAACATCGAGCATACCCTGCTTGTGGATGGCGAAATGCCCGGCATGCTCGATTACGAGGCAACGCTCGCAGCAGAACAGGAAGGCTTCACCACGGCACAGGTCGCCGACAACGATGTCGCCATGATGATGTACACATCAGGCTCGACCGGTCGCCCCAAGGGATGCCTGCTCAGCCACGCCAGCAAGTGGTGGACTGCCCGCTCCGGCGTGCGCGCCATGATGAACGTGCAATCTGACCGCGCCCTCATCGTCGGTCCCCTCTACCACGCCAACGCGCTCTGGGGCAGCCTGATGCCGATGCTATATGTCGGTGGCTCTGCCGCCATCCTGCCGGATTTCGCCGCTGTCCCGGTCATTGAGGCGATCGACCGCCACAAGCCCACATTCATGTCAGGCACTCCCTCAATGTACAGCCTGATGCTCTCCGAGCGCGAGGCATTGCAGGCGAATGACGTATCGTCGTTCGAATACCTTTCCTGCGGCTCCGCGCCCGTCCCCGAAGAACTGATGCAGGAGATAAACCGCGTCTTCGGCTGCGAGGTCATCGAGAGCTACGGATTGACAGAAGCGGGCGCGAACGTACTGTCTCCACGCTGGGGCATTAAGAAACTCGGCAGTTGTGGATTGCCTGTGATGGATGTCGAAGTTCGCGTCGTTGACCCCGAAGACGAATCCCGCGACTGTGAACCGGGCGAGGTTGGAGAACTCTGGAGCAAGGGACCACCCAATCTCATCGGCTATTACAAGCAGCCCGACGTTACCGCCGAGAAAGTGACCTCCGACGGCTTCGTCAAATCCGGCGACCTTGTGTACGCCGACGAGCAGGGCTACATCTACTTCCAGGGTCGTGTGGACGATATGATTAACTGCGGCGGCGAGAACGTTTATCCCAAGGAAGTGGAGACGATCATTCTCCAGCATCCCTCGGTTGCCGATGTTTCAGTAGTGTCTGCGCGACATCAGGTAAAGGGAGAAGCGCCCGTCGCCTGGGTAGTGCTTCACAAGGGAGAGAACACCGACGAGTTGACACTGAAGCAGTTCTTCTTTGCCAACGGTCCTGCCTACGCACACCCGCGGCGCGTATTCTTCCTCGACGAGATACCTGTTTCAGGCACCAATAAGATTGACCGAAAGTGGCTCACCGAAGAGGCCGCTCGGCGCATCCCGGAGGGCATCACCGGCGGCATGGGGTGACGGGAACTAACATCGATAGACAGGATGAATAGGATTAGGGATGGGGGCTGAGATGTTGCTTTTGAAGAATGCCCGCATCATTGATGGAAACGGGGGCACACCTGAAGACGGTCGGTCATTACTTGTCAGAGATGGCCGTATCGCAGAGGTCGCTCCGTGCGCATCACTTGCTGCACCCGATGGCGCAACCGAAATCGATCTCAGTGGCAAGACGCTGCTGCCCGGCTTCATCGACTGCCATGTGCATATCATGGGCAATCCCGATCCGCGCCTGTCACCACGCATGTCAAACATCCCTATACGAGACGCTGCCTATCTCAAAGGACGCGCGCTGCTGCAAGCCGTCACCGCTGCCCGCAAGACACTGAAAGCCGGCTTCACAACAATTCGAGACCTTGGAGCGCCAAACGACGTATTCGTGCTACGTGACAGCCTATCCGAAGGCGAACATGCCGGTCCCCGCCTGCTTTCAGCCGGCAAGGGCATCACTCATACAGGCGGACACGGCACGGAGTACAGCAACGATATGGCGCATGTAGCGGACGGCAAGGACGAGGTACTGAAAGCGATTCGCTATCAGGCTGTTGCAGGCGCGGACGCAATCAAGATTATAGGCGGCACACGCCCCGCTCTCTCGCCGCCCTTCCGTGGACGCCCGGGCTACACTACAGAGGAACTCATTCCGGGAATCGAAGAGGCTCACCGCGCAGGCATCAAGGTAGCCGCGCATGCCCATTCGCACACAGAGGGCATAAAGAATTGCATCCGCGCCGGCGTGGACTCCATAGAGCATGGCTTCCCACTCGACCCGGCGGCAGCGGACATGATGGCGGAGCGCGGAACATTCCTTTGTCCCACTCTGTCTGTCAACCCGGCGGCACAACAAGCCATAGAAGAGGGCTTGTGGACATACCCCGGCTCCGAGGAACAGATGAAGCGCATGGAGAATTATGCCCGCGAAACGATTGCATTGGCGAAGCAGGCAGGAGTGAAAATCGCGTTGGGGACAGACGCAGCGATGCCTCTGGTCTTCCACGGCGATAACGCCCATGAATTCCAGTTGATGGTCGAATACGGCCTAACGCCTATGGAGTCCATAGTGGCAGGCACCCGCAACGCCGCCGACAACATCGGCCTACTAGATGACACGGGTACAATCGAAGTGGGCAAGTACGCAGACATGGTTGTCTTAGAAGGAGACCCACTACAAGACATCGCAATTTTGCGCAACAGCGAGCGCATCAAGTTAGTGATGAAAGAAGGTCAGATAGTCAAAGACACCCTGGGTTCCGACTAGGGTATCTCGCCATACGCCCATGTCTTAATCAGGTGGTGCGCTATCGCCAGCGGCGCCGGCACCGTCAGCTTTTCACTCTTGCCCTCCAGAGCCAACAGCACCTCGGAGCGGCTGAACCACTGCACATCGGTCATTTCTTCGGCATCCATGTTGATGTCAATAGTCGCTGCTTCGGCAATGCAGCCTATCATCAGCGACGATGGGAAGGGCCAGGGCTGAGACGAATGGTAGCGGACGTTCTTCACCTGAATGCCCGCCTCCTCCATAATTTCGCGCGCAACCGCCTCTTCTATTGCCTCCCCCTGGTCCATAAATCCCGCGAGCGCCGAGTACATCCGCATTCGCTGAAGCCTGCCTCGCGACTGCCCCAGCAGGCATCGGTCACCATCCTTGTCTTCGACAACGGTTATTACCACCGGGTCCGTGCGGGGGAAGTGCTGCGCCTTACACGCCGGGCAGAAGCGCATCTGACCGCCGCGCCGCTTCTCAGACGGCTTGCCGCACACTGAGCAGAATCGATGTCGCCTGTGCCAGTCGAGCTGCGCCCGCGCCTGCGCCACAATGCCGCCCTCCGGGCCGGGCAGCGTCTCGCCCGCCGCCCTGCAATCCTCGAAGCGCATGCCCGTCCAATCCTCGATGAACGCGGCGGCATCCTCATTAACCTCGATGGCGAAATGCGTCGCTCCATCCATCATGCCCAGCATAGTCGGCGTGCTAGTCGTTCCGTCTGATGGTATCCCATCCAGCGATAGCCACCCTAGCGTCGGCCCAGGATCATCGCCGAGCAGCACATTGAGATTGCTGAATGGCAGGAACTGGCTCT
Organism: Dehalococcoidia bacterium; assembly: GCA_965207465.1. Classification (GTDB taxonomy): domain Bacteria; phylum Chloroflexota; class Dehalococcoidia; order Lucifugimonadales; family JADFKI01; genus Bin90. The sequence goes on along the minus strand of OZ242283.1, from coordinate 311,814 downwards.
GCGAGTCCCGTGCCTGCGCCTGAATCCAGTCCTCATCGCGCCTTTCGGCCTCTCCTCTGTCGAGAGGGTTTGCGGCAAATGTGTGTGGAGGATACAACGACGTGCTCCTTTAACTACAGTGGTCATTCTCTAGTATCAATAGCTGGTCAGGGGGATTATACAGAACCGAGAATGGCTTGTGCTATAATCCGCGCGACGAGCGAGTCTAACATCGATGGACAGGATGGATAGGATAGGGCGATGGTATTGGAAAGCCTGCTTGAACTGGTGGAGACGCTGCGCGAGCGCATAGACGAACACGGCGCAGCCCTTAGGCAGAATGAGATGCGGACTCGCTATGCGCTTATAGATCCTTTGTTGCAGGAACTTGGCTGGGATACGTCTGATCCTTCAGACGTCATGATTGAAGACGGATCAGGCGATGGGCGCGCGGATTACCTGCTTCTTGATAAAGATCAGCCTGTAATGATAATCGAAGCCAAGCGGCTTAGCTTAGGCGTATCGGACGGCAGACAGCAGGCTGTAAACTACGCTATGGATCGGGGAAGGAGAGCGCGGTACTTCGCAGTTACAGACGGCAACCAGTGGGAAATCTACGATACGCACCAGCCCGCCATTGACATGCTGGTTATCTCATTCGCATTGAAAGAAGATGTACTCGCAGAAGTTTGCTTGAAGGCAATCGCGCTTTGGCGTCCAGCGGTCGAGCATGACAGCGTGATGGCGGCTACGTCGCCGATTATTGGACTATGGACGACGGATCAAGTAGCAGCAGAGCCGAATTCAGTACCGTCACAAGAACCTCATGTACAAAGTGCGAACGATGTTGCTGACTCAACCCCACAGGTTCAATCGGCAATTGTGAGACCGCCCTCGCCTATTACTCAGGCTAGTAGAACTGTTACGAAATGGATACCACTTTCGGAGTATCGACCCGTTTCACGCGAAAGACCTACCGAGTTGATGTTCCCTGACAGCACTACCTGTCATGTCAGATACATGCGGGAAGTGCTTATCGAGACAACCAGATGGCTTGTAAGAACGAATAACTTAGAACCATATAACCAAGCGCACTGTCCTATTACAGGTACAAGCCGCCACATAGTATCCAATCATCCTACACATCCAGATGGCGAATCATTTGAGAATCCTGAACAAGTCGAAGGGCTATGGGTCAACACGAAGTATCCGAACCCACAGACAGTAAGGAACACTTGCAAAGTCATCAACCACGTCGGCCAAGACCCATCCCAATTCAAAGTCCGTCTATCGACCTAATTCATATGATCCTACCCATCCTGTCCATCGAAGTCAGTCCCTATCAATCCCCCCCGACACCGGCTCGGTCGGCTATCGGCTCTGGTGGCGTTTCACCCGTAGAACGCATGTCGGCGATACAGTCGGCTACACTCTCCCGAATGCCGGAGAACGCCTCGTCAGGGGTAGCCGCAAGCCAACTCAGCGACGGAAACTCAATGCATAGTCCGACGTATTCGTCGTCCTCAGCCGACCATGTAACCTGGTATGTGTAATGGTCTGTCATTGCATGCTCTCCAATCGCTCGATAGCCTTGATTACTTGACGGACTTGGTACGCTTTTGCCATTCCCCTGTCGTTCTGGATATTCACTCTTGGGTTGCCTGGCCACGGCGTCCTATAAACATGATGGCTGGTGCCTCTTCGACGCGGCTGCCCGAAGTATCGGTCACAAATTCTAATCAACTCTACGAAACGAATGCCTCGCGGATTATTACGAAGCCTTCTAAGGACTTCATCGATACTTTCCATACGAATATAGTACCATACTAGAACCATTTTGAATGTATAAGTCGTAAGGAGCCAACTACTATGACAGAATTCAGAGGCAGCCACACAGTTCTCACCACGCCTTTCACCGCAGACGGCAGCGCCATCGACACCGACGCCGTGCGCCTCCTTGTTGACTGGCAAATTGAGAGCGGCAGCCACGGCCTGATTCCCCTCGGCAGCACGGGGGAGTTTCTGTCTGTTAGCGACGAGGAGCGCGGACAGGTTGTTGAGACTGTCGTGGAAGCCGCAGATGGGCGCGTTCCGGTGCTTATCGGCACGGCTGACGAGTGGACAGACAAGGCGGTGCGTTATTCGGTGGAGGCGCAAGCGATGGGGGCGGACGGGCTGATGGTCATATCACCCTACTACTCCAGTCCTACGGAGGACGAGCTTTTCGAGCACTTTCGCCGCATCAGCGACGCCGTAGCCATACCCATCATGGTCTATAACAACCCGAACACCGCAAATGTTGACTTGCGCCCGGAGTTCGTAGCGCGGCTCGGCATCCTAGAGAATGTGCGCTACATCAAGGAGTCCAGCGGCGACATTTCGCGCGTACGCGAGATTCACCGCATCAGCGATAGCGTTTCGGTCTTCGCAGGCTATCACCCGTTCGAGTCGCTGGCGGCGGGCGCGAAAGGCTATGTCTCAGTCATCGGCAATTTCCTGCCTGCGGAGTCTGCGGCCGTCTGCGACCTGATGGACGCGGGCAGGCACGGCGACGCGCTTCGACTCTACAACCGCATGATTCCCCTGCTGGACGCCATCGCCGGCGACAAGTACGTGTCCGCGACGAAGTGCGCGATGGCGGCAGTCGGAATGCCCATCGGCGACTCAAGACCTCCCAGGCTTGCCTTGCCCGAGGCAGACGCAGCAAGACTGCGCAAGCTGATAGAGGAGTTTAAGGCGGAGTCGCAAATGACGGACACGGGGCAAGCGGCTGACTAGACTAACCCATCCGGTAAATCAACGGTCATCACACCCGCCTCCACGTCCACATCCAGGACCACATCAGGAAGCGCGGGTATAAGGATGTCACGCCGTCCTTCCTTGTGAACGACATATACGTCGTTGCCGCCTGTCACGATTATCTCGCTGACACTGCCAAGTTGTTCCGCATCCTCCGTAACAACTCGCATTTCGAGAATCTGAAAATGGTAGTACACCCCGTCCGGCAGCGGCTCGACCTCACCCGGCAGCACCGTCAGTTCCGACCCGCGCAGCGCCTCAGCCTGCGTGCGGTCGTTGGCGGCGTCCAGCTTCACAAGAAGTCCGCGCTTTCCCCTGCGAGAGCGCTCCACCCGCGTGGCTTTGCCTCTCAGCCGCAATAGGCTCCCCGGAGCAAAGCGCTTCGGCGCATCTGACAGCACCTCGACGCTCACATCCCCGCGCAGTCCCCATGCGGAACGAATCCTGCCTACGATCACTGGGGTTTCACGCACCGGGGTGTCACGAGAAGTTGGCATGGACGAATCTGTGGGAGGTAATCAGTCTATCTTGAGGATAACTCTTGTGCCGTCCTTGACGGCGGCAACACGCAACAGCGCTCGAATGGACTGCGCCACTCTACCCTGACGACCAATGACCTTGCCCTTGTCGGAGGGAGCAACGTCCAGCCGAAGAATAATTAGACCGTCTTCTTCCTCTTCTTCGGTAACCACCACATCATCAGGATGCGAAACGATAGCCTTTGCGATGTACTCGACTATATCTTTCATTCGACGCTGGTCGTCTCCGCTTCAGCCGGCGTTTCTGTAGCCTCGGTAGCGTCCGACTCCGCCCCCGAGTCATCATCGGAAGTCGCCTCGGCGGTTGCCGCCTCTTGAGGCTCTCCCATCTTGTCGATAATCCGTTGCACAGCTTCAGACGGCTTTGCGCCCACACTAAGCCACTTCCGAGCCTTCTCTTCGTCAATGACAACTGTCGGCGGCTCCGTGCGCGGATTGTAGTGTCCAAGGTAATCGACAAAGGCGCCATCTCGCGCCGCTCTCGAATCGGCAACCACTATCCGATAGCTCGGCTGGTTCTTTGCGCCGACCCGTCTCAATCTCATCCTGAGCATTTCTTCTCTCTTCCGGTTCTAAGATTCTCTATGGTTCGTAAGGGGGAATGCTAGGAGGCGATATATAATTCGCCCAACCACCCCCATCCCTGAATCGAGTTCAGTGCAGGCTCTAACCTTTCCCCATCAAGAGGTAAGATTAGGTGGAGAAATCAGCTAACTCGCGCTCTTTGCCTTCACCAGCGCCTTCATGATGCGCGACTTGCGCCGCGATGCGTTGTTGGCGTGCAACGCGCCCTTCTGCGCCGCCTTGTCCAGTGCGACAAATGCCGATTGCACCGCCGCTTCCGCTCCGTCCAGGTCATTAGCCTCTATGAGCGCGCGCGCTTTCTTGATTTCCGACTTCGCGCGAGTGCGTAGCGGCAGATTCCTGCTTCGCTTCCTCAACGATACTCGCGTTGACTTTGCACTTGGCACTTCTCTCGTCCTCCTGAATCGCAACCGACGGCTCCGCGCCTTTCGGTTGAAGTTATACTCTCGCTCTGCTCACGCCAATTACACCGCGCACACTCTCCATCTTCGAGAACAGGCGGTTCAACTGGCTGATTCCATCAACATAGACCGTCAGAGAAACGATGCTGATGTCTTTTTCTTCCTCTGACACGCATGAAGCTATGTTAACACCTTCCTCTGAAACAAGGGAAGTAATATCGCGCAGCAGCCCCACTCGGTCCTGCGCCTCTAGCCGCACACGCACGGGATAAAGCTCGTGCGCCTTACTCCATCCTACCGGAATCAATCGTTCCGTCTCGCGCTCCGCAACGATGTTGGGGCAGTTTCGACGATGGACCGTAACACCTCTGGTGCGCGTGATGTAGCCGATGATGTTGTCGCCAAGAATCGGCGTGCAGCAGTTCGCCATGCGCGTCAGCAGGTCCCCCACCCCCAGCACCTCGATACCGGACGCAGGACTGCTCGCCGGTACGCTGTATATCTTCTCAAAGTCCGAGTCCGGTGGAATCTCCTGATTAGCGATGCGATCAACAACCTGCTCTACGGTTATCTCGCCGCCACCAAGTGCGACCATGAACTCGTCGGTGCTGCTGAAGTTCAGAACATCGGAAAGCTCTTCGTCAGTCATCGCCATATTGAGGCGGCGCAACTGCCTGCGGAATATATCCTTGCCCCGCTCGATATTCGCCCGTCGCTCCTGCCTGTTGAACCACTGCCTGACTTTTGTACGCGCAGAGTTCGTGTTCAGGTAACCCAGATTGGGATTCAGCCAGTCAAGGCTGGGGCCTCTTACAGCCTTGCTCGTCATAATTTCAACGGTGTCGCCGTTCTGAAGCTGGTAGGTGAGCGCGACCAGCTTGCCGTTCACTTTTGCGCCGATGCAGCGGTGTCCCACATCGGTGTGAATACGGAACGCGAAGTCCAAAGGCGTCGCGCCCGCCGGCAGTTCTTTCAGGTCTCCTCGCGGAGTATAGACGAATACCTGGTTCTGGAATATGTCCGTCTTGAAGGATTCGACGTATTCCTGAGGATTGCTGACATCCCGCTGCCAGTCGAGGAGCTGACGGAGCCACGTCATCTTCTCCTCAAACTCTACGTCCGAAGTCTTACCTTCCTTGTAGAGCCAGTGAGCGGCAACGCCATACTCTGCCAGATTGTGCATCTCATGAGTGCGTATCTGAACTTCGACCGGATGCGCGTCTATGCACAGCACCGAAGTATGCAGAGACTTGTACAAGTTGTCCTTCGGATTGGCGATGTAGTCGTCGAACTGCCCCGGCAGAGGCCGCCAGTTGGAATGGACTACGCCGAGCGCCAGGTAGCAGTCCTTCTCGGAGTCCACAAGTATTCGCAGCGCGAACAGGTCGTGTATATCGTCCACGCCAAGATTCTGCCTGCGATACTTCTCAGTCTTCTTGTGTATGCTGTAAATGTGCTTGGGCCGCCCCGTGACCTCAGCGCTTATATCGGCTTTGTCCAGCTCGGCTTGAAGCAGCGAGCGCACGCTTTCTATATATTCTTCGCGCTCCTGCCTCTTCGCGTTCAGCATGCTGGAAATTTCCTGATACGCGCCATTGTTCAGGTGCTGGAACGCCAAGTCTTCCAGACGCCACTTCACCTCCCATATCCCAAGCCGGTGTGCCAGTGGAGCGAAAATCTCCAGCGTCTCTCTCGCAATGGCGCGCCGCCTGTTCGGCGACAGGGCGTGCAGAGTTCGCATGTTGTGCAGTCTGTCAGCCAGCTTGATTAGCACAACGCGGATGTCTTCAGCCATCGTGACGAGCATCTTCCGAAGGCTTGCCGCCTGTTCCAGGTCAACTTCCGCGCCCCGAAGCAAGAAGCGGTTCCTGCCCTCTTCCGCATCCACCTCCGCCTTGGTCAGCTTCGTTACGCCATCGACCATGCCCGCGATTTCCCTGCCGAACTCCGTTTCAATCTCCTCCAGGCAGACGTCGCAGTCCTCGACGACGTCGTGCAGCAGAGCAGCCGCAAGAGCGTTGGCATCAAGCCGCAGGTCGGCGAGGTACAGCGCAGTCTGAAGCGGGTGCTCGATGAAAGGCTCGCCGGAACGCCGCACCTGGCCCTCGTGCGCCTGCGCCGCAAAGTTATAGGCTTGACCGATAATGCCAAGCCTGTCCGGTGGGAGGTAAGATTTCGCTTTGTCGAGAAGAGCGTCAACCATGTATATTCATGCCGCCATTGCGCGATGGATAGACATTGCATTTCCATTCATAGTATATCCCAGCCCACCCTATCGTACAATCCGCAGCAGTGGATACCGGAACACCCATTGCCATTCCCCAATCGACGAGTTGGTTGGAACGCCGTCGCCTTTAGGCGCGACTCCGACTGGCCCTCCGTGCAACAGTGTATGATTCCCAACTATATGCCGCCGCGCCGGCGCACAGCAATACGACCCCGAGTATCAATCCACGTCCCGGGTCCTCTCCAAGTATGAGCCAGGCAAGAATCACGCCCGCTATTGGCTGCGCGAAGTAGAAGAAGGTTATCGAAGACGGAAGGTAACGCTTGACCAGCCACGCATTGCCAAGAAACCCGAATCCCGCTATTACGATCCCTTGATACGCCAAGGCCATCCAAAATCCCGTGTCAGTTGTGTACACAGGATTCTCGAAGACATAGCTTCCGGCTAACAGCAGAACCGTCCCAATTACAAGCTGCCCCAGCATCAGCTTGCCCTCGGACACATTTTGCGCGAAGTTCGACAGCAGAATCATGCGGAACCCCAGCAGGCCGGCGGCAATCAGGCTCAGAACATCCCCGAGTATCGTCACCCCTTCCTGCCCGACGCCTGTGTCTCCCAGAACGACCACGAGCACGCCCGCGTATGACAGCAGCAGCGCGAAAGCCTTCCAGAGAGTCAGCCTGTCCGATGGTATGAAGAACCTCGCAAGCGTCGCCGTCCAGATTGGCAAGGTGGAGTTCAGCGCCACGCCATGTCCTGCGGAGGTAAGGTCTTGTCCCACGTTCATTATGATGAGCTGGACGGAGAAGAGCGCCCCCAGCGCAAGCAAAGGCTTGATTTCGTGCCGGGATACCGACAGCGACTCCCGTCTCGCAAGCATGTATGCGAGTGTTACGGCTCCCCCCAGCACAAACCGCATCCAACCAACCTGCATTGGCTCCCCATGACCAAGCGAGGCTTTGAGGCTGACGTTGTTGCCACCCCACAGCGTAGCCAGAAGCAGCGCGAATCCGCTGGGAATCAGACCTGCGGGGCGGCGGATTTCCTCAGATTGTTCACGCACCTACCTGAGCGCCTCTTTGAATCCGAGTATCCCGGGGCGCAATATGAAACACTTGGTGATTGATGGAGTTTCTATCCTGTCATCCAGACTCTTTGAATTAGCTATTCGTCGCATCAACTGAGTTTCGATACGCATATCAGATTGTGCTCCCCTCCACGATGTCGGTTGTGGTATGCACCTAACGGATTCTACCATGCCAGTCTGGTACTTCCTTACCTATACTCTAGTCAACAGCGCTCTGGATGAAATAAAGTATAGACAACATTCTGACATTTGAACTTTCCATACTCTTGGAAGACGAATGCTCAATATGCAGCATTATCCCAGAGGACGTGTGAAGAGATTTAGCTCATAGCAAATTTTAGAACATAATACTCAAACTCGTGGTACGTATTAGACGGATTCCCATAGCCTCTTGCATGGCAGCCACTATCGCAGTGATAGCGGCTTGTTTCGCTGCTTACGGCTTACTATCTTCAGAGAAGGCGCAGGCACAGGAAAACGACCTGCCGGTGGTAAGTTTGGTCAGTCTTTCTCCTTCGTCCGTCAGAGAGGGTGAGCGGCTGGAAATGGTTGTAAGCATCAACCCTGTCCTCCCTCAGACCGCAACGGAGGAAGACAAGATCGTAGGTGGATTTTTGGTTTTCGATTCGGCGGATCCTCCGTTCGCCACCGCTCTTATTGCCTTCGTTTTTCGTGGTGGCCAGGCAACAAGAACAGCCACGTACACCGTCTCTGACGATGGCGTAGTCACAACATCCAGAACAATCACGGTAAAAGTTAATTCTGTTTTCGACGGATATACGGTAGGCGGTCGGTCTGAATTGACCGCCAGTGTAATTGACAGTGGCGAAGGTGAGCCGCAGCCACCTCCACCACCTACCAGTACTCCCGTGCCAACACTTACCGCAACACCTACACATACCCCAACGGCTACCGTCACTCCCACTGCAACACCCACGACTACGGCAACTCCGACTGCGACAGCCTCGCCTACTCATATACCCTCGGTAACAGCAACCTTTACTCCCAGCCCAAGGACACCACCCACCCGGACTCCAACACCTGTGCCTACATCAACTCCAACCTACACCGCGACGGCTACACCCACTCCCTCAGTAACACCAACGCTGACAGCAGTTCCAACCAAAACCGCAACGCCTACACCCACTCCTTCAGTAACGCCAACGCTGACGCCAACCCCGACGGCAGTTCCAACCAAAACCGCAACGCCTACACCCACTCCCTCAGTAACGCCAACGCTTACGCCGAGCCCGACAGCAGTTCCAACCAAAACCGCGACGGCTACACCCACCCCATCAGTAACGCCAACGCCAACCCCGACAGCAGTTCCAACCGCAACCGTTGAAAGGGAGAGAAGGAGACGGACATCTACGCCTAGGCCGACATCTTCGCCAGAGGCGACCGCGACGCCCGTGGCCACGCCAACTATCGAATTCACACCAACAGTCGTTTCCACATCAACATCGGAGCCGACAGCCACAGCTGAGCCGGAATCCGAATCGGCAACGACACCGGAACCTACTAGGCGACCATCCGGGAGACAGGATACCGCTACTCCAACGCCTACAGATACGCCAACCACAACTCCGACCGCGACTCGTACACCTTCACCCGAAGCTACCGCCACGCCCACACCAACTGCCACGCCGTCGCCTACGGCAACGCTGACCGCAACGCCATCGGCAACGCACACCCCCACACCGACGCCTACTCAGACGGAGACTAACACGGCTACTCCCTCGCCCACACGTACGCCTACTCCAACACTCACCAATACGCCGTCGCCTACTCCAGTTGCAACACCTACGGAAACTCCGTCAGGAATTCTGGGCGCATTGCAGCAGCCCAACATTCCACTGATCAGCGACGCCGCTCCCCGCATTCGCAACACACTTGACACCATTGCCAATGCGCCGCGCGAGCGCATAACCTTGGTCGTGGTACTCGCCGTCACCAGCCTATTCGCGCTCATTGCATTCGCATACCTCTTGTTGCGGCGACGCTAGTTGCATCGCGGATATCTTCCGCCCAGTCAGCGCTATTTCACCTGCAATGCCGCCACGGTGCGATCCGGTGCCATTTCAGCCGGTATAATCATCGTAAATTCGGCGTACTCGCCATAGTCGGTTTCCACGGTGATATGTCCGCCAAGACGCCGAGCCACGTCAGCGGCGATCGGCAAACCCAGCCCTGCACCCAGCGCTCCGTCTCGCGTTGAGAAGAACGGGTTGAATATATGCCCTATGACATCATCCGCAATTCCAGTGCCGTTGTCTCGTATTCGAACGACGACCATCCCGCTTTCCTCTTCGGACAAGCCACTGGTTACGTGCAGTTTCGGCTGGTAGCTCTCTCCTATTTCCTCGCGCTTCATCATCATCGCGTAGCACGCATTTGACACCAAATTCACGATCGCCTCTCCGAAGTCATGCTCTGCCAGTGGTACGTCACCCACTTTCGGGTCCAATTCAAGAGAGCGCTCCACCGAGAATCCCATCCACTGCGCTTCAAACGCCTCGCAGCCTGTATTGACTATCTGCGGCAGCATCGCGTTCATATCCATTAGGGCAGGCTCGCCACCTTCGACGCCCATTGCCCGCATGCGTTCAACTATCGCCAGCGCCCTACCTCCGTTTATACACACGCGGTTCAGGCTGTCGTTAATCTCTTCGCTTATCTCATCGAGAAGACTTGAGTCTTCCTCGGACATCTCGTCCTTATACGTATCCAGCATCTCAGACAGTTCGTCGTACAGTTCCAGTGAACCCTCCGAGAAGTTTGTAACAAAATTCAAAGGGTTGCTAATTTCATGGGCTACTCCGGAAACAAGCTCGCCCAACGCAGCCAGCTTCTCCTGAGCCACGAGCCGCGCCTGCATCTGCTTCAACTCTTCGTTAGCAACACGCAATTCTCCGTATAGCTTTTCCACCAAGTTCAACCGCTGCACTTCCAGGGCCTGCTGACGAAAAACCTCAAGCGCATTCGCCAATTCTCCAATTTCGTCTTCCCCAACTTCAGGAATCGGTGTCTCAAGGTCCCCGCCTGCCATATTTCTCATCCGCTCCGACATCCTCGACAGCCGTCTCACCATCCCGTTGCCCACCCAAAGCCAGGCCGCAAGCGTAGCGACAACCACGCTCGCGACACTGATCAGAGTCAGCAGCAGGCGTCCCTGGTCGAATGTATTCACTGCCGACCCAAGCGTCGATGAGGAGTTCTCGCCTGCATTCGACAGCAATACCGACACCGTGCCATCCAGTGTCGCGCTCGATTCATCGAATGCTTCGGCAAGTTCGACCGCTCTCTCGCGCAGCGAAAGTTGCTGCCCTCGTACCGCAAACACGCCCTGCCCGTCTCCAAGAGACGCAACGGAAGAGTCAATGCTCGTGGAATACAGCACTCCGAACTCGTCCCAGAGCCGCTGCAATGCATCTGCGTCGCTCGCGAACATCGCACGGTTCAGCACGGACAGTGCCGCCAGAGTCGAAACATCGTCACCCGAGGCGGCGTCGAGGCGTGCGTGCAAATTTGACGCGGCTGAATCGGCCTCCAGTATTGCATCCCTGTTCAGCGCAAGATTATCCACGACGCCGGCTAGATTATACGCGGCATCCAAGACGGCCTGAGAATCTCCCGCAAGTTCGGATACACCGCTTGCTGTGCCCAAAGCGCTCTCCATTCGACTCAGCGACTCCGAAACTGAGACCGACTGCTGGACATCGGTTCCAGTTTCGGACATCAGGCTCAATCCTAGTGAGCGCAGTTTCTCCGCCTCCCGCGCCGCCGCCCATGCAGCTTCGAGCGCGGGCACCGATTCTGAGCGTACCCGGAAACTCAGGTCGCCACTCTGCTCGAAGTAAAACACCCCTACCGCACTCGACCCAAGTGTCAGAAATACCGCGAAGCCCAGGGCGATGTAAAGTTTCGTGCCTATGCGCCGCCATACACTTCCAATAGCACCCATATCGGCGTAACTCCATAAATCTATTTTCTCAGTACATTCATTACAACATGCAAAAGTTTATAACGGTCAATACGAATGGTAAAGCGCAGGCGCTATACCTCGCTCAACTCTCAGGCTGCAAAATGAGAGCTATGTTACAATTCGTTCGCAGAATTCACGGCCCGATCACTTCCTGCGAAGGAGCGTCAATACGAATGTGCGCTGATCGCATCAACAGAGTAACCCCATCGCCAATCAGCGGTTTTCCCGAGTGGACGCCTGCCGAGCGCCTCGTCGAGCAGAACATGCTCGATCGGATTCGCACCTCCTTTGAGCGGTTCGGCTTCTCGCCCATAGAGACGCCCGCAGTCGAGCGCAACGCTGTGCTTACAGCGAAGGGCGGCGAGGAAACTGAGCGCCAGATTTACACCCTCACAGGGCTACACCCGCAGTCCGGCGGAGACGCCCGCGACTACTCACTGCACTTCGATCTCACTGTGCCGCTCGCAAGATACGTCGCGCAGCACAACAACGATCTCGTATTCCCGTTCCGCCGCTATCAGATTCAGAAGGTGTGGCGTGGCGAAAGGCCCCAGCATGGCAGATTCCGCGAGTTCACCCAGTGTGACATCGACATCGTGGGTGACGGCAGATTAAGCCTTATGGCTGACGCCGAAATCCCGGCCGTAATATCCACCGTATTCAACAGCCTTGACATTGGAGACTTCACCATCCGCATCAGCAATCGCAAGATTCTGACAGGCTACTTAGACCACCTTGGGTTCGACGAAGGCGACGCCTCGGCAATCTTGCGCGACGCCGATAAGATTGAGCGACAGGGCACGGGCCCCCTGCTTAGGACGCTTGAGGACCTGCCTAACGGCAAAGCCGCGCAGGAGGAAATCCTCGCGCTCGTGAAGCTGAGCGGCAATCCGGCAGACGTCGTGCGCGACCTCAATTCCGTCGAGGGCGGCGAGCGCTTCCGAACAGGCGTTGACGAGTTGAACGCCGTTTTCGAGCACGCCACCGACTTCGGCATTTCGGACCAGAATATCTCGGCGGACATCGGCATTGTGCGCGGACTGGACTACTACACCGGCACCATCTACGAAACCCGCCTCGATGACCATCCTCAACTTGGCAGCATCTGTTCAGGCGGACGATACGACGACCTTGCCAGCTACTTCATTCGCAAGGCGATGCCCGGCGTAGGCATATCCATCGGACTTACGCGCCTGTTCTCACAGCTGCTGCAAGCGGGCATAGTGGAGACGGGAAGCGCCTCGGCCGCGCAGGTCCTTGTAACCACTCCCGACGACAGCCTGATGGGAACCGCAATTGAAATAGCCAGCGCCCTCCGAGCTGCGGATGTCAACACCGAAGTATTCTTCGAGCAGACCCGACTCGGCAGGCAACTGCGATATGCCTCTCGCAAGGGATTCAGGTTCGCGGTGATACCGCTTCCGGAAGACATAGAGCGGGATCACATCAAGTTCAGAGACATGGGCGCCGGCGAAGAGTTTGTAGTACCAACAGCGGAATTGCCCGAGTACCTGACGAAACACTTCGGTTAAGTTGGCTTACGCGCGCATTCTTTATGAACCGTGCAAGCTCCGTCGCGGCGTCTGATATACTTGATGGCGAACAACGCGATAAATTGACTGCGAGCACGCCTCATGACCATGCAAGATAGACTTGAAGCCATCGAGCGCCGCTACGATGAACTCGACAGCCTCATGGCCGACCCGGAAGTCTCCATAGACTACACTCACATCCAGGCGCTCGCCAAAGAGCAGGCTGGCATAAGGACAATAGTGGAGCTTTCGCGCGAATTTCGCAGCGCGCTGACTCAGCTTGACGACGTTCATGCACTGATCCGCGAAGAGTCCGACACCGATATGATCGCCCTCGCCCGAGAAGAAGAGGCCGAGTTGCAGGCCGACATAGAGCGTATCGAGGCAGAGATTCGCATCGAACTCATCCCCAAGGACCCGAACGACGAGAAGAACGTCATCCTGGAGATACGCGCAGGCACAGGCGGCGACGAGGCGGGATTGTTCGCGTCAGACCTCTATCGCATGTACACTCGCTTCGCCCAGAGAAACGGGTGGCGGACCGAGGTCATCGACATCAACCAGACCGGTTTGGGCGCCATCAAGGAGATTGTCTTTGAGCTGCGCGGCAACGGCGCATACAGCCGCCTCAAGCACGAGAGCGGCGGTCATCGCGTCCAGCGCGTCCCCGTAACCGAGTCGAGCGGGCGCATACATACATCGGCCGCCACCGTCGCCGTACTGCCTGAAGCAGAAGAGGTGGACATTGACATCAGGCCCGAAGACCTCGACATAGACATATTCCGTGCAGGCGGTCACGGCGGGCAGAATGTGCAGAAGGTTGAGACCGCAGTCCGCATCACCCATGTGCCGACCGGCATAGTCGCCACCTGCCAAGACGAGCGCTCGCAAAGCAGGAACCGCGACAAGGCGATGGCAGTGCTGCGCTCACGCCTTTACGCGCGCGAGATTGAACGCCAGCACGCGGAAATATCCGAAGTGCGACGTACCCAGGTAGGCAGCGGCGACCGCTCACAGCGCGTCCGAACCTACAACTTCCCGCAAAGCAGAGTAACGGACCACCGCGTCAACTTGTCCAGTTACAGCCTTGAACAGGTGCTTGACGGCGACCTGGACGAGTTCATCGACGCTCTCGTCCAACAGGAGCAGGCGGAAGCCCTCGCAGCCGGCGCGTGATCGTCAGAACTCCTTCCCCCTCGATGGGGGAAGGTCGGGATGGGGGTGATGAAATACCGTTTGACCGGCCCATTCCCTCAACCCTCCGACAGGTTGCTCTCCGCATAACCGCGACACTAGCAAGACACGGCGTCCCGGACAGCAAGCTGGAAGCCGAAGTCCTGCTCAGGCATGTCTTGAAGTATGACCGCGCCTGCTACTACGCCTCCCTTGGCGACACCGTAATCTCCGAACACATAGAATGCGCTCTTGCGCTCGCCGAGCGAAGAATCAATCGCGAACCACTTGCCTACATTACCGGACAGCGAGAGTTCTACGGCTTAGACTTCCGCGTGACGCCGGCCGTCCTGATTCCCCGGCAAGAAACAGAGCTGCTCGTTGACGAAGCGATCAGATTCGCCGTTGAGAGTCATGATGGAAACATATCGGTCGCCGACATAGGGACGGGCAGCGGCGCAATCGCAGTGTCAGTCGCCGTCTATCTGCCCCTATCAAAAGTGTACGCAACGGACTGTTCCAAACAGGCATTGGAGATAGCCGACCTCAACCGCCGCAATCACGGTGTCGCTGACAGAGTCATGCTTCTCGAAGGAGACTTGCTTCAGCCGCTACCTCTGCCTGTTGACCTGATAGTATCCAATCCGCCCTACATTGCCAGCCACCTGTTGTCCGGCTTGCCGCCTGAGGTCCGTAGCGAACCGCTCCTCGCACTCGACGGAGGCAAGGAAGGGCTGGACGTCATAAGCTGCCTTCTGGAGCAAGCGCCGGCAAAATTGAAATCAGGCGGCAGCATTCTGATAGAGATTTCCCCTGAGCAGACCCCTGCGGTACGTGAGATGGCAGGGGTTACGTTTCCCACAGCAAACATCTCATTTGCCAACGACCTCCTTGGGCATCCTCGCTGCGCTATATTCTCGACAAAGTAAAAGAGGCGACATTGCTGCCGCCTCTTTCATCATGTCGAATCCTGTCTGTCAATGCTAATCGCCGCCAGCTACCATGCCCAACTGGTAGTGCTTCCCTTCGGTCTTGATAGACGGCGCAACCACGACCTCGGCATCGTGCATATCCTGCACAGTCTGCGCCCCTATCATCCCCATGCACACCTGCAAAGCGCCCATCAGGTTCTGCGTGCCGTCCGTAACCGATGTGGGGCCATACAGAATCTCTTCAAGGCTGCCGTTGATGCCAACCTTCACGCGAGTTCCTCTCGGCAACGCGGGATGGGGGTTAGCCATACCCCAGTTATAGCCCTTGCCCGGCGCCTCTTCAGACTGGGCAAGCGGAGTGCCAAGCATCACGGCGTCAGCGCCGCATGCGAAAGCCTTGCAGAGGTCGCCACCCGTTCGTATTCCGCCATCCGTGATTATCGGCACATAGCGCCCGGTCTGCTCGTAGTATTCGTCCCTGGCAGCAGCGCAGTCTATCGTCGCGCTAACCTGCGGCACTCCGACACCCGTTACCTCGCGCGTCGTGCATGCAGCGCCCGGCCCGACGCCCACAAGCACGCCATGGATTCCCGTCTCCATAAGCTCCAGCGCCACATCGTAGCCCACGCAGTTTCCCACCAGGACGGGCACATTCAGCATTTCAAGCAGTTCCGGGAAGCGCAGCCCACGCGCGCTGTTGGATATGTGCCTTGTGGTGGTAACGGTTGACTGCACCACGATCATGTCCGCGCCGGCCTCAGCAGCGACAGGAGCAAGCTCCTTCGTCTTAGCCGGAGTAACAGAAACGGCGCACGCAGCGCCGTTTTTCTTCACTTCTTCTACCCGCTCCCCCACAAGTTCGTGCCGTATGGGAGTGGAGTAGAGCTTTTGCAGGAGGCTCGTCACCTCGTCCTGTGGTGTAGTGACAATCTGGTTGAGAATCTCATCCGGGTCGTCATACCTCGCTTGCACGCCCTCAAGGTTCATCACTCCGAGGCCACCCAGTTCACTCATTTTCCCCGCAAATTTCGGCGAACCCACCGCATCCATCGCAGACGCGAGAACAGGAGTTTTCAGTGTAATGCCGTCAATCGGAAAGTCGGTACTGACTAACTCGGGATTTATGGTTACCTCTCCCGGCACGATTGCGACTTCATCGAATCCATAAACTCGGCGTAATTCTTTGATGCGCGGTGTTGCCAAGATACGACCCTCCCTCAAAAATATGGATTACCTGAATATATCAAACGGAAACGCTTCTATTCAAGGATATTCGAGCCGAGTTATACCTTTTGAACGCCTGAATCTGTGGACAATTCAGACTTTCGGCCCACCAATCCCACGGAAGTGGTATTCTCGAAATCGTGGAATGGCAGGCGTCTCGATAATTTCACTTCACGCCAATCCTCCCCGTTCAAGGGTGAGGGAGAATTATGAGATCGCCATAGATAGATGGCCAAAGAGCTGGATGTTGAGCGTGATGTTATAATTCTACACCGACGGCAGTCAACATGATCGACTGAAAGTTGTACATTCCCATAGGCGAAATTATTTACATGGCTGACATTGGAATCACAGATAATTCTACCGAAGATCACGCCGTTATCGAGGACAAAGTCAGGCAGCTCGGCTTAGAATCCGGATTCGATATCGTGCGCTTCACTACTGCCGATGCTTTCACTCGCGACGAAGCTGCCGCGCTCAAGCGTATCCGGGACGGCCACATGGACGGCTTTTCGTGGTACACCGAGGAGCGTGTGCGCCGCGCCAACCGCCCGAACGAGCTTCTCGAAGGCGCACAATCGGTCATTTCCCTTGCCCTCAGCTATAACACTGGCGAACGGCACCCGTTCGACGAACAGCCCCAAGGGAAGATCGCACGCTACGCCTGGGGCGACGACTACCACGACGTCATCAAGAAGCGTCTTCGCGCATTCGCAGAGAAGCTGCCCGAAATCGCCGGACGACCCGTTAGGACGCGCATCTTCGTTGACGACGGACCCATGAACGACCGCGCCGCCGCCGCCCGCTCCGGCATAGGCTGGTTCGGCAAGAACACCAACATCCTCACGCAGACACACGGCTCTTGGGTATTCCTCGCCCAGATAATCACGGACATTCCCCTAGAATCCGACGCGCCTCTGAAGAAGACCTGCGGGCAGTGTTCCCTGTGCATCCCCGCCTGTCCCACGGACGCAATCATCGCTCCTTATGCCATCGACAACAAGCGCTGCATCTCTTACCTGACCATCGAGCTTCGAGGCGCAATACCGCGCGAGCTTCGCCCTCTTGTCGGCGACTGGGTATTCGGCTGCGACATCTGCCAGGATGTATGTCCGGTCAATCGAAAGGCGCAGGGCAGCCTCGAACCCGCCTTCCGACAAAGGCACGATTTCGCCGCGCCCGCGCTCATTCCCCTGTTGGAACTGGACCAAGCGGCATTCAGCGAGCGGTTTCGGCGCAGCCCCGTCAAGCGCGCCAAGCGCATCGGCCTCCAGCGCAACGTCTGCGTCGCGCTCGGCAACATCGGCGACCCGATAGCCACTCCCGCACTGGCAAAGACACTCAACCACGAAAGCAGCCTCGTCCGGCAGCACGCAGCATGGGCGCTCGGACGCATCGGCGGCGCAGAAGCATCGGGCGCCCTTCAGTCGGCGCTCATCGACGAGCGCGATGCGGAAGTCATCGAAGAAATTCGACTCGCCCTTGAGGAATTAGCTCCATCATGAGAGACGGCTGGGCGCACTTCTCAGACGATAGAAAATACCGCTACCTGCTGGGACGACGTATTGGCGAATCAGAGCGCCGTCTTCTATTTGTGATGCTGAACCCTGGCACAGCTGACGAATCCCAGGACGATCCCACGATTCGCCGCTGCATTGGGTTCGCTGAGCGGTGGCACTTTGGCGCAATGGAAGTCGTAAATCTCTTCGCTTTCAGGACGCCTTACGTCGAGGAACTGCGCGCCGCCAGAGAACCAGTGGGACCGGATAACGACGATTGGATTAGCCGAGCGTTGGTAGCGGCAGACAGGGTGATACTTGCATGGGGAAATCATGGCGCATACATGGAAAGGTCGCGCATAGTAACGCGTATGGTGTCGGATGTGGTGCAGCCCTACCAGCTTGGCATCAACAAGACCGGCGAACCTGCACACCCCCTCTACCTCCCTGCAACTACAGTGCCCAAGCCGATGCATGCTGATATACTGACGCACTGACAGTCTGACTAGCTTGAACTAGGTGAATCATGCCCGACCAAAAGATTTACATCACCCGCTCCCACATCATCCCAGAGGCAATAGCCTACCTCGACGGCATCTACGACGTCGAAGTCTGGCAGCAGAACGAGCCGCCGTCCCGCGCCCTCCTGCTCGAAAAGGCGCAACAATGTGACGCGCTTCTAACGGAAGTAACCGACATTGTCGACGCCGAACTGCTCGAACAAGCCAATAACCTCAAGGTGGTCGCCAACAGGGCCGTTGGCTTGGACAACATCGACATCCCTGCCGCAACCCGCAACGGCATTCTCATCGGCAACACCCCAGGCGTCCTACATGAGTCTTGTGCCGATTTCACGTTCGGCCTAATTCTCGCGCTCGCGCGAAATATCGCTTATGGCGAGCGCAGAATCCGTGCCGGCGAGTGGAAAGTCTTCGATCAGATACCCTATCTCGGCACTGATGTGTTCGGAGCAACACTCGGTATCATCGGCATGGGGCTGATCGGCACGGCAGTAGCCCGCCGTGCCCGTGCCTTCGACATGCGAATCATCTACCACTCCCGCACCCGCAAGCCCGAAGTCGAGGCAGAGCTTGGAGCGGTATGGCATGGTGATATGGACTCCGTTTTGTCTGAAGCGGACTATGTCAGCCTGCACATGCCCCTGACACCGGACACCGAATACATGATTGGCATGCGCGAACTCGAATTGATGCAGCCTACCGCATTCCTCATCAACACAACTCGTGGACGCACCGTGAATCCGCGCGCGCTCTGCGACGCACTGGCAGACGGCACTATCGCAGGCGCGGCGATAGACGTAACCGACCCGGAACCAATCCCCTTCGATGATCCCCTGCTCTCGCTCGACAATCTGCTCATTACGCCGCACATCGCCAGCGCAAGCCGCCAGACTGTCAGACGCATGGGGCAAATGTCCGCAGACAACATCATCGCCGCCCTGAGTGCCGAACCAATGCCGGGATGCGTCAACCCTGAAGCGTTGACTCGATAATGTCATCCTGAACGAAGCGCAGCGTAGTGAAGAATCTGGAATTTCTGAAGGTCGTCAGTATAGAAACTTCAGGTTCTCCCCTCGCTAGGAATGATAAATCAATCTTCCCTAAACGCATTCATCCCCGTCACCAGCGCCGGCAACCCGCCCATCCAGAACGCCACGCGAATCGTCTCTGCGATTTCTTCCTCAGTCGCGCCCATGCCGCGCGCCCTATCCGCGATGACTTTCACTCCGTCTTCGTGCGCCAGCAGGGCATCGCACATCATCGTCATCAGTGTCTTCACTTTCGCCGACAGTGCCCCATCCTGAATAATGAAATCCCTGTTCGCCGTCAGGATTTCCGCCATCTTCGGGTCATTTGCCAATAGTGCCGCCATATAGGGCGGTGTTTGCTGCTGCATCTCATTACCTCCATCCTGTACATCCAGTACATCCATGTCAGCTTCCGTCGCTACGCCGCCCCCGCTTCCGCCGACGTGTCCCTCATGTAGGTTGGTCGTATTATCAGTTCAGGTATGCAAGCCCTCTGAGGCAGGTTGGCAATCAAAAATATCGCTTCCGCGGCATCCTCCGCCGTTACCATCGTGTCCCTTGCATCATCCGAGGGCACTATCGGCCTGTTGTCCAGTATTGGCGTATCAACCTCTCCGGGAATTACCACGCTCGACCTGATTCCTGTGTTCTTATATTCGTTGTTCAGGAACTGCGTGAAATTGATGACCGCCGCCTTCGCCGCACTGTACGCCATGCCCGCAAGCAGGCTCCCGGACAGGCCCGCCATTGACGAGACGTTGATAATTGTTCCCTCGCCGCGCTCTGTCATGTGCGGTACCACTGCTTGCGTGCAATAGACGCTGCCGGACACATTCGACTCCAACACCGCTTGAAGCTCCTCGGGCGTGGTCGTCATCAGCCGCCTGTGGTGAGAACTGTGCCCCGCATTGTTCACCAGGACGTCGATTTGCCCGTAAGCGTCCAGCACGTCCTTCGCCATTCGCATCACACCGTCGTGGTCTCCTACGTCAAGACCTAAAGCCATTGCGGTTCCACCCGCCGCTTTGATCTCATCTCTTACGTTCTCGACTTTGGACGCTGTCCTGCCCACAAGCGCCACTTTCGCGCCTGCCTCCGCCATCATAAGAGCGGCGCTGCGCCCGATTCCGCTGCCGCCGCCTGTAATGATACATACCTTGTCATTAAGTCCCATTTCTCGCTCCTTCTATGTCGCTCTCTAACTCTTCATGCGGTGGTAAATTGCCGCGTCAGAGTATATCACGAGGCAAGTGCCAGCACTAAAAGCCCGCCAAGCGCAATGCACAGTCCGACCCACTGGCTAACGGCAAGACGTTCCCCAAACACGATGATGCCGCCGAGCATCGGTATGAGTGGATACGATATGGATGCCGCTGCCACTATCGATATTACGCCGATCTCTGCGCCCCGCGCGTACGCGAACATCCCGCCCACCTCGACGATTCCGGCGATTGCAATGGCAATGGCAAGCGGAATGGTAACGCCTCGCAGATTCCACTGGCGCATCACGGCTGTAAGGGGGATGAATAAGCCCAGAGTCATAGTACGGCTGATGTAAACCGGTAGAAACCATCCAAGTTCACGGGACAGGATGCCGATTGCGTAGCTCAGTACGCCAATGCCAAGCATCGTAACGATTGCGAGCCACACGCCAAGCCCAATCACCCTGCCGCCATCCTTTAGTCCACGCGGATCGAATGACGCCAGCACGACACCGCCTATGCTGCATATCGCGCCTACCACCTGCCATCCGCTGAGACGCTCGCCGGAAAAAGCCATCGCGAGAGCAATGAGCACAATAGCGTAAGACGAAACGATAGGGCTTACTACGGCAACAGGCCCCTCACTCAGGGCGCGGTAGAATGCGATGTATATCAGCACTCCCAGCACAGAGATGCCAGCGAGCGTCGCCCAATGCAGCCACGTCAGTAGGTCCGGCTCAAAGACAAATAAGAAATACCCCGCCAGCGCGACGGAGGAGGAAAGATGAACGCCGGTCGCGGTGCGAAGCACGCCCAGACGCTTGGACGCAGCAGCCGCAATGAAGTCGGCCACTCCCCAACCGACAGCCGCAACTATACCGAATGCAACACTAAGCGCGATGACGTTCATTCCGTACCGCGCTCATAATTGCCGCAGTCTGTCTCCTCTCCCGGATCATGAGGGTGAGGGGTAAATTCCTTCCCTCTCAATGGGGGAAGGCTGAGATTGGGGTGAATTCGCAATTGCAAGCCTGATTACTCTCGGCACCTACCCCTTACCTGTCCCTATTCCGTTCCGGACAGCCTGGCGCGAATTTCCTTCAGCCTGTCAAGATTGGGCTTGTCCGGTCCCTTCCTGTCCGTACCCGGAACTTCAAGGAGGAACGGTACGTCCGCGAACGCCGCGTGCGCCATAATCGTCTCGAAGCCTTCGATGCCGATGTAACCCTCGCCGATGTTCTCGTGCCGGTCAATACCGGACCCGAACTCCACCTTGGCGTCGTTCGCATGCACCACAACCAGCTTATCCAGCCCGATTTCCGCATCGAATTCCGCCATTGCATTCTCGAGTCCCTCCCGGTCCGCGATATTGTAGCCCGCGGCAAATGCATGCTCCGTGTCGAGGCAGATTGTCAGACGCGGAGAATCGACGGCCTTTATCATCCGTCCAAGCTCGGCAAATGAAGCGCCAATCTGCGCTCCCATGCCGGCGCAGTTCTCGATAATCAGCTGCACTTCGTCGTCGGTGCTGTCCAGCACCTGCGTGAGCGCGTTAATAGATTGGTCGAACACCGCATCGAAGCCCACTCCTTTATGACTGCCGGAGTGGAAAATAACACCCTTCGCCCCCAACTGCCCTGCGGCGTTCATGTGGTTGATGAGCGAATCGATCGACTTCACCACAAGGTCCGGCTTGCCTCCTATGTTGACAAGGTACGATCCGTGAAGAAAGGTGGATCCTATACCCTCGGATGCAGCTTTCTCCTTGTACGACTCTGCTTTTTCATCCGGAATCGGCCTGAACCTCCAGCCGCGTGGCGACGACGCGAAAAGCTGGATCGCCTCAGCCCCAATGTCCGCGGCGCGTCCAACCGCCTTATCGACTCCACCAGCCGCTGAAACATGCGCTCCCAATTCCATTCTGAACCTCCCGCCAGTGGCGACCTGCCTTGTATTTCATTCAATTCCGGATGCAGTCTGCCATCAACTCAGCCAAACCGGATTTCAGCTCACTCTGGCACCCGCAATCAACCCCGGCCATGAAATTTTATCATCCGAGCAATTCTCAAGACAGCAGACACAGAATCTGTTATTCTGCAATTACTTGTCTCAGCATTTTCTTACCTTCGGATACGATACGAGTTGAAAGCTCGATTTCAGAAGGAGTGTACACAGTGCCTGCCAATACCGTAGCAATCCTCAGCCCCGGCGACATGGGTTCGGGCGTGGGCTACGCGCTCGGACAAAACGACATTGACATAGTTACTTGTCTGCGCGGGCGAAGTGCCCGCACTCGCGAACTCGCCGCCAAGGGGCACTTCCGTGACATCCCTACTCTCGGCCTACTCGTCGAGCAAGCGGATCTCATTCTGTCTATCCTCGTCCCCGATCAGGCAGTTTCCCTCGCAGAGCAGGTCGCGGCGGCCATGCGCCTGACCGGCAAGCATGCCGTGTACGCCGACTGTAACGCCGTTTCACCCCAGACAACGCGCCGCATGGAAGCCATTATCACCGAGGCGGGAGGCCAGTATGTGGACGGAGGCATCATCGGTGGTTCGCCCACACGCGGCACACCCCCCCGCTTCTACGTATCCGGCGAGCTCGCTCACATTGTTGCCGAACTTGACGGAAAGGGCATTACTGTCAAGCCGATCGGCGATGAAATAGGCAGAGCTTCAGGCATCAAGATGTGCTACGCCGCACTCACCAAGGGCACTTCAACCCTCCAGACTGCGCTGCTCTCCGCTGCCGAGGCGATGAATCTTACGGATGAACTTGTCGCAGAGTTCGAGTTCAGTCAACCCGCCGCCCTCAAGCAGATGAGCGGCGGTATCTCCCGCCTTCCGCCCAACGCGCACCGCTGGATCGGTGAGATGGAAGAGATCGCCTCCACCTTCGAATACTTGGGCGTCACGCCCAACTTCCACAAGGGCGCCGCGGAAATGTACCGCCTGCTCAGCAGGACGCCCTACGCCGAGGAATCGCCTGAGAGCGCGGACAAAGAACGTCCCACAGCCGACACGATACGCGCAATCGTTGACTTGTTGCAGCCGCATGTCGCAGCCGACGAACAGGCCGCAGACTAACTCCCGGAGACCCGACACATCGCTAGCCACCTGTGCGTTGGAAGGCAATGATGAAGGCACTTGTCCTGAACTCGGACGGCGAAAGGCCCCAACTGCAACTACGCGATGTCGCCGTTCCAACCCCGGGCGCGAACGACGTCCTTCTGCGTGTAGCCGCATGCGGTATCTGCTACCACGACGTCGCGGTGGTCGATGGCACTCTACGCCGCGGCGTTAAGCCCGACGTCATCCTGGGGCACGAAGTCTCCGGGGTCGTTTCGGCAGTAGGCGATGCAGTTGCATCCGTGAAGCCCGGTGAGAGGGTTGTCGCCGCCCTGACCGCATTCTGTGGAGAGTGCGTACGCTGCGAGTCAGATAATGAGTACCGCTGTCTGAACGGACGCGGATTCGGCCACACCCTCGACGGCGGCTTCGCGCAATTTATGAGCGTGCCGCAGTCAGCCGTCATCCCCGTCCCCGATTCAATCGACCTTGTGGAGGCGTCGCTTCTCGCCTGCCCGATCGGAGTCGCAATCAGCGCTATCGAGGATGCGGCACGCCTGCGGAGGGGTGAAACGGCTCTCGTCGTCGGCGCGGGTGGCGGACTAGGCGCTCACCTTGCTCAGGTAGCAGCAGCATTGGGGGCGCGCGTCCTGGCCATTACCACCTCGCCCGAGAAACTGGGCGACCTGGAATCACTGCCAGGTGTAGAGACTATCCTCGCGGACAGTGAGCTTGACTTCTCTGAGATTGTTTTCGCTCTGACGGAAGATAGCGGCGCGGATGTGGTGCTTAACCCGGTAGGCTCCGCGCTATTCGGTTCGTGTGTCGCAAGCCTGGCGCAGTTCGGCAGGATGGTCGTGCTTGGAGAGGTTGCAGGACGCGCGGCGCGCTTCAATCTTGCCGAACTGCTTTTCCGAGATGCGACGGTTAGAGGCTCAACCGGAGCCTCACCACACCACATCCGCAAGGCGATAGACCTCTTCGCGAGCGGTGCGATAACACCCATACTTTCGCAGCAGTTCGCATTCGAAGAAGCGCAGCAAGCCATCGAGCAAATGCGCTCAGCAAGCACCTTCGGCCGTGTCGCGCTAATCCCTCCAAATTAGAACCTTCCTTCTTGAAGGGAAAAGGCTGGAACCTGCACTGAGCCTGCCGAATAGATGGGGTGTTATGAATTATGCCCGTTTCTGGTATGTTCGCGCTCTGCTTGACATGCCCGCTTCGGACAGACAATAATTTATCATGAGAAAGGAAGGTGGAGGTCTATGACAAATGAAGAAAGAATAGCCAGAATTGAAGGGGCATTGCCTCACTTGGCAACGAAAGCAGACATTAAGGGATTGGAAGCCAAGATATGGTTTGTGGCGTTCGGTGTCGTCGCATCTGCGGCAATCCAAATTGCCCTGCTATTGCTCCGCACTTAAATCCCTCATCCCAGGCAGCGGTCATTCCCTTCCTGTCCATTTGTTAGTCTGAATCTAAGCCGCAGCCGACCTGCGGAACGGCAGCATCCTGCCGAAGTCCCCATTCTCCCAGGCAACCAACACCTGGCTCGCTACCGCAATCGAGCTGTATGTCCCGGCGATAACGCCGATCACCAGCACAAGCAGGAATGTGCGTATCGTCGCACCACCGAACAGCAGCAGCGCCAGCAGCACTATCAGCACGGTCAGGCTGGTATTCAGTGAGCGACCGATCGTCTCCGAAATGCTCACATTCACGTTCTGCGCGAACCCGCGATTCCCATAGTTCAGCACATTTTCGCGCAGCCTGTCGAATACCACAATCGTGTCGTTCACGCTGTACCCGATGACCGTCAGCACCGCCACCAGGAACATCGTATTCACTTCAAGTCCCAGCAGGTTGCCCAGAATCGCAAATATCCCTATCACGATCACAAGGTCATGCACCAGCGCTATTATGGCCGCGATGCCATACCTGAACGGGCGCGGTACACTGCGGAACGCCCACCACAAATAGATGAATATGCCAACCGAAGCCGCGATGACAGCATACATGCCATTCAGTATCGTGTCGCGCGCCACCACCGGAGACACGAAGTCCGAAGATACGTCCACCCCGTCCTGCGACAGACTGGCTTCAAGTTGATTTACAAGAGCATCCTTGTCCTGGTCCGAGAGTTGCCGCGTGCGAATGAAGTATGTATCTTCGCCAAAACTCTGTACCGTTGCGTCCACCTGCCCGATGCGCGTCAATTCCGTTCTCAATTCCTCCTGGGTGACTGATTCCGAGAATTTGACCGTCATCGTGGAGCCGCCCGTAAAATCAATGCCCAGGCGCAGCCCCGGATTGATGATGAGAAACACCACACCCGGCACTATGACCAAAAACGAAAACAGGAAGAACCAGTTTCTCTTGCCTACAAAGTTCAATTTCCAGCTCCTGACAAATAACGCCAAAATGATTTCCTGAGTCCCTTCCCATTTAATTGGGAAAGGCTAGAGCCTGTCCCTGCGAATGCAGCGGATGGGGGTGAAATACCATCGAATGCTACTTTGATTCTAACACTCCAACTGCTGCTGACAACGCCTAGCTCCTCTGCGCGGCCGCCTGCGCCGCCTGCTGGGGTAGCTCCGATGCCCCGGTCGGCACGAACGCGCCCAGCAGCCTCGAAAGCGGTGTGGAAGCGATTACGCGCAATATCGTCCTGCTGACCACAATTGCCGAGAACATACTGAGCATCACGCCGATAGCCAGCGTTGCCGCGAAGCCCTGCACTATCGTTGTTCCCAACTGATTCGAGAAGTAGTACAGAATCGCGCAGGTAATTAACGTAGAAACATTGCTGTCCCTGATTGCGGGCCATGCCCTGTTGAACCCGATGTTGATTGCGGTGATGAGCGTGCGCCCGTTCCGCAACTCGTCCTTCATGCGCTCGAATATCAGCACATTCGCGTCCACCGCCATACCCACCGACAGTATGGTCGCCGCAACGCCTGAAAGCGTCAGTGTAACCGGCATCAACTTGAACACCGCAAGCACCAGCAGCGTGTATATCAGCAGCGCGAGCGAGGCGACAAGTCCCGGCACCCGGTAGTACAGCGTCATGAACAGGAAGACCAGCGCAAGCCCCACCACTCCCGCGACCACGCTCTTCGCAAGCGAGTCAGAGCCGAGAATCGCGTCCACGCTTCGTTCCTGAATAAGCGTTATGTCGAACGGCAGGCGACCGCCCTCGAGCAGCAAGGATATATCCTGCGCCCGTTCGAGGGTGAACCCACCCTCTATGATGGCTGTTCCCGTTGTGATTGGCTGGCGCACCACGGGAGCTATCAGCTCCTCGCCATCAAGAAAGATAGCGATGGCATCAGTCGGGCTGCCTGCAATATCTGTCGTCTTTTCACCGAACAGCCGCGTCCCTAGGGAATCGAACTCCAAGTTTATGATGGGCTGCTGGCTGCTCGCGTGCAGGCTCGCATATGCCCTCGAAAGATTGTCCCCGCCCAGCCCAAAGTCCTCATCTAGGCGCCCCGGCTGCTCGATGAAGATAATGGTCGCGCCATCGCCCACCAAGCCCTGCGCCGTCGCCAGGTCATGAGGCTCCACAGGCGTCGGTGTCTCATCCGGCTGAGTAGGCGCCGCGGGCTGCGGCTGCGGGTAAGGCAGAACATACCTGTTCGTCCCTTCCAGCTTGCTGATTGCAGGCGGCGCAAGCACCCCGTCCAGCGACTCGTTACCAGTTATCGTAACCCTAAGGCTCGGCAGGTAACCCGCTTGTAACTGGTTCTGGAAGGTGAACACATTCGCCGTTGCGGCAGCCGCGTTAAACTCGTTCGACAGTCTCGCAAGCACCTCGTCGAACCTGGCAGCCCCTGCAGGCGTCATCTCCACAATTATTACAGGGATCGGATCAGCTTCCGTAGAAGATCCTTCAGTCCCCGCTTCAGTCTCCGGCAGCAACTCTTCAGGTATGGGTTCCGCGCTAACGCTCACCACATCCGCGTCGGTAATAACTCCTTCGGTAGCGAGGTTGCGCGGCGGAATAATCTGGCGATGCCTGAACACGAGCTGGGCGGTCTCACCGATGAGAGCCTTCGCCCTCTCGGGGTCGTCCACGCCCGGCAGCTGAATCAACAGCCGGTCTTCGCCAAGAATCTGTACGATAGGCTCGCCAAGACCGGACGAGTTCACCCGTCTCTCGATGATAAGTTTCAGGCTCTCCATGTCATCCGCTGTCGGAGGCTGTGGCTCGCTGCCGCCTTCCAAGATTGGCTCGCCCTGATAGACCAGGTGGCTGCCGCCCTGCAAGTCCAGTCCCAGGCTAAGACCTAACAGCGTGTTGTCGTCACCTCGCGCAAAGGGTCCGATCTCCACTCTTTGAAAGCCGAGAAACAGCCCTGATGCCACTACCAGCACCAGGACCACAATTAACGCTCTTGCGTTCCTACGCACCGTCACCTCCACGCTCGAGGCTGGCCCTTACCAGCTCCAGCGCCTGCTCTCTTGTACTTACTTCTCCGCTCGCCTGCGCCTCCCGCACTTCCTCAAGCAACTTGCCTATCGTCGGGCTGGGCGCAAGCGCGAACCCGTCTATTATATCGTATCCATCCACCAACTTAGGAAGAGATTTCACAGAATTCCCTTGCCTGTCCCCTTGGGATCGCCCCTCTTCCAGAATATATCGCACCAGATCGCAGTGCTCAGTCCAGTCTTCGCGCTCCAGCATAGGCCCTCGCGCCGCCAGATAGTCCGAAGTGTTCAGGTACAGCGTATCCAGAGCGACATCGCCCACATCACGGTAGTACCTGTACAGCGCCCTCCTCGTCGGCATCTTGCCCTTCTCGGCCATCTGCTTTGGACGAAGGTGCTGGTGAACCATTCCGGCGATATGCTCAACGCCCCGCTTGCCAAAGCGCAGCCTCGTCAGAATATCCCGCGCGTCATCAGCGCCCTCAGTGTGGTGCCCAAAGAACCGGATCCGTCCCGAAGCCTCAACCGTCTTGGTCGCGGGCTTGGCTACATCGTGCAGAAGAGCCGCCAGCTTCAGGAAAGTCAGCCGGTCGAACCCGTCGCTCACCTCTCTGCCAAAGTATTCGCGCATGCCGTCGAAGCGCGGCACGATGCCGAGGGGATACTCCTCACAGCCAGAATCGTCGAACATCGCGTCAACCCATCCCACAGCCTCTACCTGATGATCGAACACATCCCAGTAATGCTCTTTCGGCTGGGCAATGCCTTTAGCCTGCGCCAGCTCCGGTATAACCTTGCACAGCAACCCCAGACTGTCCAGCAGCCTAATCCCGTCTCGCGCATTGTCTGAGCCAAGCACTCGCATCAGCTCGTCCCGCACCCTCTCCTGCGCGACGCCGGTTATAAGCGAAGAGCGCTCCATTATCGCCGTTGCCGTCTCAGGCGCCAGCGTGAAGTCAAACTGAGCTGCCATCCTCGCGCCGCGCATCAGCCGGACCGGGTCGTCCTCCAGCGCATCGGACGATACCATCCGCACCACGCCCTCCTCCAAGTCGCGCATTCCTCCTAAGGGGTCCAGCAGTTGATCGCGGAAATCTTCATCGAGCGCGGCGCTCATCGGCAATGCCATTGCGTTTATAGTGAAATCCCGCCTCTGCAGGTCCCGCTCTATATCGTCCTCGAAAGTCACTATGTCGATAAAGCGAAGCCCGCCCTTCTCAGGAATCGCGACACGAGCCACCTGCCAGTCATCGTGCAGCTGCGCGCAGCGTCCGTTGAGAGCCTCCGCAATCTCAGCCGCGACCGAATAAGCGTCAGCGTGTACCGCAACATCGATATCCTCCGCCTCACAGCCCATTAGCGCGTCACGAATCGCCCCGCCAACAATATGCGCTTCGAGGTTCCGGACGCCAAAAAAATCAACGAGTCTCCCCACCACAGGCGGCAGGCGCAGGGCGTATGAAAAGGCAGAATAGGAGGAAATTACGGATGCTTCGTTCATGGGTTCAGCTTGGAAGGTTGCCGCAGCGAAGGAATAAGGATATAGCTTACCCTCTGTCCCTTCCCCCTTGATGGGGGAAGGTTAGGATGGGGGTGAAATGGCAATCGCCATTCTTGAGTGGGCGAGAAACGCACGCTCAGAACTACTTAAGCTTCATCGTCGCCGGAGTGTTGCGCGAGTCCTCTTCCGGCAGCCACAGCCCGCTCTCCGGATTGTGAGACTCAGGAGCCGTGTCATCAGACTGGCTATTGTCGCCGTTATTATGAATATCCTCGCCATCCTCAGAGTCCTCCGAGCTTTCGCCCTCTGCCTCCACCTTCACGAGCTTCTCGTGCGCCTCCATGTGGTCGATATAAAGGATACCGTTAAGGTGGTCAACTTCGTGCTCCAGCGCCTGCGACAGCGTATCTTCAGCCCTCAGCTTCACCACCTTGGAAGTATGGTCCATAGCTCGGAAGCGAATCCAGAGGGAGCGCGTAACCATGCCCTTGTATCCCGCAATGCTCAGACAGCCTTCCTCGACGCGCCGCTCGCCCTCCCTGATAGTAATCTCAGGGTTGACATAGATACGCGCATCTTCCTCGTCCGGCAACTGAATCACTATCACGCGCCACAACTCGCCCACCTGATTCGCGGCAAGGCCGATGCCGTTGGCATCCCGCATCGTGTCAACCATGTCGTAAGCGAGGCGCAGCACCTCATCATCTAAGGCGCGCACCTTCCGCGCCCTCTGCCTCAGCACCGGGTGCGGAATCTGCAAAATCTCCCTGATAGCCAATTAAGTGCCTCGCGCGCTCACCACTGCGCTACAATTAAGAAACAAGGCGCAACAGTGCATGCAGCCTTGCCCAAGTTCAACACCTGATTATAGTCCCACCGCCCTTTTTGTGTAAAGTTTCGCAATCCCTAGGATAGCGATTCTCCTTGAGTGAGCTGCGGCGGTTTGACACTTATTCCTTGTGCAGGTTCAGGCAGGAAGCGGAGCATTGCTAGGTACTCACGCTATCCAAGTTCGCCAATGCCTCTTGGAAGTCCGCTTCGCCGAACACCAGCCTGAAAGTCCCTTCCACTGGCCCTCCGTACACTTTCATTTTTCCAGCGTCAAGTTTCCCTTCCAAAATATTAAACAATTTTTGCTTGTATTCAGTATCGGGATTCTGCAAATGTTCGCCTTTAGTCTCGAAGACAAGCAAGTGATACTTATGCTGTGATTCGGCCCAGGCGGTGAAATCGGGATAAATCCTGTCGCGCTGCCAGCCCCGAAGATAATACTCGTGCTGTTGTCGCACCGCTATTCGATGCCACCATTGAATTGCCTTTTGCTCATCAAGATAGAAGGCAAAGCTGCGCTCCAAGTCAGAGTCGAATTGCTTGTCGTATATTGGCTCAAACAGGCTCATCTGCACTGAATTGCCGTATCGTTGCAGCGTTGCGTCATTTTCGGCAACTGGTATTTCGTAAGAGTCAATCATGCGATAGTTTGGCTGGTTCGTCTCAAGGTCAAAGCGAATTTCACCATTGGCGAGTTTGGCGCGAAAAACCTTCTCCGCCTGTGTTTCTACTTCGTTGGCGGTATGTCCTTTTAACAGGGACGCCAAGTATGATCGCCTATCGTAAGTTTGTTCTTCGCTTTCGCCCGCCTCACGCAGTCGGCGCAGCAAGTCTTGGACAATGCGGGCAGCTTGCCATGGATTCGGTATAACATCCGACAGGCGACGCGCGAACCACGACACTCTAACTGTCTTGTCTATTTGCAAATCTTGAGGTTCATAGAAAACAGTCTGAGTCTCACCTACATCGTAGGACGCATCTTCCCGCCTTATGCTGTCAGGGAGAGAACTTTGCGGAGGCGGAGCTTGAATGGCACCCCAATCAATGCTTGGCAGTATGTGTCTGTGATAGTCTAGGTCAACCCATTCGTCCTCTTCCCTATGCAACACTTTTGGAAGGAATATATCTTTACTTTGAAACTCCATGCGCCGCTGCACCGTTTCGCGCCGCATATCACCAACTTGCATGCTGAATACATCGTCGCCCAACCCAGTGAAGCCTTCGTTTTCTAGTCCATTCTTGACTTGCTGAACAGCAACACCGACATCACTGTTGTTGCAATATACATAGCTTCTATCCAACGCTTCCCTTCCCGTGCGCCGAGCATGCGGCTGGCGCATCACGCGCCCAACCAACTGAGTGATTGCGTTCTGCGCACGGGTGTTATCTAGCATCACTAGAAGGTAGGCAAATGGGCAATCCCAGCCTTCCATCAGCGCAGACTTAGTGATTATCCAGCGCACCTGCGAGTACTCGGACAGCAAATCTTCGCGTCCAAGTTCGTCGTTATCCGCTGATTTAACGCGGATTGTTTCCGCCGGCACACTTAGATTTATTGTGAGATGCTCACGTACATCCTCGGCGTGTATCCGCCCACCGCCACGCTGGTCTCTTCCTGTGCGCTCAACGCGCACCACTGCGATGGGACGAATATAGCGGTCTTCACTCATCTTGAGAGTGTGCGCTTCGTTTTCCAGCTTTTCGAGTTCGTCTGCTGCCTGTTCAAGCGTGTATCGCCATTCATCGTCCGTGAAGGATGTGACCTGCACCGGCAGTTTGATCATCTCTTCTTTCTTGAGGTCAACTCCTGATATATCAACCATCAAGTTACTGATTCTACGGTTGGGCGTTGCTGATAACTCAATAACCATCGAAGGGTCAAGCCTATTGACCGAGCGAGCAAACTGACGGGCGCTTTCCGTCTGTCTTCCATAAGCCTTGTGCGCCTCGTCCAGCACGACAACCGGGCGCAGCATCTTGAACACATTGAACAGACTGTGTTTCACTGGACCGTTATCAGAGTTGCGTTCAAGGTCGGGGAACCTTTCCAACAGGCGACCGTCCGCAAGCAGGTCGTCTTCATCGGGAAAGAGCGTGGGATACCGTCCGGAATCGCGGAACATCCGCAGGAACTCCCTGCCCCTTTGCCGATTGGCGGCGGGTAGCATCAGTAGCATCACGCACAAATAGTTGGCGATGTCGCCCGCGGTGAAAGTGTCTTCTTTCTCCAACATCTTCACACGCCCACCGCTTGCGCGCTCCAGCATCTGGCGGTATGGGTGCTCCCGATTCCAAAGCGCGTCTTTGGTCTGCTGATATATGGCGCGCGTCGGCGTTATCCATAGCGTTAATCCTGTTTGCCGATTCAATCGCTCTAGCGAGGCAGCCGCAAGCAGCGTCTTTCCGCCGCCCGTGGGAACTTTGAAGCAGATATGCGGTATTGGACGCCCGGCATCGTCGGTTCGGTCAATATACGGGTTATCGCTGTAGGCGACTTCGCCGATTTCCGTCAACTTTGTCCATGCCGTCCTCGGATAGTTGCGAATATCGGCAGGTACATCACGACCTCGCCCCATGTAGTATTCAATGTCCTCTATCGATTCTGCCCTGGCATTATCCAGAGCATCAACCCATCGGCTGAACGCTTCTAAGGCGCGTGACTGGTATTCTTTCAGTTCCATTGCCACGCTCCTTTATGCCCGATAGAGTTCGTAGGGCAGTTGGCAGAAGGTAATGCCCATTGGCGTAAGGTCGCGCTGCGTGATGTACTTAGCAGCACCGAAGACGATGGCTTTCCTGTCCTCCGCACGGCAGGCGGCACTTATGCGCCCCCGGCGCGCTCCAGATTCAGTGCGGCATCGTGGCTGCCAAGGAAGTCCATGTCCTGCTCATAGATAAGGTAGTAGTTGTTCACCCCGTTTGTGTAGAACAACCCATCCTCATTTTGGCGTTCAACCTCTGCTTGTCCAACCGAGACCCCTGACGCCGTGTGCAGTAGATACGCGGCGAGTGCAGAGTATGTCGGCAGAGCACCTTCATCCGTGAGCATGCCTTCCATCTCGATGGGCGCACCGAGCGTGCAGTATGTGAATGAGCCGCCCAAGCCTTCTTGCAGCGCGGCGTCACGCGCGTTAGGAACGCCGTTGATGACGCGGCGCACACGTTCGGCAGTGATAGTGTCCGCGTAGTCCTCACACTCGACGAGAATGAACTTGCGATTGCCTCCGTCCTCTCTGTTCAACGCAAGCACGGCATGGGCAGTTGTGCCGGAGCCGGCAAACGAATCCAGTACAATTCCTTCATCGGGGCATCCTTGAATAACAAGCTCTCGGACGAGTTTATGTGATTTAGGGAATTCAAAGACCCGTGAATCGAAAATCTCCTCTATTTCTCGTGTTCCGCTTCTAGTGAAGATTTCATCACCAACTATTGAGGAAAATCCAGTAAACCTATTTCTCAAGTCTTTAAGGAATACTTTGACACGAGGTCTTCCTTGTGTTCTCGCTGGCCAAAGTATCCTGTCGTCAGCGATTAGCTCCGCCATCCGCTCCCGATCATATCGCCAACCCCTAGAAGGACACCCATAATTTATTCCGGTCTCCGGGTTGATAAGGTCAAAGTGCAAGTTCGGTCGGGATTCTCTAGTCGCCAATCCGACCATGTTGCTGCTAGTCCAATCGCCCCGCGGGTCATGGTCCGGGTTTGAATATTGTTCGGTTCTTCTCTCATCACCGCGAATGGCTGTTCCATAGCAAAGAATATACTCGTGATCGATTGACGCACCTGTTACGTTGCGATTATCTCTGTTTTGACGACTCTTCCATATAAACTCTGCTAGAAATGCATCCTCTCCAAAAATCTCATTCATCAGCATCCGAAGGTAGTGCTGTTCGTTGTCGTCAATGGAGATGAAAATCACTCCGTCCTCTGAAAGGAGTTCTTTGAGCAGGTGCAGGCGCGGCCACATCATGCATAGCCACTTGTCATGTCGTTCAAGGTCTTCCCCGTCAACGGCAGCGTTTTCTTTCAACCACGCCTTCATCAGAGGGCTGTTCACCTTGTCATTGTAAATCCAACCTTCGTTGCCAGTGTTGTATGGCGGGTCGATGTAGATGCACTTGACACGGCCGGCGTAGCGTGGCAGCAGAGCCTTGAGCGCGTGCAGATTGTCGTCGTGTATGATGAGGTTGTCGTCTTCGTCGGACGGGTTGCACGACCTGTCGGCGTCCGGCACAAGCGGGCGATACGGAACTGTCAGGTGGTGTGCGTAGATGTGCTGCTTACCCTTGAAGTTCAGCGTGGGCATGGCTTATCCCCTATGGCTATGCATCATTCGCGGGTGGAATTGTAACGAGTGTGTCACCTAGCAGCGATATGTTAAAGCCAAATATTGAGCGGATTGTAGCAGAACTTTTGACCGATTTCAAAGGGTTTTGTCAAATCTGTTATGATCTCCACATCCTTCCACAACCCTTACTCTTCGACTCTCGAGGGCTGGTACACAACCACCGTGCCTGACATTCTCGAAAAAGAAGCCTGCCCTATACTGAAGTAAAGGAAACTCATCAACGGAGTTTAGCCATGCAGAAAGTGCTTCATCAGAAGGCAATTGTCCAGCCCGGAGGCAGAGTGGAGTTCTCCAGCCCAGCGCTGGAGGTAGGGCAGACAATGGATGTGGTAGTGCTGCACGAATCCACTGAGCAGGGACGCTCCATCTTGGAAATCCTCAACAGTGGTCCCGACCGTCGCCTGTTCCGCACGGGCGAAGAGGTAAGGGCGTATCTGGCGGAAGAGGAACATATCCTTAAATTGCTATCCGAGTGGAGGACGGAAACGGCATTTCAGTCATCGCCTAGCATCATAACTAGCCATCCTGCATATCAGCAGATTATAGACATCGGTAAACCTGCGCTTCCTCTCATCTTTGAGGATATGCGGGAAAATGGTGGATGGTGGTATCCGGCGTTGAGAGCCATTACCGGAGAAAATCCCGTGCCTGAAGACGCCAGAGGAAACCGAACGCTCAACGATGAAGCATGGTTGCAGTGGGGACAAGAACACGGTTATGCCTAATCGAACACGATGATTTAGGCTGCATCTCAGGCGCAGCATACGGCGCGGCGACGGTATATATGCGAAGGGGCGTAAGTGAATAAATGAAAATCCTAATCGCAGGCTCGTCCGGCCTAATCGGAACCGCGCTCGTCGAACGCCTCAAGCAACAACACCACGAAGTCTCCAGGCTCGTCCGGCGCTCGCCCGTCTCCTCCGAGGAAATTCAATGGGACCCTGATGCAGGCGCCATAGACGAAGCAGGCATGGAGGGAACGGAAGCAGTCATCCATCTCGGCGGCGCCAGCATCGCCGGCAAGCGCTGGAACGACGCCTACAAGCAGGAGATTCGCGACAGTCGCGTCAACAGCACGCGCCTGCTGAGCGAAGCCCTCGCCCGCATGTCCCAAAAGCCCGATGTCTTCCTGTGCGCCTCCGCGCTCGGCTACTACGGCGAAAGAGGCGACGAGCTACTCACCGAGAGTTCGCCCAAGGGAAGCGGTTTCCTTCCGGAAATAACCGCCGAGTGGGAGGCAGCCACGGCGTCCGCATCCCAAGCAGGGATCCGCGTCTGCAACATGCGTATCGGAGTGGTACTCAGCAAGGCAGGCGAGCTGCCCCGCGGCCTGCTGCTCCCATTCAAGCTGGGGCTGGGCGGCAAGCTCGGAAACGGCAGGCAGTACATGAGCTGGATTCACATAGACGATGTAGTGGACGCCTTCACTCACGCGCTCAACACCCCGTCTATGCACGGCCCCCTCAACGTGTCCGCACCCAACCCCGTAACCAACGCCGAGTTCACCAGAGCGCTGGCAAGGGTCCTGTCGCGCCCCGCGCTCTTCACCGTGCCCACGTTTGCGCTCCGTATCGCGATGGGCGAGCTGGCTGAGTTCGCGCTAGCATCGTCCCGAATGCAGCCTGAACGCCTCCAAGAAAGCGGCTTCAAGTTCAAATGGGAAGACGTAGAATCGGCATTACGGGACATCCTATCCGATTAGCGCTTGAGGTTAAGGTCCCTTCCCCCTTGATGGGGGAAGGTTAGGATGGGGGTGAAATCCCAACCGCAAGCCCTCTTATCCTCAATACATACCCCTCTGAATCCTTGACAGGTGAAGGTTAGAGCCTGTCCTGAACTCGATTCAGGGATGAGGATGTGTCATCCGCCCATCCTGCACATCGATGTCAGTTTCCCGCCTACCGCAGCCCCAGCACGCCAAATACTAGCC
The DNA here is from genome assembly GCA_965207465.1 of Dehalococcoidia bacterium. GTDB lineage: Bacteria > Chloroflexota > Dehalococcoidia > Lucifugimonadales > JADFKI01 > Bin90. The sequence continues at coordinate 274,992 of OZ242283.1, read as the reverse complement.
GCTGTGCCGACTGTGCGCTCGCCTCCGCAAACGTGCGCGCGTCCCTGATCATATCCGCCTGAATCGGAAACTCGTCCACGTCCCTGAGAGTTTCCACCCCGTACCGGCCCGCATACGAATCCGGTATGCCCGGAGATAACTGCTGCCCGGACATCACGGCAAAGTCGAACGCCCACGCCCTTGCGACCGCCTGCAAGTCGTAACCTCCGCCCCCAAGCGCGAGCCACTTGACCGCGCCAATTGAAGCTAGTTCCTCGACCGCCGCCGCATGTCCCTGCACCGACAGCGCAAGGTGCGTAATCGGATCTCTGAAGTGCGAATCTATTCCAAGCTGCGTTACCAGCGCGTCCGGGCGAAATCTTCGCAGCAGCGGCATCGCAACCTCACGAAGCGCCCACAAATAGACCTCATCCGTCGTGTACGGGTAAAGCGGCAGGTTCACCGAGTAGCCTCTGCCCCTGCCCGCTCCGATCTCCTGCGTGTGTCCCGTGCCGGGAAACAGGAACGCCCCCGACTCGTGCAGCGAAATCGTCAGCACCGCGTCCGTGTCGTAAAATGCATGCTGCACGCCGTCCCCATGGTGGCAGTCAATATCCACATACGCCACCCGCATGCCCTCCGCCAGCATCCTCTTGATGCCAATCACGGGATCATTGAACACGCAGAACCCGTATGCGTATGAAGGCATCGCGTGATGCAGCCCCCCCGATATGCTGAACGCCGCGTCCGCCTCATCGGACAGCAGCATCTCCACCGCCCTCATCGTCGCCCCCGTGGACAGCGCCGATGCGTGGAATATGCCCTCATAAGCCGGATTGTCCCCCGGCCCGAAGTTGAACCTCTGCTGGTTGACAGTGGCATCCCCTTCACCCAGCCGCCGCACGGCATCTATGTACTCCGTCGTGTGATACCATCCAATCTCGTCGTCCAGCGCCCGGCGCGGCTCAACGACCGCCACATTCGGCGCATCGAACGCGCCATAGGCTTCCAGCAGTTCGTATGTGTACCGCAGCCGGACCGGCTTCATCGGGTGCGTATCGCTCAGCCTGTGCTGCGAGAGCGCGTCAGAGTATATGAACGCCGTCTTGCGTGTCATCCCCGTTCCATCCTGTCTATCCCTGTCCATAATTGCTGCAAGTTAGTTCCTTCCCCCTTGACGGGCTGAGAAGGGTAGGTAAAGTCCCCTCTCCCCTTGGGAGAGGATTAGAGCCTGCCCCTGCGAAGGCAGGGGGTGAGGGTAAAAGTCCCTTCCCCCTTGATGGGGGAAGGTTAGGATGGGGGTGAAATGAATTGTCCTCACCACTAATCCTATCTATCTCATCCAACCTGCTAACTCCCGCAAGTCGATGCTCATATCCGCGTCCGCGACGGTGAACCTCTGTCCGGACACCTCGGTTATCTCCTCCAGTTCGCTCCGCACTGCGTCCTCCCACGCCGGATTGATATGCGAGACAATCACCCGCGGCACCCTTCCATGGACCTCTCTGAATTTGCCCAGCACTTCCATCAGTAGTTCCGGCGTCAGGTGACCCGATGCCCTCGCGCCCGCCTCATTCTCGTTCCCGAATGTTACCTCAGAAAGCAGCACATCCGGCGATACATGCTCCCACGCCGCGCTCAAGCCTCTGCCCGTGTCGCCCGTGTAGAACAGCCTCAAATCGCCGCCCGAAATCTGAAACCCCGCCGCCGGAACCGAGTGCGGCACAGGCACGGCAATTGCCTCATAGCCCAGCACCTTAAACGGCTCGTAGAAGTCAACGCTATGCATCCTGAATGTCGGCGCGTCAGCACCCTGTGATTCCAGGAAATTCGGAAACAGCCTGCCATTCATGAGGGTCTCTGTTACGGCATCCACAGTGTCCTGAATGGCATATACATCGATCGTGAGTGCCGCGTTGCGAACGACCATCCCAAGCGGCAGCAGGTCTTTCACATGGTCGAAGTGCCTGTGCGACAGTATGATTGCCCGTATGCCCCGCAACTCGTCCTGTGTCAGCGAACGCGTCAGCGAGCCTGCGTCGAGCGCAAGCTCATCATTGACCAGATGGCTCTCCATCCGCGTGTGGCGGCTTTCCACATTATGCGCCCCAAGCACCCTGAGTTTCATATCGAACTCCTTGAGACGATTTCACAAATGCTCTTCGACCACCAGATTCGTCATTCCTGCGGAGGCAGGAATCCAGAAATCGTGGAATTACAGGCATCTTGATGCTTTTCACCCCACCCAAACTTTCCCCCGTCAAGGGGGGAGGGTTTTGTGAAATCGTCTTCGAACTCCTTACTTGATGGTTGCGAAAGTCTTCTGCAAGATGTATAATCCTGCTATATCATACTTTTGAGGCAGTAGCCATAATGTCAACTGAAGACCCCAATCTCTACGAGCGAATAGCCAGTGTCGAAACCGCCGTGCAATATCTCACGCAGGCACAAGTCGAGAGAGATCGACGCTTCGCCCGGCTGGAAGACAAGGTTGATCGGCTTGCTGAAAAGTTCAACCAACTTTTTATCGCCGTGATCATTGGCTTGCTCGCCATAGTTGGCGCAATCCTCGCCTCCAACTTCATCGGCGGCTGAAAGCACAGTCCCTCTTCATTCTGATTGCCTCGCCCTTGCCTCGCCCGGCCCCCACTAAATCCCAACAATCCGTATCATCGAATGCGCCTTGTAGATTCTATTGATGTTAAGCAGCAGCGCCGTCAAGTCCTCGCAGTATCGCGCGTTCTCCAGCCCACCGCCGTCAACACCCCGCGCTCCCTTTATCGTCTCCGCGAGGTCCATCACCTTCTGCTTCGCATCCGCATCGTCCCCAAATACCACGATGTCCGTGTCCAGTGCCCTCTCCGGCGCTAGCAGCTCCTGCGCGCTCACATTGTGGAAAGCCGCAGTGTGAGTCGCGTCCGGCACTATCTCGCGCGCCTCAAGCGCAGCCGACCCCGCTTCAACGCGAATCGCGCTCGCCACACCCCTGTTGAACGCGAGCGGCGCGACCACATTCACGAGCAGCTTGCCCCGCAGTTCCTCTTTCAGTCCCTCTAGCGTAGGCCGCTGCGCCGAATACGGCACCGCAATCACAACCGTATCCGACCGTCTGGCGACATCCGCATTCACTCCGCCGCCAATTGAAATCGTTGGCGCAATCTCGCGCACGCTCTCCGCGGCGTCTTGTGCCCTACCTGCGTCCCGCGAGCCAATCAGTACGTCCTCTCCGGCAAGCGCAAAGCGCAGCGCGAGTCCGCGTCCTTCCGGTCCGGTCCCGCCGATAAATCCGATCATTCAATTTCACCTTCCTTGGAAATGCCGCCATCAGGCAGCCGCGCACATTATATCCTATCGATACTCCTCTTCCACAGTGCCCCCGACCGACCACGTCAACACTCGCAGCTGAACAATGGACCTCCCCTATTGCACGATTTTCAACCTTTGACTAAAATTGGGGATATTCGCTATGAATAGATACCATAATCGGAGGGAATAGCAGTATGCCCAAGTTCACAACTGACAAATTGCGCAATGTAGTTCTGCTGTCACACGGGGGCGCAGGCAAGACTATACTCGCAGAGGCAATGCTGCACACGGCCGGTCACACGACTCGACTCGGCAGAGTCGAAGATGGCACTACGGTTTCAGACTTCGAGCCGGAGGAAATTCGCAGGCAGTCCAGTTCTCAGATGTCTCTGCTTGCCTGCCCTTGGCGCGACAGCAAAATCAACATCCTCGACACACCCGGTTACGCCGACTTCCGCGGCGAGGTCATATCCGCATCCCGAGTTGCCGACTCTGCAATCATTCTGGTCTCGGCTGCCGCAGGTATAGAAGTTGGAACCAACCAGATGTGGATGCTTGCCAACGAGCGCAGCCTGCCCCGCCTGATTTTCATCAGCAAGATGGACCGTGAAAACGCCGACTTTGATCGCATCATGGGCGAAATCACAGACCGCTTCGGCAGGGAATGCGTCCCGGTACAGATTCCCATCGGCGCTGAGTCTGACTTCTCCGGTGTCGTAAATCTGCTCGACCCGAACGCCGACATACCAGCCGGCATCCAGGATGCGGTTGAGGAAGCGCGCGAGCGTCTCATCGAAGCCGTTGCGGAAGCGGACGACGACCTCGCCGACAAGTACCTCGAAGGCGAGGAAATCACACAAGCGGAGATGATTGCCGGACTCAAGCAAGGCATCGCCGACAGCACCATAATTCCCGTCCTCGTTGGGGCGTCCCCAACCCAGACCGGCACAGGCGAACTTCTCGACGCCATCGTTGACTTCCTGCCTTCACCCGCCGATGTGGGAAGCGTAGAAGCCGACACCGCGGACGGCAAAGTAACCATGAATCCCGATAGTGGCGGCCCCCTCGCCGCGCTCGTCTTCAAGACATCCGCCGACCCATTCGTCGGCAAGCTGTCATATTTCCGCGTTTACAGTGGCACTTTCACAAGCGACAGCCAGCTCTGGAACGCCAACGAAGGACAGCAGGAGCGTGTGGGCCAGGTATTCGACATCTGCGGCAAGGAGCAGACCGCCGTTCCCGACCTCGCTTGCGGAGACATCGGCGCGACTCCGAAACTCAACTCCGTACTCACCGGACACACCATCTGCACGCGCGACAATCAGTTCACGCTTGAGGGGATGGAGTTCCCTAACCCTGTGTACCTTATGGCGGTCTTCCCGAAGTCGCAGGCAGATGTGGACAAAATGTCCAGTTCACTATCACGAATCACCGAGGAAGACCCCAGCCTCACCGTCACGCGCGAGCCGGACACGCTCGAAGTTCTGCTTGGCGGGCTTGGCGACACCCATGTGGACATCGCCATCGAAAAGATGCGGAATAAGTTCGGCGCTGAAATGATCCTCCAGGTACCGAAGGTCGCGTATAAGGAGACCATCAGCGGCAGGACCAGAGTCGAATACCGCCACAAGAAGCAGTCCGGCGGACACGGGCAGTTCGGCCACGTCTGGCTCGAACTCGAACCGCTCCCCAGGGGTGGCGGCTTCGAGTTCGCCGAAACCGTCGTAGGCGGCAACGTGCCCCGAGAATACATCCCCTCGGTGGAAAAGGGCGTCGCCAAGGCGATGGACGGCGGCGCAATCGCCGGTTATCCCATCGTGGACGTTAAGGCAACGCTGTTCGACGGAAGCTACCACACCGTTGACTCATCCGGTATCTGCTTTGAAATTGCCGGCGGTCAGGCGCTTACGAAGGGTGTACAGCTCGCATCGCCCACGCTACTTGAGCCGATAATGCGAGTGCAAATTACCGTGCCGGACGACTTCACCGGCGATATAATAGGCGACATGAACTCCAGGCGCGGCAGAATCCACGGCATGATCCCGGAGGGCAACGGCGCCACGACGATTGAAGGCGAGACCCCGCAAGCGGAAATGCTGCGCTACGCCACCGAACTCCGCTCGATGACCCAGGGACAGGGTGGTTTCACCATGGAATTTGACCACTACGAGGAAGTTCCCGCGCACCTAGTTGACCGCCTCGTCCAGCAGCTCAGAGAGCAGGAAGAAGCCCGCGCATAGCCCAAGTCGAGTCAAGACCGAAAACGAAGGGAGCATCTTATAGATAAGATGCTCCCTTCGTTATTCTGTCCATCGATTTCTGTCTTCCTCACTCCCCCTCCGCCGACCATATCGTATGATAATTCCGTCCGACGATAGCGTTCACATGCTCTTCCCGTTCCATTTCCCGCAACTCTCTCAGCGACCGCTCGCACTCTCTTATCGCCTCTTCCTCCCCTGCGCCGTCCAACCGCTCGATGAGCTTATCCCAAAGCCCCAGACTCACGAGGCTATCCACGTAGCGCGTCCAGGGAATCACCGCAAGGTTCCTCACTCTTGGCAGACCTGGTCGCTGCCTGCGAATCAGCCTCAGTCGTTCCTGCGGAGACGCCGCCATTGGCGCTATCTGCACCATTGCGCTGTGCCGCTCATTGCTGCGTGGATCTACCACCAGCGCCTTGCGAAACGAAGGAAAGAATATGGAAATGACATCCGCCGTATCGATTGACTTCAGCATCCCATCTATATCGAACATGAAATCGCTGTTCATAGTACGACTCCTTGCTCACCAACTTAACCGCATCCTCCCCATCCTGTAAATCGATTCTGGTATTAGGAATCTACCAGTTCCCGAACCGTCTCGATAAACGACGGCAGCACATTCTTCCAGTCCCCAACCACACCGAAGCTCGCAGTCTTAAAGATATTCGCGTCCGCGTCCCGGTTGATTGCCACAATATTCTTGGAAGCCGAGCATCCCGCCATGTGCTGGCTTGCTCCGGAAATCCCTACCGTAATATACAGGTCAGGAGTAATTGTCTTGCCCGTCAGTCCGACCTGGTAGCTATGGTCAAGCCACCCCGCGTCGCACACCGCGCGCGAAGCGCCAACCGCGCCGCCAAGCAACCTAGCGAGGTCCTCAAGTTGATCGAATGGTTCCGGCCCGCCGAGTCCTCTACCGCCGCCAATGACCACACCGGCATCCTCCAACCTCACGCCCTCGGATTCCTGCGTTACCGTCTCCACAAGTCGGGCTTTGACAACCGAAGCATCCAGGCCCGGATTGACGACCACCACTTCCCCACTGCGTGAGTCATCCGCTTCCAGTGGCTCATACGCTTTGGCGCGCAGCACCACCATCTGCGGATTTGCATCCGGGAACGTGACCTTCGCCAGCGCGTTTCCGCCATAGACCGGCCGCACCGCCGAAACTCTGCTGCCTTCCCCATCCGCGCTCACCTGAAGGCAGTCCTGAGCCAGCCCCACGCCCAGCCTGAATGCGAGCCTCGGCCCCACATCGCGCCCTGCCGGAGTGCGGCCAATCAGCACCACCGAAGGCTCAATCTTGGCGCACGCCTTTGAGAGCGCGGAAACCTGCGCGTCCAGCTGCATATCTGCGAGCACATCGTCCTGCACCAGGTACGCCTTGTCCGCCCCCAGCGCTACCGCCGCCTGTCCGGCGGCATCACTGCCATTCAGCAGCGCGACGCTTACCTCTTCGCCGGTGGCGTCCCCGATGCCGCGTGCCGCCGCCAGCAATTCGCCCGTGATACTCTGTAGCGCGTCGCCATTCAATTCACCTACTACAAGAACCCCAGCCATATCTCATTTCTCCAGTACAAATTCAGTCGCTTCCCACTTTGATGGGATAAAGCTAGAGCCTGCCCCCGCGGAAGCGGGCGATGGGATGAAATCTATCCTATCCATCCTGTATATCCTGTTAGATTAGACCCCGCCTAAATCAATTTCTCTTCGCGCAGTCGCAGCGCCAGCTTCCTCCCTGCATCAGCGTCATCCTCACCCTCGATTACCTCGACCTGATTGTCGCTCACCGGTATGTACAGTTCGCTAAGCGTCAACTTGGGTTCTAGTGCTCCGGCGTCCAGCCCAACATCGGCTGGGCTCCAGTTCGTAGGCTGTTTACGGCTCGCCTGCATGATGCCTCGGAGCGTCGGATAGCGCGGCTCGCCCAGCTCATTCGTTACCGTAACCAGCGCGGGCAGCGGCGCCTCCACAACCTCATAGCCGTCCGTCAGGGCCCGCTGCACGATAATGCCTTCATCCGCAACTTCGATGCTTTGCGCGAGCGTAACGCATGGCAGACCAAGCATCTCCGCTACTCCCAGCGGCACATGCGCCTGGTCCCAGTCGGACGCCTGCCGGCCGCACAGCACGAGATCATACTCTCCGACCTTTTTGATGGCTTCCGCCAACACCGTGGAGGTCGCGAATGCGTCAAGGTCGTTCAACGTCTCGTCGTCTATGAGAATAAGCTCATCCGCGCCCATGGACAGCGGTTTCTTCATCACATCCATCACGAAGCCGCTTCCCATCGAAATGACCGTTACCTTCGCGGCATCTCCATTGTCCTTTAAGCGTAGAGCGGCTTCTACGGCGTTCTCGTCGAACCCGTTCACCACCGGCGGTATCCCAGGAGCTGGCACCACCCTCTTCGCGTCCGAATCGATGTTAAAGGCAGACGCAGGCGTCTCCGGATCCATCACCTGCTTTACGCACACAATTATGTTTATCGCCATACTCTCTCTATCCTGCCCTCACTAGGTCATTCCGGTGCAGTTAGTCGTCGGAAACCCGGAGAATCCTCTCCATCAATGTCATACACCGCTCACAGTCGAAACTTCGGTCACGGCTTCGGCACACAACTCAGGCGAAAAGTATCCACGAGAATCCGGACAATGTTCAAGCGTACCGCTTCTTATTGCTGTTGCATACTTTATATCGCAATATGTCGATCATCCGACTCCCCTCCCCATACCGTCACTCAACTCATCCAAATGTTATTAGCCTACGGATTGAGTGTCAAATATATTGGAGCTCACTCTAAGGCTTCACTCACCGTTCAAATTCCGTATTTCTGTCCTCTAGTCGTCCCTCTTCTTTCAGAATTGAGGAGCCTTCGCCGAATTCCGTCTCTCTCCACAAAGATCCGAAATTCAAGCGAGCGCTTCACTTTAATAGGGGATATACGTAAGATTATAGATATGACTATTATGATTACTAATACCCATCTAGATTAAATGTACGGCTATTCTGTGAAATTCATCTCAATCGCCCATAAATTGCGACTGTTGCCCTGCCGGTTCATCGCCATGAAACAGCCTAATTCCAGCCGCCAAGCAATAACCATCCGGTCTCATTTAGTGTCGCGCCAATTCTCGGCTCTAAACGCCTGTATAAACAGGGTAATTGTTCTGCACCGCGTATTACAGGCGTGCAGAATTTCACTTGGAATTAGTCGAAAACTCAGCATTTTCACCTTGACAGTCTATTTTGCAAAGTTTTAGCCTTTGTTTAACACACTTTTTAGTGGAATTTCATTCGCCGTGTGATTGTGTGAAACTTCAGCCAAAGGTCAAGTGCTGAAATGGTATCGGCATAGCCCTTTAGGGCTTTTGCAAGAGAAGTTAAGGGGCTTCTTTTCACCGGCGATGAGTCGCTGACCCGGATCTAAATCATAGGGTACATGCTTACCACTTGGTAAGCGAAATCTTTTAAGTGGCTTCTTGTCAGGGGGACTTTTGCGCCAATTTTCTGGCGTGTTTCCAGCAAGGCCCGCAGCAAATCATAGGATGCCGCCAGGCGGATTGAGGAGGATGTGATGGTCGTTCAGGCTCATGAATTCGATGCTTTCAAACAAGATGATTACAGGCAGGATATTGCCACGAAACCCAAGGTCATTGAGGTCGCCCAGCCCAAAGGCGATCTGATCTGCCCTCGATGCGATTCTCAGCTTCGCATCAATTATGACGAACCACAGTGCCTCCAATGCGGCTACGTGGATTACAGCTACACACCGCCTAACGCGCACAACCGAAAGAGAAGTCTGATGAGCAAAGGTACTCAGTACGTTCTCAGGTACACTGGCGCCTCCGAGATACTTTCGGACACGCTGACCCATGTTCAGCTTCGTCGCTTCCGCAACAGGGCAATTTACTTAGTCAGTTGCCCCTTCTGTAACAAGGAAATGACACAATCTTCGCTATCAGGCAAGCGCCGTGAAGTTCGCGAAGAGCGATACAAATGCGACGAAGGCCATCGCATCTCGCTCCTCCCGTCCAAGAACGGCTCGCTCGGCTGGAAATAACTTAGAACCTAACCCCCCTTTCGCACCGGGTTGCCGGCGGCACAATGGACTAACCCTCCAGGCTCGCCGGCAGCCTGCTAGCACTTAGTTCCGCTGACTCGCTAGTCAGGCCGCCGCATGAGCAAGATCGCCGACATACACGCCCTGCGCAGCGGCGAACCCACATTCATCTGCGACTTCTCGCCTCCCAGAGGTGCGTCATACGCCGACGTTGACTCCGCCATTTCGCTTAACGCCCACTGCCTATCCGTACCCTACAATCCTGGCAAGTCCGTTTACGCCAGTTCTCTCATTGCGGCGCACGCCGTCAAGTCACACACCGGCAAGGATGTCGCCTTTACCATCGCTACCAGAGACATGAACATCCTCGCCACCCAGAGCCTGCTCCTCGGCGCCGCCCTGCTAGGCTTGCAGAATGTCGTCGTAGTGCGCGGCGACAACTTCAACCCCACCGAACTACGCCGTACCAAGCCCGTCAACGACCGCACCCCCACCGCCCTCATCCGATCAGTCCGCGACATGAACGAGGGCATCGACTTCCGGGGACGCCCGCTTATCGACCCAACCGACTTCTGTATTGGCGCAGTCATCGACACCAATCGAGACGCCGACTCCCAGGCCTCCCTCACCCATCGTAAAATCGCATCCGGCGCGCACTTCCTCATTTCTCAACCCGGCTTCACTACCGAGGCGTCACTCCAATTCATCCAGGCCTATAAGCGTTCTCACGGCGCGCCTGCGACCATCCCAATCTTCTATGGCATCCAAATGATAGCCCCAGGCAGTCGCGCATTTAGCCCTGTGCCACAATCGATACGCGACAGCCTGCGGGCGGGAGAATGTCCCGTTGATATCGCTATCCGAACCATCAACAGCTTCATTGAAGCGGGCATCACGGCATTCTACCTTATGCCCCCGATCTTCCCAGGCGGCGCGCGCGACTACCACTCCGCCGCCCAAGTCCTCAACCACTTCAAAGCCCCCTGAACCCAATGTCCCTTACCCCTTGACGGTTCACAGGAGTAGGTATTTGGGCATTTCAAGTATAATTCCGGCTGAACATAGCAGGAATGGCTGAAAATCCAGAGCATAGACTCCTTCCCCCTTGATGGGGGAAGGTTGGGATGGGGGTGAAATCGCAAGTGCAGGCACGGTCATTCTCAATGACTACCCCTGTGAACCCTTGACGGGGGAAGGTTAGGAAGGGGGTGACTGACCTACCGGAAAACTCAGTATCCCCAAAAAGAAAAGCCGCCCATTCGGGCGGCCCTCACAATTCTATCCATCCTCAGTTACCTGTTAGCTCCCGTCGTTAGTCCGACGACGGCAGCTTACGCGGCTGCTGTACCTCCATGGGCGCGCCATTGTAGCGCAGGTCGCACTGCCCGGCCTTCGTCACCAGCACCGTGACTCCCTCATCATCCGACTGGTATCTTCGACCCAGGTTGATAGTCATCGCGTCTGCGTTCGTAGTCGCGCCATCGAACCCGTTGCTAGAATCCTTCTCCTGGAGCGGTACGTCGCCGTCCGTCAGCATCCCGTCGCCGCCCTTTGTAACAACAAGCTCCGCGCCCGAAGGAGTAATGTATCTCGATCCCGCCTTTATCATTCCTTCTCTACCTCGCCTTGGAATAATTCTGGTATAGACACAACCTAGGAAGGGCAAATCATCCCCAGTCGCATTCGGCTATCCAATTATTCTACTCCCATTTCCAGAAATCTTCAAATCCCTGAACACGACTCCAACAATTCTCTTGGAGGAAAGGGCAGATGTCCACAGGCTCCCTAACAGACCCACCGCAATTGTCCTTCTTCAATGATCTATTGTTTGTACTCTTGTCATTTCTATTCCAAATATGTTAGTGTCGCTATCGTTAATTCTTCATAGCGAAAGGAATACCTACTATATGTCTCCAAGGAATTTGCGGATTCTACTCTCGGGGTTAGTTCTCGCCTTAGTGTCCGCCGCACTTCTCTTCACTCTTCTGAAAGGCAACGACAACACTTTGCTCGCTCAGACCGCCGGCACGCCCACTCCCGAAGCCACACGGCAGCAGGACGCGCCCCACAGCGTCGAAACCCTGCCACCCATCGAAAGTAAGGGCAGTCTTCCCCTATATTCCAACATGGACTCCAATCTCAACACCATAGTTCATCAGGTCGAAGGCGGCCTTTTCACGGCAAAAGACGCAGCCTCCGGCGCTCCGCTCCACCAAGAAGAGTCGGTCGCGGTCACGCTCTACATCGCCGAAGGCTATGCCGAGTCCATCACCGCTTTCTTGGAAGACAACGGCGCGTCGCCCCGCAATATCGGTGCCGACTACATCGAAGCTTATGTCCCTGTTTCATTGCTCCCGGAAGCCTCCCAACAGGAAGGCGTCATAAGCATTCGGACAATCGTCCCGCCGCAGCCCGCGCAAGGCGCTGTTGTTAGCGAAGGTGTGGCAGCGCACGGCGTACCTGCTTGGCACGCCGCCGGGCTCAAAGGAAAGGGCATTAAAATTGGTGTCATCGACGCTGGTTTCAAAGGCTTTGCGGATCTGATGGGAAGCGAACTGCCCTCAACCGCGCAGTGGAGATGTTACACCGATGTAGGCGTGTTCACGACAGACCCCAACGACTGCATACCTGATGATATTCCTGAATCTGCAAGGTTTCATGGCACAGTGGTAACGGAAGCGATTTTCGACATCGCCCCGGAGGCCGAATACTACCTGGCGAACTTGTACTCATTGGGTGACCTGCAGGATACCGTCGCTTGGATGAAGTCACAGGGCGTCGATGTCATCAATGCCTCGTTCGGCTTCACATTCGACGGGCCTGGCGACGGCACGTCACCCTTCAGCGACAGCCCGCTGGCCACCGTAGATGAAGCGGTCGAGGGCGGAATCATCTGGGTCAACGCCGCAGGAAACAGCGCATGGTCCAATTGGTTCGGGCCGTTCGCCGACCGCAACGCCAACGGTCTTCACGATTTTTCCGCATCGCCGGACGAATGTAACGGCATGTACATCCAACTGCGACCGCTCCGCTACTTCACCGCTCAACTTCGATGGGACGACTCATGGGGCGGAGCAGCCAGCGATTTAGACCTCTATTTAATGCCCCTGTCCGGAACTACATTAAACCGGTCGAACGCTGTCGCCAAGAGCGAGACAATACAAGACGGAGGCGCCGATGACATCCCATACGAATTGATTAGACTCGCCTATGGCGACATACCCGACGGGGCTTATTGCCTGGCTGTTAACAGATATGAGGGTGCTGCTCCATCTTGGATCCAGATTCTGCTATGGGGCGCAGCAAGCACGTTCGAGCATTACACCCCTGAATACAGCATCACCAATCCCGCCGAGAGCGCAAACCCCGGCCTCCTTGCCGTAGGCGCAACGGGACGGAACTTCAGTATCCGACATCCATTTAACACCACCATAATCGAACCGTTCAGCAGCCGGGGCCCCACAACCGACAATAGAATCAAACCCGACATCGTCGGCGCGGATGGCGGGCAATCTGTCACCTACCGCACGGAGCGCAATCCCAACGGCTACTTCTTCGGCACAAGCCAAGCATCTCCCCATGTAGCGGGCATGGCTGCGCTGGTCAAGCAGAGGTACCCCGATTACGGCCCTGAGCAAATAGCTCAATATCTGAAAGACCACGCCGAAGAACGCGGAGATGACGGCGCAGACAACACTTGGGGCTACGGCTTCGCCCACCTGCCCGCATCCGACGCCGCAACTCCCACACCTGAACCTACACCTGAGCCTTCGCCTACGCCCGAACCCTCACCTACCCCTTCCCCAACTCCGCCACCACCGCCCGGCGGCATCGCCGACCACGCCTGCAACGAGGACGACTTGGCGGGCTTGGAAGGCTATACATTCGACAGCGATGAAGGCCCGTACTCACGCGAGGATGGCGGATACACAGGCGTCATAGGTTCCTACTGGAATGGATGGTTCAACGCGGAGAGTGATGCCTACATCGTATGCACTGCTACGCAATTCGACTCCATCCCGAATGCGCGCTGGGCCGGCCTGAATTACTCTGCCATCGTGCAGCACTTCGGTAGTGACGCCAAAATCCTTGAACACGAACTAGCGCCATACATTTCTCCACCCATCGGCGATGACATGGTTTCCCTACGGCTGGCGTATCAAGGTGAAACTCAACAAGATTTGTACAAGGCATCTGAAGTCAGATTCCTCGACTCTGCCACCATAACATTGACGAGAGTCTTCTTAGCATTCCGGAACAGTAATGAGTATCCGGACCTTAACCAGGCAGCTGACGTCGCCAGAAACATCGCTTCCCGCGTCATCACTACGGATAGCGCATCTCAGGGCATGGGCGCACAGAGTCCTAACAGGCTGCCAGAAATCCTCAACTGGATTAGATGAGCTTCCAAAACGTGCTAAAAGCAAGGGGGATGGTGAAATCCTACACCATCCCCCTATCATTCCCATCCCGTCGGTATCAGCCCAGACTGGCCGCCGCGTGCTGCTCATCCGCATGATACGAGCTTCGCACCAACGGCCCCGACGCCACATGCCGGAAGCCCAGTGCCTCGCCCTCTCGCCGTAGCTCATCGAACTCGCCAGGCGTGTACCATCGCGCAAGAGGCGCATGCTTCCCCGAAGGCCGCAGGTACTGCCCGATTGTCAGCAGGTCGCAATCGACAGAACGCAGGTCCCGCATCGTCTCCACAATCTCGTCCCAGCTCTCGCCAAGCCCCACCATCATCCCCGACTTCGTAACCGCGTCTGCGTCCAGTCGCTTCGCATGCTCCAGAAGCTCAAGCGACATGTCGTAGTCCCCTTTAGGCCGCACCCGCCTGAACACGCGCCGCACCGTCTCGATATTGTGATTGAGCGTGTCCGGCCTCGCTTCCATCACCTTAGCCAGCGCGTCCACATCCCCTTGAAAATCCGGTATCAGCACCTCTACCTTGCACGAAGGCAGCCGCCTCCGTATCTGCCGTATGCACTGCGCGAAGATGAACGCCCCTCCGTCCGGCAGATCGTCCCTATCCACGGATGTAATCACCGCGTACCGCAAGCCCAGCCGCTCCACCGTCTCCGCCAGTCTCACCGGCTCCTGCAAGTCGAGAGTCGTCGGCATACCCGTATTCACCGCGCAGTATGAGCATGCCCGCGTGCAGATGTCTCCCAGCACCATGAATGTAGCGGTCCCCCGATCCCAGCACTCCCCGATATTCGGGCAATGCGCCTCCTCGCAGACCGTATTCAGCCCCTCCGATCGCACAAGCTGCCGAAGTTCGAGATAGCCTGCGCTCCCCGGCGCCTTCACCTTCAGCCACTCCGGTAGCCTTCTAGCAGTAGCCTGTGATGCCACCATAATCCCTCCAAATCGAAACTGCCGCCATGATACCAGATAACGCCACACCCGCCACACCCGTAAATCAGCCACTTTCAATCCTATCCATCCAGTACATCCTGTTAGCCCCGGACTGAAAACTGACAGACTCACCCATACACGATATGATATGGCGAAATCAATTCAGGAGGTACGACATACCTATGGCAGAATACATACCGTCGCCCGCGGACTGGGTGCGCGAACAGGTTGAGCTTTACGAAAGCAGTGGCGGCACCGAAGGCACGACCCTCCGCGAGACTGGCTTGCCCGTCATCATCGTGACCAACACCGGCAACCGCACCGGCGCAATACGCAAGACGCCCCTCATGCGCGTCAAGGACGGCGACAACTACATCCTCGTCGGCTCACGCGGCGGAGCGCCCACGAACCCACAGTGGGTGTACAACCTACGCTCCCATGCCGACGTAGAAATCCGAGACGAAACACAGGTTTACGACATGCGCGTCCGCGAAGTCGATGACGCAGGCGAACGCGCGCGCATCTGGGAACTCTGCGTAGCCGCCTTCCCGCCCTACGCCGAATACCAGGAACGCGCCCCACGCACCATCCCCGTCTTCGTCGCCGAACCCGCCTGATACAGACGGACGGACCTGGCTTAATTTCATCGCCGAAAACAGAGAAAGCCCCCGCAAGTTCACACAAAACTCGTGGGGGCTTAATCGTCTGATTCCTGCTCGTATATTGGGCTGCGTTCTAATCCTCGCCAAGAGTCTTTCGGCACTATCTACCGTTAGTCCTGAGCCTGTCGAAGAACTGTTCCTCAGCAGGGGACGCTTTCCAGCGCCATTCTCGCCTACAGTCTAGAACACTCTCACATTAGAACGAATAATACCTAACGCCCGGCGAAACCATCCTGAAATACCATCCACCGTTCCTCGTCTGCTTCTTCACCGGCGCCCGCTCCGAATCCTCCAGCAGTTCCTCGATCTCCCTCGTCGCCTTCGCATTCAGCTTCTCATTCACCGCTACATTATCCTGCCGCTCAAGAATCGCTGCTTCTGTCATAAGAACCACCTCCTTCAAGAGTGTACAAACCGAATGTAGCACTTGATACAATCTATGTCAACATAGTGCTATTTTTCACATAAACTTTGCCACATATTTCACAATGTCCGACTGCCTGTATCTTCTCTTCGACTTCACAAAGCCGAACCTAAGCCGATAGCTGATCGACTACACTATCGCTGCCCTGTCCACGAGCGTTTCCGCCTTCGCTCGGTCATCGGCAGACAACGCCACGACGCTGTAGCCGTCCCTGCGCTCCAGGATGTGCAGGCTCTGTATGTTCACTCCCGCATCTTTGAACTTCTCGGCGACCTTAGCCAAAGCGCCGGGCTCGTCCCGCAGCCTGAGTACCAGCGCCTCGTCTGAAACCGTCTTGAATCCCGCTCGCGTAAGCGCCCGAATCGCCTCGTCATGCGCGTCGGCGGTAAGCGTTACGACTCCCTTTTCGTCCAGAGCCTCCGCGCTTATAGTCTCGATATTGATGCCCTCATCGGCGAGCGCCCTGCTAATGTCCGCGATCACGCCCACTTCATTCTTCGCCATTACGATTATTCTGCTCATGCTGATTCTTGCTCTCCTACTGCTTAGTTCCTATTCTGACTTTCCAGGCAATCGTCCACCACCATATCCACCTTTTCGCGCGTAACGTGGGGCATGGTGATAAGATGCGCTATATCCTCATACGGCGCAAGCTGCCACTTCCGCACCACCTCATCCGACGGCCTCGGAAACACGACGGTAACCGAGTTCTTGTTCCTCCACGCCGGAATGCCGCTGTCGTTGAAACGCGATACCGCATACTTCGACACATCAACGCACTCGCGCACCATGTCTCGGATGCCGTCCAGTCCGCGCTGCCTAAGCGCATACCACAGCATCAGAGGAGTAATCGCATTCCGCGAACCCGTCAGCGTAGTGTCCAGAACTCCCACATACTCAATCGATCTCGCGACCCTTCCCACGTACTCGCGCCTCGTCAGCGCCACACCGCACGGAATCGGCGACCCGATCATCTTGTGCCCGCTCACGGCTACGCTGTCGAAGCCCGCGTCGAACCCATAAGGCTGCGGCTCGTCCACAAACGGCAGTATCATCCCGCTGAGCGCGGCGTCCGCATGTATGTAGTAGCTCGTTATCGCCAGGTCATCCACAATGCCCCTCACCCTGCCCATATCGTCAACCGCTCCCTTCATAGTCGTCCCTATGTTCGCAACGAAAATGGCAGGCACATCCCTGTTGATTCTCACCGTCTCATAAAGGTCGTCGTAGTCGATCTCGCCGTTATCCTGGCTCTTGATCATGATGTTCCGCATCTTCAGCAGCCGGAGAATCTTCACCACGCTGTAATGCGTATCCTGCGAGAAATACGCAATCCCGTCGGGAAATGCCTCCCGCCCCATATACAGCCCGTACATATTGCCCTCGGTTCCGCCCGACGTAACGTACCCCCACGCGTCTTCTCGCGACAGCCGCATCAAGTCCGCGAAGATGTCGATAACCTCCCGCTCCATCTCGTGCGTATTGCTCTGGAAGTTGCTGTCATGGAACGGATCACCGACATTGTTCGCGCAGTACGCCATAAACGGCAGTAACTCCGAGTAGTCGAAGTCCTGGTTGCACGGGTATCCCACATTATGGGCGCGCAGCCCTTCAAATTCGCGCAGCAATGCGTCAAGCCGCTCCTGTGTGCCAGCCTCCATTGAAGCCACCTCCCTCCATGAACATATTTCGCGTAGATTACAATTCGATCTAACAGAGTCCTCTGCTTCCATGCTAACACGCCACATCCAATCTGCTTCAACCAATAGCGACTCTCTAGGCAACAAAAGTCAGTACCATCCCCCTTGACGGGCTGACAAGGGTAGGAATTTAGGCACTTCAGGTATAGTTTCGCTTCAAATGAGGCAAGAACGCCTGAAAAGCCGGACTGCAAGCCCCTTCCCCCTTGAACGGGGGAAGGTTGGGATGGGGGTGATTATTGTTACTATTATTATGCGATTCAGCCCGTTTCACCCCGCCCTAGCCCTCCCCAATCGGAAGGGGAGAGAATTCTTTACCTACCCCTGTGAACCCTCGATTGGCGAAAGCTAGAACCATCCCTGAACTCGATCCAGAGCCTGCCCCTGTTAATACAGGGGGACAGGGGTGAAATTGCTATTCAACCACCTGAATGGAAACACTGCCTGAAACCCACTCCACATTGCTTTCATGCCGTTGTCATGCTACTGTGTCCTCATGGCTAACCTGCAAGTAAAAAACATACCCGACACGCTCCACGACCGCTTGCGCCAACACGCCCGCAAGAACGGCGTGACCATCAGCGCCACCGTGATTGCCGCGATAGAGCGGGAGCTGGAAAGAAACGAATGGCGTGAAAGGCTCGCCACGCGCCCCAAAACCAACATCGGTGTCCGAGCGTCTGACACACTCGCGGAGGAACGTGCTCTTCGTGACCGCGATCTCAATTGACCGCTGTGTTATAGACGCCTCCGCCTCTGTGGAGTATCTGCTGAGAACACCGGCTGGGATAGCCGTCGCAGAACTTGTGCAAGGCGTTTCGCTACTTTCCCCTGAGATCATGGACGCGGAAGTCCTATCGATTCTCCGTCGCTGGGCTTTGAGAGGCCACATCACGGACGAACAGGCACAGACCGCCATCGAAGATCTAACATGGTGGCCGGTGGAGCGCATTTCCCACAGATACTTAGCTCGAATTGCTTGGTTATATCGCCACAACATCAGTGCCTACGACGCCTTCTACGTCGCTGCCGCCTATGTTCAGAACGCAACTCTGCTCACCGCGGACAGACGGCTTTCAAGAGCGTCAGGGCTGGACATAGATATTAGAACCGTTTGAGTTATCGACACTCTTGCTCATGACGCAAAGCACGAATCTTTCCTCATCCAGAAACTATACCGCACCCGAAATCGCCACTCTCGACCTCCACGCGTGGGGCGATCTCGGCGACACCCTCGCCCACTTCGAGGACGGCGTAATCAACGTCTTCGGCGGTATCCCCGGCGAGCGCGTCAACGCCCGCATCGTCCGCTACCGCCGCAGGCGTCGCCAGCACATATCCGCCATCGTTACGGAAGTAATTACACCATCGCCCCACCGCATATCAGCCCCCTGCCCCTATTTCACCGCCTGCACAGGATGTCAGTGGCAGCACATCTCATACGACCGGCAGCTCGAACTCAAGCGAGATCGCGTAAGCGAGGCGTTTTCCGAGTACGACGAACTGCGCGGGACGGAAATATCCCCCACCATTCCAAGCCCGCAGATGTTCGGCTACCGCAACCACGCGCGTTTCACCGTCCGCGAGTCCGGCATGCTCGGTTTCATCAACCGCATCACTCGCCGCTTCGTCAAGGTCGATGACTGCGCCCTCATGCACCCATGGATCAACAAGGCCCTCCGTAGATTGCAGGGCAACGCCGCCGAAACCACCCAACTCTCCGTCCGCTACGGCTTCAACACCGGCGACTGGCTTATCCAGCCCACCATGCACAATCCCGACATACCCCTGCCCACCGGCCAGACCCACTACTGGGAGCAAATGCACAACCGCCGCCTCCGCATCGCATCGCCGTCCTTCGCGCAGGTCAACACCCCTCAGGCAGAGCGCCTCGCCACACTTGTCGCAGAGCGTCTCCAACTCAGCGGCGCGGAACTTCTCGTTGACGCCTACGCCGGCGTCGGCACATTCGCCGTTCTCCTCGCCGAGTCCGCTCGCCGTGTCGTCGCCATTGAAGAGTCCTCGGCAGCTGTCAATGATGCCGCAGTGAACATCGAAGGCATCGACAATCTGGAACTCGTTTGCAGTAGGACCGAGGACTACCTCGACTCCCTCACGGAACCGCCCGACGCCGTCATCCTCGACCCGCCCCGCGTGGGATGCCACCCTGCCACGCTCGACGCGCTAATTCGCCGAATGCCCGCGCGCACCGTGTATGTCTCATGCGACTCGGACACTCTCGCCCGCGACCTCGCATACCTGACGAATGGCGGCTTCACTATAACCTCAGTCGAGCCGATGGACATGTTCCCCCAGACATACCACACTGAATGCGTCGCAACCCTTATCCCTGCCTGACCGTAATAGCCATTTGCTCCCGCTCCCGTTCTCTCAGTCACCCTGTCGAACCGTCACCGCGATTGGTGTAAAATAGCTTCATGCCACACCATCTTCGCAAAGGCAGTCCTCCCCGCCGCAGGCGCCTGATACTGGCGTCGGGATCGCCTCGCCGTCGAAATCTCATCAAGGCGATCCAGATACCGATACGCATCGTCGGCAGCGGCGACAACGAGCCGGCTCCCGATCAGGGCGAATCTCCGCGTCTCTATGTCCAGCGCCTCGCGCTCTACAAGGCAAAGGGCGCTCTCAGCCTCACCGAAAACGACATCATACTAGGCGCAGACACCTCCGTCGTAATCGACAGTGACATACTCGGCAAGCCCGTGAATGCCCGGGAAGCCGTCACAATGCTCGACCGACTGAGAGGACGCCCCCACGAGGTCATCACCGGCATCGCCATTATGGACACCGCCACCGGAATCTGCTCCACATCCGCGAAGGCAAGCAAGGTCTATATGCGCGAATACTCCGACAACGAGATTGCGGCTTATGTCGAGTCCGGCGAGCCTTTCGACAAGGCGGGAGCCTACGCCGCGCAGGACGAGACATTCAGGCCCGCGACCCAGATAGAAGGCTGCTATCCCAATGTCATCGGACTTCCAATCTGCGACGTCCTGACCCTACTGCATCGCATCGGCGTTCCCACAATCTTCAGGCATAGCTGGCGCATCCCTCCCGGCTGTCCCGACTGCGACTACTGGTCTGAGATTACCGCTGGCCTGAAAGCGGTCAATCAGGGGGTCAACCGACGATGAGTTTCCTCGGCATGGGAACATTCGAGATTCTTATCATCCTGCTCGTCGCCTTCATCTTCCTGGGGCCGGAGCGCATGATAGACGCTGCCCGAACGCTCGGAAAGTGGACCGGCGAACTCCGACGCGTGGGCTCGACCGTCCAGGCGGAAATGGAAGACCTCACGAACATCGGGGACCCGCTCTCGTCAAGGCCCGGTCCGACGCGTAACAGCTCGCAGGAAAACGCATCCGAGACGCCCCTGGACCAGGACCACCCGACTCCGTTTCGCCCTCAGACCGTCGAGGATCCCGCATCCTCGCCCGGCGATGTAGGCTCAGGCAGCACCAGCCGCCCGACCGCGGACGACAAGCGTGCTGCGCCCGCCACACGGCCCGCCGCACAGTCAAATGATCCTGACTCCGCGCGCAAAGAGGAAAGCGCATGAGTTCCGAAGGGGGCATGTCTTTTCAGGAACACATCGCCGAACTTCGCCGCCGCCTGACTTACTCGATTATCGCCGTAATCGTCACCACGGTCATCGCGTTCATTTTCTGGGAGCAAATCACTGAGATACTCAAGAGGCCTGCGCCGGAAGGTACGATTTTCATACAGACTGAGCCGACCGAAGCGCTGAGCGCTTCCTTCAGAGTATCGCTGATAGTCGGCTTATTCGCGGCTATGCCTTTCGTCCTCTATCAGTTCGTGCTGTTCGTATCGCCCGGCCTCAACTCAGCAGAGCGCCGCTACCTGTACGCGCTGCTGCCAACAGGCATACTGGTCTTCGGACTGGGCGCGGCATTCGGATACTTCGTCCTGTTCCCGCCCGCCATCCACTTCCTCTTCGACTTCGGCAGCGAGGTAGCCGTAGCGCAAATCCGCATCGGAAGCTACTTGCGCCTTCTTATCTCCCTTCTCCTTTGGATGGGCGTAGTATTCGAGACGCCCTTGGTCCTCTTCTTCCTGTCCCGCATCGGCGTCGTAACCCCGCAGCAACTCAGCAGGCAGCGCCGCTACGCCATAGTTGTGGCATTCATCCTCGGCGCGCTGATCACGCCCACCTTCGATCCCATCAACCAAACCCTCGTTGCGCTCCCCATAATCGTCCTATACGAAGTCGGTATCTGGCTTGCCAAGATCGGCGCGAGGCAGCGCAACCGCCAGCGCGCCAACGAATTCAGCTAATCAACTACTACATAAACGATTCTGTTCCAATGAGTGAGCTAGTGTGCGGAGTAAGTAAAATCAGTGAACGTCCGATTTTATATCGACCCTGAAACAGGATATCCTCACATCTACGGACATGGCGTAGAGGAGTACGAAGTTTGGGATGTTTTGGTATCCTCAGACGAAGATGGTAGAGCGCGAGAAGGATCGCGCATTGCAATCGGACAAACTCGCGGTGGTCGTTATGTTCGTGTCATATACGTGCCAGATCCAGACTTGTATAATGTCTTTGTGGTAACAGCGTATGAACTCAGGGGAAAGGCCCTTGCCGCTTTTAGGCGGCGCATGAGAAGGAGAGGACGATGAAGCATACAAGCGAATTCCCCAAAGGCTGGAACGAAGAGCGAGTGCAGAAGGTTATCGGTCATTATGAGGCACTGTCCGAAGATGAAGAACTGTCCGAAGACGAAGCGGCTTACAAGGATACGAACTACACTATGATGCAGGTGCCGAAGGAACTGGTTAATTCGGTGAGGGCGCTCATTGCGCGGCACGCCGAGTGAGTTTCAGTCCACGAAAATTTACGGCAATACAAACACAGGAGCCTGAGACATCTGCCTCAGGCTCTTCTCATATCAGTTCTTGATCCAGGCTACGCATCCACCCTAGCCGGCCTTGCCGGTCTTCACCCTTTCGTCTTCAGTGGCATCGCCTTGCAAGCTCGACTCCTGAGTCTTACGGAACTGCCGCACAGCCTTGCCCATCGCCTCTCCGACCTGCGGCAACTTGCCGACTCCGAATATCAGCATCAGAACCACAATAATTAGAATCAGTTCCACAGGCCCAATTCTGAACGGCATGACCCACTCTCCAATTCATTTCATATCGGCTTCAGCCGTATTTCTCTCACCAATCATAGCCACACTCAACCCCCTCGTCAACAGAAACGCCTTTCCATTACACTTCCAGATTTTCCCCTTGACAACCCAAACATTCGCACCTATCATAGGTGTACTTAAAAGAACATAACATCTATGCCATTAGTCCCTTCCCCCTCGATGGGGGAAGGTTAGAGCCTGCCCTGAACTCGATTCAGGGATGGGGGTGAAATATCCTTCCCATCCTGCCTATCCTGTACATCGATGTAAGTAAAATGTGCATCCAAAACACCCTACAACAACACATACTCGACATCACCAACGACGGCAAGGACGTCGCCGACTTCTTCTGTGCAACAATGCACGGACAAAACCCCAACGCCAAGTTCCACCACCAGATGGAAGCCGCCAAACACCTAACCAAACTCGCCCTAGACACTATCACCGTTCGCCCTGAGCTTGTCGAAGGGCCTGCCGAACCACCAATTCGTCATTCCTGCGAAGGCAGGAATCCAGAAGGGCAGGGCGAAGGCACATCCCCTCCATCCATGTCAGCCCCCGTTACAGACCTCGACATCATCAACTACAAGGTAGCACGCCTAATCCGCGAGGAAACCAACGACGGCTACCTCATCGCAGAATTCCTATCCCGCGTCATGCACGGCACCGCAGGACAGGGCAGACCCATCAGCGAGGCAGACCGCCTCAGGGCTGCCACCGAACTGATGAACCGCGGACTGGGCAGGTTCGGCGACAAACCCGACCGCCGCATCTCAAACACTCAGGACGACCACGAACTCATCAACTCCGGACTCGCACGCTACATCAGAGAGAGCACAGACCACGGACTGGAACCCGCCCGCTTCCTGCTCAATGTTGCATCAGGCTGGGACGAAGGCTTCACGATGCACCAGCGAGTCACAGCCACCCGCGAACTCATCCGGCGTGGCTGGGACACCAACTGCGATAGGGTTACGCCCGACGACATCACCGCCTACTACGAAAGGCAGGAAGCCCGAGAACCCACAGGCTACGACAACAGGCTGCAAGAATGGCGCGAGAAAGAGCGCGCCGCACAGGAAGCAAAAGACAAGCAGCCCGAAGACGAGCCGCAGCTTGAAGCCGGTCTCTTCTCGCACCTGAGCTTTGCCGAGATAGACCGCTACGAAGCCATGAGCGCAGAAGAGCAGGCAGAGTTCGTAGAGAAGCAGAGACAATACCGCGCAGCCCGCCGCTCATCCCCTTCCGTCACTCCCGCGCAGAGCCTGCCCCTAGCGAAGGCAGGGGCGGGAATCCAGAAGCCACACACGCCAAACGACCTCAATCCCGCCGAAACACAACCCGAAACCACGGCCGAACCCTCCGAAAACCCCGAAACCATCAACAGGGACATCGTGATCGATGACGCCGGCGTCCCCACAAACACACCCCATCCTTCCAACCCTGTCCATCCTGTTAGGTACCACCCCCCGACACCTGACCCCTGACGCCTGACATTCGACACCCAACCCACTACACAACACGCACTCCCCGTGATAGCCTTGTGCCGCGCAATTACCTAGCGCGTAATCTCTCACGGAGGCATTTGAAATGGACCTCGGAATACAAGGCAAAGTCGCGCTCATAACCGGCGGCAGTCGCGGATTGGGCAAGGTTGCGGCGCTCTCGCTTGCGCGGGAAGGCGTCAACGTCGCTATATGCGGTCGCACGCAATCGACGCTGGACGGCACCGTTGCCGAGCTAGAATCGCTCGGAGTACGCGCGCAGGGCATTGTCGCGGACGTGACCGACGCCGACGCCATGCCCGCCCTCAATCAGGCAGTAGTGGACGGTATCGGCGCAATCGATATTCTCGTCAACAACGCAGGAGGCTCTCGCGCTCGCCAGGACATCGCCGACCTACCGCTCGAAGACTTCAAAGCTGCCTTCGACCTCAACCTGTTCGGCGGTTACCAGCTCATGCGCGAGGTCATCCCCCACATGCGGCAGCAGAAATGGGGCCGCATCATCAACATCGCTTCAATTTACGGCAGGGAATACGGCGGCAACCTGTCCTACATGGCGGCGAAGTCAGCGCTCATCAGCGCAACCAAGCACGCCGCCCTCAGTCTTGTCACCGATGGCGTCCTCGTCAACAGCATCGCCCCCGGCTCAATCTCCCACCCCGAAGGCTCATGGGAGCGCTTCCAGAACGAAAACCCGCCGGAGGTCGTGGAGGATTTCATTTCCCGCAACCTGCCCCTCGGACGATTCGGCTGGCCCGAACCCGTCGGCGATCTAGTCGCCTTCCTCGCATCCCAGCGCGCCGACCTCATAACCGGCTCCTGCATCGTCGTTGACGGCGGACAGAGCTACTCGATGATCTAGTCCACGAAGAAGGGGCAACCATCACGGTTGCCCCTCTGCAAGTCAGTACACGGCCTGACGCACCATCTCTAAGTCAGCTGCCTGAGTCTTGGGTCGAAACGATCTCGCGCCCAGTCGCCGAGGAAGTTCAGGGACATCACTACCATGAAAATCCCCACCCCCGGGAACGCAGTCTGCCACCAAGCCGTCGAAATATACTCTCTACCCTCTGAGATGAGGACACCCCACGCCGGAGTCGGCGGCGGTATCCCCGCCCCCAGGAAGCTCAACGTCGCCTCTGCCAGAATCAGGTTGCCCACGTTCAGCGTCGCAATCACGATTGCCGAGTTGATTACGCCCGGCAATACGTGCCGAAATATGATGCGTACCGGATGCGCCCCGGCTATGCGCGCCAGCGCAACGTAGTCCATCTCCTTGAGCTGCAAGGTCTGCGCCCGCACGACACGTACGAACCCGACCCACGACAACACCGCAAGCAGCAAAAACACCACGCCAATACTCTGTCCGAATATCAGCACGACAAGCAGCGCCACCATAAGAAACGGAAGCGCAAGCCAAATGTCCACGATGCGCGTGATGATCTCGTCGAATATGCCGCCCAAGTACCCGCTTATCATCCCGATGCTCGTCCCCACTATCAGCCCCACCACCAGCGAAAGCGCCGCGACAATGAGTGATATGCGAGAGCCGACTATGATGCGGCTGAGCACGTCACGCCCCACATGGTCTGTGCCGAGCGGATGCGCCCAGCTCCCTACCTTGCATCGGGGTCCCACGCAAACTTCCATTCCGACCGGCGGGACATGCCTGGCTCGCGCGTTTGCAATCACGGGATCATGCGGCGCAATATAGGGGCCGAATACGCCCATCAGCACAAGTACAGCGATGACAGCGCCCGGAATAACAGGCCATCGCCGCACGAAAGTCCAGCTCGCGGCAAGCTGCCTAATGACAGGGGGATGTGACGTTGTAGTCAGTTCCATTATGCTAGTTCCAGCAACCTATGAGTAGCGGATGCGCGGGTCTATCACCGCGTACAGTATGTCTGCCAGCAGAGCGAAGAATAGATAGAACAATATGAACGTAAAGACCGTTCCCTGTAACAAAGGAAAGTCATTGTCATAGACCGCGCGATTGAGCGCGAGCCAACCGATGCCGGGCCAGGAAAAGACCGTCTCCACGACCAGCGCGCCGTTGAGATAGCCTGCCATTAGAAGCAGCGCCGAAGTCAGCGGCGGTATCAGCGCGTTCTTGAGCGCGTGCTTCCAGATGACCTGAAAGCCGCCTACTCCCTTGGCGCGCGCCAACTTGACGAACTCGGAGTCTAGCACTTCGAGCATCGCGGAGCGTGTCAGACGCATTATCCCGGCAGCCGCGGGCCAACCAAGTACGACACAGGGCAGTATGTAGTACCTGATGTCAAAGCCGTGCTCGTCGCCCCGTGTCCCGGCAGGAAGCCATTGGAGCAGCACCGCAAATATCAGGATTGCCATGATACCCGTCCAGAACTGGGGGAGCGCTTGCCCGAAAAGTGCGAACCCCCGGCTGAGATAATCCCAGACGGTGCCACGGGTGGATGCTGCGGCGACGCCAAGAGGTACGCCGACAAGTATGGCGAACACCCAACCGCCGACTGCGAGCTGAATTGTCGCGCCCATCTTGCTGAAGATTATGTCGCGTACCTGCAATTCCTGGTGGATGGACTTTCCGAATTCGCCTCTCAGCAGGTTGCCGAACCATGTCAGGTACTGTATGGGAATTGGCTTGTTGAATCCCATTCGGTCGCCAAGCGCTTCCCACTGCTCTTCAGACATGCCGTAGCCTGTGTCCGGCACGAAGAGTTCGCGCGGGTCGTGAGCGAGGCGTGTCATGGCGAAAATAACCATGCTGGCGCCGACCAGAGATATAGCTATTGAGATTGCGCGGCGTATGAGGAATCGCTGCATGCTTGACTTCTCAAAGTCTGGTTAAGTCGGAAATTCGGCTGCCTGTCTTGAAGAAGAGCCTGCGCTGAAATTTCATGCAGGCAGGCCCTTCTATAATTCAGTTATTAACTTAATAAAATAAATGTGGTGTGCGGACTACTGTGCAGGCACTATGAACCACGGCTCCGCGCCGGCCCAGTGCGCCTGGGTGGAGCGTCCGACCCACTCCGATACCTTCTCCGGATTGACACCGTAGCCCTTGGGCACTTCCACCACGCCGGAGTACAGATGCCAGTAGATAGTCCAGTCAACGACGTCCATGTGCTGCTCGATGGCGGCTGCCCTGTCCGGCTCCAGCTTGGTCATGTTGTGCATGTCCGCAAGGAAGCGCGACTCGAAGCCCGCGCCCCAGCCGGGACGCGACAGGGTGGAGTCAACCAGAGGCAACGGCCAGTGCGCGGGCCAGGTTGCATCGTCAACAGCGCCGTTCTTGAGGGTGGGCCAAATCTGTGTGCGGAGGCGGAAGCGCGTTGCTACGACGGAACCATAGTCCTCGTTGAGGATGGTGGTCTTCACGCCAATCGCTTCCCATAGACCGGCGGTAAGGTCTCCAATGTCGAAGGACACATCGCCGATTTCCGCGCGATAAATGTTCGTGGAAATCTCGAAGCGAGTTCCGTCCGGTCCGCGTGGGTAGCCCGCTATGTCAAGAATCTCTTCAGCAAAGGACGGCTGGTATGGGATGTCCCACGGCCAAGGGAAGTTTGCCATAGGGCTGGCGACATTGTACGACGGGTACATGTCATTATCGCCGAATCCGTATTTCTCCATTATGGCGTCGGACTGGGTGTTGGTAATCTTCCTGTTCGGGTCCCAGCCGCCGAAATTCGGGCCCATGTACTCGGTAGGCATGCCAGCGCCGTATCCGTTGAGAATGCCGTCAACGATTCCCTGTCTGTCGATTGCGTATGACAGCGCCCAGCGTACAAGCCTGGCTTGCTCCATGTCGCTCATGCCCGGGGGATTGTCAGTATCCTCATACTGGCAGGCCTCGCCTCTTTCACACCAGGGGTTGCCGATCCAGGGATAGTCAACGATATTGGAGGGAGCGTCCCAAGGTAGGGGATCAAGCACCTCACCCGTGCGGGCGTGTGTCTGTTCCCAAAGATTGCCGGACCACATGTAAGAAGCGGTAATCCACTTCGGCTGAGGCACCATATAGCGGAATCCCTCAGCTTCAACCTGGTCGGCAAAGACGGGGTCAAGCTCGACTATGTCCGCCTGCTTGGACTGGAGCATAGCGATGCGGCTGGCGGTCTCAGGCACATGCAGCCTGGTGAAAGAAGCTATGTGCGCCGGGTGCTTGTGGTGCTCCGGCAGCGCTTGAAGTTCAGCGCGGTTCTGGGGCACCCACTCCTTCACAACGAATGGACCCGTGCTAATCAGATTCTGCTTCATCCACTCGGCGCCCTTAGTGTCAAAAGCATTCTTGCTGTACACACCGGGGCCTTTGCCGTACTCGCTGATCGAGTCTTCAAGGTTGAAGGCACCAATGACGACGCCCTCCGCCGCATCCAGCGTGAAGGTGTAGTCGTCAACAACCTTCGCCTCTCCGAACGAAGCTGCGAGGTCGCCGCCGATGCGGAATGTAGATTCAACGTTGAACGTCGGGTTGGCGTCGTTGAGGAACCATACCCAGTCATGCGCGGTCATCTCACCGAAGTCTTCGGAAACACCCACGGGAGAGTTAAACGGAACGCCTTGCTTCAACTTGAATGTGACCTGCTTCAGGTCCGGGGCAAGCTGGAACGATTCTGCGACCTGAGGGGTCATCAGATTGTCGCCTTCCCTGACGAAGAGGCACTCGGCAAGCCCGAGGCTTACGTTCACCCACTGAGGGCCATAGGCAGCCTGGTTTGGATAACCCGCAAGCGGATCGACCTGGCTTGCCGCCATGTTAATGTGCGCGGTCTGTCCCACAGACCTTCCGGGCGCAGCTTTTGTAACCGGAGCAACTTCCTGCGGTACTATGGTAGCAATGGCAGCAGGAATCATCGCCGCCGGAGCCGCCGGAGCCGCCGCTGCGGGAGCTCGGGGAGCTTGCGGCGCTTGCGCGGCCTGCGGCGCGGGGGCTTGTGGCGCGGGGGCTGCCTGTTGCGGCGCTTGCGGAGCTGCGGGTGCAGCGGTCGGCGCCGAACTACAAGCAATCGCAAATGCCACAACCGCTATCAGACTCAGCCAAATCAAATGCTTCACTTCGCACCTCCGTGCCTAGGGCGTTGGTCACTTGTTGCCGAAGATCAACGAGTAGCAGAGGGCATAACCCCACCACTATAATGAGGCTCAATGTACTTTATTTCCGTTTGATATGTCAACAGCGTTACCTTACGGGGAGATTCATATACAGGCGCCTCATTTCAAGTGCGCGCAGCAGTTGTCCCATCGACTGTTCCATCGTACAAAACACATTGCGATACATACTCGTACGCGCTAATCTATCTGGTATAACTACTTCGCTCGAATAGATTACGTCGAGTAGATTCCACTCTTCCGTAAAAACCTATGAATAACGAGGTCGCTCAACAGTCCGCTCCGTCTCCTATCTCTGAACAGGGGTTGACGGGAATCGGAAAATTCGCACAGAGATTCAAGGCATTCTTCGGCTCATACGCAAGGGAGCGTTTGGGGGCGTGGGAGGTCGTTGTCTATGGTGCGCTACTTGTCGCGGCTGCCGCCATGCGCCTTTGGGACTTGGGACACCGCGCCGTTCACCACGACGAGAGCCTCCACTCTTTCTATTCATGGCAACTATCCCAAGGAAATGGCTTTACTCACGACCCGCTCATGCACGGCCCACTCCAATTCGAGCTTAATGCGGCTATATTCCTCATCTTCGGTGACAGCGACTACACTTCGCGGCTGCTATACGCAGTCGCCGGAACTGTGCTTGTCGCGCTGCCGTTCTTCTTCCGCGACAGACTTGGGAGGCTTGGGGCACTATTCACTTCAACCTTGCTCGCCTTTTCGCCGGCGCTGCTTTACTTCAGTCGCTTCTCCCGAAACGACATTCTGATGGCGGTATGGGCGCTGGGGCTGGTTATCTGCATGTGGCGATACATTGATGAAGGAAAGAACCGCTATGTCTATTTCGCAGCCGGACTGCTCGCGCTCGCATTTGCCAGCAAGGAAACTTCTTATCTGATAACCGCGCTGCTCGGGCTATTTCTTGTGCTGTGGATCCTATATCGCAATGTGCCCCGCATTGTGGAGAAAGCGGACTTAAGAATAGGAGAAACCAAGACTGTCAGCGCGGTAGGCAACCTGTTTGCTGCATCACTAAGACAGTGGACAAGCCTGTCCACACTTCGCGGACCGGCTGCGTTTCTGCTTATCCTGATTACGCTTACCCTTCCCTTGTGGTCGGCCGCAGTCGGCATCTTTCAGGATACGGCTTTGCTTAGTTGGTCAAACCTGACTTTCGTGACCGGAGACGGAGGCAGCGAAGTGGGTTCTCCGTCCGGAGGAGCGATACTGATCGCGTCGCTCATCATGGTTACTATGATGGGGGTGTCCGTGGCAATCGGCTTTCTCTGGGACCAGAAGGTGTGGCTGATTGCGGCAGGTATCTTTTACTGTATCTGGGTGCTCTCATACACTACGTTCTTCACAAATCCGGGAGGGGTCGAGTCCGGTATGTGGCGAGGACTGGGCTATTGGATCGCACAACAGGACGTAGCCAGGGGCAACCAGCCCTGGTATTACTACTTCGTCATAACACCGCTTTACGAGTTCCTGCCAATGGCGCTGGCGGTTGCCGCTGCTGTGTACTATCGGGTGAAGCGAAAGGCAGATGCGTTCACGCTCTTCTTGCTGTACTGGTGCGGGATGACGCTGCTCCTGTTTACGATTGCGAGCGAGAAGATGCCGTGGCTTCTGGTCAATATCACGCTTCCTCTCATTGTGCTTGGTGGTAAATTTCTTGGCGACCTGGCATCAGGCTTTGACTGGCGCAAGGTAATATCCCCTGGAGGCGCGCTAATTGTGATCAGCGTGCCAGCACTGATGGCGGCAATCTACGTGCTGGCGCTGGCCGGAACCGAAGGCGACGGGAACGGCATCATAGTAGCCAGTGTCGCCGGCGCATCGGTCATTGCGCTGGTGGCGTTCGGTGTATATATAGCACGCCGAATAGGGATAGCCCAGACGGCAAAGATTGCCACGATTCCAGCAGTTGTGGTACTGCTGTTATTGACGGTGCGAGCATCGACTACGGCGGCATACAATCATGGGGACGTGCCCGTGGAGATGCTGGTGTACACGCAGACTTCGCCGGACATACGGACTCTGGCGCATGAATTCGGGCGCGCCGACGGCTATGACGGCGAGGATAACGGAATTTCGATTGATGTGGACGATACCAGCGGATTTACCTGGCCCTGGGCGTGGTATCTGCGGGACAGTACCAGATATTACGCCAACTACAAAGGCATCGACGGCGAAGCGCTATCGGACAGATCGCCGACCGCGGAAGCCGTCCTCGTGCATTCCAGCAATCAAGAAGAAGTGGCACCCTCGCTTCAAGGCATTTACACAGACGGACAGCGAATCAGGCATCGCTGGTGGTTTCCGGAAAGCACATATCGCAACCTTACGCTTGATAGAATCGTAAGCGGGGTCGTTGATCGCGAGGCTTGGCGAACCGTAATGGATTACTGGCTTTTCCGGGACGGCGTGCGCCATAACATAGGCAGTGAAGATGCCTATATCTATTTCTCGCCCGACTTTCCGCAGGACTTCAGGCCAGTTGCATCTACCGAGTAACATGACACGGCACATTTACATACACTTAAAACGGAGAGTGAAGAAATGAATGCGAATCCGGTTGAGGGATGGGCGGAAGTACGAGACCTCCGAATGAGATACCTTGACTGGGGCGGAGAAGGCGCGCCCGTACTTGCTCTCCACGGTCTGGCTTCGTCAGCGCACTGGTATGACATTGTCGCGCCTCTGCTACGCGACCGGTTCCGCATCATTGCTCCCGACCAGCGCGGGCATGGACAGACAACGCAGGCAAGTGACGGCTATGGCTGGCACTCCGTTGCATCGGACGCGGTAGGATTGCTGGACGTCCTTGAAATCGAAAAGGCTATCGTGTTCGGGCACTCCTGGGGAGGGAATGTGGCGGTGGGCACGGCGGCTCACTATCCTGAACGAGTCGAAGCTCTCGTCATGATTGACGGCGGGTTCTTCAGCCCGCAGATGCTTCCGGGCGCAACATGGGAAGCCTTCAGTCAGCGACTCGCGCCGCGCAATGTATCGGGGACACGCGCCGAGTTTCTGGCGAGAATAAGCGGACAGCTTGCCATGTGCTGGAACGACGAAGTGGAGCGCATCGTGCAGACTATGGTCTATGAGCGCGACGGGCAGATATACGACATCCTGCGGCCTGAAAATCAGGCACAAGTGATACGCGCTATGTGGGACGATCCCGCATCGAATGCCTGGCCGCGCATCAAGTGTCCGTCGTTGATTGTGCCAGCAGGTCCGTCGGCTGACCGAGCTAATACCGAGTTTGCGCTCAATCGTAAGCGAATGGTCAATCTCGCCGCGGAAGGCATCCCGAATTGCCGCGTCAACTGGATTCCGGAGACAATCCACGATATTGGATATCACAAGCCGGAGGAGTTGGTGAGGGCGATTCTCGAATTTCTTGGGGATGAGACCGCAGGCAGCGAGTAAGGCAGCGTCTTACAGCACCAAGTTCGGCGGTGTTCCGGTTGCGTGGAACTCGCGGATAATTCGTACAGTTTCGGCGGCGATTGCGCGCTGTGCCTCGGACGTCTGGCCGCCGATGTGATGGGTGCCGATAACGCCTTCCAGCGAAAATAACGGGCTGTCTATCGTGCCGGTTCCTGAAGAAGGCTCGCCCTCGAACACATCGAGGCCAGCACTGATACGTCGCTCCTGGACAGCCCATGCCAGCGCAGCCTCGTCCACCACTTCTGCGCGGGATGTGTTTATGAAGATTGATCCTTCCCGCATAGCGTCGAAGAATGCGCGTCCGGCAAGCGCGCGGGTGTCTTGAGTCAATGCCACATGCAGGCTCACAACGTCTGCGGCTTTGGCGACTTCGATTGCCGAAATCTTACGGTCAATTTCCAGTTCACCCGCGCGGTCATCGGTAAGCGAACGACTCCAACCAATGACCGACATTCCAAATGCCTTTGCTCTTGGAATCATGGCCCGGCCGGTGCTACCTACACCGACAAGGCCGAGCGTGCTGCCGGCAAGCCCGCGCGCAGAGCTGTAAGATGCCTTGCGCCAAACGCTCTGCCGCAAGTCATCCGTGTTTGCAACAATCTGTCTGTCGAGCGCGATTATGAGTCCGAAGGCGATTTCGGCAACGGCGTTAGAGTTTTTGC
Organism: Dehalococcoidia bacterium; assembly: GCA_965207465.1. Taxonomy (GTDB): domain Bacteria; phylum Chloroflexota; class Dehalococcoidia; order Lucifugimonadales; family JADFKI01; genus Bin90. The sequence goes on along the minus strand of OZ242283.1, from coordinate 241,345 downwards.
CGGGGCAGTTGGAGACATAGATGTCGAGCGACTTAGCCGCCTCCACATCTATGGTGTTGAATCCCGCGCCCGCGCGTATCACCAGCTTAAGGCTGCCGGCGCGCAGCATGTCCGCCGTAACGCGGGTGCTCCTGACGACCAGGACTTCGGCTTTAGATTCGGCGATGACATCGGCTAAAGCTGCATCCCGCGCGTCCGGTGCGTAGCGGACCTCGAAGCCATCGGCCTGAAGTTCCTTGCGGGCCTCTTCGGAGAACCTGTCGGCAACTAGAACGCGCATCAGAAGCCTGCCCGCTTGTCGCAAACGTACAGGAATGGCTCATTGCCGAGGAAGCGGCGCATATTTTCGAGGAAAATCTGCCTTCTGCCTTCGTACATCTGAGGGGTCAGCGCGGAGGCATGCGGCGAAAGCACTACGTTGTCAAGCCCCCACAGCGGACTTTCCTGCGGGAGCGGTTCGATTTCAGTCGCGTCTATGCCCGCACCCGCGAGCCGCCCGCTTCGCAGCGCGTCGGCGAGGGCGTCTTCGTCAACGATGCCACCCCGCGAAATGACTATAAGGTATGCGGAGTCCTTCATCAGGCCGATACGACGGCTGTCTATGAGTCCGCGAGATTCCGAAGTCAGAGGCGCGGTTACTACGAACCAGTCGCACATCTGCATTAGCTTGTCCAGCCTCTCCAATCCCCAGACTTCTTTGACCTGCGGCGGTGGCGAAACGGGGTTGACGTCCACAGCGTACACATCGATGTCAAACCCGTAGGCTCGCCTTGCCACCGCTTTGCCTATGTCGCCCAGGGCCAATATGCCCATTGTGGTGCCGGACAGTTCCACAAATGCGTGCGAGTACTTGTCAGCATCCCACATACCTGAACTTTGATCTTCGGCCATCTGCCTTCCCCTATGAGACAGGGAGAGCATCATCCAAAGCACATGGTCTGCCATTGGGTTGGCGTGCGGACCTCGCGCGTTGGTCAATACGACATCACTGTCTGCCAGCGAGGGCAGTTCGGCCATAATCTTATCGATGCCCGTGCCGGGACAGTGTATCCAGCGCAGGCGCGACGCGGCTTCCACAACCTCCGGGCTGTCAGGCCAGCCGCATATCGCATCGGCATCTGCGGCTGCACTCAGTTGCTCTTCTTTGCTAATCGCGGTAGCGAACTCGACCTCCGGAAATTCGGCTTGCAACTGTTCGACAAATCCGTCCCCCAGATGTGCGTTTGTCATCAAGACTTTCATGCTTTCCCCTCCATTGGAGTTTGATAACAAAAACCCCGCGCTGGCAATCAGGCGAGGTTTTCGATTGAGGCTGTGATTCAACTGTGCATTTCGACAGGACCTTCAACGCTAATCAGGACATGCTCAGGCGAAACGGATATGCTTGTGCTATCCGGCTATGCGTCTTTGCGGTCGTTGGCCGGCGTGAAGATGGACCCTTGGGGAAACTTAGGATATTGCGTGGAGTTACGCCTGAACAGCCTACCACTGACCGCGTTTAATGCCACTACTCCCGCGACTCCGACAGGGATTCCCAGGAGGAAACTCCTTCGAGAAATGCGCTTCCGCTCCTTGTTATCCATACCGCTAACACCCTCCGGAACTACAGACTTGTTTTCTGGGAATCATTATACGCAAACGGATACAGCAGGGGCAAGCGCATGCTCAGGGCTGGGCGTTAGTCATTTCGCTCCCAGCCTCTGCTTACGCAAGGGGCAGGTATCAGGGGACGGATATTGACATCGATGGACCTGATGGACAGGATGGGGGGATAGCCATGGAATGGCACGAAGGGTGCAGGAAGACTCCGCCCCCATCCCCTTGTCTGCACAGGGGCAAGCTCAGTGCGAACGAATTCACGCCCATCCTAGCCTTCCTCCATCAAGGGGGAAGGGAAACTTACCCTCGCCCCTCCTCGGGGGACTAACATCGATGTACAGGATAGGATAGATATCACGGTCTTTATTTCTGTTGGATTCCATAATACGTGCGGATGTCCGTGTTGTGAAGGGGGGCAGCCATCTGCGATCAGCTGTCGGCGATCGGGGGGAGGGGGCTGACCTGGGTCAGGCGCTTAGGGTATTATTGCTGTTGACCGCGCACCGTGTCCTGAAATTAGTGGTCTTGAAACGAGGTGTGTCCGAATGACTATGCCCCTTAGCGGAATTAGGGTGCTCGACCTGTGCATCATACTCGCCGGCCCGACGTGCGGCAGGACACTTGCCGAGTACGGAGCCGAAGTCATCAAGATTGACAGCTGGTTTCGACCGCCGACCGACAGGCAGGTTCACGATGTCGGAAGAGGCAAGCGCAGTATATGCCTCGACATCACAAAGCCGGCAGGTCTCGAAACTTTCTATCGTCTCGTGGATACAGCCGATGTAGTGCTCGGCGGATTTCGGAAGGGCGTCGCCGAACGGCTAGGCATTGGATACGAACAACTGCGTGAACGCAGACCGGATATCGTGTATCTCGCGATCAACGCGTTCGGTCAGGACGGAAGCTGGGCAAACCGGCCGGGGTACGAGCAGAATGCACAGGCGGCTACGGGGGTGCAGATTCGCAACGGCGGACGGAGCGAGGAGCCGCTCCACTCACCCTATACGTTCAACGATTATGGCACCGGGTTGATGGGCGCTTATGCCGTTATGCTCGCGTTACTGAAACGCCGCCAGACCGGCAAGGGGCAGCTCGTGCATACATCACTGGCGCAGACAGGTTCCACATTCTCGTCGCCGTTTCTCGTCGAACATGACGGCTACGAACGCAGCGAAGTGGAGGGGCGACGGGCGCGACGATTCGACGCTCTCAACGGCCTGTACGAGACAGCGGATGGATGGATTGCACTGGCCGATGCGGACTGGCAAGCACTGGTGGGAGTCGAGGCGTTCACTCATTTGTTGGAGGGCGAGGAGTTCGCCACAGAAGAGTTTCGCCGGAACAATGATACATTGCTGTCAGACGCGATTGGCGAAGTGTTCAGTCAAGAAAATGCGGACGACTGGCTATCTGAACTTCGTCTAGCCGGAATCGAGGCAGTCCGAAACAGCGACATTGCAGGTATTCTGTCTGATGACTACGCGCGAAAGCACGAACTCATCGTGCGTGAGGACACTCTTGAACTGGGCGAAGTGATACATGCCGGAGTCGCGCCACGCCTGAGCGAGACGCAGCCAGTTCTTGGGACCGCTCCCACTTTCGGCGAAGAGACCGAGGCTGTTCTGCTGGAGCTGGGGTATGAGGTGGAGGAGATCGATGCGCTGCGGGCGGAGGGAGTGATTCCGCCGCTGGGGTAATAGCAATTGGCAGAAGCCTTTACCGAAGCACATACTGAACAGGGATAAGTGGCCCGGGGACACTTTCAAGTATTACTGCTTGGATAGCTGACTCGCCTTTTTCTGTAAGAGACTATTTCACAGACGCAATTCATCCCTGTCATTTCGAGGAAACCGAGAGAATTTAAGCTGGAAACACGTTTGCGGGCAACGATCTGAGATTAGGGATTTGTGAAATCGTCTTTTCTATACATCTCAGATTTGACAGTGATAGGGACACGGGATAAAGTGAATATGTTACTGAGCCGGCGACAAGAGGTCCAAGGGAGCTCTTTCAGGATATAACGCTTGGATAGTCGGCTCGCTCCCCCTTGTTAGTAGTATTCGATCCCTCCGCTACTGAACAAATTATTCTCCACCACTATCTTATCTGCAATCAGTTGGTACGCCCGTTCGTCTCCGTGCTCCCACTTTCGGAATATGGCCCAGGAACAGTAATCTGCAACTTGCAGACAGATGTCGGAGGGAGCGGACCACATCGTAGTTTTCAATGCCGTTTGAGGAAATAGGATAGTCTTGGCCGTTTCAACTGCTGTATTGAAGTTTGTTTTCATCTCATTAGTCCCAATAGATGCCGCTGTAATCAGCAGTTCATCAGAGTAAGGAATGCCGTTGATAGAAATCTCTATTAGGTGGTGATACCAAGCGAATCCGTAAAAATACGCTTCCGTAGGGCGTATGCGCGGCGCGGCTTTGTTCTTTTCCAATATGGTGGCGTCTATCCTGAGAGCGCACTTACTCAGCGTATCGAATACTCGTCGCCTGACTTGACGGCTGTCATTGACCGCATGGAATCCGTGTCTTATCTCCACTCCCTCCCATGCCAACTCCCGCCGCAATTCCAGTAACTCCGACTCTACCGAATGGTCGTTTATCATGACCGTCGTAAGCAGAAAGTAGCGCGTCGCTCCCACATTGCGGCTGAAGTCGAAGTTGCCGGATTCATCGGCGTAGATGTAAGTTCGCACAGCTATCATTCTTCGTCGGGTGGGAAGTCCATGCCGATGTGACCCATCTGCTCCAGCTCTGCGTATTCGTTGTCGCTCACGCCCAGTACCTGCTTATAGACATACTCGTTGTCCTGCCCTAACTGAACGGGGCCCCTCCGTATCCTGATTGGCATGTCGGACATCCGATAGGGCGCACCAACGTACAGGTGCGATCCTTCAACATCCTCGTGGTAAACTTCTTCGAATATGCCGCGCTCCTGCAAGTGCGGGTCTTCAAAGGCGTCGCGCTGATCCATTACAGGGCCTGCCGCCACGCCTACATCCTGGAGGATATGCATAACCTCGTAGTGTCCACGTTTGCGCGTCCATTCGGAGATGTGAGTGTCGAGCGCACTCTGATTTTCGTACCTGCCGGAGTGGGTTGAGAAACGGTCGTCCAGCGCCCAGTCCGGGTTGCCGAGCGCACCGCAGAACGCGACCCAATCACTGTCATCGAACAGGGTGATGTTCACCCAGCGGTCTTCGCCCGCGCACGGATAACAGCCTTGAATCGCGCTTGTGTGACGATTCCCAAGCGTGCCGCTGTCTCGCCCGTTCATCGAGTGGTCCATGAAGTAGCGCCCAATGTAGGGCATCATATTCTCAGACTGAGCCAGCTCAATGAGCTGTCCCTTGCCTGTGCGCTTGCGGAAGTGGAGCGCCGTGAGCATGGCGAATGCCCCCTGAGCGCCGCCAGCAGCATCCGCCGCGTACACGTTCGTGCTCGATGACTGGTCCATATCTTCATAGCCGCGCACGATGGTGTGCCCGATAACGCCTTCCATATGAACCCCGAGGGAGCGGAAATTGCTGTACGCGCCACTATTGCCGTAAGCGGGCATTCTTAGCATGATGATGCGCGGGTTGATTTGGCGCATCACTTCGTAGGATATGCCGAGCTTGTCCATAGTTTCGGTGACGTTATTCTCTACAAAGGCATCGCTTACAGCGACAAGACGCTTGAATATGTCCATACCGGACGACTGCGTGAGGTCCACGGTCATGCCCAGCTTATTGCGTCCGTGAGCGTTGAAGAGCGGGTAGCGATTCCAGGGGCGACTGCCAGGCTCACGTCCAGGCATCGCAGCCACAAATGCCGGCAGCCCTTCGATCACTTCTTTAGGTGGGTAAGGAATGTAGCCGCGCGTAATCGGAGGCAATCGCTTAATGGATTCGAGACGTATGACTTCAGCGCCCAAATCGGCGAGCAGAGTCGCGCAGTAAGTTCCCGCCCAGACGACGGTCATATCCAGAATACGTATGCCTTCGAGAGGCAGTCGCGCCATTGTGTTCTTCTCCGACTTGACTATATGATGCCCTGCTCGCGCAGCAAGTCTATCTTTCCTTGTGCATATCCCAGACTGCGCAGCACATCATCGGTGTGCTGCCCGAGCAGCGGCGCCGTACGCCGGACAGACCAAGGCGATTCGTTCATTATGAACGGCCTGCCAGGATACGTCAGACTTCCGGCATAGGGATGCTCTATTTCGGCGAAAGCTCCCCGCCTTTGGAATTCACTATCGCCTGCAAAGTCTGACGCAGCATTTATCGGAGCGCTGAGCACGCCCACTTCCTGCGCCACATGCCAGATTTCGCGCTTTGTTCGCTCCAAGCACCAGGGGATGAAGTAAGTGTTGAACTCATCCTCAAGCTCCGGGTCGTACTGAGCCTCGGGGGTGTACCATCGCTCTTCCAGAAGCACGTCCGGCGCGCCCATCATCACAACTACGCGATCGAAGTAGTTGCGCCCTCCCGCAATCTGGACGTAGCCGTCCTGACAAACGAAGACGCCATTCGGATAGCCGCCCGCGGTCGCGGTTGCGCTACGCATTGAAATTTCGTCATTATACTGATATGCCAGCAGCATGCTCATTCGACGGTCTATCGACCCAATCTGCGTTTCCATCAATGACACGTCGACATGCTGGCTGCCATCCGCGAAGACGGCGCCCAATGTGGCGGTAGCGGCGATAGCACCAGCCTGGTACAACACGACATGCTCGCCGAGCTTGAGAGGTTCGCGGTCCTCGAGTCCGGTGGAGTACATTTCGCCGCCCATTCCATAGATGATGATGTCCGACGCCTTGAAGTCCCTATAGGGTCCGGTCTGTCCAAAATTGGAAATGGAGGTCATTACAATATCCGGATTAATTGCACGCAGTGTCTCGTAGCCGAGGCCGTAAGTATCCATCCGGCCGGGAGGGAAACTCTCAACGACAACGTCCACATTCTCCGCAATCCGCTTTACAATATCGCGTCCCTCCGAGGACTTGAGATTCAAGGTAAGACTGCGCTTGTTGGTGTTGAGGTGCAGGAAAGTTCCGCTCTTTTCGGGATGCGGCACATCGCCCGGAAACGGTCCTAGCCCGCGCGCGCCGTCTCCGCTTCCCGGCCTTTCCACCTTCAACACATCCGCGCCATAGTCCGCCAGCAATTTGGTGGCATAGGGGCCCGCGATGTAGTGAGTAAAGTCCAGGACACGCAGGTCGGAGAGCGCGCCATCGGGCTGCCGTTCAGCGAACTCTTGCAAGTCGTACCTCAATCGTGGGGTTGAATGAATCCAGGCAGATACCAGACGCAGTTGTGACGCGCACACCACGTAGAATTTAGACCGGAATGGTCAATAGTCTAACCCAAACCCTAACCCAATGGAAACGGGGAGATTGAAGGGCAGCGTCTCCATTCACGTGGGTGAATGGCACTTTCACCCCCATCCTAACCTTCCCCCATCAAGGGCTGAGAGGGGTATGTATTGGGAATAATCGTGCCTGCACTTGCGATGTCACCCCATCCTAACCTTCCCCCGTCGAGGGGGAAGGGACTTGTGCCATCTAAAAGGAAACGCAAGCGGGTTGAAGTCAACGGCTGAACTGCCGGAGAGGCGGATTCGCGTAGAGGGCGCTTCGTCTGGAGATGTAACTTGTGATCGCCTTGAGGTGTCTCAGGCAGTTCAGAGCCCTTTACGATGCACAGGCCATTGACACACCCGCGGCTACGTGGAGCCGACAAAGAAAATCCCCGTGATACATGCAAATAGTCTTTGCATGTATCACGGGGGAATGAATTTCAACATTCATCGATGTTGAACTGAAGCGGAACTCTCCGCGTTTAATAGGCGTGCGGCTGCACTGAGGCGGCGATGGACATCTCGATGTCGTGAATGCCTTTGGACAATGCCTGGCCAATGAGGTCAAGCCGGCGAACCTGGTCAATACGGGCAGCCACATTGTCCAGCTCTCGCCTCGACAGGAGGCCCTTGAAGATGCCGCAGGCATCAGCAAGGCAGATGATGACCACATCGCGAGGGGACGGAATTTCGTCGCTGAAGAGGACACCCATAATGCGCAACTTGACCTCGCGCTCGGCCGTGCCGTCAACAGACGGGTAGCGCCGCGAGCGGAATACCCAAAGGAAGCGATCATCCTCCACTTCCAGGATTCCCTGGTCGATCAGTCGCTTCAGAGCCTCTTCACGAATGGCGTCCGCCTTGTCGGCGGTTTGTTCGAGCCAGTAGCTTGTGCTGCGCTCTTTGCCCCCAGATATTTCGGCAAGTGTCTGATCCAGGAGGCTGTCTCCGGTGGGAGTGTCATCAATCAGGATCATGTTTTTCAGGTCGGTGTCGATTCGGTTTTCGAGCGCAAGGTCCATTAACACTCCACCAGCGAGCGCGTAGTCCAGAGACCATTTGGGCACGCGGGCGAATCGTCCATCACCATCGTTTAGCAGCAATAGAATGATTTCTTCAGGGAATCTCAGCATAAAATCTTACCTCCAGTTCAAATAGTCCTCGTCCCAGCATCGCACTGGATTTCCGATGTTCAGGATTCGCCTTGTCTTACATAAACCATCATAACATGATAATATGCGCGATAAATACACTGCGCTTTATATAAGTAGCAGTTTGGCTCACATTCCATATCTTGAATAGTTTTGTCTAATACGACAGGTCAACGAGAATTCGTCCAAAGAGTGAATTCTCGAGCCACGCAGTCCGTTCCTCCCATTGAGGCGCATGAAACTCCCTTTATAAGCAGCTACTATGGACTTCGACGCCTACACTCTGGATAACGCCATCTACGACGAGCTGTTCCTGAACGACGGAACGCCTCGCGAGCATTGCTCCCAGCTCTATCAGACATTGAGCGAGCTTTCTGCGGAGGAGCTTGCGGCTGTTCAGGAACGAGTAACTCGTTCATTTTCAAACGAAGGAATTACGTTCACGGTTTACGGAGACGAAGAAGCCGAAGAGCGGATAATTCCCATTGACTGCCTCCCGCGCATACTGCCTTTCTCAGATTGGGAGAAGATAGAGAGCGGGCTAATTCAACGCATCCAGGCATTGAACCTCTTCCTGGAGGACGTCTATGGCTGGTCTCGTGTGAAAGGTCGCCACGGAGTGCCGCGGATAGTCCACGATGGTGTAATGCCGAAAGACATGATTTCTGACTGCCCGCAGTATAGACAAGAATTGCAGGGCTTTTCGGCACCTCATGGCGCCTGGGTTTCAATTTGCGGAACCGATATTCTGCGGACCAACGACGGATTTGTTGTACTTGAGGACAACCTGCGCGTTCCTTCCGGGGTTTCTTACATGATAGCCAATCGGAAGGCCGTGAAATCCAGTTTCCGCCGCCTTTACCGGAGCGCTCGCGTGCTGGAAGTGGAGCACTACGGAAGTACGCTGTTGGAGACGCTGCGCGAGCTTGCGCCTAATGGGATGACGGATCCTACCATCGCACTGCTCACTCCGGGAGTCTATAACTCCGCCTTTTACGAGCACATGTTTCTCGCGCAGGAGCTAGGGGCGGAACTTGTAGAAGGACGAGACCTTCTTGTGAGCGACGGGTTCGTTTATATGAGGACGACCAAAGGTCTGCGGCGCGTTGACATCATCTACCGGCGCGTTGACGACGACTTCATAGACCCGCTCGTATTCAGGTCCGACTCCCTGCTTGGCGTTCCGGGCCTTGTTGATGCGTATAAGAGAGGAAATGTGACGCTGGCGAATGCGCCCGGCACAGGGGTTGCCGACGACAAGAGCGTGTATGCCTTTGTGCCCGACATGATCCGGTACTACCTCGCGGAGGAGCCCCTTATTGCCAACGTCGAGACCTACCTTTGCAGACGGCAGAGAGACCTGGAGTACACTCTGGATAACCTTGACAAACTCGTTGTGAAGCGAGTGGGCGAGTCCGGGGGATACGGGATGCTGGTCGGAGTTCAGGCTACGAAGCAAGAGCGTGATGAATACGCCCAGCAGATAATTGCAAACCCGTCGGACTTCATATCGCAGCCTACTCTTTCATTCTCGCAATCACCGTGCTTCGTCGATGGTCGCTACGAACCGCGCCATGTGGACTTGCGTCCGTTTGTGCTGCACGGCCAGCAGACGCGCATCGTGCCGGGCGCATTCTGCCGCGTAGCGCTAAAGCGTGGCGGCCTGGTCGTGAATTCCAGCCAGGGCGGCGGAGGGAAAGACCTTTGGGTGTTACAGGAATAGCAATTCCGCATACACCCGGCACTTACCCCAATGGGGCATGAGTCGTGGAAGGCAGTCCTTTGGGCACAACCAGACGGAGCCAAATGGAGCGCTACATGAGAAATTTCACAACTGTGCTGGCTAGCGTGTCTGCGAGTCGAACTCGCGTCATCGGCCTGGCGGGACTTGCGACGTTAGCGCTGGGATTCTTTCTGGGCAGGCCGGGAATCGCCCACGCCGCCGGACCGGACACGGAAACCGTATTCATATTCAACACGTTGGCGTTCCTCCTGTGGGGAGCTCTCGTGATGTGGATGGCAGCGGGCTTCACGATGCTCGAATCCGGCTCGGTGCGCACGAAGAACGCTTCAATGATATGCCTGAAGAACATCGGGCTATATTCTATCGCGGGACTTGCCTTCTACTTCATCGGCTACAACCTGATGTATATCGACGTCGCGAATACAGGCGGAATAATCGGCTCTTTCAGGCTTCTCTATGGGCCTTCCACTGACGAAGTAGCCCTGATTTCCGGCGAGGGCAGCCTTACAGATGCGCTCTCGGAGCAGGGATATTCGACAATGTCGGACTGGTTTTTCCAGATGGTATTCGTGGCAACAACGGCTTCGATAGTTTCAGGCACGCTGGCGGAGCGCGTGAAGCTCTGGTCGTTCTTCCTGTTCGTGCTGGTACTGACCGCCTTCATATACCCTATTGTGGGCGCATGGACATGGGGAGGCGGATGGCTGAATGAGTTGGGATTCCAGGACTTCGCAGGCTCAACCATCGTGCATAGCACGGGCGGCTGGGCGGCGCTCGCAGGCGCGATAGTAGTAGGACCGAGACTCGGCAAGTTCCGGCGGGACGGCAGCGTGAGAGCGACGCCTCCGTCCAACGTCCTAATCGTTACACTGGGGGTCTTCATATTGTGGCTGGGCTGGTTCGGCTTCAATGGAGGCTCGCAACTCGCGCTCGGCAGCGCGGCGGACGCTGCGGCGATGAGCCATATCTTCGTCAACACCAACCTCTCGGCAGCTGCCGGAGTAATGGCGGCATTCGTACTCTCACGACCCATCCTAGGCCGGATGGACCTGTTCGCCGGGCTTAACGGCGCGATTGCAGGACTGGTCGCCATCACTGCGGGTCCGGATATAACCGAACATTACTGGGCGGTGGTCATAGGCGCAATCGGCGGTGGAGTCTGCACGGGCGGAATCAAGCTGCTGGAAATTCTCAAAGTGGACGACGTCGTTGGGGCGATACCGGCGCACCTTATGGTAGGCATCTGGGGAACGCTGGCAGTCGTCATCGCGGCGGGCGGCGATATTCTGGCGCAGATTATCGGCATAGTAGCGGTGGGGGCATTCGTGTTCGTAAGCTCGTTCCTGATGTGGCATCTGCTGCGCCTGACGCTTGGCGCCAGAGTGTCCACAAATGTTGAGCGTCTAGGTCAAGACAGCGGAGAGCTTGGACTGGAAGCCTATCCGGAGTTTGTGCTTATGCCGGAAGAATACGACGAAGAGGACTAACTGGAATGCTCGCACGCACGGCGCAAGGTCTCTACTGGATGAGCCGCTACCTGGAGCGCGCTCAACATCTTAGCGATATGCTGAAGATGCAGTCCGAAGCTCTGGTTGACCGCCCTATACCTGAAATTCACCTGGGCTGGAGTCGAATCTATGTCAGCATTGGGAGGCTGCCCCCTGCGGGCGGCACCGTGCTAGTTGACGACGATGACTACATGCTGGCGGACTCCTACACGTTGGCGGACGACCTGACTTTCGAGAGAACTAACTTGGATTCCGTCTGGAATTGTTTCGCGCAGGGGCGCGAAAACGCTCGCCAGATGCGCCAATGCATCAGCGCTGAGATGTGGTCCTGCCTCAATATGGCCTACTTGCAAGTACAAGGCATGAATATCCAGGATATTTGGAGAGGATCGCCGGAGGGGTTCTACACTTGGATGGTAGGTCAGCTCAATACCTTTGCGGGAATAGCCTCAGCGACCATGTATCGCGATGAGGGATGGCACTTCATGCAGCTCGGCTACTTCATCGAGCGCGCTCAACTATTGTCGGGACTGCTCAACGCACAGCTCGAATTGGATGAGATCGCCAAGGATCAGTCAGACAGTGACTGGACGAGCATGCTGCGTCTATATCACGCTCTTGAAGCGCACAATCGCATCTACAGCATCGAGGTGATGCCGGAGAATGTGATAGAACTCCTCAGCACCGATAGTCTTTTGCCTAATTCGCTGATTCGATCACTGGATATGGCCTTGTATGAGATTTCGGCCATTGGCGATGGGCCGGACAAAAGGGGCAGCGGCGATGTGAAGGAGCTCGCAAATCGCCTATCCTCCACGGTCCACAAGTGGAGCGAACATTCCGACAAACGGGCTTTGCTTACGCGAGTGAACGGAGATTGCCGCGAGCTTCATCAACTTGTAAACCAGACTTACTTCGACTACTCTTCCGAGAATTCATTCATTGGTTAAGGCGGGGCAGGGAAGGCACGCCCGTAGGAGTGAGACCGGAAAGCAACGACCGGCACAATTCAAGGCAGAAAACAGGGCACGGAGTGACTACCGCTGTGCGGAACCGATGAAGTGCATTGGTCAGCAGATTATGAGAAATATGCAAAAGGGTACTATTAGGTCGATATATAGGTAGGTCGATATATAGGAGTTTTCACCCCCATCCCCCGCCTTCGCAGGGGCAGGCTCTGGCCTTCCTGCATCAAGGGGAAGGTTAGGGTGAGGATGAAAAGCTTCAAGATTCCTCTAATTCCACGTTTTCTGGATTCCTGCCTCCGCAGGAATGAAGAATTTGGTGGACGAAGAGCATTTGTGAAATCGTCTCAAAATAATTTAGTGTGATAAATGAAGCGGCTTATGGTATGTTATTGGGAAGTTGTTTTGGCAATGAATAAAACGAGAAATAGCGCAGTGGCTTGAAATGCGCTCATATCAATGAGAAAAGCAAGCCGAGAGAAGCAAGCCCTAGGAATGTTGCAATAATAATCCTTTATTGTAGAATGTTCCCAACCAATTTGACACCATTTCAAATAACTGCAAGGCAAGGAGACGGTATCAGTGAAAGTCACTATAGAGAGAGAAGGCGAAACTCTAGTTGCGATGGCAGAAGATCGCGTTGACGGAACTAATGCCAGCGAATTCCAGCAAGCATTAGAGGCTGCGATCAGTGAAAGTGACAGGATTGTAATTCTTGACTGTGAGCAGTTGTCTTACATAAGCAGTGCGGGTCTTCGCGTAGTTCTCCTGACCGCCCGCGCACTCCAGAGACAGAACTCGAAGTTTGCCGTCTGCTCGCTCTCCGAGCAGATACGGGAAGTCTTTGAGATTAGCGGTTTCGACAAGATAATCCCCGTTCATTCCACTCGATCCGACGCGCTCGGCGCACTTGGCGGATGACAAGGGCGCGGCGGAACTGAAGCGGCAACTAGAACCACCTAGTGGTGGTGGATTGGCGCGCTTAAACTTCTGCGGATTGCGATTTCCCAGTCCGCGTGCGCGCTAAGGCTCTGTGGGAGGACAGGCGTGAGCCAAGCCACTTACAAGATTCTCGTGGTTGATGACGAACCCGACGTAGAACCCCTCGTGCTTCAACGTATGCGGCGGGACATTCGCAGGCGCAAGTACGAATTCGTGTTTGCCCAAAACGGCGTTGAAGCCCTCGACGTGCTGAGCCGCGACGACGACATCGACATGGTAATCTCAGATATCAACATGCCCCAGATGGACGGGCTTACGCTCCTGGGACAGATAGCTGAGTTAAACCCTGACATACGCTCCATAATCGTATCCGCTTACGGTGATATGCAAAACATACGCACCGCCATGAACAGGGGCGCTTTCGATTTCGTCACCAAGCCTCTAGACTTTGGAGACCTGCGGCTTACCATAGAGCGAACGCTCCGTCATCTCGAAGAGTGGCGAGAGGCGCTCGCGTCGCGCGATAAGCTCGTCGCTCTGCAAAATGAGCTTGACGTCGCCAGCGGCATACAGCAATCCATTCTCCCCACGGCGTTTCCGCGAGGCGAAAATTATCAGGTTTTCGCCAATATGGAGCCGGCGCGCAACGTGGGAGGTGATTTTTTCGATGTTGTGAGCCTGGAGGACGACCGCATCGGACTCGCCATCGCGGATGTGTCCGACAAGGGGGTTCCTGCCGCTCTCTTCATGATGTCCAGCCGCACCTGGATGAAGGGTGCGGCGATAGGCAACCCTGAACCGGCAGAGGTGCTCGAAGAGGTCAATTCCCTGCTGCACGAAGGGAACGAAACGCAAATGTTCGTTACGGCGCTCTACGCGGTGTACACTCCTGAGACCGGAGAATTCACCTATGCGAGCGGAGGCCATGACGCTCCACTTCTGGTCCGAGCTGACGGAAGCTCGGAACTGCTGCCGCTGACCGGCGGAATCGCTCTGGGCATTATTCCAGGCTTTGAATACGGTCAGAACACTGTAACGCTGAATCCAGGGGAGACCATCGTTCTTTACACTGACGGCGTTACCGAAGCTATGAATAATGAGGGCGAGCAGTTTGGCGTCGAGCGAATGCGCGAAGTATTCGTGGAATCGGTCCCAAAGAATTCGGATGACGCCACACGCACGATATTCGATGCGGTGAACGCCTTCGCGGCCGGCGCGGCGCAATCCGACGACATTACCTGCTTAACCCTTTGTCGAAGTGAGACTCCCGCTTGAGCGCAGAAGTATCTCTAAAGATAGAAGCCGCGCCCGACGCGCTAGATCGCATCAACGAGGCGATTGAATCCCTTAGCAGCCAGGAAGACTGGCCAATGGACCTGCTTTTCACGGCGAACCTCGTAATAGAAGAGTTAGGTCTGAACGTGGTCAATCATGCGTATCATGGTGAAGGCGGCGAGTTTGAAATCATCATCAGGTCGGAGGATCATGCCCTCACTATAGAGATAATTGACAGTGGCCCTCCTTTCAATATGCTGACAGACGCGCCTACGCCGGATATAGAAGCGCCAATGGGAGATAGGCCCATCGGTGGCCTGGGCATTCATTTGGTAAAAACAATGATGGATGAACTGGAATACAGGCGCGAGCGTGAAAGGAACCACCTGACGATGATCAAGCGGAGAGATACATGAAATTGCCGGCTCCACTGACCAGACTAGGAATTGGGGCCGCCTTTGTTCTCGTTACCCTGGTTGCCACTTTCTCTGTCGGATGCTCTGAAAACAACTCAGAGCAAGTCGATGTGCCGGATTCGCAGACTCGCCCCGCAGACGCGCAGCGAGTCTCCTCGTCTAGTGAAACACCGCGCTCCGCACAGGGATCAAATGGGGTAGCCGACGGTCACGTTTTATTTGGGCAGTCAGCAGCATTCAGCGGTCCCGCTCAGGAACTTGGCACCAACATGCGTCTAGGCATCGAGGCCGCATTCAATGATATAAACAGGGTCGGCGGAGTACACGGCAGAATCCTGAAGCTAGTAACCCTTGACGATGCGTATGAACCTGAAGCCGCTGTTACTAACACTCTGCGGCTTATCGAGGAAGAGAACGTCTTTGCTCTTATTGGCGAAGTGGGCACTCCAACATCACGCTCGGCAACACCTGTAGCCGCCGAAGTAGGCGTACCTTTCATAGCACCATTTACAGGCGCTGAGTTTCTACGCGACGACGAATGGGAAAACATCATTAACTTACGTGCGTCCTATTACCAAGAGACCGAGGAAATGGTCTCTCGCCTGACCGAAGACTTGGGAATCACGCGCATTGGAGTCCTGTTTCAGGACGATTCCTACGGCCGTGCCGGCTATCGGGGCGTGCGGCTGGCACTTGACCGAAGAGACATGAAGCCGGTGTCCATCGGACTTTATCCACGCAATACGACAGCCGTAAAAGCGGCGTTGCTGGACCTGAACCAGGGCGCTCCCGAAGCCGTAATAATGATAGGGGCATACGAGCCGGTAGCCGCGCTGGTGTCATTAGCGAGGCATACCGGCGTGAATCCTATATTCATGACGGTTTCCTTCGTGGGCAGCAACGCGCTTGCAAAGGAACTCGGCGCCGGTGGCGAGGGCGTGTATGTAACCCAGGTCGTGCCATTCCCGAACGACATTTCATTGCCAATCGTCAGAGAGTACAAGAGCGCCCTGCACGCCTACGACCCGAACGCGGTCGCCGGTTTCGTCTCGTTTGAAGGCTATCTCGCCGGTCGCCTGGCTATTGAAGGCTTGAAGAGATGCGGCGAGGATGTTGACCGCGCCTGCTTCCTAGACATCCTAAACAACGCTGATTATATTGATATAGACGGATTTATGTTACGCTATGGGGACGATAATCAAGGCTCCGACGAGGTGTTTTTGACCGTTATCGGCAGCGACGGCGGATACCGCTCCGTAAGCTCGATAAGCCGCAGAAACTAGATAGAGAATGGCAATCTCGAGTCCTTTTGAACATGATATCTGATCTCTCCACAAGACTGCTCGAAAGCCGCTACCGCATCTCCACCCAGCTTTACCTGGCTATCGGTGGCGCGGTCGCCCTCACCATTGCCGCCAGTCTCGTTGGCTGGTTTTCCTTCAACAGCGTTGGCGAAGCTCAAAGCCAAGTCAATGACAACAGCATTCCTGAGGTGGTTGCCGCATTCGGAATTGCCCAGCACAGCGGAACGCTGGTGAACGCCGCTCCACGACTGACTGCCGCCACAACACCAGACGAGCTTGCCGCCGTTTCTGCCGGCATTGACGAGGCTAGAGAAGCTCTTGAAGGGCACCTTCAGGTACTCGGCGTGAACACCCAGGATTCCGAAGGCAGGAATGTCGAGCTCCAAATGTCGAATGTTCAAGAAATGGGCAGCGACATCGGGAGTCAGAACTTCCAGTCACTCTATGGCGACGATACCCGATCTGAGCGAATTCGTGCCCAGGTGGACATATTGACGGTCGGCATTGACGCCATTGAGAATGACATGTCGGAGATTTTCGAGCTGAACATACAGAAGGAAGCTCTAAGAGCCGAGTTAACGGATTTGAGGATTCAGATAGACGACATCATGGTTCCTGTCGTGGACGACCAACTTTTCTACACTATGACAGGATACAGCAGCATTGCAGAGCCACCTGCCAGGCGCGAAGATCATTTCTCTGAATCCGAACTTGCCCGTTACCGCAATGTCGCCGGTCTGCATGCAGATACTACCACCGCGAACCAGATACTTGAGAGCGCGTTCTCCATTTCTTCCGCCCCACTGATTGAACCTTTGAGAGAACGGTTCGAGTCTGCCTCGGGAAGTATAGACCGCAACCTTTCCGCGCTCGAAGACTCCGCCATACATGCTGAAGTGACTCCTCTTATCGGTCGGCTTCGCGAACTGGGCACGGGAGACGACAACGGGTTCGATCTGCTTGAACGACAGTTGCAGATAATTCAGCAGCAGGAAGACTTGCTCACCCTGAACCGAGGAGTGGCTCTTGCGCTTGTCCAAGAGGTCGATGCCCTGGTGGACACCGCCCGCGCAAGTGCGGACGGAGCAACGGAGGCATCAACACAGGCAATCCTGACAGGGCGAACGCTGTTGCTCGCGATTAGCGCCCTCAGCGTCGTTGGCGCTCTACTTATCGCATGGCTCTTTGTCGGACGGATGCTGCTCAGGCGCATTCAGATGCTCTCGGACTGGATGCTCCGCATGGCAGCCGGGGACCTGGAATCCAGGGTAGAAATGGAAGGGCGTGACGAAGTAGCGGACATGGCACGGGCTCTAGAGATTTTCCGCCGCAACTCACTTGAGGCGCAGCGCCTGAATCTCGTGGAGCAACTCGCTGAAGAACTACAAGGGAAGAATGAGGAGCTTGAGAGTGTACTTGGAGACCTGGAGCGCGCTCAGGATCAAATCGTCATGCGCGAAAAGCTGGCCGCCCTTGGTGAACTGACGGCCGGCGTTGCCCATGAGATAAGGAACCCCCTCAATTTTGTCAAGAACTTCTCCGAAGCGTCGGAAGAGTTGCTCGGCGAGCTAGACGAGATACTTGTCGAAGTCGGCGAGAGTATTGATGACGAGGACAAGGACTACATACAGGAGATATCCGGCGACCTCACCAGCAACCTTGAGCGTATCAGGACACATGGCGACCGCGCCAATCGCATAGTCAACGACATGCTCATGATGGGCAGGGACACCGGCGAACAGAGGGAAACCGACATTAACGCCCTGCTTGACGAGCACGCGAGACTTGCCTACCACAGCGCGAGGGCGCTCGACACGAATTTCCAGCTTGACATCCAGCAGGACCTCGACCCGAATATGGGCGAGATAAATGTGGTGCCCAGAGACCTGGGCCGCGTGTTTCTCAACATGGTCGGCAACGCCTGCGACGCCACCGACGAAAGGCGACGAAAGTTCGAGGCGGAATCGCAAGACAGCGAATCCTACATGCCGACCTTGTGGATTTCCACTCAAAAGGGTGATGAAAATGTCGAAATCCGCATCAAGGATAATGGTGGAGGCATGCCGCCTGACGTCATAGACAAGATATTCAATCCATTCTTCACTACCAAGCCGACAGACAAGGGCACAGGCCTCGGACTGGCGATTTCCAATGACATCATTCGCCAGCATGGAGGGACGATAAGTGTGGATTCAAAGCAGGGCGACTACACGGAAATGACAATCGAATTACCCCTAGACGCGCCGCTGATTGAGGCTGACCCTGAAAGCGAAGTGAACATACCCTATCTGTAATCCGTTCGGCGCGAGTCAACAGTCCATCAATTACGGCTGCTGTGAGAGGAAGATATGAGCCTGCGCGAACACGAAGAGTTTATGCGAATTGCGCTTGAGGAAGCGCAGCGTGCCGCCGACGAGGGAAATGTCGGGGTCGGCTCCGTAGTAGTGATGGCAGATAAATTGATTGCACGAGGGCGAAATCTTGTGCCAACCACGTTCGACCCTACGGCGCATGCTGAGACAGTCGCCCTTCGTGAGGCGTCTTCCGTGATCGGAACGGACGACATGTCAGGAGCGGTCTTGTACACTACCTTCGAGCCCTGTCCGATGTGCTGCGGCGCTCTGATGAACGCAAACATCGCCACCCTGGTAATGGGAGGCAGACCTGACACCGAGCAGACGAGCTGGGCAGGCTACACACTTGAACGCCTCCTGGAAATGTGCGGGTGGACCGACCGGACACGAGTGGTTACGGACGTCTTAGTCGAAGAATGCCTGAGCATCAGGCAACCTTAACATCAGTTCGCCGTCGCCGATTGGTCGAGGCATCGAAACACGAAGGACGGGTCAATACAATTGCAATTCGGAGCTTTCTGGCAAGTCCCTGGGCATTTGGGTTCATCAGTCGCCCGCCGACACTGGGAGACTGTGGAACAGATAGCGCTGGCTGACAAACTGGGCTTCACGACGGCTTGGCTCGCGGAGTCCGTCTTCTTTCCCGGGCGGCCTATGTCCAATCCCCTTATGGTGGCAATCGCGGCAGCGCAACACGCCCCTCGAATCCGCTTTGGAACGCTTGCGGCTCAGTTTCCACTCCACCATCCCGTTCACATGGCGACGCAGGCCGCAACCTGCGACATACTAACGAATGGCAGGCTCGACCTCTGCCTGGGAGGCCGCTGGGGATCGCCCGCCGGGCAGGCATTTGGACAGGCGAAGGACATCAGCAGCAGTGAGAGCCGCGATCGCGTCGCAGAAGGAATAGAACTCCTGAAAGCAGCCTGGACCCAGGAGAAGGCGAACTTCCAAGGCAAATACTGGGAGATGGAAGACCTGCTGGTTATGCCAAAGCCCCAGCAACAGCCGCACCCTCCACTGCTGCTTGCGGCGAACAGCGACGAGACTTTCCCTTATGCCGCTAGTCTTGGGCTGGGCGTCATCGGGACTACTTTGAGCCAGCCGATGCCGCGCATGATTGACCGAATACGAGACTTCGAGGAGGCGCAGCCGTTGGGAATAGGCTCCGGATCGCTGCCGTTCCATGTGAATATATCGTTTTTCGTCGCAAAGACGAGGAAGAAAGCGCACGAACTCATGGCCCGAAACTGGCGAGACGAGGACGTCGTCAACACCGTTCCGGATGCGAGCGCGTCTTCGATAGGCACATCGCGTCACAGCTTCACCAGCGGGGTTGGGGGCTGGGCCACCTGGGACTTCAGTGAGGCGTTGAGTTATTCGATCTATGATGATCCCGATGGCTGCATAGAACAGCTGCGAAATCTGGACAGAGACCTTTCGGGGATGTCGCAATGCATCCTGGAATTTAACAGAAGAGGTCGCCTAACCAACGAAGAGATCAAGGAATCAATGAGCCTCTTCGGTGAAGCGGTTATGCCGGAGCTGACGTGACACTCTCGTAGGGGACTCGTCTCCGGCGCATCTCGGCAACCTACTACCGCCGTCAAGTCCGCTATGTCAATGCTTCCCATTGTGCCCTTGCCTTCAACGAAAGACGTGGAAGCATTTCATTCGCATTACCCGGTCGGGAGTATTAGGTGCCTGTCATCGGCGCAGCAGCCTTTGCGCGCCGAAATTGACATTGCAGATTGAGGATACACCGTTCACGTCGTTTGGCATGCCCTCGTGATTGATGTAAAATACGAGCCATGATCAACAATGGACCTGCTATGGACGGACTGATAGAACACGAGGCGCCGCAAGCCACAATGCCCACGATGCTGGTCGCATTCGCCGGCTGGCCAGACGCAGCAGAAGCGGCGACGAGGGCAATGCGCTTCCTCGTGCGGAAACTCCGAGCCACGAAGTTCGCCGAAATCGACCCTGAAGAATTCTACGATTTCACTCATGTCAGACCACAGTCACGCGTAAACCGTCGAGGTGAGCGCGTAACGCGATGGCCCCAGAACGACCTTTACTACTACACGCCTGAGGATGAGTCTCGCGCGCTGCTCCTGTTTGTTGGGACCGAACCCAATCTGAAGTGGCGCACGTACTCCAGTATTTTGACGGCGGTGGCACAGAGACACGATGTCCGTCTAATAGTATCCCTTGGAGCTTTGCTGGACGCCGTGCCCCATACTCGTGAACCCCGTGTAACCGGCCGGGCAAGTTCGATCGAACTGACTCAAAAGGCGGAATGGCTGGGCATTAAGAACTCCGGCTACCAGGGACCAACCGGCATCCACACGGCGTTCTCCGACGCCTGCACTGAGGTTGGAATGGCGCAGGCAAGTATATGGGGACATTGCCCTCATTATGTCAACACATCGCCGGACCCTAAGGTCAGCCACGCACTGCTGACCCGCCTCCGAAGCCTCATTGACATAGATGTAGATCTCGAAGAGCTGCACATAGCGGGCAACGCCTACCAGGAAGAAGTTGACAAGGTAATAGCCAAACAGCCGGACGTAAGCAATTACGTCAGACGCTTGGAAAGGCGTTACGACGAAGCCCAAACTGCGACGGAAGATATTCCCAGCCCGGAAACCATGGTGGAGGAACTGGAGAACTTTCTCAGGAGCCAGAATCAGGGCACCGATAGTGAAGATTCTTAGGCGAAATCGCTTATTCTTTCAGCCACACGCGCTCCCAGTGAGAGTATTCTGCGCCCGCGAAGTTCGGCTCGAAACCCTGCACATGCGGCCACCAAGCCCATAGCGATACCGATGCGCCCGGCATGAACCTATACGCGTTTTTCAGTGCATGACGCTGCACATCAACGACGAGCTGTCGCCTCTTAGCTGAATCATACTCTCCGGCTTGCGCCAGTATAAGCGTATCCATCGCCTCGTCCCTGTGCCCTGTCGTATTCCAGGCGCCGTCACTACTCAGCACCGTAAGCATGTAAGCGTTCGGAGACGCGGCCGGCGCCGTCGGTCCCACAAACATCTGGTAGTATCCGCCCAACCAGACTCGTTCTCCAAACTGCCGCCTGTCCACGACTTCAAGACGCGGGTCGAATCCTACGCTCTGCATTGCGCCGGCGATATTCTCCGCATGAGCGCGATATTCAGTACCGAAGTCACCTACATTTATGACAACTGGGACCGGCAGAGATTCCACCGCTTCGGCCAGCAGCACCCTTGCGGCAATATGATCATCGAAGTATGTCGCCAGCTCATCATCGTCCAGCTGCCAGTCCGCGCGGGCCAGCGGCACTCCCTGCGTGAGGTAAGCCGCACCCTGCCATATTTCCTCGATAGCGCGATTCGGGCGCATCCCCAGCATTACCGCCTGCCGAACTTTCAGATCATCGAAAGGCGGCTCCGTTGTCTTAAACCCTACTTCCAATCCCCTGCCCGTCTCCTTGAACGCCAGCATGGATGCGTCCGGCTTCTGCCGGCTGAATTCATTCCATTGAACAGGCCGGACGCGATGTACATCCAAGTTGTTCACCCGAAAAGCCGCATACGCGGTATCCTCATCAACTATCGTATGGATGCGAATCCTATCAAGCAAAGGTGCATCTTCGTCAAAATAATTCTCATTTCTCCTGAAGCTGAATGCCAAGTCTGAATCGGTCTCTTCGAGAATCCAGGGACCAGAGCCGACAGTCGGTCCTTCGAGCAAATCCCCATTGAGGTCAACTGCCTCACGCGCCACAATTTTGGTATGCCCGTTGGCAAGCGTCATGAGGAAATCGGCGTCGGGAGCGAGCAACCTTACACGCAGCGAGTCATCGCCAGTCGCTTCCACGGTATCCACTGAGTGGAGTAACGCACCGTTCGGCATGCCGTCACCGCGCTGGCGCTCATAACTGAACACGATGTCGCCTGCCACGAGGCTGCGCCCGTTCACCGGCTGCAAATTCTGCCACATCACGTCTTCGCGCAGGTTGAATTCGAAAGTCGTAGCGTCGGGCATCCTCCATTCACGGCAGAACTCGCACATGACGGAAAGGCTGGGCAACTCGACGTCAGCCCCACTCTCGAAGCGCATCAATCTGCTGTACACGATTCCCGGCCCCCAGGCTGCCAGTGTTTCCGATACGTCTCGATGTACGTCCTGGTGCTCAATCACCTGACGGTTGACCAGGTTAATTGCGCCGCCACGCCTTTCAGTGTCCGCAGTCGCGGATGTGAGTTGCGGCGTCCTGATCGAAGCTGTCGGAGTGGCTGCAGGGACTGGAACGGGTGCGGATTCAGGTTCAGGCGTCTTCGCTACGGCCGTTGCCGTCGGCAAGCGCGCGCGCGCCGGCGTTGGCGCAGCCGTCAGTGTAGGAACAGCCCGCGTGGGAACAACTGTTGGAGCAGGACTTGTCGTAGCCTGAGAGACGCTTGAAGTCGTGGTCGAAGTCGGCGGCGGCGTGGATGTGTCTTCGGAACAGGCGCTGATAAACACGCCCAATGCCACGACGCAGCAGGCCAATACCAAAAGCCCATGACGGTCATTCAACATGAAACTCAATATATGCTCAGTGGAATGCTGATTGCGGTAGGAGGAAACAAGGCCTGATGAATGGACGTTCTGTATAATACCTTGCATACAAGGCTAACACACTCAGAACAGGGAAATAAGTGACAAGATGCTGATCGATTGCCATGTTCACCTTGACTCTTACGCGGATGACGAGATTTCAGAAGTCCTGGAGCGCGGTCGTCGCGCCGGCGTTGCGTTCGTCATATCCGCCGGAACCACGGTGCCCTCCTCGGAGCGCACCATCGCGCTCTCAGAGAAGTTCCCCGACTTCTTTTGCGGAGTCGGCATCCACCCAATGGACATCCGAGAGCCTTTCGACGAGAGAACCTACGCACACCTAAGACGGCTCGCAGTCACCGGGGAGAAGGTTCTCGTCATAAGCGAAATCGGGCTGGACTTCATGGAAGGCGCACCTGACAGGGCAATCCAATACACGGCATTCAGAGAGCAGATCAGGCTCGCAAGAGAGCTTGGCTACCCCATCGTCTTTCACAGTCGAGAAGCGCACGACGAGGTGTTTCGTCTGCTTCGAGAGGAGCGCGCCTACGAGGTAGGCGGCGTTATGCACTACTTCCAAGGCGATCTGGATACGGCGAAACAAGCCATGGACCTAGGGTTTTATATCTCGCTGGCGCGACCCCTGCTGCGCTACACATACCTTCAGGAAGTCGCGGCCGCACTACCGTTGGACAGGATAGTAGTCGAGACTGATGCAGCACCGCAGCCGTTTAAGGCCAAACGGGAGAACTGGACGGAGCCGCGGCACACTCGCGTCATTGCCGAGCGCCTTGCAGAATTGCAGGACAGGTCGGTGGAAGAGATTGAGACTGTAACTTCAGGGAACATTCGCAAGCTTCTGGGCGGCCGCTGGCGAGTCGTGAAGAAATACGTTCCGCAGATTGACTGAAGCTAAGATGCGGACGGCTCGCCAATCAGAATAAGTAGGAAGAAATACGACCCTCCCACACCGATGAACCATGTGAAGACGAGACATATAAAAGTCCGAACTCTATCGAACCGGTGTGTCTCCTGAATCGCGATCCAGCCGGCAGGAAACAGCCATAAGAATGACAGGCCCAAAAAAACAAAGCCTGCGGTCGGGATACCTGCAAAGACAGCTAATACACCCGGACCAAAGGTCATGCCAAGACTTCTGAGAAGTTGGCGAAATCGCGCATTACCGCCAAGCAACTTCGCACCAACAACGTATGCAACCCCAGCGCACAGAAACCAACCAACGAAACGAGTCTGTATTGAAAAAAGGATAACCAGCAAGGGTGATGCCCCATCTCGCAGAGGAATTACTGATTGACTTTGCAGACCGAGTCCTAGTGCCAGCCCTGATATTGCCACAATTGCCAGCGCGTAAAAGATCTCTTGAGGCTCATCGGAAAGTTGCCTGTACAGGCTACCATCCAGCAGAGCCGCCCTAATTCCTCTATTTAGCAATTCGCATACTCTCCCGCCCTACCTCGATGTCGGTCAGACTGTAATTCAGTGAGATGGTCTGATTCATATTTTAGCAGGCAAATGCCCTCACTAGAGTTCGCCCCTACCAAATACGAATTCACAAATGCCCTTCGACCATAAGATTCGTCTATACCCTGATAGCGGGAATCCAGAAATCGTGAAATTACAGGCGTTCTGATGATTTTCACCCCCACCCTAACCCTCCCCCGTCAAGTGTTCAGAGGGATATGTACTGTGAATAATAGGGATTGCGATTGGGATTTCACCCCCATCCTGACCTTCCCCCGTCAAGGGGGAAGGAACTGTGGGTAGGTGATTATAGTTCCTTTCGGCATTTACATACCCTTGTCAGCCCGTAAAGCGTGAGGGGAATTGTGAAATCGTCTTTACTAAAGTTCTATGAATGGAATGAACCGACGTGGAGAACCGAGTTCTAAGCGGTTGCCTTTATGCTCATCATTCTTTATGCAGGTGCAGCTTATGTACGATTGGAACTATTAGTATATCTTTATAACTTACTCTATTCAAAACGCTGGAATTATTGTTGCACATGACATAAGATATACATAAGGCAACCTTGGCACACACGAAAGGTAGTGTCTCAATCTGCTGAAGTGCTGAGCATTCAATACACTAGGGATAATTCCTGAGACGCCGTCCAATTCGTGGTTGCCAGAGGCAGTTATGCCGTTGTTCAGATTAGTCATAGAAAGTCATAAGCGATTGGGGCATAAGTTACAATATAGTTATGCAAAGAGTGGTACAATTAGATATGACTATTCCCCAAAAGACAGGTGATATTTCGATTCGAAGTGCAGCATATTGTATGCGGCAGTATGTAATTCAGACTGAGACATCGCTAGACGAATCTGTCGATGCGGGGTGCATGAAGTTCGTGTATAATAAACTACATAGAGGCTTATGAGAACTATAACCTTTGCCTTATGAATTCAACTAATTTTCATCAACTTTACATATTCTATATGGTGGCACGGCTTCAGAGTTTCTCTAAGGCGGCGCAGGCGCTTTCCATCAGTCAGCCTGCCGTGTCGATTCAAGTGCGTGAGCTTGAGAACTCGCTCGGCACGTCCCTTCTGCACCGCATGCGTCGAGAGCTGCGGCTGACGGAAACGGGTGAGGCAGTGTTTAGCTACACTCAGCGAATATTCGCGCTTGCCGATGAGATGCACAACGTCGTTCAAGACATTCAGGGGCTGCACACCGGCAAGCTCACCATCGGGTCTTCGACGACACCTGGTGAGTATATTCTGCCCTGGCTCATAGGCAAATTCAGGCAGGAGCATTCCGGGATTCAGGTGTCCCTAACAATAGCCAACACGCAAGCGGTCGTAGATCAGATATACGCGCACGAACTTGATATGGGCATGGCCGGATCGCCAGTCAACCTGAAGGGATTAGCTTCTTTTCCGTATGTTTTAGACAGGATCGTAGTCATCGCTTCCCCGGATCATCCGTTGTCTCAGGAAGAAGAGGTCAGTATCAGGGACTTGAGAAAGCATGAATTCATCATGCGAGAACCCGGCTCCGCAACTCGCAAAACCGCTGAAGCCGCTTTCAATTCCCGTAGAGTTGAGCCTCTTGTTACGATGGAACTCGGCAGCAATGAGGCAATTAAGAGAGCCGTAGCGGCAGGGCTGGGTTTGGGTGTACTGTCAGAGTTCGCGATTACGCCGGATTTGGCGGCAGGGCTTATCAAAGTCTTGCAAGTGAACCGATGGGAATGCAGCCGGCAGCTATCCGTATTTTATAGAGACGACAAATACTTGTCCGCGGCGCAGAATGCCTTCCTGGAGTTTCTGCGTATGGATGACTCGACATTTGGATTGGACACCCCTGACGTGGTCAGTTCCGCCTAGGACACTGAAGGACGATACCAGACCACGTCACAGAATCGCTTTCAGTCCCCTATTTGCTCCAGTTGCGCTATAATTGTTGCTGTTCAAACACGCCAATTAACCAGAGAGGTGCAACGCACATGCCTCTACCAACCAGTTCCGGACTAGCTCTGAAAGAATGGGCGGTCGCAGTAAAAGCACTTTCGAAGGGGAAGCAGATTCTCATTCTGCGAAAGGGCGGCATAGACAGATCGGATAAAGAATTCCGGGTGGTGCATCCCAACTTTCTACTTTATCCAACTTACGAACACCAGCGGCAGGATCTGGTAACGGTGCCCAATCATGCGGACTTGCAGCAGAGTCTGTCTGAAAACGGGAGTCACGAAAAGGTTAAGTTGCAGTACTGGTGCGAGGTCACTGACAAGTTCGAGGTCAGCGAGCAAAATGCACTGGACAGAGTAGCCCCATACCACATCTGGACGACTGACTATGCCAACAAGCGCCTACATTGGCGTCCGAGGCAACCCCTGACCGTGGCACTACTTCGTGTCTATTCGATGGAAACGCCTAAGACGCTAACCGTGCTGGAAGAGTACGGCGGCTGCAAGTCGTGGGTAGAACTGGAGCAATCCGTCGAACTTGGCGACCTGGGCCCTGTTCTGAGCGATGAAGCCTACGAGTCTCAAGCGAACTTGATCCGGCAGGCTCTGGACTCAAAGTCACCCACAGCTTAGTATATCCGCACGCCGGGAATTACATTTCATAATCCAAGCGCAGGCAGAGGCGATATTCCTTGAAATACAGACGACTTGGCAAAACCGATATCAATGTATCCGAAGTAGGCTTTGGCGTATGGACAGTCGCCATGAACTGGTGGGGCAAAATCGAAGAACCACAGGGCATCAACCTACTCAGACAGGCACATGACCTAGGCATTAATTTCTTCGACACCGGCGACGCGTACGGGGACGGCTACGGGGAGGAGATTCTAGCGAAGGCTTTAAATTCCCAGCGCCACGACGTCGTAATCGGGACCAAGTTCGGCTATGACTTCTACACGCCCTTCATACGGGAAGGGCACCAGGAGCGCCCTCAAAAGTGGACTCCCGGGTTCGTACGCTACGCCTGCGAACAAAGCCTCAGAAGACTGGATACCGACTACATTGACCTGTACCAGTTGCATAATCCTAAGATGGACGCAATCGAAGACGATGAACTCTACGGCACGCTCGACGATCTTGTGGCCGAAGGGAAAATCCTGCACTACGGCTTTGCGATCGGGCCCGATATTGGATGGGAAGAGGAGGGCACCGCAGCCATCCAGTACCGCGAAGCCCAAGCAATGCAGATAATCTACAGCATCTTGGAACAGGACCCAGCACGCGCCTGGTTTCCAATGGCAGAGAAGCAGGAGACCGGCCTGATAACACGAGTCCCGCACGCTTCCGGAATGCTGGACGGCACCTACACTAAAGATACGGTCTTCGATGCCAGCGACCATCGCAGCCACCGCAGGCAAGAATGGTTGAACACCTCGCTCGCCAAGATAGCCCATCTGGATTTTCTGACGGAAAACCTAGACGCCACAATCGGCCAGATTGCAATTAAGTTCGCACTCTCCGGCGGCATGGTAGCCTCGGTTCTTCCGAACATCACCAACACGCCTCAGCTCAAGGAATTTGCGGATGCGTCAGAGGCGGAGGACATCCCGCAGGACTTTGTTGACCTCTTGAGTGAACTGTACGACGAAAACTTTCTTGTCGAGAAGCCTGCTGAATCTCTGGCAGACTAGAACCCCTTCGTCTCACTGCATGGCAGTTTAACGTCCGGCAATGTTGATCTGACTATTACCCGCCAGGGCCGTTCACTGAAAAATGGAATCCTCTAGGCGGTCGTAATGATAATCCACCGGTTAATCAGACTATGTGGGGTCTGCGCCGGGGCATTCTGAATCATCGCTTTGTTCGGCATCGCCCGGCGACGCAACAGGTTCAGCAGTCGCCGCTCCGGTCTTGGATGCGGAATTCCGAAGATTGTGGCTCCGACTATTCCTAGCGATGAGGCGCTTCATCTCGCCTTCAATCAGGCTGAAGTCTCTCTGTGGAATCAGGTGTAGAGTGTCGAAGAACGCAAGAGGCCAGCTCTCAGGCAGCCAGCGCTTAACGTACTCCATTCTCGGCGCAAGCAGGAGTGCGTCTATGTAATCTTCCTCCCGCAACACGATTTCGGGCTTGATTTTCACGCGATACGGGTAGTTCTCTCCGCGTGTTCCAATATTCCATATAGGCGTTCGGTCCTCGAAATACGACGATGTGACGCTGACAACCCCCGTCCACTTGCGGAGCTGCCTCACGTACAGCAGCATCTTGTCGTCGGGCTGCATGCGCTGCGCCCTGCGCCGATACTTCGATCCCATTCCGAAAATGCTGTATCCCCTGTCCCGCGTGACCTGAAAGTCGCCAAGCGTGGTCGAGACCATCCAGTAGTTTCTGCCCATAGCGCCGAATTCTCCGTGGAGTCCAATGTATCAAACAATACTATCATGCTTGACAGAAGGCCACCGTGCGGTGGCGCACGGGGTATTGCCAAAATGTGCCGGCGTCAGATTCGACATTGCCTTTGATGCAGGCTTTACCCGCATCCCCTGCCTTCGCAGGGGCGGACTCTAACCTTCCCCCTTGGTTGGGGCCCCAATCAAGGGGGAAGGGAGAAACAACTCACCTCAACACATGTGGGCAATACCTTACACAGCCTTATCGTGAACTTGTCCACGATGTGCGCCGACACAGCATCAGTCGAGTTCTCTCATAAGCTTGTAAATGTGCAGGAACAGTTTCGCGCCTTCCCTCGCAAGTTCGAGATTGCCGACTCGGGTTGAGGGGTCGAGGTGATTAAAGAATGAAAACTCTGTGTAATGCACATCGCCACGCGACCGCAAGGCGTCCACGAGTCGCCGCGACTCCTCTGAGGGGACCAGCCTGTCCTGACGGTCATGCATGACGAGCGCCTTAGCTTTGAGACTGTCAATGTTGGTGCTGGGCGATATACGATGCAGCGTTTCAAGAGAGCCAGGCGGCAAGTGATCGATTAGACCGCGAGCCGTTTCAAGGTCGGGAGCGTTGAGGATGTCGTAAACGAGACGCGCATCGGGAGATAGATCTGAGGGTGGGGCTGCGTTATTTTCGATGACCGTCGCAAGCGCGGCACGCTCTACGGGATCATCGACTGATTCAAGAAGATGCGTCCTTACGACCTGAACGCTGAGTATATCCGGTTCCCACGGACTGCTGTCGTCGTCATAAAAGCGCCGTCCGGACACAACGGACGCTATCAGGTCTTCAGCCTCATAGTACCCGGCAAATGAATTGACCACCTTCACATCGTCTCTAATGCGCTCGTCCTGAGCCGCCACTATCATTAGGGAAGCACCGACGCAGAAGCCTGCCATGCCCACGTCATTCTCGTCAACCATGTCCAGAGAGCGCAGATGCTCGAATCCTCTCACCAGGTCGTCGGCTTCCTGTTCGGTTACACGCCTCTGCGCCATTCGCTCGGACCACGGAATCATCACGGCAATGCCTGTCCGGGCAACCGCATTGCCAAGATTTACAACGCGTTCGTCGTCCTTACCGGCAGGATTAACGCCGAGGAAGAAAAGCAAGGCGCTATGCTTACCCTCGCCTGCCGGAATGTAGAGATCGGCAACTCCAGTGCCGCCATTATCCAGCGAGTAGGAGATTTCTCTCCGTTCCGGGGTCGCGGTCACCCATTCGGAAGGCTTTATTGGAACAGTCGGCAGGACTTGTGCTACGAAGCCGATCGAACGAAGTGTCGCTTTGACTTGGGGGGTCCAATAGAGTACGAATGCGGTCGCAACTATTGAAAGAACGATCACGCATATCCGGATAAAGGGAGGGGAGCCTAGAGCAGAATACAGGATAGACTTCATGATATTCCGAATGCTATTCTTGTTGCACTTTCTGAGTTTAGGATACCACCTATGAGCGAAGACAACGAGGCAAAGGGCGACACTCCCAAGTCTGGCGCTATCGTTGTCGCCGCCGGGCAGAGCAGTCGAATGCGGGGAGTGGACAAGATTTTCTATCCACTGGGCGGAGTGCCTCTCGTGTGGCACAGTCTTTCGATCTTGCTAGGTCACCCTTCAATCAGCCGGACAGTGCTTGTGACCGCAGAAGAGAATGTCCGTCAGGCGGAAGAAATGATAGCCTGCCACGCCCCGGGCGGAGAAGTCAGCGTCTGCAAGGGTGGGGAGCGCAGGCAAGACTCTGTTCTGCGGGGCCTAGAGCGACTTGGCTCATGCGAACTGGTAGTCATACACGACGGCGCACGTCCATTCATCACTACTGAACTTCTGGACAAGGGTATCGCAGCGGCTCTAGAAGAGGGTGCTGCGGTCGCCGCCGTTCCGGTCAAAGACACTATCAAGCAATCCGACGACGGCGATGTTGTCGAACGCACGCTTCCGCGTGACAGGCTCTGGGCGGTACAGACTCCCCAGATCTTCAATGCTTCAGTCATTAAGGAGGCACATGAGAAAGTCCATGAGACGGTGACCGATGATTCTTCCATGGTTGAAGCCATTGGTCACCCGGTGAAAGTGTTCCAAGGATCGTACTTCAACATCAAAGTTACCACGCCCGAAGACTTGACGATAGCACGAGCGATCATTAGAGAGAACAGAGAGAACGCCGTCACCACCAAGAGGGTCGTCCCATGACGACTCGCTCCGGCATTGGCTTCGATGTGCATCCGCTAGTCGAAAACCGTCCACTGTTCCTTGGGGGAATCGAAATACCATACGAGCGCGGGCTCGCCGGCCACAGCGATGGCGACGGCTTGATACACGCTGTTATTGACGCCATTCTGGGCGCAGTCGCTTTGGGAGACATCGGGACGCACTTTCCGTCGAACGACGATAGCTTCAAGGGAATCGCAAGCACGGAGTTGCTATTCCGAACCCTTGCCGTGGTTGAGCAAACTGATTGGCGCGTAATCTTCGTTGATGCTACAATACTCGCCGAGCGTCCAATTCTGGCGCCCTATATGAGCGACATCCGCCGCTCGCTCGCAGCCGCTTTGCAGCTTCCCGCAGACGACGTGAATGTCAAGGCGACTACGACAGACGGATTGGGATTCTTAGGACGCGGCGAAGGCATAGGAGCAATGGCAATAGCTACCGTCGAACGGAAGATATGAAACTCTACAATACTCTTTCCGGCCGTAAAGAGGACTTCACCACTCCCGATGGCAATGTTCGCATGTATGTGTGCGGCATCACACCCTACGCCCCATCTCACATTGGACACGCCATGATGTCGGTCGTTTTCGATGTCGTGAGACGCTACCTAGAGTTCAAGGGTTACGACGTAACTCACATCCAAAACTTCACGGATGTTGACGACAAGATAATCTTGGCAGCTAACGACCTTGGCATTCCTCCGACTGAGCTTGCTGAAACGAACATTCAGCAATACCTTGAAGAGATGGATGCCCTCAATGTCCTGCGTGCACACACTTACCCCAGGGCTACAACCGAGATTCCCGCAATCGTTGACATGATTGAATCTCTGGAAACCCAGGGTTATGCATACAATGTTGATGGCGATGTATATTTCCGCGTAAGGCGTAATGACGACTACGGCAAGCTCAGCCGTCGCAGCCCTGAAGATTTGCTGTCCGGCGCTCGCGTCGAGGTGGACGAATCGAAGGAAGACCCCCGGGACTTCGCGCTCTGGAAATCCCAGAAGCCAGGAGAGCCTGCTTGGAACAGCCCGTGGGGAGCGGGCAGGCCCGGCTGGCACATCGAGTGCAGCGCAATGTCCATGCGATACCTTGAAAAGGGTGTTGACATTCACGGTGGCGGCCAAGACCTTATCTTCCCTCACCACGAGAACGAGATTGCTCAGAGCGAATGCTACAGCCAGCAAAAACCGTTCGCTCGTTTCTGGCTCCACAACGGACTCCTTAGCATCAACGAAGACAAAATGAGCAAGTCCATTGGCAATGTTATAACGGTAGGCGAGGCTCTGAGCCGCTTTTCTCCGCCTGCTCTTCGCTTATTTTTCCTCAGCTCACACTATCGCAATCCTCTGGTGTACAGCGACCAGAACATCCTGGCACAGGAGCGCGCGATAGAGAGGATACGAAACGCGGCAACTTCAGTCGGCGAGCACACTAACAGCGAGTTCCTCGACGCATCCGATTACAAGAGGACGTTCGTCGAGGCAATGGACGATGACTTCAACACTCCAAGAGCGCTGGCTGCCATCTTCGACTTGTCACGAGAGATAAATCGCTCGTCGGAGCAAGTCAGCAATGTAGCTTCCGCGCAAAAGACCTTGCGAGAAATGGTCGGCGTGCTTGGAATCGACCTCAGCGAGCCCGCATCAAGTTCAAGCGGGGACATCGCGCCCTTCGTGGACCTGCTTGTAGAAATTCGCACCGAACTTCGCGCAGCCAGGCAATTCGTCCTCGCCGACAAGATTCGAGATGAACTCGCCGAACGCGGGGTAAGCCTCGAAGATTCGAGCGGTGGTACGGAATGGCGGTTCAGGTCGAACTAGCCAACTCACAAATGGCCGGTATTTTCACATGGGTAAGGGCATACTGGCAGACCTGCAGCGCATTGTCGGCTCCGATGGGGCTTCCGACCAGCCTCACCGCATGAGCCGATACACAGGCGACGCACTCGGCGCATTTCGCGCATTTCAAGCTGCCGAAAGACTGAATGCAGTACCTCGTGTCGTAGTCTGGCCGCAAGACACCGATCAGATCTCCCGTGTCCTGCGATACGCGCAGCAGCAGCGCGTCCCAGTGGTCCCCTATGGCGGAGGAACGGGCGTATTCGGCGCTGCCGCTCCGATCGAAGACTGCATCATCCTGAGTCTTGACAGGATGAACGAGACGTTAGGACTGTCGAGCCACGATTTCACCGGGACATTCCAGCCAGGCGTAGTGCTCTCTGATGCCGCTTCAGCGTTGAGCAGTGCCGGGATGCTCTTGGGACACGACCCGTGGAGCCGCCCGATCGCCACCGTCGGTGGTGCGATTTCGACTGACGGCGTGGGTTACACTGCCGCAAGGCACGGTTCGATGGGAGATCAAGTGCTTGGAATCGAGGCGGTGTTAGCGGATGGAGAAATCGTACGCACCCGCGCAAGCGCAAAGCCGACGAACGGGTTTCCCCTCGACCGCCTTCTCATTGGCACGGAAGGCACATTCGGCGTTGTTACCGAGGCAACCATACGGACATTTCCATTCCCAGAGAAGCGTGTGATTGCCGATGTGGAATTCCCTACGTTTGAGGCAGGATTCCAAGCAATTTGCAGTCTATACGCCGAACAGGTACGACCGAGCATGATTGACTACGGCACCGAATCGGATTCCGCTACCCCGTCAGAGACCGACGAAGACGCTACTCTATACATTTCGTTTGAGGGCTTCAAGGAAGATGTAGAGGCGCAGTGGAAAAGAACGTTGGACATTTGCCGCCGTTACGATGGAGCGGAAGGCTCGCCTGCGGAAGCTGCGCGGTTCTGGGAGACTCGACACGCCTCCGGTGAGCGTTACAAGCGCAATGTTCTTGAGAATCAAGACCCTGCTGCATCCAGGCGAGGCTCTCAGTCATTTCGCATGGACTATTTGCATGTATCTCTCCCAGTCTCACAGGTTCTGGAGTACAGGCGAAACTGCATGAGTCTATTTGCCGACAGAGGCACAGCAGTTCGAGAGTGGTCGATATGGGCGCGGCCAGAGTTCCTGTCTTTCCTCATTGAACAGGAAGTGGATGATGGCCGCAAGACCGATGCAGAGCTAGGGCGAGTAGTAGATGAGGTGTTGACTCTGGCGCAGAAAATGGGAGGCTCGATGGAATATTGCCACGGAGTTGGGATGAAGCTTGCTCACCTGGTTGCCGCGGAGCATGGGAGCGGCTTGGACGTGATGCGCCGGCTGAAGCGTTCCATAGACCCGAACAACATCCTGAATCCGGGCAAGCTGCTGGGCTGAAACAGGCAATCGGGACCGCGAATACATCCGACCCAGGCTATGCGACTAGGCGAATCTTACGCTCAGAATCGACACGGCTATGAAGACGACGACCATAAAGATTGTGAACTGAAACAGGACTCGCTCGATTCCACGCCTTGTGCGGAATGAGCCTTCAGCCGCCCCAAAGAGGCCCGTGCCTTGGCCTCTGACCTGCAAGAGAATTATCACAACCAGTACGACGGATATAGCTATCTGGAGTATGTTCAACCAAGCCATTTTGTTCCTTCTTCGTTGCCGATATTGAGCAGACGCTCTCTAACTCATGCCTAGCCTGATGAGCGGTTTTGGCTTGCCGTCTCCATGATACACGTCCATAATTGCACTCGCCAGTTTTTCAGAATGGTGCCGAACCGGGTGTGAGTCATCGGTGAGGTCTTCGAGATGCAGGCAGGCTCCGTTCAACGATTCGCCATGATAGCGCACCGGCGAGCCATAGAATTCGGGGCCTAGTTCCCTGGGGTTGTCATTTGCTATCACATAGTCAGCTATGCTGGGGAAAGTGTGACCGGTCAGCGCATCGTAATGATCGATGACCGAGTAGCCATCTGTCTCCCCTTGCTGCGTGGCAATGTTGGTCACGAAGACTTTTCTCGCCTGAGACGCATGAATGGCGTCCGCAATGCCCTTCACCATCAAATTCGGCAGGATGCTCGTATATAGGCTCCCCGGCCCGATAACGATGAGTTGGGCATCCATAAGCGCTTCGACGGCCATTTTGTGGGCGGCGGCGTCCGGTGGGTCTATCATCAGGCGGTCGATTCCTCCACGCGCATCCGCAACTCGCGATTCGCCACGTATAGTTTCTCCGGTTCTCAACTTTACGGAAAGCCTCAGATTAGCCATAGTAGCGGGAATTATCCTGCCATGAACCGCCAGCACTCGACTCGACTCCAGGAGAGCCTTGTCAAAGCTCCCGGTAACGCTGGTCATAGCAGCGATGAACAGATTGCCGAAGCTATGTCCCTTGAGGCAACTGCCCTGCTCGAATCTATATTGAAACAATTCGGCAACCAGCGACTCCGCATCGGACATGGCGACAAGGCAGTTGCGAAAGTCGCCCGGCGGCAAGACGCCAAGCTCTTCGCGCAGACGCCCCGAGCTACCTCCGTCGTCGCCCACGGTTACAATTGCCGTCAGGTTGTCCGTATGGGCTTTCAAGCCTCGAAGCAGTACCGAAAGTCCGGTGCCGCCTCCGATCGCGACTATTCTCGGTCCTCTGGCAAGGGAACGCCGAGTATAAATCGTATTGGCGATGCTATCGATCGAGGGTGACTCCAGAATCAGTGGACCCACAGAACGATAGAGGCCAAACAGAGCCAGGTATATCGTCAGCCCGCCGCCGCATAGCAAGAATATCCCTTCAAGATACATGGGCAGCAGGTCGGGTGGGCGCAGAGTAACGAGTTCGATAAACACATACGCCAGTCCGAGAAGACAGAGCAGCATCCCGGCTGCGCCAAGCAGCATCCAGCGCTTAAGTCCAATGCCGGGAGTGGCAAGTCTGAGGATATCCAACCACGAGCTTTCCCGCCGGTGACCGTTGGCGGAATATACTCTTCCGTTGCGCTGGAAGGATCCGTTCATGCGGACTGCCTGAGTTCGTCAAGTCGTTCCTTCAGAAGCTGATTTGCCACCTGTGGGTTCGCCTTGCCCCTGGTTATCCTCATCACCTGCCCTACGAGGAATCGCGCGGCTTGTTCCTTACCTTCCAGATATTCGGATACCGGCTTAGGATTCGAGGCGATGGCTTCATCGACTGCACTGCCGAGCGCATCAACGTCGCTGATCTGCACCATGCCTTGCTCCTCGGCAATCTCTGCGGGGGGCCTGCCAGTAGCAAACATCTCCTCAAACACAGTCTTAGCCATACTCGTACTGAGGGTTCCTTCGGAGATCAAAGCAAGCAAATCGACAAATCCCTTGGGTGAAATTCTAACGTCGGTAATGTCGCTGCCGGTCTCGTTCAGCAGCCTGCCAAGCTCAACTAGCATCCAGTTGCTGACCTGCTTTGCTAACTGCTCCAGAGCATCCCCGGAAACCTCACTCAGGTTGACGACAGATTCAAAGTAGTCAGCCGTGGCCTTGACAATGGTCAGGAGATTGGCATCGTACTCAGATAGCCCGTATTCAAGCATGAAGCGCTGCTTGCGAGCTGCCGGAAGCTCAGGCAGCACGCTGAGCACGTTCTGCACCCAACTCTGCTCAATGACCAGCGGCGGGAGGTCTGGTTCCGGGAAGTACCGATAGTCGTGGGCATATTCCTTGGTGCGCTGCGTGAAGGTCAATGCCGCGCTCTCATCCCAGCCCCTAGTTTCCTGCACGATTTCTTCGCCCTCATTGACAGCGCGCACCTGCCGCTCAGCTTCGTGCTGCAGCGCCCTATGCACCGCGCGGAAACTGTTCATGTTCTTAATCTCAACCTTGGCGCCAAGCTCTGAGCTTCCAGCCGGACGCACACTGATGTTGGCGTCACAGCGAAAGTTGCCTTCTTCCATATTTGCGCTACTAACACCTATGTAGCGCAATATCGATTGCAATTGAGTCAGGTAGCTCCGCGCCTCGTCGGGGCTGCGCATGTCCGGCTCGCTCACGATTTCCATGAGCGGTACGCCGGCTCGATTGATATCGAGGAGGCTATAGTTGTCGCCGAATTCGTCGGCTCTGTGAAAGAGCTTCGCTACATCCTCTTCCAGATGAACGCGAGTAACGCCAATGGCCTTTATACCTGTTTCCGTCTCTATGTCGAGACGTCCATCATAAGCGATAGGCTGATCGTACTGAGAAATCTGGTAGCCCTTCATCAGGTCCGGATATGGGTAGTTCTTGCGGTCAAACTTCGTAAAGTCCGAGATGTCGCAGCCAAGCGCAAGCCCGGTGCGAATCACATAGTCCACGGCCTTACGATTCATGACGGGGAGCGCACCAGGCAGCCCCATACAAACGGCACAGACCGTCGTGTTGGGAGCGGCATCCTGATATGCGGCACTGCACGCGCAGAACATTTTGCTCTCTGTCAGGAGTTGCGAATGGACTTCCAGCCCGATCACTACTTCGTACTCAATGGCTACCCGCGAAACGCTAGTCAACTGCCTGCCCTCACCATAACAGTCTCTGTAACTGCGTATTAGTATAGAAAATCACAAGGTGAAACACAACTTGTGAGCGCGAATTGTCTCACTTCCGCAAGTGCCTCAGCGCGTAAGGACCGAGAAGCAATAGATTGCAAGTTCGCCGTGAAAACTGCGATAATATGTGCAGTGAGAGCGTTCTTCACGCACACGCTCCGCGGCATCGAAATTGGGAGCCAACCTGAACTTAGTGAGATGGGGAATGACAACCAGCACAAGCACTATGGACATTGTTGACCGCAAGGTCTTGAACATAATCCAGACCCGGTTCCCGCTCGTGGAAATGCCATTCAAGGCAGTAGCCGACGAAGTCGGCATAGACGAAGGCGAAGTTCTGGAACGCATCGGCGATCTGAAGCGCAAGAATGTCGTGCGGCAAATCAGCGCGATTTTCGATACGAGACGTCTCGGCTACAAGACGACGCTAGTTGCAATGAGATTACCTGCGGATGAACTGGACGCGGCAGCACAGGTCATCAACGAGCACCCGGGTGTCAGTCACAACTATGCACGCAACGGTCACTTCAATCTCTGGTTTACGGTAGCGGTCCCGCCTTATGAAGACCTTGCCGACACAGTGGAGGACATGGCGGCCAGGACCGGCGCTGAGTCGTACCGACTGATGCCCACCATCAAATTCTTCAAAATCGGCGTCAACTTCGATATGGTGAAGGAAGAAGGCGCCGCCAAGAAGTATTACAGTCCTGACGGATATGACCGATCGGGAGCGGTTGCGAAGGACTGGAACAAGGCAATGCCTGTTTCGGACTTTGAGATAGAGGTCATCCGCGAGTTGCAAGAGGACGTGGAGCTTATTTCTCGTCCCTTCAGTCCGATGGCGGAGCGGCTGGGCATCTCGCTGCAAGAGATGTTTGACATAGCCGATTCATTCCAGGAACGCGGACTGATGAGGCGCTTCAGCGCGGTGCTGCACCATCGGCGCGCGGGGTTCAGGTCAAACGCCATGGCGGTATGGAAGGTGCCCTCGGAGCGGGCCGTGGAAGTAGGCAACATCATGGCGCAGTCGCGCTGGGTAACGCACTGCTACGAGCGCCCAACGTTCCCGGACTGGCCGTACACACACTTTACCATGATTCACGCCACATCGAATGAAACATGTGAGGATGTGGCGGCCGGAATCTCAGAAGCCACAGGGATTACCGAATACCAGTTGCTGTACAGTACGCGCGAGTATAAGAAGACACGCGTAAGGTATTTTGTGTAGAAATCACGTTGCGGTTTGGCAGCTCCGTTCAGGTAAGCAGTAATAAAAAGAGAACAGGGAAGGAACTTAATGCCCGCATACTATCCGGCATTCATTGATGTGAAGAACAGGTGCTGTGTCGTCATCGGTGGAGGCAACATTGGCGAGGAGAAGGTTGTCAAGTTGCTGGGCTGCCATGCGAACGTGGTGGTCATCAGCCCGGAGGTCAACGAGGGAGTTCGGGGCCTCGCGGACGACGGCAAAGTAGTGTGGCACAGGCGCGAGTATGAGGCCGGGGATCTGAAGGATGCCTTTATCGCAATCGCAGCCACTGACGACAATGGCGTGAACCGCGCTATCGCCAAAGAGGCGGACGAACGCAATGTGCTATTGAATGTCGTTGACGTGACCCACCTTTGTACCTTTATCGCACCGTCAGTTGCGATTCGCGGCGATGTTACCGTCGCAGCATCGACCGGTGGCGCAAGCCCAGCTCTCGCGCGAAAGTTCCGAGAGCTACTGGATGGTAGCCCCATAGATTCGAGCCACCCGCTAATGGACTACGCGGAGCTTACTCCACTGCTAGCGGATGTCCGCGCGGAGATTCGAGGCAAAGGCATCACCCTGGTAACCGACCATTGGCAGGCATGCATTACCGACAGCCTCCTAGAGACCGTGTTGGATGGAAGATACGAAGCAGCGCGCGCCACGCTCATTGGAGATCTGATGAAAGGCGTAGGCTGCGACTGCAAGCCCGGCGTCTGCAAGATGTGGGAAGAGAAGAAAGCTCTTGCCTACTCCAACGCGGGCGCAAGTTCCTGACTTAGTCAGATGGCTGGCGCAAGACGGGTCGTTATCGGCTCGCGGTCAAGTTCTTTATCGCTGGCGCAGACCAGCGAAGTTGTGCGGCTGCTGCGCCAAGCGCACTCCTCTCTCATTATCGATGTAGTCTCCCTGTCCACTCGCGGCGACAGAAATAAGGCAGCTCCGCTCCTGAGCATGGAGCGCGGCATGTTCGTTAAAGAAATCGAGCGTGCGCTGTTAAGCGGGGAAATCGACGTCGCAGTCCACAGCGCCAAAGACATGCCGGCATCGATGCCGGCCGGCCTAGCGATCGCAGCATTCCCTGAGAGGGAGGACGCTCGCGACGTCCTGGTCAACCGTTGGAACGCCCCCTTGAGCGAGTTGCCCGCAGGCGCTCGCATGGGCACGAGTAGTCCGAGGCGAACGGCGCAATTGAAGGCGGCTCGCCCCGACATAAAGATTCTGCCAATAAGAGGCAACGTGGATACCCGCTTGCAGAAGGCGGCAAGCGAAGACTACGATGGCGCGGTACTCGCGGCCGCAGGGATTATCCGTCTGGAGCGGGAATCCGAGATTAGCTCGTTTTTGTCTCCTCAGGAATGTGTGCCGGATGTGGGTCAGGGAGCGCTCGCAGTGCAGGTGCGCGAAAACGACACTGAATTGATTGAAGCAGTAGGCGCAATAGACTATGAGCCGACAAGCACCACCATCCGCGCGGAACGTGCCTTCCTATCGGCGATGGGCGGGGGCTGTACGATGCCAACCGCAGCATACGGGCAGATTGAAGACAGCAATCTGCGTCTGATGGCAATGGTGGCTAAGCCCGACGGCAGCGAAATCTATCGGGTATCAGAGTCATACGGCTGCGCCAATCCTGAGGAAGCGGGCAAAGCCATTGCAGCAATGTTGCTGGAAGCCGGTGGCGCACGCATTATGGAGAAGCTATGAGCAAAGGCATCGTCCAGCTTGTCGGCGCGGGACCCGGCGACCCTGATCTTATCAGCGTGAAGGGTTTGCGCCTGATTCAATCTGCCGACACCATCGTCTTTGACAGGCTCGCGGACAAACGCCTTCTGAGCAATGCCCGTGAGGACGCCGATCTGATCGATGTCGGCAAGATTCCCGGCAGGCGCATTAACCGGCAGGAAGACATTAACAGCCTGCTTGTTAAATTGGGGACTGCCGGGAAGAAAGTCGTGCGCCTAAAGGGTGGCGACCCGTTCGTGTTCGGGCGCGGCGGGGAGGAAGCCGAAGCCCTTGCCAAAGCAGGCGTGCCATTTGAAATAGTGCCGGGAGTAACCTCCGCGATCGCGGCTCCGGCGTATGCGGGCATACCGTTGACTCATCGAAAGCTGGCCTCGTCGTTCACGGTCGTAACCGGCAGCGAGGACCCATCGAAACCCAATAGCGCAATTGACTGGGAAGTTCTGGCAAAGAGCAGCGACACGCTCGCCGTTCTAATGGGCCAGAGCAATCTACGGTCGATAGCGGACGCGCTGATGAAATACGGACGCGCACCCGACACGTTGGTCGCAATCGTGCAGTGGGGTACGGAGCCGTACCAACAGACTCTTGTCGGGACGCTCTCTGACATTGCAGACCGGGCCGCCACTACCGGAATTGGCGCACCGGCCGTAACAGTTGTGGGAGACGTGGTGCGGCTAAGGGAGATTATACGCTGGTTCGACAACCGCCCGCTATTTGGCAAGCGAGTGCTGGTGACACGCACACGCACACAGGCGAGCACCCTTTCCGACAGGCTCACGCAGATGGGCGCGCAACCCCTGGAACTGCCGACCATCGAGATTCAACCAATGGCCGATTATTCCGACCTTGACAGAGCGCTTGGCGAAGCCACTGCCTACGACTGGATGGTTTTCAGCAGCGCGAACGCAGTTGATGTCGTGTTCGACCGACTTGGTACGCTTGGACTTGACGCCCGGGCGCTGCACAGCACGCAGATCGCTGCGATCGGCCCGGCTACACGCCGGCGACTATCCGGACGCGGCATCATCGCGGACTTCATGCCAGCGTCATTCGTCGCGGAGGCAGCGGTCAGCGAGCTTGGCGGTCTGGATATTAGCGGCATGCGCGTGCTGCTCCCTCAAGCCGAAATAGCCCGCGATGTTCTGCGGCAGGGCCTTAGTGAACTTGGCGCGAGCGTCGATGCCATACCTGTCTATCGCACCGTAACACCGGAGAAAACAGCCGAGAGGCTTAGGGATATTCTCGCGGAGGGAATCGATATTGCCACATTCACAAGCTCGTCCACGGCGAGCAATCTGGTGGAGCTTCTCGAAGGCAACACGAGCGCACTGAAAGATGCTACCATTGCGTGCATAGGGCCCATAACGGCAGAACGTGCTGCTGAATTGGGACTAAGTGCTGACATCGTTGCAACGGAGCACACGATCGCCGGACTGATAGAGGCCGTGGAGTCGCACTTCAAGGAGGCTGGTTAAGATGAGTAGATTTCCACAAGTTCGGATGCGCAGGATGAGGGAATCCCCGATACTGCGGCATCTGGCACAGGAGACGCGGATTTCTATTGGCGACTTTATCTACCCGATCTTTGTGACTCATGGACGAAATGTCCGCAACCCGATCGACCCTATGCCCGGAATGTACCAGCTCTCGCTGGACAATCTTATCGCAGAGATAGACGAGGTGGTATCGCTAGGACTAGGCGCGGTGCTGCTTTTCGGCCTCCCTGCAATGAAAGACCCAGAGGGCACCGAAGCCTACGAGTCGAGCGGCATCATACAGGAGGCCATTCGCGTCATCAAGCAGACCGCGCCCAATATGCTCGTAATGACAGATGTCTGCCTCGACGAGTTCACAGACCATGGGCACTGCGGCGTGATCAGGAATGGCAGAGTCGATAACGATGCCACGCTTGAACTGCTGGCGAGAATGGCAGTCTGCCAGGCAGAAGCGGGCGCAGACGTTGTAGCGCCCTCGGCCATGATGGACGGGCAAGTTGCGGCAATTCGCACCGGTCTCGACTCCACAGGCTTCGAGCATCTGCCAATAATGGCATACTCGGCGAAATACGCTTCGTCATTTTACGGGCCGTTCAGAGTCGCCGCCGACTCCGCACCGCAATTCGGCGATAGGCGTGGTTACCAAATGGATGTTGCGAACTCACGAGAGGCGATGCGCGAGATACAAATGGACATCGACGAAGGCGCTGACATCATCATGGTGAAGCCTGCCCTGTCGTACCTCGATGTAATATCTCAGGCGCGTGAGGCCTTCAGCTACCCAATGGCAGCATACAATGTGAGCGGCGAGTATGCCATGGTCAAGGCAGCGACCGAAAACGAATGGATCGATGGGCAACGCATTACGATGGAGATTCTCACTTCTATCAAGCGAGCGGGCGCGGACATGATAATCAGCTATCACGCCAAGGAAGCGGCGCGCTGGCTGACCTAGCTCCCACCACCCGGCTTCTCCGTTACAACTTGCCCCACTTGGAAGGCGGCCAAAGACGCCAGACCGCTGTGGCTGCTATCCGCGACCGGCTCAAGGGTCCGTAATGTCGGGAGTCCGTACTGCGGGCACGGTTGTCTCCCAAAACGAAATACTCATCCGACCCAGCCGTGAAGCAGGAATTACCCAGCCCCAGATACGGGGGCAATCCCCGCAGATACGGCTCTTCCAGCTTCTGCCCGTTGATTAGCAACATTCCTTCGCTGAATGCGATTTGCTCACCCGGCAGCCCGACAACACGCTTCAGAATGCTTCGTCCGCAATTTTCAAGTAAGGCGACAACGACATCGCCTCTGACGGGTGGACGTTTGAGCGCGCTATCGCAATGCGCGAGTAGATAGTCCCCCTCAAAGAAAGATGGCAACATACTGTCGCCTTCCACTCGATATATCAACAGCCCACCCTTCATTCTTCACTCATTCAATCTCACTCTTTACAACCTGAGCCGACGCCCACCGCATGGCCGCAAATACTTGCAAGGGAAAGGCGATTATTGTATCGTCTAACCAAATCCATACTCCCCGAAAGGAAGGTTCAAATGAGCGTAAAGTCAACTATTGAGCGCCTCTTCTCCGTCCGCACCGCGAGCGCGCACTGCGATATTCCGTGCGGCATCTACGACCCCATCTCAGCGAAGATTGCGGCGCAGACGGTGCAGAAGATGGTGCTACGCATTGAGGCGCTGGAGGAAGGCTCCGATCACGCATCGTATGCAAACACGATGGCGCGATACATCACGGTGAAGGAAGAGCACGCCGAAGCCTGCAAGCATGAGCTTCGCATCCTCTGGGCAGACTACACCTGGCCCGGCACCGATGCCAACGATATTGCCGCTAAGTTCAACGCCGCCCTCAAGCTCGCAGGGCAGTGCAAGCAGACAGTCAGCATGGAAAACGCCGAAGCGCTGGTCGCATCCGTGGACGAGATCGCCACCATCTTCTGGTCCACCAAAGGCGTCGAGTACAGCGATCCGGTAGCTGCAGCTCGCTACGGCACCTAAACCGAAGATTTCATCTCCCCCCATCCTAACCTTCCCCCAATGGGGGAACGGAGTTTGAGGATACCCAGCCGCGGGAGCGTGATTGCAGCGCTCCGGCGGCTGTTGCCGTTCAATGCTTGTAGTCCTCGCGCGGCGGACTGAAGATGTCGAGCGCCATTGACCAGCCATCGGAGCCTACCACGCCATGCTCGACCCCGCCGGGAATGACATACGCATCGCCCTGCCTTAGCATCCTGACCTCGCCGCCGATAGTAAATTCGAACTCTCCCTGGAGCACGATGCCCGCCTGCTCGTTTGCGTGCGTGTGCATTGGCACCACCGCGTTCGGCGCAATCTCGACCATGCTCATCATAATCTTGTCGCCCCACATGGTTCGCAAAGTCACGCCGGGCCCGAGTTCTCTGCGCTTCACCTGTGAAGGGTCAATGAAGTAGTCCAATATCCTCTCCTGTTCCTGATGTCCTCCGTCAATTGGAAGCC
Organism: Dehalococcoidia bacterium; assembly: GCA_965207465.1. Taxonomy (GTDB): domain Bacteria; phylum Chloroflexota; class Dehalococcoidia; order Lucifugimonadales; family JADFKI01; genus Bin90. The sequence goes on along the minus strand of OZ242283.1, from coordinate 196,645 downwards.
TTGCTCCGCGCCCTTCTGTCGGCGATTGCCAGACACGCCGCAATGAAGCTGTTGGCAGGGGTATCGACACCAATCTCCCTGCCGATGCGGGATACCGCGCCGTTGATGAGCGAGACCTCCAACGGATTGCCCGCCACCAGGTCGATGTACATCGACGAGATGAAACCGTCTTTCTCTCCCAGGAAACCCGCCATGACCGCATCCGGCAATTCGTCATCGAGCGCAACACCGCTCGCCTGCCCAACCTTCAGCGCTTCCGTCATCACCTGCATCGTCATTGCGTATGTCTCCGGCGTTTCCAACACCTCGCTGAAGGACGACCGCGTAATACAGGACATCCCGCTCAGGGCACAGATATAGACGAGCTTGCTCCATAGCGCGGTCAGCACATTTGAAGACAGCTCCGTCTCGATTGCCGCACTTCGCAACACATCCGCAATTGCCTTCGCCCTGTCTGTCAACTCGCCGCTTTCTTCGCCCAGCACGATGCGTGGCGGGCTGCCGCTCTGCGCGAACACTCCGGGGGCGGTACGCTCCGCGTCGATATAAGCAGCGCCCAGCAAAACCCGGTCAGCGCCGAAGCATTGCGACAGCTGTTCACCGCTCCCGATGCCATTCTGCAATGTCAGGATGGTCGTACCATCTCCTACGGCAGGGGACATGTCAGACATAGCCTGCTCATTGTGGTAGCCCTTTACGCAGAACAGGATCAGATCCGCGGTCCAACTGCCATCCAGTACGTCCACCGCTTTCGGATGCACGAGGACATCGCCGAATGTCGCAGAATCGACCCGCAGGCCGACATCGCTGATTGCTCGAAGGTTATCGCCTCTTGCCGCAAACACGACATCCTCGCCACTGCGGGCAAGCAGCCCGCCGTAGCAGCCTCCTATCGCTCCGGTCCCCATTATGAGAATTTTCATGACTTCAGCTCTACCAACACATTCTTGTATCGCACATCTCGATTATTTACGACACGATGAATCTTGTGCTCCCCGTGAAATCGCCAGGTCCCGACTTCAGAGGGGCTGTCTTCGCTCGTGCCATCGTCGTACTCGACAACCAGTCCCGCGCCTTCTACGACTATAGTGACGTAGTCATTCTCGTGCATGTGCCAGTCGCTTGCCTGCCCCGGTTCCACAACCAGATTCCAGACTCTTACTTTATCGTTCTCGAAAAGCACCTCAGTTGCGATTTCACCCAAAGGTTCATTGCCCCTGGACATCGTTTACCTCCCTGATTTTCAATCCTTCAGCTCGCCTTCATCTCAATGATAGCGTTGCTGTACAGAGCGTCTCCAACATTAGTGACGCGATGCACGGCATGGTGGATGCCCTTAACGACCTGTCCGAGCTTCAATTCGGACACGGTTACACTGCCGTCATCGTGCTCTGTTTTCAGCGTGCCGGGGCGCGTTACGATGAACACATAACGATTCGTGTGGTGATGCCAGTCGCTGGACTGTCCCGGTTCCAGCACCAGATCCCATACCTTCACCTCGTCATCCTCAAACTTGAACTCCGTTCCAACATCTCCAAGTTCCCTATCCGTCACTGCACTCACCTACTTCCTTTCAACAGCCGGTCCGGATTCGGCGCCGGGAGTTCCGGAATCTCCATCAAATCCAAGACGCCGCTCCTTCAGGCTGACAAATCGTTGATTTCCTATTACAACATGGTCGAGCAACTCAATGTCCATCATTTCGGCACAGGTGCGAATCTGGCGCGTTACCAGAATATCCTCCGGGCTGGGTGTTGGATCGCCCGAAGGGTGATTATGAGCGATTATTATGTTCGGGCAATTCTCCCTGACTGCCGGGCGAAGCACCTCGGAGACCCTGATCACTGCCGAGTTGACATTGCCCTTGTAAATCTCGTGCGTCGCCAGCACCTCATTCTTCGTATTGAGCAGCAACACGCGAAGATGCTCCTGCACCAGAAAGCCCATCTCCGCACTGAGTAAATTGAAAACATCCTGCGGCGACCGAATCACGGCTCTGTCATCCGGCTGTAGCGATGTCAGTCGTCTTCCGAGTTCCAACGCGGCTAGAAGTTGACATGCCTTGGCGTCGCTGATGCCATGCAGGTCGCACAGTTCACCGTATGATGCCCTTGCCACGCCTCCAAGACCTCCGTATGTGGACAGGACACGCGCCGATAGATTGAGCACACTCTCGCCCGCCGACCCAACGCGCAGTAGAATGGCGATAAGTTCGGCGTTGCTCAGATTACTAGGGCCATACCGCCGGAGCTGCTCACGTGGGCGCTCGTCCTGCGGCAGGTCTCGGATCATCGTACTATATTGCGGATCGAATTGCTCCTGCATGCCTTTAGCTTTCAATTCTTCATTACTGTCGGGTGGCGTGTAGTTTAACCTCATGTGACCTCAAGTTCCAACCCTTGAACACACTGCATCCGCCAAATACAATGTCAACAGGCAATCCGTTCGATAACTTTAGATACATTACTCACCAGGTGAACCAATGATAAACCGTGACCGATTGGTAAAGACATTCACCGACCTTGTTCAGATTGACAGCCCTTCCGGCGAGGAAGAGGAGATGGCAAAAGAGCTGACGCGCCGCCTTGAAGGATTCGGGCTGACTGTGAAGCGCGATGATTACGGCAATGTGATCGCGACCGACGGCAGACCCGATCCTCTTCTTTTGTCGGCGCACATGGACACGGTCGAACCGGGACGCGGCGTAAAGCCAAGTCTGGAAGGCGACCGCATCGTGTCCGATGGCACGACAATCCTGGGCGGTGACTGCAAGTGTGGCGTGTCTGCGATTCTGGAAGCACTGGAGTCGGTGTATGAGGATGGCCTGACGCCGCACACAGGGGTAGAGGTCGCATTCACGCGCGAGGAGGAGATTGGGCTTGTCGGCGCGCGCAATCTCGATTTCTCGATGCTAACCGCGAATGAAGCCATCGTATTCGACGGCGAGGGTTCAGCCGCGCAGATTACGTCGTCTAGCCCGACATACATCGGCTTCGATGTTGAGATTACAGGGCGCGCAGCACACGCGGGCGTTGAGCCGGAGAAGGGACTATCCGCCATACGCATCGCAGCCGAGCTGATTACCCGCCTTCCACAGGGGAGGCTGGACGAAGAGACGACGTTCAACATAGGGAATATTCAGGGCGGCACGGTGCGAAACGCCGTTGCGGAGACTACAATCATCAATGGAGAGTTCAGAAGCCGCAATATCGAAACTCTGGACAATATTCGCGTGCAGATTTCAGAGGCGCTCGACGAAGTGCGTGAAATGTTCCCGGAAGCGGTTCTGGAAGACCATCTTCACACCGAGTTTGAGACATACACCCTGAGCGACGATGACCCTGCTACCAATCGCGTTGTTGACGCGCTGCGCGGACTGGGACTTGAGCCAATCTTCAGTCCATCCGGAGGCGGCACCGACGGCAATGTATTCCGCTTGAGAGGCATGAGCGCAGTTGTAGTAGGCATGGCGGACCATGGCATGCACACTGTCAGAGAATACGTGGTCATACCTGAACTCGTGGATACCGCGCACCTGTGTGAAGCGCTGCTCAGACCTCAGCAGTAGTTGCCGGACAGAGCTATGCCCACCGTCGATAAGCCCTCCCCGGCAGACTTGCGATTTCGTCCGGTAACCCCTGATCGCCTGTCTGATCTCAAACGCTTCTCTGCTGAACACGGCAGGTTCGGATACTGCTCATGCATGCGATGGCGCATGGGCAGCAGCGAGTACCGAAACTCGTCGAAGACAACCCGAGCCGAAGCCCTGTATGCTCGCGTGCTTGCCGAAGAAGCCATTGGTATCCTTGCCTATGGCGATGGCTGTCCGGTCGGCTGGTGTTCTGTGGGTCCACGCGAGTCTTATGCCGCTCTGGAACGATACCGTGCCCTACCGCGGGTCGATGACGCGGCGGTCTGGTCCGTAGTATGTTTCTTCGTGGACAGTCATTATCGCAGACTTGGGCTGACACTCAGCCTGTTGCAGGCAGCAGTCGAGTACGCCGCGTCGGAAGGCGTGCTCACAGTCGAGGGATACCCTGTGGAACCATCAGCGTCTTCGTACACATGTATGGGTTCGCCGAACACCTTTCTACAAGCAGGGTTCACAGATGTAACACCTTCGGGGCAGAAACGCGGTGTCATGCGCTATTACATTCAATCGGCTGAGAGAGCGAAATGAGAGTTAGACTTGCTTACGGACGCGACGGGCTGGTCGTTGACCTGCCGGACGAGCGCACAACGGTTATCGAGCCGACTTATGTGCCCGGCTTGCCGGATGCAGAGGGGGCGATACTGACGGCACTTCGCAACCCGCTCGGTGCGCCACCACTTCGGCAGATCGTCAACGCCAACCATAGCGTTGCCATTTCAGTTTGCGACATCACTCGTCCAATGCCGAGCAAGACGCTTCTGCCACTACTGCTGGGTGAGCTGCGCCACGTTCCGCCTGAGAACATTACCATTCTGATAGCGACGGGTACACATCGTGCGAATACGCCTGAAGAACTTAGGGCGATGTTGGGAGAGGATGTAGTCCGAGAATACAGGGTGCTAAATCACAACGGCTTCGATGAGGATTCGCTGGAGAGCATTGGCGTCACGGAATCCGGCATCGAAATTCGCCTCAACAAGCAATGGGTGGAGAGCGACATTCGCATAACGACCGGATTCGTCGAGCCTCACTTTTTCGCAGGCTTCAGCGGCGGGCCTAAGATGGTCGCGCCGGGACTGGCCGGCTTCCCCACGATAATGAGGCTGCACGACGCGGCGATGATCGGACATCCCAACTCTCGCTTTGCGATTACGGAGGGTAACCCGATACACGACGCCATTCGGGAGATTGCGGGCAGGTCCGTCGTGGACTTCTCCGTAGATGTGACGATCAACCGAGACAAGCGCATCACCAGTGTCTATGCGGGTGAGCTTTTTGCGGTCCACAAGGCTGCATGCGCGGTGGCGCAGCGTCTTGCGATGCAGCCTGTGGCAGCGCCGTTTGATGTGGTGCTCACCACAAATAGCGGCTACCCTCTCGATCAGAATCTGTACCAGGCGGTCAAGGGAATGTCGGCTGCCGCCCAAGTAGTAAGAGACGATGGAACCATCATTTGCGCCGCCGAGTGCTCAGAGGGCATTCCTGAACATGGGCAGTACCGCGACATACTCGCCTCGTGCGATAGCCCATCTGAGTTGCTGGATATGATCCAGCAGCCGGGCTACGAGCGGCATGACCAGTGGCAGGCGCAGATTCAGGCGCAGATACAGATGAAAGCTGGGGTGCTTCTGAAGTCGGATTGCCTGACATCGCAGCAGGTCTCGGAAGCGCACCTGACGCCTGTGGAAAACATCGAAGACGCCATCACCGACTGTGGGCCGCACGCATCCATTTGCGTACTCCCCGAAGGCCCGCAGACTATACCGTACCTCAAAACGCCGAAGTTTCCGGTATCACATGAATAAAAGAATTGCCTCCGGCATCGTTGAGACACCGGAGGCATTCATACGCATGGCAGAAGAACTCTAGCTGTGGCTAGGCGACCGTGACGACGGCTCCCGCGCCTTCCAGCTTCTCTTTGATTTCCTCCGCCTCATCCTTGGCGATGGCTTCCTTGACCGCAACAGGTGCGCTCTCCACGAGTTCTTTCGCTTCCTTCAGCCCGAGCGTGGTAACCTCGCGGACAGCCTTGATGACCTGAATCTTCTGCGGCCCAATCTCGGTGATGGACACATCGAATTCTGTCTTCTCTTCCTCGGCGGCTGCCTCCGCGGTTGCCGCGACGCCCGCTACGGTAGCCATCTGCACGGGAGCGGCAGCACTGACGCCAAACTCGTCCTCAAGCGCCTTGACTAGGTCTGCAAGCTCCAAAACCGACAATCCCTTGATCGCATCCAGTATCTCTTCCTTGGTCGTCATAGGAAAACCTCCCTGAGTTAATTTAATGCCTAATTTCTCTCTGATGTTACTCTGCCGGCTGCTCTTGAATCTGGTCGATGCGGCCTTGCAACACGCGCGCAAGCCCACCGATTGGACCGTTCAGCACATTCACGAGTCCTGCAATCGGCGACTGCATTCGTGAAAGCATCTGGGCTACCAGTTCGTCTTTGCTCGGCAGGCTGGCAAGCTGTTCGACCTGCGCTCCGTCCAAGACTCTGCCATCCAGAACCGCGCCGTTAATTTGCAACGGGGAACGCGTCTCCCGTATGAATTCGGACAGCGCCTTCGCCGGGTCAGTTGGCTCTCCGTAACCGAAGGCGATTGCGCTCGGTCCCTGGATTATTTCCTTCAGTTCGGGTCTGCCAGCATTTTCAGCGGCGATATACGCAAGCGTGTTCTTCACGACCTTGTAACGAACTTCCTTCTCGCGCAATGCTCGCCTGAGAGAAGTCATGTCCGCAACCGGCAAACCCGTGTAGCTGGTAGAGATGACTATTGTCGCGCCGTCCAGCCACTCCGTCATGTCCTGAACAGCCTGTACTTTCCTATCAGTAGGCAACTTGCTACCTCACCTGTCCCTCGCAGACCGGACTGCTTACAAGAGCAATCCGTAGCCCGCGATTAATTTAATCAACAAAAAGCCCTGAGACTCAGCAGACTCAGGGCACAGTTCAGCAGTAATCCGAACCCACAGGCAACCATTTGCCTGTTCAGTGTACCTATACGGGCTGGTATATTATCTCCCCGGAGGAGAGGCCCGCAGTCTGCGGCATCTTTCTCTATCTTTGGCTATTCCGGCTATTCTACTCTAAGGGCACTTGCGCTGGCAACATCCATCTTTACGCTCGGTCCCATCGTCGTCGTGAGATAGGCGGTCTTGATGTATTGCCCCTTTACTCCGCTCGGGCGCGCCCTAACGATGTTGTCCATCAGTGAAGTCAGGTTGTCCATCAACTGACTCTCTTCAAAACTTGCCTTGCCAATCGGCACATGAATCAATGATGTGCGATCAACTCGGTATTCCACCCTGCCCAACTTCGCCTCACGGATCGCTCTTGGAAGTTCGTCCGGCTGGACGACCGTGCCGGTACGAGGATTCGGCATAAGACCTCTTCTGCCAAGTATGCGACCGAGCCTGCCGATTCTGCCCATCATATCGGGTGTGGCAATTGACACATCGAAATCGACCCAGCCGTCCTCAACATTCTTGATTATCTCGTCCGAGCCGACGAAGTCAGCACCTGCTTCCTCCGCGACGGCAACGGATTCACCCTGCGTAAACACCGTTACGCGCACCGTTTTGCCTACGCCGTGCGGCAGGAGTGCAACTCCTCGAATCATCTGGTCAGCGTGGCGCGGGTCAGCGCCGGTTCGCAGATGCAATTCCACAGTCTCGTCGAATTTCGCTGTGGCGTTGCTTTTGGCAAGCGAGACTGCCTCTTCCGGCTGGTACTCGAAATCTTTTTCTATTGCGGCGGTCGCCGTGTTATGTCGCTTTCCCCGTCTAGCCATCGAACTTCCTATCTCTGAGTTGTAGTGTCGTTCCCCGCAGCACTATTGCTGGACTTCAATACCCATACTGCGAGCGGTTCCCTCGATAATGCGCATCGCGCCTTCAAGATCTGCGGCGTTGAGGTCGTTCATCTTTAGTTCCGCAATCTCCCGAACTCTGTCTCTAGGAATGCGGGCGACCTTCTCAGCTAGGGGATTGCCGCTGCCCTTCTCAATATTCGCGGCCTTCCGCAGCAGATCCGACGCGGGGGGGCTTTTGGTGATGAATGTGAATGAACGGTCTTCGAAGACGGTTATCTCCACAGGCACGATACTCCCTGCCTGGGAGCCTGTGCGCTCATTGTACTCTTTAACAAACCCCATTATGTTGACGCCATGCTGTCCAAGCGCGGGACCAACCGGAGGCGCAGGCGTAGCCTTGCCCGCCTCTATCTGGAGCTTTATCATCGTCATTACTTTCTTAGCCAACTAGCTGATCCTTTGTGAGCGCAGTCTTGAATGTTGATTGCAGGGCTGAAGGAAGTCACCCGAAGGGCGCTGTATCCATGCCGCGTTTGAATGCCGCCAGAGTTTTTCTTTATCTTGTTACGCGCGTTCAACCTGAAGGAAATCAAGCTCCACAGGTGTTTCTCTACCGAAGAACGAAACGAGTACCTTCAATTTAGTTCTGTCCGCATGCACTTCATCGACGACGCCCATGAAATCCACGAATGGTCCGTCGGTAATGCGGACTGCCTGCCCCTTGGTAAAGCCGACACGCACGCGGGGCTGGTCCGTATCTTTGAATCCGAGAATGGTCTGCTCTTCACGCTCGTCAAGAGGAACCGGCCTCGGTCGCGCTTCCCTGTCGTCCTCGGCTGAAACGAATCCGGTAACTCCCGGTGTGCTGCGGACGATATGCCAACTCTCATCGTCCATTCGCATATGTACAAAGATATAACCGGGAAATACACGCTGCGATACTGTCTTGCGCTGCCCGCCCTGAATTTCGATTTCTTCTTCCTGTGGGACGAAAACCTCAAGTATCTTATGGCTCATATCCATGTTGGAGACGCGCTGCTCTAGATTCTGTTTCACACGGCCCTCATGACCGGAGTAAGCGTGCAACACGTACCATCGCGGCTGTTCGACTTCTTCAGTCTTGTTCATTTCTTAATTCCCCAGGATTATGTCAAACAGACTGGAGAAACCCAGATCAACCACGCCCAGGAACACACCGATTGCCGCGGCAACCGCTATGACCATAACCGATAGTCGGAACGTTTCCTCATAGGTCGGCCATGTTACGCGCCGCAGCTCGGAGACAATCTCAGTTATCCCGGAGAGTCCAAATGCTCTACGGGCGGACCTGTTCCCCAGCCTTCTGGGGGCGCTTGGATTAGTAGCCATGCTCGCCTACCTAACTTCACGGTGCAAAGCATGATACCCACATCGCGGGCAGAACTTCTTTAGCTCCAACCGCTGCGGGTCATTGCGCCGATTCTTTGACGAGTGATATATCCGATCACGGCAATCGACACAGCCCATGGTGATGATGATGCGGTTTTCCGCTCTTCGCGCCATATCTATTCTCGTTTTCTTTTGAGTCTCAAAAAGCAGGGCTGTGATAAGCTACCACAGCCCTGCCAATACAATTCACTTGTTAGTCGTTGATCCTGGTTATTACACCGGAGCCAACGGTGCGTCCACCCTCACGGACAGCGAACCGCAACTGTTCATCGGCGGCGACCGGGGTGATGAGCTTCACGTTCATCTCGATGTTGTCGCCGGGCATGACCATCTCCGTGCCCTCGGGCAGGTTGATTTCACCCGTCACGTCGGTAGTGCGAATGAAGAACTGCGGCTTGTAGCCATTGAAGAACGGAGTATGACGTCCACCTTCGTCCTTGCTCAACACATACACCTGCGCCTCGTAGTCTTTGTGCGGCAGGATGCTACCCGGAGCTGCAAGCACCTGGCCGCGCTCAACCTCGTCGCGGTCAACGCCGCGCAGGAGTACGCCTACCGCGTCGCCGGGCTCCGCCTCGTCCATCAGCTTGTGGAACATTTCTACGCCGGTTACGGTTGTGGTCGTGGTGTCCTTGATGCCCACAATTTCAACCTGGTCTCCCACCGTCACAATGCCCTTTTCGACGCGACCCGTGACTACGGTGCCGCGACCCTTGATGCTGAAAACGTCCTCAATTGGCATCAGGAACGGCTGGTCGCGCGGCCTTTCCGGCATTGGTATGTTCTCGTCAACCGCGTCCATCAGATTCCAGATGCCCTCGCCCCACTCGGAATCTCGTCCGCTCTCCTCGGACTCAAGAGCGTTGAGGGCGCTGACCCTGACTATGGGTACGTTATCGAAGCCATACTCGGAAAGCAGTTCGTCGAGTTCCAGCTCGACTAGCTCCAGCAACTCCTCGTCGTCCATCATATCTACCTTGTTGAGGGCAACGACCATGGCGGGTACTTCCACCTGACGGGCAAGCAGGATGTGCTCGCGAGTCTGCGGCATGGCTCCGTCGGGTGCGCTGACGACAAGGATAGCGCCGTCCATCTGCGCTGCGCCGGTAATCATGTTCTTGATGTAGTCCGCGTGGCCCGGGCAGTCAACGTGCGCGTAGTGCCGGGAGTCCGTCTCGTACTCCACATGCTGAATCGCAATCGTGACGCCGCGCTCCTTTTCTTCCGGAGCATTGTCGATGCTATCGAACGCCCTGAAGTCGGCAAGGCCGGCGCTGCTCAACACTTTAGTGATCGCAGCCGTAAGAGTCGTCTTGCCGTGGTCAACGTGCCCTATCGTGCCAACATTAATGTGAGGTTTAGTCCTCTCAAACCTTTGCTTTGCCATTCTTGCTTTCTTCCTCCAGATGTGGAGCCCACAAGCAGACTTGAACTGCTGACCTCGTTCTTACCAAGAACGCGCTCTACCGACTGAGCTATGTGGGCCCGGATTTAGATTTTTGATTCCTAGGTTTCGGTTAAATTCTCAGTATTGCTTGGTGGAGGGAGCAGGATTCGAACCTGCGTAGCCCGTCGGGCGCCAGATTTACAGTCTGGTGGATTTAGCCACTCTCCCATCCCTCCCGGGGTCGCACGGTAGCCGTAACTCAGTCTATCACAGGCATATACCCAATCCAAGTAAGCGCCACATTAGGATGACAAGTCCATATTGACAACGCTGTGTCGGATTAGGAAAAGCCCCAGAGGGGACTCGAACCCACTAACCTGCCGATTACAAGTCGGCTGCGCTTCCGGTTGCGCCACTGGGGCACCGTTATTTGCGCCTGCAGCCTGATAGCAAATCAGGTTAGCGGACTGACTCCAGGCGCTAACCCAAGTGCATCTTATATTGTAACTAACACGCAGAAAGCGGTCAATAATTTTCAGCGCGGTTTCATCCGATGCTCAAGTCCTAAATGACCAGTGAATCACCACGCATAAACTGTGATACTGGCATGAATCTGAGACGCAGACTCCATCAGAAGATCAAGCACAGCGGCAATTCAGTCGCGCCTATTGAATATCGTGTCTCAGATGTGCGTATAATGTGCCAAACTTTCATGGAGGTTCTTAATAGTGAACATTGGCATTTCCACATTTCCAACCGACTATTCTGCCGACGTTGCCGTCATAGCTAAGCGGGCTGAGGAGCTGGGCTTCGATTCGTTCTGGGTGCCCGAGCATCCCATTCTTCCCGTGAACGCGAGTTCTCCGTGGCCAGGCTCCGCAGACGGCGTGATTCCGAGGGTCTATGCTGACATCGTTGACCCGTTCGTGGCGCTGGGCAGGGCTTCCGCCGTCACGAGCACGATAAAGCTCGGCACGGGCATCTGCCTGATACCGGAGCGCAACCCATTGCTGCTTGCCAAAGAAGTGGCGACGCTTGACATGTACTCCGGCGGTCGATTCCTGTTTGGCATCGGCGCGGGCTGGCATCGTGAAGAGACGGAGATTATGGGCGGCGACTTCGCGCATCGCTGGACGCAGACGCGCGAGGCGATTCTTGCGATGAAAGAGCTTTGGACGAAGGTTGAAAGCGAGTATCACGGCGACTATTACGATTTCCCGCCCGTATATTCGTTCCCGCGCCCGACTCAGCGACCACATCCGCCTGTCTTTCTCGGCGGAATGGCGCGCAATGTTTTTCGCCGCGTCGTTGACTACGGCGACGGTTGGATGCCGAATCGCGTAACGCCGGAGGATGTGAAGCAAGGCTGCGCTACGATCGACGAGCTTGCGGACGCCGCGGGCAGGGATCCATCATCCATCAGCGTGTCGGTATATGGGCAGCCTGCCGACCGCGACCTGATAGAGCAGTTGCAGGAAGCAGGCGCGGACCGCGTTATGGTGCGACTGGAGACCGCGCCGGAGGAAGAGTGCATCGCAAGCATGGAGAGCATCGCGGAAGCAGTGCTGTAGGCGCATGGAATCCAACATTGATCAACAGGATGTAAAGGTTAGTAGTTGTCCTGTATAACCTGTACATCCCGCTAGATCTATTGCAGCAGCGGCATTACCTTGTCGCCGAACATCTTCATTGACGCTTGCGCTTGCCGCGTATCCATCTCGCCGGTGTTGAACTTCAGCATCAGGTTGCGGACGCCGGCGTCCTTGTATGAGGCAAGTTGATCTGCGACTTGGCTGGGCGTTCCCATGACGAACGACATCTCCAGGTTTTCGCTTGCCGACGATGTACCGCTGCCTTGCTGAGGCGGTCCGCCGCCGGGATTGAACAGCCTGCGCGCCTCGCCGAAGTGCCTGCGCTCGCGGGCGAAGCCGTGCTCCGCCGCATCTCGCGCCTCTTCGTAGGTGTCTGCCACGAACACATTCCTCGACGCCCAGCACTGATCGAGGGTGTCTTCAGTAGTCTGTTCGTCGAAGCCGGATTCGGCCATCGTGTCGCGGAAGGCACTCAGGCGGCTTGCGAGCGCATCGAGGGGCAAGATGCCAATCATCACCGGCCTGCCAATCTTCGCCATCGCTATTGTGGACGCCTCGCTGATGCAGGCGCGAATGAGCGGTGGGTGCGGCTTCTGGTATGGGCGCGGTCGCAAAAGCGGGAACTTGACCTGCCAGTGTTCGCCCTCATGCTTCAGGTGCGTCTCCGTCCACGCTTTCACCAGAAGCTCCTCGGACTCGTCGAGGCGGTCTATGCCGTCCTGCATGTCTATGCCGTAGCCCATGTATTCATAGTGATTGAACGCTGAGCCGCGCCCCGTGCCAACAATGAGCCTGCCGTGGCTGAGATTGTCCAAAGTAGAAGTCTGAGTGGCGAGCCGTATTGGGTGATGCAGCGCGAGTTCAACTACCGCAAAGCCAATCTTCACTCGCTTGGTGCGTGCCGCCACCGCCGCGCCGAATACCAATGGGTCGGCATACGCGACGGCACCGTCAAAATGGTGTTCCGTAAGCCAGACGGCCTCAAGGCCTATTTGCTCAGCAAGCTCGATTTCCTCAAGCGTGCTGTCGATCACTCCACTATCGCCGTGGGGATGGTGGCTAACCGGAAAAATGAACGAACCGATTCTCATTGATGCCTCCGAATCTGCTGATGTCAACCCCTCAAGTATATCGTACCCATGCCTTGCCTTGCCTCATTGTGCAGAGTACACTTGTGGCATTCTGACAGACTCCGGCAAGGAGCGCCAAGTCAAGGAGTGATTGGTATGACTACGGCAATATCCGACGGCGAGAGCCTGCGCAGGGCATCCTTGCGCTACCTGTGGATGCACAACCGAGACTGGACGCAGATGGCGGAGGAAGGCGAACCTCAGATTATCGAGTCCGGGCAGGGAGTGCGCGTAACCGACTCTGAGGGCAGATCGTGGATCGATGTCAATGGGGGCTATAACTCGGTGAACGCGGGTTATGGCCGGACCGAGATCGGGGAAGCCGCTTACGAGCAGATGGTCAACCTGCACTACTTCCCGCAGGGTACGACTACCGTCCCGATGGCGAAGCTGGCGGCGAAGCTCGCTGAGATTACGCCGGGCAGCCTTTCGCGGGTGTTCCCGGTGAGCGGCGGTTCGGAGGCGAATGAGACGGCACTGAAAATCGCGCGCGCCTACCACAAGCGCACCGGCGAACCGGGCCGTTACAAGGTCATCAGTCGCATCGGGTCATATCATGGGATGACGGCGGGCGTGCTTTGGCTCGGCGGCAGCCCGTATCAGCCGCGCCACGATTACGAGCCGATATATCCCGGAATGGTTCACGCGCCACAGCCGAATCCGTACAGAGAGAGCTTAGAGGGCGAGACCCCGGCAGAATGCGCTGTGCGCTGCGCAGAGGCCGTCGAGCAGCTAATCGAGTTCCACGGACCGCAGACGGTCGCTGCCGTGATCGCTGAGCCGGTCGCGATACCGCAAGGCGCGGTAGTGCCGAGCGACGAATACTGGCCGATGCTGCGCGAAATATGCGACAAGTATGGCGTGCTGCTCATCGCTGATGAAGTAATCTGCGGGTTCGGACGCACAGGAAAGATGTTCGCTCTGGACCACTGGGGAGTAGTGCCGGACATCATGACGATTGCAAAGGGAATCGTCAGCAGCTACCTGCCAATCGCGGCCGCAGTCGTCAAACAAGAGGTAGCAGACGCCTTCGCGGGCGAGCGCAATATCCTGCGGCATGTCTTCACGGCTGCCGGACATCCGGTTGCGGCCGCTGCATCTCTGAAGAACATCGAGATAATCGAGAGCGAGAATCTGGTTGAGAATTCGGCACAGGTCGGCGCGTACTTCAAGGAGCAGCTTGAAGGGCTTGCTGTTGACCATCCGCTTGTCGGCGACGTGCGAGGCATCGGGCTGCTGCTCGCAGTTGAGCTTGTCAGCGACCGCAACACTAAGGCGGGATTCCCGGCGGAATCGCAGGTACCGGAGCGCCTGAACGAGAAGTTCAAGCGGCACGGGCTGATCTTCCGCATCAATAGCAACATTCTCAACATAGGGCCGCCGCTGTGCATTACGCAAGAGGAAGTCGATGAAATCGTGCATGCGATAGACCTTTCACTCTGGGAGCTGGAAGGCGAGATGGGCATCTCCCGAATGATGTAATTAATACCCTGTTCATCCTGTTAGCCCCCCACGGAGTACGCTATGACGACCACCACCGATACACAAGAAATCAGGCAAGCTGCGCTTGACCACCTGTGGATGCACAACGCGGACTGGACGACGATGGCGGAAGAAGGCGGACCGCCGATAATGGTTAGTGGCGATGGCGTGCGGGTTACAGATGCCGAGGGCAATTTCTGGATTGACGCGCACGGCGGCTACGCATCAGTAAACGCAGGGTACGGGCACGCGGCAATCGCCGACGCCATGCTCGACCAAATGCAACAGCTGACCTATTTCCCGCAGGGAACTACCACCGTTCCGCTAATTCGACTTGTGGAGAAACTGGGAGAACTTGCGCCCGACAATCTGGAGCGAGTTTGGCCCGTGAGCGGCGGATCCGAGGCGAACGAAACGGCGGTGAAGATTGCCAGAGCGTACCAGAGGCGGCGCGGGGACAGCGGACGGTACAAGGTGATTAGCAGACGCGGGTCATATCACGGGGCAACGGGCGGGGTGATGTGGATGGGCGCGAGTTCGGGACTGAGCGACTTTGAGCCTGCGATGCCGGGGATGCTGTACGCTCCACAGCCGAACTTCTATCGCTGCGAGTACGGCAGCCGCACGCCCTCGGAGTGCGCCGAGCGTTCTGCCAAAGCCGTCGAAGACCTGATCCTGCTGCACAGTCCTGATACGGTTGCGGCGTTCATCGGGGAGCCAATAGCCTCCGGCCTCGCGGCGCCATCAGGCGAATACTGGCAGATGGTGCGCGAAATATGTGACCGCTATGGCGTAATTCTGATCGCAGATGAGGTCGTAACGGGCTTTGGGCGCACAGGCAGGATGTTCGCGATGGAACATTTCGGTGTCGTAGCCGACATCATGACTGTCGCAAAGGGCATCACCAGCAGCTACCTGCCTCTTGCGGCAACAATAGCCGGAACGCATATCGCAGACGCGTTCGCGGGCGAGGACAACATCTTCAGACAGGCACTCACCTTCGGTGGACACCCGGTAACCGCGGCGGTAGCGCTCAAGAACATCGAGATAATTGAGCAGAACAACCTTGTGGCGAACTCCGAGCAGATGGGTGCATATTTCCTGGAGAGGCTGTGCGAACTGAAGGAGCGGCACAAGTCGGTGGGTGACGTGCGCGGCATCGGCCTGCTGCTTGGCTTGGAACTGGTGAGCAACCGCGAAAGCAGGGAGCCTTTCGACGAAAGCCTTCAGGTCAGCAAGCGTCTGACGGAGAAGATGGGGCAGCGCGGCATCATAATGCGATTCAATGGCGGCAAAGTTACACTAGGCCCCCCGCTCTGTATCGCAGCTGACGACATCGACGAGATTATCAGTGCCCTTGATGGCGCGATCAGTGAATTGGAATCCGAGCTTTCAATTGGCTAGTTCCAATCTAATAATACGCGCGCCTCAATTACTTTTCCAAGTGCAAAGGGTCTGATATACTTTCCGATGCTTGTGCTTTTGGGAGTACGTGAGTTCAGTATCACGCCAGCGCTCCCATCGCCGGAGGGAACAGGCGGAGCGGTCAAACTACGCGCGCCGCAAGTGCAATAGCACTTTCCGATGTGAGATATAGGAGAGAAGGCATGCCTGCCTACGCCGTTTTAGGCGCTCAATGGGGCGACGAAGGAAAAGGTAAGATAATTGATGTGCTGGCGCGAGACGCCGACATTGTCGCACGGTTCTCAGGCGGTAACAACGCCGGACACACCGTTGTAAATGAGGATGGAGAATTCAGTTTCCATCTAATCCCTTGCGGCGTCTTCTGGCCCAAGACGATGAATGTCATAGGCAACGGCGTGGTCGTTGACCCTGACGTTTTGCTCGACGAAATAGACAGCCTAAGCCAGCAGGGCTTTGACATTAGGGACAGGCTAGTCGTCAGCGACCGCGCCCATCTCATCATGCCTTACCACGTCGCATTGGACATGCTCGCCGAGCAGGCGCGCGGCAGCGGCGCAATCGGCACCACCGGCAAGGGCATCGGCCCCACGTATGCTGACAAGGCGGCACGAACCGGAATCCGCGCCGCGGACCTGCTTGATGTAGAAGCGCTGCTGCCTCGTCTCGAAGGCATTCTAGAACACACGAACGCAGTAATCTCCAATGTGTATGGCGGCACTCCGGTTTCCAAGGAAGAGGTCTTCGATAAATGCAGGCAGTGGTCCGAGAGAATGGCTCCGCTAATTGCTCCCGTTGAAAAGATCGTGCATAACGCCCTGAAGGCCAACAAAAATGTCTTACTGGAAGGCGCTCAGGGCGCTCTACTTGACCTCGACCACGGAACATATCCATTCGTCACTTCGTCGAATCCCACTGTCGGCGGAGCCTGCATCGGGCTTGGGATGTCTCCGATACACATCGCAGGCATAACCGGCGTATTCAAGGCGTACTCCACGCGAGTAGGAGGCGGTCCCCTCCCTACGGAGCTGACCGACGACACCGGCGAAGCTATCCGAAATCTCGCGCAAGAGTTCGGTGTAACGACGGGAAGGCCCAGACGTGTCGGCTGGTTCGACGGCGTAGCGGCGCGATACAGCGTCGAGGTTAACGGTTATACTTCGGCAGTCCTCACCCGCCTAGATGTGCTGGACGGCTTCGACTCAGTGAGAATATGCACGCACTATGAACTGGACGGGAATGTAATCGACGAGTTCCCGGGCGGCTATGCGGCGCTAGAACGCTGTAAGCCTATCTACGAGGAGATGCCCGGCTGGGACAGCCCCACCGCCAGTATTACGAACTTCGAGCAACTCCCGACTGAAGCCCGCAACTACGTGGAGCGCTTGCAAGAGGTTATCGGCTGCAACATCGACCTGATTTCCACCGGCCCACACCGCGACGAGGCGATCATGGTGCGGCCTGTTATCAACGTTGCATCGGCCTAGATTCGTTGTGGCGATGACGGTTAAATCTAGTCCAAGGACAATTAAGAAAGACCCCGACCGTTATGCCGGCCGGGGTCTTTCCTATTAGGTCAGGATGGTGTGTGTTGCTTAGTCGTCGCCTCCCGCGGGAACAGGCAACTGAAGGTCGATCCTGTACCGCGAAACTACTTCATCTATTGCGGCTGCGGTGGCTTCATCCGGCGGAATGAGCGGCAGGCGCGGCTGCCCGACACTGAAGCCTGCCTTGCCGACGCAGTATTTCACGGGGATCGGATTGGTTACGACGAACAGTATCTTGAACAGCTCGAACAGGCGCAGGTGCTCGGCGGCGGCGCTCTCGATGTCACCTTCGAGAATCATGCCCATCATCGCCTTTATCTGGCTGCCCACGATGTGCGACGCGACGCTAACGATACCGTAGCCGCCCGCGCACATTATCGGGAAGGTCTCGTCGTCGTTGCCACTCCATACCTTGAAGTCGTCGTCGGTGTCGCGGATTATCTTCGTAATCTGCACCGGGTCGCTGCTTGCCTCCTTAGTGCCCACGATGTTGTCGATCTGGCTGAGGCGCACGGTGGTCGCATCGGTCATGTTCAGGGCAGTGCGGCTCGGCACATTGTAGAGCACGCAGGGTAGGCTGACGCTTTCGGCAATCGTCTTGAAGTGCTGGTACAGACCTTCTTGCGGCGGCTTGTTATACGAAGGGACGGTCATAAGTATCCCATCAACGCCGAGGGCCTCGGCTTCCTTGCTCAAAGCGACACCCTCAGCCGTGTTGTAGCCGGTTGTGCCGGCGATAATCGCGGCCCGGTCGCCTACCGCCCTTTTGGTTGCCTCGTACATTCCCAACTTCTCATCGAAAGAGAGTGTGGGGGTCTCGCCGGTCGTGCCGGTAATCACGAGGCCGTCGCTACCCGATTCCACCAGCGCCGACGCGAGGCGACCCGCCTCGTCGTAGTCCACCGCCCCTTCGTCATCGAAGGGGGTAATCATCGCAGTTATGAGTCTGCCTAGTTCTACCATAATCAAGCCTCCTTGAATGGGCAATTCACAGCAGTCTGTCTATCCCTTGCAAAGCCTAGCGGCTTACAGCGGTCTGCCTGGTAAGCAGGTTGCGCTCAAGCACCTCTTCAGCAATCTGCAGCGCGTTAGTCGCTGCGCCCTTGCGAAGGTTGTCAGTCACCACCCACATTGCGATGCCGTTGGAATGGGACACATCCTGACGAATTCGCCCCACGAACACATCATCGCGCCCTGCCGCTTCGATGGGCATAGGATACACATTTGCAAGCGGGTCGTCCACCACCTTCATTCCGGGGAAGTCCACGAGAATTTCGCGCACCTCGCCGGGGCTCATCGGATTCTCAAACTCGATGTGAAGCGCCTCACTATGGCTGAGCATTACCGGCACACGCACACAGGTCGCCGACACCGCGATCTCCGGCGCATGCAGAATCTTGCGCGTCTCGTTCACCATCTTCATCTCTTCGTTGGTGTAGCCATTTTCGAGGAATGGCTCAATATGAGGCAGCGCGTTGAAGGCGATAGGGTGCGGGTACGCGTCGGGGCTCAGGTCATCGTGCGTGAGGTTGTCGTCGTGCGTTAGTTGCTTCGACTGTACACGCAGTTCTTCGACCGCCGCCGCGCCCGTGCCGGAAACCGACTGGTAAGTGTCGGCTATGACCCTCTTGACGGGGTTGACTTCCATGAGAGGCTTGAGCACCATAACGAGCGGCGTTGTGGAGCAGTTAGGGATGGAAATAATGCCCTTGTGTTCCTCCACATCGGCGCCGTTCACCTCCGGCACGACAAGCGGCACTTCAGGGTTCATACGGAACGCGGAACTGTCGTCTATTACGACCGCGCCCTGCTCTGCCGCGACCGGCGCGAGCGCACGGCTGACATCGCCGCTTGCCGAGATGAAAGCGAAGTCAACCTCGCTGAACAGCTCAGGCGTCGCCAGTTCGACCGCAATCTCCTGCCCCATGCACTTCAGCTTCCTGCCGACTGAACGCTCGGAGGCGCACAGCCGAATATCCGATACAGGGAAATTACGTTCCTCCAGCACGTCCAGAAAGACGCGCCCTACGGCGCCCGTTGCGCCAACTACCGCAATGCTGCAAGCGTCCACTTTGACTTAGACCTCCAGTAAGTGAGTGAGTTATTCAACCTTTCTATGATAACTGCTTCACTGCTCCAAATCCATCAATTCTCGTGAGGCGATTTCACAAATGCACTTCGACCACCAGTTTCGTCTTTCCTGAGAATGCGGAAAGCCAGAAATCGTGGAATCACAGGAGTTTTGATGCTTTTCACCCCCACCCCCTGCCTTCGCAGGGGCAGGCTCTTGCTCTCTCCCGTCAAGGGGAAGAGAAATTGTGAAATCGTCTTATTTTCGTGAATTCGGGGTTGGGCATGATTCGGTTGTCAGGATAGGCATATACGAAACTGGAAGACTTCACCACCTGCCCCTCTGGATTCCTGACTCCGCAGGAATGGCAATTTGAAAACATCGTCCCCATCCCCACGTCAAGCTCAGGGCAGGCTATTCGACCTGGATGGGTTCACAGGGGTAGGTATTTGGCATTTCAAATGTAATGCCGTCGCGCTTCAAGGGGGTTCAGGTTTCTGCCGTCATTCTGAACGAAGTGAGGAATCTGCCGTCCTTAACTACGTGCAGGTCTGTCTTTTGACAGATGTTTCAGCTTCTTCACTCCGCTGCGCTGCGTTCAGAATTACAGTGTGAGTAGTTAGTAGTGAATTCACCCTTTACCTACCCTTTTCAGCCGATCAAAAGGGAAAGGACAAGAGGAAGGACAATTTTGCCCAGCGCAACTGGATTCCTTGCGGCCACCTTTATGCTAAAGCCCCATTATCTTGTCTAGTCCCACAGTCAGACCCTTGCGGTTGACGACCTCGTTGATGGCGAGGGTGACACCCGGCATGAAGCTCTCGCGGTTGACGGAGTCGTGGCGGATGGTGAGGGTCTGGCCGAGTGCGCCGAAGACCAATTCGTGGTGGGCAACCCGCCCCGGCATTCGCGCGCTGTGTACGCTAATGCCCTGGTGTGTTGCGCCGCGCGCGCCGTCGATAAGCTCCTTCTCCGATACCGGCGCGATGAAGCCTTCTGGCTTGCCTTCCAGCGCGGCGTTGGCTATGGCAAGCGCCGTTCCGGATGGCGAGTCTATCTTCGCCTCGTGGTGCATCTCCGTTAGGTCGGCGTAGTCGAAGAAGCGCGATGCCTGCTTTGCCAGCGCAATCATGAGGACCGCGCCCATCGCGAAGTTAGGGGCGATTATGATGCCAACTTCATGCTCGTTGGCTAGGTTCTCTGCCTCCTGATAGATCGCGTCTGTGATGCCGGTCGAGCCAATGACGATGTTCACTCCGCGTGGAGCCGCCGTTCGTAACACGGATGCTGCGCCCTCCGCGCTGGTGAAGTCAACGACCACATCCGCGCCGTCGAGTACGTCCGCGAGCGAGCCGGAAATCGGAACTTCGCCCAGACCGTCCGGCAGTGCGATTGTTCCCTGGTTTGCCGTTATGTCCGCCGCTCCAACGGGCTGCATGCCCAGAGTTCCGGTTACGGTCTCCAGAACCTGCTGCCCCATCTTGCCCATGACGCCGTGTACCACAACATTGATAGCCATTACGCGAACTCCCGGTTAGTTTTCAGTTGTTAGTAATCAGTTGTCAGTGGTGTAAGGATAATGGTTTTTGAGCGGTAACACCAGAGCGATTGTGGGGGGCATCAGGTGCGACGCAACGGCTGTCCGCTGCGATAAGTGGCGACTCTCCAGAGCCATTCAGCAGGTCCGAATAGGAAGCTGTTTAGCCATGCCTGAGACCACCAAAACTGCAACGCCCAGACTGCGAAGACGAACAGGAGGACGGCCGCGCGGTTCATCCAGTCGGCATCGCCGAGCAGAACAGTCAGCACAAGTACGCCCAATGCAGTCTGCGTGAGGTAGTTGGTCAGCGCCATTCTACCTACGGCGCGAAGCCGTCTCTTGAACCAATGGTCCATCCGGTTGTTCCAGAGAATAATTATGCTCATGTATCCGAGAGAAACGGGAATGGTGCCTATGGTATTTGGAATCTGACCGATAAATGCGACCTCTCGTGAATAACCGCTTATTGCGGTGATGACGACTCCCAGCGCCGCAAGTGGAAGCCCGACGGAAAGCCCTGCAATTGCAAATGTCCGATATGTCCTCGCAGACATATCTCCGTTCATAAAGCCTGTGCGGTACAGTCCCGCACCCAATAGAATCAGCCCCAGCGCACGCAGAAAGTATCCAAGCAGATGAGGAACGCCGACCCAGTCCTCGGTATCGACCTCCCCTATCTCCCAGATGCCCGCCAGAGAGGTACCGGTACTGTCGGCGATGTACTGCGAAAGCAGGGCACCGACCGCCGATAACACGAACACTACGACACCTAGAGTAATCAGCGCCTTGTTGGAGAGATTTCGCAGGGGAATCAGGAAGAAGGATGAGACAGCGTATGCCATCAAAACGTCGCCGTCCCAGGCCATGAAATGCACTATGCCAATCAGCAGCAATAGGGCGTTGCGCCACATGTTCAAGGCAACGGCGCTCCTGCCTCTTGCGGCTGCGCGGTCGATGAAGAGAATCATCCCAGCTCCGAATAGCAGCGAGAACAGCCCCATGAACTTCTGGTCTATGAAAATTTCGCCGAAAAATCCCACAGCCCAGTCTAGCCATGTCTCGGAGCCGCCGGCGCTCAAATTAAAGTATGGCGCTGTGCCGAACTTAAAAGAAACGGCATTCATCAGTAAGATACCTAGCACAGCGATTCCGCGAATGAGGTCAAGGCTGGTTATGCGAGCGGAATCGCGAACAGGACCCGCTTCCGTTCCCGGCTGTTTGGCTGCCATTGATTTTCCACCTCTTGGTGTCTCTGTAAGCTATATCATAAACGGATATGTCCGTGAAACCTGCCCTTCGACAAGCTCAGGGGCGAACGGGTTAGGTGCAAGTCCGTCTGGTTTTCCAACATACTCAGTGCCAGTCTGCACGGCGAAGCCATTTATACGTTGAGCCCTAGCATCAGTTCGCCATCTTAGGTTCGCATAAAGGAAAAACCTCGGGTTTTCACCCGAGGTTTGAATAAGCGAATGTTGAAAATGGATTATCTGCGGTATCCGCCTCTTTCGCGGTCTCTTCCGCCGCGATCTCTACTACCACGGTCTCTCCCGCCACGATCCCTGCCGCCTCGGTCTCTTCCACCGCGATCGTTGCGTCCTCTGCCACCGTCTCGCCTGTAGCCTCCCGTGCGCGCCGGGCGTCCGCCCCCGACAGGGTCCCGGCCATTGGGATCAATTTCTTCGTCAGTGAGCAGCGCGCGTCGTGACAGATTCACGCGCCCAAGATTGTCGATCTGAATAACTGCCACTGTGAGTTCCTGTCCGATTTCGACGGTTTCCGCGACCGACGGTACACGTTCATCCGAAAGCTCGCTGATATGAACAAGTCCGTCCTTGCCCGGCAAGATGGTAACAAAGGCACCGAAGTCCATTATGCGAGCAACGGTGCCGGTGTAGATGTCGCCGACCTTGACTTCACGAGTGAGGTCGTCAATCATCTGTACGGCTTTCTCCGCTGCCGCGCCATCCGCCGATCCAATGACGATCGTGCCGTCTTCTTGTATATCAACCGTCGCGCCGGTCTCTTCCGTGATTCCGCGTATAGTCTTGCCGCCGGGGCCTATCACTGTGCCAATCTTGTCCACGGGGACACTCATTTGCAGCATTCGCGGCGCGAACGGGCTTAGGTCTTCGCGAGTGTCGCTGATTGTGTCGCGCATCTGGTCGAGGATGAAGAGACGGGCTTCCTTAGCCTGCTCCAATGCGTCATTAACGACGTCGAAGCTGATACTGTTTACCTTGATATCAAGCTGAATAGCGGTGATGCCCTCGCGTGTGCCGGCGACCTTGAAGTCCATGTCGCCAATATGGTCTTCCATGCCCTGGATGTCAGTGATGGTCGCATATTCGCCATCATCGCCGTCAATAAGCCCGATGGATATTCCCGCAACCGGCGCCTTTATGGGGACGCCCGCGTCCATCAGAGCCAGCGTTCCGGCGCAGACGCTCGCCATTGATGTGCTGCCGTTAGAGCCGAGGGCTTCGCAAACGACCCGCAGCGTGTATGGAAATTCGTCCTGGCTGGGCAACACAGGAGCAAGCGCGCGTTCGGCAAGTGCGCCATGGCCAACTTCGCGGCGTCCCGGCGAGCCGATTCGACGCACCTCTCCGACGGAGTAGGGTGGGAAATTGTAATGGAGCATAAAGCGCTTGGTTTCTTCCGGAGTCAGAGTGTCCAATCGCTGGGCGTCGCCTACGGAGCCCAGAGTCGCAATGCCGAGAATCTGCGTCTCGCCGCGATTGAAGAGACCGCTGCCATGTGTTCGAGGCAGCAGACCGACGGCGCTTGATATGGGGCGAATCTCTCGCCTGTCGCGTCCGTCCGGCCGCATACCACCTGACAGCACGTTCTGCTTGAATGCCTGTTCGAGCTGTACATCAAAAGCGTCGCGCAAGTCGTTGGCTTCGTACTCTTCGCTGAGTTCCGCGGCGATCATAGCGCGCAGTTCGTCCAGCTTTTCGTACAGGTCAACCTTTCCTGTGGACGACGAGAATGCGTCCATCACTCCGCTGCCGAGAATGCCGGCAACTTCATCATCGAGTTCGGAAGGATAGGCAAAGGATTCGTAATCCATAGACTTAGGCTTGCCTATGGCTTCTACCATGCCATCCTGAAAGTCGATGAATCCCAGGTTTACTTCATGAGCGAGCTTGATGGCGTCGAACACGACCTCTTCGGGAAGCTCAGTAGCTCCGGCTTCCATCATCGTAACGCCGTCGCGCGAGCTGGACACCACCAGGTCGAGTTCACTCTCTTCAAGCTGCTCATAAGAAGGGTTCACGACGAGGTCGCCATCAATATAGCCGATGCGTGTCGCGGCAATGGGGCCCGCGAACGGTATGTCGGATATGCTGAGGGCTGCCGATGCCGCGGTCATTACCAGCGTCTCGAACGGCGTCTCCATGTCGATGGACAGCGGAGTTGCGACAATCTGCACTTCGTTGCGGAAGTCACTTGGGAATAGCGGGCGGAGCTGCCTGTCCGTCAGCCTTGCCATCAGGATTCCATGAGTGCTTGGGCGTCCTTCGCGTCTGAAGAAGCTGCCCGGAATTTTGCCCCTGGAATAGAGGCGTTCTTCCACATCAATCGTCAGTGGGAAGAAGTCGATGCCAGCGCGAGGCTTGGACATCGTTGCGGTTACAAGCAGGGCGCAGTCGCCTTGCTTTACAAGTATCGATCCGTTCGCCTGGAGCGCCAATTGGCCAGTCTCCATGATAAGCGTGCCGGAATCATAGACGTGTTCAAACGAGTTCTGCATAAGATAAATTTCCTCCAAGGGGAACGTGAGAAAGAAGAAAGGCAGCCCCGCTGCCTATTTTGCTGGGCTACCTTCTCAGACCGAGCTTGGCAATTAGCGCTCTGTAACGGCCTACGTCTTCCCTATTGAGGTATCTAAGCAACCTTCGCCTGCGACCAACCATTTTAAGCAGGCCGCGGCGCGTGGACTCGTCGTGCTTATGGACTCTGAGGTGTTCGGTAAGTTGCTGTATGCGAGTCGTCAGGACTGCCACTTGTAGTTCAGTAGAGCCTGAGTCGTTCTCGTGGGTACGATGTTCTGCAATTACGGCTTGCTTTTCAGCCTTATTCAATCCCTTCTCCCGGGAATTCCCCTGTTGTTTATGATGTTCCTTCTTTTCTCGCCACTCAGTTTAGCACAGGGCAAGTTGGGGGTGCAATGAATTACCCAGCATCGATGCACAGGGTGGGAGTGATATGTGCATTTCCGCCTTCGCGGAAATGCAGTCAATTGTCCAGTGACGCGAGGAACTCGTTGACGGCGTTCTGGAAGCCGGAAGGACTGTCGCCCATGACGAGATGGCCTGCGCCTTCGATGGTTGCAAGGCGGCTGCCGGGAATAGCAGCATGCATCTTATCAGCCGTGTCCAGCGCCACGATGTCGCTCGCGCCGCCGCGAACCAGAAGCGTCGGGCATTGAAGTGATTCCAGATAACTCCAGAGGCGCTTCTCGGTCTCGGGATCGCTACCCATGCGCCGCCCGGGCCTGCGGAGCGCACTGTCGTACTTCCATGTCCAGTTGCCGTTAGGCAGTTCCTTCAGGTTGTGCAGGATACTGCCTCGAACCTGCTGCGGGTCGCGGCGTGGATTGTACTTCAATACTCGCTCGACGAAGGCGTCCACCGACTCCAGCTCATCGTCCTGCTGCACGAAGCTGCGGATGTTCTGCGTTCCCTGCTGCATGTTCTGTGGAGCGGCGTCCACTACGACAAGCGCGCGCACCTTGTCAGCATTGTTGGCAGCATAGGTGAACGAGTTTCTGCCGCCCATTGAGAGGCCCATGAGGACGAAATTCTCCAGTCCCAGCTGATTGACCACAGCGGATATATCCTTCTGCTGAGTTTCCGGCGAATAGTCTCCATCAGGCGCCCAGTCGCTGTCGCCGTGTCCGCGCTGGTCTAGCACGATGACTCGGTACTCGTCGCTGAAACCCAGTGCTACGAAGTCCCACGAGTGGCAGGTCTGCGCGAAGCCATGAAGAAGGAGCATTGGCGGATTGTTCGAGCTGCCCCATTCGAGATAGTGGAAGCGCATTCCGTTGGCTTCGACGAACTTGTCCTTCGGCTCGTTTTCATTGGCGAACTTGACGCCCATTGCGCGCGCCGCGTCATATAGCGATAGCCCTTGTGTGCCTGCCTGTGAACTCAACGGTCTGTTCCTCCGGTTTCCTTACACGGTACGATTTGGGTTGGTTGCAACGCGCCAAATCATACACTAGACTTGGCGGTTTGTCAGTTATATGGACAAGGCCATCCGACCTGCTGAACGTGAACAAAATCCAACAGTCTAGAGCGCCGGACGCCGCGTGTGCCAGTCCGTTGCCTGCTCGTAAGCGTATGCCACCTGAAGGGCAAGGGCGTCCTCGAATGAGCGGGCTGCAAGCTGCATGCCGATGGGCAGACCGTCCGACGTGAAACCACAAGGGACAGATACCGTGGGTATGCCGCAAATGTTGTGCGGGCGAGTCAGGCGCGGCATGATTGCCAGTTTCGCCTCCTGAACGCCGCCGACATCTACCACGCGGTCGCCAAGTTTCGGAGCGCCAAGCGCTGTGGTGGGCGCAAGCAGAATGTCATAAGTCTGCATCGCCTCCGCGATAGCTCGGTTGAACTCGGTGCGCGCCCGCTGAGCGGCGATAAAGCTTACCGCAGGGGTCATCGCGCCCTCTTCGAGACGCCCGCGTACAGCGGGATCGAAGTCGTCCGCGCGCTCGCGGAGGTTGTCGAGGTGTATTTCAGCCGCCTCAGTGAGAAGGATTGTGCCGGAGATGCTTATCGAATTTTGTAGCGCGGGGATGGAGCATTCTTCGACATTCGCGCCCAATGCCTCCAACGTTTTCGCCGCCTGCTCCACGGCTTCGATCACCTCATCGTCTATCATGTCGTAGAAGTAGTCCTGCGGCACGCCTATTCGCAGCCCAGATACGTCCTGTCCCAGCAGGCGCGTGAAGTCCTCGTCGGGACGATTGGCAGATGACTGATCGCGCTGGTCGAAGCCGGCAATTGCGTTCATCACGATTGCCGTGTCCCTGACTGTGCGTGTCATGGGCCCCACCGTATCCAGGCTGTTTGCCAACGGGAAGACGCCGATCCTGCTGATCCTGCCGAAAGTGGGCTTGAGTCCCGCGATGCCACAAGCGGATGCAGGTATGCGAACCGAGCCGCCAGTATCGCTACCGAGCGCAGCCATGCACTGCCCGGCGGCGACCGAAGAACCAGAGCCGCCGCTCGACCCGCCGGTGATGCGTGTGGTGTCCCAGGGGTTGCGCGCGGGGCCGTCGTGAGGGTTCTCACTTGTCGCACCCAGCGCGAACTCGTGCATCTGGAGCTTGCCCATCAGGATTGCGCCGGCGTTGCGGAATCGCTCGGTTACGGCGGCGTCATAGTCGGGGATGAAGTCGCGCATAATTTTCGAGCCGATGGTGGTGCGTATGCCCTTGGTGTAGTACAGGTCCTTTAGGCCGATCGGTATGCCGTGCAGGGGGCCGCGATAGTCGCCACCCTGGATCTCAGATTCAGCAATTGAGGCTGCCGCCGCTGCCTCTTCTGCCAACAGAGTTATGAAGGAATTCAGACGTTCGTCCGTCTGCTCGATACGCTTGATGTGCGCTTCTACAAGTTCGACGGGGGAGAGTTGCTTTGAATCGATTAGGGGCGCCGCCTCGCTGATGGTGAGATAGTGCAATTCGTTAGCTGGCATACGTGTCTCCAGTATTGCTTTCAGTATTGGTCACATCGTGTGTTGCCGATGTAGAGTAGCTCAAATGGTTCATCAGTCGCCAGCGGGGGCAGTGCGCTGTGGCTGCTGCGGTCTTGGGCCGACGGCCTGTTCGACCTGATTTACCAGTGCGCTGATATTTCGCACTTGTTTGTTGAGCATCGCCGGGCCGACCGCAAAGCCTGCTACCGCAAGCCCGCCTATCATCACCGCAAACGGCGCGCCGAGGTAATTGGCAATCCAGTTGCCCTGCATCCCGCCCAAGGGCATTATGCTCCATGTCATGCCGTAAAAGCCCATGACGCGCCCGCGCATGTTGTTCGGGACCATCATCTGCAAGGAGCTCATAATTGAAATCATGTAAATGGAGTTGAAGATGCCGATGAACAGCATTATACCCATCACCAGATAATAGGACGGGTATGCCTGTGCCGCCAGCCCAAACAGCATCAGTGCCAGTCCGAAGGCGGTCGCACCACCGATTAGCATCAAGCCCTTCTGCCTGAAGTTGCCAACTGAACCCAGTATCATCGTTGTCGCCAGAGCGCCGGCTCCGCTTACGCCCATGAGGACACCCTGCCCGTCCGCACCAACCTTAAGAATGTCAACTGAAAAGATCGGCATCATGAAGATGTACGCCATGCCGAAGAAGCTGTTGAAGAATGTCATCCCGATGAGGAAGGAAAATGCCGAATTACTCAGGATGAACTTCAAGCCGTCAAGCATATCACGGGCGGGATTTCCGCTTCCGCCTCTCTGTATTTCAGGTATTTTCAGCGCGACGGTTACCAGCGCCATCGTGACGAAGCCCGCGCCGGAAATGAAGAATGAAATGGACGTTCCGAGGTACGCGATAATGCCTCCCGCAATGGCAGGCGCAACTATGCGAGTACCCTGCCATATGGCAGAGTTCAAAGACACGGCGCTCATTATGGCGGAGCGGTCAATGAGGTGCGGGTAGAGTGCCTGCCTGGCAGGCTGGTCGAAGGCATTTACCGCGCCGGCAAGGAACGCTATCAATAGCAGGTAGTAGATGTGCAGTACATCGAACATCGTCATTATGGCGAGGATGAAGATGAGCGATGCGGTTACGAGCTGACAGGCGATGATGAGGCGGCGCTTGTCGAACATGTCGGCGAACACGCCGCCGAACAGGTTCAGCGCAATCGCGGGTATGGCATTGACTGCGCCCACGTAGCCCAGAAAGAGCGGCGAGTTAGTTAGTTCATAGGTTACCCACAACAGGCTGAAAGTGAGCATCTGGAAGCCGCTAACGGACGCGAGTGTTCCAAACCAGTAGGCACGATACGCAGGGTAACGAAGCGCGGGCGGCACAGCGCGGCGCGCCTTCTCTACGAAGTAGGCAACCGCCTCTATACTTGGGGAATCTTGCGTCAAAGGCGGCCTCTCTGGACCTCATTGGCTCAGTCTTTGAGGGGTATCCTCCCCCAGGTAACCGAGTCCGGTTCTTCTGCCAGTTCTTCGTCACGAATTATCTGACGTATGTTCAGCAGAGTCTCGTTGACTTCGCTGGTTACATAGACCCAGTTGGGTTCTTCCGGAAACCAGTAGGGTGATGTGATACGAACAACTTTGTGCTCGCTAGGGTTCAGGTAAATGCCGAACTTAGAAATATGCGGAAGCAATCTACACCTCTGTCTATTGCACTAAACTAGCATAGGAACTGAGTATCTTCAACGGCGAATCAGGTTCTCTAGTCTTGATACTAAGGAACTACTCAACGGTGACGGACTTTGCGAGATTACGCGGCTGATCGACATCGCAGCCGCGCTCAACGGCTATATAGTATGCCAGCAGTTGCATCGGGATCGTGTTGAGGATCGGAGTGATGTTTGCTGAAGCTCTCGGCATCCATATCACATCGTCAGCTCTTTCGTGGATATGCTCATCCCCTTCGGTGGCGACGGCAATCACACTTCCCTGTCGCGCCTTGACCTCATTCACGTTGCTGAGCATCTTGTCATATAGCTCGTTTCTCGGCACAAGCGCCACAACCGGCATTTTCCTGTCTATGAGAGAAATCGGCCCGTGCTTCATCTCGCCTGCGGGATAGCCTTCCGCGTGGATGTAGCTTATCTCCTTGAGCTTCAAGGCGCCCTCCATCGCAAGCGGGTAGTTCTTTCCGCGCCCCAGGAACAGGAAATTCGTGCGCCGCGCGTACTTGAGAGCCAAACGCTCATATTGCGACTGCGCTGAGATGAGCTGCCCGATCATTTCGGGCAGATGCGCGACTTCCTGCACGATCCTTGCCAGTCGCTGTGGGCCAATAGTACCGCGCCGGAAGCCCAGATAAACGGCAAGCGCGTACAGCGTTACCAGTGAGCATACGAAAGTCTTCGTCCCCGCAACGCTGATTTCAAGACCTGCTCGAATCGGCAGCACTGCGTCGGCTATTCTTGTCGATTGCGTGCCCTCGTAGTTGCACAGGGTCAGCTGCGGAGCGCCGCGGCGTTTCGCCAGGTCCATAGCACCGAGCGTATCCGCAGTTTCCCCCGATTGGGATATGGAAATAACCAGAGTGTTCTCGTCCATCACAGCGTCTCGATAGCGAAATTCCGAAGAGTTGTCAACCTCGCATGCGATTCCAGCCATGGATTCCATCCACATGCGCCCTACCATACCGGCGTGCAGGCTTGTCCCCATGCCAATGATTATGGCTCGATTGAAGCGCTTTACTTCCGCGTCAGAGAATGACAGCTCAGGTAAGGTAATGCCGGGCGGGTCAAATTGGACGCGACCTCGCAGCGAGTCGAGTACGGCGTCAGGCTGCTCATGTATTTCTTTGAGCATGAAGTGCTTGTATTCGCCTTTAGTCGCAGTCATAGCGCCATAAGAGACGGGCGCGGCCACCTTCTTAACGGGCGTGCCGTCAATGCGCGTATAGCGCACTTCATCCCTCGTGACCGTCGCCATCTCGCCTACGGAAAGGTAGGCTACGTTACGCACATGTGGAAGCAGCGCGGAAACGTCGCTGGCGAGCAGCATCTCCCGCTCGCCATATCCGATGACTATACCGCCCGCGTTGCCGAGCTTGAACGAGACTATCTTGTCCGGCTCTTTGCGAGACATCACGACGACGGCATTCGCGCCCTCTATGCGGCACGCCGCTGCCCGCGCCGCCTCTTCGAGAGAGCAGCCTTCTCGCATATAAGACTCAATGAGATGCGGAATGCACTCAGCATCTGTCTGAGAATCGAAGGTGTGCCCATCCGCCGCCAGAGATTGCTTCAACTCCAAGTAATTTTCAAAGATACCGTTATGGACAACCATAACTTCGCCAGTACAGTCGGTGTGCGGGTGAGCGTTGAAGTCGGTCGGTCCTCCATGTGTGGCCCAGCGAGTATGCCCCACTCCACTGAAGCCGTCGGGCAGTCCATCGCCTAGAATGCGCCTTAACCTGGAGAGCTTACCCGCAGACTTGTAAAGTTGCGGCACTCCTTCCTCGTTCAGAACCGCGATTCCTGCACTGTCGTAGCCACGATACTCGAGTGCGCCAAGTCCTTCCAGAATTATCGGAGCCGCCGCTCTCTCTCCTATGTAGCCGATGATTCCACACATAACATTCACCCGTGCTGCGGCGCGCCTTCCGTCACGCTTTCTCCATATACGCCACGAATCTCCTCCGGAAGCTGCATTGCCACTCGATGCATAATCATATCCGATATAGAGTCAAGCAACTCCTTGCTGGGCCTGCCGTCTATCGGAGGAATGGAGAAAACCTGCCCGATGTTCACTGTCAACTTGCCAGTAGGGTTGAACACGCGCATCCATGTACCCAGGCGATGCGTTCCCACTATTCCCACGGGCAAAATGGATGCCTGCGACTGCAAAGCAATCTGCGCTATTCCCGGCTTTGCCTTAGTCATTCCAGTGCGCGACCGGGTTCCTTCCGGGAACAGGACAACGGGCTTTCCCGCCCGCAACTGGCTGATAATCCATCGATACGCTCTAATATCGCCGCCCTCACGATTTACGGGAAAGGCCCCGTACGAGCTGAGAAACCATGTAATTGCGTGGCCCATAAAGAGGCCCGACTTGGCGAGAAAATACACTCTGCGGGGCACGCTCGCACTTAGCAGAGGTGGGTCGAAGTTACTCTGGTGGTTAGCGATTATCAGCAGAGGCCCCATCGGAGGCACGTTTTCCAGGCCATTGACCTTCCAGTCGGCGAAAAGGCGCAACACCATTCGCTGCAAGGGTATGCATATTCGATACAACCAGTCGGTCAGCATGAATGCACCTTCGAAAGTATCTCGTTAACGACTTCTTCAATCGTCATGTTGTCGGTAGCGATTGTGATCGCGTCTTCGGCAGGTCGCAGTGGCGAATCATCCCGCTCACTGTCGATGCCGTCGCGCCGCACTAGTTCATCCATTATTTTCTCGTAGCCGGCACTTCCAGCCTTCTCGGCAGCGCGTCTTTGAGCGCGCACCTCAACCGTCGCCGTCAGGAATACCTTTACACCGGCATCCGGCAGCACGACCGTACCAATATCGCGCCCACACATAACGATTGGCCCATCGGCGGCGATAGCGCGCTGCTGAGCGACAAGGGCACGACGCACACCACTCACAGCAGAAACAGCCGATACCCCGGCATCGACTTCCGAAAGCCTGAGATGGTCGGTAATGTCGTCTCCATCCAGCAACAATCGGTCTCCTTCACACACGGATATGAGACGGATTTCGGAGCAGGCTGAGAGACATGTTAGTTCATGCTCTCTGCTGGGGTCTATTCCTCTCTGAATAGATGCCCAGGTCACGGCTCGATACATTATGCCGGTATCAAGGAAGCGAATGCCCAGTCTGCGCGCAACCTCTCTTCCGATAACGCTCTTGCCGGACGCAGCCGGACCGTCAATGGCAACTGCAAGAGTACAACCGATGTCTGGTTCCAATTGGCTCCCATTGCCTTCCTATCGAAGTTCGCGTTTCAGACGGTAGCGCCAAATGATTATAAGGTTGACCTCAACATCGGGCAAGGAACTATGATGGAACGCTACTCGTTGCTAGGGACGGGACGGCCTGTTTCGCATCAATTATTGAGCCAGGAAATTCGTTGACATAGGTATCCTGCTCTTGGTATTATAAACCGCACATTAAGTCCTTTGGTGGTTCTAGCTAGATGGTCCCACCCGTTCCCATCCCGAACACGGAAGTGAAACGTCTCAGCGCCGACGATACTGCATTCGCAAGGTTGTGGGAAAATAGGTCACTGCCAGGGGGCTTACTCGTTTTATCAATGCTTGATTAGTTTCTCCTGCCCTCTATGTTTTTCAGAGTACGCATTATTATGGAAGTGCCGCGTTTACTTGGGTTTTTTGGCAGGTTGTAACACATCCTTAGAAAGGAAGAAGGAATGGCTATTCGTACAAGTCTATTGATTATGCTAATCGTCGCCGGTATTCTGGCGCTCGTTGCGTGCCAGCAACAAGCAGAGGAAGCGCCGGACACTTCGGCCGGCTCGATGATGGAAGCGAGCGGCGATCGCCTCGCCGCTATCAAAGAGCGGGACAAGCTCATTTGCGCCAGCCGTAACGACGTTCCGGGCTACGGCTCCCTTGACGACGCCGGTAACAACGTCGGCTTCGACATTGACCTTTGCCGCGCGGTTGCGACCGCGGTTCTGGGAGACCCGAACAAGATAGAAATTCGCCTCATCACCGCCGCAGAGCGTGGGCCTACGATACAGTCCGGCGAGGTCGATCTCCTCGTGCGCACCGTCACATGGACCACTAGTCGCGACGCACAGTGGGGCAACTACGCCCAGACAATGTTCTACGACGGTCAGGGCTTCATGGTTCGCAGTGACTCCGGCATTTCCAATGCTCTCGAACTCTCGGGCGCATCGGTCTGCGTGACGCAGGGAACAACGACAGAATTGAACCTGCAAGATTTCTCCAACCAGAACAATCTTGGCCTCAGCGTGCTAACGTTTGAGGATACGGACGCGGTTGTTGCAGCTTACGACAGCCAGCAGTGCGATGCCTTCACGAATGACAACTCACAGTTGGCAGCCCTGCGTACTTCTCTATCGAATCCTGCAGACCACATTATCCTACCGAACACTATTTCAGAAGAGCCCCTTGGCCCCGTAGTGCCGCATGGCGACGACCAGTGGTTCGACATCGTTAAGACGGTTATGGGCATCCTCATTTATGCCGAAGCCTACGGAGTCGGCCAGTCGGAAGTTCCCACAGCCGCCACCGGCAACACCAAGGTTGACAGGCTGTTTGGCCTAGGCGAGGCCGCCAATGCTTTCGGTCAGGAGCCTCTGGGCCTGAATAACACCGTCGCGCAAGATGTAGTTCGAGCAGTAGGCAACTATGGCGACATTTACAGCCGTAACCTAGGTCCTAGCGGCATCAATTTGCCACGCGAGGGCGGACGAAACGCCCTCTGGTCGGACGCACCTTGCACAGACTGCCCAAAGGGTGGACAGATATACGCAGCGCCGCTGCGCTAAAGGACACCACATACCGATCTAACTGAATAGACAATACAAGGGCGAGTGGCAAATGCCATTCGCCCTTATTTTCTTTAGCTACGATTTTTTGACACTCTCTCATTTAGAGTTGATTTGCGAAAAGTAAGGTTAAGAGGATTGTCGAGTACGGCCGGCAAGTTAGCCATCCAAGTCGCTTCAACTGCCGGAAGATGTGGTAGGATTACGGCGCAACAGACATACCTGCAGGACACACTTGTTAAGTTGATGCAAAATCTGACATATCAGGGGATTCCCGTATGGAGGCACGTCCAGGTCATACAATGGGCATCGCAGATTGTGTCCGGTGTTCTGGTCGTCGTGCTTGTCGCGTGGTTTTTCATCAACATCGGGAGCGCGATTGCGGAAAGGAACATCCCGTACGGATTCAGCTTCCTTTCACGCGGATACCAGACGCCGATAGGCCAGCACTTCATCCCGTATGAGTCATCTGACACATTCCGTTACGCCCTCTTCGTTGCGTTCACGAATACCCTCTTCGTCTCAATTGTGGGTGTTATTCTGGCAACAGCCTTGGGCGTAGTCGTTGGCGTCGCACGAATGTCGGGCAACTGGCTTGTCTCTAAGATTGCGACTGCGTATGTCGAGTTCTTCCGCAACGTACCGCTTCTAGTGCAGCTTTTCTTCTGGTTTTACATTGTCCTAGCGTTGCCTCCGGTCAGGGAAGGATACGTCGTAGCGGGGAACATTTACATCAACAACGCCGGCGTTTCAGCGCCTTCCCCGACTCCGGCCAGTGCTGATGCGGCGCTAGTATGGTTAGCACTCATGGCCTTGGCTGTAGCACTGGGATTTTTCGTCCATCGAATGTTGACACGCCGCGAGGAGATGACGGGCAAGGCGTCATTCCCGATAGTTTACGGATGTATCGCGACAGTGCTTATGGGCGCAGCATCCTGGGCTGTCGTGATGCTAGTAATGGGCACGTCGCCTTTTGCGATTTCCATACCCGCGCCACAGGGGACCTTCGGGCGCATAGCAGGCGGCTTTACAGCGTCCGCGGGCTTGCTCGCATTGCTTGTGGGACTTGTAATTTATACGTCCTCCTTCATCGCCGAGATAGTGCGCGCGGGAATCCAATCAGTGAACAGAGGGCAGACCGAGGCGGCCCGCGCGCTGGGTCTGACGCCGATGGGAACGCTTAGGAACGTAACATTCCCACAGGCGCTGAGAGTAATCATACCGCCGCTGATCAGCCAGTACCTCAACCTGACTAAGAACAGCAGCCTCGCCGGAGCAATCGGATACTCGGACCTAACGAATGTCGCCAAGACAATGACTCAGACCGCTCCTGCGGTGTCAATTTTTGTCCTGATCATGCTTTCTTATCTGGCTCTGAGCCTCGCGTATTCCCTTATAGGCAATCTATACAACCGCCATATCAGGTTTTCGGGAGCGTAATAGATGGCTGTCAGCAATGCGCCGGCCTCCGGCCAGCTTCCTCCGCCCCGTCACGAAGGTGGTGCCGCCGGGTGGATCCGTGAGAATCTCTTCTCGTCGTGGTTCAACGGCATGCTTACAGTCGTGTCTTCCGTAGTCATAATCCTAGCGGCATGGTTCTGCCTGGGGTGGGTGCTCACAGACGCAGACTGGACCGTGATAGCAACGATAGGTGGCGGGTTCTTTATCGGCCAGTACAACACCGAACTAGCCTGCCCAGGCCAAAACTGCTTCTGGAGGCCGCAGGCAGGACTACTGCTGGTAACCGTACTGCTAGGCATGGTCTGGGCAGTCGTTGGCGATGTCGGCAGAAAGGTTGCTCTGTCAGTTGCGATTGTGTCGGCTCTTCTGGCGTTCCTGCCCTATGGCTTGGACGACATGGGGCTGGATGTGCGGCTCCTTCTCTTAGCCAACTTGCCCGCAGTGCTAATCGGATGGGCGCTTGTGCGTTACACCTCTCTGATAACCGTGCAGCGCATGGTGATATTCGGAGTTGTCGTATTCCTGCTGATACTAGTGCTGCTGCGGGGTCTGCCTGGCATCCCAGGAATGCAACCCGTATCCGTCGTCAGTTGGGGCGGACTAATGCTCAACTTGCTACTTGCGGTGGCGGGCATCGTGTTGAGCCTACCCATTGGTATCGCACTCGCGCTTGGAAGACGCAGCAACCTGCCCATCGTCAAGCTCCTTTGCGTGGTCTTCATCGAGATATTCCGAGGCGTTCCCCTGATAACGCTGCTGTTCATGTCGCAGGTGCTTGTGCCACTTGCGTTCCCCGAAGACTTTCCGCAAAATTCTGTCTTCCGCGCCGCGATTATCATCACGCTCTTCAGCTCGGCGTATATGGCCGAGAATATTCGTGGAGGACTGCAAGCGCTTTCTCGCGGACAAGTGGAGGCGGCTCGCGCTCTGGGGCTACCTGGGTGGCAGACAACGCTGCTCATCGAGTTGCCGCAAGCCATCAGAAATGTTATCCCCGCGATCGTGGGACAATTCATTGCGCTGTTCAAGGATACCAGCCTTGTCTATATCATTGGCATGCTCGACGTAGTGGAAATAGGTAGGGCATTCATTCAAGGCAACCCAGAGTACCTGGGCAACGCGCGCGAGCTGTTCATCTTTCTCGCAATCGTTTTCTGGATATTCACCTACAGCATGTCGTATGTGAGCGGTCGGATCGAAGAGCACATGGGCGTGGGCAGGCGGTAAGGCACTTAGCAGACTATGAAATGGGCGCGACATCCTGTCACGCCTATGCTAATGGAGGAACTCATGACTACCAACGGAAGTGCGGAATCGGTGGAAGACATCATCGTCTGCCGAAATGTCAATAAGTGGTTCGGAAACTTTCAGGCGCTTAAAGATGTCAACACTACCGTGAAGCGTGGAGAGAAGGTTGTGATTGTGGGGCCGTCAGGCTCTGGAAAGTCAACATTCATACGCACCATCAATCGGCTCGAAGAACACCAGAGCGGCGACATAATCGTTGACGGTATCGAATTGACGAAGGACGTTCGCAATATCGACGCCATACGCAGCGAAGTCGGCATGGTGTTCCAGCAGTTCAACCTATTCCCACATCTGACAGTAATAGACAACATCACGCTTGCGCCGATGAAGGTGCGTCATTGGAGTCGCACACAGGCGGAAGAAGTAGGACTTGAGCTCCTGACTAGAGTCGGCATACCGGAGCAGGCTCAGAAATATCCCAGCGAGCTGTCGGGTGGTCAGCAGCAGCGCGTCGCTATAGCGCGAGCCCTTGCGATGCAGCCCAAAATTATGCTATTCGATGAGCCTACTTCGGCACTCGATCCAGAAATGATCAACGAAGTCCTTGACGCTATGCGTGAGTTGGCTTATTCCGGCATGACAATGATGATTGTCACGCACGAAATAGGCTTTGCCAGAGAAGTCGCCGACAGAATCATTATGATGGACGAAGGACGCATTGTAGAGGAGAATACCGCGAACGAATTCTTCGATAATCCGGCGAGCGAACGAACGAAACTATTCCTGTCACAGATCCTCTAGCATGGATGCGGAACGCGTCGCTGCCAGAATACGAAAGTTTTCGTCCGCAGTCGGGCCTGGGATGCCAACTCGTCGCTATAGTCATTTCAATGCCAGTGGAGACCCTCAATCGCTCTTGAACAAGAACCGACGTTAGAGTATGCTGTTTCTGTACTAGAAGTGGTACCTTCCAGGTGCCCTCCGTTCGTGACTCCATACCCCTTCCGAACCTTTACACATTTGCCATATACGAATATAATAACTAGGCAGTCCAACTATAAGAAAGGCCCGTAGAGCCGTGACATTAACTCCCTCTTCAGACGACCCCGCCATTATTGAGAACGCAGCCGAAGCGC
This sequence comes from Dehalococcoidia bacterium, assembly GCA_965207465.1. Lineage (GTDB taxonomy): Bacteria > Chloroflexota > Dehalococcoidia > Lucifugimonadales > JADFKI01 > Bin90. The sequence continues at coordinate 158,518 of OZ242283.1, read as the reverse complement.
AGGATCCGGTAATTTCACAAAGTGAAGCCCCTGACCCAGTCGGCGAATCACCGCAACCGCCCGATGATACATCGCCTCCGATAACCGAAACGGAGGTCCTGGAGCCCGTAGCCTCGGAAGTTGCACTTGACGACGAGCCCATGGATTTCGATGAAGAGGAGTCCGAGGTCCAGGACATGGGCCAGTTGCTCGACTCCATGGAACCGATAAAGCCTTTACGCCGCGGCGAAGTCGTGGATGGCGAGGTAATGGGCTTTTCTGAGGATGGCGGCATACTCGTCAATATAGGGCACAAATCCGAGGGCGTAGTGCAGCAGCGCGAGATGCGCAGCCTGAGTCAAGAAGACTTGCAGAACCTGCAAATAGGCGACCAGATTATTACTTATGTCCTCCGGCCGGAATCTGCCGACAATGCCGCTATACTGTCGATTGACCGCGCCCTGGGAGAGACGGGCTGGCGCGAGTTGGAACAGTGCCTTGAAGATAACGAAACCGTCGAAGGCAGCATCCTTGGCTTTAACAAGGGCGGTGCAATCGTTGATGTTCGCAAGGTACAAGGCTTCGTTCCCATGTCGCAGCTCGTAAGCGTTCCGAGAGATATATTCAGGGACAGGTCGGAGACCGAAGAAGACCCCGAAGCCGAAGCACGGCGCATGGAGCGGCAGGCAGAAGAGACGGGCAAAACACTTCAACTGAAGATTCTTGAGATTAACCGTAGCCGCAACCGCGCGATATTCTCCGAGCGACAAGCCGTTCAGGAATGGAGAGACGCGCAGAAAGCACGCCTGGTGCAAGAACTTCAGGTTGGCGAGGTCCGCAAGGGAGTCGTTACGGGCATCAGCAGTTTCGGCGCTTTTGTTGACCTGGGCGGCGCAGATGGACTAGTGCATATATCGGAGATGTCTTGGGGGCCGGTCGGCAGGCCAGAAGACGTGGTGTCTATCGGCGACCAACTGGATGTGTTCGTGCTGAGGGTCGATGTAGAAAATAAGAAGATTGCTCTCAGCTTGAGACGACTTGAGCCGGAACCGTGGGAGACAATTCACGAGCGACTGCATGTGGATGACATCGTTGACGCTCAGATAACCAAGCTGACAAACTTCGGGGCATTCGCCCGCGTAGAAGGCAATATCGAGGGATTGATTCACATATCCGAACTGTCCGACCGCGTTATCGGTCATCCCCGTGAAGTCGTTCAAGAGGGCGAGGATGTAAAGTTGAAGGTGCTTAGGATCGAACCCGAGCGGCGCAGGCTGGGGTTGAGCCTCAAGCAGACAATGGACAACCCATTCATGAGCTACGAATAGAATACGCCTTATTGTTCTGATTACACTGAACTCCTTACAGGAGAGGTGCGATGGCAAGCAGATTCGAGAAGTTTACAGAGAGAGCGCGCAGGGTGTTGTCGCTGGCTCAAGAAGAAGCGCAGCGATTCAACCACAACTACATCGGGACGGAGCACATCCTTCTGGGTCTTGTCCGAGAGACGGATGGCGTCGCTGCCCGAGTGCTCTCTAACCTCGGCGTCGAATTGCACAAAGTGCGCTCTGCCGTTGAGTTCATCATTGGGCGAGGAGAGCGTTCCACGCCTGGTGAAATCGGGCTGACTCCTCGCGCAAAGAAGGTCATCGAGCTTGCAGTGGACGAGGCGCGACGCCTCAACCACCATTACATCGGAACTGAACACCTCCTTATCGGTCTCATGCGGGAAGGCGAAGGCGTTGCCGCCGGCGTTCTGGAAAGTCTCGGCATTAACCTAGACAAGATCCGCGGCGAGACCAGCCGCCTGTTGTCGCAGTCATCGCAAAGCCCACAAGGCAGCGGCAGGCGCGGCAGGAGCAAGAGCCAGACGCCAATGCTGGATGAGCTCGGGGTGGACCTTACTAAGCAAGCCAGAGAAGGCAATCTCGACCCAACTGTTGGCAGAAGCAACGAAATTCAGAGGGTAACACAGATACTCAGCCGCCGGACAAAGAACAACCCTGTTCTGGTTGGCGAGCCAGGAGTTGGCAAGACGGCAATCGTCGAGGGGTTAGCACAACTCATAGCCGAGAACAAAGTACCGTCCACATTGCAGGGCAAGAGGCTTGTTACTCTCGATATGGGTTCGCTCGTCGCGGGCACCAAATATCGCGGTGAATTCGAGGAACGGCTCAAGAAAGTCGTCAAGGAAATTACTGAATCCGGCAAGTGCATCCTGTTCATCGATGAAGTGCATACGATGGTCGGTGCCGGCGCCGCCGAGGGTGCCGTTGACGCCGCGAACATTCTCAAGCCCTCCCTCGCCCGGGGCGAATTGCAGACGATAGGCGCTACTACTCCAGACGAGTACCGCAAATATCTCGAACGTGACAGCGCGCTCGAACGCAGATTCCAGCCCGTTCGCGTCGAAGAGCCGACCGTCGATGAGTCAGTCGAAATTCTCAAAGGCATCAAGGGTGAGTACGAGAAGCACCACGAGCTGACGATCAACGAAGATGCCCTGAAGGCGGCAGCGAGCATGGCGGCAAGGTTCATCTCCGACCGCTCTCTTCCTGACAAGGCAATCGACCTAATAGACGAAGCGGCTTCCAGAGTGCGTATCAACAACTCCGAGCAGCCGCTCTCGCTGACGGAAGTGTCAAACATGCTTGATCGCGTTCGCCGTGAAAAGGACGAAGCGATCTCCACGCGCCAGTACGAGCAGGCGGCAGAGTTGCGAGAGCGTGAGATGAGCCTGCAACTGAAGATGGAAGCGCTTCAATCAGACTGGGAGACCGAGCGCAGCAGCAACAGCCCGGAAGTCACGGAAGACGACATCGCGGAAGTTGTTAACATGTGGACGGGAATCCCTGTCGCTCGACTGGCATCAACCGAGTCCGAGCGCCTGGTGAACATGGAAGACTCGCTGCACAGCCAGGTCTCCGGTCAGGATGAAGCGATTACGGTAATCTCCAAAGCAGTCCGGCGCGCGAGGGCAGGTTTGAAGAACCCGAAGAGACCCACAGGGGTGTTCCTGTTCCTTGGACCGACGGGCGTAGGCAAGACTTATCTCGTACAGAAGCTCGCCGAGTTCATGTTCGGCAGCGAAGAGTCGATGATCCGCATCGACATGTCAGAGTTTATGGACAGGCACACAGTTGCGCGGCTGGTCGGCGCGCCTCCGGGATATATAGGCTATGACGAGGGTGGGCAGCTCACCGAAGCGGTACGCCGCCGCTCATACAGCGTTATCCTGCTTGATGAGATCGAAAAGGCGCATCCGGAAGTCTTCAATATCCTGCTCCAGATTTTCGACGACGGGCACCTCACCGACGCCAAGGGTCGCAGAGTCGATTTCCGCAACACCGTCATCGTCATGACGAGCAACATCGGCTCCGATCTGATCCGACAGGATCGCTCAATGGGTTTCTCGGCAAGGGGCGAGTCCGGCAGGACTGATGAGCAGGCTTACCTTCGCATGAAGAACAATGTTCTCGATGAAGTAAAACGCTTCTTCCGCCCAGAGTTTCTGAACCGCATAGACGGTCAGGTGGTATTCCATTCGCTGGGCCGCGAACACATGCAGGAAATCGTCAAGCTCCAGTTGCAGGATGTGAACGGAGAGCTTATCGAACAAGGCATCACCATGGAAGTGTCGGACGCCGCGCGTGACTGGCTCTCCGAGAAGGGGTATGATCCCCAGTTCGGCGCAAGGCCTATGCGTCGCCTAATTCAAGACCACCTTGAAGACAAGCTGTCCGACGCCATCATTGCAGGGGAATTGAGTCCGGGCGACACCGCTATGGTGGACGTCAATGAGGACGAGGACGGTTTGGTCGTCCATGCGAAAGAGCCTGTTCCCATTGCATAGCGTTATGCGCCAATAGTCCTAACGTGATTTCCATCTAATTTGAAAGCCCGTCTGCTCAGCCAGGCGGGCTTTTCGCTTATTGCACATAATTTCGCAAATTCTCCTTGACTTGCGTTCTGTTATGTTCTATTATTCTTCATGCATCGAACATTTGTAACGCAATTACCTTCTGACGGTCTGGCGCTGGAGTCAGATAGCGAAGTCTTTAGGAGAGGACATTGATGGCTAATTCAAGGAAAAGGACAGAATTCGTATGCACTTCCTGCCAGAACGTATCGCCAAAGTGGGAGGGGCAATGCCGCGGTTGCAGCGCCTGGAATACCATCATAGAACGGAGTGACTCGGGGAGATATGGATGGCTCAACAATGAGACGTCCGCAGCCGTTCATCTCGCGGAAGCATCCGCTAACGAATTTCTGCGTCTGGCTCTGTCATCCAGCGAAGTCAACCGTGTACTGGGGGGTGGGATTGTGCCTGGCTCTCTCGTGCTGCTTGCGGGCGACCCCGGCATCGGAAAGTCCACCCTGCTGCTGCAAGTCGCAGCCGAAGTCGCACAGACTCATTCTTCCGTGTTCTATGTTACGGGTGAAGAGTCCGTTTCACAGGTCAAAATGCGCGCCGACCGTCTCGCCATCGAAGGACGTAACCTGTATATCCTAACGCAGACGAATATAGAAGAAGTGCTGGCTAGGCTTGACGAACAGCGCCCTGCACTCACGGTCATAGATTCAATACAGACGATGTATGATCCGTCACTCTCGTCGCAGGCCGGCAATGTGTCGCAGATTCGAGAATGCGCGCGCAGGCTTCTGGAATGGGGTAAGGCGCACAATGTCCCGATTATACTCACAGGACACGTCACCAAGGGCGGCGACATTGCGGGACCTCGATTGCTGGAACACATGGTTGACGCCGCGCTATACATGGAGGGTGATGCTGTGAGTTCGTGGCGCTTGCTTCGCGCGGTCAAGAATCGCTTCGGCTCGACGAACGAGGTCGGCGTACTTGAGATGACCGGCATTGGACTACGCGACGTGGCAGATCCTTCCGAGAGTTTCCTACTGGACAGGCCAGCAGGAGCCATGGGATCAATTGTGGTGCCGGTCCTTGAAGGCAATAGAGCACTGCTTGTTGAGATTCAGGCGCTGACTGCCCCCTCTACGATTCCCACGCCACGCCGTGTTGCAACCGGATATGACTCGCACAGACTTCTACTCGTTTGCTCTGTCGCTATGCGTACCTGTGGCATACCCCTCGCCGACTACGATGTGATTGTGAATGTGACGGGCGGACTGAAGATTGCCGAACCTGCTGCCGACTTGGGAGTGGCGCTTGCAATCGCTTCAAGTTTCAGAAGCGTACCCATGCCGGGTGATGTTGCCGCAATAGGTGAGGTGGGATTGAGCGGAGAAATACGCCGCGCGCCTCAGACAGACCGACGAGTCAAAGAAGCAGTTCGTCTAGGCTTCAGAAAATGCCTCGTACCAGGAAATACGGACGACCGCGCCGACGGAACCGAGAAGCTACACTATCAGAGAGTTGACACCCTAGCACAAGCGATTAATATGTGCTTGCCGATAACACGGCAAATCTCGGATGCAGTCGCTTGACCGCTATGTGAGGAGGCTCAATTTGAGCATTTCATACTTTCAGTGCATCGGTGGCGCAAGTGGAGATATGATTCTCGGTGCGCTCTTGGATGCGGGGCTTGCGCTGGACGACATCAACGACGCGCTGGCGAATCTCAATGTGGATGGCTACTCGCTAAAGGCACAGCGTGCGCAGCGGGGCGGTCTCGAAGGGACGCACCTGATCGTTGATCTTGATGAAAGTGGACGCAGGACGCACACGATCCAGAACTTTGTGGACATGGCAGAGGCATCCGGATTGTCCGATAGCGTGATTCGGCAGTCAAGAGAGGTCTTCCTGCGAATTGCGGAGGCAGAGGCAAGGGTACACGGCACAGAGCCGGGCGAAACGCACCTACACGAACTAGGCACGCTCGACACACTCGTGGATGTGGTTGGCAGTATAGCGGGACTGGAGATACTTGGAGTCGAGCGCGTTTACTGCTCTGCGTTTCCAAGCGGTTCAGGCGTTGTAAGGTCTGAGCACGGACTTCTGCCCGTGCCCGCTCCTGCAACAGCGGCTCTATTCGAAATGGCTAACGCCCCCGTAGCCGCTCCTCCAAACAACGCGCACAACACCGGTGAGATGGTCACGCCAACCGGTGCGGCCATTCTCACGACGATTGCCACATTTGAGCATCCGCGCATCAATGTTGATCGCATCGCCTACGGCTTGGGCACTCGCGATTCGCAGCAATATCCGAATGCGCTCGCTCTGTGGATTGGAACTGAGCAGACATCGAAATACAGCACGGGTGTAAAGCTGGTAGAAACCAACATCGACGACATGAGCGGGGAGATGCTAGGTTATGTGCAGGAACGTCTCTTCGATCTGGGCGCCCGCGACGTCTGGTTCACACCTATACAGATGAAGAAGAACCGGCCGGCGACAATGCTCAGCGTCATAGTGTCTGCCGACAACGAGGCCGAAACCGTCGATCTGGTGATGAGGGAGACATCCACTCTTGGAGTGCGCGTGCGGCAACTGGAACGTATCGAGGCTGAGCGTGAAGTGGTGCAGGTTGAGACATCCTTGGGGACAGTAGCCGTAAAGCTGAAGCGACTGAACGGTGTAGTCGTCAGCATTGCTCCCGAATACGAAGACGCGCGCGCGTGCGCCCTGGAGCATAGTATCTCGCTTCAGGAGGTGTTCAGCCGCATACAGCGCGAGGCGGAGAGTCAGATAATGGCTTAGTGGGGGCGACACTTGCACGCTCTTACGAGCGACCGATTTCAACGGAAAGAATCGAGACATGATAGCCGACTTCACGGCCTGAAGGCCTGAACCATCCTGATCTTGCAAAGGATGAGCAACGTCACTTTGCCTTGCGTATCAGCCTGCGACGATTGCGCTAGAATGAAGAGAAGCGGATATTTCAACAGGTCTTTCTCAGGGAGCAGGTCAATTGGAGATCATTCGGGGTATTCATGCCATACCAGGAACTCACATTTCACGAGTTTATCTGGTTGAAGGCGACGACCTTACGTTGATAGACGCGGGCATGCCGTGGAGCGCAGGCCGGGTCTTCAGTTACATCCGCAGCATCGGCAGGCAGCCCGCCGAATTGCGCCGCATCCTAATGACCCACAACCATCCTGACCACACAAGTGGCGCTCCTGGCATACTTAGGCAAAGTAGCGCACACGTAGCAGCCCACCGTGAGGACTCGCACTATCACGACAGTGGTCGGTCGCTCTCCTACATGGGCGTTTTCAGTGCGCTGGATGTCCGCATCCCGTTTCTTAGACTCACTCGTCTCGATTACATCGTCGAGGACGGTGAGCTAATTCCGGCGGCCGGTGGCATAAGAGTTCTTCATACACCTGGCCACACACCTGGCAGCGTATGCTACTTCCTTGAACAAGAGGGGGTGCTGTTTAGCGGTGACACGATATTCAGCGATCAGGGGCGAGTGAGTCGCTCAATGCCATTTCCTGGCAACGACAAAGAGCGGTATCAGCGGTCACTTGAGAGACTCACCGCCTTAGATTTCGACATACTCTGCGGCGGGCACGGCTCCCCGCTTGTCGGTGACGCATCAAGAGAGTTCCGAAAAATGATGAACCGCAAGCCGCAACTACCCACATGGGGAGAGTTCTTCTTCAAGAGAGCACCTAACAGGCTTCTCCACCACCTGGGCTTCACCGGGGAAGACTATTGACCCGCTTGCCGTTCATCCAGCAACTTCAGCAATTCCTGAACCGCGGCGTATGCGTATGCCACATACTCTCCCGCCGGAACCTCCAACTCGGCCATTTCCTCCGTCTGTTCTACGCCACCCAAATCGAACGGACCGGGAATCATACGCAGAACAAGCTCACGCAGTTCGCCGTCAGGACACACAACCACACAGCCGTTATCTGGATTTGAAACACCGGGAGGCTCAACTTCAACGGCCTGTATCGTGCTCACACCCATAAAGTTCGGGAACGGGTCGATCGCGGCGGCGAGCTCAACTAGCAGCTTGTTCAGTTCGATCGAAGCACGCTGCATCACAGCATCGGCGACCGCGCGCTTTATGAGTGGGTCGATCCGCGCGTCATTCATCCTCTGGATTCCTCGGCGAGCATTTTTACTTTATCTGATGTCGGAATTAACGTATAATGGACTGTACTAGATTTTCAGGATGGCAACGTAGCTCAGGGGTAGAGCGGACGCTTCATAAGCGTTAGGTCGGTGGTTCGAACCCACCCGTTGCCACCACTGCTTCACCTCGTTGCCACATGCCGCCCTACGGCAATATATCATCAACTCTCAACTCGACATCCGGCAGTAGTTCAGGTGAAATAGTGTCGCTTCGAATAAGTCGGATCACATCGGAGTAGCCGTCTTCTGTGGGGTTGCGGAAGCGCTCGACACAATCGTCCAACAGATTAGCAATCCATGCTTCTGGAACTCCTGCCCGCGCGTATCTTGGCAACTTGTCATTTCTGTCCCTATCTAGGCTGCTATCTGCCACCTCAACCAACAGCAAAATATCTTCCGGCGTCGCGCTTCTGCTTGCATAGTAATCATCCCGATGACGGAGCAACGCAATATCGGGCTGCGGTTCAGAGTACTCGCCAAGGCGTATGGATCCTTGCACTCTCACGATGGCTTCGCCCTTTACTCCACCGAACAATTGACTTGCCAACATATCAACGCAAGCCAAATGCCTGTCTCCGATTGGCGACATTACGACAATTTCTCCCTCTATAAGCTCTATCCTGTCGTCCTCGGTCAGGATGCCTTCTTTGCCCAGAATCTGGTAATCATCAGCACTGAATCTCCGCTTCTTCGCGGCAAGCATGGCGATGATCTCCTGTCGAATGCCCTGAACCATTTTGAACCGCCTTCCGGCGTCGGAGTCCGCTCCTCTCCCATGCTGGTCAAAGACAGCGGCTTTCGTCTCAGTCTGCTGTGTCATGCCACACCTCCCTTTCGACATTCTAACCCCCTTTCCCACGCAAAGCCAATTCCCGTATGGTCGCCCAAATCCTTATCGGTGCGCCGTGATATACTACGGCAATCTGGATTCTCACCTATACGTTCACGGAGGCGATACGTTGGCCGAGCACAAATTCACCGTCTATTACATGGGACGCTGGCAGGCAGAAAATCTCAACGACACCCGGGCCGCATTAGAGGAGGTGGACGCTAACCTTGAACTGCTCAACTCCATGCACGACGAAGAGGAAATCATTGAGCATGTCAAAGACGCGGATGGCATTATCACATCTGATTCACCAATGACTCGCCGCGTGCTCGAATCTCTGACGCAGTGCAAAGTCGTCTTGCGAACCGGCGTGGGCTACGATGTCATCGACGTCGAGGCCGCCACCGAGCAAGGCATTGCTGTCGTCAACATCCCCGACCTTTGGACGCGCGAAGTAGCGAACCAGGCTATGTCCCTGCTTCTGGCGCTGAACCGTCGCGTAGTCAACCTACACTCTGACATTCGGTCAAATACGTGGACGCCGCGACCGCCCTACGAAGTCGGCGCGCTCCACGGCGAGACCATCGGGATTCTCGGTCTAGGGCGCATCGGCAGCGCTATGGCACAGCGTGCCAAAGGCTTCGAGCTTAATGTCATCGCCTACGACCCGTACATCTCCGACGAGACATTCGCAGAGCGCGGTGTAACCCGCGTGTCCTTCGACGAAATGATGTCGCAATCCGACTATGTCTCCCTCCACACGCCACTGACAGACGAGACGCGCCACATTATCAACGAGAACGCGCTGCGCCTCATGAAGCCCAACGCCTATCTCATCAACACCTCGCGCGGACCCGTCGTAGAAGAAGCAGCCCTCATCAAGGCACTGCAAGAGGGATGGATTGCGGGCGCGGGCCTGGATGTGCTGGAAAAAGAGCCGCCCGACGCAGACAATCCCCTACTCTCAATGGACAATGTGGTTCTGTCACCGCACTCGGGGCATACATCCGTGCTGTCGTTACAACTCCGCACAGGGCGCTACGGCGAAGAGGTTGCCGCCGTCCTCGATGGCAGGAGGCCCCGCAATATCGTCAATCCGCAGGTGCTGGAGCATCTGCATCTGGTGTAAGTCTGAGAGTGTTACACCAGCACATCTATATCTTTGGCGCCACCGAATAGCAGCCTACGGAGAATACCATGACCGAACTAAGCACGCTCGCAGTATCCACCGCCGACATCCTGAAAAGGCGCGGTGACACCATAGCGGTATCAGAGTCTTCTTGCGCAGGCCTGCTCTCCGCAGCCCTCGTAGCGATTCCCGGCGCATCGGCATATTATGTCGGTGGCGCGATAATCTACACGCGCGTTGCCCAAGCCGGACTGCTCAACGTTCCCGACTCCGCGATGGAAGGCCAGCGCGCCAGCACCGAATACTACGCCGCCCTTAACGCCCAGACAATACGCGAGATTCACGGCAGTACTTGGGCACTCAGCGAGACGGGCGCCAGCGGCCCCACCGGCAATCGCTACGGAGACGACGCGGGCCACGCGTGCATAGCGGTCTCAGGCCCAGTCGAGCGCGCCATAACCATCGAGACCGGCGACAACGACCGCGAAGGCAACATGTGGGCATTCGCCAAAGCCGCCTTCGACCTCTTGGAGGAATGTCTGCGCGAAGCGGACTGAGAAACTACAAGCCTATTCGTTCTGCGGCCGCAATCTTACACTCTCGGGATCCGGTACGTTCAATACGAACGGCAGCTTCATATCCTATCCGTCCTGCCTATCGTGTAAGGTCCTTCTCGGCATAGTCGGATACCGCACGCTGTAAGTCATTCCCGCCGCCACGATGTACGACGCAACCGCAACCGTGAAGATCGCGGTGTACTCGCCAGTTATGTTGACCAGCAGCGCACCGAGCGTAGGTCCTAGTCCCATCGCGGCGGTCCGGAAGGGACCGGTCAGGCCAGAGACCGCGCCGAACGAGCGCCGCCCGAAGTATTCGCCTATCATCATGCTGCCGACAATCGGAATACCGCCGGACGCGACTCCCCACACCACCGAGACGTAGAATCCTACGCTCTGAGCGTCGATGAAGGCGAATACAGCCGTAGGAACGCTCGTTGCCAGCATCACCGTAATGGTCAAACGCCGAATGGTGAATTTGTCCGACAGATGTCCCCACAGCGGCACAGATAGACCTCCCAGCAGAATGCTGACCATTAGCGCGAATGCGGCAGTCCGATACGGCATGCCGTTATCCGTCAGAAACGGCACGAGCTGGAAGGCCACCGCAGCCGTTGTCGTAACAGACAGGAACTCGGCCCACACGATGAACCAGAATGACGGCGCGCGCACCACCTCGCGAAGCCACCAGTCAAATTCGCCGGTGGGAGCGTATGTCGCCCTCGATCTAGCACTCGGTGTGCCTGCCGAGTCTCCGTCGGGGCGCAGCCCGATGTCCTCCGGGCGGCGGCGCATTATCAGGAACAACGGGATGCACAGCGGCAGCGCGATAATGCCCAGCGTCCGGTACGCCGTCCGCCAACTGAATGCGCCTGCAACCAGCGTGATTATCAACAGGTTTAGCGATTCTCCGCCGATGCGGTTGAGTGCGGTCAGGCCAAGCGCGAGATTGCGCTTGCGCCGGAAGAAATTCACAGCGACCGTGCGTGGCACAAGGTTTTGCAGATTCGGACCTGCGAACGAGCGCGAAATGATGTATGCGATATAAAACTGCCAGACAGAGTTGACGCCGCCCAGAGCGAAAAAGCACGCGCTCACGACCAGAGCGGCGGCAAGCATCATGTAGCGCGGTCCATAGCGGTCCACCAGCTTGCCCACAAAGGGCATCGTGAGCCCGGATGTCCAGGTCGCAAGCGTTGCAGCGAACGCTAAAGTCGTGCGGTCCCAGCCCATGTCTTGGGCGATGAGGTCCTGAATACCACCAAGCACGGTTTGGGCGACGCCGGTTGCGATGAACGCCCCCAAAGCAGCCGTGCCAAGCACAAGCCAGCCGTAGTAGAAGGGAGGGCGCGGATGCCATCCCAGGATGTTGTCAGCGATGTTTCTCACTTCCAAGTCGATTCTCGCCCATTGAAATGTACGTGCGTTACAATGCAACCTATATGACACGCTTTTGACGCGCAAGTATTTATTCATTAAGCCGCCGAGAGGTATTCCATTGACACAAATTGAACAGACTACCGCCGATCCCGAAGTCCTTGCTCGTGCACAGGGATGCATGTTAGGGCAGTTCGCAGGTGAAATGCTCGGCATGCCCGTCGAAACCATGTCCGAGGAAGACATCCAACGAATGTACCCCGACGGACTCACCCGGATATCCGATGGGCAAGCACTTCTGCTTCCACTTGGGATACACCATCCGCACCCTGCCATCGCCCAGCTAACCGACGACGGGGAAATGGCGCTGATGTTGGCTCGCTCACTTGTGGAACAGGGCAGGTTTGACGCAGACGCAGTGCGCGAAGCCTACATGGTCTGGTGGCGGTCGCCCGCATTTGGCTTCGGGCGCACCACACAAAACGCCCTGGAACATGGATCATTCGACAAGCACGCCCAGACCAACGGGGCGCTTATGCGAATAAGCCCCTTGGGTATTTTCGGCGCCAAATACGACGCAGAGCAGGTAGCGGACTGGGCGAGGCAAGACGCTAGGCTCACCCACACGAATACGGTCTGCCAGGACTCCAGCGCCGTCTTTGCAGTATCAGTATCACAGGCAATCCGAACGGGCTGTGATAGCGCCGCACTCCACCAGTGGATCATAAAATGGTCGGAAGAGACCGGCATCAATCACAGAGTTATCGAGATACTCCGCCGCGCATCCGACCGTGAGCCACCCTACCCGACTGACATGGATGCAGGCATCTCCAACACACCTATGCGCGTATGGGTGCTCATCGCGCTTCACAACGCTTTCTGGCAGCTGCTAAACGCAGACAGCCTAGAATCTGGCATCGTGGACACCGTGATGCTTGGCGGCGACACCGATACCACGGCGGCAATCTGCGGCGCTCTGATGGGCGCGGTTTACGGGCACGAAGCCGTGCCGGTCCAGTGGACGGACGCTGTGCTCAACTGCTGTCCCAGCACTGGGCAGCCCGATGTGTTTAAGCCGCGTCCTGAGATTTTCTGGCCGATAGACGCCTTTGAGTTGGCGCAAAAGCTCCTTCCGGCTTGATCCGCCCACGTCTCAGTTTGCGTCCACAGCCGCCTGACGCTATATTATTGGCGCAAACTAGCGGAGGTAAGACACATATTATGACAATTACAGACGGACCATCAGCAGAAATTGAGTCGGAGGTAGTCTCCACGCTCAACAATCTTGGCATCGAACATGAGCTAATTCAGATTGACCCAGACTTTGCCGACACGGCGCAATTCTGCGAGAAGTACGGCTACACTCTCGAAGGCAGCGGCAACACGATAATAGTCGCGTCAAAGCGCGGCGCCAAGAAATTCTGCGCCTGCATCGTGCAGGGTTCGGCCCGTCTCGATGTGAACAAAACGGTCAAACGACTGATGGGCGTATCTCGCGCGTCCTTCGCATCTGCGGACGAGACGAAGGATCTTACCGGCATGATGATCGGTGGTGTAACCGCTTTCGCCCTTCCAGACGATCTCCCGGTCTATGCCGACCAAAAGTTGCTGGAACAGGAATCCATCATTCTCGGTTCTGGAAGCCGCTCATCCAAGATTAAGATTGCGCCCCATGACATTGGCAAAATACCCGGCGCGCAGTTCATCGACGGACTTTCGTTGTGACTTCGTCTGTCCCTTCAAACCTTGTCAGGAAAGATCAGAACCGGAGTGAAGACCTAATGACCACTCAACTCTACCCCTCCGAAGCGCAGGTACTCGATTGGATGGCCTCCCTCAGCAACTGGGGAAGATGGGGTGATGACGACCAGATGGGATGCCTCAATCACATTACGCCTGAAAAGCGCACGCAGGCAGCGTCTCTCGTCCGACTGGGCGAAACCGTAAGCTGTTCTCGACCCGTAACCACCGAAATGGCACCCGACATTCGTTACCAGGTGCAACGGTTCATGGTGGACAGCGGAGAAGGCAGAGACACCGACCCGCCTGAGCGCAAGGCTACGCGGCGAGGAGCGGCAGAATTTATCGGCATGGTGTTCCACGGACAAAGCATCACCCACATCGATGCGATGTCCCACTACTCATGGGAAGGCAAGATGTACAACGATGTGCCAGCCAGCACGGTCACATCACGAGAAGGCGCACAGAGCCACTCCATCGAACCGGCATCCGGCGGCATCGTTTCCCGTGGGATCCTGCTGGACATTCCGCAAGTTCGAGGTACGGACTGGCTACCACCGGACGCTCCCGTAATGCCCGAAGACCTCGAAGCTGCTGAGGAGCTACATGGTATCCGGGTGGAAGAAGGCGACATCTTGCTGGTACGCACTGGTTACTATCGTCGCCGCATTGAACAGGGCGCGCTGCCCGGCGGTGAACCGACGCCTGCATGCCAAGCCGCTTGCGCTCCCTGGTTTAGAGACCGCGGCATTGCGATGCTCGGCACGGACACATCTAACGACGTCCGCCCAAGCCAGTACCAAAATATCGGTTCGCCCCTCCATACGCTCTGCCTTGTTACGCTCGGCCTTTGGCTCATCGACAATGCCAACCTCGAGCAGCTTGCTGAAGCATGCCGTCGCAACAATCGCTATGAATTCATGCTTAGTTTGGGACCCCTTATTTTACGCAATGTAACCGGGAGTCCGGTGAATCCCATCGCCATCTTCTAAATGAATGGCCTCCATATCAATTCGTTCATCTCAGGCGAGCAGCCTATATTTGACTAACATTGAGCGTGGCAATAAACTTAATCCTCAATCCCGCACGAGACTGTCAAGGAGTGTGTATGAACTACGATGAAATGGCGCTGGAGCTTCACGCCCGAAATCGAGGAAAGCTCGGCGTCCACTCCAAGGTCGAATTGAAGACCATCGACGACATGTCAACCGCGTACACACCCGGCGTCGCAGCAGTTTGCAGGGAGATCGCCCGAGACCGCAGCAAAGTCTATGAACTTACCAGCAAAGGCAATATGGTTGCCGTTGTTAGCGACGGTTCGGCCGTTCTGGGACTGGGCAATATCGGCGCGGAGGGTTCGATGCCTGTAATGGAGGGCAAAGCGCTGCTATTCAAGGAACTCGCCGACATTGATGCCGTTCCTATCTGTATAGACGCGCACGAGGCCGATGAAATAATCGACATCGTTCGCGCTATTTCTCCCACTTTTGGCGGCATCAATCTTGAGGACATCGCCGCGCCCAAGTGTTTCGAGGTCGAAGAAGGCTTGCAGGATCTGGGCATCCCCGTATTCCATGACGATCAGCACGGAACCGCCGTAGTCGTACTCGCCGCGATGGTCAACGCATTACGCGTGGTCAATAAGGACTTTGCAGATGTGCGCGTTGTCTTCAGCGGCGCGGGCGCAAGCGGCATCGCGTGCTGCAAAATTCTACAGGTTATGGGCGTAAAGGACATCATACTGGTTGATACCCGAGGCATCATCCATCAGGGGCGTGACAACCTCACACCAGCCAAGGAAGAGATCGCGCTAACCACCAATCCGGAGGGGATCAAAGGCGATGTCCACGACGCCATGAAGGGCGCGGATGTGTTCATTGGTCTCTCAATAGCCAACCTGCTCAGTGCGGATGACATCCGCGCGATGAACAAGGACGCCGTTGTGTTGCCAATGGCTAACCCAGATCCAGAGATATTGCCGGACGAGGCATTCCGCGGTGGCGCAGCAGTCGTTGGCACAGGCAGAAGTGACCTGCCCAACCAGATAAACAATGTCCTCGCCTTTCCCGGAATTCTGCGCGGCGCTCTCGATGTCCGCGCCGAGCGCATTACTAACCGCATGAAGGTCGCCGCAGGCTTCGCCATATCTGACCTCGTGCCTGAACCAACTCCTGACGAAATCATTCCCTATGCGCTGAACACTGACGTCGTACCTGCGGTCGCAAAGGCTGTGGGTGACGCGTGGCAGCAGGAAGCATCTGAATAAGATAAACAACGCCTAAAGCGAAAAATGTCATAAAGAGGAGAATCCAATGGCAAGCACAAAAAGCAGAGTTAGCTACACCGGCGTCGAGGGCGCCGAGGATCTGCTAACGCCCGCCTTCCTTGATTATGTCGTCGAAGCCTACGATAGGTTCGCCGACCGTGTTCAGGAAGTGCGTGTTAAGCGAGAAGCCTTGCTGCGCAAGGCGCTCGACGAAGGAGTTATGCCCACGTTCTTGTCCGACACAAAGTCAGGCGACGAGTGGCAGGTGCCCGAAGTCCCCGACGACCTGAGACAGCCTGGCATCGAGATTTCCGGCCCCGTGTCTATCACGAACATGGCTATCAACGCCGTCAACCCTGGGCCCGAAGGGGAGCGCGCAGTCGGCTATCTCGACGATGACGAGGACTCCGGCGGCCACCGACTCGAGGACACCCTAAACGCTGCCCGCAATCGTCTCGGAATCACGGAACGTACGTTATCATTCCATAACCCCGCGCGAAACCGCACATACACCATTGCGGACGGTGACACTCCGTTCTTCATGCACCGCGAGCGAGGCTGGCATCTGGACGAGGCCGACTTCAAGGTGGACGGCAACGCAATATCCGCGACTCTGCTTGGGATGGCACTCACCTTCGCTTACGGCGGCAAGGCGCAGGTCGAGCGGGGACAGGGCCTCTTTTTCTACCTGCCGAAGGTTGAGATCATCGAAGAGGCCGCACTCTACCGCGATTTCTTCGACTTCAGCCGCGAGCATCTCGGATACCCGGAGGACGCCGTGATTCGCGGTATCTTCCTGGTCGAGTCGCTTCCCGCCGTGTATATCATGGAAGACTTGATGCACGAACTGGGACCCTATGCCGCCGGCCTAAACGCCGCCCGCTGGGACCTGAAGGCAAGCATTCTCGAGTACATCATGAACGACCCCGATTTAGTCTGGCCTGACAGATTCGGCGTTGACATCAAAACCACCGACTTCATGGCGAACATATTCCGCCGTCTGGTGGCAATATGCCTGAAGCGTGGCGCGGTGCCCATCGGCGGCATGGCAACGGCCCTTCCAAGCCGGGACGAAGAGGTGAATACGGTTGCAGCGGCGTCCATTCGCGACGACAAGGTGTGGGAAGCGCAGCAGGGCTTCCTTCGCGGCTGGGTAGCCCACATCTTCCACATGAAGACTGCAAGCGACCCGTTTAAGGAACACATCACCGACGACTGGCATCCATCCGACGAGATGACCGATCCCAATAACTATCCCGTGAGCATTGAAAGGCCGGATGGTCCCATCACTGCGGCAGGCTCACGCCGCAACGCCCGCATGATCATCGAGTATGTCGAAGGATGGCTCACCGGCCGCGGCGCAAAGGGTATCGACAGCCTTGAGGGTCAGCCAGGCGTACATCCCGCACTAATGGAGGACCTAGCCACAGGGCGTATTTCAGTAGCTCAGATGGGGCAGCGAATCATCCATGGAGCGGTATGCGAGGACACAGAGCAGGCACATGACCTGACACTTGCAAAGCAGTTTATGCAGGACGAACTCGCCGACATCCTTAAGCATCGCAAGGCAGTCGTGCCGCCCGATGACAAAGCCGCGCACGCCGCATACCACGATCAGGAAGAGCGCTACCGGAAGGCGTACAAGGTCTCCCTGCGCTGGATAAAGAACTACACTGAGCTGAACTTCCGTAGCCTCGGCACATACACCCATGCCGACTTCGATCGCATGGCGGAGGAAGAGGACGCATTCTAGGTTGAGACGATATTTTCGTCATTCCAACTTCAACGGAAATCGATAACCAGAAGGTGTGCAGATTTTGCGTCATCCGTTTCCGTTAGAATCGCACAAATATTGATTTGTAGTGTGTATAACATCCACACCAAATCATGAATCAACTCGGCTGACCACTCACGTTCTCAAAGACTCTCGGATGTAGCGGGGGTAGGGGGCCAACTTGAAATTAAGCGGCGGAGAAGCGCTGGCGAAGTCTCTCGTTAATGAAGACGTGGATGTCGTCTTCGGAATTCCGGGTATACAGATTTACGGCATCGTAGCCGGGCTGAGGGATGAGCCAGGCATCCGAATGATAACGCCCCGCCATGAGCAGGCATCGACTTATATGGCAGACGGCTACGCCCGCGCGTCTGGAAAGCCGGGCGTGGCTCTAGTTGTTCCGGGCGTAGGACTTTACAACGCCGCCGCAGGCTTGACTAACGCATACGCGCGCTCGTCGCCCGTGTTGCTCATAGCCGGTCAAGTGCCACGCAGCTCTATAGGCAAGAACCTTGGCGCCGTTCACGAAATAGCGGATCAGCCCAATGCGCTCCGCTCCGTCATAAAATGGCATCGGATGATGCTTAGGCCCAGGGAAGTCCCCGACGCGGTGTTCGAGGCGTTCAGGCAGATGCGTACAGGTCGTCCTCGCCCGGTCTTGCTGGATATGCCGCCGGATACGGGAGTCGAACGAGAGGAAGTGCAACTGCGTAATCCCGCTCGCATCTCCCGAATCGTGCCAAGTAGAGAAGTTCTTCAAGAAGCGGCTGATGTAATAGCCCAGTCCAAGTTGCCACTGATATACGCGGGTGGTGGTGTCGCGCGCTCCGACGCGGAAGATGCCCTTGTTGAGTTCGCGGAAGCAACGAACATACCCGTCATCACATCAAGCGGCGGCAAGGGAACCATTTCCGACGACCATCCGCTGTCTTACGGCTCGTGCTTCAGTCCACGTGGTGAGCGGATGGAGATGAACCAGCTTTACGAAGTCATGCAGTCTACGGATGTCGTCATAGGAATCGGCGCTCGCTTCTCGCTCGGCAATCCGGCGGGCGAATCGTCCACGCTGGTGAACATAAACATAGACGACAGCGAACTTACACGAGTTCAGGCGAACACTATCCCTTTGCACGGGGATGCCAAGGATACACTAGAGGCACTACTTCCTTTCCTACTGGAAGCAGGCGCAGGGAATCGGCCTTCGCCAGCCGAGGCCGTCGTCGCCGCCCGCAGATTGATAGCCTACTATGACATCCAACTGAAAGAACCTCAGTACGCAGTTGTGGATACCATCCGAAAGGGAGTGCCGCAGGATGCCTTCGCAGTCTGGGATGTATCGCAACTTGGATTTTACGCCCGCACTCACTGGCGTGTGAGCCATCCCAAGACCTACATAGATTCCGGCTATTCGTTCAATGTAGGCTATGCGTTTCCCACTGCTCTGGGCGTGAAAGTGGCTAAGCCTGATAGTCCAGTGGTGTGCTTAGTAGGCGACGGCGGGTTTATGTTCAACTCATCCGAGCTTTCCACCGCCGTCAAGTACGGCATCAATGTGGTAACCGTAATCTTCAGGAACGATTCCTTTGGCAATGTTGCCCGCGACATGGACGAGGCATTCGGGGGAACTTACGATACCGACCTGCACAACCCGGATTTCGTCAAATTCGCCGAATCATTCGGCGTAACCGCGATGCGCGCGCGCAACCTGGCGGAATTAGAAACTCTAATACCCCGCGCGCTGGAATATGAAGCACCGGTAGTAATAGACGCCCCCACAGGCGAGATGCCCATTCCACCGGCCCCCCAAGTCGCGCCTCTCTACAATCTCCCCTGGACAATGCCTCAAGAAGGTCTTATAGCCACTTGACGCTCGAACCCGACGCACCATCAGGTATGGGATGATAATCCTTTACCTGTCTTGGTAGTTCTATTGGTTTCCCTACCGCACTATCTGAAATGGAGGCATCATGTTCGGAAGCTCAACCTCAAGCAGCACCGGCGCATCCGCGGCCAATGCCTGACGCAGCGCGTCTCCTACGTCGCCCGGTTCCGTCCTCATTCCCACAACTCCGAATGCCTCCGCCACCCTCACGAAATCCGGGTTGTTCAGGTCAGTGCCTATGAACCGACCGCCGTACTGGTGCGTCTGGTCCCACATCGATGCGCCATAAGCGTGATTATTGAACACGACAGCAACCGCGTTGATGCCGTATCGTCCTGCCGTCGAAAGCTCCTGAACGTTGTACATAAAGCCGCCATCGCCGCAGAGCGCAACCACGCGCTTGTCCGGCTTACCGATCTGAGCACCCAGCGCCGTCGGGTATGCATAACCCAGCGTCCCGAAATACGAAGACGTAACATAAGTGCGCGGCACATTCACTGGAAACGCCACATGGCTCCAGTAGCCGATATTCGTCATGCCGCTTACGAGAATGTCATCATCATCCAGCGCGCCTCGAATATCCTGAATCATCCGCAACTGGTCGGACGCCATTTCATTCAGGTCGTCGTCGGCAGCCCTTCTGTAAGCCGCGATTTCCTGACGTCGCGAGTCCTTAGGTGCGCTAATCGCCCTAAGTCGCTCAAGCAGTTGCCTAAGTGCTTGCCTTGCGTCGCCGGCAATGCCAACTTCTGTAGGCAGGTTCTTGCCGATTTCCGAGGCGTCCGCGTCAATGTGAATGACAGGAGGCACGCTCTCAGGCTCGAACACCCTGAAAAGCAAGCGCGTTCCCACAGCTAATAACGCGTCGCACTCCGGCAACACGTCCTTCACAGGCTCGACCATGGCGTAGTTCACGCCAACAAGCAGTTCATGGTCGTCCGGGATGACACCCTTGCCCTGCTGCGTGGTCATCACAGCCGCCTGCAGATATTCCGCGACTTCTCGCAATTCGTCGGATGCGTTGGAGATGATAGTGCCACCGCCCGCGATGATAGCGGGCCTTTTGGCCCGCGCAAGAATCTCGGCTGCCCTGTCGATATCTGAGGCATCAGCCAAGGCGGGTGGGTACATCTCAGGCTCGATGATGTCCGCGTCGCCAATGGCGGCAAGCGTATCCGGCGGGACTTCGAGCTCTACCGGCCTGGGACGTCCTGTGTTCAACTGACGAAATGCCTCGTGAACCGCTCCCGGAATCTCACCGACCTCTGTCACGCGATGATTCCACTTAGTGATGGGCTTGAATACGTCAAGCTGGTCCTCAACTTCGTGGAGCTGCCCTTGCCGCCTGCCCAGCGCGTTACTGGCAATCTGCCCTGAAATGAGCAGCACCGGAGAGGAACTCGCAAAGGCAGTGCCAAGTCCTGCAGTAGCATTGAGCGCGCCAGGCCCAGGCACGACCATCGCCACTCCGACCTTGCCAGTAACCTTGGCATAGCCGTCAGCCATGTAGGTGGTCGCCTGTTCGTGTCGCGTGTGAATCAGGCGTACGTCGTTCTGCACCTCGTGCAAAGCGTCAAAGGCAGCCATAATCTGTACGCCCGGCAGCGTGAACACCGTGTCCACTCCCTCAGAACGCAATTGATATGCGAGCGCCTGCGCTCCACTCATCTGCGGCATTATTGTCCTCCCCGGGAGCCTGCGTCTATTCCACGGAATTGAGCGGATTTACCGTTACTCTGCTGAGGGTGGTGCTTCCAGTATTGCGGAACTGGTGATTGACATTCGGCGGCACGAGAACTGCATCGCCCTTCTTAATCGGATACTCCTTGCCTTCCACCCAGAGGACACCTTCTCCCTCCGTGATGAACGCCTGGTGCTCCCATTCGTGGATGTGTCCGGGGCTTGTGCCTCCCGGCGGGTGCTGCACATACAGCATCACATAGTTAGGTACGCCGTCTTCAGGTCCGAGGATTGGATTACTCACCCCTTCATAATTCTTGATAACGGGTTCCATTTCTTCCTCACTTTCAGAGACTTGAGTTGTCAGTTTGCAGTAGCCAGTCCGTCGAGTTCTCCTCAACGTCCAATCTGAAAACTGACGACCGATATCTATTCGTACTCTTGTACCGTGGCAAGCGGCGCTTCGCCGTCCCACACTCGCTCCATATTCTCGTAAGCAAACGATGCGCGACGGAACCAGGTGTCCCATGTCGTTCCCGCGACATGCGGCGTTACCACAACGTTGTCCATTTTCAGTAGCGGGTTTTTCGGGTCAACCGGCTCCTGCTCGAACACATCCAGCCCCGCGCCCGCAATCCGGCCCTCCCGCAGCGCATCTATCAGCGCCGCCTCATCGACAACAGGTCCGCGGCTAGTGTTTATGAGCACCGCCGTCGGCTTCATCAGCGCCAGGCGCTCGCGGTTCACAATATGGCGTGTCTGCGGCGTCAATGGTGTATGGCAAGTCAAGATGTCCGAAGTGCGGAACAGTTCTTCCAGCGAAACGCGAGTCACATCCAGTTCACGCTCTTCTTCCGGGGAGATCGGATATACATCGCTGTACTGGACACGCGCCTCGAAACCCTGAACTCTGCTGACAACCCTTCGTCCGATGTTGCCTAGTCCAAGAACGCCGACCAATTTGTCAGCCATCTCGAAAGTGTTCGTTCCTGTGACTGGCGCGCCCCACCGCCCTTCGCGCGTCGCAGGGTCGGTATGCGTCTGCTGCTTGTACAAGGCGAGCATAAGCATCACCGCATGATCGGCGACAGCCCTTGAGTTTGCACCCCCGTTATTGGCGCAGGGAACTTCAAGCGCCGCCATCAAGCGAAGGTTCATCCTGTCGTATCCTGCCGCAAGCAGCTGCACGAGGCGGGCGTTTCCGGCTGCACGTAGCACTTCGTCGTGCAGTGGAGCGCCGTAAACCATGAGGAAGTTCGCATCTTGGACAAGAGCCATCTGCTCGACCGCTGATGCATCTCTCGGGACGACAGTTGTGGCCCATCCCTCCGGATTGTGCGAAATTATGACTTCCACAATCTCAGGGGCAAGCCCATGTATGAAGGCTACCTTTGCACCCGTCATCGCGCTTACCCGCCGTACATCTTGCGAAGCTGGTCCTTCAGCCCATCGACACTGAAGTCCTCGGACTGGCAGAGGCTTATCATTTCACGTTCCCTGTCCTCAACTCGCTTCACGGCAGCCGGAACATCAGCGGCAATGTCATGCGGAATGCTCATCACCCCATGCTGGTCGCCGAGGATGATGTCGCCCATATTCACTTTGAGGCCGCCGACCGTAACGGGGACGCCAACGTCAATCAGATGCACATAGGCATGCGAAACGAGCACATCAGTCGCAAAGGCGTTAAAGCCCAGTTCTCGCATCTCATCCAGGTCGCGCACGCCGCCGTCAGTAACCGTTCCAACACAATCTAGCGCACCATGTATATTCGCCTGCACTTCGCCCCAGAAAGAGCCGATGACATTTGGATAATCGATGTCCTGAAGCACAAGTACACGAGGAGCCGGGACACTTAGTATCGTGTCAACCCAGTCGAGCCGGGACACGCTCATATTGGAGCTAGGCGGCATATTCGCCGTGATGACTCCGGTTACGGCGTAGCCAATCATGTGACCCATCTCCGGGAAGATCGACTTCACTGCCGGAAGCATAAAGCCCTCTGTGCGCGGCATCACGTCAAATGTCTCTATTGCATTGGCGACCGAGCAAGTCGGAATCTGTCGCAATTCCTCCAATTGCTCTGCACTCAAGTTTGGCACTGGCAAACCTCCTGAATTGTCATAAGTATCATTCTATCGCCACATTTAGGCAGACTGAACGGCACAAATCATATCACAGACCCTTGTTCCGCCGCACCGTGAGATTATCCCTCTATAATGCTATAGGTGCTGCTGATTTCAGCGCGCCCACCAATTGTCGCGCCAATTGAGCAGTATTTCGCCTCCGATAGTTCAATTGCCCGGCGAACGGCTGACTCGCGTAGTCCTTTACCACGCACGGTGTACTCTAGCCTGATTGCAACCCAGGTCCAGGGAGCATCCGGCAACTGCTCACCAGTCACGCTTATCTCAATCCCGGTTACTTCCTGACGCTGGCGCCGGAGAATGTTCACCACATCTATGCCGCTGCAACTTCCGAGACTTGTAAGCAGCAGGTCGCCCGGCATCATCCCCTCGAACGCATCGCCCTCACTCTGCGGCGCATCCACTGTCAGCGCGTGCCCATGCGTGTCCTGCGAAGCGAATCTGAATCCGCCTTGCCATCCCAGCTCGACACTGCTGGTAGGTCTGTCTGTCATCTCAAACCCCCTTAATCCGCCCAACAAGCATATCGACTTCAGCGCCCGTCATTCAGGCATCCCTGCATCAATCCAGCGCTCTATCTCTTGTATCTCCTCTTCCTTGAGGAAGGGTCCTCCCATGGGCATTTTGGGTATGCTGCCAAACCCGCGCCGTAGCGACACGATGAGAGCCGTTTCCGACGCCGGAATTCCCGGCTCAATGAATAGCAGTCCCATTGCCTCGTCATTGGCAAGCTCCTGCGGCGTATCCCAGTAGTAGCCGTGAATACCCGGCAAGCCGCGCCGCTTCTCTCGCCCTTCCCATCGCTGCATAATGTCAGTAAGCAACTGCTGCACGCGTGGCCAGCGAACGATTTCGTCACTCATAGCTACTCCTCTTCGCGCGATTATACTTTGCGTGGTCAAATGCGGCTGTCTTCTGGCGCAATGGTATCATTCCTTCGTGAATACGCCATCGCGAATACGGTTGGCACATTCTGTCTCTTCCCGTTAGCTTGTATTAGTCCCTCCGCTGTACCAGTTCTATCAGCACATCATCCGGACCCTCGATATACGACAGCCGTGTACCTCCGGCAACCTCGGTTATCGGCAGCACGACGCGAACACCCGCAGCCTCAAGCCTTGCCATATCCGCATCGATGTCATCAACATCGAATCCGAAATGCTCCAGGCCCAACCGGTTTAATTCTGCCGCCGCACGCTCGTCGGACGTTCCTTCCGGCTTCGATGATATATTCAATCGCACCGGGCCTCCCGCATCCATGCTGACGGTTATCGTGCCCGGCATCACCTCCCTGGCCCCCAGCACCCTAGCCTCGAAGTGCTCCTCGTACCAGGCTGCCGACGCATGCGGATCAGCCGACCTTATATGCACATGATTTATCGCGTATGCCATCTGAAATCCTCCCGGTCAATTCCGTTCCGTCTATCTATGTTAGCCCCTGTGTCAACCGCACTTGACCACGCCTGTTCAATAGTCTGATAATGACTAGAACCATTTGAATTCAACTAAGGCGTCTATAAACTACAAAAGGACGCCACTCGAAAGGAGCAGAAAATGGCAGATATTGGATTCATCGGACTGGGCATCATGGGTAAGCCGATGGTGCGAAACCTGATGAAGGCAGGCAATACCGTAACCGTGTACGACATCGTTGGAACTTCGGTCGAAGAGATGGCAACCGAAGGCGCAATCCCAGCGTCATCTTCCAGCGAGGTCGCCTCGAAGAACTCCCTGATAATTACAATGGTCCCCGACTCCGCAGATTCCGAAGCCGCCATTCTAGGTGCGAACGGCGTCCTGGAAGGCGCGGCATCCGGCTCAGTGGTCATCGACATGAGTTCCATAGCTCCCGCATCCTCACAGAAGATTGCGGCGGGCTGCGAGGCACAGGGTGTTGACTTCCTCGACGCTCCGGTCAGCGGCGGGGAGCCGGGCGCAGTTTCCGGCACTCTCGCCATCATGGTTGGGGGCAAAAAGGATGTGTACGACAAGTACGTTGACGTTTTCGCCCGATGGGCAGCGCCACTTTCTGCGGCGACTACGGAGCCGGCAACACTACAAAGCTCGCGAACCAGATTATGGTCGCCATCAACATCGCGGCGGTAGGCGAAGCCCTGGTACTGGCAAAGAAGGCGGGCCTCGATCCCAATGTCGTATTTGAAGCAGTTAAGGGCGGTCTCGCCGGCAGCAATGTGCTTAATGCGAAGGGTCCAATGATGATAGAGGGTAACTTCAATCCCGGCTTCCGCATCCGCCTGCACCAGAAGGACCTCAATAACGCATTGCAGACTGCGCGCGAACTCAGCGTGCCGCTCCCGTTCACCGCTATGGCGCAGCAAGTCATCGGATCTCTGATGAACGAGGGTAAGGGCGATGCCGACCATTCAGCCATAGCCAACTTCATTGAAGACATGGCGCAGACGAAGATCAGCGATTAGGAAAGTGACACGGATGTAGAGGATGATGGGTATGGAAGGAGTGTAAGACATGGTAACTTCTACCAGCCGCCTGACATACGAAGACTACGCCAACGCGCCCGGCGACGAGCGTTACGAACTCATTGACGGAGAACTGATTATAGTCCCAGGGCCCAATATGCCCCATCAGGATAGTCAAAGGGACTTGGGTTTCTACATGGTCGGGTTTGTCAAGCGAAATGACTTGGGAAAAGTATATTACTCTGATACGGACGTAGTTCTATCTGACACCGATGTAGTGAAACCTGACCTGATCTTTGTATCAAAGGAGCGCGAACACGTCATCACCTACGCAAATATACAGGGTGCGCCCGACCTAGTGGTAGAAATCTTTTCCCCTTCGACATTTCGCCGCGACTGGAACGAAAAGCGTGAACTGTACGCCAAGCATGGCGTTAGAGAGTATTTGGTGATGGACCCGTCCAATAAGATAGTCTGGCGCTTGGGACTCAAGGATGGCGCTCTGGAAATCGAACAGACATGTTATGAGGACGATACCATAGAATCCTCAGTGCTCGAAGGCTTTTCCGTAGCCGTCAACGACGTATTTTAGTTTGCTAAAGAATGAAGATCATCATCCTTAACGGCCCCAACCTGAACATGCTAGGCAAGCGCGAGCAGTCCTACTATGGCGTCAAGACCCTCGCGGACATCGAAGAGCTTGTCGCTGAGAAGGCGCGCGACCTCGAAGTCGAGACCGAGTTCTACCAGTCGAATCACGAGGGCGCACTGGTGGACTACCTGCAATCGCTTACTCCCGATGTCGAAGGCATAGTAGTCAATGCGGGAGCGATCACACACTACGGCTTGTCTCTGCGAGACGCCCTGATAGACTCGCGCCTGCCGATTGTCGAAGTCCACCTGTCCAACATCCATGCCCGCGAAGAGTTCCGCCACCATTCTGTGATCGCTGACATCGCGCAGGGGCAGATTGCCGGCCTCGGATGGCAGGGCTACCTCTTCGCGCTGGAATATCTGGCA
Organism: Dehalococcoidia bacterium; assembly: GCA_965207465.1. Classification (GTDB taxonomy): domain Bacteria; phylum Chloroflexota; class Dehalococcoidia; order Lucifugimonadales; family JADFKI01; genus Bin90. The sequence continues at coordinate 131,632 of OZ242283.1, read as the reverse complement.
ACCCGTCTAAAGCAGACCTGAACCAAGAAGGAATGACATGAGCCTCAAACTACAAAAGCTCCGGCAGCGCCTCGAAGAAGAAGAATTGGACGGAATCCTCATCTCGTCTCCAGAAAATCGCCGCTACATGTCCGGCTTTGCGGGTTCCGCAGGTTGGCTGCTCATCTCCCGCAACGACGCAACTCTAGCCACCGACTTCCGCTACATCGAGCAGGCGGGAAACCAGGCCCCCGACTTCACCATATTACGAACACAGCGCGGTCTAGGCTGGCTGCCTGAGTGGACCGCCGAACACGACGTCAAGCGAATCGGATTTGAAAGCCAGAACGTCACCTTCGCCACCCACCTGGCATTTCAGAAGGCAGTCGAAGAAACCGAAGGCTCTAACCATCCCGAACTGGTGCCCACCTCCGGTATCGTGGAGGAACTGCGTACCTTCAAAGACGCCGATGAACTCGCAATGCTCACCGAAGCCATTCGCATCGCAGATGAGGCGATAGATCAGGTTGGCCCGCAGATAGAGCCGGGCATCACTGAGGAAGGCGTAGCGTGGGAGCTTGAAAAGGCAATGCGCGAGCGCGGCGCCGAGATGATCTCCTTCGACACCATCGTAGGCGCAGGCCCCAACGGCGCTCTACCCCATCACCGCGCTGATGAGACTGTCATCAACCCGAACGACGCCATAGTGATCGACATGGGCGCGAAGTACCAAGGCTATTGCAGTGACCTCACCCGCACCTTCTTCGTCGGCGAACCCGACGCCAAGTTCCGCGAGATATACAATATCGTCCTTGAGGCACAGCTCACGGCCGAGGAGCAGGTGACGGCAGGTATGACCGGCAAAGAATGTGACGCCATCGCGCGCGACATCATCGCGGACGCTGGATACGGTGACGACTTCGGCCACAGCCTCGGGCACGGTGTCGGGCTGGAAGTCCACGAGTACCCGCACGTTGGGCCGACTGCCGAAGACGATGTTCTCGAGGACGGCATGGTCTTCACCATCGAGCCCGGCATATACCTCCCTGGATGGGGCGGCGTCCGCATTGAAGACATCGTCGTATTAGAAAACGGAAGGGCCCGCGTAATCAGCAAGGCACACAAGCTATTCAGCTAGTCCGACCTCTCAGTTTGTCAGTGCGTCAGCGTGTCGGTAAATCGACACCGCATTGAAGCAGATTCTCTTTTTCTCTATGGATGACTTCCGACTTACAGAAACTCTGACAAACTGACCGACGGAGGAACGGACTTCCCGGAGGAATCCAAATGACCGTAAATTACGGAGAACTACGCAAGGGCATGGCAATCGAGATGGACGATGCCCCGTACATCGTCCTCGAGTACGAGCAGCGCAAGATGCAGCAGCGCGCACCGACCATGCGCATCAAGTTCCGCGAACTCACAACCGGCAGGCAGGTCGAGCGCTCGTTCTCCGGATACGACGTTGACTTCAAGCTCGCCGATGTGGAGCGTCGCACGGCGCAATACATCTACGAGGACGACAGCCTGTATTATTTCATGGATACCGACACCTACGACCAGTTTCCCCTGTCCGCGGACCAGATTTCCGACGGCTTGCAGTTTCTGGTCGAGCAGATCGAAGTTGACCTCGTGCTTTATAGAGAATATCCGGTCGCCATCGAATTACCCATCACAGTCAACCTCGAAGTAACCGAAACCGTGCCCGGAGTGCGCGGCGACACCGCACAGGGTGGCACCAAGCCGGCAACCCTTCAAACCGGCCTTGTCGTCCAAGTTCCTCTGTTCATAAATCAGGGAGAGCTAGTGAAAGTGGATACCCGCTCCGGACAATACCTCTCCCGCGCATAGCGACCACATGCCTGCAATTTACTCCGTCTCACAGCTCTCATCGCACACCAGGCAGGCGCTGGAACGCGACAGTGCGCTCCAGGACCTGTGGGTCAGCGGCGAGGTCGCCAACCTTGCCCGGCCGGGTTCAGGGCACTCATACTTCAGCATACGTGACGGCAAAGCCACCCTGCGCTGCGTCATGTTTCGCAACTCGCGCGGTATGCACTTCCTCGACAACGGCACAGCCATCATCCTGCACGGCCGCGTTTCCATCTACGAGCAGCGCGGAGACCTCCAGATAATCGCTGACATCGCGCAGCCTGAAGGCGTAGGCGAACTTCAACTCAAGCTAGAGCAGCTCAAGCTCGAACTTGAGCAGCAGGGTCTGTTCGACGAGTCCCGCAAGCGGGAACTGCCGCGCTTTCCTAAGAAGATTGCCGTAGTCACTTCGCCCACCGGCTCGGTATGGCACGACATTCAGAACGTGGTTCGCCGCCGCTACCCTCTCGTTGAGCTTGCCATCGCTCCGGCTCCGGTTCAAGGCGAAGACGCTGCGCCAGCAATCGCCGAGTCTCTGCAAGCCGCCGGCAGCGAGCCGGATGTTGACGTAGTCATCGTAGCGCGCGGCGGCGGCTCCCTGGAAGACTTATGGGCGTTCAACGAAGAGGCCGTGGCGAGGGCGATATTCGCCTGTCCCGTGCCAATCGTCAGCGCAGTTGGCCACGAGACCGACTACACAATCGCCGATCTTGTGGCGGACTTGCGCGCCCCGACCCCTTCAGCGGCAGCCGAACTCATCGTCCCCGACAAGACCGAACTAATGGCATTCGCAGTCGCGGCAGCACAGAGCATGGACGCATCCATAACTCGTCGGCTCTCAAACGGCGTAGATACGACTACGCAGCTCGAAAGGCGACTCCATACCGCCCTCCCCGACCTAGACGCGTTGCGAATGAAAATCGACGACCGCCTGAAGAGCGCACGCCTCACACTCGCGCATTTGCTGACCCTCAACGCTGAGCGTGTACAGAGCCTCAGACTGCGGCTCGACTCGCTCAGCCCACACGACACCCTGCGACGCGGATATGCCATAGTGCAGCGCAAGGACGACGGCAGGGTAATCGGCGCCTCAAGCGAGGTCGCAACCGGAGACGATATCGAAGTCACGCTTACGGATGGTGAACTCGAGGCGAAGGTCACATCTACACAACAGGCATTGCAGGAGCAGATATGACGGAAAGCGGTATAAACGGCTCCCACGAAGAACTAGGCGACCTTACCTTCGAGCAAGCGCTTGAGCGGCTCGACGCTACGGTGGAGGCACTGGAGTCCGGAGGTCTTTCGCTGGAAGAATCGACGCGCCTCTACGAAGAAGGCATCGGACTCGCCCGTCTGTGCAGCGAAGCTCTGGCATCCGCCGAACTACGCATCACACGTATCCGCACAGCACACGGAGAGCAGATGCGCTTCCTCGCGGAGAGTTCCGCCGACTATGAGGCGACGGATTGCTAAAGCTAGTAGCAAAAGGCATTCGCACCGTAAGTGACCGCATTCGCACGCAGGGTATCCGAACCACTGCCCTCTGGGCTTACGCGCGCGGCAAACCCAAGATAACAGGCGTCCCACCGTTGAAATACAGTCGCGTAACCGACTCTATGTATGTCGGTCCCCAGCACCGAATCAACGGGAAGCGCGCCCTGGAACAGGCGGGCATCACCCATATCGTCAACATGCGCTCCGAGTTCGACGATAAGTCATACGGCTTAACTCTTACTGATGGCCGGTCGGACAACTACTGCTACCTGCCAACCATTGACGACGATCCGATCTCGGCAGAGCATATCGAAAGGGGAATCGCCTTCATCGGCAGCGCAATACAGAGCAGCGGCAAAGTCTATATCCACTGCTCGGCAGGCGTCGGGCGGGCGCCTAGCATGGCGGCTGCGTTCCTGATCAGCAAAGGTTACAGCACGGAGGAGGCATTAGGGCTGATCCGACAGGCACGCCCATTCATCAAGCCCACAGCCGTGCAGATTAGCGCATTAAAGCTCTTTGAGAGCAAGGTCCGACAGTTGGAGACGACACCTGGCGGCTACTCGTCCGGCGAGCGCACCCAAATGAACTGCCCCACCTGATAACCGACCACTACATCGTCATCCAAGCACTTGAACGATATGATGCCGGTGGACGTGTTTATCTCATCAATCTCAATGGCATTGCCGGGAATCACCCGATTCCGCACCAGATGCTCAAGTAGAACTTCATCATCCACCGGTATCTTATCGATCTCCAGTTTCTGGCCCGGCTCCGCCTCATTCAGACGGAACGACACACCCTTTTTCACATAATCCGTCCCCGGAATCGGGTAGCCGAACGGAGAAGTGTTCGGCATTCCCAGCTTCTCCATAATACGCTTTTCCAGATACGGGGAAATGGCATGCTCCAGCAGATGGGCTTCGACATGCGCCCTGTGCAATTCGACATCGAGCATGTCCACAACCATCCGCTCGGCAAGGCGGTGGCGCCTAACTATGCTCTCGGCGTGTCGTGAGCCCTTCCTGGTGAGGGACAATTGCTTTTTGGAATCGACTGCGAGCAGTCCTTCACGCTCAAGACGGCGAATCATCCCGCCAACGGTCGGCAACGAGGTGCCCAGTCCTTCCCCTTCGGGCAGCATCTTGAGGTGTTCGGCAAGCAGGGTCAGCGTGACTGTCGCATCCTCTTCGTAGAGCCGATATATGGACAGTAGATAATTCTCGGCCGTCATGGAAAGCCTCTGTCTCGACGGCGGGAGATTGGTAGATTTGGAAGCAGTGCTCCTCTTGGTTGTAACCATATTGATACCTGCTATCGCGTCATTATGAATTGAGATTAACACTCGCTCCCAAGCAAGTCAATTGCTCTAGTCCTCGATAGAATACTCCGATCATTCGAATGTAGCGCTACATCACTTTTCCTTGTTACTTTTACTGCGAGGATTGTAGTGCAGAAAAAAGGCCACGCCGCCTGCGATGCAGAGGCGCGGCCCTTATCCTATAAGGTTAGGGTCCTTGGCTTACGTCCGCTGATTATCGCTCATCATGGACATCGTGCTTGTCGTCAGACGCTCGCGCTTCCTATTCGGCGGTCGTCCTCTCACCAAGACGCGCGTCAATCTGCAGCAAGCCAGTGCCGTCGCCCTCGATTATCCGCAAGTGATCGACAATCTCCTCGGCAACTTTCTCTTCTTCGACCTGCTCGTTAATGAGATCGTGCAACATTACCTGCGCGGCGTAGTCGCTCTCCTCGATCGCAAGCTGGTACATCCGGTTGATGAGCGCAGTAACTTTGCGTTCGTGCTCCAAGGTGCGCTCCATCACATCGAGGGGGTCGCGGAAGTCCGAAGACGGCTGTTCAATGCCCTGGAGTGTCGCGCGGCCACCCCTGTCATGCACGTAGTCGAAGAAGCGCATCGCATGCGAAGTCTCCTCTTCGTTCTGCATCCGCATCCAGTGCGCGAAGCCCGGCAGATTCTCGTCCTCGAAGTACGCCGCCATCGACAGGTACAGGTACGCGGATGCGAGTTCCGCATTGATCTGGTCGTTGAATGACTCTTGTAAGGTAGTGCTAAGCTTCATTTAGTATCCTCCTAAGGTGTATAGTTTGAGCGCTTTTATGCGCCGTTTCAATTTCGACCCTGCATCTATGATTACACCAGTTAGGAGTCTAGTCCAGAGTGAATTCAGAAATAATTTCGCCTACATATTGCGACACATTCTTCCATCATCTGTACTCTTGGTTTATGCGTAACCAACCATTCGGTTATGTTGCTACTAACGCTCGCAGTTGACACATAAGGAGATAGGTGTATATTTACTTTTGATATTAGTATAGTATTATTTCCATCAGTTATAGACACAGAATGACGAGATTGGTACAGAGGGGATTGGGAGATGGCAGGCGCGAGATTCATCGGCGCATTGCTGAACGCCGTTTCGTGGCTGGGGTGAGTTCACTCAACATGAACGGTTGCGTAAGGGCCAATGTGCGGCAGCCAGCCGTCCGCGGCGAAGAAACTTGTGGTACCCCTGCCCGGACTCGAACCGGGGCACACGGTTTAGGAAACCGTTGCTCTATCCTCCTGAGCTACAGGGGCGCTCATATTATACAGCCAGCTGCGCCCGCTTGTCAGGCATTGTTCAACGTAGGTCGGGGCGTCCTGCTCACACTTGAGCGGAATCGCCTTCGAGATACTCCTTGACGATGTCAGGACGTGGCTCTGGATGGACGGTTCTATAATTAACATCGATGTACAGGAAGGGGAGACTTTTCACCCCCATCCCACCCTTCCCCCGTCGAGGGGGTAGGGACTTTTTGGCCGCTGCCCTCACCCCCTGCGCCCTTCCCCTTACCTCTCTGGATTCCCCTGTCTGCACAGGGGCAGGCTCTGCCTCCGCAGGAATGACGAATCGTGTAGAGGGGGTTGGCGGTCAGGGGTAGGGGGCGTCGGGGATGGTGCGCCAGCGGAACTGGTTGATGTCTATTTCCACGCCCGGGTTGATTCGCTCAAGGTATGCCTTGTATCTTCTCTTGTAGTCTGCCTGCCTCTCCCGGTCGTGTATGAAGGTGTCCCAGCCGGGGGCGAGCGCTAGGCGTTTCTCCAGCGCCTCCCCGCTCAGTTCGTTGCCATCGCAGTCGTACCGTCTGTTTTCGCAGATGCACCAGGCATCGGGATAGGTCTCATAGTACACGGGGCCGTGCAGGCTGAACTCTACGGCTTCTGCGCGGCGGCGGTCGTAGTCCTCACGGCGCAGGCGCTCTGCTCTCTCTTCAGGTGTCTCCACAGGCTCCGCCTCTTCCTCTTCTTCTTCTGTGAAGTCGAAGACGCAGCGCAGCAGTTCCTTCGATGCTGACATCCTGTGGTGAGGCTTGAAGTCAGCAAGCTCTCCCTGCATCGCCTGTATGAGGAAGTCGATGATGAGGTCTCCGCCGTCTGTCTTTTCCTGCGCTAACTGCGCTATCTCTGTGCTTATGCGCCTGTCTGCTCTGCGTGTGTCTCTGCGCTCCCTCCTTGTGGGAGGCTCCAGGTTCAGGTTGTTTACGAATGCGTGTATCTGCACTCCTGTGAACTTTTCCAGCAGGCGCGCGGCTTCGAGCTTGTGGTTGGGCTTGAAGTCGTCGAACTCGCCTTTGACGGCGGAGACGAGGAAGTCAAGTATCAGACCTCCGTCGCCGGTCTTTTCGAGGGCCATCTGTCTGAAGGACTCTACGAATTGTTGGCGGTCTGTCCGCTGTGGTGTTGTGAGTTGTGAGTTCACAGTTTTCAGTTTCCCCTCGCCCTGCCCCTTAACTGACATCGATGGACAGGATGGGGAGGATTTTCACCCCCATCCTAACCTTCCCCCATCAAGGGGGAAGGGACTTTTGTCCTCGTCCCTCAGCAGAAATGACTATCTTTCCCCTCACCCCCTGCCTTCGCAGGGGCAGGCTCTAGCCATCTCCCAGAGGGAGAGGGGACTAAACATATTAATGACGAATTGTGAATGGGTAGGATAGGTGGTGTGTTGGTTGTTGTACTTTTGATAATCATACGTTCTGTATTGTAAGTACGAATGCACGGCTTGTCAAGTGTTAATTCAAACATGGATGTAGGGGATGAGCGGGATTGGGAGCACCAAGCGTCCTAAGACAGCGTGACTCTGTCGTGGGTTGCGATAGCGGTCAGGTTCTGCGGCACGGGCGGCGTGGACGACTATGAATTAGCCGTAAGCACGGCAGCGGGCACAGAACTCCGATTATTGCCGGATACTGGGCATTCGACGTCGTTCGTTGCTTGGACGCCATCATCCGGAACACCTGCGGCGATTCGCAGCATCAGCAGGTCGCCTTCAGACCACGGCTGCTCGCAGACGTTCCACGACAGCGCGCGACTTGCGCCTTCACCTATCTCTGACGCATCGTCGAAGTCCAGACGCAGCGACACCGTGCCGTCAAGCGCGATGAAGTCTATGTGATGCCCCGCCAACCGATTGTGCGGGGAAAATTCAATCTCCAGGCGATTCGCCTCCCATTCGATGCGCTCAATCTTCACATCACCTGCGCTGTCAAAGGTAAAGGACGATGGCTCAAGAACTCCATTTGCGCCACTCACTCCCACTGCATCGCCATCAGACACCGGGTCGAAGAACGCTTCGTGCAACGTCCCGGCGGGGGCGGTTACATCAACTACTAATTCGTAGTAATTCTTTTCGGCATCAGAGTACCCGTTGCAGATGAGGACACCCGCCCACATGCCTTCAAAGAAGAACCTATATTCTCTTGCGGGCAGCGGACGTACCGAAGCGATGCGGCGGCCGTATCCAAAGCGGTCGTTGACGCCGTCTCCAGACCAGTCGTAGGGCGCGAAGCCAAAGGTTGTCACCTTGAAGAAATCCTTGTCCCGGCCCTCCAGCCAGTATCTGCCTCTCTTATCCGGAAGCTCTCCATCTCCACCTCCGTCTTCGTATATCACGCTTCCGGCAGCCGAACCGGATGCCAGTTCTTTCTCATCACGAACGACAGACACCCCAGCTCTCTTTAATTTCCATCGGTATATAATCCGCGCCTTCAACTGAGCCAGAGTCTTGGTCTCATAACCTTGGCCTTGTCCGGACGCTCCTGAGGCCCCTGATGGCTCTTCCTCGGCATCGATGACGCACTGCCTATACTTCTCCGAGCCGTCGCCGGCATCGATCTCCTTCTTGATTGCCGCAATCCGCGCCTTCAACTGAGCCAGAGTCTTGGTCTCATAACCTTGGCCTTGTCCGGACGCTCTTCCTCGGCAGGTGGAGCATCGGTGAGGAAGAGCTGCGTGTTGCTGCCCGAAGTCCCTGACGCGCCGCCGGTCGAGGCCGCCGGCAGCCACAGCTTGGAGTGAGGGCTTGCTACGGTGTAGCCGTCGCCGTAATAAGCCGTTAGAAACTCCAGATAATAGCGTCCTGCCCGTTTTGTGCTTGGCAGGATTTCATTGCTGTCTTGCAGGAATACGATCGCTTCCTTGCTATCCCAGCGTTTGTCTCTGGAAGCGACGATCTCCGGCAGAATGCCCCTCGCTTCCTCCTCCGTCTTGAATGGCCTAGGCTCTAGGCCGACCGCCACGATTTCGCTGCCGCCACTTCCCAGGAGATACTCCAGCACCTGCAGGTTGAACTCGAGCACGCCTGAATATGTCGTATCCGATAAGTTATCAGGATTGGGCGCGGCGGCATCCACTGCCGGGGTAACGGAGCGCAGGCGCGCTCTAACTATGACGTCGGATTGGGCTATTCTCTGTTCAAGTAGAGTCGGGCCGTAGTAAGAGATCGGGGCATGGCCTAACGGATTTTGCTGTACGGGTTGGCGTTCAGGGGTGGACAATGGCTGTGGGCGCTCGGTTATGATTGCCGAAGCAGCCGATGGCGCAGGCGCCGAGAGGGACGACTCTGCGCAACCAACATAGACTAGCGCGGACGCGAGCAGAATCAGACAAATACTTCGAGCATTCACGATACAAGCCCTGAAACTCTTGCTAGGCATTTTATCCCCCTTCCGCCAGGCTACGGCTATTGCCGAGTCCGTCCCTGATAGATTCTCTTCAGAAAGTCCAGATCCGCTGACCTAATCTGCTTGTATGTGTGGTGGTTTTTCATTACACCGTGATGCGTGACGCCAGGTGGGAAATCAGGCAAGCCCAAAGTATGACCGAATTCGTGGAGCAACAGCGATCCGATATAATGCCACACTACATTGGGGGATTGACGTCTGAGGTCATGGGACGCAACATCGGTCCAGCGGACTCTGGTGTGTCCCTCGCCGTATTCCCAAGCGGGTTCTTCTATGACCAGCGCCATGTCTTTGAGCTGTCCGTCTGCGCCAACTGCGCCGTTCTTGTACTTCACGCAAGCCACGTGCTTTCCGCAGCCGGTGTTGAAGTCGTTCGTTGGTGAATACTGGGATTTGTTGCTGGCATTCACTATTTTGACCGTGACCGTGTATCCGTCCGTATTGTTGGTATCACAGCCCGAATTAGAGCTTCTACAGATATACACATCGACGGTCGGCGTCGCTGACGCTATGGCGCCATTCCACTCCGCGGCAGCAACAGGAACGGCTGTGCGAATAACCACGGCCGGATTCGGAGTCCTGACAGGAGGAGGCGTGCCGGGCGTAGGCATAGCGCCTACCGTGTACTTCACGGTGAAGTCCCGCTGATGACGCATTGGCGTCGCGGTCCGGGTAGGCGTGACCGTTGCGGTCGGCGTGGCCGTCGGCGTAGGTGTCGGTGTATGTGTTGCCGTTGCCGTGGGCGTCAGAGTCGGCAGGGTCGTCTCAATCTCGTCTGACCAGGTAGGCAGGTTAAACGCATCTAGCCCTCCTACTCTGTGCTTATAAGTCTCACCATTTGTCAAGCCACCGACTTCAGCTTGTGAATCGGTAAGCGTCATATTGCCACTTGGAGTGCCGTCGAGAGTAAATCCCCTGTCAGGCAGTGGCAGTTCTTTCCATTCGAATATCCCCGGTATTGATGCAAACTTACGAACCCATTGCTGAACCTTATATCCAATTGCGCCCGCGACATCACTCCAGTCGAGGCTTATCGTCCCGTCGCCGGGTGTCGCAGTAAGTCCCGTAGGTTTCAAAGTGGTTGCCGTACATTCTCCAGACGAGCCGGACGCCCCGCCCGAGTCCCCAGATGGACAGGATACGACTGTATGCGTTGGCGTCGGTGTCGGCGTGTTCACCGGGCCAGTCGGTGTGTGAGTGGGCGTCGCCGTAGCTGTCGGCAGGGGTGTGCGCGTTCTGGTAGCGGTTGGATCAGGATCATAGTAATCATCGTCATCAACCACATCGACATTGTATGTTCTTATGACAATGTACTCATTGCTCGGCGACTCCCACATCAATTCCACGGTAGTAGTCCCCTGGGTGCAACCCGCTAGATAGAACTCATCGCCGTCCCTCAGAGAAAGATTACTACTTTCAGCCTGTCCTGAAGCGCCGGGAGCGGTGGAGCACGAAGCCGTGCCGGACTGCTCAGTTTTTGAACCGACAACCCATCCTGTCGGCGTATGACGGTTCAGGTACACAATAATCGGATGGCTGCTGTCCAATTCAAACTCAAACCACTCTCTATCGTCCGGCAATCTGCTTGGTTCCCGTCCATCCTCATCTTCTATCTCCGCGCGAACATTCGGCGGGGTGGCTGTAGCCGTAGCCGTATGCGTAGCCGTCGGTGTTGCAGTGCCTGTCGGCGTCGGTGTTGCCGTTGTGGGTTGCGTCGTTGAAGTGAGTTCCATCGGGGAAGTGAACGGACTCCATGCTCCGCACTGTGTCCGCGCATAGTCGAGGCAGTTTCTGCCACGAGCCTTGTACCAGTAGCCAAGACTGTTATTGAGAAAGTCCGCAGGAGGAGAGGCTTCCCCAACGCCTGTATTCTTTACATTGCTGTAATTGCCGCCCCGTGTGGATGCCCTGTGGAGTTCGAAGTAGTAAGAGTGCGGAGGGCCGCTTGCAACGTAATCAACCACTATACGATTCTGGTCCGATGAATGGACACTGATATGGAGGTTCGTAGGCGGACCGGGTAGGGGCACTGGTGTCGAAGTCGCCGTTGGGGTCGGCGTACTGGTGGCAGTCAGAGTTGGCGTGGGCGTATGGGTCGGCGTCGCCGTCGTCGCCGCCAAAGTGTAGGTAAGCACATAAGCCGGCGTGGAAGTAGTCTCCACTTGCGCCTCTGCCGCGTCCTGTGATGCCACCAGCGCCCAGCCCAGCAGCAGTATCGCCACTGCCGCCATCGCAAGCGGCAGGGCGATACTGCGAGGACCAGGCTCCTGCTCTCCAGTGTCCATACTAATGCCTCTCTATGTGAATGCGTCCATTCAAGTCCAACGATAAAGTCCTGAACTCGCCCTCCGCAGTCGTAACGACAAGCGCAGGCAATAACTCAAGGGGGGCATTGTACACTCATCTTTGCAAGTTGTGGGTAACTTTTACGTGAATAATCTGCCAATCTTTTATGACTTTATGATGACACTAGCCGTCAATTGCTCGTGCCGCGGCTGAATGCCCCTTCATGCAGGTGCCTCTCGGAAAAGGTCGAACGCACAATCGCCTTCCCACCTGCCGCGGCATGGTAAATTAGATTAGGCACGTCGTGCGTTGCTCTGTTTCCTTGTGCAGAGAGCCAGAGGCGCACCGGAAGTGTGTTCATTCCCGACAAGTCTTTCCGTGAAGCTTGGGGTTCTCAGTGAACAGCACTTTCCGAGGACGACCTAGATTGAGATTTGTGCCCAGCGCCAAAATCGTCGATCTCTATTCTCACGTCCTGTATTTTCTGCTATAATTTCAAGGTTAGTTGAACTGGTGATGGCGCACGGCGCACGCCCGGGGCGGTTAGCTCAGATGGTTAGAGCGCTTGCTTCACACGCAAGAGGTCCCAGGTTCGAGTCCTGGATCGCCCACCATTCCGGCAGCGAGTGGGGAAGTCACATACGCTTACCAAAGTCAGCATTAGTGCCGAAGTGGCGGAACGGAAGACGCGCTACGTTCAGGACGTAGTATCCTTACGGATGTGTGGGTTCGAATCCCTCCTTCGGCACCAGCCGAATCAGGTATGTTGACAGGAGTTCCTTTTCAAGCGCTTGTAGCTCAGTTGGATAGAGCGCAGCCCTGCGGAGGCTGAGGCCGTGGGTTCGAGTCCCGCCAAGCGCGCCACACTCCCATTCCTAATTGTGCTCGCAAATCACGCCGTCCCTTCCCAGCGCAAGCGGGCGATTAGCTCAGATGGTTAGAGCGCTTGCTTTACACGCAAGAGGTCCCAGGTTCGAGTCCTGGATCGCCCACTCTCCCTCAAGCGGTGTCGAATATACTTTGCCCCGTATCCCTTCGCCTGCTCAGGATGATATGCTCATGCCTCTGCCAACCTGAAGCGCAGACAGAAGACTCGACCGTATTTCCATGGATGAAGCAATTGTTTTCGGGGTACTCCTCGTAGCGCTCGTGATGTTCATTTCGGGCAAGGTACGCTACGACATTGTCGCCGTCGGCGTCTTGCTGATCCTCACAGTTCTCCGCATTGTGCCAGCAGACGAAGCCTACCGTGGATTCGGCCATCCTGCGGTCGTAACCGTCGGCGCGGTCCTCGTATTGAGCAAAGTCCTCGAAAACTCAGGCGTCATAGACGTGATGGGACGCTGGTACTCGCGTGTAGGCGAGCGGCTGACCGTGCAGGTGATGTCGCTGTCGGGGCTGGTAGCCGTCCTCTCCGCGTTCATGAACAACGTGGGGGCGCTGAGCCTGCTTATGCCGCTCGCAGTCAGGGTCGCCAATAGGGCGAAGCGCCCTTACTCCCCCTATCTCATGCCCCTGTCGTTCGCCTCCCTGTTGGGTGGACTAGCCACTCTGATAGGCACTCCACCCAACATAATAATCTCCGCTTTCCGGGAGGAGGCGGTGGGCAAGTCTTTTCAGATGTTCGATTTCACTCCAGTCGGCGCGCTGGTCGCCATCTCCGGCTTGATCTTCATCTGCTTCGTCGGCTGGCGCCTGATTCCATCGAGACGACCCCGAGCCAGCCTGTCCGACGCAATCGACATTGCCGACTACATGGTGGAAGTGCGGGCGATCGAGAATTCTCCGTTTGTGGGAAGGCTCGTGCGAGACCTAGAGGAATCGGTCGGGGAAGACGTGGCAATCGTGGGACTCATTCACAGGGGATTGACCTACGGCGCGCCGTCGAGCTATCAGATAATCGACGTGGGCGACGTGTTCATTGTCGAGGTCGCCCCTGAGGACTTGAGGGCATTCTTGACGCGGACCGGCTTCGCGCTTGAAATCTTCAGAGACATACGCTCGGACGTGGTGCAGACAGTCGAGTCTGAAGATGTGGCACTTCTAGAGGCGGTCGTAATGAGAAACGGCCTCGCGGACGGAAACACGGTGCGAAACATGCACATGCACTCAGCGTTCGGCGTCAACCTGCTCGGGGTTTCAAGAAGGGGCAATCGGCTGGTGACAAGGCTCAGCCAGCTGGTGCTTCAGGTGGGAGACGTGCTGCTGCTTCAGGGCCGAAGAGAAGTGGTGCAGGCTGCTCTGCCGCAGCTGGGCTTGCTTCCCCTGGCTCAGCGCGAGTTGACGGTCGAACAGCGCCAACGCCCGCTCTTGATTCCAGTTGCTACATTCGCCACCGCCCTCCTACTGACCATCTTCGGCATCGTCCCGATCCACGTATCACTGCCCGGCGCGGTCATCGTGCTTCTTGTCAGTCGCTTCCTGTCCCTCCAAGCAGCATACCAGGCGGTCAACTGGCCTATCATCATATTGCTGGGCGCCATGATTCCAGTCGGCGAAGCCCTGGAGACAACCGGAGGCGCGCTGCGTATCGCCTCGATCCTTACCGATCTGGGCGAATCCCTGCCCCCGTGGACGATGGTCGGCTTAGTCCTGCTCGTAACCATGCTTCTGTCCGACTGGATCAACAACGCAACAGCCGTTATCCTGATGGCACCCGTCGGACTGGGTGTAGCCGCGGCGATTGGCGCGTCAGCCGATCCTTTCCTCATGGCGGTCGCCATAGGCGGATCATCCGCGTTCCTATCCCCGATAGGGCACCAGTCCAACACGATAGTCATGGGACCCGGAGGCTACCACTTCGGGGACTACTGGCGGATGGGACTCCCGCTAGACATCATCATAATCTGTGTAGCGACACCGCTGATTGTGCAGTTCTGGCCTCTCGGCACATAACCCCGGCTTTACCCGGCTCAACCCCGAAGGCGCCATAATCGTCGCCGTTTACCCGCAATAGATGAGGACGCTCGCAGTGGTAAGAATACGGCGATTCAAGTGAACATGAGGTGCAATTAAAATAGAGTTTCCATTTTTGTGCGTGAATAGCAATTTCACCCCCATCTCTTGCCTTCGCAGGGGCAGACTCTACCCTCGTCAAGGGCTGACAGGGGTAGGCACTGAGAATAACTGTGCCTGCACTTGCGATTTCACCCCCATCCTAACCTTCCACCGTCAAGGGAGAAGGGACTTTGGGTCGGTGATTATAGCCGCTTTGGGCATTGATATATCCTTATCGGTCCGTAAATGGGTAAGGGACAAGCCCAACTTGAAGCAGATGCTATCCGCGACAAACGGGCGGTTGAGGCACCCTACTTCGTTAAGTATAATGTGGCTAAACCACCCAGGTCGTTGCAGGCTTTCAGGAGTGAGCTATGACAGACAGTAACCTTGCGTTGATGGCTCACCTGATGCGCCGCGCCGGATTCGGGGCAAGCCGACGTGAACTAGAGCGATTCGCCGGTCAAGGCTACGAAGCTACGGTCGAGGAGTTGCTTCATCCTGAAGACGCGCCACCCGCCCTAGAAGACGAAGACCTCATCAGGCGCTACCACATCGACCAGAACAGCCTTATCTATGTCGAGAGTTGTCAGGCTTACTGGCTCTACCGCATGATAAACACTCGCCGTCCGCTGGAAGAAAAGATAGCCCTCTTCTGGCATCAGGTCTTCGCCACTGGCTACACCAAGCTCAATCAGCCCAAGGCAATTCTGAAGCAAGTCGAGATGTTCCGCAGGCACGGACTGGGCAGCTTTCGCAATCTGCTGCTGGAACTTTCTCGCGACCCCGCGATGATTTTCTGGCTCGACAACAAAGACAATCACAAAGATGCTGTGAACGAGAACTACGGTCGGGAGATACTGGAACTCTTCTCTATGGGAGTCGGCAACTATACCGAGGAGGACGTACGCGAGTGCTCACGCGCTTTTACGGGCTGGACCATACGCAATGCGCCGCTTCACGCATCCAGGGTTTCTCGTGATTCAGTCTGGCCCTATGGACGCCTGGACTGGCAGTTTCAGTACCTGAGCGAAGACCACGACGACACTGGCAAAGAGTTCCTCGGCGAACGTGGAGACTTCGACGGCGAAGATGTCATTGACATCATCTGCGCCAATCCCGCCACCGCCCGCTTTGTGGCGCGTCATCTGTACAACTTCTTCATTGAGGACGATGCCCGGGTTCCGGCATGGCAGACTGTCCCGCCCAAGAACCCCGAAGCAATAAATCTTATTGCGTCAGAGTTGATGGGGAACGACTACGATATTCGAGCCACCCTAAGAACGCTCTTCCATTCCGACTTCTTCAAGCAGTCCGCGTTCCGCAGGGTGAAGAGTCCGGTCGAAATGGTCGTCGGTTCCGCTCGTCTGAGCGGCAGCTTTGACTTCCCCGAAGTAGAAGACATACAACTCGGCTTTCAAGCGAATTACATGGGTCAGCGCATACTCGACCCGCCCAGCGTCGAAGGCTGGCACACCGGAGTGGAATGGATAAACACAGCAGGCTTGGTAAACCGAATCAATTTCGCGGTGGACCTATTTTCCGACCACAACAAGACGGGCGTGCGCGACATCGTTGACAGAATTGAGACGCAAGGCAACCTATCTCCGGAGGGCTTCGTAGATTCAAGCCTAGAAATGATGGGCTGTCTAAGAGCCTCCGAGCGCACCCATACCGAACTGTACGAACACGCCTCCGTGCTTGGAGATTTGCACTTTGACACATCCACCGACAGAGCCGAATCAACGCGCCGGATAATGGAGATGATGCAACTCATCGCATCCACGCGCGAGTACCAGTTGGCATGAACAAAATGGCGCAATGCAGCATGAACTACCGCTACAGCCATGTTATCGGCTTCCTCTCCGTCAGCGGCCGGGGTTTCAACAATCCAGTTGATTTAGCCATCGGTGACAGCGGCACCCTTTACGTGCTTAATCGCGCGGGGTCCGATGTAGCCGAGCGCATGGTTTCCAAGCGCATCACTGTCTGCACCGTGGAAGAGGGCTACTTCGGCGAGTTTGCTTATGGAGGCAGCGCGCAAGGTCAGATGATGTGGCCGTGTGCCATGGTAATGAGTCCGGACAGCAAGCTGTTCGTAACTGACGAGGCGCTGCACCGCATTTCAATATACGACACAGACGGTGGCTTCATTGACAGCTGGGGCGTTCACGGCAGGAACGAAGGCGAGTTCAACCGTCCCTCCGGAATGGCGTTCGACCCTGAAGGCAACTTGCTGGTCGCGGACGGGCTTAATCATCGAGTCCAGCGATACACCGCAGACGGCCGCTATCTTGGTGGATGGGGCAGGAAGGGCATGGAGCCTGGCGAGTTCAACATCCCGTGGGGTATCACCGTGGATATTGCTGGCAATGTGCTTGTTGCCGACTGGCGAAATGACAGAATTCAGAAGTTCGACTCTGATGGCGTTCCACTTGCGACACTCGGCTCAAGCGGCAGCGTGGAGGGGAAGTTGAGCAGACCTTCAGGGATAACGGTTGACGAAGACGGCAACCTCTACATTGCCGACTGGGGTAACCACCGAGTCCAGATTCTCAACCCCGAAGGGCGATTTATCGCCGCCTTCAGAGGCAACGCCGGAATGTCCAAGTGGTCGGACGACTACTTCCGCGCAAACCCGGACGAACTAGAAGAACGGCGGAAAGCTGACTTGGAGCCTGTCCTCGATTCATCTACCATTTATGATACACGAGACGAGTCAGCCAGCATCGAAAAGTATTTCTGGGGCCCCACCGCCGTCAGGCTGGACAGTCACGGAAGGATGTTTGTGGTGGACAGCTGCCGCCACCGCATCCAGGTGTATCAGCGAGAGAAGGCTGAAGACTAGCGCGGCCGGTTTACTGGCAGAGTTCCCATTCAAGTGGTGGAATAGCAGTTCCATCCCCATCCCCCTGTCTGCACAGGGGCAGGCTCTGAATCGAGTTCAGGGCAGGCTCTAGCCTTCTCCCGTCGAGGACTGAGGGGGTTTTTATCGAGTATTAGGGGACCTGCGGTTGCGAATTCACCCCCATCCTAACCTTCCCCCATCAAGGGGGAAGGGATTTCGACTAGTCTCTTTGAGCCTCTTGAACATCTGCCTACCCTCGTGAACCCATCAAGGGGGAAGGGACTTTACCATCTGAAAGGAAACGCAACTTGGATTGCTCCCTTCCAGCATCTTCTTGTCGTCTCTCAACGGAATCCCGTTACAGATTCGCATCTAACGGGCGTCTCTGAAGGGTCTGAAGAACTCCCTTATGTCCTCGGCAAGCAGCTCCGGCTCTTCCAGAGCCGCAAAATGCCCGCCTCTCGGCATCTGAGTCCAGCGCTGCAAGTTGTACGACCGCTCGGCCCACTCCTTCGGGGGACGGCTTATCTCTTCCGGGAACGCAGCTACCCCAGTGGGAACCTCTATCTGCTCGTCTTTCGCCATAGTCCACTCATAACGTTGATTCTCTTTGTACATCCTAGTTGACGAGCTTATAGTCTCGGTTGCCCAATAGATGGTTATAGTGGTCAGCAGATCGTCCTTAGTGAACTGCTTTTCCACATCGCCGCCGCAGTCACTCCATGTGCGGTACTTCTCAACTATCCATGCCGCCAGACCGGCCGGCGAATCATTGAGACCGTAGGCGAGTGTCTGGGGCTTTGTCCCCTGAATGTGGGCGTAGCCGCCTTCGGCTTGCTGCCATTCCGCGCGCTCTCGCATGTGCGTCTGCTCCGCATCTGTCAGGTCCCTGGCGCCATCACCGAGGTATGGCGTCGGCCTGGTGATTGATGTGAGGTGTATGGCGATCAGGCTGTCCGCGTGCCCGTGGCCAAGCCGGGACGTTACGCCGGCTCCAATATCCCCTCCGTGCGCCGCAAATTTTGAATAGCCGAGTGTCTGCGTCATCAGTTCCACCCACAGTGCGGCAGTCTTTGTGACCTCCACTTCTCGCTCAGTAGGATGATCCGAGAACCCGAAGCCAGGCAGGGACGGCGCTACAACATCGAATGAATCCTCCGGGTCGCCGCCATGAGCCGCAGGGTCGGTCAGAAGTGGGATTATCTTGTGCATCTCATAGAACGTGCCGGGCCAGCCGTGAGTTATTACCAGCGGCATTGGGTTGGGACCCTTCCCTCGCTCGTGAATGAAGTGGATTCCAAGTCCACCCACCGTTGCTCTGAAGTGATTGAGCAAATTGATCAGACGTGCTTGGGCGCGCCAATCGAAGTCATTGCGCCAATAATCAACCAGCTCCTTCAGATAATCCATGTTGGAGCCGTACTCCCAGCCTACACCCGGAAGTTCGTCCGGCCAGCGGGTGGCCGCTAGTCTGCTTCGCAGTTCGGCAAGAACTTCATCGCTGATAATTATCTCAAACGGCTTTGCTTCCATGT
This sequence comes from Dehalococcoidia bacterium, assembly GCA_965207465.1. GTDB lineage: Bacteria > Chloroflexota > Dehalococcoidia > Lucifugimonadales > JADFKI01 > Bin90. The sequence goes on along the minus strand of OZ242283.1, from coordinate 112,594 downwards.
TTTCTCCCCTTGTCTTCAATAGCTTCTCTCCTAAGCGAGCTAGCGAAACCCGGACCCGCCGGAGGGACCAAGTTGGATGTCCAAACCATATCACAAAGAAGGCTCCATATAAGACATCGATACGATACCCTCGGAACATTACAAATCTGGCAATGACACATCGGTATTTATCCATTATGATAGATGAGTGAGTTTCACCGCTCCATACACTTAACGGCGGTGGACACCTTGAACATGCCATCTAGCTCGTTTACATAGGAGAGGCTTTTGCAGCAAATTGATACCGCGCGAGGAATCGCCCAGCTGATAGTGGATAACGTCAAGCGCGTGATAATCGGCAAGGACCAAGCTATCGAGCTGGGCGTCATTGCGCTGATGTGCGAAGGACATGCGCTGATAGAGGATGTACCGGGAGTCGGAAAGACAATGCTTGCGCGAAGCATAGCGCGCTCGGCAGGCTGTTCTTTCAAGCGTATCCAATTCACGCCCGACCTACTGCCGACTGATGTAACCGGCGTTTCCATCTTCAACCAGCGAAGCGGCGAGTTCGAGTTCAGGCAAGGCCCAATTATCGCGCAGCTTGTACTCGCGGACGAGATCAACCGCGCCACCCCGAAGACGCAATCGGCTACGCTAGAAGCCATGGAAGAGCGTCAGGTAACCGTGGAGGGCGTGACCCATACGGTGCCCACACCGTTTATGGTTATGGCAACGCAGAATCCAATCGAATATGAGGGCACGTTTCCTCTTCCGGAGGCGCAGCTGGACCGGTTCTTCGTGATGATTTCGCTCGGCTATCCGTCCGCAGAAGAAGAAATCGCTGTCATCAACGGGCAGCAGGTGGGGCACCCAATAGATAACTTGCAAGCGGTCGCCACATCGGAGGAAATCCATGAGATGCAGCGCGCCACGCGTGATGTGTATGTGGACGACCTGATAAAAGAGTACATCGTAACGATAATCGGCGCTACGAGGGGTCACCCGGATATCGCACTCGGCGCATCGCCCAGAGGCTCTCTGTTCCTATTCAGGGGCGCACAGGCTTTGGCGCTAATTCGAGGCCGCGACTATGTGCTGCCGGACGATGTGAAGGAGCTAATAGTCCCGATTATGCGGCACAGGATTATCGTTTCGGCCGCGGCGAGGATGCGGGGCGTGGATCCATCCATAATAATGAACGAAATAGCCGACAGCATACCCGTGCCGGGCGCACAGGCGCAGGGCTGGTTCAGGAGCTGATAGGATTTTCATTTTCACCCCCACCCTGACCCTGACCTTCCCTCGTCAAGGGGGAAGGGTCTTTATCGGGAGCTGACATCATCTACGAAGCAAAGGCTTACCTGCTGCGGCGGTTCTATCTGGTCATCACCCTCTGCATTGCAACGGTGCTTACGGGCGCGGCGACGGGTTTCGGACTGTTTTACCGCCTGTTCTACATCCTGGGCCTGACCCTCATACTAGGTTATCTATGGAACCTGATTAGCGTTCAGTCCCTTGAAGTGAGCGTGGACAGGCGGTCCCGCCGCGTTCGCGTAGGCGACAACGTCGAGGAGCGCCTTACGATACGCAACCTGAGCGCGCTTCCGAAGCCAACTCTAGAAGTGGAAGACCAGACAGACCTGCCCGGCTACTCCAGCGGAATGGCGGTGAGCCTGCCGACAAAGGGCTTTCGCTCCTGGCGGACACAGATGCCTGCGCGCAGGCGGGGCGTCTATACTCTGGGGCCGGTGCGAGTGTCCAACACGGACGCCTTCGGCATATTCCGGCGCGAGCGCTTTTTCTGCGACACCGACCAGCTCATCGTATATCCTCGCACGCATTACATACCGGAGTTCGCCATTCCCGCCGCCGACCTGTCAGGCGACAGTTCCACTCGCAGGCGCTCGCACGACCTGACTCCCCATGCTTCGAGTGTGCGCGAGTATGCGTTCGGCGACAGCATCAGCCGCGTGCATTGGAGCAGCACTGCGAAGTTGGGCAAGCTGATGTCAAAGGAGTTCGACCTGGGGCAGTCGAGCGACGTATGGATACTCGTTGACCTGCACCGCGATGTGCAGGCGGGCGAACTGGAGGAAAGCACGGACGAGTACGCCGTATCCATCGGAGCTTCACTGAGCCGGAAGTATCTGGAAGCGGGGCTTCCGGTCGGCCTGATAGCGCAGGGCGACCAGAGATACTTCCTGCCTGCCGACACCGGAACAGGGCAATTCGAGCGCATTTTAGAGTTTCTCGCTCTCAGCAAGTCCGAGGGCAGCGTGGCGCTGGAGTCACTGCTCGCCGAAGAGGAGCAACTGTGGGGATATCACAGCTCCCTGATAGTAATCACGCCGTCGAACCGTCCGGACTGGGTAACCGCGCTAAGGGAACTGATGCGCCGCCGTGTTCGTGTCGCGGTCGTACTCATTGACGGCGCGTCTTTCGACGGGTTCTTCAACACTGAAGATGTGGTTCCCCACCTGTATGTAGCGGGCATACCGCCGTACCTGATTCACAGAGGCGATGATATTCCTGTGGCACTTAGCCGAGTCTATACAAGCGCGGAAATCGAGGGAGCACAGCCCTTAGTTGCGACGGAGGCGCTTGTATGAGTACCGGAGCCATCACTACCGTTCTGCCGCCGCGCTACGCCACGCAGCGGAAGCGCCACTGGCTTCTCAAGCAGTATGACAGATTTCATCCCAGCCAGGGCTGGGCCAGCTTCGGCATTCTCGCGCTTGCGCTGGTGGTAATTGGCCTGTCCGTGCAGGACGGCGCCTGGGTTCCGGTGCCGGGACTGCAATCTCTGCTCTTTCTGTCCGCAATAACCGGACTGGGACTTGCCAAAGTACGCGTTCCGGCGATTTTCCTTCATCCGATTGGGCTGGCGATCGGCGCGATTCTAGTCGTCTGGCGGGCTATTGAGCTGTCCGACGAGACCTCGCTTCTGGCATCGCTTCCGGAGATGTGGGGCAGGCTGGATGTTTGGTACGAGGCTGCGACCAACGACGGGATTTCGACGGATCTTCTGCCCTTCACGCTACTGATACTATCGATGGCATGGTTCATCGGATACACCAGCTCATTTTTCGTGTTCCGAATCAGCAATGCCTGGGTTACGGTAGTGCTTGGCGGCGTGTCGATTCTGACGAATCTGAGTTTCTTGCCGCCCGACCTGAGCTTCTCTTCAAAGTTCTTCCTGTTCACGCTGCTTGCGATGCTACTCGTAGTGCGGCTTAACGATGTGCAGAACGAGCAGCGCTGGCGAATGCGCGGCATCCGATTCGAGATGGTGAACGGATGGCTCACGATGCACGCCGCTATCTGGTTCGGCTTGCTGGTGATGCTGCTGGCGGCGGTACTGCCGCTGAAAGTCTATGTGTCGCGCGACCTCGCGAACTGGTGGAATACGGCTCGCTCGCCTGTTTCGAGTTTTGAGGAGGACATCGCGCGTTTGCTGGCGGGTATTCCGTCGCGCAAGAATGTACCGGGCAGGTTCTTCGGCAAGACGCTGCCGTTCATAGGATCCATTTCCTTCGGAGGGGAGCCGGTGTTCTGGGCGACAACGGATTATCCTTCATACTGGCTGTCAAATACTTACAGCGAGTACACGTCTCAGGGCTGGAAGGCAGGCGAAACGACGAAGCTGGAAGTGGGAAGCAGCACCGTGCCGCCTCCGAGACCGGAATGGAACAGACGCGCCGAGGTAGAGCAGACGGTACAGCTTAACTTTGACAGCGATAGCTTCCTTGCGGGCGGTAATCTTGACTGGTTGAGCCATGACGCGGTGGTAGAGACATTGCGTCCGAAGGATTTCGTGATAGACCTGCACAACCCTGAGTCCGATATTGCTCTACCGAAGGACATTCAGGAGGTGGCTCAGACGATTCGAGACGCGGGTGAGCCGCCACAACGATTCGTCGAGTCCTATATATCGCGATTGTTACCCGACGATCTGGTGCTGAATAGCGTGGGATTCGCGGCGGATGAGCACGGCAACGGAGCGATGGTAGTCCAGAGCCTGAACATAGAGCGCAAGCCGTCTGCCGTGCCCGAAATTGTGTCATGGAAGTTCGCGCAGCGCCAGCCTGAGAACCATCCATACGCCATGATCTCGTATGTGTCCGTAGCAACCGACGCGGACTTACGAAATGCGAGTACGAGTTACTCGGCGTTCATTACCGACCATTACTTGCAGTTGCCGACATCGCTTCCGCAGCGCGTTCGCGACAAGGCAGAAGAACTGACGGTGGGCAAGGACAACCCCTACGACAAGGCGGTCGCAATCTCGGATTACCTGAGAAGCGAGACTTTCACATACTCACAGGATATTGAAGCTCCGCCGAGGGATGCCGACGGGGTGGACCACTTCCTCTTCGAGACGCAGACGGGTTACAGTGACTATTTCGCGTCTTCGATGGTCGTAATGCTCCGTGCCGTGGACGTACCCGCACGGCTTGCGGCAGGGTATGCGCCCGGCGAATACGACCCTGAGAATGATGTGCGCGTGATACGCGACCACGACAGCCACGGCTGGGTGCAGGTGTTCTTCCCAGAGTATGGCTGGATCGACTTTGAGCCTACACCCAGATGGCCCGTACATGAGAGGCGCATGACGGACCCGTTAGTTTCCGGGCTATCCCCTGCCGGCGGAGATACGGGCGCGATAAACGATCCTTCGGAGTTCCTCGACCCATTCAGCGAGATTGGTCTTCCCGGGCCGGGTGGGCTTAATACCGGAAGCACATTCGGCAATAATCCTCTATTGAACATCGATTTCGTAACGGTCGGCACGCGCATGGGCATCGTGCTCGGCGTGGTTGCCGGAGTCTGGCTGCTATTATACTGGCTGTGGAATCTGGGGCTGCGCGGGCTATCTCCGGTCGAGAAGGCATACGCGAGGATGAACAGACTGGGCACGCTGGCGGGTTTGAAACGACGCGCTTATCAGACTCCCAACGAGTATGCGGCTATGATCTCGGGCGCGCTTGGCGAGAGCGCACCGTCGGCGCGGCGCATCGCGCGAGAGTTTGCGGCATTGCGCTATACAGGAATAGCAGCAGATAACGGCGAAGATGAAATGGAAGAAGCTTGGCGCAGTATAAGAGGCGCACTGGTGGGGCGCGCCTTCAGACGGATGCTTCCCGGAGGAAACCAAGGATGACTAAGACATACTATGACGTATTCGAGACGCCGGCGGGATGGATGGGCGTCGTGGCATCAGACAAGGGCTTGCAGCGCAGCACGCTGCCGCAAGCGTATCCTGAGGACTGCATAGAACAGCTTGGCAGCACGATAACCAGCGCCGCGCCCTCACCCGCGCGCTTCGCAGGCATCAAGGAAAAGCTCGTGCGCTATTTCGAGGGTGAAGAGGTGAATTTCTCGGACGAGCCTATCGACGTGGAGGACGCATCGCCATTCCATCAGGCGGCGTGGCAGGCCTGCCGCACCATCCCGAAGGGCGAAACGCGCACATACAAGTGGCTTGCCGAGCAGGCGGGCAATGCGTTGGCTCCCAGGGCAGCCGGGCAGGCAATGGCTAGAAATCGCCTGGCTATCGTCATCCCTTGCCATAGGGTCATAGCGAGCGATGGCAGCCTGCGAGGGTACGGCAAGGGACGTGAGCGGCTTGACCTGAAGCAGCGTCTAATCGATCTGGAGAAATAGATGCTCTAGCGCCTATTGCCCAGTTTCCGGCACAAGACACGCCTCTCCCGACTCGCCAAGAACTTCGCTGTTAAGCCGATAGAGGAGTTCGTCGCCAGCGAGGACGCGCACGGCGGGCCATTCCATTTCGACGATTCGTCCTGCGGTAATAATTTCCAGTGTGACTTCAGATTCGCCTCGATAGTCCATCAGGACGCTTCTCAAGTCGTAGAGCATTCGCTTGTCATGCTCCGGGTCGCCTTCCGTCAGGCGCAACAACAGTCGCTGAGTTTCTTCGGCGCCTGCCACCGGATTGCCGTTAACGGGGCTGACGTTAACAGGGCTGGATGGAAGCCCATTAGTCCCACTGCCATTCTGTTGGACATGCCCGTTCGCGCCGTTAACCGGCGGAGTCGGGACTTCGGATTCGGTCGGCTTGTCTTCTTGCAAGTCAGATTCCTCTTGAACATCATTATTTTCATCGGTATCGGCTGATATTGAGCCTACTGCCGGTTCGTCCCAAGGTGGGACTTCGGCTTCACCGGCAGGCGCATCTCCGGTGTATGCGTTGGAAGTTTCAGCTACGGCGGCACCGGTGTTCAGACCGGAGGTTATCTCGACCCTGGTCTCAGACAGTGCAGGTTCCTTCTGATGAGGTGCCTTGCCGTTAACAGGATGCGTCGCGGCCGGATGAGTTACGGCATCATCATAGTCTTGGGATTCAATCGCGCTGTTCGCGCCGTTTCGAGTTAACTCCGAATTTGCGGATAGCACGACCTCGCGAACTTCCATGCAGCTAAGACTTAGTTCGTCGTCGCGCTGGCGCACATTTCCCGTTACCGCAACCAACTTGCCTTCCTCCCAGATCGAGTCAGTTTCCTGCAATTTCTCGTCCCAGATGAAAACCTCCAATGAGCCGTCCATCAGGAACAGTGTGGCTATGGCGAATGGCTTTTGGTCACGCGTATAGCGACGGGTTACATCGGAGACCATCCCGGTTACTTTGACGCGCTTTCCTACCATGTCGTCCTGCAGGTCCTTCAGCATAACTATCTCGTTTGCTTCACGGCTGCGCGCGAGCAGGTCGAGCAATGCGTTGTTGGATGTGGATACGCCAAGCAGTTCCTGCTCCCACTGACCCTTTTCGGCGTCCGATGTGTTCATATTCGGAATATCAATGCTTGCCAGCTCAGCAGGCATGGAATCTCCCATCATGTCGAACATCGACGTCTGCTGGGAGTTACGCAGGTGAGCCTCGCTCTGCGCGAGTGAAATTATGCGGTCAATCACCTCCAGCATACCGGAACGATCACCGAAGTCGTCAAGCGCACCCGCCCTTATGAGGCTTTCCAGCGCCTTTTTGCCCACGCCACCAAGATCGGCATTCTGGCATAAGTGCTCGATTGAGCGGAATCCGCCAGTCTCCTTTCGCTCCTGGACGAGGGGCGCCACGGCCGACTCGCCGACATTTTTTATTGCGGACAGACCAAAGCGAATCGCCTTGCCGTCTTCCTCGGAGGAATCTATCGCAAAGTCCGTTTCGCTTCTATTGATGCTCGGTGGCAATACAGGAATGTCCATCCTGCGGCACTCCGCGATCGCTCCGGCTAGTCTATCGGTATTGTCCTTGTAGGAGTTCAGCAATGCGACCATATACTCTGCCGGGAAATTGGCTTTGAGGTATGCAGTCCAGTACGAGATTAGGCCGTAACTGACACTGTGAGCCTTATTGAACGCGTAGCCGGCGAACGGCTCTATAAGCGCAAAAATCTGCTCTGCCATCTGTTGCGTATAACCCTGAGCAAGGGCGCCTTCGAGGAAGTTCTGCTTTTCCTCAGCCATGATTTCGGGGATTTTCTTGCCCATCGCCTTACGAACAATGTCTGCCTGTCCCAGAGAGTAGCCGGCGAAAGTACGCGCAATCTGGAGCACCTGGTCTTGATACACGATGACTCCGTATGTCTCTTCGAGAATGTCTCGGAGCGCCGGGTGCGGATAATGGGGGGCTACGCGCCCGTGCTTGGAGTCGATGAATGTGGAGATATGCTCCATTGGACCAGGGCGATAGAGTGCAATCATAGCGGCAACATCGCTAAGGGCGCTGGGCTTCAGCTCTTTGATGTATCGAGTCATGCCCGCGCCTTCAAGCTGGAAAACACCAACGGTGTCTCCGCGTGACAGCAGGTCGAAGGTGTTGCCGTCATCCAGTGGAATCTCGGTCAGCCCAAAGTGGTATCCCTGCGTTTCGGCAATCAGGTCGCGCGCTCTTGCAAGGATGGACAGGTTGGCAAGTCCCAAGAAGTCCATCTTCAGCAGTCCGAGTTCGGCACAAGGATCCATGGCGTACTGGGTCATTGCGACGCCGGCACCATCATCCGTGCTGCGCGTCGGGCGCTGGAGCGGCACGATGTCGTCAAGCGGCTCCTGCGAAATAACGACGGCAGCAGCGTGAGTGCTGGTGTGGCGTGTCATTCCTTCCAACCCCATGGCGGTATCAACGAGCTTTGCCACGCCCTCATCGGCGTCGTATATCTCCTTCATCTCCGGATTCTGCTCAAGCGCGTCCTTCAGAGTAATGTTGAGGCGGTTGGGCACCAGGCGCGCCACTCGGTCAACATCTCCATAAGGCATAGCAAGTGCGCGACCGACATCGCGGATCGCTGCCTTAGCCCCGAATGTGCCGAAGGTGATTATCTGCGCGACATGCTCCCTGCCATACTTATCGACAACATAGTTGATGACCTCTCCACGACGGTCATCCTGAAAGTCCATGTCAATGTCCGGCATCTCCTTGCGCTCGACGTTCAAGAAGCGCTCGAAGACGAGACTGTACGGGAGAGGGTTGACGTCCGTCACACCCAGGCAATATAAGACCAGGCTTGCGGCGGCGCTGCCACGGACCGCGAAGAATATATCGCGCTCATGGACGAACTTGGCAATGTCCCAGACGACGAGGAAGTAGTCCGGGAATTGCGTTTGACGGATGACGTCCAACTCGTAGGCTAGGCGAGCGCGCTCCGTTTCTCCCGCATTTGGAATGCGCTTCGTCAATTCCTCGTAGCAAATCTGCGCCAGATATTCGTCGGCAGTGATGCCGTTGGGCACGGGGTACTCAGGCAGGCGCATGCGCGAGAAGTCCAGTTTGAGGTCGCACATCTCGGCAATACGCTGTGTGTTGGCAATGGCATCCGGGACTTCAGCCCAGAGCGCCGCCATCTCCTGCGGACTGCGAAGGTAGTATGAATCCTCAGCCATCCTCAGTCGTCTCTCATCCTCGACGTTCGTGTTCGTATGAACGCAAATGAGAATATCCTGAAGGGATGCGTGTTCTTTCTCGGTGTAGTGTGAGTCGTTGGTAGCGACAACAGGAATATCAAGCTGACGATGCAGTTCCATCAGACCTTGATTTATCTGAGGCAGTTCCGGCACGTCGCCGTGACTCATCAATTCCAGGAAGTATCGACCGTCGAGAAGCTCCTTGTACCACGCCGCGGCGTCACGCGCCTTTTCCATATCACCCTGCGTAATCGCCCGCGGTATCTCACCGCTGGGACAGCCAGAAAGGACTATCAGTCCTTCACTGTGCTGCTCGAGAATCTCGCGGTCGATGCGCGGCTTATAGTAAAAGCCTTCAAGATTTGACTTGGAAACCAACTTGACGAGGTTGTCGTAGCCGCGCTCGTCCTGCGAAAGGACGGTCATGTGGTAAGGGGACTTATTGTTGGAACTGCGTTCGTGCCGGCTGTCCGGAGCAACGTACATCTCGCAGCCGATAATAGGCTTGACGCCGTGCTTCTTTGCAATCTGATAGAAGTCGATAGCGCCGTACATGCCGCCATGATCGGTGATGGCAAGACTATCCATACCAAGTTGTTTGTTGCGGACGACCAAATCCTCAATCCTGCTCAGGCCGTCGAGCATGCTGTATTCGGTGTGGACATGGAGATGAGTGAACAAGCTGGCTAGACCTCCATCTGCGAATCCTTTGCGCTGCGGTGATTATAGCACCGCGAGTACGGCGCCGGCTGAACTTTGTTCAAAGAATGAGCTTATCTACCGATCTTTCTCGAAATTCAGAAAGGCAGAAAAGTATCTCAGCAGCAATGTTCAGAATGCCCTTCCTTGACGTCATACAATTCGCAATATAGGATACTGTCCAGATTCTATAATAAAAGTGTTTCGGACATTAAGGCACAACGAGGTTTCAAACTGGAAGGATTGTCAATAGCAACCATCGAAGAGCGCGTGATACGGAACGAAGAGAGCATTTCTGAGCACGACGAGCGTCTGTCGGCAATTGAGGCAATAATGCCGCACCTGGCAACAAAGGCTGACCTGAAGGCCTTGGAGAACAAGTTGCTATGGGCCGGGATCGGGATTACGACCGCACTTGTGGTGAATATCCTGATGACGCTCTTGCGCTAGACTGCCTTTACAGCTCAATCTCTCATTTATCTTTTGAACCTAAACAACCAAAGCCCCCGAACTTCAATCGTTCGGGGGCTTTGGTTTATCCGATACTGCGGTTTATGCTGCGATCGGCTTAGTAGTCCATCGGAGGCATCGCGGGAGCAGCGGGGGTCTCTTCAGGAACGTCAGTAATCAAGGACTCGGTGGTGAGCACCATAGAGGCGACGCTGGCAGCATTTTCGATAGCTGCGCGCGTAACCTTCGCCGGGTCCATAATGCCGCGCTCCAGCAGGTGGCCGAACTCGCCAACCTCTGCGTCGTAGCCCCAGTCGCCATCCGCCTTGATGCTCTCGGAGAGAATGACCTCGCCGGAGACGCCAGTGTTCTCGGAGATGAGCTTCAGTGGCTGCTCAAGTGCCTTCTGCAGAATCGAGACGCCAGTCGCCTCGTCGCCGGAAAGCTGAACGCCTGCGAGGGCGTCGCGAGCGCGAATGAGCGCCAGTCCGCCACCGGGAACGATACCCTCTTCAACTGCGGCGCGCGTGGCGGATAGTGCGTCCTCTACGCGCTGCTTCTTCTCACGAAGCTCAACCTCGGTCGCCGCGCCAACTTTGATGATGGCAACGCCGCCGGAGAGCTTTGCGAGCCGCTCTTGCAGTTTCTCGCGGTCGAAGTCAGAGGTGGTCTCGTCAATCTGGGCCTTAATCTGGTTGATGCGGCCCGTGATGGCGTCGTCTGCGCCATTGCCGTCCACGAAGATAGTCTCTTCCTTGGTGGCAACCACACGCCTAGCCCTGCCAAGGTCCTCAACCACTACGGAGTCGAGCTTGCGGCCCACTTCTTCGCTGATGACCTGGCCGCCCGTGAGGATTGCCATGTCTTCGAGCATCGCCTTGCGCCTGTCGCCGAATCCGGGCGCCTTGACTGCCAGACAGTTAAGTGTGCCACGCAGCCTATTGACGACTAGAGTTGCCAGCGCCTCACCCTCGATGTCCTCGGAGATGATAACGAGGTTCTTGCTCACCTGAAGAATCTTCTCAAGGGCGGGAAGCACATCGGCTACCGCTGAGACTTTCTTGTCGGTAATGAGGATGTAAGGATCTTCGATGGAGGACTCCATCTTGTCCTGGTCGGTGATGAAGTAAGGGGAGATGTAACCGCGGTCGATCTGCATGCCCTCGACGAACTCCTGCTCGAAGTTCAGTCCCTTGGACTCGTCAACGGTGATGACGCCATCCTTGCCAACGCGCTCCATGACATCCGCGATAAGGCCACCCATCTCGTCGTCATGTGCCGAAAGGGATGCGACCTGCGCGATCTGGGTCTTGCCCTCGACCGGCGTGGACATGCTGCCAACCTGATCTCGGAGTGCGACGACACCCCTCTCGATGCCTCGCTTCAGCGCCATTGGGTTGGCGCCGGCGGCGATATTCTTGAAGCCCTCGTGGATGATTGCCTGCGCGAGGACGGTTGCAGTCGTCGTACCGTCACCGGCTACGTCGTTGGTCTTGCTCGCGGCTTCCTTGAGAAGCTGCGCGCCCATATTCTCGAACGGGTCTTCGAGCTCGATTTCCTTAGCGATAGTCACGCCGTCGCTGCATACCTGCGGCGGGCCGAACTTCTTGTCGAGAACGACGTTGCGCCCGCGCGGTCCAAGTGTCACGCCTACGGTGCTTGCCATCTGATCGATGCCGCGCTTCATTGCTGCGCGGGCTTCCTCACTGAATGTGAGCTGCTTGGGCATTTTTTCCTCCTGTGAAACTGTGCGCCTGTGTAAATGCGCGTCCCTGCAAAATACTTCTCAAATCTCCCGCTCGTAATGAGGAACGGGAAAGAAAATTACTTCTTGAATAGAATGTCATCTTCGCGAAGGACGAGATACTCGTCGTCGCCTTCCTTGTATTCGGTACCCGCGTACTTCGAGTACACGACAGTGTCGCCAACTGCCAACTCCATCGGAACGCGGCTGCCGTCATCAGTGAGCCTTCCCGGGCCTACCGCTACAACCTCGCCTTCCTGTGGCTTTTCTTTGGCAGTGTCAGGGATATAGATGCCGCCCGCGCTCATCTGCTCTTCAGCGTCAGAGGGCCTTACAACCACGCGGTTGCCAAGCGGCTTGAAAGTCGTCTGGGTTGCTGTCGCCATTATCGTCTAAACCTCCTGTGTTCGTGATGCTTCCTGTATTTTCCGTCGCCGATTCACAAAAATACGCGCCCATAGCACTGCTTCGCGTTGCCGGGACGCCAATTAGCAGACAAATCGTTAGTCTGCTAAAACAATATATCGAAGGCGCAAATGCTTTGTCAACAGATTAACCGTTACACCGCATAAACTCGGCGCGTATGGATAGTGATGGGGTATTGGTGCAAGTCTATGTTGAGTCCCAAAAGAAAGATAGGCAATGCCGAGTTCCGACATCTTGACCATGGATGAGGGCAGTCCATATCATTGTCATTCCATGAGACTTTCAAGCAGATGGCCCGGTACGAAAAATCCGACAGGCATTGCCATGGCATTGCTGGTAAGCGTTCGTCCGAATCAATGGTACAAGAACCTCGTCATCTACCTCGCCTTCTTTTTCACGATTGATGAGGCTTGGTCGCTTAGCGGGGATCCGGGCGTAGCGCTGAGGATGTTCGGTGTCATCACGCTGGCGTTCCTTGTATTTTCAGCCGTCGCCGGCGCGGTGTACCTGCTGAACGACATTCTCGATGCGGAAGGCGACCGTCTTCATCCGAGAAAGCGCTGCCGCCCCATAGCTTCCGGACACCTGCCGATGCCGGCGGCATGGACAGGAGCGGCTGTACTGTCAGTCATCGGGATAGCCGGGGCGTTCGCGCTGGAGCCGCTGTTCGGTACAATATGCGTTGTGTATGCGGCTGCAAACGTCGCTTACTCTATCCTTCTGAAGCACATCGTTCTCGTCGATGTCTTCATCATAAGCGGCGGCATGGTATTGCGAGCGGTTGCGGGAGCAGCAATCTTGGAGGTGCCTATATCTCCGTGGCTTTACCTTTGCACCGCGCTTGCGGCGCTGCTACTTGCGCTCATAAAGAGGCGCAGTCAGCTCGTGACTTCCGGCGAAGACGCGGCAAGCCAGCGTCCTGCGCTCAGCAGATACTCTGTCGAGTCGCTCAGCCAGCTAATTATCATAACGGCTACCGCATCCCTGATAGCATATTCGCTGTACACATTTACCGCGCCGAACCTGCCCTCCAACAACGCTATGATGCTGACCATTCCCCTTGTCGCATTCGGTCTGTTCCGATACATAGTCATGAGTGCAGGGTCGGACGCCGGAGAGGATCCAGAAGACCTGCTTATGAGCGACAAGCCACTGCTGGCAGCCTTGGTTCTGTGGCTGGCAAGCGCGGCGCTCATTTTGGCGATGTTTCGATAAATCTGTGCCATAAAATTACTCGCTCGATTTTGGCACAGGACTATCGCCCCATAGACAGCGGAAGCACGAGAACACTGAAGTGTAAACCCGCATGTGGTAAACTCGCCGATACTTATCCGAATCGATAGGAGATAGCGATGGTCCCGCCTGACAGCATCTTTGGAATAATACCTACATGGGTAGGCGTTTATGTCGCATCCATCGCGGCGTTCGGAGTTGCGGGCTACTTCCTGTACCAGCGCGTATTCAGGCTGATATTGCTGGGCAAGCCGGCGGATCGGTTCGATCAGCCTGTGCGCCGTCTCTTCGGGGCGCTGCCGTTCATCTTCGGGCAGCGCAAGGTGCTCCAGCGTGTATCACTGAGAGACCGCGCGGGACTGGCGCACTTCTTCATCTTCTGGGGCTTTCTGTCCTTCTCCCTGAGCTACGTTCTGTTCATTTATCTCGATTCCCTTTGGCATCCTCTTTCAGGAAAGATTCTCACTGAGACAGGTCTGAAGGTGTTTACCATCTATCTTGATATTCTCGCCGCGCTGTTCCTGCTGGTGCTGGCGTGGGCGGCGATTCGACGCTGGGGACTTACGCCGAGCCGCCTGAAGTTCGACCTGACACAGAAAAAGGAATCGGCCATCATACTCGCTCTGATAGCGATGCTGATGGTCTTCACACTGCTAACCGAAGCGTTCTACATCGCGGGTGGCGGAACTGGATCGCATGCGGTCGCGCCCGTGGGTCGCGCGCTTGCCGCGGTCTTCAGCGGAGTTAATGAGGGCGCGGCGGGCGTTTTGCAGGCGATATTCTGGTGGGGGCATCTGGCAATCATCCTAGGCTTTGCAATCTACATCCCATTGTCGAAGCACATGCACCTTGTGGGCGCGCCCATCAACTTCTTTACGCGCTCGCTGGAGGCTCGGGGAACTCTGCCGACTCCAACCGATCTTGAGACCGCTGAGGTATTCGGGGCGCACCAGATTCAGGATTTCACGCAGCGGCAGCTTCTGGACGGGTATGCCTGCGCCGTATGCGGACGCTGCACCGACAGTTGCCCGGCGAATATCAGCGGCAAGATCCTCTCACCGATGCACATAGTGGAGAACCTGAAGGAACACACGCTTGAAACCGGCCCCGGAGTGATTGCGGGTGAGGACGAGCAGGCGGAAAAGCCACTGATTGGGCGGTGGATTCCGGAAGAGGCGCTTTGGGACTGCCTAACGTGCGGGGCGTGCGTGGAGGAGTGTCCGGTGGGCGTTGAGCATATCAGCACCATCGTGGACATGCGGCGCTACCTAGTCATGGAGAAAGCGGAGATGCCGGAGACGGCGATGAACGCCCTGCTGAGTATGGAGCAGCGCGGGCATCCGTGGCGTGGCACGACGTTCACACGCACCGACTGGGCTGAGGGTTTGGACATTCCTCTACTCGCCGACCATCCGGAAGCGGAAGTGCTGTTCTGGGTGGGCTGCACCGCCGCGCTGGAGCAGCGCAGTCAGAGCGTGGCGCGCTCGATGGCGTCGGTACTGAAGAGGGCGGGAGTGGATTTTGCCATACTTGGTATGGAGGAAGGATGCACCGGCGACCCGGCACGGCGCATGGGTAATGAGTACCTGTACCAGATAATGGCGCAGCAGAACATTGATACCCTCAACGGCTACAATGTGAAGAAGGTCGTAACCATCTGTCCGCATTGCTTCAACACGATCAAGAACGAGTACCCGCACCTTGGCGGCGAGTACGAGGTGCTGCATTACAGCGAGTTCGTATCTGAGCTTATCTCGCAGGGGCGCATCAAGCCGCTAGTCGAGATTAAGACCACACTCACGTACCACGACTCCTGCTATCTCGGGCGGCACAACGGCATCTACGATCAGCCGCGCCAGATTGCGGAAGCTATACCGGGACTGGAACTCGTGGAGATGAAGAACTGCCGCAGTCAGGGGTTCTGCTGTGGCGCGGGTGGAGGGCACATGTGGATAGAGGAGAGCCGCGGTGATCGGGTAAACCATGTGCGGACCGACCAATACCTCGAAACGGAGGCGGACACAGTGGGCGTGTCATGCCCGTTCTGCCTTCAGATGTTCGAGGAGGGCATCGGCACGAAGCAGGTGCAGGATACACGGAAGGCGAAGGACTTGTTAGAGATACTTGACGAGAGTTTGGGTTAACGTCCTTTACCAGTGCAAGTCAAATACTTCTTCCATTCCAGCCCACCACTCGCCGTGCCTCGCGCCAGGCACGCGCACCTGGAACTCGCGCATTAGCTCGTCCCACTCGGCGGCCCGGGGTGAAACCTCGGTGTAACGCTGGAAGTCGCGCTCAAGGTCGAAGTCATCCGGTGTCTCTAAATACATGAACAGCCTGTTGCCGTGCAGGAATATCTTCATCTTAGAAATGCCCAGCGACTTCAGGCCCTCCAACACTTCGTCCCAGACTGCGTGGTGATATTCCTTGTATCGTTCGATGGTCTCGGCGTCATCACGCAGGTCAAGCGCCATCGCATAGGACTTCATTCATTCCTCCTATCAGTCATGTACATTCCTGATGGCTTGCCCTTCACTCTGTCTTTCGACAAGCTCAGAACGAGTGGACAGTTGCAATGCGCCGTTCGTGGTGAGCATGTCAAACCACCTATAGACCGCATTTCCGAGCCTAAGGAGTAGGCGCGTTTTCAGGCAGCAGTCCTTCGTGCTTCAGCTCCGCCCATAGGTCATCGGGAATGTCGAAGCTCACCATATTCACGTTCTCCTGCACCTCATCGGCTGAAACCGCACCCGGTATCGTCGCCGCGACAGCCGGATGCGCCAAGCCGAATTGCAGGGCTGCGGCCTTCAGAGGCACATCGTGGCGATCGCAGACCGCCTTTATTTTGCGGGCTTGTTCCAGGACTTCCGGCGGTGTGCTCTGGTAGAAGTAGGTTGTGCCCTCTCCGAGGTCGGATGCCAGAACGCCGCTGTTGTACGGTCCTCCGAGGATGATGCTCATTCCCTTTTCTTCGCACAGAGGCAGAAGGTCGTCCAAGCCGCTGTGGTCAAGCAGAGTATAGCGCCCAGCGAGCAGGAAGCAGTCGAAGTCTGCCTCACGCCCGAACTGCGCCAACGGTTCGCAGAAGTTCATGCCTGCTCCGATAGCCCCGATAACGCCCTGTGAGCGCAGTTCGGCAAGCGCCGGAAACGCCTCGTCAACTGCCTGCTGATGAAAGTCGTCAGGGTCGTGAATGAGCAGTATGTCGATGCGTTCGAGTTCCAAGCGTTTGAGGCTTTCCTCGAACGAGCGCAGTACACCGTCGCGGCTGAAGTCGAAGGCAACCTCCATTTGAGGCAAGTCGCGGTGAATGTCCTGCCCGGGTGCGGCGTCAACGGGATTGAGCACGCGCCCAACCTTTGTAGAAAGCACATACGAGCCACGATCTGCCTCTGACAGTCCTTGCGCGTAGTACCGCTCACTTCTGCCTGCGCCGTAGAACGGAGCCGTATCGTAGAAGCCAATTCCAATATCCAGACCCTTGTCGATGCTCTCAATCGAGCGCCGCTCAGCGACATCGACGGGCATCGAGCCGAACGGTGCGCCGCCTAAGCCAAGTCGCGTTACCATTACTCCGGTCGAACCGATTTCAGTTTTGTCCAGTGGGTTCATGGTGTCTTCCTCCCGCCTGTATTCGCCATATAGTAACGCAAGTGTTTCCATATTCAAAGACGTCTGCAACAGGCAGTGGTGGACACACATTTCACTCCCATCCTAGCCTTCCCCCATCAAGGGGGAAAGGACAAAATGGCTCATCTCAATATGTGCAAGTAACGCGATACGTCTTGAGGCGACTATGCGGCACTTAGATGCACTGCTATAATCGCCTTGTCCACGGAGTGCGCGCATAGGGAAAGGCCACCGAACTTGCTACGACCCTCAACGCTGCTTGAATTGAGAAACGCGCCTCATCTCGCCGCGCTTAAGTACCGCGACTACCGGATGACGTGGACCGCTAACATGTTCTCCGGCGCGGCGATGTGGACTTTCATAGTCGCCAGTCAGTGGTTCACCCTGAGTGAGTCCGATTCATCCGGCTGGGTTGGCGTCCTAACCTTCGCCTCGATGATTCCCTTCCTAATTGTCTCCTTGCCCGGAGGCATAATGGCGGATCGCATAGACCGGCGCACTCTCGCGCAAATAATGCTCCTTGCGAGCTTCATCGTAACGGCTATTCTCGCCGTGCTGGTCATATCCGGACAAGTGGAGCTTTGGCATGTAGCGGTGCTGGCGTTTCTCGGTGGTACGTTCCGTGCCGTCCAGGAACCGACGGTCACAGCGCTCATCCCGAATCAGGTCCCGCAGAGCGTTCTGCTTAACGCTATTACGCTGAATGCGGCGACCCGCCATGGAGCGCGCTTCTTCGGCCTGCTTGTCGCCGTACCGCTTATGGCGATTCCCTCCATAGGCGTTGCGGGTGTGTTGGTGCTCAGTGCCCTGTTCGCCGGCGCGAGCACATTGATAATGTCTCTAGTCAAAACCGTATCGAGTGGAGAGGGGCGGAGGGGACAAGGTATGGTGGGCGGAATCCTACACGACATGGGGGACGGCCTTGCATACATCTACAAAGACAAGGCGATTGCCTTGTTCATGGTACTGGTGGCATTGCATTGCGCTCTAGTTATGTCCTTCGAGTCCATCCTGCCTATATTCTCGCGTGAGAGTCTTGGAGCGACAGACGGCTCAGTCCTGACCCTATTGATGATGAGTTTCGGAGCAGGCTCCCTTGTCGGAATACTACTTTTGGCGGGAGTTCGCAGCGAGAAATTGAAGGGGCAGCTGCTCATCTGGACTGGCCTTTTCAGCGGCATCACGCCAATGATTCTTGCTGTTTCCTTCAATGTTCCGTTTGGTGTGCTGGCAAGCGTGGTGATGGGCCTATCCCAGGCGACCTTCATGGCCTTGACCAGCGCATACGTGCAGACTCTCGCCCCCGATAGGTTGCGGGGGAGAATCTCAAGCCTGTACATTCTCTTTGCGGGCGGAATTATGGCGTTCGCCAATCTGGGCTACGGCTTCGCGGCGGATGCTTTCTCCGCGCCGCCGATACTACTGATCACGGGGATATTGTTCGTCGCGGCGGTGCTGGCGCTCGGTCTTGGCCAGCCGATCCTGCGGCGAGTTTATCGAACGGGGCAGGCGGTTCCTGCCTAGTGCTTCGATTGACGTATGGCAAGCAGGTGATGTTACCCAAATGAAAGTGAGAAAAGCGGTCATACCGGCAGCGGGCTTCGGGACACGCTTCTTGCCGGTAACGCGCACGATTCCGAAGGTGATGCTGCCTGTGCTGAACGAACCGGCTATCCAGTTCTCGGTGCAGGAGGCGGCGCAGGTGGGCATTGAGCACATCGTGTTTGTCTTATCGCGCGGACAGGAAGCGACGAACGACTATTTTCGTCCCGTGCCTGCGCTTGAAAGGGCGCTGGAAGTGCGCGGCGATACGGAACGACTGAATGAGATGCGCGACATATCGTCTATGATCGAGACCAGCTTCGTCTATCAGCACGAGCAGCTTGGGCTGGGGCATGCCGTGCTGATGGCGAAGGATGAGATTGGCGACGAGCCGTTCGCGGTGTTTCTGCCCGACGACATTATATTCGCGGACTCGCCTGCTATTGGCGAAATGGCGAGTGTTTTTGCAGGACACGGCACAAGTGTCATCGCCGTCAAGCAGGTGCCGGATGAAGCCGTTCCCAGCCTCGGTATAATTGACGCAGAGCCGCTAAGCAACGGTGCCTATGATAGTGTCTATCGTATACGGGGCATGGTAGAGAAGCCGCGCCTTGAGGATGCGCCGTCCAACCTTGCCATTGTCGGGCGCTATGTGCTTACGCCGGAGGTCTTTGATGCGCTGGAGAAGGTGAATCCCGGAGCCATCGGAGAAATCCAGCTTACAGACGCAATAGAGGCAGTGCGTCAGGAGCAGGGCGCTGTTGCCTACGAGATTACGGACGATCATTTCGATGTTGGAACGCCTGTGGGCATGCTGAAGGCGTCCGTGTATGCGGCCCTTAATCGTGAGGATATGGCGCAGGAGATTAAGGATTGGCTGAGAGTAATAGTTGATGGTTGATGCGGGCATTTAACCCCCATCTCCTGCCTTCGCAGGGGCAGGCTCTAACCTTCCTCCATCGAGGGGGAGGAACTTTGGGGCGACGTTCATAGCAGCTTGGGACACTCACCTACCCCTGTGAATCCGTTAAGAAGGAAGTAATTTTGACAAGGAGACTGACATGGATAAGGCGCTCAACGGCATCCGAATCGTAGATATGACTCAATTTGAAGCTGGCACGTCCTGCACTCAGATGCTGGCATGGCTGGGCGCGGACGTCATCAAGGTCGAAAATCCTGGAGGCGGCGACCCCGGGCGAACGATTGCCGGTTCTAAGGACGATTCAAACTACTTCCTGAACTTCAACTCCAACAAACGCAGCGTCACGCTCAACCTGAAGAGCGAGCGCGGCAAGGAACTGCTGCTGGAACTGGTGAAGCAGGCGGACATAGTGGCGGAGAACCTGTCTCCGGGCGCGATAGAGCGCATGGGGCTAGGGTACGATACCCTGTCGGCCGCCAACCCGCGCATCATTTTAGCGCGCATCAAGGGATTCGGGACCTACGGACCTTACAGCAATATCAAGAGCTTCGACCCCGTAGCGCAGGCGGCGGGCGGCGCGTTCTGCGCGACCGGAGAGCCGGACGGCCCTCCGATGAAGCCGGGACACTCCGTCGGCGACTCCGGTACGGGCATGCATGCCGTCGTCGGCATACTCGCCGCTCTCTGGCAGCGTCAGACTACCGGCAAAGGGCAGCAGGTCGAGGTCTCGATGCAGGACGCTATGGTGAACTTCGGGCGGACCACTATGACCCGCTCCGAACAGGGCACCGTTCCACAGAAGCGCACAGGCAACAGCTTCGGCAACAGGCCAGGTGTGGGCACGTTCCGCTGCGCCCCCGGCGGCTACGACGACTATGTCTATATGATCTCTTTCCCCGCACGCGGTCCAATGTGGAACACACTGGCGGAAGCGCTCGGCAGGCCCGATTTGCTTGATGATCCTCGCTTCTCCGACCCGGAGCAGTACATGGAAATGGCAGAAGAGATAAACGAGCTTATAGAGTCGTGGACGATGCAGCACGACAAGTTTGAGGTCATGCGGATCCTCGGGGATATGGGCATTCCGGCCAGTGCCTGCTTCAATGCCATCGACATCTACTCTGACGAACACCTGATTGAGCGCGAGATGATAGTCAGCGTTGACCATCCTACTCGCGGCAAGTTCAAGGTGCCCGGCTGCCCAATCAAGCTGTCGGATTCGCAGGTTGACTTCAAAGCCGCGCCGCTTCTGGGCGAGCATAACGCCGAAGTGCTGGGAGAATACCTGAACGGCAATGGTGAATCGCTGGAATCGCTCCGGCTGGAAGGCGTAATCTAGTCGCCATTACGACAGTCGAGGTATGAGTACACATGACCGTTCTGTTAGTCACGCCCATTGATGAAGAGTACGAAGCCTTTAAGAAGACCTTAGCCGAGTTCGGTCATGAAGGTGTGGATCGTGCGGTCGGGCGTCTGACTGCGAGAGAGTACGACGATGGCAAGATTATTCTGGCCCGAGGTGGACTGGGTAAGGCGCAGTTCGGCGTGCAAACTCAGCACCTCATCGACAATCTTGAGGCTATCAGCGTCGTCGTGTGCGCCGGCACCTGCGGAAGACTTGATAACAGACTATCGGTAGGCGATGTCGTGGTCGGCACTCAGACCGTAGAGCACGACTTCAATCGAGGCATGGCTCTAATCAAGTTCCCATTGCCGACATTTGAAGGTGACGCCAAGCTTATCGAGGCACTGCGAGGTGTCGCTGAACGAGGCAACTTGCCTTGCAGTATGCTCTTCGGCGGCATCGCCAGTGGCGACGAGGGCATCGCCAGCGAGAAGCGCATCCGCGAGCTTGTTGAAATTACCGGGGCAATGGTAGTGGCGTGGGAGGGCGCGGGAGGAGCGCGCGCAGCCCAGCTTTCGGAACTGCCATTCCTGGAGATTCGCGGCATCTCTGACGGCGCGGGCGAGAATGCCTTTGACGAGTTCTGGGCGAACATACCTATCGCAGTCCGCAGTGTCGCCGCAGTGGTCCGTGAGATACCGGCACTATTGCAATAGCAGCACTATCAGACTGAGCTACCAAGCAACAGCCGCAATTGCCCTGAAATTGCCATCGTGCTAAAATCGGTCGAAGCGACATCCGCTTCATCCGCGCCTGAATGAACAGGCAGCACAGCAAGAGGACGCACCCATGACACTCCCTGAAAGAATGAAGTTTGGCATCTTCATGGCGCCGTTCCACTGGAAAGGCGAGAACCCCACACTGTCGCTTGAACGCGACCTCGAAATTATCCAGTGGCTCGACCAGTTGGGCTACGATGAGGCATGGATAGGCGAGCACCACAGCGCAGGCTGGGAAATTATCGCATCGCCTGAGCTGTTTATGGCGACGGCTGCCGAGCGCACACGAAACATCAAGCTCGGCACCGGTGTCATCAGCCTCCCCTACCATCATCCGCTGATGGTCGCTAACCGCATGGTGTTGCTGGACCATCTGACGCGCGGTCGTGCCATGCTCGGCGTGGGCCCCGGAGCGCTGGTTACCGATGCCGCGATGCTTGGTATTGACCCAGTGAAGCAGCGTCAGCGAATGGATGAATCCATGACGCTTATAATGCGCCTGCTCACCGAGACGGAGCCAATCACATACAGATCCGAGTGGTTTGACCTTGTTGAGGCGCAACTTCACTTGCGGCCCTACACCAAGCCGCACTTCCCTATTGCCGTTGCTGCCGCCCAATCGCCTTCAGGCATGGTTTTGGCCGGCAAGCAC
Organism: Dehalococcoidia bacterium; assembly: GCA_965207465.1. GTDB lineage: Bacteria > Chloroflexota > Dehalococcoidia > Lucifugimonadales > JADFKI01 > Bin90. The sequence goes on along the minus strand of OZ242283.1, from coordinate 90,274 downwards.
GGCGCGGGCGTACTATCTGTCAGCGTTACACGCGGCGACAGCATCGCTACAAACCTCGCGGACTTCTGGAAGATCGCAGAAGAGACGGCCGCCGAAAACGGCAACACGATGGATCGCAACGAGTGGCGCGTGGTGATGCATGTGCATCTTGCCGAGAGCAAGAAAGAGGCGATAGAGCAGGCGCGCGTAAACGCCGGGCGTTACCAGTACGACTACTTCGTAAAGACTCTGGGACACCAGCTCAACTTCGACGTCAACAGCAACAAAGACCGCGACAAGATCATTGACATGATGACCGAAAACGGCGCGTGGTGCGTCGGCACGCCCGACGACCTTGTCGCCACAATCAAGCGCCTGGACGAAGAAAGCGGCGGCTTTGGCGGCTTCCTCATACAGGCGACCGAGTGGGGCACGCGCGAGCAGGTGTTGCACAGCTACGAACTCGTAGCCCGCTATGTGATGCCGCACTTCCAGGGTTCTATCGCCAGCCTCGACCAGTCACAGATATGGTCCGAAGGCAAGAAGGAAGAGCTTCTTGAAGCGCGCGCCAAGGCAATGGAGCGCGCCCGCGCCGACTACGCGGCAACCAGGAACTAACACACAATCACTGAGTTTAATCGAGTGCCCTTGTCTTCAAGGCATGGGCACTTTGCTTGAAATGGCTCCAACACTACAGAGACAGACGTGGGGACGAAATACTTCACCCCCAACCTAACCTTACCCCATCAAGGGGTAAGGAGCTTCATATAAACAAGGAAGGTAAGAAGACAGATGCCCAAAATGACCGGCGGACAGGCACTGGCAAAGCAGCTTCATCGTGAGGGCGTGCGCGTGATATTCGGGCTTCCCGGCGTGCAGCTGTACCATGCCCTTGACGCTTTAGCGCAAGAGACGGATATCAAGTTCGTAACGACTCGCCATGAGCAAGCGACCGCATACATGGCGGATGGCTATTCGCGCGCCGGAGATGACATCGGCACGGCGCTTGTCGTACCGGGACCGGGCTTGCAGAACGCATCCGCGGCAATCGGCACCGCCTACGCCGCGTCGTCGCCGATTATGGTCGTCGCCGGGCAGGTCGAGCGCGACCTTATAGGCGTTGACCGCGGCGTGCTGCACGAAATCAACGACCAGATCGATACCATCCGCCCGGTTACAAAGTGGGCGCAGCGAATCCTAGACCCGCGCGATGTGCCTGAAGCCGTACACGAGGCGTTCTATCAGCTCAAGTCCGGCAGGCCCAGGCCAGTTGAGATTGAGATTCCCCCAGAGACGCTGTCTGACGAGGCGGAAATCGAGTTGCTCGAACCCGTCAGCTACCAGCGTCCGGCAGCAAGCGCAGACAGCGTGCAAGAAGGCGCGCGCATCCTTGCCAACGCCAGCAACCCGCTGATATACGCGGGAGGCGGCGTCAACCTCGCAGGCGCTAACGACGCGCTTCTCGCGCTTGCTGAGCATCTGCAAGCGCCGGTCATCGAGACCGCCGAGGGCAAGGGCGCTATCTCGGACAGGCACTACCTGTCGCTCGGAGTGCCGCGCCGCATCGACCCGTATCACGACTATATGGCAGAGCACGATGTGATTCTGGTAGTCGGCAACAGGATTCAGACGCCTCAGATTCTGCGCGGGCAGAGGGTTGTGCAGATAGACATCGACGAAGCCGAGCTTGGGCGCAACTACGAGAACACATTCGGCATCGCGGGCGACGCGAAGGCAACGCTCGAAGAGATGCTGAAGGCCGTATCTGCTATCAAGCCAGCCGAACCGAGCCGCGAGGAAGAGATAAAAGACGTACGCGAAAAATTCTTCGGGCCGGAACGCGAGCTTGAGCCTTTGCATTCGCTGTCCAACGCGGTTCGCGCCGCTATGCCGGACGATGGCATATTGGTTGCGGGCATGACCCAAGTCGGCTATTACAGCCGCACCCGCTTCCCGGTCTATGAGCCGAAGACCTATCTCACATCGTCATATTTCGGAAACCTGGGCTTCGCGTACCCGTGTGCGCTGGGTGCGAAGGTCGCCCAGCCGGACAAGGCTGTGGTCGCAGTATCAGGCGACGGCGGCTTCATGTACAACGTGCAGGAACTCGCGACCGCCGTGATGTACGGCATCAACGCCGTTGTGGTGGTCTTCAACGACAGCGCATTCGGCAACGTGCGGCGCGACCAGACCGACCGCTTCAACGGGCGCATCTACGGCTCTGAGTTGCACAACCCCGACTTCGTGAAGCTCGCCGAGTCGTTCGGCGCCAGGGGCGTCCGCGTAGGCAAGGAGAACGCCGACGAACTGCAATCCGCCCTCGAAGAGGCGCTCAACATTGAAGCGCCCACGCTGATCGAAGTCCCAATGGGCGTGCAGCCATATCCGTATTAGGCGGGCAGGTGCTGACATCGATAGACAGGATAGATAGGATGGGAAGTGCAGAACGCAGCATGCACAACGAAATGGACTTGCTGAACCTTTGGCGCGGTGATATGCAAGCTCTACGCGCCGACTTTGACAGGCGTTTCTCAGAAATACGCTGGTTGATCGGAATAAGTTTTGCGGCGATTGGTGTAGGCTTTGCGTTGCTTGCACTGTTCATCGCCTTTGCAACCTTTGTCAGATAGTGCTGGCATTGCAGGATGCGGGATAGGACTAGCGCATATTCCAAAGCCGAAACTTTAGCCTAAGAAGGACATCAATACGGAGGACGGCTGTGTAGCCGTCCTCTTCTGGTATCTGACCGCCAATTTTTGGCGCGTAGTCAAGCATCCTCGCCAGAGGCTATTCTATTTGTACACAACTCTATCCGTCTCATGCACCTTCACGAAGTCCCAGTCGTATTCCACACCTAGCCCAACTCCTTCCGGCACATCCACGCAGCCGTTCTCGTCGATCGAGTGCATTTCATCCTCATAGCCGCACTTGAACACGGGCGTGTGGCTCGGTCCCAGCTTGGGATGCAGCAAGCCCATCTCGTAGTAGTTCGAGTTCCGCATAGACGCCATCAGATGCCTTCTGTCAGGTCCGGTAACATGCAACTCAACATCCAGTCCGAAGCCCTCGGAGGCGTGCGCTATCTTCATCACGCCCGTGATACCGCCGTCGTAGTCGGGGTCGGCGCGCACGAAGTCAGTCGCCTCCGCCTCGATGAAATCGACATGCGACTCCAGCCCGCGCACATGCTCAAGCTGGAGAATCGGCGTCTTGATCATCTGGCGCAGCTTCCTATGGGCGTGCATGGACACACCACCGTCCTTGAACGGGTCTTCGTACCAGAAGAAGTTGTACTCGTCGCACGCGCGACCCAGCTTCAGCGCGTCTCCGAAAGTGTTGATGGCGCAGAACGGATCTAGCATCAGGTCCATCTTGCCGCCCACACGCTTGCCCACAGCCTCAACCAGGGCAATATGGTCCCTGATGTGCGCGGACTGCCAGCCGTGAATCTTGAAGGCAGGATAACCCATGTCGAGGCAGTGTTCCGCGAAGTCTGCGTAGGCTTCCGGCGTGTTCAGACCGCCCGGCTCCGAGTCGCCGACATAGGTGCTCGCATAGCACGGCAGCTTCTTCTGCGAGCCGCCCAGCAGTTCATACACCGGCGCGTCATGATACTTCCCCGCCAGGTCCCAAAGGGCGATGTCAACCACGCCCGTTCCCAGACGCCCCTGCTGACGCATCGCCTGCTTGAGGTCGTTGTAGATGTCCTCGCGTCCCAGCGCGTTGCGTCCGAGCAGCACGCTCGCAAAGCCCGCAATCGCCGTATAGTCCATCGCGGAGCCGCCCATATACTCGCCCGCGACTCCGACGTCCGTATGGATACGCAGGCCGTGGCTGCGCCGCCTGATTACGCTTCCCGGCTTGTAAGTCGGAATTCCTATCGTCGGTTCCGGCTCCACATCCCTGAGTTCTGTCTCCCACTGAACGATCTCAACGGCTGTTATCGTAGGCTTCGTCTTCATTGTCCCTCGCTCTTTCTTGCTCTACTCGTTTGGCTGCACAAGTATCTTGATCGCCGTGCCATCTTCTAGGCGTCCAAAAGCGTCCATCACGCCCTCAAGTCCCACCACATCGCTGGTGAGAGGCTGCACATCCAGCGCCTTGCGCTCGAACAGGCGTATGGCGATGTCAAACTCCTCGGCGTAGCTAGAACTTCCCGTGACATTCAGTTCCTTGCGAATAATGGTGTACGAGTGGAAGCTGACGGGAAAGGTCGCGACTCCGAGTAACGTCAGCGAACCGTGGTGCGGCAGTATTTCAACCGCCGTCTCAAGCGCCGAATGAGCCGCCGAGCACTCGAATGCGTATTCGGGGCGCTCGATGTCACTGCCGAATATCTCGGTTGGGTCGTCAGCAAGCGGATCGATGGTGATGTCAGCTCCGACCTCCTCAGCCTTAGCGCGGCGCAGGTCGCTCGGCTCAAGCACAATGATCTCGCTCGCGCCACCCAGCCGAAGGTGCATTACGGTCATCAGTCCGATCGGTCCCGCTCCAATAACGACCGCGCGCCTCCCCACATTGAAACCGGAGCGTGTGACGCCGCGCAGCGCAACCGCAGTCGGTTCGACCCAAGCCCCTTCAAGTAGGGATACTTCGTCCGGAAGGCCGCGTAGCTTGCCGGCAGGCAAACTCACATACGCAGCCATGCCACCGTCGCTGCCTATGCCCGCGGTTCCGCCGATGTCCGAGGCGCTGCACATGTTGGGGTATCCAGCGCGGCACTCTCCACATGCGCCGCAAACATTGCCTTTCGGGTGCACCGCGGCGCGATCTCCCGCTTGCCAACCCTCTACGCCAGGCCCTACCGACACGACCTCGCCCGCAAACTCGTGCCCGATGACCACGCCGTCTTCGTACCTGCCGAATTGAACCGCGTGCAGGTCGGTGCCGCAAATGCCGGAGTAATGCGTCCTGAACAGCACCTCGCCCGCGTCCGGCTCAGGCATAGGCCGTTCCTCTACCGCGTATCCGCCGTCCCCGTTAAGCACAAGAGCGCGCATTTCTGTCCTCCTTATTCATCCGGCTGCACCAGCACCTTGATCGCCTTACCCTGCTCCAACCGCTCCATCGCGCCCAGCACGTCCTCAAGCCCTACGACTTCGCTGGTCAGAGGCGCTACATCGAGCCTCTTCGCCGCCAGCAGCTCGATAGCCATGTCAATCTCATCCACGTTCGATACGCTCGTTCTGATGGTTATCTCCTTCGTGATTGCGCGGTACGACGGCAACGGCACGGTTCCCATAGGCACGCCCACCAGCGTAAGCGTGCCATGCTGCCTGATGATTTCAACCGCCGTTGCGAGCGCAGGACCCGCCGCAGAGCACTCGAATACATAGTCGGGGTACGGCAAGCTGCTGCCGAAAATCGTGGACGGATCGTCGGCGAGTGGGTCGATAGTCAGGTCTGCGCCCACCTCAGCAGCCTTCTCGCGTCGCATCTCACTCGGCTCAAGCACCGTGATGTTGCTCGCGCCCGCGTGTCTCAGCAACATCGTAACGAGAAGCCCGATGGGGCCGGAGCCAACGACGACTGCCTTCCTGCCCACAAGGAAGCCCGACCTGCTGACACTTCGCAGCGCGATGGCAATCGGCTCTGCCCACGCGCCTTCGAGCAGAGACACTTCATCAGGCAGCCGGCGGAGCTTGCCCGACGGGATGCTGGCGAACGCCGCCATTCCGCCGTCTCTGAGGATGCCTGGGTTGGTGCTGACAACCGGATCGCTGCACAGATTTCGCCATCCCTCACGGCATTGCGGGCACACGCCACACGGGTCGCCCTTGGGATGTATTGCAGCACGGTCGCCTGACTGCCAGCCCTCTACGCCGGGCCCGACCGCCACCACCTCACCCGCGAACTCGTGCCCGATGACAACATCCTGCCCATAGTTGCCGAGCTGTGGGGCATGCAAGTCCGTGCCGCAGACACCCGAGTAGTGCGTCCTGAACAGCACTTCCCCCGCTTCCGGTTCCGGCATAGGTCGCTCGACTATGACATATTGGTTTTCGCTGTTTAACACCAGAGCGCGCATCTGTCAGCCCTCCAATTCACTAATTCTGCACGTCCTGTTATTCCATACTGTCAGCTACCTTCCGACCGCCGCATGTATCTCGCTCACGCTGTCCATGAACTGCCGCATCAGAATGGCGGGAGGCGCAGGCGCAACATGCGTATATCCGACGCCAAGCTCCAGCAGTTCCTGCGGCGTCAGGGGCAATGCGGCATGCCCCATAGGGATTTGCAGCTTCGCCCTGCCGATCGCTTTGACTTGCTCGGCGATTTCGTTCACCTTGTCACGCAGGCGTGGGTCGGACGGATCGGTGACGCCGAGCGCCTGCGAAAGGTCGGTAGGCCCAATAGAAACGAGGTCAACGCCGTCAAGCGCGGCAATAGCCTCAACATCGTTGATGCCTTTGTCATCCTCCGTCATCACGGACAGCACGATCTCGTCATTGGACTGCTGCACATGCTCGTTCCAAGGAACGGCGCCGAACCGCGCCGCGCGTGTGCCGCCCGCGCCACCACGCTCGCCCAAGGGCGGGTAGCGCACGGCGTCCACAGCGCGCTTTGCGCCTTCCAGCCCTTCTACATGCGGCACGATGATGCCTTCCGCGCCCATATCCAGTATGCGAAGAATCAGCTTGGCGTCATTGTCCGGTACGCGCACCATAGAAGTAACACCTGCCAAGTCGGAAGCCCGAATCATCTCCTCCACCGTCCGCAGGTCAAACCCTGTGTGCTCCATGTCTATGAACGCCGCATCAAAGCCGGCAATGCCGATAATCTCAACTACCTGCGGGTCCGCTAGGCTCACATACTTGCCCAACGCCAGCTTGCCCTCGCCCATCAGTTTCTTCACTCGATTCTGCCGCATGGAATTCTCCTTCCGGAATTGTCTTTAAGTCTCAATGTGGTTTATGGCGGAAGTGTATGCGGCAGTGTAAATGCCGTCAAGCGCGTTCCAAGTTCCTGTCACGAAAGCATGGCGCAATCGTCAACCAGACGCTATGATTTACTGAAAGCCGTAATTGAGTAAGCATGGAGGACTCGAAATGGCTACACTCACACAGGAAAAATGCGTCGCATGCCGCAGAGACTCACCGCGCGTCACAGATGAAGAGGTCGCCGAACTACACCCGCAGGTAGCTGATTGGGAGTTGACCAACTCCGACGGCATTCCACGCCTGCAAAGAACATTCAGTTTCCGAGACTTCGGTGGCGCGCTGGAATTCGCCACTCAGTTGGGAAAGTCTGCGGACGATGAAGGGCATCACCCTCGCATCACCGTTGAGTGGGGTCGCGTAGGCGTTGACTGGTGGACGCACAAGATTCGCGGCTTGCATCGCAACGACTTCATCATGGCTGCGAAGACCGACGCAATGTACGTGGACGCTGCTGCATCCAGCGAGTAATCCTAAGCGGTGAATGATCCGACATGTTTGATGCAATAATCGTCGGCGCCGGGCCATGCGGCAACATGGCTGCGCTGGAACTGGCAAGGCGTGGCTTAAATGTCGCGGTGCTGGACGGGCGCTCGAAGATTGGCGATAAACTCTGCACAGGCATTATCGGCAAGGAGTGTGCCGACCTTTGGAAGCCCGCGCCTGAGCATATCTACTGTGAGGCCCGCTCGGCGACCGTCGTTTCACCTTATGGCAGGCGATACCGCATCGAGCGTCCCGGCGCTCAGGCATTCATCGTGGACCGGGTCGCCTACGTGAACTCGGTGGCAGAGCAGGCGCAGCAGGCAGGCGCCAAGTATATTCTGAACTCCCGCGTAACCGACATTCGCATCACGAACGAGAACGCCAAGATAACCTACCGCTCCTGCAACAAGGTCGCCGCCTACACCTGCCGCATCGTCATTCTTGCGTCCGGCTTCGGCTCTCCCCTTTTGCGGATGGTGGGCATCAACGGCAGCAAGAGTGAGGAATATCTCGTCGGCTGTCAGGTTGAGGCCGTCGCGCCCAGCTTGACCGAAACCGAAGTCTATCTAGGCAAAGGCACGGCGCACAACTCATTCGCGTGGCTTGTGCCGCTCTCAGGCTCGCGCGCCCTTGCAGGAATGGCCCCCCGCCGCCGAGTCAATGGGCAGATGGGATCCTTTGTAGAGCGGCTGAATTCCGAGGGCAGAATAGAGAGTATCGCGGCAAATCCGCAGACATGGGGCATCCCTATCCGCCCACTATCCCCAAGCTACGCCGACAGAACCCTAGTAGCGGGAGACGCTGCCGGCCTGGTCAAGCCCACAACAGGCGGCGGCATCTACTATTCCTTCCTATCGGGACAGATAGCGGCAGAAGCGGCTCTAGCGGCAATTGAAGGCGGCAGATACGCCGCCAAAGACCTGCGCGACTACGAACGCAACTGGACAAAGATATTCGGCAGGGAACTTCGCATAGGGTACTATGCGCGCATGCTCTTTGAGACGCTGAGCGACGAGCAAATTGAGCGTCTGCTGGATGAATTCCTATCGGACGCGGCGCTTGCCGACTACATCGGGGAGAATGTCGCCTTCGATTGGCACAGCAAGGTCATTTTGAAGGCGTTGCGCCACACCAACATTACCCGTGTTCTTACCACGCTGGGTCCCTCTGCCGCGCCATTCGTTGCCCGTCTGATGCAAGCGGGCGGCTGAATCGGATGCACCGATGTATCGGGCGCAAGGTATCCTGACTAGCGTCTGCCAAACAATTCTGCCAGTATTGACATGCGCATCACAAGCGCGTTCTCCGAATGCCGGTAGAACGCAAGCCTGTCATCCTCGACCTCGACTGTGAAATCGCCGCTGCGCTGCATCGGTTCCATTATGACGCAATGCTTCTTCAACTTAGCCATGAAGTCGCCGTCAATCCGCAGGTTCAGCGCGCCCCGCGAGCGCAACAGCCGCGCATGCGCCAGAGTGCGAGGAGCGTTCAGATATATCGCGTCAGCGGTTTGCAGCGCATCCAAATCGCTCTCCACATCGACGCGCAGCCCCCGCTCCCGGCAGTATGCTAGCACATCGGGATCCATCCCTCCGCTCACCGGAATAAGCGTGGCGCAAACACCGTCGAACAACGCAAGTCCGCGCAATAGCGCGTTCACATTGCGATGCTCCAGTCTGCCGACTACAGCGATAGTCGTACCGTCTATGCCGCCCAACTCCCGTTGCAGCGTGTACAAATCTGCCAACGCCTGCGTCGGATGGTCGTCCGCGCTGCCCCCGTTGATGACCGTCAGGGCGTCCGCGAACTCCGCGCGCTCCACAACACCCGGCGCGCTGCTGCGAAGCACCACCACATCAATCCGCATGCTTGCCAGTATCTTGATGACATTGTCCATGTGGCTCGCGTTGGACACCGGGAAGAACTGCGACGCGTCCTCCGTGCGATAAATCTGCCCGCCGAGTAATCCCATCGCGCGCTCGAACGATGTGCGCGTCAGCAGACTCGGTTCGTAGAACAGCGAGAACAGCGCAAGCCCGCTCAATCGACCGTCCGCGGCTCTACCATTTCGGAGTGTCTCACACAGGGGAAACAGGCTGCCCTCTATGAAGTTCCTGTCGAGCTGGCTTGTGGCGGTCAGGTGGTGAAAGTCTGGCATTTTGTCTGGCACCCGGATGCTGTTATCGGCGGTCATCTCGCCCTTGAAAGTGTACAGCATGACCAGTCCGCAACGCCATGAAAAACGTCTGACATCACGCCGACTCAGGTTTTCCAAGACGTAAAAATACATTTACAGCCGAATTACCTGGATATAAGATGTGAAAGTTGTTTCATAAATCGTCTTGCATTGACGATCTGTGCCGCGTGAGGAGATGTCTTGCTAAGAAGCCGCAATCGCTCCGGCGCCGGCCAGAAGTCACCTGCATCGCAGGACGCGGCAGGCGAACCCGCACCTCCATCGAAGTCAAGCGGCAGCCGCGACAAAGAAGGCGTTTTCTATGGCTGGTGGATCGTGCTTGCAGGCTCTGTCAGCCAGGCATACACCTCCGGCACCTTCTGGCAGGGCTTTGGCGCATTCTTTGATCCCATCATCGAGCAGTTCGGGTGGAGCCGTGCGCTCACGGCCGGAGCGATGTCATTGCAGCGCACCGAATCCGGCGCAATTTCGCCATTCGTCGGCTGGTTCATCGACAAGTTCGGTCCCCGAAACGTGATGTTATTCGGCACATTCCTGACCGCGCTCGGGTTCATTCTGCTCAGCCGGATACAGGAGTTGTGGCAGTTTTACGCCGCTTTCCTTTTACTCACGTTGGGACTTTCTTTCGGCACATTCTTGATCGTAACCACCGCCGTTGCAAACTGGTTCGTGGAGAATAGGTCGAAGGCGCTGTCCTTCACGATGGCAGGTTCCGGTCTGGGTGGTATTCTGGTGCCGGTCGTCATCTGGCTCATAGCCACGACCGACTGGCGCACCGGGCTGGTAGTGGTTGGAATCGGCTGCCTGGTGGTGGGTATTCCGGTATCTTTCGTGATGCGCAGCAGACCTGAAGATTACGGCATGCTGCCCGACGGCATGCTCCCGCCGGAAGGCGGCAGCGATAGGGCGCAGACAAGCGATTTCTCTCCACGCAGGAGCGCCCTCTCCGGCGAAGTAACCATGACCACGATGCAGGCGCTCAAGAGCCGGGTTTTCTGGCAGCTCGCCATCGCAATGGGCGTGTCGGGCATGGTCATGTCCGCTTCCATCCATCAGATACCCGCGATAAGCAGTTTCGGCATGAGCCGCGAGGTAGCTGGCCTCGCAATCTTGGGCGTGTCCATGTTCAGCGTGGCGGGAAGGCTGGGCAGCGGCTACTTCGGAGATCGACTGGACAAGCGCCAAGTTATAGCGGTCGCGCTGCTGTTCCAGTTCGTCGGCACAATAGTATTCGCGTTCAGCAGCGAGATATGGCATCTCGTCATATTCGTCATCTTGTGGGGATTCGGCTTCGGCGCGTCCATCCCGGTGCGCTTCGCTCTCATAGCCGACTTATTCGGCAGGCGGCACTACGGTTCCATCATGGGCACTCTAATGACGACCAGCGCGGTCTTCGGCGTGGTCGCCCCAGTCCTCGTAGGCTGGCTGGCAGACATCCGAGAAAACTACCGCGAACCCTTCGTCCTAATGGCATTCAGCGTACTCATTGCAATTCCCATGATACTGACGCTGGGACGGGAGAGGGTAAGACGGTAGCAGCTACCTTAAGCCCGCTTCTTGATGACTATTCAAACATCCGCGCCACGTCTATCGTTCGCATAAACTCCACACCGGGGAAAGTCTGAATGTACTGTATCAGCCTTTCGAGCATGCGGAGGCGGCCGGGCCTGCCGATGGTGTACGGGTGCATGGTCAGCGCGAACGACCGACCGTAGTGGTGCATGCCCTCGAACGCCGCGGACCAGGCGCGATACACATGCTCCGGGTCCGCCATCACATTGCGCGCGCCAAGCGCGGGCGAGTAGTTGAAGTAGGGCACATCGTCAAGCTCCCAGTGAATCGGAATCTCCACAAAGTCGCGCCCATTGGCATCCACCTTGTAGGGTATGTCGTTGCCCATCAAGCTGGAGTCGTACACGAAGCCCCGCTCCGCGAGCAGTGCAAGCGAGTCTTCGCTCAGTTCCCAGCTCGGCGAACGATAGCCTAACGGCTTGTCGCCGGTTATACGCTCCAGAATGGCGCTGCCCCTGTCCAGCACTTCCGCTTCCTGCTCACGAGTCAAGGTCGCGGGCGGTTCGTGCATATATCCGTGATGTCCTATTTCATGGCCACGCCGCTGGATTTCGCGTACAAGCTCTTCGTGCGTCTCCGCTACATACCCCGGAATGTAGAAGCTGGCCTTGATTGCGTATTTGTCCAGCAGGTCGAGGATACGGGGAGTGCCTACGCTCGGGCCGTACTCGCGCGCCGACATGAAGCTGGGCAGGCGTCCGCTGTCCGGATTCTGGTTGAGCGCTCCAGACACGCCGTCAACATCGAAGCTCAACATCGCAACACAACGCAGGTCACCCGGCCATATACCACTCATGGTTATTCCCCCTTCATTCCTAGCCAACCATAGCCTTCCAAAAGCAGAATTGAATCGCAGCGCACCTTCAAGTTAGCATGACTATACACGGCAGCGGCAAAGATTTCCCGCCCCTGCATTAAGCGAAAATAGGTGAATCGAATGGAAGTAGCTGTCGGCATTCTGATTGCACTCTTTGCCACGACTGGGGTTGTTGTCGTTGCCTATGGTGTACATCTATCCAATCTCGTCCGGAACGGGAGCCTGTCCTCCGAACACAGAACGCCGCCCTACGACATAGTCGCAAGCATCGACACCAACGGTCGCATACACCTGCGCGCGATGGACGAAAACGCGGGAGCTATGGACTTGCATCACGACGGCGTGTTCGGCATCGTCAGCGCAGAAGGCTACGGGCAGGTTGGGCACATCATCGAACGCGGCGAAGACTACGCCTTACGCGAGTACAAGCCGTTGACGGCAACAATAAGCACAACGTCTGATGCGAGATTCGACATCTACGCCTACCCTGACAACCCGCTGACGGCGCACGGCATGCCATACAAAGAGGTTACCTACGAGTCGGAGTTGGGCGAGAGTCCTGCCTGGTATATCCCCGGCGGAAGTAGCACATGGGTGGTATTCGCGCACGGGCGGGGAGCGCACTCAACCGAAGCCCTACGCATTTTGCCAACGCTTACCAAAGCAGGACTTCCCATCCTCGCCTTCAGCTATCGCAACGACGATGACGCACCTCCAAGCCCAGACAGACAGCACTGGCTCGGCTTGACCGAGTGGCGCGATCTGGAAGCGGCTATGAAGTACGCCCTGGATAACGGCGCTGAAGATTTCTTACTGTATGGGTACAGCATGGGCGGCGGCATGTGCCTGAACCTGCTCTACGAATCCGCGCTTGCGGCAAAGGTGCGCGGCGTAGTGATGAACTCCCCGCTGCTGGATTTCGGCGGAACACTGGACTTCGTTGGACGCATCAGGAGCTATCCGCGACCCGTCGTGCGCTTCGGCAAGTGGGTAGCGGGCCTGCGGTTCGGCATAGACTGGCAGCGAATGAACTATCTCAACCGCGCCTCAGAATTACAGGTGCCGATTCTGATTCTGCATGGCGAGAAAGACGATCTAGTTCCGGCGCCCATCAGCCAGTCGTTAGCTCGCGCGAGGCCGGACATCATACGCTATGTGGGATTTCCCGAGGCGGCGCATGCCCGATCATGGAATCTCGACCCGGCAATGTATGAGGAAGAGGTGCGTCAGTTCATACAGGAGATTCTTGGCGAAAGCAACTAGTCTGCGAGTATCGCCTTGACCTTATCCGCCACATCTCCAACATCGACCGTCTCGGCATCGGGTGAGGAACGCCGCTTGACTTCAACCACGCCGCTCCGAATGTTACGCTGACTCACTACCAGACGAATAGGCAAGCCTAGCAGATCGGCGTCGTTGAACTTGACGCCCGCCGACTCGTTCCTGTCATCGAATAGCACTTCGAGTCCTGAATCGCGAAGCTCGTCGTACAGAGCCATTGCCGATTCGGCGACGCTTTCATTCTGCATGTTGAGCGCAATGAGCGATACATCATAAGGAGCAATGGTTGCCGGCAACACCATGCCGTTTTCATCATGATTCTGCTCAATGGCGGCCCCTAGCAATCTCCCCACACCAATTCCATAGCAGCCCATCAGAATCATCTGAGGTTCGCCCTGTTCGTCGGGGTAGTGGGCCTCCAGCACATCGCTGTAGCGTGTACCCAGCTTGAAAATGTGCCCCACTTCGATGCCCCGCCGCATCACAAGCTCAATGCCGCACTTTTCGCAGGAGTCGCCCGGCTGCGCGAGCGCGATGTCATCAACGATATCCGCCTCAAAGTCACGACGGTGGTTCGTATTTCGCAGGTGGTAGTCGGGGCGATTCGCGCCCGCCAGGAAGTTGGAACCCATGTCAACGGAATCGTCCGCGACCACTTTGATGCCGTCAAGTCCTATGGGCGATGCGGAGCCTGCCGTGAGACCATGCTCGCGCACCTCTTCGGGCGAGGCAAGGTGAAGGTCCGGCGCGCCGCCAAGTACATTCGATAGCTTTACCTCGTTGACTTCAAGGTCTCCGCGGATGACCACGAACACAAGCTCACCCGATGCGACGTAGAAGACCGCCTTAAGGGTCTTGCTCGCGGGTTCATTCAGAAACTCGCACAACTCGTCTATCGTCTTAATGCCCGGCGTGTGCGCCTCCTCGACCGGCAGATGCGGCTCGATGTCCTGCGGGGGCTTTGCGAAGACCGCCTTCTCTGCGTTCGCCGCATAATCTCCCGACGGGCAAAGGACCACGGTGTCCTCTCCGGCTTCAGCGACGAGGATGAACTCACTTGAGTCCTTGCCGCCGATTGCGCCGCTGTCAGCCTCGACTTCAATGGTCTCCAGGCCGCACCTGCTGAAGATGTTGCGGTAGGCCCGTGCCATCGCGTCATAGCTGACATCCAATCCGTCCTGATCGACATCGAAGCTGTAGGCGTCCTTCATGTCGAATTCGCGCACGCGGATCAGACCGCCGCGGGGCCTGGGTTCGTCTCGAAACTTCGTCTGTATCTGATAGATGATGAGCGGCAGGTCGCGATAGCTATTCACGTTAGCCTTGACCATATATGTCAGAAGTTCTTCGTGAGTGGGTGCAAGCACAAGCGGACGCTCACGGCGGTCGTTCAGCCTGAACAGCTCGCTGCCCATCGCCTCGCTGCGTCCGGACTCATCCCAGAACTCCAGCGGCTGAAGCGCCGACATCATTACTTCCTGCCCCCCCGCTGCGTCCATCTCCTCGCGGATTATCTGCTCTATCTTCCGCAACGAGCGCAGCGCCAGCGGCATGTAGCTATATACGCCGGCGGAAACCTGGTAAATCATGCCCGCTCGCAGCATCAGTCGATGGCTCGCAAGCTCGGCCTCTGCCGGATCGTTTCGCAGTGTCTTTCCGAACATCCTTGACATTCGCATTGTTCAATCACAACCTGTAAATTATTCTATCCTGTCTATTCCGCGTACCGATGTTAGGGGCTGACCAATTCCGATTCCACCTGCCGCACCTCTTCCATCAGCGCGCCCAGCATATCAGCCTCATCCACGATACGCGCCTTCTGCCCTTTGCGGAAGATGATTGCGCGCCCCGCGCCGGCCGCGATGCCAACATCGGCGTCCTTCGCCTCGCCGGGACCGTTGACTTCACAGCCCATAACCGCCACCTTGATTGGCGACTTGATACTCTTGAGCAGGTCATCGACATTGTTGGCAAGGGCACGCACATCAACATCCGCCCTGCCACAGCTCGGACACGCCACCAGCGTCGTTCCCTCTTTCCTGAGTTCAAGCGCCTTCAGAATCTCCATGCCTGTATAGATTTCTTCGCGCGGGTCGTCGCTCAGTGAGACGCGAATCGTGTCGCCAATTCCCTCGTACAACAGCATGCCAAGCCCGATAGCGCTGCGAATGCTGCCGGATTTCGCCGTACCCGCCTCGGTAATCCCCAGATGGAACGGATAAGGCACCATCTTGGCGAGACGCTTGTACGCCTCAACGGTGGTGTCTATGTCAAAGGCTTTCAGTGAAATCTTGATGAGGTCAAAGTCCAGGTCCTCGAGGATGCCGATTTCCCACAAACCCGTCTGCACCATGTGATCGACGATAGTGTATTCACCCTCGGATGCCTCGCTCGCCTTCGGCAGCATGTTCACGCCGTCACGGTGACGCGACAGACCGCGTGTAACACCGATGCCACCCACCGGAGGCAGACTCCCAAAATTCACGCCGATGCGGATAGGCACCTGCCGCGCCTTCGCTTCGAGAACAACCGCCTCGACCTTCTCACGGTCCCGTATGTTGCCGGGGTTTAGGCGAAGACAGTCCACACCACTTTTCAGGGATTCCAGCGCGAGCTGATAGTGGAAGTGAATATCCGCGACAAGCGGGATGCTTATCTGCTTCTTGATGTCGGCGAGTGCTTTCGCCGCTTCCATGTCCGGCACTGCACAGCGAATTATCTCACCACCCGCTTCTTCGACCTCTCGAATCTGGCGCACCGTGGCAGCAACATCGCGCGTATCCGTCTTCGTCATCGACTGCACGCTTACGGGAGCGTCGCCACCGACTTTCACATCGCCGACGTAGAGGGGCTTAGTCACTCGTCGCTTCTGCATTTGCCATCCTCCAAGTTCCTAGAGACAAGCCCCTAAGGAATTGCACTGTCCCCGCTTATGAGACGCAAGACGTCAAAGTAGCTTATGACCACTATCAGCCCTATCAATACAACGAACCCTATGAGGTGCGCCATGCCTTCTTTTCTGGGAGAGATTGGCCTGCCGCCCCGCAGGAACTCTATAATGACGAACATTAGCCGTCCGCCATCAAGAGCGGGTATTGGCAGCAGGTTCACTATGCCCAAACTGATGCTGATAATCGCTGTCAATTGTAGCAGGGGCGATATGCCAACCTCGTCAACACGTTCAGCGACTTGCCCTGTGATGCGAGCTATCCCAACTGGACCCGAGAGGCCGGGATCAGGTCCACCCGCCGCCCACCGCGTTATACTCGCCTGAGTCAGAGTCAGCACATCCCATATCTGCTGGAGTGACTTTGGCACTGCCTGGACTACCGAGAAGTCGCGCTGGACCATTCTGGCGTCGAATGTCCCGATCATTACTCCCATCGCGCCCTGATTCATTGTATCGCCGACTTGCAGGCTCGGTTGGTAGCGCCTCGCATCCGCGAGAGAGACTTCGCGGGTCGGGTCAACAACCTGCTCGACCACCCTCAATTCAGGCGGATTCACGCGAGGGACCAGTGTCACGAATTCCAGGCCGGACGACGTGGGTTGCGGCACGAGACCCCCAGATTGGCTACTCCCGGTTTCGAGGTTGCCGCCACCCGCGCTGCCGGGAACTAACACGCCGCGCTGTATGGTCAGTTCCGTGGGTTCGCCAAGGCTGGACATCACTCGCTGCACCAAGTCGGCGTGCGTATCGAGTTCTTCGCCGTTGACCGCGACTATTGTGTCGCCTGACGTTATGCCCGCCTGTTCTGCGGGAGAACCTGGCGCGACTGCAGTGATGCCGACTCGGCCGCTGGGCACTTCGTGCGGGAGAGCAAACAGTACGGCAAAGACTAAAACCGGGAAAATAAGATTCACTGCAGAGCCGGCGCATAGCACTATCGCGCGCTTCAGAACGCTCTGAGTTGCAAAACTTACCTCTTCCGGCATCGCGGCGTGAAGTCGGCGGTCATACGATGAACGTGTCTCTTCGTCTGACAGCACGGAGTGAGCGTGTTCGGCGTAGCGTAGGAGGCCTGCCCGGTTTTCCGGGTTCCTTTTGTGTATCAGATCGACCAGCTCCTCATATCCTTTGTCGATCTCCTGCTGTGAGGCGTTCAACGGCACATCCAGCAGACCATAGTAGTCCGGTGGGTCCGCTGGCTCCATCTCGACGCCCTCGATGACCTTATCGTATGCAGCGCGTTTCTCAGGGTTGGAGAGTTCGCTGTACGCAATCTGCAAGGTGTGCAGCATTCTGTCGCGCCGCTCCGGTTCCCGCAGGTTTATCAGCTCAACAAGCTCCACATACGACCTGCGAATGTCTTCCTGTGACGCGTCGCGTGGCACCGCGAAAAGGCCGTACAAGTCGGGATGATTGTGACGACCACGCACGAGTATGACATTCCTATCCGGCTTTTGCCGAACATACTTGCCCTCCTCGATGCCCTCGCCATGCTCTCCGACCATTCGCACGAAACCGCCAAGTGGAATCCAGTTTATTGAGTAGATAGTGCCGCCCGGAGAAAAGCGAATGCCCAACAGCCTCGGCGGGAATCCGAAACCGAACTCCTTCACCGTAATTCCGAACCACTTAGCCGTAAGGAAGTGTCCCATCTCGTGAATGAAGATGAGAAACCCGAGCAACGGAAATACGAGCAGCCATGCGGGAAGTCCGAACACGAATCTATACCTCCACGATTCCGGCCGCGCGCCGGCGTGCAGTTGAAGCCGCATCAAGCGTATCTTGGAGGGTCGGAACTTCTACGTTGCAGTGTTCGCGAAGTGCCTCTGATATGACGACAGGAATCTCCATGAAGCCAATCTTCCCAGTAAGGAACAGATCAACAGCCGCATCATCCGCGCCGCAGAGCGCTGCGGGCCAGGTCCCCCCGCGCCGCGCCACTTCGAGGGCGAGGTTGAAGCAGGGATAACGCTCTGCGTCCAAAGGCTCGAAGCTCAGCGCTCCAGTCGCTATCGGGTCGAACGGCTTGATGCTTGGATTGTGCAAGCGGCGTGGGTAAAACAGCGCATACTGAATTGGAAGGCGCATGTCCGGCGGGCTAATCTGCGCCTTGACTGAGCCGTCCAATAGCTCAACCATTGAGTGAATCATGCTCTGAGGATGTATTACGACCTCAATATCGTCCCAGGGAACGCCGAACAGCCAGTGCGCCTCTATTACCTCGAAGGCCTTATTCATCATCGTCGCGGAATCGACCGTAATTTTCGCACCCATCTGCCATGTGGGATGCCTTAAAGCCTGCTCATTGGTGACGTCCGCGAGCAGATCAATCGGTGTGTTGCGGAATGCGCCGCCCGAAGCCGTGATGATCAGCTTGGAGACGGCATTGTCCTCCCCGCGCAAGCATTGCCAGATTGCATTCGGCTCGCTGTCCAGGGGAAGCAGCGATACATTGCAATCGCGAGCCGCCTGCGTAACAAGTTCACCGGCCACCACTACGGTCTCCTTGTTGGCAAGTGCAATGTCCTTACCGGCTTTGATTCCCGCGAATGTCGCCGGTATGGCGACGTCTCCCGTGGTCGCTGCAACGACAATGTCCACATCTGGGCTGGCCGCAATTTCATCGATTTCACATTCGGCACAGCCATATTCGATCAGGAAGGCTTTCTCGTCTTCGCTGCCTTCGCAATACGCCATCTTTGGGTGAAATTCTTGAATTTGACTTTCTAGGAGGCTACGGTTGCTGCGCGCGGCAAGCCCCACGGCGCTGAACTCATCTGGAAAAGTGCGGACAACATCCAGTGTCTGCGTACCGATGGAGCCTGTTGAGCCTAAGACAGCAAGCCTTTTTGTTGTATTTCCCATATTACGAAAAGGTGTGTAGCGGGCAATACATAAACTATGGAGTCCAGCCTATCGAGGATGCCCCCGTGCCCAGGGATGAGCCACCCAGAGTCCTTCACACCCGCCTTGCGTTTCAATCGGGATTCAGCAAGGTCCCCTACCTGACCCAGCACGCCAATGATCAATCCGAGTGCCGCTACCTCCCATATTATAGCATCCAAGCCCAATACGCTGTTAGCGATAACGCTCGCGGCAATCGCACCAAGAAAGCCGGCGACTGCGCCTTCCCTAGTCTTATTCGGGCTTATATTTGGCGCGAGAGGAGTATGTCCAATGGCACGACCTATAAGATAGGCCGAAGTGTCCATTGCGAACACAACCAGTAGCAATAAGAGTGTCCACTCTCGTCCGTCTTCCAAGAAGCGAATCTGCAATGCGTAATACATTGATAGACCCAAATAAACAGCAATTCTCAGAATCATCACGGGCGAAGAGTCGAAAAATGCCATCTTTCGAGAACTGCCCAGAACCCATCCGGCGAACGGGCAAATTCCTACAGCCGCGATGTCCAGAAAAGTAGTGTACGCTCCGGGAGAACCGGTAAGCCCGCGACTAAGGCCCGAAATCAGCATGACCATCGTGACAAGGAGGGCAATGGCAGGGTGAAACTTGTCACCCCATAGGTTCACAAGACGCGCCAACTCAAGGGCAGCAATTGCTCCGGCGATGAACACCAGTGCGGCAAACCAGATCGGCTTGCCCAACGGCCACTCCAGCCACACTGCACAGAAGAGTATGGGCAGACCCACTGCGGCGGTGGCTAGTCTCGTGGTCAAGCCGTCCTCTTAAATCTCTGGCAGGTCTTAACTTACCTTGCCGAAGCGTCGCTTTCGCGCGCCGAAAGCCTTCAGAGCCTTATCGACTTCTTTCTCATCGAAGTCAGGCCAATAGACGTCAGTCGTGTAATACTCGGCGTAGGCGGCCTGCCATATCAGGAAATTGCTCAGTCGTTGTTCGCCCGACGTGCGGATTATGAGATCAGGGTCCGGCATTTCGTTCGTGTACATGTACTTCCGGAGCAATTCCTCGCTTACATCCTCCGCCTTCACATCGTCGGCGATCATTGAGCGCACCGCATCTATTATTTCCGCCCTGCCCCCGTAGTCGAAAGCGACACATAGAGTCATACGAGAGTTATGCTTCGTGAGTTCTATGCTATCGCAGATGGAGCGGCGCAATTCCGGCGGCAGCCGGTCAAGCCTGCCAATATGCCGCAGCCTGATGTCTTCGCGATGAAGTTCATCAACTTCAGCTCGGATGACTTCGTCCACAATCTCCAGCAGCGCCTGTATTTCACTGTCTGGACGGCGCCAGTTCTCAGTGGAAAACGCAAATAGAGTCAGATAGCGCACTCCGCTCCGGATGAATGCCTCGATTATGCGACGTAGGTTTTCCGTTCCTGCGCGGTGTCCTTCGCTGCGGCTCATTCCTTGGCTGGCTGCCCAGCGACCATTGCCATCCATTATTATCGCGACGTGGTTGGGAAGCGTTTGAGGCATATTCGCCCACTCAGACGTGTCAGCAAAGGTGCTCGATTCCACTCTTGTGGTCATGCAATCAGAGGCTTGGACGCCTCATACCTCCATTACCTCTGCTTCCTTCTCCTGCTTCATCTCTTGCATCTGTCCGGAGAAGGCATTAGTAATTTCCTGCAGCTGCTCCTGGGCGTATCTGCTCTCGTCCTGAGACAGTTCTTTATTGCGTTCCATAGAGCGAAATTCACCAAGGCTGTCCCGGCGGATGTTGCGAAGAGACACAAGCCCATCCTCGACCTTCCGCCCAACCAACCTTACCAAATCTCTGCGACGTTCCTCAGTAAGCACCGGAATATTAAGTCGTATGGCGGTGCCATCGTTATTTGGAGTCAATCCCAGATCCGACATCAGGATACTGCGTTCGACATCCTTTATGGACTGCTTGTCCCAGGGCTGAATCATAAGCACACGCGCCTCAGGCACTGATATGGAGGCGAGTTGGTTCATCGGGGTGGGCACGCCGTAATACTCAACCATCAGTGTTTCCACGAGGGCAGGAGAGGCGCGCCCCGTTCGGATAGTGTTCAGCTCACGCTTCAAAGCACCTACTGACTTCTGCATCCTATCGTCGGTTTCCAGAAGAACTTCGTCAGCCGTAGCCATAGTAGCACTCTCCATAGCTTTTGCGGACTTTACAGCGCCGGGTTGGAAGCGACTATGGATCCCAGCGAGTCACCCGCGATTATCTTCTCGATGCTTCCCTTCTCAAACAGGTCAAATACGATTATTGGCAGGTCGTTATCCATGCACAGTGACAACGCCGTCGCGTCCATCACCTGCAATCGCCGCTGTAAGGCGTCCTGATGCGTAATGAAATCGATCTTCGCGGCATTTGGAAACAAATTTGGATCGGCTTCGTAGATGCCATCTACGTTATTCTTTGCCATCAGCAGCACTTTGGCTTCAATCTCAATGGAGCGCAATGCAGCAGCAGTATCGGTCGTCATGAACGGATTGCCAGTCCCTCCGGCAAATATGACCACACGCCCCTTTTCCAGATGGCGTATGGCGCGCCGCCGAATGTACGGCTCCGCAATCTGCTGCACAGTTATGGCGCTTTGAGTGCGAACTTCCAGCCCATGATGGCGCTCAAGGGCATCCTGCAACGCAAGTGCGTTGATTATGGTCGCGAGCATTCCTGCATAGTCGGCAGTGGAGCGGTCCATCCCTTCGGACTCCGCCTCCCAGCCTCTAAGAATGTTACCGCCACCAACAACAATGGCTGTTTGCACACCCTGCTCGCAGATATTTCTTATCTGCTGTGCCATATAGGAAACGGCGCCGGAGTCGGTGCCAAATCCTCGCTCGCCTGTGAACGACTCACCGCTCAGTTTCAGCAGCACCCTTTCGTACTTTGCGCTGATACGTCGCAAGTGTGTTTCACTCTCCAAGTGAGAACCTGGTGAACCTCCGCACGCGGATGTTTTCGCCCAGTTTGCCTATGCCTTCGTTGACCAGATCCTGGACGGACTTGGACGGGTCCTTGATGAATGGCTGCTGCATTAGCACGGTCTCCGCGCTTTCGGCATCCTCGCCATCCGGCACGTCGTCGCTATTCACGTATGAAGGCGCCATAGCCGCGACTTGCATGGCAATGTCGTGCGCAAGCTCCTTGAAGTCATCTGTGCGCGCAACGAAGTCCGTCTCGCAATTCACCTCAAGAAGCACGCCTATTCGACCTCCACTGTGAATGTAGGACTCAACGATTCCTTCTTCCGTGGAGCGTGTAGCCTTCTTCACCGCACTGGCTATTCCCTGCTGCGAGAGCAGTTCCTCGGCCTCGGCTAAGTCACCAGACGTCTCTTCCAAGGCGCGCTTGCAGTCCATTATACCGGCGCCCGTGCGTTCCCTGAGTTCTTTGATTGTAGTTACAGTGAGTTCCAACTCTTCACCTGTGAATATAGCCTGTGAATGTAAGTCAATTCTACTCTGATGAGTCAATTATTGAGTTGTCGGATCAGTGGCGGTAGTCCCATTGGGTGCAGCGGCGGACGCAACTGGCGTATCTTCGGCGACAACCGCGGCGTCGCCAAGTGCTGCGTCTTCAAGTGGAGCCGCAGCCTCCCCGAGTTCTTCATATTCGAACGCGGAGTGTCTGTTCATTCCCTCAATGATGGCGTTAGTAATCCTTCCGGTGACCAGCCTGATCGACCGGATTGCATCGTCATTCCCGGGGATCGGGTAATCGATAAGGTCTGGATCGCAGTCCGAATCAACAAGTGCGACGATGGGGATACCCACTCGCCTCGCTTCTGCGACTGCTATCGCCTCTTTTCCAATATCTATTACAAAGAGCGCGCCGGGCATCTCCGTCATCTCCTTGATGCCGCCCAGATACCTGTTAAGGCGCGCGATAGATGCCTCTCTCTTGAGAGCTTCCTTCTTGGTGTAACTGGTGAACTCACCCTTCGCTTGTTGGGTTTCCAGTTCAACAAGATAGTCGATGCGCGATTGGATGGTCTTGAAATTCGTGAGCGTGCCACCCAGCCAGCGAGTAGTGATGTAGTAGGAATTGGCGCGCTGCGACTCGTTAACAATCGTGTCTTGCGCCTGCTTCTTCGTCCCCACCATCAGAACCTTCTTACCTTCCGCCGCGACATCGCTGACGAAACCCGCAGCCTCTTCGAGCATACGCAAAGTCTTCTGCAAATCAATGATGTGGATGCCATTGCGATGGGTGAAAATATAACGCCGCATCTTGGGGTTCCAGCGGCGTTTCTGATGTCCGAAATGAACGCCTGCTTCTAGCAGGGATTTCATAGTGATATTTGTCGGCACACTCGCCATCTGTTCGCGAGGAGCCTGCTGAACCACAACGCTCTGCTGTGGCGCGACTGGTGCGGTTTGTTGCATATACGCCTTCCTAGACTACCTCATACAAAGTTACTCAACATCCTAAGCAGTATATCATAGGCACATTGTGCTGGGCAATTCGCCCACTGCTCGAAAAAAACGTCGCCAGCCCATTGACTACTCTCCTTGGTACATCGTTTGGAGAGTGCAAATTGACACTATCTTGAAGCCATTGATATAATTTTACGGTAGTAGTGGGGATATAGCTCAGTTGGGAGAGCGCGGCGTTCGCAATGCCGAGGTCGGGGGTTCAAGTCCCCCTATCTCCACCACTCCTCCTTCCCACA
This sequence comes from Dehalococcoidia bacterium, assembly GCA_965207465.1. Classification (GTDB taxonomy): domain Bacteria; phylum Chloroflexota; class Dehalococcoidia; order Lucifugimonadales; family JADFKI01; genus Bin90. The sequence goes on along the minus strand of OZ242283.1, from coordinate 66,475 downwards.
CCATCCCAGTAAGTCCCTGTTTATCCCTTAATAGACTGCTTTTTCTGGATTACGTGCTCTTGCAAAGTTTCAAGTTTTCCTGTATTATCCCACGTAAGGTGTGGGAAACATAGAGGGAAACAGCAATGTCCAGACTAACAGTTGCCAAAGTCAAGAGCCTTCAGAAGCCAGGACGATATGCAGATGGCAGCGGACTGTACCTGAATATTGCGAAGCGCGGCTCCAAGAGTTGGGTTCAGCGCATCACGATAGATGGCAGACGACGAGACATGGGGCTCGGAGGATACCCGGATGTGGGCCTTGCACAGGCGCGGCGGCGCGCTGCCGATAATCGTGCTGCGGTAGCGGATGGTCGAAACCCACTAGCGGAGAACCGGAGGGCTTCCACGCCCACATTCGAGGAAGCGGCACGAGAGGTTCACGCCATCAAGGTTCCTACGTGGCGCAACAAAAAGCACGCCGACTCCTGGATGCAGACGGTCGAGCGTCACGCATTTCCAGTGATTGGCGACTCCCGCATTGACAGCATAGGCAAGCAGGACGTTCTGCGGGTCCTCACTCCGATCTGGACGAGCAAGCCCGAGACAGCACGGCGAGTGCGGCAACGAGTGAGAGCCGTTTTCGATTGGGCGATGGCGCACGATTACATCGAGTACAATCCGGCGGGAGAGGCGATTAAGGCAGCCCTCCCGGCAATGCCCAAGGTGAAGGAACACCTTCGATCGCTGCCCTACAAGGAAGTTCCGGCGGCGCTGAAGGCGATCAGTATGACGGAGTCCGCTACTGCGTCCAAACTATGCTTGCGATTCGCAATCCTGACAGCTGCTCGCCCCGGGGAAGCTCGTGGCGCCTCCTGGGAAGACATCGACCTGGCCGCGTCTCTCTGGGTCATTCCGTCGGAAAGGATGAAAGCCGAACGCGAGCATCGCGTTCCACTATCCGACTTGGCCCTTTCTTTACTCGAGGAAGCAAAGTCAATTCCCGACGGATCGAGCCTGGCATTCCCCTCACCGGTCAACCGCGGCAGACCGGTGAGTGAGAACACGCTGGGCAAGGTTCTGAAATCCGCGGGGCTGCACAGCAGGACCACGGCGCACGGCTTTCGCTCGTCATTCAGAATATGGGCGCAGGAGAACACGAACGCAAGCCATGCCGCCATGGAGCTTGCGCTGGCGCACTCCGTCGGGAGCGCAGTGGAGCAGGCGTACATGCGCTCGGACCTGCTAGAGCAGCGCAGGACACTGATGCAGCAGTGGGCGAATTTCCTCAGCAGACATCCATGCGAGGAGAATCGCCTGAATTCAAACACGAGCGACAGGAATCGTGAGGCGCATGTGGACTGAATATGCCGGCAAGGCGTCAGATTCCCTGCGCTAGCTTGATACGAGGTGACCGGGGCAGAAGCAACTGCCGGATCGCTTGAAGTCCGGATGGACACTGCGGGACTTGACGAATTGCTGGTAAAGACTTAGGCTCAGATTCATAATGTCGAAGACCGATTTCGATCCTCACATAGCAGGCCCACGGATCAGCGCCGACCAGCTGGTGATGGCTGCGCTCTTCTGCATGATGCTGCCGATGGTACGGCTTGGCCTTGGAGCGGCGGGAATCGCCGACTTCGAGTCAGGCGACTTGAGCGCTTCTCTGCCTGTTGTGGCCCTCACACAAGTCGCGTTTATGGCTCTAACCGCCTACCTGCTTACCGTCGCTACGGGAGCGTTTGAAGTCCTCGTCAGAGCGGGACGGTTCTTTGTCCGAGACTTCACTCTGTTACTGACGTGCCGCCTCGGAAGTCTGGCGGTCCGGTATTCGGAGACGGCCTCGATAGTCAGGGCATTTCCCCCTGAAATAATGCATGGCGCGGCCGACGCGCCGCTGAGCCGGAACCGGCTCCTCCAGACTCCCCGAATCCTCATTCATCGCTGGCTCGCCGGCGCAAGCCCCCGCCTCACCTTCCACTAATCCACCTCATCGGAATGCCCCGCACAGGGGCGGGCTCCGGCTGAACTCCCTGGCATAGCCACGTCCAGCCCATGTACACGTCTGACACGACCTGTCCATGAACAGCCCGGGTAACCCCTGCGCAATTTCTGCAAGCCCTTTCCCTGACGGAAGCCGTCCAATACGGAATCCAATAATTCGGAATTCCCTCGTGGACGTTGGCCCTCGTGCAGAAATGACGAGGCGGTTTGCAGTTCAAAGAGAGTTTTTCGCAGCAATCTGAAGAGGAGGAATTATCGTGATTTACCGTTTGTTGAGATTGGAGGAGGTCCTGGGCTACACGGGGCTGAGCAGATCGGAACTCTATCGCAAGATGCAGGAGGGAACGTTCCCGGGATCCGTCAAGGTTAGCAAGCGCGCCGTACGGTGGCGTGAGAGCGAGGTGGAAAGGTGGATCGAAGAACGACCCCGAACCGATATGCAGTAGAAAAGAAGAGCGGAGAAACAGGCCCTGCGAGTTTGACCGCTGCACAGGGCCTGGACCGCAACCAGCCAGGAAGCTGATGCGCTATGAATGATAGCATGCGGCGCCCGGCGTTGGACAATGCGACAGCCCGGCGTGAAGTCGTGAGACGGAAGGGCACAGGCCTTCACTCCGTCACTTTCACGCCGGAGCATCGCAAACCCAGCGGCGCCGGGCCCAGGCTTGTACTGGGGAACCATCACGGCCACGTCGTCGGTAAGACCGGCTTCGAGCGGCTCACCGCCATTTCCCGCGCCACTTTCGCGCGCACGAGTGGGGGCTGCCGCGGCACTCCTTCCACGTCCGCGAGACACGCCATCCGCTCACGCGCCATACCAGGGCAATGTTCTTCTCACGGAGGACACCGGCATGGGTTATGAACTGAGCAGCTGGGCACAGACGCTGGAGCATCCCTGCCTGACGCCGAGAACGAGACAGGTGCTCAGCGCCATCTGCCTGGTCGCCCACGACGACCACGGCGAGTTCTGGATGAGGGGGAAACGTCTCATCGAGGAATACCTTCCCGACATGTCCTACGGCGGGTACCGCAACTGTCTCGGCAGGCTGGTGCGAAACGGCCTGCTCATCAAGGTCGAGCACGGCGGCGGGCGCACATCGTCGGGACGGGGCACGACAACCCGCTACCGGGTCAACTCTCCGGTCGTCAGGAACCCTCACCCGGCGCAGGGGGTTCTGCCGGAGACCACGAGGTCTTCACAGGCTTATGCGCGATCCCCGGAGCCTGAAGTCAGAGACGAACGAGGCTCCGTCTCTGCGGGTGACGTGTACCGGCGCGTTGACGAACTGCTCGCTGTGGGAATCACACCGGAGTGGATGATGGCGCTCCTGGAAGCCGTTTCCGAGACCATGACAGGTTCAGGAAACATGTCACGGCCCGCCGAAGAAACATGTCACGACCCCGAGAAACATGTAACAGATCATGACAGGTTTCCCCAAAACACGTCACGGATTGTGACAGGTTTCGGTCGGGAAACACGTCACGATTCGGAGAAACATGTAACGGATCACGACAGGTTTCCCACAAACATGTTACAGATCATGACATCCCCTCAGATACATGAGGAAAAAATAATAGAGGAAAAAAGAGGAAGCTGCAGCTGCAGCAAACCTGTCACGGTCGAAACACGACCCGCCGGACTTCTTCGAACTCCTCGCCGGCTCGCTGGCGGAAGCGGGACACGGCGGCATCCGGGCCGCGCAGTTCTCGGACCTGAGGGGGCTTGCTGCAAGATACGAGGAGCTGACGGGCTCGCCGCCGGACGAGCGCACCGTTGCCTACATCGCCGGGCGCGTCAGCGAGAGCAGGGGCGTCAGGAACGTGGTGGGCTTCGCGCGGCGGATTGCGGAGGATGTGCTGCGAACGGGCGAGGGCTCTGTGGCCGGTCTCGCCCGCGAGCCGCCGCCTGCGTCTCTGCCGGGACCGTCGAGAGAGCAGGACTTCGCGCGGGAGCCGCCCGACTGGGAGCTGCTGCACCTGGCGCACGTCGAGCAGGTGTCCCCGGCAGGGGAGGTGTGGGCGTCCGCGCTCGAAGTCCTGCGACCACGGGTGCCCAGGCCGGCCTTCGAGACCTGGCTGGCGGAATCGCGAGGGTTGGCCTATGCCGATGGGCACTTCGTGGTGAGCACACCGAGCCGGTTCACGGCCGAGATGCTGGGGGCGCGACTGCACCCTCTCATCGAGCGCGCGGTGAGGGATACGGTCGGCGCTGAACTCGCCATTCAGTACACGACCGTCCCTCCGGACGACGAGCCCTGCCCGCGTTGTGAGGCGCAGGACACGCAGGCCGCGGCTTCCTGAGTGACCTGCACGGGAAATCATCGAGCCGCGTGATGAAGAAGATCAGAGCTGAGGAGCGACATGTTCAACAAGAACGGCAAGCTTAAGAATGAGCTTGTGCCCGAGGAACGCCCGGTGCTGCTCCGGGTGATACCGCCGAAGGCCAGCGAGTGCTGAGCCTGGAACATAGCGCCACCGACGGACGTGTGAAGATGTACGTGCCCCCGTCGCGGCCTGACCATGTGCTGTCCGCGCTGCGGTCGCACTACGCGCAGGCGCGATATGCGACCGTTCCCCCGGAGGAAGACCCCCTGTTGATGCTAGGGGACGAGGGAACCGTCTGCATTCTCCTGTCACGCCTGGCAGCAGCGGCTCGTTCTTGCCGGGGAGCCGGTGCCGCCTCCACATAGTTGGCGCCGCACACTCGAACAACGCTGGATCAGCTCACGGCGGCGGACCAATCGCATGTCAGGCACGACATCTTCGAGCATTCTGCACCGATTCGCACAGATTCATGCCGGTTTTTTCATGTGAGTATCTCTCATGGGGAGTTACGGCAAAAATCGATGCAAATCGGTGCAATCGATGTCAATTCTATGCAGGTTTGCTGTAATCTGCCACCGTGATGAATGGTACGGACACCACTTCAACTTGGGGTGGCCTGCCGAAAAATGCCGCGGTGCCGTGCCGGCTCGGGCGGCTCGCAAGGCGGTTCTGCAGAGCCGGGTGTCTTTCGTGAGAGATGATAGAATTGTAGGAGCAAACGGGTGAACTGAAATGACGCCGGACGCAGGCCTGGCGGCCCGTATCGCGTACCGCTGGCGGTTTGCGCTATGCCGGTCACCTTTGTGATCTCTGAAGTGGTCGCGTGTTTGTCCCGATAGCCGCGTCCCCGACGGACGGGGGCGCCCTGGTTGGTGGCAGTGCGCCCTAAGTTCCGAATGGGACAGGAATGGAGAATCCGGATGATGAGATTCACCGTCAGGTCTCTTCTGCAGGACGTTGACGTATTGGAGTTGGCGCTCGAAACGCTACAGAGGTATAGGACGGGCGAGCGTGTCAATGACAGGTTTCGCTCGTCGATAGTCAGTTTCTTCGCACTTGTGGTCGAGCACTTCGGAAATGTGCTGGGAAGATGGCTCGCTTCAGGCCCGGCGTCTGTGGATGAGGCCGGCGCTCCTGAGTTCGAGGTGGCGTTTCGGAACGCCGCAAGGCTCGGGCTGATCTCCGGGGAGACGTGCGAGAGGTGGCTCGAGTACAGGGAACTCTCAATGGGAATGGCGTCCCTCGACGGGAGGGTGTTTGCCAAGACCGTCCTGAGCACATTCCCCGGTTTTATGGACGACGCCAGGGAGCTCGTAGAGGTTATCGCTGGTCGCCGCGAGAGCGAGGAGCCGGAAATGTCCGACCGTCTCAGGCGTCAGGTGGAGCAGATACTCCGAGACGGGGGCTTTTCTGTCGGGGAGTGGTGACACATGCCTGACGTGGTGATAGCCGGGGAGTCCGAGGTCAGAGACTGGTTCCGTTGGCAGCTATCCCGCAGGAACAGCGGCGGGCGGAAGGTCGTCCTGCGTGTGCTGGCCAAAGAGCTCGGCGTGAACAAATCCACGATCAGCCGCAATGCAAAGGCTCTGAGAGACAGCGAGCCCCTGGCGGCCCCCTTCTACGCTCTCGCCGAGGCCCGGCTGGCGGCGGAGCGGCTGGACGCTCTCCGGGTGGAGCACCTGCGGCTGCTTGCGGAGAGCCGGGAAGATGCCCGCCGTGAAAAGGCACAGAGAGCCGAGGAGGCTCGTATCGCCAGGACGGAGCGCGCGCGTGACAGGACGCATCGCCTGGCCATGACGGAGCATGCGCTGGAGACTGTGAGTCGTCTTGAGGACCAGCGACGTCAGAGGCGAGCCGCCGCGCGAGCCGCCCTGGAGCCGTGGCTTGCGATGCTCCGCGCCGCCGGCATACTTGCCCCTGATGATGAGACGCTCTGCGGTGACGCCAGGGAGCTCATCGAGGCCGGTATCACGGAGGTCCACTACGCTGATTTCGGCGTCGCGGCCGTCGCCCTCGCTCACGACGACTACGTATTCGAGTGCGGTCTCACCGCCGAGGAGTTGCGCTCCGGTCTGACGGCGCAGCAGCGGCTTCAGCCGACGGCGGTGCCGGAAGGAGAGGACCCGCCAGAGATGACCGGCGATGTACCGGCCTTCACAATACGCCGCGTGCCTCTTCCTGACGAGGACTGGCGCTACGGCGAGGACAACGCTGGCATGATAAGTGAGTGGCGGCGACTGACGGAAGCGTGCGCCGGTCTGGCGACAGGCGATCTGCCGCGGCTCGTATCTCGCAACAGGTTCCGGGACTTCGGGCGGCTGGTGCGCATCGAGAGCGGGAGCGCCTACACCTTCGAGGGCTCGGTCCTGGGAGAGGACGCGGAACGCAGGCTGCGGCAGATGAGGCGCCGCGCGCTCCCGTCCTCCGTCATGACCGGAGCGACGGAGCTGGCCGCAGGCGGCCTGCGGTGGCTCCTTCGCCGGGGCTGGAAATATTCCGCCTACACAGCGCTCACCATTATGCTCGCTATCGCGTTCTTTCTGCTTGCCTGGGGCGTCTGGGAGCTGCTGAAGTTCCTGTGGCAACTGCTCGTCGAGCACAGGTGGCAGATCATCGGAGTGCTGGCTGCAATCGCGGCAATGGCGGGCGCCGTCTGGTGGATCTGGCCGAAGACCGACAGGAGCGTCTATCCACCCAGGCGCGATGCCGCACTGAAGGTCGTCGCAAGGACCGGTATCGTCGCCTGCATCGTGTTCCTGGCCGTCTGGAGCGTGGTGCTCCTCGGGCAGATGGTGCATTTCATGGAGGCCGCTGCCCCTTAACATGACAGCTATCTCCCATGGGGTCTATTTCCCCTGAAGCCCGTTCACGTCAGGCCCCTCATCACCTGGTAGCCTGCGTCCAGGCCCCAGGGATGCAGCCAGCAGTCCCTGAACACGCTGCCGGCGCTCTGCAGGTCCTCCAGGCTGGACACCAAGAGCGGCAGCGCCGTGCCCCGCTCGGTCGCCGCGTACCTGGCGAAGCCGGCGGCGTGCTCCCGCCTCTCGAACACGAACAGGACGGTCGGGCGTCCATCCGGAAAGTCGTGCCTCGTGTCGTCCGCAGCATAATAGGTGCGGTATCGCGCGATCTTCGGAGCGATGTTCGAGGGGTTTCTTGCCCTTCGCTCGAACTCCAGCACGAACGACGTGAACGGCCTGTCCGGATGCTCGAGGATGAGCGTCGCGTCAGGCCTGACGGCGCGCATGATGTCGCGAAAGCGTCCCCTCCCGCGGGTGCCGTGCTTGTACCTGCGCTCCCAGCGGTGCGCGGGCAGCGCCTGCACCAGGTCCCAGACCCTGCTCTCACGGCAGGAGGCCATCAGGAGCGATACGAAGTCGTATACGCCGTCGGTGTGTCGCCTCTCACGCAGCAGCGTCCGGCTCTTCGTGCCCACGACCCTAAATCCAGGGATGGGATACGTCGCATCTCCGCTCTCGTGAGGCTCCACCAGCCACTGCTCCCGGATGATCTGCTCGCTGCTGCGGTCCACACGGGAGAGGTAGCGAAGCCCCGCCGCGCCGAGGACCAACCGCGTCTCGTTGTCCCTGCGCTGCTTCGGCGTCCTGCCGATGCGCAGGTGATGCACCAGCCCGGCGCGTGAGAGCTGCCCTTTCGCCCGGCCCAGGTGTCCAGCGCTGATGCCGGTCATCCGCTGCAGCTGCGAGACGCGCGCGTACGGCCAGTCGTGCAGCAGCCTCAGAATCGTCCTCGCTGGCACGCTTAGCTCCGTCGCCGCCCTGTCCTGCTCGTCCGTGTCCGCCTCAAGCGTTTCGGACGGCATGGTGCGCCTCTGCTCGGGACGCCTGGTGCGGGGCATGTCTGAGGGAGGCACCCCGTCCAGCGTCTCCCGCGACGAGAGCAGGTCCCGGTCGGCTGTGTGCCACAGCCGAGAGCCGGGAGGCGAGGAGGTAATGTCAGAAGTTGTGGAAATTGCAAAAGCGTAAGTAAAGGAAAAGGCGTATCCTTCCAGGCAAGCAAACCGTCTATAGGACGAGAAACTGGAGGAACACGCCGTGAGGGAAGTATACCAGAACGAAGGGAATGAGAACGTAGTGGAGGACATGCTGGACCAGATCGTGAGTGAAGGAGCAAGGCGGATGCTTGTAGCGGGACTTGAGGAGGAGGTGAGCAGATTTCTGGGAAGGGAGCGCTACGAGAGAGGCGAGGAGTTTCGCGGATACAGAAACGGATATCATCCCAGTCGGGAGCTGACAGTGGGATTGTCGGCGGTGGAGGTGAAGGTTCCGAGGGTATCGGACGTGCCGGCTGAGGTGTCTGCGAACGGTTTCGAGTCGAAGATAGTGAAGCGGTACGAGAGAACGAGTCGAAAGACGCAGGACCTGTTCCGGAAGCTGTATATGGAAGGGTTGTCGACCGGGGACTTCGAGCCGGTGTTCCGTGAGCTGGTTGGGGAAACGGCGGCGTTGAGTCGGAACGCGATCGTGAGGTTGAAGCAGCGTTGGGAGTCGGAGTACAGGGTGTGGTGCTCAAGGATGTTGAACGAGTACCGCTACGCCTACATCTGGGCTGACGGAGTGTATTTGGGAGCGGGAGTGGACAGGGAGAAGACTGCGTTGCTGTGCGTGGTGGGAGCGAGGGAGGACGGTGAGAAGGAGTTGCTCGGGATGGAACTGGGCTATCGGGAGAGTACGGAGAGTTGGTCTGGTGTACTCAGGAGCTTGCGGGACCGAGGCATGAGCGCGCCTCTGCTGGCGATGGGAGATGGCGCACTTGGTCTGTGGTCAGCGCTGGATGGGGTGTTCCCGACTACGGCACACCAGCGCTGCTGGAACCACCGTGCGCTGAACGTGCAGGCGAAGTTACCGAAGGCGCTGCATTCGGAGGCTAGGCGCCGGTTAAGGGAGATGTCAGTCGCGCCCACACGGGCGGAGTGCGAGCGGCTGCGGGACGAGTACGTGGTTGATCTGAGCGCTGATGGTCGCACCGATGCCGCTGAGACGGTGGTCCGGGACTGGGAGTCGTTCGTTAGCTTCTATGACTTCCCGACCGAGCATTGGGTCCATTTGAGGACAACGAACCCGTTGGAGTCGGTGTTCAGCGGGGTGAGGCTGAGGACGGACGTGGCGAAGCGTATGAAGCGGCGTGACAGTGCGTTGTACCTGGTGTTCAAGGTGGCACTGAGGCTCTCGGAGCGTTGGAGACCGTTGTATGGAGGTAGAAACCTGATGAAGCTGCTGATGGATGGAGCGAGATTCGAGAATGGGATCCTAACCGAGTTGCCGGTGACTGCTGAGGAGGCAGCAGCCTGATGAGCTAAGTCGCCTGGAAGGAATTTCCACAAGACTTGACACAAGCTCGGAGGCGAGCTCAGCACCTCTGTTTCGGTTGCGACGAGCACTCCGCGGACGTTCCGCTCGTGGGCATGGTTCAGTGCCCTCTCCAGCTCCGTCATCCCGGGAACCAGCAGCATTGTCGTGCGGACCGCCCCCCTGCCGTGCATGTTCTGCAGCGTTCTCAGGCGGCTGCCCACGGCCTCTCCGGTGTGGGTGCTTCCGATGCGGGACATGGCGGCGGTCCTGCCGTCCGGCAGTTGCAGCGCCGCATCGAGCGCGCCCTGCCGCTCCCAGCGCCAGGCGAGCCGCAGGCCCTCTCCGACACCGAAGGATGACGCCATATCCTGTGCCACCCTGTACAGCACCGCGGCAGCATCCAGGCGTCTTAGCAGGTAGCGCCTTCCCTGCGCGGACAGGAGGTCGTTGGACACTATCAGGTCTTCGGGATATTCACCCGCGAGTCGTGACCTCGCGAGCTCCACGACCCCCCGTGGCGTGAGGTACCAGCGTCTGACGCGAAAGCCGTCAGGACGCGCGTGTCGCACCATGTCGAGGCACCCGTGCACATCCAGCCGGCGTAGGGCCTCCCGCGCGGTCCTCTCAGGCAGGCCCGTTACCGCGGCAAGCTCGATGCTGTCCAGAAACGGCATCTGCGCCAGCGCCGCAAGCGTCTCGTCGGTGCTGAACGATATGTTCACGCTACTACCTCGCTTCAGATGGGGCACCGGGAAAAGGCGCGCGTTCACACATGTTCACACCCTGCTGCCCGCCTTTGGAATTCCTCCCTGTGGATATCGACACAAGAGCGACACATGGGTGGCACATGGGCCGACACATGGTGGTCGGCGTCTCCGGCGCATAATAGCTGCTGCGCCGCACGGTACAGGGGCGCACGGCCATTCTGACACATTTGCATAGCCTATCCGGTCCTTTGACGATAATATCGCGCGCCTGCGGCAAGAAGTTGCAGCGCAGCGGCGCAGCTGAATAGCCTCGGATACCCCTCGCTCCGGCCTCGTCCGGTGTTCTATCGCCACTGTGAGGAGCCGGAATTGTGCACGTAACCCGTGATGAAAACACCCGCCGTAAGGCTGCGCTCCCGCTCCCGCGTAACCCGTCGGGAAGGCGGGTAACTCGGCGTTCAGGCCGTAAGTCATATCGAGCTGCGGTGAGCGCAGCGCCCGGATCATGCACGCCGCTGTTGACGCTGTGAACGCGGCCGCTTGTCGTTGCCCTCAAGATCCTGTAACTCTCACTCTTGCCTGGGGTGGTCGGTACGACTGTCCATTGCAACAAACGGGAGGCTGAAAAGGGAATGAGAAAAACATAGTACATATTCAGGACAACGGAACGCCACAGCCGCCCAGCATATACACGGGGCGAGGACAGTTCCGTCTGGTTCCGTCGGTTGGGCCGCACGCATCGTGAGTGGACCGCTTTCCGGGCTATTCTCCGTGAATGTTCACGGACTCTTCTCCCGGGACTATGGCGTAGCCCTCCCAGTAATACTGCACACGTCCGTCCACCCGCCCGCGTGAGGCTCTCGGAGCAGAGAAGCGCTCACGGAACAGCTGCGCGACTTCCCTGCGCACGATACCTCCTATCTCCTCCCTATCGGGACTGACGCCGCAAAAAGAGGCCCAGGCGCTCCAGATGCGCTCCGTGGTGAGCCGACTGCGCGGACTCCTGGTGATCGCATCGTCAAGAAATCTGTCGAAGGTGTCGGTATCGCCACCGTCCTGACCATCCTCCGCGCCGTCGCCTGAAGGTGCGTCCGTAATGCCAAGGTACAGGACGTCGCCGAAGTCGTGTGAGCGCAGCCACTCGCTGATCACGTAGAGGCTGTCCACAGGCGCGTCCGCGTCAACCGAGGCGAAGACCGTCTTGTACTTCGTAGTGCGGGAGACACGCATCGGCATCGACACCAGCATCCGGCCGGTCTCGGCGGCGGAGAAGGGGACATCCGACACTATCACCTCTATACTCTTCGTCTCGATGCCCCGCGAGGCCAGGTACCCGGTCGTCACGTAGATGTTCGTCGTCGGGACGAGGCCGTTGCCGGTCGCATAGACCGTCTTTCGCTTTGTCATCTTCGAGAAAGCCATCGGTATCGCCAGCCGCATCTGTCATCCTCCCTTCCTATCGGTGTGAACACCGTGAACGCTGCCTTCTTTGCACGCATATATCTAATGTTACTCTGGTTCAGCGCCGAAATGAGCATTGGCGACAGGTTTATTTCAGCAAAATGCTCTGACGTGAACACCGCCACCTCTATCGGGAGTTGCGATTTGCCTTCTGCCGAAGCGCGGCGTTTACGGGACTGGCAACCCTCAGATGACGTCAGACATGCCGCTCCGCCCAGTACCGAGTGAAAAGGAATGTCGCTTCTGTGAACTCACCTACGGTGATTGTCCGGACAGGTTCCGTGACGTCAGGTGATCCACCCAAAGCTGGTCGAGCACCATATCCACGATCGCGCACCTGTATGCCGTGTCGGTGCTGGAACGGTTCGACGCCGTGAGGAACTACTCTCACTGCCGCAGGAGCACAGACGATGACTGCAAGGCCTGGCGCAATCTCCAGAAAGCTGTGTGGGTTCTCAGGCAGGAGTGCGGCAGTACGCGAAGGAGTGGACGACCTGCCGGAGGCGATGGGTGGCCGGACGGCGATAATCTATGAGTACCATGCCGGCTCGGTCGCATACTTCGCTCCGGAGGCGCCTGATTTCTGTGAAGCGGGGGAGCTGAAGGGCGAGGATATTGCCACGACCCAGCGAATCCTCGATGAGAGATGTCAAGCAACCGTATTGAATTTCAAGAGTTGTGATCGACAAGCGCCGGGGTCCTGGCGAGCTCAGCACACCAGGGAGAGCGCCGCTTGACCATGGAATTGAGTATGACTAGCAACTTTCGCATGCAGGCGGTGAAGGCCACTTTCTTCGGTTTGCCGGCCGCCAGGAGTCGCTGGTAGAAGTCTCGGATGGCGGGGTTGAACCGGCTGGCTACCATTGCAGCCATGTATAGAACCGCGCGGAGGCGCGCCCTACCACCCCAGATCCGTCTCTTGCCTCGCAGCGTACCGCTGTCGCGGTTGAAGGGAGCCACTCCCACCAGAGCGGCAACTTGACGACGATTCAGCGTGCCCAACTCCGGCAACTGAGATAGCAGAGCGAGGGAGAGCTGCTCGCCCACTCCGGGAACGCTGCGCAGGATGTCATCCTTCTCCCTCCACACCGGACTGCTGCGCAGTGTCTTCCGCAGGCCCTCGTCGATGTCACTCAACTCCTGCTCGAGCCAGGCGATATGGGCCTCGATCCGAGGTCGGACGACGGTGATCGCGCTTCTAAGCCTGTTCTTCTCGGCCACCAGGATGGAAATGACCTGGTGTCTGCGGGCAACCAGAGAACTCAGGACCTGTGTATCGGCGTCCTTCAGAGGACGCACTTTTGGCCGGACCGCATCGGCGAAATGGGCTAGTGCGGCTGCGTCGAGGGCGTCGGTCTTCGCCAGTGTTCCAGTGGCCCTGGCGAAGTCTCGGACCTGCCTGGGGTTAACGATGACCACTGGTAGCGCCGCAGCCGCCAGGGCCGCAACCGAGGGTAGTTCCAGTCCACCAGTAGACTCCAGCACCACTATGGCAGGGCCCAGGGTCTTGAGCCGTGAGACCAGGTCCCGTATCCCAGGCTCGTCATTTGAGATTGTCCACGTCTGGTCAGTGGGACGAACCGCGACGAGCTTGTGTCAAGTCTTGTGGAAATTCCTTCCAGGCGACTTAGCTCATCAGGCTGCTGCCTCCTCAGCAGTCACCGGCAACTCGGTTAGGATCCCATTCTCGAATCTCGCTCCATCCATCAGCAGCTTCATCAGGTTTCTACCTCCATACAACGGTCTCCAACGCTCCGAGAGCCTCAGTGCCACCTTGAACACCAGGTACAACGCACTGTCACGCCGCTTCATACGCTTCGCCACGTCCGTCCTCAGCCTCACCCCGCTGAACACCGACTCCAACGGGTTCGTTGTCCTCAAATGGACCCAATGCTCGGTCGGGAAGTCATAGAAGCTAACGAACGACTCCCAGTCCCGGACCACCGTCTCAGCGGCATCGGTGCGACCATCAGCGCTCAGATCAACCACGTACTCGTCCCGCAGCCGCTCGCACTCCGCCCGTGTGGGCGCGACTGACATCTCCCTTAACCGGCGCCTAGCCTCCGAATGCAGCGCCTTCGGTAACTTCGCCTGCACGTTCAGCGCACGGTGGTTCCAGCAGCGCTGGTGTGCCGTAGTCGGGAACACCCCATCCAGCGCTGACCACAGACCAAGTGCGCCATCTCCCATCGCCAGCAGAGGCGCGCTCATGCCTCGGTCCCGCAAGCTCCTGAGTACACCAGACCAACTCTCCGTACTCTCCCGATAGCCCAGTTCCATCCCGAGCAACTCCTTCTCACCGTCCTCCCTCGCTCCCACCACGCACAGCAACGCAGTCTTCTCCCTGTCCACTCCCGCTCCCAAATACACTCCGTCAGCCCAGATGTAGGCGTAGCGGTACTCGTTCAACATCCTTGAGCACCACACCCTGTACTCCGACTCCCAACGCTGCTTCAACCTCACGATCGCGTTCCGACTCAACGCCGCCGTTTCCCCAACCAGCTCACGGAACACCGGCTCGAAGTCCCCGGTCGACAACCCTTCCATATACAGCTTCCGGAACAGGTCCTGCGTCTTTCGACTCGTTCTCTCGTACCGCTTCACTATCTTCGACTCGAAACCGTTCGCAGACACCTCAGCCGGCACGTCCGATACCCTCGGAACCTTCACCTCCACCGCCGACAATCCCACTGTCAGCTCCCGACTGGGATGATATCCGTTTCTGTATCCGCGAAACTCCTCGCCTCTCTCGTAGCGCTCCCTTCCCAGAAATCTGCTCACCTCCTCCTCAAGTCCCGCTACAAGCATCCGCCTTGCTCCTTCACTCACGATCTGGTCCAGCATGTCCTCCACTACGTTCTCATTCCCTTCGTTCTGGTATACTTCCCTCACGGCGTGTTCCTCCAGTTTCTCGTCCTATAGACGGTTTGCTTGCCTGGAAGGATACGCCTTTTCCTTTACTTACGCTTTTGCAATTTCCACAACTTCTGACATTACCTCAACCGCGACGTCTACACAGCTCTTTGACACATCGATGCCTACGTAAACCGCTTCCTGTTTCATACATACCTCCTGTGTTATAGCATTGGCCCTTCCTTGTAAGATGCGGGCTCAATCGGCCCGGGCAACCGTTCGGGCTCTGCTTGGAGATGGTGCGGCGACCCTTGCTTGACAACGGTCTCTGACGACCAGGGGCGGGTCGGTCTGCCGCACCCCACTCCACGTTTGTGAAGTCACTTTTGGGAACTACTTCAATATACAAGGGCGGAGCAAAAACATGCCAGTGGGGTGTTGCTGCTCAGCGACTATGTCCTCACTAACTGTTCAGCGAAAATGTCCGCATTATGGAGAATGTGACATTGACGCAGCAAGAACAGGCAAGACTTCAGGTACTCAACAACTTACTGGCGGGATATATGACGACGGAGCAGGCAGCGACACTGATGGGAGTGAGCACGCGCCACACCAGGCGTATTCTGACGGCATACAGGAAGGAAGGAGCAGCCGCAATAGCTCACGGTAACAGAGGCCGCAGACCTGCCAACGCTACACCGGAGACGGTTTCCGCAAGCATAGTACATCTGGCGCGCACGCGGTATGCCGGCGTTAACCACACTCACATGAGCGAGCTGTTAAGAGAACACGAAGGCATAGACGTAACCCGCAGCACGCTTCGTCGCCTGCTGGTGAGCGCCGGTGAGAAGAGCCCCCGCGGCAGGCGTCCACCCAAGCATCGCGTCCGTCGGCAGAGGATGCCTCGCGAGGGTATGCTGGTACAACTGGACGGCAGCTACCACAGGTGGCTTGGCAAAGACGGACCGCAGTTCACGCTGCTGCTGGCGGTGGACGATGCCACGGGGACCGTGGTCAACGCCTTGTTCTGCGAACTGGAGAACACCCGCAGCTACTTCATGCTGCTCGACGGGCTGATACGGCGTCGTGGCATACCGCTCGCACTTTACGTGGATCGGCACGCCGTCTTCAAGCATACGCCTTCGCCGGAGACTGCCGCCGGCCCCACCCAGTTCAGTCGAGCTATGGACGAGCTTGGCATGCAGCTGATCTTCGCTCTATCGCCTCAGGCCAAGGGAAGAGTGGAACGAGCCGCAGGAACGTTCCAGGACAGGCTCGTCAGCGAACTCAGACTTGCGGGTGCGACCACCATCGATGACGCCAACCACGTGCTAGAAGACTTCCTCCCACGCTTCAACAGCCGCTTCAAGGTGCCTCCTCAGGAGTCGGAGGTCGCATATCGCGCGGTGGACGAAGGAATGAGTCTGAAGAAGGTCCTGTGCTTCAAGTACAGGCGCAGAGTCGCCAGGGACAACACGGTCAGATACCGCTGGCGCACCCTACAACTGCTGCCCGGCACGGACAGGCCGACCTACGCCGGAGCAGCTGTGGATGTGCTCGAAGGACTGGACGATAGCCTGGCGGTGCAGCACGAGGGGCGCGACATCCCATCTCAGGAAGCGCCGCCGCGTCCGAGTGTCCTCCGGGGCTTCGCCAAGAGAACCGCACACTCATCCATCATCCATCAGCCCACAAACGGTCTGGGTAGCAAATGGGCGTCCAGACTGGCGATCCTGGACGCTAATCACGATGCCGAGCAGCAGATCGACACCTCCGGACGCAGCAAGGCGGGACGAGTTCGCAAAGCTGTGAGTCCACGGCGCAGGAAGCCCACGCCGTTGCAGACGGCCAGGTGGAGGGCGGTGCAGAAGGCGAAGCGAAAGGGACTGTCCATACGCGGGATCGCGCGGGAACTGGGCATACACAGAGACACCGCGAAGAAGTACATGAACGCTGACAGACCACCTACGTCCCCCGGGCGCCTGACGGCAACGAAACTTTAGTCTGGTAGCATTGAGAATCACGGGAGGACATTATCGCTGCACACTTAAGCGGACATATTCGCTGAACAACGACAAGTGGGGCGGAGTAAAAGTGTGACTGTCTCATAAGTCGGCGTAATCGTCGGGGTGTAGAATGTCGAGAGACTTGGGATCGGGAGGTTAGCAGATGCCGCTTCGAGAGATGAGCCGAGATCAGGCCTGGCTGTTACCGCCTACACTCGACGAATTAGTCCCTCCAGATCATCCGGCACGGTTCGTAGCCGAGTTCGTGGATGCACTGAACCGCGACGACTGGACAGAACTAGGTGTGCGGCCGGACGGAGAGCCACTGGGAGCGCCGGCTTATCATCCCCGTGCCCTGCTGAGCGGTGGCGCTACGGATTCATGACCGGCGTGCGCTCCTGCCGCAAGCTGGAGACAGCCTGCCGGGATCAGATACCTTACCTCTGGTTGACCGGATGGCAGCATCCCGACCATAAACGCTGTGGCGGTTCTATAAGAAACACCGCCACAGTATGAGAGAGCTGTTCAGGCGCACAGTGCGAACAGCGGTGGCGATGGAGTTGGTGGATCTAGCGGTGCAGGCTGTGGATGGGACGAAGGTGATCGCCAATGCGGCGCTGATACAGACCTACGACGCCAAGCGGTTGCAGGAATTGCTTGAGCGGGTGGAGAGTGCTATCGAGTCTCTGGAGGCTCAGAACGAAGGCGGGGAGGACGGAGTTGTCGCGCGTCTTCCCGAGAAGCTGGCGGAGCAGAAAGAACTGCGGCAGCGCGTCAGGCAGGCAATGAAGGACCTGCCGAGTTTGGAGCGTCCGAACCGATACAAGCGCCCGGCGCGCATCAACCTTACCGACAAGGATGCCAGGTTGATGAGAACTCGTCAGGGCATGTGCCAAGCTACAATGCTCAGGCCATGGTATCGCCTGTCGCCACTGATGAGGGAGTGACTGGGATGTTGGTCACCGCCACGGACGTGGTGGACGAACCCAATGACACCGCACAACTGACTCAGATGGCGGAACAGGCAGAGGAGATGACTGGCGCGAAGGTGCTGTTGACGCTGGCTGACGCCGGTTACTTCGCCGGAAGGCATGTGGCGGAACTGCATCGAAGAGGACAGCAGGTGGTGATGCCTGACATGACCCGACAGACGGACCATCCTTACCACAAGGACCAGTTCACATACGATGAGGAGACCGACAGCTACATCTGCCCTCACGGACAGAACCTTCACTTTTCCGGGATGAAGATCGACAAGACAAAGAAAGCACGAACATACCGTGTGGCTTCAGGCACAATCTGCCAGGGATGTCCCGCCTTCGGAGTCTGCACCAAGAACGGAAGGTATGGGCGTACTATCGAGATAGGACAGAACGATACGGCTTTGCGCCGCCACCGTGACTGGATGAAGACAGAAGAAGCGAAGCAAGCGTACTTGCGTCGCCTGCCTCTGATAGAGCCACTGTTCGCCATATTAAGAAATCAACTTGGAGCTCGGCAATTCGCACTGCGAGGACTGCCCAACGTGAAAGCCGAATGGAGCATGTTCGCCACGGCCTACAACCTACGGACTCTCTGGAGGGTATGGCGTACCCGACTCGACACCGGGGTGAACGCCATCTGAGCATTTTATAGAGCGTTTTCACTCGTCTGGGCAAATCGGTCACGCTATAGTTCCACTCAAGACCTGTCTACTCCGAAATCCCTGATGTCTCGACATCACATCCGCCAAGCGCAGCCCTTTCTGAGACAGACACATTATCGCGCCGCCGTTTACAGTAAACTCGAGAGGCGGATTGAAGCTGCTCTGCAAGCCACATCTGTCCCTCTGCGGAGAGTCGAACGGCCCCTTGCTGGGAGAACGCCTTTCTCGGATCTGTGTTTCCCTCGCCGCGCATCGCATTTTGTTGAGTGGTCGCAAACGAACTTTCTTCAAGTGTATCGATCAACTCATTGAGTGAAACGCCGTTCATCATTTTGCCATCCACAAACTCCGCGCTATGCACACGAATATAATGTGGGAAATCCCTCTTCCAGTCCCTCAGTTCAATGTCATCCTCTGTCGCGTCGTCCCGTCCGTCCTTGTGGGCCATCCCGATGGCGCGACCAAAGATGCGAATATCATTTGGACTCTTAGTAAACGTGCCTATGAAGACGATGTCGCCATCCTTAATCTGCCGCGGGTGCCCTTTGTTTGATGAATAGCAGACAGCCCAATGGCAGCCACTGCTTTCAACTTCGTCTATGACAAGAGCTGACAAGTCCACTCGGTTCTTGCTGTTTCCCTGGAACTTTACGATAGCCTGTGACGCTTCCGTCACGACCATAGGTACTTGCACAGGCGCAAGCTTAGTAATTCCCGCCTCCGCCCCGAAGTCTTTCAGATCAGTCGCGTTGGCCGACCGGCCACCCTGCAGTTGATGCTGTTCGATGTTGGCTTTCCAAGTTGGTCAACGACAACTATTCTGACCGCGGCTGAGCGATTACTTGACCCGACGCCTAGAGCCCGCGATGACACCGAGACGGTGCGTCAGAGTTTCTAGAGAACGAACTCAAGCCCGGGAAGGACGGTGCGTAGCGCATCCCTGAACTGAACGGGGAGTTCGTGGCAGGGATGGAGGGCGCATTGAACCACGAGAGCCACCGTGGATGTACAAATTGGCTCAAACCGGTGTGGATACCGGCTTGAAAATATCTCTGGACTGGTCTTGAGTGTAAAGCATAGAGGTACAGGTAGGGAAGGAGCCACCAGATGGCAGTTACGGAGATGGAGCAGATCGAAGCCGAGATAGCGGCGATATTCAGCGTACGGCCCGTGAGTGACCGCAACGTACTGGACGGTCTCGAGGTCGGCAAGGAGATGATGAGCGAGGTCTTTCTGTTTGCGCATTATCGGGGTTTTGCGCTGTACGACGGTTTGGTGGCTAACTTCAAGATGGCGTGGGACGAGAAGGAGGATGGGCCTCCACCGCTGTCGTGCTGGCTGCGGTTGACCAAGGAGGAGGATGGAATGTTCTCCGTAAGCGTTATCGAAGACGAGAAGCGGCCTCGCGAACCCAGCAGATCGCCTGACTTCGACTGGGCAAGAGTAATCTAGGCAGTCCCGGTCAGCGACAACTAACTGCATTTTTCGCCAGCAGCACAGACAGGCTAGGCTATGGCGCGGGCGGAACTGTGCGTGCACAGTGCTATGAAACGGCGCTCAGATGTCTGTGGGCGAGTATTGTTACACGTCAACCTAATTTGCCGGTTGCGTCAATGGATTTTGCCGGTTTCACTCCTTGTCTGACTGCTGATTTCGCTATGTTGACGCGACGATTTGTAATTGACGCGTCAATTAGATTTGCCGGTCTGTCTCATTCTCCGCCTGCCGGTTCTGAGCCGCATTGGTCCTGTAGCTTGGCAGGTCGAACTCCAGGATGACCGAGTGATGTACGATCCTGTCTATCGCCGCGGCTGTCGCCATCGGGTTGGCGAAGACCTTCTCCCACTCTGAGAAGACTAGGTTGGAAGTGATGCCAAGCGAGCGGCGCTCGTACCGCTCGGCTATCAGGGTGAACAGCACCTCGGACTCCTCGGCCCCCTGCGGCAGGTAGCCCAGGTCGTCTATGATCAGCAGATCGAAGTTGTCGAGCTTCCTCAGCATCCGGGGCAGCTCGAGGTCGCGCTTTGCAGCCAGCATGTCCTGCACCAGACGGTACGCCGGGATGAACAGCACAGAGCGACCTGACTGCACCAGCCTGTGCCCTATGGCGCACATAGCGTGCGTCTTGCCCGTGCCCGGTAGGCCGAACGCCAGCACGTTGACTCCACGATCGGCGAAGTCTCCTTCGGCAAGTCTCTCCAACTGCTGCCTTAGCTTCACAGGCGCTCGTTCGTGCTCGAAGGTGTCCCAGGTCTTGCCGGCGGGGAGCTTCGACGCTCTTCTCAGCCTGTTCACCCTCCGGATGCGCCTGTCCTCGGCCTCCTGCTCAAGCACTTCCACCAGTGTCGGCAGAGCGGCTTCGTGTCCGGCTTCGCTGAAGCGCGAGACGGTCTCCTCCGCCAGCGTGGGCAGCCTAAACTGCCGACACAACTCCCTGATCCGCTCTCCCAGCGCGCTTGGCGCGCAAGTGTCCGTCGTCATCGAGCACCTCCAGCGAGCAGCCTGTCATACACGCCCAGGTCCACCTCGCCGGACAGATCAACATCCGGTATCTCTGGAGTCGCCGGAGCGGACAGACGCTTCACCACCGCGTATTCGAACCTCACCCTGGACGCAAGCAGCCTCCTGAGCGCCCTCTCGACGTCGGCTTCCATTGTCGTCGCGGCAAGGTGCAGGATGCGCACGTAGTCCACGTCGGCTCGCTCTCCCTTCCAGCCACGCATAGCGTCGTACGCCAGACGGAAGGTGTGCGTGGGATACATCTGCTCCCTGAAGCGGTAGCGGGCGAACGCTCCGGGCTTGCGCACCAGCGACCCTATGATGTGACGGTAGTCTATGCGCGCTTGGCCCTTACCCCGTATCCGCTCCATGCTCTCCACGAGGTGCCCCTTGTAGTACACCTCGACGTGGTCGGGATACAGTCGCACGTCAACTGTCACGCCTATGAGACGGGAAGGCACAGAGTAGGTCCTGCTGTTCACCCTGATGGTGCTCCACTTGCGCACCGTGGCGCGGTAGCCGACGTACTCGGGCACCGGAGCGGGCGGCAGCGCCCGCAGGTGCGGGTACTCACCCTCCACCTTCTCCCGTACCAGCCTGTTGCGCCTGTCCACGATCTGCCTGACGAAGCGCGTGTACCGCTCCACCGACTCGAAGTCACGGCTGCCCCTGAGTACCATAGCCTGCGCTATGGAGTCCTTCAGTCGCCGGTGTCCCTGTTCGGCAACCCCGTTCTCGTGCGAGCTACGCGGGTTGGTCCTCGTGGCCCTCAGTCCGTAGTGATCGAGTATGGCCTGATAGCGCTCATTGAAGGCGCGTCCCTTGCTGTCCTTCAGCTCGTGAGTCGCCGCAGACAGGTTGTCGGTCCTGACGACTTCGGGCACGCCGCCAAGCTCCCACAACGCTCCCTGCAGTCCGCCCACCAGTGCCGTGAACGTCTCCCCATACGCCACTTCCGCATACCGCCAGCCCGAGTGACTCAGCACGAACTGGAACAGCAGGTGCTCGAATGGCTCACCGCCTATCGTGACGCCAAGCTCGCCGCAGTGCGTGAAGTCCATCTGCGCCTCACGACCAGGCGGGTGATCCTGCTCGAAGTACACCTCTCGATCCGGTCCGTTCAGCGCCCGCTAGTCCCTCATCCTCCGCTGAAGCGTCCGCAGATGCGACCTGCCGAAGCTGCCAGGATGACGCTCGTCCAGCCACTCCAGGATCGTCGGTGCAGCCAGTATGCCCTCCACGTCTGCCTTGAGCAGAGGGACTATCTCCTCATCCCACACTCCGGCGAACGGGTCCGGCCTCGTCCTCTGCCCGCGCCTGACCTTCTTCTCCGACGGCAACGGACCCTTACGCCAGGTCCGCACCGACCTCTCACTCATACCCGATACCGCCGCTGCTGCTTCCTGTGTCTTGCCTTCCATAAGCTTCTGCCTCATCAAAACTACCTGTCGATCGGTGATCACTCTCACACCTCCTGGTGCGAGATAATCACTCATTACAACCGGCAAGTTCTACTGTCGTGACCGGCAAAAGTTATTGTCGCGTATCAAGTATTTCCTGTCGGCTCCACATTGCCTGATTTTGCCGTGTGTGATACCAATTCGCTTTACTTATGACACAAAAGAGACAATATGGATGTTCTTGTGAGCAATCTATTCAAAAGGGAATCGGACAGATACCCGTTCCCTTGTGGTTGAGCGTTCCATTGCAGACGAAGAGCAAACAGGTCACCTAGTGGCGGAATTCCGCGCCAACAGAGCCGAGACTCGAGCAGAGACCGCCGAGGGCGGTGTGCCGGAGCTGGGAGGTGGAACCTCGACGGTCGGGGTGATAAGAACTCAGAGAGTGCTCGTCGTCTTTGCACACATAGTCACAGCCTGCCCGACTCCATTGCGCAGTGCCGTCCGGCTACTAAATGCAGGTTTGGGATGGAGCCGGTGGGTGCTACATCGCCGTTCCTGGCGGCACATCTGATATCCCTATCTACCGGCATACAGGTGACATTGTCGAAGAATGCCAACAGATACACGAGGGTACGTGGGGCGTACAAGCCAGCTTCCAGCACTTTGTAGCCTGTATTGACGAGGAGAGGACGCTAATGCTTGTCGAACTGACCGTCTGCGTCGTTCTTGGAAGACCTTTCAGTTGTGAGGTTATGCTGACTGGCATACACTTCTGTAGCTCGCCGTGAAGCCGACCGGTAAAGGTCTTGGAGGGTGGTCTCGAAGTCTTGCTCGCCGCGCCAGAAAGGGAATCTGCCCAGTTGCTGCGGCAAGGATGCGTCTCTATTTGGTGCTTCCGCCGGGCCGGCGTAGTCTTTTTCGTATAATCGCGCCGGTGAGTTGAGCCAGAAGTCTTCCGGGTTTGGAGAGAGAGGTTCTGGTGCCAAAGGAGGAACCTCAAGAGTCTGCGCAGCGCGGCGAAATTCGTCGCCCAACAGACGTTCATGCTCCAAGCCTCTCAGTCGAAATATAAGGAACGGGTCCCGGTCGAACTCCTCGCCTAGCAAGAGATACACTGCGGCGACATGCTTGCATGGGTTGGAATAGTCCGGGCACGAACAGTCAGTCTCCAGGTCGTTCCACCGGTCAGGAAACATAGACAAGCCTATGGAACGAAAAGTATCGTCAATGTTGTCGGGCATGCGGCCGGCTAGCAGACTGGCGGCTATTATGGGCTGGTCAGTAAATGTCCGCAGGACGCGTCCCCAGTCCTCGGAACTGATTGTACGCACCTTGACGCTTACGCTGTACGGCCTATTTCGCGAGCCTTGCACCTTGGCTTTCACGGCACCGGAGCGGACATTGATAGATATGACCTGTCCCCGGCGCGCGTATGAGCGGCCGCGCCTCAGTCGGGCACCTATATCGAATTCGTCAAGGGTCTGTAGCCAGCGTATGGACCACCAGCTGGAGCCGAACGCGCCGCGTTTCGATCCTGCCTTTAT
Organism: Dehalococcoidia bacterium; assembly: GCA_965207465.1. GTDB lineage: Bacteria > Chloroflexota > Dehalococcoidia > Lucifugimonadales > JADFKI01 > Bin90. Next base: position 42,738 of record OZ242283.1, on the reverse strand, counting down.
GCCACCTTTTACTTCAATGGGGCTGCTGTATGTGTATTCGTATGTCATCGAAGCTCCTCTGTGCGAGAAAAAGCTAATCTGAATGCAGTCAGTCGGACGCGGCGGCGCTGAGCGCCAGCACATCACGGAGTTCTGAGTTCGTTAGCTCCGTCAACCAGCGTTCCGAAGTTACGTTAACTACCTGCTTTGCGGTTTCCTGCTTGGCTTCGATCATGAGGTCGATGCGATCTTCCAGCGTTCCGGCGCAAATAAGCTTATGGACATGGACGTCCTTTGTCTGCCCGATGCGGAACGCGCGGTCGGTCGCCTGATTCTCCACGGCAGGATTCCACCAGCGATCGTAGTGGATAACATGATTTGCACGAGGCAGGTTTAGACCCGATCCTCCGGCTTTCAGCGAAAGGACGAATGCGATGGGCCCTTCGGGGTCATTCTGAAACCGATCAACCATCAATGCGCGCTGTTTTCGCCTGACGCCGCCATGAAGGAATGGGGTCTCTAGCCCGTAGGTTTCCTGTATGTGTTGCTGCAGGATGGCGCCCATCTCGGCGAACTGGCTGAATACCAGCACACGGTCTCCCGAAATTACTATCTCGTCCATGAGCTCTTCGAGCCGGGCAAGCTTTCCCGATCGACCGTTGATGACGGAGTTGTCTCCGAGCATTTGTCTGGGATGGTTGCACACCTGCTTGAGCTTGGTCAGCGTGTCGAGAATGCTCCCCCTACGCTCCATACCTGTAGCGGTCTCAAGTCGAGTCTCTGCCTCTCGCAGGACTGCTTCGTAGAGAGTAACCTGTTCCCTCGTGAGATTGCAGTATTGCTTGGTCTCATGTTTGTCGGGCAGGTCATCTATAATGGCACGGTCTGTTTTGAGACGACGAAGGATGAAAGGCCCTGTGACCTGTTGCAGGTGAGTCGCCGCCTCTTCGTCCTTTCTGACCTGGATCGCTTGGAAATACCTGCGTTTGAACTGGGCTTGAGATCCCAACAGTCCTGGGTTCAGAAACTGCATGACTGACCAAAGGTCGCCGACATGATTTTCCACGGGTGTGCCGGTGAGGGCTATCCTGTATTCGGCTCGAATTCCCTGCGCGGCGGCCGCCTGCTTGGACACCGGGTTCTTGATGTTCTGCGCTTCGTCCAATATGACAGACCGCCAAGGCACTGAAGCCAGCAACTTTATATCCCTGCTCATGGTTGCGTAGCTGGTAATGATGACCTGGTGGTTTGCCGCAATGTCTCCAAAGTCGGCTCCGCGCTGGCGATTCGGGCCGTGGTGCAGCAGCACAGACAACTCGGGCGTGAATTTCGCAGCCTCGCGTTGCCAGTTGTTGATGACCGAGGTGGGGCAGACCAGCAGGTTTGGAAGGCGGTTGCCCTGCTGATAGTCCAGTTGCAGCGCGGCTAGGGTCTGGACAGTCTTTCCCAGCCCCATATCATCTGCAAGGCAAGCTCCCAGGCCCCACCGCTTCAGGAAGGCCAGCCACGAATAGCCCAGCTTCTGGTACGGGCGAAGTTCCCCGACGAATCCTTCGGGGACGTCCAGTTGCTCGACCCGCCCATTTTCATGTAGGCAACCTAGCAGGTCCTGGAGCCACCCGTCCATTTCGAGCGACAAGTTATCATCCTGCGCCCGATCGTCTGCGCCCAGCCCGATATGCAAGACATCGCGCAAACTGAGATTCTTCCGACCGCCCCAGAATTCTGCGGCAGCCTTGATGGCGCCGGCGTCAACCTCAACCCACTGTCCCCTGAAACGCACTAGCGGCACTTTTAGCTCGGAGAGAACCTCCAACTCTTCCGGCGTTATCCGGCTGTCTCCGATAGCTACCTCCACATCCAGATCTATTAGTGATGCCATGCTCATGCCGGAGCCGCCCTGCATAGTCGGTGTCTTCACCTTCGCGCGGATGCCGGGTTTAGTCTTCGTTCCCTGTCGAGTCCACCACGCAGGCAGCAGCACCCCGAAACCGGCCTGTTGCAGCGTAGCAGCCTGATGTGTCAGGAATTGATAAGCTTCTTCGTCGCCTAGCCTGCATCCTGCCGGGTCTTTCGCCTTCAAACTATGGGCGATGGGCGGACAAGTCACGGACGCATGAGCAAGGGAACTCAGAAGAAACTCTCTGAGATTCAAGTTGCTGCGCCGTTCTTCGACCTTTTGCCGCCAGATGTCAGAAGCATCCAACAAGAGACTGTAATCGTCATGGGGTTGCAGCAGGTATCGTAGGTGCCAGCTACCCTGCCGAATGACGAAGCCCTTCTCTTCGTCGCCTTGCTCTTCAGGCTCTTCCAGTCTCAGGCAAAACCGGTACGGGGAGTTGGCGGATATTGCGATAGGGCGTTGCCATTCGGTGATCTGATGACGGAGTCGCCGAAGTTGAGCCTGTTCGCCCTCAATTACCGGACTTCGGTCGCTCAAGGCGCTTAACCATGCGTCGTGCGTAGAGTCAAAGCGAAGGTTGTTTTCCTCTTTGGTCGGCTGGGCTGAACGCACCAAATAATCGACATGGCTCGCAATGAATTCGCGGAGAACGGATTGAGAGGCAATCGCAGGCGGTTCACTCGCCGCTATCCCTGTCAGCGCTCTAGACGGCAGCGGCATCAGCTTGGCAAGTTCTGCCAACCTGTGTGCGTCATCTCCGACAATAACCGGCGTCCAGACCGCCTCTGTGCGGCCGTCATGTTGGACGGCACCAGGCAGGAAACGCTGACGCGCCGTCAAGGACGCGGCGAATAAGAGTGCGCGAAACCAATAGGTAATGTCCGCTCCGATGGCTACTCCGCGCTTCAAGACGCTGCGGTCATTACATCTTTGCAGCAATTCAACAGCATGTTCCGGGTCGAGTCGTAGAGAGGGCACGCTCCAAGGCTTGATGCGCGGCCTCGCGCGGGAATTGGGAGCAGGACCGGCCATAGGGCTGGATGGGATAGGCGCGCTGCCCCTGCTGGGCAGCCAAGCAATGGCGAGGCTAACTTCGCAGTCATCTGCCAACAAGTCAACGACTCGAACCAATCGTCGGGCTCCAACGCAGCGTGGATGTTGTTCGGGGATCCTTTCATCATGCCCCTCGTTGTCCGCCGTCTGTGGTTCCGAATCTTCACCCCAAATGACAAGCCGTCCATCGAGTAATGCTGCATGAAGAATAAGCAAGCTGGTCTCCACTATGACTCTGTGCTCGGCGCTGGTATGCCTTATGATAAGGTAGGCGTGTCTTCATTATATCGGAAAGTGAGTTTTCTCCTCCTGATGTAATGCTGGTAAGCCAATTTCCACAACCGACAAGGGAACTTACTTCTGCTGACGGAATAGCCGAAATTGAGGATGTCGTCATTCGGCCTGTCTGTCGCGGGACGATCATGAGGTCAGGGTCGCCCGTTATACTGATTGGTGTCGCGCAAGTCTGGAAGTGAACATCCCATCGGATGCCTCCGCCCAATTGAGAGAATCAGCAATGACCACAGTTCCTCTGCCCAGCTTTCTGCCTGCAGATACTCTGGACGAATTCAAGAAATTCGACGGTCCCCTCATCTATTTGGCCGCGCCCCTCGGGCACCCGGATCCCTCCATCCGGCAAGAGCGGTTCGAGAACGTCAACAGGTATTGCGGCTATCTGATCCGGCGACACGAACTCGTTTTCTCTCCACTGTCTTTGGGCGCTTCACTCGATGAGAATGCCATATCGAACAGCGCCTGGTACGCCGTTGGACTCCACATGCTGGCGCGCTGTGACGAGCTACGAATTCTTGCACTGGGCGGATGGGAGGGAAGTGTCGGCGTGAGCCTCGAGATCAGATATGCGAGGCAGCTGCGCATCCCTGTTTCGGTCGCCGACCCGCTCACTTACGAAGTGACGTTGCTGCACGGTAACTGAAGTTATCGCTATCGATATTCTTTACACCTTGTGAATTTCGGGGTCTTTTCGACAATAGATACATTCGGCCGCCTGCCTGGAGACTCCGAAGGCCGCCGCCACTCTTATACACTGAAGTTATTCCAAAGTCAGCCAATCGACTGCTGTGCCAGGCAATGCACATACTCTGTCACTCACCAATTGGTGGAGCAGCCGTCGAGTTTGAAGAAGCACCAGTATGATGGCGCGGTCTGTGAGGCACAAGTCAAGCTACGGTGATTCCGTCCAATAGTTGCGGATTATAGGATGTCTTTCGTTTCCGAGCGACATTAGGTGTGCTTTCAAGCTGGCAACACGATTTGCTGCGAGTTCAATGGCATGGGCGGCTGCCTGAAAATGGGCTGGATAATTCACCGCTTCAGCTTCCGATATGCCGGCTTCTTCAAGATTCGAGCGATGGTTGAGTCCCTCAGCTTCCTGGCTTCTCTGCTTTTTGGAGCGGCAGGTTCGTATAGATACTGCGGCTCGGGAATGTACTTGGGATTCGAGGCCATCTCGATAACCGGCACCATAAACGCCCAGTCGTTCGCCAGGTCTATCCACTCACCGTCCAGCTTCAGTTCTTCCACCGCTATGGCGTCGAACAGGTACTTCCTGAAGGTGCGAAGATGCTGCCAAACGTTGCCGCCACGGCTTCGAGGGTTGTCGAAGTCAACCGGATAGTGCGCCTCTTTGTCCAGGCGCAGCATCGATCCAACGGTGACATCTGCGCCGTCTTCGTATTCCTCTCGCACCCTGTTTAGCACATTGGGTCCGATGAGAGCGTCATCGGCATCCAGCGTGATTATCACGCTCTCCGGATCTGAACAGTAGTTGGTAATAGCGTTCCACGTGTTGAACAACAGTCCACGCCTCCTGCGATTCCGAAGAACGGTCACCCTGTCTGTATATGGCACAAGCAGCATCTCGGCATAGTGCCCGAAACCGTCCGTTGAGGCGTCGTCTACTACAACGGCGCCCCAATCTGCACCTTCCTGCGCGAGCAGAGACTCGACACAGCGCCTGAAGCGTCCGGGTCGCACATTGCGCCCGCAGATGACGAATACGAAGGGCTCTTGTCTTTTTGGCCCTGTCCAGTCCTCGCAAGTGCCGCGCAGTTCAACATTATCGCACTGCACTTCAGGCACGTGACCACGTTCCACTGATTCAACGATGTCCAGCAGCGCCTCGCTGTCGGCCTTACGCTCGTTTGGCACGTGTATAAATCCGGCTTCCGGACTACCGCCACGATAAGAGCGATAATCAGAGGTCGAAATGAGGTTGTCGAAGGCGCGGTGCCAGCCTAGGGTGAACCGCCCGCCCTTGAGTGTGTTCTCTACAGGCAGCACGGACAGAAGCCTATTTCTGTCGAAAAGACAGCCCCTGACCTCCACCCGCCAGTCGCCACGCTCGCTTTGAGAAGTGTAGGGGATGGATTGCGAGTTGCAGATGCTCATTCCCACAAAGAGGGACTTCGGGTCGCGCTGCAGGACATCCACCATGGCTGCCAGGTAGTCGTAGTCCCTGTTACTTCTCGGTATGAGAAGGTCACTGTCCAGCTGCAGGACGTAGTCGCCTGAACAAGACTCGAAGCCAAACAGGGTCGCCAACAATTGCTGGCCGTTCGTTGAGTGCGTCTCATCAGATGTTTTGCCGAACCACCTTCTGTAAGTCTCGCGAATGGCCTCAGGATCGGTGGGTGCGTAGATCACTCTGTCCACCACACCGCCATCCAGCAGGCGCTCCATTGCCTGCCTGTGCGCTGCCGCATTCGGTTGATCGTACTGCCGGGAGAACGGGCCCTCGGATGGATCGACAACTACTATCTTTTCACAGAAGGGCAGCGGTTCTTCCAGCTGCCTCACCTGGTGGCGTACCAGCCGTTCGATGATTCTCCACTCCATCAGACACGTCTTGATGACCAGCGACACTCTAGGAGCGTCTGCGGGTGCCGGCACGAGCCTGAACACGAGATGCTCCGATGCCGGCAACAACTCTTCCGTGTCGACGCCGTCCAGTTCCAGCACATCCCTGACCATGAGGCCAGCAGCGGAGAAGGAACGATGGTATGTAGAGAGGCTCCGGTGCACTTCATCCCTGAGATTGCCGCTCGATGAGACCGACTTCGTGTATACGAACGTGTCCTCGTAGCTCTTTCCATCGGGAATATGCTTGCCGCCCAGCTCCGTGCGTTTGGTCTCCAGGTGGAGAGGGTTGCACACCGCGACCAGTGCCTCGCCACTGTCGGATACCAGCTGACGGATGTTCCTCAGAGCGGCGTCCATCTCGGAGTCTTCACCGATAGTACACAGCACGCGGCCGCAGATCACCATGTCGAACTTGACTGAATCCGTAAGCAGTCTCTCTAGCAAATCGTCCCCGCCATACTCAACCGGGCTGCTGCTACCAAGGCACTCGCTGATGGCGTCGGGATCACGGTCGTATGCAGTGACGGCAATGCCCTCCATGGCAAGCAGTTCCGCCAACCTGCCGTCGCCACAGCCGTAGTCCAGGAGCGAGCGTGGACCTTGTCTAGCGGTAAGTTTCGCCACCGGATTGTAGAATAATTCGTGCAGACCCTGAGGCTCCAGCGCCCTTAGGAACAGGTCGTATCCGGTCATCTCAGGCATTGCGGTGTCGGTCAGTGACCTGGTCATCAGCCGCTTGAGGTTCGAACGGTAGTGGAAGCGGTAGGTGAGGTATGCTCGCCTGCACATCTGCTCAAAGTCGTCGCCGGTGTGCGGCACTATGTCCAGTCCGAAGTCGATGAGCTTCAGCCCGGAGGGAGTGATAAGCAGGTTGTCGGGATGCATGTTGCGGCAGGAGAGTCCAGCCTCCTTACATTCACGAAGGAGCGTGAGCAGTTCGTCGAGATACCCGCCGGCGTATTTCTGCCCAGCCTCGTATGTGTATGTGATTACGAGCCGGTCTGCTTCCACGCGCACCTCCCGGATGTCGGGCAGGGAACAGAATCCTGTCAGTCTGCCAGCTAGAGATTGCAGGAACGCCAGACGGTCATCATTTGACCTGTGCTGCCAGTAGTGGAAATACTTGTACACCAGTCGCCCATCGGTAAGGACGACAGCCTCTTCCCCTATTCCAAGGCAGTCGAGGTCGCCGGTTCTGAATTCGGCCTTAACGAATGACTCAGCCGCCTTAAGTAGCTCGTCCTTGGGCAGCGGTGTGTGTAGGCGGTATTGAGCGACGGTATCGGGCATCTTCCTTAGGAAGTCCCTGACCGGTTTGGTCTCGCTTTGGAGCACACGTCGCTTGATACGGTTGAGATTTTCCTGGGTGTAAATCGACTCCACCCTTTCAACGAACATCCTGAGTTCGTATGCGATTTCGGAATCCCCGGATGGGTAGAGCCACCAGGGTTGCGCGCCCAAGCGACTGGACCGATCGTAGAAGCGCCGGAGCGCGGAGAGCAGCCCTCTGATCCTTACGAAGTTAAGCTCAAAAGTGTGCGTGCGTTCTTCTAGGTACTCCCTATAGCGTGTGACGGATTCCTCTATCTCGGTCTCGTCGAATTGCAGTATCTCTGCATTGGGTACAAACAGCCCCTGTGATTCTCGTTCCTGCGACTTGCGCTGAAGCCTGTCGTTCAGCGACGAAAACAGCGCGTGGCCTCTGATGTCGTTGATGAGCATGTCGATGAGTTGGTCAGCGTTAACGTCATCCGCCTCTCTATTCTGCCGTACTGGAAGTGGCGCCTGCACGACGCTGCGATTAGCGACGACTCTATTGAGCAGGCTCCACACCATGTCGCTTCGCCGGGTGTTTGAGCCACCGATCGACGGGACGGCATTCGGGAAGTCACGCAGCGCCTGCAGATCGAAGACCAGAGTGCTGGGTCCCCGGCTGAGGGGCGGTCGGATTCCGGCGCCCGTCCCGTATGGCACTGATCCCACCAGCGGCCTGAAGACCTGACTACCTGAGAGAATATCCGGCAACCGGCTTACCATCTCTTCCATGACCATCTTCACGGTTGCGTTCCTGCGCGCTGATTCGTGCCAGAAGGGCGATTCGAGGTGGTCGGAGTGTGCCGCGGACAGGTCGTAGTAGTAATCAGACGCCCTGAGCCGCTCCTGCCAGTTCTCCGCCAGCCGGTTGGGGTAGAGATCGTCCGGGTTCAGCGCTTCCAGTTGCAGGAGGTTGTGGTAAAGGTCGACAAGTTGGGTGCGAATGCAACTAAGGACCGGCAGCGGCGGATCGCCCGCCACCTCGCCGAGCACTATTGCGTGCCCTGCCTCCTTCAATCTCTTGATCTCGGGAATGTAGTCCACCTGCTTGACGAGTGTAGCGCCGTCGGGTCCGCTTACAAGCCCTTCGAGGACCACGTCATCATCAAGCACCCAGACGACAGCGCCCGGCAGCGGCTTGGCCACCGTGAACAGATAGTGCTGGAGCATCGTGCGGCTCAGGGCGATGCTCTTCCGTCCTGACAGCTGCTCCGGCGTCGCATCGAATACTCCCGCTCCCACGTCCTGTTTCTGTCGCTCCAGGTCAATGATGCTAACCTCAAGTCCCCGCTTGGACGCTGCTGAGAGTGCATCTGTCAGTGCGGTCATTGAAGCGGCGTCGTGGCGTCCGTTCTCAAGCAGGACTACCCTAAGTGTCACGTCATCTCTTCTTTCGGTCACCGTGAGGAGCGAATTCATTAGCGACGCCACTCCACGGACGTCGGGCGAGGTGATGGCGCCAACTACCAGGTGAAGGTGACCCTCCGGAGTGGAGTGTGGGATGTGTGGCACGCCCGGTGGACCGGAAGTCTCCGCTGCGGTTGGGTCGTAGCCGAAGACTTCCACGCTCCTGCGGATGAACGCCTCTCTCTGCTCGACTGACATCCGCGCCCGGTACTTGCGATAGAAGCCACGCAGGCCGGCGCTCTTCGCATCGCTGCCGGGTGTGGACAGCCTGGGCCGGTCGCTCTCTGCGTAGTGCTGCACCAGGCAGTCGAAGATCCTACCGTACCTGACCGTGCCTAAGTCCGCGAGCCTTATGCAGATGTCACGATCGGTCGTGCTGCGGAGAGCCTCGTCGAAGCCACCTGCCTCCAGCAGTCTTGAGAGCCTCACGAACAGGTTCGATCCCTGTATGTGGGAGTTGCGAACGAGCAGGTCGTTAACTTCGAGACTCTCAGGGCTTCTCAGCAGTAAGGGTTCCTCTCCTCTGGTTCGGTTGAACACGATGCCGGTGGCTACCATGTCCAGGTTTCGCGTGGCCGCATCGTTTTCGCATCGCTCGAGGTAGTGAGGGTCCCACATGTCGTCATCGTCCAGGATGGCGACGAAAGAAGTGGGCGCGAAGCGTTGGAGTTCGTACAGTCCAGTGTTCCAGGCGCCGCTCGCTCCAGGAGTGCGACGATTCTCGAGGTAAATCACTCGGAAGCTGCTGGCTTCAAATGCTTCAACTGCAGCTTTGGTCTTTGGTCGGACATCGAGATCAGAATCGTCCACCACTATCAGAAGGTCGGGTGGACGCGACTGCCCTGCGATTGATTCAAGGGCACGTCTGGCAAGCAGACTGGGGCGGTTATATGTGGCTACTACGGCGGCTATGATGGACATGAGATTGCGTTATCCGAGAGCTTTGCAAATAATGAGGATGTTCGCCTAGGCACTTTCAAGTGTCAAGCGGGAATAGGATCTGAAGAAGTCTATCCCTCGAGTGCGGGGCATCCTCGCTTCTGTCGCCGATCCGTCCACTTACGAAGTGCAGTTGCTACACGGTGACGACAATTGACGAATTCAATAGTTTCAGCCCCTTGAGAACTCCGGGGTGTTTCTGTAGCTTATTGGGAATTGGACGGCTGCACGCAACCTGACCGATAGGCACTATGAACTGGGTTCCCAACATCCTGAGACGAGACAATCACGGCGATTCTCCTGCGTCGCTGTTCGACTGCCTGTCTCTGGACCTTGAAGTGGGCCGTCAGGACGAGCGCATACATTCCTTCGCCGCAGTAGCTCCCGGCGAAGGCGCGACTCTTACTTTCAGCGACAATACAGGCAGTCTGGACGAAGCCCTGTCTCGTCTTGACGAAATTGCGGAGGGCAGAGAGTTCGTCCTGGGGCACAACCTGATTCACTTCGACCTTCCCCGCCTTCGCGCTGCGGCCCCGCGGCTGTGCCTGCACAAGATGCCCGCAGTCGACACTCTGATGCTCAACCCTCTGGCATTTCCCCAGAATCCCTACCACTACCTCGTCAAGCACTACCAGGACGGCCAGCTGCGCCGCGGGCGCATCAACGATCCGAAGCTCGATGCCCGGCTCACCCTTGAGGTGTTCGAAAATCAACAGGGCGCCTTGCATGACAAGGACGCGGAGCTGCTCACAGCCTGGCACTGGCTCACCACGGTCAATGACGAGGAGGGCTTTGACATCGTCTTCAGCTCCCTCCGCCAGTCCTGCAGGCCTTCCGATAGGGACGCGAGAGACGCGATCCTCGCCAGACTGGAAGGCGGCTCTTGCATCGAGGGCGCGGAGGAAGTCCTCGACGACGCAGGAAGATACGGCTGGTCTCTTGCCTATGTGCTGGCGTGGCTCTCGGTCGCAGGAGGCAACTCCGTGATGCCGCCTTGGGTGAGGCACCAGTTTCCCGAGACGGGCCGTCTCGTGCGTCGACTGCGAGACACGCCCTGCCATGACTCCGGCTGCTACTGGTGCCGGGAGAGACATGATTCGCAGAGGGAGCTGAACAGGTGGCTCGGCTTCGATGAGTATCGCCAGGAGCCAACGGACAGCAATGGGCGGTCTCTGCAGCAGCTGGTCGTCGAGAGGATGATGAAGGGTAACAGCGCGCTCGCCATCCTGCCCACAGGAACGGGCAAGTCCGTCTGCTACCAGATGCCGGCGCTTTCGCGATACGACAAGATAGGCGCCCTGACCGTGGTAATCTCGCCACTTGTGGCTCTTATGGCCGATCAGGTCCTGGGACTGGACCGTAAGGGCGTGTTCTCAGCGGTGACCGTCAACGGCCTGCTGTCGATGCCCGAACGCGGAGATGCGTTGGACAAGGTGCGCCTCGGTGATGCGAGCATGCTGATCATCTCGCCTGAACAGTTGCGCAGCGTATCCGTCAGGCGGGTGCTCGCACAGCGTGAGATTGGCTACTGGGTGCTGGACGAAGCGCACTGTCTCTCGAAGTGGGGTCATGACTTCCGGCCCGATTACCGGTATATCGGACGCTACATTCGGGAGAGAGCAGGTGAGGAGCCTGTTCCACCGGTTTTGTGTCTCACCGCTACGGCCAAGCCTGACGTCATGAGCGACATAGTGGACTACTTCTCCGATGAGCTGGAGCTGGACCTGAGAGTCTTCGACGGCGGCTCGCACCGGTCCAACCTCGAGTTCGCGGTCGTAAAGACCTCAGAGGGCGAGAAGTTCGAACACACCTACCAGATCATATCGACGGATCTGCTCTCGAAAGGGGAAGGGGGCGCAATAGTCTACTGCTCCACGCGACGCAGGACGCAGGAGATGGCGGAGTTTCTACAGGAGAAGGGCGTCAGCGCCGGATACTATCACGGCGGCCTTTCGCCCGAGCTTAAGAAGGACGCTCAAGAGGGATTCATTGACGGTGAGCTGCAGGTAATCGCGGCCACGAACGCCTTTGGCATGGGCATCGACAAGCCGGACGTGCGCCTTGTGATTCATGCGGACATTCCCGGCTCCCTGGAGAACTACCTGCAGGAAGCCGGGCGCGCGGGCCGTGACAGGGCCTCGGCACGCTGCGTGCTGCTCTACACATCTGACGACGTGGATAGGCAGTTCGGCCTGTCAGCCGGCTCACGGCTGAGCCGGCGAGAGATCCAGGGGGTCCTGAAGGCTCTTCGAAATATCGATCACAGAAGACGCCTGAACGGCGAGGTGATAGCGACGCCGGGCGAGATACTAAGGGAAGATGAGGACCTGGACTGGGAGAGGGACTCCGCGACGGATGACACACGAGTGAAGACGGCGGTGTCCTGGCTTGAGGATGCGGTGCTGCTCACGAGGGAAGAGAACCATGTCCGGATATTCCCTTCGTCGCTGCGGGTGAAGTCGCTTGTAGAAGCCCAGGCCAGGCTCAGAGGGAGAAGGACCAACGACACATACCGTGTGAAGCTGCTCTCGATCGTGCGAGCGATGCTCGAGTCGGATCCCGACGACGGTATCTCGACGGACGAACTGATGATGGTCTCGGGTATGAGCGGCGAGGAGGTGCGCAGAGCGCTCCACGACCTGGAAGACGTTGGCATAGCCAACAACGATACCGTTCTGACCGCCTTTGTTCACCGGGGAGTGCAGCGCGCCTCCGAGGCTCGGTTCAGGCAGGCCGCGGACCTGGAGCAGGCCACCGTCGATCTTCTGCGCGAGACCGGGCCCGACATGGAAGTCGGTGATTCCACCCAACTGTTCCTGCGCGGGACCACGCAGCGCTTACAGGAAGAAGGGTATTCCAACGCGCTGCCTGAGAGAGTTCGCCGGATACTGAACAGCGTCGCAGCCGATGGGCGTGGCGAGGGAGGCTCGGGCGGCAGCCTCTCCGTCCGAGGGCGTGACTCCGACACTCTGCAGGTGACACTGAGGCGGGAGTGGGGCGCGCTGTCGCGCACCGCGCAGATCAGGCGAGCCGCTGCCGGCAGGCTCCTTGAGCACCTGCTCTCCACCTTGCCGCCGGGCGCTAGGGGAGTTGACCTTCTTGCGGAGACGACGATGGGCAGGATGCACGACGCCATTCGCACCGACGTCGCGTTGAGGAGTGCGCGCAACCCCGTTCGCCTGATGGAGCGTGCGCTTATGTGGCTTCACGAACAGGAGGTAATACGGCTGAACAGGGGGCTGACGGTGTTCCGGCCGGCGATGACGATTCGTCTGGCGAACGATAGGCGCCAGTTCACCGCATCGGACTTCGCTCCACTGAATATGCACTACGACGAGCAGACCATCCAGGTGCATATCATGGACCGCTACGCCCAGGCGGGCCTTGAATCGATGGCTGATGCGCTGCGGCTGGCTGTGGACTACTTCGTGCTGCCACAGGGGGATTTCCTCAAGCGCTGGCTGCCTGCTACCGGGAGCGAGCTGACGAGGCAGACAACTGGCGAGTCGTGGCACAAGATCGTGGACAGCCTCCGGGATCCCCACCAGCGCCGCATCGTCGTGGACGACCGCGAGAGCCCGAACGTGCTGGTGCTCGCGGGTCCAGGCTCTGGGAAGACCAGGGTGCTGGTTCATCGTATAGCATACCTCGTGCGAGTCCGCCGCCAGAATCCGCGCTCCATCCTGGCTCTGGCATATAACCGGCACGCGGCAGTTGAGATTCGCCGCCGCCTCGCGGAACTCATCGGAGAAGATGCTCGCGGCGTTATCGTGCTCACCTGCCACGCTCTCGCCATGAGGCTCACCGGGGCGAGCTTCGCCGGTCGGGCCAACCGTCTCAACGATCCTGACTTCAGGGGTGTCCTCAAGCAGGCGACGGCTCTGCTTCGAGGGGATGGCTTGCTGCCTGAGGAGGCCGACGAGTTCAGGGAGCGACTTCTTGCGGGCTTTCGCTGGATACTGGTGGATGAGTACCAGGACGTTGAAGCTGACCAGTACGACCTCATATCGGCTCTCGCGGGCAGAACACTCACCGAGTCGGATGACAAGCTGAGCATCTTTGCAGTGGGCGATGACGACCAGAACATCTACGCGTTCAGCGGCGCTTCGGTAGAGTTCGTCCGTCGCTTCGAGACAGACTACAGCGCCCAGTCACTCAGGCTCACTCAGAACTATCGCTCAACCAAGCACGTCATCTCGGCGGCGAATGCCGTGATCGAGCCGGCCCGCGAGCGAATGAAGGCCGATTCTCAGATCGAGATAGATCGCAGGCGGTCAGGAGAGCCTGACGGCGGCGAATGGAGCTTTATCGACCCGGTTGGACAGGGCAGGGTGCAGATACTGCCGGTCGGCAAAGCCCCCGCAAGCCAGGCGCAGGCGGCTGTGGCGGAGCTGAAGAGGATGGCCGAGCTGGATCCCGACTGGGACTGGTCCACCTGCGCTGTGGTCGCCCGCAACTGGAACTTCCTGGATCCCGTGCGCGCCTTATGCGAGCTTGAGGGCATACCTGTGCAGATGGCAAACGAGGAGTTCTCCGGCATCTGGTTCCTACGCGAGACACGCGCCCTTAGGGACTGGCTGGAGTCGCGGGACTCCGGGCTGATTGCGAGCGGCGAAATCGACGGGTTCCTGTCGAGTCTGCGCCCCAGTCCCTGGGTGGACGTGCTCCGGGATGGTTTCTGCGAATATGAGGAGGAGACCGGTGGCGCCGAAAATCCTGTCGATCATTTTGTCGAGTGGCTGGCGGAGTGGGGGCGGGACATGCGTCGCCGCCAGCAGGGACTGATGCTGCTCACGGCTCACCGGGTGAAGGGACTCGAGTTCGACCATGTCGTGGTTCTCGACGGCAACTGGCAGAGCGTGTCGCGAGGCGAGGACAGAGACGCTCCCAGGCGGCTCTATTACGTCGCGATGACCCGTGCCGGAAAGACGCTCGCACTTACGCGAATGCCCGCTCCGCACCCGTTTCAGGACGCATTGAGGGAGTTGCCCGGGGTGTTGCGCCGTACCGAACATCTCGGTCTGTCTCCGCCGCCATCGGAGCTATCTCGCAGTTACAGGAGGTTGAGTCTGCGTGATGTATTTCTGGGCTTTGCCGGATACAGGCGACCGGATGCTACCGTCCATAAAGCTATTGCAGGGCTGTCAATCGGCGACCGACTTGGAGTCCGGATGGGGTCGCGTGGACGGTGGGAACTGCTTAACTCAGATGGCATTGTTGTTGGCCAGCTTGCTGGCAATTACAGGATTCCTGACGACATGCACATCAAGTCTGCCACTGTCTTGGCGGTGGCGGTCTGGGGAAAGGACAACTCGGATCCGGAGTACCAGCAGGGCATTCAGTGTAATCAATGGGAGGTGGTTGTTCCTGAGTTGGTGCTGGAGCTACTGTAGTAGTGACCAATCGAGAAGTAAACGTGGGCACCTGACCGGCGGATCCATGATACGCGCAGACTGCCACCAATCTCTTCCGAGCGGAAACCCCACCTCTGGGAGTTGTCAGCACGGGTCTAAATTCTCACAAACATTCATAGCAGCTGACGTTGGCCCGCCCCAACTGGAGTTCCGTCAACCTCCGAGGAGAAGAATCTGCTACTATGGAAAGTAGCTGGGTCGATTCCTTGTGGGTTTCTCCGAGCCAATTATCTCCGGCGACAGACGGGTGCAGTTCGCACTACATGGACACCTGATGCTATGCAGGCAATAACTCAAAAGCGAAACCAGTACATATTTGCGAGCCTTGGGGTTGTGGCGCTTGCTGTCCTGACATTTATGTGGATGTGTTTGGAGCTTCCTACATATCCATCTCCAGCTGTGTGGGCGTTGACCGCGTTCGCTATCTATATCCCGGTAATCGGAATGTGTTTGGTGTTTCGTTCACTCGTCACCGACGTCAATACTGCTACTACCACGACGCTAAATTTCGTCGCCGTTGTGTCCCTTTCACTGGCACGATATTCGACGGCTTTTCGCCGTGCCTTCATTTGGTTTGTCCCATCTTCAGTATGCTCTCCACGGTGGATCTATTCACTGCATCAGCTCGCGCCGCGTTGTAAGTGGCATCCCAGCACCCATCCGCAGCTGAAATAGGCTTCCCCGCACAACCTACTCCTCCCGCAATGCGCAAGTGCGTTTCTCCATGCAGTCGTCATTCCATTTACAGGCTGGATTTGGCCGACATGCTGCCATCATTGCGGTAAACGGGTGCGGCGGTGCCTTCCCTCAGGTATATCTCGCAGATGTGCGTGCTTAGAGCGCGGCCACATTCAATCTGTCGCACCTTCCCATCTCTGCCATCTCGCGCGTGCAACTAGTGGCGAAGCATCCGAAGCTCTTGTCGTGTGATGGCGAACGGAAAAGTCTAAGCAGCGCCACAGAATGAACTTAGTAGCGTATGACCGACGCCAGCACAATCTGGTAATAGGGGCTCAATATCTGAAGTCAATCTGGAGGAAAAAGCATGAAAACTGCAATCGCACGCTGGCTGGAACTTTGCAGCCATAAAGCAAATGGAGCATTTCCTCGATTCGTTCCCGAGTCTTGGGTCTGCTTCTTCATCGGATGGGTGTTTGGTAACTCGACCTTGCTCGGGCACGGAAAGCGTGCAACGTCTATCTTCAAGGATCAGTATGGGCAGTTGTTGGTGATGAGACATTTCAATGGAACCGATAAAATCGAGATAAGTGTGTTGGGCAATCGATGGGCAATTTTCAGGATACACATGATCAACGGCAACTTACCGGTGCGGAGGCTGCAGGACAAGACAGTGCTTTACACCGAGGACTGGATAGAAACCGTCGATCTCCATGACGACTTGCCTGCGTTGTACTATCGGCGGCCTACAGATTTCGTGGAGAATTCTATGAAGTTGTCGGTGAAACCCCACAGGACAATCTGGAGCATTGTCAGCACGCTGGATAGTAAACAGTATGCCTTCATCGACTCGAAGGACAGATCGAATCTTGCGATGCATGGGAAACTACTCCCTCAGCCGAGAATGTATAGGGCGGTCACGCACCGGGGTAGATACCTGAGTGCCGAAGAACAGAGAAAGGGTCGTTCTGCGGAATCTTCAGAGGCCGGTTCTCAGACATTCAGATAGATGAAGAAGATTCTCAGGAGTCAGAAGATGTTCTCGTGGATCGACGTACTTAGATTCGACTGGTGTGCCCCGGCAAGGCTAACGATAAATGAGATGTGGAAGTCGTTTGGATGCGACATGTGGTCATTCATGGTCTGGGTGATATTGGTGGCGGTAGTTGTTGTATGTGTAATGCTGGCTCCATTAGTATGGAAGAAGATCATTTGACTGACATTCTGCCCACTGTCGTCGTGGTCGAGGGAGGCGATGCTGACATAACGCGCGACTCCGATTGATCAGGTACATCGGTGCGTATGAAATCAGTAAGTTGACTTGGGCGTCACAAGTGTCCTTGAAATGGCTTTCCCTTCATCGAAGTCGTGGGCGCACCGCAGTGTGCCAACGCCGCCGTTAAAGATTCTAGGATGAAGCAATGGAACGCGCGAGGAAATCGGCGGCATTGACGCTCTTGTCACTTTCTCGCAAATGCGAAATAGTACCTGACATGTAACAGATGTTAGGATCGACATGTTAGGATCGACATGTTCGAATCTGAATGCCAATTCTTTGACAAAGGCTCACCACTAAGTGAAGACTACGGCGAAGTCGTTGGCAGCCCGCTCGGTTTATACTTGCCCGGGCCAACTGGCGAGCCGACTTTCCTAGATTGATTGGATTTCTGGAGAGGATCCCATAGGACGGATATCTCGATAATGGCAGTCAATAGAAACAAGCCTGACAGGTGGAAGGAAGACGTCGCAAAGTCAGTTGACATGTACAACGACTGGTTCTTGGACTTTGCGCCATCTGCCTACAGGCGAACGCGCGTCCAGACGACGAGAGACGTTGAAGCGACACTGGAAGCAACGGCGAATCTAACGGACGTCGGTATCGCGTTGCTGAGGTCGAATCCTGGTGTTCTGCCTACATTGCGAATGGCGACCTGCCCGCCGCTAGCTGTGGATCGCCTTATCGGCCTTGCCGGAGTGCGACCTAACTTGGTCAAGATGATGGAAAAGGATGAGAAGCTGCCCGTTCGGATGTCGCGGCAGGAGGCGGACATTTCTCTCGGAAAGATAGCAGAGGTCATCCAAAGGATGGCTGACCCTGACATATTTGTCTGGCTGGAACGGGGAGATTCACCAAGTGAACTGGAGCGATACCGCGCGGCGACGATCATCGCGGACCGCTTGTGCGGAGCTGTAGCGAATCCAATCATTCGGAATGCCCAGGAAGAAAGGCAGCTCGCTGCAATCGAAGCTTGGCTTGATGAACGAGGCTACGAGCCCCTCCCGACGGATAGACCGAGGAGCTACGAAGACATGCGGCCCGGAACCTACTCATTCAGGATGAACGTACCGGCTGAGCAAGAAGGGACAGGTCGGCAGGTCAACATACCTGTGGATGCGGTCATAATGCCAAAGACTGCACAGATGGGCGAATTGCCACTGCTTATCGAGGCCAAATCGGCCGGAGACTACGCCAACGTGAATAAGCGGCGCAAAGAGGAAGCTGCAAAGATGGGCCAACTTCGACAGTACCACGGGAACGACGTGAAATACGTTCTGTTCTTGTGCGGATACTTCGATAGCGGTTATTTGGGATACGAAGCCGCGGAGGGCATCGATTGGGTATGGGAGCACCGAATAGAGGACCTTGGGGAGTTTGGCCTGTAGATGACGAGTGCTATGGCAAATAGGGAAGAAATCCGGCTTGTGCTCCAAGCTGAGCTTGATGCTGTCAAGGATCAGGCCGAGAGGAATAGAATGGGGCAGTTCGCCACGCCCAGCGAGCTCGCCGTGGATATCCTAGAATACGCGAAGCAGCAATTGGATGGAACCGTTAATCTGCGATTCATCGACCCGGCCATCGGTACGGGATCATTCTTCTCTGCGTTACTCAAGGTATTCCCGACAGATCGCATAACAGCTGCTGTGGGCTACGAGCTAGACCCTCATTATGGCAAGCCGGCGGAGAGACTGTGGAATGACACGATCCTTGACCTCAGAATGGAAGATTTCACCCTAGCCGTCCCACTGCCGGACAGAGACAGGTTCAACCTACTGATCTGCAACCCACCCTACGTGCGACATCATCACATAGAGACCGGAGAGAAGCGACGTCTCAAGGCTCTCGTACGAGGGACATGTGGAATTGACATCAACGGACTGGCGGGGCTGTACTGTTACTTCCTAGGCTTGTCGCATCAATGGATGGACGAAGGTGGTCTGGCTGGCTGGCTAATTCCGAGTGAGTTCATGGCTGTCAACTACGGCGTGTCCATAAAACGATACCTACTCGATAGAGTCACACTGCGGCATATCCATCGCTTCGACCCCAACGAAGTGCAGTTTGGGGACGCTTTAGTTTCCTCAACGATCGTCTGGTTCAGCAAGAACAAGCCGCCGCGCGATCACAAAGTGCGCATGACCTTCGGCGGTTCGCTGCTACATCCACGACTTCAACGTTGGGTGCCCGTCGAGACTCTTCGTCATGACCTGAAGTGGACTCGCTTTCCAATGAAGGAGAGTCAAGCCGAGGTATCTCTACCCGTGCTCGCCGACTTCTTCGACATCAAGCGCGGATTGGCAACCGGAAATAACAGGTACTTCATACTTCCGATCGAGGAGATCGAAGAGCGAGATCTCCCTATAGAGGCATTCCGTCCAATACTTCCAAGCCCTCGCTATCTGACTGAATCTGAAGTTGTCGGAGATAGCGATGGCAACCCTAAACTGGAGAGGCGCCTGTTCCTCTTAGACTGTCGGCTGTCAGAAGAGGAGATCGGGGGACGGTTGCCCGCCTTGAGAGCCTATCTCGAAGAAGGGAAGGCCAATGGCATTGCAGACCGCTATCTATGCCGGCATCGAACGCCCTGGTATTCGCAGGAGCGGCGCCCGCCCGCCCCCTTCCTTTGCACATACCTCGGCAGGAGCGACAAGAAGAGTGGCAAGCCATTTCGGTTCATCTTGAACCACTCCATGGCGACCGCTCCTAACGTTTATCTGATGCTGTACCCCAAGGAGCCTCTGAAAAGAGTCATCGCAGAGTCTCCTGAGTTGAGACGCCAGATTTTTGAGATTCTGAATGGCATTGCACTTGAGGACATGCTGAACGAAGGGAGAGTATATGGGGGAGGACTTTATAAGTTGGAGCCAAAGGAGTTAGGAAGAGTTCCGGCGGTAGATCTTGACTGCCTGTTACCGGAGGTGGAATGGGGAACCCAACTGGTACAGCCGAGGTTGTTTGATCCTGCTTCCGAGTGAGATGTCGCCAGCAATTTACAACAGGTCCGGGCACCAACTATGCACAATTTGAGCCTTCAGGCAATCCTTTCAGAAGGAGCTATCTTTCACGGGTTAAAATATCGAAGGTCATGAGGATTGAAGAGTCCGAGTTTGCTCCTCTCTTTCGGGGAGTCCGATTGATACTTCAGGGAGATATTGGGAAGTTGATACAGATTTTGGAAGTTGCTGGCGACGTGGCTGCTGCGTTGTCCTTCCTGGGTGTCTTTGCTGTCCTGGCAATGCACTTTCACTTACTCTGGCTCAGCCGGATACGACTGGATGTCGAGGTAACCGTTGGAGCTAATCGGCAGGGCCTAAAGGGACTACAAGCCGACCAAGACAACATTAGGATCCTAATTGTCAATCCTTCTCCAAAGACTGTCACCGTTTCTTCTGTAGGCTTTCTGGACAAGGATGCAAACGGCATCAGGTTAATCTACCCAGAAGGCCTCTTAGTGCGAATTTGGGCGAATGCAAAGGAAATCAAAGGCGATGAAGACTCCGTTGTACTCTATCCTGGAGGCGAGGTTGTAATTGTCGCCAGCATAGGGTTGATCGGGGACATAAATCGCTGTAGCGCACTACAAGTCACCACAAATGCCAAGTATCGTAAGGTGATGAGACTGTCCCATGAGTTGTTGATAGAATTGCAGACTGCCGGTGATCGGAGGAAAAGAGACGCAGACCAAGTCTCTGGTACCAGTAGCTCTCACTACCGTGAAGATTGCGAAAGAGGCGTTGAGCTAATACTTCCTTCAGTCAGTGATCCGATCAGCCCAGAGGATGAACCTAGCCAAATAGGCCGCTTCTTATTCGCTTCCGAAAAGGAATGTCTCGCAATTCAGGTTGCCTTGCTTAACCGTGCCAAGTTCGACGACGCAAACTACATGAAGGTTGATTATGGCGCAAGTGGCAAGAGCGTATACGACTATCACGTGGAAAACGCCGTCATGGCAACGTTCATGGTCGAACAGGGGCGCCGTGACGAATTAGGGAAAGGTTGGAACTTGAAGCGCACGTTTCAGTCTTTAGGCCGAGCGTATCGAACCCATACCGAGGCAGAAATCAAGTACCGTGAGTGGTGTTCAATCGCGGAGAGTCGCAGGCTGTCCATCTATAACCAATTAACTCGGCAGGAAGACTTCACGGACAGAACACGAAAACTAAAAGTAGCGCATGAAGCAAGCTGCGATACTTGCAAGATCCGGGAGTAGCACCGATAGACGAAGATGTCCACATATGGACGACTGTCAGTTCCCCGCCGGGCAACATAGAGCAATTTGTGCTACCCGCGGGCTTCTTCGAGAGACGGTTGTCCTTCGCCTACGCCGTCCAGATCCGCGCCTATGTGCCATCCGTATCCTCAATCTCAGAACTGCCTGTGTCGCTCGTCTAACCGGTCCTACTAGGTTTCAAGGCACAAGGTCACCTAAGAGCATCGAGAAAAAATGTGCGTAGTTCAGCAACGGACATGAACAGGTGGTCAGGCTCGGATGCCTTCAGTACATCTAAGTCCTGAGTGCCCCAACCTGCCCCGATGGCAAAAACGCCGGCATTCCTGGAAGCCTCAGTGTCCTCTGGCTTGTCACCTACATGGAATGAGCCGTCAGGCTCTTCACCACAGTCACTAAGTGCCAGAAGCAAGCCGTCCGGTCGAGGCTTTATGCGTCGCTTCACCTGATGATAGCCGATTGCGGTTTCCACAGGCCAATCGTGTCTTTGCACAAAGTCTTCGGCAACCATGTTAGGGCTGGTGGTGACTATCGCCAATTTCTGGTTCATGTCACTAAGTTCGACGAGGAGTTCTGTGATTCCCGGATAAGGTGTCAAGGGACCTGGCTCGCCGTCTGACTTCACTCCACCGCCGGCGACTTCTGAGGGTTTCCAACGAGCTGGTATCGACCAGTGTCTGGTCAAAATCGAAAATTATCATCACATTCCTTCAAAGCGCCGAGTGATTGGCTGATCTACTGGAGTCAAGGGAGGGGCTTCTTTGCCCATGGCCATATAGGAGGCAGCAATCCTCTCCAGAAAACTGCTGAAAGCCGTTCTATTGGGGATCCTGTGAGCTGTCCCCTCATCGATCAGCTTGCGATTACCCCACGTCTGCCTCATGGAACGATACTCTTCCGGGTGATCGATGCACGCTATAGGTCGCTGCTGCTGACGAGAGAAATTGACGGTGTGCATGGTGCCACCTTTGACGTCCGTCTCGATCACTAGGACGCTGTCGGAAAGCCCGCTCTGTATGCGGTCCCTGTATGCGAACGCCCATCGCGCAGGCTTCACGCCCACCGGGTACTCACTGACCAGACATCCTCCCTGCTCCAGCACAGAGTCGGCCAGGTCACGATTCGCGGCAGGATAAACCTTATCCAGCCCATGCGCCAGAACCGCCACCCCTGTTCCTTCACCTTCGACACATCCTTCGTGGGCCTTGGCATCACAACCTAATGCCAGACCGCTCACTACAGCGACACCTGTTTCTGCGGCTAAACGCCCAGCGCTTAGTGCGGCCCGCTCTCCAAAGTTTGTTGGCTTGCGGGTTCCGACTATTCCGACGCTTTTCTCGCTATGCAGCGCCTCGACTCGGCCCCTGGCGAAGAGAACGACCGGTGGGTCCGCTATCCCCCTCAGGCGCTGAGGATAGCGCTCATCGAAGTAAGGAATCACCTGTATGCCGGCATCAAGACAATCGGTCACTTGGTTCACGCTGTTGTGCCAGAGTCCCTCCAATCGCTCTTGGGGTTCCGGGTACTCACTGGCCAGCGAGAAGAAGAGGTCACGCAGCTCTTCCTCCTGCACCTTATCAGCTGCTGCACCGAACAGATCGAGCGCCTTCCGGTTCTTAAGTCCTTTGATCTTCGTCAGAGACAGCAGGACCTGAGCAGTTTCCATCGGCGGTGCATCGGACGCTAGCGAATTCATGCTTTGTCGTACTCCCTCCAGACTTGATCCCATTCTACAGGGATGTGGTCGTTACTAATACTGGGGTTCCAACTCCTGCGTTCGTTTTTGCCGATAGCAATGCAGTAGACTGAGACTCCGGAATTCGCATCCTTGATAGTTGAAGCTATTCGTGAAAGCGTGGACCCGGTAGTTACGAAATCATCCAGCACGAATACATTAGGAGTGCTGACCGCACCCGCCCTGTATTCAGCGTCCGCCAGAGTGGACTGCCTCTGAGCTAAATTCATACGTTGCGTACTAAGACTAGGGTGCGCCCTCTTGTTAAGAAGTTCAAGCACGAATTCACTACCGCACCTGCTGGCGCACCATTTTGCCAAGATGCCCAGCACACCTTTATCCGATGCAACAGTTTCCCCGTGCGCCAGCGCGGGCAAAAATGTTACGTCACCGCCACTTATGCCAAGGTCTGACAGAATTGCCGGGGCTGCCTGACCCAGGACAGCAGCTCCCGCCCTCCAGGCATCCACGTTGCCTGCCTTGAACCTACTGAATCTGCTGGTCCATTTTTCATCCCATTCGAGTGTCGTTGTTCAGGATAAATGTCAGTGTAAGTGGTCAGCATAAATGTCACTAACTCATTCCGTGATGGTATCAGATCAAGGGGATTTAGACGTCAGGCGCGCGGGTGACGTAGGTGGTCTGTCAGCGTTCATGTACTTCTTCGCGGTGTCCCTGTGTATCCCTAACTCCCGCGCGATCCCACGAATGGACAGCCCCTTGCGCTTAGCCCTTTGCACTGCCCTCCACCTGGCCGTCTGCAACGGCGTGGGCTTCCTGCGCGTTGGAGTCGTAGCTTTGCGAACTCGTGCAGTCCCGTTGCGACCGGAGGCCTCGACCGACTGATCGACGTCGTGGTCGTGGTTGGTGTCCTGAGTTGCCAGTCTGACCGCCCATTTGCTACCCAGACCGTTGGAGGGCTGATGGATGATGGGTGAGTGTGCAGTTCTCCCGGCGAAGCCCCGGAGGACACTCGGACGCGGCGGTGCTTCCTGAGACGGGATGTCGCGTCCTTCGTGCTGCACCGCCAGGCTGTCGTCCAGTCCCTCAAGCACATCCACGGCCGCTCCGGCGTAGGTCGGCCTGTCAGTACCGGGCAGCAGTTGAAGGGTGCGCCAGCGGTATCTGACCGTGTTGTCCCTGGCGACTCTGCGCCTGTACTTGAAGCACAGGGTCTTCTCAAGGCACATTCCTTCGTCCACCGAGCGATAGTCGACTTCCAGTTCCTGCGCAGGCACCTTGAAGCGGCTGTTGAAGCGTGGAAGGAAGCCTTCCAGCACACGGTTGGCGTCATCGATGCTGGCCGCGCCAGCAAGTCGGAGTTCGCTGACGAGTCTGTCCTGGAACGTTCCTGCTGTGCGCTCCACTCTTCCCTTGGCCTGAGGCGACAGAGCGAAGATCAGCTGTATGCCAAGTTCGTCCATTGCTCGACTGAACTGAGTGGGGCCGGCGGCAGTGTCCGGTGAAGGCGTATGCTTGAAGACGGCGTGCCGATCCACGTAAAGTGCGAGCGGTATGCCACGATGCCGTATCAGCCCGTCGAGTAGCCGGAAGTAGCCGCGGGTGTTCTCCAGTTCGCAGAACAGGGCATTGACCACGGTCCCCGTGGCGTCATCCACCGCCAGCAGCAGCGTGAACTGCGGTCCGTCCTTGCCAAGCCACCTGTGATAGCTGCCGTCTATCTGTATCAGCATGCCCTCGCGAGGCATCCTCTGCCGTCGGATGCGATGCTTGGGTGGACGCCTGATACGCGACAATGAAATCTGCCGCTCACGACAATAGAATTTACCGGTTGCGATAGGGCAATATCTTCCATCAGGAGGTGGAAGATTGCTCACCGATCGACAGGTAGTATTGATGAGGCAGAAGCTTATGAGAGGCAAGACACAGCAGGCCGCGGCGGCGGCAGCAGACATGAGCGAGAAGTCGGTGCGGAACTGGAAGCGGGGACCGTTGCCGTCAGAGAGGAAGAAGGACGTTAGAAGGCAGAGTACGAGACCGGACCCGTTCGCCGGAGTATGGGACGAGGAGATCGTGCCGCTGCTTCAGACGGATGTGGATAGGATACTGACAGCGCCGACAGTTCTGGAGTGGCTGGACGGTCGGCATCCGGGGCGGTTCGGCAGGTCGCACCTGCGGACTTTGCAACGGAGGATGCGGGACTGGCGCGCGCTGAACGGCCCTGATCGGGAGGTGTACTTCGAGCAGGAGCACCCACCGGGACGTGAGGCTCAGATGGACTTCACGCACTGCGACAGTCTGGAAGTGACGATAGGTGGAGAGCAGTTCGATCATATGCTGTTCGAGTTCATCCTGAGCCATTCGGGCTGGCGGTATGCGCAGATATGCTTCAGTGAGACCTTCACGGCGCTTAGGAGCGGACTTCAAGGAGCGCTGTGGGAGCTTGGAGCTGCGCCTGAGGTGGTCAGGAGCGACAACCTGTCGGCGGCGACGCACAAGCTGAAGGGCGGCAAGGGCCGGGACTTCAACGAGCGCTACAAGGAGGTACTCGATCACTACGGTCTGAAGGCTACGAAGACCAACTCGTACAGTGCGCACGAGAACGGAGTGGCGGAGCAGGGACACCGCCGTATGAAGGACTCCATAGCGCAGGCCCTGGTGCTCAGGGGCAGCCGTGACTTCGAGTCGGTCGAGCAGTACTCGAAGTTCATCAGGAGCATAGTGGACAGGCGCAACAGGCTGGTGCGGGAGAAGGTGGCGGTTGAGTACCCGCACCTTCGGGCGCTGCCGCCGGCACCGGTGCCTGAGTACGTGAGCTACAGCGCAAAGGTGCACAAGTGGAGCACGATCAGGGTGGACAGCAGGACCTACTCTGTGCCGTCGCGCCTGATAGGTGTGGAGGTGGACGTGCGGCTGTACACAGACCACGTCGAGGTGTACTACAAGGGGCACCTTGTGGAGAGTATGGACCGGGTACGGGGTAAGGGCAAGGCGCTTATAGACTACCGCCACATCATAGGCTCCCTGGTGCGCAAGCCCAGAGCGTTCGCGCGCTACCGCTTCAGGGAGCAGCTGTATCCGACACACACCTTCCGTCTGGCGTACGACGCTATGTGTGGCTGGAAGGGGGAGCGAGCGGACGTGGACTATGTTCGGATACTGCACCTTGCGGCGACGACGATGGAGTGCGAGGTGGAGCGGGCTCTGAAGCGGCTGCTCGAGTCCAGGGCGAGGTTCGACTACGCGGTGGTGAAGCAGCTTGCAGCGCCGGTATCTCCGGAGATACCGGAGATCGAGCTGTCCGGTGAGGTGGATCTTGGTGTGTACGACAAGCTGCTTACGGGAGGTGCGCGATGACGACTGAGACTTGCGCGCCAAGTGCGGTTGGAGAGCGCATCAGCGAGCTGTGCCGGCAGTTCAGGCTGCCCACGCTTGCGGCGGAGACCGTGGATCGCTTCAGCGACGCCGGACACGCTGACGCGCTTCCGACCCTGGTCGAGGTGCTGGAGCAGGAGGCAGAGGACAGGCGCATCCGCAGAGTGGACAGGTTGAGAAGGGCATCGAAGCTGCCTGCCGGCAAGACATGGGAGACGTTCGAGCACGAGCGTGCGCCGGTCAAGCTAAGGCAGCAGCTTGCGAGTCTCGCCGAAGGAGACTTCGTGGATCGTGACGTGAACGTGCTGGCCTTCGGTATGCCCGGCACCGGCAAGACGCACGCACTGTGCGCCATCGGGCACAGGCTGGTGCAGTCCGGTCGCTCCGTGCTGTTCATCCCGGCGTACCGTCTGGTGCAGGACATGCTTGCCGCCAAGCGAGACCTCGACCTGCCGCGGATGCTCAGGAAGCTGGATAACTATGACCTGCTGGTGATAGACGACCTGGGCTACCTGCCGCAGGGTGCCGAAGAGTCTGAGGTACTGTTCACCCTGATAGCCGAGCGCTACGAGCGCCGCTCGCTCGGTATCACCTCCAACCTCGTCTTCTCAGAGTGGGAGAAGATCTTCGCCAATCCTATGGCGACTGCCGCGGCGATAGACAGGATCGTGCATCACTCAGTCATCCTGGAGTTCGATCTGCCCAGCTACAGGACCGACGCCGCGCAGAGTCGGCAGGCGGAGAGGTTGTCGCACCGGCAAGAGTAATTGACGTGCGGTAAAAATGGTTGTCGCGTCAACTACAGCGTTGTCGCAGCCATGCAGAGCGAAATCATCAGTCAGACAAGGAGTCAGAGCGGCAAAATCTACTGGCGCAACCGGTAAAAATGGTTGACGCGGATCAACGCCTGCCGCGGGGGCTGTTCTCACCGGCGCTCACCAGCAGCCTACGCAGCGTGCTGCGTGTTATGTCTATGCCTTCGCGTTCACTCAACAGCTCGCTCATATGAGTGTGGTTGACTCCAGCATACCGGGTGCGCGCCAGATGCAGCACCGCAGCCTTCGTTGCCTCCGATGTCGTGTTGGGCGCTCTGCGACCTCGATGACCATGAGCTATTGCGGCTGCTCCTTCCTTCCTGTATGCCGCCAGTATGCGCCACGCTTGGCGTATGCTCACTCCCATCAGCGCAGATGCCTGCTCTATCGTCATATGCTTCGCCAACAAGCTGTTGAGTACCTGAAGCCTTGCCTGTTCCTTTTGGTTCAACGTCACATTCTCCATAATGTGACATTATTGCTGAACAGTTACTTGTGACGTTTATGCTGAACAACAACAATTCGAGGATAATCCTGTAGCCAATGGCGAAAGCCTGATCAATCTCTGATCCATATTGAAGCGAGCCCAAGTCGATGCACCCGCCGACTGTGTTATCTGTCGTCATATCAGAGTCTTCCCTCTCGCCATAGCGTTTTCAACTGAAAATGTCTCAATCTCAAAACTACTTGTGCCAGTCGTTCAACTGATTAAGCGCGGCATCGAAGCCACTGACTACGCTTCAGTCAGCCTTATCAGCATTAAGGACATCGCAATTGGGCTGAAGTGAAGATAATTCCCTTGGTGTTAAGACCGAACATCGTTCCCATTAGACCAACGTATGTAGAGTAGTAATCAATCCGGCAATAACCATCGTCACAAATAAGCCCTCAAGCATTTGCCCAGCGTGGTTTCTGTTGGCCCAGTCTTGTGCCAAAGACCTTCGGGCGTTCTTGATTCGAAATAACGTAGATTGAGTTCCTTCCATTAGCCAAGCACACTCTGCACTCGGCGTCCTTGGTCTCAAAACAAACACCATCATCACTGCGCCAGCCAATGCTCCAGAAAAGTGACCGGCGACTGTGTAATTCAACCAGCCATAGGCACAGACGTCAATCAATAGGTAAATGACTAGCCAAGCGAGAACCACCCGCTGCAGAATACGGTCATCAGCTATTCTGATATTTCTGGGTTTGCAGTATCGCGCCAGAATGGAAATCCACAGCACGGACATCGCACCAGTAACGGTGCTGAGCCCGACCCCGATCGTTTCTATCCCTGTGAAAACAAACAAGATGGCAGGTCCTGTCGCACCAACAAGAGTGCTGGTCAATATGCAGACGAGGAGCCACTTGGGTTTCATTTGTAACTCTACAAGCCAGCCATAGAGCAGCAAGCCGACCGTGTTTTGCATTATATGCCCTGGGTCGGCATGTATGAATGGATATGTAAGATACGTCAAGCCGTGACTGAAGTTGAGTCCAAAGTTTGCGATCAGTTCTTCCCTTTGATCGGCGCCTCCAACTCGAGCAAATATCTCAACAGCCCAAATGAGGAAGAGTAGTGTAATCGTTACTACCGGAGTGTGCGCCATATTCAGACGCCTTGACGTAATCATGCTTCCTGGCTCCTCAAGGAATCGAGGCAACACTTCCCATCGGGTCCGGAAGAAGCTTCAGATAGATGAGCGTCGCCTGTATGCTGCTGTGCCCCAGCCACCGACTCAGATAATTGATCGGAACGCCGTTCATCAAGTAGTGCCGGGCGTAGCTGTGCCGGAACGTGTGATTGCCGATGTGCTTCCCAAGAGGAAGTGCGCCAAGCTCCTCAGCTCGTTTGACCGCCGCCTGCACCCAGCGCCAGGCTGTCGCGGGGTGAGCTTCGATGATTCTTCCCTGGCTGATACTGCCGTATGAGAGAGCGCTGTTGAGGGCCGAGTGCAACTCTGGATGGATCGGCACGATGCGTGACTTCCCGCCCTTACCAGCTCGTACTCGCAGTGTCGGGTGAGCTGTATCGAGCGACAGGTCCCGCACCTCCAGGTCAAGCG
The DNA here is from genome assembly GCA_965207465.1 of Dehalococcoidia bacterium. GTDB lineage: Bacteria > Chloroflexota > Dehalococcoidia > Lucifugimonadales > JADFKI01 > Bin90. The sequence continues at coordinate 13,727 of OZ242283.1, read as the reverse complement.
CTTCGGAGACGCGCAGGCCCGCGCGCCACTGCTCCAGCATCAGCAGCTTCGCCCTAGGATTGGGGGCTGTTTTGATGATGGCGTTCACTTCGTCGGCTTCGAGGTACTCAGGGAGTTTCCGAACTCTCTTTTCAGGAGCGTTGTCGGCTCTTTTGGGATAGCGTCCTCGAGGACGTCGCCGGCGCGTGATCGCGGTCGTGAGTTCAGTCGTCAATTGGGCCCTCTTATCCGTGCTAAGTATCCTGCCAAATGATCGTTTCTTCGACAGGGCTATCTAAGACTCGAACCTGACGACCTGGCTGTTTGCCGAAGAGATGCGGATGCTCGCGGTAATCCTTCAATGCGAGTTGATAGCCGTACTCCACAAGGTCAATTGTTGCGATGTACGCTGGGTCTCTATCCTCTAACAGGTCGCCAAAGAAGTGTCGATAGAACTCTTCCCCGTCCATGAGAATCAACCTTTCTTACCAACCAGATCGTCCACAACTCGGACATCGCCCGCGTACAACCTTGCGTCATTCCTTCGCAGTTCTGACCGTTACCGGCTCTCGGCAATGTAGGCAAGTGCCGCCATACTTTGGCAACTCGTTAGCTTGTTTCACTGGAAATCGGTCCTATAATCAGAGTCAGCACACCACCCGCAACTCCTTTCGCATCAGCAGTATGCAGCCCGGATGATACCTATGGCATCGCCTGGCAGTATCTCTAACTCCTGAGCCACCACCTTGGCGGCATCCTCGCCGCTGCCATCCACCACGATGTAGTTGTCGTAGTTCTCCAACTGCGCCGGAATAGCGAGGAGTTCGCGTCCTGGACGCCGCAATATGAGCACACGCTTTCCAAGCGAGATGGCGTAGTCGAGCTGCGCGTTTCTCTCCTCGTCCAGCTCGCCTTCGTTGGGTAGTATGCAGATAAAGCATGTGGAGTTCTCAATCTGCTCTTTGAACGGGGTTTCGTGGGTGGACGCCATATCACGTATCCTTCCTTAATGGGTTGCCCAATGGCCCTTGCCGACCGATATATTTTGTATTCGGCGGCATACGCCAGCCCTGAGTGCGCTGTCGCTGGATTCGCCTCATGAAATCCATCCACTCAGTTGCGCTATTCAGTGCAAGGATGTGTCCGAACCATTGTTGCATAACGGGAGTAGGTTGTCCATTTTAAACGGGTGTGCCAGGTACGAGCTGTCGGCCGGAGTGCAAGCTTTCAGCACGTATCCTTGCAGCCGTTTTCTTCATCTGAATACCGCTTCTGAAACTCGCAATAGAAATCGCTTTGGCTGAGTCTGTGCCGAACTTGCGCTTCGCCCTGACAATGGTGGGGATGTTCCGATGGTCCTTCTTCGCCTGTTGCTGTCAGAAACTTCGGTTGGTAACATATCCCAGGCTTAGTGGTCGGGAGGTATACGACGTTCAGTCCACCCTGCACGAGCTATCAACTGATCGACGTTAGATTCAGCACACACGACTATGCAACAGCCCATCACCTCGCGTGTTGAAGCCGTCCTACGCGCCATCAAACAGTGGCAGAAGGAGCTCGTCGACACATCCGGGCGGAACCGCCTCCGCAGATACCGCGATCTGAGGACAGGCACACTTGATCTCACTCCCGGACGGGCCAATGACCTCAATGAAAGGGAATTGGACCGTCTGCTCGCGGGCGGGTCGGTCAAACTCAGCAATCTCTTTCCTTCTCAGCGCCCTCTTTCATTAGGAGTCGAGCCGAAGGACATGCCTGTCTTCAACGATGCCCGGCGTCGGCTCACGTCGATTCACAAGACGGCACTCGCGAACAGTGAAGAAAAAGGAATAGAGACGCTGTTCGCAGCGGTTGGGCTGGCGACTTGGAAAGTGGAGTCAGGCACTCCACCGAACGCGCCTGTGGTCTTGCTGCCACTTCTTGTCGAAGCCACAGGCGCGGCGGCGCGTGACTTTACTCTCAAGGTCGAGGGGGATGCCCACCTGAACCCTGTCCTGACGCATATATTGCGTGCCTACCACGATTTGGAGGCCGAAGACGACGAGGCGGATGTGGCTGAGGACCCGCCTTCCAGTTATGGGGGCTTTATGGCCCTTCTCGACCGACTGAGGGACTCCTGGCAGGTGCTCCCCGATCTGGCAATCGAACCGCGCGTTGTCGTGGCTATATTCTCGTACTCGACAATGCCGCTGGTCAGTGATCTGGAGCAGAACGGCGAGCTGTTTGCGGAAAATGACATAATCGCTGCCATCGCAGGTGACTCTGGCGCTCGAGATGCCTTGGCATCACGTATCTGCGATCCTGACCCTAATCAACCCGACATCGATTCTCCGGCACAAGAGTTCCTTGTGCTCGATGCGGACTCGAGCCAGCACATGGCTATCAATCGTGTTCTGGGTGGTGAGTCGCTAGTCATACAAGGGCCTCCCGGGACGGGAAAGTCACAGACCATAGCCAACCTGATCACAGCACTCATTGCAAGTGGCAAGCGAGTGCTCTTCGTTGCAGAAAAGAGGGCCGCGATCGAGGCCGTCACGAAGCGACTGGACCAAGCAGGTTTAAGCGAGCTCGTGATGGATATGCACGGCGGGGTTACATCAAGGCGTGATTTTGCGCGCACCCTGAATGCCTCCCTCGAACAGATTGCAACGATACCACAGCAGGACCACTCGTCTCTTCACGGGCGCCTTCAAGATCGCCGGGACTCACTCAATAGCAGTGGTTCCGCCCTGCATGACGTGCGGGACCCTTTTGGTCTCAGCGTGTTCAACATGAGAGAACGCCTTCTCGCCGTTCCAGAGGCTGCCCGAACTCAGATACGACTCAGCGCAGAAGCCGCGCGAGGCCTTGATGCCGCAGGCTTCGAAAGTCTTGCCAGCGAGATCGAAGAGTGGACTGACCTCGATGGCCACCTGGTTGTCGAGAACCACCCGGAATGGGCCAGGAGCTCTATCGCAACTGCCGATGGTGCGCGGAGGGCGTACGACTTGGTTGTCGAAATCGGCACCCATAGGTTGCCTGCCGCTCATGATGCACTCTTCAAAGTTTGGGAGGATCTTCAGCTTACCATTCCGCAGGCGGTAGCCGAATGGGAAAGAGCGGTACGGTTCCTCGCCGTTGCAAGTGGGTCGTGGTTTGCTCGCAAGAAGGCCGAGGTCTTCTCCAGTGAGTATCGAGCGACGAGGGAGGCCCTGAACGCTCCCGGCAAATTGTCGCTCGAGGCGGATGTGTTGAGTGCTCTAGAGCAAGTCATGGTCAATCTCTATAGGGGACTCGACGCGCTTGCAGAGTTGACAGAACTGGATCGGCTGAAAGAAATGTCGCACATGGACTTGGCCGCAACTTTGGAACGTATGGCTTCGGGCCGCATTACGGTTGCAAATCTCCCACGTATTCGTGAACTGGAGGCGAGTTTCAATGGGGCGGGAATCAACAACATTCTGGAACGGGTAGGCAAGGACATCAGTCCAACGAACACCGTGCGCGCCGTCGAGCACGCCTGGTTATGGAGGGTACTTGATGACCTTGAATTTGAGGACAGGATGATTGCTTCTTTCGATGGTCGCGCTCACTCGCGTCATCGAGATGAGTATGTGGAGCTAGACCGGCGGCACCTAGATTCGACACCCCTTCGTGTCCGACGGCTTACCGCTGAAGCGATTATCGCAGCGATGAATGCCCACCCGGAGGAGACCACACTGATCAAGAGGCAGGCGGTTTTGAAGCGTGGGCATCTCAGCGTCCGTCGCCTGTTCGCGCAGGCCCCACATGTCCTGTCGACACTGCGTCCCTGCTGGACGATGTCTCCCATTCTAGTGTCTGAGATGATCCCTGCTGAGCGGCGACTATTCGACGTTGTGGTCTTCGACGAAGCCTCCCAGATCCCACCGGCCGAAGCCATCGGGAGCCTCGCTCGCGCTCCCCAGGCGGTGGTCGCCGGGGATAGCCGACAGCTCCCACCCACTTCTTTTTTCGGGCAGAGTTCGGAGGATGGCGACGACGATGATAACGACAATGACCTTTCTCTGACTGGAGACATAGAGTCCTTGCTGGATGTCTCCAGCGTGCTGCTTCGAGACAAGATGTTGCAGTGGCATTACCGCAGCCGCGACGACCGGCTCATAGCGTTCTCTAACGCGCACATATACGGTGGGTCCCTTACGGCCTTTCCTGGCGCCGTCGTTGCTCCTCCAGTCACTCATTGCCTCATCCCATTCCGCCCCATAACCGGCATCACCGGGACACGGTCTAACCCTGACGAAGTCGAGAGAGTAGTCGAGTTGATACTTGAGCACGCGCGGGAATCCCCTGATGAAACTCTTGGAGTCATCGCGTTCGGGCAGCACCACGCCAACAACATTGAAAACGCCCTTATGCGCCGTCTGGGAGAGTTGACCGACTCGCCACATGACGACTTCTTCTCCGAGAGCAATGAGGAGCGGTTCTTTGTCAAGAACATCGAACGGGTACAGGGAGATGAACGAGACGTGATCATCCTGAGTGTTGGCTATCACAAGGACGTCAACGGGAATCTCCCGTACCGGTTCGGTCCCATTCTCCAGGAGGGTGGTGAGCGCCGGCTCAATGTCGCCGTCACGAGAGCACGTTCGCGCCTGATATTAGTGTCATCGTTCAGCCACCGCGACATGGATCCAGGGCGTTCCTCTGCCAGGGGTGTAGTTCTTCTGCGGCAGTACCTCGCGTACGCCGATTCAGGGGGCCAGGTCCTCGGCTCAACCCTAAGCGATGTGCCACTCAACCCGTTCGAGCTATCCATCAAGGATGGGCTTGAGAAACGTGGGATTCCTGTGACTCCCCAATACGGCGTCTCAGGCTATCGCATCGACTTCGCATGTGCGCATCGTGAAGAGCCGGGGCGTATGGTGCTGGCAATTGAGGCAGACGGGGCCAGTTACCACTCTACGCCCACGGCGCGAGACCGCGACCGCCTGCGACAGCAAGTGCTTGAGTCAAAAGGCTGGCGGTTCCACCGAATCTGGTCGACCGATTGGTTCCGCAACCGCGATGCTGAACTCGACAAGGCCGTGGAGGCATGGAAGAGGGCGGTTGAGGCTTCAGACAGGAACGAAGAACCCGTAGCTACCGAGCCGTTGCTTGACAAGAAGAGTGACGAGGAAACTCAGCTAAGTGAGCCGCCGAAGCGTGACCCACGCCCGCGAATTCCACGCAGGGGAATGGGGCGCTACAAAAGCATTTCCGATTACAGCCATTCCCAGCTCGTGAGCCTGGTCCGCTGGATTGAGTCCGATACACTTCTGCGGACAGATGAAGACGTGATGCGGGAGATGATTAAAGAGTTGGGTTTCAAGCGCTCGGGCAGTCGAATCAGTGCGGCGATCGATTCAGCTATAAGGGCTGCACGCCGCTAATTCAGATGGAGCGAATAACAGGTATTTCCTTGCATCAAAAGGGCCCCTTTTGGAAGCCCGTTCAACGAGGTTTGAGCGTAATCAGTTCAAAATCCTCTTCATAGATTCCCCTAATCCCTCCCTTTATACGGGTGCTCCAACTTTTCTTATTCTTGTAGGCAACCGTTCAAGGCGTCTGCCATAGTAGCGGACCTTCGTTGTATCGGAGTCACGACAGTTCACACCATCTCCGTACTCTCCGCTGGCAGGTACATCCCAGTGTTCCACGTCGCATATTTGTGAGGCCAACGTGACATCAATCTGCCGCCATAGAGCCGTCTATCGTTTCCCCGACATCATCGTATTCAAAGTCTGACTCTTCGAACTCATCCGCAACTTCAAAGTCAATGTCAGGGGTTTCGGTCATCTCAGCCAGGATTCCATTATTCTTCAGCACACCCTCAAACACCTGCTGACCCGTTGGGAGCGACTTACCCATCGCATTGCCAATCAGCGTCAACATCTCCTTACCACGCTCTACGAAGCACTCTCCAAAACTATCGCTGCGTAGAAGGTTAGGATCAATCCAGTGTGATGACAGCACGGCATCGAGCGCTTCTGGACTTGTTACGTGGTTTTCCAGGATGGGAATATACCGGGACGGCGCCCGCCCACCGATCATACGGTTTGTAGTGGCGTCAATCGGCGTCTTGTTGATGACAGAGTTGTAAATCCAAGATGGAACCGGCGGCTCTGAGTCCTTCTCGCACCATCTCTTAGGAAAGATGTGATGGATGTCAATGTTCGACTGCTTCCAAGTACCAGGCGTGAGGGAAAGCGCGAGTCGTTGTGCAGTTCGCCAATCGGCGGCTCCGCTCTTCATTTGCAAGGCATAGAGGCCCTTGTATGCAGCACTGTTGCGTGTGCGTAGCGAGAGCAACCGCTCGGGGATGAAGTTTGCCTCATTTACCATCGCCGGCACTGCGCCCCCACGTATCCATTCTGTGACTTGCTCAAGGTCGCGACTGTACTGAGTCTCCACTGCGCTTCCGTATGACTCGTTGAAAATGCCTGACCAAAACCACCTTTCGAGTAGAGCCTGCGCATTTGCTGGCTGTAGCTCATTGCCAAGCTCCACACAGATAGCCGCTAGAGGCACCATCTGAGTCACATAAGGTACGTCTCGTGCGGTAAAGACAAACTGCCGATAGAGAAAATTGGCGGCATCCATAAAGCCGCGCTCGACCTTGTCAGCCCAGGTCCGATACTCGTCAAGCGCCAAAGACAGGATGTCATTCCTTCTACAACTGATTGCCGGCAGTTGGCGCTGCGGCCGATCTTCCTCCATCGCTCTGCACCGCTTCTCTTGAGTAGCCAGCAAGGCCACCACCTGCAGAAACTGATCGCCGCTTATACCTTGCAGAACCCCATACGCGCTTCGGAGTCTGTGCCTCCTCCTATCCCAGTCTTCTCGCAACGAGAAGTCATCCTCTTTGGCATCAGCAGCGAAAATCGCCGTTGCTAATTCGAACATCGATAGTGATACGCCACCGGTATTCACCTTCTCGAAGACTGTACACACGGCCTCCTTGGGCGTTTCCTTCGTCAAAGTGATTACCGGCAACTGATAGGAGGTGAAAGCACTGATCACCGTATTGTTGAACCCACTGCGAAAGGCTATCAGATCGCCTTCGGGATGTTGTCCATCCCTTGCCTGCCAATAGTCGTTGTAACCGAACAGCCAGTTCATGCTATCGAGAAGTCGTTCCGTGGGCATCATGTGCTGGGCGAACTCAAACTCCTGGCTGGAAAGATCGAGAACGACATCTCTACCAAAATTGCGTGTCTCTATTCTGTTGGCTGGTACGCTGATGACCGCATCTTCCCTATCCACATTTGGGTTCATCGCAGCCCGCATATCAATGTAGTACCATCGCTCAATCCGTTGCCCGCGATTATTGCGCGTGATTACAGGACACTCATTCAACAGAGCCTGATACAGGGAAGTTAGTCTCTGCTGCCCGTCCAATAGATATTCATTTGCCGCGTTCTGAACATCGTCGTTAACACCTTCGATCGTCCGACTCTTGAAACGTATCTCCCCTCCAGCTTGCAGCATCATAATGGCCCCCACGGGGAACCCGCGCGATATGCTGGCGATGAGCCCTTTGATTCGGTCATCATCCCAGACCCACCCTCGTTGAAAATCCGGAAGCTGTATATTGCCATTGTCGGCGTTGTTGAGAAGTTGGTTCAGTGAGACGGGATGGGTCTGGAACAAAGTAACTCTCCTATTACTTGCTTTCTCCATTGAATCACCGAAGGATACCATATCGGCAACCCGAAGCGCAGAAAATTAGGTATCGAAGACACATTAGAAAAATAGGGAGCGGAGAGCACACTTACCGTCGCTCTCGTATGCGAAATTAACGCCGCTATAGACAGGAACTACGTTAGTGGCAAGGACTTACGCATCGCCTCATTGCGGAGCCATTAGCAATCCGACCGCTGAGGCTCTATGAGATACTTCTTCAATGTTTAACGAGATGTGCAGCGGTTACTCACCGCGCAGACGCCGAAGTTCCTCTTCCAACTAGGCCATACTATCCTCGGCAACTTCAGAGCGAGCATCGGCAGCTCTGGCGCGGTCTTCAGCAACTTCCCGTGCCGCGCGCTCTGCCAATCTGTCGGCTGCCAACTCTTCGGGCGTCAGCAGAAACTGCCCGCTCGCAGGGTCCCGGAAGCGCAGCGTCCCCTCATCCCACCATTGTTCCAGCTTCAATATCTCGCGGTATCCCCAGTGCCTTCCATCTGACTCTGCAACAATCTCTATGGGGACGTACTCGCCATCGCTCGAGGTGCAGACCGGCAGATACGCGACAATTGCACTTGCCGCTCTCCTTGCCTCTCCATTTCCGATTCGTAGGCAACGAGGCGAGGACGTTCTATTTCGCAAGCTTCCTCTGAGCTGCTCTCGCCCTCCACTGCACGGTCTTGTCGCTATCGTCTTCTGTCAGCTTGGCGAGAGGCTCCAATGCTCGTTGGTCTCTGATTTCCCCGAGCGCCTCTACCACAACCCGGCGAACGAAGCCTGCTTCATGCGACAGCGCATCCAAGAGAAGCTGCACAGAGCCGACGTCTTTAAGTTCTCCCAGTCCCTCAGCAGCCGCGGCCACGACAAATGGGTCCGCGTCAGAGAGACAGCCGGTTATCGTTCGGTGCGCCTCAGTTCCACCTAGGAGACCCAGCACTATAACGGCACCCTCCCTCTCTTCGCTGTCCGAGCCGTTCACGCAGTCAATAATCGCCGGTACGAGTTCATCTCTGTTCAGTCTCTTCAGAGTCCGCCTGACGCCTTCCTTATCCATCCGCCAGTATGGAAGCACTTTCAACAGGTGAGGAAGCGCCAATATGCCTCGCATTCGGAACAAGGACCGGGCGGCAGCCTCGCTCGGCCATCCCCCTAATTCCGGCAAAGCATCGATCAGGCCCTGGTAAGCCTCCTCACCGCCTATATCCCCCAGGCACGTAGCGGCAACGCTCGAGACGGTGGGGAAGTCGTCCCCGAGGGCGTAAATCAGTCCTTCGACCGCATCCGGGCCGCCCAACTTGCCCAGCGCACTGACGATGTCCTCTCGTGACTTTCGCCAGCCGCCCCTGTTCTTGAGTGCGAATATCAGTGCCGACACGGCACGGACGTCGCCCATTTCGCCAAGAATATTGGCGGCGTGTCTCCTGATATCCTCATCGTAATCGCGCATCGCCGCCATCAGATGTGGCACGGCCTCCGGGCCTCCGAGATTGGCCAGCGCCGAAACGGCCACATAGCGAACGGAGTCATTCCAGTCCTTGAGGGCGTCGCCCAGGGCATCATACGCAGTCTCTCCGCCGATTTCGCCAAGGGCCCAGACAACGCAGCAACGGGCATCTGCATTTGAGTGACCAAGCGACTTTATCAGCAGATGAAGGGTCTCACTGTCGCTCAGCTTGACCAGAGTCTGGCGAGCTGTGTCGCGTACATTCCTGTCGTGAGACGAGAAGCAGGCAATCAGAAAGGAGGCGACCTCAGATTCGCTCTCCAAACCAAGAGAGCTGATCGCACGCGTCCGGGCAGGTCCATCTTCGTGCGCTAATTCCTCTATGAGACGGCACTTGTTCATGGGTGCGACACCTCTCGCTCAGGTTCTTCCAGAATCGGCGGCAGCGTGTATCGACGGTTAGCCGGGATACTCCATTATATCCTTCAGACAAGCCACTCCAATGCTTCCAGCGCCTTCTCGCTCCTGGTGTACCTCGCCGGCATCGAGGGAGACTTCCAGCGCCCATGGGTCTGCACCGCCTGAAGCGGAGCTCCCCTGCGCGTCATCCTGATCGCAAGCCCCACGCGCCCGGAGTGTCCCGAGTAACCCTCGCCCAGACCCGCAGCTTTCGCCATGCTGTCCACGCGCCGACTTATCTGCGACATCGACAGCCCGAAAACAGGATCATCGTCGCTCCAGCTCTCCGTATCCTCTCGCAGCTGCTTGAGCGCCGTCGCCCGGATCGCGGCCAGAGCGTCCGCATCAAGAGGTCGTGCCTGCTTCTGGCTAACTCCAATCTGCCGTGACAGGCCTCGAAGGGTTTCGGTGACGCCTCCAGTCTGGGGAGACTCAAGGCCCACTCGCCTGTGTGCATCTACTATAGCAGCGACCGCAAGTCGGATCGTGGACATGCTCTTGCCATCGTCGGCAAGCTCCACTGCATACGCTGCCAGCACCTCGGGCTGTGCCGGTAAAGGAGGGTAGCTGAGCTTGTGTCAAGTCTTGTGGAAATTCCTTCCAGGCGACTTAGCTCATCAGGCTGCTGCCTCCTCAGCAGTCACCGGCAACTCGGTTAGGATCCCATTCTCGAATCTCGCTCCATCCATCAGCAGCTTCATCAGGTTTCTACCTCCATACAACGGTCTCCAACGCTCCGAGAGCCTCAGTGCCACCTTGAACACCAGGTACAACGCACTGTCACGCCGCTTCATACGCTTCGCCACGTCCGTCCTCAGCCTCACCCCGCTGAACACCGACTCCAACGGGTTCGTTGTCCTCAAATGGACCCAATGCTCGGTCGGGAAGTCATAGAAGCTAACGAACGACTCCCAGTCCCGGACCACCGTCTCAGCGGCATCGGTGCGACCATCAGCGCTCAGATCAACCACGTACTCGTCCCGCAGCCGCTCGCACTCCGCCCGTGTGGGCGCGACTGACATCTCCCTTAACCGGCGCCTAGCCTCCGAATGCAGCGCCTTCGGTAACTTCGCCTGCACGTTCAGCGCACGGTGGTTCCAGCAGCGCTGGTGTGCCGTAGTCGGGAACACCCCATCCAGCGCTGACCACAGACCAAGTGCGCCATCTCCCATCGCCAGCAGAGGCGCGCTCATGCCTCGGTCCCGCAAGCTCCTGAGTACACCAGACCAACTCTCCGTACTCTCCCGATAGCCCAGTTCCATCCCGAGCAACTCCTTCTCACCGTCCTCCCTCGCTCCCACCACGCACAGCAACGCAGTCTTCTCCCTGTCCACTCCCGCTCCCAAATACACTCCGTCAGCCCAGATGTAGGCGTAGCGGTACTCGTTCAACATCCTTGAGCACCACACCCTGTACTCCGACTCCCAACGCTGCTTCAACCTCACGATCGCGTTCCGACTCAACGCCGCCGTTTCCCCAACCAGCTCACGGAACACCGGCTCGAAGTCCCCGGTCGACAACCCTTCCATATACAGCTTCCGGAACAGGTCCTGCGTCTTTCGACTCGTTCTCTCGTACCGCTTCACTATCTTCGACTCGAAACCGTTCGCAGACACCTCAGCCGGCACGTCCGATACCCTCGGAACCTTCACCTCCACCGCCGACAATCCCACTGTCAGCTCCCGACTGGGATGATATCCGTTTCTGTATCCGCGAAACTCCTCGCCTCTCTCGTAGCGCTCCCTTCCCAGAAATCTGCTCACCTCCTCCTCAAGTCCCGCTACAAGCATCCGCCTTGCTCCTTCACTCACGATCTGGTCCAGCATGTCCTCCACTACGTTCTCATTCCCTTCGTTCTGGTATACTTCCCTCACGGCGTGTTCCTCCAGTTTCTCGTCCTATAGACGGTTTGCTTGCCTGGAAGGATACGCCTTTTCCTTTACTTACGCTTTTGCAATTTCCACAACTTCTGACATTACCTCAGGGTAGCTCTCCTGCTCGCACCAGCTTCTGAATTTGCCGAACTGACTCGCGTAGTTCCTGCGAGTGTTTTCTGACTGGACGCTCTCGAGAGCGTCTGTCACTCTCTGGCGTTGTTCATCCGTAAGGACGGCCGGTGCATTTTCGGACTGTGGTTGTCGTGTCCGGAGGGTCATATTCTGCACATCCTAGTTGCGGTTGTACGGTAGATTTATAATGCCGTGCAGCCTAGAGCCTGCTCCGCGGCAGACAAGCGCGAGCTGACAAAGGCTTGCAGGCACGAGTTCCCCGACGTTTCCAGTCGCCGCTGTGCCGTCTGCAAGAAGTGCCTGCACCGGGAGACCATTATCGAGGGATCGCGCGCCACCTGCCGGGACTGCAACGGAACTTTCATCGGCTGGTGAATGCCCTCCTTCGGGTCTGAGCCGTCGCTACCGGCAGCGACCACCGCATACCTCGTTGAGACAGCCAATTCTCCTCACATCGGGGTCTTCGCATTTCCCGGCATTGCACCACCATCTGCACGCTCCGTTGGCAAGGTCGATTGGCGTGTTCCTCGAGTCATTCTCCGCATTGACAGCCGCACCGGCAGCGATGAGCACACTGACGTCATCGGTGATGTCAGTAAGCAAGTCCGTATATTGCGCCTGGGTGCGCGCAATCTGTGCATGGAGAATTGTATACAGCGGAGTATTGCCGTGTGTGTTCTTCGCGTTCACGGCGGCTCCCGCATCGACAAGCATCTGTACCATTACTGATTTACCGTTGGTGACGGCTATGTGCAGCGGCGTTCTACCGAATTCATCAGCTGTGCTCACGTTGGTTCCAGTGAAGACAAGGAATGCAGCCGGAGCTTGTGTCAAGTCTTGTGGAAATTCCTTCCAGGCGACTTAGCTCATCAGGCTGCTGCCTCCTCAGCAGTCACCGGCAACTCGGTTAGGATCCCATTCTCGAATCTCGCTCCATCCATCAGCAGCTTCATCAGGTTTCTACCTCCATACAACGGTCTCCAACGCTCCGAGAGCCTCAGTGCCACCTTGAACACCAGGTACAACGCACTGTCACGCCGCTTCATACGCTTCGCCACGTCCGTCCTCAGCCTCACCCCGCTGAACACCGACTCCAACGGGTTCGTTGTCCTCAAATGGACCCAATGCTCGGTCGGGAAGTCATAGAAGCTAACGAACGACTCCCAGTCCCGGACCACCGTCTCAGCGGCATCGGTGCGACCATCAGCGCTCAGATCAACCACGTACTCGTCCCGCAGCCGCTCGCACTCCGCCCGTGTGGGCGCGACTGACATCTCCCTTAACCGGCGCCTAGCCTCCGAATGCAGCGCCTTCGGTAACTTCGCCTGCACGTTCAGCGCACGGTGGTTCCAGCAGCGCTGGTGTGCCGTAGTCGGGAACACCCCATCCAGCGCTGACCACAGACCAAGTGCGCCATCTCCCATCGCCAGCAGAGGCGCGCTCATGCCTCGGTCCCGCAAGCTCCTGAGTACACCAGACCAACTCTCCGTACTCTCCCGATAGCCCAGTTCCATCCCGAGCAACTCCTTCTCACCGTCCTCCCTCGCTCCCACCACGCACAGCAACGCAGTCTTCTCCCTGTCCACTCCCGCTCCCAAATACACTCCGTCAGCCCAGATGTAGGCGTAGCGGTACTCGTTCAACATCCTTGAGCACCACACCCTGTACTCCGACTCCCAACGCTGCTTCAACCTCACGATCGCGTTCCGACTCAACGCCGCCGTTTCCCCAACCAGCTCACGGAACACCGGCTCGAAGTCCCCGGTCGACAACCCTTCCATATACAGCTTCCGGAACAGGTCCTGCGTCTTTCGACTCGTTCTCTCGTACCGCTTCACTATCTTCGACTCGAAACCGTTCGCAGACACCTCAGCCGGCACGTCCGATACCCTCGGAACCTTCACCTCCACCGCCGACAATCCCACTGTCAGCTCCCGACTGGGATGATATCCGTTTCTGTATCCGCGAAACTCCTCGCCTCTCTCGTAGCGCTCCCTTCCCAGAAATCTGCTCACCTCCTCCTCAAGTCCCGCTACAAGCATCCGCCTTGCTCCTTCACTCACGATCTGGTCCAGCATGTCCTCCACTACGTTCTCATTCCCTTCGTTCTGGTATACTTCCCTCACGGCGTGTTCCTCCAGTTTCTCGTCCTA